>OY829953.1:685000-4492227 GCA_963692525.1 Opitutales bacterium
CATACCATATTTTAAACTGCTCGATCGGATCTTTTTTTAATTCCTTTTTTCTCAGAGCCGTGTTGGTGTATTCCGGAACTTTATTTGCATCCTCTAGCATAAACTTTGATTCCTCGTTAAAGGACCTATCTACAATGACACTAATTTAAAGATAGGTCACTATAATCTTCGTTTGCTTATTTCTCTTCGTCTTCGTCAAATCTAATTTTATACTCTATAGGGTCTAGTGTCATAAAACTCTCGCTCCAAGGGGGGCGGGATGTCCCTAGCGCCATTCTTTCTATTAATTACTTACTAATTAAGAGCTATTATTGTAGTTATTAACTGGGGGATGAAGACGAGGAGGCAGACGAAGACGAAGATTTATTATATATCTTAAAAAACATTCAATACTGGTTTGCCCCTATGGTAATAGGTTTAACCCGATTCGTAACTAATTCGATAAATAACACCAGCCTGATCATCGGAGACAAGCATCGATCCGTCAGGTAAAATTTCTAAATCGACGGGGCGCCCCCAGGCGCTGTCGTCCGATTGAAGCCAGCCCTCGGCAAAGGTCTCGTAACTCACTGCCTCATTATGGTCAAGGCTGACCATGGTTATTCGATACCCAATTTTTTCCCTACGATTCCACGAACCGTGTTCAGCAATAAAAATCTGGTTTCTGTATTTTTGAGGAAACATTTCCCCCCTATAAAAGCGCATGCCCAGTGAGGCTACATGGGGATCCAGTTCCTGTGCGGGCATTGTGAATCTGCTCTCATCATCTACGACACCATATTCCGGATCAGCGATATTGCGTCCATGACGATGGGGATAGCCGAAATGCATACCGGGTTTGGGTGCGCGATTCAATTCATCCGGAGGGAGATCATCTCCCAGCATATCACGACCATTGTCAGTAAACCAGAGTTCACCCGTTTCGGGATGCCAGTCAAACCCTACAGAATTACGAATGCCGCGCGCAAAAACTTCAAGCTGGGATCCATCGGGCTTCATGCGCATGATGCTGGCGTAGGGGTCCCCGCGGTCACAGATATTGCAGGGCGCACCTACCGGGACATATAACAAACCATCCGGGCTGAAGCGGATAAATTTCCAGCCATGATGCCTGTCACGCGGAAAACTGTTATTAATCACGGAGAGCTTGGGTGGATGCTCTAAGCTCCTTTCTATATTTGACAATTTTATCACCCGGTTGACTTCAGCTATATAGAGATCCCCCTGGCGAAAGGCGACTCCATTGGGCATATTGAGTCCTGTGATCAAGGTGTAAACTTTGTCTGCCCGGTAATCGTCATTGCTATCGACAACCGCATAAACGGATCCCTTGCCTTGGGTGCCGACAAAAAGTGTGCCTCGAGGGCTGAGACTAAGTGATCGGGCGTTTTGCACATCGCGGGCAAAGATTTCAATTTTAAACCCCGGGGGCAGTTTTATTTTATCGAGCGGAAGATCCCCCGCACTTAAAGGTTTCAGTGAACACAGGGGGCTCAGAACCAGTAAGTAGAAGCTGAGCAAAAGATGGGCCCCTCTCTGAATTCGAATACTTTTCATTTTATCCCATCAATGAGGCAGTGAAAGTAGAAGTGCAAGGAGAAGACCATCAACCCTTAATCTTCAGTGCCATTTATTTACATCACGCTTTCTATTTGCACAACCTCATCGAGATGGTAAATAAATAGAAAAGGAATTTATGAGCAGCACTAATTATTTATTCGATGATGGTATCTATGATTACTTGAAGGCCGTGTCCTTACGCGAACCGCCTCTTTTAAAACGCTTACGCGAGGAGACAGCCAATCTTCCCGGTGCTATAATGCAGGTTGCGCCTGATCAGGGCCAGTTCATGGCTTTAATGGTAAAGCTTACGGGTGTTAAAAAAGCTATTGAGTTAGGTGTTTACACCGGGTACAGCAGCCTGGCTGTCGCGCTTGTTCTACCACCGGAGGGCAGGATTATCGCCTGCGATATCGATGACGAATACACGAATATCGCCAAACGGTATTGGGATGAAGCCGGCGTCGCTGAGAAAATCGATCTTCGCATCGGACCCGCTCTCGACACCTTAAATGAACTGCTTGCAGCAGGTGAAGCGGGCAGCTATGACTTTGCTTTTATTGATGCGGATAAGATTCAATATGCGGAATATTATGAGCGTTGTCTCGAACTGCTTCGTGTCGGGGGGCTCATCCTCGTTGACAATATATTTCAACAGGGAAAAGTCGTCGATAATTCAAATGCGAACGAAAGTGTCCGGGCAATTTGCGCATTTAATAAAAAACTTCTTAAAGATGCTCGCGTCGATATCAGCCTCATCCCCATGAGCGACGGCATCACCCTCGCCCGTAAAAACTGACTGGTGATGCTTACCTGGGATCAACCTTATCCTTCACGTCGTCGTCCGGTTCTGGCCGCAAATGTAGTCGCCACCTCGCAACCTTTGGCGGCACAGGCTGGGTTGCAGATGCTCCATGACGGCGGCAATGCGGTTGACGCCGCTTTAGCGGCTGCGATGGCACTAACGGTTTTAGAGCCCATAAGTTGCGGCATCGGGGGAGATCTTTTCGCCATCGTCTGGGATGGTAAAAAGCTCCACGGCTTAAATGCTTCTGGTCGATCACCTGCAGCCTGGACACCGGAATATTTCGCCCGTCACAAAACGATGCCCACTAAAGGGTGGGACGCGATTAACGTCCCGGGGGTAGTATCAGGCTGGACCACACTCAGTGAAAAGTTTGGTCAACTCCCTTTGGAAAAGATATGCAAGCCGGCAGCCAACTATGCCACTGAGGGGTTTCCCGTTTCACCAGGTATAGCATTTGATTGGGCGAATCATGGGATTCCGAATAAAGACAATCCCGGATTTGCCGATGCGTTTCTCCCCAAAGGGCAAGCACCCGCACCGGGCGAAACTTTTTCGCACCCGGCACAAGCAGAAACACTCCAGGCGATTGCTGAATCGAAAGGTGAAGCTTTTTATCGCGGTGAATTAGCATCAAAAATAGCCGCGTTCTCCAAAGAATGTGGAGGGGTAATGACCGAAGACGATCTCGCCTCACACGAAGTCATTTGGGTGGACACCATCACCATGGATTTCGCAGGTCTAACGCTGCACGAGATACCCCCGAATGGACAGGGGTTAGCCGCCCTGAGCGCCCTGGGAATTTTGAAGAATACTTCGATCGAAAGCATAGAGGTCGATACCGCTGATTATTTGCATTTGCAAATTGAGTCGATGAAATTGGCTTTTGCCGACACTTATGCCCATGTTGCAGATCCAGAATCGATGGTCGTTTCTTGCGATGATCTGCTCGCACCAGCTTATCTCTCTGATCGCGCTAAGCATATTGATCTGAATTCCGCTTCACACCCTGTTTGCGATCTCACGCGCAAGGGAGGGACTGTCTATTTAACTGCGGCTGACAGCAATGGGATGATGGTATCCCTCATACACTCACTTTATATGGGGTTTGGTTCGGGATTCGTCGTCCCCGGCACGGGGATTGCGCTCCAGAATAGAGGGGCCGGTTTTACTCTCGAACCCGGACACCCCAATCAGGTAGGTCCACGTAAACTCCCATTCCATACTATCATCCCGGCTTTTATTACACGACAAGGGCAACCGCTTGTGAGCTATGGCGTGATGGGTGGAGATATGCAAGCGCAGGGACATTTACAATTTTTAACGCGACTGGCCCTCTATAATCAAAACCCGCAAACTGCCCTCGATGCTCCGCGTTTCAAAGTGCTCAACAACCGCGAAATTTGCCTGGAGAAAAATATTAACCCTGAAGTGGTGAACAATCTCGAAAAACGCGGTCATAAAGTCACGTATTCGGACACCGCTGTTTTCTATGGAGGGGGACAAGCTATTTACCGATTAGATACAGGTAAATATGTGGGCGCATCAGATCCGCGCCGTGATGGGCAAGCAGTAGGATTTTGAATCCACGGTTAATCAGTTTCGGTACAGGTTTGACCTGATTGATAAAACCATACACCGCTTGCGGACGCGACCAGCCGTCGGCTCCGCAGATGCGGGGCTATGGCCGACGGGCACCACGCGTCCCTCCAGATGCAATCTTAATTGGAGGGCCACGCTCCGTCGTGGCCGTTTTTTTCTGCGAGATCAAAATTTATACAATCATATCCTGTCCCTGTGATTTAAATCACATCAACAAGCAGTGATAGGCCCGTAATATACTTTCGTCTCATATTCAAATACCACCGCGTTATTCTCATTAAATTCATCAAATAACCGCCTCAGCTCTTCCAGCATGGAAAGGTACTTGGGATGTCCAGGCTCAGGTGAATACGACGAAGAGAGCAGTCTTCCTTTTAGCCCTTCATAATCAAACTCCTGATGATGATTAAAGCTGCTCTCTTTAAAACTGTCGTTCCCGAATAGTTGTGCCAATTGTTTCCTCCCCGTTTGGTTCTGATCAACATTTATGTAGTCCGTCCCATATTTTTTTAAAATCGACTCATACTGCTGAAGAAAAGTTGTCGTATTTGACAACCGATTATTCCATAAAAAAAATAACACCCCGTCCGGTTTAAGTATACGTTTAAACTCAAGATGGGTTTTTTCCCGATCGAACCAATGCACAGCTTGTGCAGAAGTTATTGCATCGACACTGTTTGCGGGAAGGGTGGTTGCCTCGGCTCGCCCGGATAAACTTTTAAACCTTTTAAAAGTATTTAACATATGTTCGCCCGCTTCACGCATTTCACGGTTTGGTTCCACGCCAATAACCGTAAATCCTTGCGTAAGTAACCTCTTCGAAAAAATTCCGGTCCCGGAACCCACGTCAGCAATCACGGCGGAGGACGTCAGTCCACAAGCATTTTTTAATATATCAGTTACTCCAAGTGGATAGTCAGGCCGAAATTTAACATAATTATCTACCCGTGTAGAAAATCGCTCAGTTGAATCATGCATCGTTACTTATATCCACCTCCCATGGAAACGTTAGAGGGGGTTAAGCTCAAGCCTGACCGTAAATTAATCTATTTAATGATCGGGTATTCAATGTTCATGCCGTCCAACACTTTGGTAACCTGAGGGCCGAAATACATTTTATTATCTTCAAGATGATTCAATGCGCACTTCAATCCGTCTAATCCCCCCGTCTTTTCAAGAAACCCGTCCGCACCTCCCTGTATGACTTGCTCAATTATATCCGTCGAGTAAACGCCCGAAAATATTAGAACTATAGTTTCGGGGAGATTATTTTTAATCCCTTTAAGGATTTCCGTGCCTTGCATAGAAGGCAAAATTAAATCGAGAATAACCAAGTCCGGTTTGAGTGTGAGACATTGATCATAACCCTCTTTACCGTCACCGCTGGAACCAACGGCAGTTAATTCTGTCGTCAATTTTAAAGACGCAATAAGAAATTCGCGCATCGGCATTTCATCTTCAACTATATAGACCGTCTTCATTTAAATTTACCGGGGGTATGCATGAGCGGTGAGAAAAATTAGCAAAGATATTCGCTATTATTTACTAGTTCCCTATATCTATACGACTTTATGTATCTTCTCTTAAGGGAGAATTAATAACTTTACTTTTTAATATAGCTAAACTTTATCAAAACATTTGAAATTAATTAGAGAAATCAATTATTCCGCACTGATGCAATTTACGCCGGAATCGGTCATTTTCCCCAACAAATTCACACTTTTTGATTAAAATATCCGCTATTATGGAAAAGTTGAGATTCATTTCCCGTGATCAGGCTTTCGCCATCCGCAAGCAATATGGCACCCCTACCTTCGTTTATGATGAAGCTACATGCATCCGCCACGCAGAAGATGCTTTGGCTTTTCCCCACCCCTATGGCTTGACGGTACGCTACGCGATGAAAGCAAATTCCAATGCGTCTATCCTCGGAATGTTCGATCGCCTCGGTCTGCACGTCGACGCCAGTTCCGGATACGAAGTGGAACGGGCGGTGCGAGCAGGTGTGGCGCCCGAAAAGATCAGCCTCAGCAGCCAGGAATTTCCCGATAATTTTAACGCGTTATATGATCAGGGTATGAGTTTCAATGCCTGTTCCTTAAATCAGATTGAACGATTTGGACAGTTGTGTCCTGAACGTGAATTGGGCTTACGTTTTAATCCAGGGGTTGGTTCCGGTGGCACCAATAAAACCAATGTCGGTGGACCGTCTTCCAGTTTTGGCATCTGGCACGAGTGGATGGATGATGTTCGCACATTAATTGAAAAGTATCGGCTTAAAGTTTTCCGTATTCACACGCATATCGGGTCGGGCAGCGAGCCTCACATATGGCAAAGTGTATCCCAACTGAGTCTGAATATTGTTAAGCAGTTTCCCGAAGTAACGACACTCAATCTTGGCGGTGGATATAAGGTCGCACGCACTGCCGGCGAAATCGGAACTGATTTTCAGGATATTGGAGCACCTGTCCGCGATGCATTTATCGCCTTCGCCGACGAAACCGGAAGAAAAATTCACCTCGAAATCGAACCCGGCACCTATCTCGTAGCCAATGCCGGCTCCATCCTCGCAACCGTTCAGGACATTGTCAGCACGGGTGCTGAGGGTTATAACTTCCTTAAGCTTGATTCCGGGATGACGGAAATACTGCGCCCTTCGCTTTATGGCGCCCAACACCCATTAATCATTATTCCGCAAAATGATACCGGGCAAAGCGCGAATTATGTTACCGTCGGTCACTGCTGCGAATCCGGCGATCTTATCACTCCCGCTCCAGATAGTACGGATGTTTTGCAAGCGCGTGAGTTAGCCAAAGCATCGATTGGAGATCTCTGCGTAATCGAAGGTACGGGCGCATACTGTTCAAGCATGCCGGCAAAAAATTATAATTCTTTCCCGGAAGCTGCGGGTGTGCTCATTAGAGCGAACGGTGATATTCAGCAGATCCATAAGCGGCAAACACTTCAGCAAATGGTAGCAAATGAATTTACGCTTGAAGGCTAAGCGTTAATTCACGGCTCTCGCTGACCATACATGAATTCCTTTTATTTCCCGGCTAATGTCAGGTTTAAATTATAATTTTCCCCTCGGTGCTCGTATCCCAGACAGCATGCACAGCGTGGTGTGCAGTTTTCCCACTGTTGCAGACGTCAAACGCTATGAAGAAAAAAGCCCGGAGACCCTGTCCGCGATTAAGGGCGCCTATCCGCGTTTTTTCAGGCATCAATATCTCCAGGATATCGATCGACACCTGAAACAGACGCAGGAACTTGCCGCCCGTGCGTTTTACCCCTTGGCGTCACGGCGATCAGCTGAAGAAATGATTAGCTTTTGTAAGAATAGTGAAGCCGTTATTTTTGAAACTGAAGACCTATGCGGAGTACATATTCCGGATACCCCTGAATATTGTTCACGCGCCTGGTCATTTATACAACATACCGGTTGTACACTCTCTTCACGTGAAGCTGAAGATTGGCTTTATAAGCACGGCCTCTTAAAAGAAATTGAAGAAGAGCCCTATTATAAAGGTGACGCGGACACTCACACCCGTGAAGCACTGCGGTCTATTTACGATTTAAAGTCAATTGACGATATATTATTATGCAATTCGGGCATGAATGCATTTTATGCCGCCTATCTAGCGACTAATGAATTGCAAAAAGTTAAAGGCAAAAAGAAATGGCTTCAACTGGGATGGTTGTATGTCGATACAGGACTTATCCTTAATAAATTCAGCGAGAGTGAACCGATCTGTCACTACGATGTATTTGACCTCGAAGGACTGCAACGGATATTTTCCGAGCAGGGAAATGAGATTGCCGGTATCATCACTGAAGTCCCGACTAACCCGCTCTTGCAAACCAGTGATATCAATGCTATTCACACCCTCGCTCGAAAGCACGACGCGGTGCTTATTCTCGATCCCACCCTTGCCTGTGCGCAAAATGTCGATGTCCTGCCTTACGCTGATTTAGTCATTAACAGTTTGACCAAATACGCGGCCAGTGACGGAGACGTCTTGAGCGGCGTTGCTGTTTTCAATCGCGCGTCACCTTTTTATGAGGAACTGAAAACTCATTTACCAAAACATCATGAACCGCCTTATGTTCGCGACCTTCAACGCCTGGCGCTGGAAATAGATGCCTATCCACAATACGTAGAGACGGTAAACAGAAATACGATGGCCCTAGTTCACTTTCTGGAAAAGCGTCCAACCGTGAAAAAGGTTTACTGGTCTTATGAAGAGCAGTCGCGCACAAACTATGAAAAACTCGCGCGCGCAACCGATTCCCCAGGATGTATGCTTACCATTTCTCTCGATATACCGCTCGCAGACTTTTATGATCGGATCGCGACCGTAAAAGGTCCCAGCTTTGGAACGACCTTTACTTTACTGTGCCCCTTTATGCATTTGGCACACTATGACCTCGTAAGTAAAAAGACCGGACGTGATTACCTTTGGAGCCTTAATCTCGATCCAGATCTCGTTCGCATTTCCGTGGGGACAGAAGATCCCAATGCCATTATTGAAACTTTTGCCGAAGTACTATAACGGTACATTCAATGATCCCACCATTGATCACGACAATTTCATTGGCATCGGTTTGAACTGGCACGCCTCGACGAATATATCAAAAAAGTCCGGCGTTGTTTCCAATTCTATATGTTCAACCCCTTTAACTAATCGCTCGATCGATTGACGCTTTCCTTTTGAAATGAGGACTTCTCTTGCTCCTTGTACCGCTGCATTGCCAACTTTGATGATGTTATTTTCAGCTACGGGCGCGATAAATCCGATTTCAATGGCGTTGCCAACATTCACATAATTGGCAAACCCTCCTGCGAGGTAGAGCTTAGTTACATCAGCGGGTGTAATGCCTAGCTCTCGCATGACAATATATTGCCCACAGTAATTAGCTGCTTTTGCCTGAGCCAGGTTACTGGCGTCTTCTCTTGAAAAGGTGATCCCAAATTCAGGTACGATCGGCAGCACATATTGTTTTTTATCCGCGAAAACACCCATTGGGGTCATTTGATCGTGGCGACGGAATTCCGCTAACAGGTCAATGAGACCGGATCCGCATATCCCCTGAGGATCTATATGACCGATTGTCTCATATTCTATATTCCCGTTGTTCCACCGAATGGATTCAATCGCGCCTTCGTACCCCGGCATGCCGTATTTAATCCCACCTCCCTCGAAAGCAGGACCGGCCGGGCAGGAGGCGGAGATTAATCTACCCGCAGTTCCCACCACTACCTCCGTGTTTGTTCCCACATCCACTAGCATGTTGACCCCTTCCTGTGACTCCATTTCGATCGCCACCAAGTCAGCTGCTACGTCTGCGCCAACATGGCTGGCGATTAAAGGCATTCCATAGACTTTTGCTTTCGGATTTGCCCGAAGTCCCAGTTTCCGAGCGCTCACGATGAGTGAAGTAGTATCACGTTCACCAGCTAAATACTCATGTTCGGTTGTAGACTTATAAGGTTTTTGTCCAATTCCTTGCACATCCAGTTCAAAGAAAATATCACGCATCGTGGAATTACCCGCGATTACGATCTCATAGATCTCCTGACGCCGGAATTCGAGTCGCTTGCACATAACCATAATTTCGTGGTTCAGAGTGTTGATGACTGCCATGCGTAACTCCCCACGATATTTACCATCATACGAAATCCGATTCATTACATCGCTTCCACCGAAGCGTTGGGGATTCTCAAAAGAACTTACATGGACACTCTTACCGGTTTCCAGATCGACCAGATCCATCACTACCGTCGTGGTTCCAAGGTCAATCGCCAATCCATAAAGGTGCCCGCGATATTTGTCTATAATCTCACCCTCATAATAAACATTGTTATCCTGACGAATGACCGGCGGATCCAGCGCGATGGATTTTTCCTGAGTGAGGGTCAGAATTTTTGGCTCACGACGCAGCGGGGAAAATTGAATGTGGGCATCAGCATCTTTAACTACCGCCTGGCAGGCGAGGCGGTAGTTCTCGCTTAAAAATGTTTCCGCTTCCGTTCGCGGCTGTAGCGCCTCCATACCCTCTTCTATTTCAACGATACATTCATGACAATGTCCGGTACGTCCACATGATGTTGGCACTTGAACGGCGAGTTCATCAGCGTAGTCAAAGATGGTTTTCCCGACGAGAAGCTTCCGTCTCTCCGCATTATGCATGATACTCCCTGTGCCGTATTTTAAACCCTTATCATCGCTTGCATCGCCGTCTTCTGCCTCCGTCTCCCAGGCATTACGATAGTCCAGTTTATCGTCACTGCCACAGACTAACAACCCATCCTTGGCGCGAGGTTTTCGCTGGTTACGACAACCAAATTTGGCGGTGCATTCATCAAAGCGGTTTTTGTAGGGGCAGCGATAAGTTGCTTGCTCATCGGCATGCGCCGCAATGGCCGAAAACATTTCCGCCATTTTATCCAGACGTTTCTGGTATTCGGTTTTATCAATCTTTTTCATCCTGAGTCCACCAATCACTATCCTCTATCACACAGAGAGGCGGTTTGCATTTGAACCGATACGATTAAACTGCGCTTTCCTCTTTAAGCTCCTGCACTAATCGCTTAGCCAGTTCAACACACGACATGGCATCTTTGCCGGTACCATCTGCGCCCATGTCATCGGCAAACTCCTGCGTTACCGAAGCACCGCCCACCATAATTTTAACCTCATCACGAAGGTCCGCATCGATAAAAGCTTCAATCGTCTTGCCCATGTTAGGCATCGTCGTTGTGAGCAGGGCCGACATGCCTATCAGTGGTGCATTATGCTCCTCCACCGCTTCGATGAATTGGTCCTCTGAGGTATCCACCCCCAGATCATGCACGACAAAACCGGACCCCCGCAACATCATGATGCAAAGGTTCTTTCCGATATCGTGCAAGTCACCTTTCACCGTTCCCATAACTACGGTGCCCACCGGTTCAATTCCCGATTCAGACAAAATGGGTTCAATATAGGCCATACCGGCTTTCATCGCCCGCGCACAGGCGAGAACTTCCGGAACGAAAATAAAGTTATCACGAAATTTAATACCGACAATGCCCATCCCCGCAATCAGGCCATCATCCATTACTTCCAATGCTTCCGTTCCGCCTTCTAAGGCTTCTTTTGTTAATTGGTCAATAGTCTTATGGGCCCCGTCAATGAGTGCCGCGGAGATAGCCTGCATTGCGGGCGTTGTCCGAGTAAAGAGATTGACCATGTGCCTGCGTTCATCTGGGTTCTCGATAAACTCTTCGATTTCATCTCTGATAAATTCATTCCCGATATCAGCTATTTCTGCCATTCTCTCTTCTCGGCCTCCTAATTTGTTGCTGCATGATCCTTATGCCAGTCACATAAAGCACGGGGAATCTCTTTAAGGTTCTCAATAGACGTCTGCAGGGGAATCGCACATTCCGGTCCCACCAACTGTACACCGACATCCAGGTTCTTGTAGACTTCCTCGCGAACCTTATCGGGCCCACGCGCAAAGAGCGTTTCAGGATTATTGACGTTTCCGACCAGAGAAATACGCTCCTTCATCACATCCATAGATTCGTCGGGTTGGTTCTTTGAATCATAATGGAAAGCCGCGAATCCTGTCTGCGCAATGTACTCCATCCGGTCTACCGTCCGCCCACAGATGTGCATAATCAAGGGAATAGGAATTCGCTCGGCCAGTTCAATATGCAGGTCACGCAGGAAGCGCTTATAATAATCACCGCTGACGAGATCGCCGGTCGCGTGATCGGGCAGGGTCAATGCGTCAGCGCCCGCCTCTATCTGAGCAATTCCGAACTGGACGGTCGCCTCTTTCATCCTGTCCAGGGCGAGCTTCGTTTTTTCCGGATCATCCAGGCTCATGAGGAGAAAAGGTTCCACCCCAAAACAGTGGTATCCCAGCGACCAGGGGCCCATTGTCTTTCCAATGATCGCCACATCATCGCCGTATTCTTTCTTGAGAATTTTAATCGCATCGAGCACACACTTGGTATCCTGATGTGTTAAATAATCCTTTGGAATTTTAATGTCGTCGATATCCTTCCAAATCGGCTCATTCATCCTAACCGTCGGCCAGTTATCCTTTTGTTCCCACTGTATATTACAGCCGAGTGCTGAAGACTCCTGAATAATGGTGAAGACAGGCATAATAGTATCAAACCCCAGTTCGGTGTAACTGGTGGCTGCCAGGCGGGCCATCAGCTCAGGATTCCGGTTGGCATCCGGAAAGCGTGCATCGACTAAATCCATAAGTTCGACCGTCGCTACGGATGTCGGATTACAGGCCGGTGTTCGGTCTACCGGCTCTCTTGCGAGCGCGGCGAGAACCCGTTCACGACTAGTCATCGGCTTAATGGTCTGAGTTTCCATTTTATATTCCCTTTACTTCTGCTGGCTTGGTGCGGCGAGGACCCCGCGTGATGCAGCCATGTCCTGCTCTCTCAGCACAGCCCGCACATTCGGTGCACGAATGAGGAGCAGACCGAGCATTTCATCGTGAGTATGTCTGCAGGGGAAGACAATTTTATCTAAGGTATCCTTAATCTCTTCCATCTGTCCCAGTTTCATTAAGCCTCCGGCAATAAACGCGACACGCTTTTCCTTGTCTTTACCCTCACCCTCAGCCGAAACCTGGTAGACTCCATCCTTATCACCGCGTACCGTGATATTCAGACCCGTCTTTTTATCCAAAATCGTTAAAGGGGGCGCTTCCGCTATCGTGCTCGATGCGAGCTTGCAGGCTTCTAGAAATACCCGCTTGCAAGCCATTTGATGTTCTTGCCAGCAAGGAAAGTGAAGCAGCCCATTGGGGGTCAACTCCATGCCTCCCAAAACACACATGGTTTCTATCACAAAGGAAATACGTTCCTTCGCTCCATCGAGACGGCTGTAAGTATGGACTAAAAATGCAAGTCCTTCATCCAGCTCCTGGCAGTAGAGACCGATCGTGATATCCTGACAGTGCGGGTCCATGGGGACCAATTCAATTCTCCTGCCAATTTCGACTATTTCACCCATTATTTACGCTTCGTTTTTAAAATTATTAATCACTTTTGATTATGCTGCATACATTCAATATATCAATCGTTAACTTGGCTGTCTCTTTCGTCGTATTCTTTTTCAAGCTCCTCCAAAAGCGCTCCCAAGACATCTTCGACATCACCCTCTCGTTCACGTTTTTCAGTCCACTGCCACTGGTCTAGATATTCATCTCTCTCAGCGAGTCCCTCGGCCATTGCGATACGATCAATATCATGCTGAAAGCGATCGGGCATCTGGCGTGATAGTGGTCTTTTCCCATTAAAGACCCTTACCTGAGCGGGGATGTCTCTCCAATAAAGAATTTGATAACTTGTCGACATGCGTTCGTTGCTTTATTCTTCACAAAAAGGAAGCGGGGTTAAGCAATCGCAGGATTAAGAACTCAGAGATTTTCCATCTTTTTGATGCTCATTGTTCACATAATCCCGAAAGGCTTTGATATGCGCGGGGCCGGTCCCACAACATCCACCAATTATATAAGCTCCTGCTTTAAGCAGTTCCGGTAAGTACCCAACCATCTCTTCCGGGGATTGCGTATAATAGGTTCTGTGTTTATCATCCAAGTGTGCTTTACCTGCATTGGGGTAGGCCATCAATCGTTTTTGTTGAATTCCCTTTTTCTCCATCGCAGCTTTAAAATTTCGCATTCCATTTATCGCGTACGGCATTCCCGTATGTTCCTCACGCCTCGATTCAGCCCCACAATTCACTCCTAATATTTGAACCGCATCCAAAAGATCATCTCCATTGGAGAATTCACCGCTGGAAAATATCTCTAGTAAGTCTTCTGCTGAATGGCCCCAATCGGTTCGATAGACGACCTCTCCCGTATTTTTATCCTTCGTATATTTGTAGATCGAATTCACCGCAATGGGGAGACCAAATTTCCTGACAACATCGGTGGCGAGCGCTGCCTCCTTTGAGGAAAACATCGTTTCAATACAAAAAAAATCAACGCCTTCCTCAGCTAAAGCAGTCGCTACTCTTTCGTGAGCATCCCTCGCTATTGTATTCGCAATACCAAATTCGGTATCGCCGCTATCCGCTTCAATCGCCCCGGGTAATGGGCCAATCGATCCCGCGATATAGATTTCTTTTCCGCTTTTTTCGATGGCTGCCTTTGCGTGTTCAACGGCTCGCCTGACTAGCTTGTCAGATCCTGAAGCATCCTTCCCCGCCATCTCAAGATGAGGGAAAGAGGCAACGAAAGTGTTGGTTCCAATCACATTGGCGCCGGCTTCAATGTAAACTGAATGAATGTCCCTGACCGCATCCGGGTGCGATTCATTAGCTAGCGCGCTATTGGCCAATTCTATCCCTCGGACAAAGAGTTCGGTCCCAAAACCACCATCGAATACCAGCGGTTTGGGGTCTTTCAATCTATCGAGAAATTTTTTCATGAAAATCTTAAGTAGCTAAAATACAGCAGCTTGTAGCGTTAGGAGCCATTTGACTTATCTTTCCTCTGTGCATAAACCACTGAAAAAAGATGTCAACCCGCTTATATCGTATCGCTCATCCGGGCTTAGTTAATCTGAAAATTCAATGCTTACTTCTTTTAATTGGGCGGATCGGCAGCCATCTTTGGAAATGAAATAGGCGCGGTATTGCAGCCATTTTGCGGTGGACGGAATATCGTTTATCTCTTGACCGGATTTTTCGTAATAAGTTGATTCACCCTCCGCCTTAATCCAGGACGCATCTTCGAGTTCCACCTCGCTTGCCGCACCGCGTATCTGGAATTTCAATTGCGTGCTTTTGGGGACATCGGCATCCCAATGAATTCGATGGGGCTTTAGACCCTTAATGTCGATGTGAGGAGAAGTATAACTTTCATAGGGTTTTCGGTTTAAACCATTGCCGGGATCGCGTGTCGTTAAAGCGTGTGGCCCCATACCGGGAATTCTTGTAACACGATCAATGGAGAGCCCATCGGGCCCGTTCCAGAAAATCATGGAATCGACCTGGTGTCCCAGGTCATTTCGGTGGCATGCAACCACCACGTCCAGGTAGCCATTTCCCGTGAGATCGATCGTAAGAAAGCCGCATGACGATTCTGCCATTATATCCGTAGGGTTTTTTAAATCCAACCCCTTATCCGTCCCCCAAAAAATTTGCATCGGCAATTCACGTGTCGTTGCTGAGGAGTAAGCCCCCACCAACAAATCTAACTGGCCGTTGTTATTAAGATCCGCGAAAGAAAGTGAAGTCGCGGAGGCATCCCCTACGCAGTATTCCACTTTATCGGGATTAAGCCCATCGGGGCCGCCATAGAATATGCAAAACCCTGAGGGTTTGCGTGCCCGGAACGCGGGTATACCCACGATGAGGTCGAGGTGGCCGTTACCCGTTAGATCCGCACTGTTAATGGTTCCAACAATCCCACTTTCAACCGGTAATTGCTTAACCCTTTCCGTCGTGTACCCGTCTTCTTCTCCCAGGTATATCGCGACATAGCCGCGTTTATCCGCACAAATAATATCAAGATAGCCATTCCCCGTAACATCAGCCAAATGTATCTGCCCTTCGCTAAAGGTCGGTATTACCTGGTATCGTTCTCGAGAAAACCCTTCACTCGAACCGTAATAGATCAACGATGACTGTGCCAATGTTTCGGGCTTTGAGTCGTCGGTCAATACCGCTAAAAGTATATCGAGATACCCATCGCGATTTAAGTCCGCCACGTAGACGTGCATTCCGTGCCCTTTGCCAATAATGGGTAGATCCGTGTATCGATCGGGTCCGGGGCCTTCGGGCCCTCCATGAAAAATGCGTAGCCCATCTACTATATCAATGATCAGATCGGGGTATCCATCCTGATTAAGATCTGTCATCACGTAGCAACTGCACCCGCCTCCGGTAGGCAACTCCAACCGCTTATCGACACCATAGTCGCAATTCTCATTACCGAGATAGACGTAGAGTGGAAAATTAACATAAAATTGTGAGGGCCCGAACATCGTATTATTGAAAATGACTTCCGGTCTACCATCACCGTCGAGATCACCGACACTGCAACCCATCGCGCCAGCGGTAGGGAGCAGGGTAACACGATCTTCGGAAAAGCCCTCGGCGCTATTCCAGAAAATGGCGGATTCGGTTTCGTAGGTAACACGGTTATCATATTTGCTGGCGATCAGTTCAAGTCGACCATCGCCGTTAAGATCGTGCGTGCATACCCAGGAGTTGTAAGGCAAAGGGAGTAACTTCTCTACTTTTTGCAAATCGTTCGCCGAACGGATTTCTACACCCGCGGCCGTTGCCAGGATCAATTGATTACTGCCATCGCCGTTGAGATCGTCTACCACGGCACGAATCGCGCCGATACAAAACATCGTTGAAAATCCCTCTGCTTCAAGGATCGTCCGGTTATCAGGTGTAAAAACTCCCTTATCATTCCAATAAACCCAAACCTGATTGCCCCCTGTGAAGATGATATCTTTTTGTCCGTTATTATTGAGATCAGCCAGAAGCACCTGCATCACATAATGGGTGGGCAATAAAAATGGCGCTTGTTTATCAAACCCACCCTCGGTTCCCCAGTATATATATGAGTCCGTGTCGTACTCGAATTCTTTTCGATAGTTCGCCACCACCATATCGGGTTTGCCGTTACCGTTGAGATCACCTATTGCCACCGATGTAGCACCTATTCCGTTTAATTCAAATTTTTCTGATGCATCCTCAAATTGTCGAGGCCCAGTCTGTGAAAAAACGCGTAGCAGTAGCGGGCGCCCCGGATTGTGGTGATCGACCCAGGCTGAGGGAAACACTATGTCGAGGCGTCCATCCCCGTTTAAGTCCATTGTCGCCACATCGTACGCTCCCACCGTGGGAAATTCCACGCGTTCACCCGTCAACCCCTCAGGTCCACCCCAGTAAACATAGGAATTTAACTCGGAGGTGACTCCGTTTTCACCGTTGACAACAATTAAGTCAAGGTAGCCATCACCATCAACGTCTACGACTCGGCTCACCCACCCACTGTCGTTGGGCAACTGATGCCGCGGCCACTCTTTATCCTTTGCCTCACCTTGGGTGTATATCCATGTCGGCCCGCGCTCAATATACCCGTGACTGTTTGGAAGAACCAGATCTACGTAGCCGTCATTGTTTAAATCAGTCCGGTGAATCGTTTCAATAATACCTTTCGCACTGACATAAAGATTATCTCCACCGTTGTCGAATCGGCCTCGGGAAAAATCTTCAAATCCTCGCTGTGTCCACGTGCTGGTCTTCTTTTCGCTCATTCTGATTAGAGATCATCCCTGACAAAATTAATTATATCAAGCCCCTCTCTTGGATAGGCGAACTCAACTCTTCGCGCTTTCTTTTTCGAAATCGATAAATACTTTAATCGCCCCGTCTTTTCTCTCGGTGAATAATTCGAACGCCTGTTGAGGATCGGTAAAGGGAATGACGTGGGTTATAAGCGGTTCTAAGTTTATTCGCCCCTGCGCTATCAAATCGCGGGCCAAGGGGTAATCGTAGTCTACTTCGGGTCCCACCGATGATATGAGGCGAATATTTTTGCGAAGAAATTTAAGGTGGGGGAAATGGGGATAGTGATCGCGATCAGGCAGTCCGAAATAGAGAATTGTTCCCAGCTCCCTGACGAGATCCATGCATAGGTCCAGTAAATAGACGTCGTGCCCCACCGCATCGACAACAATGTCAGCCATCTTTCCACCGGTAATGTCCCTTACCGCTTCAAGTGGGTCCACTTCATCGACATTGATACAGTGTGTCGCATGCATTTTCTTTGCCGCGTCGAGACGTGCGGGTATGCGATCGAGGGCGATTACGCGTCGCGCCCCCAGGTTGCCTAAGAGATGTGAAAAAAGCAGTCCAATAGGGCCGAGGCCTAGAATGACAATATTAGCTCCAATAACATTTTCGAGTTTCCTGCAGGCCCAGATCACTGTTCCCAGAGGTTGGGATAAAACCATTTCCTCAATGGATACTGCGTTTTCAGGGAGGTGAATAGCGCGGCTAGATGGAATGAGCAGGTTCTCCTGGTAACCATTCTGATGATCCGGAAGTGCGAGGACAAAATCACCTTCTTTAAATTTGGAAGAGGCAGAACGGATCACGGTACCAACGCATTCGTGCAAAGACAATCCGGTGCGCAAGGGATATACTTTTTCAGTATCGATTTCAAGGAAGTCAGTACTTATGGTCAACTCCTCGGGAGCCTCGTCTCTCACACGGGTAAGATCATAAGCAAAAAAAGGGGAATCTGATCCACAGAGGCACCCGCGTTGGAGCCGGACAATAATATGATCAGTAGGGCAATCTGTAAGCGCGGGATCATCAATTTCGATAAGGTGGATGGAGCGCGGAGCTTTAATTTGGGCTGCTTTCATTATTAATGATGGGGGGATTCAATATGACCGTGTGGTCAATCAGTCGAGTCGATTGCCGGATGAAATTTAATAGATTGGTTAAAGTGCTAAAAAAACTTTGTCAATGTCCCTAATCCTCTTTACTGCCTTAGTCCAAGGTTTAAGATAGATATTTTATTTAACGACCCAATCCTGAATATATATATTTAAGCGCAATGACCCTTGAGGAAGCAGACACTTTGATTAAATCATGCATCGACAAGATGAATGCTATTTATCGACAACCTGTTTTCGATGAGTGGGCGATCGTCAAACAAAACGAAAAACAAGGGCTGGTTCTCGCTTATAGTGGTCCTCGGGTAGAGAATGTTCAACGCGGTTTTCTGGATGATTTAAAACATATTATTTCCGATATGGAGAGCGACAAAAACGACCCGGGGTTATTCGCTTTTTCACGTGATGCGGACGGGACCAACTTTGATGCTTTTATCGTTTTGGGAGAGGGAATCTTTTTGATCTGCAACAACACCACTAAAACGATGGAAGATATTACTGGAAATCCGCTCTGGTTACAGGCTCAGGTTCCATTCGTAAACTTGAGCAATAAGTTTTTGCTGAATCAGGTGGTGCCCCCCGCTTCAGAGGGCGCTTGATCACTTATTGGACGAGCCCGGCAAATAGAAAAAACCCATAGGCGACAATATAGAACCCGCCCATAAATCTGGGCAGTCGCCCAAATCCGGCGACGAATAGAAAGTGAATCACCGTTGAAGCAAGAATAAATACGATTCCCATATCAAAGAACTCGGGTGTTTCAATCGTCCCGAAAAGGCAAAATATTCCCAAGCAGAGGGGAATGCATATATGCCCATCACCCACTTGGGAACTGTAAACGACATCGGGACGTTGCTTCCAGCCGTAGTATAGCGCGAGAAGGGCGTTTGGTATGACCATCAGCCATCCGCTCAACCACCCCAGTTTATCTTTACTGATGAAGCCGGATTCAATGTTGGTGATCCAAGTTACAAGACCCTCGACGCTCACATAGAGGGCGTAGGTGCCGATTCCAAGCAGGAGTAAATCGACAACGATGATCCAGTGAATGGATTTTTCTTCACGGACATTTGATTTTAGAACTTCAAAAATGTGAAAACACTGCCAGAAAATAAAAATCCCGATCAGAACCAATCCGTCCCCGAAGTCGAGGACCCCGTCGCGTGCGAGTGCCCAAACTGCACCACTGAAAAAAAAGACGGCAGTCATTGTGAAAAGGAGGGAAAGGCGGTTGATATTTTGCTGTTTGGCCTCACGTTTTGCGACCCGTTTCTTCCCCGGCTGAAATGACATCCCCCAGAACAACGCCGGTAAACCAATCAGGAGCGTCAGGTTAGTTACATTGTTAACGAGACAGTTTACCATAACCTCCCGTCCTGGACCTCCGGTTGTGCCGAGCACGAAGACAAATATAAGATTTCCCATACCGGAGCAGTAGGGCATAACGAGCGTTCCGAGAACCGTCCCTTCCATGCCTCTTCCGGTCATTACTTCGAGACGCCAGATCATAAGGAAGGAACCCGCAAGAAAGAGCGCGAGGAGGATCCAGGGTGATCCAAATCCCAATTCGTTAATTACGTGCGACATCAATTCTTAAAAAAAATTCTCGTTTTATACTTAATCAATAGATGCTGCCACCCCATGCATGGCAGCTCGATAAAAAAAAATTTTTTCCCTGTAATTCATCTTGTAATCCTGCTCTCTTGTGCTCTATTCAGTCCTTAAATCATGCCTGTTATAAGAACCAGCAATAAATCACTTAATCGAGACAATCGCCCGGAGGGCTGTGATAAAACATTAGCGGGGATCTTTAGCGTTTTAACAACCGATGGTAAATTTGATTGTCACTATCACGATTGTGACGAGTACTGGCTCATCTTCAAAGGTAAGGCAAAAATCCTCAGTGAAGGAAAAGAATATTATGTGAAACCAGGCGACATTGTTTTCACCAGGGCGGGAGATGAACATGATGTTTTGGAAATTTACGAAGACCTGGAAGCTTTTTACTTTGAGGACGCAACCCCCGAAGGTGGAAGAGTCGGACATTTACACAAAACCGAAGCAAAAGCTAAGCGGCATGATGTTTCCACCAAACCTCTTCCCGCCGACTTTCCCGCTTCTTAATTTTATTCACCGCATAAATTATATTCATTCCCTATGAGTAAACCCCATCGTTATATTATTGTAGGAACTGCGGGTAAAGGAGGTGATTGGTGTAAAAATACGCTTCCTCGCCTCGCAGAATTAGGGAAGGCAATCCCCGTTGCTGCGGTCGATATTAATGCAGAACATCTGCAAAATGCAAAAGACCATTTGGGGTTGTCTGAAGATCTTTGTTTTACAGACATTAATACCGCCTTCGATAAGGTTAAAGCAGACTTTGCCATTATTGTCACCCCACCCGATTTTCATGAGTTGGTCGTCGATGCTGCTCTCGCTCATGATATGAACATCCTTTCGGAGAAACCGATCGCTGATAACATGGAAGCCAGTTGCCGTATTTACAAGAACGTCACATCAGCGGGGAAAAAGATGGCGGTGACAATGAGCCACCGATTCGATGAGGACAAACAATCGTTAGAAAATACAATCCATAGCGGAGATTATGGACCCCTTGATTATGTGATTGGTCGATTCACCATGGCGTTGCGGAAATTCGGGGCTTGGGGAGCAAATTTTCGTCACACCATGGTTGATCCGCTGCTCATTGAAGGAGCCGTACATCATTTTGACATGTTTCGCGCACTGGCAAGATCAGACTGTGAGACTGTTTATACCGTTGGCTGGAATCCCACGTGGGGTGAATACGGAGGCGATAGCCAGGCCCTAATCACGATGAAAATGAAAAATGGCGTGAAGTGCTTCTGGGAGGGGGCTAATTGCAATGCAGTTACCCTGAATGGATGGACTAAAGATTATTTACGTGCTGAATGTGAAAACGGCACTCTAGAACTGGATGCCCGCAAGTTGCGGCTGCTCAACACCCGTATCGAAGGTGAGATTACCGGGAAGGAGTTGCCTCTCACTCAAGGGGAAGTCTGGAGAAACGAGTGGATTGCTGAAATGTTTTGCGATTGGCTGTCGGGAGAAAGAGAAGATCATCCCTCCCGAGTAGAAGATAACATTCAATGTATCGCTCTACTTTTTGCGGCTGTAGAATCAGCGCATACTGGACAGCCTATTGATGTTCAACAATTCCTGCAGCAACATTTGGGTGATTAGGTAAATCATCCTTGCCGTTAATCGACCCATTACATGACGCTGACCGCAATTGTTCTGATCACGGTCTCGGCTTTTATGCATGCAGGTTGGAATACGATCAGCAAGCGCGCACATCCGACGACGGCATTTTTCTTAATTGCACTCGTAATAGGAACCGTCCTTTTTTTCCCGGTACTTATCATTAATTTCCGGGAAATATTAATATTCCCGGCACAAGTTTGGCTGCTCCTGGCGATGACCGGCTTATGTGAAGCCATCTATTTTGTCTCGCTCTCTGCTGCTTATCGATCGGGTGATTTGACCATAGCTTATCCACTGGCACGTGCCGCCCCGGTTATCATTGTCACCCTCGTATCTTTTCTCTTTGGGCAGGGGGGGCAAATAAGTAATCAATGTATTGCCGGGATCATTCTCATCTTCGGCGGCAGTTTCGTTTTACCCATGCATCATTTCACTGATTTCCGTTTTAAAAATTATTTCAATCTTACCTGCCTTTTTGCCCTTTGCACCGCATTGGGCACTGTAGGTTATTCGATGATCGACTTTAAAGCTTTGCAGCTGTTGCGGGAGACACCCGATATAAATCTTGGTGCTGTTGGGATAGGTATTTCCTATGTCGCGATTGAATTTTTTATCGCCGCCTTATGGTTAGTTCTAATTACCGTCACAAATAAACGCGGCCGGAATGATTTACGGCAAGTATTTCACAATTCCTTGCGTCCGGCAGTGCTGACAGGTGTGAGTTTTCTCGTGCCCTACTCCCTTGTCCTTATCGCGATGGCTCATGTTACAAATGTAAGTTATGTTGTCGCCTTTCGCCAGGTCAGCATTCCATTAGGTGTTATCTTTGGTGTTATATTCTTAAAAGAACCTCGGTTTTATCCAAAGTTTATAGGCACCCTTATTATATTTATTGGATTGGTTTTCGTTGCTTTCGGATAGCACGATAAGCTCTCAGTCTCAGGACAATATTGAATCCACCGCAGGAGGAAAAATATCACTTACATCCCCCTCAAGACGGAGAGTAACCGTGGGGTCGCCGTCATGCTCGGTCTCGCCTCGGTTGATGATGACATAAGGGACACCTCGTCGAGTGGCGAGCAGAGGAATCGATGCCGCGGGATAAACGGACAAGGTAGATCCTAGCGCGACCACAAGATCAGCTTGGGCAGCAGCGTTTTCCGCAATCTGAATATCTTCACGGTGCAAATTCTGGCCAAAGCTGATCGTCGCTGATTTTAAGAAGCCCCCGCACTGACAAACGGGGGGTTTCCTCGTCCGGCGGAAATATTCAAAATGGGATTCCGGTTCGGAGCGCAGAAGACATTTTTGACATTCCACCTCTGCGTTTGTCCCATGTAACTCAACGAGCAATGCGTGCGATGTTCCTGCCTTCTGATGCAATCCATCGATATTCTGCGTTATTACTTTATGAATTTTCCCTGCTTTTTCCAATTTTACGATGCCTTGATGCACGGCATTAGGGCTGGCATTTTTAAAATCATCCCACGCCTCAAGTTTATATTCCCAGTGCTCGACGCGCGCTTTCCCTGAACGCATAAAATCCTGGTAATAAACGGGTTTTCGTTTGGTCCATACACCCCCAGGTCCACGAAAGTCAGGAATCCCGCTATTCGTAGAGATTCCCGCACCGGTAAAAATAAGTGTCTTTCCGGCATTCCCCATAAGTGTACAGAGCTGTTCATGTTCACGCTCATTCATGGGTCATTAGCAATAGCCGTAATCGGGGGAGAAACTTTTAACAGACAGGCACCTCCGAGTAAAAATAAAATTGCCACTGCCAGGGCACCCAGCCGCGGCTCACCACTAAGACGGGCTACGGTCACCATCAAGACCGGACCGAGTAGAGCGGCAAATTTACCAATCATATTATAAAACCCGAAATAAGCCGCAGCCCGATCAGAGGGAATGATATTGGCAAAAAATGATCGACTGAGTGATTGAACACCGCCCTGAACGGATCCGATGAGAAACCCCAAAACATGAATTTCACTTATTGCCATGCCGAAAATGTGAACCGGCTCGAGGGAAAGACGGGCGGCATATGTAGTAACACCAAGATAAATGATGATCCCGGTTAAGATTATTTTTTTTGCTCCGAAGCGCTGTCCCAGCCAGCCAAAAAAGAGCGAGGCGGGAACACCGACTATTTGAACAATAATGAGCGTCACCATAAGGTCCTGGAGGGTGAAGCCAAGGCTACTGCCGAATCCTGTCGCCATTGTAATCAGCGTATTCACGCCATCGATATAAAGCCAATAAGCAATGAGAAACCATATCACGTGTGGTTGTCTTACTATTTCCTTAACTATCACACTTAATTCGACGAATCCTTTTCTAACTGCATTCCACATTTCCATCCGCGGCCCTTCGCGAATTTCTTTAACCCCTATTAACAGAGGAATACTGAATAGTATCCACCAGGCAGAAACACTGAGAAAAGAAATTTTTATCGCCGATGCTTTATCTTCTAATCCTAGAAGCGAGGGGTTGTTTACTAATATGATATTCGCAATAAACAAAATAACGCTTCCACCATAGCCTAACGCGAAACCAAAGCCCGAAACTAAATGCCGATTATTTTCATCACTGACACGAAGTAAAAGTGAATCATAAAAAATATTGCCCGCGGCAAATCCGATGAAACCCAAAATATAAATAATACTTGCGAGTTGCCAATTTCCCCTCCCGGCAAGATAAAATCCTGCCGTTGAAACTGCTCCTATAAGCATAAAGACACAAAGAAATCTTTTTTTTAGATGCGCTTGATCGGCAAGCGCTCCCAGTATAGGCGCGATCAAGGCAACGATCAGGCTGGCAATGGATACCGTAACCCCTTGCCAGAAGAACGCTTCTTCTGAACCACCGGACCAGTAATCATGATAAAAAGGTCCAAAAAATCCTGCGATTACGGTGAGGACAAATGCCGAATTTGCACAATCATAAAGTGCCCAGCTTAACGCTTCCCTGTTTAGTCGTAACATCGATCGTGAAAATTAAGTCTGCCAGAAACGCGCTCCCGGTATTGTCATTGTCTGAAGTTAAACTTGATCCCGCTCCAGGTTCGATAACCGCATTAGCTTAATGTTATTTCAACATTCTGCTCTATATGTAAATTGAATTCCTCTGCCGCGCTTCCCCCGTTTATCGCAATCTCCACAAACCCTCCCGATCCGTAATAAGCAAGGGGTTCGCCTTCAGCGACGGCACCAAACGTTTTTACAAAAGGTAGTATTTTATTACCGACCGTGAGTATAATTTTATCGGACTGGAAGTTTGGTTCCAGTTTCATTTGCACAATATTGGTAATTGCGTTTCCGAAACGGTCGATAAATTGAATTTCCCCTTTGGCTTCCCTTTTTTGATAGTTCGCTCGCGGCAAGTTTAATTGCTCAATCTTCTCAAGACGTGGGCCAAGATCTGAGATCGCGGTCCCTTGGGCGAGATGTGCTGATACGGGGGCGAAAATATCACGGCCGTGAAAAGTATGACTCGGCTGCTTATGAATAAAAGCTTCGTTCTCAATTTTATGAATTTCGACTTCTCTTTCTTTTTCCCTCTCCAGGAGATAGGAAAAAATACCGTTATCCGGCCCCACAAGATAGGACCGCCCTAAACGAATCGCAATCGCTGAGCGTTCAGTCCCAACCCCCGGATCGACCACGCATAGAAACACGGTCTGTTCAGGAAAGTCGCAATAGCATTGCGCGAGGATAAACGCCGCCGAGCGGATGTCCCCCGGTTGAATTTCATGCGTGATGTCTACACAGACCGCATTGGGAGCGAGACTGAGAATGCATCCCTTCATGCTGGCGACATACCAATCCTTATGTCCAAAATCTGTAAGGAGGGTAATGATACTCATAAGTTTATTTTTTCCCGCTTTAAGTAACCCTACACCGTCAATTAAATAAAATCATCACGACCTGTAGCTGAATCAATGCACGACCATACATTAATGGAAGTGGTATTAATCGATGATACGATTATATATTTCCCCTCCTATGAAGCGCGCCTCATCGCCAAGTTGACGTTGGATTCTAAGCACTTCATTCCATTTTACTGTTCGTTCGCTTCTCGCAAAAGAACCTGCTTTTAATTGCCCGGCATTAGTCGCGACCGCGAGATGATCGATAAAAGTATCTTCGGTCTCACCCGATCGACCAGAAACGACCGGGAGCCAATTGGCTTCTTGTGTCCGCTTAATACACGCCTGTGTTTCGGTTACTGTACCAATCTGATTGAGCTTAATCAAAACGCTGTTCGCAATTCCTCTACTGATCCCCTTATCAATTCGCTTAATATTCGTCGTAAATAAATCGTCTCCGATAATCTGAACCTTTCGCCCCATCGCGTTGGTGAACCGCTCCCAGCCTTCCCAATCATTTTCAGCGAGCGGGTCTTCAATTGAAATAATTGGATATTTTTCACACCATTGAATCATCAAATCACAAAACTCGGTCGAGGAAAAAGATTCTTTCTCCAACCCTAAATGGTATTTCCCGTCTTGATAAAATTCAGTCGCCGCAATATCCAGCGACAATGCAACCTCCTTTCCCGCCTCGTAGCCCGCTTCAGCAATTGCATCGAGAAGGACGCGAAAAACTTCCTCATTAGAATCAAAGACCGGCCAATACCCGCCCTCATCGGCTAGACCTGCCAGCTTCCCTTTTTCTTTCATCAGTCTTCCCGCTTGGTGGTAGACGTTAAAAGTCATTTCCATACAATCTTCATAGGTATCGGCCCCAACGCAAAGAATCATAAAATCCTGAACATCTATTCTGCCCGAACTATGTGCGCCTCCACCGAAAATTTGAATTTCAGGGATGGGTAGCAAATTTCCCTTACCATCACCGAGATAGGCATAGAGGGGAAGGGTTAACTCATTCGCTGCTGCGGATGCCGCCGCCATCGATACCCCCAAGATGGCGTTCGCACCCAAACGACTTTTATTTTCGGTGCCGTCAAGTTCGAGCATGATTTCATCAATCTCCTTCTGGTTGGTAATTTCCACTCCCTGTAACGCGCTATTAATTTCCGTGTTCACATTTTCAACCGCTTTAAAAACCGAGCGCCCGAGAAAGCGTTTCGGGTCCTGGTCTCTTAATTCGAGTGCTTCAAACGCTCCTGTTGACGCGCCCGAAGGAACAATGGCCGACCCTCGAACCCCGTTCTGTAGCGTGACTTCCGCTTCAACGGTGGGATTGCCACGAGAGTCATAAACTTGAAATGCTGAAACTTTATCTATTTGCATAATCTTTCATTCGCATAGTCCAGTTTTTATGGATGTGCGAGATTTGATAATTATCCTTCGGTATCAAGTCATGAACAAAGGCTCGAACAAATTTTATTTCCTCTTTTCTTTCAAAAAAATATTCGACCGGAGATTTACCATCAATCCGCGCCAGCATTAGCATGAGGAGGAGCCGTCCCGTTCTCAATTCTAATTCGCCTTCGACCTTCTGTCCAAGAACGGCAAAATAACATTTGATCACCTCCTCGCATAGTGAAAGGCATTCGCTGAATTTATTTTTCCATAAGAGCGATTTCAGATAGAGATGGTTCAGAAGGAAGGCTAAATCAAATGCTGGATCTCCGTACCAAGCGACTTCCTGATCGAGGAGAACAAACCGGTCCTTACTTATCATCATATTCTTCGGACTGTAATCCCCGTGAACGAGGGCTTCACGCCACCCCTTCAGTCGTTTTGCTTCCTCTTGAAAAAATTTGCGGAGGTCGGGATTTCGATCACCTGCGGTTATCAAGTAGGGATCAATTCTCACGTCGTAGAAGCTTGCCGACGTCTGAAAAGTATCTTCGGCGGTAGGGTCGTTTCGGGAATGATGATGAATTGTCGCCAAGATTTCCGCCGCCTTTTGCGCATTCTCAACTTTAAATATCCCTTGAAGAAGTTCTGTCTTCCAATTGTGGTAGCGCTCATCCAAATATTCCATCGCGAAAAATCCTAATTCATTATCCGTCGCTATCATTTTTGGCATACAGTCAGGAAGTATTTCCCCCACATAATGGATATAATCCTGTTCCACCTTATTGCGTGAAGTCGGAGCAAGCCAATTGTCCTTAACTCTAAGCTTGGCGAGCGCTTTTTTGATAACGATTTTACGCTCCCCATCATCGAGCAGAAAAATGTCGCTCGACACCCCTCCTGTGAGCGGAGTCACGGTCGGATTGCCGCAGGCAATTATCTTTTTATCTAAAAGATAATGGATGATTTCTTCATTCATTGTCGGATAAATTAATTCACTCCCTAACCGGCGATTGACAAGTTTTTAGGCCTCGTCTTAAAATCTTAACCCTTAAAACTTTACCGCTTTAGTCAAAGTAAATACATTAAGTTACGATTTACTTAAATCGAAACCCCATAGATTTTATAATTTTTGTAAGCATACATAAACACTGATGAAGCGTTCTGCCTTAAACCGCGCCTACCTAAAAGCTAAAGCTTGTTTTGAGAAACATGGATGGGCGTTACCGCCTAACCCAAAGTGGGATATCACGGATTGTGGTCTGGGTGATTTTATGAATTGCGGCCTGGTCCTCATCAACCTGGCTGAGGAGCCGGAGTATTGTGAAAAACTCATGTATAATCACAAACTTCAAGTCTGCCCTGCCCATTGCCACAAAAAAAAGAAAGAGGATATTATCTGCCGCCACGGGGAGCTCGCGATCGTTCTCTGGCCTCGGCACCCTCAAGATTGTAGAGAAGGTGAATCATTTTCAGTCAAAATTAATGGAGAATCTCGGCAAGTCACTTCTGGTGAAAAAGTGGTCCTGCCCCCGGGAGAAAGAATCACCCTCTGCCCAGGCATCTATCATGAATTTTTCCCGCAGAGTGATGAATGCATCCTGAGTGAAGTCTCTACCGCGAATGATGATGCGAACGATAATTATTTTGTGAACGAGGATATCGGGCGCTTTCCAGGAATCGATGAGGATGAACCTCCTCTCGTTATTCTTGTTTCTGAATCCTGATCGATATAGATTAAGAGACGTCCGCGTTGTAGGTCTGTAACGGACAGACACTGAGGCTTTTATTCTTCTGTGATTCAATCCCTAGAAGAGCGGCTTTTACCCCTGTCATCGTCGTTATTATACATAGCCTCTTTTTTACTGCCGCGGTGCGAATGATATTTTCATCGCGTCGGGGAATTCCACCCGACGGGGTATTAATAACCATCTGTATTTGACCATTCTTAATTAAATCGACGACGTTTGGCCGCCCCTCGGCAATTTTGTCTACCGTTTTTACTTTCACATGGTGTGTATCAAAATAGCGGGCGGTCCCCTCAGTGGAAAATATCTCAAATCCAAGTTCCAGTAACTTCTGTGCCAATTCGACCGCAAGGTTTTTATCACTATCTTTAACACTGAGAAAAACATTTCCCCCCCGAGGAAGAGGAGGTCCAGCAGCCATATGTGTTTTGGCAATCGCCAGCCCCAAGTCCTTATCGAGCCCCATGACTTCTCCGGTGCTACGCATTTCTGGTGTCAGGGTGATAGGCGCACCCGGAAAACGAATGAAGGGGAAAACTGATTCTTTAACCGCCCAATTATTAATTTTCAGTTCGCGTGTAAATTTGAGGGACTTCAGCTTTGCACCGGCCATCACCTGTGCCGCCAGTTTAGCCAGCGGGACGCCAATCGCTTTACTTACAAATGGTATGGTTCGCGATGCGCGTGGATTTACTTCAAGAACATATAATTCATCATCCTTTATCGCATATTGTACATTCATTAACCCCACAACTTTCAGTTCTTTTGCCAGGGCATAGGTCGCCTCTCTGACTTCCTGAATCATTTCTTTCTTAAGCGTGTGGGGAGGAAGCACCATCATTGCATCACCGCTATGAACTCCGGCTTCCTCGATGTGTTCAAGCATTCCACCGATAACCGTTTGTTCGCTGTCGCTGATCGCATCTACATCGAGCTCGATCGCATCTTCAAGAAACTTATCGAGAAGAACCGGTTTCCCTGGGGCGACATCAAAGACTTCTTTGATTACTTTTTTTAATTCATCCATCTCATAGATGATAAACATACCGCGTCCTCCTAAAACAAAGGAGGGGCGAAGAAGAATGGGGAGACCAATGCTTTCAGCGGCGGTGAATGCTTCCTTAAAGGTCATCGCGATCGCGTTAACCGGTTGTTTTAACCCAATCTTTTCGAGTATCGCTTTAAAGCGTTGCCGGTCCTCAGCTGCTTCAATGTCTTCGGGTGTCGTGCCGATGATATGTGCCCCGTTAGCTTTTAACTCGGTGGCGAGGTTGAGCGGAGTCTGCCCACCGAATTGCACAATCACCCCTGAACATTTTTCCTGATGGTAAATTTCCAGTACATCTTCAAGCGTTAGGGGTTCAAAATAAAGCCGGTCCGAGGTGTCGTAATCCGTGCTGACGGTTTCAGGGTTAGAATTGACCATGATCGTCTCATACCCCACCTCGTGAAGGGCAAAAGCCGCATGGACGCAGCAGTAATCAAATTCAATCCCCTGGCCGATACGATTGGGGCCTCCACCGAGGATCATAATTTTGCGCTTATCCGTAGGGACCATTTCGTTTTCATCACCGTAGGATGAATAATAGTAAGGGGTGAAAGCTTCAAACTCCGCCGCGCAGGTGTCGACTAAACGATAAACCGTATTTATATTATACTTCTCACGCAATTCTCGCAGCTTCGCGATTTTGATACCGGTCAAGTGTGCAATCTGTGTATCCGAAAAGCCGTATTCTTTTGCCTCGCGCAGGTTGTCTCGGTTCAATCCTTTTTCTCCACCCTCAAGGAGCGTATTCTCCATCATCACTATCTCTTGGAGCTGACTGAGAAACCAGGGATCGATAGTCGTGATACGCTGAACTTTTTCCAGACTCATGCCCGCTTTAAAGGCAAAGCGAATATAGAGCATCCGCTCAGCCGTGGGCTTGGCAAGCCCCGCCCTTATGCTTTTAAGATCTTTTACCTCGTCACCACCCAGTTTTCCCCCACCACCAAATCCGCGTGTCCCAATTTCAAGTGAACGTAACGCCTTTTGAAAGGATTCCTTGAATGTTCGCCCAATGGCCATCGCTTCACCCACCGATTTCATCGATGAGGTGAGCACATTATCCGCATCGGGAAATTTCTCGAAGTTGAACCTTGGGATTTTTGTCACCACATAATCTATGGTCGGTTCAAAACAGGCGGGCGTTTTTTGCGTAATATCATTCGGAATTTCATCGAGGGTATACCCGACTGCAAGTTTTGCGGCAATCTTGGCTATAGGAAACCCCGTCGCTTTTGACGCCAGGGCTGAAGAACGAGAGACGCGCGGGTTCATCTCGATAATCACCATGCGTCCATTCTTGGGATTGACCGCGAATTGAATATTACTCCCTCCCGTCTCCACGCCGATTTCCCGGATGCAGGCAAAGGACGCGTCACGCATTAACTGATACTCTTTATCTGTCAGGGTCATGGTGGGTACAACGGTAATGGAATCTCCGGTGTGCACTCCCATGGGATCGAAATTTTCAATCGCACAGATAACGACGCATTGATTCTGTTTATCGCGCATGACCTCCATCTCATATTCTTTCCATCCGATAAGGCACTCTTCTATCAGGATCTGGTGGACAGGTGAAATATCCAACCCTTGTTGCACAATTTTCTCGTACTCTTCAGGGTTGTAAGCAATGCCCCCGCCCGCTCCGCCGAGGGTAAAACTTGGCCTGATAATTAATGGATATTTCCCTAATTCATCGGCTGCCGCTCGCGCTTCCTCCTGGGAACGGGCGTAAGCAGAGCGGGCAACATCAAGACCAATTTTAGTCATCGCGTCTTTAAAGAGCTCCCGGTCTTCCCCTTTTAAAATAGCTTCGATCTGGGCGCCAATGACTTCAACTCCATGCTTGCGAAGTATCCCCTGTTTATCCAGCTCAAGTGTAAGATTGAGTGCGGTTTGTCCGCCTAAAGTGGGAAGCAGCGCGTCGGGCTTTTCCTTTTTTATAATTAACTCTAACACCTCCGGGGTCAGGGGCTCGATGTAAGTAACATCGGCAAATTCCGGATCAGTCATTATCGTCGCCGGATTGCTATTCACGAGAATTACTTTGAACCCTTCTTCCCGCAGGGCCTTACAGGCTTGAGTGCCGCTGTAGTCAAATTCGCAGGCCTGTCCGATGACGATCGGCCCTGATCCAATGATTAGAATTGTTTTTATGTCCGTGCGTTTAGGCATATCAAATTAAGGACAAAGTAATGGTGGCCGCTTCTTAAGGGGCAAGCGTAAAGCGGGGTAATTGTAGAATTTAAAAGTAATTCCCCCTAGCCGCATCTTGGGTTTAATTAATTTTACACAAAGACCGTGAAAAATCTCTACCGAAATTCTTGTTTATTTCATCCGATCACATAAGCTGATAGGATTATGTCTGAAATCACTATTTACCATAATCCGAATTGCAGCAAAAGCAGGCAAACGCTGGAACTCATTCGTGAACAAGGAGTGGAACCAAAAATAATTCACTACCTGGATACCCCGCCTGACGAGGGAACACTCCAGCAATTGCTTCAATTGATGGAAATGGAACCCCTCGACTTAGTCAGGAAAAAGGAAGATTTATTCGAAGAGTTGGCGATTGAAAAAATAGGCTCCGATTCACCGCAACTAATTAGAACCATGGTTGAAACCCCTATTCTTATTGAAAGACCCATTGTTGTTAAGGGAAATAGGGCAGTAATTGGCCGCCGCCCCCGAGAGAGTTTTAACCCTTATTAATGATAAATGAGTTTTTATTGTAAACTGGACAACGCGTGGCGTGAAAGTAACTCCCTTGTTTGTGTTGGCCTGGATCCTGATCTAGAAAAGATCCCTCACCATCTAAAGTCACGTCCTTACCCAGTCTTTGACTTTAACAAGCAAATTATCGACGCCACCGCGGATCTCGCTTGCGCCTACAAGTTACAGATCGCCTATTACGCGGGCTATGCGATTGAAGATCAACTCACGCAAACGATAAAACATCTTGCGGGGAATTACCCGCACCTGCCCATCATCCTGGATGCGAAACGTAATGACATTGGAGCGACCGCGGAAATGTACGCTAAAGAAGCCTTTGATCGTTACTGTGCTGACGCGGTTACGGTTAATCCCTACCTTGGAGGGGACGCGCTTCTCCCCTTTTTAAATCGCAAAGATAAAGGCACGATCATTTTATGTCGTACTTCGAATCCAGGAGGTAAAGATTTACAGCACCGGGTGGTGGATGGACGCCCTCTTTATCAAATTGTCGCAGAAATGGCAGTTGAGGATTGGAACGAAAATGAAAATGTCGCGCTTGTTGTGGGCGCAACTTATCCCCGAGAATTGGGGGAAGTTCGCAAAATTGTCGGCTCGATGCCGCTGTTAGTCCCAGGTATCGGTGTTCAAAAAGGAGATTTAGAAGGGGCTGTAAAGAACGGCCTCGCTGATAACAATGCGGGGATGATCATCAATTCATCGCGTGGAATTATTTATGCCGGGGATGGTCCGGATTTTGCGCAGGATGCACGTAAGGCCACGGAAGAGCTGCGCGATGCAATTAATCAGTATCGCTAACTATTTTTATTTCTTCTAGTGGGGCAACACCCGCGACTTCTGGTGCTTTCTCTTGAATAATATACCCCGTGGGATGCTTGCGCGTTCTATAATTCAGTTGTCGGCCCAGTGGAGTTAATCGCCCGGTTTACCGTATCAATCAGATCATCGATACGAAAAGGTTTCTCTACATAATCAAAGGCTCCCAATTTAAGCGCTTCCATCGCGCTATCGGTCGTGGAGTACCCTGTTAGCATAATAACCTTCGCCTGGGGATCGTAAGCAATTATTTCCTTGAGGAGCGAAACTCCATCCATCGGCTTCATCGATATATCCGCAAGGACGACATCAAATCGCTGATCCTTGTAGCGCTTGAGTGCATTACGCGCGTTGACAAAGCACTCACTCGAATATCCGGCAGGATTTATAACCGCCTCCAGCATCTCGTGGACTGCGGGAAGATCATCAACTATCATCACTGAAGGCATAAATAAACAACGCCCTTTTCAGGCTATGGTCCTGAACAGCACGAACCAGAAATATCTAATCAGCCTAAACGGCAATGTTTACGAGCTAACCGCACCGGCCAGATTGAAGATCGGCAAGAACATCGCCATCACGATACCTCCAATAATAACACCGAGGAATACGATCAGCAATGGTTCCATCAGTGAAGTCAATGCCTCAACGAGTACCTCGATCTCCGAATCATAGAAATCAGAAATCTTATCCATCATCCCATCAACATTACCTGTCGTTTCTCCCGCTTTAGCCATATGCTTCACCATAGGAGGAAAATAGGGATTAGTGGCGACTATTTCGGATAATTGTCCACCTTGGCTGATATGCCTCGTAATATCGACAACGGCCGCTTCGATGTAAGTACTTCCACTGGCACGTGAAACGATGGCCAGGGCATTCAAAATGGGAACTCCACTACGCATCAAGATCGCATAGGTGCGGCAAAAGCGAGAGAGGTTAATTTTTTGGATAAGTACTCCCAGCACCGGCAATTTAAAGAGAAATTTGTCTTTGGCTACACGGCCCTTAGGCGTAGCGGTCACTTTCATTAGTCCTTTATAAAATAAAACCGCCCCGATTAACATATAGATGATATAAGATTTCAGGAAATCGCTGAGATCAATGAGCAACTGTGTCGGCTTGGGCAATTCCTGCCCGAAATCCGCGAACATGTCTGCAAAAACGGGAATGACAAAAACGAGAAGAACATTGACCAACCCTACGGCGAGGACAATGACACAAATCGGGTATGTCATCGCTCCTTTGACTTGCTTTTGTAGTTTAACGCTGTCTTCAAAATATATTGCTATTTTGCCAAGAATTTCAGACAGACCGCCAGTCGCTTCCCCGGCCTCGACCATGGAGATAAAAAGATTAGGAAAGGCGTTATTGAATTTACGCGTCGCGTCGGAAAATGAGGTGCCGCTGGAAATATCATTTTTTACTTCGCGAATGATAATTTGAAAGACGGGATGTTCCGCCTGCTCCTGAAGCGCTTCCAGCGCAGATACGAGCGGAAGCCCCGCCTCGAGCATGGATGCCAGCTGTGCGGTAAATATTGCAAGCTGCTCGAGTTTTATTTTCTTTTTCTTCGCTTGCTTTTCGTAGGCTTTTATTTTTGCGCGCTTCTGAGATTCCATGAAGCTCATTTTTTTCCCGCCGGCTCCCGCTTGGGATGGTGATGCGCTAGTTGATATTAAGGCCATAATTTCCAATCTGGTTAATTAAATCTTTGTTTGCAACAATTTACACCATGATAATGATAATTTAAAGATTTTTTTACTCACATTGTAATTCCATGAGCATGTGTGCCCTCGAACCTTACTCTAAAGAGATAAATGCCGTCGATAAAAGGACTTGTGTACGTTTACCCTCGTGTTTTCAGCAAGCCCTACTGTCGTTCGTGTCTAATTTATCCAGTATTCGAAATGCGCGGGCCTCTCTTCTGACCCTTTATCTATTGCCATTGCGAAGATCTCATGACGAATGCAAACAACTTTCGACGGTTTATTTGCTCTTAGGGTTATAGTGCCTATTTTTTAAATTCCTTTGATTTCCCCATCACACTTGTCTCATCACCTATTAACTTCTCAAATCTAAATTAAGTTGCAGGTGCACTAATAATATTAGTAGTTTTACCCCTTTTCCTCCTGTGAGGATGCGGGTAAAACGCGAGTTTTTTAAGGGAAGCTATGTTTCAGGTGACTTTCAGTGACCAGAGTATGGATGAATTGAATAATCTCGAGATGAGCGATCAACTCCATCTCGTTGAACAGATCAGCAATGTGACGAACGAACAACTATCCCATCCTCGAGAACCGCTGAGCAAGTTCTCTCGAGATGGCACCACTTTCTATCGGCTGCGAGCCGGAGACTTCCGCTGTTATTTTGAAATCGAGAGTAATATCTTGTACAGCCATTATATTCTCCATAAAAATACACTTCCGGATTTCGTCTTCCGTTCGAAGCTGCCTTTATCCGAAGATCTTATCATGGAGCAGCACCAGTCCTTTTGGAAGTATCTCAACAGCCTGAAAAAGAACAGTAAATAGCGATGGCCACGAATAAAAAGAAAGGTGGGATTCCCAATAATTATACAGACGCTACTGAAGCGAGTCACATTTATGTCCTCCCCAATCTGATGACTGCAGGGAATCTTTTGTGCGGCTTTCTCGCCGTTATCCGCTGCATTCAAGCAAAATTTGCGGAGTCGATGCGCATCTCAGATGATATTGTTAAGGAAGCACTGTTGCCTGAAGCGCTCTACGAACAAGCCGTATGGTTTATACTCGGCGCAATTATTTTTGACTTTCTCGATGGGCTACTGGCTCGGTTGAGTGGGCGGGAATCACTTTTTGGCAAAGAGTTTGACTCCATCGCTGACATCGTCTCATTCGGCATGGCACCGGCGTTGATGGTTTTCTTTCTCATTCTTTCGCCCACTGAGGAATTTCCTTTTTTCCGTCAGCTAGGTGGGCTCGTAGGATTCATTTATCTATTGTGCGGTGCCGTCCGTCTGGCACGCCACAATGTTATTACGCACCCTCTCATTGATCATAAAAAAGGAGCTGCTAACGAGGACTTTCAGGGCTTACCTGTCCCTGCGGCGGCTGGTATGATTGCCTCGCTTGTTTTAGTTATTAATAGTTATAACCTGAAGGACGGCGCAATTTTCCTTCCCATTCTTCTTTTGCTGATCGCTTTTCTTATGGTTAGTAACATTCGCTATCCGAGCTTTAAAACTATCGATTGGAATACCCGGGCAAAATCACGTACCTTTATCTCCTTTCTATGTGGCCTTGCCCTTATTTATCACTTCCGGTGGTTTGCAGTAGCTATTATGTTCTTCGCGTATATCTTTTATGGTCTACTGCGATTTTTCAGAGAGGAATGGCTATCGCATAAGCATGGCTCATAATCATTGAGAACAAGTTCTGAAAAACGCGTTAATAGTGACTTGATAGCTGGTATCAGATTTCACCGCCCTGTTTCATACCCAGGGTATTCAGAGGTCATTGGTTCCTTGAAAAGTATGCAAGATATTGCATAATAGGAATTTGATTTGAATATTACGCTTTTACCCCGTTATATAATAATAAGAATAAATTTATATTATAGTACTCTTTATTAAATAACATTGCCAGTAACTCTTAAAATTTCCTTATTTAGTCGACAATATGCAATTTAAAATCAATCGCTACCATTTCAGCAGTGGCTTACAACAAGTACTTAATGTCGTGGGTACTCGTGCGACGATGCCTATTTTAAGTAACGTTCTTATTGAATCCACAGAGAATGGAATCGCACTGACGACAACTAATCTCGATCTTGGTATTCGGTGCAATATCAAGGCGGTCGTTTCGGAACCTGGTGGTATTACTTTGCCGGTTCGTAAGTTGGCAACCATTGTGCGTGAGCTACCCAATCTTGAAGTCAATTTTGAGGCCTCACCCAATCATCAAGCTAAGATAACTTCTGGGGGCTCACATTTTCGTATTATGGGAATTGCCAAGGATGAGTTTCCTCCCCTCCCAACTTTTAGTGACAAGCACGTGTTCCTTTTTAAACAGGCAGAACTGGCGTCTATGTTGAAATACGTTTCTTACGCGCAGTCTACTGATGAGACCCGTTATATCATGAATGGAGTCTACTTTAATTTTGAGGATGATAAACTTACGCTCGCTGCTACTGACGGGCGCCGTCTTGCAGTAACCAGTCTCGAAATGGAGATCGACGAAAACAATATCGGCCATCTCATTCTCCCTGCGAAAACGGTCGCAGAAGTCGAACGACTTTTAGGACAGGGAGATGAGGTTAAGATTGCTTTCAATGATCGGCAGGTCTCTTTTGAAATTAATACTGATGCTGAAGAAGGTGATAGTGGACTTATCGGCAGCATTGAACTTATTTCCAAAGTTGTTGAAGGTAATTATCCCAATTATCACCAGGTCATACCAAAGGAAATAGAACAGCGGGTTAAAGTGGAGCGGGAATTGCTTCTTGATTGTGTGCGCCGCGCCGCGCTGGTCACGAGCGATAAAAATAATTCTATTAAAATAAAAGCGACAGATAATCTTTTGGAAATTAGTGGATCCAGTCCGGAGTATGGGGAATCACACGAATCGATTGCGGTTGCCTACGAAGGACCAGAAGTACAGGTCGCTTTCAACCCGCATTTTATCATTGATCCACTTAAAGCACTGACGAAAGATGAAGTGATATTTGAGTTTAAAGACGAACTTAGCCCGGGAGTATTTCGAACCTTGGAAAGTTTTATGTGCGTGATAATGCCCTTGCGGCTGAACTGATATAGACAGGGTAAAGAGGATGTTTCTCGTTTCGTATTAAAAAGTTGTCTGGGTAACTATGATTTAGCGGGTTTACCGTTATATTACACTTTATGGCTTTAAATTTTGAAATAACACATGGTATTTTTATTCTCGTCGTAACGACGTTTGCGCTCGCTTATGCCAGTGTGCATTTTGCCTCCCCCATTATAGCTATATTTTTCCGTTGGTCGCGCTGGATTTTGTTTGCCTTCGCCTTTGCTTATTTAGCCGGTTACCTTGGGGGTGCCAACCGCCCTTTTTGGGTTTTGACGCTCTCCGCTTTCCTTCTTTGGTTTGTCTTCGAAACCGGTTATTACTGGTTGGCTATATCCCAGTATAGCCACAGTCAACTCCCCCTCTTTCTCGATTTCAGAAAAAATAGCGCGGGAGATGAATGGCCAAATCAAAAACGTTTTATCGCCCTCAGAGAATGGCTGCGCAGTCAGGAATTTACACCGCTCATAGCGCTGAAAGCTGAATTAGATCAGAATATTTCTTTGCGCTCGTCGATTTATCAAAACGATGAAAATAGAATACGATTGCAGATCCATTTCGTTCCCCAACGTAACGGCAATGTTTCGGTTTGTTTTATCTTCAGCTCAATTGCAGGTAATGGGGCACGTATAATTACGGATAATATCTTTCAGCCCTTTGGCGGATTTTATCCTGGACAATGGCATATCGAGCGAAAACCATGGACGCGTTCACCGCAGCGGCTTTTTATGCGGCACCGCGAGCGCATGGAAAAATATGGTGGGGCCTTCGTTCCCTGGGATGATGATCCTCTCTACGATATTAAAAACCAGCAACGGCACCTCGAACGCATCAATATTGAATTAGGCTTTCTTTTCCCACGTGAACTTCACGAGAGTCACGGCAAAATTACCTGGGAAGGGCGCTATCGTGTTTGGAAAGAACTTTGGCTGCTGAATTTTTTGGGCATTGCCCATCATTATTAGTAACCGCCCGGACTCCCCAATTTTCACCCTCCAATATAAGACATTTCTACTTTCGGCGGGAGCTTCGCATTATCATTCATGTTTGTGCGCAGCTCGGAATAACGGTCTGTTCGATTATTCCAGATACTCTTCAAGAGTATTAAGATTTCATCATCACTTTTTCCCTCTCGCAGCGCGCTGCGTAGATCCTTCCCTTTATCCGCGAACAGACAGGTGTATAGCTGGCCGTCCGCTGTTATCCTCGCCCGCGTACAATCGCGACAGAAGGGCAGTGTTACCGAAGCAATAATACCGATTTCGATATCCGTACCCTTATAGCGATAGCGCTTAGCAACTTCTCCACGATAATTGGGCTCTATGGTTTCCAAGCTAAATTCACGCTCGAGGTCGGCTACGATCTGTTCTGCCGGGTAGACCGCGTCCATTTTCCAGCCGTTGTGATTGCCGACATCCATGAACTCAATGAATCTTAGGGTGTGTCCGTTATCTCGGGCATAGCGCGCCATGAGTAAGACTTGCCCTTCATTTACGCCCTTTTCTACCACCATGTTGATTTTGACCGGTAATCCTGCGGAGACAGCTGCTTCTATTCCCTGCATCACTCGCTTCACTTCTATCCCGCGTCCATTCATTTTTTTAAATATTTCATCATCAATCGCATCCAGGCTCACAGTGACCCGGTTTAGACCTGCAGCGCGGAGAGCATCAGCAGTCTGATCCAATAGCAAACCGTTGGTAGTCAAGGCTATGTCATCTATCCCTGGAATGTCTGAAACAAATTTGACTAAATGGTCAAGTTCTTTCCTGATTAAAGGCTCACCCCCTGTTAACCGGATTTTTCGTACCCCGCAGTGCGAAAAAATCCTAGCCAGTCGGGCAATCTCTTCATAAGTAAGCAGTTCAGGTTTATTTAAAAATGCATAATCGCGTCCAAAAATCTCTTCCGGCATACAATAGGTACAACGCATATTACATCTGTCTGTGACGGATATACGCAGGTCATGTAGCGATCGGCCTAAAGTGTCGATAGGATGAGTCATAAAATTAAATGAATCAGATAAAATGGATGGGAATTGCAAAATCTTCAATTTTAAAGGGAAATTAATTTGAAGCTAATTTCTATGGACTGAAGAATGAGTATTTCCTGTGAAGAAGCCATTCGTATTATCGAAGACGCAACCAATGAATTGCCGTCTGAGAAATGCCCTTTTGAGGAACTAGTCGGCCGTATTCTACGTGAACCGGTAAAAGCTGACCGTGATTTACCGCCTTTTGATCGCGTGATGATGGACGGAATTGCGATTTCTCAATCTGCCTGGGATGAGGGGATACGGGAATTTCCGATAGACGGGTTGCAAGCCGCGGGAGCATTAGTCCAGCAATTGAAAGATAAACACCATTGTCTGGAAGTAATGACGGGTGCGGTCTTACCCACGGGTAGTGATTGTGTATTGCCCTATGAAGAAGTTGAAATAGATGCAGGTAAGGCAAAGGTGAATGGTGAAACTGCAGTTAAAGCTGGATTAAATATTCATCAGCAGGGGAGTGATTTTTCTGATGGGTCGACCCTTGTTGAAGAGGGAACGCGGCTTACTTCACGTGAAATTGCCGTTGCTGCCTCCTGCGGGAAGGATTCGCTTTCAGTCACCGTAAGACCGCGTGTAGCGATAATTGACTCAGGTGATGAACTGGTTGAGGTTAATGAAGCAGTTGAACGACACCAGATTAGACGATCCAATATTTATGCGCTGAATGCCGCGCTCATTACACTCGGTGTTCCCAATGCCGAAATGATCCATCTGAAAGATGAGCGTGAAAACATAGAGATTGCTTTGCGTGATGTTGTTGAACGTACGGATGTGGTGATCCTCAGCGGGGGAGTATCTAAGGGCAAACGGGACTTCATTCCTGAAGTATTGGATTCGGTGGGGGTGGAGAAAGCATTTCACGGGGTAAAGCAACGCCCGGGTAAACCCTTCTGGTATGGTAATGTACCCGCGGGGCCGACGATTTTTGCCCTACCGGGTAATCCTCTTTCAACGCTCGTCTGTTTCCATCGTTACGTGAAACCGGCACTTGATATTATGTTTGGACTGAGTAATTTCGGAACGGATTGGATTTCATTATCTCAATCGTTCACCTTTAAACCCGCGCTGACTTATTTTTTACCGGTGCGTGTAGATAAGCGACAAGAGGGGCTACTCTCTGCCATTCCCGTGCCGGTTAGTAATTCCGGTGATTATGCATCGGTGGTCCCCACACAGGGATTTGTTGAACTTCCCGCAGAAGAACGCAGCGAATTTAAGGAGGGCTATAATGCGCGGTACTTTCCCTGGATTTGATGAAGCTAATATAAACATAAATAAATATAAAAATGAAATTTTCCCACCTAAGTTCACGTAACGAACCTGAGATGGTTGATATTGGAGGTAAACAAATAACGGTTCGCAAAGCCCGTGCCCAGGCGGTAGTTGTGCTGAACGATGAGATCATGGAACATTTTTCAGATGATGAACTCACAAGCAAAAAAGGGCCGGTCTTTCAAACAGCCATATTAGCCGGTGTGATGGCGGCAAAGAAGACACATGAACTCATTCCTCTTTGCCACCCCATCCCGCTCGATAATTGTAAAATTGCGATTGAGCCAACGGAAGAAAACCGGGTGTTGATTGAATGCGAAGTAAGCGCAACGCACAAAACCGGAGTCGAAATGGAAGCACTTACGGCTGCGAGTGTTGCCGCACTTACCATCTATGATATGTGCAAGGCGATGTCTCACGCCATTTTTATTGAAAGCATTCACCTGGTTGAAAAGACCGGTGGCAAAAGCGATTTCAAAAAATAAATTTATTGCGACCAGCTATTAGCCTCGAACAAGTGCAATTCTTTTGACACGACGCATCCCTTATTATGCAACCGACACGACTCATCATTATAAGACACGGTGAGACGGAATGGAACCTGGAAGGGAGAATTCAGGGCCACTTAGATAGTCCATTGACAGAAACCGGACGTGCACAGGCGGAGGCGATCGCCGAAAGGTTGCAGACAGTAGAAGTGAATGCCCTTTATAGTAGTGATCTTGGTAGAGCTTACACCACCGCACAGTTTGTTTCCCATAAAACCGGACAGGTCATTATAACCGATAAACGTCTGCGAGAATTATATCTAGGTAAATTTGAAGGACTCACGGAAGAGGATGTAGAAAAGCGGTTTCCGGAGGCATATGTATACTTAAAAAAAGCCGATCCAGGTTATATTTATCCTGGAGGTGAGAGCAAAGAACAGTTTTCATTACGGGTGATTTCCTGCTTGGAAGAATTAATGGTTAAACACGAGGGGGAACAGATCGTAGTAATTACCCATGGAGGGGCGCTCAGCCGACTGATTCGATACACCCTTGGCATGCCGGTTGTTGGTTCCAACGAATATAAAACATGTAATGCCGCTTTAAATGTTTTCTCTTATGAAAATAAGCGCTGGCAATTGGAAATATGGGGAGATTTAAGCCATCTTACTGATGTAAGAATAACTTCTGCCTAATAAGTTCGGCTGTTGTTAAACCTGAAATAGAAATGGAGACAAACGCAATACATGGGCTCGTTCTTGCCGGTGGAAGAAGCAGGCGCATGGGGCGAGACAAAGCCTCTCTCCCAATGAACGGGAAGGACCTGCTTACCCATGCCCTCGAGCTGACAACGCAAGTTTGTTCCCCGGTGTTTATTTCTCTACGCCCGGGACAGGAGGTCCCCCCAAAAACTGCGTTGCATGGTGCGACTGCTATCCATGACCAGTACGGAGAGATAGGGCCGCTGGGGGCATCCTCTCCGCGTTAAATGCGTACCCCGATCCCCCACCATGGCTAGTCCTCGCGGTCGATTTACCCCGTCTCGACCGACATACCCTGGAGTATCTAATCAAGCACCGGGATCCGGGAAAGCCATTTACAGCATATCGCGGGAGGGATGATCTCCCTGAACCGCTCTGTGCAATATACGAACCGCAAAGCAGAGCCATCCTCATGGATTATTTCAGCAGTGCCCGCAGTCTTTCCCCGCGGAAAATTTTTATTGAAGAGAAGGCACATCTTCTTTCACCTCCTAACCCGGAAGCATTAGACAATGTTAACACGCCAGAGGAATTTGAAAAAGCCTTGAATAAATGAACACTGCGAAGACAATAGAACTTGCTTATTATGCCCTTCTGCGGGAACAGCGCGGATTAAGCAGTGAAAAACGCGCGACTTCTGCGATGACGGCGCGTGAACTCTACCTCGAGTTAAAAGAGGAGTTTGGCTTTAACCTGCAGATGGAAGATCTCAAGGTGGCGATCAACGGAGATTTTGCCGATAATGATATGCCCATCCATGATGGGGATACAGTTGTCTTTATTCCACCCGTAACGGGGGGGTGAGTAATGCTATGATGTTTAAAATTTTTGTGAACCCACTTGAAAAAATGGATCTTCAGAGTCCATTTTCAAATTCCGAAGCTGGCGGATTCGTGTCTTTTGAAGGGTGGGTGCGCAGTGAAAACGAAGGCCGGCATGTGATGGCATTGGAATATGAAGCTTATGCCGAACTTGCAGAGAAGGAGGGCGAACGCATCCTCATCGAAGCGCGCGACAAATTTGATATTATCGAAGCCCGGTGCGGTCATCGGGTGGGGCGGTTGCAACTGGGTGATATGGCGGTATGGGTTGGCGTTAGTGCCGCCCATCGTAATGAGGCGTTTCAAGCATGCAGGTACGTAATTGATGAAGTTAAAAGGCGGGTGCCGATCTGGAAAAAAGAATATTATAAGAACGGGGACAGTGGCTGGCTGTGCCCGGTCGAGGGTTATGCGCACTCGCCTCCAGAAAGAGATGGAGGGAGTACGAGCACAGCGTAAGATATGAGCGAGAAACAATCGGATATTGGACTTATTGGGTTGGCCGTAATGGGGCAGAATCTTGCCTTAAATATTGCTGATCACGGCTTCAACATCTCCGTCTTCAACCGTACGACGGAGAAGATGGACAAGTTTATAGCGAATAACCCCGATACTCCGGGAACACTTGTCGGCCACGCGAAGTTAAAGGATTTTGTCCTATCACTTTCTTCACCGCGTAAAATAATTATTCTCGTCCAGGCGGGACGCGGCACCGATGCGGTCATTGACAGCCTTTTACCGCTACTCGATCAAGGAGACATTATAATCGACGGCGGCAATGCCCTCTGGTCAGATACCATAAGGCGGGAAAAAGAGCTTAATGCAAAAGGGTACCGCTTTATTGGCTCTGGTGTTTCCGGAGGTGAAGAAGGCGCACGCTTCGGGCCTTCACTTATGCCTGGTGGTCGTGAAGACGCGTGGAAAGAGCTGGCGCCTATTTGGGGCGCAATCGCGGCCAAAGTCGACTCGCAAACGGGTAAACCTTTAGAGGGGGCCGAACCGGGAAAACCGGTTGATGGCGGTGTTCCCTGTGCCGCATACATCGGACCGAATGGAGCGGGGCACTATGTGAAAATGGTGCACAATGGGATAGAATACGGAGATATGCAGATGATCTGTGAAGCCTATGATTTGATGCGCAATCTTCTCAATCTGTCTCCTGCGGAAATGGGGGACATATTCAACGATTGGAACAACGGTGTTCTCGATTCTTTCCTTGTTCAAATTACCGCAGATATCTTGAAACAGACCGATCCGGTGACGGGAAAACCATTTGTCGATATCGTGTTGGACACAGCGGGGCAGAAAGGAACCGGGAAATGGACCAGTAACAACGCGATTGATATGGGAGTGCCCGCACCCACTATCGCGGAAGCGGTATTTGCGCGCTTCATCAGCGCGGTCAATGATGAACGCCGTGCGGCGAACACGGTCCTCAAAGGGCCTGAGAAATCTTTTCAAGGCGATAAGGCAGACTTTATTGATGCTATTCATGATGCGCTCTATTGTGCAAAAATCTGTTCTTACGCCCAAGGGTTTCAACTCATGCGCGAGGCGCAAAAGGAATACTCCTGGAAATTAAACTTTGGCGAAATTGCGCAAATCTGGCGTGGAGGGTGCATTATCCGTGCCGCATTTCTACAAAAAATTACAGAGGCTTACGCGCGCGACCCGATCCTTGCGAATCTCCTTCTCGATCCCTATTTTAATGAGGCATTACAACGCGCGCAACACAACTGGCGGCGAGTTGTCGGCGCGGCCGCGGAGTATGGTGTTCCTGTCCCCACTTTTTCTTCTGCCCTCGCCTATTATGATAGTTATCGTACGCTTCGGCTCCCCCAAAACCTCCTGCAAGCGCAGCGCGATTTCTTCGGTGCGCACACCTATGAACGCCTTGACCAGCCGCGGGGGAAAATCTTCCACCTTGACTGGCTCGCGCCTTCGAGACCGCAAATTGAAATATAATAATGCCAATTCAATGGACGTGTGGTAATTAATCGATCGTCTTAAACTTTAATCTTATGCCTTCAAGGTTTCAGCTTATCAGTCCTGATTATGGAAGACAACTGCTCACTGAAGCAGCAATAGGAATGCGTTCCTCAATTAAGGGAAAGTGCATCCCTCCACGCATTGAAATAAAGACTCAGGCTAAAGATATAACTTTTGAAATAAATTATGGATTTCATCGCAGCCCCTTCGGAGCTTGCCTGATTGCCTTAACGACGGGAAGGCTCTGCGCGCTTTTCTTTATCGATAAAGGAGGGGAAAAGAATCAAGTGGCAGATCTTCACAGGCGCTGGCCGAAATCAATACTTATTAAGGACCAGAAAGCGACGCAGCCTTGGGTGAAGCGTATTTTCCCCAGGCAGAGAAATAAAAAAGGAGCGAAAATTCCCGTGACATTAATGGGCACCGATTTTCAGTTAAAAGTTTGGCGGGCCATGCTGCGGATTAAGCCGGGTTGCACGGGCCCTTATGAAGAGGTTGCGCGTATGATCGGACAGCCCAATGCCATTCGTGCTGCAGGGACGGCTGTAGGCGCGAACCCCCTAGGCTATCTGATCCCTTGTCATCGCGTTATAAGAAAAAGTGGAGCGATTGGAAACTATCGTTGGGGAGTGCGGCGTAAAAAAGCCATGCTTGGACTTGAGGCTTTAAGTAATTAAGGGCGCTCAGTCGCGAAAAGACCATAACAGCCGCGCGGATTTACGATCAAGGTTATCCGGATCCGCGATATGGTAAAGGTCTCCCGCGAGGTCGCGAATGACCATCCCACCATCGGGTAAGTTTCTCGGCCAATCGTCGAGCTTGGTTTGAAATCGTCGAGGGCCCTGCTTCGTTTCTACTGTCCACAGTCGCAGATCGAACTCTTTTTTTATTTCTTTTATCGCCGTCACTTCCAGGGTGAAAGTTGATTCAGCGAGGCTCGCTTCAACTGCTTGTCGCGATGCATCGTCTAAATCATCGAGCCGGTTAATGAGATATATTTCTTTATTTTCATTTTCGCGCAGTGAAATAAACCGTGTCGACGCGCTCCACGGAAAACAGGGGTGCAGCATAACAGTGACTGGCTTCCCCTCACGAATAATTTGGAGGGTACCATCGCCGTCGCGCCGAATTTCTGGAGGAGGTTCCATTGGTAAAACCTGGTCTTTATTATTTCTCATTTAATTATCTTGGAGAGCTGTTTCCCGCAGATGAAAAATTACAATACATACATTTCATGCAGCTCGAGCTGTAAATTGTAGAGCGTTTTATAGGTTCCCACTTCTTTTTGCAGAAGTTCATCGTGCGTGCCACTTTCGACAAGTGATCCATCATGCATGACAAAAAGACGGTTTGCTTTGCGTAGGGTAGAGAGACGATGGGCAATCGCTATAACCGTTCGTCCTTCAATCAGACGTTCGAGCGCTTCCTGGATTTTACGTTCGGTTTCCGTGTCAACGCTACTCGTCGCTTCATCAAGGATTAATATTCGAGGATTATGCAGAATCGCACGGGCGATAGATACACGCTGACGTTCACCACCGCTCAGGGTATGACCACGCTCACCGACGATGGTGTCGTAGCCGAGGTTAAATTTACTGATGAATTCATGGGCGTTAGCCGCTAAGGCCGCGTTTACTACCTGTTCCAGGTCTGCCTCCTGATGGCCGTAGCGAATATTATCGAGGATGCTGCCGTGAAAGAGAAACGGATCCTGCATGACCATGCCGATCTGTTTTCGGAACAACCCAACATCGAGGTCGCGGATATCAACATCATCAATCAATATGCGGCCCACCTGTGTATCGTAAAACCGGGCAATAAGGTTTGTTATCGTTGTCTTCCCCGCGCCGGATTTGCCAACGAGCCCAATCATTTCGCCAGGGTTTATCTCGAAGGAGACATTCTTGAGCATATGCAGTACCGGGTCGTAGCCGAATGACACATTGTCAAATTGTATCCTCCCTTTTACCGGGTCCAAGCGAACAGGGTCGGGGCGAGATACGATTTCGGGTTCGGTATCGAGCAATTCGAATACCCTATGCGCAGAACTTAGCGATCGGTTGATTAAACGGGTGAGATAGCCGAAATTCTCAATCGGCATGATGAACATGCCCATGTAGAGAAGAAAGGCAACAAACTTACCCGGGGTCAGACTAATGCTACCTGGAGTGCCATCACCCAGAAGGCGGGGAAGGGCAAAATACCAAACCAGGAGGACGAGAGACTCCAGCCCGAGAAAAATAAGCGGCCAGAATGTTGTCCACACCTTGTGAATTCTAATCATTTCGCCGGTTACATCGGCGTTACTTCGGGCGAAGCGATTGCGCTCATAATTTTCCTGATTAAAAGCCTTGACCACACTTACTCCAGAGAGGGTATCGGCAAGCAGGCCAGTCATATTTGACCATTTTCGCCATATGCGCAGAAATATACGGTGGAGCTTTCGACCCATCAGAAAGATAAAATAAAATACTAAAGGAACTGGCCCGATGACGACCAAGCTCAGCTGCCAGTCCATCGTGAATAAAACCGCGCCAAGCCCGATGATCATGAGGACGGATAAGGTCATCTCCGTAAATCCAAAAGCGATAAAATCCCAGAGCCGATCGGTGTCTGAACTTACACGACTGACAATGCTGCCAGTCTGCCGATCGGAAAAGTAGCTTAAACTTAAATTATGCAAATGATTGTAGATGCTAATGCGAAGGTCTCGGGCCACCCATTCGCCAATCATCGACATCGTGCGCAGCTGCACCCACATGAATATTTGGCGCAACAAATAAACGACCACGATCACGCTAAGTATTATCCAGCCCAAACGTGAAGCCTGTTCCAGAGGGAGCATATCGTCAGTGTAAGGGATGATCACATCGTCTACTATATATCCGGTGAGGTAAGGGGGAACCAGGCTTACGGAGGTTAATCCTACCGCGGCGAGTAACCCCAAGATAAAGCGACTACGGTAAGGTTTGAGATAGGCGAGGAGCCGCCATAATACCGCCATTTTGTTTTCGGCAACCGAGGACTGGGCGGTGAGAATCGGTTTCGCAACGGCTTTGGCATAAACCGAATCCGCATCGATATTATCTTCCCCTATGGTGTTTCCTTTTATCTTTTCCTTGAGCAGGAAAATGATTGGACCCATCGCTTGACGTTGCCTTTGGGTATAACGAACGACTGCGAGCGCTGGCTCACCTGGGATGCCGTAAAAAGATATAATCGTGCAGCTTAACCCGGGCGTTTCCTTTATTTCTTGAATTTGGGAACGGGCAAAAGTTTTTATCTCGATTGAGCCATCGGGTGTCGCTTCGTTGGCAACAGCGACTTGCTCAGGGCCGAGCGCGAGCCAACTTTGAGACATCTGGAAATCTGAATTGAGATCGATCATCGCGTAGAGCTGAACCGGCTTGTTATTCCAGGCCGCTTCAATCTTAGTACGTATAACCTCTGGCATTACGCTCGGTTGATCCATGTAACGAGCAATAGTGCTATGTTCTCTTGATGAAAATGGTGGGGCGTTCATCGGTGTGTAAAGGGAATGACTGCAGCGTGAATCAATGTAGATGTATTAGATGGACTTGCCACTGCAGGTGCCCAAGTAAGAGGAAGGGAGATTGCAGCAACCAGCCGGGGTAATTGGGGTATTGGCTGTTAGCGGTTTAGCTTTTTGGAGGAATGTATAGTTTGTTTGCGATTAAACGGAGAGAATGGCGGGGAAATATTTTTTCAGTGGCGCGCCCTTTTCTTTAATGGGTTTGGCACGCTAGTGTAACGCGGATTAGCAGTGTCGAGTGGGGAACACTTTAATTTTGCGATAGGATAGAATACTTCATAGTCGACCTCCCGGTTAAATATTCAGCTATACTAATGATTGAATGTGAAGCCTGGCAATATTTATTTGCCGTTATTCGGGGCGATTTTTTTGAGAAGCAATAACCTAAACCGAACTAGGGGTTAACACTTATTCCGGTGCTGAAAATTACCTCTCCTCAGTTCTTGAGCGCTGTTTTTCCGCTCGATAAAGAGCGCGGAGTGAGGCAAGATCTTCCTCGCGACTTCGGCTGATAATGCGGTGATCAAAATGTTTACCCTGCGCTATTTCGCGAGCCGCGGTTTGCATGCGTCGTGCGATTTCATCTTCATCGTCATCACCCCGTTGGCGCAAACGGGATTTCAACTGTTCAATGTCCTGTGGGAGAATGAAAATTGTCACCAGGCGCTGCGCGAGTTCCGCGTCTGACTTTGCCGCTTCGCGAAAATGAGCGGCTCCTTGCACATCGATACTAAGGATCAAATCGATATTTTCCGCCAATTTTCCTTCGATTTCACTCTTTAATATTCCATAGCGATGATTATGAACTTTTGCCCATTCGTAAAAAGCGTCACATTCGATCTGCTTGTCGAAGGTGTCGTTATCGAAAAAATAGTAATCCTCACCCTCTTTTTCACCCGCCCGAGGGGGACGCGTGGTTGAAGATATAACCCGTTGCAGTTGGGGATTGAACGCTTCTTGTAAACGGTTAGAAAGCGTAGTTTTCCCGCTTCCGGCCGGACCTGATACAATAAGCAGCAATGCCAGGTTCACATCTTCGCAGAGCATTGCTCAGTAGCTAAAGGCGACGACACACAAAAGCAATCCATAAAGCGCGAAGAGGGAACCAAAACTGTTAACTCGGCGTCGTCGGGCAAAGAGCCAGATAAAAAAATCGCGCATGCGGTAGGGGACGACTCCGAGGTAAAGCGCGACGAAAATACAAAGGTAAACGAAGCTAACCATAAAAAGGCGACTTGTTGGGTCTTGCATATAAGCGGCTTCAAGAAGCGCGCGCGCGGACATCAAGACGAGTATTACCGTTCCGCGAACCGATAAAAAATCTTTAATGAAGACAAAGGATAGAAGTGCGATTACTAAGAAAAGGATAAATAAATAATTTCTGTAATGACCGAAATCAGCGGTTCCCAGTTGAGAGACTTCATAGATGAACCACCCCGACCCGAGACCCATCGTTATGCAGGTCACAGGAAATGAGCGCAGGGACGCTTTGGCGAGTTTTTCGAAATTAGCTTTTTCCCACAACAAGAGAACACCTAAAATCAACAGAATTAATCCCGGCAGTAAAGTGGCTAAATATAGAGACATGAAATAGGGAATTAAAGTCCGCTGACGGTGAGTGGCTTATCCGCTTCCATGCCATTGAGCACAAGCGATCCGTAAAGTGAACTCGTCGAAGCTTTTTCTATCTCGACCGGCACGAGTTCACCCATCAGGCGTGCACTCCCAGGGAAAATCACTTTACGGTTGCCGCGAGTACGTCCGCTATACATGCCTTCACCTTTGCGCGCGGGACCTTCAACTAAAACTTCCTGCACGCTCCCAAGGAGCGAACGATTACGGTTTAGTGAACTTTGCGCGAGAATGTCTAAAAGGATCTGATTGCGAGACGCTTTAACTTCCTGGGATACCTGGTCGAGTAGAGATGCTGCGGGGGTCCCGGAACGAATACTGTACTTAAATATATAGGCCATATCAAAGGCAACATCGATGAAGAGCTTTCGCGTCTCTTCAAAGTCTGCTTCCGTTTCTCCGGGAAAGCCCACGATAACATCTGTAGAAAAATACATAGCTGGAACCGCAGCGCGCAAATCGTCAACGATCTGTTTATAACGTTCAGCGGTGTAGGGTCGATTCATCGCGCGCAATATTCGAGTCGACCCACTTTGCATCGGCAAGTGGACGTACTCGCACAGCTTGGGTAATTCACGATACGCTTCGATAAGGTCCTTTTTAAAACCACGTGGGTGAGGCGATGTAAAGCGAATGCGCTCAATTCCAGTTACGCCCTGTATCGCTTCAAGTATTTGGACAAATGGACTTTTTCCCCGCTTAAAAGGTATTTCACGCCGCCCATAACTTGTCACAATTTGTCCGAGCAGTGTAACCTCGCGCGTTCCCCGGGAGGCGAGCTCCTCGACTTCGTCGACGATTTCAGCGATCGGGCGGCATCGCTCGCGGCCGCGAGTTTTTGGAACTATACAAAAAGTGCAATTCATGTTGCACCCTTGCATAATAGAAACAAATGCACTGACTTGCCTTTGATCAGGTTCGTGGGAGCGAATGGTGTTTTGCGACCCCTCCTCGTCCTCAAGGTCGACAATGGTCGCTGGTCGTGGCCCCTGTGCCTGGTAGCTGCGAATGAGGTTATCGAGATGGTCGGGGACGCGATGAAACTTCTGTGTGCCCACCAGTAAATCGAGATCGGGTAACTGATCGAGAATCGCGCTCCCCCGATTCTGAGCCATGCATCCCATGATCCCAATGATGAAATTGGGATTTCCTCTTTTGTGTTTCAGCAGGTAACCGGTCTTACCAATAGCTTTTTGTTCCGCCTGATCACGTACCGCGCAGGTATTGAGCAGGACAACATCTGCGTCATGCTCGCTATCAACCATCGAATAACCACGGTGCCGTAGCATCGCCGCTACGGCTTCGGAATCGCGATCATTCATCTGGCAACCGTATGTCTTGATATAAACTCGGTTCATGCTGCAAAGGAAATTGATATCATAAATAGTAAGCGACAGGTCAACCGAGAATTTAACGAGCACAATCGACAAACATTGAGAAACGGCGTCATAATGGCGGCGATTAAGGGGTTATTAAAATAGTTTTTTAACTTCTGGTTTGGTTACTTTAGCCATTACATTCTGCGGTAGATGCGGTACTATCTTCAAACGACTGGGGATTTTATATTTAGCTATTCGCTCTCGCGCCCACTGGCGTAAATTATCGAGTGTTAATACACAGTTGTCCCTCGTGACAATAGCAGCGCAAATTCGTTCGCCCCACTCTTCATCGTTGATACCCACAACCGCGCATTCGTCAATTTCAGGATGAGAACGCAGAACTTCTTCAATTTCCAAAGCGGAGATTTTATAACCGCCGGATTTAATTATATCGATAGAACTTCTTCCCAGGATACGATAATATCCGTTCTCAATTACGGCGATATCTCCAGTCCGGAACCAGCCATGGTGAAAAGCATCCCGGGTCGATTTCGCGTTATCCCAATATTCTTGAAATACATTTTCTCCCTTAACCTGAATTTCTCCCTCCTTCATTTCTTCGGTGATTATCTCCCCGTTGTCATCAACCAGTTGCAACTCGACCCCGGGGAGGGGTGTGCCGACATAACCAGGTTTTCTTTCTCCGTGAAGCGGATTGGAGAGCGCCATTCCAATTTCGGTCATCCCATATCTTTCCAAAAGCGTGTGCCCGCCTATCGCTTTCCATTTTTCCAGAATTTTAACCGGTAAGGCAGCGGAACCTGATATCATGAGGCGCATTTTACTACAGGCATTAGACATGGATTCTTTTTCCTCACGCCCGGCTTTTTCCCAGGAGGCAATGAGTTTTACGTAGATTGTCGGCACGGCCATGAAAAGGGTTAGATCGCTTTTGACGAATCTTTCCCAGATCGCATCCGCATTAAATCCGGGCATCATTTCACAACTGGCACCCGCCCATAGGGGGCAATATAAAGCATTAATAATACCGTGAATGTGATGAAGCGGTAGTGCATGAAGGATACGATCATCTTCCCTTATTTCCCAGGATTTGACTAGTGAGGTAATCTGGGCGCTTATGTTTTTATGCGTAGTAACAACCCCTTTGGGTTTACTCGTTGTACCACTCGTAAACAAAATCATCGCTTTGCGATTTACTTCTATCTTGGGGAGAGATACCTCGGGGATATTGTCTTCGGGATTCGAGTGAATTAATATTAAATTATATGCCTCGATGAGGGGGGATAATCTTTCCTCGAACTCCGGGTGAGCAACGATGAATTTAACACCGGCGTTATTAATCACGTACTCAATTTCTGATAAAGGGTGTGATAGACAAAGGGGGACCGCGATACCACCCGCCAGCCAGATTCCCCATTGAGCAGCCACATAGTCCATTCCCGGCGGGGACATAATTGCGACTCTCGCCTCTGCAAGATCCGCGGTGTCGCGCAGTAAATGTTGGGCAATCTTAGTAGATTGATTTATTACATCACCGTACTTGTGAACCCCGCGACGATCAATAATTGCGACGCGCTCTTGGGTTGTAAGCGCGCGATTAATTAATGGAATGCTGGATGCACGAATCATCTGATCGTGGAATTGAGATATCCGGGCGCGACCAGCTTACATGAAAGTGCAAGGCCGAGTCCCGTGGCCGCATCGGTAACGATTGCTACATCCATACTTCTATCTTTTCTTTATTCACGTGTTCTTCGAGAAGCGTGCTTATTGCGGTGTTCATTTCTTCTATCTCCGTCTGAGAGGGTGATACTACACCGCCGTTGCGTTCATAAGGGAAATAAAGAATATCACTATCCGTGCGCTGTTTTTTAATGCGCTTCAAATATTCTGCGTTCATGCGAAAAATGCCAATGCTAATATCACGGATTTTTTCTGCCGGAAGTTTTTCAAATGTTCTTTCTACAAGTTGGCGATAACTCTCTCGCCAATTCGCAATCAGTAAAACGGGGTCAAAACAAAGGCGTACCGACCAACCATCATCAATTGCCTGCGCCGCGGACTCCAGGCGTCGTTCCAAAGGAGGAGTGTTTATTTCGTAACGCGACACGACCGGTTCAGGTGAGAGAGACCAGGCCAAAACAACCTGGTCATGGGGGACAAGATCACTGAGGGCACGGTAATTCGCGCTTTTCGTGCGAATTTCAATGAGCAGATTATCTTTTCTTCTGCTGTATTCTATCCATTCGTGACAGTAAGGGACCAAGGACTCAAGAGCGAGTAAATCGGTGTCGTAGGAGATTGCAAGGTAGAGGGGCGTAGAGGGATCCAAGCGCTGATTGATCGCTTTACTTGTCGCTGAAAAGTAAGCCTCGGTATTAACAAAAACAACGATGTTGGCGGAGGGGTACATGCCTTGAAGGTAACAGTAATCACAATTATAAACACAATTGAGGATGAGCGCATTGTAATGAAAGTTTGAATACCCAAAATCCTGTGCGTTGTTACTCCCGCGATAAATCAAGTGGTCTTTTTTTACTGCGAGAATTAGCTTAATGCTGCGCTTCTGGGTTTGAAAATGCTGCCCGGGTCGGGCAAATACATCTTTGTAGTTATCAATACAAATTCGCTCGGCTTTCGGGAAACGCGACAGCAGATGTTCGGTCATCGGGAAATTCTCCGCGGCTCTTTCAATGTAGAGATGCGAAAAATTACTTTGACTGTAGTTCATGCGTAATCGTTTTAAAAAGCCGGTTGCGTTCAGCCTTATTTTTAACCGTCTGTTTGCAATAGGGGCGCAGGAGATCGAGTCCTTTTTGATGACGGATAATATAACCGGTCGTGTAATCCCGCAACTGATGACGTTGAGTGATGGTCAGCTTTAGCACTTCACAAAGCTTGTTAAGAATTGATGCGTCATCAGCCGCGATCGGTGTTGACCGCGAATTTAAATTACTTCCCGAACTGATAACCTCCATGAATGCGTCGAGGCAGGTTTCGATCTTTTCTCTAATCATGGGGTTATCCAATTTTATATCTTCCAAGTGGTCGGATATAAGTTTGAGACAGTAAATATTTTCCAGGGGAATAAAGGCGGAGGCGGAAGGGAAAAATCCACTCGCCTCCATATCCACCATATCAGAGGAGACGGTTTCCCGGCCTTTTAGAACATGGTTATCAAAGGTGGTCAAAGAGGCTTCACGGAGGTTATGTTTGAGAATAATTTCCGGATAGAAATCACGCCTTGTGGCGGCATCGGTTATTTTATTTATAAAAACGAGTTCACCTAAGGGACGCTGGGTATCGCAGCAACCGCATAACCCAAAATTAATAACAAGCGTATTTTCGGGGGATTCAATATTAGCTAAGGCATAAGTCGTAGCGATCGCAGACTTTACTTTGCCCGTTCCACTCACCACAAGAATGGTGTCATCGCGGCGATAGAGAGGAATACGGTGAGCGTGCGGATCTTTTTTTAATCCGATTTTTTCTATCAGTGGCCTTGCTTCTTCGTGGATAGCGGTAATGATGACTTTGGCCATTGTCCTTGTAATAATAAACAACCTATAAAAGATCAGGTGGTTGGCGATAAAATAGATATTGTTGAAGGCGATATAACCCGGCTCACAGTTGACGCAATTGTTAACGCCGCCAATAATCGACTGCTCGGTGGAGGTGGTGTCGATGGGGCGATCCACAGGGCGGCCGGCCCTGAGTTACTCGAAGAATGCCGTACTCTCGGCGGTTGCGATACGGGTGAGGCTAAAATTACACAGGGCTATCGCTTACCTGCTAAACATGTTATTCATGCGGTCGGCCCCGTCTGGCAAGGCGGCGAGCGCGGGGAACCGGATTTGCTCAGGGCTTGTTACCGAAACAGTTTATGCCTCGCCAGGGAACACGGACTTATCTCCATCGCGTTTCCCTCTATCAGCACGGGTGTTTATGGATACCCCTTCGAGGAGGCAACACGGATCGCTCTCAAGGAAACGAAAACGACTTTAGAAAGGGAAACTACCCTCGAGCAGGTCATCTTTGCCTGTTATCCGCCTGAAAATGCTATCCCCTATCGTACACTCTACGCGGAGATATTTAGCTGAAATGAAACGATTAAAAATCACGGTCGAAGGACGCGTACAGGGAGTGCTTTTTCGCGACTCCTCAAGAAATAAGGCGACGGAACTCGGCATTTGCGGATTTGTGCGTAATCAGCTCGACGGGAAGGTCTACATCGAGGCGGAAGGGGAATGTGCGGCGCTTGAGCGTTTCTCACAGTGGTGTCACGAGGGCCCAAAATGGGCCCGGGTTGACAAGGTAGAGATTGTCGAATGTCCCCCTGAAGGAGGGACGAATTTTATTATAACCTGAATGGAGCTAAAGTCATTGTCGATGGAGGGCTTGTCTCGACAATTTAACAACAATGAGAATAAGTTAAAGAACGTGAATCGATGGCTGATATAAAAACAAAAGTTAAGCACCCGCTCGCGTGCACGATGGAAACGGGAGTCGAAAACTTGAAGCGGTTAAATTTAAATACCGAGGGCGGGTTGCAAATGGATCTTGAGACCGGTCAATCTCCCGGTGGCCCCCATTTCAATAATATTAAAGATTTCTATGAAATAATGACCAGCGGCCATGCCCCGATGGGTAAAAGCACAGGTTCGGTTAAAGGATGGCGTGTTGAAAACAAATATGTGTGCGATGATCAGGCCTTGCGCTTGCGGTTAAATATCGCCGCGACAGAAATGGACTTTCGCCAGGTTTGTATCGATCGCTATATAAAATATGTAGACCAGGCGAGTCGCCTACCCCACCTTAAAAAAGTAAATATGCACGGTGCCCCCAAACGCTGGGTGACGGAGACGCAAATTTACGGGCAGGAAGGCGATTACGATCTTCAAATAGAAGCGATTAAACAAATTGCCAATTTTGCGGGTGATCACGCGATTGAGATTACCCTGGAAAATACCAATCTTAACTGGGATGGCATTCCCGATGACATTTCCGGCGAAGCGGTGAACTGGAGCCGGAGAAACCGCTATTTCGGGGAATCGCCGGAGGAGTGGATCCAAATGAGTGAAGACGTCAACATGCCTAACGTTTCTCTTTGCCTTGATTCTGCCCACGCGGCAACCTATGCGCAGATGTTTTCCGACCATGACAAGCGCACAGCTACAATGATGACTTTTCTCTCTCGCCCCGATTTAATCGGGCATGTCCATTGGAACGATCAATTTTTATATGATTTGCGCGGGCGACCCGACTACCATGGGCTGATTGGTACCGCATCGCTTCCGATTGAGTTTCATCGGAAAATAAAGTCTTTAGATGCGACACTACTTCTGGAACATTTTTATTCGATCGAAGAACTCGAAGAAGAATTAGCCTTTATAGAAAATTTATGATTTTAGCATCTATGGTTCTATTTTTGCCAACGAGACCAGAGAAAAGAAAAAGTTTAAATCAATCGCTGACGGAAGAATGTAATGATAAAAGATAGGTTGAATGAACTGCTGAATGAGCATGACCACCTATTCGGTTTGATCTGTCGTGATGTCACATTAACCGATATTGAATTGATAGCACAAGCAGGTTACAAACTTGTCTGGATCGATCTCGAACACAGTCCTATCCCCACCGCGGAAGCGATTCGATTAGGTCGAACCATCCATCACCTGGGAATGGTGTCCATGGTGCGCATTCCGGAATTGCGACGTACCCATGTGCAGGTATTACTCGATGGAGGGATTGATATAATAAATTTGCCCGACGTCCGAAGTGCGGCAACGGCAAAAGAGTTTGTTCGTTTGGGAAAGTATCCACCTATAGGTGAGAGAGGGGCTGCATCGACAACTGCGAGTGCCGGTTTTGCGATCGGTGATGATCCCAAACGTACATTTGAAGAGACAAATAGCGCGACTCATCTCATGGCAATGATCGAATGTGACGAAGGTTATGATGCACTCAATAGTATCCTCGCGGTAGAGGGTATCGATATAATTAATGTCGGCCCCACGGATTGGTCGGTGAGTCTCGGAATATTTGGAGAGGAAGCAGAGTCGCACCTTGCACCAAAAATCGAACGTGTTATTCGTGAGTCGGTCAAGGCTGGTAAGATTGTAGCGATGGGCGCTTTTCAACCGGAGTTAGCAGTTAAGTATCGAGACATGGGGGTTCGAATAACCATGGTTGGCGCCGATATCAGCATGAAGAGGAAAGTGTTCCATGACACTTTTACTGTTTACCGTAATCTATTCAAATCTGAATAATAATGAAACTAGGCATTAATACCGGATTCATCATGAAATTCGATTTCGAAGAGGGGTTGCGCTATGCGGCAAACTTAGGTCTTCATTTCGCAGAAGTTGGTGCTTGCGGAATCGCGGCAAAGAAATTCTGCGATGTCGAAAAATTGCTTGCTGACAGTGGAGATCGCCAGCAATGGATCGATAATTATGCTAAATACGCGATCGAAATTGTCTCATTATCCGCGCACGGTGCACCGCTTACTCCGGATAAAAAGATGGCTGATGAATACAGCCGTCAGTTCCGCCAGTGCTGTGAACTGGCGGAAAAGATTGGGGTGAATAAAGTAACCCTTGTTGCCGGTTTGCCTGAAGGGATTGAAGGGGGTAATTTCCCTGTTTGGATTACTCAGCAAGTAGATGTACCATTTTATCGAAATGCCCTGCAATGGCAGTGGGAAAAACGGTTGATTCCCTATTGGAAGAAGCATGGAAAAATTGCTGCCGATCACGGCGTCACCCTTTGCTTTGAAATGCAAGTCGGTGATATGATTAATAACCCCGTAAAACTAAAACGGTTTCGCGACGAGATAGGCCCTGTTGTCGCGTGCAATTACGACATATCTCATATGTGGGCTCAAGGAATCGATCCTATCGAAGCGATACGCTATCTCGGAGAACTGGTTCAGCACGTCCATATAAAGGATACGTGTATCCATGAACACAATCTTCGTCTCAAGGGATTCAATGATTCCACATCCTCTACTCTACCTGAAGAGCGGGCCTGGACTTTTACTTTACCCGGGTGGGGACATGACGAGAAGACTTGGCGCGAGGTTTTTGCAACGCTTCGCCTCATTGGTTATTCCGACATCCTTTCCGTCGAAATGGAGTGTGAGTACGTTGACATCGAGGAGGGAATTGAAAAGTCAGTCGCTTTTCTCAAACCCCTTATTCTAGAAAAACCTACGGGTCAGCGTTGGTGGGAAGCTGCTGAGTTTGGTCAACTGTGGAAAGTAGAAAAGGAGGATAAATAATGTCTGTTCAACTGGAATTTGTGGGCCATGCCTGCTTTCGCCTATGGGAAGAGGGCAAACCGAAAATTGTTATGGACCCGTTTTCTCATGAGAAAACAGAACTGCCTGATGATGGATTTCGTCTCGATGCAGAAACAGTAATTGTCAGTTCCCTCACTGATCCTGCCCATGACAATGTTAAGCTCGTTAAAGGAAATCCGAGAATTATAAATGCACTGGATGTGGCGACGGGAAAGTCGGAAGCAGAGATTAATGGCGAACCGCTGGCGACAATAGCGGCAGCGGAGATCCCGGATCACCCTGAAGGTACAGACGACAACGCCTTGTATGCCTTTAAGGCCGGGGGGCTCTGGTTTGCCCACATGGGAGATCTTGGATTTGAGTTAAGCAGGAAAGATTTGGCTCCTTTTGCTGGGAAGTGTGATGTGCTAATGGCTATCACAGGAGAAAAGTTCACACCAAAATTTAACGAGCTTGATCCCATGATTGATTTTTTAAAACCTGCATGGATATTCCCTATGCATTACGGGTTGCCGCCGCTTGCGGGAAATGAGACCCCTGGAGGAGGGATGACTTTTATCGATGAGTTTCTCAACCACCGTCGAGGAGACCCTGTATTTATCGTGCGACATCACACCGTTACCTTTCCACTCCCTCAATCCCGTGACGGTCGCCCGACCATAGTCGTCCTCGAACCATCAGCTTATAAAGCTTCAGGTGGATTACCCACATTTTCTTGCTCTTGAGAAAATAAATAATTGAAATTTTTAACCCAACTTATCCAGCCTTTGCCACCGTCAATATCTTAATCAAAAGCAAGGCGAGCAAAGACAATATTTTAGAACCATAAATTGATGGCGGATGAACTGACTGAAAAGGATATCGGACAAATTAGCGACGCGCTGCTTGCGGGCCGAAAATTTGATGCGATAAAAATATACCGTGAAGCTACGGGGAGTGGCCTCATGGAGGCGAAAGAATTTATTGAAAAATTAGAGGGTGATTTGCGGGAGGAATATCCCGATAAATTCCCTGAACGGGGGAAAGGGTGCGCGGCGGTCTTTTTGATCGGGCTGGTCCTGGCCACAACTGGAGTTCTGTTCTTATTCAAGCTAAATTCATGATGAAAAAATATAATCAAATAAATATAAGCACGGTTATAGATCAAATTGTGAGATGTGGAGTTGTTACCCTCTTAATTGTCCACGGAGTAATGGCTGAGCCATCCAGCTATCCGGTTATCGGTGAAGTCGTTCGGCTCGATCCGGGATTAGATAAAATAATTTCGCCCGGCGCGAAAATCGAAGTAATCGGCTCCGGGTTCGAGTGGACCGAAGGGACGGTGTGGGTGCGTGATAATAATGACGGCTATCTGCTATTTTCTGATATACCCCGAAACGCGGTCTACAAGTGGGTTGAGGGCGAGGGGATCAGTCTTTTTTTAAATCCTTCTGGCTATACCGGTGTATCCGATTACGGGAGTGAGCCGGGATCAAACGGGCTTCTTCTTGATGCGCAGGGACGACTGGTTTTTTTTGAACATGGCGATCGCCGCGTCTCACGAATGGAGAAAGACGGAGGGAAGAAAACGCTCGCCGACAGTTATAAAGGCAAGCGGTTTAACAGCCCTAACGATGGCGTCTTCATGTCTAATGGGGATCTTTACTTTACCGATCCGCCCTACGGGTTGCCGAAATGGTTTGAGGACACTCGTCGCGAGCTTGAATTCTGTGGTGTCTACCGTCTGTCGACAGAGGGTAAACTTACCCTCCTAACTGATAAGATGACTCGCCCTAATGGGATCGGGCTTTCGCCTGATGAGAAGACTCTCTATGTCGCCCAGTCCGATTCGGACGCGGCGCTCTGGATGAAATTCCCGATTAAAAAAAATGGAACACTTGGAAGAGGGGAAGTATTCTTTGATGCCACGGCGTCAGTCGGTGTATTGCCGGGTCACCCCGATGGTATGGCTATTGATCGTGACGGTAATATTTTCGCTACCGGTCCAGGGGGCGTATATGTTTTCACCCCGGATGGGGTGCTGCTGGGACGGATCTCGACCGGCGAAAGAACGGCCAACTGTACGTTTGGCTTTGATGGATCGGTTCTTTTCATCGCCTCCGACATGTATCTCTGCCGTATTCAGACGATGACGAAAGGGCTCGGTTGGTAAGGCCCGGCAATCGTTTTCAAACTGGATTACCTTCAGGCATCTGATTCTAAACGTCGATCCCAGTCATATTCACGTGCGGTGATTATAGATTCCATGCGACGGATACGATTTTCCAGGGAATCAAATTTCCTTTTCAAACGCGACACACTCATGTTACGAGCGGTAATATATGAATTGTAAAACTCCTTCTCTTCATCTGATTGAAAATTCACCATCGGTTTAGGAGATATCAAAATTGCGGCGAGAAGGTATATGAGGACGATGGGAAAAAATCCGCTCAAGATAAAAAATACGATAAAAATTATACGAATTACGGTGACAGAAAATTCCGTGTAGTCGGCTAACCCCTGGCAGACACCGAATATCCAACCTTGGCGGGAGCGATAAAGATAACGATCTCTAAATAATAGTTTATTCATTTTTTTGGATTAGACGGGTTTTGTATTTCTTCTTGTTCTAATAAAATGGTTTCCAAGGCGTCGATTCGCTCCTCCATTTTATTTAACCCGCGATATATTTCCTGGATAATTTTTGTTTCATCCGCATCCATTTTTTTGGTTCTTCGCGGCGACCCTTCAACGCGCATCTTTACGATCCAAGTAAAGCAGATTACCGGCAGCCCAACGACGATAAAGAGTATCAATAAAATAAATATAAAAATAGAGTCCATGAAGGGAATTAAGTTAATTTAAAACGCTGGTTCTATATCCTCAATAAAGTTTAGTTCTAATTTAAATTAGGTGCACGCGCTTTTTAATCGAAACAGAACTTTTAGCCGGATTTCTTGGTGTGCTCCTTTTTCAGTGTTTCGAGCGCTTCCTCAATCTTGTCTTTATTTTCCAAATTTTCCCATGCATTCTCCTCACTCGGCTTGCGGCCGTAATTGACCAACTCTGCTTCCGCCTCCATTCTTTCAATGCGGTTTTCGAACTGCTCAAAGCGGACAAAGGCATCTGAACTATCAACCTGGCGAATTTTTGTTTGTGCCGTTTTGCGCTTTCCCGCCTGCACATGACGTTGAAGGAGTATACGATGCTTTTTGCGTGCGGTCTCCAGTTTTTCTTCTAACTGATGAATGTCTTTTTGATATTGGGTAATAATATTGGCAAATTGATCGACTTCTTTCTCCAGGCTTTTGCCTTCCTCCTCGAGGTGCATGTTCTCCGCCAGCGCTTCACGCGCCAGATCTTCCCGCCCCTTTTCAACGGCGAGTTTAGCTTTTGCGCCCCAGTTTTCAGCGCGTCGATTAACTTCCTCGTGCGCACGCTTTACCCGTTTATGGCTGGCCATCGCTCCCGCACAGGAAGCCTTGATCTCAACCAGCGTGTCTTCCATTTCCTGGATCATCAGCTTGATCAGTTTCTCCGGATTTTCTGCCTTCTCCAACATCGCGTTTATGTTGGAGCTGATGATGTCTCTAAATCTTGAAAATATTCCCATTTCTCTCCTTTGTTTAATTTATGATGCCAGGTTTTATTGCAGACCCTGTGCCAATTGCTCGCTTCTGTTCGTAAACGGTTCGTGTTCATGAAGATAATATTTGAACTTGAAACTTATTGTAGGTTAATTATACTATATATAGGTAAATATAATTATATTTTAGTATATTTAACTAATAATTAGATTGTCAGAGCAAAGTAATATCATTGAAGCCTTAGGGGAGTCGGACGCGTTCGTTCAATTCCAGGAGAGACTTTCGCGTGTAGCCGGTGTAGAGCGGCCCCTATTGATAGTCGGTGAGCGGGGCACGGGAAAGGAATTGGCCGCTTCGCGCTTACACTATCTATCCCGTCGCTGGGAGGGACCGAAAATCTCACTTAATTGTGCGGCACTGGCGCCAACCTTGCTTGAATCGGAGTTGTTTGGCCATGAAGCCGGCGCCTTTACCGGGGCGACGCACCGGCGGATAGGGCGGTTTGAAGCGGCGGATAGAGGGACTCTGTTCCTTGATGAAATTGGTCTACTTCCGATGGAAGTTCAGGAAAAAATTTTACGCGTCGTAGAGTATAAATCTTTTGAACGAGTCGGAGGGTCATCGCCGGTTGTGATCGATGTGCGAATTATCGGTGCGACAAATGTCGATCTGCCGGCACTGGTAAAAGCGGAAAGATTTAAAAGAGACCTGCTCGACCGTTTGTCATTCGAAGTTCTCTATCTGCCCCCTCTTCGCGAACGTCGTGGGGACATCTCTCTTCTTGCCTATCACTTTTCCACGCGCATGGCACTAGAATTGGGGCGAGACGGGGTACCCGAATTCAGTGAAAATGCGCTGACAGAGATGGAGAACTACGCCTGGCCGGGCAACATCAGAGAATTGAAAAATGTTGTCGAGCGCGCGGTCTACCAAGCCGACGGTATTAGAATTACTAACATAGATTTCGATCCCTTTGCCCTCCCCTCTTCTTCTCACCCTGGACAAAGAGATGAGGACCTGGATGAAGAGCAACCGCCGGCCCCCGCCGGGAAAAATAAATCGCTCGAAGAAAACATTAGAGAGATAGAGTTGAACACGCTGCGGCAAGCCCTTGAGCGGTCACGCTACCACCAGGGCCGCGCCGCACGATCTTTAGGCATGACCTATCATCAATTCCGCGGGCTCTATCGAAAGTACAAAGAAGCGCTCGAGCCGAGGCAAAAGGATTAAGCAAAAAAAGACTGGGACCTGGCAAAAAAATCAAGGCAGATTAAAACAGCCGTTTGTCAGCGCTTCTTCCGAGTCCTGGTAAAAAGGGAAGAGGGGGAACATTCCGGAGTGTTTAAAAATATTTTTCACTTCATTCGTAACGGCGCTTAAAGCGATTATTCCGCGCTTCTTTCTGATCCGCTTATTCGATGAGAGTAGCACGTTCAGTCCGGCACTGCTTATCGTTTCCAGGTTTTGCAAATCGAGGAGAAGGTTGGGGTCCCCAGCGGTTAAAACCTCATTCAGTTTACCTTCAAATGCAGCGGCGGTACTGGCATCGAGTTTTCCGCGTAGCTTGAGAATCTTGACATCCTCGTGATAGGCTTCAGCTATTTCCATGGCTATTGAATCTGGCATTTTACCGTGATTGTGTTCGTTGTTAATTGAGTTAGGGTTCTCCTCCTGGTTCTCTAATAAATCTGTCTTAGTGAAATCGGCTATACGCCATTGAACTTAACGGATGGGTAAAAATTGAGATTTTTTTTACGCCGCGAGCAGAAGTGCGGTTATTGGCAAAATCTTAGAGTCGACAGTTATCTCATCCCTTTGGGCAAGGGAATGAGCGGCCTTATCGATCTATACTTCTATAGCGCGAAGTGAATCGAACACAGGAACGCCGCAAGGCTCCAGTTTATCATGGTGCTGGTGGCCATGACTAACGAGGATACAGTCTATACCGCAGGCTGAAGCCACTTCGAAGTCATGGACGGTGTCCCCGATAAGTAATATTTCCTGGCGATCATGATCGAGGGCATTGATACATTGACGACCAAGATCGATTTTGCCTTCGGCGTGGACGTTCTCCAATCCCAGGAGATGATGGAAAAAAGAAGTCAGCTCGTAATACTCAATTATCTCCGCCAGGCGTTCATGGTGAGAAGCGGAGAGAATGGATTGAGATCGTCCGGCTTGAGCGTGTGACTCGAGAATCGTCCATGCGTCCTCATGAAGGAGGCATTCTTCACGCCGTCGATCGTATTCGTTGTTAAACTCGACACTAAGATCTTCAAAGGCTTCAGTAACGAGATCAAACCCCAGCCGCTCGTAATACCCGATGACGGGAAAGTCGAACTGTGCGCGGTATGACTCCCTCGATACTGAGGGCATCTGGCGGCTTTGAAGTATACTGTTAAGCACTTCAACACACAACCAGGTGTCATTCATCAAAGTACCGTTCCAGTCCCAGATAATGTGATTGTATTTCGTATTGGCCACGATGATTTATTATTGTAAATAAGAGGATCGCTATTGCCTTTCAACAACAGAGTCTCAACTTAATTATTTATTTCTTTGCCGTGACCTGAGTTTTTTATAAACTTCCTCAGCTTTTAACTTCATAAAATGATCACCGAAGGACAAGTAGCGCATTTTAATACGTTTGGATTTCTTCTTCTCAAGCAGGCTTTTTCATCGACGGAGATGGCGGCCATCACACGTGAGTATGAAAGTTTCATCGAGATTGGAGAAGAGAATCCGATTCAAGCCGAGAAAGGAGTAAGGAGCATATCGGCCTTTGTCGAAAGGAGTCCTCAGCTGACTGAACTTGCGATAGACGACCGTATCTACGGGACCATTGAGCAGTTACTCGAACCGGGATTTATCTGGTCGGGGTCCGAGGGCCAGCGAGGGCGCTCCTTTGCGTCGTGGCATGCGGACCGTCCTGGAAAAGAAGAATTATTTTTTACGCGTATCAAGGTTCATCTCTACCTCGACCCGACAACTAAAGAGACCGGGGCGTTGCGCGTCATACCGGGATCACAGCGTTCACCTTATCACGACAGTTTACAACCACTCCACCATTACCACGACAAACAGGGCCATGAGAAAACGGCCGACAACCCCCACCCTTTTGTATTGGAGGGTCCGGAAATTCCAGGCTATGCCATTGAATCTAATCCCGGGGATATCGTTTTTTTTAACCAGAGTGTTATGCATGCTGTCTATGGCCGGTTGGTAAATCAACGACGATATATTGCCTTTAAATTCGCGGATAGACCGACAACTGAGAGGCATATCGAATCAATAAAAAAATGGTCAGAGTACGCATTGCACCCCGAGGAAAATTTTCTCAATAGTGCAAACCCTCGCATCCGCAATATGGTCGAAGGCTTGGTTGAGCTCGCGTAATAAACATGCACTATTTTTAGCTTATGATCAGTGACGGACAGTGCGCACATTTTAAAACCTTTGGGTTTTTAATCCTGAAGCAGGCATTTTCTCCCGAAGAGATGGAAGCGATAACCCGCGATTTCGATCTCTTAATCAATGCGGAAAAATCGCCGCCGTCCGATGACGAAAAACAGGTGAAGCATGTCGTGCCCTTTATTGAAAAAAAACCTCAATTAATGAAACTTGCCGAAGACGATCGCATTTACGGGACGATTGAAAGATTACTCGGTCCAGGATTCATCTGGGGAGGGTCCGAGGGACAAGATGGTCGCGCCAGTGCTGACTGGCATGCAGATCGACCGGGTGAGGACGAACTTTTTTTCACGCGGATCAAAGTTCACCTTTACCTCGATGCGACCACTGAAGCTTTCGGTGCATTGCGCGTTATCCCCGGCTCCCACCGCATGCCATTACATGAGCTTCTTGTGACGCAGCTTTTAAAATATTATTTCAAGGAGAGTGCGACTGGGGATGTGCCGATAGCGTCTAATGCTTTTGGAGTTACCGGTCCTGAGATGCCGTCTTTCGCGCTCGAATCCACCCCCGGGGATATTGTATTATTTAATCAGAGCTTATTTCATGCGGTCTACGGGGGAACGGGAAAGCAGCGGCGCTATATTGCTCTGAAATTTGCGGAAAATCCGACAACGGAAAAGCACATTGCATCCTTGGAGAAGTGGACCAAGTACGTATTTCAACCGGAGGAGGTTTTTCTCAATAGTAAACGGCCCCGTATTCGCAACATGATCGAAGGGGTGGTAGGCGCACGCGATAAAAACGTGAAATAAAGAGGGAGACTTTTTATTCCGTTTTCGTGCGCGAGGGCTGCACAGCAATAATGACAATCAGTGCGCCAACCACGATCAGCACGCTGGCGATATAAAAAGCGGGGCCCGGAATTTCATCGAGATAGAGATAGCCCAACAACCCTCCGAAAATAAACTGGCTGAGAACAATGATCGATACAGTTTGACCGCGGAGATGTTTAAGTGAGTAGTTAAGAATCGTGTGTCCGATGACCGTTGGTATGAGGACCAGAGCTAGAATCAACGAGAACTCGCGGAGCGTATTATAGCGTAGAGGGTCCACGTCCATCAACCCGAATATATTACCGAGGAACAATACGAGCATCGTTGTTATTCCCGCTGTCAGGTAGAGTGGAACAACATAGAGCCAGAGTGAAGGAATATCGCGGTTTTTGCGCCCCCACACCATATAAAAGGCATAAAGAACCAACGAAACGAGGCATATGGCGTCCCCCAGCGCATGGCTTGCATTAATTCGATAATCGGCGACGCCGAGAACCACAAGTCCAGCCAAAGAAAAAAGCGTACCATATATCTCCGCCCGGTTTATCAATTCACGGAGCATGGCGTATAACAAAAAGGGAGTTAATATCGGGAGCATGTTAATGATCAGAGTTGAATTCGCAGCTGGCGTGAGGCGCGCCCCGATGTTCCAAACGGCAAAATGTACTCCTAAAAAAATACCCGGTGCCAGTGATCGAAAGAGAAGGGGGCCTTTATTCTGATTCGGATATTTCCTTATCGCTCTAATAAACAAAGGGAGGAGAATTAAACCCGCGAAGAGTGCGCGATAACCGGCCAGTAATACGGCATCAGTTTGGCTTAACTTGATAAATATCACCGAGGTCGATGTGGCGAGAACGCCAAGAAATAGAAGCGAAAGGTGAAGAATCATACGATCGGGATAATGACGGATTTACCGTTAAGGTGCGGATTAAGGATCTGAATTTATGGACGTTTTACTTAGGTAAGGGAATGAAAATGAACAACTGAACATTTTTTCACGTTTTTAGCTTGAACCCTTTAGAAAACTTGCGAAATTGGTGATAAAATTAACGTAATTTAATCTTTATTCCACGGAATTATGGCAAGGGGATCAGCAGTTAAAACAAAAGTTAGTGAGGGCGATAACAATAGTAGCAATCTGAATCTTGCGCTCTCAGCGATAAATAAACAATTCGGGGATGGTGCCATTATGCGGTTGGGGGATGCCAGCCGAATGAATATTTCAGTGCTTTCCACCGGCTCAATAGCCATCGATCTGGCGCTTGGGGTAGGTGGGCTACCGCGGGGAAGAATCTGCGAGATCTACGGGCCCGAAGCATCGGGTAAAACTACCCTCTGTCTAGCCATCATCGGTGAAGCCCAGAAAAACGGGGGCAACGCGGTATTTATCGATGTAGAGCATGCTCTCGACCCTCGCTTTGCGCGTGTCGTGGGTGTGGATCTCGACAATTTAATGATTTCGCAACCCGAATGTGGAGAAGACGCGCTCAATATTACAGAAACGCTCATCCGCTCAGGGGCGATAGATGTAATTGTCATCGATTCTGTCGCCGCGCTCGTTTCGAAACATGAACTCGATGGTCAAATGGGGGACGCCACCGTAGGGTTGCAGGCCAGATTGATGAGTCAGGCCATGCGGCGTCTTATCGCCGCGATCAGTAGGACGAAATGCGTTTGTGTCTTTACCAATCAGATAAGGGAGAAGATCGGAATTATGTTCGGTAACCCAGAAACTCAACCCGGTGGGCGCGCGTTGAAATTTACTGCTTCCGTGCGCATGGATATTCGCCGTATCGGCGCGATTAAAGATACCACCGGTAAAGTCATCGGGAATCGAACACGCGTGAAGGTGGTAAAAAATAAAGTCGCACCACCGTTTACGGAGTGCGAATTTGATATCATGTACGATGAAGGAATTTCTCAAACCGGCTCCATTCTCGACCTCGGTATTGAACATAAAATTATTGAAAAAAAGGGTTCATGGATCTCGTACAATGGTGAGATGATCGGCCAGGGACGAGAGGCCGCTAAACAGTATCTATCTGAAAACAAAGAGGTTATGGATGGTATGTTGAAGGCGATTCTAGAACGAGTAAAGGTTGCCGGGGGTAACATATTAGCAGAAGCAAACACTGAGGATAATTAGTCCTCTCTCTCGTTTATCTTTTTCAACAGGTCGTTGGCGATGCCTTTAAAAGAGACCATCGTGGCTCTGGCCACCCCGCATGGAGAATCGGCCCTCGCCATCATTCGCCTCTCTGGACCCCAATCCCAGGAGCTGACGAAAAATATTTTTAAGCGTGAGGAAACGCTTCCTCGACGGGCTTATCTCGGATCCTATCGCGCCCTTAATGGAGACGAACTCGACACCGTCGTCTACACCTGTTACGCGAAGGACGCCTCTTATACGGGGGAGGAACTTCTGGAGATTTCCTGCCACGGCAATCCATTTATCGTTCAGAAGATCATAGAAGATTTAATTCAACGGGGATGTCGCGTCGCCGAACCTGGAGAGTTTACGCGCCTGGCTTTTCTCAATGGACGCATGGATTTAAGTCAGGCCGAGGCGGTGATGGATCTTATTCGCGCGCGCAGTGATAAGGCGCTTGAAGCGGCGAAAAAACAGTTGAGTGGATCCGTACGAAACAAGGTAAATGCTTTAACCGAGGGCTTGGTGCAGGTCATATCTCACTTTGAGGCTTACATCGATTTTCCCGAAGAGGACCTGCCACCCGAGGACCACGAAGGGCCGGTGCGCGAGCTGTCAGCATTGAAAGAGGATATGGAGCGACTCATCACCACCAGCCAGTATACCACCGTCTTGCGCGAGGGAATCAAAACCGTTATCGTCGGACTCCCCAATGTGGGTAAGAGCAGTCTCCTCAATGCCTTGACCGGTGAGGAGAGAGCGATTGTCAGTGATAAACCGGGAACCACCCGTGATTACATCGAAGAGCGGATAATGCTCGATTCCTATTTCCTGCGCGTCATTGACACGGCCGGCCTCCGCGAGTCGGATTCTACGCTGGAGAACTTAAGCATGGAGAAGACGCGAGAGCAACTTGCGAGCGCAGATCTAAAATTGCTCGTTATCGACAGTACCGCACCCTCCCCTCTTTTCCCCGAGGATATCCTCCGCCATCTCGACAACGGGCGGACGGTAGTACTGGAAAATAAAGTGGATCTACCTAATAGCCAAATACATGAGGAATATTTACCCCTGTCTTCACACTGCCGTATCTCCGCCCTCACTGGAGAGGGTATCACCGAGTTGGAAAAGGCGATAGTGAATATTCTCACTTGCGCTATCGAAGTACCAACGCCCGATGCCATTATCGTAAGCGCCAGACATGCCAATGCCTTGAGCGAGGCCAAGAATCACCTTTATACGGCGATCGAAAAAATTCGCCTTGCGGACCCTACAGAACTGATAGCCAGTGACTTAAGGGAATCAGTTGACGCCATCTCAGCCATCACAGGTAAAATTGACAACGAGGCTATTCTGGACAAGCTGTTTAATTCCTTTTGCATCGGCAAATGAGAATTGGAGCACAGCATCCCTATGATGTCATTGTTTGTGGCGCCGGACATGCGGGCTGCGAAGCCGCATTGGCGGCGGCACGTATCGGCGCGGATACCCTTATCCTGACCGGGAACAGTGATACGGTTGCCCAGATGAGTTGCAATCCAGCGATCGGAGGACTGGCAAAGGGCCATATGGTGAGAGAGATTGATGCCCTGGGTGGTGAAATGGCGATCAACACCGACACCACGGCCATTCAGTTTCGTCTTCTCAATCGATCACGCGGGCCCGCGGTTCAGGCTCCCCGCGCTCAGTGTGACAAAAAGGCCTATCAATTTCGAATGAAACACAGCCTCGAATTGCAGGACAATTTGACCCTATTCCAGGTATTGGTCACGGGACTTATCTTTAAAAACGGGAAAGTACAGGGGGTGAGGACGAATTTAGGCGTTGAGTTTTATGGGAAATCCGTAGTCGTAACGACCGGCACCTTCCTCCGTGCATTAATGCATGTCGGCGCCAATAAACAGGAGGGGGGAAGAATGGGGGACTTCAGTGCGAAAGGTTTGTCCGGTAGTTTTCTCGAAGCGGGGATCGAACTTGAACGACTCAAAACCGGCACTCCCCCACGCATTCTTGGTAAAAGTATTAACTTTTCAACGCTCGAGGAGCAAAAAGGGGATGAGGACGCGACTTTTTTTACTTTCTATGACCAACGCAAAGATGAGGAATTGTTCCACGTGGAACAATCGGGACAGAGTTTGGAGGGGTGGGAGCCGGGGAGTGACCAGGTTTCCTGCTGGATCACCTATACGAGTGAAGAGACCGAGAAGATTGTCCGCAATAATCTCTCGCGGTCGGCCATGTATAGCGGCGAGGTGACCGGGGTGGGGCCCCGCTACTGTCCCAGCATAGAAGATAAAATAGTGCGCTTTGCGGACAAACCCCGGCATCGGCTATTCCTGGAACCCGAAGGCCGCCACACTGATGAATGGTACATTAACGGGCTCTCGACCAGTCTTCCCCTCGCGGTGCAGATCCCCGTCGTTCAATCCATTCCCGGTCTGGAGGGTGCGCAAATTTTACGACCCGCTTATGCGGTAGAATATGATTTTGCCCCACCGACTCAGCTCCAACCCTCCCTCGAATCCAAGCTTGTGGAAAATTTATTTTTCGCCGGCCAGATCAACGGAACTTCAGGCTATGAAGAAGCTGCCGCTCAGGGACTGGTCGCCGGGGTAAATGCCGTCCAGAAAATAAGCGACGGTCCACCCTTAATTATCGGACGGCACGAAGGTTATATCGGCGTCCTGATTGATGACCTGGTGACGAAAGGAACGCGCGAGCCCTACCGCATGTTTACCAGCCGCGCGGAATACCGTCTCCTTTTCAATCATGGGAGCGCGGATATCCGTCTCTTTCATTACGCCGCGTCCTATAATCTGATCAATAAAGACAGAAAATTGTACGTTAAATTTAAAAAAGAGACGGTTGATAGCTGGGTTGATCGACTGGAAAATGAAAGCGGTAAAGGGGGCAAGCTCGGCGATTGGATGCGTAGGGGTGGGGCCCTGGACGCCCTACCCGCTGATTTTAATAGATTGGATCAAGCGGTCAGAGAGGAAATTATCTATCGCGTAAATTATCGGGGTTACCTTCAAAGGGACCTTAAGCTGATTGATAAAATGATGGATTTGGAGCGCATCAAGATACCAGAAGATATTGATTACCAAAATGTTAAAGGTCTAAGGGGGGAGGGGATGCAGAAGCTCGAACAAGTGCGACCGCAGAGTTTAGCGCAAGCCAGTCGTATCAGCGGAGTCAATCCTGCGGACATCAGCATTCTCATGGTCGCGATCGGGGCTTACCGGGCGGAATGAATGCCAGCTTGTAACCCCTATACCGCAGGTAGGAAATAATTTCCGCATGGAAAGGGTCAAAATAAATTCATAACCTTCAGATCAATAATAACTTGTATCCAGTTAAGCGAGAGTTAGGAGTGTGAAATGAAGGAGGAGCATCGCGCCGTAATCGAAAGGGAAAAGCACCGGCGTGACCTTTTGGCCGCTACCTGCCGGGATCTTTTTCTGCGACACGATCCCCGGGTGCTTGAAATCGGATGCGGCCACGGCCATTTTCTAGCGGCTTATGCGGAGGCCCATCCCAAGCAGTGCTGTGTAGGTATAGACTTGAAGAACAAACGGTTACAGAAATCGGATAAAAAGCGTGAGAAACGCGAACTCAACAATTTACACTTTCTTAAAGCAGAGGGGCGTGAATTTATTGAAGCCTTGGACCCCACTGTCCGGCTCAATCGGATTTTTATTCTCTTTCCTGATCCCTGGCCTAAAAAGCGCCACCATAAACGGCGTCTTATTCAGGATGATTTTCTCTCCGCGCTTGGCACTCATACCTCACCGGGAGGAAACATTTACTTTCGCACCGATTATCAACCATATTATGAATGGACGTCAGAGAAAATCGAGCGTTGTCCGGATTGGATACGAGACGAAAAAGAGAGCTGGCCTTTTGAGGAAGAATCCTATTTTGAGCAGATTCTCGGTGAACACCGATCGCTTATAGCGAGGCGGATCTAGAATCGGTAAATACCGATTGGCGAATACGAATTTTTGATAGCCACAAAAAGCACAAAAAATTTTATTTATGAAGATTGGATAAATGAATGATAACCGAAGGTAAATTCCACCCATCCACCCATCCAATCATCGAATAAATGTTGTGCTCACTACTGCATCGACGACAGATGTCGTTCGAAAAGGTAATGCTAGCTGATAAATAAAACGATTAACAGCTGACCGAAGATTACTACCCCCAGGGTGATATAAATAAAGATGACGTAATTATCTCTGGCTAAAGGTCGAAACTGTAAATCTTTACCCGATGGAAGGTCTTTATCCGACGGCTTGCGCTGGGTAGGGTGGCGCTCTTTGTTCAGCTTATGTAGACGACCCGTTATGTCTTCTAATTTTACCATGGCAATATTGTTTACTGGGAGAGAAATTTATCAATAAATACTATAAGCTAATCTAATTATAAATTGTTCTTGTATAAATTTTTGAAATATGGCTTAAATTCGGAGATTGACGATTCATGGCTAATACACAATTGAATTTTAGTTTTCAAATAAAACTTTCTCCTTTGAAGTCACGACTACAAAAAATTGCAGCGCTACTGATACTCAGTGGCATTGCGGTCCCATTGGAAGGCGCTGAGGGGGGGCAGAGCGTATCCCCTTATGCCTATCAGTTGACGGAGGTCCTTGGGTTGCCGATCACCAATGCGATGGTCACGAGCTGGGTCTTTTCTTTGATCATCATTTTGATCTTTCGCCATTATGCGAGTAAGCCTAAGCTGGTACCACCACTCGGGCAGGCGGTGATAGAAAACATGGTCATCGGGATTAGGGATATCGTCGCGCCCATCATTGGGCCGCATATGGTCAAGCCCGCGTTTCCACTGCTCATGGGATTATTCACCTTCATCCTTATACAGAACTGGACGGGACTGCTCCCTGGCGTTGGGACGTTCGGATTTTATGATGAGCACGGACATCTCGACTACTGGTTTCGGCCCGGTAATGCCGATCTCAATATGACCATTGCCCTGGCCTTGGTTGCATTCTTTTCATGGCTATACTTTATCCTTAAATACGCCGGTCCAAAAATTATCGCCTTTGATCTATTTGGGAACAAGGCGGATAAAAGCGAAGTTCCGGCCATAATCTATTACGCGTTATTTGTCATTTTTTTCGGGGTCGGCCTGATCGAAATTATCTCCATTCTCTTTAGGCCTGTCTCACTGTCTTTCCGGCTCTTCGGGAATATGTTTGGCGGTGAGAATTTACTGACGAGTATGACCGGCTTGGTCGGGTACATCGTTCCCGTACCCTTCTACTTTCTTGAAATTCTTATCGGATTGGTGCAAGCCCTTGTTTTCACGCTTCTCGTCGCGGTATACATTGGCCTCATATGCAATCATGAAGGAGAAGAACATGCGCATTAATGATAATGAAGGAAGAAAAAAAATTTCTCAATCGGGACCATGCCAGTGGCTGTGCTGCACCGCGTGTGGACGATTGAATCACTGATTAAAATAATAACTAAGGAAAAAAAATGATGATTGATCTAATAGCAGCAATGGAAGGAAGTATTCAAGGCGGTCTCGGCTGTCTTGCCGCCGGAATAGGTGTGGGTTTAGTCGGAGCGAAAGCGGCGGAAGCTGTCGGACGCAATCCCGGTGCATCGGGAAAAATTCTCGTGCAATCGATTATAGGAATGGCTTTGGCTGAAGCGGTTGCTTTCTATTCATTGTTTCTTTAATTCTGAAAACCATGCGTGGCCGCGCTCACGCGGCCACGTTTCATCTTAACGTATAATCCCATGATTGAATGGATACCAGTGATAGCCGCCGAGGTGGCAGCGGAGCAGGGTGAATATCTCGGGCCGATCAGCGAACTTGCCGGTCAGTTCGGTGTAAATTGGAAGTTTCTCTTCGCGCAAATCGTGAACTTTTGTATTGTCGCTTTTCTCCTTTATAAATTTGCATTCAAACCCGTGCTATCTTCGATTGATGAGCGCCAGAAGAAGATCGCCGATGGTTTGCAATATGCCGAAGAGATGAAGCATAAGCTGGCCGATGCGGAAAAACAGCATAAAGAAACCTTGAAGGAAGCTCAGCAGAATGCGCAAAAGATAATCGCCGAGGCGAGAGATACGAGCAAAGAGATCATTGATCGACAAACCCAGGAGGCGGTTGTTCAGGCGGAAGATGTCCTGAAAAAAGCGCAGGAATCCGTCGAATTGGAACATACAAAAATGCTGAGTGAAGTGCGAAGCGAGATTGCCAGACTTGTGGTCCAAACGACGGCAAAAGTTCTCAGAAAAGATTTATCCGAAGAAGAAAAGTCAAACTATAGTGACTCGGCGGCAAAAGAGCTTACCCGCACCGAATCCTGAAAATAAAAACACATGTTGAGCACTGATAAGCAACTCGTTCAATACGCCAAAAAGCTGGTGCAAATCAGCCTTGAAGAGGGACGGGTATCAGACGAAAGAGTGAATGCGATTTTGCAGACCTTTGCCGCTAAACCGCCGCGCAGGTTGAAAACGATTCTCAAACTTTACCTTTATTATCTTAAACGCGAATTGCGCAAAAGCCAGGCGGTAATCGAATATGCAGGGGGGATAACTCAGGACCGTATCGAAGCGATCGAGAAAAATCTCAGCGCGCGTTATGGCCGTCCGATTACTGCAACCTTATCAGAAAATCCAGAATTAGTCGCGGGTCTCCGTGTCAGTGTCGCCGATGATGTCTACGATGCGACGGTTACCGGCAACCTCAATAACCTTTCACAGCTAGTAAATTGATGCGTTAAAGAAAGCTTTAACCAAAAAATAAGATATGAGCACAATCATTGAACAGATCGAAGAGGAAATTGCGAAGTTAGAAACAAAGACGGTAAAAGAAAATACCGGTAACATAATTTCGGTGGCTGATGGAGTGGCTAAAATAGATGGGCTCTCCGAGGTCATGTATAACGAGATGGTAGAATTTCCCGGTAACGTTTACGGCATCGCGCTAAACCTTGAAGCGGATGAGGTAGGTACCGTTATCCTTGGTGACCCCAGCCACTTAAAGGAGGGCGATGAAGTCAAAACTACTGGACGGCTCCTCTCTGTTCCTGTGGGCAAGGCATTACTCGGGCGCGTCGTCGATGCCATCGGTGAACCCGTAGATGGAAAGGGGCCGATTGCCACGGATGAGATCTATCCGGTTGAGAAAATAGCACCCGGAATCATACCGCGGGAGTCCGTCAATCAACCGGTGCAAACCGGCATCATGCCGATTGATGTAATGACACCGGTGGGCCGGGGCCAACGTGAACTTATTATTGGCGACCGCTCAACAGGCAAAACTACGATCGCCATCGATACGATTATCAACCAGGCGAAGATCAACAAGCAGGGCGAAGCAAGTGGGGCTCCTGACTACAGACCGCTTTACTCGATATACGTCGCCATTGGTCAAAAAAATGCCAACGTTGCGCGCACCCTTGGTGTTCTCGAAAAACATGGCGCCTTGGAATACACGATCATTGTCACCGCTCCCGCGTCCGATAATCCCGCTAATCAGTATATCGCTCCCTATTCCGGATGTGCGATGGGCGAATGGTTTCTCGAAAATGGCATGGATGCCTTGATAGTTTACGATGATCTTTCAAAGCACGCGGTAGCTTATCGCCATATATCACTGATTCTTAAAAGACCGTCCGGACGAGAAGCTTTTCCCGGAGATGTGTTCTATCTCCACGCACGTCTCTTAGAGCGTTCCGCGCGTCTCAATGAAGATAACGGCGGTGGGTCGCTTACCGCCCTACCCATTATTGAAACGCAGGCGAGCGATGTTTCCGCTTATATTCCAACAAATGTCATATCGATCACCGACGGACAAATTTATCTCGAACCCGATCTCTTTAATCAGGGAATACGCCCGGCTATCTCAGTCGGGCTATCCGTCTCTCGTGTGGGATCTGCCGCGCAAATCAAGGCGATTAAACAAGTAGCGGGAAAAGTTAAACTCGAGTTGGCGCAATTCGGTGAGCTCCAGGCTTTCGCACAGTTCGGGTCCGATCTCGATGCCAGAACCAAGGCCCAACTCGACCGGGGATCAAGGATTGTTGAACTCTTTAAACAACCGGCCTTTTCCCCGATCCCCGTTGAAATTCAACTGGGTTTACTCTGGACGATGCAGAATGGTCACTTTGATGATATCGAAGTAAGTAAAATAGTTGCCGCGAGCGAGAGCCTCCAGGAATTTTTAAGTACCCGTAAAGAGGACCTGATGAAAAAGGTCCTGGCCGAAAAAGAGCTGACCGAAGAAATAGAAGATGGCCTTAAAACAGCGATCGAAGAATGGAAATTAATTTTCAGCTGATATAACTTCCTAATTCATCATTCCTAATTCTTAATTTAATCCCGTGGCTAATACTCGCGATATCAGGCGCCGCATCAAGTCGATAAAAAACACCGCTCAGATTACAAGAGCGATGCAACTCGTTGCGGCTTCTAAAATGAAACGCGCCCAGGAAAGTGCGTTGGCCGGGCGGCCTTATGCCGTATTGATGGCTGAGATATTGAGCAAACTCGGGGGAAGAGTGAGTGATATTAAGCATCCTTTCCTTGAAGAGCGTGAGGTTAAGACACGCGGGATTCTTGTCGTCAGTACGGATAAGGGACTTTGCGGTGCGCTCAATTCCAATGTCTTTCGTCGCATTGCGGAAATAGAAGGCGAAGCCCGGTTTGTCGCCATTGGCCGTAAAGCTTCTCAATTTCTTAGTCGTACGCGACGGGAGTTACTCGCGGAATTTACCGTTTCTGATCGTGTCCTCTTTTCTGAGGTACGACTTCCGGTCGAGTTTTTGATTAATGCCTATCTTGAAGGGAGTGTGGATACCGTGGAATTACTCTATCCGCGATACGTTAATCCTCTTGTCCAGGACCCGATACTTTGTCCACTTATACCAATCGAGAACTTGAACAGTGTCATCGATAAACTGGGCCATCAATTAGGTGAGGCCCCGCTTGGGCACGATGATCGTGAAATTCATTTCGAACCGGAAGCCGAGGCTATCCTGGGAGAGCTCCTTCCCTTGTTTATAAAACAGGAAGTCTACCAGACAGTGCTCGAAGCGAAAGCTTCTGAACACAGCGCGCGAATGGTTGCCATGAAATCCGCTACGGATAATGCCAACAACCTGGTCGATGATCTTACGCTGCAATATAACAAAGCACGCCAGGCGGCCATCACTCAAGAAATCCTAGAAATCTCAGCGGCCACGAGCGCTGCATCCAATTAAGAATTAGGAATTATGAATGAAGAATGATGGGATAAGACTTTAACTGAAACTACTAGAATCCATTCATTATTAAACAGATCAATTTATAGAAATTTTCGTAACTATAATAAAAAATCCAAAAAAAATCTTAATTCATCACTCATAATTCCTAATTAATAATTAGTGAGAGATGATCTTGATTTAAAGGAAAGAACCATAAATTTTGCGCGGCAGATTATAAGATTTTATTCGGCACTACCAAAGACAGCAGATGCACAAATTATTGGAAAACAAATGCTCCGTTCTGGCACATCGATTGGTGCAAATTATCGCGAGGCCTATCGCGCGCGTTCGAAAGTCGAGTTTATCGCAAAAATGGGAGACTGCCTGAAAGAACTAGATGAAACCTACTATTGGTTAGAACTATTAAAAACAGAAAAATACATCACACCTGAAAACTAGAAGCCACTCGCGACGAAACAAATCAATTAATAGCAATTTTCGTAACTATAATTAAAAAACCAAAGCAAATCTCAATTCATAATTTATAATTTATCCAACCATGAGTAATATAGGAAAAATAATCCAAGTCATCGGTGCTGTCGTCGATGTTCGGTTCGAGGAAAATATGATACCTGAAATATATCAGGCCCTCGAGTGTAAATATAATGTAGCCGACGAAGAAAAGAGTGTGATCCTCGAAATTCAACAGCATCTCGGCGATGGCATGGTACGCAGCGTTGCGATGTCTTCCACCGAAGGGCTTGTTCGCGGGATGGACGCTGTCGATACGGGGAACTTTATCCAAGTCCCGGTTGGCGAAGGTGTTCTTGGACGTGTCTTCAACGTTATCGGTGAAGCAGTAGATGAGCGCGGCCCGGTAAACTATGACAAGAAATATCCTATCCATCGTCCGGCGCCACCCCTAATTGAGCAGGATATACAGGCGCAGATTTTAGAGACGGGGATTAAAGTCATCGATCTGATTTGTCCCTTTATCAAAGGGGGAAAAGTCGGGGCCTTTGGCGGTGCCGGTGTGGGAAAGACCGTTGTCATCATGGAACTGATTAATAACATTGCGAAAGCGCATGGCGGGTACTCCGTTTTTTGCGGAGTGGGGGAGCGTTCACGCGAAGGGAATGACCTTTACCATGAAATGTCCGATGCGGGTGTTATCGACCAGAACGATCTCTCAAAGTCCAAGGTTGCACTTTGCTACGGACAAATGAACGAACCGCCTGGTGCCCGTATGCGGGTCGGGCTCTCCGGCTTGACGATGGCAGAATATTTTCGCGATGAGAAAAACCAGGATGTGCTCCTTTTTGTCGACAATATATTCCGTTTCTCACAGGCGGGTTCCGAAGTATCTGCTCTCCTTGGCCGCTCACCTTCGGCCGTAGGTTATCAGCCCACGCTTTCTCATGAAATGGGGATTCTCCAGGAACGCATTACGTCGACGAAGAAAGGATCGATCACTTCCTTCCAGGCTATTTATGTTCCCGCTGATGATTTAACTGATCCAGCCCCGGCTAATACCTTTGCCCATCTCGATTCGACGATCGTTCTCGAAAGACGCATCGCTGAGTTGGGTATCTATCCTGCCGTGGATCCATTATCCTCTACATCTAATGCGCTCGATCCTGAGATCGTTGGCGAAGAGCACTTTCTCGTCGCGCGAGGCGTGCAAACTGTGCTCCAGCGTTATAAAGACCTCAGCGATATTATTGCTATTCTCGGTCTCGATGAACTTTCACCGGAGGACAGGCAAACGGTCTTCCGCGCACGCAAAATCCAAAAATTTCTCTCCCAACCATTGAGTGTCGCCGAAGTCTTTACCGGTCATGCCGGCGTCTATGTTTCGGTTGCGGATACGATCGACGGATTCAAAAAGATTCTCGATGGTGAACTCGATGAAGTCGCTGAAAATGACTTTTATATGAAAGGCGGTATGGATACCGTGATGGCGTCTTCGGAAGCAAATTAATGAGGCTTACTCTGAAGGATTAATTTAACTATGTCACTGCTGCTTGAAATTGTAACGCCGGAAAAGGTCGTATTCAGTGATAAGGCTGACTCGGTAGTCTTACCGACAACCGAAGGTGATGTCGGTGTGCTCTCCGGTCATATTCCCCTCCTCACCACACTGGCTCCTGGAGAATTACAGGTTATCACTGAGGGTAGAACTGAATACCTCACCGTGGATAAGGGGTTTGCGCAGGTCTTAGGGGATAAAGTATCGGTCCTGACTGAGGGCGCGATAGATGTCGAAGAGATTGATCTCTCCGCGGTAGAGGATGCGCAATTGCGAGCGGAGAAAGCGCTCGCCGAAGCGGCGGAAGAGAAAATGGATCCCGCCGAGATTGAACAATTGGAGACGATTGTCCGCTTCTCCCTCGCTCAAAAATTGGCGAAAGAAAAACGCCGTTAGATTATTTATCAATATAGAAAATACTTTCAAAAATAAGTGTATGAAAAATCCAGTTCGTGAAAAATTAAGCCAGGGTAAAGTATCGATCGGCTCATGGCTCAATCTCGGTTCGCCCCTGGCGGGTGAAGTGATGGCGGACGCGGGGTTTGAATGGCTCACCGTTGATGCTGAGCATACCGCTTATGATATGTCGCTCATTGCCGATACTTTTCGCGGCATCGATGCGCGCGGAGCGGTGTCCTTTGTCCGCGCCTGGGATCACAATCCCGTGACGATGGCCCGACTTCTCGACGCCGGCGCCTACGGTATTGTCATTCCCCATGTCAGCACTCCCGAGCAAGCGGCAGCTATCGCGAGTGCGATGCGCTACCCCCCAGTGGGTATACGCTCAAGTGGAACCGGTCGGATGGCGACTTTTGGCAGTGATTATAAGGCGACGGCCAACGATGAAATCATGTGCATGCCGCAGATCGAAGACATGGAAGGGATCAATAATGCCGAAGCAATCATGTCCCTGGAGGGAGTGGATGTCGGCTTTCTCGGACCCGGTGACCTGTCCATGTCGATGGGATTGGAGCCGGGTCATCCCGACCATGAAGCGGCGATCCAGAAATTTTTGGCTGCCTGTAAGAAGGTGGGAAAGCCCGCTGGTATCCCCACCTCATTTGAAGCGGCCCAGCAGCGGATCGACGAGGGCTTTCTCATGATCGATGTTTCCAACGATCTCGCCATACTCTCAGGAGCGGTGCGGAAGATGGTGGAAGCATTACGCTAAGCGTGTTCCAAAGGGACAAAGACGGTAATTAATCTTGCCTCGATATTCGAGGGACGTTGTTTATTATCATTTACCTTTAGGGGCCCTTAGCTCAGCGGTTAGAGCAGAGGACTCATAATCCTTTGGTCGCAGGTTCGAATCCTGCAGGGCCCACCAGCCTTCGCATTGCGAAGGCTGCCGGCCATAGCTCGAAGAGCGGAGGTTGGCATTTCGAAAACATCAGCCAGCCGCTCATGACAGGCTAACGGTCGGCTTTCTAATCGCAATAGAATTATAAACGCTCCTTCGCAATGCGAAGGTTGCGCGCTGTAGCTCGAAGAGCAGAGGCGGGCATTTCGTGTTCATCAAGGAGACACGTAGAGCAGGTATTTCGTCTACATCGTAGATTAACTTTTCGAAATAATGCCGATCGTATAATTAAGTCTAATGGGTAGCAGTGCTGCGGAAACGAAAAAAAAGATAACTAAGGGGTCCGTTAAAAAGAGGAACACCGAAGAGCAGATGGTGCCGATTGAACGGATAATACTCTTCATTCGTTAACAACGCGTCATTTTGGATAGCGACCTTGCTGATCTCTATGGTGTTACAACGCGTGCCCTCAATCAGGCGGTGAAACGTAATGCCTACCGTTTCCCAGGAGATTTTGCGTTTGTACTTAAAAGTCAGGAACTTGCGGTTTTGAGATCACAAAATGTGATAGCAAAAAAGCGTCGTGGAGGAAGAAGAATCTCTCCCTATGTGTTTACCGAACACGGCGCTATCATGGCGGCCAACATCTTGCGCAGCAAAAAAGCCGTTCACATGAGTGTCTATATTGTTCGTGCATTTGTTAAACTCCGTGAAATGGTTTCCGGAAACCGCAAGCTTGTAGCCAAGCTCGCTGAACTTGAACAGCGTATCGACAAGCAAGACCGGATATTGGTGGACATCGTGCAAGTCATGCAAAAACTAGTGCAACCATCTCCATTTAAGAAAAAACGTCGTCTTGGCTTTTATAAAAATTAAATTGCACCTTCAAACTTGAGTAGACGATTGCCTGGCGGACAAGGTATAGAAATAAAGATCGAAGATCCGGATGGAATCTAAAACTTTATTGTCTATAGAAATTCTAAAGATAAACCTGTAGAGAGGCAACGCACTTTAATTGATTGTCCTAAGGTTCATGTGATTATATTAAGTGGCGGATATCATGCCACGCATGCGCATAAAGTTGTTTATGGAGATTGTCAGAATCCGGTGTCTAATGAGACATGGATCGTGACGTCTTATCTGGAAAATTGGCAGAAAGGCATTAGGGACAAAGGTGAAACTATAACTGTCACGCTTGATGACGTGATGTTAAAATTAAATATGTTAACCATCTTGTCTGCGAGCATAGTTGCGATCTTATTAGTGCTATTGACTCTAATTCTTCGTCAACGGAAATCTAGCTCAAGCGAGTCTGGTTAATGGTTGTATTCGTAAAACCACAATTCAGTTCATTTTAAGACAAACCCCCTCGGCACTAAAGCACCTGCATCTCTCACTGAATCAATTCTTGCCTGATCGCAATGCCGTCAACAAATCATTCAGAGACATGCTTGCGATGGCGCAGGCCCGGTCACTGATGGCAAAAGGGAGTATGAGCTTGCTGCCGTGGAGCAGAGAGCCGCAGCTATAGACGACGTTGGGTACGTAGCCATCGCGTTCATTGCCTTCGGGGGCGAGCAGCGGTTCACGCAGGCGGCCGATGACTTTCGTGGGATCATTCAGATCAAGCAGGGCGGCGCTGATGCAATACTTGCGCATGGGGCCGACGCCGTGGGTGATGACTAGCCAGCCGGCTTCTGTTTCGATGGGGGAGCCGCAATTGCCGATCTTCATGGACTCCCACATCTCGGATGGGCGCAGGATCACTTGGGGGTCGTTCCATTGATGCGGACTGTCCGAGAACATGATGAAAATGTTTTCATCATCCTGCCGCGAAAGCATGGCGAAGCGGCCTGCGATGCGGCGCGGGAAGAGCGCCATACCTTTGTTTTGAACTGCACTGCCATTGAGAGTGAGGATGCGGAAGTGAAGAAAATCCAGCGTCGTAATGAGCATTGGCAGGATATCATGTCCGTTGTAGGCGGTATAGGTGGCGTAATATATGACCGATCCATCGTCGTCGGTAAAGCGGACAAAACGGGCGTCTTCGATGCCGTTGGTCTCGTTGGACGAGACCGGGAAGATGATACGTTCGCTCATGGCGAGCTTGTTATTGAAGCGCAGTTCGTAGTTGGAGTCAGCCAGCCACTGGATGCATTCGAGCGTGTGGTCGATGTCGCGCGTAGCGTGCTGGGCTTCATGCCTGACGCTGCCCACGCTTTTGTTCAAGTCGCTGCGAGTAAAACTCTCCGCCAGTGGTGCCATGACAGCGGCAGCGTACCCGTCATCAACGCCCATTTCGTTCAGCTTGATGATGAAAAGTTTCTTATGGTAGCTGGGATTGGTAACGATCTCTGGAGCGGTGACAAAACGGGAGACGGGATCAAGGGTAATGCGCCCATCCGGCGTGATGCTGCCAGCGCGGAACTCGATGGAGGAGATGTGCCCCTCTCCAGTCGCACGCAGGCTCATGATGAATCGCAGGCCTCCTGCGGGAACGCCACTTTGGTCAGGGTGTGGTACGATAGAGGGATTGAAGATAGCGGCGGATTCCAGCGCGTATTCGCTGGAGAACAGCGCGCCGATGAGCAGTTGTCGTTCGCAAGAGAGCGGTCGCTCCGTGAACACGTGATGCCGCACCTTCTCGTAATGCTCTTGTAGGTTTGAATTGAGGTCGACGTGCCGTACATCAAACTCCTGATGCACAGCACCCAGTTGGTATACAACTTCATCTTCCGTAAGGGCGAGCACGGGTCCAATGATGGCAGTAACACGATGAACCTCGGCTGGAATGAACGGACGGATGATGACACGAGCGCTTTCAGGGAGCAGTGTTACCTTGTGACGGCGGAGGTGGACGGAGCTCATGAGGCAGGGAGTGGCGGGTGGGCGATCAAGTGTTCGGCATATTTCATTTCGGCAAGAGCAAGGTGGAAGGCCAGCGTGGACTCCGCGCCCTGGTTTTCACTCACCCGATCCTGATGAAGGCCATCACTGCAGCCTCCAGTGCTGAAGTCGTAGAGCGGCAGACCAAGGTCGTTGCGTCCCAGGAACCACTCAAAGGCACGTTTGGCCTCAACTGACCACGCCTCAACCTGGGTGGCGCGAAAAGCTTCATGGCATGCGGAAACCATTGCCTGGGCCTCGACCGGTTGCTGGTCGAAGTCCGCGCGTGCGCCGCCACGCTGGTAGAAGCCATTGCTGCCAATGGGCCGGAAACATCCCGCCTGTGTATTCTGAATAGAGACGAGCCAGTGCAGGGACTTGAGCCCGAGCTCCAGCGCTTCTGTGTGTGGTATCCACTGGCCGCTGAGGATGAGCGCTTGGCACATGCGTGCGTTATCATAGGTGACGCTGGGTTCAAACCATGGCCAGTTTTCCGTGGCGCATTTGTTCCAAAGCTTCACAAGTTTTCCAGTCAATGTCTTGCGCATCGCGTTGATGTTCGGATCACCGGGGAAGTGTCGAAGATACTCGTGGATACCGAGTAAGGTGAACGTCCAGGCACGTGGTGAAGAAAAGCATTCGACAGCCGCCAGCCCGCGCTCAAAGAGCTGTGCGGCAAGCCTGCGGTGCCCTTCGTTGCGCGAGCGGCCCGCGCCGCATCCTGCGGCCCAGAGAGCGCGCGCATGGCTGTCTTCGCTGCCGGCATCTTCCAGCCACTGCCTTCCGTGGCTCATGAAATTGCGGAAGCGCCCACCGCCGTAATCCAGGGCCGCCGCGAGGAACGCGAGATAGCTGGTAGCCAGTTTGCCGAGAGTCACCGCGGGCGGCTGGTCGCCGAGTTCATCGAGCAGGTTGCAGAGGATGTAGACGCGTGCGTTATCATCGGTGCAGTAACCTTCGTGGAAGTTGGGCACATTGAAGATCGCGTGCTGAAAGATTCCGGTGCCATCGCTCATGCGCACGATATGATCTAGCCGCAGCGGCGGCAGATCATAGGGCCTGTTGTCGAGCGTCCATCCAGCGAATGCAGCGCGTGGCGTGGTCTTCCGCTCGGCGCGGGCACGTTGAAACGATTCGAGATAACGCTGCGCCACGGCATTCCAGATCATCTCGCGACCCATCGCATAGGCTTCGTGCATAATCTTCTTCATGCGCGCCGGATCGTCGAGCAACCCGCACACGCCTTCCGTGATCGCTATGGAATTGCTGAAGGGTACCAGGACGCCGCGCCCATCCGCCAATAATTCCTGCGCGTGCCAGTAGGGAGTGGAAACCACGGCCTTCCCTGCGCCGAAGACATAGGCCAGCGTACCGGAAGTTACCTGTTTCTCGTTGAGATACGGCGTCAGATATATGTCCGTCGCGCCAATAAACTCCTTCAGGTCATCCAGCGACACGAAGCGGTTGTAAAAGATGACGTGTTCCTTCACGTCGAGATCCTCGGCGAGTCGTTCGAGGCTCAAACGATAACGCTCGCCTTCACGCGCCATGAGGTGCGGATGTGTGGCGCCAAGCACGAGATAGACGACGTTTGGGTGCTGCCGCACAATCTCCGGCAGCGCCTCGATCACATGCTCGATACCCTTGCCCGGCCCGATCAGACCGAAGGTGAACAGCACTTGTTGCCCTTCCACACCGAACTGCTCCTTGTAGAAAGTCGATTCTATGAACGCCAGATCCGGGATGCCGTGCGGAATGATGTCCACCTGCTCATCGGGCACAGCATAGATATCGTGCAGAATCTCCGCGCCCTTGCGCGACATCACCACCAGGCGGTCGCTGCGGCCCGCCAGCTCCTCCATCACCTTGCGCTGCGCTGCATTCGGATCGGGCAGTATTGTATGCAGTGTGGTCACCACCGGCATTCGCACCTCTTTGAGCAGCGCCAGCAAATGACTGCCCGCCGGTCCCCCATAGATGCCGAACTCATGCTGCACACAGAGCACGTCAGCGTTGTTGAAGTTCAGGAAATCCGCCGCCCGCCGGTAGGAATCCAGGTCCTTTTCCTGAAGCTCGAAACACACGCGCGACGGATATTCATAGCCCTCCACACGATCGTTGACGGCTCCCACGAAACAATCGGATCCAGGAACCGCGCACACCACCGCCTCAGAAAGATCATGCGTAAAGGTCGCGATTCCGCACAACCGTGGCAAGTAGTTGCCGAGGAAGGCGATGCGCTGCGGTAGGATGGGGTCGCTCAACAAATTAGCTCTCTATATTTGGGGAGTATTTTGCTTTCCTCCTGAAGGACATATCTTTTAAACAAATCCCATTCCATCTCCAGCGAATCACCAGGCACACACTCAAAAAATCCAGGCACCATTCCAAGTGCTTCTTTAATTTCAGTGTAAACTTCCTCTCTGTTCATTTTCTTATCTCCTTGTTTGGGATTTTCTTGTTTAGTCTAACGAGTTTGTCGAAAAAGGATTCTTTGAAAAGATTCTAATCCCAGATCTGGAGATCTGGTGATAATCAAGTGCTCATCGGTTCCGAAGCGCCAGCGGTATAAATAGAGCGGGATAAATAGGGTCAGACTGCGAATGCTTTGGTTAACAAGAGACTATGAAGCGAGATAAATAGGGTCAGACTGCGAATACTTTGATTAACAAGAGACTATGGGCTGACTGGAATTGCGAGAGAATGGCTCGAAAACCACGGATTGAAAATCAGCCATCGTCCTAGTGCAAAAAGAAAGTAGCTCGGTCCGAAACGGTTGAATATGGGTGAGTACAATTCGTTAAGTCAAAATGTCAGTGTCTTTCAGCGTGAGTATAAGAGCAGAAGTAAAGCCTTTAGAGCCTTAAATAAAATCAAAGAATTCGCAGTCTGACCCTTTATTGCTCTCTAAGACTTGCGCTCTTCAACCAATCGCTATTTTCAATTCACAGCCTACCATTCTCGAACATTGACGAGCGATGAGAGCGCCCTGGGAAACTTCATCGTCAGATCCGTATCCCAGTGGTCCGACCTATGATCATAACGAGTTTAGGAAATACTATTCAGATCATCATCCAGTGGTGTTTAAGTTGGATATACCTGATGGGGATGATGATTGATGTCTTGTAATACTTGGTAGCATTTATGTCATTTAGATAGGATAGTGCTATTTAATTATAATTCATTTACTCACATGGAGGATATTAGATGTCTTTTTTAGGAGAAGAACACGCAACCTTTTTTCGACACTTAATAAACGGAGTTGATTCGGCCATAAGCCGAGAAAAACACATTCTACTAACAGGAAATCACGATACTGGTAAAAAGCAGTGGGCCGAATGAGAAAAAGATACAAAACCTGCTCTTGAAGGTGCCGCAATAGTCACTTGCATAGCAAATGTTGAGTTCCTTATCGGAAAGGTTAACAATACTTGGAATATTCCAAATTTATGGTATGGGAAAAAAGAATTTAATAATTTTCGCAAGATTCGCCATTGTTTCGCGCATGCAGCAGGTCGTGTATTACCTGACCTCAAAAATGATCTCCAAAACTTTTTAAATGATCTCCAAAATGGAGATATTAAAGATCGTGAAAATAAGGTTTTAAAACCATACTATATAATTAGTAACGACAAAATATATTTTACAAATGAAGCTCTAAATAGAGTTAGGGTTTTGTGCTGTGGGCTACTTGCAGAACGTAAATTGATCGTCAAATTTTATTAATAGGTCGCATTCATAACAGAGCTGATCTCAGGTTATAATAAATGAGCAATTTACTTGAATATTACTATGAACTTCAAAAAAGAGAAGGGGTTAAACCTAGTCAGCTAGTTTTTAAATGGGATAAAAATTTAGTAGATAATATATTAGAGGATTTTAAGCAATCAGTGGAGGCTTGCTCTCTAGCTGGAAGTATGGTCCCAATAAAGCCTGGTAGCACTAACCAATCAATCGGAAATCAAGTAGAATATTATTTTGTAGATAAAATTCAAAATTATCTGAAGAAATACTCGATTGAACCATGCCCAGGTGCGGGATATCCCGATAGAATATTGCAGTCTAGATTTACTTCTATAAAACTTCCATTTGAATTTAAAGCAACAAGCAGTTGGAACCCAAAAAACACAAATAGGTGCGTGCTAACGTCATCTTCTAAGAAATTACGCCGCCTATTCTCAGTGCCAATTTATCATCTTTTAGCGACTGTAATATATGATAACTCCAAAGGATCTTGCCAAATAAATAAGCTAAGACTAGATTTTTTAGAACCTACATCGGAAATCAATATCCGCCTAGAAGGCTCTGTGAATCATAAAATATTAAGTCAGGGAAAACATAATTTTAAGATCATGTAGTTATCGGCTTATGTTAAATTCTAATTTAGAGCTCTTCCCTCAAGTTGAAACCACGCCATTAGACCCAAATGGTAAAACCTTGATCAAGGAACTTGAGGCTTTTAACGAGTTCGGATCAAAAACTCTTATTGAAGAAATTACAGGGATCGGGATTAAGCCAATTCCGGTATTCATTAATGAATTTTGGACATCGAAACAACGGGCAGCTAACAGTCTTCATGAGATTTCATATCGAGCGTGTTTTAAGCCTCAGCTTCCAAGATTCTTCATTGAGAGATTAACTGATCCAGGTGATCTTGTTTATGATCCTTTTATAGGTAGAGGCACGACATTGCTTGAGGCAGCTTTATTAGGTCGTGAAGTAGTTGGCTGTGATATAAGTCCTCTAAGTGAACGATTATTAAGCCCGCGCTTCACTCCACCAACTCTTGATCAAATCAATTCTCGGCTGAATGAGATTAAGTTTGTTTATAATTATTCTATACCAGAAGGATTATTGGAGTTTTACCATCCTGATACTTTAAGAGAAATATGTGCTCTCAAAAAATATCTATCTAATAGGGGGAGTAAGATAGATAGCGTAGATGCATGGATCCGAATGGTGGCAACAAATCGTTTAACTGGCCATTCAAAAGGCTTTTTCTCTGTATATACATTACCACCGAATCAAGCAGTAACTGTTAATAGGCAAAAAATTATAAATCAACAAAGAAATCAAAAACCAGATTACAGAAATGTTTCAGAATTGATAATTAAAAAAAGTAAATCTCTAATTTCTAAAGTTACTTCTGATGATAAAAATAACTTAGATCAGTTTGGTGGCAGAGCATTAATACTTACAAAGTCTTCGGATCAAACAGAAGAGATTAAGAGTAATTATGTTTCCCTTGTCGTGACGTCTCCTCCCTTTCTTGATACTGTGGACTACGCAACGGATAATTGGCTTAGGTGTTGGTTTAATGATATCGATGAAAATAAAATACAATTATGGAATTTTAAAAATATCGTAGATTGGCGATACCACATGACTTTAGTTTTTAAGGAATCAAAGAGAATTCTAAAACCAGGAGGATATGTAGCCTTTGAAGTCGGTGAGGTTCGTGGTGGAAAGGTAAAGCTAGAAGAGCACGTTATTCCAGCAGCAGAGTCAGCTGGACTAGAACCGATATTGGTTTTGATTAACTCTCAAGAATTTACTAAAACATCACAGTGCTGGGGCGTAGATAATCTCACTAAAGGAACTAATACGAACCGAATAGTTCTACTAAAGAAAATTTCTTAATGTTACAATCCGATCTCTCAATTTCTCACTGGAATCCTGAGTACTTCTGAAGTTCTACCACCATGTTCGTGTTTCAATATTTCAACCATGAGTAATTCAGGAAACTCTTTTGCTAATTGACGTACTTGGTCGTGTTCATAGCCATGATTTTTTTCAAGATTCTTAATGTGACTTGCTCCCCCCCCCCCCCCGGCTTCTATAGCAATGGAGCGAAGATTCTGAACTATTTGCATTTTACGTTCTAATCTACCCTTGTTAAGAATTTGCAAGTAGCTGAATAAACACCAAAGGACAATTCTAACAGCTCTGTTAGCTTGATCCTTTGTTAATTCACCTGTAGCTCCGTTGCCCACATAAAGACACAAAGCCGCTCGTATAGCGTTCTCACGACATTTTCCTAGTTCTGTTGAAATGTCTTTGCACTCACCAAATCTCAATTCAACAAATTCATTGTAGAATTTTCTAAATACTTCTCTAGCCTATTGTGAGCATTTCACAAGTTTTGGTTCTGGATTTTTTAACCTTGATTCCAAAATGGAATTAATTCTATCAGTCCAATTTTGATTTATAGTGGCATTTATTTCATGGGCTTTACCATCGTCGTATTGAGGTTCAACTTTGGCTACATGAGATAAATAGGGTCAGACTGCGAATACTTTGATTAATAAGAGACTATGAGCGGACTAGAATTGCGTGAGAATGGCTCGAAAACCACGAATTGAAAATTAGCCATCATCCTAGTGCAAAAAGAACGTAGCTCGGCCCGAAACGGCTGAATATGGGTGAGTACAATTTGTTATGTCAAAAATGTCAGTGTCTTTCGGCGTTAGCATAAGAGCAGAAGTAAAGCCTATAGAGCCTTAAATAAAATCAAAGTATTCGCAGTCTGACCCTTTATAGCTTCGATTTCTTTTCACATGACTCGGATTTGTTTTCTTTAATCGATAGTCGGGATGTCTTATAAGTAGCGCCTATGAATTTTTCTAAAAAAATGGAACAGGTCTTGGCTGATCTCGGTGTCACGTCAGACCTTTTAACAGAGGATGAGCGAAAATTCCTCGATGAACAGGGTTATTTAGTTATACGCGATGTTCTTTCTCCCGATCAGGTAAAAGCATTCTCATCGCGACTCGATGAGTTGGTAAAACTGGAAGGAGAAGACGCAGGGAAGGAAGTCCATCAGGAAGAGGGGACCAACAGGTTGGCTAACCTTATCGATAAAGATCCCAGGTTCGAAGTCTGTATTACTCACTCAAAGGTGCTTGCCGCAATCGCGCATGTCATAAATAAAGATTTTAAACATTCGTCGTTAAATAGTCGTGAAGCTTTGCCAGGAGCTGGTGCTCAAGGTCTTCATGAGGATTATAGTAAACCCGTAAAACCTGGTGAATGGGGAAGAGTGGCCTGTAATACGATGTGGTTACTTGACGATTTTAACAAAACAAACGGGGCGACAAGAGTAGTACCCGGCAGTCACCGGAAAGAAAAAACACCTCGAGAGGTACTGGAAGATACCAATGCGATGCACCCCGAGCAGATACAATTGATCGCGCCCGCGGGAACGGTTGTCGTTTTTAACGCTCATCTCTGGCACGGGGGTATGAAGAATGAAAGTAGCACGTCGAGACACGCCATGCACTGCTATTTTTGCCAACGTGAAGATGAGCAACAGACCAATCAACGCGAGCACCTTGGACCGGGAACCGTTAACCGGCTTTCAAGTACCGTCCGGTGGATACTCGATGTAGAATAAGAGAAGTCAAAAGGGGTCGTATCGATCATTTTATAATGGATTAGGAGGTCAGTCGATCGTTGGAGCTTGGTGCGTTCACCTCAAATTAAATTCTAACTGGAGTAAACTCGATGTTGAACACTTCAGCGATTTAATACCTACACTCTTCAAACTCCCGTTTATTCAAAACCATTTTGCAAAAAGATCGACATGTCCCCTTTCTTATTCCCTTACTTTTATAGAGCGCCGCTAGCTCAATTGGATAGAGCACCTGACTTCGGATCAGGATGTTGGGGGTTCGAGTCCCTCGCGGCGTGCCATTGATAAGACAATTGTCTTCCCTGGGCGGGGTGTGTTTTAGTTTAGCCGTTACCTGAAAATTATTAAAAATATGCCTGAGAAAAATGATTAAGGGTGAACTATTCTTGGTCTTATGAGTCACGTCCAAGCCATAAGCCGATGACTTTTTCAAATCCGTGGGATTCACCATAGGTAACATTGACGCTTTTAATAAACTCGGTGGCATCATCGGTGAAAAGGCCTATATCAATCAGCCACTGCACAGACTCTTGCACAGCCTGTAATGAACTGTAACGCGGTTGATAATTGATCAATCGTTGAGCTTTCGCGATGCTGCAATTAGGGCTGTGTGCAATGAGATCGTAGCTTGTACGTGCATCATTATAAGAAACCGTTTTTATCCACTCGCGCCACGGGATGAAACTGAGTTTAGCGGGTTGCCCAAACCAAGAGGCCATCGACTCAGCGAACCCGCGATAAGTCAGCGCGGAAGGCGATACAACATGGAAACTTTCACCTACCGCATTGCTCCAATTTCCCAATGCCTTCATAAATGCCTGTGCTAAATCGTCAGCATGGACATGATGGCAGGTTTCCAAACCAAAATTCGGAAGTGTCACATTTTCTCCTCGGGCCAGCTTATCAAAAACCTGCGGGTTGAAGTTTCCGAGTGGATTAACTGGAGCCCATCCAGGCCCTACAATGTGACCGGGATGCAACACGGTTGCGGGAAAGCCGAACTGTCTGGCTTCCGCGAGGAGGTAAGATTCGATCGCCGCTTTATTGATGCCATAACCTGATTTTTCACGCTCTTCGATGGTGCCGGACTTGATATTGGCAAAAGGATCACGTGGTTGCGTCTCCTCGGTCGGCACGCTGACACTATATCCATGGACCCAGATCGAGCCACAATGTAGAAAATGTTGAACATGGCCGCGTAACGCTTCTACGAGGTGCCGGGCGCTTTCTGGAGTGAAACAAATCATGTCAATGACCGCGTCACCATTAAGTTCACGAATCTGCTGCCCAAAGGTCCCTTGCTCTTCCGCATGGACTCGATCGATCTGGACCTGCTGAACGGCGTCCCACATAGCGTTAGTATTATAAGGCGAACGCTCCTGACGGCTGACTGAAACCACTTCATGCCCCGCTTCGATTAGACGAGGTACGAGGTAGGATCCCGCATGGCCTGTTCCGCCAATTACTACTACTTTCATAAAGATGATGAAATATGATTCTCTACATCCTTCCAAGTAAAAACAAAAGTTAGTGACCAACTAAGTGAAAATTGACTCATAGTATTCCATTTCCTAAGGTGAAGAATATTTTGAATTTGATCTCTTTTTCAAATCTAACAACACCAAGTCTAAGGAGAGAACTTATGGATGTATTTTTCTTTTTCGAGTAACTGACTTATGGTAGCAGCTAAAAAAAAGATTCTCGTTGTTGGCACGGGTATGGTAGGTGAACGTCATACGCGTTGCTTCCTTGCAACAAATCGCGCTGAAGTGTCAATTTGTGAAACCAACGACAGTCTTCGTAAAAAAATAGCAGATAATTATAAAATTAAAAATTGCTATGCCGATTTTACGTTGGCCCTAGAAGCAGGACATGACGCTATTGTGATCGCAACACCAGCGCACCTGCATATTCCCATGGCGCAACAAGCAGCAGAATCTGGTCATCATCTACTGATCGAAAAACCATTATCTGTCAGTTTAGATGGGATTGATCATCTCGATAAAACTATCAAGGAGCGGAAGCTCATTGCTGGAGTCGCTTATGTCTTACGCCATGTCCTTGTACTTTCAGAAATGAAGAAAGCCCTCGATAGTGGACGCTTTGGGCGACCCTTGCATATTACTGTCATCAGGGGCCAACACTTCCCCACCTCTCGACCCGATTACAGAGAAATTTATTACGCCAGTCATGCCATGGGAGGAGGCGCGGTTCAGGATGGGCTGACACATCTTATCAATTTCGTATGTTGGCTCGCTGGACCAGTCGAACGCTTGGTTGCCGACTGCGCGCATCAGGTCTTGGAAGGAGTTGAAGTCGAAGACACCGTCAACGTCTTAACCCGACATGGCGACACCCTCGCCTCCATCAGCATGAATCAATATCAAGCCCCTGATGAAGGAGAGATCACCGTGGTCTGTGAACGAGGCACTCTGCGATCTGAAATTCATAGTAATCGCATGCGCTGGATGATGGAACCTGAAACTGAGTGGCAGGAAAAGTCCTGGCCGGATTATGAGCGCGAACTTGCGTTTATATCCCAGGCGAACATTTTTTTTGACGCTATCGACGGCAAGAGTGAAATGCCCTGTAACCTATCCGAAGCGCGCCATACCCTGGAGTGTAATCTTGCTATCCTGGAGGCAGCTAACAATCCTTCTAGTTGGAAAATAATATGACCCCTTTCTTATTTCCTTGTTACATAGTTTGAAATAGTCATGCCTGACAAATTCGTTATACCGACACCCAAAAATGGCCCGTTTTCACACGGACCCGATTCACAGCGTCACGCGGATGTACCCAAGGTAACGGTCACGAAGCACGCGTGGAGTAGCGAAATTTTTCCCGGCACCGAGCGCGACTACTGGGTCTATGTCCCGGCGCAGTACACACCGGACCAACCCGCCAACGTGATGGTTTTTCAGGATGGCGCCAGCTATGTCTCTGAAGAGAGCAGTTTCCGCACTCCTGTCGTCTTCGATAACCTGATCCACGAGGGCAAGATTCCCGTAACGATTGGCATTTTCATTAACCCTGGAAAATTTCCGCCGGTGGTAGCTGACAAAGAGGGGGTCAGCAATCGCAGTTTCGAATACGACTCGCTCAGCGATCAGTATACCCGTTTCCTCCTGGAGGAGATCCTGCCAGCCGTTGCTGATAAGTATAACCTTACAACCGGTGCCGATGGACGTGGCATCTGTGGGATGAGTTCCGGGGGCATTTGTTCATTCACCGTCGCATGGCAGAGGCCTGACGCTTTCAGAAAAGTCCTCAGCCACGTCGGCAGCTTTACCGATCTTCGGGGCGGGCACGTCTACCCCACACTCATTCGCAAGACCCCGCCCAAGCCAATCCGCGTCTTTTTTCAGGCCGGTGCGAACGACCTTAATATACCGGCGGGTCATTGGCCGCTTGCGAATCTCGAAATAGCCGCGGCCCTGAACTTCGCGGGTTACGACTATCGGCTGGAATTCGGCGACGGTGCCCACGATGGTAAGCATGGGGGCGCATTACTTCCCGAGTCACTGGTCTGGTTGTGGAAGTGAGAAATCATAAAGGTCGATCGTACTAATTGCTAAAAGATCGACATGACCCCTTTCTTAACTAGTACATTCTAGGTGCGGAGAATGATCGACACCCTGACTGAAAATCAATGGCGGGAATATAAATCGCAGGGCTATTCGCGCCTTGGGAAGGTGCTGACGGATGAGGAGTTGGCTACTCTTCAGCAGCGGATGGACGAGATTATGATGGGCCGTGCGCCGCTGGACTACGACCGGATGCTTATGCAGCTGGATCAGCCGGGCACCGGTAAACTGGGCCCGCAGACAAAGGGACACAAGGGAGCAACCTTAAACTACCGCAAGATACAGGATCTCGAATTGGATCCGTACTTTCTGGCCTACATGCAAAAACAGCTCTTCCGCCATATCTGTGAGCGCGTCTATGGTAAGGATACGGACATTGCTTGCTTTAGGGCTATGTTCATGAACAAACCCGCAAAAGAGGGGACTCACCTGCATTGGCACCAGGATCGCTGGAGTTACTTGGATCGGGATCCTCTTGTCACAATCTGGACCGCCCTGGATCCGGCAACGATTGAAAACGGCTGTCTTCAGATTGCGTCCGGAGCGCACGATCAAACACTTAACCCAATCAGACCGGAGCACCATTTATCAGAGGAACAGACACAGGATTTCATGCAAAACTTTGAGATCACCCCCCTGGAACTGGAGGCGGGCGAATGCGTCCTGCTCCATAATCATCTGCCCCATTCCTCTGGCATCAATACGACCGAGACACCCAGGCGAGCCTTCAGTGCCTGTTATATGGAAGCTGCCACCCGGACAACAAAGGATGAGACTCACACCGTCTTATTCGGCGAAGGCACCTTAAGTATAGAAAACAGTTAAGTGCAGGGGCTATAAATTCGCACCCAGCTCGACAAGATTTTTTACCATACCGCGAATACGCGGGCGTTTACTATTGAGAAAATTCTTATGAGGTCGAAAAACATTACTTCTGGCGTAATATTTTGATACGGTATTGTTAAGCGCATTAAGGTCACGATCAGTTGTTGGTAGTGCCGCAAACTTAAAGGCGAGAATGCGTCGCCCGTCCCATCCGCCGACGACGGTGTGAAAAAGGCTGTGATTAAATAAAACGACGTCACCCGGTTCTGATTCCAAAGGAAAACAGGGAAGATCTTCTCCCGGGGCGCCAAAGGGCATCGATGCAGGATCATTTTCCTGTGCTCCCACTTCCAAATGGAATGGCATCTGGTGTGAACCGGGTATAACTCTTAGACAGCCGGTATCTTTAGTCACCTTGTCGAGATAGAGCATAATTTTCAGGCGGCGATAGGTGACATCTTCTTCTTCCTCTTTTCGCCAACATTTACGGTCCGAATGCCATCTATGGGTAGCCCTATTGGTGACATTCCCCTCGGACCCGACCCAGATAAAATCAGGACCTAACAACTGTTCGACGGATTTAAAGATTCGGTCGTCATCGATCAGTTTGGTCAAAACTGGACTCGTCTCCGCGAAAAAATTCATATGTATTCCCTCCTCATCGACCTCTTCACGATGACGATAGTCCTCCCACATCTTCTCAGCGTCGCGCGTGATCTGTTCCATCTCCTGCGAGGAGAGAGTCTGCCGCAATAAAAGAAAACCAAAGGTTTCAAAGTGTGCTATCTGTTCTGGAGTCAACATGTTGTTTTTCTTTCAGGTCACTATGATAAATGAAATATATAAGTTACTCAATAGTTATCTCGTCGATAGTACCTGGGCTTTCCATCCCCTGTTAAGAGATAATTCAATGACAATGTACGGTATTACTCGGCCACGACGACGCGTGGCCCTCCAATATGGACTCTGGATCCGGCATCAAATACCCAACTCGTGATTGTAATTATCCGCATTCACTCATCTTCGCGTATACGCATTTTCCTTTTTATGATTGCGATGAATAACCTGCATCGGAATATATAGCAGAAAAATGGGAGCAGATATTAACAACCTCACTCAAGACGAAAAAGACCAGTTCAACGAGGAGGGCTATCTGGTATTCGAAGGTCTGTTTGACGACGACCACAATGAGCGGATCAAAAACGATGTGGCTAAACTCATGGAAGACCGAAAGCATTCAGATGAAGAGCATATTATCATGCGCTACCCTGAATTGGGCCTTTTAACTTCAGAGCCCTCCATTGTGGACCGAGTTGCAGACCTTATGGGCGGCGACAAGTTTGTTCACCACCATATTCATGCCGCCTGGCATATAGCAGGTGATAAAGGTGTTCCCTGGCATCACGATTACGAACAAGTGCCTCAAACCAATCGTTCGCACCTCATGGTTCACACCTTTATATATCTCGATGGATTAAATGGTGAAATCGGCGATCTACTCGTGCTGCCTGGAACACATAAAAAAATTATGAACAGAGATGCATTCAGGCCATTTAAAAATGCTGACCTGCCCGGATCGCGCACCATCGACGACCTTGCCCCTGCATCCGTCGTCATTGTCCACTCGGCGATGCAGCATGCGCGTCGTCCCAAACCCGGTGGCGAAAATTATAAACGCTACTTCATCGACACCTCTTATTGCCAATATGGTATTATTTGGCCGGCCCCCCCCCCCCTCGCAATCAGATATACAACAACATAGCTCTGGAGCTCGGATGGGATCGCAAGGGCAAATATAAATATCTATATGAAGCGGGGCATTTTTTTGATGCGCCCGATGCATACGCTGGATTCGATGAAAAAAATCAGGGCAGTCTGGCGATGAAGCTGTAGGGGATTCCTATAACCGTTCGACTATAACGGGCATTATCACTTTCGCTACAGACCGTGTGTAGTACAATGAAATCCCTTGATCGTTGAATTCATTTAGTACATTCTGAAGTTCAAGATATGATTCAATCTATTGAAATCACCCTTGAAGAGACCTATGATCAAGATCCGCGTGTGCGCAAACGGGCGACACGTGATTTATGTCCTTGTGAAGTCAAACACGATGTCCCGTTAGTTTGGAGTCGGCTATTCGAGCTGACTAAAGACCCCGATATCAACGTCCGACGAATAGCATTACACACGTTGATCGACGGCTCACCCCATCGCTATGAGACTGAGGTAATTTCCGCGCTCGAAGGTATGCGCAATGATCCCGACTTGAAGCTCAGACGATGGGTGCGAAAACAATTAGCGCGATTCAGTTCAACGGGAATGATTAACTTAAATGAATAATACTTATCGGCGGTAAGGCCTGTGAGTTTTACAACGAAGGTGCGCTTAAAGTGTAACTCACACTTTGTATGTGCTTGATACAATACTGGTATGCCCCTCGGCATCTTCATCCCAATATACAGTCACCACGGTATCATCTTCCAGTAACATTGACACCGGGTAACCGATCCCTCCCGATACGAGGTCATCGCGAATGATGACCTCATCATCGTAGTCCCAGCTCCCACCCTCATCATGGCTGAGGCAAGCGCGGATACCGTAGGGTTCCCGGCGATGTCCGTAGACAGAGAGCACACGGTCATCACTGAGTTGAACGATATGAGCCGGATAGCCCCACATCGGGGTCAATTCGGGTTCCGACCAGCTCTCGCCCGCATCATCTGAAAATACTTGCCAAAGCTGACCCGTCTGTCGGCAGTTTCTCATGTGGCAGAGCAGCCGCCCCGACCGCAGTTTAATCATTGCCGGTTCGACAAAATAGTAATCCGGATGCGCGGCGATCTGCCGTGTCTCGGTCCAGGTGCGCCCACCATCACGCGATATGCAGAGGAACACACGACTGGGTTCCTTGACGATTTCACCGTCTATGATCCGGTTTCCCTGCCCGTTCCTGACTTCGAAAGGGGGTTCATCCCATTGCTGGGGGGAGAACATTGGATCGGCTGCACCCGCGGTAAAGATAAGGGTGTCAGCATCCAATTCAATGACGTTCAATCGGCTGTAGGCGCTGATAAAAGGAGAGGAATCGATCTGCACCGTCTCTTCCCAGGTTTCGCCGTGGTCGCGGGAGCGGTGGACGTAAGTTCCGCCATGAGTCACGACCCAGGGATACGGCGGCCGGTGGTACCACCCATAGCGATGGCTCTGGTTCTTCAATCCCTCCTCAAGTGGGAAGAACTCCCGTTGATAGAAGGTCGCCAGGATCTCGCTATTGTCTAACACACATAATGATACATGCTCGGTACCGGTCCAACCGAACCCCGGCACTACCCGTGGGGCCTCCCACGTCTTTCCTTCGTCTCGTGAGCGAATCATGTAATTGCAGAACTCCGGGTTGTCAGGCGGATGAAGATATCGGCGGGGTGAAAGGGGCCCAATCTCTAGCGGCACGCTCATGTTCCAGGTTACGAGCCAGTCACCATTAGCTGCTCGGGTAATAAAAGGGCCGAGAACATAGCGATATTTCTCGGTGAACAGTATTTCGTCGCGGCGTTCAGGTCTCATCTTGCTCTCCCCATTTCTGCAGTAAATAGAAGAGTCAGTTGAAGTATCAACAAGAATCCACCGGAATTGTTCATCTGAATCTGTCTTGACCGTTATACAGCGAATGGCAATCTTACCTGAAACTTTAATAGAGCGCTGCAATGACTCTGTGAAAGCGGACAACCCATAAGAAGGAGAAAAAAGATGAAACTTGAAGGAAAGATCGCGTTAGTAACTGGTGGATCTCATGGGATAGGCAGGGGAATTTCTTTAGCTCTGGCGAGAGAGGGAGCAAAGGTTGTCGTGAACTACTCGACGGACAGTGATGCTGCCCAGTGGACGGAGAATAAAATCAAAGAGATGGGCGGGGAAGCCGCGGTCGTCAAAGCGGACGTGGGAGAAATCGATCAATGTAAGGAACTTGTAAGCAAGTCGAATGAAGCCTTTGGACATGTCGATTTACTCGTCAGCAATGCGGGTATTGGTCAGCAGAGCAAGATCGTGGATACGCCGGATGAAGAATGGGACCGGGTGATGAATGTGAATCTACGCGCCACTTTTGCTCTCGCACGGGAACTCATGCCGGGAATGATTGAAAGAGAATACGGCCGCATTGTTACGATCTCATCCAATTGCGCGCTGACGGGAATTGCCCAGGGGTCCTTTGTCACCTATGCGACGTCTAAGGGTGCTTTGAACACACTGACAAAAGGGATAGCTCACGAAGGGGCGCCCTTCATTACATGCAACGCGATATGCCCCGGTGGTACGAACCGGAAGATCGCCGAGGAGCGGGGTGAAAAGTGGCCCCCCCCCCCCCCCCCCCGGCCTTTGATGAAAAAAGATTTCTCGGCATGCGCGTACCACTCAATAGAACGGGGACGCCGGAAGATATCGCGGAGACAGTATTGTTTCTCGTCTCGGATTCAGGTTGTTTTATTACGGGTCAAGCCATCCATGTCAGTGGTGGCGTCATGATGCCTTGAAGTTTCCGTCCTTAAAAATTTGTTAAAGGATGGGCGCCGAAAGCGGCAGGGAATTGACGGATCAATTGCCCGTATAAAGCAGTGGCAGGTGCTCGTCATTGTCGAGCAAGTCGCCAAATTTTAAACTCTCGGCGTACTCTGGGGGCAGGGCAGCGGCTTGACCGTTATATGTCGATCCTGTGGGCATGAAGAGCATGGCAAAGGCCCGTCGTGGCCTCGGACTCATGTTTGGACCTGCTGCATGTGCGGTCATACCGCTGAAAAAAATCCCGTCACCTGCACTCACTTCTATAAATTTCGGTTCGGCTTCCTTCCACTCGGGGTAGAGGTTAAACAGATCGTTCATGTTTTCACTGAGTCCTACATGTTTCTCAAAACTACTCGACTTATGTGTGCCTGGCAGAAAGCAGAGGCAGCCATTTTGGAGGGTAGCATCGTCGAGTGCTAACCAGAGTGTAATCATTTGATGCGAGTAGAAAGGGTCGTAGGGATTGTCCGAATGGAAGTGAGTCGGATTAGCCCAGGGTTGTTTTATCAAGGCGTGATCATGGTAGAGGCGCATGCCTTCGGTACCGGCGAGCTCGGCGGCCATCTTGCCCAGTCGTGGATCGAGGACCAGTTCTTTGACCGCCTCGGAACTCTTCCACATGTTTACGCATTGGGTAAAAACATTCTTGTAGTAGCTTTCTTCCTTTTGATTGTGGTGCATCTCCTTACTTATGTGCAGGTCGATGCCCGCATCGACGGCTGTGCGCCAGCACTCCAATTCATCATTGGAGAACAAATCTTCTACGACCACATAGCCAAGATCCTTATAGGTCTCAATCTGTGCCTTGCAGATTTCGTCGTTCATAGCTTACAGGTCTACCCTTTAATGGGATTAAATTCAAGAATTGGTTTCCGTGAGAATAGAGAAGATCAAAAATAGAATCGGTTAATTGTACCCTGCTTAAGCGAAGGGTGCGCTCATTCAATGAGATGACAGATTCTCTTGTCTCTATCGTTTTAAAGAATAGATTACCTAATCAGTCGATGTGAAATGCGGACAACAATAATTTATACCCAAAGAGAATATGAATCTTATGATGTTTGACGTGGACGGGACTCTTGTTCGCTCAAATGAATATGACGCCGAGTGCTATGTAAATGCAGTATCGACAACTCTGGGAATTTCAGTCATCGACACCGTCTGGGAGAACTATGAGCACGTATCGGACTCAGGTGTTTTAGATGAGCTGGTTAGACGCAATTATGACCGACCTCCCACGGAAAAAGAACGCAGCCAAGTCAAAGCGAGTTTTCTTATGGAACTAGACCGTGCTTTTGACCGGAAGCCCCATCTTACTCGACCCATTGATGGAGCCATATCATTTCTTGCAAGGGTTAGGACTAAGCCGGACCTGGTTGTATCAATAGCGACGGGAGGATGGGAAAAGTCTTGTCGAAAAAAACTAATGCACTCGGGTGTTTCCGTTGATGGAATACCTTTAGCATCCGCTGATGATGCTGTGTCGAGAGTAGACATCATGAAGGCCTCACTGTGTAAGGCGGAGAAAGTATATGAGCAATCCACTTTCAAATCAGTTACCTATGTGGGGGATGCCACATGGGATTTGAAAGCATCCATGGAGCTCGGATGGCATTTCATTGCAGTCGGAGAACCTATCCTGTCATACGTTGATGATCGGCCCCAGTTCTGGGTTAAGGATTTTACTGATGATCAAGTAATGAGCGATATTCTGGAAAAAATACGAGGAATGGCATAGCGAATTCTTGTGTTCTTGGAGTTTAATGTATAAATCCATTCAATCAGGATTATGTTATGACTGTGGGTAAAGACATAAAAGATTCTAAGCATCGAACACGATATCGTGCAGCGAGAAAACATCAAGGTAATGCACATTGGCATGTTGAGCGCAGATCCACAGTTGTAATATGTGGAGAGTGCAAAGCACGCATTCCAAGAAATGCAAAGCCGTCGTTCTGTCCGGAATGTGGAGCTGGAAAGAGCTGACAAACTGAATTAAAGTATAAATGGAATAACAGCGCCTGGAAGCAGGTAATAAATTAGATCCCTATGAATAAAACGGAAGCTTACGAATTTGACCGGACAGGTTACCTCGTCATACCCGGTTTATTGACCCCTGAGGCGGTAACACAATTGGCCGACGCGGTTGATCGCTTGGAAAAACACGCCTTGGAGCACAAGGACAAGCCACCACGACTAACGGCTCCATGGGGCTCGGAATACCATGTCAATGAGTCTTGTGGTTATCATGTCCATGCGTCTGAAAAGTCAGGCGGGCTCACTTTGTTGATCGAAGACTTCTTTAACTTTGACCCTGCATTCGATCAATTGGTCAACGAGCCGAAGACGATGACCTATATTAAAGCGATTGTGCAAGAAAGGCCTTCCATCAATAATTCTGAGTTGCGCGTTCGCTATACGGGTAATTACTCGGGAACTCATATGGGTGGACCCTTACCGAATAAATATCGTTATGCCTACAATGGGAGTGGCATCGATTGCATGATGGTACGCATGATTTACTTTGTCCACGATGTCACCGCGGAAGAAGGCGCATTCTGCGTGGTACCGGGAACACATAAATCCCACCTGTCATCACCGTACGAAAACAGGCCCCCAGAAGAAGAACCGGGAATGATCCCCCTTCCCGTTAAGGCGGGCGATGGGATTCTCTTTACCGAAAATTTACGCCACGCAGGCTTCATTAATCACAGTGAACAAATACGTAAGACCCTACACATCGGTTACGGGCCCTTTTGGCTGAAATCACAAAACATCGCGACGATGGAACAAGACCCTTACATTTTACCGCAGACAAAAGACCGTTACGATGAGGCTCAACGGGAATTATTTTATACAAGGCCAATATCCAATAAGCGATGAAGCCACAAATTCACTTATGCGTAATCACTGTCTGCAATAAGTTTGATCGCAAAGCATAGACTCATGATCACACGCACTCACTATGTAATTGCTGTTCCTGATCTCAAGACCTCGTCTGCATTCTACCGGGATGTACTTGGATTTTCGATTCAAACTATTTCCGATCCGGGCTGGTTGTTCTACACGCTCGGCGAGTGTAAAGTCATGGCCGGACAGTGTCCCAACACGATTCACCCCACCAAGTTAGGCGATCATTCCTATTTCGCGTATATGGAAGTGGATGAAATTGATTCCTATTACGCATCGGTTCGCGCAAAGGGGGCAGAGATCCGTAAGGAATTACGTGATGAGCCTTGGGGAATGAAAGAATTTGCTGTTCAAACGTCAGATGGCCATCGCATCATGTTTGCGGCACCAATAAAAAAATAGGAAGATCCGGATTTTTAAAAAGAGTTACCTTAACTCACCCGATAAAATTTTTCCAATCCCTCTTGTGACAGGTAGTGTGGCGCGCTGACGACGAACAATCCTTTATCATGGTGTCTGTCCACAATCTTCATTATCGACTTGATACCGCGCTCTATCGCCTTGCGATCACCTGATCGCTGATACTGTTGCAACTCCAGGTGTTTGTCCAAAACCCGTGTGGCAACACTTAATCGCTTCATCAGTTCACCGCGATTTCGATTGCCTTGGCATGCTCGCTGTGCCTGACGCAGTATGGCGGCACAGGATCGGAGTTGTATGCGCCCCTGTTCGATTTCCGGGGGGTCGGGATCAACATCGAAAAGCCGGGTGCTGCGGGTAGTGACCTTCGACAGAGACCAGAACCATTGGAACATGGCATCGGCTGCCGCTCCGAAACGAACCGCACAGTAGTCTTGAACGAGAGAATTGACGTCCTGCGACGTGTCGGCAGATAGGTGGGCGTGCAGGTAATGTTGCAATTCATAAGTCAGCCAGTCACCGGGTTCACTGTACATGCCGATACCAGCCACTCCGCGGTCACGCAGGTATGACATCTCGGCCCACATCAAGCCGGGGAATATGACCGGTTTCGACATCCAGAAATATTTACGGTAGTAGGAGTAAAAGGAGATCGGCCCGTCGTGTTTGCGGATCCACTGTCTCAATTCTTTAAGGTGTGAGGGATTATGTTTTATGGTCGGGTCGAAGATCGGCTCCCGGTATGATTGAAAGAACGGCGCGATATCAATCATAACATTGGAAGGTATACGCAAGTTCTCCGGGTAGTTGGCATGGTTGTGATAAGCCGTGGTCGAGAGCATGACGGGCAGTTTCTGGCGTCTGAGAGCCCGCCAGACCGCCCGGGTCACCAAGCCTTGACGCCGCGAGGGTGAGCCCTGGCGACGAGACGCCGAATCCCCGCTCCAGCGCGTTCCGTCCGGTGGCCACAGGGCGAAGATATCTATCTCGGGGTGTTCTCGCAGCCATGCCACGACGCGGCTTACAAAGGTTCGCATCGCGGTTGGATTCGCGGTGTTGAAAACAGTGTGTGGATCTTTACTGCGTTTACCGTTCAACAAGGCAAACCAGTCCGGGTGTTCGTCGAAAAACATCTCGTGATGCAGGAAATTTTCGTAGCCGTGACCGCCAACTTCGATGACCAGTCCTCTTCGTTGAGCTTCGGGAGCGAGCGTCTCACGCACGTCATCCCAGCAAAACCGGTTTTCATGTTGGTAGTTCAACGGTGCGCTGAGAACATTGAGACGGTTCTTCGCCATCCACTCGATAAGGGCGACAGTATTTGAAAGGGTGTGAGTCCGGGCTTCTTCAATCAATTTCTTGCGGTAGATAAAAGTCGGCTCCCAATTTCGTTTACCCAATGCTGGTTCGAATTGTTTGAGCCGTGGTACATGCTCGTGACCAATACCGCGGTAGAAGTCATAGCGCGGGGCGAACCAGCGGCAGCCCAGCTCCTCGAGAAAACTATAGACCGCGTAGACCGCAGCCCTCGGTGTTTGTCCCCGCAAGCGCACCCGATCTTGTCGAACCATAATCTCGAAAGCGTCATCGGCTCGCGCAATTGGAACCTGTCGCACCGGTCGCCGCCGGACTTCGATCGAGATCTCACGCGCCGCCGTTTGCGTGGATCGAAGGATACGCACATCGTGGCGATAGATACGTTTCAGATATTTAGTGAGTTCCACGGCCGCAAATTTTTCAGGGTCGGATGCCCTCGGGGCTAAGCGAATTCTCGTGGGGAACTTCATGATTAAATATCAGTGAACAGTAAAATATGCAGAAGTGATGTCGATTGGATAAATGATGGAAGGGCAGTTCCAAGCACGCTCTTTCAAATATGATAATTCCAGGTTGAGATCATTCTGCTATTAGGATATTATATCGAATAACAAAAAAATAAATGACATGATCGCGCAGCAGATTTTAAGTGAAGATCAGGTAACTCGATTTGATACGGATGGAGTTATCACTGTCGACGGACCTTTCACACCGGAGGAAATAGAATCGGTCGCTAAGCTCATGGATGAAATGCTGCCATATGAGGAGAGCAAAAAAGAGGGCTATGATGCCACACGCGTCACCCGTGATATCATGGCTAAGGGTGGTAGATTATATGAATATTATAATCCCGCACAGCTGAAGATTTACCAGCATCCTTTTATTGAAGGGGCCGCTAAACAATTATTATTTACCGATGAGGTGACATTTCATGGTCTCGCTATGAGCAAGACATATCCCCTTCGTGTTGCTAAGAAAGTTTTGGGCGAACATCTTGACACTAAATACAGCTATTCAGAATTTATGTCCCGGCCGCGCCGCATCGGCATTTCAGCCTTAATATATTTTACCGATGTAACCACGGAACGCGCGCCGTTTAAATTCTGGTCGGGAAGCCATATCCCGATCGGCAAGTATTATGACGATCATCCGGATTTACTGGATTACGAAGGGGCGCCAAGGTCTGAACTGCCCGATCTCCCTTTTGGTGAACCGAAAAAAGTTTTGGCCCATGCCGGGCAGATCACTTTCTTTTATAACTCGATATTACATGGCGCTTCTGAAAACACGGATACCGAGGCACGCAAGGTGATCTATCTTGGCTTGAAGCCGAAAGATCTTGAATACCGGGTTGGAAAATATACGAGGAGCAAAGACGAGTTGAAGAATTTCTACAAAGAAATGATCCACCATTTACCCGCGGACCGTCAGCATCTTGTTCCCGAAATTGATTGAAATTTAACGAGGGAATAGATTGGAATAGCGGAAATAGATCCACCGCTTAATGACCACTTGATTTTTCAGCACCAATACCCGTTTGAGCGCGGACATATTGTGCATCAAATGCCTCTTGTTCCTGTTTGGCACGTTTTGATTTATCGGTAATGGAGAAAAACCAGATACCTGCAAACGCGGCGGTGACCGAGAACAGAGCGGGATACTTGTAGGGAAATATAGGATCAGAATTGCCCAGGATCTGCACCCAGACAATAGGGCCAAGGATAACGAGGAGCACGGCAGAGGTCAGGCCTAGCGAACCTCCAATTACCGCACCGCGGGTCGTCAGTTTTTTCCAATACATGGAAAGAATAAGAATCGGGAAGTTGGCACTGGCTGCGATCGCAAAGGCGAGTCCAACCATGAAAGCGATATTCTGTTTTTCAAAGGCAATACCCAGGGTAATAGCAATAATGCCCAGGACGACGGTTGCAATTTTGGAAACACGCATCTCTTTCATTTCATCATGATTGCCATCATTAAGGACATTGGCGTAAAGGTCATGTGAAATGGCTGATGCGCCAGCTAAAGTCAGGCCCGATACGACTGCCAGGATAGTGGCAAAGGCCACGGCGGAGATAAAGCCTAAGAAAATGTCGCCACCAACGGCGTGACTTAAATGAATAGCGGCCATATTATTGCCGCCAATAATAACTCCCTCATTGAGATAAGCGGGATTGGCGGATACCATAACAATGGCGCCGAAACCGATAATAAAGGTCAGGATATAAAAATAACCGATAAAACCGGTGGCGAAAAATACCGAACGGCGCGCCTGTTTAGCATCGGCAACGGTGAAAAAGCGCATGAGGATATGGGGTAGGCCGGCCGTGCCAAACATCAGTGCGATACCCAGAGAAATGGCAGATATGGGATCAGAGACGAGGCCACCGGGGGACATAATATCCAGACCGTTTTTATGGGTATCAACAGCGGATTGAAATAATTTTTCGAAATTGAAATTAAAGTGCCAAGCCACGGCTAACGCCATAAAGCTTGCGCCACATAGAAGCAACACCGCTTTAATAATCTGCACCCAGGTAGTAGCAATCATACCTCCAAAGGCGACGTAAAGGACCATCAATGTTCCGACAATTACCACCGCGGCTTCGTAAGGCAGACCGAAAAGTAATTGGATCAGTTTTCCTGAGCCTACCATTTGGGCGATCAGGTAGAGGATAACGGTCGCAATACCGCCGAATGCCGCCAGTGTTCGGATGGGTTTTTGGCTTAAGCGGTAGGAAGTGACATCAGCAAAAGTATATTTGCCAAGGTTGCGCAACGGCTCGGCAATTAAGAATAAAATAATAGGCCAGCCAACGAGGAACCCAATAGAATAAATCAGACCATCGTAACCGCTTAAGTAAACAAGGCCAGAAATGCCGAGAAAGGAGGCGGCCGACATATAATCACCGGCAATGGCCAGGCCGTTTTGCAGTCCGGTGATATTGCCACCCGCAGTGTAGAAGTGTTTTGCTGTTTTTGTCTGACGTGCCGCCCAGTAGGTAATGCCCAGCGTTGCACCGACAAAGGCAAAGAACATGATAATGGCCGCGATATTTAAGTCGTCTTGAATACCTTTATCCTTCTAGTTCTTTTTTGATCGCGTTAGTAAGGACATCAAATTCTGTATTGGCGCGGTGGACGTAGATGCCGGTCAGAGCAAACGCAATGACGATGATACCTACCCCAACAGGAATACCCAGCGTCATGACGTTGTTGCCGATCGGTGTTCCCAGCGTTTCAGGGCTAAACGCGATGAGCAGAATAAAGGTATAGTAAATAACGAGCATAATTATGGTCAGCGTCCAGGCAAAGGCGCTGCGTTTACTAACCAGTGTTTCAAACTTGGGATTCTGCTTTATTTTTTCTGCGACATCTGGCGTCATATCGATAATTATTGTATGATGCGTTAAATATTAACAAAAAGTTAAAAAAAGAAAGAAGTTTTTTGAATGACTCGTTGGCGAAATGTAGTGACATCCATGTTTATCCCCTACATGTAGGGGGTCTGATTAAAAAGCCATCATGATATCGGATCTCGACATCTATCTCTTCGATCTTCGCGGTTACTTGGTATTGGAGGGAGCCATCGCTCCAGATCATGTAAAAGAGTTGAACACGATTCTCGACGAGATGGCACATCTCAAGTCGGGAGAGTGGAATGGTTATGTTCATGGTCATGTTTTCCAATCTTCTAAGGAGGGGATCAACCTGCAACAGATCTACGAAGGAGGAGAACCTTTTGAACGTCTCATAGACAATCCTTCCTGGATTGAACACGTAAAGACCTTTGTGGGCGGTCAGAATTCTTTCGACTCCCAACATGGGCCTCTTTTTATTGACGAAAACTTTGCCAATATACGGGGACCGGGTGAATCTATTGGGCTACACTCCGGTCCTGTCCCTTGGGTGAAGCGATGCCAGTTTCATGTTCACAACCAGGAGTTCAATTGCGGTCAGATTAACATCCTTATGGCTCTTACCGACATTGGTCCCGAAGACGGGGCAACGATGGTCATACCTGGAAGCCATAAATCAAATTTTCGTCATCCGGAATTTGAAAAATCAAGAATGACAGCGAGAGGCGGTTCAGTGGATGGGGTCACCGGTGCGATTGAGTTACATATGAAAGCTGGGGACGCGGTCCTTTTTGTCGATTCAATCTGCCATGGATCTGCCAGACGTAGGTATAAAGGTGAACGCCGCTCTATCGTCTATCGCTACGGTCCTTCCTGGGGGTTTTTTAGACATGGCTACCGTCCTTCAAAGGAGCTCCTCAATCGGCTTACTCCCGAACGAAGGAAAATTGTCTGGCCGCATGATAAGCTTGAGGAGTGCCCCTATTGATTGTTTAACCGGACGTCATTTTATTTGCTGCGTAGTATGGAGCCGAGTCAAAACCAGGATAGCGTGTGACCATGCCTTCGATGAATGACGCCGTCCACAACGGGTCTCCGGGCGGTGGAAACCCGAGGAGTTCGCGTTGACGCGGTGTTGCTTCGATCATAAAACGAAGCATCGCTTCGGAGCTGGCACCGCTTTTATAAGTAAAAGTGCGTCCGCCATCCCAAGGTCGGTCTTTGCGGGTAAAACCTACCCACATGACCGGGCGGTGGCCTCGAGGCGCAGTGAAATCAGAGGCGGCGTGCCGGGTATAAACGCTGTAAAAACAGACTGATCCGCCCGGGACGATCATAGGAACAAATTCCTCATCAGGACGACCGTTGGGCACCATGCGTATCGGGCCCATCCCCGGCTTGACGTCGTCGAAACAATAGAAGCAGTGCAGGTTCGTAAATTCATCCGGATCGAGAATCGGCCCCAGCGTATTATTGCCGTAATCGATATGAAATTTGGTCGTGTATTCATCGCTGGCGTATTTCATCCCGAGGTGCCCTTCGCAGAGGCGAACCTCGCGGGTGCCGAGGACACGTTCAGCCGCGTCAATCAGTTCCGGATGAATGGTGACGTGGTTGAGACCGGAATGGTCCCAGGGGAAGAGCAACTGTTTCGGCGTGTCATTCTGTCGATTATTAGCTACGTATTGGTCGTAGGGTGGGGAGTACAAGGTGAAGAAGCCATGGAGTGCCGCTTCCTTCTCCTCCCTCGTGAGGAAGTTTTCGATGATAAGAAAGCCCTGCTCTTTGAAGGTGGCAATTTGCTCGTCGGTGATGTGCATAGTCTTCGACTGAAGATAAAAAGGGGTTAAGCAGAATATATATTTAAACGTCCAATTAACATAAAAAGAACCTCTAAAGAGCAAACGATCACGTTTTCAATATTCATACTCTAGATTGACCTTTTACACTTCCTCTGGCAAAAAAAAAGAGAAGAGTGGGGATAAGATGGCTGCAAACACGATCTCAATTTCAGAACCGGCGACAAAACTTAAACAGTTTCAGCGCGAGGGGTACTGCGTCCTTGAGAACATAGCCAGTGAGGCGATCCTCGATCGTACGCGGGCCTGTGTAAGGAAGGCAGTGGCCACGCAAGATCCTGAAAAGCTCGCACGCACCCGCTCTCCGGGTACGCTCATTGATTCCGGCCCCTACCCGGAGCTGGCGGGAATTATTGGCAATCCGACTGCTCTCCTCGCGCTCAATAAGCTGGGGATTATGAACTGTAAGTTCTGGAAGGCGGTTATTATCAGCAAGCCGCCGGGTGGGCCGCGATTGTACTGGCACCAGGATTGTATGATGTGGCAGGACCCGCGGTCGTACAGTGACAGGCCGCCAATGATCTTTTTGATGTACTACATGGAAAACACCACCCGCGAAAACGGATGCTTGCGGTTGCTGCCGGGAACTCACCGGAGACGGCATGTGCTTCATGACGTGGGCGTAGCTCATACCCCGGATATCAACAGTATAGAGAACCCGAATGACCCGCGTTTTCTCGATTACCCCAGCGAGGAGGACGTGCCGATGCGCGCCGGCGATTTGGTTATTGGCGACGCGCGCATGTTTCACGCCACACACGCGAATAAGTCTGATCAGCAACGCACAGTAATCACTATCTGGTTTCACCCGTGGTTCGACGACTTACTGCCGGGTACACAGAGCTGGGTTCATGAAGAATGTCATCGGCGCCATGACGACTGGCCGGAGGCTGCGTTGAAAGAGATCGAACCCGTCATCCCCCGTTACACCGGAAATGAGGAACCAATGAAGTACAACCGTGTCCCTGACGAGCGCTTGTTTGTAAGCGGTCCCTAGGTGAGGTTATGGGACGAGGAAAATATGGCGCAGCATCCCAATCTTCTTTTTGTCTTCTCTGATCAGCAGCGCTATAGTGCGCTTGGAGCGAACGGGAATCGTGTCATCCAGACGCCTACGCTAGATGGCTTGGCGGGCGGTGGTATGACCTGCGACAACATGTTTTCGAATCACCCTTTGTGCTCGCCCTACCGGGCGATGTTGTTATCGGGTCGATATGCCTGGCAGAATCTCGTTATCGACAATGAATACCGATTGCGAAGAGATATCGCGACTCTACCCGGTACATTGCGAGACCATAGCTACCACACCGGGCAAGTGGGTACGTGGCATCTGGGTAACGGGCCCTACCGGGATGAGGATCGTTACGGTCTGGATTATCTGGCATCCCTGAGCATGGGGAAAAATTACACTGACGGCAGCTACTCCGAGAATGAGTTGGAGCCCAGGGTTATCGAGGGCTGGACACCGACGGTAGAAACAGATCTGGCGATTAAGTTCATGGAGCGTCATGCGGATGCCCAATCAGGTAATCCTTTTGCCTTGTTCGTTTCATGGAGGCCACCTCACTGGCCCTACGAAGATTACCCGGAAGAGCACGCCATTTACGACCCCGCCGATGTGGATCTTCCGGGCAACGTGCCGAAGCAAATGGCCGACTTCGCCCGTCGGGAAATCGCCGACTATTATGGCTGCTGCACCGGTCTGGACACCCAGATGGCGCGGTTACTGGAAGTGCTGGATCGGCTGGGGCTCAGTGAGGAAACGATTGTCTGCTACACCTCTGACCATGGCGACCATCTTTCGAGTCACGGTTACGGCAAGCCGCGGGATAGTTGGATGCACCCCTCAATGCGGGCTTCCAAGGCTACGCCCTACGAGGAATCGATCCACGTACCCTTCATCGTGCGCTGGCCGGGCGCCACGCCGGCGGGGACTCGCAGTGACGCCTTTTTCGGGGCGATCGATTTGATGCCGACCCTGCTGGGTGCATGCGGCGTGCCACTGCCTGAGGGTATCCAAGGGCGCGATGTCTCCTCCGTTTGGCGCGGTGAAAGCGCTCCAGCCGACACGGAGCTAACACCGGGTGCTTCAGAGTCAGTCTATCTGCAAAACATGGCCCACGGCTGGCCGAACCGCGACGCTTGGGTGGGGCGCTGGCGAGGTGTGCGCACAGAGCGCTGGACCTACGCCCGCTGGTATGGCAATGAATACGGGCCATGGCTTTTCGATCGTGAAAATGACCCCCTTGAAATGATTAATTTCGCCGAATCCGCTGAGTTGCGACCAGTAGTGGAGGAGATGGAGGAGCGGTTACACCGCTGGATGGTGGCAACCCACGACCCCTTCGAATACGGTAGACGAGGCCCCCGGGGCTTTCTCGATCTGGGACAGGAATACGCGGATCCGGAGAAATACCCCGGCTGGGGTACGGCTTGACCCTCTTATTGCATCGACGCGCTTAGCTGAGCGTTATTCGACCGTGCACTGGGCGAAGGCCTGACTTAAGGCCGGAATCAGGTCCCCTTTGGGACGGAATTCGTGCCCCACGTGGCCCTTGTATCCGGCAGCAGACAACGCCCGGCATATTCCCTGATAATTCAATTCCTGATCATCATCCAAGTCGTTTCGCCCCGGATTACCGGCGGTATGAATATGCCCAATCGCGTCGAGGTTATCGACCATTGTTCGAATAATGTCTCCTTCCATAATTTGCATATGGTAAATATCATAAAGTAGTTTGACGCGCGGGCTGTTTACCTGCTTCACGACTTCCAGCCCCCAGATGGTATGATCACATTGATAGCCGGAATGATCAACTTTGGAATTGAGCAACTCCAAATTCAGGTTGATACCCTTGGCTTCCGCATAGGGTGCCGATCGACGAAAACCTGTCACGGTGTTAGCTATGCCCTCGTTGTCATCCATACCGGGGAGACAATTACCGCTAAAGCAAATCAATCCGCTTATCCCCTTATCAGCGGCAATATCAATCGATTCTTTTAACTCGGCCTCAATGCGATCGTGGTTGGCTGGGTTGTTGAGACCATCCGGAAGCGATTGGTGCCCAATCATGCTGACCATACGAAGATTATTTTTGATCGTTAAATTATAGAAAGTTTCGAAGTCATCACCTCGGCCCCAAATTTCGATCGCGGGGAAGCCAATTTCGGCGATCTGTTCAATCATCTCCTCCAAGGGCATCACATCTTGAGGGACAATAGGTATACAGACGGATTGATTTATAGGCATATTGTTAGATTTTGGGGTAATATAAGGTTGCGGTTAAAATTTTAGCCATCGTTTGTTCCTGCTTTATAATAAACTCCAATCAAAGACTACGCCGATAGTATCTCCCCGATCTTTTAAGAGGTCGGCATAAACCTTGGGCGCATTCTGCGGTGCATGGCGGTGGGTGATCAGATCATCGACACGCATTTGGCCACGCTTTAGATATTTGTAGAGCAACCCAATCTGGCGCATTGCTGGCCACTCGCGTTCGTCGGGAAGGCGCTCGTTATGAGTGCCGCGCACGCTGATTTGGCGGGTCACAATATCACCTGTGAGCACCTGCTTCCCTGGATACGGCGAGTCCCCGATCAGCATCATGGTGCCAAAATTGCGGACCAGTTTGAGTGCCAGGGGGAAAACAGCGTAATGGCCTGTGGCATCGAATACGACATCGGCCAGTCGCCCCTCGGTATATTGCTGCACAAAAGGAATAGCGTCTGCCGCGCTCCCGGCAAAGGTTTCCGTGGCACCGTGTGCCGCGGCTACAGCCAGGCGACTGTCAATGGTGTCGATAGCCAGAACATCTTCAGCTCCCATTACACGCGAATACTGGGTCAGCAGTTGTCCCAATGGTCCGAGTCCGACGACTACCACTTTGTCACCCATCGTCAATTGGGCCCGCCGCACACCAGTTTGTGCAATGGTGCACAGCTTAGACCAGGCAGCTGATTCATTGCTGATGGCATCTGAAAGTAGGGTTACAGGCGGTTTCACTATATGGTATTGCCGATGGTTGGCGGTGCTGAATACCCGGTCGCCCTCCTTAAACCCATCCACCGCCGTTCCCACTTGCTCAACGGTGCCGACATTGCTGTAGCCCGGATAAAAAGGATGTTTCACCCAGTTGGCCCAGTGAGAACCTTCTTCGAGTTCACTGCGATAGCAAATAGATTCAGTCCCAGTGCTGATCAAGCTCATCTGGGTTTTCATCAACAGACAATCTTCAGGTAGTGGGGGCAAAGTCTCGCTTCTTAGTTCAGCTTGTTGCTTACCGGTGAATACAATATTGTTTGATTCCATTTATTAATTCAACTTTGTATCTTACGGTTCACTTTCAATTCGATTTTCGCTCATTGCCTTGTATCCATTGTGTGTGCGTTACACTCTTGCAAAAACTGTACTGCAGTAAAGCAGCTAATTAGAATATTGGGTTATTAAATATTGGAGAAGATAATTATGAATTTGAATTACACAGGGATCATCGTCGGCGGGGTGCTACCCGCGTTTATATTTGGGGTTGGTGGTATATTCTTAAAGGCCAGCACTCGAGAAGGCATAAGCTTGAATCACTTCATCTTGTTTGCCGGGGCAGGAGCGATTTTCGTGGCATTCTTGTTGTTTTTATTTTTCAAAGAAAATTCGATAAGCCTCAGGTCAGCAACGCTGGCATTTTTCGTCGGATTGTCATGGGCTAGCGCAACAGCTTTAATGACTATAGCGCTGACCAGGTATGCAGTTCCAATTTCAATAATCGGACCCTTAAATTCTACAGCCAGTCTGATAACAGTCCTGCTTGCGATGTGGATATTTTCAGAATGGAAAGAGATCCTGGTCCAACGTCTTCTGATTGGGGCCATCCTCATAGTAATCGGTGCAATGCTCGTGTCTACTTCATCCGAAGCGAACCGAATTCAAGAATTGAAATCACATGACAATCAATATGGTGCCGAGCATTCCAAGTGATGCTCCATTCGTCACACGGTTGAGATTTTAACTCACCATTTTTCCTGTTCAACTTCAACGCATTGTGAAAAACGTGACGCAATATGGCAACGTACGAATGTTTTAGTGGGTTTGAGATGAATACGATATTTGCAATCTTATATATCGTTGTCTCCATTTTGATGATCGGTGAACAGTAACAACGGAAAAAAAATTGGTTAATGTAATCAGTGACCAGTTCCAGCATCCTTTCTTGTCATTGCGAGGGAGGCTATCAGCCGACCGCGGCTACCGAGCGCAGCGACATCTTCCACTCCAGGCGAATAGTCATTACACCTACGAATACCAATCACCACTCGAGTCTTGCCATTGGGGTTCGCCTCTTCAATTAAATTATGAGAAGGTAAAAAACTGTATGTTGGCTAGTCGTTATATTAATCCGCTACCGACGCTGATGTATACCGAAGGCAATGCCCACCTATTGCTCGGTTGAGAGTAAGTACTAACATCTAGGGACCTACAGCACGCAACCGATATTTCCCTAGATTGCTTCGTCTCCCGCGACTGCGGGATCCTCGCAATGACAAAAGAGAATAAACTCCAGCGCGTTCCCCATTATACTTTACACTTAATGCCTTACACCTAAATCTAAAATATAGGCTCATTCATTCGCGACACTCATCTTTATAATACCCTGTATTCAGTGTTTAGTATTTAGTTTAAAATTGTGACTGTGAAACAGGTTGTGGATGAGTTTCGATGTTAGTAATTAAAAAAATTTTAATATGGATATCACTCAATTACCCTTTAACCAATTCATTGGAATAGAAAACTGTGTTGAGAATATTGATGGAATATTTCAGCTTCCCGCAGATCCGAAATATTTAAACCATGTCAAAACCGTTCACGCTAGTGCACTATTTGCTTTGGCCGAAGCATCGAGTGGAGAGTTCCTCTCACGAAATCTAAATATAGACAGAACAAAAGCATTTCCTATTCTACGTCGATCGGAGATTAAGTATCGGAAGCCAGCAACGGGTCATGTCTACACAAAGGGGGTCTACAAAGAAAATGACTGGAATAAGTTTCATGAAACTTATAATATTAAAATGAGAGCACTGATTGCCTTTCAAATTGAAATACTGGATGATAATAAGATCATCGTTGCAACTGCCGGTTTTGAGTGGTTCGTCACGGGAAACAAAACTCACTCATCATGAATCTTATAGAGAAAGAAGGCCGGAACCTTTTCCGCTAGATACGGTAATAGCGCTCGGCGTTTTTCCAGAACAAACCCGCGCGTTCCTCCTCGGAAAAGTCTTTCACAATCTCGGCATTGGCAGCCCATAACCTGCTGTAGTCGGTCATGATTTTATCAACAGGAAAATTGCTGGAAAACATGCAGCGATCAACACCCATGATCTCGATTGCACCCAGGACAAACGGCTTAATCTTTTCCACCGTCCAATCCTTATCCATCATTGGTAATCCCGATATCTTGATTGAAACCTGCGGTGTTTCCGCAAGTGATTTAAGCCCCGTCTTCCATTGTTCCATAAGCGATAAATCCAGATCTTTCGGCATTCCCGTGTGATTCAAAACGATCGGAACATCGGGAATCTTTTTTGCCAGCTGTGCCGCTTCCTCCAACTGCCAGGGCCAGATTTGCATGTCGAAAGACAAATTATATTTACCCAGTAAACGAAAGCCGCGCTGCCAATCGGAATCGCTCATCAGGTGATTATGATCGGTAAATCGAAGCGCTGGATCTTCCTCGTAATTTAACATTTGTCGAATGCCACGCATGTTCGAATACTCTACGTGACGAGTGAGTGTATCCTCGACATCAGGTGCGGACAGATCCGCAAACGCCACGATGCCGTGAGGCATTCCACGAGAGGTGGGGTTGTCCGCCACCGACTGAAGCCAGGCCGTCTCTATCACCGGATCTTGGTCGTGATCGAACTCTGCCTGGATATGAACGCATTTGTGTAAGTCGATTTCCGAGGCATCACTATGCAGGTCGCCAATAAGGTAAGACTTAGCGAGAGGTGAAAAGTCACCCGCGAAGTGCGAGATAGGTTCGACAAGCCACGGGTAGTGGTGTTTTTCGAGATCCCAGAGATGGATGTGGGTGTCAATAATCTTCATGCCAGAATTCATGTCGTCAGAGCTTTAACATCTGACAACTAAATGGCAATGATAGCTTACACCCTTTGAAAGTGCGACAATGTAGACTTGTAATGGACAGTTGGTGATGAAGATTATTTTTTTTATATACCAGTGGTTGTATACCACCATCCCATCTTTTAAACACAAGCGGTGCTTGTCTTAAACTTTTACCCTGATAACCAATGAATTACTAAGAGACTTAAGTGTCCTTGTATAGGACCAGATACTTTAACTAAATGGTCGTCTTTTCTATGGGGAATGAGATGGCTGCACCCATTTCATTCACAAATGTAGCATTAATAACCTGCTTTGTTGGCTGAAGAGTTCCGTCTGACTTTACATTATTCTGAAAGATCATGTCCTCAAATCCTCGAATCTGTGTACCGCCTTCGGCAACTATAATCGATACACTATTTGTCTGACGAAGGTCACCGCCCGTAATCCGTATTCCAGGGTTGGGCGCGGCAACAGTGAAGGAATCTGTTCCGAACAAAATATGGGGTACCGCATCGCCCGAGGCGTCGATATCACCGATTAACACCCGGACAGCCACGGGCACTTGACGAGCTATTAACCCCACGTTCCCGGTGTCATTATTAAAGCGGGTATTCGCGCAGAGAATACCTCCAAATCCAGTCGAATTAGTGATCTCAAGTAACGCGACATCGGCCATGGCGTCATACACTTCACCTTCAGGGAACAAGGCTTGATTAAATGCATTAACCGTTCCTACCGTGAAAATGCTTAAGAAAGTGTTTTCGTCTGCCTGCTCCAGGCTCACGGTTGGGAGTCCTCGAACGTAACTCACTGTCGGCTGATTATATTTTGCCGGCGGGGCCGCGCCGACAAAGGTACCCGGTTCCAGACTAACGGTAACCACCGCATTACCGGAAAACTCCACCTGCACTATATCTTCGTTTACATCGAGGAATGAAACACGAGTGATCTCGGTCCCATCCGTGCGCAGTGTCACGCTCAGACCGGTGAGCAAAACCTGGTTATAGACATTCCCATTTGCATGCATGATGTCTTCTCCAACAACGATGCCTGAACCACTATCAACGAGATCGGCCGATTCTAAAGTTGTGCACAGGAAAAAAAGAAAAGACAAAGCAACTAAAAATTTTGTGTGAAAGTTCATATCCCTATTTTTTTTAAGTTAAATGTTAACCACAGAATAAGCAGTTCACTACACGCAGCAAGAATTTAGGATCCAATCGGCTTCTCTAATGTATTTTTAACAACATATTTACTTTCATTATCCAAAGTCAGAAAGGAAATACGTTAAAGCGATAATGCGTGAATGCGGTAATGATGCAGGATGGAATCAGTGAACAGTTGCCCTCGTCCCATAGGTGAAATAAAAGTTGATCACGGTTGCCTCCTCTCTTGTCATCGCGAGGCTGCTTGTCAGCCGCGGCGATCCAGGGGAATGTCAATACGTGACCGGCATTCCCCTGGATTGCCGCAGTCAGCTACGCTTCCTTCGCAATGACAAAGAGAGGGCGAGGGCAACTGCTTACTGATCATTTTTATCTTAAGGCAGAACAACATAAACACGAATCCCAGAAATGATCGTGTGGGTGGGATTGGGAATGAGGATTTTGACTCTAAATAGACCGCTGGAACCGTCAATTTGTGCGCGATATGCATTTGATCATCGATATGATGTGGAGCTAATAGAACCGGAATCGGAATGGTGGCAGGAGATCCGGGTCCTTCTGAAATATAAGCAGGTTACGAAGCCGGTTCTCGATCTTTGGGCCAAGCGATTGAGTGAAATCAGCCGTTCTACTAATCGAGTGCCGATCGATGTCATAAAAAATAGGATGGATAAGTGGAAGTACGATTTAACGGTTCAGGATATCATCCATTATCAACCCAAGTCAGATGACGCACGATAAGTCGAATGGCGGGACTCGGAACTCACAATTTTATTTATTTTTATAATACAAGGGCTGCCCCCTTCCAATGCATCGCTTGGGCTAATTGCCTTGTGTAAAAATTGGTGGCATTGCTATGGTGAATATTAAATGATGCAAAGGTCATTAATCAAAATTTAGACCGTGATTATGGCGAAGTATTCGATTGGCTTAGTTAACTGAAACACAATAAAGGAGGAAGAATGAAATGCGCATATTAATTGATGTGATGTTTCCACACGAACCGTTCAATACGGCAGTTAGAAAAGGTTCGGTTGGAACCACTATTAATCGTATCCTGGATGATATTAAACCGGAAGCGGTTTACTTCACGGAGCGGGATGGCCGCCGAGGGGCAACTTTGATTGTGAACGTTACCCAATCGTCAGACATTCCTTCACTTGCGGAACCTTGGTTTCTGAACTTCAATGCCGATTGTAGATTTCGGATTGCCATGACGCCTGAAGATCTACAGCAAGCGGGTCTTGAGGAACTTGGGAAAAAATGGGGATAGTATTGACTTCAAATACTACCCCATAGAGTCAAATTAATAATAACCCGATAATTTACCGACGCGGTAGAAGATCTCTTTAGTCTTACTTGTAAAGCTCGATAATACCGGCGATGTCCCCTGCTTCGAGCGTACTCTTTTTGGTCTCACCGAATGCAGCAAACCGGTACATGGTCTCTTCAATGCAGGAATCGTCAGGATGACCCATTCCACAAGAATGTCCAATTTCATGGGCTGCAATATTTTCAAAGTCCATTTTTCCAGCTGCTTCTGCTTCTGTATCAGACCTATCAGACCAATCAAAATCAACATCATTATATATTTGGTCCCACTCCACCAGTTCTCGACCCCGCGGTGGGCCTAAAAATATTCCCCAAACAATTGTCACTGCAATTGCACCACTAGATATGTCTGCAAAATATATTTCATTTTGATCGTCAGGACTGATTGTATCTGCACTCAATGATTGAGTTGTAGATGTGCCACCTCCCATAATATCAAAGCCTGCTGCCTCTTCCCATTTTTGAATATTTTTACTAACATTATCTATCAAGAAGGTTGCATTCAAACCCCTGATATTAGCAGGATTTATCACCCAAGGCTCAATAACATTCCATTTAGCTCCCTTTGCAAGGAAAGCAAAACAATTAGATGTTCCACCCCCCGCCTCCTCCGCCGTTGGGTCCTCCGCCTTTATCATGATTATTTTTGTGGCCAAAGCCCTTTCTCGGGTGGTCGACGATGGCGAAGCCTTGCACGGGCCTAAAATCGACATCCTCAGCGATGCCCAGATAAAACAATCCAGGAGCTATTTCAAGAGCGTGCGATGGAAGTTTAAATCCATGTCCTTTAGGTTTCGCTAATGCAGTTGACGCAAAGGGTATGCTTAACCCCAGGGTAAGTATAATCGTCAATAACCGGAAATCCCTCAATATTCTCTTATTCATAATAATTCCTCTAAATTTAATTAGTACGATTAAAGTAGTGAACCTGCATACAACACAGCAGTAGATTGATAATTTATTATTATAAGATATTTTCGGCAATGTCAATTGAGATTTGTATTTAATCGCGTCTTTGACTGCCCTATTTAATAATGTGCGCCCAAATCAGCACCCAAAGGGGTCACAGCACCCAAAGGGGTCAGGCCATGCATTCTGGCATTATAGAGATCAGAGCCTTATCTTTTTTTACAACCTCCATTTTTAGAGACTTTATGGAGCGACAGATATTATCGGGGTGACCCATATTGAGTTGTTTAGTAATCCATGGATTGGAAGCATTGCTTTTGCGCTTTAAGATCATAGTAATGACAACTTTCCATGGTGCAGTCTTCTTATCACTCGCAATCTCCACTGGCCCTTTAGCAAGTCTGTTGAGGCAATTTTCAAGTATTAGTTCTGCAGTTAGATCATTAATTTCTCCACACTCTTTGGATCCCTGTAGATTATATTTTGATTCTTTATTAAATTGTTTAACGAGCTGTTTTTTAAAAGACCTGCTACCGACAACCCAACCCTTACACATTTTGGAAAACTGTTGTTCTTTTTGGGCCTGATCATTCATTGCCAGCCAAAGGAGGTATTGCTCATAACTTTTGTGTCCTGCAGGGGTGTCTTTTAATCCCCCTGTCTCTGACAACCAGCTTTCAAATTGACAAAAGGGTGGTCGTTTTCTCTTCAAGAACAACAAAGGATAACTTGACCAGCGATACTTTCTTAGTGAAGGTGCAGGCACGATGCCGCTGCGTACGGGGTTTAAGTGAATATAATTAACGAGTGCTGCTAATCCCGCTCCTGGCTCAACAAGTAGAGCATGGTAGCGTCCCTGAAAAAGGTGACCTCTTTCCTTAAAAAAGCGATTAAACCGATTGGCAAAAGTGGATTGGAGCCATTGCATGCCAACTACAAGATTTGCGTTAGGTGTTTCTAATGCCAAATGAAAGTGATTGCTCATAAGGCAGTAGGCATGTAAAATCCAGTGGCTTTTTTGTGTCGCTTCGTAGAGGCAATTTAGAAATGCTTGAGCAGCTCCCGCACTAATAAAAATATCCTGACGATAGTTACCGCGGTTTATGACATGGTATATCGCTCCTTCAAATTGATAGCGTGGAATGCGAGCCATAGTATGTGTATACGGCTTGTCTTAGATCTGATTAATGCCGGAATGCATGGCCTGACCCCTTCTATTTTAATGCAATTTATTTTCATAATCTAAAGCTTAACATGGCTACTGCATTTCCATTAATAAATGATTACTAAAAAACACGGAAGCACCGCGGCAATAAATAATGCCCACACCTCCTAACATTCTCTTTATCCTGACCGACAACCAGCGCGCGGATCTACTCGGTTGTGCCGGCAACCCGATCATCCACACGCCGAACATCGATCGTCTGGCGAAGCGGGGGGTGAGGTTTAGCAATGCTTTTGCGACCACGCCGAGCTGCGCGGCGAGTAGGGCGAGCTATCTGACCGGCATGTACGAGCGGCGTCATCAGTTCACCTTTTACGCGCCCCCGCTCCAAACTGAATTTTCCAATAACAGCTATCCCGCTCTGCTGAAATCATTGGGATATTGGACGGGATTCATCGGCAAGTTTGGCGTTGCTGCTAACGGCATCGAGCCCTCTCTGGAAGATGAGGGAGGCATCGACAAAATGTTCGACCACTTCGACAACTACGAGCACTGGACGGATGAAGGCTATGAAATCCGACAAACCGATGGCGGTATCAAACATCTGACCGACATCACGGGAGACAAGGTGATCGATTTCCTCGATCGCCATAGTAATGGGCGGTCGAATCAACCTTTCTGTCTGTCCGTCAGCTTCAATGCGCCGCATGCTCAGGATGGAGATCCTCGTCTTTATATATGGCCGGAATCCGAAGAGGGACTTTACGTGGACGCTACTTTGCTGGAACCTGCCAATGCGGGGCCTGCATTTTTTGAATCCCTGCCTCTATTTATTCAGGAATCGGAGAGCCGTGTTCGATGGCATACACGTTTCGATACGAGCGAAAATTTCCAGCGCAACATGAAGGGCCTCTATCGAATGGTCAGTGGAATCGATCGCAATGTCGGTCGGATGGTGGAGGCATTAGAGCGCCATTCATTGTCGAACAATACAGTCATCATCTTCGCGTCAGATCACGGGATGTATTACGGTGAGCGCGGGTTGAGCGATTGCTGGCAGCTAAATGAAGAATCAATTCGGATCCCGCTCATTATTTTCGATCCCAGGAGAAACGTTAGCTGCCCGGTCAGAAATGAAATGGTCTTGAATATCGATATCGCGCCCACGATCCTGGAACTGGCCGGAGTGTCAGTCCCGTCGATCGTTCAGGGGCGCAGCCTGATTCCCCTTGTGGATGATTCAGCTGACGGATGGCGAACGGAATTTTTCTGCGAGCACCTCTTTAATATTCCGAATATTGACATCCCCAAGAGCGAAGGTGTCCGAACTGAACGGTGGAAATACCTTCGCTATTTTGAACAGGACCCGGTCCACGAAGAACTCTATGACCTTGAGAAGGATCCCAACGAGTCACGCAATCTCGTCGGAGACCCTGATTTCTCCGATCGGATTGCTGAAATGCGCATTAGATGCGCAGACCACTTGTCAGCAGCAAGTTCGAGCTGAAAGTGTAGATGCTTGTTTTTGCTTATCGTGTCCCCATATTAATTCTTAAGGCAAAGAAAACCTAACATTTAACACATCATCTCTCTTTCCCTTTTGACTTTTTGACCTTTTGACTTTTTGACTAATAACCCCATGGCACAAGCGCTAGAACTGATCGCCCCCTTTGACCTTGCCGGCCAGGTAGCGGCAATTGAAAACGACGGCTTTGTTTATTTTCCCAACTACCTGAGTCCGGATGAAGTCGCCGAACTTCGGGCTTGTATGGATCGAACAGAGATTAAAGAGGCCAGCTATGATAAGCTCAGAACACCTGAAAATGGGGGGTTTTATGAAAAGACGATCAACAATGCTTTCAACCGTGACGCTTTGTTCATGACATTCCTCGATAAGCCGGGGATCATAGAACTGGAAGAAGCGGTGCATGGAGAGGATTGTCACGTCATCGCGATGACGGCGTGGATGACGGGGCCAGGTCGACCCGATCAAAATATACACACCGATTGGCAGCCCATCAATTTACCGGAAGATATTCTCGCTGACCCACGAGTGAAAGTTCCGATCTTCATTACGACGGTGCATTTCTACCTCGACGAAATAACCGAAGAACTGGGGCCGACCCAGTTTATTCCCGGTAGTCATCGTGCCGGACATTCACCCAACGGTGAAAATAGCTGGCAGGGAATTGAACCACACAATATTATGTGTCAGGCTGGTGATGTGCTGATTTTTCGAAGCGAGGTCTGGCATCGTGGAACGGCGAATACGAGCGATCAGGTTCGGCATCTGCTGCAGGTCCATTACGCGCAAAGAATGATTACCCAGAAATTCCCGCCTTACCTTAACAAATTTCAGTTTGATGAAGCGTTGCTGGCACAGGCGACACCCAGGCAGCGCCGTTTGCTCGGAGAACACCGACAGAGCAATTATGATTAAGTAATCATGATTCAAGACCGGCTTCCCATCCCCGATCGTTTGATTGTTCTGACCTTCGATGACGGGGTTAAATCATCAGCGACCTTTGTCGCGCCGCTGCTCAAGAACTACGGTTTTAACGCAACGTTTTATATCACCGAGGGGCTGAACTTTCTCAAGGACAAGGATCGCTACATGACATGGGAAGAGGTTCGGGAATTAGACGAAGCAGGTTTCGAAATTGGCAATCATACACGCCACCACAAAAATGTCTGTACCCAAACACATGATGAATTAGCCGCAGATCTAGAACACATCGATAGCTGTTGTCAGGATCATGGCATACCCGTGCCTCAGACATTTTGTTATCCCGGCTATAGTAATTGTCCCGAAGCCGTGGATGTTCTCGCAGAAAGACAATTTTTTTTCGCGCGCCGGGGTATGGCGCCGGAGTATCCTTTTCACAATGAAGGTGGGCGAGGGCCGGCCTACAATCCAACGCAACACCACCCACTGCTCATCCCAACGACAGGTGCGTCAGGTCCGAATTGGACATATGACGATTTTATCTGGGCGGTTGAGCAAGCCACGGACGGCAATATCACGGTCCTGACTTTCCACGGGGTGCCGGATCTGGATCACCCGTGGGTAGATACCGAGCCGGACACGTTTAAAACATATATGGATTATTTGCACGATCACGACTGCACCGTCATTGCGGTCCGTGATCTGGCCCCATATGTCACCCCATTTACAGCTATAAAGAATTAGATATTTTCTAAATGAAATGGGTCCTATCCAATCGACACCCGATAAATCAGATTTTAATAACTCTTAAAACGAGGTAAATGAACAATGAAAATTAAAGAAATTAAGGCCTTCCCCCTGGCCTATCCGGAACCCCATTATAAAGGCATTGAGCGTTATATCACCCTGGCCCGCGTTGAAACTGAAGATGGCCAGGTGGGTTGGGGTGAGTGTATCTCACAGTTTCGCGAGGCAGCGTTAGCGACAAAAACAATCATTGAACAAGGATTTGCCCCCTTGCTTGTCGGACAAAATGTTATAGATGGCGAGCGGCTATGGCACATCATGCAGGACCGAATCTGGTGGTATGGTCCTGAAGGGATTGCGGCCTTTGCCGTGAGTGCAGTTGATATGGCTTTATGGGATGTAAAAGGAAAAGCGCTCGGTCAACCGGTCTGCCAACTCCTGGGTGGAAAAATTCATGACAAGGTAATCGCGATGGCGTCATTCATTTTTAACATGGAAGACTTTGGCTGGACCTTAGACGAGTTTCGCTGGTTATGTGATCAAGGTTATCACATGGTGAAAGCCGGTTGGGGCATGCACCGCGAAGCTCTTTTTGGGCAGAATCGTAAGGCCGACATCGACATCGTCCGCCAAGTGCGTGAGGCCATCGGCGAAGAACCTGAACTCATCGTGGACACGCCCGGTATTTATAAGTTGTGGGATGTGCCGACCGCGATACAGCGCTTCCACGACCTGGAGCCCTATCGACTCCGCTGGATAGAACAGCCCTTGTTTCCCAGCGATCTTGAAGGACACGCCCGTCTCCGCGCCGCGGTCTCAACGCCTATCGGAACGGGCGAAGACGAATGGGATTTGGAGAGCTATAAGCGCCTGATCGAATCGGGTGGTGTGGATGTGATACAAATCGACCCCGGTCGCGCACATGGCATAACCGGCAGTCATCACGTGATCAAATTAATTGAAGCGGCCAACCTCGGAGTCAGCGCCCACACCTGGAGCGGGGCCCTAAACACGGCAGCAAGCCTTCATCTACTCGCCAATTCAACCCACGGGGTGAGTATGGATTTTAAGCCGCACGAATCGCCAATGCAACACGAACTGGTCAGTGACCCCTGGGTTCAGGAAGACGGTTATCTGGTCGTGCGTGACGCGCCCGGTCTGGGAGTTGAAGTGCGAGAAGAGATTGTCGAGAAGTATCTTTTTAGCTGATAGATAGAGTAAAGGTTATCAATCTCCGTTTGCACCCGCCCAGGCCCTCAACGGAACGTCGTCCCAATTACCGGGCTGCCAGTATTGAGATGTGGGGTGAAAGTCGGGATCGGGTCCCAACGGATTACTCTCTGTTGCCAAGGCCCCGAGCAACTGACGCCGAATGGGCGAGCATCTGGCGATTAGTTCAGAGGTCTGTTGATTGTAATCTGTCGGACGGAGCCATCGGTAGTGGTAGCCAATATGCATCACCTTGCGAATTTTTTCCGAGAGATTCGGGCCGACACAGTGCCAGGTGGCAGTTCGCCACAACACTGCGGCCCCTGGTGGCAGTTTAAGTTCGACGGCGTCAGCGGAACTTACCTTGCCCTTCATGTCCCACAATTCTTGAGGGGATCACTTGTGACTGCCGGGTGATAACCAAAGGTTGCCGGAATTGGATTCACTTAGATCAGAGAGCACGTAAAAAGCTTTGATTTCCATGAAAGGTAGCCGTCCATCGAGTGAAGGCGCTGAGAAGATATGATCGCTCGCCAAGTCAGGATGCCAGCTGAGATTGCGGTAGCCGGCCTGATTGTCTGCGCCGTCCCCGGCGCCAACATCACCGGCACGCAGGTCATCCGCGTAGGGTGGACGGTAGTCGAGATGAGAGGTTCTAATCTGGATGTTCCACCCGATTGCGTCAACAACCAGAGGCAGCATTCTTGGGTGATCGATCAAGTCGAGAAAGGTATCGTGATGAGCGAGAGCATTTCGGATCGCAAATGGTTCATCGGGCCCGATCCCTTTTGTGCGCCGAATTTTGGCGGCCACGTCATCGACAGCCGACAGGAGTCGATCTAACTCATCCTTAAGCAAAAAGTTTTCGAGGATTATAAATCCCAGTTCCTCGAAGTCCTTCTCCTGCTGAGGCGTCATGGCTAATGACATAGGATTATCCCCATGAGTAATTATGCCATGAATTAGGGTTCAAGGTTTCGGGTTCTTTTTGTCATCGCGAGGCTGCTTGTCAGCCGTGGCGATCCAGAGGAATGTCGGACGCGTATTGACAGCCCCCTGGATTGCCGCGCTTCGCTCGCAATGACAATAGGGAAAAATCCGAATTCCGCAATTGATGATGGCGTTCATTCCGGTGCCCACGCACTAGGCGCAATGCCATCAAGATGTGTTTTGACATCGACAACGACCGGTCTCCCTGCGGCAAACGCTTGATCGAGCGCGCTCGCAAGTTCAGAAGGTTTATTGACGGTAATACCCAAACAGCCGATCGATTCGGCTATCTTGGCGAAGTCCGCATCAGGGAAAAGCCAGAGATCATCAGAACCTGCGGTCTGTCCGCCGTAAATATCTTCGACTCCCCCCTTTTCCTGGTTCAGGGAGTGGTTGTTGTTGACGAGGGTAACGGTGTTGATTCCGTACTTCATCGCGGTTTCCAAGTCGGCCAGATGGTACCAGATACCGCCGTCACCGGTGAATAAGAGGACGGGTCGATCCGGTTGGGCACATTTAGCCCCCATCGCTGCGGGAAGACCCCAGCCGAGTGAACCGGCACAGCGAATAAAAGTCTGATCAGGGTGTTTAAGATCAATCATCGTACCGGTCCAGACTCCTGAATGGCCGGTGTCGGAAACAAGAATAGCGTCGGAGGGAAGGTAATCGGTCAGTTCTCGGCAGAGGCGTTCCGGAAGGATTGGCACGGTGTCCGAGTTGACCTTATCGTCAACACTTTCTTTCCAGGTTTGAACCAATTCCTGCATGCGTTTGATCCATCCAGTGCGCGGCTCAGCCTTTTCAGCCAGCTCAATCATATTGCGCAGCGTGTTTCTAACATCGCCCTGCATCCCCACTTTAATCGAATAATTACGGCCCAGTTCTTCCGCGTTAATATCGAGTTGGATGACCGGTGTTCCCTGAGGTGGGATGGTGTAGCTGTTGGTGACCTGTCCACCGGTGTGGCTACCGATAAAGAAGACCAAGTCGGCCTCGCAGAGTGTCTGGTTGGCACATGCCCGTGAGTATAAACCGGGGACACCCACAGCCAGTGGATGATCATAGGGAAACATGTTCTTCGCATTCAGGGAAGTAGCTACCGGAATGGAGAGTTTCTCTGCCAGGGCTATCAATTCTGCGCGAGCGCCTGAGCTGGTTACACCCCCGCCAGCAACGATGACGGGGCGCACAGCCTGGGTGAGCAACTCAAGGGCGGCCGTTATTTTTTCACTCTCAGCTTCTGGGCGGGCAGGTGGCAGATGGCTAAACATCTCTTCGATGATGACCTCTAAATCGGCCTCGTGATTAACGACCATTCCCCCTTCAAGCCCCTCCAGGTTCAGATGAACAGGTCCGGGGGTCCCTGATGTTGCCGAACGGAATGCCTGGCGTAAATAGATGGGGAGTTGCTCCGGGTTTGATACGAAGGCGCTGTACTTGGTGACGGCCGAGAAGGGATTGACGTGATCGACTTCCTGGTAGGCATGGCGCTGCTGATTGATCTGATACTCACGTCCGGTGATGGCAATGACCGGGGAGCAGGCGAGGTAGGCATCCTGTAACCCGGCAGCGAGATTGACCGCCCCCACTGATTGGGCCATACAGAGACCGGGGCTGCATTTTACGCGAGCGTAAGCATCGGCCATGTAGGCGGCTGCTTTTTCTCCGTGGGTTTGAATACGCTTTATCCCCAGTTTTTCCATTTCCATCAATGCCCGGGGTGCGATATAGGGCATATAGAAGACATGGGTTAACCCGTGTCCATGAAATGTATCGGCAAAAAATTTAGCTCCAGTCATTTTAGTCATAGTGTATACAGCTCCTGAATTTCTTGTGCCTGATGATGTCCTCAAAAGGCTTTTGCTGGCAAATTATGTCTATCGGGATAGCTAGCCTATTTACGCTGCTTTCAGTGGGTGGTCAATGGAGAAAGGGGGTATCAATCAGAAATGCATTTAATGCATGGTCCTTTTGATAAAGAAAAAGGGATGTATTATGAAAATAAAACTTAACGAAAAAAATCACATATTATGACTATAACCATTTATACTATAAAGGGTGTATTTGACGGTAAGTTCTTCACCATTTTTAATATCTTTGTTGGCTTCCATCCAAGTACAATCATCGCGTTCTACCTTCGAACAGTTTGAAGTGTCACTGTGATTAACGTAACCGCCGAGGGGAGTGCGTATCGCTCCATTCTCAAATCTACTATCCGGTATGTGAATAACACCTAACAGCTCTCCCCTTGGGATATCATCTTTGGCATAAATTCAAAATCCATGAATAGGGGACTCTTTAATCGTTAGGTTTTCAGGTAATGGTTTATACATGATTTATATTTCTACTCGCGGTAAATAACCCAGTTATTGATCTTCTCGTGGCTCAGGTTCCCAAATGCTTCACGGTCTGATGTTTAAGCCAGGGGCTTTCGTAAGATTCGGCATACTCGACCCCAGCGACTCGTCCTTGCTCCATGCCTACGGCTCGTAGCAAAGGCGGCCCGATCTCTTTGAGTTTTTCAGGTGAACAGGCCCAGGGATTCCACGTGTGAAGGCAAGCTTCGATCTTCTGATCGATCACATCCGAGATATCCACATAAGTGTCGGGGGGTCTATAGATGGGATGACTCATGCTCTGTTCATTCGCGCTGAACCAGATCGCCTTTGGCCTATGGGCTTCCTTACCTGAGTGGACACGCCACGAGGGTGCCCGCTCTAACATGCGCGCAGCCTCACCATGGTCGAAGCCGTAATGGGTCTCTCGGAAAGGATAGTGAGAGCAAATTATGATGTCTGGTTTGATGTCCTGTATGGATTCACCCAGCTCAAGCATATTTTCTCGCGTCGCGATGAGGGGCGTGTCGCCAAAATCTAGAAACCGGTAGTCATTGACACCAAGAACTGAAGCAGCCTTTTCACCATTTTCGCGGAGTGTTTGCCTGAGTTCATCCCGGGTTTTGCCGAGATAGTTCTCGGTGTGGACCTCCTCCCCATAGGTCAAAGTCATGAGTATTACTTCGTCCCCTCGATTGACATGTTGGATCACAGTGCCCGCGTTAGCGGGAAACGGATCTGAAGGGTGTGCACCTACTACTAAAATTTTCATTTTTTCTTCGTTTGCCATAATTACCTCCTAGTGCCGCAGTCTAAACAATAAGGTGCCAGCATTGTCAATGCGCTTCGATTATTTTCAGCCGTTTATCCCGAGCGCCTAACGTTATCACGGGGGCATATCAGAACTGCCCGTATTTATTAGATGTCGATCCGAACTTCTTTCAGTTTAGGAGAGCCACACCCATAAGTAGAAATAAGTGTTGCTTTGTATTGTAACCACTGGGCGTCATTCGGTATTCCCTCAATTGTTTTACCGGAGGTTTCATAATAAGATGCTGTACCAGTCGAGCCCATCCAGACAGCGTCTTTAAGACCTGCTTCCGATTCGCTCCATCGGAGCTGGAATTTTATTTTCAGAAATTCTGTCTCTTCACTATCCCAATGGATTCGGCGCGCCATTCGATTCCCCAACGCATAGGGTGGGGATACATAGTTCTCTTCGGGCTTCCTAGTGAAAGCGTTTCCCCGATCGAAGCTTGTCATCCCGTGGGGGCCGAGACCGGGAAAACCGGATACTTTATTTTTATCAAATCCATCAGAGCTATTCCAGTAAATCAATGAATCGACCTGGTGTCCAATATCGTTACGATGACAGCCCAAAGCGATATCTATCCAGCCGTCCTGATTCAAATCCGCCTGGGTCACCGCTCCAGCGGCATAGCCAGGAAGATCGACAGGATTGTCAAAATCAATCCTTTTTCCATTCCCGTAAAACAACTGTACCGGCGGCGTTCTCGATGTCGGATTAGCATAGGCGGTTACAAGTATATCGAGGTTGCCGTCGTTATTATAATCCGCGATACCTGTATAAACTGAGCTGTATCCAGACATCAATTCCTGAATGTTATCTTCCTGATAGCCATCAGGGCTTCCATAATGAATACGCAATGTGTCTTGATGGCGTCTGCGGTGGCCAAGGATGCCGACAATGATATCCAGCCACCCGTCATCGTTAATATCTGCAACATTTAACCCTGCAGAATCTTCCAGGCCATGACAGGGCACTTCCCATTTCCGTTCCTTGGAAAATCCGTCAGCGTTGCCGAGATAGATGCGTATGAAGTTTCGCTTATCATGAAACAGGATATCAATATAGCCGTCGTTATTGACGTCGCCTACGGCACACGTATCTCCCCTATTGTACAATGAATCTGAATCGCTTCTATCCGAAGAAAATCCGCTGGGTGACCCATAAAATATGGAAGAAGTAGTATCCGGGTCATTTTCGCCGAGGCCGGCGCCAAACGCAACCGCAAGAATATCAAGATAACCATCCCGATTAAAATCAACCGCCTTCAGGTCACCAATATGAAATTCATTTTCATTATTAATATCTGTGGATTCATTCAATTTCGGCCCATTAGCTCCACCGCTGTAAATGCGAAATCCGTTTGAAATCGCAAAGACAACTTCGGGATATCCATCGCTATTCAAATCGGTAACGAGAGCTATCGAACTATGTCCATTTTGAAATTCGAGTCGATTGTCTTCACTGTAATCTGCATTTTTATTACCCAGATACACATAAGAGGGTATACTATGCACATGCCCATTGAGGACGTTATTGAAGATCACTTCCGGCTTCCCGTCTCCATCCAGGTCCCCAGCAGTGTTGCCCACGACCCCCATCGTATGCACCCAACTTGTCCGATCGTCAGAATACCCGTCCGGTCCATTCCAGTAGATAGGTGACTGAATATCGAATTCATTCCCGTCAAAGTTCTTACTGATGATCAGTTCCGGTAAACTATCCCCATCGAGATCAGCTGCCGTTACCCAACGAGAGTTTTTTACTTCAATCAAGGCTTTAATTTTCTCCACGCAATCTCCCGAGCGGATCTGCACGCCATCGCTAGTGGCAATAAGCAGGTCCGGAATACCATCAGCATCTACATCGGCGATTTCAGCACGAATAACTGAGCTGCTGAATTCTCCAGATTGACCTTTCGCTCCAATAATGACGGGATTCTCACGATCAATCTTACCGCCTTCATTCCAATAGATGCGAACTTGAGCACTACCACAGAAGGTCAAATCTTTGCTCCCGTCCTGGTTCAGGTCCTCAAGTATAACCTGACGCGCTCCGTAAGTAGGTAAAGTTAGAGGTTCTTTGGCATTTACCCCCTCCGCGGTTCCCCAGAAAATTTTAGATTCCGTATTTAAATCACTTTGACCTTTACGGTAACTGGCCAAAACAATATCCGCATACTCATCATTGTTCAGATCCCCGGTTGCGATGCCTAAAGCCCCTGTCGCTATCATTCCGTATCGCGCGCCCTCATCATTAAACTGGCGGTTTTCACCTTGAATGTAGACGTGAACTAATCGTGGTATCGCTGGATTGTGTCCGTCTATCCAGGCGGAGGGGAAGAGTAAGTCGAGTTTTCCATCGCCGTTAATATCAAGTGGCGCGACATCAAAGGCCCCGATTGTTGGAAGGTCGGTTCTGCTCGCTTCCGGCCCCTCAGGACCTCCCCAATAAATATACGAATCTAATTCAGAAGAGACGCCGTTCTGGGAGTTCACGGTCACCAGGTCGTTATGTCCGTCACCGTCCACGTCGATAACCCGACTCATCCATCCACTATCCGCGGACATTTCATGTCGCTTCCAATTCTCTCCCGGACCTTGATCGGTTGAATACGCCCAGGTGGGACCGCGTTCGATTCTATCGTGATCATTTGCAAGGACCAGGTCTACGTAACCGTCACTATTCACATCAAGATTATTAATCATCTCAATGACGCCGTTGGCATTCACATAAAGATTGCTCCCCGCATTGTCGAATTGTCCTTTTGAAAATCCCTCAAGCCCGTTGTGGATCCAAACCTCCTGTCTTTCCATTTCCTCGGCATCTTTTTTCGCTTTGCCCATAGGGTATAGTGGACTGCCAATCAGAAACAGCATAATTAAAGCGCCTAGTGAAATTCGAATTGTATACAATTTATTACAATAGTTCATGATTCATATGATTGATGATTTGGTGAATGTCGGATTTCACCCTCGGTACGAATTGCGGGTTGTCGAATGAAAAGATTTCTGAAGGGTCGCACGCCGTTGTGCAATTGCGTGACGATATCAACCGATCCAGGGTACTGTCAATTGATATACGAAGTATGGATAAATTCAACACCTCACAAATCGAATATTATTTAGATAAGAATTATATTCAATAGTCGTTAGGCACAATCCGCATTCTGCAATCCGACATCCGCAATCGTCTCATTCAATCGTGATCTCATCGACGGTCACCGTAATTTCATCGCCATCTTCGTTGGCGAAGGTGGCATCAATACTCAGTGTCGGTTGTGGCGTGTTGTCGGATTTGAAGTTGTTCTGCGTGATCAGGGTATCAAATCCCGTCGTTGTCGATCCGCTCTCAGCGACGACGACTGCGGCACCGTTTGTCTGCAACAGGTCACCACCCGTGATTCGCAAACCGGGATTGCCCGCGGGTACGGTGAAGGATCCGGATCCGAATAACAGGTGTGGGACTGCGTCGCCATCAGCATCGATGTCGCCGACGGTTAAGCGTACCGCGATCGGTACCCCGCGCGCATCGACACCGACCTTGCCCGTGCTTCCACTGAAGACGGTGTTCGATAACTGCACCCCTCCAAGTCCCGTGGAGTTGGTTACTTCCACGAGGGCCACGTCCGCTTGTGCGTCATAGACCTGTCCCTCGGGGAAGAGGGCCTGGTTAAACGCGTTGATCGTGCCTACGGTGAAGATACTGAAGAAGGTATTGGCATCCGCTCCATCGATGACCACGCTCGGCTTGCCCGTCACATACTCTACGGACTGGTTGTAGCGTGGGGGTATGGCCGGGGGCAGGAAAGTGGTCGGGTCCAGGGTTACGGTAAAGGTACCATTACCTGAAAATTCTACCTGCACAATATCCTCGTTTACGTCCATGAAGGAGACGCGTGTGATCTGTCCCGGTTTGGCCTGGAGTTGGACGAACTCTCCGGTGAGTAAAATCTGATCGAAGACGTTGCCGTTGGCATGTTGAATGTTTTCACCGGCGATATCGCCAGAGCCGTCGAGAACGAGTGGCACCGGGGGAGCGGTTACGGTTATAACTGCGGTTTCACTGTCAGCGCTTCCACCTGCATTGATAATTTGCACCCAGAAATTCGTGCTCACCGTGAGAGCACCGGTGGTTAAGGTACCGCTCGTGGCTCCGGCCACGGGACTGGCGGTATCGCCGCTGTTGCCGGTGTACCACTGGTAAGTAAGATCATCCCCGCTGGCAACAACTGACAATACTACCGCGGTGCTGGACTGCACTTCCTGGCTCGCGGGCTGGGTGGTAATGGTGGGACCGGCTACGGGAGGCGGTCCCTCGGAACCACTACCGGGGGCACCGACCGGGGTAAATCCAATATCATCGATAACATTGTGCAGCACATTCCCTTGAAAAGATACTAAATCCAAATTGAGATAATGAATCTTCCCAATTCCTTCAGGCGCCCCTAACTCCGCCGCATTAAAGGATAAATAATCAAAGGGTGCTTCAAATAAGTGACTGATACTTTCAGGTATATCTTTGGTTGAAGTGAGTAGATTATCATTAGCGTCAAAAATCTGGAGTTCTCCATCTTCCTCGAGGAACACAGCGGCGTAAAATTCTACTTTGGCGACAGGGGTTTCGAAAGTAATAACACCTAAACCACTTCCTCCAAAAGATAAGTCCTCAACTCTCCAGGCACCGGGGACCAGGGGAAAATCTCCTCCCCCCTGTGTTTCACCATCGGGAATAGTATGATTAAAGAAAGCTCCGCCTGAGACAGCCGCAATGCCACCGGTAAAGTGTGCGGTGTAAGGGGGGGGTGCCGATAGTGAAATTTACCCGTGAAAAAGGGCTATTAAAATTCGGCTTAAAATGAGTACCTACATTTGTGAAATCTTCAAAAATGGTATTATTGGGAGGACCCACCGTATAGGTGAAGCCAAGATCGTCGATGACAGCCCGTTCATTCACATTTATTATTTTTATTTCTACAATACCACCCGTAAAGTTGAGGTCGTTAGGATCATTAATGTCACCACTGAAACCGACAAAACTTTGAAGTGGGGGGTTGGCACCGGGGCTTATATTTGCAGGCAACCCTTCTATTGTCCCGTCAGGACTTAATATAAAACGATTTACCTCTCTAAGTTCTAAACGACCTCCACCCGTTGTTTCAGCAGCATAAAATTCGAGTAAGTTTGCACCTCTTTCTAATATGATTAATCCTTCCTGACCCGCTTCAAGAACTAAAGCTTTAGTGCCCGAGTGAGCGAGAGCCGGGTTATCTACCGTCTCCAGGGAAAACCCGATGACCCGGATCGTAAAAGGGGCAACACCCAGGGTGAAATCCGTCCCCGTGGCTGTTTCATTTTCGAAATCGAAAAAAGTTTCGAGATTTTCAGGGGCGGCCCGAAGGACTAGCGGAATAAACAGCAATATTAATAAAATGGAAACACTATTTCTTGTATGCATTTATATCCTATAACTAGAGTTGTGATTCTTAAAAAATGGCGGAAATGTTTGTAAAAAAGAGGAGATGTTAAGACAAGCGGAATATAAAAGGAGTCTGAAATTCAGTGTTTTCTCAATAAAAAAGTTATTTTTTCGATATTCTATGGTGTGGGATGAAAGCGAAAAGAATAGAGGTCCGCGTCTTTGCAATGAATTCAGAATTTTACCGTTGATATACGGAGGTTGATCAGGGATCAAGCGCTGTCGGCCCACTGAGGCGAAATTAAAGCTGATCGCATTTGCCCACCTCTATTCATTACGAGAGAGGCTATCAGCGAACCAGCGGCTACCGAGGGCGGAAGTCCGACATCTTCCATTTCAGGGGGGCTGACAATTGATATGCGAAGTATGGATAAATTCAACACCTCACACATCGAACATCAGATATCAAACGTCGGATATCATTGAGAAAGATATGTGATTTTCGATATACGATATTTGATATGCGAAGAATGGATAAATTCAACACCTCACACATCGAATATTACTTAGATAAGATTTATATTCAATAGTCGTTAGGCATAATCCACATTCTGCATTCCGTACCGAGGGCGTAGCCCGTCATCTTTCCATCCGCAATCGTCTCACTCAATCGTCAACTCTTCTGTCGTAACCTCAATCGCATCTCCGTCTTCATTGGCGAAGGTGGCATCGATGCTCAGTGTCGGCTGAGGCGTATTGTCCGATTTAAAATTGTTCTGGGTGATCAGGGTCTCAAATCCTGTCGTCGTCGATCCACTCTCGGCTACAACAACCGCGGCGCCGTTCGTCTGTAATAAGTCTCCACCGGTGATCCGCAAGCCGGGGTTGCCCGCTGCTACGGTGAAGGATCCCTCTCCAAATAAGAGGTGCGGCACGGCATCGCCATCGGCATCGATGTCACCCACGGTTAAGCGTACCGCGATCGGCACTCCGCGCGCATCAACGCCTATTCTACCGGTGCTTCCACTGAAGACGGTGTTCGATAACTGCACCCCTCCAAGTCCGGTGGAATTAACGACTTCCACGAGGGCCACGTCCGCTTGTGCATCATAGACCTGTCCTTCGGGGAAGAGGGCCTGGTTAAACGCGTTGATCTTGCCCACCGTGAAGATGCTGAAGAAGGTATTGGCGTCCGCACCGTCGATAACCACGCTCGGCTTGCCGGTGACATACTCTACGGACTGGTTGTAACGTGGGGGGACGGCCGGGGGCAGGAAGGTAGCCGGGTCCAGGGTGACTGTAAAGGTACCATTACCTGAAAATTCTACCTGCACAATATCCTCGTTTTCGTCCATGAAGGAGACGCGTGTGATCTGTCCCGGTTTGGCCTGGAGTTGAACGGACTCTCCGGTGAGTAAAATCTGGTCGAAGACGTTACCGTTGGCATGCTGAATGTTTTCACCGGCGATATCGCCCGAGCCGTCGAGGACGAGCGGCACAGAGGGAGCCGCCACGGTGATGACCGCGGTATCGCTGTCCGCGGTTCCGCCTGCGTTTGTAATCTGTACCCAAAAGCTTGTGTTCGCGGTGAGCGCGCCCGTGTCTAAAGTCCCGGCGGTCGCGCCGGCGACGGGGCTAGCGGTGTCACCGCTATTGCCGGTATACCATTGGTAAGTCAGATCGTCACCGCTCGCTGCTACCGACAATGCAATTGCTGCGCCGGACTGCACTTCCTGGCTTGCGGGCTGAGTGGTAATGGAAGGGCCAGTTACTGAGGGAGGTCCGCCTCCATCTTCAAACCCCGGTGCGCCAATGGGGGTAAAGCCGAAGTCGTCGATCGCTACAGAGCTGAATGAGGGATTTACGTTCTCATTATCGCTTAGAGTAACTCTCGCAATACCACCCACCGCTCCCAATTCGCTGGCAACAAGCTTATAATGTGGAGCAATTGATGCAGGACGGATATTTGGCGGTAGTTCATTATCGGTGAAAATTAAGTTATCTTCCGTGTCAAATGCCTGTATAGTCCCATCATTCGCACCCCCTGATGATGCCTGGAGGGATGCCGCAAAAAATTGAACTTGAGCCGCTGGCGTCTCGAAAGTGATCGTTCCCGTTGCTCCGTTTAATACTTTCCAATGTAATCTATTAGATCGGAGTTGAAAATTTGCAGGTTCTTCTGCCGCGATGAAAATAAAGCCATCCGTAAATGTCGCAGTGTTCGGGGAGACACCAAGAACATTATCCTGAAATCCTTCGGGAAATTCTGAAAAAATGGTGAATACCGTGTTGTTCGTCGGCCCGTCAACGAGCGTGTAACCCACGTCGTCGATCACTAACTTGCCGGTGACATTGGAAAATTTAATCTCTCTCATGCCGTCAAAGAGATTGAGATCTGTGGTGTCGAGGAAACTTTGACTGAAGGCGATGAAACCTTGTGGCGAAGGATTGGTATCGGGATTAATACTTGTCGGCAACCCGTTTACAACGCCTTGTGGATTTACTAAGAAGAAATCGTCATGTACTTCTGATTCTGCAATATCGACAGTACCGCGAACCTCGATCCTACCGGCACCTGTACTCTCAGCCACGTAAAATTCAATTTCAAAAATTCCTTTATCCGTAAATATCTTTCCTTCCTGGCCGGGGCCCAGGGTTATAGCTTTCGATCCCGAGTGTAACAAATTGGGGTCCTCCAATGTTTCTACGGTGAAGCCAATAAAACGGACATCGTTAGGCGGATCACCGAGAGAAAAGTCGACCGATCCCTCTGCATCTTCAAAATCCAGAAAAACTTCCTGGTCTTGAGGAAGAGCTCGGAGAAGAAGAGGAAAAGACAGTGAAATTAGGAACACAGGGACAATATTTTTTAAATGCATTTAGATCTCCAGGATTTGACTTACGCTTTAATTACGAACGGCTGCTCTTATTTTAGAAACGTAAATCATGTAAATACAAGCCGATATAAAATTATCGGTTGGTATTTCAACATTTATCAAAAAAACGCTTTTTTGATAACTTACAGTGTGGGACGAAAGCGAAAGGAATAGAGGTCCGCGTCTTTGCAAACGAATCGCAGGCGAACAGGTTGTCCTGTCAGTTTGGCAAGATTGGATGAAGCTGACCAATTAACCTTGCGCTCGATAGAATCTCCAAATACGGGGGGACAGTCCGCCAAGGTAAATCCCTCTATCGGTAGACCTGATTCATTTTGGATTTCAACCTGGATGGAACCGGCCGCGGAGGTCGAGAAGTTCATCACCATCTCGTCACCTTCAAATACAAGGAGCTTAGTGACTAACTCACCTCCGCTGAGTGGGGCATTGACTGAGACAAACCCATCGATGCGCAAAGTATAGCGACGTAGCTGATTGCTGGTGCCCGTCCAATAACCTTCCGTGGCATAGAGCGACAGTTCGTTCGAGGCCTCTTCAAATTTCGACTTCGTCTCTACCAGGTGCCAGGCAATGTACTGGTTGCCGTAAGCCCAACTGTGCTTTCGTTCAATACCCGGTCGTAGAAAAGCATCGTCCCATCGCTTAAAGATTTGACCGTCTCGGCTCGTCATGAAGAGGGATTCAGTGACGGCGCTGCCGAAACGCGGATCGAGTTCGTCTCCATCTATATCGACCAGGGGACCGGCTCGCTGGCGGCGTTTGGAAAATTCAGGCAGTGCATTTGTCGAGGCCGTCCAACCGTTGTCGATATAGCGGATAGGAAAACCGATTAGGATATGAGGCGCACGGTAGTAGGGCTTGATCTGGTTGGTGTAAAGATGCTCGGGCCGTGCACCGGGGTATTCAAGGGGAAGAGGATCGATCCAATGCAAAAAATCTTTCGAAGTCATCGTCATAATATCGCGCCGGTTATTCGGCCAGTAGCGAAAGTAAAGACGGTAAACGCCATGCACAGAATCCCAGAAAGCCGTGTTTTGAGAATCAAAAAAACCACCGCTCTCGACCATCGCCAAATCGTTTTTTGATACGATATTTTTATCGCTCATTGCCGTCCAGTGAATGCCGTCGGGCGACTTGAAAGCCATCAATCCATTGAAATCGCCCGCTACACGGATTGCTTTGAAACGTGCATCCGGAGGTGCATCGGGATTCGTATCGATGAACACTGCTGGATGTCCTGCGTCTACACTCTTATTGTCGGCCCACAGAATGTTGTTCTGCATCGACCATTTAAACTCTACAAGTCCAAGATGGGGTTTGCGCCACTGAATACCGTCGTCACTTTCAGCGTAACAAGTGAAAAGCGGGTGGGGTATGGTTAACTTATCATCCGTGGTCGTAAGCTGCCACGCTTTGTAGTACATACGGTAGAGATCACCGTCTTGAAAGACGCTGTGAAATCCACTGCCGTTGCCTTCCCAGCGCGCGTCGTGCACAATCGCCACATCCTGTAGCGTGGGATGTTGCAAGATCAATCGGGCTCCACCGGTCAATTCGTCAATCAAGTAATTATCGACGAAGAGCTGCAATCGCGAACCAATATCTATTACCTGTTGGGGCTCGATCTTATTTTGAGACGGGCTGCAACTGACAAAAAAAAGAGAATGCCTATTGCAGATAAGAATTTCATCTCTGTATTTCTACAAATCTGTGGAGTCAAAAGTCGAAGGTCAAAGGTCAAAAGTCGATATTACTAAAATAGGTTCTATCTTAGTATTCACATCATCTATTAACACTACCATAAACTTGACACTGTAAATGTCAGAAGTAAACTGGTAAGCAGTTGCTCAAAGGGAGCCTCCCGGTCCGCGGTAAGGGTTTAACCCACCTGATGGAGAAGTCACTTAACCTTCTTTCTGCCTGTCATGCGGACACCAGGCTCAACATAAGAGAGGAGGTCGTATGACCAAGAAGCTACCCGAGAAAGCCAATCTTGAGCATCTCAAGAAACAGGCAAAGCAGTTATTAAAAGACCACAAGGCAGGCGAGCAACAGTCCTGCAATCGAATCAAGGAGTATCATCCTCGATTCTCTAAGCTGTCCGAGTTGGATATCCGCGGTGCTAAATTCACCTTGCAGGATGCTCAACTCACGATCGCAAACGAGTATGGTTTTACCAGTTGGCCAAAACTGGTAGCCACGATAAATCCACCCGATAAGCAGCAGCTAATGTTTGATGCATCTAATCGTGGAGATCTCAGTGAAGTTAAGCGACTGATTAAATCCTACAACTTCGCGAAAGGGGAACTCGACTTACCTTTAGGGCGTGCCACCTGTAATATGAGGGGTGATAAGGTGGCTGATTTTCGCGCTTGCGCGGATTACCTCATTGACCGCGGTGCGGCCGTTAACGGTGAGTACGGAGATAACGTCGGCCCCGTTATTCTCGCATCGTGTGAATTTCAAAATCCTGTAGGGCTGAAATACTTAATTGATCATGGTGCTACTGTGAATGTGCCTGAGCGCATAACCAAGTACCCGGCCACTAATACGCCGTTGAAAATGGTACTGGGTACATATTCTCGTAAAACAACTGAGAAACACCATTGTCTCGACCTGCTCATAGAAGCCGGGGCCCACTACGAGGATAGCCCGGTTATGGATATTCATCGCGGAAGATCTAGTGATTTAAAAGAACGTTTAATTGAGAATCCCGATTTGCTACACGCTCATTTCGATCTTGAATATGGTAATTACCTTACACTTTACGGTGTGAGCTTATTGCATATTGCGGTTGAGTTTAATGAAAAAGAGTGTGTCGACGTACTTCTCAGTGAAGGGGCGGACATTAACACAAAAGCAAATATCGGAGAAAATGGTGTAGGTGGGCAAACACCTCTTTACCATGTAATCGGGAGCAATCAAGGAAGGTGCTACCCGCTCTTTGAACACCTTATAGCAAAGGGGCCTGATCTAACGGTGATAGCCTGTATTCAAGGCGAAGTTGTTATAAACCATGAAAAAGATCATATTTATGACGAGGTACTGGAGCTGACCCCATTAGCTTATGCCCTGAGATATGAGCACGAACCTACATGGCGTGAAGCCGCCCGGGAAACAGCTAAATTACGTGAACTCGGCGCGCCGATGTAATTCATAAAAGCATTCAGTTATCTAATATCACTCTTGCTCCGCGTAACAGGATTCGACCACGGCCGGATTTAAGAGGGAAATTTCCTTTGCGATCTCGTCAGTTGTATAGCGAGGAGTGATGTGCTGCGGGCAGTTCCAATCAAAGGCACGGATCTTCATAATAAATATACGTTCGATCTGGGCATTGTAGTCAGGCATTTCAACTCTTTTTACCAGTTCGGGTTCTTCCGAGGCGTGATGTACTTCGCACTCGGCCCAGATCTTCAGGCGTTGCTTAGTCGGATAATCGATTAAAAACAGCGACGTCTTTTTCGTGCTGATAATATTTCCTGCGCTTATATACTGACGATTGCCTCTGAAATCTGCAAAGCCCAAAGTTGTATCGTCGATGATTTTTAAAAAACCTTTCGGGCCCCCCCGAAATTGAACATAGGGCCAACCATTTTCACCGACCGTGGCGAGGTAGAAACTATCGCGGTTTTCAATGAAAGGCTTTTCGCGATCAGTAAGAACGTTGCGATCTCCAGACTTTTCCATTCGCGCATAGGAATTGCGCGAGCCGTACTGTTCCTGAACTTTTTTAACGCTCTCGGTAAATGTGAATTTGGTGAAATTTTCGTCCATTTTTATTTCCTTTCTTCAGAATTATTCACGAGAGGATAGCTATCCAGCGTTTAATTGTCGAGGAATTGGGTTAGCTTGCATAACGTCTGTAATTAAAATATTAAGGATGTAATTACCATTTACAGGGACATATTTATTAAGATTATCTAAAAGGCATATTGTGAACGCGTATAATCGGTATTGTGGAGGCACGTTCATTCTCAAGGCGGTTATCATCTTCGGGCTATGGGGCTGTTCCAGGAACAGTGACATCCCTTCGACAAGCGAGCGTGATGTAACGATTAGGGGACCGGTAAACACAGAAGGGTTCAGTTTTATTTACACGGGCTCGCGTCCCACGTCTTTCAACGAAGCACCGGAACTGGCAAAACAGGTTGCCGAGGGGAAGTTGCTGCCGGTTGAAGATCGTCTCCCGGAGGAACCTCTAGTAATTCCCACAATCGAGAGGATAGGGCAATATGGCGGCACTTGGAAGCGCGGATTCATGGGTCCCATTGACCGTCAAAACATTGACCGGATTATGCATGACCATCTGATTTACTACGACCTGGACGGATTTACCCTGATGCCGCATATTGTGAAAGGTTGGGAGACGAGCGAAGACGGAACTACCTTTACCTTCTATTTGCGCAAGGGGATGAAGTGGTCTGACGGAAAGCCGTTCACCGCTGATGATTTTGTTTTCGCCTATGAAGACTTGACCATGAACGACGAGCTCAACCCGGCAAAAGCCGCCTACATGAAAGTGGCGGGGCAACTGTGCAGAATTAATAAGTTAGATGATTATACGGTTCGTTACACTTTTCATCAACCGAACTTCTCTTTCATCGAGAAAGCGGCGAGTTTGACCATTGCTGGCCAAAGTGCGCGTCAATATAACTGTCCTTTATATGCCCCTCGCCATTATTTAAAACAGTTTCTCCCGAAGTATATCTCCTCGGAAGAAATGGACCGAAAAGTTGAAGCCTTTGGTATGGAGAGTTGGGTTGCTCTCTTCATCCGCATGTCGAGGCTGCACGAGAACCCAGATTTACCCGTAGTGGGGCCATGGAAGACAGTGACGCCTATTACCGGCGATGTATTTTCACTCGAGCGCAACCCCTATTACTTTGCCGTCGATCCTGAAGGGAATCAGTTACCCTACATCGATCGTATTGATATGAACATGGTAGAAGACATAGAAGTCTTTAATATGCGAGTCATTACCGGGGCAGTTGACATGCAGCATCGACATGTCCTTATAGACAAAGTACCTGTCCTGAAGGCTGCGGCGAAGAAGGGCAACTACCGGGTACTCTTATGGCCGGGTTTGGGTGGATCCGAAGCGGCAATTTTTGTCAATCAGACATGGCAAGGGGATCCGGAGATTGAAAAGTGGCTGCGAAACCGCGACTTTCGTATCGCCCTCTCTCTCGGTATTGATCGTGAAGAAATAAATGAGTCTATTTTTTTAGGAATCGGTGAGCCGCGACCGTTCGTAACCCTTCCCGGAAACAGGTTCTATCCCGGCCCGGAATACGAGAAGAAGTACGCCGAACGCGATCTTGTAAAAGCGAATGCGATCCTGGACAGGATCGGCTTAGAGAGGAAGGGAAAGAACGGATACCGTTTGCGTACCGATAATAAGGAACCGTTGATCATTACCCTGGCGGTGCTGAGTCGAACTTTTCTAAATTGGGAGGGCATTGGTGAACTCGTGGTTAACCACTGTAAAAATATCGGCATTAATCTCCATTTAAAAGTTGAAGAACGCAGCCTGTTTTCTAGACGAACGTATGCTAACGAGCAGCAACTTTCGATGTTTGGTCCCGCCGCGGTAGACCCTTGGGCCTACCCACGGATTACCGTTCCGATCACTAGAGAGGCGCATTTCGCGCCGGAAGTCGGTATCTGGTACGAGTCGGATGGTAAAAGAGGCATGGCTCCAACCGGTGGACTCAAGCAGCTGATCGAAATATTTGATCAAGGCAACAGCGTCCCCGTAGAAAAGCGCATCGAACTGGGAAAAGAGCTGTGGCGCGTCCACGCTGAAAATCTCTACGCCATAGGAATCATTGGGAACTCCCCCGCCTATAACGGCGTGGTAGTCGTGAAGAATAATTTTCGTAATGTACCGGATATTGCCCCCAACAGCTCGGCTCATCAAAACCCGGGCATCGCTCGGCCTGAACAGTTTTTCTTCGAGCAGAATTAATCCTGGGTCAAATGCTCTTTACAATTAATCAGCAGATACTCCAGAATCATTCAATAAATATATCAAACTGATACCAAGAGACGTCCGACATTAGTGCGCCTTTGGTAATCGAACCTAAATTAAGAAAGATAAAACATGGCGCAGAAAAGTTATAAGCAAAGAGTCACAGATTTAGATACCATTCTCGGAGCATCTATACCATTAACAACAGAGCGGGATCAATTGGAGAGCATTCTTGAGAAAGGGCCCTACGACTTCGTCGTTATCGACAGCCAGCATAATCCTCTAAACGAACCCCGACTCGTTGAATTTTGCGCGATGGCCAAAGAATTGGGAACGTTAGTTAACTTTCGGATCAAACACACCCGCCACACCTACTTGATTGGAAATTTCGTGGATCTCGGTCCTGCCGGCATCGAAGTGCCACAAGTTGAGACTGAAGCCACGGTAGAAGAGGCAGTGGAAAATTTTTATTATCTCCCTCGGGGAAAACGCAGTGTCGGAGGAACGCCGCGTCTCAATATAGAAAATTATCCCGATTCGTTTGATTACGCCGAATGGTGGAACGATAATGGCGTGCTCTGGATGCAAGTTGAATCCGTTGAGGCGGTAGAGCAAGTCTATGCGCTGGCGAAACCGGGTGTGGATTGCATCTCATTTGGGCCCACCGATCTGAGTTTCAGTTTAAAATACAGTGATCATCCTCGCCTCAAGACAGTGGATGATTGTGTACGTCACGTGGTAAAGACACTGGAAGGGACCCATAAAGCGGTCTGTTTCCGAAGCATATCACCCGATAACCGCCAAAAATATATGGATATGGGCGTGACCGTCATTTTGGAGTCTCCTGGTTATTAGAGTGAACGTTTTGAACGTTTAGGGGCAGACTAGGGTGAGAAAAATCGGCGCGTTCTTTTATCGAACGAATTTTACAGAAGTTGTGCAAACACTATGAATTGTGAAGAATTAAAAGAGGCGATATGCGCGGCCATTGACCATCGAAAAGATCGCATCGTCGAAGCCGGTGAAGCGATTATGGATGCGCCCGAGTTGGGTTTTAAGGAGTGGGCCACTGCGGATCGCGTTAAGGCTACCTTCGACGAATTGGGATTGGAATATGAAGACAAGCTGGCGTTAACCGGAGTGAAAGCCAGGCTGAAAGGCGGTCGCCCGGGACCGACCCTGGCCCTCATGGGCGAGCTCGATGCGTTGCTTGTGCCGGACCACCCACGTGCAAATGTGGAGACCGGTGCCGCTCACGCCTGTGGTCACAATGCCCAGATTGCTGGATTACTCGGCGCTGCCCGGGGGTTAGTAGATTCAGGTGCAGCTGAACATCTGGCGGGAGAGATTGTTTTTTTGCTGTGCCGGCTGAGGAATATGTGGAGTTGGAATACCGGTTAGGCCTGGTTAAAGAGGGCAAGACAACATTTCTCGCGGGTAAACCAGAACTGGTTCAGCTCGGTCATTTTGATGATATCGACATGGCAATGATGATTCACAGCATCAACGCGGACCCAGTGAATGGATCGATGGGAGTCTCTGCTTCTTCCAATGGATTTGTCGCTAAAAGTATCCGCTTTGTCGGTCGAGCTGCTCACGCCGGTGTTGAACCGGAAAAAGGCGTTAACGCTTTAAACGCGGCCCAATTGGCAATTAGTGGAATCAATGCACAGCGAGAAACATTTCGCGATGAGGATTGTGTGCGGGTGCATCCGATTATTACTAAAGGTGGCGACCTTGTAAATATCGTCCCTGCAGAGGTGCGGATGGAAACTTATGTTCGCGCTCGTACCCGGGAGGCCATCCTCGATGCCGATCTCAAAGTCGATCGCGCTCTTAAGGGTGCCGCTTTAGCCATAGGTTGCCAGGTGGAAATTGAAACGATGCCTGGTTATTTACCATTGCGAAACGATCCGGATATGGCACGTCTCTTCCGTGAAAATGCCGGCCGTCTATTTGGCATCAATCAATACCGGGACTATCCGCATATAGGCGGTTCGACGGATGCGGGTGATTTAAGTCAGATAATGCCATTATTGCACCCCTTCATGTCTGGAGCCCGTGGCACAGTGCACAGTCCCGATTGGCATATCGCCGATACAAACGCCGGTTACATTGCACCGGCTAAAACACTGGCAATGATGGCCGTGGATCTTTTACACCAGGATAAAAATTTGGCGCAGGATATTGTCACCAAGCATAAGCCGGTCTTAACGAAGGAAAAGTATTTGAAACAGCAGCGCGCAGTGTTTCGCAATGATGTTTTCACCGAGGGTGAGAGAATGAATGGCTGAAGGCCAGAAAGCCGGGAGACCAGAAAACCTGAAAGTCAGAAGGCGAGAAGACCGGGGTGAATGCTAGTAGGGGAAATAATTTAAATGAGGCAAGTTGAGGTTACTGTCTTTGTCGATTTCGTCTGCCCCTATTGCTATATTGGAGCGGAACGGGTGAGGCGGCTGGAGAACGAATTTGAAATTGAGATTAAGTGGAAAAGTTTTGAGTTACATCCCGAGGCGCCCGATGGGGGTATTCCTCCCTCCATGTATTATGAGAATAATCCTCGACTTAAAAGTATCTCCGAAAATGCGCGCATGCTCGCGAGGGAGGCAGCACTCACTTTGGGTACGCATGTCGTTTACTCGAATTCACGTTTAGCGCTGGAATTAGGAGTCTGGGTAGAAGAGCAGGGGAAGGGGCCTGACTACCGGGATGCCCTTTTTGATTTCTACTTTCACCGTCTTCAAGATATCGGAGATGAAGAGGTGCTATTAGCGATCGCAGAATCAATTCAGGTGTCCAGTGAAGACGCACAACGCTGTATCGACGATCGTACGATGAAACCTACGGTGGATGCACAAATATTTGAAGCTCGCCAGTTAGGTATCGGCGGTGTCCCCACCTATATAATTGGAAAAGAATACGTCTCGGGCGCTCAGCCATATGGGTTAATAAGGGAAATCTATCAAAGAGCTAAGGCTGGTAAGCAGTGAATTTATTAATTTGGTAATATTTATCTCTTTTATTTCAAGTGGTATACATTAGCGGCACGCGTATGCCGCTGTTGACCGGCCGCGTTTTCTTCTTATTTTCGAGTGATGACTTCCAGCGATATCCATTGAAACTATGTTTTCAGTAAGGCTGGGCGCTTGAGAATATTCAGGTCGGTGCTAAAGAGAGATAAATATGAGCATTAACAACATTAATAAATTCAAGGAAAAGATCCAACGCGGTGAACTCTGTATTGGCACGAGTGTAACTTTTAACGATTCGGCTATCAGTGAACTTCTAGGTGATGTTGGCTATGATTTCACCTGGATAGACATGGAGCACTGCCCCATTGATATTAACATGGCCCTGCAGCATGTCATGGCCGTGCGCGGTACACATGCGGCCCCCTTTATTCGTGTGCTCTCAGGTGATCCCATAACGATTAAACCTATTCTCGAACTTCACCCCGCCGCGATTATTATCCCGCAGGTTCAGACAGTAGAAGACGTGACGAGAGCGGTCGCCGCTTGCAAGTACCCACCCAAAGGACAACGTGGTTTTGGCCCTCGCAGGGGACGTCAGTTTGGAGGCATCCCATACCCGGAATATTTGAAAGATGCTGATGATCAGATTATGGTGATTGTTCAGATCGAACACATAAATGCGGTCGTGGCGCTCGATGAAATCTTAACTGTTTCAGGCCTGGATGGTCTATGTCTTGGATTTAACGACCTGGCGGGATCCATGGGTTTTTCGGGACAGATCACCCATCCGCAGGTAATAGCAGCGGCCGATGAAGTGATTAAAAAAACGTGCCAAACCGAAAAATCGATAGGCATTGCCATGGGATATGATCCCCCTGCGATAAATACCTGGATTGAGAAAGGTATTCATTGGATCTCTATCGGTAGCGATTTCTTTAACTTATTCAATTACTCCAGGCAAATGTTAGAAGAGCTACGCACGCGCCGGTGAGAACCGGAGGCCAGAGGACCAGCAAGCCGGAGAACCGGAAAGCCAGGAGGCCATATAGCCGGAAAGCCGGAAAGCCAGAAAGCCGGAGGACCAAGTGGCCAGAAAGCCGGAGCTTTTGTTATTAAAATTATAAAATTATGATCGGGGAGTTAATCATAATGGATAACAGGCCGATTAAGTGTATGAGCATTCTTACGTAATGGCTTCTTTCCCGGATTTTGAAAAATACCCAATACACTTGAAAACCTGAAACCCAGCCCTACCTAAAGTTTAGCAATTCACTATTCAGAATTGAATCGATGAAAATTCAGTATCATTGGGATCTTAATGTCTATAAATCCGCAACAGATATTCGCAGCCGTATTTTTAAACTAAGCAATAGTTTTCCTAGAGAAGAATTGTTTAGTTTGACTAACCAGATCAGACGCTCATCACGTGCAGTATGTGCACAAATTGCTGAGGCATGGGGAAGACGCATTTATAAAGATGACTTTGTGAATCGTTTAAACTTAGCTGAAAGTGAAGCCAGAGAGACACAAAGCTGGTTAGAAACGTCTGCTGAGTGCAATTATATCACAACAGAAACAAGTAAGGATTTGTCGGGTAATTATCATGAGATAATTGGACAGTTAATCCAAATGGAAAATCATCCAGAAAAGTGGGTGATTAAAAAAAATAGATAAACTGGCTTTCCGGCTCTCAGGATGGCCGACCTTCTGGTAATCCGGCTTTCGGGCTTTCGGGTTCTCGGGCTTCCGACTCTAGGTCTAATTTAACTGCTTCTTAGCATTAAACCACTCATCCCAGCTGGGCTTGTGACCATCGGTAAGTACGGTAAGCGGCTCCCAACCATTGGAACGGGCTTTATTATTTAAGTACTCTGCCGCCGCCCGTTCAGAATCAGACAATAACCTTGCCTCCGGTGTTGCATGATTCCTGAAATCAATACTCCATCGGGATTTATTGGTTCTATTGAGTTTACTTGTGTGGACGGTTAGATTCGTGAGAAAGAGCACATCACCTACTTTCATCGGTAGGGGTGTCGGCGTCCCACGCATCTCGACATTATCCTCCATTCGAACAACATTATCATCAGATCGCGCCCCTTTGAGTAAGCCCCAGCGGTGACTTCCAGGAATTATCCAGAGACAGCCATTTTCAATCGAGGCATCGACCAGCGGAACCCACACCGTTAGGATATGCAGGTGTTCGGTCCCCTTTTTCCAAGTTCCACGCACGGGTTCATTGTAGTAGAGACTGTCCTGATGCCAGGGAAAAGATGTTTCTATGCTGCCTGGCAGTTTACTTCGCAGAGCCGGTAAACCGTGATTGTTAACTTCAGGTCCGAGGAGAATACCTAAGATGCGTACAATTTCAGGATGCTTGTAAAGTTCGTAAAGAATCGGTCCATAACGTGCGAAATATTCGATGCTAGACGGGAAAATGTTAAAATCAATTTTTGAAAGCGAGCGTTCCACGCAGACGGCTGCTAAACGACTTTCGAACGAGTGGTTCTCATAAAGTGATTTTATTTTACCTCGATTAAACTGCTCACGAGCGTACTCGTCTACGCGTTGTGAGAGATAACCGCGAAGGGGATCGAGTTTAGCATTTTGAATAATATTTCGGACGACAACATAGCCATTATCTTGATATGTTGATAATATTTCCTCTTTTCTCATCCCTGGAATGCGTAAGCTGAATTCTGTAGAATTAGATGTTGCTCTGAATTATACAATGAGATAAATCGATAATTATTATGAAACTTAAAAATATGCTATTAGCAGTAGGAATTACCAGTGCCCTAGCCCTGGCGCCGATACAGGGAATAGGTTCGGGCACAAGTGGTCAGGATGCGAGTAATGAGATGAGTGAACCCGAATTAAAACCCGCAGCGGGCAAATACAAAACTGTAAATCTCGAGATAGGTGGAATGGTTTGTAGTAGTTGCTCAAATGGGGTCATCGCTTCGCTGAAAGATATCAATGGTGTTATAAAAACAGACATTTCCCATGAAGGGAAAGGAGGTACAGTAGTCTATGACCCTGTTAAATTGAACGAAAAAAAGATCTTAAAGGCCATTAGTAAATCCGGGTTTAAAGCTTCGGTAAAAAAACCCAAAGACAGTAAAAAGACCAAGTCGGCTACAATGTCTGGATAGGATCGTTGTATGTGGATTTAATTCCACTAAGAATTGGAGTATTTTGGCCTCATCGTGAGAGTAGCGGAACCACGCAAGAGCGATGCTGCGGTCTACGTCTCACGCGGACGTGGCATTGCTTAAATGTTTTATAGATCAACTCCCACTGTGACTTTCAAAAGTGTATTGATATAATTCACGAGGATGAAGTATTGGCTTACGCATTTCGCTCTCTTTATTTTTACCTGTACCCTGGTAGGTCAAACCGATAGCCAATTTACAGAATTATTCATTCGGGCTGAAAATGGAGATGCTTATGCCCAAAATAACCTGGGCGGGGTCTACTACACCGGCGATCGGGTGGAGCAAGATTATGGTGAAGCTTTTAAGTAGTTTCGCAAAGCAGCCAAACAAGATTATCCCCCAGCCCAAAGAAATCTTGGGATGTTATATGAAGAAGGACTTGGGGTACGGCAAAATTTCGAAAAAGCTTTTAAATGGTATCACAAAGCAGCTAAACAGGGACTCGCTCAAGCTCAGTATAACGTAGGCGAGATGTATTCCTGGGGATTGGGTGTGGAGCAGGATTATGTTGAAGCTTTTAAATGGTATCGCGAGGCAGCAGATAGGGATCATCCCGACGCGCAATTCAGACTTGGAGAAATGTATGCCGTTGGATCAGGAGCAAAACAGGATTTTGTTTGGGCTTATACCTGGTATGCTATCGCTGCCGCAGGCGGGATATACGACGGCAGAGCAAATTCAATCGCAATTGAGAATAAGATGACGAAAGAGCAAATTTTAGAAGCGAAGCGTAGAGCTAATAAATGGGTGCTTAAAAAATCTTCGCGAAGACACCGGTAGCGAAGTCATAGGCGAATTGCCATCCCTCGCCGTTCAACCTGACATTAAGTCAGATCATCGTTCACTCTTTCAAGTGAACCTATGTCCATTAATAGTGCAGTTGGGTTGAAGGGACAGTTAAAAGACGCGTCAATTTTTTCTCTAAAACCTATCTCATTGAATATGGGGTGCTTGGAATGCGAACCGCAGAGGTTCTCATTATTCAATGTCGTTGTTGGGATAGTGTACAATTCAAGTAAAAAGATGTACAGATCCTATATAAATCAGGTTAGTTTATGATAGTTATTGCAAAATATTAATGGCTTTGTATGCTGGTGATAATTATCGATAAAAAACTACTACTACTATTTTTCTATCGATAAAAAAACTACTACTGAACAATTAGAAAGCCTGAAATGAGGGAATTAAGTGACGAGAAAAATTCGCTGTGTGCAGTTGATTAATAATCTCTGCCTGGTAGTAATCACGCTATTACTAGCGGCTTGCAATACCACTACCGTAATAAAATCACCGACGCCCACCGCGCCGGTTTCAAAAGCAAAAGCTCATTATATAGCTTCTGAAATTAGTGAGTCGATTTCCGGAAGCATCATCGGACAGGGTTATGGCGAGTCGATGAATCCGATAATGGGGGATAATACGATTTTAATTATTAAGCCCGTGCCTTTTGATGATTTAGAGGAAGGCATGATCGTCGCCTATAGAGATAAAGATGGCAATCGCATTGTACACCAATTGGTCTTAAAGGTTAATGAAAGTGGTGTTGCTAAAGGGTGGAATAATAAAAAGGTCGATAACGAATATGTAACTGAAGATAATTTAATCGGAGTAATCTTAGGCTTGATGTATTACGATATAAAAGAGGATGAAAACTTAGAACAGCCCAAGTATTTACTAAGAAAAGAATAATCGGTTGCTCGGACCGAGAAGGTATTAAGATTAGATTTTTTGCTTCGTCTATAAATCTGAGGAGTAAACTCAGAGACGAATGCAGGTGAATAACGCACCTGCCGCGGGTGAGTAAATGTAACTGAAACGCGTGACCATCTGCTGCTCAAATATTCTTGAACAGCGACGCATCAGACGGACCCCTCTGGGGTGCATGGTATGATACTATTCTTAGTTATCAGTATAAACTTGTCTTCCTGAATATTCTATAGTCTTTTTTAAATAACTTTTAACGATGAGGAAAAAATAATGTGTGCGACTTTCAAGGTTGGGGTAACGAGAGATTCACTGAATGATGAGGGTAAATTAGTTTTTAAAGACCTTGGTCTCGAAATTCTGGATCGAGAGGAGAACATTAACTACGACTTTCTCGAAAAGTATGAACCCATTATGCCGCCGGAACTTATTAAGGATGTGGATGGAGTCATTTCTTTGGCACCGACTTATAACAAAAATACCCTGCAAGGGGGCGGCGGGCGGTTGATCGCAATTGCCCGGCTCGGCGTCGGTTATGACAACGTCGATGTAAAAGCTTGCACGGATTCGGACGTCGCGTTGTTAACTGCGCGAGGCACAGTGAACTACCCGATGGCGGAAGCGACGATCGGCTGGATGCTTGCATTGAATCACCACATTTTCATTAAAGATCAGCTGGTACGCACGGGGAAGTGGGACGATCGAAATCTTTATATGGGAACCGAACTCCGGGATCGCACAATGGGAGTCGTTGGCGTCGGTGGTATTGGAGGGACACTCGTTAAGCTACTGAAGACCTTCAAAATGAAGGAGACTCTTGGCTTTGATCCGTATTTAAGCGAAGACAAAGCCAGGCAACTCGGGGTCAAACTGGTCGATCTTAATACCTTGATGAGTGAAGCCGACTATATTTCTGTAAACTGTCCATTAGTGGAGGAGACGCGTAATCTTATCGATGCGGAACAACTCGCGATGATGAAGCCTACAGCTTACTTAATCACTACGGCGCGCGGAGGAATCGTCAACGAATCAGCATTAGTTAATGCACTCCGAAACAAGGCGATTGCCGGTGCTGCAGTCGATGTATTTGAAGAGGAACCATCGAGGGAAAACAATCCCTATTCTGAATTGGATAATGTTATTCTCGCTCCGCATTCCATTGGATGGACGGATGAGTTGTATCGCGATATGGGCAGTATGTGTTGTCGCCAAATGGTATCACTATCAAAAGGTGAGATACCCGAGGGCCTGATAAACAGGGAAGTACTGGAGAGACAAGGATTCAGGAATAAACTGGAGAAATTTAAGTAGACGGTCCCCCGCCTAGAAAGGCACTGACAATGGTGAGGAAGACGAAGGGCAGACGAAGACGATGATTTAAAAACACCATCTTACGGGTCCATCCCTTCGGGCATAAATGTTTCGACAAGGGCGTAACGGTGATGCCCGGGTTCTTGTGGCCATCCGCGATGGGCACAGCGTTGAAAAGTGATGGCGAAATCACCGGCCTTACCGAGAAATTTGACCTCCCTTTTGCGATCCCAGAAGTTATAATTCGATCCGTTCGACTGGCCTAACCGTTTGGCAATATCAATGTTACATTTACGTATCGCGAGGTTGTCATGCGTGCCGCGAGCGAAGCAATAAGGCCCATCGTCGGGAGAAGTCACATCATCGAGATAGAGAAACGCTTTTACCTTATCACCGAATCCATCGGCATGAAATCCACGGGTCTCAGATATGCTTCGATTAACATAGATATTAAATAACCTTGAGACATAAGGTTTTCCCGATGCAGTCCGTAATACATTAATAATAAAATCCTTTCTCTCTTTATTATTGAAGGTTTTGTGACATTCGGGAAAGAGCGGGTCCGCCCGGAAAATATCAACCAGACCTTCATCACCCGGAGGACCGATTTGGCCTGACCTGACATTAATTATCGGTCTACCATAATTGAATAAAGTGGTGGGATTGGCTTTCTTACCTCCGGGAATGTTTTCAAAAGTACAGTTAAGAAAGTAATCTTCGGTCTCATAATCGGTGCGGTTGGCGATATGAGAAGCGACTTTCTTCCCCGCAAGTAATGATTCCAGTTTTAGGCGAAGACATTGTACTTCGTTTTCAGGGACGAAATTTCTTAAAATGAACCCCCCATTAACGGACATACTATTACAGGCATTTTCGAAGAGTGAATCTCTGTCTTTCTCTTCCCAATTAAAATCGTAATCGGGGGCTTCGGCCGATTCGACTTTTCCTTCACCCATTTTTCCAGCCAGTTTTTCGACCAGATAATTAATGATATCCACGCTCATACTAGAGGAGTCGGAACAGGCAATTCGGTCATGAGGTATTCAGCGGTGAATTTAAAGATGCATCGCTTGCAAAGCGATCCGAATGATTGGTATAATAGAAACTGTTGATGCTCATTTATATTGACTTAATATAACTTAAAACAGCTTATTGGGCCAGATAAAGTATGCATGGGAAAATAGACAATTAGAGTAGGACAACACAATGATTACCAAAGAACAGATAGCGCACTTCGAAACGTTTGGTTTTCTCGTATTAAGGCAGGCTTTTTCACCAGAGGAAATGGAGAAGATGATAAGCCGATATGAGTATATGTCAGCGAGAGAGAAACCACGAATCGCAGATGCTGGAGATGGTAAAAATACTGTCGAGGTCATCGATTATTTAGTCGAGAAAGATCCCGAATTGACTAAGCTTGCCGAGGATGAACGTATCTACGTAACGATCGAACAATTACTTGGGGAAGGATTTATCTGGACCGGGTCCGAGGGGGTTTGTGGCCGCAACCAAACCTCGTGGCATGCGGATAGACAAGGTCGAAACGAACTCAATTATATGACAATTAAGGTACATTTATATCTCGATCCAACGACGAAAGATTCCTGTGCCCTGCGCGTAATTCCGGGTTCTCACCGAGCGCCGTTTCACGAGATGCTCAAGCCGCTTTACTATGCGGAAAATAAAACGATAACAAAACCCTACGGAGTGGATGGACCGTCAATTCCCTCTTACCCTTTTGAATCCAATCCCGGTGATGTAATATTCTTCAACCAGTGTTTGTTGCATTCGGTGTTTGGAAATTTAGATAATGAACGCCGCTACATTGCGCTGAAATTCGGGGAGAGGATTAAGAATGATGACGACATTGCCACATTGCTGCATTATAAATCAGACGGGAGAATATTCCGGCCCCATAAGGCGTTTGTTAAGAGCGAAAGTGCGCGTATTCGGGGAATGGTGGAAGACCTCGTCGAGCATGGGGCAAAAATTTAATCGATGCTTTGAAAGAAGGAAGTGGATTGTACGACCACGTCAATTGATTGCCCAATTCAAATGGCTCTGAGATAAACTATAAAGCTTTGTCTGCTATTTGTCATTGCGAGGGAGGCTATTAGCCGACTGCGGCTACCGAGGGCTATAGCCCGACATCTTCCACTCCAGGGGAATATTCGTTGTGCTTCCAGATACTAGACTGCGCTCAGATCTTTCCAATGAGCGTTCATCTCATCGATTAATGCATTCTAACAACTGAGAGTAAATTCTAGCATACAGGGACCTAATTTACGCAATAGACATTCCCCTGGATTACTTCGTCTCCCGCGATTGCGGTATCCTCGCAATGACAATTAGGGGACGGACGCACAGCTCGGCGAGCTTATACCAATAGTCGTTGAATCCAGAAACCTATTTAAATTTAGAATACTCGATTTCCTTCTTTGTGATAAATTCCAGTAACGCGGGCACTCCCTCTTGCGTTTGCTTAATACCACGTTGAAGGGCAGGAATAATTTCATCCGGAGACGTTACGCGCTCCCCATAACCGCCAAAGGCTTTCGCCATATCAGCGTAATTCCCCGATATTTCGGTAGCCCCGTATTTTTCCTGTGAAACAGGCATTATGGGTATTTCGATAGCCATGGAGAAGTTGTTAAAGAGAATTGAGAGGATAGGGATTCTTTCTCGAACGGCGGTCTCAAAGTCCATCCCCGTAAAGCCGATAGCAGCATCACCCCAAACGTTTATGCATAGCTTATCCGGCATGGATAGCTTTGCCCCCATCGCCAGACCAAGACCGTAACCGAGTTGTGTGGATTTACCCCAGCCAATATAAGAGAGGGGAGTTAACGGTTCCCAGAAAGGTGAGATTTGATCGCGGGGACTTCCCGAATCGTGAGTGATTATCGTATTCGCCACATCGACGGTGTGCATGAGGTCCCATATCACACGATAGGGAGTAAAGGGCACTTCATCGGAAATGAGCTTTGGCATCCATTTCCCCATCCATTCATCTTTGACCGATTTAATTTCCGCGGTCACTTCATTGATGCGACCCCTTGGTTTCCCCCCTAAACGGTCACTGATATTAGCTAACAATGCTTTTAGAATTTGGCCGGCATCACCTACGAGGGCATAATCAGCATCAATATCTCTATTAATATCATCCGGGTCGAGCGTGGAATGAATAATGGTCTTCCCAAAGGGCAAAGGCACCCCAAATATGGTATGGCTGAAGCTACAACCAATACCAAAGACTACATCGGCATTATTTAAAAAATCATTTACTGCTTTGGGGTAGGTATTGCCGCCTGAACCCAGGGAGAGCGGATGGTTTTCAGGGAAAGCACTTTTTCCCGCGAGACTGGTAGTAACCGGGATTTCCAGCAGTTCTGCCAGTTCTTTCAAGTCCTGCCATGCCTGGGAATAATGAATGCCTTGACCGGCATAAATTACAGGCCGTTTAGCATCCAATAATGCACCGGCCGCTTGATCTACAGCTTCAAGATCAGGTCCGGATTTAAAACTGGATGCCGGTCGGTAATCCAGCGGTTCAGGTAATTCTTCCCCAAACAGGTCGGCGGGAATTTCAACCAGAGCGGGACGCGGCCGACCATTCTTGATCGCGGAAAAAGCGCGGCGCATGGCTGCCGGCAAGGCCGCGGGGACTGTTATTTGTTCGCATGACTTGGTGATCTCGCGAAAATTAATGAGGGAAGAGAAATTGGGTTGGACAAATGCATGCTGTCGAGCGTTACCCGCGGGGAGGATAAGCATGGGAACTGATTCCGAATAAGCCTGTGCGACACCGCCAAAGGCATTTTCCGTGCCGGGTCCATTCTGCATACAAAAAACACCGATTCGCTGCCCGGAGGACATTCGGCTGAAGGCGTCAGCCATGTGAATCCCAGTCCTCTCCTGACGCACAATGATAATGCGAATATCCAGTTTTGCAGCGGATTCGATGATCGGGTTTACCGGGTAGGCGAAAAGGATTTCTACACCCTCCGCTTTTAGAATATGTGCGATAGCGTCGACAACTTTCATGATTTTCTCTAATTAAATTTATATGTAAACCAGCTTTCTTACCTTCTAACGCTATCACTCAAAGACTAAGCACCCGTTAATACAAGCGTGATTTCCTTAAAGTTATATTCAAGCGGAGAATTTCCAGATAGACTCGTTTACGGGAGTAACTTATTAATCTGGTAATTCATAAATATCCACCCTGTCAAAAATCTATAGAAGAACACTATTATAATGAGTAAAATTAACCGGGTAGAAATTCACGAGTTTTCATTCGATATTGAGAACCTCGGGTTAGAACAGGCGACAACCGGTGTCGGCAACATGGCCTATGTCGCGGGCGATAAATTGAAAGCGTTCCGCTATGCTGTTAATATAAAAACGGATGACGGGTTACAGGGAGAATACGTCACACACTGGGGGGGGACCCTATCATCCATGGCCCAATCGCGAATGCTGGCCCCTCTACTCATCGGGCGGGATCCGGAAGAACGTGAAATTATCTACGACGATTTGAAACGTGATATAAGGGCTTACGATCATATGGGTCACGGGCCTCTCGACATCGCGCTCTGGGATCTTGTCGGTAAAATGTATAACACCTCGGTGAAAAATCTGCTCGGAGGTTTTCGAAAGCGCTTACCCGTATATGCCAGTACTTATCATGGTCAGCTAGGAGACGGGGGGCTCGATTCCATTGAGGCTTTTGCTGACTATGCAGAGCAGTGCAAGGAAATGGGATTTTCCGGATTTAAGATCCATGGTTGGAACGACGGTAACGCGAAAAAAGAAGCAGAAAATGTATTAAGCGTGCGTTCCCGTGTGGGGGATGAGATGAAATTAATGATCGATCCTGCTTGTGAACTACGCACATGGAATGACGCCTTATACGTTGGTCGGGCCTGCGACGAAGCTAATTATTTCTGGTACGAGGACCCCTATCGCGACGGTGCAGTGTCTGCTTTCGGGCATAAGCGACTGCGTGAAAAACTGCGAACCCCGCTCTTAATCAGTGAGCATGTGCGTGGCTTGGAGCAGAAAGCGAGCTTTCTTGTGCATGGGGGTTGCGATATGATTCATGCCGATCCTGAATACGATATGGGGATTACCGGGGTCATGAAAATCGCCCATTTTTGTGAGGCCTTGGGGCTGGATGTTCAACTTCATGCGTGCGGGCCAGCACAACGTGTTGCCATGTCAGCGATTCGCAATACGCATTTATATGAAATGGCATTAATTGGACCCAAGATGCCAAACACCGTGCCTCCAGTTTATCAATGTGGTTATTCCGATCAACCGGAAGACTTGGGAGATGACGGATGCGTTCCCGTCCCAGACGGACCGGGGATGGGTGTGGTCTACGATTGGGATTTTATCGAGCGCAATCGTACTGAGCATTATGTATATGAATAGACGCCTCTAGGATCCATTGGCATTTAAAGATATATTGCCGAAATATTTTTCCCGGTTGTCAGGATTCTCAAATTCTTTCCGGATGATATCAATATTGTCTTCTACATTCTGCATATAGGCATTGACGCCATCGGGGTAGGGTTGAGCGAGAAATTTGTAAAGACCATGACACTCTTCTTCTAGTTTATGGATAATGGAATTTTCCCAAAAGTCGGGTGTGCTAAGGATAAGCTCCTCTGGGCTTTTAAACATACGATTATCTTTGGGGATATTACGGTAATCGTCCGATTCCTCAAATTCTGAAAAAAGAGGGTACAGCTTTTTTAAATAATTAGGGTCGCTCATCTGGCCGAGATAATCGGCGGTACATATTGATTCTCCGATTAACCTTTCGCTGTGATTGTTAAAGGGAACCGCATCGATGATACTGCGTGGGCCGGTACAACTGATGAAGTGTTGCACAGCATAGTTATCATAAGTGGACCAGTTCTTTTGCGTTAGATATATAGCAGTAAGCTCACAGCTTCGTTGCTTGTGAACGAAGGTAAATTTTCCTCCTGTCCCCTCTGTATCGTCTATATTTTTTAAAAATCCGATATCATGGAGAAGAATACCGTGAAGGCCATTTTCAATATCCGTAATCTGCAAAACGGGTTCAACTTTTTGGAGATGACGATTGGTTATCAACCTTATCCAACATAACGTTGCCTGTAAGGTGTGAGCGAGATCATGGTAAATTGAATCACTCGCTTGAAATTCACCGTACTCACCGGCAAACATATTGCGAACGTCGGCGAAGAGCTGCGTAATCAATTCTGAATCAGCATCTGGGAATACTTCCCTTAATGTATCTAACACCTCTTTCTCGACCTTATGGCAATCTGCGGCGTTTATCTCATACAGCGTGTAACTACTAAACATCAATGCTGGAGCATAGACAGTATGACAGGATTTTTAAAGCTTATAATCGGCGCTATCTATTTTAGCGCGATGAAGAAATCTTTACACTGTAACCTTGGATTTTGCGGATCTGCCAGTAATCTGCCATTTGCCCCGTGAGAGATGACGTACAGGATGACATCGCCCGTTTCGCCTGAAGTGCGGACTTTATTGGCAAACGACAATGATACACACATCAATGGCAACAAATTACCCATCAACTATGCGCTGGTTTTTATCCCAGATTCTCTATAAAAACCTCGTATCGCGGCTCGAAGATACCTATTTTTAATTACGTTAGTGATTGGTGCTAGATAAAATGATTTCCAGATCAGATAAGAGCTATATTGTCGCTGTATCCTTATCAGGAATATTTGGATATTTTGGAATCCAGCATTTTTATTTGGGGCGATATATTGAAGGATGTATCGACCTCTTGCTGACAATAGGCTGGATTTATTACTTTGCCGTAGGCCAACCGTTAATCGCAATAATTTATTTAGGGATCGATTTAATTCATACTTTGATTACAACTGTTCTTTTACTTACCGGATCTTTTAAGGATGGCAAAGGCCGCACCGTTTGTTATCCAGGTCAGACAACAAAATAAAAAAGGAGTAATATTATGAATGATACTATTGAAAAAAGTGAAAAAGGATTCGTCCCAACAATTCTCTTATGTTTTTTCCTGGGCGGATTTGGTGGTCACCGGTTCTACGCGGGTAAAACAGGTACTGGTATTTTGATGCTAATAACCCTTGGCGGTCTTGGGATTTGGACACTGATTGACTTCATCATGATCGTATGCGGTTCGTTTACAGATAGTGAAGGACGACCGATAAAGTCCTGATCGATTAACGAAAAAAGGAACCCCGATCGGGGTATTCAGCCTGTATTTACTGAGGGAAGAAGGCGCCCGTAAAAGGCTAACTATTACGGGCGATGTAAATACCGCGCTTTAAGGATCAGAGGTAAGATCGTCAAATTCCTCCACCGTTAGTGCAGGTGAGGTCGATATGGTTATGCCGGTCAACTTTGTTAAAGTCACGGAAGCCTGAATGGCGTCTGCCATACCGGGGAAATTAACGATGATACTAAATCGTGATTCCCCAGTAAGATATAACTTGTGATCACTTCACCCCCATTATTCTCAATTACATCGACTGCCCATTGCGTGCGCTCGGCACTGATGCCCTTAATTGCTTCCGGCGTGTATTTTCCAAACATAAAAAATGTAGCCATTTTACATCTCCCTTTCCCTCGATAATTAAAACTGATGGTCTCTACTTCACCTTACTCAAATGATGGAGTAAGGTACCTTTAATGATCTCTATATCTGAAATTTAGCAACTCGATATCAGACTTTATTCCCCACCGGATTCGGGATATAGTCGACTAAATACAACGAGAATTACTAAGCGGATTGCGTGTATTAGGAGCGGAAGATAAATCTTTCGTTCATCAATTTACAGTCCTATACTGCGCAAAATCGTTTTAAAGCGTGAATCGGATTGGAGAGGTTCGAATATGGGGTCGTGGCTGATCACAACTAGCCAGGGGGCCCGTTCATTGAGTGCTTTTTCAAGCCAATCAATGGATTTTTCTTTTTCCCCCAGGCCCAGGTAGACAAGTGCGATGAAGTTTGACTGAACGTATTCAACTTTTTTTCGTGCGATCAATTCCGCTAGAATTTTTCTCGCTTTATCTTTCTGGCCAGATTGGGCATAGGCCCATCCCAATGACGCTAGCGTCCATGCGCTGTTTCCAGATGAAGCGACCGCTTTTTGCAGCTGTGCGACACCCTTATCAAAACTCATTTCGTGAATATATACCTGCCCCAGAAGGAGATGAGCGAGAGCAAAGGTTGGATCGAGTTCGAGTGTTTTCAACAATTGCGATTTAGCTAACGCGAACTTATGATGTCCCAGAAGGATCCAACCACGAGAGGCATTGGCCATTATAGAAAGTGGGTCTGCTCTTAAAGCTCGGTCGCTTTCAAAGAGAGCATCATCAAACTGTCCCTGCATGCTCAAATAAAGTGCATACCAATAGCGGGCGGGAACATAGTAAGGGTTAATTTCTATCGCGCGCTTAAAATCTTTTCCCGCTGCGGCCCAGTTCATTTCATATAACAGGCGCACCATACCGAGAGAGCTGTGCGCTTCGGCAATACTATAATTGAGTTGGAGCGCTTTAATGGCTGCGACTTTTGCTTTGGGAAAAGATTCATCAGGAGGAAGGAATCCATAAAAACCGAAAAGACTGTAGGTATCGGCTAATCCGGCATAGGCATAAGCGTAAGAGGGATCCTTTTCAATTGCTTGCTCAAAAAATATAACTCCCTTTTTAAGCCCACTCCCTCTCTGATTCCAAAAGAATCGCCCTTTTAAATAAGACTCATAGGCATCCATATTTGCCGTGGGCGCTTCGACTAAAGAAGAACGCTCCGCACCGACGAGTTCAACCTTCAATGCGCTGACTATCGCACGCGAAATCTCATCTTGAATGACAAAAACACTTTTGAATTCGCGATCATAACTATTCGACCATAAGTGAAAACCATCCTCTACTTTGATCAATTGAACGGAAATACGAACCATGGTGCTATCTTTTCGTACGCTGCCCTCGAGTACGTAGTCCACATTGAGTCTTTCACCGATGGTCGGAATATCTTTGTTTCTTTCTTTGAAAGTAAAGGAGGAAGTTCGAGCTGCGACACGCAATCCTTCGATTTTGGCTAGGGCATTTAATATTTCCTCCGCCATTCCATCACTGAAGTAATCCTGACTTTTATCCGTGCTCATATTCACAAAGGGCAATACGGCAATCGAGGGAATTTCCGTTGAGCCCTTCGTTTGGTTTTGCGTGGAATTTGTGACTGCTCGAAACCCCGAAAATAAAATAAAGCCTAGAAGAAGAAAGAAAACGATTCTCACTCTTAGGAAAATTAAAAAAATGCTAGACATACGGATATTTCTCATACCCGAATTCTAACGGGTTAAGCAAAAATATCCATCGGACATACACATAGGATACGTTTGCAGATTGGCTTCCAACAGCCAACTTATATCACGCCATCCAATTCCAATCTCAAAATCAGAATTAATAGCCTTTCGTAAAGATGGTATCGGCTTTGGTTTTAATCCATTTAAGCTCATCTTGAGAAAGATTTTTTGCGGTTAGGACAATTACGGGAATATTTGCATACCTTTCCTGCTCCCGAAAGTCTTTTAAAAATGTTAAGCCGTCCATTATGGGCATAATAAGATCCAGGAATATTACGTCTGGGGTAAATGTTTCCAGTGCATTCAAAGCATCACGACCGTTAGAAGACGTGCGAATTTCATTTTTTCCTGCATCCAACCAGAATCTTATCATCTCTTGATATTCTTTACTGTCTTCAACAATCAAAATTTTTCTATTTTCAATTTGGTCCGAATTCAAAGAGCGCCGAATACATGCGAGGAAATCTGATTCACCAACCGGTTTGGTCAATGCATCGACGGCACCTAAGGAGATCGCTTTACTCTTATCCCTGTCGGCAACCATACTGATGATGATTACCGGTATATGCGATGTATTTGGATCTTTTTTCAAATCGGCCAACAGTTCCAATCCATTAATATGTGGCATCATGATATCCAGTGTAATGAGATCGGGCTTAAATTCTTTGACCAACGCAAAGAAATCTAACGGATCTCCACACTCTCTGTATTCAGCACCTAATTCTTTGATGTATTGACCGATAAACTCACGCGCGTCGGAATCATCATCTACGACTAATATCCGTTTCCCTGGAGATATGGGGAGAAATTTTTTCAGAGCTGCTTTGGAATCATCGATTAAGGTCAAAGTTTCAACAACGTCCGCAGCCTCCCGGACTTTTTTATCACCCGAATCTCCATTGCCTTCAGCAATAGTTTCTAGATCCGGCTCTGCCTCTTCAACAGGAGCATCGACCGTATCCACTGGTACTCCCTTAAAATCAATACTAAATGTGCTGCCTTTTCCATATTCACTTTTTATTATCAAATTTCCCCCAATTAGACGAACCATGTCACGAGATAATGTCAGCCCGAGACCGGTTCCCCCAAATTCTCTTGAGGTGCTACTGTCTGCTTGAGTAAATGGATCAAAAATAGATTCTAACATCTCTGGCATAATGCCAATGCCGGTGTCGATGATATCGATTCGTGCACTTTGAGTTTCCGTATCCAGTAAAATGCAGCGGAGAATGACCGATCCTTCGTTCGTGAATTTAACCGCGTTTCCAACGAGGTTGGTTAATATCTGTCTCAGTTTATACCCGTCAGTATTGATCGGCAGCGAAGTGTCAGAAATTTCACTCTTTAATATAATATTTTTAGCGACGGCTTCATTTTGAAACATTTCAACAACATCGCGAATGATGGGAATCAGATCTGTATTCTCGATGAGCAGATCCATTCTCCCGGCGTCAATTTTTGCCAAATCAAGAATATCATTGATTAAGGATAAAAGGTGTTTCCCATTATTATTTATCTTCTCTATCCGATTGATATCCGCAGACGAGAGGTTACCTGTACGGTTTTTCATCAAGATCCCTGAAAACCCGATAATGGAATTGAGGGGCGTGCGAAGTTCATGACTCATGTTGGCCACAAATTCACTTTTTTGTCGATGGGAGGACGCTAATTCTTCATTCGCATCCTCTAAGAGAACGGACTGCTTGTGAACTGCACGATAAGTGATCGCGTTGATAATTGAATTGGCGAGGACCTCCGTATGGTTAGAGAGGTGCTGGCGTGTTATCTTGTCCATCTTTGTCTGACTCGCGAGAATCACAACGCCGAGCAATTTTTTTCGGAAAATTAAGGGTATACCATAAATATTTCTGATATTAGCGTCGGTGGATTCTAAGTTTATATCGGGTAATGCCTCGAGATCTATACTATCGAGAATGATCCACTCACGCCTGCGTACGATTTCACCCGGGAATCCATCCATCGTCTCGATCTCAGTAAAATGGCGGAGGAATGAACGGTCTGCACTTTTGCGTATCAAAGGAATGAGTGTGTCTTTCTGTTCCTCATAAAGGTAAAAAATGCCAACCTGCCCACTGGATATCCACATCAGGTAGTCGATGGCTGAAGAAGCAATGGTGTTAATCTCAATGGATGCAATTTTGGAGAGAAACTCGCCAAACATTTCCTGCCTCGCCACAGAGAGAGAAAGTACCTGGTTCTGATCTTCCATCTTCTTTCTCGACGTTTCCAGTTGTTGATGTGATTCTTCGAGCTCATTAATCGAGGTGGAGATTTTTTCAGCCATCTGATTAACAGCGGATGCGAGCCGTCCCAGGGCATCGTTACTGTTGTCCTCGGAACGCGCCTCATAATTGCCCTGACCGATAGCATCTGAAATAATCGAAAGTTTATTGAGACGGACAGAGGTACGCCTGAATTGGTTTAGAATGAGAACCAAGGCGATAATGATAGCCCCCACCGTTAAAACTCGAGGGTCAATACTTTCTGAAGCAAAAAACGAAGGGTAGTATACAATGACCAATAATGAGAATAAAAGGATGACTAAACAAAAGCTGCCAATTGCAGAATAATGCCGTGGCTTTTTTGACGTCATTCCTGATTGTTCTCTCATGCTCATAGTAAAGCTCAAGACCCCCACGGGGGTTAAAGTGAACCTAATAAGGCATCATTTTATTCGTTTGAAATCAAGGATATAAGGTGAAAACGACGATTATAACCTTAAATCCTTCAGGGGCGATTTAATGCTATATTCCATTTTCTGTCGTTGGGCTGTCCCGCAACCCATTGATTATTCCATTCGGAAATAAAAGAGTCATTTTTAAACTGTGTATCATTTAATCCAATCGTAGATAGATTTAACAGATCGTGATCTTTTTCCAGCAGTCGGAATTCAAAAGGGTATTCCATGAGAGAACCGGTCTGACAATGAAGAACACCCTGGTAAGAATGGAGTGAAGCTATGTGCCAGTGCCCGGCAAATAGCGCGACGACATTTGTGTGTTGCGCAATCAGATCTCGCAGTGATTCATGCTTCACACCATATGTGGCGAAGTGATGATAAGGGCAGGGATGCATTTTAACCGGTTTGCCTATTTGGAGGGTACTTAATGGATAAGTGGGTTTAGCATGTATTGGCGCGTGAGTGATAATGATCGTCGGGATGTCTTGGTTCTGAGCGAGCTCCTGTTTGAGCCAATCGAGTCCTTCCTGGGTTGGACCAATACCAAGATAACGCCCAGCATTATCGATTTCAGAGTCAAAGTATTCAGTTTCTATTCCGTCTTGTGTAATCCAGTTCGCGCCGTCGAGGAAAACAAAACGAAGGCCGGCTATTTCCCGAGCATAAAAAAAATTTCCCCTTTCATTTTCAATAATGGAAGCGATGGATTTTCGTATTCCTTTATGTTCTGCATCGTGGTTTCCAAGAATGATATTATAAGGGCACGACATACGATCCATGATATCCACACCAAATTGAAAACTTTCAAGATCGCCGAAATGGGTAAAGTCACCGCAATGAATGATAAAATCGGGAGATAGTTTCTTAACTGTAGAAATGAGAGCTTCACTGATTTCTGCTGACCGCGATACGAGTGTTCGATTCCACCACTGTCCATCTACTCCTCTTCCCTGAGGCGCAAAATGGGTGTCGGTCAAAATGACAAACCGGATGTCCATCACACGATGAGCAAGACCAATAGCATAATAAAATTAATAAATGGTATCAGGATAATAGGGAAGCGGAATTACTCATCCTCAATAATCGTTTCTCCCGCCGACCAAAGGGTTAACCCAAAATGTTTTTTCTTTTCTGGCGGGCGACAGAAAAATAACAAACCAAATGCAATAAGATAAAAGGCAAACATACCGGGAAATCCAACCCACTGGAAGCTGAGCACTCCCCCATCGGTATAGTTACCATAGTAGTACCAGATACCAGTGCTGAAGGAAAATGCCAAAGCAAATAATGCTGATAATAAAGCTCCAAAGGATTGAGCTCTACCACTGATTTTACTTAAGGTGGTAACGAAAAATAGAACCCCAGCCAGCCCCAGGGGAATTAAAACGTAGTTAATGGATATCGCGCCCACCAGGCCATTTTTTGATGAAACATACCAGGCAATCATTCCCGTTATTATCCCCCAACTAACCGCTAATCCAAATCCGACGACGCGACTGTTCACTTTGCGAGACAGTACCGTAATAAGAAAGACAGGCCCCAGAACAATGCCGAAGGAATTCCAAATCGCGCCGGCTTCAACCACGGTTTCTCTCAGTTTAGATGCAGTCCCGGCGATTGTTAAAGAAATGACAATCGCGAATATGCCAATCGCAAGCGTTAAGGTGCGTGCCATCGCATATTGCCTGCCTTCGGTCGCCGAGGGGTTAATGTATTTTACATAAACATCTTTAAGTAAAACAGCTGAAAGGCTGTTCATTCCTGAGTCCAGGGTCGACATCGCAGCGGCCAACATGGCGGCGAGAATTAAGCCCGGTAGCGGGGCGGGCATATTAGAGGCAATATAGGTATAAAGCGCGGCATCACCGGAGGTAATGTTGGGATCGGGATACAGTCCATAGTAGGTATAAATAGCAAACCCCATGAGCCAGAGCATTAGAACCATTGGAACAAGAAGCACGGAATTGGTGTAGGCGGCGTACTTGGCTTTCTCATAAGTGCCCGCGCTCAGCAAGCGCTGGATCGTGATCTGGTCTGCACAGGTTAGAAATATACTGTTCGAAAATTCGTTAACTATGATAAACCAGAAACATAAGCGCACGTAGGGATCAAAGCGGTAAAAGTCCGGGTTGGCGTAATGGACCGGACCTCGGCCATGATCTAGTGAATAAGTAAGTATCCCGATTAAACCACCATCTACTTTGATCGAAATCGAAAAAATGATTAACAACATGCCACTAAAGAGAACGATGAATTGAATTACATCGGTCCAGATAACCGCGCGCATCCCACCGAGATAGGTATAAAAAATACCGATCATCCCGATGACCGGGATGGTAATCGTTACCGGCCACCCTACGGCGCTCTCGAAAATTTTAGACGAAGCATAGAGAACCATCGATATGTAGGCGAGCCGAATCCAGAAATAAAGCATGCTGATTGTAATACGGACGCGTGAATTATAACGACGCTCAAGGTATTCGAAAGGGGTGAACACCTTGAGCTTAAAATAGAACCGCACACAGAGAAAAAAACCAATGAGCGAGGTGATGGGCAGGAGCATTTGTGTAAAAAACAATGTCAATCCATGGTTATAAATTTCACCCGGAATCATTACCATTGAGATAGTGCTCAAGACGGAAATTTTATAGGAGATTCCCACCGCCCACCACGGCATCTTCCGCCCTCCCAGCAGGTATTCCTCGCTCGTTTTATCGTGGCGCGAACACCAAAAGCCCATCGCAACCATCGCTCCCATGTATACGACAATGGTCAGGTAGTTTAGCGCTCCGAAGTTCATCGAGTGTGAGTGTATTTACTTAGACGTTACCCAATATCATTTGAAGCATGGGTGAATGTCAACGAATCGCAATTATGGCTGTGTGTCGCCCGCGCAGTTGCGGGGCTCGATCACTAATTATGCATAACGATGACGATATCACTTAGGTACATTCCGTATATCGCATTTGTTATAATTCTCGATTGCCTGCTACACTTTATCTCTATTTAAGAGAACAAGCATGTATATAGGCACACAGTATACGGACCGTCACGAAACCGATATTCAGCAATTGGCTCAATTGGGTGTCGACCATGTTGATGTCACACCGCAGGAGCCGTGGAGAGAATGGTCTGTCGATTCTCTCATCGCGATGCGGGAGAAGTACGCCAAGCATGGTATAACCGTAGAAATGATTCACCTCCCCCTCAGTTCACGTTCGGCATTTGAAAGGGAAATGTCTCATGTCTTTCTCGGACCGAGTTCGGAGCGTGATCGCGAGATCGAGGGTGCTTGCGAAATCTTGCAGATGGCATCTGCGTCTGGTCTGCGCGGGGTTAATTATAACATTACCATCCTTGGACACATGAGAACGGAATCGCGTAACGGCAGGGGCGGGGCTGAGCTTTCCTCATTTGAGTATGACAAGTTAAATCAATCCCTGGGTGAATTCGAGGGGGGAGCCGCGGATGCTGACACGATGTGGGAACGCATCGACTACTGGCTGGAGCGCGTGGTCCCAGTGGCCGAAGAGTACAAAGTTCAATTAGCCTGCCACCCGCAGGATCCCGGGATTGGTGACCACACTTACCGAGGAGTTGCCCGAGTGATGGGGACGGTCGAAGGTTTAAAAAAATTTGTTTCCATGCACGAGAACCCCTATCATGGATTGAATTTCTGCCAGGGGACGATTTCGGAGATGCTCACCAATCCGGGGGAAGAGATCTTTGAGATCATAAAATACTTCGGTGAGCAGAATAAGATTTTTAATCTTCACTTTCGAAATATTAAGGGCGGTTTTCTCAATTTCGTTGAAGTGTTCCCGGACGAGGGTGCGGTAGACATGCTTAAAGCACTGCGCGTTTATAAAGAGGTTGGATACCCCTACATGGTGATGCCCGACCATGTGCCCGGTATGGCGGGAGACGAAGCCGATCGTATTGGGTTCGCCTATTGTTACGGTTACCTGCACGCGTTAATGCATGCGATCGAGTAGCTAGAGCTTGATTAAGGGAGAATGGTTGGGTGGAAGTATGAAAAGATAAAAAATGAGTGAAGTAGGTTTGGGGCCGATCAATTACCTGACGATCATCATCTACATGAGTGCGGTAGTAGGTATGGGCTATTGGTTTTCACGGCGGGAAAATACTAGTGAAGAATACCTCCTCGGCGGAAGGAAGATCCCCTGGTGGGCCGTTGGTATCTCTTATTATATGTCGCTTGCGAGTACCATTTCGTTGGTGATGGTACCGGGTGAGATTTACAACAATGGTTTATCCTTATTTGTGCTGAGTATATTATTCCCGATCACCGTTTTGCTCGGGTTTTTCCTATGCGTGCGGTTTTTCTTCAAGCTTAATTCTTTCACCCCCTTCGAATACCTCGAGCGCCGCTATGATTCACGTGTCCGCCTCGTGGTAAGTTTGATTTATTTCTGGATAAGGATCGCTTACATCTCGATGGTTCTTTTCGCCTCGGCTAAAGTTTTTGAAGGCGCAGCGGGTTGGTCGGTGTGGATGACCATCCCCCTGGTTGCGATTATCGGGATTGTTTACACCGTTCTTGGCGGTATTCGCGCTGTTATCTGGACCGATGTATTTCAGTTCGTTGCCCTATTTGGCGGTCTGGCCTTAGCGATTATAATTTGCACCTCGCTTGTGGATGGGGGTTTCATGGGCGTGCTATCCTATTCATTTGAGCATGGACGCGGTCCGGAGCGTTTCGCCGAAGCGGATTTTTACAGCTTTGATCCCTATGTGCGCCTGTGTTTCTGGTTTATTTTACTCAGTACTCTTATGGATTCCATTTTCTACCCCTGTGCGGACCAGATCACTATTCAACGACTGCTAAGCACCGGTTCTTATAAAGAGGCCAAGAAGGCCGCATACATGAACTCATTCCTGGAAATTCCTCTTACTCTTATGCTCTGGTTCGTGGGCTTAGCGATCTTTACCTATTACTCGCAAAACGTGGATCCGCGCGTGACATCGGGAGATGGGGCATTTTTCACTTTTATTGCAACAAAGATGCCTACCCCGTTACCCGGACTGATGCTCGCGGCGATGCTGGCCGCGGCGATGTCCACCCTCGACTCCGGAATGAACAGCCTTTCAACGGTAGTACTCAAGGACTTTTACCTGAAATACCTCAATCCCTCAGCGACAGAAGAAAAGCAGGTTAAGTTGGCGCGCATTTTAACGATTGCGATCGGGACTTTCGCGATTGTTGTGGCTTTATCGATTGCAGGCGTCGCATCTAATCTGGGAGAAACGGTTGCTGAAGCATTTGCGATTTGGGGCTCCTTTCAGGTATTACTGGCACCCGCTTTTTTCATAACTGTAACCTCGCGAAAGATTACCAGCTTTGGCATCTGGCTTGGATTATTCGCCGGTATCGGGGTTAACTCGGGTATGATCACCTGGTATTTAAAATCACAGAGTGGATGGGTTGGAGCAATATCCCACAACTGGATACTCATCCCCCTCAGCGTAGTGGTTCTATCCCTTGTTCTTACCATCGCGCTCAAAAGCAGGGGCAGCAATCATGCATTCCGCGTCTTAGTGGTAGCTGTATGTGCCTTAGGCTATACAGTGAGCACGGGCTTATGGTATTATTACGGTCGCTTTACTGGTGGCGGCGAATTGAGTTTTCAATGGGTTACTTTTCCCGGAGCGTTCGCTTTTTTCGTCGTCGGTTATGGTTCAATGTTATTCATCAAAGCGCCGGATAAGGAGAAACATGAGGGACTGACCCTTTGGTCGGTGGGGAAGGGGAAGTTATAATTGGGGATTGCGGATATCGGATTGCGGATTTAATTCAGGATACAGGATAGTGAACAGTAAACAGTAATCAGGCGAAGATATTGCTCAGACGCGTTCCACCCTTTTTGATTTATTCAATAACTCCGAAATGATTGTGTTCTCACCCTCTATTGTCATTGCGAGGAGCAACGCGACGCGGCTACCGAGCGCAGCGACATCTTTCATTCCAGGGGAATAGTCATTGTACTTACGAATACCAGTCTCCGCTCAAGTCTTTCCAATGTGGGTTCATCTCTTCAATTAAGGTAATTTTCTTTTTTCTAGAACCGGCTTTGATTTGCTTTTCACGTGCTATCGCATTATGAATATCATAAAAGGCTTCATGATATACCAATCTATGTAAATCGTATTTATTCGTGAACCCTACCTTTATTTTATTTTTATGTTCCCATACGCGACGCTGTAGACTACGAGTCACTCCAGTGTAAAGTGTTCCATTACACTTATTGGTGAGAATGTAAACATAGTATACATTGCGCACATATTTTTAATTCGGTTTATATATGATATTGGTTAATTCAATAATTCTGGATTGCCACGGTCGGCTGATAGCCGCCCTCGCAATGACAATTGAAGTATAAGCAGTAAAGAAATAGGTGGAACACACCTGTGGTACGTCGGCAACTGATCACTGCCCTGCATCCTGCATCATCCTCAAATCCTTCCCGCCACCCACTGGATACCGCGGGAGACAAGGGTACGGAATTGGGGATGGGAAAAGGCGGTGTTATCATGTCCGGACTGGTAGCAGAATACCCGGGTCTTCTTAAACTTCCGTGCCCAGGCAATCGTTTTCATACTCTTGGGATGATTTGCGGTTATAAGAATATCAGAACTATCACCCGCGTCATTCATCTCGTAAGGTTCTTCTACCATTTCCCAATTGGAGAGGCTCTGAGTGATTGGGTGCGCTTTGTTGACAACTTCAAAGTTCATCGTTTCACCCGCCGTTGAACTGATCATATGGCGATCCTCAATGCCGCAAATTTCAGACCAGAACGGCCAGTCGGGAAAAGCAAGGATAGCGTGATGGAGGACGAAAATGCCTTTTTCGGTTTCACCCAGTTTTTCCAACGCTTCCCTTCTTCCCTTTTCATACCAGCGGTATTCATGGCCCGGGGTGGGCTGGTGGAAGATATAGAATACCACGACGTCGTACTGTTCGTTTGCGTTTTCACGGTTGGCGACAAAGTCATTTAAATCCTGGGGATAAAAATCCACCTCGGGCATACTGCGAAAAACAGCGTGAAAGGTTGGGACATCAAATGAATGTACACCCGTAACAACGGCCGTTTTAATTTTCCCCTCTTTCTTATTTTTGTCAGCCATCTACGGGTTTATTGTTCAAAAAATATGCCATAAATCCAGCCCTAAGGAATTACTTCTGCCAAGAGAAAACGGTTCCAAGAAGTTCATGCGGTCGGTCGCGTAATTTTTCATAAATACTACCCGCCTTGTCGAGAGTGACAACATCGCGGATCAATGGACCGATCTCTACTGTGCCCTGCTGAACCAGACGGCACAAGTTGGCAAGATCATCCCCACTGAAACTTCCGGTTTGTTTGATCGTCAGTTCTTTATTTTGCCCCTCGCCAAAAGTGTAATTTACCTTGAAGCGGCCGCCCATGAGAATTATCCGACCCTTTATCCTGATCGCATCGATAAACTGATCCTCCATATCCGGTACACCGGCAACATCAATTACCGCATCATACGAATCATCGAGAATATGCTTACTCCAGTTTTCTTCCGATACGTCGTAAACTTCTTCCGCAGCTCCGATCTTGCGGGCAAGATCAATACGCTTGTCATCAATATCGCAAGCGGTTACCTTCGCGCCCATCGAGTTTGCAATCTGCGAGGCGATCTGTCCGATACAACCCAGGCCAACAATCAGCACGCGCTCACCCATTCGCACATCGATAGTGCGACAGGTGTTCATCGCCACACTGGCCATCCCGAAGAGAGCTGCGTGTTTCGGGTCTATCTCGGGTGTAATCTCAATCAGCTTGGCATCTTCCGAAACGACTGCATACTCTGCGTGCGGGGTCGCCATGTATAAAAGCTGGCCCATTTTCCATTGTTTAACATCGGGGCCCGTCTCAATCACCCGTGCGACGGTCTGATATCCCATGCTGCACGGGAGGGATGAGTCCTTGGGCGCATAGTTTCCCCGCACGAGAAAATTACGTTCCGTCCCATTAGTGACACCCGAGTAAACGGTCTCTGTTCTGATCTGGTTACCGACCGGTTTTCCCGGGTCCGGCCAATCGGTTACCAATGTTCCTTCTCTTTTGTCGTCTGCATTGAGCCTGGTGACGAGTGCTTTCATAATTGTAGCCTTCGTCTTTATCCTCACACCCCCATTGTCATTGCGAGGAAGGCTATCAACTGACCGCGGCAATCCAGGGGGTTGTCTGTTTTGTAATCATAGTCCCTGGATACTAGTATTCACACAATAGAACGATTGCCGATCTACATTATACATAAAGTTACTCATTTTCCTTAGAAACGAAGACGAAACTTTATTCCTTCACAAATCGTTTGAGATGATCACGCAGGACCGCCTCGCCGCCGAGTCTTACTAATTCACCGTCTTCGGCGGTGAGGAGCAGTTGCATCCCCTCGGCGTTTTTCTCGATCCACTCGGCGGCCTGGTTGAGCTTGCCAAATGAATCCACTGCGATGCCGGGCGCTTTATTATTGTCTTTCGCCGCCTTTACAATGCGCGATACCGCGGACTTAAAATCGGGATGATCCCATTGCTGAAAACATCCCATGCCGAGGGAGAGATCGGAGGGTCCGATAAATACAGAGTCCAGTCCTTCCAGTTGCGCTACTTCTTCAATCACATCGAGCAGACTGACTAATTCCACCTGCAGCATGACAATAACATTGTCATTCCAGTTTTCGAAATAGCTCTCGTCCGCGCCGTAATTCGAAGCCGCCTTCGGCCCGAACCCGCGTATTCCATCGGGAGGGTACTTACAGCTGGCAATAGCCCGCTTCGCCTCTTCTACCGAGCCGATAAGCGGGACAAGAACGCCTTGGGCGCCATGGTCAAGGACCTGTTTAATTACATCGGGACGGTTATCCTCAACGCGCACGAGAGGTACGGTTTCGGAATCTCTGAACATCCATAATATCTCTCGCAAAGACTCGGTATTGCGCGGGGCGTGTTCATTATCGATGATCACATAATCAAAACCCACCCGGGCCAGGTTAATCGCGATGAGCGCATCCGACGAAGTCGACCAGCCGCCCACGCTGATTTTACCCTCTCGCCACTTGTTTTTTAATTCCCTTCCCGTCATCGCCGTGTGTTGATAATTAAATTTCTTTATCGCTAAGATCAAGCTGTATTCCTGGATAAGGGAAAATGCGTGTAGGCGAAGATGCGTGAATGCGGAGAATTACAATGAAGGATTGTTTCCTATGTCATCGCGAGGCTGCTTGTCATCCGTGACGATCCAGGGGATTGTCGGACGTAAATCGCCAGCCCTTGGATTGCCGCTGTCGGCTACGCCTCCTTCGCAATGACAAGATGAAGATTATATGAATGTGGGTGATTTATGATAACCGCTAGGCAAAATCCGCAATCCGCATTCCGCTACCGAGGGCAAAGCCCGACATCCCACAATCCGCAATTGTGTTCACTCAATGGTCAATTCTTCTGTCGTAACCTCGACAGGATCTCCATTTTCATTGGCGAAGGTGGCATCGATGCTCAGTGTCGGCTGAGGCGTGTTGTCGGACTTGAAATTATTCTGCGTAATCAGGGTATCAAACCCGGTCGTGGTCGATCCATTCTCCGCGACGACAACCGCGGCACCGTTTGTCTGCAATAAGTCACCTCCGGTGATCCGCAACCCTGGATTGCCGGCTGCTACGGTGAAGGAACCTGATCCAAATAACAGGTGTGGTACCGCGTCACCTTCAGCATCGATGTCGCCTACGGTTAAGCGCACCGCGATCGGTACCCCGCGCGCATCGACACCGACCCTACCCGTGCTTCCACTAAACGCGGCGTTTGACAGCTGCATCCCGCCCATGCCCGTGGAATTGACAACTTCCACCAGGGTCACGTCCGCCTGCGCGTCATAAACCTGTCCCTCGGGGAAGAGCGCCTGGTTCACTGCGTTAATCGATCCCACGGTGAAAATACTGAAGAAGGTATTGGCGTCCGCTCCATCGATGACCACGCCCGGCTTACCGGTCACGTACTCTACGGCCTGGTTGTAGCGTGGGGGTATGGCCGGGGGCAGGAAGGTCGCCGGGTCGAGGGTTACGGTAAAGGAACCTGTGCCTGAGAACTCGACCTGCACAATGTCCTCGGTTTCGTCCATGAAGGAGACACGGGTGATTTGCCCGGGTCTGGCTTGGAGCTGGATCGTTTCACCTGTAAGCAGAATCTGGTCGAAGACGTTTCCATTCGGATGCTGAATGTTCTCTCCTGCGATATCGCCTGTACCATCAAGCACCAGAGGGACGGACGGAGCTGCCACGGTGATGACTGCCGTTTCACTGTTTGCGCTACCGCCGGCATTGGTAATTTGCACCCAGAAGTTCGTGCTAACGGTGAGCGCACCGGTTGTTAAGGTGCCGCTCGTGGCGCTAGCCACTGGACTCGCGGTATCGCCGCTGTTACCGGTAAACCACTGGTAGGTCAGATCATCGCCGCTGGCCGCAGTTGACAATACTACAGCCGTCCCCGACTGCACTTCCTGGCTTGCGGGTTGGGTGGTGATGGAGGGTGCGTTGGGTTCTCCACCGCCACTGGGGGCGCCGATGGGGGTAAATCCGATGTCGTCGATAGCAATATTCAAAAATGAACCGGAGGCGGTCGTGGTTGGAGGATTTACATAGTGAATTTCACCAATGCCTCCCGGAGCTCCCAGTTCCTCTGCGACAAAAGAGAATACCTCGAAAGGAGCATCATTAACATCAAACATATTCAGCGGAATGTCCGTTGTTGAGAGGAGTAAATTACCCTCTGCATCATACACTTCTAATTCGCCATCCCCTTGTTCAAGAACCGCGGCGTAAAATTCAACTTTGGCCGCAGGAGTTTCAAAAGTAATTATCCCCGTAGTTTCGTCCGGAACTTGCCAGGATGCTCCGCCAACGTCACCGGTGGGTTCACCCCCTTCAGTTGATAAGGGTAGGGTGTGGTTAAATCTATAAAATGTCGGACTAATGATTGTTGATACAATACCGCCGGTAAAAGTAGCGGTAACCGGTGACTCCCCGAGGGTAAAATTTACCCGGTTTACGAACACCTTAAATATGGGATGATTATCAAGACCCGAAAAATCTTCGAAAACGGTATTGTCTGGCGGTCCGTCGACATAAGAAAATCCAAGGTCATCGAGAGCGACGGCTCCACCGGGATTGATGAACTTAATTTCTTTTATTCCGTTCGTAAAATTGAGGTCGGTAGTTATCGTGGTATCTCTATTGAATGCGACAAAACTCTGTAAAGGGGGATTAGCGCCAGGGCTAATATTGGCGGGTAAGCCATTAACTACACCTTCGTCCGACAGAAGTATTAAATTTTTATCTCTTAACTCGATTCGACTCCCGCTCTCGGTGTCTGCGGCAAAGAATTGGAGTAAGCCGACCCCTCTTTCGAAGATGATTTTTCCCTCTGAAGCACCGGGAGCAAGAACTAATGCCTGGGTGCCTGAATGTGCAAGCGCGGGGTCAGTCACGGTTTCCAGGGAAAAATTAATCACCTGGATACTGTTCGGGGATTCACCCAAAACAAATGTAGTGCCCTCTGCCGATACCCCTTCAAAATCGAGAAAGTTATCCAGATTTTGTTGGGCTAAAAGATGTAGAGGACAGAGAAGGATGATCAAAAAAAAGGACGTAATGAATTTGGGGGACATATATAGTTTTCTGTCAGGGTTAATCATAGCAAACGACCTGTAATAGCTACGCACAACACATTCCTGGGTCAAGTTGGAATGCCCTGACCATGACGCTAGCTTAATGACATATCGAAGAGAACAAAAATGAGGAATATGATTGAAAACTGTAAGTCACAATCCGCAATCCGACATCGACAATTGAATATTTCAGGTATTAAGAATACCTTTGCGTCTATAAACCAAGGCGACAACAAGCGCGTAGATCACGTGATTAACCCAGCTGATAATGCTGGTTTTAACGATACTGTCACCCGCTTCCGCTGAGGAATCCTCAATTGCGGATGTTTCTACCCCCGAGGCAGCTTCTGCCATAGATTCTGTCGGCGCGATGTCTGGACTGGTAGGTGTATCTTCAGAGAGAGGAATATCAGAAGTGCTAACTTCCACCGAGGGAACATTATTGTTGTTCGTGGCTAGATTAGTGAGACCGGGTAATCCGAATATAGCAATAACACTTAAAACAGTTCCATAGAGAACACCTTTCAAAAGATGATTAGCACCGAGCGGAGAAATAATCCCGCAATAAATCACCCCATAAATAATACCGATTAACACATAGAGCACACCGCCTACGAGATACTGAGTCGTCAGTCCTGCATCTGTTCCCATGAGTGTAGTGCCAAGCAAGATAATATTGCCCAGGTCTTTTATAATATTCATTCCAAAGATGCCCATGGTAATCGTGAATACCACAATGGCGATCAGACTGGCGACTATCGCACGGCCCCATTTCAGACCCTGGTGAATATCAAATGCAGTCTGACTGGACCTTCGAGGGGGTGGAGTTTTTTCTTCCATGCGTTTATACTATGCGTTGAATATTATCGTTTAAGCTTAAGCAACAGCTTCATGATTAAATGATTATTTTAACCCAACCAAGATTATTTTTATAATTTTATGATTTCAGGATTCCCGGCAGAACTTTTAATACATGTTCGATAAGCAGGTCTGAATAGGCAAATTCCGCTTCGCTTGGGGTATAAGTTGAGGCGCGGACGGTGGAGTGTTCGATTATTCCAAGTCGAGCAAGCAGGCGCTTTTCTACCTGTAGAAGTAGTTCAAGGTTTTGTAGAGTATAATTAATGAAGGGTAATAATTGTCCCATTTGCGTCATCGCGTTTTCCATTTCTCCGGCTTTGGCCAGACGGAAGATATGGTTGAGCGGTTCAAGAAGCGGCGCACCGGGCATTACCCCGCATAGGCCATGGGGAATTAATTCTAACATGTAATACCCCGCCCATCCCTCGAGGACGCCAACCTGATCACCCACGAGTTCGCGTATCTCAATCAACTTGTTAACAAACAATGGCTCCTCCATTTTAGCATATGCAAAATTAGGGTGGTTTATGTTCAAGTTTTGAATAAATTGAGCGCCAATAGTGGGACCGCCGGGATTAAAATCCTGTACTAAAAAGGGGAGGGAAATCGAATCCGCAATTCGACCTAAATGATTTAATATATCCCTGTCATTTAAGGGGAAAAGACGGGGGACTGCTGTAGATATTATGTCCACACCCAGTTTCTGATAGCGTTTTGCCATTTCGCAAGCGATACGACTGGATACATGATTCGCTTGTCCTATCACCGGTATTTTCTTTGCTGCTGCTTCTACGGCTACACCTACAACCAATTCGCGTTCATTTTCAGATAATTTATAAAACTCACTGGCATAAGCGGGGAGGCAGACTGCCGATGCGCCCGATGAGGCGCAAAATTCCACAAGTCGTTTAAGATCAGAAAAGTTTATAGATTCGTCCTCATTAAAGGGAACCGGAATAATGGGAACGATACCGTCAATTTTTATCATTTTCTGTAATCTTCGGCGGAATCCTGAGGTACGTATCCCAAGACTTCACGGGGGTGTTCAATATCTCTGATCCCCCACTTGTTATTCGATGAGGCGAAAAATATGTCATATTTCAAATCATCGGGTGCATCGATACAGAGATGAAGAAAATCTGCGGCGTCCCGGTGGCTGAGGAAAGCGGCATATTCGTGTATTTCAACCGGTCGGTTCTCTTCCCGCACCCGACCTAAACGCACACAGAGAATGGAGATGTCATAAGCGTCGGCATAGTGACGAGCCAGCGCTTCACCCCATACTTTAGATGCACCGTAGAGTCCTCTAGCCCTAACCATATCGTGGGTCAGCATGGGCCACTTCTCAGGAACCTCATCATAGCGACCGGCAAATATAGCTTCATAGGGCGCTTCTGTGGTCCACCCTGCGCACGTGGCTACCGAACTGGCATAAACAATTCGTTTGACCCCTGCCAACCTTGACGCTTCGAAAACATTATAAGTGCCCATAACATTGATGCGCAGCATAGAATCCAAATCATCTTCCTCAATTTGTGCCGCGAGGTGGACAACAACATCCTGTCCGACAAAAGCAGGTTTAATTGCATTCAGATCACCGAGGTCCGCTTGAGTAGTAGGCACGCCCGAAACTTCTCTGCGATTTAAAGCGCTGAGCGCATAGCCTTCTCGCTCTTCAAGATGTTTGCGTAATATTCCACCGACCAATCCACTCATCCCGGTTATCAATATTTTTTTCATCACATAATTATTAGGAGCATTGAAAATACTTTCCTTAGGATAGTGAGATCATGATTTTATGAGGGCAAGATTTTCCGGAAATGTATTCAAGCCAATTCGTAAATCATATTCATTGATTACGAATCTATATTGGAAATAGAAAATACTTACACCGTTGTTTCTACAACGATTATAAATATCGCGATGCCAACACTATTTATAAAATTAGCTTCGATGCTTTGTGGCGGTTGATCGGAATTATCTGATTTAATATTATTTTGTGAAATGAGGGTAGTGAAACCTGCCTTTATCGATTCATTTGGCGCGATAATGATTGGAGAACCGTTACTTTGCAAAAGATCACCCCCCGTGACCCTTAATCCAGGGTTAGGTGCATTAACCGTGAACGATCCTCTGCCAAATTGAAGGTAGGGAACCGCGTCTTTACTAGCGTCAATATCTCCAATTAGAATCCGTACAGCTACCGGTACGCCGCGAGCATCGATACCAACTTTTCCTGTATTTCCCAAAAATCTCGTATTCGCACACTGAACACCACCGAATCCTGCCGAATTAATAATTTCAAGCAGCGACACATCGGCCATCGCATCGTATATTACTCCGTCGAGAAGAAGATTCGAGTTTACTGCATTGGTCGAACCCACAGTGAAAATGCTTATAAAACTACTTTCGTCAGCTTCCTCGATTGTCACCCGGGCTCGGCCTTTGACATAACTTATGGTTGGTTGGTTATATTTAACGGGTGGAGCTGGCAGTTCGAATGTCATAGGATCCAGATTAAGGGTCATAATTCCCTTACCGGAAAATTCTACCTGAACGATATCATCGTTTTCATCAATATAAGAAACACGGGTGACGTGTCCTTTCCTGTTTTGAACCATTACCCTTTCGCCAGTAAGCAAGACCTGATCATAGACGACCCCACTTGGATGTAATATATTTTCTCCTACAATCTCCCCTGAACCCTCTAACACAAGTTCATCGGTAAGCGTTCCGACTACCGAAATGGGAGTAAATCCAAAATCGTCGAGGGTAATGGCATGAAATTTAGTGGCGATTGATAATAGCGGGCTATTGCTGTAGGTGATTTTGCCTATACCACCGGGTGCTCCCAATTCCTCAGCATTGAAGTCGAAATAAGTAAATGGAATATTCGACAAGATAGCGATACTGCGCGCGATATCTTTTCTCGAAGTGAGGAGACTATCGTTGGTGTCAAAAACTTTAATTTCCCCATCACCCAATAAATAAAGTGCGGCATAGAACTGGACTTGTGTTGCTGGGGTTTCAAAGGTAATTGTTCCCATACTATTATTATGAATTAACCAGGCAGCTTGAGCTAAACTATCATTACTTATAGGGTAAGAGTGATTATAAGTTGTTAGAAGCAACGAGGGGTATCCAATAATACTATCAGCGAGTCCACCGGTAAAAGAAGCGGAAACCGGGGATTGGCCGATAGTGAAATTATTCTGATCTGCAAATACAGGATTATTCACTATTTTCTCAAAATCTTCAAAAACAACATTATTCGGTGGCCCTTCGGTAAGCGTATACCCTAAATCGTCGAGAACAAAGAGACCCCGTACATTCGAAATTTTAATTTCTCTAATACCACTTGTGTAATTGAGATCTTTAAGGTCTTCAAAATCACCACTGTAAGCGACAAAGTTTTGTAGAGATGGGACTGCTTGTGAATTAATATTTTTCGGCAGGCCTTCGACGAAGCCATTCGGATGGATGTAGAAATCATTTCTATCCCTGAGTTCGATGCGCCCGGCACTCATAGTTTCAGCAGCATAGAATTGCAGAAGATTAACGCCTCGATCGAATATAATTTTTCCTTCTTCACCGGCCTCTAGAACCAAAGCTCTGAATCCTGAATGAGCGAGATTAGGATTATCCACCGACTGCACTTTGAACCCAATAAAGCGAATCCCGTTTGTCAGTTCACCGAGGGAAAAATCCTCTGCTCCAAAGACATCTTCAAAGTCGATGAATATATCGAGGTCCCTAGGTTCGGCAACAAGCTTGGCGGTAGATCCTAAACATATTAAAAGAGAAAGGAAGATTTGAATGCATATGATTTTTAATTGAGAAAAAATAAAGTATTCAAACTCAGTTTCGCTCATTTTGACGGAAAAAATCCGGACTATGCACACAAGTTGTGCTGCTCTCATGGTATTAAGGATAGTTACATTTTATCCCGGATAAAGAAAAAGGGGAGAATAGTATGGGTATTTTACCCAATAATCACTTCAGGATGTAATCAGGAATGGGGGATGATTCCCAAAATTTCAGAAATTTATCCTGTCTGACAAACGATTAGATTTATATTTAACTTAAGATTAACAGCCTACGAACAATCGTAGATAGTTGGCACGGAGCATGCATGAAAATAGATGTTAATTTAATAAGCCAACTGTAATGAACAGTCTTTTATTAAGCGAAAGTTTACTTTCTGTTTTCCCGTCTTTAAAGCGTGAATCGAATGGACTCTTTTCTGATAAAGAGAAGAAGGACAATGTCCGCGATACCGAGATTTTCGAATGTTATAAAAAGGATTATATTTATGCGGATGAGCTTAAGCAGATAATTGATAGTGTCTGGAAACTAAATGATCTGGCATTTAAGAATCATGAACTGTCGGAACAACTGTCCGAGAACAAATCCGCTCAGGATAATATTCTAAAATTATTCAAACGCTATGTTCCGGAACAGGTATTGACCGAAGCATTGGAAGCTGAGGATATTGGTCTTATGCCCCCTGGAGAAGCGAGGTACGCGTCCATTTTATTTTCTGACATCCGAAATTTTACGCGGATATCCGGGAAGATGAACCCGCATCACGTGGTGAGTTTTTTGAACGATTATTGGAAAATTATGCTCGCCTGTGTCTTAAATAATAATGGATCGGTGAATAAATTTATGGGAGACGGATTACTCGCCATTTTTGGCGCCCCGGTCTCTTACCCCGACAATCACGAAAATGCGGTTTATGCGGCTCTCGACATGGTGAAAACACTCGATAAGATTAATGAAAAATACGCGGATATTCTTGGCTGTGAGATACAGATAGGAGTGGGTATTAATACTGGTGAAGTTGTGGTGGGAAATATTGGAACTGACGACTATTTGGAATATTCGGTAATTGGTGATACGGTAAATGTTGCCTCTCGACTGGAATCGTTGAGCAAACCAATACCGAACTCCATTATTATCAGTGAGACGACTTATCACCATGTGAATGACCTTGTTTGCACTTCAGAACTCAAGGAAGCGCTTGTCGCGGGAAAGGATGATCCCATCTGCTACTGTGAAGTGCTAGCTAAGAAAGCGATCACAGCAGGCGCACCATAGCAGTAATTTTTTACTTTGTCGTTAAATCACGGTCGCTGATCGAAGTCCATAGTTTCACTTAAAAATTCTGATCGCAATTTTCAGTTTCGTCTTTTGTCATAGTTTGCGAGAGTAGTCAGATTTTTAACTAAATGGTTAGATTTTCTGTATGATTAAAGGGAGTGAAGTAAGTGTCCTTGGAGGTTTAAAAAATTGAGTGACGATTATTTACGTATTCTGGAACAAGTAACCTTGATTAATCACGATGGTGGCAGTTCCCGGTGCTACCATTATGCGGTCACTGAAGCGGGACGCCTTCTCAATCGTTGTGGGGTTACGGTTGAAAAAGTTAATAAGGAAACAAGTGACGCGTGTTTTTTTCTTCAACTATCTGTCTCTGGTAATGCGTCAAAAATACCGGGGATGCACGATAAGGAGGCGAGTAAAGATGCCTATCGGATGACGGTGTCCGAGGCAGATCTTACGATAAGCTCACCCTCGGCAAAAGGGATTCTAAACGGAGTTTATGATCTGGCGGAACGTATAGGCTACCTATTCCTTTATCCCGGTCTAGACGGTGAATGGGCACCTGCTTTTGATCAGTTGGCGGCCCTTTTAATAGGGGATGAAATTGTCAGCCCCCGGTTCCCTTACCGCGGTGTATTTTGGGAGGGGAAAAATGCGGACGATTTTACAAATGATGAGTGGTTGCGTTTTTATGCAAAACTGCGTTTCAACGCGCTTCGACATGAGATCGACGACCTTCCATTAGCGGAAGAACTAGGATTGCGTTTGGAAGTAGGCGGTCACGATTTATCAAAACTGATTGCGCGGGAACACTTTCATGAGCACCCGGAGTGGTATCGCATGGTGCAGCCAATTGACTTTAAAGGACAACGCTCAAACGATTTAAATTATTCCGTCACCAATGAGGAAGCGCGGTCAGAAGTAAAAAGAAATTTTCGCAAAGAACTGGATGCGCTCAAGGGCGTTCACGCGGTCCACAAATGGGCGGATGATTTACCCGGAGGGGGATGGTGTTTTTCACCTACCAGTCGAGCGCTATCGCCGGCTGACCAATCGATGTTAGCTATGCGAAGCCTGGCCGAGGTTGTAGAAGAAGATAATTTACCGCTGCGCATCCCGGTGCTGGCCTATCATGACACCTTGTTTCCCGGCACCCAGATTGATGTTTCAAAGGAATGTTTCCTTCTTTTTGCTCCTCGAGAAAGATGTTACGGGCATGCGTTAAACGATCCATCTTGCAAGCGGAATCAGTTTTACTGCGAAGCGCTAAAGGATTGGATGAATAAATTTGAAGGGGTCGACGATGCACACACTTTTGAATATTACTTTGACCAGATACTCTTTCGAGGAATCTATCCCTTTCTTCCCGCGATAATTATCGCGGACATGCACTTCTATGAAGAAAGAAAAATTGAATGTCATATGTCATTGCAGGTGGGAGGACCGGCGATCGCACCCGAGTACAATATGCTTCTCTTTGCGAAATCACACTGGGATGGAAATCTCACCGCGGAATCGTATATTGAAAACTTAGCAAAGTGCATCGCGCCCGAACAAACCGAACCCTGGCTTAACTTCCTGACAAAGCGAGGGCAGGTCTATACGCAGGCTTTGCTAACCTGCGAGCATGACCTCAAAATTTATTTTGATTACCGGTGGCTTCCTGAAACGACAACAGACTTTGGAAAAGAAATTGCTCAAGCATATGAAGAGGCATCCGGCGCGATGATTGAAAATGCGAACTGTCTTGAAGAAGCCGTTTTGCCTCAATGGCCGACGCGGTTATGTGAGCTGGCGGAGAAAGAGATTAGACGTTCGCGGTTTGAAGCAGCAGAACTGCATGTCATGCATTTGCAACAATCTGCGATGAATAAACTCGGCTCCTTTCTCAATACGCGCGAAGCAGCACATGCCCGGGAGGGGGTGGATCTACTTAAGCAGACTATCGTCGCACAAAAATATGCTGTCGAGAGAGCATTAGAGGCTGATCTTCCCCGGGACAGTTATTACTTTTCTTTGGTAGAATGCATGCTTCGACCTGAATTCGAAGAAAAAATCAAAATATACAGCGCAAATATCGATGATTAAATTAAAATTGATGGGTGACAAAAGAGAAGTTAATAGCCGAATAATGTAGCCACGTCCGATGACATTTAGTCATAAAATTACTTGCTTTAAATTCCAGTCGGGGAACAATCTTTCTTCTTCAATAATCAATTCCATGGACACGCTCAGACGACGTTCCGCAGTCGCGGGAAGGTCGCACACAGGCAATTGAGAGTCGTCCCTCTAAAAATAAAACTTCAACCACTATTATAGCTATGAGCGCGGATGCCCGAATTTCTGAACTTAACCTTGAACTCCCCCCAGCACCCAAACCGGCTGGTGTTTACAAGCCACTGGTGATTGCAGGAAATATGGCTTATGCATCGGGACACGGACCCGTGAAAATGGATGGATCGATGATCGCAGGTCGCGTGGGTGATGATCTTGATCTAGACGCGGGAAAAATGGCGGCACGCCAGGTAGGGCTTTCAATACTGGCAACCTTACGCGCAAACCTTGGAAGCCTGGATCGAGTCAAACGTTTAATTAAACTGCTCGGGATGGTCAACTGCACACCCGAATTTCAAGAACATCCGTCCGTCATAAATGGGTGCAGCGAATTATTCGCCGAAGTATTTGGAGAAGAAGCGGGAATTGGTGCCCGCAGTGCTGTGGGGATGGTCGTATTGCCGGGAAATATTCCCGTCGAGATCGAAGCTATTTTTGAAATCGAGGAGTGAGTTAAGAAGTGCTTAGTTAAGTATTATATCGTCGCCTGTTACGCTGATGGATTTGATTGGCTATTTTGACCTATAATACTTGCAATCCGAGGTGGAGCGGGCTGTCCCTAGCACGCTTCTTCAATTACGACCTAATCAAACCGCTGGGGACCAACCTTCGCCAAGGCTATGGCAGGCAGGCAGCGCGTTCCACCATAATACGGTTGACATTAACTGGAGTGACTAGGTCGAAGCTTGTAATCCAAACAATAAGTACCCCAGCTAATTACTTTCCACTTTTAAAGAACGCTTCCCAAAATATTTATTCCACTGGTTCAGGTTTTTGGATTCCTTTTGGATGATATTTACATGCTCCTCAATTTTTTTTAAATAAGGATTGATACCGTCAGGGAATGGTTGAGCGAGATATTTATACAGGCCGTGACATTCTTTTTCCAGTTTTGGGATAACTAATTTTTCCCAAAATATCGGGGTGCCGCGAAAAAGCTCTTCGGTGCTTTTAAACATGCGTTTTTCGGCAGGGATATTGCGATAGTTATCGGATTCTTCAAACTCTAGAAATAATGCAGGCAATTTATGCAAATATGCGGGATCACTCATTTGACCGATATAATCAGCGCTGCAAACGGATTCACCCATTATGCGTTCAAGTTTGTTGTTAAAGGGAACGGCGTCGATAATGCTGCGAGGTCCGGTACAACTGATGAGGTGTTGAACGGCAGAAATGTCCTGTTTACTCCATCCTTTTTTATCCAGGTATAGATAGGTCAACTCGCAACTGCGTTTCTCATGAACAAAAGTGAATTTTGCACCCGTCCCTTCATGGTCGCCGATTTCTTTTAGGAACCCGATATCGTGAAGGAGCACCCCATGTATTCCTATAATAAAATCTTGGTCTGTCATTACAGGGTCGATTTGGAGTTGATTTCTATTTGCGACCATCCGAACCCAACAAAGCGTTACTTGTAAGGTGTGTTCCAAGTCGTGGTAAACGGTGTCCATTGCCTGATAATTCCAGAAAGTACCCTTAAAAATTGCGGTTACGTCTTCAAACAATTGGGAGATCATGGACGCATCGACCTTGGGAAAAGCTTCAGCCTGTATTTCTAAAACCGCTTTAGCCACTTCGCGAAAGTCGGTGGTTTTAAGATTTTCCAACAGGTAGTTTTTAATCATGAAACGGTGTAGTTTATATAAAAATCCAGATGAGTTTATTATGAGACTCTCGCTTAGTCAAGTAGAGGAACTATTTGAATGAAAATTTCACTTCCAGGCAAATTGTGGATCCCTATTCAGGTGACTTGTAATAGGGGTATCATTTTATGCAAAAGCAATTGATAATCAGCTTTTAAGCCGTTAGAGTTAACGTATAATAAATGAGTATTTATGCAAATTTAAGAAAATTTTTGATTGATGACAACGAGCGCAATTAACTCGATTGTCGCAACCGAGTTTACGGTTAACGAGCGAAGCTATAAGTTAAAGAATAAACCAATCGCTGTTCTTTGCCTCGATGGCTGCTCCAATGAATACCTCGATGCCAGTCTGGCAAAAAATTGTATCCCGAACATTGCGAAGATGATGCGCCACGGTTACCGAGGATCAGCGCGAGGTGCTCTCCCTTCTTTTACTAACGTAAATAACGCATCGATTGTCACGGGATTACCACCGTCGGGACACGGCATCAGCGGCAACTTCTTTCTCGATCCAAGTACAGGAAAGGAAGTAATGATGAATTCGGCACATTACCTGCGTGCCTCAACCATACTGGCTTCGGCAGCGAAGGCTGGTAGAAAGGTCGCGATCGTGACGGCAAAAGAGAAACTGCGCGACATTCTCTCTCATGAATGTGATGGAATCAGGTTTTCTGCGGAAAAAGCGAACGCGGCGCAACTCAGTACCCATGGTATCGAGAAGGTTGAGCAGTTCGTCGGCAATCCTACACCTGAGATCTATAGTGCTGAGGCATCATTATTTGTACTTCGCGCCGGGGCATCCTTACTGGAGCATAATCGAGCTGATTTTGTTTACCTTTCAACGACGGATTATATTCAACACCTGTATTCTCCTGATACATCTGAGGCTCTTGATTTTTATTCTCAAATGGATTATGAGATTGGGCGGATAATGAAAACAGGTGCGACTATCGGGGTAACAGCGGACCATGGAATGAATGCAAAACATAAAGCGGACGGGTCACCCAATGTTGTCTACCTGGAAAGTCTACTGCAAGAAGAGTTCGGTGATAGTGTGCGCGTAATTTGTCCAATCACAGATCCTTATGTTAAACATCACGGTGCGCTTGGCTCGCTGGTCATAATTCATTTAAGTGATCATAATCTTGAAGAGCGGGTTGAGAAACGGCTAAAGCAGATTGCGGCCGTAACTGAAGTCTACGATCATAATACGGCGGTAGATAAACTTGAACTACCTGATGATCGCACGGGTGAATTTGTAGTGATGTCCAGTCGTGACACTGTTCTTGGGCGAACCCCTAAATATCATGATCTTTCAGCCTTGGATGGACCGCTCCGTTCACATGGGGGACGATTCGAAGAGAGGGTCCCGCTAATTATTTCCGAACCACTTACACCCGAGTATACCATCCGATCTGATAATAATCCGCGAAACTTTGACGTTTTCGATTTCACCATTAATGGGACGGAACAATGAGTGCTGAATGCTGGGGTAGAGAAAATACGAATGAAAGATACTACTGCCGCGGTCTTTAATTCTCCGGGCCAACCGCTGGAGTTCCGGCGCTTTCCAGTACCTGAACTTACTCCCGGCGAAGCGCTTGTTCAAATTACAGCCTGCACGCTATGTGGGAGTGACTTGCACAGCTATCAAGGGCATCGATCAATTCCGACGCCGACCGTTCTGGGCCATGAAATTATTGGAAAAATTGTCGCGCTAGGTCCGGGTGAGCCCATTTGCGATTTTCATGGCAGCCCTTTGCCCATTGACGCGAGAGTGACCTGGTCGATTGCCGTCAGTTGCGGGGATTGTTTCTACTGTCGCGATGCGATACCTCAGAAATGTGAGCATCTCTTTAAGTACGGGCATGAGATCCTTTCCCCGGAGCATCCATTAAGTGGAGGGACAGCTGATTACTGTCATCTAGCAGCGGGGACCGCAATTTTTCCATTACCTGAGGAACTTCCGGATCTAGTTGCCTGTCCTGCGAATTGTGCGACGGCTACGGTGGCGGCTGCCTATCGCGTTACCGGTGGCGCCGAATGGTGTCGGGATAAAGTAGTACTCGTTCAAGGGGCTGGAATGCTTGGATTGACGGCCTGTGCGATGGCGCAGGTGTATGGGGCGAGTGCGGTAATCGTATCTGATATCGACAGCAAGCGTTTGGAAACGGCTTTACAATTCGGTGCAACGCATTGTGTGTCGGTAATTGAAGAAGAGTGTAAGCTTAACTCTATTGTCGAAGAGTTGACTTCAGGGCGAGGGGTAGACTTGGCACTTGAATTAAGTGGCGCGTCAGGTGCGATGGCTGATGGGCTTGATCTGCTAAGGATTGGGGGCCGTTACATCCTCGTAGGTGCTGTCTCACCCGTTGCACCCACTCCTGTTTCTGAAGAAATTATTATTCGCCGCATGCTGAGTATTCATGGCGTTCACAACTACGCCCCAGAGGATCTCGCTGAAGCGCTACAGTTTCTCAAGAATAACCACAATAAGTTCCCGTTTATTGATCTTGTAACGGAAAAATTCAATCTCGATCAAATTGAAGAAGCATTTCAATATGCTATCCAGAGCAGGGCATTGCGCATTGCGATCCTTCCACAGACGTGATCTATTTCGCAGTAAGCGATTCGTAAAAAGTTTTTTTTAACCCAACAGACTGTCAAAGATGAATGAGGATATGGAATACCCACCACCAAGCCTGGAGATCTCGGCAATCGATGTTCACGCGCACTACGGCAACTACACGCATAAGGGAACGGGTCTTGAATCTGGGTTTCAATCCGGTGATGCGGCGACCGTCGCCGCGCGCGCAAAAGAGTGTAATGTTGAACTGACAGTTGTTTCGCCACTACTGGGTCTATTTCCCCGCGGAAAAGCAGATGCGGTGGAGGGAAACGAAGAAGCGGTTAAAGTAGTTCCGCAAACTGGCGGGTTGTTGCAATGGGTGATAATCAACCCGCTTCAACCACAGACCTATGATCAAGCGCGTGAGATGCTTGCCTTACCTCACTGCGTGGGCATTAAAATCCACCCCGTAGAACACCAGTATCCTATAACCGAACACGGCGAAGCGATTTTTAAATTTGCCGCTGAGCAGAAGGCAGTAGTCTTGACTCACAGTGGGGATGAATTCAGTTGGCCCGACGAATTTATCCCTTTTGCAAACGCATTTCCGGAGGTTCCTCTTATTCTTGCACATTTAGGGAACGGGGGTCTGGCGAGTGGGCCCGCCAACTTGCAAGTCGAGGCAATAAAAATGATAGAACATGAGCGCGTCTACGTCGATACTTCAAGCGCAAGGAGTATCATGCCCCGCCTGATAGAATGGGCGGTTGGTGAAATTGGTGCTGAACGCCTGTTATTCGGCACTGACACCCCACTTTATTTTACCGCCTTCCAAAGGGCGCGAATTGATTACGCCGAAATCACCTTGGAGCAGAAGCGATGCATATTGCGCGACAATGCGATAAAACTTTTAAGTCTCGAGAGCATAATTGCTGTTCCTCAAGTAAGTTGATCGCGACAAATAAAAATCCTTTTTAAAAAAATGTGTGTGTGTGTGGGAGAAGTAATACATTAAGATGATACACATGATAAAAGAAGAAATCGAAAAGGGCATGCCCAATGTTTTCGACTCTCCGAAAGAAGAGGGTGTAGTCGAAGCCATTTTTATAAGGCCCATAATGAATGAAAGAAAATCGCTGCAAGAGGCACAACTCTCACCGGAAAAGGGTGTAGAGGGCGACCGTTGGTTTGATTTGTGTTGGGTGAAACTTAAGGATGGCAGTTCAGATCCACGCGCTCAAGTGTCGCTCTTTAACTCCAGACTTATGTGTTTGATCGCCCCGGATAAAAAACTTTGGTCGCTGGCAGGGGATAATTTTATTGTTGAATTTGATTTAAGTCCATTGAAGCCAGGCCAAAGATTAAGCTTGGGAGAAGCGGTGATTGAGATTTCAGATCAGCCGCATACCGGGTGTGAGAAATTTGCTTCCCGCTATGGCCAAGAGGTTAAAGATTACATCGATTCCCCTGAGGGGATAAGACATAATCTTCGAGGAGTGTATGCTACCATCTTGCAAGCGGGGAAAGTAAAGATTGGGGATAGCCTAAAAAAGATCGCATTATAGTTTTTCCAGCGAATTGGAAAAATAAAGAAACAATAAAGATCATAGAGAGGTCATTGATTTACATCGGGTTTTAAGGTAAATCAATTACGCCATTTTTTATTTTTTCATGAAGTTATTCACTCAACTGATACTCTGTGCGGGGATTGTTTTATTGCCTTCTATGCTTACGGCCAAAGAAGACGGGGCAGTCTTTAGCAGTTCCGAGACACGGGTGCGCCTGGTTGAACTTTATACATCGGAAGGTTGCAGCAGTTGTCCCCCCGCCGAGCGCTGGTTTAGCGACCTGCTCAACTCCCCTCATTTATGGAGTTCATTAGTCCCCATTGCCTTTCATGTCAGTTATTGGGATTATCTTGGCTGGCTCGATCCTTTTGCTTTGGAAGAGCACGCCCAAAGACAAAGGGCTTACGCTAAACTAGGGAATACAGGTGTTTATACCCCGGGGTTTTTTGTCAATGGGCGAGAATGGAGAGGATTCTTTGAGCGAAACAGCCTTCCTGCATCTCCAACTTCTAAACCTGGTGTCCTGGTGGCGCGTCAACTCGGTGATCATCGATACGCGGTGTCTTTTCGGGAGATAGAAAGTGATGAAAGTAATTACCGTGTCCATGCAGCGTTACTGGGTTTTGACTTAAGTTCTCAAGTGAAGGCGGGGGAGAACCGCGGGCGAAATTTGCGACACGATTTTGTCGTCCTATCTACGCGGGATGCGGTTCTTAAAAAAGGAACTGCCAAGCACACAGGCGAGCTGCGAATAAAACCGCCAGACGCCAATAGTCTATCACGCTATGCGATTAGCTTTTGGATTACGGCAATGAATAACCCCATACCTATTCAAGCGACCGGGGGGTTTGTTAAAGAGAAAACATAGAAATTGTGTCCGTAGTGGTCAGAGAGCAATGCAAACCATTTAAAAAATCAGGATTGATTTCCCACTTAGAATTAATTAATCAATGCTTATAAATTTTCACCAAGAATAACTATGATAAAGCAAAGAAATAATAATAAACTTTATACAGAAAGTCCTGCGAAAAACTTTCTGATAAAAGGGAATTGGGCATGGCTTTTAATCGTCAGCCTGATTGCCGTATTATTGGGAACAGTAACGGCAGGAGAAGCAGCGCATCATTTAGCTTCTGAACCGCGGATCATTTCTATCACCGGCAACGACCAGATGAAATTTGATATTACTGAAATTGAAGTCAAAGCGGGCGAAAAAATTAAAATAGTCCTTAAAAACATTGGGAAAATACCCAAGATGGGGATGGCCCATAATTTTGTTCTCCTAAATAGCGGTGTTGATGCCCAGAATTTCTCGATGGCCGCGATTATGGCTAGAGAAAGTGAATATATTCCAAAAGATCGTGAAAAAGATATTATTGCCTATACAGGAATGGCGGGTCCCGATGAAACCGTCACCGTAGAGTTTACTGTGCCAGAGACATCTGGAAAGTATGATTACGTTTGTACATTCCCCGGTCATTATTTATCAGGAATGAAAGGTGTTTTGATAGTTAATTGATCCGTATTACAGTTAAGCTAAAGTTGCACAGGCTGCAATTGAGATGTGGTGGGTTCAATGTGTTGTCGGATAATTAATGATCTTAAATACGGATCCATAACCCCTCATCTCGGTCATAGATCCTTCCTGAGTTCTGAATTAATGAAAAAAATAACCTATTCTTTTCTGGCTTTAATTTCCTTCTTTGTGCTGAGAAGCAGTGCAGACGAAGGGGAAATCGACTCTAAAGTTATTTTTAGAGGGAAAGTGGTCTATGAGAGGAATTGTCAGATTTGTCATCAGGCAAATGGTGAGGGAATTCGATTGGCATTTCCCCCGCTAACGGGGACTCCGTGGGTAACAGGAAGTAAAAAGCGCGTCATAAAACTGGTCGTTTATGGGTTGTCTGGACCAATTATTGTCAAAGGCAGAGAATTTTCCAGTAAGATGGTTGAAGCAGGTATCCCCCCGGGGTCATTGACGGACGCTGATATCGCCTATTTGCTTACTTACATCCGCAATGCGTGGGGAAACAGTGCGTCCGAGGTGAAAGAATCAGAAGTCATCGACGTAAAAGAACAGGTTGGTGACCGTAAAAATGCCTGGGACTCGGAGGATTTACTGAAGCTTCATCCCTTGGAAGAGTCAAAATGATGGCACACCATTTTTGTGGATGTGAATAACACTCCAGAAGGGGATTTCTATGACTGTAGCTTATGTAGGTTAAAACTGAATCTACTTCGATATTAAGTCTTAACCCCGACTATGATAAATGGGGAGTAGATATAGTTTTATATGATCTAACTCCTTTACATTATCCTGTGCGCCGCCAATGAAGAGAGTGTTTTCTATGGTTCTTCACATATTAGATTTTTCCATATATTTTACATAAATAATTGACAGTGTTCAACTGCCACGATTAAACGATTGCATTACTCATAGGTCCCTAAGAATGTATTCTTTAACTGTCAGGTGTTATTTAAAAAATAACGTTTGGATTTAGGGATAAGGTAATTTGAAACTGAAAGAACAGAGTTAAATAAAATAATGAATAATTTAAAATTGAAACATAAATTCGGGGTTCTTCTTGGAATCATACTTATAGTCGTTTCTTATGGTTGTGGTGGCAAGGAAGCAGCACCTGAAACAAGCGAGGTAAAAGAAGCGCCAGCGCCAGCTGCACCTGCTGGGAGTATTGCTGTTCCGACATCAGGGGCGAAAATTACCGGGACGGTTAAGTTCACAGGGGATGCGCCAAAGATGCGTGACATTGATATGTCCGACGAACCCGTTTGTGTTCATAAATGGGAAGAATGGGGAATGGCTTCTAAGAGTGAAACGCTGGTCCTGGGTGATGGTCAGAGTATGGCAAATATCTTTGTCAGTATTAAAAGCGGATTGCCTGAACAGAAGTACATGCCGCCAATAGCCCCTGTGGTAATCAACCAGGAGGGGTGCTCCTATAAACCCCATGTCTTTGCCGTAATGAAGGGCCAGAATATAGTATTTAAAAACTCAGATGGAGTATTGCATAATGTTCATGCCCTACCTGATAAAAACAGAGAGTTCAATTTAGCGATGCCGGGAAGTATGACCGATTCCCCACCGCGCGCTTTCAAAAAGGTGGAATCCATGTTTCGTATCAAGTGCGATAAACATCCCTGGATGCTTTCATATGCCGCTGTCATGAGCCATCCCTATTTTTTTGTTACAGGCCGGGACGGAAAATTTGAAATAAATGGCCTGCCTGTCGGGACGTACGAAGTGGAAGCCTGGCACGAAAAGTTAGGAACCCAGGTTTCAACGGTCACGGTAGCTGCAGATTCAAGTGAAACTGTCGACTTTGCTTTTTCCAGATAGAGGCAAATTACTGGTAAGAACATAATAATACTTACACCCATTAAACACTATTAGCTATGGCAGACACGACCACTACTGAAGAGAAAAAACCTGAAGTAAGCCACGGCGAACATCACGAAGAACTTCCCTTCTGGAGAAAATACATTTTTGCCACCGATCATAAAATGATTGGTATCCAATATGCGATCACCGGTGGTTTCTTCCTTTTCTTTGGATTTGGGTTAATGATGCTTATGCGCTGGAGCATTGCATACCCAGATCAGCCGCTTCCCATCCTGGGCTTTCTAATCGGTAACAACGGCATAATGTCACCGGATACCTATAATACCTTTGGGGCGATGCATGGGACGATCATGGTGTTTATGGGCGTAGTGCCACTGGCATTTGGTGCCTTTGGGAATTTTGTTCTGCCCCTGCAGATTGGCGCCGTGGATATGGCTTTCCCGAAAATTAATGCGGCCAGTTACTGGTGTCTTTTTGTCGGTGGACTCATCATGTTGGCCAGTTTCTTTCTACCTGATGGTGCTGCGAAGTCCGGCTGGACTTCTTACGTACCTCTCGCGGACATTGATATAGGCCTGGGGCAAACTTTTTGGCTGATAGGGATGATCTTTTTAATTACCTCATCCCTGTTGGGGGCGATAAACTTTATTACCACCGCGATTCAGCTGCGCGCTCCAGGAATGACTTTTATGCGATTGCCCTTTTTTGTATGGACCCAGTTGGTAACGGCTTTACTGCTCCTCCTGGCGTTTCCCCCGCTCGAAGCTGCAGCGCTCCTACAGTTAATGGATCGGGTGGCAGATACCAGTTTCTTCCTGCCTACCGGGTTGGTGATTAGTGGTGAGGTGGCGGATATCAGCGGAGGAGGCAGCCCTATTCTCTGGCAGCATTTATTCTGGTTTCTCGCCCATCCCGAGGTTTATGTCCTCATCTTACCCGCAATGGGAATTGTGACTGAGGTTATTGCGAACAATGCGCGCAAACCCTTGTTCGGATATAAATCCATGGTTTACTCTTTGATTTTCCTCGGATTCATGTCCTTTTCCGTCTGGGCACACCATATGTTTATCACTGGGATGGGAACCACATTGAACGCCTTTTTCCAAACGACGACGATGATTATCTCGATCCCCTCGGTGATTATTCTTTCCTGTCTTTTTATCACGCTTTGGGGAGGGTCACTTCGTTTTAATACTCCGATGCTCTTTGCGCTCGGATTTTTACCGATGTTCGGAATCGGTGGTTTGACAGGCCTACCCCTGGGCCTGAGCGCTGCGGATATTCACCTCCATGACACACTATACGTCATCGGGCATTTTCACTACGTAGTAGCGCCCGGAACCCTATTTGGGCTTTTTGCTGGAATCTATTACTGGTTCCCGAAGGTTTCAGGCCGCATGATGAATGAGACACTGGGGAAATTGCATTTCTGGGGAACGCTTATTTTCATGAATCTTGTCTTCTTCCCCATGCTCATCCAAGGCATGGCCGGAATTAACCGCCGCTTACATGATGGGGGAGCGTCTTATGCGGACGCCACCGCGATTATCGAGCCCGGATTTTATTCCCACGCAGCCAATTATCTCTATTTAAACAAGTGGATGTCGATGTCCGCGTGGGCATTAGGGTTGGTTCAGATACTATTCCTGGTAAATCTTATCTGGAGCATAAAGAAGGGGAAAAAAGCAGATCGTAACCCCTGGGGGGCAACCACCGTCGAGTGGGCAGCGCCTTCACCGCCAGGGCATGGGAATTTCGATTCACCGGTTGAAGTTTACAATGGTCCTTATGAATATAGTGTTCCCGGTGCTTCGAAAGATTTTAGCCCTCAATTTGAAAAAGGGCCTTCCACTTGAAATTCAGGAGATAAGCTGATGTCTACAATTGAAATACCTTATATCAGTTCTCCGAGACCGGACACGGGACTAGTCAATGCCAAACTCGGCATTTGGTTGTTCCTTGCTTCAGAAGTCATGCTCTTCGGCGGTTTATTTTCCGCCTATGTCTTGTTGCGTGTCGGCGCTGAAACCTGGCCGGAAGGAGCATCTATTCTCAATGTGCCGCTTGCCACACTGAATACGGTCGTGCTTATCACCTCCAGTATAACGATGGTTATGGCGTGGGCTTCACTGGTAAGGAAGGATATTAATAGGTATCGGCTCTATAATTACGCGACCTTAGCCTGTGGGTTGACCTTTCTCATTGTAAAATATTTTGAATACAGTGCGAAATTTCATCATGGCCTTTTCCCTTCGGAGAGTACCTTTCTTGCCATCTATTTTACGCTCACCGGGCTGCATGGACTACACGTTATATGTGGCATGCTGACATTGGCATATTTACATTTTATAGGATCGAAAATGTGGAAAACAGAGCCGGTACGCTATACCGGTAGGGTAGAATGCGCCGGACTTTTCTGGCATCTTGTGGACCTCGTTTGGATCTTCCTTTTCCCGACGCTTTATCTCATGTAGAGGAAATAACTATGGCAGAAAACTTAGAAGAACTTGATCAACATATACGGACCTGCATTGCGATTTTTGTTGCCTTGATATGCCTGACTGCAGTCACCGTTGCGGTTTCCTATTTGAACTTACCGATTCCGGCGACAATTAGTCTCGCCTTGTGCATTGCACTAATAAAAGGATCGATGGTCGTCTCTTATTTCATGCATTTAGTTTCAGAAAAAAAGCTTATTTTCTGGTCCCTCTCACTAACAGGTGTTTTCTTTATTATTCTCATGATCGTTCCCGTGGTGACGGATCTGGATATCATCTCCCATACCATTACGGTTAACCATTAAATGTCCTTAAAAATATTTCATATATTTTTTATAACGATTTCATTAATCCTCTGTTTCGGTTTCGGCTGGTGGTCGTTCCAGCAATCAGGTGGCTATATTATCGTCGGCATTGGATCAATAGCCGCAGGAATTGCGCTGTTTTTCTATGGCAATTACTTTTTGAATAAAATGCAGAATCTATTACCATGAGATATAAATTCCGCAGTCTTTTAAACAGCTTAACTTTAGCTTGTCTGTTACTTACCACACATCCACTCATGGCATGTAGCAGTTGCTTCAGCACAGGAACGGGAAAACTGGCTGAAGGGGCCAATATGGCAATTCTCTCCCTTTACTTGGTTATTTCAATTTTACTCTGCGGGTTTGCGGGGTTTTTTATTTATCTGTGGAAAAAATCTAGAGATTATTCACTTCAAGTTTCGAATCCTGAAATAATGAAAGGTCAATGATGGAACAACCAATGCAAAATTTCTTTGGAATGCCCTGGCTTCCCATTGATGTTTCAGAGCATGGAGCCGCGCTAGATAGTCTAAACTGGTGGGTACACTTGCTGGCGATCATCCTATTTGTAGGGTGGACAGTATATTTTATTTATGTCCTCTTCCGGTTTAGACAATCGCGTAACCCCCAAGCCAATTACGAAGGGACAGAATCACATATGGGCACTTATGTCGAAATTTCTGTTATCGTTGCTGAAATTGTTCTTCTCGTTGGTTTTTCCATCCCGCTCTGGGCACAATGGGCTGATGATTTTCCCGAGGAATCAGAATCGGTGGTTATTCGTGTTGTGGCCGAGCAGTTTGCCTGGAATTTTCATTATTCGGGAACTGATGGAGTCTTTGGCAATACCTCCCCTGAGCTGATCGATGTTCAGACCAATCCTCTTGGCTTGGATATGAATGACCCCAATGCGGCCGATGACGTAATTGCTAAACGCCTCTATCTACCCGTAGACAAACCGATAATTACGCACCTTCTCTCCAAAGATGTCATACACAGTTTTGGTATTCCCGCGATGAGAGTGAAACAAGACGTTATTCCCGGGTCGAGTATTCCCGTAAGCTTCAAAGTTCTTCAAACCGGGAAATATCTCATTGCCTGCAGCCAGTTATGTGGCACCGGTCACTCCACGATGCGCGGATTTATCGAAGTCATGAGCCAAGATGATTATGCAATTTGGTTAAATCGCGAAGTAGAGAAAGCAAAAGCGCAGGCGGAGATGGGTGATGACTTATGGTAATTCATTTAGCTTATTTTCTCTCATCTTGAAATTATCATAATTGAAGGAACTGGATCCTGAGCGGACATCGTAAAAGTTGTATCATTAAGTTTGTAATTTCCCTGGGTGTATTTTTAGCGGGAGCGACGGTTCTCTTCGCGCAAGCTCAGGAAAGCGGTGCCGATGTCGCTTACCGCGAATTTCCCTTTGTCGGTAGCCGAATCGCCATTTGGGTGATAGGGGAGTTGCATCTTATGTATGCGGCTTTCGTTTTGGCCGTTCCGATGTTTGCTCTGCTCATCGAGTTTATCGGTTATAAGACCGGAGATAAACGCTACGATAAGCTGGCACACGAGTTTACCAGTCTGTTGAGTGTTTCTTTTTCCTTCACCGCTACTCTGGGTGCGATCCTCACTTTCATGCTGATGATTCTCTATCCCAGATTCACGAGTTACCTCGTCTCCATTTTCGACAAGACTTTTTGGCCTTATGGATTGCTCTTTTTTGCTGAAGCCGGATTTTTATACAGCTATTACTATGGGTGGGGTAAATTCTCGCCGCGTGTCCACCTGCTTTTGGGAGTAGGATTAAATATCGTGGGCACCGCGATTATGTTCATCGCTAATGCCTGGCTCGCGTTCATGACTTCTCCGAGTGGTATTGATGAGGCCGGCAATCTTGTCAGCACCTGGGATGCAGTGAACAATTTTATATGGATGCCGATAAATATTCACCGCATGATTGCCAATGTCTGCTTCGGTGGTGCGATTGCTGCAGCTTATGCGGGCTTCAAGTTTTTAGGTGCTAAAACAAAAGAGGAAAAAGCACACTATGATTGGATGGGCTATGTCGGAAACTTTATCGCCATTTCCGCTTTGCTTCCCTTACCTTTCGCCGGTTACTGGCTGGGAAGCGAGATCTATGCTTTTCGCGCACAAATGGGAATGGTTCTGATGGGAGGGGCATTTTCCTGGTTATTTATCATTCAAGCGGTACTTATCGGGATGCTTTTTCTCGGGGCTAATTACTATTTATGGCTGGGAATGGAGCGAATAGAGGGTGCCGAGAAATATAAGAAATTTGTCAAATACCTCCTCGCGACGATCACCGTCTGCTTTGTTGTTTGGGCAACACCGCATTCTCTTGTCGCGACGGTGGAAGAAGCGCGAAAAATGGGGGGAGCCCATCACCCGATCCTTGGTATTTTAGGGGTGATGTCCGCAAAAAACACCGCGGTTAATATCATGATTCTTACTACCTATATCAGTTTCCTTCTCTACCGGCGAGGGAACAAAGTGGCAACGGTTTCATGGGCACCGCTTGGTCACACCGCCCAATTCCTGATTTTCTCGGTTACCATAATTTTTGTTATTATCATTGGAGTCGTTGGTTATTTCGTCGAAGCCTCGGTCCGGATTGGGCTATCCGTTCCCCAGGTCATATCTGTTTTATCCGCGATGATCTCAGTTACAATTATTGATATTTTCCTCTTTCGCAATGCGCGCATTGTCGGGCAGATAAAGTGGGGAGAGATCCCCGCCAGAGCGCAATACATGCTATTCTTCCTCGCGGTAACCTTTACCTGGCTGATGGGTCTCATGGGCTATGTCCGTTCCGGGCTTCGCCTGCACTGGCATGTATACGAGGTGATGAAGGATACTTCCGTTGACGCCTTTACCCCGACACTGGGATTCGCCGCCACCGTGGTTTCCAGTATCGTTATCATTTTCTTCATCTTTATCATGTTTAATTTCTGGCTTACTGGACTTCTCCACAAGAAAGATTGGGAGCCAAAGACTTGATCAGTAGGATGAAGAATATTATTAATATATTTGTCTTAACCATCTTAACCACGCTTTTTTACTGGTATGTGGCGCAAATGGTCCCGCAAAAGGAGACGCATCCACCCGAAAGCGCGGAAATTCGAGAGGACATGAGCACTGACGAATTGATTGTTGTCGGCGAGAAGATAGCCATGGGCAAGGGAACTTGTTTTCTTTGTCATACAATTGGTACTGAAGGCGCGCGCGCGCCGGATATGGCCGGGGTGGGGCAGCGAGCGGCTACGCGCAAAGAGGGTTATAGTGATATTGACTATTTAGCTGAATCCCTTTTTGAACCGGCGGCCTATGTCGTGCAAGGCTATAACCCTATTATGACTCCCGCACATAAAGCACCGATAAGCTTAACCCAGCAGGAAATATTAGCGGTAATCGTTTACCTCCAAAGTTTAGGCGGGACTCCCACCGTAACGATGAAGACAAAATTGAAATACTCGGCCGATGCATCAGCGACACCGGCACCGACTGCAGTGGCGAGCAGTAATGGGAATGCGGTCTCCTATGATCATCTCAGTGGGGAGGAGCTATTTAATAAGTACGCCTGTATGGCCTGCCACAGCTTGACGGATCCGATCCAACTGCTCGGCCCAAGTCTCTATGATGTAGGCAATAGATTGAGCAGGGCGGAAATCTATGAAGCTATTATCGACCCCGATGCTGTGGTTAATGAGGGTTTTGTTAAAGGAATAATGAGCGCCACCCTCCAAGGGGCTGGATTTGATAAGGATATTACTCCTCAACAACTGAGAACCATGGTGAAATTTCTATCGGAGAAAAAGGGCAGTTAAATGAATTTCCTTATCATATCCCTGGTCTTATTCGTTTTATTTGTCTTTCATTTAATCAGCAGGGCAAAAAAATTCTCCTTCATTAACTCTCTCTTTTGGGCCATTGCGTGGTGGATTGCTTTTTATGTAATTTTAAAAAACGCGATTTTACCCCCACTCCCATCCTCCATTGTCCAGATGTTTATGGCGATCATTACGATTGCGCTCTTCTTTTATATCACCTCAGATACCCAGCGATTAAGGGAAGCTATTCATCCGATTATTCAATTTCTCGTTAATCGGAAATTTACACTGCCTCTCGGTATCGTGATTATAATCATTCCCCTGCTTGTGGCCGGAAAAGTTTATTTTGGATCTCAGGTAAAAATTATTGCCCCGGTATTTGGAAGGAGTATCCATCCCGCACCGCCAACGAAAATTAATTATCAAGGCAGACAGTTAATGCTTAAGGACCTTGAAAATCCGTATCGTCATTTAGAGAAGGAAAACCCCGCCGAGTTTCAGGATCACGTTGAAGCAGGCCGTAAAGTATATTACAATAATTGTGTTTTTTGCCATGGTGACACCCTGGACGGGAGAGGAATTTTTGCCCATGGATTCAATCCGATACCTGCCAATTTTGCAGACGTCGGCACGATTGCGCAGTTGCAGGAGTCCTATGTCTTCTGGCGTGTGGCCAAGGGAGCGCCCGATCTCCCCGACGAATCAGGACCCTGGAGCTCTGCCATGCCCGCTTGGGAAAAATTTCTTACTGAAGATGAAATTTGGGACGTCATTCTTTTTATTTACGATTTTACCGGTCACAAACCAAGGGCGCGAGTGGAGCACCATTAATTTTGACGGGTAATTAAAGAAATCAAGCATGCAATTATTTAAGAAGAGCAGACCCCTACAACTTTCAAGTGTCCTCACGGTCATTGGTTTATTCACAACCGGTAGCTTGTACTCTGGCGAAGTAAACCTGGGGACGGAAACTGAGCAAGCAGCAGGAAAAAAACTGTATTCAAATTATTGTGCCCATTGCCATGGGGTTGATGGAGACGGTAAGGGAAACGCGAGTCGTTACTTTCATCCTAAACCAAGAGACTTTACGAGTGGGAAATATAAACTACGCGGCACGGATAGTGGTGAACTTCCTACCGATGATGATATCAAGCAAGTCATTAAAAAAGGAATGCCATACACAGGTATGCCTGCTTTCCCCGATTTTAGTGAAAAAGAATATCAAAATCTAACCTATTATCTTAAAACTTTTAATGAAGATTTCACTGATCCTGATTTTATAGTAGATCCGCTCAGTTTCCCTAAAGCCCCTCCCTACAGTGAAGAGTCCGCTTTGAAAGGAAAGGAACTTTATACCATCAATGAGTGCAATGGCTGCCATGGTGAAAATGGGCGAAGTGATGGGGTATCGGCCCCCAAGCTTGAAGATGGATTTGGTAAGATAAAATATCACATCCGGCCAGCTGATTTAACAAAAAAATGGACATTCAGACGAGGGGCAACACGCGAAGACATGTATCGAGCCTTTACTACCGGGTTGAATGGAACGCCGATGCCATCCTATAAAGATTCGATAACACCTGAAGACCGGTGGCATCTTGTAGATTATATTTATTCACTTTCGGACAAGGATGAACCGAACTATTCTACGACGATAATCGCGGAGTATACCGAAGAAGAAATTGATCTTTCACAAGGTAAGGCTCTTTTTGAAAATAGCGAAGCTGCGCTCTTTCCCCTTGTCGGGCAAGTCATCGAGCCAGGGCGGGAGTTTTTCCCGTCGGCAAATGCGATCGAAGTTAGAGCGGTCTACAATCATGAGGATATTGCATTTATGCTATCTTGGAATGACATGAATGCGGAAATCGAAGGAAGTAACGCTCCCGACATTGCAGTTGAGAAATTCCATCTCGATAAACCGGAAAGTCAGGAGAAAACATTGGTTGTTGAGGGTAGCGTGAAAAAGTATTCCGATGCAGTTGCGTTACAAATTCCCAGTGTCATGCCTGAGGGATTTAAAAAACCCTATTTTCTGTACGGTGATAAAAAGAATACCGTTGATGTATCCTTTCTAGATCTGGCCACTAAAAATGTTGTAAAACAATATACAGGCTATGGCTATGATCGGCTTACAGCTGTAGACAATGAGAATGTAACTGCGCTCTCGAATTACGATAAAGGTGAATGGTCAGTAGTCTTTAAATACAATCGCAATTTGGATGCTGAAGAAGGTCTATCCTTTATCGAGGAAAGTTTCATTCCGCTTTCGTTTTATGTATGGGATGGCTTTAACAACGAACGAGGCATTGATAGCAGTATTACCGCATGGTACAGTCTATATTTAAAGTCTTCGGTTGAGGAATCTCCTATAATCCCAATGCTGATATACGGGCTCCTTACTCTTTTTATAGAATTAATTATTGTTTTCTTGATGAGGAAGAAGTTTTCCAGCTTATGAACGGTTGGAATTATTTATTCTAAGAATTATCTTGTATCGCCTGTCGTGCCGCTTTCGACGTCTGATCCGAAGCATTCGTGAGAAACACTGTATCAGCACCAGAGGCCAACATATTAAAGCCGATTGAATGGGCGTATTTTATAATCTCTGGGGAGTGCGCGGGCATAACAGAGAATTTACCTGATTTTTTACTTGCTTGAGCTACTGCCTCCATATCATTCCCCAACGTTTCTTTTGTACGTGGGATACCCATGGACACCCCTCGTCTCAACAGGATGTCATCGGGACCAAGAAATAACGCATCGACACCATCAAGCGCAGCGATGGCTTCGGCATTCTCTACCGCCTCCGGTGTTTCGATCTGGGCAATGAGCATCGTGTCTTCATTCGCAGTTTGAGAAAAGTCACGGCTTTTCCTGTCGATTATACGACGTCCGCCAAAAGATCGCTCACCGAGGGGAGGGAACTTCGCGGCACTAACGATAGCTTTTGCCTCTTCTACGGTGTTAACGAGGGGGACAATAATGCCGTTTGCGCCCGCATCGAGAAACATACCAATATTGCTCGATTCGTGCGAGGGAACGCGAGCGATTGCCGGTAATTCCATGAGTTCACATACTCTTATCAAATCCAAAACATCCTGATAGGCGAGTTGACCATGTTGTCCATCAATCCACACCCAATCCCAATCCTTGCCAATTCGTTCAAGGATTCCGGGTGCTGGATAACTAATAGCAAAACCGAACTGCGTTTCTCTCGCTCTTACTTTTTCTATAAATTGTTTCATCATAGATCTCATCTATGTATGACCATAATGTAAACGCAATCCCAAACCATATTCGGATAATTTTAATTCAAATATTTTTCGTCGTGATCACGCAGTACTCAGTATAACTTTGTGTTTTTCTAAAACTGATCGTCTCTAGAAAGGAGAAATCAACTTCATGAGTGGATAGCTTAGGGATTTCTATCGACGAGCTGATTGTAGTGGATAAATGTTTTATCAGAAGACCCAATAGCATCGTTTCCTTTTCCTGGTCTTTACACCCGAGACCTAAAATTTTTAATGGTGAATGACCGTCAACATTATCAGATTCGTCTTCAACATAGAATAGATAGGCGGCAATTCCATCTACGTCTGGGATGCCAATCCCTTTAATTTTTTTTTTACTATTATTGAGCGTTTGTGTTCTACGTTCCCAGGCAAGCAGGGTTTCATCAGAAAGTGTATCCCCTTCGGTTTTCTTAAGGTAGCGATCCTCAAGATCGTCTGGTTCAACTGGAATGATCCATTGAGATGAAGTGGGAGGGGTCAAAGAAGTAGTGGTGGAAAAGTCCCAATAATTTCTGTGCGCTGTAAATTCAAGTTTCTCAAAAAAAGCAACTAAGTCTTTTCGTTCATCTGGAATCACGACAGTCAACAACGGAGGACCCAATACGGCCATTTTATCGATTAAAGAAGTCACGAGATGATGCCCATAATCATTTCCCCTGTAGTTGGGATGAATGCCCAACCTTAATATTAACGAAGAAGCCTCTCTCTTCGCCGCTATTAAAACACCAACAGGATCTTTATCATCCAGTGCAAGCATGCATGAACTGGACCAGAGGTTGAGATATTTAATCTCCCTTTTAAAGGACTCTAAAGTGACTGGAGCAGTATCGGGAAAATGAACGTCGTAACACCGGTTTACGGCTTCGACGAGTAATGGAATATCATCAGGGCGACAAAACCTGAAAGAGGGCATGCACTATTAATAGTCGGAACGTTTTTTATCCAATTCTGACATAACACTGACCTCATTGAGGTTCTCCTTCGGCGGCTGATTTGGGGGGTAGTCATTCACTTCTTCACTGCCATAAACCGGTGGGACAGCGAGTTTAGAATGATCGTTACCATTACTAGCCGGGGCATTGCCATTGCTTTGTGAAGTGATCATTTCCTCCATCATCATGCGACCAATTTCGATACCTTTTTCGACAAGATCGAGATCGATAGTTATTACCTTACTTTCCAAAGCTACGCTCTCTATTCGTTCCTGAACCTTATCGCGCATAAACCCTGAGGGGACACGCAATATTCGTTCTGTGGCATCCGGGGTCCATTCAAACACTGATTTTAAAGGTGTGCCTTTTGTATCCCGGGCAATTAATTTAACCCCTCCGTCAATTTCATGCTCAAGAAGTGTGTTCGGATCTTCAGGTAAGGAGGATTGAGCTTGTTCTTCCAGGCTGTCTTCATGACCGAGTTCCTTTAAAATTTCCTCGGCGAATTCAAAAGTTACTGCACTCAAGCGCCGCATCCGGGCTGCTTTTTCAATGTAAGCTTTTGCCCGTCTTTTCTGATAAGCGTCTTTAATCGCAGGCAAAAGCTTACGGGCATCTTTAGTCCAAGTGAGTTTTTTCCCATCATATGTAGTTTCATCTTTTGCGCCCCCTTCAGATTCAATGATTTTGTCTATTGTTTCCGGGGTGATGATTTCAAAATTTGCAGCTCCGCAAACGGCGCACTTTACCGGATTTTCTTCCTTGGCCGTGGTTCCGCAACTTATGCAAAGAGCCGTGTTTCCTTTGCGCGCCTGTTTAAAGGCTAAAGTTTCTGCTAGCTTATCAGTTGCTTTCGCCGCTTGCTTAGGCATGAACCGATCCATCGCTTCGTCGATCAAAGAGTTGGTAACAACACTGTGACCTTTTTCCACCGCAAGCCGTAATATTCCGGTGCGGGCGATGCCTTTCACCAGAGGGGGAACGCGTGTCATGCGTTCTTCGGCTTCCTGTGTCCATTGAATACTTTCCTCGGCTTTACGGTCGAGTTCCGGGTGGACTAATACTGAACTGAGCAAAATATCACAGGGGGCCATGCGTAAAAGATTATCCGTGTTGCTTCCCAAACCGGAGTCTTCAAGATCACTATGAACCCCGATTCTGCCTACGATCAACAGCCAGGGAGGATTCTTGCGCGCGTAATCCAGAATCTTTTGAAAGGCTTTCCCGTCGAGCAGAACTTTTTCCACGTCTATGCCTTTTTCTTTCAGCATCTTTTCCGCGACTTCAAGATGTGACTGGTAGATCTGCGCGAGTCCGGTGTCGATTATCTCCTCATGCAATTGGTTCTGTTCTTCAAACCGGAAAACCTTAGCGGCTTTATCGGTAAGGATATCGACGATTCCATTGAATACCATGTAATGGAGATAGGGGTCATATATACCAATGAGGGTAATTTTTTTATTAAATTTTTCTGCCAACTCGGCTGCCGTCATCAGTGCTCCAAACGACTGTGGGCTGCCGTCAATCCCGACGAGGATCGTATCGCGCTCCGGCTCATCCTCCTTGGGGACATGTTTTACAACCCAGATATCACCTTTTCCATGACGGGTAACACCCTGACAAACAGCGCCGATCTGGCTGTCTTTAGTTTTCCCAATACCCTTAATGCCGAGAACCGTAAGATCATAATCGGAAGCTTCCATATCGTTTAAGATTTGTTCATGGTGCTTTCCGTCTATCATTTTTCGCTCCATTTCCAGCCCCTCCGCTTGGCAGAGCTTATCCATCTCATTGAGATAGCAATCGGAAATCAGCTTTAACCCCATCGTAATTAAGCTGTCGTGGATTTTCCGCTGCCTTTCTAATTCCGTCTCCTGAAGATATTCGCCCGGCAGGGTAAACTCCATTTGCTTGAATCGATAATCATGCATCTTGGCGGCATAAACATGATTGCCGGTCATTAAGGAGTTGAATTTCTTCCCAATTTGGATCGCGATATTGATCGCCTGATTTGAATAGTCAGAGTTATCTACAGGAACGAGAATCGATTTAAACATGTATCTTACCTATCGGGTTTTAGTATGAATTAAACTGTCTTAGTAATGGATTTCGCAGCGTCAAAATCATTCGAATAATTGGATATGATGTCAATTCAATGTGGTTGCTTTTAGTGTTTTCCAAAGATTTTTGGGGTCGGCATTTTCTTGCGTATTTCGGAGAGAACATCACCCGTCACCCGGGAAATATTGTTTTTTTGACAATAGGATTCTACCGATTTCTTTACCATGCCGCGAACGAATGCTGGTATCTCTTTCATCCGGTCCTTCGCATCATTTCCCCATTCAATCGATTCCGATTCATTGAGGCTGTGGGGGAGGCCGTATACCAGTCCGGGATGGTTGTTGATGGACTCGCGTGAATATTTCCCTGGCGTGAAATCACAGAGCGGATCCTCAGCCATGTAATCTCCGGTCGCTCCGAATGAGCGGGCACGACAACCCCCGCATACACCGTTAAATTCACATGCCCCGCAACGATCGCCTAGCTCATTGCGCTGGCGAATTTTTATAAACAGTTCGGAGTCATTCCAAACCTCAGCCATTGTTTGCTTTTGCAAATTACCTCCAAATACAGGGAGATAGGGACAGGGAGTCATGTCACCATTAGGGCGAATACCCATATATTGAGTTCCCGCCGGGCAACCTCCCGCTCCACCGGTAAAGGACTTTAAAAACTTCGAATCGGGAGCTTCCTCATATAGGTGTTTAATATAATGGGGAGCACATTTCGCATTGGTGACCATTCTTCCGTCATATTTTTTCTGGATATGTGAAAGTGTCTTTAAAACTTCATTATATTGGTCCTGGCTGATTTCAGAGACGAACTGTCCACGACCTGTGGGCACGAGAAAATAGAGATTAAAAACCTTGGCCCCCATTTCCTGATAGGCGTAATCGGCTATAGCTTCGATTTGATTATAATTATGCTTCCCGACCGTCGTTTGGACGATGAAGGAGAGGCCAGTGCGATGCAGAACTTTCGCTCCGTTAACCGTATTTTCCCAAGCGCCTTTTACCCCGCGAAATCTGTCGTGGAGTTCAGGATCGAGAGCGTCAAGCGAGAGCGACAGCCCTCGCAACCCGCTGTCTTTTAGTATTCTCGCCAGGTTTTCTGTGATAAGGACACCATTTGTTCCACAGACGACCCAAAGATCTTTTTCATTGCCGTATTCTATGATCTCGAGAATATCCTTTCGCAGCAAAGGTTCGCCTCCAGTGAGGATAGTCAAAGCTTCAGGTGCAAAGTCAGCGATCTGATCAATGATTGCTTTACATTGAGTGGTGTTAAGTTCACTGCGGTCGGCAAATCCATCGGTTGACAATCGGCGAACATCTTTTCCTCCCGCATCGAGATAACAATGCTCACACTTTAAATTACAACGGTTAGTTAAATTCCATGAAATAACGTATGGGCGCTGAAATTTATTTACATCTGTGTGCATTTATAATGATTTTTGATTAACCACGAATAGACGCTAATTAAAGAACGATACGTTCCCACTCTAAAATTGGATTTGAAAAATTCAAAATCACGCCTACACGCAAACGAGTTATTTTTGAATAATTAATCATTTGGCCTCTTTCGCGGTCAGAAATGCATTCAATAACCTTTGTGTCCACAATAACTGAATCGTAGACAATAAGGTCAGGAACATAATTTCCAACTTTATGATCTTTATAGGAAATATCAATAGTGGGTTGTTGAAGGTGTGGATCCTTTTCTCACATTTCGAATTCTTCTTTTGCGCGGTCAAGGCATTCTTCGGTCACTTGGGTGAAACCCTTTTCGTGCGCGAATTTTTCGATACCTTTCTTAGCCATGGGGCGGGCAAATTCGGGAATATTCTGTAAACGGACCATCGCCTGAGCCGTCCAGGGAAACTCGTCTTCATTCCTATTCACGGAGTCGGTTTCCGAAGCTTCCATCATAGAATCACGAGCCATCTGAGAAAAAGGACATTTAGCCGCGGGCTCCGAATTCGCTTCGGCCATATTCCCGCTTTCATCAAGGGTAATGCCCTGCGATTTCGATACTGTTTCTCCTCCGATTTCTACTCCCATCGAAGTGACCATCTGTGTTTCAAAGGCATTGGTCAGCATCGCGATTTCTATCAGGCAGTCCGGACATTCATAGCGAATAGATAGAGAACCATGATCATCAGGTTTTAGGGGAGCTTCATTTTTTACCAGTTTCATCTGGGTGTTACAGGATGTGCATAAGAATTTCATGTTAAGCTTCCAGGGTATTCATTATTTTTGTTGCGATCTTTTGAAGAGAAATGTTGGTGGGAGAACTGCTGGCACTGTCGGTAATCGTTCCTCGATCACAATGTTCAGCGACGGCAGGATCAAATGGGACTGAGCCCAGCAAGGGGATATCCAATTTGGCATTACCCGAGGGAAACAAGGGTTTTACTTCTTTGGAGTCGGCACAGTAATAGCCGCTCATGTTTTCGATATACCCGATAATGGGAGATGGAGTTTTCTTAATGGCCGCGATTGAACGCGCGACAACACCTTGCGAAACTTCAGAGGGAATGGTGATAAGTATGAACGACGTTTTGCTGCCAAAAAATTCTGCGAATTGAAAGCACCGTTCGACACCGGGTGGAAGATCGATAAAAAGAAAGTCTAATTCCCCCCAATCGGTATCAGCGAGGAAATCGGCGAGGGTTGAAAACTCTTTAGTCGCTCGCCATACATGGGAATCACCACTGGATACACTTTTAAAATCTACCGCTTCCGATTCCGGCACCAGGGTTCCAAAGGAAATGACGCCAATGCCGGATTTGGTTTTCGGGACGATAAGTCCATTCTGCCCGGGTATGAGCGGAACGTCAGTGAGACCGGCAAGACGTGCCAGGGCTGGACCGTTAACATCTGCATCGAGAAGGGAGACGCGTTTCCCTAAACGGTTAAAGGCGGATGCAAGATGCATCGAGATCGTGCTTTTACCCACCCCTCCTTTACCCGATCCAACTGCGATGACATATTTGATACCGGAAAGGTTTGCTTCAATTTTGGCTTTGTGCGCGACGACTTGCCCCATAATATTGGAACCACCATCTCCAGCGAGGTCGGAGTAGGTTTTTAGTTTTTTCGAATCGCCCATATTAACAAAAAGATTGTCATCGAAATCTATCGACTCAACTCAAATTTAATAATTTGATTAGCTATTGTGCTTTTATGCCATTTTCAGGTGAAATTCAGGTTGATTCATGCTTAGCTACAGCCTGTTAAAGACATTTCATCTTGCGGGGGGTTTCCTGCTTCTTACCGCGATGGCAATATTATTATTTTCCGATAATTCCAGCCGTCTTTTTAAGGTCATTTCCCATGTAGCGATATTTATTATTTTAATTACCGGTTTAGGACTAGTCGTGCATTTAAGTAATGGAGTACCGCCTTGGGTAATAGTAAAATTTGTCCTTTGGCTGCTCTTATCTGCGGCCGGGATATTTGCGACCACACGCTTGAGAAAATATAGATTAACCGCCTATACCTTGTTAATTTTAATGGCTTCTCTCGCCGCGTTTCTTGCTATTCATAAACCTTTTTGAATTTGGAACTCAGGAACTCAAGTTAAGATTGAATTTGGAACTCAGGAACTCAAGTTGAGATTGAATTTGGAACTCAGGAACTCAAGTTGAAATTAAATTTGGAACTCAGGAACTCAAGTTGAAATTAAATTTGGGACTCAGGAACTGACATATTACCCTGGAGTGGATGTAGTTTCATCTAACGCCTTCACAGAACTAGATTCTGACCTTCTCTACCGACGCGTTTGATGGTGAGAGGCATCGTAGCAAAATTAAAAAGTAGACCGCTCTCGACTCCGGTTGCTTTCATGTATGAGCGAACCATAGTAAAATGTATAGCTTCCAAAGCTTTAATGGCCTTAAGTTCAATTACTACACTATTGTCTAAAAACAAATCTAACCGGTGCTCACCAATTCTTCTACTACGGTAATAGAGGGGAACACGTTTCTGCCTTTCAAAACTGATCTGCAGCCAATCCAGTTCAATACAAAGTGCCTCTTCGTAAAGTGATTCCAAAAACCCAGGCCCTAGATCCCGATGAACGGCTATTGCAGCAGCTATAATTTTACCTGTTAACTCCCCATCATTCAGGCTGTTTTCCACATCACTAATAATTCATGAGTTCCAAATTAAAATACGTCTCATATATTTTATTCTTAAATATTATTAATTAGAGTGATGTAATTGCGCGAGTTCCTGAAGAATTTCATCGGGGGTCCACTCGTTTCCACGAAGCACTTTAACCAATTTTCCGGAAGCATCAGCGATAACAGTTCGCAATGAATGGGCGATTTCTTCCGGGGAGCTTTCATTTTGCACGACTGTTATTCCAAAATGCTCTGCAAAATTCACGATACTTTTTCTTTCACCGGTAAGAAAACTCCATACCTCATAATCTGCATTGAGCGCATCACCGTGTCGTTTAAGAACTTCTGGAGTATCATAATCCGGATCAAAACTTATTGAGATGAGCCTGGTTGTTGATTTTAAATCTTTGCTCTCGAGGATTGTTTTTTGCAGCGATTGAAAGTGAATATCCATTAGAGGACAAAAATTGGGCAGTGGGCAACGCGTATAGATAAAGGTCAGGATCAAATGCTTCCCTCGATACGCTTTAAAATGCTGCACGCTATTATCCTGGTCGATAAAAGCAGTATCCGGTAGAAGATCGCCTTTACGGAGTTGGGTGATACCATTTAGCGAGTTCTGTAAGGATTCATTGTTTATCAGCTCTTCAAACCCGATTTTTACAATAGTGGTGAGATAGGCTTCATTATCGGTCACTACAAGTTTCGCTTCGATAAAATCCCCCGGCATTTTCCCTTCAAGTAGGGTGACATCCTTTACTTTAAAAGGCATGGTCATTGCGGGCATAAAACCAGGTATTTCCTCATGTTTTAATGTGATTTCATTCTTCACTGAATAAATGGATATTACCTGTCCACGCAGATCGTAAATGACTTCTCTCGGTGCCGGGCGGCAGGATAGACAAAGGGTGATGAGAATAAAAATCGCAGGATAGCGGTGAAGCTTGAACATCATGTAAATATTATGTGTAAGAAAATCGAGGAAGTCCGTGTTTTTCCTCCGCGCGTTTAAAAAAATCATAGCGTGCTGAGGAACCATCCGTTGCCAAGGCTATGGCGGTCAGGTAGTCCGTTCCACCCTATAAAACATAACCTAATTGAGAAATAAAAGTTCTGGATTCAGCGAACCCCATTAGGAAATTCCAATTAGTTTCAAACGATCAAGTATCTGTAGGGTCGCTTAGAGGAGTAAATACCAGTTTTACATCGGGATCGGGGTGCGGAATTGCTGAAAGGAGCATGCGGGTGTAGGCGTGCTGTGGGTTTTCAAAAATCGTCTCCGTCTCTTCTATCTCCACGATTTTTCCCTGATGCATCACGGCAACTCGGTCGCTAATGTGACGAACCACACTTAGGTCATGAGCGACAAATATATAAGTTAAATTTAATTCCTCCTGAAGGTCTTCAAGCAAATTAATAACCTGGGCTTGCACCGAGACGTCGAGCGCGGAAACGGCTTCATCACATACGACAAGAGACGGGTGCATTATAAGTGCGCGTGCGATGCCGATACGTTGTCGCTGGCCACCACTGAAAGCATGGGGATATCTTTGCCGGTGCTCCGGTTTCATTCCCACTTTGACCAGCATGTCATCGACGCGGTCGATCAATTCCTTCCCCTTTGCCAGTTTGTGGATGTACAATGGCTCACCCACAATATCTCCAACCGTCATCCGGGGGTTGAGGGAAGAAAAAGGGTCCTGGAAAATCATTTGCATTTGCGTGCGCAATGGCTTGAGCTGCCTTTCCGTTAGTTTGACCAAGTCGATTGCTTTCCCATTGGTTCTGAATATCACTTCACCGTTAGTGGGTTTGAGGGCGCGCAAAATCGATCGCGCGCAGGTTGTTTTTCCTGAACCGCTCTCTCCGACCAATCCCAGGGTTTCCCCTGGAGATATATTGAAACTTACATTGTCGACAGCCTTGACGACATCGATCTGCTGTCTGCCAAACCCCTGACTGTATATAGGAAAGTGCTTGCTGAAATTTTTAACCTTCAGGAGAGGTTCTACTCCATGATCATTCATACCGTTGTCGCTCCTTTAAATTTTCTTGCCCCGCAGCAGGATACCAGTCGACCGTTAGGTAACATCTCCATAACAGGATTATCTCCCACGTCACAGACGCCGGGTATCGAATCGGGACAGCGTGGATGAAAGGGGCAGCCGGCGGGTAGATGGGTGAGGGAGGGGACATTTCCTATAATAGAAGGCAGACGAGCTTGTTTTGTTTCATTTCTCGGCAATGACTTTAGCAGTCCAACCGTATAGGGGTGAAGAGGATCTTTTAAGACCTCCCGCACCGTGGCCTGTTCAACCAGTCTCCCCAAATACATAACAGCGACATCATCAGCGATCTGTGCGACGACTCCCAAGTCATGAGTAATAAATATTACCGAGGTCCCGAGATCTCGCTGTAAGCTTTTAATCAAGTCAAGAATCTGAGCCTGGATCGTGACATCAAGCGCGGTGGTCGGTTCATCGGCGATGAGCACTTCCGGTTGGCAAACCAGAGCCATTGCGATGACCACGCGTTGACGCATGCCTCCACTAAATTCGTGAGGATATTGTTGAAGCCGACGTTCGGGTTCAGGGATGCCGACTTTACCAATCATTTCGATCGCTAGTTTTTCGGCTTCCTTGACGGTGACATTCTGATGCAAAAGGATAGCTTCACAGATTTGATTTCCGATCGTGTGCACCGGGCTTAGTGCGGTCATTGGTTCCTGGAATATCATACTGATGAGCCCGCCCCGTACTTGGTATAGCATATCCGACTTTTCGGTTAATGCCGTAATATCGATTGGGCTTTTATTTTTCGGATAGAGAGTGATCTTACCCCCCGCGATTTGACCGGGTTTCTGAATCAAGCGGAGTATGGAAAAGGCGGTTACACTTTTTCCACACGCACTTTCCCCTACGATGGCAAGAACCTTGCCGCGCTCTAATGAAAATGTTACTCTATCCACCGCCGAGAGCACACCTTCCTCAGTAGTAAAGGTTACCTTGAGGTCTTTTATATCTAGAACAATATCTTTATTTTCGTTTTGGGCCATTTTATCGGGTTACATGAGAAGAATAAGGATCGGCTGCGTCGCGCAAGCCATCACCCATAAAGTTAAAGGCGAGGACAGTTAAAATAATAGATATCACAGGCATTAGAAGCCAAGGGTAATTAGCGACAACTTGCAGATTCATGCATTCCTGGAGCATGACACCCCAACTTACAATGGGCGGTCGCAACCCCAGCCCCAGAAAACTCAACGCTGTCTCACCCAGGATCATGCCCGGTACGCTCAAGGTAAGGGTGACAATAATATGGCTGGTAAATCCAGGCAAGAGGTGGCGGAAAATAATACGCCCATGACTGGCCCCTATGAGATATGCTGCGACCGCGTAATCTTCTTCGCGTAGAGAGAGAATTCTCCCCCGAACGACTCGGGCGAGCCCCGTCCAGGAGAGGAGGCTGAGGACAATAGTAATGGCAAAATATACTCTTAAAGCCGGCCAGTCGCTTGGCATAATAGCGGCGAGGGCGAGCCATAACGGTAACTGTGGGAAGGCGTTTACAATCTCAATCGTTCGCTGAATCAAATTGTCCACGCGACCGCTGAGGTATCCGGAAATACCGCCGATCGTAACACCAAAAATAAAAGTGATGACAATGGCGACGATCCCAATGGATAGGCTGATCCGGGAACCGTAAATGACACGGCTGAAAATATCGTGACCAAATTTATCAGCACCGAGAAAATAAAAGGTTGGCAGCGTTGTTTCCTCTTCGCTATCTGGTGGTACGTAAGCGTTGTGATCAACACCCAAAAAACGGCGCTCCATCGGGATCAGACCCCAGAGTTTGTAGGGTTCGCCTTTAGCGAAAAAACTCAAGGGTATGAAATCTTCCTTTTGTTCGATATAATATTTTTTAAAAGTGATAGGATCGATATGGCGATGCATGGCATTGACGTTGATGCCATGACTGAAATTGATCTTTGGGAGTTGTGGTGGACAATAAGCGTGATCGAGGTCACGCCAATCTCGGCCATAAGGTGCGAAAAATTCCGCAAAGATGGCCATGAGGTAGAGAACAATTAAAACATAAAGGGAGGCGACCGCCAAGCGATGTTTGGAAAAGCGTAAACGGATAAGCTGCCACTGGGAGAGAGTCGCGGTGCTCAGTTCAATCAACTCTTCATCACCATTTAACGGGGGAGAAGGTGTTGGTTTCTCTGCCATTATTAGCGGCTACCTCCTTCCATGCGTATTCGAGGATCCAACCAGAGAAGCAACAGATCACTGACCAGTGTTCCCAACACACCGAGTAAACTTAAGACCATGAGCATCGATCCGGCCAAATACATATCTTCCTTCATCAGGGCATCCAGCATTAACGGCCCGACCGTAGGTAGGCTGAGGACCATCGCGACGATAGCGCCCCCAGAAACCAATGACGGGAAAATTCCCCCGATTCCCGAGATAAATGGATTAAGCGCTAAACGCACAGGATATTTCATTAAGAGCTTAAACGGTCGCACCCCTTTGGCCATAGCAGTAATGACATAGGGTTTTTTCAACTCGTCAAGCAAGTTGGCGCGCATCACCCGAATCATGCTTGCAGTACCCGTGACGCCCAAAACAACGATAGGCACCCAGATATGCTGTAAGAGGTCAATTATTTTACCCCTCGTCCATTCTGGTTGAACTGCATATTCAGGTGAAAAAAGGCCGGAAATGTTAATCCCCAGATATTTACCGCTCCAATATAACAGGATCAAAGCAAGGAGAAAACCGGGGACGCTCATCCCGATAAAGCCGATTAAGGTAAATAAATAATCGCTAAAGGTATACTGCCGAACCGCCGAATAGATGCCGATAGGGAGGGCTACTGCCCAGGTAAAAAGAATCGTGCCCAATGAGATGAGGAAAGTTAGGAGAATACGATCACCTACCACTTCATTGACCGTGTTCTGGTTCTCCATCGACAATCCCATATGGCCTTGCAGTAAGCCCTGGTCTTTTTTTTCAAAAGTGGTAAACCAATTAAGACCAAGCCAACGGGCATAGCGTTCGGGGATGGGTTTATCGAGATGAAAAATCTCGCGCAGCTCTTTAGCTTCGTCAATGGAACTTGATCCACCTTTTAGCTGAAGTTCTAATATTTTGGTCTCGATAAAATTTCCCGGTGGTAGCTGGATGATAACAAAAGAGATCACCGAGATGATGACCAGGGTTGGAATCATGATGAGCAGCCGCCTGCCGATATAGGGATGCCGCAACCCGATCATAATCATTCCACAGGTGAAAATACCGATAAGCATGTGCTTAATAAGTCTTGCCAATCGGATCTCATTTTTTGATTCATGGTTGAATGAAGCCAAGCTATGAGGAGCAGGGGTGACTTCAATCATTTCCTTTTTGAGCTGAGCAATGGCGCCAGGAGAATCATAAGGTTCGTCAAAATAATAAGTTTCCATTCCCGCATGAGCAGGCGGACTGTAGAGTGCGCCATAAAATGCGTTGCGCGGAACATTCTTCAATCCGTTTTTGACTACGACGAGATGCGGTGCAGGTGTTGCAACATTGATCGTCCAGAGATTCTCCGCAGCAATATCGAATACTTCATTGAAAATTTTACGTTGGTCCCCACGAGTGGTCTTGCCATAAGCTTCATCAATGAGTTTCATCGATAACCGCAAGGGATGATCTTTCGGGGGTGCGATGCCGCCGAATTGTGTGGCTTCAGGATTACCGTAATGTCCCCCTCTTAAGTACCAGTTATAATAGCCGTATGCCTGTTGGTGAGATAAGGCCATAAAGTTTTCAGGGCGCACGATAGGATTGAATTCGCACTGAGCGGAATAAACGGTAAATTCCAGTTGGCGTGATCTTATTTCAACTGTATAAAGCGAGATCGTTGGCCGACGACGGATGGCGAGAATTCCCACACGGCCCCAGTCTTCAATGATGAGCTCAGTCGGCCCCTCGTCTTCCATCTCCGGCAGGGTATAATGCCAGGCCATGCGCGTTCCGTCTTTGAACGTGCGGTAGCCTTCGCCATCACGCCGCGTCAGACCAATCTCATCGAGCAATCCATTTGCTCGCTCGGGGTCATACTCGGTAAAACTTTTATGTAATTTTTCATGGTGGAAAAACGATTCACGGCCGGGTGATAACTGCGCCGGCTCTCCCATGCTGTTGTATACCGTTTCGATGATTTGCCGGCGATTGATGGCGAAAGAAAGGGCCTGGCGGAAACGTTTATCATTAAGGAGATCATGTTTCATTTGGGAGACCGGATTATCGGGATCGATCAATAGATTGAGATTTGGATAGATGAGATAGCGCGATCGGGTTGCTGGAAACCAATGATAAACTTCATAATCTCCTTTATCACGTTCTGACATGAGCAAGGTGTAATGAAGGTCCATGACAAATGTTTGAAAGGTAATAGCCCCGTTAGCTGCTGCTATTGGCATAAGCTTCTGATTTTTTATTTCAAAATGTAATCGGTCCACATAGGGGAGTTGATTGCCCTCAGGGTCGACAGCCCAGAAATAGGGGTTGCGCACAAATACCTGGGGTGGATTAGCTTTATAGCTACGATATATCCAGGGCCAAAGCCGCGGGTGTTCAGGATTGTTCCATTTTTGCAACGCCACATAGAGGCTTTTTCGCGAGGGGAGTCTTCTTTGCTCGAGGGCAGCCGCGATAAGCGCAACGTCACCCAGTTCCGGGTGGTATTTTTCAAGATAATGTCGAGGTGAACAAAAAGCCCAGGCTCGAGCTAACTTTTCCAGAAACGTTCCATGGGGCTGAGAAAATAGATACTTTACGGTGTAATCATCGATTTTAATAATCTCCCCTTGTTTCCCCCCGACGTTCATCCAGTCAGGTGGCACATCCTCGAATAAATCATATTTAATTACATCGTTCCACCAGTAGAGGATATCGTCGGCAGTAAAGGGGTGACCGTCAGACCACTTCAACCCTCTTCGCAGGTAAAATATCCACTCCTTCTTATCGGGACTGGATTCCCAACCCTTGGCGATGCAAGGCACAATCGGGTAACCTAAGGGTGACCAGCGAACCAATGTGATACCAGATAAAAAACTCCGTAAGAAATCTAATTCAGACAGAGATCCATATACCCTGAACCAGCTGCCCCCGTATTTGCCGATACTGTCCACCCCTCTTAGCACCACCGGTTCAGGACCTACACGCTCTGCCACGGGTGGCAGTTCGCCCTCATTCACCAGTTCACTAAGAATGGGCGACTCGCCTTTAGGATACCACGGAGCGGATTCTCCCTCCCCGTAGTCGACGTCCTGCTGTATCTTGAAAAGGTCATCCTCGGTAAAACTGACGTCCCGCAATTTTTTCGTATAATCAATCACCTCTCCACTATAGCGAAGGGGTTCTTTCTCCAGGTCCGGTTTTAAAATATCACCCCAAATATAAAGAAATCCGAATAAAAGACAGCCGGTGAAAACAGTGTACCCAATAAGGATTAAACTCTTTTTCATGTTATTTATTACCAGGAAATACTTTTTTCGCACTTCAATCGGCATTCAGCAGTCGGCAATCGAAAATGGTACCGTTCATCTGTTTCCACGCTCCATACGAATGCGAGGGTCGAGGATCATCAATAAAAGATCACTGACAAGTGTGCCAAATACGCCGAGCAGGCTCAGCACCATAAGCATCGAACCTGCAAGATACATATCTTCACTCATGAGCGCGTTCAGCATCAACGGACCCACCGTGGGCAGGCTCAATACCATGGCGACGATCGCGCCACCGGATACCAGTTGAGGAAATAAAACTCCGATCCCGGAGATAAAAGGATTTAGCGCGATACGCACCGGGTACTTTATTAGCAGTTTGAATGGCCGTACCCCTTTGGCCATCGCGGTAGTTACATAAGGTTTATTCAGTTCGTCGAGCAGGTTACCGCGCATCACTCGAATCATGCTCGCGGTGCCTGTTAATCCCAGCACGATGACCGGCACCCAGATGTGTTTCATAAGATCGACTATTTTTCCTGCAGACCATTCTGGCTGACCGGCGTATTCCGGTGAAAAGAGACCCGTCATACTGATATTAAAGTAAATATTACCCCAATACATAAAGAGAAGAGCGAGAAGAAAACTCGGCACGCACATACCAATAAAACCGATGAGCGTAAATATATAGTCACCGATAGAGTACTGACGCACCGCGGAATAAATGCCTATCGGTAAAGCCAATGACCAGGTTAAAAGAATCGATCCCAGGGTGATTAGAAGCGTAAGCAGGATGCGATCCCCAACGACCTCGTTGACAGGCCTTCGGCTCTCCATCGAATAACCGAGGTGTCCCTGGAGGAGACCTTCATCTTCGGAATTAAACGAACCGAACCAGAATAGACCGAGCCATTGCGCGTATTCCGCAATTCCATTTTGATCGAGTGGATAGAGTTTAAGCAGTTGTTCAGCCTCGATAATTGCTTGCTGATCGCCATCCATTTTGGCTTGTAATATTTTAGCCTCTATAAAATTGCTGGGAGGGAGTTGAATAATAACAAAGGTAATTATCGAAATAATTAAAAGTGTAGGGACCATGATAATTAGGCGGCGCCCGATATAGGGATGTCTCACTCCTGAGAGTAACAGCCCTATTGCAGCAATTCCAATGCAAAGATTACGCACTAGACGACTCAGCGTTTTTCCTATACCGGTCTCTATTTTTGCCGAAGCAACGGTCTTAGGCATTGGAGTAATAGCGGTAATTTCTTTTTTTATCTGTGCAATCGTTCCAGGTGAATCCCGTTTACTCTTGAAATAAAATGTTTCCAAACCGCCATTCGCAGGGGATAAAAAAGATTGGCCGTAAACGGCTTTGCGCGGTACGTTTTTCAGGTCTTTGTCGACGATCATGGGACGGGGGGGCGCTGACGCGATACTGATCGACCATACATTCTCTGCCGCGATGTCCTGAATTTCATTATAAATTCTTATTTGTTCCTCTCGGGTCGGGGCCAAATAAGCGTCTTCAAGCAATTCCATACAATACCTCAGGGGGTGATCCCGCGGGGGTTCGAGATTGCCGAATTTCAATGCCGCTGGATTGCCATAGAGTCCGCCGTCACGGTACCAATTATCAAACCCTCTAGCAATGCTTTGACCAACACGAGCGGGTGCATATTGTCGTGGTGATATCAAAGGGTAAATAACCCCATCTCCCCAAACACTAAAATCAGTGACACGCCCTCTTCCTTCAGCGACATAAAATAACATGGAACGCTCCTTCGCGAGCGCACGGATGCCGACATTTTTCCAGTCTTCAATAACAAAAGGGCTGGGCCCCCCACTGAAATTGGGTATGAAACTGAGAATCCACACCATGCGAGTGCCATCCTTGAAGGTGCGATAACCTTCGCCGTCGCGTTGTGTCAGGCCGATCGCGTCGAGCAGCTGGTTGGCGTGGTCGGGCGCATATTCAGTAAATAGTTTTAGCAGCTTTTCGTTATGAAAGGGGGAGGTTCTGCCGGGCGCTACCTGCGCCGGTTCACCCACGCCGTAGTAGACCGCATCGATAATTTGTGGACGGTTTATGGCGAGAGATAAAGCCTGTCGAAACCGTTTATCGTTGAGCAGTTCCCATTTCATATAAGTAATCGGGTCATCGGAAACAACGCGTCGATTTATATTGGGGTAGATAGTCCAGATGGTGCGGGAATCGGATTGCCAATGGTAAACGTCGTAATCGTTAGCTTCACGCTCGGACATAAATAAAGTGTAATATTTAAAGTATATATGTCGGCCCTGCATCGTGAGACCGCCGCTGGCCGCGGTTATCGGGACAAGTTTCACCGTTTTCACATCAATCATCACGCGATCGATATAGGGGAGCTGGTTGCCCTTAGGATCGACGGCCCAGTAATAAGGATTGCGGACATAAAAGTGGGGTGGATTGGCTTTATATGTGTGGTATACCCAGGGCCAGATGCGTGGACACTCGGGGTTAATATGATCTTTCATTTTGAGGTAAAGCCCCTGTCGCGTTGGAATATTCATTGCTTTCATTGTGGACTCGATAAGCGTGTCATCGCCAAGCTCGGGGTGGTACTTTTCTAAATAATGCTTTGGTGAGTAATACTCGAAGGTTGACGCCATGCGTTCGAGCAGAAGCGAGTGAGGCAAGGGGAAAACAAATTTTACCGTATACGGATCAACCTGAATAATATTACCGATTTGTCCCGCGATTTTTATCCATTCGAGATGACTATGTTCGATAAACTCGCTCTCTCCCTCCCACCAGTAAAGGATATCATCGGCAGTGAAGGGATGACCGTCGGACCACTTCATCCCTTTGCGTAAATAAAAAGTCCACTCCTTTTTATCCGGTGAAATCTTCCAGCTCTTGGCAACGTGTGGAACAATAGGATATCCCAATGGCGACCAACGGACGAGAGAAGCGCCAGACATCACATGTCTTATGACATCGATTTCTTTCGGGCTGTTCGACACGTAGTTCCAGGTTCCCCCGTATGTTCCTATACCGTCTACGCCTTCGATAACGACAGGTTCGGTTCCTACCCGTTCTGCCACCGGTGGTAAATTTCCCTCCTCAACCAATTCAGTGAAGATAGGTGATTCACTTTTTGGATACCAATTTGCGGACGCACCCTCTGCGTAATCAACTTCTTTCTGGACGGCATATTCATCCTCGGGCGTAAATGAAATATCCCGTAATTTCTCAGTTTCCTCGATTAATGCCTCACTGTATTGGATAGGTGCTATTGGAAGTTCCGGCTTCAATACTCCACTCCAATAATAGAGAAAACAGAATAATCCGGCACCTGTAAGGAAGAGAAAGACCAGGGGCTTGAATACCTTTTTCACCTTGAGAAAGTTATCACGAATTTTCCCAGAGTGTAAACGTGTTTAAAAAAATTAGCCGCTTTTGGCCGATGATAATGCGCTTACTTTACCTCTTGGAATACCGTAGGAGCGCCGCTTCGTAATCGTTGGGTGTATCGATATCAATAACTAGCCCGGGATCATCGCAAGGAAGGACTGATATATCTTCTTTAAAATAATTCAAGACCTCTCTTAAATTATTGTGACTATCGAGGGTCACTTTCTCAGCTATATGACGAGGGATAATAACCGGATGTCTTCGCCTGCTTTCGAAAACCGGTTGACAGATATTCTTCGGGTTTTGCTTCGCGTGAGCTATTAAATTGGCAATCGTTTTTTCACGGATCAGCGGCTGATCACCGAGCGCGACGGCGAGGTGAGATACCTCGGGTTGCCAACCGTCCCAATGGAATCCGCAAAGGACGGAACTAAACATCTCCGGTGTTACCTGGGGGTTGAAAATACGATTTTTCTCTGGCCATGCCAGTCGGTCGAGTTCTGAGATGATTTTTGTGTCGCCACGACTACAAACAACCGCGACTTGAGAAGCGTTGACATTTTTATACAGGCGCAGGAGGTGGCCTAAAATGGAAGTGTCACCCCATGGCAGTAACAACTTGGGTTTTCCCATACGGAGTGAAGCACCTCCTCCAAGAATAATCACCCCCAGGTGAAAGCTGTTCGGTGGTTTAGTCGTCACTTCCAGGCCGATCCATACTGAAAATTAATCTCCGCTGGCAAAAGTTGAGAGCGGTTAACCTGATCAACTGGATTTTACTTCAAAAGGCAGTTTTTCCAAACGCATATGCTCTCCAGAAGCATTACGCTGAACTTTAATAACTTCACCTATCACACTGACGGCAATTTCTGCCGGAGAATCGGCGCAAATGTCCAAGCCTATTGGGGCGTAAATTCTTTCCAGGTCAGCGGGATTGGAACCTTCAGCAACCAATTCTTCGATTACACGAAGCACTTTGCGCTTACTGCCAATCATCCCAATATACCCGATATCATGTTGCGGTAATAACACGCGCAAAGCTTCTTTATCGATCATATAATTTCGGCTGACAATAACGACAGAATCCGAGGGGTGCCATGTTTCTTTTTCAAATACTTCCTGTGCCGATACATCACTAATTCGTTTTTCGACGTGAGAATAATATTGGTCACTCAATAATTCAGCGCGATCATCGATAACTGTTACATGAAAGCCACAGTCATGGGCTAAACTCGCGATTGCTTGAGAGCAATGGCCGGCACCGACAAGGATGAGTCGGGAGGCGCGCTTTTGCGGTTCAATTAACACGGTTACTTCGCCGCCGCATATCGCACCGAATGAATCCGGTTCATTCTCACGAAGCGGATATCTTTTTAAGAGAGGTTCACCGTTCGAATTGATAGCATTAATCGATTCTTCAATAACCAAAGATTCGAATTTACCTCCACCTATGGTACCGGATATTCTTCCATCGCTGTAGATAATCATTTTAGATCCCGCTTCGCGCGGCACGGATCCCTTAATAGAGGCTACTGTAACCAAGGCACAATTTTCCCTGTTTTTACGGGCTTGAAGGAATTCTTCAATGATCGACTCGGTCATATCCAATAAGTCTTGTCACTATTTTGCACAGGTCAAGACCGTAGCCAATGCTTGCGCCGGGCAGATAACGCGAACTGTGAATTAAGTTATCTAATTCCGCGACTGCGATTTACGGATCAGTTTAATCAGACGACGACGTTCGCGCCAGCCGATCAGGGTCAGGATTAAACCTGCTCCCAGATAAGTGGAGGGCTCGGGAACGGGAACAATTTCATTGCCTTCCCAGCGGGCACCAATTGTCAAGCCCGATCCCCATGGATTGATAAAGCGTATTGCCGCTAACTGTGAATTTGTTAACCCCTGTGCTGCAAAAATAATCTGGTCAATACCTCCTCCATTGGTGTCACCCGTGTAGTCGAGAATTGAGAGGATCTGCCCCGAGGTCGTCCAAGCTAATTCCAGTCCACTGCTATCGGCAAATTCAAGTATGCTGGCACCAGTGCCCACATCGATCGAAGAGTCCGAAGAGAGGGTCAATGTCCCGAGCACATCATCATTGCCATCAGTGTCAAAGATGCCTCCATCCAGGTCCATGTTCGCGGTGTCGACGATCTGATTGTCGGCACTTAACAAAAGACTTCCGCCGTTGATGACGATATTGGCGGTTCCGTCAAGGGCATTGCCCGATCCGTTATTCAATTCTAATATGCCCGCGTCAATCGTTGTATCTCCGGTAAAGGTGTTCGTTCCAGTCAGGGTGAGGGTGCCGGTGCCCGCTTTGACGATATCTCCGGTCTCGGAGATCACCCCGGCAAAGGTCGTGCTCGTGGCATCCCCGACGGTTAGTGTTCCGTTACCTAAGAATACTTCAGATGTGGCGCTGCCGCTGGTCAGTGAACCGATCGTTTCGGTGAAACTGTTTACGTCGAGGCGTCCGGACGAGTTGATCGTTACAGCGGAGGTGTCGGTGATCTGTTCACTGCTGCCGACAAAGGCGATCGCGCTGTTATTGATGATCAAGTCACCTGGGACCGAGGTGCCCCCGGATACATTCATGTTCAAGATGCCAGCGTTTACCGTTGTGCTACCGGTGTAAGTGCTGCTGCCCCCGGTGCCAGCTCCCATAAACCAGGTGCTTGACCCTTCTTTAATGAAATTACCCGTCCCGCTGATTGCAGCACCACTGATAATTCCCGCGAGGGCGGCGGTGTCCACGGTGAGGGTGGAACCATTGAGGTCAATATCCCCGGAGAGGCGCATCGTTGCCCCTGATGAGTTCCCGATAGTGGCATTCGATCCGAGGGTGATAGCCCCGGTCCATTCTTCCAAGCCACCGTTGGTCCAAAAAAGTGATCCCACACCTCCTACGCCGGTGCCATTAATTGTCAGCGGCTCAGCAGCCATATCGGCGCTGATATTGGAAACTTCAAGGGTGGCTCCGTTCTGCACCACCGTCCCGCTGCCCGTGCCACCCAGTGCGTTGGCGTCGGTAACTTCAAGGGTGCCCGCTTGTACCGTCGTTAAACCGGTGTAGGTGTTGACTCCATCTAAGATCAACGTCCCGGTCCCGGTCTTATCGAAGGTACCGCTTCCCGCCATGATCCCTCCATAGGTTAGCGTCGTTGCGGCGTCGGTTTCGATCGTGCCACCACCGGCGTTTAATGCGATCCCCCGGTTACTGTCTAAAGTAAAGGTAGCAGTCGTATTAAGTGTGCCGCCGTCAAAGGTTAGATGTCCGGGCGTTGCGGCCCCGGGGGCCGCTCCCAGGTTGCTGTCCGCGCTGATACTTAGGGTGCCATCATTGATCGTAGTCGATCCGCTGTAGGTGTTGACACCCGATAAAGTCAGCGTGCCCGTTCCGTCTTTTGTTAAGTCTCCGGTCCCTGCCATGACTCCCCCGTAGGTCAGGGTCGTCCCAAAATCGGTATCAAAAGTGCCGCCGCCGGCTTGGAGATCGATTCCCCGGTTGCTGTCTAAAGTGAAGGTTGCACTGTTGTTGAGCGTGCCTCCATCAAAGATCAAATGTCCGGGTGTCGGTGCTCCCGGGGCCGTGCCCAGACCGCTGTCCGCGCTGATGCTCAATGATCCATCATTAATTGTCGTCGTTCCCGTGAAAGTGTTAACACCAGACAAGGTAAGCGTTCCGGTTCCTTCTTTGACTAGGGCACCGGTCTCAGAGATGATTCCGGCAAAAGTAGTACTGGTAGCGTCACCGACAGTTAATGTCCCTGACCCTAAGAAAACTTGCGCGGTGGCCGTAGCACCCGTTAACGAACCGATCGTTTCGTTGTTATCATTAAGATCGAGTCTACCCGTTGAGTTAATCGTCACCGCAGAGGTATCGACAATGTGGTTAGCTGAACCAAGTATCACTCGATCGGCTCCCGTTGCACCCACGCCGTCGCCAATGAATAGATCACCCGTTATTTTGGTCGTTCCTGCTGCACCCCCCAGTCTTAATCTTCCGGTGTTCACCGTGGCGTCACCGACGTAATCATTGACCCCGCCAGCATCAAATCTGAATGTGCCGGTCCCTTCCTTAATAAAGTTTCCCGTGCCGGTTAAAATCGCGCCGCCGTTCATGCGAGCCGTGACATCATTATCCATCGTAAGATCGTTACCGTTCAGGTCTATATCCCCTGAAAAGCGCATGTTACCCGCGTCGACGACAATAAGTGAGTCGGAGCCCAAAGTGATATTACCGGTCCATTGATCTGTCCCCGCGTCTGTCCAATGCAAGGCTCCATTAACACCACCCACTCCCGTGCCGTTGATCGTTAGTGTTTCGGCTGCCATGTTACCGGTAATGTTAGATACTTCTAAAGTGCCCCCGGACTGAACGATCGTTCCGTTTGCGGTTCCTCCTAGGGCATCGATGTTTTGGATGTCCAGTGTTCCGGTCTGTACCGTGGTGGTGCCCGTGTAGGTGTTCGTTCCGCTTAGGGTCAGGGTTCCGCTTCCAGTTTTGTCCATGTCGCCGGCGCCAGCAATTACACCACCGTAAGTCAATGTCGTCGCAGCGTCGGTGTCGATTGTACCATCACCTGCATTTAGAGCCATCCCGCGATTGCTGTCTAAAGTAAAAGTAGCAGAAGTGTTGAGGGTGCCACCATCAAAAGTGAGGTGCCCGGCAGTTGCTACACCAGGCGCTGTACCCAACCCACTGTCAGCACCGATGCTAACAGTCCCATTGTTAATCGTCGTGGAACCATCGTAAGTATTTACTCCAGATAAGGTAAGCGTTCCGGTGCCGTCTTTGATCAGATCGCCGGTGTCAGAGAGCACGCCGCTGAAAGTTGTGTCCCCAGCTCCACCTACAGTCAGATCGAAAGTTTGGTTATCAATGTTTCCACTGATCTCTAAACTTCCCGCATCCGAGTTGATCGTCGATGCTGATCCGAGATCGACGGTTCCCTGCCATTCGTTTGTGCCACCGATATTCTGTAATGCTCCGGCAGTGCCAGCTTCACCGGTGCCATTCAAAGTGAGCGCTTCACCCGCAACCGTAGTGATACCCGTATCGAGAGCTAAGGTGCCGCCGCTGTTCACGAATGTGTCATTGGTGGTGTCGCCGAGCGCACCGGCGTCTTCGATTTCCAGGACACCATTGTTGATCGTGGTGGTGCCGTCATAGGAGTTGTTATTTGTTAAAGTCCAGGTGCCGTCACCCTGTTTGACAATATCGCCCCGTTCCGAAATTACGCCGTCAAAAGTTGCATTCGTGGCATCGCCGACCGTCAGCGTCCCCGGTGCCGCGCCACCCAACATCACTTGCGCGGCCGTGCTCGAACTGGAGAGCGAACCGATGGTGTCGTTCTCATCGGTGAGGTCGAGCAATCCATCGGCGAGAATGGTTACCGCGCTCGTGTCAGAGATCTGATCATTATTATTGCCGTAATCGACAATAGCGCTGCCGGCCGCTCCAACACCGTCACCGATCGTAAGATCGCCGCCGATGCTACCATTGGCACTAGTTCGTGCTAAACGCAGTTGTCCGTCTTCCACGACCGTGTCCCCGGTATAGCTATTGACTCCACCGCTTTGGAAGGTTAGACGTCCACCCTGTTGCGTTATCCCTCCGGTGCCTGAGACGTTCCCCTGGATGCGAAAGTTTTGTGTGTTGGCGTTAAAGAAATCGAGATCGTCATTGAGAACTATCGGAGCCGAGATTCTGCTTCTGTCCTGCATATCCACGGTGAGCGAGGCATTCCCGCTGCTCACATCAAAGGTAATCGTGTTGGTGCCAACGATATTGTATTCTCTATTTCCCGTGTCGTGAAAGAAATCCATCTGCCCGACCGTGACATTGATGTCGACCGTGATAGTGCGATTACCGGTAATGACCGTTCCAAAATTTGCGGTGTCATCAATCGCGTTAGGGGGACCACCACCGGGTGTCCAATTGCCGGCAGTACTCCAATTGCTATTGCCATTCACGTTCCAGTCGAAGACTTGCGCCTGCAGCATGGGAGATAAACAGCAGCTAAAGAAAAACAGCATCAATGCTTTTGCTTTAACGTTTTGGATGGCTTTTTTCATCTGGCGCTGGTTCACCGCAATTATTAATATATATAATATTAGTTGGAATCCGGTATCAGTCAATCGAAATATGAGTGAAATATCGGGGGTAATTAAAGGAATATACTCAATCAAATTGAGTAAGATACCCTAGTTACATAAATATATGAATAACAGTACCTTATTATCATAATATATGACTAGCTGTAATATACAGATTGAAAATGCCTTCTGCTTGGGGGTAGTGAGGACACTCAATAGGGGTAATTACAGAGAAGCCTAAAGAAAAAATATACAAAATTCAAGTCATAAATTTATATCGATATTTTTGAACCTGACCTCTATATGAATGAACATATGAATGAGAGAGAGAATCAACAGAAATTGAAAGCGGACTTTGATCGCGACGGGTATGTTTTTATCCCTGGGTTTTAAAAGGTGAAATATTGCAGGAACTATTGGACAATATAGATAGATTCATAGAAACGATTGTTCCAAAGATGCCGCGCGAATCGGTTTACTATGAAGATATAAACCGACCGGAGACGCTGAAACAAATACAAGGACTTCATAGGCAGGATCCCTATTTCGAAAAAATGTATTATGGCAGTTGCTTAGAAAAACTGGCGATGGTTCTTCTCGGAGGCCCGGTAAGTAGAGAAGCCAATAACTTTCAGTTTTTCAACAAGCCGCCAAAAGACGGATTGCCGACTCCGCCTCATCAGGATGGTTATTACTTCAAACTTGAACCCTGTGAAGCCTTGACGATGTGGCTCGCGTTGGAAGAAGTGGACGAAGAAAACGGTTGCGTCCGTTATGTGAAGGGATCTCATCTTCGTGGGATGCGGCCTCATGGCCGATCGGGAACGCTGGGATTTTCTCAAGGGATTACCGACTACGGCACGGAAGAGGACAAAGCGAATGAGATAGGATTTCACGCCCAAGCCGGTGATTTGCTTGTACACCAGGCGATGATGATTCATCTTGCCGGAGCTAATACCTCAGCAACGCGCACGCGCAAAGCGATAGGTACGATTTATTATTCCCAGCGAGCCAAAGTGGATCATGAAGCAAAAGAGGCCCATCAACGTAAAATGACCGAGGATCTAAAAGCGGCGGGAAAAATTTAATCGACGGTTTTTTGTAGAGACTGCAGACAGCTATTCAAATCTTGATTGAGGTATTTTTTAAAATCTCTGAAGACAATGTTTACGACTGAAGAGATAGAACAATTTCACCGGGATGGGAATATTGTGGCGCGTGGCGTTTTTAAAGGTCAGGAGCTTGAGGCCTTACAAGAAGCAAGCAAAAAAGTAATGGAGGAGGGAATCGCCGGTGAGGGTGAGTATCATATGTATAAAGAAAAACCGGATGGAGCGAATACTTATTTTCGCAGTGAAATGATGTGGGATCGCAACCCGATTTTTAAAGCGGTCACCGTCCACCCTGAACTGCTAATCTGTTACGGGCAGCTTTTAGGGCATTCCTTCATCCCGTTCGTGGATTCCTTTGTCTGCAAAATACCTCGCGGTGACGTGCCTATTCCCTGGCACCAGGATCCACCCTATGGCGTGAAGAAACCGGGTTCAGTCAGTGCTGGACGAAAGGAAACTTATGGAATGCCGAATATCGATGCCGACATCTATCTCGACAGTTCGACAATAGAAAATGGGTGTCTCTGGGTCATACCCGAACACCACCTCGTAGGGCATGTGGAAGTAGAGAGATATTCGGAGGATGAACTCTTTAATAACTTTGGAGCCATCCCCGTCGAATTGGAACCGGGCGACATCAACTTCCATTGCCTCTCCGCTCCACATGGTTCAATCGGGAATAAGACGGATGATCTTCGTCGAACATTTTACATTCACTACATGAATGAGGAAATCTATAAAAACCTTTATGCTGGTATCGACACACCGGGTTATAGAAGGCTCGAATCACGCGGTCTTTACACGGAAAAAGGCATCGCTTTCGCGCACCAAATGGTAGAAGTACGGAAGGAATTGGGCTTAGGTGGTCTTGACGACAGTGATATTGAAATGACAAATGAAGGGTTCGAATTTATAGGTGATCCTAAAACCCCACCCCGTTATTGGGATAAGCTCATCGGCGAAATGGGCGAAGAGGAGATGGAGCAAAAACGAAGTTTGCAGTCGTTGGTGGTGTAGGGATCGAGAGAATATGCGATAATGGGTATAAGCGTGTAAGCGAATAGGTCGGGTGGGCTGGCTGCCGACAGAGGCTGAGGGACGGCTGATCCCTAGCACGCTATTGTTTAAATCATTCTTGTGAATCCTGAAAAAAATGTCACTGCTCTCGGGTGTTCCTCTTGCTTGCCGGGCATATTCCACCTGCATTCGTGGGAATGCAGCATTCCTTAGAATTTATTACAGCCGATGAAATCAGCATTTGACAATTTACCCGATGAGTGGCCGGAAGAATTAGGAAGCCGATTACAGGATCGTATTCAGCATACCGGAAAAAAGGTGGTTGTCATTGATGATGATCCAACGGGGACACAAACGGTCCATGGAATTAATGTGCTGACAGGATGGTCACTTGCGATGCTTAAAGAGGAGTTATCCAGTGACCGTCCGGCTTTCTACCTGTTGTCGAATTCGAGAAGCGTACCCTTAGAGAAGGCACAGGAGATGAATCGTGAAATCGCGCGGAATCTCAATCAGGCAGCACGTGATACGGGACACGATTTCGCGATCGTAAGTCGAAGTGATTCGACGCTTCGAGGACATTACCCCGGTGAAGTAGATGCTTTAGCAGAATCGTTAGGGAGCCGATTCGATGGCATTTTTATTATTCCGGCTTTCATCGAGGGGAATCGTGTTACGGTCGATTCAGTTCATTATATTTTAGAGGATACCCATTTGATTCCCGTCAATGAGACGGAGTTTGCGAAGGATGTGACGTTTGGTTATATGAATGCAAACCTCGCAGCCTGGGTAGAAGAAAAAACACAGGGTAGGGTGCGTGAGGCAGATGTGACGCGCATCACGCTCGATGACTTGCGTAAGGGCGGTCCCAGCGTGGTAGAGAAAAAAATTTCAGAGATGAAAGAGGGACGCGTTGGTGTCGTCGATACGGTTACTTATCGTGATCTCGAAGTATTCACCACGGCATTGATTGATGCTGAAGAAAAGGGGAAACGTTTTCTTTATCGAACAAGTGCGTCGTTTGTTCGCGTGCGCGCTGGAATTGAAGACAAGCCGCTCTTGAAAGCCGCGGAAATACTGAGCGATTCCGCAAATGGGGGTTTAACGTTGATCGGTTCTTATGTTCCGCGTTCGACCCGTCAGCTCGAAAATTTACTCGCTTCATCCCACATCGTAGCAAGTGAACTCAGGGTGGAAAACATACTCGATTCTCAAACGCGGGATAAAGAAATTAGAGAAATTATTGAAAAAGCAAACACGGCGATAGAAGAAAAAAAAGACACGGTGATATACACCAGTCGGAACCTTGCCAGCTCTCAGGGCAGAGCGGGAGAGCTTGCGATTGGTGAAAAAGTTTCAGCTGCCCTCGTTGATTGTATGCGAGGTATCCATGTATGCCCGTCCTATTTAATCGCCAAAGGGGGGATCACAGCGAGTGATATTGCGGTCAAGGGATTGGATGTGCGCAAGGCAGTTATTCGCGGACAAATTATACCGGGTGTCCCGGTCTGGCTCCTGGGAGAGGAGAGTCGATTTCCCGGACTTTCATACGTAGTGTTTCCTGGGAACGTTGGAGATGATTTCAGCCTTGTTAATTTAGTTTCAGATTTGCGATAGCAACGGGAAGAAAATTAATAACAAATTAATTTTTTAGACGCACCCTGCTTTAATTTCTATAACGGATTATTCAAACTCCACTGTGCTTTAGGTGGAAAAGAATCTCCGCCTCGTGCACCGTTGTAGAGAACGTCATTGCATACAAACCAATCCATCAATCGACCCATTAAGCGTGATTTTATTTCACTGTATTTCGGATCATCCCATAAATTTTTACTTTCGGTGGGATCATTCTCCATGTCATACAATTCACCCTCTAAGTTTTTATTGTCTTCGGGAAAATTGTGATAAACATTCAGTTTATACTTTTCATCCCTGAACATCGTGGCATTGATGGGTGGATCCCAATAAAGTTTATCATCAGCTATTCCTGAGGTCCGGTACATACAGACGGCATGATCTCTGCGCTTCTGGTAATCAGCCTTTTCTTTTATAAGTGAGATAAGATCCATCGAGTCAGGCATTAATTCATTTAACTCTTCCTGGGCGAATCCGGCCTGGCTGAGTATTGTTCCCGCAATGTCATGGAGCTGGACAAGATCCTTTATTCTTTGTCCCGCTTCAACTTTTTCAGGATAGCGAATGATAAGAGGAACTTTGGTACAGGCGTCATAGAAGAATGCACCCTTGGCTAAAAGTTCGTGATCGCCTATCATGTCACCATGATCGCTGCCGAAAATTACGATCGTATCCTCCTTTAGCCCTTCCTTATCGAGGGCCTCTAATACCCGCCCAACTTCACGATCGATGAAAGCTATCGATGCATAATAGCCCTCCCGCATCTGATGAATCTGTTCCGGCGTATAATCAGGGACTCCACCCAAATAGCTGTGGTAGTGTTCTCGTTGGATCCCCGCGGGTCCGGAAGTTGTCTGCCCCTCATGGATTATCGGATCTGGTAATTTACTTTGATCGACTTGCTCAAGCATCGTGCTGGGGTAATCGCCATAAGGATCATGAGGGTCGACGACACTCATATAACAGAAGAACGGTTTATTTTTGTCTCTATTTTTAAGGTAGTCGATCGTTCCTTCGGCTGCCCAACGTGTAAAGTGTACTTCCTCCGGAACATGGCCGATATTTCTACCCAGTTCTTTTAATTTATCATGAAATTCAGGATGTTTTTTTCTGAGCCACGCGCCATAACTATTTAATTTACCTGTGACATTATTGGGGGTCATCGCAGATTCAAATACGTCAAAGCCGGTGTTTGGATGACGTACTTCCCGTTCATGGGCTCTTCCGCTGACGTGCAGTTTTCCCATTAAAGCGGTATTGTAATTTTTTTCCTTAAGGTGCTTTGGAAATAAAGAGAATTCTTCAGGTAGGTTATTGTGTACCTGGTAGACACCATGCCCAGGTAGTGGTTTCCCCGTCAATAGACACGCTCGACTGGGTGTGCAGACCGGGTTATCACAATAACAGTTTTCAAACAATGCACCTTCCTCTGCCAGTCGGTCGAGATGGGGTGTGGGGATGGCATCAAATCCATAACATCCCAGGGAATCAGAGCGTTGTTGATCGGTAAAAATGAGTAGAACGTTTGGTTGTTTCATGATGTTCGGTAATATTATTTTCTATTGAGATGTGGCAAAAAATGTTTCCGCCTGTTCTCTTGATACGATAATATATTTTATAACATGAGTTAATTCCGGATTTTGATTACCGCCGTTCAATCCTTTTTAGCCAGTGCAGTGTAGTATGTTAACCCCTCCAAGGATTTCCCTTTTTCCGGAATGATCAGACTGACTAAATAACCAACGATAACACAAACGGCAATTCCGATAAATGCATAGAGAATAAAGTGAATCGGGGTGTAGATCTTAACAATATACAATGCGAAGGCACTGACAATGGCTCCAATAAAAACGCCGATCCCTTTCGCCCGTCGGGTAAAAATACCCAGGATAAATAGCCCTGCCAGTCCGCTGCTTAATAGACCGACGGTTGAAGAGAATAATAATTGTGCGGACTGAATGTCTACAGTTACGATAAAGAGAGCGAATGCGGTGGCAGAAAGCCCGGTTAGCAAAGTAAACCCACGGGCGATATTTAAATAAGTACGTTCAGACTCGTCAGGTTTGAAACGCCGATAAAAATCGGTGACAAACGAGGTGGCCATCGAGTTCATTCCACTGTCTAAACTCGACATCGCTGCGGAAAATATCGCCGCGATAAGAAATCCCGCTATACCGACGGGTAACTTTTGGGCGACAAAGAGGGGGAAGATAGCATCGTTCTGCATTCCCAGACTGATCAAATCCGGATGATTTTTGTAATAGCCGTATAAAGCCGTTCCCATCGTATAAAATAATAATCCGGACGGAATAGTGATAGCCACGTTTAACCAGAGACCGTTCGCAGCCGATCTTTCATCCTTGGTGGTAAGATATCTTTGGATCTGGGATTGGTCTGCCGAGTACTGAATGAGGGTGCCACAGCCACCACCGATGATTACTACCCACAAGGTGGGGTAAGTCATGTCCCAGTCCCAATAGAGAGCCCGAAATTTGTTATCGGCCATCCCAATATCGATAAGCCCCATCACACCACCATCGATATGAAAAATTATTATAAAGAGGGCAAGACCGATGCCGAGATAGAAAATGAAGACTTGTATAACATCGGTCCAAATAACTGCTTCAATCCCCCCCAGGACGGTGTAAAAAGTACTAAGCAATCCCATTGATAGAATGCACACATAGATATTGATTCCGGTAATCGTCGAGAGAACGATCGCGGGAAGATAAAGAATAATACTGATCCGGGCCAGTTGAAAGAGGATAAACTGCGCACTGCCGAATAAGCGAACGGGTAGATTAAATCGTAATTCCAGGTACTCAAAAGCGGTTGTGATATTGAGCCTTCTGAATAAGGGAAGGTAAAAGTAGATGATAATAATAGGACAGAGTAGAAACCCAACCAAGGTGGGATACATAAACCAATCCATGGAATAAACCATACTGGGAGTGGCGATATAGGTTAGCGCACTGAGGATAGTACCCAGGACACTAAGCCCTGCCGCCCACCAGGGTATTCGGCGGCCGGCGAGGAAGTAATCATCAGTCCCCTTTTCCCGTTTGGAAAAATAGATACCCATATAAACGAGAGCGATCATGTAGACAATGAGAAATGAGTAATTGATAATTCCGAAAGAAACTTTTTCACCCGCGTTGTGAGTCATGAGCTGAATCTTCGGAGAACTTCTGCCCGAACTTGTCTCTCCTCCAGTGAGTGCAATGCCACCTTTCCAGTGGACCGCCTCGGCGCTTGCCACACTCAATGGAATTTCTCCTTCTTCTATCCATTTATTCGTGATTGTATGGTAGGTGAGTAAATGGGGTGAGATTCCTGGATCTTGACCTTCCTCTATGGCAGTATCCCTTCCTGATGGCTTCAGGTTAGATTCTCCAAAGACAAGAATGTGTGATTGGCCATACTCGATTGCGGGTGCAGCGGCAATTGGGTAAGGACTGTCGGCGATACGCTCCCATTGCCCGTTTCGAAGCGTAAAACGATAACCATCGTTTAAGGTCTCACTATAAAACTTACCCGCATTATCATGAACTAGGGTTTCTCCTCCAATGATAAAAAGGTATTTATAGTCCCCGATATTCTGACTGATTAAAATAGCATTTCTTCGCGCGGGTCCTTGCCATGGCTCTAGAATCTTCCAACCGCTCTCCAGCTTGTCCAAATCAAGTGACCAAAAAACTTTTTCCATCCCCGCGTCACGGTCAGCCGTTTGGCCTCCGGCTACGTACAATGTCGACCCGATTATTGAGGCATCGGTCTGTGATAAGGGTTGAAGGAGTGAGGGTAGTGATTCCTGGATTATCGTTTGTGACTCTGAATTCCACGTCAATTGTGTCACACTATCTTTATTACCCTGGGTGTTGTTACCCCCGATCAAAATCAAGCTTTCACCCGTGCTTACGGAAGCGCCGTAAGCGAGCGGTTGATCGAGCTTAAACCCGGTCAGCCACGAGGTCTGGCTTTCGTCAGGGAGAATATAAATCGAATCGTGCCAGACTTTATTTTCACTTTTCAACTCCGATGCATCGGAAAAACTCACACCTCCGGCGACGATGAGAGCACCATTACTAACGCCGGCGAAAGCCCCTCCCAGGCCCTCGGCAATGGGAAGATTGGTAAATTCTTCCCAGGAAATGGATTCTTTACCCGTGGGCTCATTTCCTTTGCACCCTGTAAAACTTAGGATGGCTGTAAGACATAACACTATTCCAAGGAGCCATTTCATAGGAAAGGTTAGATGCTGGTTCCAATTATGAGTGCTGTCCAGATAATAGAGGTATGCCTGGTGATTAACGGATTGCGCGTTATTTTATTTGGCCAATCTCTCCATCAATCGTTTGAGGTCTTCTTCTGCCGGACCTTTCCAGTTTTTCTTATATTTATTCAAAAGCGATTTGGCTCTACTCCTATCGCCTGAATCAATCGCAAGCTCGATCGCACTTACCGCTTTAGTGTATTCTTCCCGCAGATGGGCAACTTTATTTTCTGCGAGCTTAATGAATTCATCGCTGCTAACTCGGCACTGAGTTGTTGTTTCGAATCCCTCCAGGGCTTTACCGAATTGATTATGTTCTTCCATACTGACGGCTCGATCGAATTCTTTCTTTGTCCTGATCATCAAGGGTTCATCGAGTGCGATAATACCCTTTTCAAACCAGTCCACCGGCGGTTGATCGTGCCCCATTCCAGGAACATCGAGGTAGGTGACATGACGGAAATTTTCCTCAAGGTAGAAATCATAAACAGCCCGTATCTCCTCACGGTTGAAATCTTCTGAACCGGTAAGCATGACGTAACGGTCTTGGCGCGCGCGAAAAAGTTGCGATCCAGTGGGCTCTTTTTTGAACCCGGGCATATAAACTTCGACGGCAATTTCTATGGGGCGAAAAGGGTTACAACCTACGATGTAGTAACCGCCGGAGAAGAGATCGGAATTGATGATCGCGACATAGCTGGCAATACGGCCACCACCCGATTTACCGCTTACGTAAATACGTTCATCATCAATATGATAACGTTCTTTTATTTGCGTTAAAGATTCGAGCGCGAGGGCGTGTCGCCAAAGGGTATTGATCTTTGGATATACACGATTCCCCGCATGATTGGGTCCAATCCAGATCAAATTATGTCGATCAAAAATGGGCATCCATTGGTGCGGGATTTCACCCGAACCGCCAGAATTGATATAAACGACTACACCATACGGTTTATCCATCTGATAGTCTTCGGGTACATAAACCGACCAGGTCGTACCATAAGCCGATTTTAGTTTTCCTTCATTGTCAGATTTTGGCGGTCTGGCGCCGTAATAACTGAAGACTTCACGAAACAATTCCCGATCTATCCCATCACTTTCGATCTTAATAAGCCCTCGTTTAATGGGGGGAGCAGCATCCTCAACCGGCGCGGCATCTGTAATTGTGTTGTGTAAGCAATACAATACGAGGAGGAAGCTGCCGAGATAATAACAAATATGATTTCGGTAATTTTTGCGCATCCAATAATAATCTAAGTAATTCACAAAAACTCATGCAAATTTAATGAAACCTCAATCTACCTCACGATAAAATATACACACCAGGAAATATTTATAGCTTTGAAATTATGAACATAATATTGAACGTTTGTCGAAATCCATCCGTCTAAAATTCAGATAGTCTAATTAATCTTTGGACATCTAATGTGAACGTTTAGTTCATAGTTTGGTTTGTAGTTTGTTAAGCAGTGGGAGACGCCGCAGTTAAGTCTGCGGCGTCTTTTTTATCAGGGTCATGTAATACAAATATTTATCCATTTATTCTGGGAATTTAGCTTTAACCGATGGTAATTTATCCTAACTTATAATTATGTCCGGCACACGTTGCTTTTATCATCATTCGGGACAGATACTGTCGAAAGAGATAATACTTAACGCGGCTGAGAGTCATCATCTGGTTAAAGTAAGACGGGCGCGAATTAACGATGCCGTATCTGTTTTTGATGGGCAGGGCAATGAATGGGAATGTCAGCTTCACCTGGCCAATGTTAAAAAAGCGGTATTGAAAGTACATGCTCATCACACAGAGGCGCATTCACCCGAATCAATTACCCTGGCTCAAGGCTTACCCAAAGGAAAGACGATGGATACTATAGTTCAAAAGGCAGTCGAATTAGGAGTGCAAAAAATTGTTCCACTTATCACCGCAAATAGTGAAGTTCGTGCGAGTAAAGATCGCGCTCTAGAAAAAGTGCATAAATGGAATAGTGTCGCGATTGAAGCTTGCAAGCAATCCGGCAACAGTTTTCTACCTGAAATTGACCCAATTATGTCCTTCAGCTTGTTCTGCGAAGCCTTACCAAAAAAAGCTTTTAAATTTATAGCCAGTTTGTCTGCGCAAGCGGTAAGTCTTCGCCAGGCTTTAAGAGAGCAGGGGAATCAAATACAGTCACACTCACGGTCCGTGATTATACTTATTGGTCCGGAAGGTGATTTTAACACTGAAGAGCATGATCTCGCTTGTGAAAATGGTTTTATCCCGATTACCTTAGGAAGACGTGTGCTGCGATCGGATACAGCTGCTATTGTTGCGCTTGCTCTTCTCAATTACGAATTGCGCGATGAAAAAATGGCCTATGACGGATCAGAAAAATAAAAAATAAAGGATACAACGATGAAAGATGAAAAACGACTTCCCCTTGTTTTGTTAATGATAAGATTAAGTGTGTTTCTTGTCATGCTCGTGTGGACGCTGGATAAGTTTATCAATCCTGAACACGCAACGAAGGTATATGAACATTTTTATTTTATTGGCGGACTTGGAAGTACAGCAATCGCGGCAATCGGAATTATTGAACTAGTAATTCTCCTTGGTTTCTTAGTGGGTTTCCAGAAACGCTACACCTACGGTGCTGTATTTCTGTTCCATGCGATATCCACACTTTCGAGTTTCAAACAATATATGGAGCCCTTTGACCATCTCCTCTTTTTTGCCGCCTGGCCCATGCTTGCCGCCTGCTTCGCCTTATATATCCTGCGAGAAGGAGATACTCTCTGGGTGGTGGGTAAAAAGGCGACGGAGCCCACTTGATAGGGAAGTGCTCAAGGAGAGCTAGCCATTATATCTCATAGACGGCCAAAACGGGCCAGTGATCTGAAGGGGCAAAATCACCATAAAAGAAATGAGGTACTGTCGCCGATAACGGTCGCACATAGGAATTGGCCATGATCCAGTCTATAGCCTGGTTCATATTTAAATATTTTGCCGTGGGATTACAGGGGTAGGTGGGGGGAGAAATCATATTTAGTGCTTTGAAACAACTTTCATAGCCCGCTTCCCCCATCAGGCGCGCAGGTATTACGGGATCATTGAGGTCACCCATAAATAAGGCCGGTTCATTATCTTTTACCAATCGCTGAAGTTCTTCCATTGTCCTGCGGGTCTGTCCCAGTCGAGGTGAAATTCCGGTTTCCATTTCCTTTTCATGACCCTGGTAAGTGTAATGTGCGGTGCTGACAAATATTGTTTTAGCACCCCCCTTCAATTTCAGCCGCACCCAGAACAGGCGGCGATGCTTTTCGAGCATTCCAATATCTTCAGCTCCATGCTCAAGCTCTTCAAGTAGATTGCTATTCCAGTAAATGTTACCTTCACAGTTCCAGCCGGGAAATTCGTCATCTACACGCTGATGCATTGGCATTATCTTATCGATAAATGACTGTGTCTCCTCGCGCAGTTCCTGGATGCAAAGTATATCGGGAGTGAAAAGATCGAGAAACTTGTTCAAGGCCTCAGCGCGTTGAGGCCAGCGCTCGGTATTCCATAAATTATAAGTTACTATGGATAGCCGAAGAGGATGCATAATTTAATTCGACTCGAAGGAAGCTAATATAAAAGCGGTAAATGCGCTTAAGATAATAATCGCGATATTCGCGAATCGGAGACGTAAATGGCTATTTTTATTAACCTAATTTTCCTTTATTCTCATACACACCGGTGTGTTGATAATCAAAAATGGTAGTCGGTTCGTTTTCGATACGTGTAAGCCAGTAACGAGAATCAAAATGACGATTATCAGTTAGGATACGCCAGAGCTTTATGCGCAATACCTGTTCGATTCGTGCTTCCACTCCCATCCAGGGCTGTGATTTCATGAGAATTGTCTCAATTTCAGGATCGTGTAAGTCGTCAGTGTTCCAGAGGTTGATCTGGCGAATAGTCGGGTTAAGGCGCAGCTTAAACATGAAGCGCAATTTGCGCGAACGGTTTGGCTGTGCGCAATGCCAGATATTGTGGTGAGTAACGAAGAGGGTGCCGGCTTTGCATACAATTGGCAGTTGGCCAACAATATTATGATAACGGCTGATTTCCGACTCCTGGACCTTGCGGAAATGACTTCCGGGAAGGATTAATGTACCTCCCATCTCACGCGGAGTATCCTGGGGAAAAAAGAAAAGCTGAATATCAAAGTGTTCGGTTCGTGTATCGATAATGGAATCGGCATGCCAATTCTGTGCTTCAAGATGACCCGGTTCCACGCGATGAGGAAAATGATGATCATAACGCGGATTCGGTCCAATCAGGCTCTGGATAATACCTTCCACCTTTGGAAGGCGAAATATTTTCCCAATCACACTATCTGGCCATATTTCACTGAACGGCTTCCCGTTTGTAAGCCACCATTTATGATTTGGATTTTTTTCTAACTCTTCAAACGTTTCATCGCAAAGCTTCTTCGGAATGATTTTATCAAAACGAAGATAACCCTCGTTTACAAACGAGGCCATCTGTTTGCTTGTAAGTAAATGCTTTTTATTAACCATCGGTGGAGGCTATTTTTTCCAATACATGTTCAAATTTTAAGTAGGCGGTCGAATATTCTGTCCCTGGGTGGAATGATTGTATCGGGGATATTTGGATAACGCGCCATCCATCCTTCATCGCGTCGAAGACGGATTCATAAGGAGGAACATCGCTATCACCAGGGATCATCTTTTTCTTTTCAGTTGCGTCAAAAAGCGACCAAGCGACGATCTTACTGTCCAGTGCTGACCCTCCCGAATAAAGGATAAGGATCTTTTGTCTGAGTGAAGGAACGGCTGTCTTATTTTTAATCATAAAAGGTTGGTCACTTTCAGCTATTCAACAATGGATTAAAAATATTCAATATTTGAAAATAGAGAAGATAAAAAATAGTCAACCTTGATCTAATTCTTTTCCCACTGATCTTTTGTGCCCCGAAAATAGAGAAAGGATTCTCTAACTGGAAGATCGACGGTGACTTGCTTGACTCCTCGAGCTATCTCAAAGTTACGGTATACATCGTAAAGGCTGGTCTTCTGTGGAAACTTAAGCGTTCGCTTGCCAGCTGTTGCAGTGTGCAAAGCGATAAACGAATTATTGGCGTAGAGTACATCATCACGAAAATTGTAAATATGCACCCCCGCATTGGTGGCGATGGCACGAAGAACGGCAGATGATATCTGGGGAGCAGCTGAATAATAAACCTGAACACCGGCAATATTTTTCGTAATTAAACCGGGAAGATCATGGCCGTATAATAAACCCAGTACTTCTGCCGAGGGGTCGTCTCCGTAAAAGATCGGCCCGACCAGATTTCTTGCCCCCCCTTCATGTATTCCATAAAGCATATCTTTTTCCACGCCGGGGAGGTAATCGGCCCCTTTTTCATTAATAATTACCTGTAGCTGACTTTCTCCTTCGAGGGTGGCGAGCTGAACACCCGTCAAATAGAAGGAACTCTTTACATCTAAAGTATCGCCAACATAACCTGGGGCGTAGACCCAAAGTAAAGCCTTGACGCCTCTCTCTGGCAGCCGATCAATCATCGATCTTTGTTTTTCGGATATGTGGAAGGCGTTTAAAAAGATATATAATTTATAAGGGCGAGCGAGTCCGATATCATCCTGTAGAATGTAATCAAAGGGTGCGCCGATTTTCCCCAACGGAAGCATCTGGTAATAGAGGAGTGGAATAGAGAGACGATTATCACTGCGCATCATCAAATTACTGTATTCATCGACGACCACCGCGATTTCCGCTGTCGAGCGTCGATCGAAATCAATACTTCTTTCCCCTATGGCATTAAGTTTTTCGATTATTTTCTGCATTCTATCGGTAGTAAAATAATCGCCGGTTTGATCCATCCACCAGGCACCCGTGGCATGAGTGAGTTCATTGCTTAATTGCCTCAACTGGGCAGAAACCGATTCCTTGTAATCAGTTGTTCGCCCGTAACCTGCGGTGATGGGGGTAAGGTGAGTACGGTAGTCATTCTCGTCTACCCACAATTTACCGTGAAGCTGAATCGAAGATTGAAGCGACATAAATACACTGTATCCGGTTCCTACTTCACGGTATTCGTACTGAGTAGGAGAGGATAAAAAATCGATGTCCGGTGATTCGAGTAACTCCGCGAGAGCAAAATGCCCCTGTTCCTGGAAAGAGTCAAAAACGCGTTGATATTGCCCGCGGACATGAAGGGTGTAACCATAAAAGAACCCGACCAGGCTCTCGTAATTACAAGCTTCCTTTGCTGCTTTTGCCATGTGAATAATGGCGTCCATGACTATCCAGGAATGAAATTCCATGTAGTCGATAACGTGCTTACTTTTCGCGGGATCACGGAAAATAAAATAATCGCCTGCGGCCCGTTCATCCATCGTCGGTATGGAAACGGTCTCAAAAGAAATTTCACGATTATTCCAAACCCTGCGCAGGTGACGATTTTTTTTATATTTCTTTTTTAGCCATTTTTTGTAAGCCTTGAGTTGAGAAACGCTGAAATCTGGTGCTGGGCCATGTTCAAAATTCCATTGCAGCCATTCGGAAGTACTCCCCGCTGAAATATGATAGCCGATAACATTTTTTGCGTAAGGCTGAGCGCGAATATGATTAATTAATACTCGCAGATTTTCCGCCGCCGCTTTTCGCCATTTAACGGAGGAAAAAGATGGAACGGTTAAATTCTGATTCTTGAGCATAAAGGGCACTCGGCTTCCATCATCAAAGACTACCAGTTCATCCTCGTAACTGCTGTCCCACCAGTGAGGAGTCATTCCTATGTTAAGTCGTGGAAAAATATAGGCCTTGGGGTTGGCTTCAACGATGGCGTTGAAATGACGATCCAAACCAGAATAATCATAGGTCGCGGCCGTAGAATCGGTTTCGGGTTGCTCGCAATAGGTAAATATATCGAGCGGATAAAAGGAAACGAGATCGACTCCAATATTTCCAAATTGTTCAAATAGCTTCGGGATAGGGCGCCCCCCAATAGCATAGAGCAGCGTTGGGTACGCCATTAATATGAAGAGCAGGAGTTCCTTTGTGATTACGGATTTCAGCGAGCGGAATAGTCTGTGCGCTCAAAGAAAACGCGTGAAAAAAAATGAAAACAATGGTGGCGGAAACAGCATAGCAAGTGCCGCGTTTAAAAACTGAATTCATCGATTATAGCGTAATGCGGCCAAGCCTCGTGATTGTTGTGTACTACAATCCTGATTGAAGTCGTTAATAATACAACGCCCCTTTTATTTATCCTTCACATGCATGGCATAGGGCACTGAGGATAATTTAATTCAGTAATTGGTTAAATCAATACTCCCTGTATGCAAATATCTTTACACTGCCCATTCAAAGCTGAAAAGACAAGGGATCCTCAGGTTACTCGGAGAAAGTAAATGACCTTTCCATCTCAACATTGATCCGTTTCCCTTTTAACTCAACTGGATCAAATTTCAGGGTTAATGAAGCCATGAGCGCACTGGGGCCAAATTTTTCGTGATCCGTGGACACGATTTTCGGGTTCATCACCAAGCCCTCTTTGTTTATGATAAATTTTACCTGCGCTTCACCTTCTATTCCACTGTCTTTTAGCTCGTCTGGATAAACGGGGGATACCGTGTTTATTGGGGCGGGAGAAGTGTCCAGTTTATCTGCTTTATAAATTTTACCCCTAACTTTGGTGAAGACCTCTCTGCCAATTCTATTAGTCAATTTCTCTTCTAAAGTGAGAGTAAAATTAAAAGGCAGCTGGACTTGCTTGGAAACGATTTTACCATTTTTGCGAGCCGGGAGAAATTGCCATTGTCTGATCGCGTCCATTGACGCTGCCCCAAAAGCTTCATGGGTTGCCGAAACTACCTCAGGATCAACAACACTGCCCTGTTTATTGATCGTAAATTTTATAACCGCGTTCCCCGTGATGCCTTGGTTGCGAAGATTTTCCGGATAATCGGGTTTATACGTTCGAGTCGGTACTGGATTAGAATTACCCTTCTCATCGAGCCCTTGCGTAAGTGAACCTGTAGTTAAAATGACTATTATCAAAGCGGCGATGATGCCTGGAAAATTTACTGGTCGTGGGAATAGAAAATGAAATTTCATAAATGGAGTTATATAGAGTTTACATGTTTAAGAGAAATTACCTTCAATTTAAAACTACAATAGGCAATAAAGCAGATACAAGGACTAAATAGCAATTCAAGCTACCGATTGAAAGCCATTCCATTTTAAAGAGTTAATTCATTTTTCAGAAGTTCCAGTCAATCGGTTCTCTATCACGGCAACTAATTATGTTTGCCAGAGTGAACCTTTTATCACTTCAATTTTTGCATGAGCATAATTGATCAATTTAGTTTGGAGGGGAAAGTCGCTTTAATTTCGGGCGGCAATAGGGGTTTAGGATATGAAATGGCAAAAGCATTGGGTGAAGCTGGTGCGTCTCTCGCAATCGCCGCCCGCGATCCTCAACGCAATAAAGAAGCGACAGAAAAACTGCGGGAGATTGAGGGTGTTAAATGCGTTGGTTTAACGTGCGATGTTACTGATGAAAAACAGGTATCTGAAACGTTAGAAAAAACAGTCGATGAATATGGCAGAATAGATATATTAATTAACAGCGCGGGTATTAATATTCGAGGACTTATTGAGAAACTGGACCTTGAAGAATTTCGCCAGGTGCAGGAAGTGAATGTCACCGGTACTTGGTTGATGTGTCGGGCTGCCGCGCCCTTCATGAAAAAAAATAACTATGGAAGGGTAATCAATATCGGTTCCACTTTATCGCTTGTTGCCTTCCCTGAAAGAACGCCCTATGCCACGAGTAAAGGAGCCGTGCTCAATCTCACGCGCGCATTGGCCATGGAATGGGCTACTTGCGGAATCACCGTGAATGCCGTTCTTCCTGGAGCCTTTACCACCGAGATGAATACCGCACTCATGAATGATCCGGAAAAATATAAAGCGTCTCTATCCAAAATACCCATGGGAAGATGGGGTGAATTACATGAGATTGGTGGTATCGCTCTTTTCCTTGCCAGCGATGCCGCCAGTTATGTTACTGGTGCCAGCTTTGTCGTAGATGGTGGCTGGACAGCACAATAGCTGAAATGAATAATACCCATGCACAAAATGAATATTGTTTCACGATCCGTTCCGTAGTGGAGGATATTATTGCGGTCGATTTCAAAGAGGATTCATTACAAGCGACTCCCTCCTTCCTTATCCCTGACGCTAACGGCGAAGAGTTACCACTCTTGCAATCACAGGGTGAAGAGCGGCGGACAACGACTAACGCCCATGATATTTTAATCTCCCAAGGTTCGATAATAATTCGCAGAAAATCAGACCGTGAAATTATCTGTGAACTCTGTAATCCTACGGTTGAAGGCATGACCGTTAAATGCGATCGCAGTTTCCCTTTTTACGGCATTGGAGCTAATAACTGGAGTGAATCCATTGATCGACGGGGAAAAAAATATTGTGTTCATCACCGTGTAACCCGCCAGGGGAACAATCATATGCCCTGGGTCTTATCCTCTCAGGGGTTTGGACTATTTTTTGATAGCACCCATCCGATGACTATTAATCTTGAAGATCGATTTACAGTTAAGGGGAGCAAGATCCGCAGCATTTATTTTATTGACGGCCCAACGCCAGCTTTGGCTTTAAAAAAATATGTAAAGCTATCGGGACTTCCACCCATGCATCCTGCGTGGTCATTGGGGTATGAACAGAGCTCGCGGACCTGGTTGAACCCGGGTGAGGTGGATTTTGTCACGGACTATTTTCGCAAGAAACATATCCCCTGTGACGGTTTTGTTTTTTTAAGTACCTATAATGGGAAAGGTGCCGTTGGGCGATGGGGACGAGGTGCGCATACGGATTATCTGGAAGGCTACCAAGGTTGGAATAAATTCCAGGATTACAGCAACTACAACACCGCGCTCTTTCCCGAGGGGAAAGGGGACATTCAGAATCTTATCGAGAAGGGTTTTCATCTTATAGTTCATAATTACTTTGAAGGGGACTTCACCGATCCCGATGATCTGGAGCGGATTTGGAGCGAGCAGAAATTTCTTATCGAAGACGGCTGGGAAGGCTGGTGGCTCGACGGCACGGAAACCGCTTCTTCTCACAAGGTCACTCATATTCCGCAGCGCGTTAGAGATGAGGAGGCGCTTACCGAGGATTTTAAGAATGAATACGACAACATCTGGGCGGTTTTACGGGCAAAGGGATTCTATGAACGCCAACGCAGAGATTTCCCTGACAAGCGCGTTTACATTCTCAATCGCGCGGCCTTTTCGGGAATGCAACGTTATGCGGTGGGCGTGAACCAGGGTGATTACTGGGCCACCTGGAGACTGATGCAATTGCAAACTCATTGGCTTTTACACCATGGAACTTCCGGCATCTTCATGCCCGAGGCTGACATCGGTGGCCATTATGCGCATGAGGAACTGGACGACGAACTTTGTATCCGCTGGGCTTTCCTTGGCACTTTTACACCCATCATGCGTTCACATGGTCACAATTGGCGATGCAAGCTACCTTGGGGTTTCGGCCCGCAGTATGAAAAACGCTTCACTTCATTTATCAGGTTACGCGTTTCACTTTTCCCTTATAATTATACCTTAATGCATGAAGCCAATCGAGATGGTATACCCATGATGCGAGCCATGGTATTAGAATTCCCCCATGACAGATATGCACGATCGCTGGGAAATCAGTTTATGTGGGGCCCCTCTATTCTCGTCGCACCGGTTTATGAGAAAGGCGCAAAAAAAAGGAAGGTGTATTTACCAGAAGGTAATTGGGTGCATTACTGGTCGTTAAAGTGTTATCGCGCGACTAAACCCAGTTCGAACTCGGATCCCGGGGAGAGCGATGGCCAATTCGAAAAGCAAGAGGAAGAACTGCAAGTTAATTTTGATTGTGACGCACCCTTAGGCCGTGACCCCCTGTTTTTGAAAGCGGGTAGTATAATTCCGTTCCGGGAACCTACCGACACCATTCCATTACACGGTGAAACGAATATGGTCTTATGGATTCTCCCTGACAGTCATGCAGCTGAGTTTGAACTTTATGATGATGATCGAAGGTCGTATAAGTATGAAAAAGGTGAATATTCGACACAGATTTTTTCCTTAAGCGCCCTGAAAACATCAGGTTTATTTTCTCTTAAAATTGGAAAAATCAAGGGGGATCACGCTGGAATAGTTCGGGAAAAATCTTATGTTCTGGTAATCCCGAAATCGCTCGTATTAATCAACAATGTTTCTGTAAACGGGAACTCACTTCCGATTGAAAAAAATGCGGTCAATGAAGTATCGTTAATAATTGATCCCCGAGGAATCGATCACACCGACTCTTTGTTACCAGAGTTTATTCATGAAGGTGCGTTAGCTGCAGAATCATTGTTCCGGGATGCGCCCTCCTGCATTGAAGATGAAAATAAATACTTGATACGATTAGCGCCGACCGAGGAAGCTCTCCTGGTTAGCTTCAATGAATAGTTTTAATTGAAGTAACTATTCGTCTTTTAGCGGCATCGGTATATTCGGGTTGTTGAGCCTTAATCCACAGACTCCTGTATTATCAAATCTGTGCACCACAAGGTTGTCCAGCGAAGCGGCAAGAAGAATATCGCGGTCGGGTCCCGCAAATGCGACATCAGTCGGTCCGCGTAATGCTTCACCTTTCCAATCTTCAGCAAAGCATTTCAGCTCACTCGTTCGTTCATCATATACATAAATCGCGTCCGGCCGATGGCAGGCAATCCAAAGACGTTTTTCTGTATCAAAGGCGATACCGTCAGGTATGCATCGCGGCATGTGTACGACACGCTCATAATTGCCCGCAGTGCCATCCTTGTTAACAGTTATTTTTGCGATACAATTGCCATAGGTCTCTACAAAGTATAGATACTGTTCATCGGCGTCTAGTGCTATCGCGTTTGGGGTATTGACTGTTTCGGGATACCAGAGTTGAGCGCTGCCACCACCGGGAGCAACTTTATAAATATGCCCATTAATCTGATCGGACCAGTCACCGCTGTCTGACAGATACATATTACCCAGTCGATCAAACGCCGGGTAATTGGTGCAAAGAAAATTTTTGCCGCTGGGGCCGGTGGCGTAGGTGCTCTCTTCACCGTCAGGAGTAATCCGAATTACTTTTCCCGAGGTGTCGGCGCAGTAAATATTTCCCTCCGCGTCAATCACTTGACCGAGCATCCGACGGGGCGCGGTCGAAGCAAACTGGTTAGCGGTATTTGTTATCAAATTAAGTTGATAAACCTGGCCCCCGGTACCGGTGGTGTAAGCTTCACCTTGAGGACCAATGGATATCGATTCTGGGTGGTCAACACCGCGTATATGGACAATAGCATTTAGATCGAAGGGATGAACTGACATAAAAGTAGAGTTCAGGAATGCAGCTATCGTTGCGGTACCTTTGTGGGATAGTGATTGGCAATGCTTTCTGCCGCCATGGCTTGCCAGTGATGTTGCGGACTCCAACCAAGTATTTGCTTTATTTTATTACAGCTCACGAGACCGGTCCTTTCGGGGAGATCGCCTCGAATATCTTTAATGTGGGGAACCCCTTTTTCAATTAACTGACGTGTCGGCGTTGTAACGCAGACGTCGTCCGCGGCAATGTTGAAGCTATTGAAACCTGATTCTTTCGCTGTTACCCAAGCGAGACAAGCGGTAGCGACATCGCGGGCGTCAATATAAGACCAGAGAGCGTTTTCAGCGGCTGAATCATTTTCGGTATAATTACGGAAACGCCATTCATAAGATTCTTCATAAACAATTCGCTGCGGTCGCAAGGCGGCAATGGCGATATCATGCCAACGCGAATAATGACTGGCCAGGGTCTCAAGGTTTTGTTTCACCGCTCCATAGATGCTGTGGGGGTTCGGGGGGGTGTCCTCATCAATAGGCAGATAAGGTACTTGGTAAAGGTCGCCATAAATCTCTGGGCTGCTGGCTAATACAACGCGCGGAATTCCCAAGTTTGCTGCCGCCTGAAGAACGTGATAACCGCCCAGTGCGAGATTTCGATAGGCGTTTTCCCACGCGGTCCATGAATCCGTGGGATAACTGCCAAAGTGAACGACCGCATCTGCTCCCTTGAAGACATCATGGACTGCTGCTCCGTCTTCCAAGTTGACCTGCCGATAATCACTCTCCGCAAATTCACAGGGCTTCAAGTCGACTCCGATAACTTCATAACCCGCTTCGCGAAAGACCTTTACAATTGAGGGTCCGGTACCTCCTTTTGCGCCGGTAACTACTACTTTTCCCATTTTTTATTCCCTGGTTTAGAGCTGACGTTGCAAAGTTACAAAAGAGGTGTTGAACCGTCAGCCTGGACGTAGCGCAGTGCTTTTATCGGCTCATGGGGGCGTGAACGCACCTGTTCCATATCCAATTCCACGCCTAGGCCGGGGCGATTTTGCAAGTCGTTTAAATGGATATGGCCGTCAATCACCGGCACCTTCTGTGTCTGAATACGGTCAAACCAGGGTTGAATCGGACAATGTTCCAGGATTAGAAAATTTTGTATGGACGCAGCCACATGAGCGCAAGCTGCCAGGGCGACAGGGCCGTAGGGATTGTGCGGGGCTATTGTTATACCATATACCTCGGCATAGTGGGCAATCTTAACGAGTTCGCTGATTCCCCCGATGTGATAGGGGTCGGCCTGACAAACATCAATTGCCTGTTGTTCAAACCATGGGCGGAAATCCCAACGTGTTATTTGGCGCTCGCCGAGAGCGATTTTGATATCTGGAAATTCTTTTTTCAGTAGAAGGGTCGGTTCAATGGTATCTTGATTTGTTGGCTCTTCAACAAAAAGCATATTAAGTGGACGAAGCCCGCGCATGAGATACACAGCAGCTTGAAAATCAAACTGACCAGCGGCATCTATCATCAGGGCTACATCAGGACCAAATAGCTGGCGTAACAGGGTATGTTCCTCAATCGCATTTTTCGCTTGCTGTTGCATGTCGTAGGGTTCGGTTCTAGTGCCCCATCCGTGCTTGAATGCGTTGAAACCCATCTTCATCGATGCCTCGGCTGCCTCTTCGAGCGTGGAACCATAAAATTCGGGGCCGTAGCGGATGTAACAGCGAATTTTTTCTCTTACTTTACCGCCAAGAAGTTTGAACACGGGCAGGCCCGCTTTTTTCCCGGCGATATCCCATAATGCCTGGTCGATTCCACTCATCGCGCTAGTGTGAACAACCCCTCTGCGCCACCAGAAATCGCGATAGCCTAATTGCCAGATGCGTTCGATATCAGTAGGATCCATACCGAGTAAACGTGGTTTCAGTTCCGATTCAATTTGCGCTTTAACCGCCATTTCGTGGTATTCGGTTGTAGCTTCACCGATACCAGTGATTCCTTCGTCTGTCTCTATTTCCACAAATATCCAATTGCGGCAAACACCCGGACCATCGGGCCGCGGCACACCCATCACATGACAGCGGATATCGGTTATCTTCATAACGCCGATCGAGAGTTCTCTCGAAATTAAATATTAATCCTAATTCTTATGGGCGGCAATACGTTCACGGTCCTGCGCAGTGAGATGGGGCTGAACTTTCTCCGCGAATTCACGGACGGAATCTTCTATCGACGTGTGACTGGTATCGAGAGTAAACGTGGGGCCCAATGTTGATCTTGCCACCCCTTCTTCAAATAAGTGAAGGATTTCATCAATATCCTCTTCCTGCATCACAGCGTTCTCGCGATTGTTTTCCTTCATCCGCTGCCTGAGCACATCCGGTTCTGCTATCAAATGAACAATGACTACCGGATCAGATGTTACTTCCTTAATTAATTCTTCAATATGATCAAAAAAGAATTCCCTTCTATTAAAAAATTCATCGGGTAGCCCATATCCGAAGTAAAGTGGGGCATAGACTCCATCTTCGATATGCAACCCGATATCCAGATTATCTACCGCGCGGTAATGTTGGACATGATAGTGGAGACTATAGCGAGAGTACATTTCTTTGAGCTTGGGAGACAGGGCAAGAATCATCTTCTGCTCTTCCGGCGTCGTATCGTCAGGGTGTCCCGAGACACGCGGATACTTAAAATGATCGTGAATGTGCGTAAAGCCGCATCCCATTTCCTCTTCCTTCCATTTATGGAAGGCGTTAGCTAAAGTGGTAGTTCCAGTAAACTCGGCGCCGACGATTAATAATTTCATAATGTGTTTTCTGTTTTGAGGACTATAGAAAAAAACTATCAATTGCTTTCAGCAATCTTATTGGCAAGAGCACAAATCGAATCGGCAGCTGATTCTACGTCCGCTTCGGTAATTCCCAGATAAGGTATAGCGCGAATGATCGTTCGCTCCGGAGCACTGACCCGTACCCCATGTTCATCGAGTAGACGATCGGCGAACGCTATCGATGAGAGCCCGGTTCCTTTTACATCGAACCTGCACATATTAGTTTCCACCACTTCAGGATCAATGGATATGCCCGGTGCGGTGGCAATACGCTCAGCTAAAAGTTTTGCATTACGATGATCTTCTGCCAGTCGCTCGACATTATGCTCAAGAGCGTAAATACCGGCTGCTGCAATAATACCCGCTTGACGCATGGCACCACCGATCCTTTGCTTCCACTGCCAGGCCTCATGGATAAATGCCTTGGATCCCGCTAATGCCCCGCCGACTGGTGCGCCCAATCCTTTACTAAAGTCGATCCAGGCAGAATCAAAAGGGCTCGCGTACTCAGCCGCGCTTATCCCTGTCGCTACCGTGGCATTCAGGAGCCGGGCACCATCCATATGACAGTAAGCGTCGTGTTCACGTACTTTAGCACATACTGATTTCATCTGTTCTAATGGCCAGATACGCCCACCCGGCCGATTCGTTGTCTGTTCGATTGAAACGACCTGGACGGGAGATTGGTAGCGGCTTGTTGGAGCAATAGCTTCGTCAATCTGTTCGGCTGTGAACTGGCCATTCTTACCGTCAATGGGGTAGAGGACCGCACCTGCGAGGACCGCCGAGCCTCCCGCTTCTGAAATGAGAGGATGCGCTGACCGGTCGAGAATAATAAAGTTGCCCGGCCGACAGTGGACGGCGAGTGCAATTTGATTACACATCGTTCCGGAGGGAAGAAATAATGCCGCTTCTTTGCCCAACAATTCGGCGACCATTTCCTGCAATTTATTAACCGTCGGATCCTCGCCTCTCTGCTCATCGCCAACTTCTGCGGCGCACATGAATTCACGCATTTCCTTAGTTGGTTTTGTCGCGGTATCGCTGTAAAGATCTATGCGCACTGACGCCATTTCTGTTCTCCTTTGGTTATGTTAGCTATCGATTTTTTAAGTAAATTTATTACGAGGCGATTAATTTATTGATAGATTCCCTGGCAAGCAGCGTTAATCAAATGCTACTATCCATTCATAGGGTGGCGGAATGGAACAGGTTATCCTATAGGTGCTACCGCGGGTTCAACTTTTTTCGCTGCGAATTCGAAAAAACCTATCTCGGTTAGATCTTTTTCAAGTTTGCTGTACTGCTCCGAAGTAATGGGTTGAGAAGGGGGGCGTGCCGGTCCACAGTCCACACCCAGCAATTTCATTATGGCTTTCATACCTGTATGCCCGGATGAACAAGAGCGCCCCATAATCTGACACATCTTCATCGAGTCGAGTTGTTTTTCGCGAGCTGTATCCAAATCACCTCGATTGAAACTGTCTATTATCTCATTGTATAAAGGGCCGGCATAATTATAGCCGCCTCCTATTGAACCCTTACCACCTAATACTAAACTGCATAATAAAAACGAATCAATACCAAAGAGGACATCATAGCGTCCGCCATCAAATAAACGACAAAGTTGATATTCCATCATATTAGGCGAGGTGAATTTAAGACCGCACAAATTGGGTATCTTTCCGCGCACGGCTTCCAGGAAATCTATCATATTGATAGAGACTCCAGTCAGGCCGGGGATATGATAATAATAGAAGGGTAACTCAGGTGCAGACGCAGCAATCTGGGAACAATAGTCAACGAGCGTATCCGCGTCTCTTGGCTTAATGAAAGTAGGGGCATGCGCTCCAATCCCCCAGGCCCCAACTTTCTGGGCATGAGCGGCGAGCGCTTTTGCGGCGACAATACTATTGTGGCCGACATGAACAAGCAGTGTAAAATCTTTCGGCGCGACTTCAACCCAACGGCTGGTGATCGCGATGCGTTCCTCTGCGGTTAAGGATAAGCTTTCTCCTGATGTTCCACACAGAAATGCACCTTGAACCCCGTTGTCTTTGAAAAACACGGCCAGGGTTTCGATCCTATCGAGATTGACACTATAGTCATCATTGAAAGGAGTTACAGAGGGGGCTATAAGACCATTGAGTTCAGTTTTCATTATTTATTTTCAATCAGTAGTTGTTTAGGGGTGAGAACAGACGATTTTAAAAGGAATATTCATTAGTTCGCACGGTCCCAGCGGCTGGGGTTGATGCCCGGTGCGTCTTTGGCCATGTGATCCGGCTTATTCGGATTGTCATGCATCCAGATGCGGGTGTTAGGATCGCCCAGGAGCGCCTGAATTTCGGGGGATAGCTTGGCCACCTTTTCGGCGTCTCGCGTATCAATCTCCCCGGCGGGCCCGGCCCATGATGGGCGGTAAGCGAGGGCGAGCATTTCACGGGGGCGATCGCCTGTATTCGGAAAATTTCCATGGAAAACATTTTGATTAATTAGAACGGCCGATCCCGCCTTGCAAGTGATCATTAACTGTTCGGGATGCTCTTCGTAGCGCAAATAGGGGTTGCCTTCGTTGTGAAAGCTGAGATGTGACCGCGGGAGAACGCGAAAAGGGGAGACTTCCGGGGTTAAGTCATCCAGATAGTAGAGAACCCGGACTAAGCGGGGACAGCTGAACCGATAGCCGAATATTTTTGAACTCCACGGTTGCCCATCAGAGTGCAAACTTATGCCGGGGTGACCCGGTTCCGATCGCGCGTAACTATAACTCATCATAATAATCTCGTCGCCAAACAATACTTTGAGGAAGTCAATGGTTGGCGGATGAGCTATCAGCTTGGAAAGTTCACCCCCGTGATACGTGACTTCTTCTTCATCTTCAGCGACCTGTTGTTTCTCACTGTAATCCACCCTGCACGTGTTAATGGCTTTCGTTTCCGCCTTAAGTTTTTCAATATGCTCCCGGCTGAGCAGATCGGGAATTACAAGATAACCTTCTACTTCGATATGACGAATACGTTCGCCAAGAGTTAAACTGGACCAGTCTGTATCCGCGATGCGAGCTTCCAATTGAGATTTCATCATTCTCTTTCCATCAATTGGCTATTAATATTGGATTGCAGTATGAGCACATTGGAATTCATAAATTACTTCCCCGTATTGTCGATTGCAATATATGCTTCTTAATTATTATCCGCCGCTCGCTAAGGGTATTTCTCTTTCTCCTTTCATTCTATTAAAATGTCTGTTCCAAACGCGATAAAAGTTGGCTGTTGGCCGGTAGGGGTCTTTCTCCTCTCGAGTTTTCTGTATGTCATTTCTTTCCCCCCGTGGAATATAGCAGAGGGGGCCTACCTTTTTGCCATACCTTTTCTCTTCTGGATTTTCTACAAACCTGGATTCAAACTTTATCTCATCACGGCATTGATCACCGGTTGTGTTACCTGGATTGTGATGATTTGGTGGTTGCGCCACATAACCTACCTGGGAACGGTATCTTTAGCGGTCTTTCTCGGGCTTTTTAATGTCACTTGGCTGGTTGCCGCATGGTGGGCTCTTCCTCGAATAATCGATCGACCATTTTGGTATCGCTTGTCGGGTCTTCTCGGGCTCTCCTCACTTTGGATCTTACTCGAATACCTTCGCACCTTTCTCATAACCGGATTTCCCTGGCTGCCGCTGGCACTTAGCCAGTGGAATCGACCCGCACTGCTTCAAATTATTTCCTATACTGGCTTTTACGGCATTTCTTTTATTCTTATATTCTTTAATCTTGGAATAGCTATATATTTGCGGCACCTGATATTAAAGAGCCATCGGGGTCGAGCCTGGTATGAACGTATCTGCCCAGAATTTTATCTATCCGTCGCTCTACTTCTTACGGCCGCCAGTGGAGTTATCTGGACCGGAACTTTTACTCAGGATCGGGTTGATGGCTTTCGCGTCGCCGTCATACAACCTTATATCAAACCATCGATAAAATGGATCAGTGAACAAGCACATGGCATTCTCGATATTTTGGAAAAGCATACGCTTTTCCTTAAACCGCTTGATCCTGACCTCATCCTATGGCCGGAATCTGTCACTCCCTGGCCTGTTGTAGGCGATAGTAATATGCGGCTTTGGGCACAAGACCGGGCTCAATCATTTGGCGTCCCTATCCTTATGGGCAATATGGCGAAAGAGGACAATAAGATCTGGTATAATACGGTGAACGCGGTCGATCCCCGCTTTGGCCTTGTCTTTCCTTACTACGCTAAACGCAAACTGGTACCCTTTGGCGAATATGTGCCTTTTCACCAGTTCTTTCCTTTCATTGATAAATTTGTTCCTCTTGAAGCTGACTTTAAACCGGGAAAGTTACCTGAGTTAATCCCTCTTAATATTGCCGGTCAGATTTACCGCGTGGGCCCCCTTATATGCTATGAAGACATTTTTCCCGGGCTGGCGCGTGACTTAACGCTTGAGGGGGCTGACTTCCTTTTCGTAGCGACGAATGATGCCTGGTATGGTGAGGAGAGCGGCGCTTATCAACATGCTGCACATTCCGTCTTACGCGCCGTCGAAACACGACGCCCCGTTCTTCGCTGCGGTAATGCAGGGTGGAGTGGCTGGATAGATGAGTATGGCAATGTGCGAGATGTCCTGCTTGATCATAGAGGAAGTATTTATTTTCGGGGCGGAGCGGTGATGGAGGTTAGTCGTGATCGCCAGTGGACGCAGCGTCTAAGTGTTTACATGCAGTATGGAGATTGGTTTGTCGGACTCAGCTTTTTTTCTTTAGTCTGGGGTTTTATCGCGCTGCGGTTTTTGCATGTCGATAGGGTTCCTGACGCCCCTGAACCTGATTTCCGCACGCGACGCCAACGGATCTTTGGAAATTAATAAGCATTCAAATGGTGGAACGCGCTGTCTCAGCGCGTTTAGTGTGTTTCAAAATTTAATACATGAAGAAGCGTGCTGGGACCAACCGTCGCCAAGGCTATGGCGGGCAGGCAGCCCGATCCACCTATATCTTCGTATCCACTTATTACTTCCCTATTATGAGGAAGATGATGAACATCATTGCGGATTTACAATTGAACCTTATAACCACGCTCTATGGATGATTCGAATATAACAACAGCCGATCGTTTGCGTGGGATGATCTGGGGCCAACTGGTGGGTGACGCCGCGGCCCTTGGCAGTCATTGGATCTATAATCTCAGCGAACTTGAAGCTGCGTATCCCAATGGTATTCATGGTTTTGAAACACCTAATGACGGGCACTATCACGCGGGGAAATCGCCAGGTGACTTTACTCATTACGGTGACGCCGCAGTGCTTCTATTACAGTCCATCGCAAGTTGCGGGCGCTTTGATGCGATTCATTTTGGCAGACAATTTATTGAAGCTATGGCCCCCGATAAGTACTCGGGTTACATAGATCATGCGACACGTGGCACAATTGAAAACAAACAGAATTTTGAAGAGCAGTATCCAGATAAAGAATTTGATTTTCAGCAAGGTGCTGATGACGATCAACTGGCAACAGCGTCTTCTCTTGCCCCCGTTGTTGCGGCTCATTTTCAGGATGACGCCCTTTTGGAAATCGTCGAAAGCGCTACGCGTGTGCGACAAAATAACGACCGCGCCGTTGCCTATATGCAAACGCACGCACGCATCCTGCTTGAACTTTTAGCGGGGAGGGATATTCACAGTGCCCTGCACAGGGTTGAAGAAGTGGCGGTAAAGGACAGTATATTCGGAGTTGAATTAAAACGAAAAATTCAAAGTGCGTTCAGTTCCTCGGCAAAAAGTGTTATCGATGCAACCCTGGAGTTAGGTCAATCTTGCCCCCTGATCAGCAGCTTCCCCTCCTCACTGCATAGTCTTATTAAGCAACATGAAATCTTTGACCATTGCCTCTTAGCAATCTTGCGCGCTGGGGGTGACAATGCAGGGCGCACGTCAATGACCGGTGCCTGGCTCGGTGCGCACCTCGGAATCCATGCCATACCCGAATTATGGCGCAGCCGGCTTAAGGAACATGACCGAATTCATGATTGGGTTGAGGCGATTGTCAGTGTCACTTAGCGTATCGATCGGCGTTGGGTAAATTTTTTTTAAAAGGATTTACATCCCAAGCTGGACAAGGTCTTTTGTGTCACATAATGTGGGTTACTTTCTTGTGTCTGCATTTTTATATACTCAGAAAACTTATCAGCCACCGATCAATTTTGACGGTGTTTTTCCCTTCCCAGGGACTTTGGTTAACCCAGTCAGTGTATTGACATTTATGAAAGAATTTGAATGATATCTATCAGTTTCAATCACAATTATTGAAAATAATGTCAACTACGCCTATCTCCATTCAGTCTAACACACCCCGGTCGGTGGTAGAGAACCTGGTGCGAGAGAGTGTTTACCGTCATTTAGGACTCGAACCCCTTCAGCGCGCTCGCGCGGCAAGTCCATTGGTGGTAAACGTGAGTGCGCGGCACTGTCATCTGACGCAAGAGGCGGTGGAGGCATTATTTGGCCGCGGGCACGAGTTGACACCGATGAGCTGGCTTTATCAGGATGGCTATTTTGCTGCCGAGGAGACCGTTACCCTGGTCGGACCACGCAGCCGAGTGATTTCAAACTTACGCATTCTTGGCCCCTGCCGACCTTTAAACCAGGTTGAACTCGCGTTTACAGACGCCATTGCTTTGGGGTTTAAGATACCGGTACGACGGTCGGGAAATATTGAGGGTACGCCGGGATGCATGCTCATGGGCCCGAACGGATTTTTTGAGATGGAGGAAGGAGTCATTCGGGCGGCGCCGCACGTTCACATGAGTCCCGGTGATGCCGAATTTTATGGTGTGCGGGAAGGCGAGATAATGAAGCTCCGTGTCGGTGGCCCGGTGGGAGTGATATTTGACAAGATCATCGTTCGCATCGGAGAGAAGATAAAATTGGAAGTACATATTGACACGGATGAAGGCAATGCCTGCGATTTAAGACCAGACACCCCTTGCGAACTGATAAAGTAACTTTTTAATAATGAACAATGAATAACCTCAAATATATTTCACAACGAGAAAAGGAAAGATCATGAGCGAATCATTAGGAATGGTAGAGACAAATGGCTATGTTGGCAGCGTTGAAGCCAGCGATGCGATGGTAAAAGCGGCGAGTGTAAGTCTCGTCAAGCAGGTGCAAATTGGTGGTGGGTTTGTCACCGTGCTCGTCAAAGGTGATGTCGGGAGTGTCAAAGCTGCAGTGGAAGCAGGGTCAGAAGCCGCGGACAAAGTGGGCGAGCTTGTTTGCTCGCATGTCTTGGCAAGACCGCATCCAGACTTATTGAAGCAGTTCGATATATAATTGAATAAAAGTAATATCCAAAAGGGAAATAAATATGGCGCAAGAAGCGATAGGCATGATTGAAACAAAGGGTTTGTGCACCCTAATTGAAGCGAGTGACGCAGCGCTTAAAGCTGCAGATGTCTCATTCTCTGGATGGGAGACCGTCGGCAGTGGCTTAGTCACCGTAGTATTTAAAGGTGATGTCGCCGCAGTCAAAGCGGCGACGGATGCTGGTGCTGAAGCGGCGGCTCAAATTGGTGAAGTGATCGGGGTGCATGTCATCCCGCGCCCGCACGAAGATCTATCACAGCTCGGCAGTTGGGTCTAAGGGTAGGGTGGAAGACAACTGCATTAGTGAAAATTCTCGTTGCCAATCTGGGTTCCACTTCACTCAAGTATCGTCTGTTTTCAATGGAAGACGGGGAAGAAACATTGTTAGCCAAAGGGGGCTTTGAACGTGTGAATGATCATGGCGTCGCTATCGATCAATGCCTTGAAAACCTGAGGGAAGAAGGGCACCTCGAAACTATGGATGATCTCGATGCCGTCGGGTTTAAAACTATTCTCGGGAAAGATCTTTCCGGCTGTGTTCCTGCCGACGACCGTACGCTTGAGGCCTTGGAAGCATTTAACGCGATCGCCCCTTCTCACAATCCCGCTTACGCCAATGGCATTCGGCAATTTCGTGATAAATTAAACAACGTGAAACTCGTCGCATTATTTGAAACTGCATTTTATCAGTGGGTACCAGAGGCGGCCACTCGCTACGCGGTACCGGAAGCCTGGTATAAGGCAGGGGTGAGAAGAAACGGATTTCATGGTGCGAGTCACAAGTTCATCGCCGAGCGCTCCGCTGAGCTGTTATCGCGTGACGATATTGCCGAGAGCTGCCGCAACCTCTACCGCGATGGACCGGTGCGCTTTGAGAGTGAAGCTCTGCGCGTAATATCCTGCCATCTAGGAGGCAGCAGTTCCATTGTCGGTTGTCTGAATGGAGTAGCGGTCGATGGCAGCTTTGGGATGAGCCCGCAAAGTGGGATCCCACATAATAACCGCGTAGGAGACCTCGACGCTTCGGCTACTCCCTTTGTAATGAAAGCGCTTAATCTATCTATGGATGAAGTTCAAGCGCAGTTGGCGCAGGAAAGTGGACTCCTCGGATTATCCGGTATTAGTAATGATCTTCGTGATATCGGGGAAAAAGCAGCCGCGGGAAATGAGCGTGCTAAACTTACAATTGACGTTTTAGTTCACGCAATTCGCCATTGGATCGGGGCATTCTACCTCGAGCTCAATGGGTGTGATGCCTTGGTATTTACAGGGGGGATAGGTGAAAATAATCCAATTATACGCGGCGCAGTTTGCGCTGAACTTGACAATCTCGGTATTGAAATTGATCCCGATTTAAACAACGAAACATTCGCTGAAGAGAAGATGATCAGCGCGAAAAAATCTAAAGTAAAAATATTCGTTATTCCTGCTAACGAAGAGTTAGTAGTCGCGCGCGAAACCTGCCGACTGATAGCTTCCTAATATTAAATTTTTTAAACAGTAATTCTAACTCAATAATAAATCAATGGCACAAAAAGCAATAGGTCTTCTAGAAACCCGCGGTCTCATCGGGTTGGTGCAAGGTACCGATACGATGTTAAAAGCTGCTAACGTTCAACTCGTCGGCCCCATGAAACAGGTCGGCAGCGCCCTCGTCAGCGCAGTAATTACAGGTGATGTCGCCGCGGTGCAAGCAGCTACCGATGCGGGGGCGAAAGCAGCTGAGGAAGTGGGTGAGGTAGTCAGTGTTCAGGTAATTCCCCGACCCCATGATGATGTAGCTAGCATTTTACCCCAAGCAAAGTCAGGCAAGGGCTCGAAGTAGCAAAAAGGTAAGCACATGTTTCTAGCAAAGGTCATCGGGGCGGTAGTCGCGACAAAGAAAGATGAATCGATGAAAGGCAGAAAACTGCTGCTCTTGCGGCCTATGCTAGTTGATGAATCCAACCCTAAACTTTTGCGATCTGGAGTAAATACAATCGTCGCAGTTGATAATTTAGGCGCTGGTGAATCTGAGATGGTTCTCTTTTGTCAGGGGAGTTCCGCACGTCTGGGTTCAGGCATGAAATCATTACCGGTTGATGCCGCAGTTGTGGGGATTGTCGACACCGTCGACGTTGAGGGCAGACAGATCTACACCGCAAGCGAGTAATATCAGATTAAATGAGGTGCGCGAGATTAAGGCGATAATCCAAAGGTGATATAAATGAATACGCAATTAGATGTTGATGACAGTACCGTTCGCCATGTGGTCGAAGAAGTATTGAAGCGGCTGGGTCACACGCAGACGGATACTGCTAGTGCTAGACCTGATGGGGCGACAACTGCCACGCGTCCAGCGACGCGAAGCCGGTACTCTTCTTCAAAGCGTAATTTTGGCGTATTTGAGGACGCGAATGATGCCTGTGAGGCGGCGCACGGCGCTTATTACCAACTTAGAGATCAGGGAGTCGCGGCGCGGAAAAAAGTAGTCGAGATCGTCAAAGGGCTTTGTGAGAAAAATGCCAATTCCTGGGGAAAAATGGAATTGGATGAGACGAAGATTGGGAGACTCGATCACAAAATCGAGAAACTTCAAATTGTGAAGTTGACGCCGGGAGTGGAGTGGTTGCAGCCCGATGCGATGAGTGGGGACCATGGTATAATGTTGGAAGAGCACACACCTTTCGGCGTAGTCGGTGGGGTTACTCCGATTACTCACTCTGTACCAACTCTGAGTAGTAACGTAGTAAGCATTGTGTCGGCGGGGAATGCGGTGGTCTTTAATCCGCATCCCGGTGGGGCACGTTGCGCAAATGTTGCGGTGCGTGTATTCAATGAAGCTATTTATCGGGAGTTAGGAATTGAAAATCTTATTTGCTCGGTGGAAGAGCCGACATTAGAGTCATTTGACGCGATCAGCAAGAGTGAGCAGGTAGGTCTTCTTGTCGTCACGGGTGGGACGGGTGTTGTGAGCGCTGCCATGAAAAGTGGAAAGCGTTCGATCTGCGCCGGTCCGGGCAATCCCCCCGTTCTTGTCGATGAAACGGCAGATTTAGATAAAGCGGCCCGGGATATTATTTTCGGTGCGGCTTATGATAACAATTTACTTTGTATTGGAGAAAAAGAAGTCTTTGTCGTTGACGCCGTGTATCGTCAGTTCCTTCAAGCCTTTGAAAAAGCCGGTGCATTTAAGCTGACACAGAGCCAATTGGATCAGCTCGAAAAGGTTGTATTTACTTATGAGGATGATGGCGGGGGTTGTTCTCACCCCGTTTTAAATCGCGAAATGGTTGGAAAAAACGCAACTGATCTGGCGGCGATCGCGGGGACGAGAGCACCGGCCGGAACGGAATTAATTTTCGCGGAGACCGACGCGTCGCACGCTTTTGTTGTCAAAGAGCAGATGACACCAATGATACCAGTCGTTAGAGTGCGGGATGTTGCGCAGGGTGTCGCCGATGCCAAGAATGCGGAACACGGTTATAAACATTCATCGATCATTCACTCGCGCCATGTTGATAATATGACTGTCATGGCGCGTGAACTGGACTGCACGCTTTTTGTCAAGAATGGACCTTCCACTTCCGGACTCGGTCTTGGAGGCGAAGGTTATCTTACCTATTCCATCGCAACTACGACCGGAGAGGGTATGACGACACCGGAAACTTTTACGCGCAAACGGCGCTGTGTCATGGTCGATAACTTAAGGATATATTAACTATGCTATTAGCCCGTGTTGATGGCAGTGTTGTATCGACTGTGTGTCACCCAAGCATGAATGGGTGGCGGGTGCTTATCTGTCAGCCAATTAACGAAGAGGGGGAGGAAACAGAGGGACCGATTTTAGCGATTGATCCTCTCGGTGCGCACAAACATCAAAAGGTCATTTTAACCAGTGATGGTGTAGCAACTCGCCATCGCGTAGGGGATGATCATTCCCCTTTACGCTATATGGTCCTTGGTGTCGGTGACGATAAAGATTAGAGGGAAAACTGAACTTCTAAAATAGCTGAAAAAATGAGATTGGGACAGGTCATTGGCAGAATAACACTGAGTGCGTATGAACCGACATTCCAAAGTGGTCGATTTCTTGTTGTCTTACCTTTGTCGCGCAAACAGATAGGAGGTGGGCCACTGAAACCACTGCCTCAAGGTAATAGCCTGGTTGTCTATGATAACCTCGGAGCCGGGCGGGGAAATATTATTAGCTATGTAGAAGGAAGAGAAGCGAGTGTTTGTTTTCCAGAGCCGACACCGGTCGATGCTTTTAACTGCGCGATAATCGATGAGATGGATTACGACCCACCCCAATAGCCGTTATTTTGGAATGAAAAAAGTTATCAGTGCAAAAGTAATTGAAAAAATGCTGAAGGAGGGGGGCGATCCTCGGTCCTTACCTGCTAACGTTATACTTACACCTGCCGCTCAGGATATTATCAGTAATTTTCAACGTTCGGAAAGCGTTAAAAAGCCGAAAAAGCAACCAGCGCCTATTGTTCCAGATTATGAGTATACTTGGAAAGCAGGCAGCGACGCCAATACACCTGGTGCGATTGATGCGTTTTTTCATTCTCCCGAGCTCAATGTATTAAAAGAGAGAATTTGCGAAATTGGCAGACGCCTGTATTTAAAAGATTTTGCCGATGGAAACGGGGGTAATATCACTATTCGGGTCGGTGACGATCTGGTTTTGTGCACACCGACGCTTATTTCAAAAGGTCATATGACACCTGATGATCTCTGCCTCGTGGACTTTAAGGGAAATCAACTTGCGGGAACGCGGAAGCGAACGAGTGAAGTAACTACGCACATTGGTATCTTTAAGTATCAGCCCAAAGCGAAAGCCTGTGTTCACGCGCATCCCCCCTATGCCACTGCCTTTGCCGTCGCCTCTGTAGAACCACCGACGTGCATTATACCGGAGGCAGAAATATTTCTTGGTAAGATTGGTCTGGCTAAGTACGAGACACCCGGCACACCGGAGAATGCTGAAGTCATCGGGAAAATGGGTGTCGATCATCAAGCCATTATCATGGGTAATCACGGCGTTATCACTTGGGGGAAAGACGTGGAAGACGCCCACTGGAAAATGGAAAACACTGACATGTATTGTAAAACGCTGTGGATCGCATCTTTTTTGGGGAAAGAGATTGGCAATATTGGTGGAGCTAAACTTAAAGAACTGTTAGCGATCCGTAATGATCTTGGAATGGATGACCCACGCACCGGCATGCGCGAATGTGAGCTTTGCGATAATGATGACTTTCGCCCGGGGGTAATCTGCAAAACACCTGAACACATGAAAAATGATCACCAAACGGCTTCTTCACAGCAGGGTGATCCGGAGATTGAAGACCTTATTGAGACACTTACTGATTCGATTCTCGAACAATTGAAAAATTAAAAAAAGAATATTTTATATGAAAGTAACAATCATAGGTGGAGGAGGGAGAGCGGGATCAAACGCGGCCTTTGCCCTTCAATGTGCCGGAATTGTCACAGAGATTCAAATCCTTGACGCGAATACTGAACTTGCCGAGGGTGAAGCGCTCGATCTGCTTCATGGAACTTCCGCCATAGCTGATCAGCTTATTTACTCAGGCGATTATGCGCGCGCGCGCGCCAGTGACATTTTTATTATCACCGCGGGTCTACGACGCAAACCCGATGAGTCCCGCCTCGATCTGATCAATCGCAATGTCTCACTCTTTTCTCAAATTCTTGCCAGTATGAAGGAAACTGAAATCAGAGAGGAGGCGATCGTTTTTGTCGTCTCGAACCCCGTGGATATCTTGACGCACTTGGCGACATCTTACCTCGGCCTGCCTTGGAAGCAGGTGTTCGGGTTAGGGACAATGCTGGATACGGCGCGGTTTAGATCTTTGATTGCCGAGGAGTTGCAGCTTGCGCCGACTCAGGTGAAAGCACTTATCCTTGGCGAACATGGCGACTCTATGGTCCCTATCTGGTCGACAGCTACCGTTAATGGTATGCCGATGGCGGGGGTAAAGGGTTTTGACGCCAACTTCCAAAGGAAGATTTTTGAGAGGACCCAGGGCAGTGGAGCGGAAGTTATAAGGCGGAAGGGAGGTGCCGGTTGGGCTGTGGGCTTGACGATCGCGGAAGTGATTCACGCGATTGCACTCGATCGCAAGCAACTACTACCCGTTTCCTCGATGCAGCAAGGTGTTTATGGATTGAACAATGTCTGTCTTAGTGTTCCTACGGTTATTGGACGTTCCGGGGTGATCGACCAAGTGGAATTGGATCTCTGGCCAAAAGAAAAACAAGGAATTCAAAACTCATCGCGCGCTTTAAAAAAGATACTCGCCGATGTGGCCTCGAAGTAACGGCCAACGCTAAATAATAAAGGATTGCCGATCGCTATAATTCTTTCGCTGCTTGAATGATGCTCTCGGGACCTATTCCCAGTTCATTCATTACTTTGTCCCCCGGTGCGCTGAGCCCGAACCGATCGATGCCGATGATTTTACCCTCGAGGCCGACGTAACGGTACCACAATCCGGTGACACCCGCTTCTATTGCGATGCGATTGAGGCAAGTGGACGGTAGAACGTTCTCACGGTAGGATGCCGCCTGCCGTTCAAAGCGTTCGAAACAGGGCATGGAAACGACACGGACCTCACTCCCGAGTTCATTTGCTGCAGCCAACGCATGTTGCAATTCACTCCCGGATGCGAGGATGATCAATTTGAGTGTGCCTTCTTCTTTTCTGGCAATGTAACCACCCGAGATTACACCCTTTCGTCTGTGGTCTATGGGTATCTCGTTTAAGTTCGGAACATTTTGCCTTGTCAAGATAAGCGCGGTTGGCCCATCCGATCGTTCTAATGCGGCGACAAAAGAACCCGCTGTCTCTTCAGGATCTGCGGGCCGGATAACATCAAGATTCGGTATACAGCGAAGCGCGCTTACGGTTTCCACCGGTTGATGAGTAGGACCATCTTCACCCACCGCCACGGAATCATGCGTCCATATGTAGAATACAGGTAATTTTGCCAGAGCAGCCAAACGAACTGAAGGGCGCATGTAATCGGAAAATACAGCAAAGGTTGCACAAGAGGCGCTGAACATGCCGTCATATCCGAAACCATTCACGATCGCCCCCATGCCGTGTTCGCGAATACCAAAAAGAATATTGCGACCGATAGGGTTATCACGTGTGAAATCACCGGCATCTTTGATATAGTTATTCGTTGAGCCGTGCAAATCAGCGCTACCACTGATGAGCATCGGTACTGCTGCGGCCAGCTGCTGCAGAACATCACGTCCAGCCACGCGAGTTGCCAAATTGGCATCGGTAGAAAAATGGGGGATGCAGCCGAGAAGATCTTTCGGACAATCGCCACTTATTGCGCTATCCAGAAGTTCACTTTTATCCGGATTCGCGGATTTCCATTGTTCAAAAGTTTCCTCCCAGATCGCATGGGCTTTAAGCAGGTCTTGTTTACGCGCTGAAAAATATTCCTTAACAGAGTCGGACACATAGTACAGTTCATCCGGTAACCCAAGATTTTTACGTGCCTCTTCGGCAAATTCTTTACCTTCTGCGCCGTGGGCTTTTGCGGTACCAGCTACTTCTGGAATTCCTTTTCCGATTAGCGTTTTCGCGATAATTAATTTCGGCCTTCCATTATCTTCGGCTTTCGCCTTTTCATAAGCTTCTAAGATGCTTGTCATCTCATGACCATCGATCGTAACGACATCGAAACCATACGCTTCAAATCGTTTTGCCGTATCCTCACTTTGTGTTTTATCGGCCATCGCGTCGAGTGTCACATCGTTGGAATCGTAGATCAGGATCAGGTTATCGAGTCCTAAGTGTGCCCCCAATGAACAGGCTTCGGCCGATATTCCCTCTTGGATACAGCCATCACCAGCCAAACAGACTATGTGATTATCGATGATTTTGTGTTCTTCAGTATTAAAATGGCCGGCGGCCATCTTAGTGGCAATCGCTATACCGACAGCGTTTCCAATACCTTGACCCAGGGGACCAGTGGTACACTCCACTCCCGGGGTGTCACCAAATTCAGGATGACCCGGAGTCATACTGTGCAGTTGACGAAAGTTCCGTATTTCTTCCATCGGGATATTGAATCCACTTAAATGCAACCATGCGTAAAGGAACATGCTCCCATGTCCAGCGGAGAGGACGAACCGATCTCGGTTAAGCCATCTTGGATTTTCCGGGTTAAAATTTAATGCATGCCCATAAAGGACTGCGCCAATTTCAGTGGCTCCTAAAGGGAGACCAAGGTGTCCTATTCCGGCAGATTTTATCGCATCTATTGCCAGCCCTCGGGCTTGAGACGCGGCTTCGGCAAGCATTTCAAGATTTAATGCCGTAGATTTAGTTTTTACCTCCATCCCGTACTGTTAAAGACTATTTTTATTCGTTGACGAGCATAACTTATCCACGAAGAAAAATAATTAAAAAGAGAACAGATCGTGTGTGGATGTGAGCTTCCGAACTGCAACTGGATGCAGGATCCAGGTGACCGGAAGATGATCAGAAATTCGTGTAGAGTAATCCTCGCGGTGGATACATGAAGGTGTGATCGCTACTTCTAAATAATAAATTCAATTAAAAGAAATATCTTCTTCGTCAAGTAAGCTATAGTGTTTTGAAAGCTTGAGCTTTTTCAATTCTGTTTCCAACTGTTCAAAGTATATCTTGAATCGATCCATAACCGAGAGCGAAGAAAGTATCTTTTGCTTAATCAAAGGATCGCTGCAAAATGCATAAGCGGCGAGGTCGACAAATACCTCCGGTTCTTTTACCTTGAGTAACTGTTGCATTATTTCCCTGGGGATCTTTCCTCCCATTTCTTGTTTATCTAAAAGCATTTTGCTGAGCTGTTTCATATTTCGGTCTAATTCCTCTTCCTCAGCTCCGAGCGTAGATTCCAGTGGACTGATATCTATTATTCGATAGGGGCTTTCCTGAACAATGCGATTAACTTGAACGCGAAATAATCCTTGAAGAACTAGATTGGAAGTGCCGTCTTCGTTTTTATGACATACCCTGATAATGCCGACAGTGCCCGTGTCGAGGGGTGGTTCAAACTGGTCCGTTTTTGTCGTTTCGGAAATATCGAGACCAACAACTGCGAACAAGCGATGGTTTTTTAAAACATCACTGAGCATTTGACGATAGCGTGGCTCAAAAATGTAGAGTGGCATGATCGCCTGCGGAAAGAGTACTGTCCCGGATAGGGTCATGACAGGTACTTCTTTCGGTAAGGGGATGCCGGGCTCAGCCATGAATTAAGAGTTTATTTTTTGATCAGAATTACAAACGAATTAATATGAGTAGAACTGTTAACTCAATTGCCCACATAAGTATTGTGATTATCAATGGTTTTCTCCTGCCACTTCAACTTACTCGCTGAACTTTGTAATTGATGCCAAGATACGAGTTTTTGCGAGAATGACGATGAATAGTGTGATCTTCCCTTATCTTCAATCTTTCCATGCATGGGGTAAAAGTTTAGCCGGATCCGGATCGTCTGTCTCGGCATAATATACGGCCATTCGAATAGAGTATAGACGATCCTTTGGCGTATTTGCTTTATTCTTTTTCAGGTTTTCAAACAGCACTTCAGGTGAGCGCCCCGAAAGTTCGTATATTTCTCTGAATCCTAGATTGAGAAGATCCCTCGCCGTCTCAATATTAAGATGTGGGATATGCATGAATGAAGATTTCAACGCCTCGTAATCAGTCTTTCTTTTCTTCTTTTTATTTTCCTTATCCATCTCAAAGTCCTCTCGATCTCTGTATTCCTCGACCGTGTGCACAGTCGCGCGCACTGTGACATCATCTGTGACAAGCTGTCATCGAAGGAGTTATAAAAAATATAAATGAACAGGCGATCGTTAATTGTAAACTATTAATATAAAGAAGGTTGTAAATAAAAGAGAGAGACTGGCACAGGTGTTGCTAAAGGGGCGGTGTGAGTAATGTAATTGGAATAGATTTAGGCACCACTAATTCATGTATGGGAGTTATGGAGGGCGGCGAACCCGTCGTCATCCCCAATTCTGAGGGCGCGCGCACCACCCCCTCGGTTGTCGCCTTCTCAAAGAAGGGCGAGAGACTCGTAGGGCAGGCGGCGAAAAGACAGGCTGTTACTAATCCGCAAAACACGATTTTTTCAGCTAAAAGATTGATCGGACGAAAGTTGGACGAAGTAATAGAAGAGTCGAAACATTTACCTTTTAAAATTACAAAAGGAAAGAACGATGATGCATGGATTGAATGTGATGTAGGAGGAAAAAAAGAACAATTTTCTCCCGCCCAGATATCCTCTATGATCTTGGCAAAATTAAAAGCGGATGCCGAGGCTTATTTAGGGTCATCTGTTACACAAGCGGTAATAACCGTGCCGGCATACTTTAATGATTCCCAGCGTCAGGCAACAAAAGATGCGGGAACGATTGCAGGTCTGGAAGTATTACGTATCATCAACGAACCGACGGCAGCGTCTCTCGCTTACGGCCTGGATAAAAAGAATGAGGAGACAATTGCCGTATTTGACCTCGGTGGAGGCACTTACGATATCTCGATTTTAGATATCGGTGATGGGGTCTTTGAAGTCAAAGCCACGAATGGGGACACCCATCTAGGTGGCGATAATTGGGATGGGGCCCTTATCGATTGGCTCGCCGAAGAATTTAATAATGAAAATGGCATCGATCTGACAGGTGATCCCATGGCTCTGCAACGTCTCAAAGAAGAGGCGGAAAAAGCGAAAATTGCTCTTTCTTCGGCTCAGAGTACAGACATTAATTTGCCCTTTATTACCGCCGATGCTACCGGTCCCAAACACTTGAATGTGACTTTGGAGCGATCGAAATTTGAACAACTCTGTGACTCGCTTAATCAACGCACAATCGCGCCATTCAAAGCCTGTTTAAAAGACGCGGGTTACACAGCCGGTAATATCGGCAATCTCGTCCTTGTTGGTGGAATGACGCGAATACCTAAAGTGGTTGATATTTCACGTGAACTCGCAGGTAAAGAACCTAATAAGGGAGTGAATCCAGACGAGGTTGTAGCTATTGGCGCAGCAATACAAGGTGCTGTTCTTTCGGGCGGCGCGCGCGATGTTCTGTTGCTCGACGTCACACCCCTAACCCTGAGTATCGAGACCGCGGGTGGAATTGCGACTGCAATGATCGAACGTAACACCACGATCCCGACGAAAAAATCACAGATATTTTCCACCTTTAGCGATAGTCAACCCAGTGTCGATGTTCGCGTCTTACAAGGGGAACGTTCCAAAGCAGAGGATAATAAACTTATAGGGAATTTCCGTTTGGATGGCATTCCCACTGCACCTCGTGGAGTTCCTCAGATCGAAGTAACTTTTGATATCGATGCTAATGGTATTCTTCATGTCACAGCTAAGGATCTGGGGACCGGTCGTGACCAGAAAATTTCTATCACTGGATCATCGGGTCTCGATAAAGACGAGATCGAAAAAATGCGGAGGGATGCTGAATCTCATGCTGAGGATGATAAAAAATATAGAGAGTCAGCTGAAACACGCAATCAATTGGATTCATTGATATATCAAAATGAAAAAATGATGGAGGAACATGGGGATAAAGTACCCGAGGACAAAAAAGGAGCAATTGATAGTCTGATTGCCGATGCTAAAAAAGCCCTCGAGTCCAATGATGCTGAACAGATGAAAGCGGCAATTGAGAAGATAACCAGCGACCCCACCGTTCAGGAAGTTGTCTCGGCGATGTATGCTCAACAGCAGGAAGCCGGAGAGGCCGCCGATGCGGCTCAGGCCGGAGCAGCACCATCTGCTGGCGATGGAGTGGATTCTTCGTCCGATGGGATAGGCGACGATGATAACGTTGTCGATGCTGACTTTGAGGTAGTCGATGATGAAAAGGAAAAATAAAAAGATCTTTTAGTCATCAGATACACAGCTGTAGAAAAATTTTATTAACTAACAAAATATAAAACAAAAAATTAACCTATAACCTAAGAGCAAATTAATCTATGAAACCGAACATTAAACCTCTGGGAGATCGTGTTTTAGTAATCGCGGTCGAAGAATCAGAACAAGTGAAAGGCGGCATTATCATACCCGATACTGCCAAAGAAAAACCCCAGGAAGCAAAAATTGTGGCACTGGGCACAGGTAAAACTGATGACTCTGGAAAAAAAGTAAAATTCGAAGTAAAGGTTGGTGACCGAGTTATTGTCAGCAAATATGGCGGTACCGAAGTTAAACTGAATGGAGACACATACTCATTGCTCCGTGAAGACGATATCTTGGGGATTGTCAATTAACCCTGGGAATTTCGATATTTAAACAAATAGAATATAAGGAAAAAAAATGGCAAAACAGATACTGTTTGATGAAGCAGCGAGGAAGAAAATCCTACGTGGAGTAGATATCCTCACAAAAGCGGTAAGCGTTACATTAGGGCCCAAGGGGCGCAATGTGCTTATTGATAAAAAATTCGGATCCCCGACGGTAACCAAAGACGGGGTGACGGTAGCAAAAGAAATCGAGTTGGATGACCCGTATGAGAACATGGGAGCACAAATGGTGCGTGAAGTGGCCTCGAAAACCTCGGACAACGCCGGAGACGGGACAACGACTGCAACGGTATTAGCGCAAGCGATATACCGCGAAGGATTGAGAAACGTAGCCGCTGGTGCGAACCCGGTTTACTTGCAACGGGGTATCGTAAAAGCCGTGGAAGCGGCAACTGTTGGATTGCGGAAGCAGTCGAAAAAGGTAAACCAGCGTGAGGAAGTTAAAAGTGTAGCTACCGTGTCCGCGAATTGGGACAACGAGATTGGAGACATCATTGCCGATGCGATGGACAAAGTTGGCAAAGACGGCACAATCACAGTTGAGGAGGCGAAGAGCATCGATACGAGCCTGGATGTCGTAGAAGGAATGCAGTTTGATAAGGGCTACTTGAGTCCGTATTTTGTTACCGACGCGGAAGCGATGGAAGCGATCTTAGAAGATGCTTATATATTGATCCACGAAAAGAAAATAAGCAATTTGCAAGACATGCTGCCCTTGCTGCAGAATGTTTCGAAATCAGGAAAGCCGTTTCTAATTATCGCTGAAGACGTAGAAGGTGAAGCCCTGGCGACATTAGTGGTCAACAAGCTGAGAGGGACATTGAATGTCTGTGCTGTAAAAGCTCCTGGTTTTGGTGATCGCCGCAAAGCGATGCTGGAAGATATCGCAATCCTTACCGGAGGGCGCTGTTTGACGGAAGACCTGGGAATTAAGTTGGAAAATGTTCAGCTATCGGACTTGGGGAAAGCGAAAAGAATTACCATAGATAAAGAGAATACGACAATTATCGAAGGAGCGGGAAAAGCTTCGGAAATCCAAGGACGTGTGAAACAGATTCGTCGGCAGATTGACGAGACGACCAGCGACTACGATGGTGAGAAACTGCAGGAGCGGTTAGCGAAGCTGGCTGGTGGAGTCGCCGTGGTCAATGTGGGGGCAGCAACAGAGCCTGAGATGAAAGAAAAGAAGGCACGTGTGGAAGACGCACTGCATGCGACGCGCGCGGCAGTAGAAGAAGGTATTGTTGCTGGAGGTGGAGTCGCTTTGTTACGCACGGCGAAGGCGATCGAAAACATAAAGCTGGAAGGTGACGAAGCGATTGGAGCACAGATTGTGCGCCGAGCGATCGAAGCGCCATTGAAGAACCTGTGTGTCAATGCGGGAGTTGAAGGCTCAATTGTCGTGCAGCATGTGCTCAAAGGTACCGGCAACATCGGTTACAATGTGGCTACCGATAAGTACGAAGACTTGGTAAAAGCAGGAGTTGTAGACCCGACGAAAGTTGTGAGAATGGGTTTACAAAATGCTTCGTCTGTTGCGGGTCTGTTGTTAACGACGGAAGCGTTGATTACCGATCTTCCCGAAGAGAAGAAAGACATGCCTGGTGGTGCTCCTGATATGGGTGGCATGGGTGGCATGGGCGGCATGGGCGGCATGATGTAAGTTCATTCACTCATCAATTAATACATTAATATTTACTTAACAAAAAGGCGCCCGATGTCCAATCGGGCGCCTTTTTATTTGCGGATTGATAAATAGAGTAGAACGCGCTGTCACTAGCGCATTTATTCTTTAATCACAAATTCTAATACAGCGCGCTGGGGAACAGCCTTCGCTGTGTAGTGTAATGCTACGGCCGTCAGGCAGCCCGCTCCACCTTATCGCATGGGCGTATAATCACATTCACTCATTTACGATATTTCGCAATCCGCAATCGATATCCGCAATGGAATGAATCGTCAATCGACAATACTTTCGGTTCTCAAACGCTCTATGATTTCCAAGGCGGCACGAGGCCGATTTAAACTGTATAGATGAAAACCGGGGGCATTTTTTTCCAGCAATTCGCGTATCTGCTGATAAGCCCATTCCATGCCTACTTCTTCTTCAGCGTCTCTGTCCCCACCTGCAGCATTTAATTTTTCTTCAAGCGCGGATGGAAGACTTGATCCGCAAAACTTACAAAAACTGATTATTTTCGATAAAGAATGAACAGGGAGGATGCCGGGGACAATAGGTACCGTTATCCCCGCTGCGCGACAGCTTTTTACAAAAGAAAAATAGTCCGCGTTGTTAAAAAACAATTGCGTGATGACAAAGGAAGCCCCCAGTTCAATCTTGTTTTTTAAATTTTTAATATCTGCTCCAAGCGAATTGGATTGTGTGTGCATTTCCGGATATCCCGCAACACCTAAGCAAAAGTGCGAATAGTTTTTACGAATGAAAGCGACAAGATCAGAGGCGTAACGCAAACCGTCCGGGTGTTGCTTAAAATTCAGATCACTTTTTGGTGGATCCCCGCGTAAGGTCATAAGATTATTGAATCCAGCCTCAGAAAATTTACTGACTATTTCATAAATCTCTGTTTTCGAATGGCCCACACAGGTAAGATGTGGCATTACTTCAAATCCGATCTTTTCTTTTAATAAGGTGGCATATTCGAGCGTATTTTCTCGAGTGCTGCCACCAGCACCGTAAGTAATCGATACAAAATCCGGACGAAACCCCGTACTTAATAGCTTCGCATTTTCTATAAATCTTTGCCCGGATTTTTCAGTTTTCGGGGGGAAGAACTCGATCGATAAGACCTGTTTCTTTTTGGCCAAGGCTTCTCCATAGTATCGATAAGTGCTCATATTAATTACTAGAAGATAAACGCATTATTTTGAATAATGGAATATGAGAAATCAGTCGCTCGAAATACGTTTATGTTGATTCAACTTCACCTTTTGAATATGGCTTCCTTGATCAAATATTTCCTTTGACCCCATTGTAGAGCATCCATAATGAAAGTTTCACCATTAAATTAAAGCGTACATTTTAGATCCATCAATCGATAAGAGCCACTCGTAACTATCTAAAATGAGAACTAATTCCCGTAAAAACCTATACCAACCTCTTCGGAGCGAGCATTCGCAATTTGACTGGCAGGAGGAAGCAATCAAAATAGGGATTTTGCGATTTCCCATATATTAATCTCATGGCTACCGCTTCTATTATTATCCCCTGTTACAACGAAGGAAGTACACTCAGTGTCTGCATCGATCGTATTCAAAACATCGCCGATGAAAATTTAACAATCGAAATTATAATTGTCGACGATGGTTCGAGTGATGGAAGCAAGGATATTGCTGAGAATTTAAGCCGTAGACATAAGAATATAAAAGCCTTATTCCACGACAAAAATCAGGGTAAAGGTGCCGCGCTGCGCACCGGTTTTAAAAAAGCTACTGGGGATATCGTAGCCGTGCAAGACGCCGACTTGGAATACGACCCGCAGGACTTGAAAAAACTGATCACCTTGATTCGAGAAGACAAGGCCGATGTCGTTATCGGTTCTCGTTTCCTCACCGGTGGTGAACATCGAGTGCTCTACTTCTGGCATTCACTGGGCAATCGTTTTCTAACTTTTATGAGTAATATGTTAACCGACTTGAATCTTTCCGATATGGAGAGCTGCTATAAGGTATTTAGAAAGGACATTATTCAGGGAATTGAAATTCAAGAAAACCGGTTTGGATTTGAGCCGGAGATTATTGCTAAAATCTCTAAGAAACACCCTAGAATCTACGAGATGGGAATTTCTTATTCTGGACGAACCTATGAAGAGGGTAAAAAGATCAATGCCAAAGACGGATTCTGGGCTTTGTACTGTATCCTTCGTTACAATACCTACAACGCGCCCTTTCCCTTACAGTTTTTTTGCTTCCTTCCTTTACTCATCGTCTCTTCGCTGTGCGGGGCTGTCGTCTTCGCTTTATTAAACCAATTCCATTTCGAATTACTGGTTACCACTATTCCCGCGTTTATCGTCTTTGCTGCGATACAATCAATTGCTACGAATATATTGATTTTTCCAATTCACGATCACGAATCACCCCTTATCCTATCCGTGTTCCACACAGTTATTATTGGCATTGCCTTAGCCATTGACTTGGCCGTTATCTCCCTATGCAGAGGATCAGCTTCGCCTGGCTTATCCGCAGTTTTAACGGGTTACCTGGTGACATCTCTCTGGCTCTATATGAGCTATCGCTTTGTCTTTAATACCCGCCCACGCAAGGGGGATTAAACATGACGATTAATATACGGAAGATACTGGCCGTTTTGCTTTGGGGATTGGCTTTTATTTGGGCATTGAGTGATAATCAATTTCGCGCTCTTTGGCCCAGTGCAGTCGCTCTTGGCACAGCCCTATTGTTGCGACGTGTATTGATCGGCCTCTATGCCGGTGGTATGGCTGGCGCTATCATTCTTGCCGATGGAAATCCTGGCGTGGCATTTGTCTCATTATTCAGAGATCATCTCATTCCATTGGGCCAGAGTCCCTGGAAGGTTGGTGCTATACTCTTTACCTTCATGCTGGGTGGATTTGCCGCCATTATTGAAAAAGGCGGGGGGTTACAAAGCCTGGTTAAGAAATTTCTCCATAAAGGTGGGGATCCGGCAAAGCGGGTCCAATTAAGTGGATTTGCCTTGGGGCTGGTCTGCTTTTTTGACGGGCTGGCGAATAGCATGATGGTCGGACGGATGTTGCGTTCACTGGCCGATCAATGCGGGGTATCGCGGGTAAAAATGGCTTACCTGGTCGATTCCACCAGCTCGGCGGTGGCCTGTCTGGCTTTCGTTTCAACTTGGATCGCCTATCAATTGGGCATGATTCGAGAAGGTTACGCTCAATTGGGACTTGAGGATCAAGTTCAGCCATACGCTCTGTTCTTTCGTTCTATCCCCTATAATTTTTATTGCTGGTTCACTATCCTCTTCCTCCCAATCGTTATTTACAAAAACTTTAACCCCGGTCCAATGAAGGAATTTGAATTAGAGGCGCGGACGAAAGCTCTAAACTCCAAGTCCAATCCGCATGAAGATGACAGCCACTGGGCTGTCGCGGTCGTTCCTGTGTTTATCCTTTTAACCAGTATTCTTGTCGGGTTTTACCTTGATGGAGCTTTAAGTCTCTGGCCGGTGACATTGAAGGGGATAGCAGACGCCTTCGGCAATGCGAATTCCGCCCTCGTTCTCGTTTGTGCCAGCGCGGTGGGATCAATTGCGGCATTTCTCTGCTATCCGCGTCGGGCCGGGCGTGAGCTGCCTTCTCAAGTTTACCTGGGGGGGATGCAATCGCTTTTTCTCCCTGTCCTTATCCTCGTCGGTGCATGGGTATTGGGCAGTACGCTTGAAAAATTAAATGCTGCTGAAGTCCTTTCGCTTCTACTTTCCGGCCGGTTACCCATTTTTTTACTCCCCACTGCGGTTTTTCTCACCGGCGCGGTGATATCGTTTTCAACGGGTAGTTCCTGGGGTACAATGGGTATCCTGATGCCGCTCTCGATACCAGTTGCTATTACGCTGACAGAAGCGTCTTCTCTTCAATACCAAGAGTTGATTCTAGCAACCGTAGTGGCAGCGGTCTTTAGCGGAGCGGTGTTTGGGGACCATTGTTCACCGATAAGTGACACCACGATTATCGCCTCTATATCCTGCGAGGTAGAACCGCATGATCACGTGCGGACACAAATGCCTTACGCCTTGATTGCCGCCCTGATAGCTACGGCAGTCGGTTTCATTCCAGTGGGGCTTGGGATGCCGGTTTGGGTATTATTGCTGATAGGCACATTGATCCTTTGGGTGCTTCCGGATCTTCTGATGCGTCTTAATCAGGCGAAGAATCAATAAAAACGAGAGTAAAAGAGGGATAATCACATAAATTGAACGACTTTGAGCCCTGTAGACGCTAAATACTGCGGTGATTGATAAAAATGTAGGGTAGTTAATAATAAATAGCAGAAAACTGCTGTTCATTAACTAGGAGATTATCCCTTTAGCCCAATTCATTAAAATATTCTTGATATAAGGGCATACTATTGCTGCACTATGTCACGCCCGTAATCGGGCTACATGCCAAAAATTTTGATCTTATAATGAGTAGACATCATCAGTTAAAAGCCGCCGAAGAAGAGATAAAGATGAATATATCTCCGTTGATCGATATGGTGTTTATTCTTTTAATTTTCTTTATCGTAACGACGGTGTTTGTCGATGAGCAGGGCTTAGGCGTGAACAAACCTGAACCAACGGCTGAAGCAAAAGCGATGGAGAACGATACCATTGTATTCACCCTCCTAAACAGTGGGCAGATATTTTTTGGAAAAAATGAAATCAGCATCAATGCTGTGCGTGCTAAAATTAGTGAACTGACTCGTAAGGAAAAATTACCTGTGATTATCGAGGTTGATATTGCAGCTCCGTCTGGCACTATGGTACGTATTATGGATGAGGCCACGCTTGCGGGTACGGAAGCGATTAGCCTTATAAACCTTAAAGCCGGACAATAGCTGTAAGCTTTCGGGTGGAGGCGATTGCCAAATTCTTTTCGAAGGTGGCTATTCACCTTTTTTGAATACTGCTTTTTTAACCTTTCTGTTACTTGCGCTATATGAAAGGTTACGTTCCACCTCTGAGGCGTTTTTAGTGGCGATCGCATCTGCATACAATCTGTAGCAGGGGCAAGGCCCGACATCTTCCAAAACGACAATCGACAATAGCTAGCACTTTTCCTTAAATAAAATTATGACTGAAACGCAGATAGAATCCTCTACGGAAAATTCTCCAGAAGATATAGGTCTGGTGAAGTACGAAGATTTTGTCTCTACGGAAACCTTTACCTTTGAAAATGGGGGCTCTATCCCGGGTTTTACCTTGCGATACGAAACCTATGGGCGTCTCAATGACGAAAAAAGTAATGCCATTCTCATCTGCCATGCGATAAGCGGTGATCATCATTGCGCGGGTAAATACACTGACGATGATCGCAAACCGGGGTGGTGGAACAATATGATTGGACCGGGGAAAGCGATCGATACGAATCGTTTTTATGTTATTTGCAGCAATTGTCTTGGCGGCTGTCAGGGATCGACAGGGCCAAGTTCCATCGATCCACAAACAGGTAAACCCTACGGATTAGATTTTCCCTCGCTGACCATTCGTGATATTGTGTGTGCGCAGAATCTGCTCATTGAACACTTGAATTTGCATGAACTTTACGGTGTAGTCGGCGGTTCGATGGGGGGGATGCAGGTCTTGCAATGGGCAATTGAGTATCCCGATAAAGTTCAGCACATCCTTTCGTTAGCCTCCGCTGCGCGCCAAAGCGCACAGGCCATCGCCTTTAACGAAGTCGGCCGCTGTGCTATTGTACAGGATCCAGGCTGGGAGGAAGGCAATTATGCTCCCGGACCGGGGCCCAATGTCGGGCTCTCGGTGGCGAGAATGATGGCGCATATCACCTATCTTTCAGATAAAGGGATGGAAATAAAATTTGGTCGCAGCAGACGTAGTGATTCAGAAGGTCATCATCTGACGAAAGTAGAATTTGAGGTCGAGGGATACTTGCGCCATCAAGGTCAGTCTTTCACCAATCGATTTGATGCGAACACCTATCTTTATTTCAGCAAAGCAATCGATCGCTTCGACTTGCCCGGGGAGACCGGCAAACTCGAAGATGTACTATCCAAAGTACAGGCGCGCGTCCTCGTTATTGGGTTTACCAGTGATTGGCTCTATACACCGCGACAGAACCGCGAGATCGTAATTGCGCTTCTTCGATGTGGGAAGAATGCGACCTATGCGGAGGTCGACATGGATCTGGGTCATGATTCTTTTCTCATCGATGCACCCGAGCTCTATGATTTTGTCCGCTCTTTTCTTAACGATTAATTATGGTTACTAGAAACTTAAGCAGACGCCAGGTTGATCTCGAAATCATAACTGAGTGGGTGGCACCGGAGAGCCGGGTCCTCGACCTCGGTTGTGGGCGCGGTGTGCTCTTGCAAAATCTTCGCGACGAAAAATCCATTTATGGCGTGGGTGTAGACACCGACCCGATAAAAATTAACGGCTGTATAAAGAGGGGTGTAAACGCTTACCAGGGTGATATTGAAGGTATTTTAAATGAATTCCCCGATAACAATTTTGATGTGGTGATCTGTTCGCGTACCGTGCAGGAACTAACAAATCCAGCTGATATTATTTTTGAAGCTTTACGTGTGGGACGTGCCGTAGCGATAGGTTTTGTTAACCATGGTTATTGGGTGAACCGATTGAGCATGGTTTTAAAAGGGAATCGTATAGTCAATGATGTCTACCCCCAGCAATGGTATGAAAGTAACCCTGAAAATCCAATCACGGTCAATGAATTTGAATTATTTTGTAGAGAGCATCAGATAGCGATTAAGCGACGTGTTTATTTAGCAGGTGACTGGGATACCAAACTCACTTTTCTCCCCAATCTATTTTCCGGTTACGCCCTTTACGAAATTGCGCGTTAATACAGGATCCACGATGCAGGATGTGAATACTACTGGATGCAATCCGCAATCGTCCTGAGGACAGAGTCCGACATCTTCCAAACCGGCAATGCTAAGTCCTAGCCGACTATAAGTAGCATCAATTTGTAAAAGAATTCTGCGGAAAAATAAATTGCTGCACCAAATACCTGTCGAAAAGCTGGAATATTAATCAAAATAATGAGGATGAGAAAGCCCCAGCGCGCAAAATTCAGGTAAGTTTCATCCCGCATTCCCACTGCGTGCTTCAGGAGATGCGATCCATCGAGTGGAGGGATGGGAATCATATTAAAAATTATCAGAACACAATTCAGCAGGATTACCTGACCCAGCAGACCTGCTATCGCGGGTATAAATTTTAATAATACCCCGCCAATAAAGACCATGAGTAGACAGATGACCACATTTGAAGCAGGTCCTGCCATGCTTACGAGAATATCATCGCGTACCCGGTTGCGAAAATTAAGCGGGTTTACCATCACCGGTTTACCCCATCCGATAATGGCAAATCCGGGAGAAAATAAAATCATGAATAGCGGGATGAAGACTGTTCCTACGGGATCAATGTGCGCGATAGGATTAAAAGTTACCCGCCCCTGCGACCGCGGGGTATGATCACCTAATCTATCGGCGACGATGGCATGTGCCCATTCATGCACACTTAGACTCGCCAGCAATATCAGATAAAGCGCAATGCCTTGTTTATAATCTATCTCCATAGTTTATAGGATAATTTGACTAGCATCACGCATAGGCACAAGTTTATTGCATGCAGTTCCTATAAGCTTCGTCTTCGGTTGCCACCCTATTGTCATTGCGAGGGAAGCTATCAGCTAACCGCGGCTACCGAGCGTAGCGACATCTTCCATTCCAGGCGAATAGTCATTGTGCTTACGGATATCAGACTATGCTCAGGTCTTTCCATTGAAGGTTCATATCTTCAATTCATATTTAAATTACGTAAAAGGAATAAAACAGCAACGCGATAGCTTGCCTGCCGTGCCGTAGTACCTCAACTGAGGGGTGAAGGCTGATCGTAGTCGCTAAGAAAAATATGTAAGTTTTTAGATAATGTAGATCGGCAATCGTACTACTGAATGAAACCTTGAATACAGGGTCTGTGATTACGAAATAGACATCCCCCTGGATTGCTTCGTCGCTTCACTTCTCGCAATGACAATAGGGAGGCAGTCGAAGATCTTTTATTTATCTACATTTCATTCTTGTGCCTTCTGTGGCTATTTCCCCAATCGAAAATCGCAAATCGCAAATCGCAAATCGCCAATGCATTAAGGCAACTGCTTCAACAATTGTTCTTTAGTTTCAGCAAGTTCGGGAACATTGACCTGATCGATAAGCTCACGCGCTTTTTCCGGGTCTTTCATTTTAATATAGACATTGGCTTTATGCAAAAGGACGGCAGCGAGCTCGGCCTCAGAGGTCACATTATTGCCGACAGACTCCCAGGCTTGAAGGGCCGCGTTCCAATCGGGATTCTCTAAATCATAAAAAGATTCAGCATAGCGAAACTGAAAATCGATATTGTCGGGGGCAAGGCGAGCGGACTCGGAAAAAGCTTTACTCATATGCCGGTCAAGTGTGTCGCGGTTAAACATCCCACTGGTAAGAAAAAGATCGCGGAATTGATAAAGCAATTCACCCAATTGATAAGTGTAAAGTGCAGTATCGGGACTCAGCTCAACGGCTATTAAAAAATAAGCTAAAGCTTCTTCGAAATTGCCTATTTCCGCGTGATAATTTCCTAACTGTTGTTTTACTACCGCTAAATTAGGATCGAGACTGTTAGCTTTTAAAAAGACAAGCTGTGCGTCTTCAATTCGGTCAAGTTTTCTTAGTAGCTTGCCATAGAGTATGAGGGAAAGAACATTTTCCGGGTTTTCGGTAAGATAGGATTCATAATCTGTAATCAGATTTCTCACACTAAGTTCCAGATTGCCCAATTTATCCGAACCTTCACTATTTTCGATGCGCTTAAATATTGCCTCCTGATCTTTCTGAATTTTGATCAGCTTGCGCTCGCCCAAAGTCATACTGCCGGTATTAAGGGGTGGCTTTTCCTCGTATACTCGATCCGTGGTGCAACTGAAATTAGCAAAAACTAGAGCGGTCATAAACACGGTGTGAACGATTTGCTGGAAGCATGAATGATAAGTCGCAACATCCGGACGATTCCGTGTTCGATTGGCAAAGCGTGAAGTAAAGTCATCGGCAGCTAATCTGTCCGTCTGTTTTCGTGTCATGGATTCTCTCAATATCTCAGTTTTTTAATACGCATTTTTCGTAAATACCGGGGAACGCGTTTACGGGATCATACTTTGACTTGAGTCGATCATAAGCACTTTTATTGTACAATTCCCAGAATTCTTCATCGGAATAATACGAGGAAGAATATAATGATTTTTTTCCCTGAAGGGTTTTTACCATTTTCTCTACTTTTAGATTATGGTATCCGTCATGTGGGGATTTAATCACATCCCAAAACCCAAAGTTTACATACAATTTGTCCGGGTCCATTTTATACAAATCAAAAACAGTGTTTCGGTCGTGCACGCGAGTCGGGCAAACCCAGATCGGACTAATTCTAATTTCTTTCTGAAAATATTCGAGGAATTGACTACAATTATCGATTGGAATTTGCACGTCCTGAATAACTGACTCTCGCTTGTCGAATATCCCTGACAGAAAATCAAAAAGAGGGTAATCGTGGTTCAACTTCATAAGTTTGGTGTAAGTCGACGAATTTAGTCTTTTTTTCCCTACAATAAAACGCACTGCAGGGTTCTGAACAAGAAAGTGTTTAGAACACCAGAACCAATCCGTATCCCAGCGCCAGATATAATCAAAGGTAGTCAGGTAATCAATTTTCTTTTCTCTAATCGATTTATAATAAATCTCCATATATGTATAATCACTTACCTCCGGAGCTTGATCAACAAATTCTCCCAAGGTTATGTAAAGCTCATCTTCGCTGAATAAGGTCCCATCAATAAAATCTACTGATCGATGGGCACAGTGTTCTTTTAAGGCGTGGAAAAAATTTATTGGATTATCATGTCGAAGATGAGTAATTCTCACATATTTCTTTATGGGGATGAGTTTAACTTTTAGTTTCAGCGCGTACCCTAAAGTTCCATACGAATTTGGAAAACCAAAAAAAAGATCCTTGAAATCATTTTCCCTCGTGCAAACGACGGTATTTCCATCACTTAAAAGAATGTCCATCTCTGTGATCGATTCGTGGACCAAACCTTCTTTAAAAGAAGATGACTCTATACCTCCACCTGAAACCGCACCACCAACGGTAATGGTTTTTAATTGCGGGACAACGGCGGGCATAAATCCGTGCATTGAGGTCTCATCGAATAGCTTTTCATAGGTTGTCATCCCTTCAACTTCCACGATAGCTTTCTTTTTATCGATGGAAATAATGTCATTAAACTGATCACCCCGCATCCTCTGGACTCCCTGTCGTTTGCGATGTCGGAACAGATTGGTGGTAGATTTATCTAGAGCAACTGAACCCTTGCCACGTAAGGTTAATAAATTTCGGGAAAGGGAACTCTTTTTATTCTCATATTCTGATTTAGTTATCATCTTATCGACTCATACCCGGTTCGGATACCCCCCTTAGATAACACCACTTGCCATAGATTTATATCGCGTGATCTGAACGCGCCGGCACACGCTAAAAGATAGAAATTCCATATGCGGTAAAACCTTTCATCATAACTTCCATTAAGTTTACTCCAATTCTTAGTAAAATTATCATTCCATGCCATGAGTGTTTTGTCGTAATGGGGTCCGAAACTATGCCAGTCTTCCATCACGAATAACCCTTCTGCAGCTTTGGATAATTGCTGAATCGAAGGGGGATGCGCATGGGGAAAAACATACTTTTGAATCCAGGGATCAAACGGTTTCCAGAGTGATGTATTTCTGCCAATTGTTTGCAAAAGGAAGATCCCTTCATCGTTAAGGCTGTGATGGGCCAGCTCCATTAATGACCGATAATTTTTATAACCTACATGTTCACATAGCCCAATCGCTAAGACGCGATCATATAACCCGCGCGCATCGCGATAATCAGCTTTCACTATCTTTACTGGTAATCCTTCACAGATTTTTCGGGCGTATTTTACCTGCTCTGTGGAAATGTTGTAACTTACCACCTCGCACTTATATGTGCTCGCTATATGGCGTGCCAGCGTACCAAAGCCACCTCCTAACTCCAGAATTTTCATCCCTGGTTTAAGCTGAATTTTGTCACATATTAGCTGAATTTTATTTTTCTGCGCTTGGTCCAGGTTATCGCCATCTTTCCAATACGCGCAGGTGTATTGCATATTCTTATCGAGCATGAGCTCAAAGAGATCGTTACCCAAATCGTAATGTTGCTTCATTACCTGGGTAGACCGTTTCTTTGACTGCATGTTGGACAATTTATATTGTAAAAATCTGAAGAGCTTAAATGGAGCTTCGTATTTTGTGTGTAAGGCCACTCTTGTAATTTTATAAATCATTTGATCCAAGGCCTCGCAGCTCCACCATCCATCTATGTAGGATTCACCCAAGCCAAATGAACCTTCTTTCAGGATACGTTCATAGAGTTTCGTATTGTGAACTTGAATGTCCCAAGGCCTGTCCCCGTTGATTGTGACATCAGCGAGCGCGAGAACCTGTTTAAACTTCTGTTCCACGAATAATATCCCGATCAAATTATGTTTAAAAGTTTTCCTCTCGAAAATTATGAAATTGCTTTAATAAAATAGGAATTAAAAAATAACGATTTATTATAAAATGATCTGCCATCATTCACTCAGCTGTTGTAGGTTAAATGGTGGACTCTCAGAACTTTATCTTCAATCCGTACTGAGGTCAATAGACCCACATCGATCAAATCGCTGTTTGGGATAAATAGGCCGACAGACGGCCTATAGGACAGCGCATGCTGTTTAATCTATTGAGCTGAATATCCTTAAATCTTAAATACCCGCTTTGGCTTCCTGGATGCGTGCCGTCTCCTCCGCTGTGAGGGGGGCGTTTTCAATGACCCGCATACTTTTCCATTTACCAGAGCGAAACCGCATATAGAAGACAAAACTGCTCACGATGATATAGATGCAAATAAAACTCCAGAGAATGTAAATACTGGCGTTGAAGTAAGTGAGTGCGATATAGGAGGGAATAATCATTAATAACCACCCCATCGATACATTCATATACATGATGTAACGGGTGTCTCCGGCCCCTTTTAATGCCGCCGTAAAGGCCATGTAAATGGCGTCGAACAAACAGTAAATCGCTACGATGCGCAGCAACTTTATGGCTATGCTGCTAACGGCGGTGAAATTGATATTTTCGGCACCTGCACTATAGGGGATTAGGAATATATGGGGAAGGAACCAGTAAATAAGAGTCATGACACTCATATAGATCACAGTGATCTGAAATCCCGTCCAGATACAGTATTCAGCCTCTTCCGGGCGGTTACTCCCCAGTCTCTGTCCGACCAGGGTTGACATTGCAATGCTCGCGCCGATTAAGGGCATAAAAGCCAAGCTGCTGATGTTAAAAGCAATGTTCGTGGCTGCTAATTCTACCATCCCAAGGCGACCGCAGATGAGGATGAAAGATGAGAAGGTGAGCATATCGAGCATGAAGTTAATACCGTTTGGGCCCCCATAGCGAAGCAGACGCTTGAACAATTTTATATCTAATTTCCACCCTCGCAGGGTGTTATATTGCTCCCGATATCGAGGTCTTAGAATGAGCGAAAAAAATATAAGAGCGGAAGTGAGATTGCCGATATTCGTCGCCCATGCCGCTCCGCGAATGCCCCATGCCGGTAGCCCCCATTTACCGAATATGAGGCCATAATCCAAAAATACATTGATTAATGTAGCGAAAACATTGACCCCGAGAATGGTCCAGGTTTTTCCGCGACCGCTATAAAAGCATGATGCTGAAGCAGAGAGAATAATCGGACTTATTCCGTATGAAAGAATGCGAAAGTAAGTTATTTCTTCACTGCGAATTGAAGTTTCATGACCGATCAAGTTGAAGATGGGTTCAGCCAAGGCGCCCAGACCCAGACCGAATAATAGGCTGATAAGCGCTAAGTACGCGCCCTGCCAGATGGCGGGGCCAACATTTTGTGGGCGCTTTGCCCCAATGTATTGGGCGATAAAGGTATTGATATAAGTGGCAACTCCAAGGAATAAACTGATGAAGATAAATTGTGTCATCGCTGCAGGCAAAGCAGCAGCCAGAGCTTCAGTCGAATACCATGTGAGAAATACGCGGTCGACAAAGTGTTGAATGCTCCAGGTAGCAGTGCTGAGGATTAGCGGTAAGGCGATAATCAGGAATTCACGGTATCCGCCCGGCGCTTTCCATCGGTGTCTGATGTATGCGATCATAAGTTAAATGGATTTGCCATGGTCGATATCAGGTTGTCGATTTTCTATGGGTGGATTAAACTAATTGTCATTGCGTGAATCCCCCAACCGCGGGAGAGGAAGCTACCGCGCGTAAAACACGACATCTTCGTTCCGGTAGGGATTCGCGTGATTCTTGTCAGTCCCTTGAAACGCTACCGTCAGCTATCAGCTTCTTCAGAAAGACATTAGGTTGAGTGCAATACCCCTGTCTAGAAATATCCAAATAATCTAAAATAATAATCTTTTCTGGGTCCTGAGCTCTAAGGTTAAATCTAGGATCGGTAATACTTTACTTTTTAAGACTCAACCGAATTTGCTTTGCGTGTTCTTCAATTAAAATTGCTTCTTCAGTCTTACCAATTTTTTTAAATACTTTTGCCAGCATTTCTAAAATGATTATTGTACTGGGATGGTCCTTCCCCAAAGCTTTTTCTCTTATCGTTAGTGCTCGCTTGAATAGACTTACCGCTTCCGCATAACGGCCTTGAACGCGGTAGACATTAGCGATATTATAAAGAGATTGTTCTAGATCGGGATAGTATATACCAAGAATGTCTCCTCTTATAACAAGTGCGCGCAGATGAAGTGGTTCGGCGGCGTCATAATTGCCTTTGCTAACATGCTGTTCTGCTAAATTGTTCAGAATGGCCGCAAAATTTTTCAATGCGAGTTCCACGTCAGGATGCTCGGGCCCATAAATCTCAGTCCCTATTTTTACGACTTTTTCGGCTATTTTCGTTGCTTCTTCAAAGCGCCCTTCTTCGTCCAGAACCAGAATTTGCTTTCTTAGTTCTTCAAAAGCCGTCAGTTGGTCCCACAGTGACTCCTCGGCATAGGTTGGCAGCGCCCACGTAAGCATCCCGATTCCTACCGCGATCGGTTTTATTAATATAATTAGATTTTTTCCTGACGCCTTCATGGGGGATAGTCATAATAGTGTTAAATCCGCTCACACCAATTCTTCATGTCGTTTTAGTATATATCTTAAATGGATTTACAAGCGTTTTAATCAATTCTGGTTTGTCGGGCTTCACCTTCGGTAGAAGCGAGCGTCGATCTCTTTTCCTCAATAATTGGCTGGGGACAAGCTCACTGCTTGTTACATTCGTTGCCTGATTTTCTCTATTGCATCAATCCTGAATTGCGCTGAGTTCGTCCTCGGATATTTTTTGTACGCTTTTTGGGTTGAAGGTTTGTTTTGTACCCACCCTCAAAGCCACTTCAATTCTTCCACCGGTTAAGACAAAGAACTGAAGGAGAAATCCCCCACCTTCCATCGTCTCTACCTGGTACTGATCCTCTTTCAAGTTTCCGATCCAAGTGGGTAATCGATCGCTAAATGCTGGATTGTCCATGACCGCTTTGGGTAAGGCGATGATCAGCGTCCCGGGTTCGTCACCGATGACTTCTCCGATCCGCTTCCGCATCATTCTCATATGAGAGATAATTTTTCCCGCATATTCAAAAATGTAGGAGCCATTCTTTTCCGGCGGGGCAATTCCCCAGGTGATATGGTGAATAAAGGGGTTTCCATAGCCTTGGTTCAGCATGTGCTCACGGGCCTCTGCGTCAACGGGGTGGACGACGGCTACATAATCAAACCACCCTTTTTTTCGTGATGGGCTGTCCGCCGGTAACCCGGAGGGAACATTGATATAATCATGTTCATCTACGGGTGAAGGATAGCAGCGATTATCCCAACCGGCAATATAGCCCAGCTTTTTCAAGGGACCGGCTACAAGATGGGCGGGATCGGTAAAAATCGCGGCATGATCCGGGTTCGGTAAAAGCGGCACTCCTGCAGACGTAATTTTCTCTGCTATCTCAAGTGCTTCCCGGATTCTCTCTTCCGCATTCTGAATTTTCAGATGTGAGCTGAAATCCGCTGGCAATATAAAACCCTTTTCCATGTTTCGATTTTCAATTGTCGATGGCAAATTGCTGATTGTCGAATGAAGAATAGCCACAAAAGGCACAAAAAAAAAGAGATTTTTAAAAGTAAGATTCACGAATTGAAGCGAAGGCGAAGCCCACCTGTCCGCCAAAACCTAGTGCGATGGATGAACATTTTCCATTTAGACCATTAGTATCTTTTCCGCATGATTCGTGAAATCCTCGGTATTTCTTATTTATTTTTCTTTTGTGCTTTTTGTGGCCAACTCTCAGCATATACCGTATGAAGATTTCCGGCCATCTCGTTGATATTCCGAATCGCAAGATTACGCCCGGTTTAGTACATGTGCATGAAAACCGGATTGAAAGAATAGAGAAGTCGGATTCCGTGGACGATCAATATATTCTACCCGGGTTTATCGACGCACATGTTCATATCGAGAGTTCGATGTTGGTGCCCTCTGAATTTGCACGATTAGCTGTCCCTCATGGAACCGTAGCGACGATCTCCGATCCTCATGAGATCGGTAACGTTCTGGGAGTGGATGGGGTAAAATACATGATCGAAAGTGGAAATAAGGTTAATTTTAAATTTTTCTTCGGTGCGCCTTCCTGTGTCCCCGCGACAATGTTTGAAACTGCCGGTGTCAAATTGACCGTTCAGGATATTGAAGTCCTTTTTAAAGATCACGGCGTTAAATATCTTGCCGAAATGATGAATTGGCCGGGTGTCCTCAATAAAGATGAAGAGGTTTATGCAAAACTCGCTCTGGCCAAAAAATATAAGCGAAATATAGATGGTCACGCTCCCGGGCTAAAAGGGGAGGAAGCGAAAAGGTATATTGATGCGGGGATAAGCACCGATCACGAGTGTTATTCGAAGGAGGAAGCACTCGACAAATTGAAGTGTGGAATGAAAGTTATCATCCGCGAAGGTAGCGCCGCTAAGAATTTTGATGAGCTGATCGATCTCATGAACACCTATTCCGAACACATGATGCTTTGTTCTGATGATAAGCATCCTGATAATCTCGTTGAAGGGCATATTAACGTTCTAGTGAGAAGAGCTATCGCAAAAGGAATCGATCTTTACAAAGTTCTTAAAACTGCATGCATCAATCCTGTTGAGCATTATGGATTAGAGGTAGGTCTTTTGGAAGAGGGGGACTTTGCGGATTTTATTGTCGTAAATAACCTGAAAGATTTTCAAGTAAGCAAGACATACATCAACGGGCAATGTGTAGCGGAGGACGGGAAACCTAAAATCGATTCAGTGAAAAATGAAATAATTAATAACTTCAATGTAGGCTCCAAAAGTGTGCATGACTTTCAGATTCCCGCGGCTGGAAGCCATGCCCATGTCATCGAAGCGCTGAATGGGCAAATCATTACTAAGAGCGAGGTGCTCGCGGTTAAGAATCAATCGGGTCACGCGATAGCTGATAGTGAAAATGATATGCTTAAAATTACGGTTGTTAACCGCTACGAAGATTGCGAACCATCAGTTGCATTCATTAAGAATTTTGGATTGAAAGAGGGCGCTATCGCTTCATCGGTTGCTCACGACTCTCACAACGTCATCGCGGTCGGTGTCGACGACGATTCACTCTGTAAAGCGGTAAACATGCTCATTGAAGCCAAGGGGGGAATTTGCGCGGTAACGCCGAATATGGAAAAATTATTATCCCTGCCGGTAGCAGGATTAATGACAACGCAAGACGGGTATGAAGTTGCCAATAGCTACACAGAGATAGACAAAATGGCCAAGGAAATGGGAAGTAAACTCGACTCACCTTTTATGACGCTATCCTTTATGGCCCTTCTCGTTATTCCCTCCCTAAAACTCAGTGACCTCGGCCTCTTCGACGGTGAACAGTTCACCTTTAGCGAATTGTTCGTTAATAAATAAATGTAAGTGTTGAAATTCGAATAAAAAAGATTTTTTAAAAATATTTAAAAATGGCAGAATCAATTCCCCTTATAGAGTATCATGACCTTGAGAGTCAGGTCAAAGCGATGGAGCGAGACGGTTACGCCTATTTTCCTAATGTCCTGAATGCGGATGAAATTGCGGAACTCAAAGCTGGTTTAGATGCCTTGGAACCAATTGAAGAGAATTTCGATTATTACAGTACCCCCGAAAAGGTTGTATATGGTAATGATCCGAATCAAAAATTTTTACAAAAACACATTAAAAATATTTTCAATCGCAATGCCCTTTTTCTGAAATACATTGACCGGTCTCCAGTGATTGAATTGACAGAGGCGATACATGGTGAGGAGTGCCATATCATTGGCCAGACTGGATGGGTAACAGGACAAGGTCGACCCGATCAAAATCTACATGTCGACTGGCTTCCCGTGCCACTACCCGAGGAAGTTATGAGCAATCCAAAGGTTAAAGTACCCCTCTTTATTTCGACCGCGCACTTTTATCTGGATGATATCGACGAAGAGATTGGTCCAACAAAGTTCGTTCCTGGCAGCCATCGATCAGGGCGGCCACCGAATGGAGAAACCACCTGGAATGGGGTTGAAGAACAGAGCATTCACTGCAATGCGGGTGATGTCGTTCAGTTCAGGAGCGAGGTTTGGCATCGTGGTTCTGCGAATATAAGCAGCAGAACCCGTTATCTCATGCAAGTACACTACTCACATCGAATGATTACACAGAAGTTTCCGCCTTACCCTCACCGTTTCAGATTTAATGAATCCATTTTAGCTCAAGCTACACCTCGCCAGCGACGCCTCCTGGGCGAGCACAAACCGTCTAATTACGATTAGTTCTTCACCCCTCGTTCAGACAAATATTTACACAGCGCAGGGCTTAAAACCAAAACTAAAAATTAAACCACTTTCGAATTTTACTGACATCGTGTAACTGAATCCCTACAATAGAGATTAATAAATTAGTAGAGAATTTAGATTATGAAGGTATTTTCCCCATCGGCTTGTTTCTTTTTTTCGTGTGTGTGCATCTTGTTCCTATCTGCGTACGCAATAGATGCAACAAAGTCCCTTCGGGAACCTCGGGTGAAAGTGATCGAAACGGGGGACATACTCATTGATAAGCTCTATCCATCGATGACCGGCCCTTATGAACGTGTTCAAGTAGACACGTCGGATCTCGACTTAATTACCGGATTTAAAACTGAGGTGATTGACGCGGGGTCGGGACAAAAAATGGGGGGAAGAATTTTTCTGCCATAGTCAATTGCAGATTGCGAATTTGGACCGCTTAATTGTAGGCGCTACGGGTATGGCGAATATACAATTTCCGGACGGATTTGGCATGCCGGTGAAGGAAATTATTAGTCAGCATGTAAACAGCAATGAAGGGCTCTCTTTGTTGGGGATGGTTCTTAACAATCACGAAAAGAATATTCACAGGAATGTTAAAATTCGTACTACTATCAATTATTGGAATAATGAAGACCTGACTCATCTACCGAATTTTAAAAAATTGCACATGTTTCAAATTCCGATGGCCGTTGAAGAACTTGATGTAAGTGAAGGGTATACTGTAAATCTTACAACCAATAGTGATGTTGCATCCCATTGTGTTCTGGTCCAAGGGATGAAAGAGCATTGGCTTGTCCCTCCCGGACCTCAATTGACACGGCGACAATTTACAGAAGGTGTTACCAATGTCAGTTTAAGCATTCATTATGCGGTGGTGCATTTACATAACCATGGGCGGTATATGAGAATAACCGATCTGACAGATGGGAAAATACTCTGGCAGACAGATGTGATCTATGAACCCAACCGGGAGCAAATTGCACAGATACCAGTCTATTCCAGTGTCGAAGGCTTTCCCATATATAATGATCATATATATGAGATAGAGACTTACTACGAGAACACGTCGGATAAGACGGTCGATGCCATGGCCGCGATGTATGTTTTTTATCGTCTCCTGGAGGGATAAATCGAATATCCGTATTCGAATTATTCACCCATTATCGCTTACATGTTTGTCTCTGACGACGTATAAATTTTCTGTTTTTACTTCGAACAATGAGCGCTGCTCATTTGAAATAATTAAACTGTCATCGTAAAAGCAGATCCCTTCGCATATCTTTCCGTTTTTAATAGGCAGCCATGAGATTTTGCCATTAAAATAATCGTCTGAACCATCCTGGGATTCAAACAGCCAAACCGCACGATAAGTAAGAACCGCTATTTTAGTTCCGTCCGAATTGGCGTCAGCCGCGGTTACCTGGCTGCGAATATTAAATGATGAAATTAATGTCAGCACATTTACTGCGTCAGTTTTTGTAGAATCAAATCGATATAACTTAGTGTAATCATCTGCTCTATTTTTGCTTAGTATATATAGCTTATCCTTTGCGTAGAACAACGCTTCCGCGTCAAAATTACGCTTCTTAGCCGGATACTCTTTTTGGTCCGGGTAGACAAAGGGTATTTTGAAAAGAATCCTTGTATTGTATCTTTCGTATGGGTTGGGCTCAGCCAGGATATAGATCGCTAAGTCACGCCTCGCATTGCCATTGTTTCCAAACGCCCCGATAATTAGGTTATTGTTTTTATCGATCGCAATATCTTCCCAGTCGACATTGACGGCATCGAGTAGGATAACACCCTCGTAGGGTTGATCACTCCATGATGGAGATATAATACTCCCATCTTTTTTCACGGGAAAAATCCGCGCCCTATCTCCAGAGTCATTGTGAGTCCATAATACTTCCGGCCAGAGTCTGCTTCTAACGATTCCCGATGACTCTACTATAGGTGCGAATCTCAAGTTACCGCAGACCTTTAGTTCAACAGGTGCTACATCGGGTAACTGTATCGAATCATTCGCGTATCCCAATGAGATGAGAAAAAAGATGGAGATAAATAATAATAGCGATCTTATCATTTGAGATATATTTATTTCCCGATTTCCATATGTCATCGCGAGATCGATAAGGTGAAGGTAGATATTTACTTTCCAATAATCGTTTGTCGATTGGTATTTGAAACCCGTGAAAATAGCATGTTTTTAAATTTTAGTGATTAGGATATTTGTAGACACGCACATTGCAAACACCCTATTGTCATTGCGAAGGAGGCGATAGCTGACTGCGGCAATCCAGGGGGGCTGTCAATACGCGTCCGACATTCGCCTGGATCGCCACAGCTGACAAGCAGCCTCGCGATGACAAAAGGAATCAATCGACAATCGAAAATCGAGCGGTGAGAAAAATTTTCAAACCCATTCTCTTTCTTCTACTAGCGGTTTGCGGGCTGTATGGACTACTCCATTTTTGGGCGGAGGTGTGCAAACCGGAGTTGGCATTGGAACCGATTCAATACAGCCAGGAGCTTATCGATGAAACCGCAAACTTGCGCGATGTCAGCTTCGGCCCAGAGGATCTTTACGCGATCCAGCGCGATGTCGACTACGCTGAAGGTGAGTCTTCCGCTTGGTACCCAAAAAGCGAGGCTCCCATCCTCGCCGAATTAGTTAATGAGGGTAAATTACCACCGGTAGCGGAGCGGGTGGGACCTGAACCGGTAGTCATAGAAGGGGTAGACGGAGTCGGTAATTACGGGGGCACTTGGTTAGGTGTTTTAAACAACCCGGTCAATGTTCAAACATTGGTCCGATCCTGGAATTCAGGGTCGACCCTGGTGCGCTGGTCGCCTCTCGGTTATCCGATTGTGCCTCACGTTGCCAAGGGCTGGAAAGCTTCACCGGACCGTAAGGAGTGGACGATCTATCTTCGCAAGGGAATAAAATGGTCAGATGGTCACCCCTTCACTGCGGATGACATTCTCTACTGGTGGAATTATGAAACCAAATTTACAGAAAAGACCTTGCACTTATGGATGCATACGGCAGGTCAATCGGGTGAGATAAAAAAAATTGATAACCACACGGTAAAATATGTCTTTCCCGTAGCACACGCGTTGTTTCTGGAACATTTGGCGACCGCATTCATATTTTGTGCGCCTCGTCATTATATGGAAAAATATCATCCTGAGATCGGTAATGATGAGTTGATTGAGGCTGAAATGAAGGCGAGAAATATACCCACGCGACGAGGACTTTATGTGGAATTGCGACTTTACGACAACCCCGAACATCCCCGCCTTTGGCCCTGGCTTTATCGCACTTATAAAGCCAACCCGCCACGATCATACGTACGCAATCCCTACTACTGGGCTGTAGATAGCGAGGGTAACCAGCTTCCCTATGTAGACCGTATTTTACTCGATGTAAAAAACACGGCACTGGTTCCGATCACTGCTGCTGAAGGTGGCATCACCATGCAGGCGATTAATATTTACTATTTATTTTACACCCTCTTCATGTCTCAGCGTGAGGAAAATAATTATGAAGTTTTACACTGGTATAGTTCAGGGGTTTCTGACTGGGCGCTTTTTCCCAATCTGAATCGTTACGTCGACCCCGACGATCCAAGAACGGATAAGAAATGGGAACTGCTTAATGACAAGCGATTCCGCAAGGCGCTCTCCTTAGCGATTAACCGGCAGGATATCATTGATGCCATCTATGATGGAATAGGAGAACCGGCACAAGTAGCGCCCGGAAGAGATTCCTATTTTTACCACGAAGGAATGCAAAAAAGTTATACCGAGTATGATCCTGAACGCGCCAACCAGATATTTGATGAGATTGAATTAATGGGGCGTGACTCTGAAGGATATCGCACTTTCAAGGATGGGACACGTATGGTATGGTATCTGGACTTAATCCCCAACTTCGCCGATGGTCCGTCCTCCTTTATCATCGAAGACTGGAAAAAAGTTGGTATCCATGCGATTGAGCGGGAGATATCCTTCAATCTCTTTAATGTCGAACACCTTGCTCGTAAGCATGACTTTTTTGTCTGGGGTGAGGGTGGCGGATTCAATCCAGTCTTGAAGTCCTATGGATTCTTACCCATGTGGCAACAAGCGCTGGGTTATACTTATTGGTATGTGAACGGTGGGCTTTACGGCAATCCCGAGGCGAAAAAAGAAGGCGGGGTTGAGCCACCGCCAGGACACTCGGTGCGGCGATGCATGGAATTGTTTGAAGCTGCACAACAGGCCCCCACGCTTCAAGAGCAGAGGGAAATTATTCGGGAGGTCCAGGATATTATGGCTGAAGAGCTTTGGGCGATTGGCATCTCTTCGTCGGCACCAGATATTGGTATCGTAAAGAAGGATTTCAAAAACGTTCCGCGCAAACTTATCTATGGGTACAATACTCCGTCCAATGGCGGCCCGGAAACTTTCTATTTCGAAGACCCGAAAGATTCTCCCGGAACGATTGCCCAGATAAAAAGAGAAATGACAGAGATCACGACGAGGGCAGATTTAAATAGAGCACAACCCATCGAAGGTGATAGATTTAGTAGTGAGGCGATTGGCCGGATCATTCGCCACCTTTTCCTTGGTATTCTTGCCGCCGGCCTGATCCTTGCCGGAGTCAAACATCCCTACATTGGACGCCGTTTATTAATTATGCTCCCTACGCTGCTTGTAATCTCAATTATTACCTTTATCATTATCCAGCTCCCGCCCAGCAATTTTATTGATAATAAGATTTTACAAGCACAAGTATCCGGCGACTATCAGTACATAATCGAAGCGGAGCAACTACGCGAGTTATTTCCTGTCGATGAGCCGATCTTAAATCAGTACGCGGATTGGTTGGGCCTTCCCTGGTTTCTATTTTTTAATACCGAAGATCGCGGTCTGATGCAAGGACATCTGGGCTTCTCCATGGAGAGCCGTAGACCGGTTAATGATGTGGTCGGCGATCGTATCTTGCTAACAGTCTTTATCTCGTTGGGTTCTATCCTCTTTACCTGGGCCGTTGCTCTGCCCGTAGGGATATATTCAGCTGTGCGTCAGTATTCATTTACCGATTATATTTTCACTCTCCTCGGATTCATCGGGATGTGTGTCCCCAGTTTTTTACTTGCGCTGCTAATCATGTACTGGAGCAAAGTCTATTTTGATATCAGCATGACGGGTCTTTTATCTCCAGAATATGCCGGACAATTGGAATGGAACAGGGGCAAAGTCATCGATCTTTTGCAGCACATCTGGGTGCCGGTCGTCGTTTTGGGAATAACCGGTACGGCAAGTATGATCCGTGTGATGCGAGGGAATTTACTCGATGAGCTGAGAAAACCCTACGTCACAACCGCGATGGCGAAAGGCGTGCGACCGTTCAAGTTGCTTATTAAGTATCCAGTGCGGATCGCACTCAACCCCTTCATTTCAGGGATAGGCATTTTGTTTCCCCAACTCATTTCCGGCGGCGCGATTGTTGCGATGGTTCTCAGTCTGCCCACCGTCGGCCCCATGATGCTCGAAGCGCTGATGACCGAAGACATGTACCTGGCTGGGTCCATGCTGATGGTATTGAGCCTACTCGGAGTGATGGGGACCCTGGTCAGTGACCTTTTGCTCATGTGGCTCGATCCGCGGATAAGGATGGAAGGCGGCGCGCGGTGAACCGCGAGTCAAAATGTCCAAAGGTCAAAAAGTCAAAAAGGATATGCGTGAATGCGAGGTGGAGCGTGCTGTCCCTAGCGCGTTTTCTTTAATTCATGATTAATACTAAGCTCGCTGGATTGCCGCGTCGCGTTTTCTTCGCAATGACAATTGGGTGATTGCCATGAACACTAAGCACAATCGAGTTTCGAAAATCGCCAATTGTTATTGTGCCGGTACAAAGTCCAGGTTTTCTGTTATACGCGTACCGTCTTTTTTGAATGAATCCAGGTAGAGGTGGATCCTTTCTTTGGCCTTTTGCGAATCATGATTGTTTAGATTGATGTTCAATAAATCGATATACCAGGGTGATTTAACCTCATCCATCACGTATTTATCGACAATCTCTTTTGCAATCGGAAGCGTTGTCTCTTTGGAATCATTATGAACATCTTTATCTTTTGCCTGAAGCAATTTGTCGTATTCTTCTTCCAATAATTTTTGAAACAATTCGAGTGTAAAAACACCTCCTGATTGAATGCCGGTTTCAGGATCATCTTCATTCAGTTTTGCTCCCTTATGGATCCATTCCCATAATATGCTCAAACGAATTTCACCGGTGGCCATATCTTCCATCAGATATAGAATGTCATCATTGTTGAAAAAGTCGGCCGGTTTCAGTGCCGCTGCCTGAAATCCCTGTCCGAAAGCATTGCCGTATTGTAAACCGACACTGAGAAGATTGCGAGCACCCCTGATTGTTCTCGACGCGGGCTCGAGGTGAGTCAGACCGTCTACGTCATCTTGCGAATAGGTGAGGCGGGGGAATTCTCTTCCCAGCTGATTGTCTTCGCCCACTTCATCCCAAACGGGCCGCACAATACAAACCATCTTCCAATGGGCTACCCATTTACCACTGGCTCCTTCACCTTGTTCGCGCTTTGCTCCGGCAATCGCTTTTCCCATGCTCGTGTCGACACCGTCTTTAGAGCCTACAGGAATGTTCGGTTCCATTCCTCCCTGCCAAAGTGCAAAATTGCCATTACTGTCCGGAGTATTAACTGCCCGTCGTACACGATCTTCATAATTTCTCATGTAACTATAGGTCATTGTGATATCTTCTATATTGGGATTTATAAACATTGGATCCCATGCCATTGCATCCGACACACTGTTAATGTAGTCCCATCGGCCCGTATTATAGCCGACGAAGTGCTTTCCCAGGGCTGCTCGGATTTCCATCAACTGAAAAGTTGCCTCGAGCTGCTCAACGAGTACGTAAACCTTGACCGTTCCAATGGGAAGATTGAGATGGGCTTCCAGCGCCGAAAGCATTTCATTCCAAAGGGCTGCTTCCTCTGCCGTCTGGATCTTGGGTAGATACAAAACAATAGATGAACCCGCATCCTGCAAGCGTTGATAGTTGTTGACTACATAAAGCGTGATATCGGTGATCGAAGCTGATAGTGCGACACCGTTTTCGTCGCGGATATGTCGATCATCCAGATGTAAGCCTCGGGCGCGGAATATTTTCGTGGTGAAATCCAACTGTGTTTTCCAGTCTTCGATGATCTCTCTTCCTAAGAAATCGGCAGCCCACTTATTCATCTCCTTCGCAACCTGTTCGGCCGCGGTCATAAAAACAGGGTCTCTTTGAATCGCCAGTTTCAAATTCCTCTGATTATTGAGCGACATGGTGGTGATTTGCCCAAGAGCGTCCTCACCATCAAACATCCAGCCATCGGCACCGGAGAGCAGGGCGTAGGCTACGTTCCGAATACTTCGATCAATGGAAACTAAAGGTTTAGCGGCGGGTCCTGTGCCTTGAATCCACTGTCGTTGTAAATCCGTGGGAATCTCTGCACCTATGAATTTTCCCTCTCTTGCATCTTCTACCTTAATCTTGGTCCCCTGTATATCATCATTGGCATTAAGAAATTCTATCGGGTGTCTGTTCCGTGATCGTTCAGCTCTTCTTTCAATTCTTTTCGTCATGAGCGATTTCTGATCTTTATTAAACCCGGCTAGTGCGGCCAAAGCGCTCAAGGCTTCCGGCGTATAGACATCGCTATAGGCACTCTCGAGAGCATCTCTAATTTGTATATCACTCATCGGCTAACCTCGGCACATGAGTTTTGGTATTTATCCCCAAGACGTCTGGCGTTACTCACGATTTAATCTTCTTTTGACAAGTATAAGGCTTTATAGCGCCGTATGTATTCTCGGTCCCTTTTTTCAACCGCTTCGTCAAACTTTTCCGGATTGACGAACCATGTTTTTTGCTCTTTCAAATGTTCGCTGATCTTCTTGTCAACTTCGTTCGCGGGTTCGGGAGGGGGAAAGCGAATATCCTCTGGCCATTTCCAGATACCAGCCAGGTCATAGTGCTTGAATGGCCCTTCGTGCGGCATGCGAAAGCCAAAAGTAGAAATTATTCCAAGTTCGATATCTTCAGCGCTTGCCATACCTTGGGCCCACAAGCGTGCGGCTTCTTTGAACAAGACTGCCTGTAATCGATTTATCAGGTATCCCGGTTCCTCGGTGTATAGACGGATAGGTACTCTTCTTGCCTTTTTCATCAGGTCATAGACTAAGTTGAAAGTCTCGTCTGACGTCCCCGGTCCTTTCCCCACTTCAACGCCGGGCACGATGTGCGGTGGAGCAAAATAATGAGTTAACACTATTTTGTCCTGCCTTTTTACATCAGAACCAAAATCACTCAACACGAGAGAAGAAGTATTACTGGCAATTATGGCATGTGGGGGGGACAGTTCATCCAGTTTGTTGAACATTTCCCGTTTGTCTTTAGACCTGTCGAATATGGCTTCAGTAATGAAATCACTGTTTGAAGCCACATCATTCAATTCAGTTGTCGTCGTTATCCTGTTTACCGCGTCATCCGCCTGCTTTTGCGTTATTATTTCATACTCGATGAAGAGAGCTAAAGCAGACTTTATGTTTTTCATAGACTGCTTCAGGATCTCATCGCTGATGTCACTCATCACCGTAGGATACCCCGCTAAAGCGAAATTAATCGCGATGCCGAATCCCATCGTCCCACTGCCAACAACGCCGACTTGCTTTATATCAGCTAGCTCCATAGGATTGCCCCCGGTTTACACCAACCGTGGATACGGGACTTAAGGGTATAATTATCCACTCGCGCTCAGTTACCCCAGCGACTCGGATTTATTCCCGGTGCATCCCTTTTCATCCCTTTAGGCTTATGTTCCTGATGCCAATCAGAACCGGATGTGTTGAGACTTTGTAGAAATGGCTTGGCTTCATCGGGTGCTGCGGCAACTAATTCAGGATCCCATTCCTCCATCGGTTTGATCGGTCCGGCCCAAGCTGGACGATAGCCAAATTGAATGAGCTCACGGTTGTGAGAGTCCGTATTGGGGTGTGTGCCATGGAACAGGTTGATCGGAATGATGACGGCTGAACCCGCCCTTACGCACAAGGTAAGCTCTTCGGGATGGGATTTGTAGCGTACATAGGGGTTGGCTTGCGCATGAAAAGAAATATGTGTGCGTGGAATCACGCGAAAGGGTGCCCGTTCAGGTTCGAGATCATCGAGGTAATAAAGCACACGCAGTAATTTTGGCGAACTGCCCTCGTAGTCAAAGATGGACGATCCATAGGGTTGGCCGTCAGTGTGCATTGAGATTCCAGGGGAGCCAGGTGTTGTTCTCTGATAAAATCCTCGTGTAAATACAATGTCCGGGCCCATCACCTCGGTAAGAAATTTGATCATCGGTGGATGCCCAATCAACTTGGCCACCTCATTGCTACACCACTGGGGTTGTGAGGTCCCAACCTTCTGATACTCGCTGTACGGCTTGTGACTCATGGGGGAATCGGCAAGTTCGGACTTTAGTTTAGAGATGTGCGCAGCATCCAACATATCAGGTAGCACGACATAGCCTTCCACCTCTAAATGCCGAATACGTTGCGGCAGGGAGAGGGAAGAGAAATCCGTCTCATCTACGTTCATAAAGTCAATTAATTCTTCAGGATCAATTTTTGGTATAGTCGCATCTTTCATCAGTCACTCCTTTTAAATTACATTAATATATATCACGTTTTTTGAAACTTAACAATTCTACGAGAAAATAAAAAGAGTATTTTTAGTAAACTGTAATAAAAGTGAATTAACGGTCAGCAGTCGTCTCGCTACTCGCTTCGGCGCAATATCTCTCGCGAGATTTCAGACAAGGGAGATAAAAAATCGGCATCAGATTAGCTGTTTAGGAAAAATACCATTTAAAAGGGCGAAGAAAATGCCGAAATGTAGATGAAATCCTCCTACCCTATAAAGGAGAACGATACATGTATGAGCGACAAACCAACAGATTCCGAAAAAGAAACCCATACGAACCCCGAACAGACGGACAGCGTTGCCGTCTCCGATGAGGGTATTATTGGACCGGAATCGATCGTCATAAATAGCAAGGGTGAACGGGTCGACAGTTCGATCAAAATCAAAATTGGACCGTATAAATTTCGGGGTTCAGACTATCTCACTCAGATTGAACAACACCAATTACAACTGCAGCATGAGCAATTTATCCGTGCCCTGGAAGCCAGGCTCTCATCTTTTTTGAGTATGGACTTCAGATTGAAAATTTCCGATCTCAACACGGCAAGCTATAGTGACTTTATTAAAACAGTGCCGAATTCGAGTTACATTACGATATTCCAAGTCGAACAGGAAAATGATAAAGTTGTCGTCAAACTGACAGAAACCGTCGACGCAAGAGAGTAAAGCGGTTACACAAATCTGTCGGTTGAGGGGTGTCCACCTGGCTCACGCGTAGTGTGAAAGTGAAGACATGCGGACGATGCTCAGAGTCAGAATCGGCCGATACGATGTGAACCGGGATCAGTAATAATCATGCTCGCATCAAAGCTTGCTTTGATGAGTCTGTATTTTAGTTCTTGATTGGCGGGGTCTTCCCAGAGATTAGAAAATTCATTCGGATCGCTCTGGAGATCGTAAAGCTCCCCATACTCGTTCCCGTGGTAGACATTTAACTTATAACGCTTGTCACGATACATAGTGGCGAATGAGGGAGGTGCCGGTTCCTCATCCTTTCCCCACGTCAGGTCGAGAACATCATAGTACTCACAGCGAACATACTCGCGATGGTAATCCAGTGGGGCGTCACCGACCAGCATCGGTAAAAGTGACTTGCCCTGTACCCACTCAAGTGGATCCCCGACAATGTCAGCAAGAGTCGGAGCGATATCGATTAGTTCTACCAGTGCGTCCGAGACCACACCCTGTTGAATCGCGCCGGGCCATGAAAATATGAGAGGGACCCGTACCAGGCCTTCGTGGAAGCGGCACCCTTTGGATCGCAGCGCGTGATCGCCAAGTGACTCCCCGTGATCGGAGGTGAAAATGATAACTGTGTCCTTGCGCAGTCCCATCTCCTCGAGTGTATCCAGGATCCTGCCGACGTTGCGGTCGATAATTTCGATCATACCATAGTAAGAGGCCTTGTCCCGTATGTGCCTCTCTTCTGGACGCTCTGGAGTTGATGCGAATAAGTGGCTTGAGAGCCGTTGCTGTAACTCTAGGTCTGACTCGGTAAAGAGTGGTGGCGGTAAATCCTCGGTCTCATAGGGTTTGCGGAAATCGTCCGGTGCATCCATCGGAAGATGAGGGTCAAAAGTGTTGATACTGAGAAACCACGGCGAGCCGGTTCTTCGGCGAATGAAATCGATCGCGGTATTGGCGCACCAGGTAGTCTGATGCCATTTAAACGGAATATTTTCATGATACTTTACACCCATTCGAAGTGCGTCGTTTCGATTAGTTTGATCGAGCACCTCATCTAGAACGCCGTTTTCGTCGAGCCAGTCGGTGTACTCATTATTGGTATCAATGAGTTGGCCGGCAGATAGACTGTGGTGAAACTCCTCATAGCCGTCATCCACGCGTTTCTCGTGTCCGTCCCAAGGGGAGGAGAGGTGCAGCTTTCCGACTAATCCGCCAACGTAACCTTGGTCTGCGATGTGCCTGGAGATGAGCTTCGCACGATCGGGGAGATGGAGGCTTATGTTTCCGTTAATGTTGGAGTGGATCGTCGACGCGTAGAGCCCGGTCATAAAACTGCCCCGGCTGGGAGTGCATATTGGATTCTGGCAGTAGGTAGTGGAAAATGCTGTGCCCTCAGCGCATAGTCTGTCCAGGTTCGGGGTTCTGATGTGGGGATTACCGAGAGCGCCAATCGTGTCGTAGCGTTGCTGGTCGGTGCAAATCCACAGGATGTTCGGTCGTTGTTTCATGTTTATGCTCCATACGTGCTTAGTTGGTCAGACCATTCGTGTATCGTAATTACGATTACAGATCCGGGGTGAGCTTAAAGGCCAGCGATCGAAAATTGGGAATACGATGGAAGGTCACAAGATCATTATCGTGTTGGTTCGGTCGGTTTTTGAAGTACGAGACGCGATTAACAGGTCCTCGCGGTCGATTATAAGAGAAGCGTAATTAAAACTCTGGAGCGGGCTTGGCCACATCGCGATACACCCTGCCGGAAACCAGTTCAATGCGTCCAGGCTGTAATATAAAAATAGGAAGCGTCTTTCGTTGCCCGGGTCGCCGAGGAACCCTTGAGCATTGAGATTTCGACCCCATTCGCTATCCTGGGAATTTGTTGGCAAGCTGGCCGTCATCCAGAAGTAACCAGTTTTCTCATCGCTGATAATATGGAAATAGTTCTGTCCACCGGGTAGGGGATAGAACTGGGTGAAACGTAAGTTTAGCGTATCATCCTCGTCATCCACATCACATACCGCGCACATATAAGCCGTAGCCATACCGTCGATTCGCAACCGAATGATTACACGAATCCGGCCGTTCACATTCACGATGTTTGGCTCGAGCCAGTGATCGCCCCCGTCGGGATTCTCATCGCGAAAAGGAAACAGATCGGCGCTTAGTCCCTCGGGCGTACCCGGATAAGTGAGATAAGGTGAGATCCGCCACGAAGTGGGGTCCATCAAGTCGGCCGTCAAGTCACCGGCGACGACAACAGCTCGCGAACCCACCCGATTAAAATCTCCCGCTTCGTTCGGCGCACCCAGTGCCCAATACAAAGTGTCGTCACGAACGACGTAGGGTGTAAATGTGTTCCAAAACCTGCCCTCAAACAAGGTCACTGGATCGCTCCATGTATTTGCTTCGTCGTCGCTGCAGGTCAAGACAATGTCCGTGCGCCCAATCTTTTTGCACAGAAAATAGACGCGGTTGCGGCAGATGAAGGGTATGCCGTCATCGAGATTCAGCGAGCTGTGTGGTTTCCATGTTATACCGTCGTCATCACTACGCTGGAAGAGGGTCTTAATTTCACGATTGGGAACACCTGGATCAGAATGATTTCTGTCAAGCAGAGCAAAACTGGAAAGCAATCGACCACTGGGCAATCGCATCAGCGACGGAGCATCGGTGTAAATCTGCGGCTCAGGGGCTTCAAACACCACCGAGTACTCTTGGGCCAGAGGTGTTGCCCCCTCTATCGATGTATTAGTTTTCATCTTTGTTTAGTAAATTAATAAATAAAATTGCTAAGCTCGCAAATTACTTTTATTCGTTATTTAACGGTGTTGGGAGCAGTTATATAACTAGGCATTTAACCAAGTGTATAGATGAAATTTAAAAACCTTCTACCATATTTATTTGGTTTTATTTGCTTACCTGTTCACCTTTACGCATTACCTGAGGAACTTGTAATATTTACGGATTTTGAGGACATTAGCGGTGAGGGAGAATTTTTCATTGGTGAAGAACCGAACCGCGTCAAGTTAGTTGGTTTCACGCTGGAGACTCTGGAAGATCCGACACTTTTACACTCGGGAACTAAAGCGATAACTCTTGCCCCCGGTCAGGAGGGGAGAATTATATCAGTAAAGGGTATTCAACTCATTCAATTTTATGCTGCTGAGTCGGCAGGCGCCGGTAAAATCGAATTCAGAGGAGTAAAGTTAGTTACCGCCGGAGTCGTATCGGGAGCAGAGCCTCAGGTCGTCATAGCTGAAAATGGCGTGATAGAAGGATTGCCGACCGATATCAGCCCCGGGGCCAACCCCTTGTTATACAGCTTTGTCTCTGACAGTAATATTTTCCTCGATACAACCGATTTTGATTTTCTCGACGGCATCGTGGAAATGAAGGTTTTAAATGTTACAGGTAAATTTTCGCTCGATGATTTGGGGATTACGCTGACGGACCGACCGGTGAACAATACCGTCTATGACACTTTTGAAGGTTTTTCCAGAGGAGACGGCATTGCATCACCGATTGTTCTTGGTGTATCGCCAATCACTGCGACCCTGGATGGGGGATTTATCCTCGGAGGTGCTAGTGGGGTTCGCACAGATACTCAATCATGGGGAATAAATAACGGAGAATCCGCTACCATCACCTTTGAAACGCCGGCTTTCGAGGTAGATTTTTACGGATCCACCGTTGTAACCTCGAGCACTACCGATCCCGATACTACGGTTGAAGTCTATGACACGGATGATAACCTGATTGGTACTTTCTCAAATTTTGAAGCTGATATCAGCCCGGAATTCAAACCCGGGTTTATATCGATCAATGGCGTAGAACTGGGTGCTCCTGGAGGGATCAGCAGGCTGGTCATGAAGGACGATCAGAATATAAATCCGACATTCAGCCGTTCTACTATCGATGACTTCGGATTTACCCCCATTGGCGCCCCCGGCACGGATGCCGGATTTCCTCCACCGCCAGGTCCAACCATCACTGCCCAGCCCGAGAACCAGGAAGTACTGGCCGGAAGCTCGGTTACCGTATCAGTCACCGCCAGTGGCGATGGGCTCTCTTACCAGTGGTACCTGGGTCCCAGTGGCGATACCTCAAACCCCATAGCCGAAGCCACGAGTAGCAGCTTAAATAAGGGTGAAGTAAACGAGACTTCAAGTTGCTGGGTGCGGGTGAGTCAAATAGCGGGAGGCAGTGTGGATAGTGACACCGCGGTAATTACCGTATCAGTTCCAGTTGTGCCCCTGGTGCTTGAAGGGACCGGGGATATCGCCGGTGAAAACATCCAGCACCCCAACGGTAACGTTTTCGACCAGATCCTACTTACCGGAGAAAGCATCCGGCTTCAAGCGAGACCTGATCAGATCACACGGGTGTCGTTCATGGATGAAAATGAGGATATTGTGCAGGTTGAGTTTTCAGGCACAGGAACTTTTACCGTTACCCTGGACTCGGCAACCTTCTTGCCCCCTTCCGTGCCCCCGCGTTACAACCAGGCGGTAGAGTATGTGACCGGCAAACCGAGCCTGGTCATCGATGGCGCGGATTCCGGAACCTTCTTCAGTATCTTCACAGTCGGAAGAATCAACGCAGTCAACCAGGCACTGTTCCCTGAGGGACAGGTCTATGACGCGCAAGCGGACGTGACCCTGGTGGAAGTGATCAATTCTACCGGTATGGGAGGTATGCAATTATCGAACACGGTATTCAGTGGAAACACGGGTAGGATAGGCGTGGATGCGCGCGGGGTACCGATTGCGGTACGCTTAACCGTTGGCGATATCGATGCTGACGGCGATGCGGTGCCCCACCTTTTGTTCGGAGAAGGATCCTTCACCGTACCCGCCGGCAACCCCGGATTGCGAATCACCGGAGGCGATCTTGAGCAGACGAACGGAGCTTCAATCGTAGTCGCAGAGAGTGGTTCCACAACACGTGGGTTTGATCGATTGATCACCCAGAACAATTTTAAATCCGACAACACACCTCAACCAACACGGAGCATTGCCGCGACCTTCGCCAATGATGATGGAGATGAGATCACCGTTGAAGTAGATGAAATAACGATTGAATGATATCTGTAATCGTACCGGTCATGAAATATACGAAACATAATTTACGGAGAATTCATGAAACTTAAATTAGCTTGTCCCGACTTCACCTTTCCATTGTTAAAGCACGAACAGGCACTTCAGCTGATTGCCATGCTGGGCATCAAAGGTGTGGATATCGGATTGTTTGAAAAACGTTCACACCTTCAACCGTCAATTGAATTCAAAAATGTGCGGCGTTCAGCGCGTCGACTAAAAAGAAAGCTGGATGATCTGGGATTGAAAGCGGCAGATATTTTTATGCAGTCTGAAGACTCCCACACATTAGCGATCAATCACCCCCAGCGCTCCTGTCGCCGACGATTGAGTGATTGGTATCTTAAGACATTGGAGTATGCGGCCGAGTGTAATTGCAATCATGTCACGATAACACCCGGAGTACATTATAAAGAAGAATCCTATTCAGATTCATTTGCCCGTGCGGTCGAGGAGTTACAATGGCGGGTTGATGAAGCCAAAAAATATCGCATTGTTCTTGGAGTCGAAGCCCATATAGATTCGCTTGTCCCTCGACCCAAACCCGCTGAAAAACTGATAAAAAGCGTTCCCGGATTGACCCTGACCCTGGACTATGGGCACTTTGTGCGAGAAGGTTGTAAGGATGCGGTTATCGAACCCCTGCTCAAATACGCCAGCCACTTCCACGTACGCGGCGGGTGTAAGGGACGATTGCAGACAAGTTTTGCAAGCAACACTATTGATTTTAAAAGAATTTTTAAAGTAATGCAGAAGATAGGTTACCGCGGTTGGCTCACACTCGAGTACGTCTGGATCGATTGGGAGCATTGCAATGAATGCGACAATATTTCCGAAACGATCCTGTATCGCGATTTTTTTCGCTCACTGGCAATAGGAGTGAATGCGTGAATGGGTATATGCGTGTAGACGATTTAATCGACTGTCAATTGAAGAGGAATAGCCACAAAAAAGAGAGAAATTGTTAATATAAGAATCGCACCCTTTGTCATTGAGAGTGAGGTAATAACCAACCGCGGATTATACGGACCCCATCTCTGTCCATGCTTTTTGTGGCTAACTCAAATCGGCAATCGCAAATATTCTTCTTCAGCTCCATGACATATCGGGATCAAGAGGGTATATAGGACGGGGAGCGTGCTGATAATCATCAGGGCAGAGGATTTGCTTATCAAATCCAGGACAGTCCACCATGAGAATTTTCGCAGCGACATATTTATAGGTGACCAATGGATTCAACCCTTCTTTTACGACGATGAATTTTTTTTCGTTTGGATCGATACCCAGTTCTTGTAAAAAAGACGGTCCACCAAGCTTGCCCGCGCGTTCGATTAAAACAATTTCAATTCCCTGATTTTCGACAACAGCAATTTTTCCCAAGGCTGTCTCGTATCCCGAATGAATTGTGGTATCTCCAGCCACATCCGCGTTCACTGCTTTGACCGTTCCATCAAACACTAACGGCGGATTATCTGTTCGACATACTTTACCCCCTATTGACAAATGCACCGTACTGCCAACACCTGCCTGAACGGCCTCGGAAACAGATTGAGGATCAACAATACCCACAGCGATCGAATCCTCAATTCCTTCTTTAAATAAGTAGCGAAGCGTAGATACGACATCACCCGAGGCACCACCTAAGGTGCAATCGCTGAGTTCATTAAGGACAATGGGCTTATCTGCCGATTCAAGTCCGATTTTGACAGCCTCTTTTGCTGAATGAATAGGAAAGAGAAATTCTTTTCTTAGATTCCACATCTTATCGGCGAGCTGCTTTGCATATTGATCTGCCAGATGTTGATCTTCGCGAGCAATTACCAGGACGCTGGCACCCAGGATGCTTATATCTGCCCATGGATAACCTACAAAAAATGAACTGGTAATTATCTTTGGGTCACATTCTATTCGCTCGACCTCTGATCGTAGCTGATCAATGGGTTCACTTCTGTTTTCAGCCGGAGTGATAAGTGGGAGTTTGATAAATGATTTGGTGAGGACGGGTTTTTCTTTAATTAGGGTGACCAGGTGCTTGGCTGCCATACAACCGACTTCATACTGATCAATGTGTGGATGGGTGCGGTAACTCACCAGAATATCCGCATGCGAAACCATTGCTTGGGTCGCGTTACCATGATGGTCAAAGGTTGCAGCCACATATTTCACATTCGGGAAACGTGACCTTATGCTTTCCAGAATATCGCCTTCGGGATCTTCAATTTCATCTACCGTCATCGATCCATGTAGCGCTAGTAAAATGCCATCCAATGGTTGGCTGATCTGTTCCAGGTTCTTGATCAGATCCGTTTTTATTTGTTCGTAGGTTGACTTGGCCACTAAGGGGGACGGCATTGCCCATGCTGAGAGAGTAGGCATAATCGTGACACCCTCATCTTCCAAGGTTTGCACCATTCCGCCAATTTCCGAACGTCCGTTGCGATGGGCTGAAAGGATATCGTCACCCTTTAAGTATTGGGTATTCCAGAAGTTCTCCAATGTTGTGCGACCTGAAGCGAAAGTATTCGATTCATGCATCATGGCGCCAATCGCGATATTCATGAGGAAGTGTTCCTCTTCGCCAGCGCCATTTCGATCATTTTTTCTACTGTAATTTGGGGTCGATAGCCGAGCATCCTTCCCGCTTTTTCATTGCTGATTAAGTAGGGTTGAGGGCCCACGACTTTTACGCCTTCCCAGGAAACCCCCAGCCCTTTTGCAACCCTGTCTATCACGTCGAGACTTCTGAACGGAGCTTCGGCCGCGATGTTGAAGATTTGATTCTTCGCTTGCTCATGTTTCTCAATTGCAAGAGCGAAACCGCTGGCAATGTCCTGTGCGTGTGCTAGTTGAAGAGCAACGGATTCACCGTTTTCATAAAGCAGTGCCATGGCCCCTTTGCCATTCGCCAATTTCGGGCCGATAACTTCTCTGTCTTTTGCATCGATTAAACTCTCCCAAAATTCATAGGTAAATGACTCCAATACATCATCTTCATCCAGACACCAGCCAACGCGAATAATCGTGTAGGGTAAACCGAACACCTTCTGGTAATTGATGCACATCGTTTCAACCAGGGCTTTTGCCAGCGCATAAAATCTCCCTGGCCGTGGAAAAACCTCAACCTCTTCCGTCACCGGTTCGTCATATTTTTTATAGATAGCAGAGAACACTGCATCCGAACTGGCATAGACAAATAAATCAATGCCCCCTGCCTTTCTTGCTGCTTCGAGAAGGTTGAAGGTACCTTTCACATGATTCTCAAACATCCGATCATTTTCCTTCTCAAAATTCGTCGGTCCAATCATGTCAAATATCGCGGCGAGGTGGCAGACAAACTGACAACCCTGAACAGCTTCAAGGAGACATTCAGCGTCCAGAATGTCACCGCGCACAAGTACCATATTATCACTGACGATACCATCAGGTTCATGTTCGTGCACAAGGACTTTCACCGTATACCCGCTGTCGAGCAACAAACGAAGCACCCGTTTGCCGATACGTCCAGCCCCTCCCGTTAGAAACACAGTCTTGTTCATGGACTTTCCTCAGCTTGATTTAAGTTCATCTCGCAACTGGATAACCTTCTTTATTGCTTCTGCAATCAGGGCAATCTGCTTCTCGTCACCTAGCAGGGCGTGATGGGATATCCAGACCGACTGATCGGCTATTTGATCTGAAACAGGAAACTCCCCGCTACCACGCCTTCGTTTTTAAGACAGTCAAGCTTATGAAGCGGGGGATATCCCTCTTCAAGTGGGACTCCCTCAGCCCTCAACGCCCGTGTGAAGTCGTCTCTCGGAATATCAGCTTCGAGAATGAAGGTATACAGATAGTATCCATGCCGCGTCATCAATGAATGCCGACCTTGTGGCCTCACCCCTTCGATTTCGCACAAATGCTTATTTAGCAATGCGCCATTTTGCTCTCTTTTCTTACACAGACCCTCTAGTCGGCTCATTTGGGTAATAAGAAGTCCCGCTTGTAGCTCGGTCATCCTGTAGTTAGTGCCGCAGATGTAATGGTTGTAATCATCTTCTGAGCCACGACGACCGGCATTGTGAATAGATTTGAGGATGGCAAAAAGATCTTCGGAACGGGTAACGACCGCGCCGCCTTCCCCGCAGCACAGCGTTTTGCTTGATTGAAAACTGAATGTTCCGATTGAGCCAAAAGTGCCGGCATATTGGTTGTCCAATATTGCGCCGGTTGCATGAGCACAGTCCTCGATGACGAATAGCTCATTTCGCTCAGCGATCTCCATGATGCGGGGCATATCACAGGGATGGCCGCCGAAATGCACGGGGATGATGGCTTTTGTCTTATCGGTTATAGCATCCTCTATGAGCTTAGGATCGATGTTGAAAGTTTCCGCCTCCACATCGACAAGGACTGGTTTTATACCGCGGCGAATGGGGGCAACCGCTGTGGCCATAAACGTATAGTCCGGAACAATGACTTCGTCATCTTTGCCAATGCCCAAGGCTTCGAGGGCTAAATCTATCGCGATCGAGCCATTGGCAACGGGTAATACATAATCAACATGCTGAAATTCGGCAAACTGCCTGGCAAACTCGGGAAGTCGCGTTCCACCTACTCCCCATATACCGCTCCTTATGACTTCTTCAATCTCGTGAATGTCCTTTTCGTTCCATACTGGCCAACGTGGAAATTCTTTTTCAATAATCGGACTACCGGTATGGACTGCTAATGATTTGGTCATCCCGAAATTTCCCTGCAAATCATGAAATAATATCAGGGTGTCCTGCAAGTTAATGCGAATGGAAACCGGATAAAAAGCGACGAGGTGTCGCTATCAATACAAGGCTCGCGGGCTAGAGCCATCGATGCAATCAAGGGCTAGTGGGTGGCAACTGCAATATTCGGGAAATGAAAAATCATTGATCAGTGTACATACACAGCACCGAAACGATCGACCCTTTAACGACCGTCCATTAATGAGAATTTCAATGTTGAAGGTCGCGAACTTAAACGACCTTCATTTCTAAGTTAAACCAAACTACCTTCTTCTATCACCCCTATCACCCCTCGGTTCTCTTTCTTCTCTTGGTCTAGCTTGATTTACCTTAATTGGCCTACCGGCAATTTCAGTGTTATCTAAAGCATCAATTGCGCTTTGTGCTTCTTTCAAGTCTGACATGGCGACAAAAGCGAAACCTTTAGCTCTGCCCGTGTGCCTGTCATATATTATATTTACATTTTCTACATTCCCATGCGCTGAAAAAGCTTCACGTATGGTCTGCTCGTCAGTGTCGTAGGGGAGATTTCCTACATATATATCCATTTCTATCTATTCCTTTTTATGTTACGCCATTGCTAGTTATTACAGTTCTGAATAATGGCGTAGTATCAGATCCTGTTCTTGAACATTCGTCATTCTCGTTAAAAATCATTTTCTTTAAATAGCCTGACAAATTTCAACTGTATAATTGGAGCACCGATAGCGAAAAAAAGCAAGGCTGTGTTTAAAAGAGACCTCAGATTACTTTAATTGCACCAGTGTTCGATCAATTTGGAGTATTTCTCTGTCCCCAGCTTCAACTGTTCCAAATCAATCCATTCATTGTCCGTGTGTGCCATGGCGATGTTTCCCGGCCCAAACAGAACTAATTTTTCCATATCTGTAAATGCCATGCCGTCGCTACCATAGGATACCGTCCGTGGTGTATTTTTCCCCGCAATTTGCATCACGTCTTTCATAAAATCAGACTGGGGATCACTATACAGGGGTGTACCAGATAGCCCGGTTTTAAATTCAAGGCCACATTTCTCCGCTGCTTCCCGCGCGCGGTCGATGAGAGGCTCAATGTCTTGACCAGGCATGGGTCTGAAACGGACGATACAGATACTCTCCGGGGGTGTGATATTCAGCGCCTTGCAGTTATCTTTCATGATTATATTACAGCGCATAGTCGGCGGATCAAATTCCTCATTTTTCCACTTGGGGTCGGATTCGGTTTCGTCATGTATTTTTTTCATTTCAACAAGAAACGGGATCATGGCGAGATTGGCATTGATTCCTTCAATAGTACTCGAATGAGCAGCTTTACCATGTGATATAGCTTGGAACCCGGCAGTGCCCTTGTGCGAATAGACAACTTCTAGCATCGTCGGTTCACCGATAACACCGTTACTCTTACTCTCAACCATTTCGCGATAAAACTGGGAATTTTGAGCTACCTGTATTGCCCCTTCCATACTGATTTCTTCATCCGACGTACAGGTAATATATAATGGATTTTTAAGCTTTTCTGCGGGTACTTGCTCAGCGGCTGCTAAAATACAGGCGATGGATCCTTTCATGTCACAACTGCCGCGACCGTAAAGCTTGTCATCCATAACATTCGGTGTGTATGGCCCCTTTGTTTCAGAAAACCAGGCGTTAACGGGCACTACATCTGTATGACCAAAATAGGCCATGCCACCGCGACCTTCTCCTTTCTTTCCAACGACGCAGGCTTTTCTGATTCCAGTAGGATCATCATACTCGAGACGCTCGATCTCAAAACCGATCTTTTTTAAAACATTTTCCACATAGTCGCTGATCGCTACATTCGATAATGTACTCGTTGACTCATATGAGATCAATTCCTGGCTATACTGAAGTGAATCCATGATTCTTTTTATCGTCGCTATTGAGTTAACTGTCCATGAATAAAAATAGAAAACAAATGAATAGAAATAGCGCCGTAGTAACTGCGTGCTCAGTCCATTTGGTGTAAATCATTATTTATAGATTATCCTTTATTCACTCCGTCCGCTGCGAAGTGCGTGTATCATTAAGTTATGATCAAGGTTTCCCCCGGTTAAAACCACCCCTGTTTTTTTTCCCGTCATCTTATTTTTTTCCTTCAGTAGTGCGGCTAAAGGGCTGGCCCCCGCACCTTCTGCAATATTATGTGTATCCGCATAATAAATTTGAATCGCATCCATTATCAGCTCATCGGAAACCGTAATTACCCTCGCTACGCCTTGTAGTATGGATTCCAACGCAAGCGAGTTAGGGATACGGACGGCAAGTCCATCGGCCATGGTATCACAAGATGCGGTTTTTTCTAATTTTTTGTTATTAAAAGAAAACGCATAAGCGGGGGCTTTATCTGAAACTACACCCACGATCTCAGTTTTTAGATTTAACGCGTTTCGGGCGGCAATCATACCACAAATCCCCGAGCCTAATCCGATGGGCACGTAGACCGTATGCAAATCGGGCACCGCTTGCAGAAACTCCAGGCTATAGGTTCCTACGCCTTGCACGAGAAGGGGATGAAAAGACGGAAATAGATGCAGACCGTTTTTTTCAGCTAGCACTTGAGCGTATTCTAATGCGACATTAAAGTCCTCCCCATGCTCAATTAATTCAGCGCCATAGCTGCGCATTGCCCGGTTTTTCCCGGGACTGTTGTTAACTGGAATTACAACCTGAGCCTTTATTCCATTTTTTTGAGCCGAAAATGCGACACTCTGCCCATGATTACCTCGGGTCGCGGCGACAACACCGGGAACTTCGCGTGCGGATTTAATTAATTGATCGATATACCATATCCCTCCGCGAACTTTAAACGATCCTGTCGGTAAGTGATTTTCGTGTTTTGTCCAAACTTCACAACCGCAACGCTCGCTCAAAAGGGGCCATAACAATTGTGGTGTGGGCGAGAGGTGCTTATATATCAGTGAAGATGCCGATTGAAAATCGGATAATGATAAATTTAAATCCTCAATTGCGCTCATCTGCCTTAAGAGGGTAGACTTCCTTTTACCTGCTAATTAAAATGAGGTACGATAAGAGCAAGCATTGAATTAGCCATCCAGGATTTCATACTCATTTGTACCTGGGATACAAATGTCAATTTCACTGTATTTAATCAACAGTGCTGATTAATCATTTCCGCTCTCGACGCTAGTGTCAGATAACAGAGCGACGCTTTCACCATTCGTCAGCGAAATGCCACCGTGTATCTCCTCATTAATTCCCCAAAAAGCAAGTTTCTGGGCTTTGCTTTCGTAGATCGTGACTTTACCGTCATTCTTTACGATGGCGTGCAATTGAACATAGCCTTCGCCCTTGTTATTGACCGTCATCACCATCCCATCTCCGACCTTATTTGAACCGAGGGAAGCTACGACTTCACCATCATCACCCACGACTTCAAATCGTTTAATCTGAATGATCTCAGGCTGAAGATCATTTATTGCCAGAGAACCTACCTCGCTCTCTCTAACTGTAGCGCGTTCAACATCCTGTGCCTCTATTTTCTCAACGAGGTCTGTTCTGGATTCGATGACAAAGAAGATCGTAAAAATTAAAACGATCCCCATGACGAATAAAACAGAACCCATCCCCAATAAGATTATTTTGAGGCGGTTGTTTTGACGTTCTAATTGGTTAAATCGATTTTCAAAGTTCATCACTTTATGGATTGATTTATATCACGCAGCTGAAGCCCAATAAATGCGAGGGCGTGTCATCCAATACGAGGATACTAAGCCTGTATACTTACATTTCTAATCTAAAAAATCAATACCTATTCTTCGCTATAAATTTTAAGCATTTGGGGTAAAGCGAACAAAAAACTATGTGTATCTATAAAGGGGTAAACGGTACATTGCGAATATACTCATGAACCTGTTCCGAAATACGAAAGTTTAATTATTTCAGTGTAAAAAGTTTTTCCATCTGAAAAATTTTAAATTTAATGCTTTTATAAATTACTTCTTGTTCAACTGTAACCTTAAATCCTTTATTTAAGAAAAAAGGTTTAGCGGTAATAGAGACACCGACAAATAGGCGATGAAGTTTCAGCTCGCTCGCTATATTTTCGATTTGATTGAGCATAAGCGTACCTACACCTTTGCGTTGCCAGAGATGGTGGACATAAAAACAGTCAATATGCCCGCACTTATAAAATTCAAAAAACCCGATGATGATTCCTTCCTCAACAACGAATACATCACAATCTTTAAATCGATCTTCCCAGAATTGGGTGTCGGAATAAGATGGAGCCCACGCATGGATTTGTTCATCGCTATAATCCCTGCTGTTTATAGCGTGAACCGTATCGTAGTAGAGTTTCGCGATCTCTTCTAGATCATGCGGCTGATACTTGCGTATTCGCATTGAAGCAATACCGATATAATTGACCTTCAGTCGGTTTCCAGCATTTTACGCGCTTGAAGCTGATACCAAAGTGCAAAGATAATAAAAATAATAAAGGGAGTCATTCCCATGTATAGGTTCGGAGAAAAATTGGGAGAAAAATCGGCAGGTATAGGACCAATAGAATAAAACTTATTTATTATTAAATAATAACCATAATTAAAAATTCCATATTGCCCACTTCCACTTTCAGTGTCTGAAGGTAGCACTAAAGAAGTCTTCCAATAAAAGAATAAACCATTCAGAGCCATTATCGAGATAGAATATAATACCCAGCGAATTCCTCGAAAGTTATTAAGGATGAGAAAACATACACGTATGGTTATTAACAAAAACAGACCATAAATACAAAAATACTCGATACCGGTAAATCCTAACACAATCGGACTTATCGGTTTCCCTGATAATATCAAACCTAGACTAATAAACAATGAGAGCACCATGATTATTGGAGGAATTAATGTCATCAGGGCAAAAGGTAGAATAAGAAAATTAAAAATGGGATGACGTCCGGCGAAATGACTGTTCCTGTTTTCAGCAATCAAGCGTTCGACTATAATCTCTTTTTCCCCTAATTTTTCGATCGCTAGATTCTCAGCAATTTCACGTGGGTGCCCCTCGTTTTTATAACTTTGAATAAGCTCTTCAGCATGATCTCTAAGCTCCGCAATAGTTTTTCTGATCGTACTGAGAGGGACGTAATTGCGAATCAGAAGTGTTCTTAATTCTTTAAAATATTTATGCATGGCTAAGTTTATTTTCCAGGATCAGATTAACGCCTTGTGAAATTCGCTCCCACTCATTGGACAATGCGATTAATCGTTTTTTGCCCTTTGCCGTTATTTTATAATAATAACGTTCGCGCCCGTTAACTTTCTCACGTCGACTACTCAGGTGGCCTTTACGCTGTAAACTATGCAAGGTGGGGTATATGCAGCCCTCTCCATAGGAGAGATGGGATGCACTTTGTGTGATAATAACTCTGGCAATTTCGTAACCATACATTTCCGATCGGGAGAGGATTTTTAAAATTACCAGCTCAGGAACGCCGTTTTGATAATCAGGATTTGTTTTTTTCATCATAACTTTCTTATATACCTCAAACTGTTAGGGTTAATACCTATAACTAAGAGGTATGGGATGGCAAGTCATTTTAAATAAAAAAATGGGTAAATTTCCGATAACAACCGCGTTCTACGAGATCCAGTGGATTTTAATCCGACACATGTCCTCAAAAGACAGGAAATATTAAAGCTAAATCACCAGTGGATAACTGAGAGAAGTAGGGTAGACGGATAGTTTTTCTATCCCCGTCGTTATTTGAACTTAAAACCTATTTCTGAAGAGAATACACAGGAGAGTCTTTGGCCGTCTGGGTTAATTTCTGTGTCGTTCGTTTCAGGCGCTTGGTCAGGGTCTTGATAATGGCCAAACCGACATCCGGATTTTCTTGTATAAGTTTTCGCATATCATCCGCCACGACGTGTATAACCTTGCCGGCCTCTTTTGCCTTCACGGTGCAAGTCCGAGGTTCGCCTAGAAAGTCTCCCATTTCCCCAAAAATTGTTCCCGGATGCTTGAGAACGCTGAGTAGGACTCCGTCTTTGATAACTTCAAATATGCCCGTTTCGAGAATGTAAAACCCTTTATCTAATTGCCCTTGTTCAATGATTACCTGACCGGCCTGAACTTCTATATATTCTTCCATAATACTTACTCTAGCGATAATTCGGGGAGAAATTAATGTAAAATCTAAAATTTACCTATATTTGTTAATATCTCAATCCGTAAATTGGTAAGACATGATATTTACTTTATTTCGAGCAGTGTGGCGTCCCTTTTATTCTCTCAAATGAATCAGCGCTAAGGCGACAACTGACGCCCAGCCAAGAACCTTAAATTCACCTCCTGCAAGGGCTGCTTCCACTTCTGCTCGGCTGAGAAGAAGGAGTTGTTGTTCTTCCAGGTCATCAGCATCCGCCTCTTTTACAAAGTGAGCTTTTCGGGCAAGATAAAAGTGAGCATAGCCAGCACCGCGGTTGCCATCGACAATATAATCTCCCAGGTGGATCCAATCCGGTGCTTCGTAACCTGTTTCTTCAAGTAATTCACGTTGCGCTGCAGCGAGAAAGTCTTCACCCGGCTCGAGATACCCTCCCACCGGGGCAATTGTGGTACCATCAACGCTATATTTTGTCTGACGAAAGAAAAGAAACTCGTTTCTTTCTGTTATCGCTACGACATTCACATAATCAGGTGAGATTACCCAGGGCCAATCGTCGATTACCTTCCCATCGGGCAACTCGACGGTATGATTTTCAACCGATAAGTATTTACTGTGATTTAAAATCGTTTCGCGTGAGAGTGTTTTCCATGGAGTCATAAGGGGGATGCTCCATAATTAAGGATTATTGAGTTCATTAGTTTATTTGAAGAGTTGAAATGTATTTATCGAGTAAGTTTTCGCATTTTGGTTATCTTCGCTTGCGGTTAATTATCAAAGTGCACCTTTTTCTGTGAGGCTGCCAGCTGATCAAAACCGAAAATGAAACTATAAGATATTGGTCTTAAGTAAGATATAATAGGATACATTATTTTAGATCCGCAGCCAATTGGCATTGTTAATCGGTTGGCAGGTCATGGCCAAGACAATTTTCAATCCCTATGGCGAGGCAATTGAATCAAACTGTGAAGAATTAGATGTTGCAGGAAGGGGTTAAGTTTTTTATTCGCAATACATAACTTAAAATCAACACACCTACACTTATGAGCAGCGAGATATTCATCCAGGAATTACAATCTGAAATCGATAAAAGACATCTATTAAAACACCCCTTTTACCAAATGTGGAATCGCGGGACACTACCCATCGAGGTGATGAGAAAATATGCGGAACAGTACTATCATTTAGAAAAGAACTTCCCCACGTTTCTTAGTCAGATTCACGCATCTTGCACGCAGGATGAATTCGATGTGCGTCAAGCCGTTACGAACAATCTTTATGACGAGGAGCACGGTGTGGAAAATCATCGTGAATTGTGGCTTCGATTTGGTGAAAGCATTGGCGCATCCCGTCAGGCAATTCAAGACTCTGAGCCCTTACCAGAAACTAATTCAGCCATTGCGGTCTTTAACGAGCTCTCCTCACGTTCTTACTTAGAGGGCGTCAGTGCTTTATCTGCTTACGAATCACAAATCCCGGCTGTTGCTGAGACAAAATTAGAAGGATTGGAAAAATATTACGCGATAACTGACGAGCGCGGTCAGAAGTTTTTCAAAGTGCATGGTGTTATGGATATAGAACATGCGAATAGCTGGTGGGACATTATTAGCGAACACGCGGACACTGAAGAGCAGAAGAAACAGGTCACGGATGCGGTAAAATTGGGGAGAGATGCGCTCTGGAACTTCCTCGACGGGGTTTGTCGCGCTTATATGACAGCTGAGAAACAGGGTGAGATGGACCTCCTTTATGCAGAGGTGGACTCTCCCGCCTGAGTGCATTTGAAGTTTAAAGAAAATAAAACTGTAATCATGGGGGTGCTAAATGTCACCCCCGATTCATTTTCAGACGGCGGTCAGTTTTTTACGATTGATTATGCGCTGGCCCGCGCCAAGCAACTTGTTGCGGAAGGAGCTGATATAGTCGATATCGGAGGAGAGAGCACTCGCCCCGGTTCAAACGCGGTCGACGAAGACGAAGAACTGAATCGCGTGGCCCCAGTCATTGAGCAGCTGGCAAGAGAGATAACAGTGCCAATTTCTATCGACACCTATAAACCGGCTGTCGCGAATGCCTGTCTTGAGCGTGGTGCTGGAATGATAAATGATATATCGGGCCTGCGTTATGATAAGGGTAAGATGCTCGAAGTAGCGGCGACCCATCAAGTCCCCGTATGCATTGTTCACATGCAGGGATTACCCAAGACGATGCAGCAAGAGCCCCAATACGATGATCTCGTTTCGGAGATTAAAGGGTTTTTCAGCGAACGTGTAAAAGTGGCGAAATCAGCTGGGATTAAAGATGAAAACATAATTCTCGATCCAGGTATTGGTTTTGGGAAAACCGTCGAGCATAACTTAATCCTATTACAGCGCTTAAACGAATTTACTGATCTGGGGTTTCCCCTACTTATTGGCACATCAAGAAAGTCATTTATTGGAAAGATTAGTGATTTGCCAGCCGAGGAGAGGCTAGAGGGTACAATTGCTTCCAATGTACTGGCAGTTATGATGGGTGCTAAGATCGTGCGCGTACACGATGTGCTTGAGCATAAACGCGCGTTTGAAATTATTGATGCGATTGCAAGTGCATGAGTGGAAGAGCGCAAGATGTCTATCTTGGACTCGGCGCTAATCTTGGCGATCGGAGTAAGAACATTGAACAGGCGGCATCTTATCTTGAAAATCACGGGACCGTTGTGGCTGTATCAAGTTTGCATGAAACAGAACCTTGGGGGATCACCGATCAACCGCTCTTTTTAAACGCTGCTCTGCATCTGCGCACCCGTTTGTCTGCAAATGAGCTTCTTGTGTGCATTTTCAAAATAGAAAAACACCTGAAACGCGAAAGGTTAATTATCAACGGCCCTCGCACGATTGACATCGATATATTGCTCTATGGGGATGCGATAATAGACGACCCAGGCTTACAAGTGCCTCATCCCGGAATGCATGAACGGTCGACAGTGCTTCTCCCTCTGGTTGAAATTGCTTCCGAGGTCATTCATCCCGTCCTTCATAAAACGGTGGCCAACCTTCTGGAGGAAATTATGTGACTGGTGAAGAGAGAAAAATGGAAGAGTGGATGGCTGGAAGAATGCATGTTAAAAATACAGTCATCCACTCTTCCAATCATCCATCCTTCCATTCCTCTTCAGCCCCTCGCATCCTTGACCTTGGATTTAATGGGACGTAGTAATCAATCAACGATGGATACAAAGAAAGGCATTGGTGCTTTAATTCCGGAGTTTATTTCCCGGCTTCGGTACCCCCTGTTATTTATTATTTTCCTATTGTTCTTTATCGTCGATCTCGCGCTACCCGATGTTATCCCCTTCGCAGATGAAATCTTCCTTGGTCTCTTAACCGCTATTTTCAGCCGATTAAGAAAGGAACGAGCTGAGGAATCGGTCGACAGTGAACAGTAAATGGAAGCGTGTGAAGTAATTATAGAAAACACGGGCTTTAAGCCATCCATTCTCCCTTCTCTCTACCGTCCTAATAATATCCCTTTTTATTTAACAGAACATTAATTCCCTAACTAAAGGAACACGATGGCAAAGCCACAAAAACTGACGGATGAGCAGATTAAAAATGAATTAGAGACTATGAATAACTGGTCATTAAATGAGGGCAAACTACACCGAGAGTATAAGTTTAAGGATTTCGTTGAAGCTTTTGGTTTTATGACGCGTGTTGCCCTTGTAGTCGAGCGAATGAACCATCACCCGGAATGGTTCAACGTTTATCACACCTTAATCGTCGATCTCACAACCCACGATGTCGGTGGGATAAGCGAACTTGATATTAAGCTCGCAACTAAGATGGACGCATTAGCAGGGGAGCAGTAAGTAGTGAACAGTGAACAGAGGAAGAATGGATATTTGAAAAATGGGAATATTATCCTTCCCATTCCCCTACTGGTCATTGATACTGATAACTGATTTATGACTCGGGTTAACAAGTGTATTGAATTGTTGGAGCAGGGGGAGCCTATCTACATGGAGACCTGGGCGGAGCTTACATATGAAGCCGGCTTGAATAAGTCTAAGACCTGGGCGGATATGATCTTGATCGATCTCGAACACCTCGCCTTCGATATCGTGGGTCTGACTCAGTTCATGCGCGGTCTTAAAGAGGGAGGGCCAACCGCGAGCGGTCATCCAACACCGACAGTCCTAATATCTCCACCCCCGAATTGCACGAGTCCCGAGGAAGTTATTTACAATGCTTGGCAAGTCAGGCAGATACTCACGACGGGAGTTCATGGGTTGTATTATCCACAGGCACGCGATCCCGAATCGGTCAAGGCTTACGTCAGTACCACCCGTTATACTTTTCAGACGATTGGGCGCGACCTGGGTTTACCGGAGGGTCTGCGCGGTCACGGTGGGGAGAATCATGCAGCAGAAATCTGGGATATTTCTTCCGCCGACTACTTGATGAAAGCGGACCCATGGCCCTTGAATCCTGAAGGTGAACTATTGCTGGGTCTGAAAATTGAAGACCCGGAAGGTATAGCCAATGCCGAGGCAATCGCAAGCACACCAGGTATTGCAATAATGGCGGGGGGGGTAGGTGATATAGCCATGTCAATGGGCTACGTACCCAGACCCGATTGGCCGTACCCGACGGATTTGTTTAATTCATGGATGGCTATAGAGGCGGCCTGTGTAAAGGCCGGCATTTCTTTTGTCTGGGGTTGGCATGATCCTGAAATGACAGAAGATCAACAGGTGAAATACCTCATCGAAGAAAAAGGGGCAAAAGTCTTAGTAGCGAAAAATAAAGAATATGCGGATACGGGTCGAAAAATCACGGGTCGGACGATGCCAGTGTAGCTTGAATCACTTCTCACGCTACTTCATTTCCCTGGTTTCATTTTATTAAAAAGTTTTTTGACGCCTTTCACGGTTTCTACTGCAACGCCTGTACCCTTTTTTTTAACTTCAACGCCTACATCAACACCTTTTCCCACGGCCAAACTAGCCACATCTCTCACCTTTAGTTCAACATTAAATGTTACCTCACCTAGTATTTTTTTTACCAGCTCGTCAGAAGTTATCCCGCCCGATTCCTTCCCCATATCGTGGAATTCAATTTTAGGGACGGAGATAGTCTTTGTTTTACCGGGAATATTAATTTCGACGCTCCCTTCCTCCAAAATGAAATTTGTTATTTCAAATTTAACTTCCTCATCCTCTTCCCCTTCGCTGAGCGTTACCCATTCACTTATATTATTAAGCAACTGGTTGAGGTTATTTCCTTTCGCTGAACTTTCAAATACGATTTGAGGTTCTCTGATGTATATTTTTTCGATAAGAACGCGCTCGGAAAATAGAGAGAGAGGCGCTATATCAATTTCTATTTCACCCAAGAAGAAAGCCTTATCTGATTTAAATCCTTCGGGGTTTCCGATAAAGAGTCCTTTCAACGCTCCACTCCCATTCAAAAGGGAAATATTGACTTCGTCTAATCGAATTTCTGACCGGGTTAATTTCGGTCCGATAGTTTCGACCCCGGCATGAATTATTTTATCCAACACTAAATTAAGGACAATAAAAAAAGATACAATGAGAAGAAGAATTGTAATCAATACATATTTTATCAGTCGTTTCATTATTTTTCAGTGAACAGAATTTCGTGATCAGTGTCCAGTAAACCGTGATCAGTAGCTGCCTGAGGAAGTTAGTCATACCCATTGACATTATAAGTCCTTCCAATCTTCCATCTTTCTATCCTTCTACTATTCACTGAACTTCCCCGCTCCCGTATAAAAAATGTGTTTCTGTGCTTTTTACTGACACACGCCACCCGAGTTCGTTAAGACGGGCAGTGAGTTCGCCGGGGTCGTAGAATACTTTTATAATTTGAAATTCTCGTCCATCATCCAGGTAGCGGAGAGAGATACTGTCATCTTTTTGAAACAGACTGTGATTCTTGGCGGCTAAAGACCGCGACGCTAAAGTATCAGCGAAAAAGACACGTCCGCCTGGTTTAAGTGCAGAACGTACCTTGTCCCAGAATTCAGTAAATCGTCCCGGTGGAACATGCGATAACCAAAAGCTAAAGAAAATCACATCGAAAATTTTTTTCGTTTGCCACTGGTAAATATCCGATTGCGCATAGTGAACCTTTTCGCTTCGAACCTTATTTCGGTTTAAAGCCAATACCTCTTCAGAAGAATCAACGGCCGTAACTTGATCGGCATAATTAACGAGTAATTCTGTTCCCCATCCGGTGCCACAGGCGAATTCCAAAACACTACCGGTTGGATTAAAACGCCTGATTTGTTCACGCACTTCATTTAATTCAGAGAAAAACTTTTCGTTTGATTCAGGGCCACGATCGTAGCGCCCTATTCTTAGGAGCCAATTGTCATATTCACCAGCACGGGCACGGTAGTAGGCAATTTGTTCTTCAAAGATTTCTTTGTCGTCGGCAGTTGGCATGTGGAATTGTCAAGAGTGGAAGTTTGGAAGGAGGGAAGATTGGATGGAAGGATGGAATCACTGGTTGGTTATTTTCTCTTTATAGGCTATATTTGATTCTCGAACGATAAAACTGTCATTCCAATCCTGTTTTTCACGCTTCTCTTGTAGACTTTGAATTAAGCGTTTCAATCCGTTCTCTAACTTGAATGCTAAAGTGTCAGCCTTTTCGTAATCTTCATTTTTGATTTGATTAGCTGCGACGTATGCATGAAGCCCTGAAACAGATTCTCCCGCAGAACTTAATGCAATGTTAAGAAATTGGAGATATTCATTAATAGTACGTCTACAGTACCCCTCAGCGATATTTCTATGAATGGAATCAACAAAAGCAATCTGCTGAGAAGCAACTTTCTTTAACTCAAATGGGAAATTCAAAAAGAGCTTACAAGTTAATACGTAGTATTCGATTGCATCCTCCCATACTCGCAGTTTTCGATATCCACGATTGATGTTCTTACGTTTAGCCATATTCAGTTTCACCAGTCATCCACACATCTAACCATCCATGCTTCCTGTAACACCCATTTCTCGATTAGGAGCGACTAAGGTGTTCGAGATCAATCTCCCCTGAAATGATTTTCCCTATCGTTTCGACAAGAAAACTGTGTTCTCTATCAAGAACACGTTTCGACAATGATTCAACGTTGTCCGATTCCATTATCGATAATGATGTCTGTGCAACAATCGGACCGGTGTCATAATCTTCATCAATGATGTGAATGGAGACTCCTGTTTCCTTTTCCTCCGCTTTTAAAACTGCCTCATGCACGTTTAAGCCGTACATTCCTTTTCCACCATATTTTGGAAGTAGGGCAGGATGTATGTTTATTATTTTTCCCCTGAATGTATTCAGTATATTCTCACCAATCTTTTTCATATATCCCGCTAGAATAATCAGCTCAGTTTCATGGTGAAGTAATGCATCGAGCATGGCATTATCGAGATCATCCGATGAAGGGTGGGTTTTTGTATTGAGAACATAATAGGGAATCTCCTCCTTCTTTGCTCTCTCGACTGCACCGGCATCACCATTGTTACTAATCACGATGACTGGGTTTGCGTTCAGGATGCCATCTTTACAAGCATCAATTACAGCTTGCATGTTGCTTCCATTATGCGATGCAAAAAAACCGAGATTCATTGGATTTATTTTCTAATTACTATTCTTATATCAGTTTGAGGTCCAGTAATCTACAACTAAAAATGAAGAAAATTTATCTGGGATTAAACACCTGTATGCCAGCGCCCATTCAGGGCGCGATATTATAATTTATGTTTCCAGGGGTTAAAACCCCTGGCTAAATGCCGAAGCCCCTCAAGGGGCTTTAATTTTAAATTACCCCAGCTTATGCAGTGTTTTTTATCACACCTCACCGGGGTGAATCGCTTGACCCCAAAACCCCGCTCACCGATTTCTGCTATTTGTTTTGCCCCAACAGGGCAAAGGTAGGTAGCCAGAGGTGTAGCAGAGCGAAACCTCTGGACAAAGAATCATAATAATACCCGCCCTGAAGGGGCGGAGGTAAATTCATTGATCAACGAGAAGAGCTAATCATTATATAAAGGATCCTTGGTAAGTCGTTTCCCCATGCTCAGAACTTCATCATCGGAATAACCAATACTTTTATAAAAATCGATCACTTGGGTATTCGTTGATCGTATTTGTAAATTAATTTTAGGACAGCCGAGAGAACTTAATTTTATCTCCGCCTCATCCATCATCTTTCTCGCGATACCCTGGCGCTGTAAATCAGGTGATACCGCTAAATAATTAATCCAACCGCGGTGTCCTTCATAGCCCGCCATGACGGTTGCCACAATGCAATTATCGATAATGCCTACAAGAAAAAGTTCAGGATCAACTTGCAGTTTGCGGGCAATATCGTGCTTTGGATTATTCGCCGGTACGAGAAGGTGGCAACGATGCCAAAGCTCAATGACGCTCTGCTCGTCTTTTGTTTTAAAGGGTCGAATAAATAAATCAGCCGTGATGATATTATATACCTTGCAATTTAATTAACCTGAAAGGGTTCTGCTCTTATCAGAACTCACTCCCTAAATCAAACCTAAGGCAGGACCAACTTGCCACCGGGTGCGAGGACAACGACCTTGGAATGCTTAACTTCTCTTTCAACCCGATTGGCCCAAACATCTGCATTCTGTTTAATTGCAGGCCAGGTATTATAGTGGCAGGGGATTACGAGTTTTGGTTCTAATAATTTAACCGCGCTCAATGCATCTTCAGGACCCATTGTGAAGTTGTCTCCAATGGGGACTATGAACAGGTCAACCCCATTTTCTTTATATAATTGCATGTCGGAAAAAAGGGCGGTATCGCCGGCGATGTAGATATTTTTTTCTTCTGCTCTAATTAAAATTCCCGCGGGGTTTCCGCCGTAACTTCCATCGGGCAAACTGGAACTATGGTGGGCGAGTGTAAATTTTACATTGCCAAAGATATGTTGGTATCCACCGCCAATATTTTGTGCATGGGTTTGATCTTCAGAAAGCCCCTTTGACTGAAGCCAGTTTATGATTTCATAATTAGCGACCACCTTAGCCTTTGTGTGCGTGGCAATTTCCACCGTATCTTCTATATGGTCTGTATGACCATGGGTAATAAGGATGGTGTGTGGGTTGACTTCCTCCGCCTTAACATTGGCAACGGGGCTGTTTGTAAAAAACGGATCTACGAGCACAGTTTTACCTGCGATTTCAAAGATATGGGTTGCGTGCCCGATATAGCGATAGGTTATAGCCATGTGATTTTAATGTATATTTAAAAAATAAGCATTGGCGCAAAAGCTGGTCAAGAGAGAATTGGATAAACTAATTATTCAGCCAACCATTCAAACCATTTGCCGTGTCCGTGAACCTTGGCGATAGGTTCCTCATGTATTTTACCATTTTGGAAATAACTTAAATGAAGGGTAGGGTGTATATTATTGTAGAGGTGATAAATGTCCCTCTTTGCGCCTTCCTTTGCGATAATATCAAATAATTTATGCTTTGCTTCCCGAGATAATTGATTCGCCACATGGGTATGGAAAATGCAGAGGGCGGTATTAAGCGGGACCTTGGTAATTACATCGGGAAGAATATCAATGGCGTCGCCGGTGAAAAGTCGGGGTGGGCTCTTGGCGAATATTTTTTTTGCCGCGGCTAAGAGACCGATGCGCTCTTTTTCTTCCGGCCAGATTAGCGCTCTCAACCACAAACTCTGATCACTGTCATTCAGGTCGATGACATTTAAATCAATGCCCATTCGCGAGTCTATAGGTGGAGACGTGTGAAGGAATTCCGGTTTCTTTTCCCCATTGATTGTTGCAGTGATTCTGACCGTTGATGTTTTATCCCCATATACATTGCCGTCACCATAGGAGTAGGCATAATAGTCCCACAATAAATTTAATCCCGCACTGGTCCCGATCTCAATCAGCGAGAGGGGTGTTTCTTGCGCGTGTTTATAGATGCGGCAAAAGGAGGGGAATAAGTAAGAGCATCTTTTAATCACGTTGGTTTGAACACGCCGCGTTTTGAGAAGAGCGGTAATTTCATCGCGATGTTCCCGACAGAAGGCAAGAAAGTGGGGGTAGCAAGCCTCTTGAGGCTTTGTTGATTCCGTCATACTCGGATAATAGGCAGCCAACGCCGAGGTGGGTGATTGCAATAGTAAATAGTGAACAGCGGCAAAGAGCATATTGGGGATGGGTTGTCCATTTTGCGCTTTCGAAGCCAGGGTAAGCATTTCAGTATCTTCCGCGATTGCCCTCGACAATTGTTCATATAACGGAGAGGAGTCCCTTGTCTCACTTTCCGCAAAGGCGCGGAATCTATCTGCGATTTTATTTAACATCGTTTAGACTTTATTCTTTTTTGCCACGATGAGCAAAGACTGAGGTAATCCTTGTAAGGGCGCACTTTCCCACCCCTCGGGGGCGTCGCCATATTCATCAACTTTAATCAAATCACAATCTAAATTCATTACCGTATCGATATAGTCACTTATAGTCCAATGAAACTCATAAGACGCATAACTACCTTGATTCCTGCTTAAAATATCATCCGTATAAGTGTAATGCCGTGGACCTCGATCAAAATACCCGAATTCCAATTCGAGGGAGTCGGATGATTCTTTCCACATTCTTCGGAAAGGATGATATTCATTTACGATGAACAAGCTCCCTGATTTTAAAATTCTTATGGCTTCTGCATAGTATTGACGCAGATCGGAGACCCAGACGGCGACATGCCCACCCGTATAGACAAGATCAAAACTTTCATTTTCGAGTTGTGATAAATCAGACACATCTGACTCTATGAAAGTAATTGAGAAGCCTAATTCAGCTGCGCGGTTTTCCGCAATCTTCAGTTGTTCCGGTGAGATGTCGACAGAAGTCACCTTGGCTCCGAGTCCAGAGAGAGCGAATACAGCAAGGTTATCCCCACTACCCAAAACACAGACTTCTTTACCTGATATGTCTGCCAGATATTCTAACTCTCGGGAATTAAAAACGAGACTTGGATCCTGATGGCAATGTTTCCAAGTTCCACGCTGATCATGCATGGCTTTCCATCTGGAGGCAGCAGCATTCCACCTTTTGCGATTCGCTTCGTGTAGAGGGTTCACGTCAAATTTTTTTCTAATTCATCCACTATTCTAAGGAGTAATATCCCCGATCCACGAAAAAAATGGAGGGATGCGCTCCGTCGCGTCCGTGGATCGTCCATTGAAAACCGTACTCAATACGGCGAACGGAGCATGGGCCTTCATCTTATTTTCATGCTGAAAAAGCAGTGTGCTGGAGACAGCCCGCTCCACCTTTCTTCATAATTATCAAGTTAACCGCTCTGAGTCGTCAACAGGTTCGTAGCCAACCAACTCTCGGGCTTGCTCGATATCCCAGCGCATCCCGGTGTTGTTTGACATCCCATTAATAACCGCAAACTTGATCGCCGGATCGGCATCGACGCAACGTTCCATGAGTTGACAAAGGTCGGGATTTGAGAGCCACATCAAACGAAACCACGCATCGCGATCCCGGGGTATAGCATCTAAACGATTTTCGTCTCTCTGGACCCAGCCAATTCGAACCGCGATATATGAAATCCCGTATGCATCGGAAAAACATTTACCCATTCGCTCACCCATTAACTTGGCCGAACCGTAGGCCGTGCTATCGTGTGACTTTCCATTCGCAACCCAATGGGTACCTGGCAGTGGGGGGGGGGGGGGTGTCAGCAGTAATTTTTTTCGGATTGGGAATGTCCTTATAGCCACCCATCGCGTGATTGGAACTGGCGAATATAACCCGCTTAACACCTCCCTTAACGGACGCCGATAGAGTATTGACCACGGCATCGATATTCGGGCCAACGACTTTATCCCAAATTTGATTGGCCGTTGGATCTGCAGCCATATGCACTACCGTATCGACACCCTGAAAGTGATCGCTCCACAATTCGCTCCAAACACTCAAATCTGCCTGTTTGATTTCCTTATCGCCACGGGGATCAATATCCAAGAGGCGCAAATCATAGCGGCCCTGGAAATGCAGCCTCAGTTTGTTGCCAATGTTGCCCGCCGCACCGGTGATGAGCACTGTCTTCATGTTAATTTTTAGGTTCCGGGTTCAACGTTCAGGGTTGCCGTTCGGCCAATCCATTTCTCCGGTTACTAATTCAGGATATGGATATCCCGATTCGTCTACTGCAGATGAAGGTCTCTTTTGTTCCTGATTAAAATTATTTAGATACTTAATGAAACCTCTAATTACGGCTCGAGTGCGACCTGCATGTTCATACACTTCTTGGAATTCAGAATTAGAGATGTATTTTTCATCTATAGCAACATAGAGTTCACTTTGCACTTCTGTACACGACCGCTTGGCATAACGCAGAAAACGTATAAATTCAGGGGTGGAATCAGTATCAAAGCCCTCGGCTATATTATGCATTGCTGATCCAGCTGCATTCTGGATTTGATTCTTTAAACCGTAGTCTTTTGAAAAATGAATTTTCTTAGTCAATGCGTATACTTTTATGGCCAAATCTCTAGCAAGCTGCCATGCTTCAATATCCTCAAAGCGATTAATTTTCATAATTAATAGCGCAAATTACTAATAATTAACCCGGAACGTGGAACCCGGAACATCTCAACCCTCCCTGGACACTTCTCACCCCTAACTACTGCCACCCGCTGCGAGGGCGGGTTCTTCTACGGGGTGCTGCATGGCAGCGACGATGCGATCCGGGCTCATGGGTAAATCATAAAGCCGTATGCCGATAGCATGGTAGATAGCATTCGCAACGGCCGCTAAGGGTGGGACAATGGGTACTTCACCTACGCCGCGGATACCGTGCGGACTATCCGGGTTGGGGACTTCCACTATGATCGTTTCAATCATCGGGAGATCCAACGATGTCGGCATTCTGTAGTCCAGGAAACTGGTGTTATCGATGGTGCAATCTTTATTATAGAAGAAACCCTCATTGAGTGCCCAACCGATACCTTGAACAACGCCGCCTTGAATCTGGCCTTCTACGTAGCTGGGATGAATGGCCGTGCCGGCATCCTGAACCGCTGTGTAACGTAAGATTTCAACTTTTCCGGTTTCCGGGTCAACTTCAACATCAACGATATGGGTAGCAAATGTGTTGCCTGGGCCGCTCGCATTGATAGCCCCATTACCGGCAATTGGACCGCCGGTACTGCCCTGTTCGGCTGCGACTTCCTTAAAAGTGAGACGTTTGGTCGAGTCCGATTTGCAAATGAAACTACCATTCTCAAATTCTACATCACCCTTCTCAATCTCGAGCTGGGCTGCCGCCCGTATGCACATCACCTTTATGATATCTTGAGCCGCGAGGTAGCAAGCATGCCCGGTAGCGTAGGTGACTCTGCTCCCACCGGTGCCATCAGTATAAGCGATAGAATCGGTGTCGGCGACCATGGGGTTGACCTCGTTGACACTCAAGCCCAACTCTTCCGCGACGATCATGGCCATGGAGGCACGCGTTCCACCAATATCTACCGAACCTTCGATAAGGTTAACGGTACCATTAGTAGTAACGTTTATGACGGCGGCTGACTGCCCCCCGCCATTAAACCAGAAGCCAGATGCTACTCCTCGCCCACGATTGGGTCCTTCCAGCTTACTTTTATAGTGGTCCGACTGCGTGGCTGCATCAACCGTCTCTTCACAACCAATTCGGTTGAAAACTACACCGTCTGCACGACGATCACCTTCTTTAGACGCGTTCATGCGGCGAAATTCCAGCGGATCGAGATCGAGTTTTTCCGCGATTTCATCCAGGATAGCTTCCGAGGCATGCGCGGCATTGGGCGCACACGGTGCACGGTAGGCTTGTGACTTGGGTTTATTAAGTACGACATCGTAGGCGTCGACATGAAGGTTCTCGATATTATAGGGAGAGAACATGCAGGTGGCACCAGCACCCATGGCTGATCCAGGGAAGGCCCCCGCTTCAATAGCTAAACTGGCTTGCGCCGCCGTAATCTTGCCGTCCTTGGTAACGCCAACTTTCACTTCGATGTATGATCCGGGGGCAGGCCCTGAAGCTTCAAAGACTTCGGTGCGCGACATCACAATTTTAACCGGGTGGCCGGTCTTATGGGACATTATCGCTGCGGCCGGTTCCATATAAATTGGGAATTTCCCGCCAAAACCGCCACCGATTTCACAGGGAATAACTTTTATCTTGGAGATCGGTACTTTCAATACATCGGAAAGTTGGGCGCGAATTTGAAAGGGTCCCTGGGTGCTCACCCAGACCGTTACACTTCCATCCTTTTTCCAATGGACGGTCGTATTGTGGGGCTCGATATAACCTTGGTGGATCGTCGCATTCGTATACTCGCGCTCCATAACGATATCTGCCTCGGAAAACCCCTTCTCGACATCGCCGAGTTTAAAAAGATTGTGCGTGGCGATATTGCTGTGTTTTCCCGTATCTTCGCCCATCGCTTGCGTCGTTCTTTTTTCATCAAGCAGGGGAGCGCCATCTTTCATCGCTTCGCGGACGTCTACAACAGCGGGCAAAGTTTCGTAATTCACCTCGATCAGATCCAAAGCGTCTTCCGCGATATGCGGACTGACAGCAGCGACTGCTGCCACCGCGTGGCCTTTATAAAGAACTTTATCTGAAGCCAGGGAGTTGCTTGCAATCTCTCGAATGTCGACAACGGTTTCGCCAATATTGGCGAGTTTACTCACCGTCTCAACCAGGTCATCGGCGGTTGCCACTGCGCGGACTCCAGGCAGCTTCATTGCTTTACTCGTATCTATAGATAAAATCCGCGCGTGAGCATGGGGGCTGCGTTTGATTTTTCCATACAGCAGGTCCGGGATACGCACGTCAGCTCCGTAGATGGCACGCCCTGTTACCTTATCCCAACCGTCGTGCCGAATGGGACGAGAGCCAATTACCTTGTATTTACTGTTACCGTTACCTGAAAAATCCTGTATCATATCAATTTCCTCTGTTGTTTGGCGCCAAATCTAATGCGATTACTATTAACTGTTACTTATTATCAATAAAGATGGAATTGTAAATACCATCTTATTTTCCCAGTACTGGCAAGTCTGAGATATACGGAACTATCTTAATTTTTACTCACATCGGGGCTGGGGCTTCTGTTCTTAATTCAGAACCCCTTCGAGATGAAAATTTACACTTAAATTGGGATCAACTTTAAGGACTAATTTTTTGATTATCGGCAAGTCCCAATCGAGGTGGTCGATTACCGTGCTCCCACTAATTGACCATTTGGTGCCCTCGGTATTCACTTTGATCGGGAACAAGATTTCTTTTTCTATACCGTGAAGAGTTAGCATTCCCTCGGCGATTACCTTTTCTCCCTGTTCATGTAATGCGGTTAAGATAAAAGAGCCATTAGGATATTTATTATACTCCTCCCATTTGAGCATCGCTTTGTCCCGTGCATTCTTGCCAGATTTAAGATCATTGAAATCGAAACTGAATTCTGTGCGTTTTATTTTTGCACTTTCAGTATCGATTTGGATTTTTATTTCATAATTTTCTAATGTAGCGATAAACGAATGAGCTGTGACATTGATTTCGATCTCGACTTTAGATTTTTCTTTTTCAATCTGCAGCCTTTGCGTTTCGCCATAAAGTGATATGGCGAGGGTAATAAGCGGAAGGAAAATAAGTAACTTTTTCATTTATTTAACGGTCCCATTATTAAAAGAAAGTTAAATGAAAATACTATGATTTTAATTCATCTCTTTAAACATAGGTGAGGTCAACAAACGAATTAAATTACGTCACCGCTTGACGATATTGTAAAAAAGAAGCCAACTTTTTTGGCCTATGCCGGATTAATTAGAAATTCATTGACCCAATCTAAACGAATCTGGTCTAATCAGCAAAATATCGTGTAATTAATATGTCTAAGAACATCAGTGCATTATCTTACCGGAAAGGTCTGGAAAAGAACCTTTTCGAAAAAATGGTCGAGTCCGCGGAAAAGACGGGAACGGCTGTTTCGGACGACCTGAAAACAATGGCCGAAGAGTACTTAATCGGTGATGCGATTACACTGGGTGCCGTATCTTTCTACGATTTTTTGAAAAAGGAGAATGAAGGTAAAAAAGTCTTTTATTGCAATGGAACGGCCTGCATGACTGCGGGAACACAGGTCCCTTTAAAGAAATATTTGAATAAACATTTTAAAGAAGAAGAGATTGGTGAGATTTGTTGTTTGGGTCGTTGTCATGAAAACGGGTCATTCCAATTTGAGGGAGTAAATTTTTCGGGGAAAAATGAAAAAGAGATCGACCAAATTTTTGGAGGAGGAGATTTACCCTCATCAGATGAGTATTATACGGGGTCTAATTTTAAATCACCAGTGTTGCTCGCGGAATTTCCCGGACTGGATGAATATTACGGGTTGCTAAAAAAATTATTGGACCGCGATCCGGTTTCTCTGCTCGATGATTTGAAAGCATCGAAGTTGCGAGGTCGTGGCGGTGCTGGATTTCCTGCGGGAATTAAATGGGAATCATGCCGTAATGTAACAGCAGAGCCAAAGTATATCGTCTGCAATGCCGACGAAGGGGATCCAGGTGCATACATCGACCGGCATCTCATGGAAAAGCATCCCCACTCCGTTTTGTTTGGTATGATCATGGCGGGTTATCTTGTCGGTTCTAATGTCGGTGTCCTATACATCAGGGCAGAATATCCTGATTCCATTGCGATAATTGAGCAGTCAATCAAAGAGCTGCAAGAGAAGGGGTTTGTCGGAGATAATATTTTTGGCAGTGATTTCTCGTTCCGCTTCAAAATTATTAAAGGCGCGGGCGCTTATATATGTGGTGAAGAAACAGCCCTGCTTGCTTCAATCGAAGGGCGTCGACCTGAAGTGGGTATTCGGCCTCCGTTCCCTACGGAGCAAGGGCTATTTGGAAAACCTACCGTCGTCAATAATGTCGAAACATTTTCCTGCATCTACCATGTATTTACAATCGGTGGTGAAGCTTATGCAAAAATTGGGACGGAAGCTTCAACCGGTCCCAAGCTCGTTTCTCTCGACGGCAATTTCAACAAATCCGGTCTTTATGAAGTGGAAATGGGAACGCCTTTCACCGAGATTATTTACGATATGGGGGGCGGTTTTAAAGTCCCGGTAAAAGCAGTCCAGGTTGGGGCCCCTTGGGCGGCATTGTTCCGGTCGATAAAATTAAAGATCTTACACTTGATTTTGAATCCTTTAAAGAAAACGGATTTCTTTTGGGTCACGGCAGCGTTGTCTGTATTCCGGAATCTTTCCCTATTCTTCAATACATCGAACACCTATTTGAATTCACGGCGGCTGAATCCTGTGGAAAATGTTTTCCCTGCCGTTTAGGCTCGGTAAGAGGTCAGGAAATGGCTGAAAAGGCGCGTAAAGAGGATTATAAAATTGACCCAGAACTGATTATGGATTTATTGGATACAATGGAGCTGACTTCATTGTGTGCTCTGGGTGGTGGGGTTCCATTGCCGATTAAGAACGCACTTCATTATTTTGAAAAAGAGTTAAGACCCCATTTTAAAAATCAAACGATTGCGACATGATTAAATCAGTCGAAAATTCTCGCGTAGTATATATTGATGATCAACCCCACGAATTCGAGGAGGGTGATACGATTTTGGCGTTAATCGACCGACATTTCGGTCGGGGGTTTGTGCCGACTCTTTGCGATGCTCCTCAATTAGAACCCTATGGTGCTTGCCGGGTATGTTCCCTTGAAATTGCCCAGTCCGCAGAAGGAGCTCGCCGCGTTGTTGCTTCCTGTCATACCCCTATAACCGCGGGGATGCACATTTTTCCGGAATCAAAAAATATTCAAAGATTAAGGCGCAATATCATTGAATTGGTTCTCACGGACCATCCCCTCGATTGCCTCACTTGTGAGGTTAATGGCAATTGTGAATTACAAACGGTGGCCGCAAAAGTGGGGGTGCGTGATGTGCGCTATCCGGAAGGTAAAAACCATCTCGACCGAGCGAAAGATTTGAGTCATCCCTACATGACATCAGATTTGTCAAAGTGCATAAATTGCGATCGGTGTGTTCGGGCCTGTGACGAAATTCAAGGTCAATTCGTGCTCAGTATGCATGGCCGCGGTTTCGATAGCCGGATCATTAAAGGTTTGGATTCAACTTTTGAAGATTCGGATTGTGTATCGTGTGGGGCCTGTGCTCAAGCCTGTCCGACATCAGCGATTTCCGATGTATTTCAATCCAAGTCCATTGAAGCGTCAGCCAAAACGCGAACCGTCTGCACTTATTGCGGGGTGGGGTGCAACCTGGATGTTGCGGTCAAAAATAACGAGGTGCATTCTATTCAAGCGCCGATAGATGCGGAAGTAAATCATGCGCACACCTGTTTAAAAGGAAGGTATGCTTTTAAATTTTATAACCATCCCGATCGTTTGAGAACTCCGCTCGTAAAACGTGAGGGTAAATTTGTCGAAGTTTCCTGGGATGAAGCTTATGACACAATGGTAACCCGCTTCAAAGAAATTCGCGCGCGCTCCGGACCGGATGCGATTGCCGGTATATCATCTGCGCGTTGCACTAACGAAGAAAACTACCTGATGCAAAAATTTATTCGGGCGGTCATCGGGACGAACAATATCGACTGCTGCGCCCGCGTATGTCACGCGCCGACTGCCTGGGGCATGCAACAGAGTTTTGGCACCGGTGCAGCGACAAATTCGACCAGCGATTTGGAAAAAACAGATTTGATTCTCCTTATAGGAGCTAATCCGACGCAGGGGCATCCCGTAACCGGGGCAAGGATTAAACAAAAAGTAATGAAGGGAACACCGTTGATTGTCATCGATCCGCGCGAGATCGAACTGGTTCCCTATGCGGATTACCATCTGCAATTACGTCCGGGCACTAACGTCGCCATACTCAATATGATTGCCCACTTCATTATTGAAGCGGGCCTCGTCAATGAGGATTTTATCAAGGAGCGCTGCGAGGACTTTGAAGTTTTTAGCGAGAATATAAAAAAGCTCGATATTGATGAAATGGAGCGTGTAACGGGTGTAGATCGAAAACTCGTTAAAGAAGCGGCCATCGCCTATGCTTCGGCACCGCGAGCGATGAGTTTTCACGGACTGGGTGTCACTGAGCATTCCCAGGGAAGTAAGACCGTAATGCTCATTTCAAACATTGCGATGATGACGGGGAATATCGGGCGCGAAGGAGTAGGCGTTAATCCCCTGCGCGGGCAAAACAATGTCCAGGGCGCTGCAGATATGGGAGTGCAACCGCACCAGGGAGCGGGTTATCTCAATGTTACACTTCCGGAAGTCCACGAGCAATATGAAAAGGCTTATGGTGCCACGCTCTCAAACAAGATCGGTTACAAGATTCCAGAGATGTTTGAAGCGGCAATTGATAAGGACCTTAAAGCGCTCTGGATAATTGGTGAGGATGTTGTTCAAACGGATCCCAATTCCGCGGAAGTACGAAAAGCCATGGAGAGCCTGGAGTTTCTCGTTGTGCAGGAAATTTTCATGACCGAAACCGCCCACTACGCAGATGTCATTCTTCCGGCAACCTCGTTTCTTGAAAAAAATGGAACTTTCACCAATGCCGAGCGCCGCGTTCAACGCGTAAACCGTGTAGTTGAACCACTGGAGGGAACCAGGACCGACGGGCAGATCGTTGTCGATGTAATGAACAGGATGGGCTACGAACAAAAAAGCTATAGCCCAGACATTCTCCTCGAAGAAATTTCACAGATCGTTCCCTTTTTTAAAGGCATCCGTTGGGATGAACTGGGTAAAAATGGCAAGCAGTGGCCGGTGGCTGAAGATGGTACTGATACCAAAATTATGCACCGGGACACCTTTAAAAGGGGCAAGGGAAAGTTTCACTATTTCGATTGGATTGAGTCTAAAGAAATAGAAAAAAATCGTGATGAGTTCCCCTTTATTCTTACAACCGGTCGAATATTGGAGCATTATAATTGCGGGACTATGACTCGCCGCACCGACAATAAAGATATCGTCAGTGAAGATATTCTCGCGATTAACCCGAAAGATGCGGATAACAAAGGAGTCGTGTCAGGAGATAAAGTGAGAATTTTTTCCGAACGTGGTGAAGTGGAACTGGACGCAGTAGTTTCCAGTGAAGTTAAACCTGGCATCCTTTATACTACTTTTCATTTTCCCGAACATATGGTCAACCAGGTAACGAGTGAGGAAAAGGACGAGGAAAGTATGTGCCCCGAGTATAAAGTTTCAGCGGTAGATTTTGAAAAAGTTTCACCGTCTGATTCCGCGGAAAAGAAAACCGAAGAAACGGTCAGTTCCGGGAGAAAAAGAAAACCTGCGTCCGTATTTGGTAGTGGATCGGGTTGAGAAGCTTTAATTTAGGTTCTTATCTCTTTCCCTTCTTACTATAGATGGGGAGAACTTTAGCTCTGCATATTCGTCTTCGTAATAAGCGACCTTTGCATTTTCATCCAACGCGACACTCCACTTTCGTTCTGGTGATGCGTCAAAATTCACGGTGACACGGAGGATATGTATTTCCATCATTTCACCGGTGCAATTATCAAAAGATAAGGGCGCCGTGTCATCATTCAGGTAGAAATACAGCGAATGCTCAGTATCTTGCGGGCCTTCCGCCCTCCCTGAAATTATCCGTTTTTGCGAATCATAGTGGTACTCTTCGATGGCAAATGCACCGGTGATGTGACGGTCTGTGCCGATGAGGGTAATTTCCTCCTGCTTTTCGGTCGCGAATACCACCTGACAGGTGAAAGGGGGAAGCGACACCTCATATTTATCATGAAGTGTTCCCAGGTAACGCTTATCCCAGAAATCGAATAGGAGAAATTGTCCCTCACTGTCTACCACTTCATCCTGCTTGAATGACACGCTGGTTTCTTCATCCTTATTCCAATTAAACAATGCGATTGTAATGTGGTCACCACTCCCGGGTTGAGAGACCGGGAGCACCCAGACACTCAGGGGGTTTTTCTCAGCCATCAGATCGAGCGGGTATGCGCGACCTGGATAAACGGGCAGCGCGCGGCTATAAAGATGAAAGCGTTCATCCGACGTTCTCTCCAACGCGCCGCCCACGAAAAAGCACCAGCAGTTGATTCCATACAACGAGACAATTGCTTTGGCTTTTTCGAAAGGGGTTACAATTTTTTGTGAGAGTGGAATCTTTGAGTCCCAGAAGAATGGTTTTTCTGCGATATCGATAAATTCTGGGTCCAACTGAAACCACTTGCCGTGATAGAAATAACGTTGGGCCATTTGATGGAGCAAAATCGTTTCCATACCGCCGCGAAAGTCCTGAGCGGCACGCGAGCTATCGACGATCCCAATCGTTTGCGTGGGATGGGTGCTGGAGATGAAAATGTCAGGCCCGACCAACTCTCTTATGCGCTGAATTCTGTTGCGGTAGGCTTCGACTAAAGTGATATCGGTTTGAAAGTTTTCTGATCCACCTCCAATAAACAGATAGTCGAATCCCCACTCATCGATATACTTTTTTTTAATCCATTTAGCCGCTGCATCGTCCCATTCTCGCTTCCCTCCCTTGATATGCTGGAACTCGACAAAGTGAAATCCCGCTTGAAAACCGCGCTTGTGAATCTCGTCCGTAAAACTTCTGACACCATCGGGAAAATATTCCTCCAGTTTGAATCCCTCGGCGAGGCCTTGATAATCAGAATGAGAGACATCAATCTTTTTTAGCACTTCACCCGGAATTGTTGACCTCCAATCAAAGTCGTCAGGGGCGACTTCATTAGCTTCACCTACCGCCAGCGTAAACATGATAGTGCTCAGACCGTAAGGTTGTAATTTATCCTGCAGGATTTCCATGTTGGTCGTTAATCGTTCACTGGTCACATGCTTAGGATCAATATTACGGAATGAAGGATCACAGGCGTAATCACCCCATAACCCGGATGAGGGATTGAATCTCAACTTTATTTTGAGATAGTCGCGGACATAATTCGCATGATTATCCAGTGCATCATGGATAGAGCTTGAATGTGCAAATGAAAATCTGCACTCGATGGAACGACCCGCACCCAGAAAGAGCGGATGGATAGGGATAGTTTTCGCTTTCGGGTTGGCGGCCACTTCACCACCGGGACCAATCCAGGGATAATTGTTTTTAGTCTCCTGCAGAGCCGACGCATAGAGTTTAATCCCTGAGTTATCGCGGGAAAAAACATAGCGATAAAAAGCTTTGGGAGCTGTCCCCATCCCAATAACAAAATTTATGTTTCTGGAGGGATTATTTATTGCCGTAGACCAGTAAGCTTCAATTTGCGAACCGCTGTTAAGCCCCGTTGTTACCTCTTCGAGGATTTTCGAATACCATAAAAATCCACCCATATTCGGGCTGCAGTTTAAGACGCGACATTTCTCTTTTTCTTCCCAGTCTTCAAATAGGATTCCATCAATAGCGAATATGTCTTCGACCTTAACGGTATCGGATGCATCGTTAGTGACCGTTAGGGCAATAGCCCGCGTCAGTCCGTTATCATAGCTATGGAGTTGCCAGATAAATGACAAATTAAACTCATCGTTGACAAACTCAGCGATGACACATTCGCCTGATCCTGCTGGGTCGGTGAAAGATTTCTTTTCAGATTGAACAAATCTACCAAAGATTTTTTTCCCACCCGCGAGGTGAGCGCCCACTCGGCTTTCTTTGATTGTAAACCCGTCCGCGGTAAGCAGGGTCCAGGTGTTAGCAACCGAATCAAAGTGTATTTCTTCTTTATTAACGAGGGTGAAACTTTCCGGGTTCATGATGATCTTGTCGCTTGGTTTGATCCTTTGAGTATGCTGTCTGTGTTATTACGCTGCGTGGTTATGATAAAGTTAGCTTTGAAAAGTTATCACAGCAATCTCATAAATGCTGGAAAGATGTCATATTTGAGAATAGCCATTCGTGCTGTCTTTTCTAAATACGTAATTTAAAGGTGGAACGCGGTGTCCCTACCGCGTTATAGGATGATTCATAGCTTAATAAAAAAACGCGCTGGGACCAACCTTCGCCAAGGCTATGGCTGATCGCGTCCGCGGATTCGGGTAATTCATAACTTATAAAACACAGCGTGCTAGGGACAGCCCGCTCCACCTAAATATTATTCATTAAGGTAAAAGGGTGGAACGCGGTGTCCCTACCGCGTTTTCGGGTATGCATAACCTAACATAGCGCGCTAGGGACAGCCCCGCTCCACCTAATGAAGAGGATAGTCAGGATCAGCGGGAAAGCTGGTCCAATTTTGCCAATACCGTCTGAATATAATTTCTTAACTCGTCGGCTGAACTTGGGGTGTAATCATAAAACCCTTTACCCGATTTTACACCCAACTCACCGCGCTCAACTTTTTCTTTTAGCAATGAAGACAGCTCGGTTGAAGATTCGATTTCAGGTAAAAGGTTGGAAGTAACTGCAGAGAGAACGTCCCATCCTCCAAAATCCAGAACCGCAAAAATCCCCGCTGCTGCCCACCGACGACCGAGGCTGCTTTTTATGACGGTGTCAACATCCTGTGGGCTCGCAATACCGCGTTCCACGATGGAAAGACTCTCGCGTAAAAGCGCAACTTGCAGGCGGTTGACGATGAAACCGGGCACCTCCTTTTGTAGAATCACAGGGCGCTTTCCTATTTTGTTTAAGATATCATAAACGGCGGTAACCGTTTCATCAGCGGTATCCTTATGGCGGACAATTTCGACGAGGGGGATGAGATAAGGGGGGTTGATGTAATGAACAACAAGAACCTTTTCCGGACGATGAGTTGCGGACGCGAGTTTACTCGGAAGCAGGGTAGAGGTATTGCTGCCAAGGATTGTATGCTCCGGGCATAATTTATCCAGGTCCTGAAATATTTTCTGTTTCAATTTTAGATCTTCGGTAACCGCTTCGATAACGAGATCAGCTTCAGAAACGGCGTCCTTGAGGACCGCACGCACCTGGATATTATCCAATACGTGTGCGACCTGTTCTTCCGTTACCATTTCAAGCTGGGTTAATCTTAGCAAATTAGACTTTATATTTTCGATTGCCTGGTGAAGCAGTTCTTTATTCAGATCGTGCAAGCTGACTTGATAACCCCCTAAAGCGAATTCCTGGGCAATACCATGGCCCATGAGTCCCGCACCGATAATGGCAATTTTGGAAATATCTTCTGCTTTCATAATTCGGCTATTATGGTTCAATTTACTTATAATCGTCCATTCATCCAATCGCAATTGATTGCTATCCTATCTTTATTCCACAAGCTTGAGAGTAGCAACCACGATTTGTTAACGGTTGACTCTATCTTAATAATCGCTTGTTTTTCCGTTAGTCTTGAACGCGATGAAAACAATCGAGCATGAAGAGCGAATTCAGACGGTTTGTCTTCTTTTCCTGAGCGCCATAGGAATCGGCGTTGCGCTCTTCTTTTTAAAACCCGTCCTTATTCCTTTTGTTCTGGCGATTTTCTTTACCTATTGCCTGTTACCGGCCATCGATTTAATGAGACGCCATCTTCGCGCACCGCGCTATGTGGCGATGATTGCGACCTTTCTTCTTGGTTGCATTCTTCTCGCATTAATCGGGGTCCTAATTGCGGCGTCGGTCGGTCAAATGTCCACCCATGCCGGTGTCTATCAAACGCAGTTTATGCAGCTTTTAGATAAGTTTATGGCAGCCATTCCCCTTGAACGCTTTGGGGTCCAACCGGCAGACCTCACGACTTCACTCTTAAATAACCTCGAGAATGTTGTGGGGAGCGTGGTCTCTGGCACGATCAGCTCGATCATGAGTGTTATTTCCAATGGGTTGCTGGTGTTGATCTTTTTACTCTTTCTTCTCATCGGAAGAACGGCGGGGGAGGAGACGACGCGAGGCATTCTTGGCGAGATCGAGATGCGCATCAAGCGTTTCATATTAACCAAAGTATTAGTCTCGGTGCTGACGGGTATTCTTGTGGGCGTGGTGCTCGCGATCCTCGGTGTGCCTTTCGCTTTCGTTTTTGGTGTTCTTGCTTTTCTCTTTAATTTTATTCCCAGTATTGGATCGGTTATCGCGACACTTATTCCCCTGCCCGTTATACTGCTAAACCCTGAACTCGGAATGACCGCCAAAATCCTGGCTCTCGCAATACCGGGGATAATTCAATTCTCAGTCGGAAATTTTATCGAACCAAAATTAATGGGTAGATCGCTTGACCTGCATCCTATCGTCATCCTCATGTCATTAATTTTCTTCGGGATAATCTGGGGGATAATAGGAATGTTCCTGGCGACACCTATTACCGCGGTAATTAAAATCATCTTTGAGAAAATTGAGATTACCAAACCAGTGGCGGAGATACTTGCCGGGCGGATGGATGCTTTAGTAGCTGAATCTGGGGATTCCTAGAACTACTGTAGCGAAATTACAAGCCCACGCACTCGACATAGCGTTTTTTTAATTCAACGGGATAGAGTTATGATGATAAAAAATTCAGTTAAAAAACTGATAATCGCCAGTTTGTTTCTTTCGCTTAGTTCGTGCGCGATGTCACCGGAAGAAATGAAAGCGCTCCTGCGTCAGCACGGCGCGCGATAAGCAATTGAATTCTATTTTTTCTTTATCTGCAATCCTTCCAGGACTTGTTTAGACATTTTACAGATCATCGTATAAGCGGGATCGTAAACATTACCCATATCATATTCAACCGTTTGCCCCATTAATGTGTGCACGGCGCGGGTACTGAGACCATAATCTTCCTCTAACCATCGCACCATTTCAGTCGTTGCGTGTTCGACACACTGATCGAGGGGACGGGCATTGCCCACAGTTAAAATATGCGTGTCATTTTCCGCCCGGGGCCATTGGATGGTTTTTCCTTTTTGGAGATGCACGGTGAATGTTACGTCGAAAGAGATCTCCATACCGGTTCCTACGATTTCACCATCGCCTTGCGCGGCATGGCCGTCTCCCAGATGAAAAAGTGCACCATCAGCCTCCACCGGAAAATAAACAGTAACACCCTGGACAAAACCGTTGTAATCCATGTTGCCACCGTGAGTAGAGGAAGTGGCGGTGGAGATGGCTTGGCCGGCTGGCGGTGCTACGCCAAAACACCCGGGCATGGGGCGCAATGGGATCCTTAATTCACTCAGCGGAGGATCGACATCCAGGGGGCGTGCGGTGTTTTTTTCGAGGTCGATTTCCCACTCTATTTTTATCTTATCATCATCAAATTCAGGATGGTATTCAGGATCGAGAACATTGGGTGCAATGGCACAACGGGTCCAGGCTATCTTTCGATTGGGAGTGATTTTATCAAAAGTTACGGCTAGTGAATCTCCCTTCTCGGCCCCTTCGATGTAAAAGGGCCCCGTCATCGGATTGCCGCGCTTACCAACTTGATTGTTCTCAGCATCAACCCCCCAGGCATCGATCGTAGTAGTTGAGACCGTATCTCCATCGGCGATATGCAGGACCGGCTCGTGAGAACCTATCGTATTATAGTAAACTTCAGGTGTGAATTGATGGTGCATTTCAATTGCGGATTTGGGATTTTCGATTGTGGATTGAGATAGCCACAAAAGGCACAAAAAACACAAGAAAAAAGAGTGTTCAAGAATGTATTTGCATAAAGGTGGAGCGGGCTGCCTGCCAGCCATAGCCTTGGCGAAGGTTGGTCCCAGCACGCTTTCTTTAGTTCGTGTTTAATCGATATTACGCGCTATGGACCAGCCGTCGCTCTAATATGTAGAGCTATGGTCGGCAGGCACTGCGTTCCAACCTCTCTCAACCTTTTTGTGCTTCTTGTGGCTATCTCAATCCGCAAATCTCAGGTTTTGTTTTTTTCGATGTAATCAAAATTAATTTTTAATCCCAGACCTGGGTCCTGGGAGACATGGACAAAACCTTCGCTATCGAGAGGATCGGAAATTTCATGGAGCCAGGGTGGGGGTTTATCATAATCGATAAAAGGATGTAACAAACCGCGTTCATAGTACAAACCGGCAATGCCCATCGCACAGAGGACATGAAGGTTGCCGGGACCGCCACCGTGAACTTCCATTCTCATCCCAAAGGATTCGCATAAGTGCGCCGTCTTTATCAATGGGGTAATGCCCCCGAGGTCTCCGACTCCTCCCCGAATGATGTCGCTCGCACCGCGTTTGATCCACTCGGCTCGGGTGAAATGTTTGCCTTCCGCGGTTTCCGGACCCACCACGGGGATGTCGAGCTGCTCGGTGAGCCACACGTAGGAGGAGACACTTTGCTCATCCATCGGTTCTTCTATCCAAAGATAATTTAATTTTTCCAGTTCGCGTCCGATGAAAAGCGCCTCGTGCCGATCATAAAAATGATAGGAATCCAACATAAGATCGATATCATCGCCCACACGTTTTCTCACCGCACGGCACGCAGCCACATCCATCTTCGGATCCGGAGCCCATTCGATGGGCGGCATCCAGGTGTGCAGTTTAATCGCTTTATAACCGCGTTCTATACTCATTTGAGCAAAATCGCCGTAGGCTTCGGGAGTATTTAACCCGCCTTCCAGTTCGTCGCCGCACATGCTGCTCGCATAAGCCGGTACCTTATCGCGAAAAGCACCCAACAATTTATGAACCGGTTGATTCGCACTACGCCCCGCTAAGTCCCACAGGGCCATGTCCACTACCGCAATCTCGCGATCGGAGAGCCCGCTTTTATGAATACGTTGCCATTGGTTTAGACGCTGCCAGATTTTTTCACGATAAAGGGGATCTTCTCCGACAATTGCTGACTTGACGATATGTTCCATAACCCGAGGATCACCGCCAAAGCAGTAGCCCTCGATGCCCTCATCGGTAATGATTCGCGTCAGGGCCTGGGTTGCTTCATGCTCCTCTCCCGGATGGCCGTGGCCCTCGGAATCACTGACCTGATTCGTCAAGTAAGTAAACTGATCTACAGTGACATCGACGATTTCCATAGTATAAAGATAAAGCGATTAATCGATTACCGGCGGCTCAGCTATAACGCGAGTTTTCCGCCCATTTTGTATCGCCTTAATTTGCTTATTAGCCATTGCCACTTCCTTTTCGTTGATCAGCGCCGTGTATTCAATTGAAAAGTCTCTGCTTTCTCCACCCTTAAGCACAGGTATCCTGCCAAACTTCCGCTCAATACGTCGATTATAAGGAAAACTGGTTCCCGGTTCCAGTCCCGTGACATAACCTTCATCGAGGGCGGATGTATTCTTCCATAAATTTACAATCGGTAGCTGTTCGACAGAAAACGTCATCGATAAAGCACGACTGGCTGCTTTGTTTTGGATCATGATTTGGGTCATCTTATTATCGTCCGCATAGGGGTGCATGCAGTAGACTTGCTCGATGAACCCGAGGACAGGGGCCTCGTATACATTGTACTGCTTTATATGCTTTGCCGCGTGAGCGTTAAAAGGAAAGACCTCTTTAACCGCGCCGACAAACTGTGCACCTTCTTCCAATAGGGGCGGGCCAAAATTGACATGATAAAGAATTTCAAACTCCTCGTCGAAGCCCCCTCGATTGGTGATTTTATCCTCCATGCGAAGTGAATGCGAACCGGGTATTGTAGAGTATTCCGTCCAGAGCTCAAATTTTGGGCCGTAAAACATTCTTTCATGTACAATCCCACGAATACGGATACGGTGCGGCGGATCCCGGTCGACTAATACTTCAACTTCGGATGCAGGTATGTTTGCAATTTTACCGTGAAGCGTTAAGTCCATCTCCGCTTCGTCCCCTGCATTATTAATAAATTTATCTTTACCCGGGTGGCCCATAAATTCGATGCCGCAGCGAACCATCCATTCATTAAAGCCATCCAACCAACCAAGCCCTCCACGCTCCTGCAAATTAATGTACTGGGGGTGGACAACTTCTTTAACCGGCGAATCCCATCCCAGTCGCAGGTCCTCCAGTTCCGCTTTCAGTATCCCCATTCCCCGCGTGGGAATCACCGTGAAACTTAATATTCCATTGTCCACTTCAATGACATCCACGCCTTCCTGCTTGCCTCCGTGCAAGGTGTATTTTCGTATAGACCAGGGAGACTCGCTTTCAAAATCGACATCCTCGTGAGACAACTGCCAGCTATCTATATGTATGCCGCTATTAGCACTCGTTAATAGCTGAGTGATTGGCTCACTGCCATATACCGGAATAATGGACCACGAAAGAAGCAGACATGTAATTGTTTTTTGCATCATTTTTTAGGAGGTTGATAATCAGGGTACAGGTTATAACCCGAGAGTTTTCATCAATTGAATTTTTTTCATACGTTCTGGACCTGCGGTTTCGAACAGCCGATCCGTGATGAGGCGGCCCGTTTCGGGGGACCATTGTTCCCCTTGAGATTTGTTTAAGCTGACAATGCGCTCGATTTCCCAATCCATGCGCGGATAAGTTCTCATCATCCATGCCATCTGCCGGCGGTTGGCGCCGCCACCCCAGCAGGCATGCTGGATCCTCGTATTGAAGACGATAAGATCTCCTTTCTCTATTGTAATCTCATAGCGTCCGGGAAACTGGTCCGTGGGGTACCCCACGATCAATTCATCGATGTGTGTTTTTTCAAACGTATCACTCAAATGCATCGGCCAATGATGGCTTCCCGGAATAAAACTCAAACAGCCTTTACCCGGTTCAATCTCATCGAGATAAAAGGTCTGCTTCATATCGATGGCGGGTTCGGGCATATTGCCATCGCGATGCCAGTTAGTATTTCCGTTGTGTATCTGACCGTCGGAGCTGCCATAGAAGATACAATCTTCACCGAGCAGATCTTCTGCAATAGCCGCAAGTTTTGGGTGATCGAGCAGATTATAAAAATACGGGTCTGCCTCAAATAAAGGGACAATAACGCGATGCCCGTCCGGGAATATCCTGTGACCGGGAACCGAATCATCATCCTGTGCTTTATCCATTACCGCGTCAAATCGAGTGGAAAATTCATTGATCTCTTCATGCGTGAGCACCCCGGGGACCTTAAGGAAGCCTAATAAATGAAAATGAGTTTTTTGTTCGTCAGTCAGCATCTTATCAGCTCTTGTCGATTCTCTGGAACCCATATATTGATGTTCTATCCCCTCCATTTTTAAAAGAAAAATCGACTCCCACCCTGATTGATTTTTTCCTCTCTCTACTAAGCTCTTGAATTCGGTCGGATAAAGTGCTGCTTTTATTAAATAGAATATAAATCTGTATCCATAAACCTCTAGCTGCCATGGAATATCGTCTTATCCCTAACACCGAGATTGAAGTTTCAACCATCTGCCTCGGCACCATGACTTTCGGAGACCCGGTGAAAGAAAAAGAGGCGATTCACATCGTGGACTGGGCTATCGATCACGGGATGAACTTTATCGATACCGCGGATATGTATGAGGGATATGCGCGAACCATGGGCTCCCCGGGCGGGGTCGCCGAAGAAATTCTCGGCGTGGCGTTAAAAGGTAAACGCGATCAAGCGATCGTGACGACGAAGGTCGGCAACGCGATTGGCGATGACTCTTATCGCGGTGCGGGTCTCAGCCGTAATCATATTATGCACCAGATCGACGCAAGTCTGAAGCGTATGCAAACGGATTACACAGATTTCTACCACCTGCACCGACCGGATCCCGATACACCTTTGGGAGAATCGATTGCCGTAATGGCTGAGCTCATTCAAGCGGGTAAAGTACGGCATTGGGGCTTTTCAAATTTTGAAGTGGAACATATCCGTGAAATGCTTCAACTCTGTGAGGTGAACAGCTGGCCGCGTCCGGTGATCAGTCAACCACCGTACAGCTGGTTGAATCGAAAGGTGGAAGAGGATCATTTACCTTTATGCAGAAAAGAAGCTATTGCCGTGACTCCTTACAAAGTTCTGGAGGGCGGGCTGTTAACCGGAAAATACCGCAAAGGGCAGGAGGCACCCGGAGACAGTCGAAATAGTGAAAATCCCGGGTGGATAGCAATGGATATGGATGATGATTTATTCACACAACTGGATGAGTTTGAAAACGAAGCGAAGGAAAAGTCACGCCGTCCGGTGCGTCACGCCGTAAACTGGGTGTTGGAACAGGGCGGAATCGCTTCTGTTGTGCTCGGTCTAAAACGCACAGATCAACTCGCTGATTTACTATAAAAAACGCAATGGGTAACCATTGACTGTTGTCACTTTTTCCTGCATAATATAACAGATGCTGATAAAGGGACAGTTGGCTCATTTCGAAACTTTCGGGTTTCTCGTCTTGCGACAGGCATTTTCGCCCGCCGAGATGAAGACATTCATTGCTGCCGCTGAAGAAATCTGGGTAGAAGAAAAAGGAATGTCTGTGGGCAGCGGTGAGAACGGAGGTGCTCATTCGGTTAGAGCGATAGTAGAAAAGCACCCGAAGTTAACAGCGCTGGCGGAAGATGACCGTATCTATGGAACCCTTGAACAATTGCTGGGACCGGGATTCATCTGGGCCTGTTCGGAAGGCCAGCGAGGGCGAGTCAGCACCACCTGGCATAATGACCGACCGGGTAAAAATCAGAATAAATATACCCGGATGAAGGTTCACCTCTATATCGAGCCAACAACGAAAGAGACCGGCGCCCTGCGAGTCATTCCCGGTTCCCATCGGTCACCCTATCATGAATCGCTTGAGCCGCTTATGAATCGACACATGGGATCAGGTGATGCAGCTAACGCCGATAATGGAAATCGTGTTCATTTATTGCCCTTCGGTGTAGAGGGTCCGGATATTCCCTGTTACGCTTTCGAATCCAATCCCGGCGATGTCATATTTTTCCATCAGAATATATTCCATGCTGTCTATGGTGGGCTCGGTGAGGGGCGCAGGTATATCGCGATGAAATTCGCAGCGAAGCCAATGACCGATGAACATATCCGTTTAATTAAGGAACATACGGAGTATGTATTCCATCCCCATGAGGCTTTCCTCAACAGCGAGAGTCCGCGTATCCGGGGAATGGTCGAAAACCTGAAAGCCTTGGGAGCTAAAGTTTAAAAGGTAATAATTAAAATAATAATCCATTTAAATCATCTGGATTTTTCTTAATATAAGTTCACCCTTTTAAAAAAAGACTTCTCATGTTAACGGAGCAACAGGTCACTCAATTTCACACTTTCGGATTTCTCGTCCTGCGGAATATAATAACGGAAGATGAGCATAAGATTGTCAGTGAGGAAGTTGAAAAAGGTTACGCGAATAAAGATAAAAGTGAATTTATAGGTGGAGAGCGTCTTCAGTTGAACTGGACCAACCTTGTCCCTATCAGCCCCTACTTAACCTCATTACTTGAAAACCCGCGGTTTTACGGAATTGCGCAACAGCTCCTGGGGGAAGATGTCGTAGGTTTTGACACCACGTCTAACATTATGAAGGGAGACCGAACTACCTGGCATCCCGATGCTCCACCTAATCTACAGGGATTAAAATTCACCTTTTACCTTGACCGGCTCGATGGAGAGTCGGGTGCACTTCGTATCATCCCCGGATCCCATCAGGTCGGATTCAGTGATGCGATAAGGGAAGTTCGATTGAAAGACAACAATCCCGGTCCACCTGAAGATCCCGGCCTCGCCATTAACGAGGTTCCCTGTCACATCTGTGAAACCGGTCCCCGTGACGCAGTTATTATGAACTATCTAAACTGGCATGCCAGTTGGCACGGTTCATCACGTCGCAGGATGGTAACATTAAAGTATTACAAAAACCCGAAGAGTCCTGAAGAAACTGAGGCACTGCGCAAACATATGACGGAGGCAATAGAGGACAGGAAAAAAAATAAAACGACCATTAACCGAACTTATTCGGAATTCTGGCTTTCCAATCCCGACAACAGCCCTGTTCGCGCGCGCTGGATAAGCAAGTTGCAAGAATGGGGATTAATTGATAAAGTCCCTGCTTAAAATTTTCTTATCAATAATTATAGAAATATCTATCGATGCTGACCCAGCAACAGATCGACCAATTCCATACCTTTGGTGTCCTCATTTTGAGGAATGTTCTCAGTAACAATGATATAGCGAAATTAAACGAGGAGTTTGACACCAAATTAGAGACTACCTTTCGCGGTGAAGCCAACGGGGCGAAGCCAATTCACTGTAGCTGGTCTAATACGGGACCCGATACCTCATTTACCTCTTCCCTCTTGGAAGATCCAAGGATTTACGGGATCCCGGAAGCATTATTTGATGATGAAGTTTATGGTGTATCCTGTACTGCCACTAGCTTTATTGACGATACACCGTGGCATCCCGACTCCGACCTTTTTCAGCTGCATGGGATCAAAGTTATCATTTATTTAGAAACGCTCAATGGCGATAATGGGGCTTTGCGCGTCATTCCCGGTTCCCATCTGAATCCCTATCATGACGAATTGCATGCGATTGGAATGTTGGCTGATTTTGGTAATCGACCCCTCCCTAGCAGCCCCTATCTTATCGAGAGCGGTCTCACTATCAAAGATGTCCCCGCACTAATCTGCAGTGTAACTCCTGGTGATGTTATTGTCTTTAATTTCCGCATATGGCATGCCAGTACCGGGGGTAAGTTTGATCGGCGCTTTATCTCAAATATGTTTATTAAGGATCCCGTAACACCCGAAGAAGAAAAGGCGGTATCCGAATTAATACAAACGACAAACAAAAACCGTGTTAAACGCGCCAGGGAAACCTTTCCTCACCCGAATCCCGAGTACCATCCGGAATGGTTGTCCAATCCGGATAAAAATCCTAAGCGTCAATGCAATATCGATTGGATGCGGAAGAAGGGATACTTTGAAGTCTATGAAACCTCATTAATTTAATCCTGAAGCTGAATAATTCATGCTGACCGAACAACAGATTCTTCAATTTCGCACCTTCGGCTTTATTCTTTTAAAGAACGTTCTCAGTGAAGATGAGATTCAGAGAATAAACACAGAATTTGACGTTAAATTAGCGTCCACATCGAGCGGGAAATCGGATGGTGAGAAAACGGAGCGGATGAGCTGGTCCAGCCTGGGGCCGGATGCTCCTTTCACTTCATCTCTTTTGGAAGATTCACGAATCGTGAGCATCGTGGATTCATTGTACGATGAAGATTATTACGGTATATCCTGCAATGCCTCGAGCATGGTCGGTGAAACAAACTGGCATCCCGATGCTGACAACCTTAATATGCATGGATTAAAAGTGCTTTGCTATTTACAGCCACTTAATGGCAATAATGGAGCCCTGCGTGTCATTCCCGGTTCACATCTTAATTCACTGCACGACGATATTAAGCAGATTGAAATGCATGAGCCCAAGCATGACGGGCTCACGCAAGTTGCCGCGGTCACTGACTCTGACGCTGGCCTCGACATCGAAGAAGTTCCCGCCTGTGCTTGCTCTGTAAATCCGGGAGATCTCGTGGTCTTTGACTTTCGATTGTGGCATGCCAGCTCAGGGGGATCCAATAACCGTCGCATGATATCGATGATTTTTATAAAAAATGCTATTACGCTTGAAGAGGAAGAAGCGGTTAATCAATCGGTCCTCAAGTCGCGCAGGAACCGGGCTATTCGTGCTAAAGCAGCTTTTGGGAAATTGGGATCGGAATACCACCCGGACTGGGTCGCAAATCCCGATAATAACCCGAGACGTCAATACTGGATCGATTGGATGCGGGAGAAGGGTTATTTCGAAGTTTATGATGCGTCATTAATAGAATCTAAAAATTAAAAAAAATACCATGCTGACCGAACAACAGATACACCAATTCCATACCTTCGGGTTCATCGTCTTAAAGAATATGTTAAGTGAGGACGAGCTCAAGATCGTCAATGAGGAATTTGAAAAGGGCTACGCCAAGAAAAATAAAAGTGAATTAATCGCCGGCGCGCGCGTGCAGTTGAACTGGTCGAACCTCGAACCTCACAGTCCCTTCACGGCCTCACTGCTGGAAGATAAACGATTTTATGGGATCGCGCAGCAGCTCTGGGGAGAAGATGTCGTGGGAACAAACTCCCAATCTAACCATTATGCCGGTAGCTGCAGCCCCTGGCACCCGGATGTCGGTCCCAATACTCACGGGTTTAAATTTACCTTTTACCTCTCACCGGTGGACGCGGAGAGTGGCGCGCTGAGGGTCATTCCCGGTTCACACCGACCGGAATTCAGTGATATGATCAGAAAGGTCCGACTAAGAGACAATGATCCCGGGCCGCCCGAAGATCCTGGACTCGAGGTAAACGAAGTTCCCTTTTGTTCCTGCGACTCTCAACCGGGTGACGCGGTCCTATTCAATTATTTAATCTGGCACTCCAGCTGGCACGGTTCCGATAACCGCCGCATGGTATCACTGCAGTATTATAAAAATCCAAAAACGCCGGAAGAAATTGAGGCGGCGCGGAATACGGCGAAACATATTCGGGAGCATAGGAAAGATAAATTAACTATTGACCGGGATTACCCGGATTTTTGGGTTTCCAATCCGGAGAACAGTCCCGTGCGTGCGTGCTTTATAGAATGGCTGCGTGAATGGGGCTATATTGAATCCATTCCCGCTTAATTAATAAAAACATTATAAATTAGACAACCGATGATAACCGAACAACAGATCCACCAATTCCATACCTTCGGGTTTCTCGTCTTAAAGAACATGCTAAACGAGAAAGAACTTAAGATCGTCAACGAGGAATTTGATAAGGGCTTGGCAAAAAAAGATAAAGGTGAATTAATCGCCGGCGCGCGCGTGCAGTTGAACTGGTCGAACCTCGAACCGCATAGTTCCTTCACGGCCTCACTGTTGGAAGATCAGCGATTCTACGGGATCGCTCAGCAGCTCTGGGGAGAAGATGTAGTAGGAAAAAACTCTCAGGCCAACCATTACGCTGGGAACCGCAGTCCCTGGCACCCGGATGTGGGCCCTAATGTACATGGGTGCAAATTCGTTTTTTATCTCTCACCGGTCGACGCCGATTCGGGAGCATTGAGGGTCATCCCCGGTTCCCACCGTCCGGAATTCAGTGATAGGATCAAAAAAGTGCGATTAAAGGACAATGATCCCGGACCGCCCGAAGATCCGGGTCTCGCGGTTAACGAGGTGCCCTTTTGTTCCTGCGATTCTCAACCCGGTGATGTGGTTCTGTTCAACTATCTACTCTGGCATGCCAGCTGGCATGGTTCAGATGACCGGCGCATGGTATCCTTGCAGTATTGGAAAAATCCAAAGACTCCTGAAGAAAAAGAAGCGATGGCAGCAATGGCGAGCGGTTTTGTGAAGAGAAGTCATGAAAAATTAACCGTTGTCCAACCTTACCCGGAATTTTGGCTTTCCAATCCTGAGAATAACCCCCTGCGCGCGCAGTGGATAGAGTGGCTGCGTGAATGGGGATTTATTGAATCCATACCCGTTTAAATTTACACTAACAAACAGAGGAGAATGCAGATGCTGAACGAGCAACAAGTCACGTTTTTTGAAACTTTTGGATTCATCATCCTGAGGAAAGTATTTTCGGAAGAGGAGCTCGCGAAAATGAATGATGAATTTGAAACCTCATTAAAAATAATCCAACGGGAGAGGCCCGATAACGAACCGCCAAAACATTTTAACTGGTCTAACCTTGGCCCGGAGACTCCCTTCCTAAGCCTGTTGCCGGAGGACACACGCATTTGTGAAACGGCAGAACAGCTTTTTAGTAAGAACGTGGTAGCCGTGTCATCGAACAGCAACCGCAGGGTGGGGGATACACGCTGGCATACCGATCAATCGCACCCCCATTCTTATGGGTTGAAGTTTGCCGCTTATCTGCAACCTCTAAATTCCGATAACGGGGCTTTTCGTGTCATTCCGGGATCACATAAACAACCTTTTAATGATACGCTTAAGCATATTGAAATGGATAATCCAGAGATCACGGTGCCCTATTATTCCTGTGATTCAGCTCCTGGGGATATTATCATTTTCAACTTTGCCACTTGGCATTCCAGCTGGGGCGGATCCTTCGATCGACGCATGTGCACCGTCGACTTCTACAAAAATCCTGAAACACCGGAAGAAGTAGAGGGCACCTATGATCAGGTAATAGTCGATGAGAAGGTATACGCTAATATTCGCGCTTCTGGGTCGGGCTTCCATCCGCACTGGTTAGCCAATGCTAACAACAGCCCCCGCCGCCAACGCTGGATCGATTGGCTGCGAAAATATGGGTTTGTCAAATCAGAGGCGGCTTGAATTAATTATAATCAATAATCGAAAAGATAAAAACAATGATCACTGAACAACAGGTGTACTTTTTTAAAACTTTCGGATTTCTTGTCCTGAAAAATGTTTTAGCGCCCGATGAATTGAATAAAATACAGGATGAATTTTCAATTGGATTGGCTAAAATGGATGAAAGCAAAATGGGTGCTTCCGTGAGAAAGCAGTACAATTGGACTAATCTCGGGCCAGATTCCCCCTTCACTGCCTCTTTGCTTGAGGATGAGCGGTTCTATGGAGTTGCACAGCAGATTTATGGGGATGACTGCATGGGCGTCGATTCTCATGCAAACCAATATAACGGAGATCGCAGTCCCTGGCATCCTGATATCAGGGAACCAGGGCCGGACCAGTTCAGTGGTTTTAAATTTACCTTTTACCTGGCACCCGTCGATGGCAACTCGGGCGCTCTCCGGGTTGTTCCCGGTTCACATCGCCCCGGGTTCAGTGCGGAAGTCGAGAAAGTCTTTTTGAAAGATAATAATCCCGGACCGGACGACGATCCCGGGCTCGCTGTAAATGAAGTCTCCGCCCACATTTGCGTGTCAGAACCCGGGGACGCGGTAATTTTCGATTACTTTGTCTGGCACTCCAGTTGGGGTGGCTCAAAAGACCGCCGGATGGTATCACTGCAGTACTACAAAAATCCGAAAACTCCGGAAGAAGAGGAAGGCATGCGCCAGATGGTTACTTTTCGGAAAAATTTTAATAAAGGATTCAAACGTGTAACCAAACTTTATCCCGACTTCTGGCTCGCCAACCCCAATAATAATGTGATGCGTGCCCAGTGGATTGAGCAGCTTCAGAAGTGGGGCTTTATCGATCCCGTAATTGCCTGATAATTGATTTGCTATTATTTTTCGTATAAAGATTAGTAGTTTAAACCATCCTGAATAAGATGATTGCTGAAAACCACAGTCTTACTGAAAAGCAAATCCAACATTTTGAAACTTTTGGATTTTTAGTCCGCAGAAAAGTGTTCAGTGCTGACGAAGTGGCGAAAATAAACGATGAATTCGATCGCCACCGGGCGTCCATTCTGGCCGATATCGATCCTGAAGAGACGCGGTCTTTTACTCAATGGCCTACCCGAATTCCGGAAAACCCTTTTACTGCCAGCTTGCTCGGTGACCCGCGAATTTATGTTCCCTCTGAACAACTCGTAGGAGAAGACTCTATTCCTGTCCAATCTCACTGCAACAGTTATGGGTTAAGTAGTGGGTGGCATGTGGATACATATGATCGTCGCTTATGTGTAATCAAAAACATCATGTATCTTCAGTCGACAACCGCGGATCGTGGGGCCTTGCGGGTTATTCCCGGTTCGCATAGAAATCCTTTATCGGAAGATCTGCATAGCATGGGTTTGTATGGTTTCCATGATGACTCGTCCCCGTTTTTAAAAGCATCCGGCATGAGTGGAAAAGATATACCCTGTTACATATTTGAATCGGAACCGGGCGATATCATTACCTTTAACGAGTTAACCTGGCATGCGGCTTTTGGCGGCTTCAAAGACCGCCGTTCCTGCTCCTTTAACTTTTTCACCAACCCAAAGACAGACAGTGAAACTGAGGCGATGAAAACAATTGTCGAGCATACACCGGCAAATACAAAGGGTTTGGGAACCGTGGGACTCGAATACCATCCCACCTGGTTGGAAAATGCTGACAACAACCCGCGACGCGCGCGCTGGATAAATTGGTTGGAAGAATGGGGCTTTGTGGATGCTTTTAATAATTAAAAATTTAACCCGTTCTAAACTATAAAATCATGATACAGGACAACTATAGAATAAGTGATCAGGAGATAGCACTTTATAAATCATTTGGATTCTTAGTCCGGAGAAATGTTTTTACGCCCGAAGAAATGGCGAAGGTGAACGAGGAATTCGATCACCGCCGTGCATCGGTGGTGGCGGAAATTGATCCCAAAGAAGAACGGATATTTACCCAATGGCCGACCCGAAACCCGGAAACGCCCTTTACCGCCAGCCTGCTTGAAGACCCGCGCATTTATGTACCCATGGAACAACTGGCCGGTGAAGATTCAGTTCTCTTCCAGTCCAACTGTAATAGTTATTCTTGGGACGCACAAAATTGGCACTATGATGTTGGAGTCACGGAAATTGAAATGATCAAAAATGTCATGTATCTTCAGCCGACAACGGCAACCAACGGTGCTTTACGATTTTTACCCGGTTCACACAGGAATCCGCTGCGTGAAGAACTTACAAATATGGAATTGGCAAAACCACGCGATGAAATAGGTGTATTTTATGAAGCATCCGGTCTGTGCGGTGAAGATATCCCCTGCTTCATTTTTGAATCACGACCGGGTGATATCGTTGCTTTCAACGAGTTAACCTGGCATGCAGCCTTTGGCGGTTTTAAAGATCGGCGCTCCTGCACCTTTAATTTTATACAGCACCCGAAAACACCTGAGCAGAGAGCTGGTGTACAGGATATGGTTACGGGAGCAGCTCACAGCGTAGAGGCCCAGGGAACCGTCGGGTTGCAATATCATCCCTGGTGGTTGGAAAATCCCAACAACAGCCCGCGACGTGAACGCTGGATTAAGAATTTAGATGAATGGGGTTTTATCGAGGCTTACAATAATGGAACTTATACTGAAAAACAATGATACAGGAAAATCACAGTCTAACCGAAGAACAGATCCAGCACTTTGAAGTTTTTGGTTTTCTGGTAAGGAGAAACGTCTTCAGTGCTGAAGAGGTGGGGAAAATGAACGAAGAATTCGACCGCCGTCTTGCGACAATCGTGGAGGAAACCGATCCAGAAGGGAAAAGGTTTTTCAACAACTGGCCTAACCGGAATCCTGAAACCCCCTTTATTTCAAATTTGCTCGATGATCCGCGTATTTATCAACATTCGGAACAACTTATCGGTGAAGACTCTGTCCCGGTCCATTCTAACGCCAACAGCTATAGTAAAGATAGTGGGTGGCATCCGGACAGGTCCGATCATCATATGTGTACAATCAAAAATGTCATGTATCTTCAGCCGACAACCGCGGACCGCGGTGCCTTGCGCGTTATTCCCGGTTCGCACAAGAATCCGTTACATGAAGATCTTCTCCGCATCGGGTTGAAGGGGTTCAAAGAAGACGACGCTCAGTTTTTGAAAAAATCCGGTTTACGTGGTGCAGATATTCCCTGCTACATATTTGAATCGAATCCTGGCGATATCATAACCTTTAACGAAAGTACCTGGCATGCGGCTTTTGGCGGTTATAAAGACCGCCGTACCTGTACCTTTAATTTTTATCGCAACCCGAAAGAACCTGAAGAGATCGCATCGATGAAATTGGAAGTAAAAAATTATGCTAAAGAAACCAGGGGCTTAGGGACGGTGGGATTGCAATTTCACCCCTCGTGGTTGGAAAATCCTGACCACAACCCGCGACGTGAACGCTGGATCAATTGGCTGAAGGAATGGGGTTTCCTCGAAGCCCAATATGATTAGTGTCGATTCTGAATTAAAATGATACAGGAAAATAACAGTCTGACCGAAGCGCAGATTCAGCATTATGAAGTATTTGGTTTTTTGGTAAGGCGAAACGTTTTCACTGCTGATGAGGTTGCGAGAATGAACGAAGAATTCGATCGTCGTCTTGCGACCATCCTCGAGGAAACCGATCCAGAAGGGAAACGGATTTTCAACACCTGGCCTACCCGGAATCCTGAAACACCTTTTATTGCAAGTTTGCTTAATGATCCGCGTATATATCAACATTCCGAACAACTAGTCGGTGAAGACTCTGTTCCCGTCCATTCGAACGCCAACAGCTATGGTAAAAGTAGTGGGTGGCATCCGGACAGTACCGATCATCATATGTGTACGATTAAAAATGTCATGTATCTGCAGCCGACGACCGCAGACCGCAGTGCCTTGCGCGTGATTCCCGGTTCGCACAAGAATCCGTTACATGAAGATCTTCTCCGCATCGGGTTGAAGGGGTTCCATAAAAACGAAGCGCAATTTTTAGAAAAATCCGGTTTACGCGGTGAAGATATACCCTGCTACATATTTGAATCGAAACCGGGCGATGTCATAACCTTTAACGAGCGGACCTGGCATGCGGCTTTTGGCGGTTATAAAGACCGCCGTACCTGTACCTTTAATTTTTATCGCAACCCGAAAGAGCCTGAAGAGATTGCATCGATGCAATTGGAAGTAAAAAACTATGCGAAAGTAACCAGGAACTTAGGGACGGTGGGCTTGCAATTTCACCCCTCGTGGTTGGAAAATCCTGACCACAATCCCCGACGTGAGCGCTGGATCAATTGGCTGGAAGAATGGGGCTTCGTGCAAGCTCAATATAAATAGAATCGATACTGAATGAAATGATTCAGGAAAATTATATCCTCAGCGAAGCGCAGATTCAGCATTTTGAAGTTTTTGGTTTTCTGGTAAGGCGAAACGTTTTCACTGCTGATGAGGTGGCGAGAATGAACGAGGAGTTTGATCGTCGTCTTGCCACTGTCCTCGAGGAAACAGACCTTGAAGGGAAGCGGTTTCTCAACTGGACAAATCTGACCCCGGATACTCCCTTTATTGCAAGTTTGCTCGATGACCCGCGAATTTATCGGCACTCTGAACAACTGATTGGTGAAGATTCCGTTTTTATTAATTCGCACTCCAACAGTTTTCCGACAGGTACTGGATGGCATCCAGATAGGATCGATCATAATATGTACGCCATAAGAAATGTCATGTATCTTCAGCCGACAACTGCGGACCGTGGAGCCTTGCGTGTAATTCCCGGGTCGCACAAAAATCCACTGCATAAAGAGCTTCTCCGCATCGGATTGTGGGTCTCCAAAGGTAAAGGATCTCCGTATTTAGAGAAATCCGGTTTGAGCGGTGAAGATATACCCTGTTATCTATTTGAATCCGAACCGGGCGATATCATTACCTTCAACGAGTTAACCTGGCATGCGGCCTTTGGTGGGTATAAAGATCGCCGCTCCTGCAACTTTGATTTTTATCGCAATCCGAAGTCACCTGATGAAATAGCTTCGATGCAATTAGAAGCAAAAAAAGGTAAGCAATATCATCCCTGGTGGTTGGAAAATCCTGACAACAACCCGCGACGTGAACGCTGGCTTAACTGGTTAAAAGAATGGGGTTTCTTCGAGCCTAAAAATAAAGAATCAATTCTTAATTAAAATGATCCAGGAAAATTATAGCCTCAGCGAGGCGCAGATTCAGCATTTTGAAGTTTTTGGTTTCCTCGTAAGGCGAAACGTTTTCACTGCTGAGGAAGTGGCGAAAATGAACAAAGAATTTGATCATCGCCTTGCATCCGTCCGCAGGGAAACCGATCCTGAAGGGAAACGAATTTTCAATAACTGGCCTAATCGGAATCCTGAAACCCCTTTTATTGCCGGTCTACTTGAGGACCCGCGTATTTATATTCCTGCCGAACAGTTGACAGGTGAAGACTCTGTTCCTGTCAATTCTAATGCCAACAGCTATGGGACAAATAGCACGTGGCATGCGGATACGAATGATCATCATTTGTGCGTAATCAAAAATGTCATGTATCTGCAGTCGACAACCGCGGACCACGGTGCCTTGCGAGTTATTCCCGGTTCGCATAAAAATCCTTTACATGAAGATCTACTTCACATCGGATTGGAGGTGGGGGAAAATAACGGACATAAGTTTTTAGAAAAATCCGGCATGCGCGGTGAAGAGATACCGTGCTACATATTTGAATCGAATCCGGGCGATATCATTACCTTTAATGAGTTAACCTGGCATGCTGCCTTTGGTGGCTATAGAGACCGCCGCACATGCACTTTTAATTTTTCTCGCAATCCGAAAACTCCCGAGGAGATAGAGTCGATGCATAAAGAGTTGGAACGCTTTCCTGAAAGCAATAAAGTTTTGGAAACAGTGGGAATGCAATACCATCCCTGGTGGTTGGAAAATCCTGATCATAACCCGCGGCGTGCGCGCTGGATTAATTGGTTGAAAGAATGGGGCTTCATAGAAGCTGGTAATAATTAATATCAATACTGAAATAAAATGATTCAGGAAAATTATAGCCTCAGCGAAGCGCAGATTCAGCATTTTGAAGTTTTTGGTTTCCTCGTACGGCGAAACGTTTTCACTGCTGAGGAGGTGGCGAAAATGAACGCGGAATTTGATCGTCGCCTGGCCTCTGTCCTCGAAGGAACTGATCCTGAAGGAAATCAGACTTTAAACAACTGGACTAATCGGACCCCGGAAACACCTTTTATTGCAAGCTTGCTTGAGGACCCACGTATATATCTGCCTGCGGAACAACTGGTTGGTGAAGACTCTGTCCCGGTCCATTCGAACGCCAACAGCTATGGGACAAATACAAATTGGCATCCTGATAGGACCGATCATAATATAGAGGCCATTAAAAATGTCATGTATTTACAGTCAACAACTGCTGCTCGCGGGGCCTTGCGAGTCATTCCAGGGTCGCACAAAAATCCGCTGCATGACGATCTACTCCGCATCGGATTGCGTCATATAGAGGGAGAAAAAGACAAATTTTTAGAAGCATCTAATCTTAGCGGTGAAGATATACCGTGCTATGTATTTAATTCCGAACCGGGCGATATCATTACCTTTAATGAGTTAACCTGGCACGCGGCTTTTGGCGGCTATAAAGATCGCCGCACCTGTACTTTTAACTTTTATCACAATCCGAAGGCGCCCGAAGAGATCGAGGCGATGAAAAAAGAAGTAGAATATACTTCTAAGAGCAATGGTAGATTTGGGACGATGGGTTTGCAATACCATCCCTGGTGGTTGGAAAATCCTGATCATAATCCGCGTCGTGCGCGCTGGATAAATTGGCTGAAAGAATGGGGCTTTGTGGATGCTTATGATAATCAAAAAATAGGACTGAAGTAAAATGATACAGGAAAATTATAGCCTAACCGAAGCGCAGATTCAGCATTTTGAAGTTTTTGGGTTCCTCGTCCGTAGAGAGGTATTCAGTCCCGAGGAAATAAAGAAAATGAATGAGGAATTCGATCATCGTCTCGCCTCTCTCAAAGCGGAAGCGGACCCCAACGAAGACCGGCTTTTCAATAACTGGCCTAACCGAAATCCCCAGACACCCTATATTGCCAATTTGCTTGAAGACCCGCGTATTTATGGTCCTTCGGAGCAGCTGTTAGGCGAAGACTGTGTACCTGTTCACTCCAATGCCAACAGTTATGCGAAAAGTTCCGCCTGGCATCCGGATACGGTAGATGATCATTTATTGATGGTTAAAAATGTCATGTACCTTCAGCCCACTACCGGGGACCATGGCGCTTTACGGGTTATACCCGGATCCCATAAAAATCCACTGCATGAAAGCCTCCTTCGCATTGGGTTGGATTGTTCCTTTGGAAAGGAATCACGTTACTTGAAAGACTCCGGTTTGCAGGGTGAAGATATACCGAGTTATGCATTCTGCTCACAACCGGGTGATTTAATTATGTTCAACCAGCGGTTATGGCACGCCGCGTTTGGCGGTTATGAAGATCGCCGTACTTGTACTTATAATTTCTACAAAAATCCCAAGTCAGCCGACGAAAAAGAGTCGATGCATAAACAGTTGGAAGTTACCCGGAAGAATATTAAATTTCTGGGAACGGTCGGACAGCAATATCATCCCTCGTGGTTGGATAATCCTGAGGGCAACCCGCGGCGTGAACGCTGGATCAATTGGTTGAAGGAATGGGGTTTTGTGGAAGCAAAAAATAATTAATTAACCGCAAAAATAAATATTATGATTCAGAAAAATCACAGTTTGACCGATGAGCAGGTCCAACATTTTGAGACCTTCGGTTTTCTTATTCGACGCCAGGTCTTCAGCCCTGAAGAAATTGACCGGATCAACGAGGAGTTCGAACAGCATCTCACCGCAATTATGGGTGATTTCGATAAAATAAAAGATAGCCGTCGCCGTAAATGGCCTAACTGGTCGAACCTTATTCCGGAAACACCTTTGAACGCAAATTTGTTGGAAGATCCGCGCATTTGTCTACCCACGGAACAATTACAGGGAGAAGACACCGTTCCTGTGTATTCCAATGCTAACAGCTTTAGACAAAACACCAACTGGCACCCGGATATGAGACAACGACATATTCGCGCGCTCAAAAATCTTATCTATCTGCAACCCACGACTGCTGACCAAGGGTCTTTGCGTCTAATCCCTGGTTCACATTCTAGTCCTTTATTTGATGAGCTGATTCGTATCGGGTTGAGACCTACTGATGATAGTGAAGCTGATTTTCTTACAGAATCCGGTATGAGTGGCGAAGATATTCCTGCTTATGTTTTTTGTTCACAGCCGGGTGATGTCGTAACCTTCAGCATGAATGTGTGGCACGCGGCTTTTGGCGGGTATGAAGACCGCAGGGACCTATCCTTTGCCTATTACAGCAATCCTAAGACGGACCAGGAAGAAGAGGAGCTGCGCGCCCAGGTGGAAAATGCCAAAAACATCAGTCCCAATATGGATTTGCAAGATTCGGATTACTATCATTCCTGGTGGCTGGAAAATTCCGATGGCAGTGCGAAGCGAGAGCGCTGGATAAAATGGTTAAATAATTGGGGCTTTATCGAAGCAATGAATAATTAAATAACCGCAAATAAAAATATTATGATCCAGCAAAATCACAGTCTAACTGAAGAACAGGTCCAACATTTTGAGACCTTTGGATTTCTTGTCCGGCGCCAGATGTTCAACACGGAGGAAATAGGGCGAATAAACGAGGAGTTCGAAAATCATCTCGCTTCGATTAAAGAGGGATTTGAGAAGAATAGTGAACGCCACGAGTCACGTAACTGGCCTAATTGGTCTAACCTGATTCCGAACACTCCTTATATGGCAAATTTGTTGGAAGATCCGCGCATCTGTGTGCCCACAGAACAATTACAGGGGGAAGATACCGTTCCCGTGTATTCCAATGCGAACAGCTTTAGACGTAATACTAACTGGCACCCGGATATGAGACATCGCCATATTCGCGGGCTTAAAAACCTCGTTTATTTGCAACCGACGACCGGAGACCACGGTTCTTTGCGACTCATTCCCGGTTCACATATAAGCCCCTTATTCGATGAGTTGATTAGGATCGGGTTGAGACCCACTGGTGAGAATAAAACTGATTTTCTAACAGAATCCGGTATGCGTGGTGAAGATATTCCCGCCTATATATTTTGTTCACAGCCGGGTGATGTCGTTACTTTTAACATGAATGTATGGCACGCGGCTTTTGGCGGGTATGAAGACCGCAGGAACTGCTCATTTGGATTTTACAGCAATCCCAAGACGGCTCAAGAAGAAGAGGAGCTGCGAGCGCAGGTGGAAAATGCAAAAGACATAAGAAACTCACTGAAAATGGATTTGATAGATTCGCAGTACTACCATGAGGCATGGTTGGAAAATCCCGAGGGCAGTGAGAAGCGCGCGCGTTGGATAAAATGGCTCGACGAATGGGGTTTTATCAAAGCGTTGAATAATTAAGTAACCGCAAAAATTAATATTATGATCCAGGAAAATCACAGTCTGACCGAAGCGCAGATCCAGCATTTTGAAACCTTTGGATTTATCATCCGACGGCAGGTGTTCAGCCCGGCTGAAATTGACCGGATTAACAAGGAGTTCGATAGCTATCTCGCTTCGATAAAAGAGGGATTTGAAAAGAAACATGAACCCGGTATTCGTTGCTGGCCCAATTGGTCTAACTTGAATCCAGATACGCCCTACATGGCTAGTTTATTGGAAGATCCTCGCATTTACGTACCCTCAGAACAATTACAGGGGGAAGACACCTATGCCGTTTATTCGAATGCCAACAGCTTTAGATTTAACAGCAACTGGCACCCGGACGCCGTCCATCCAAATTTACACTTGCTCAAGAGTCTCGTCTATCTGCAACCCACGACCGCTGACAACGGATCATTGCGTGTAATTCCGGGTTCGCATAAAAGTCCACTCTTCGATGATCTCCACCGCCTGAAGATGATTAATTCTAATGACAAATCTGAAATTCTAGATGGATCCGCTATGCGTAGCGAAGATGTTCCCGCTTATGTATTTTGTTCGCAGCCGGGTGATGTCATTACCTTTAACCAAAGATTATGGCACGCGGCTTTTAATGGTTACGAAGACCGCAGAAACTGCTCTTTTGCTTTCTACAGCTATCCCAGGACGGTCGATGAAAAAGAGGAACTTCAGGGACTGTTGAAAAATGCCAGAAATGTGGCAAGCGGACTGAAAATGGAATTGAAGGATTCAAAATACTACCATCCCTGGTGGTTGGAAAATCCTGAGGCTAGTCCGAAGCGCGCGAGTTGGATAAAATCGCTCGATGAATTGGGCTTTCTCAATGCGGTGGATAATTAAGCAATTTTCGGAATTATATCATGATCCAGGAAGATCACAGTCTAACTGAAGAGCAGGTCCAGCATTTTGAAACCTTCGGTTTTATTGTCCGTCGTCAAGTCTTCAGCCAGGAGGAAATTGATCGGCTTGACGAGGAGTTCGATCATTATCTGGCGACGATTAAAGAGGGTTTTGATAAGAAAGTCGGGCAGGGCAGAGGCTGGCCCAATTGGTCAAACCTGAATCCGGATACGCCATTTATGGCCGGTTTGTTGGAAGATCCGCGCATTTATGTGCCCACAGAACAATTACAGGGTGAAGATACCGTCCCCTTGTATTCCAACGCCAACAGCTTTAGGAATGACAGCAACTGGCATCCGGATACGAGGCAATGTCATTTGCCTATGCTTAAAAATCTCGTCTACCTGCAACCCACGACCGGTGACCACGGGTCGTTGCGTGTGATCCCGGGTTCGCATAAGAGTCCACTCTACGATGATCTCCATCGCCTGAAGTTGATTAATTCTAATGACAAATCGGAAATTCTAAAAGAATCCGGTATGCGCAGCGAAGATGTTCCCGCTTATGTATTTTGTTCACAGCCGGGTGATGTCATTACCTTTAACATGAGATTATGGCATGCGGCATTCTGCGGTTATGAAGACCGTAGGAACTGTTCCTTTGCATTTTGCAGCAATCCTAAGACGGCAGAAGAGGAAGAGGACCTAAAATCACAGCTGGAAAATGCTAAAACTTTGACCAACGGGCTAAAAATGGAATTGAAAGATTCGAAATACTACCACCCCTGGTGGTTGGAAAATCCCGAGGGCAGCCCGAGGCGCGCGCGCTGGATAAACTGGCTCAATGAGCGGGGCTTCGTCGATGCAGTGAATAATTAAATAGCGATGATAATCTCATCATGATCCAGGAGAATCACCGTCTTACCAAAGAGCAGATTCAGCAGTTTGAAACCTTTGGATTTCTTGTCCGTCGCGAGGTGTTCAGCGCTGAAGAAATGGCCGAAATTGACGAGGAGTTCAGCCGACGCCGTTTAACCATCTTAGCGCAGCTCGATCCTGAAGAGAAAAAGAATTTCAGACAATGGCCGATCAGAAACCCGGAACTTCCAATTATCTCCAGCTTGCTTGAAGACCCACGCATTTATGAACCATCCGAGCAACTTATCGGTAAAGATTCCGTATTATTTCAATCGAACTGCAACAGCTATGGGGTAGACACTGATTGGCATTCGGATTCGAAAGATCGCAATTTGCGATTGATCAAAAATGTCATGTATTTACAACCCACCACCGCTGAGCGTGGGGCTTTACGCCTCATACCCGGTTCACACAAGAGTCCTTTATATGATGAGCTGGTTCGGATCGGCCTGGATCTTTATGTCAAAGATCAAGGGTCCTATTTTCTAAAGGATTCCGAATTCAGTGGTGAAGATATTCCCTGCTATATATTTTCTTCGCAACCGGGTGACGTCATCATCTTTAACCAGAACACATGGCATGCGGCTTATGGTACTTTAGATTATAGACGGACCTGCACCTTTAATTTTATCTGCAATCCAAAGACTGCCGAAGAAAAAGCGGAATTTCATGCCATGGCAGGGTCTTTTAGTTTTAAAGACCTACCGGTCCAGGGACCCCAATGTCATCCGCAGTGGTTGGCCAATCCCGAAGGCAGTGCGCGGCGTGCGCGGTGGATAGAAAAGTTGGAAGAGTGGGGGTTTGTCGAAGCGGTGAAGGCATAAAGAGAGGCTTAAGCTCTTCCCAGGTTTCCAATTCAGAGTATCGCGCTGTGTACTTCGGTCACCGCGCAAGCGCGACTTTAAATCTTCATATCCCGATCCCTATTCCCTGTACTTTCGTGAACTAATTGTCGTCACGGAAGGGGACAAAGGCGGGTGCTTTTTTCGCGCCCAGTCGCGGCAGGTCCTCAACCATCTTACGGATGCGTGGGCGATCGCTTTTTAACAGCGCATCCGAAGGTTCAAAAATATCCTTTTTATAATAACGCAGCGAAGCGAGGTGCTTGTCCATCGTTGGACGAGCCGCAAATTTCAACGCGACATAGCGCCGGCCATCTTTGCCATTAAACATGCCATGCCAGAGACTCTGGCAGAAAAATATTACATCCCCCGGTCGACATTCAAAAGGAAAGCCGGGTATATCCGGTCCGGAGACATCGAATGGTTTAACATATTCTCCATGTTGATGACGATTTTCCGGTTCTATTTGCGTGTGAAGGGGCAAGCGGTGGGAGCCCGGTATTACGCGCAGGCAACCATTATCTTTATTCAGGGGATCGAGATAGAGCATGACTTTAATTCTGAGGTAGGAAACTTCCTCTTCATCACCCGGCCGGTCGGGATGCCAGCCGTGCTCGTGATGATGGGTGATCTGACCTTCTGATCCAGCCCAGACAAAGGCGGGACCGAGCAAACCCTCGATCGTTTCCTGGATACGATCGTCATCGAGAAGCTCCATGAGTGAGGGATTCCGTTCAAGAAAACCATCTGGATTTATCTGCCGGTCTTTAGAAGACGTTTTTTTTCTATCTTCCGCCCATAAATTTTCGGCTTCACTTGTTATTTTATCAATCTCATCAGAAGTGAAAGCCTGGCGGAGAATAAGAAACCCAAAAGTATCAAAGTGTGCTTTCTGTTCGGGCGATAACATGGGTGGTCTGTTTGTGAATTATATATATAATCAGCTAAATCTATTGCTCAATTAATACTATTCTCTACTCGTTGATGATAGAGTGAAGCTTTAAAATCATCACTATAGGGTATGAAGGCAGGTACTTTTTTTGCGCCGAGCCGCGGTAAATCCTCAACCATTCGGCGAATACTGGGATTATCGCTTTTTAACAAGGAATCTGAGGGTTCAAACATGTGCTTAGTATAATAGTGCAGGGAGGCGAGTTGCTTATCCGTTAACGGACGCGCCGCAAATTTCAGCGCGATATAGCGCCGTCCTTTTGTCCCATTGAACATGCCATGCCAGAGACTATGATTAAAAAATATAACATCACCCGGACGACATTCTAAAGGAAAACAGGGCATATCGGGTCCGGTGACGTCGAATGGCTTAACATTTTCTGCATGTTGGTGATGTTCCTCAGGTTCTATTTCTTGATGAAGGGGCAGCTGATGGGAGCCCGGTATCACGCGCAGACATCCACTGTCTTTATCCAGGGGATCGAGGTAGATCATAACTTTAATTCTAAGATAGGAGAGTTCTTCTTCATCACCTGGTCTGTCCGTATGCCAACCGTGGTAACGATGACTGGTAACTTGCCCTTCAGATCCCGCAAAAATAAAATCAGGGCCGAGCAATCCCGCGATCGTTCCATGAATCCGATCGTCCACGAGAAGATTAGTCAGCGTGGGACGCAGCTCAACGAACTCATCTGAACTTAACACTTCGCCCTGCGAAGGATTTTTATTCCTGCGGTCCTCCCAAATTATTTTAGCTTCACTTGCTATCTTATCAATCTCTTTGGGAGTGAAAGCCTGTCGGAAGATAAGAAAGCCAAAGACGTCAAAATGTGCTTTTTGTTCCGGTGCTAACATGGCAATTAATTATAAATAGAATAGCGGATCTAATTTAAATCTCAATTAAATAGATTGTCTTGTTTTAGGGTATAGAATGATATGCATCAACGATGCAAACAGTAATGGGAATCGATGGTGGAGGCACACAAACACGTGTGGTAATCCTTGACGAGGACGGGCGTTTACTCGGATTCGGTCAAGCCGGACCCTCTAATCCCAATGCCGTAGGGTTGGATCAATCCCTGTCCGCGCTCAAAGAGGCTATGGCCTCTGCCTGTAAAGGTGCTGAAATAAAGTTAGATGAAATCGATTCCGTGTTTCTCGGACTCTCGGGACTGCCACGGATTAATCGTGAAGCCTTTAAAGAGACATTGACCGAGAAACTGGCGTTTACCGCGTCTCAATCTTTTGCCATCGATCATGATTTGCACATCGCCTTGACTGGAGGATTAGCCGGTGAGCCGGGATTGGTTCTCGTGGTCGGAACCGGATCAGCCTGTTATGGATTGAAGGAAGATGGCAGTCGAAGTCAGGCCGGTGGTTGGGGCTACCTCGTCGACGATTTTGGCAGCGCCTATTGGATAGGGCTGCAGGCCCTGGCCGCGGTCGCGCAATCTGCCGATCACCGCGCCGGCCCCACCGCGCTCACCCATGCGATCAAAGAAGCGATGGAGCTGGATGAGATGAGCCAGTTGATCAGCCGCATCTACGATCCCAATTTCAGTCGGGTCGAGATTGCCGCGCTCGCGCCGCACGTATTCTTCATGGCGGGTGCAGGTGATGCTACCGCTCTGGCAATCATTTATCGGGGCTGCGAAGAACTGGCGCGCATGACGACAACCGTGGCTCAAGAACTCGATTGGAAAATTGAGCCCTTAAAAATTGTCATCACCGGCGGTGTGGCGCGCGCAAAAAAACAATTTATGGATCCACTCAAAGCAGCCTTAAAAGCTAGACTGCCCCAGGCCACTTTAATCAAACCCATACTCCCCCCGATCTTCGGCGCCGCACTGCTTGCCTATAAAGGTGTAAATATTTCACTCGATGAAACGCTCATTGAGAAACTGAAAGATGAAGCGCAGATTAATAAATTGTGATCTAAAAATAAGTATACCACAAATACAAATAATGAGGCGCATTCAATGAACCCGATGACCCAATCTAATAAAAAGGGATGGGATGGCTTGGCAGCGAGCCATTATAAAGATTATGAAATTGATAAATTGATTTCCGGCGAACCCTTGCTGAACGATTTGGTTCGAAAAGAGGTCGGCGATGTCAGAGACAAATCATTGATGCATCTGCTCTGTCATATCGGAACCGATACCCTGTCGTGGGCACTACTCGGCGCGAAAGTGACCGGTATAGATATCTCGCCCGAGTCCTTGAAATACGCGCGCATGCTCGCGGAAAAATTGGGGATATCAGCAGATTTTATCGAGGCGGATATTATGGATGTGATAGATAAGATGAATAAAAAATTTGATATCGTGTTTTCTTCTGTCGGGGTCCTTTGTTGGCTTCCTGATATTAAGCGCTACGCGCAGACCGTGCGGCATTTATTAAATGATGACGGGTTTTTTTATATCTATGACGGTCATCCGTTCAGAAGTGTCATGGTAAATGATGCGGGATCGACAAACCCCAATACTTTTCAAGGGAGTTATTTTCGTAAGAAAGTGTGGGAATTTAAAAACATGGGTGATTATATTGATCCGGACCTGAAAATTCCCTTTAAATCCTACGAGTGGAACTGGACGATGGGAGAGATTATTACGGCATTTTGTGATGTAGGGATGCGGATAGAATTCCTGCATGAATTCCCGCAGTATCTCGATAAAGGTATGGCCCTTTCTGATATCGACTATGATAAAATTGAATTGTACCCCTGTACGTTCAGTCTCAAAGCGACGGCAATTTAACCTTATGAATTGATATTAACTATGACCTACAAACTATACCTTATTCGTGTATTCAGTTTTAAATGGGAAGAGTCGCGTGACTTTTATAAGGACACCATAGGTTTTCCTCTTCAAAGTGAGGATGAGGATTTAGGCTGGGCTCAATTCGATCTTGGATCGGCTTCCCTGGCCATTGAGCGTTGCGATCGGGATGACCCGGAATCGAAGGAGCTCGTTGGTCGTTTTGTTGGAACGTCAATCGCAGTTGATGATATACAGGTTGTTTATCAATCACTTCGATCAAAAGGGGTAGAGTTCACTGGTCAACCGGAGCAGCAATCCTGGGGAGGCACACTCGCGCATTTTAAAGATCCCGATGGTAATATAATCACACTCTTTGGTAATGAGGGCACTTGAGATTGTATGGCGTTAGTCTGGTATAAAAAGATTCCGTAGTGAGTGAATCCTCCAGAATTAAAGTGACCGCGATAGAGATTCGTAAGTCGCTTCGTCCGCGTGTGCAAAATGATTTCAGGGTCAGAACAAAAGATCGTCATCTGGTCGTGCGGAAATACAATACGAGTCTCAAGCACGAGAGTGGTGAATTTATCTATGAACTTGGACTGGCGCTGTTGAAGCTCAATCTCACGGTATGCAGAAACGCAGCTTATGAGTTAATCGCCGGTCACCGCGAAGCGCGGGAATCGCTGACCATCAAACGAATTGAAACCCTGGGAGCCGGTATCGATAACTGGGGGTGGGTTGATTTTTTCTGTTGCACTTTGGTTGGACAGGTGTGGCAGAACGAGCAGCTGTCGGATGGGACCATACGCCGTTGGGCCCGTTCATCGGATCAGTGGTGGAGAAGAGCAGCGGTTGTCGCGACTGTTCCCCTCAACACAAAATCGCGTGGGGGGATGGGAGACAGCGCGCGTACCCTGATGATCTGCCAGATGCTGGTATCAGATGACAGTGTGATGGTGCAGAAAGCAATCAGCTGGGCACTGCGCACACTGGTTTCGTGGGATAGGAAAGCTGTCGAGGGATTTCTCGCGGACAATGAAACGGAGACCTCCGCAAGGGTGAAACGCGAAGTTCGAAGAAAACTGATCACCGGGAAAAAGAATTATTAAAGCTCAGACGATTACAGTATTAACGGATTCTATTCCAGAAGTATAAATGAAAGAACTTAATAAAGACAGTCTGGAGCACCTCAGGAAATTCTTTTCTGAGGACACACCTTACGAATCGTTTGTGGCATCCGTATTGCAGGGCTTCCAGGGGACAGCCTTCGTTGATTGCGAAACGAACCCGTCGGTTGTTCGATTGAAACTAGGTCCATTTAATGTCCTGGGAGGAAATTCAGATTCTGATGCCGCGGATGAGATCATTTCGGAAGCACAAAAAAACGAAGTATTTATTGGCGATTCATCCTGGGAAGAAAAAGTTAAAGCTGTTTACGCGGGGCGATATATAGTTCACAGAAGAAAAACATTTGATCATCGGAAATTAGATAAGGAAAAGTTAAGTAAGCTCTGTGAACAGGTGCCGGATGGCATAGAAATCAAAAAAATCGGAAAGAAAGAGAAGGAGAGAATAGGCAAAGAGGTATCGCACCACCTTATATTTTATGAAGAATTCCTCGAGAAGGGCATTGGCTTTTGTGCTCTTCACGAGGGTCAACTTGTCGGCGCTGTTGCCACTGCATTAAATTCAAAGCGTGCGATCCAATTTCAAATCGACACCATTCCCGAATACCGCAATCGTGGTATTGGAACTGCCCTTGGCGCTCATATAGTTTTATATTACCTGGAAAAAGGAATAGAGCCTCACTGGGAGACAGCGGATGCTGTTTCAGAACATTTGGCAAGGAAACTGGGATACGAAGAAGGCATCACATACAACTGGATCGAGATCACTGAATAGCGAACAATAGGGCTGTGAGGCAACAACTTGCGACGCACTTCAGGGTAACGATAAAATAAGAAAATGAAACTGATACAAAAAGAATTTAGTGATTCAGACCTGGCTTCCTTTTTAGAAGAAACGTTACAAATGGGCGTTATTGATTCTGTTGATAGCATGCGGAGTGATGCTTTTAATTCCGACGTTTATTTTATCACTGTTAAGTACAAGAATAAAACCGATGTAAATGCTCCTGAGAAGCTGGTTTATAAACGAAACAAAGAGCATGATGGAGCTAATGAAGTTCATTTTTATTCAGTTATCAAGGCTCTCTCCCCGGTGCTGGAAATGGTCCCCACTTGTTACTTTTCAGAATATGATCAAGAGACGGGGGAATCAGTTTGTTTATTACAAGATGTTTCAGATACACATTGTGCAGCGGTAGACAATACGCACAATATCAGAGGAGAATCTCATATCGAACCGTCGTCCTGGGAGAGTATCTTGAGGACACTGGCAATTTTTCAAGCACACTGGTGGGAATCTCCAAGTATTGGCACTTCCCACTCCTCATTTCCCATTCGACCTTGGTATTGCGACGAGGCTGCTTTCCAAAAACACATCGAAAGGAGAAAAAACGAATATCAGATTTTCAAATCACAGGTAGAAGATTATTGTTCCGAGACGGAAATCGAGATCCTTGATGAAACCTTAAGTATTCTTCCCTCTCTCTGGAAACATTACATGGCAGGGAGAATATCAGAGAAGAAAAACATCACGCTTTCACAGGGCGATTGTTTTATCGGTCAGTTTCTAGTGCCTAAAGCACCCGATTGCACCTTGGCAATGCTCGTAGACTTCCAGGAGGTTTCGGCGAACTTTCCAACTTTTGATTTAGGCTATCTACTTTCTTTTTTCCCGCCCGTTAATCACGCAGACACTGTCTCATCCCTGAAGAAATATTACACCTACCTGGATGCAAAAGTAAGCGAGCGCTATGCGTTCAATGATTTAATGGACGACTACCGACTCATGCTCTGCCTTTTGATCTACATCCCCGTTTGGGACCAATCCTATGGAGCGCCTGAAACCTACTGGAAACCAAAGTTCAGAAATGTGATGAGAGACTTCCAGAACTTTGAGTGCATGGAATTTATGCAATTCCTGAAATGATAATGTATATTTTGCTAATGATCGTTACTTGAATGATCATAGCATCTTTAGTTGAGGTATTCCTTCACAGCGAATTTAAAAGTAGACTTCTATCTGATTCTCTAGCGTGAGAGCTTCCACCCAGAAGGGGTGAAACAATCGTAGCCCACAGCTTAAGCTGTGGGTAAAAATGAATAATAAAAAGAAGCCCCAGAGGGGCGACACATGACGATGTCAAAAAAAGGGCAAAATAAAAAACATCAGGCTGTGTATCTATAGATTGCCATCTATTGTATTCTTGGTGACCCTTATTGAAACTTAATTCTATCAAAGACTTATAAATTTATAAAATTACCAATCTTTAGGTTTATAAAAGTTGCCTTTTGCATCTTTCATAATGGCTGGAAACTGACAGGCTTTTAAAACACCTTCTCTAATAGGTTTATAAAAAGTTGCACTCTTAGATAGCTCTACACTCAATCTCTTATGTGGATTTATTATGCCTACTTTTTTACTATAAAATTTAGTTACGAAATCTATAGGTTTTACCAAATCAGAGTCGTTTGAAATTATAACTGCAGTATCAAAATCATTTCTAGATGCATGAAACATGAGGAATGTAGCTAGATTTACATCCGATCCCTTTTCTTCAGTTTTAATGACATTCACATATTTGGTCTTTTTAGTTTTCGATTTTGCTAAAGGCATAAACACATCGTGTGATAAAAAACGTCCGCGGACAATTTGAAAATCTGGAATTGTTTCAAGAGCTCTTATAAATGTGAGTTGACGAATATGTGCCTGAGGGTCATTTGGTCTAGATTTAACAATAGCTGTGAAATAGTATATTTTATTGATTTCATTTTGTGGAAGTAATAGCGCACAAAGTTTACCAATATTCAGCCATTTATATTTCGATTTTTTTAAACAACCATAATAAAGGTTAAAGCCATCTATAAACACATACGTTTTATTTGAAACTGTCATAAGTGTGTAGCTTTTAGAAAAAGCAAAGGCCACTTTTCAGTGGCCTTGCACCCTTCACCGAAGCGATAGGGGGAATATACCTGTAAAGGTGTACTATTTATGAATTTTGTCAATATTCCGCTGACCATTCATTATGAATCGCTTATACTTTAAAGAGCTATAGAAGAGCCAAAGGAGGCAGGTTGTTTTATATTATTAAGACATGAAAATGCATAAAAAATCAGGCTCTGTATTTATAGATTTTGCCATTAAGTGATAGAGGAAATAAGCCGTAATTAACGGCTATAGGATGGCAAGAAGACCACGGATTGAAAGTAACGAGGTGTCGTTCACTACGATAGTCGAAGAAATTATCGTCGAGCTCGAGCAAATGAAGATCGGAGCCTATAGCTGTGAGCGTGAAGGCTCTTAAAATGTCGCTATCAGACATGTTATGTCGTTGATAGACAATATGTTTGTAAATTAAATGTTAAAAATATTTTTAACGCAATTAAGTATTGGAATAAATGAAAAGCGATTATTATTTAGGCGGGAACCCTATTTATGATGCGAATCTTCTCTTGGTTTATTTTTGTAGTTATTGGAGTCCAGATTTTATCTGGTCAGATAACCCCTCCTTTTACTGCGGACTTTGAAAGTAGTGAAGGTTACAGTCTTGGCGATTTAGGGGGTCAAAATGGATGGATACTTAATCAAGGCCAGGCAAAGATTATTTCAGGGACCGCTTTTTCAGGAAACAACCTCGCCTCGTTAATTTTAAATAATCCTTTTTCCCAAGTCAGTGTATTGTTCAATAGCGTTGCCGGAGATGAGATCAGTTTCGTTGACTTTTACATTAAACCGAAAGCGGGCGACATCTTAAATATTGAAGAGGTTGTCGATTCAGAAGGCGCGCTCATCGGCTTCGTTAAAGTTGGATCACTTGGCGAAGGGTACGTATTCAATGGCGATGGAATCGGTGGTGGTCAATGGTTGGCAACGAACGCTATGGCCAGTTTAACGGTCGGTGATGTTTCACAGAACTGGATTCACTTAACCTTAAGGCAGGATTTTAACGACAAGATCTGGGACCTGTATATAGGTGGTACGCTCCAGGCAATTAACCTTGGGCTCATTGATGACACATCAATCTTTTTAAATGAGTTTGTTCTTATGGGAGATCTCGTGGCCAATGTTAATTTTGATTTATTTTCTCTGACCTTTACGAACCCTCTTTTTACCGATGCCGATAAAGATGGAATCGATGATGCTTATGAGAGTTTGTACGGCCTTAATTCTTCGCTCAACGATAGGGACCTCGATCCTGATTCCGATGGCTTAAACAATATCGAAGAGTTTTTATCTGGCTCCTTTGCCAATAATCCGGATTCGGATGGAGATTTTGTAAATGATGGCGATGAGATCCTTTTGGGCACCGATCCCATTCAGTCTAATCCTGAATTCCTTATCCTGGGGAGTAATAATTTATTTTTACGGTTAAGGGCCGATTCCGGGATCGTCGAGGGCGCGCCGGGGTTTGTCGCATCATGGGAGGACCAGTCGGGGAACGGTTACCATGCGACGCAGAGTAATACGAACCGACAACCTGCAATTGTCGATAATCAGATCAATGGAAATCCGGTCGTGCGCTTTGATGGTCTGAGCGGTACTCAGGGTGACAGGTTTCTATTAGCATCTGAAATTCTCGATCCACTTAGCCAGGGAGAAATCTTTGCCGTATTAAAAGCAACTTCGGCCCTGCCCGCGAGTGACCAGGGATTATGGAATTTAGGTCAACCCAGTAAATATCCACAGGCCGATGGTACGATCAGCGACGGGTTTGGAAGTGATGTCAGCAGAAGCGCTACACCGCCGATAGACATCGAGGATTATCATGTCTACAGTGCATCGAGTAAGCCCAACGAGTGGATCGCCAGAATAAACGGATCGATAATCGGAGAGGCGACAACGAACACCGTGGATTGGAAAAACAATGTTAAAATCGGCCGGTCTTCTACGCTTAACTTTGCTGGTGACTTTGCTGAGATCCTCATTTATGACCGGGTGCTTACCGTACAAGAGCGCGATGATGTATTAAACTACCTTGCAATAAAGTATAATATTGCAACTGCACTTAGCGATACGGACAGTGATGGCCTACCCGACGATTGGGAAATACAGTTTTTCGGGAACCTGGACCAAGGGGCTAACGATGACCCCGATGGTGATGGGATAATAAATATCGATGAGTTTACTGGCGGTACGGATCCTACGATAATTGATTTAAGCAATCCTCCGCCGGGTATATTTTTCTGGTTTAGGGCCGAAACTGGAATCGTCGAAGGGTCGCCAGGGTTTGTAACAACATGGGAGGACCAGTCGGGGAACGGTTACCATGCTTCTCAAATTAATACAAATCGACAGCCTGCAATCGTAGCTAATCAAATCAATGGAATTCCGGTCGTGCGCTTTGATGGTCTGAGCGGTACTCTTGGTGATAGATTTCTCTTAGATGGTGGGATCCTCAATCCACTTACCGAGGGAGAAATATTTACCGTATTAAAAGCAACTTCGGCCTTGCCCGTGAGTGACCAGGGATTATGGAACTTAGGTCAACCCAGTAAATATCCACAGATTGATGGCACGATAAGCGACGGGTTTGGAAGTGATGTAAGTAGAAGCGCTACACCACCGATAAACATCGAGGCGTATCATCTCTACAGTGCATCGAGTAAGCCCAACGAGTGGATTGCCAGAATAAACGGATCGATAATCGGTGAAGCGCCAACGAACACTGTGGCCTGGAAAAACAATGTTAAAATCGGCCGGTCATCAACGCTTAATTTTGCTGGGGACTTTGCCGAGATCCTTATGTTTGACCGAGTGCTGACCACACAGGAACGCAATGATATATTAACTTACATTTCAAATAAGTATAATATTGCCGCTTTACCCGGTGACACCGACTTCGACGGTTTACCCGATAGTTGGGAGATTCAGTTTTTCGGAGATTTGACTCAGGGTCCCAACGACGATCCCGATGGAGACGGGATAACTAACCTCGATGAGTTTAACAATGTCACGGATCCCACGGATTATTACAATGGGGTTCTGTCAACGGTAAGTATCGTCACCGGCAACAATCAGACCGGCGATCCCAATACTTACTTAGTTAGTCCGCTCGTCGTTTCCGTTATCGACGCGGGCAGCAATCCATTAGTTAATGCGCCTGTCGAATTTTCCGTGACCTTGGGGACGGCGCAGGTAGCAGTAGACAACCAGGGCACACAACTGGGGACTACGCTGACCTTGAGAACCGATGCATTAGGTGAAGTTTCCGCCTTTGTCTTGTTAGGCCCAAATTTCAGTGAAGCGAACCAGATCACAGCGACCGCTTCCACCGCCACTCAAAGCACATCGGTTGTTTTCGATGCAGCGACAAATGCTAATCCCGATACCGACCTTGATGGCTTGCTCGATGCTTGGGAGCTACAATTTTTCGGGGACTTAACGCAAGGACCCACTGACGATACCGATGGAGACGGGATCACGAATCTCGACGAATTTAACAATGTCACGGATCCTACAGATTATTACAATGGGGTGTTACCAACGGTTAATATTGTCAGTGGTAATAATCAATCCGGCGACCGCGATACTTATTTAGTGAATCCACTCGTCGTTTCCGTTACCGACGCGGGCAGCAATCCCTTAATTAATGCACCCGTTGAGTTTTCCGTGACCTTGGGTACGGCGCAGGTAGCAGTAGACAACCAGGGCACACAACTGGGGACTACGTTGACCTTAAGAACCGATGCCCAGGGTGAAGTTTCCGCCTTTGTCTTGTTGGGCTCTATCTTTGACGAAGCACACCAGATCACGGCAACCGCTTCCACCGCGACGCAAAGCACATCGGTCGTTTTTGACGCGACAACTAACCCGAACCCCGACACCGACAGTGATGGCTTGCTCGATAGTTGGGAGCTACAATTTTTCGGGGACTTGACTCAGGGTCCCAACGACGACCCCGATGGAGACGGGATAACTAATCTCGATGAATTTAACGGTGGCAATGATCCCACGGATTATTACAATGGGGTACTGCCAACGGTAAATATTGTCAGCGGCAATATTCAGACCGGCGATCCCAATACTTATTTAGTTAATCCGCTCGTCGTTTCCGTTATCGACGCGGGCAGCATTCCATTGGTCAATGCTCCGATCGAATTTTCCGTGACCTTGGGTAGCGCCCAGGTAGCTGAAGACAATCAGGGCACACAATTAGGGGTTACGCTTACGTTAAGAACTGATGCCCAGGGTGAAGTTTCTGCCTTTGTCTTGTTAGGGTCTATTTTTGACGAAGCAAATCAGATTACGGCAACAGCATTTACTGCTACGCAAAGCACCGCAGTTGTATTCGATGCGACGACGAATCCGAATCCCGATACAGACAGTGACGGCTTGCTCGACGCTTGGGAGCTGCAGTTTTTTGGGGACTTAACGCAGGGGCCGAACGATGATCCCGATGGTGATGGGATTAGTAATCTCGATGAGTTCAATGCCGGTACGGATCCGACGGATAGGTACAATGGACTGGGTCCGCTATTGGGTAATCCGGATCTTTTCTTCTGGCTGAAGGCTGATGCAGGAATCATTGAGGGACCAACAGTGGGTTTTGTAGAGACCTGGGAAGACCAGTCGGGGAACGGCCACGATGTGTCGATTGCAGTGGCGATTCAACAACCGGCAGTTATCGACAGTCAGGCCAACGGTTTGCCGGTGGTACGATTTGATGGCATCGATGACAGAATAAATTTTGCAAGTGGGATTCTTACTGGGGTTATTGAAGGGGAGATATTTGCCGTATTGAAAGCGACTGCTGCACTGCCCGCGAGCGATAAAGGATTTTGGCTCTTCGGTTCAAATACCGACAAAAATTATCCTAATAGCAGCGGTGAGATCACTGACAATTTTGGCAGTAACGTGAGTAGAACGGCGGGGCCTGCGCAAGATATCGAGGTGTATCATATATACAGTGTCTACAGCCGGGCGGGTGAATGGGTCAGTAGATTAAACGGTACCGCCTTCGTTTTATCGACGACCAATACCGTAGCGTGGAGCAATTCGCCGGTAATAGGTAATACATTCGATGGGGACTTTGCTGAAATTGCCATGTTTGACCGCGTGCTTACCCCGCAGGAACGTGACGATGTAATAACATTTTTATCGACGAAATATAGTGTCACCGCGGAAACGGGCACGGATAACGACGGTGACCTATTGCCCGATGCCTGGGAGTTGCTGCATTTTGGCGATCTCTCACAGTTGGCAACTGACGACACCGATGGAGATGGCACGCTAAACCTGGAAGAATTTTTTAATAATAACGATCCCAACAAAAAGGATCACCCCGCCGTCGGGTTGAAGGTCTTTACCCCGCTAAATGATTAATTCTATTTTCTGACTTATATGAAACAACGCTTACTTTTCCATAGAATAACAACGAGCTGACTCTTAACGATGCACCATTTATACAAGCTTTTATATAGGAGTATAAAGACTTTAGCTTTTGGACTGCTTTACTTTTCTGTATACCCGTTGTCAGCTCAGCAATCCTGCCAACAACATAAAGAAGAAACCGCGGTAGCTATTACGGGAGTAAGTCTTAACGGTTCTGGAACACTCGTCGGTTTTTTTCAGTATACTGATCCCGGTCCATTGCCCGGTTCACTGTTTAAGAAAAAGTATTTAAAAGAAACATGGCAAGGGACAAAAATGGTTCAAGCCTCCGGGCCGGGGCCGGAAGAAGGAACCTTCACTTTTACCGGTAGTATCGTCTACGAAGGAACGCCTGACAGTGCCTTCACCTCGACAAAACGAATTGATTATACGACTATTGAATCCGGTGTTCCAACTATGGGTTTTTGCGATGGCCCTATTAATTTCAGGGGACTTGGGGCGTGTAATACTCTGCTTAGCGGTTGTTCAAGCGATAATGAAGTTACTACGTTTCAAAGAAAAGGATTAAAAAATTTTGGTAGCCCCAATTGTTCTGATGGTAATTTTAGTAATGTTCAAGCGGAAGACAGTGGTGTGTTTGAGATAATTTCGGGCGAATTTACAATTAATGATGCTTTACTAAAAGTTGTTCCTATGTTGGCGCCAGGAAATTCAAAGACTGCATTCTTGACCAGTTATCAACCTGTACTTTGGACATCAGGTGGCACTAGCCCCATTAATTTCACAGGTCAATCCGTTCGTTTTACCGCAGCATTCATTGAATTGTGTGTGGGTGATTATGAAGCGGTATTTACATATGAACTCAAAAACCGCACGACAGGTGCGGTATCTACCATGGTAGATACAGGAAAATTTAATGTCAAACTCGGCAATATTAAGACAATTGAAGAAGGTAAGCACAAGGGTAAGCTTGTGAAAGAAGTAGAGCACGATATTCCCGTAACACAAATCGATGTGGATGTAACTATCATGAAGGCAACAGCCAAGCTTGTTTCAAGCTCTTGCTCAAATAACCAGCCATTTCCTTTGTCCTCTACTTTCTTGAATAGTATAAATTGGAGTTTAGGACTGGGAATGAATGATGCGTTGAATTCTGCCGGCAGTCTTCTCTTGAGGTCCGATTCAATTTCTCCATCGGTCTACACTTCTGCCAGTCTCTCTTACACGCCACCAGAATTTCCCGATATCGATGTCATTCGCGACGCTAATGATGACTTGCTTCAAATTAGAGTTCCACAAGGATTAGTGGATATCGTAACCATAGATGCTACTTCATACGAAATCCGATTTTATTACCCCGATGCTTTTGGCAGAAAAAGTGTGTTCATTCCAAAAGTTTTTCCAATTACCGGCAGTCCCTTTGAGACCTACCTCGTTGAGGATCCCGGAGCGGCCGATCCCACCCTACGCATCAGCAGATCCCGGGGGAATCCCTTGGCTCTGATTGATGTAACGGAGTTCAGATTTGATACAGCCACCGGAACCTGGTCTTTAAGCCGGGGAAATGGCTTGGAAGTTACTACTTTGAATACACTAGTCGTCGGACCGGATACGATACGAACGACAACCGTTAAAGACGCTCAGGGTAACGTCATCTCCAAAGTTGAAGAGACCTTTCAAACCATTGACGGGATGGAACGACAGGTGAAAAGCGTGGAGGATCCTGACGGTGTCGCCCTTACCACCACATGGACTTATAACCCTGATGGCAGTCTTCAGGAAGTAGTAGACGCATCCGGTTTCTGGAAAAGATTTGAATACGACGCCGATGGTGATATTGTAAAGACTGTCTCCCAGTATAACAATAACGCTCCGGGGACTGCGGAAAATGGAAATCGCGTCACCGATGTAATTTTCGGCACGATCCCCGATGGCGACGGGGATGCGGTGGATGAGGAATTGATTACCACCGTAAAAAAACTTCTCGGCCTTGAAGCGTCTCGACAGCATGAAGTCCTCTGGTCTGCTCTTATCACGAAAAACAGTCAGGATTTTGTTGAAGAATCACTCATCCAGTCTCAATTACCGGGTGCGGCTTGGGACGCTGCCGACAACCTGGTCACCCGCACCCGCTTCTATGCCGATGGACCCTTTGGTGTTGATATTCGCTTTCAACTGAATCCCGACGACACCTTTGATTTTTTTGACCGCGTGCTTGAAACTGATGGTGGAACCACCACCACCGCAGAGCGAGGTGCACCGGATAATCCCACTATCCCGACTGCTGTCGTCGATGGCCTTCGCACGATTACTATTCTGAATTCAGTCGGTAGCCCCATTCTTGAAGAAACCTTTGATATCGCAACCGGCTTGCGAATGTCGCACGCCATAACCACCGCCTTGGACGAACAGGGACGGGCCACCGTTATCGACAATCTTGATGGCAGCGATCAATTATTATTTACCCAGAATTTTACCTTCGGATGCTGCGGCCTTGAAAGTGAAAACGACCGCAATGGTACCCAAACCACCTTTACCTATGATGCCCTGGGCCGCCTCGATTCGAGAGCGCGCGCGGGAATTACTTCCCTTACCCAACGAGGATTCAGCAGTATTGGTATTGTCGGTCGCACCGAAACGACCATCCGTAGAGGCAGCGACAGCTCGGATATCACCCAATCGATAGATACATTTAATGTGGCCGATCAGCTCATCGCCAGTCAGGATGCGGTCGGTAATCTTACCCAGTACTCGGAGATAATAGACGTGAACGGCTTCACCGTTAGCACTACCACCTTTGCCAATAGTGCTGAAGAGATTGAGACTTCATACGGTGATGATAATCTGTTTACCCTGGGTGGCAGCGCGGCCCGACCCGTCAAATTTGTATACGGTGTAATCAGTGATACCCATGATGGACGAACCTTTAATGCGCAATTCACGAGGGAAATAAAACTCGGTTCCGGCAGCGAGGAAACTGAGTTCATCACCACTTATACCGATATGTTGGGTCAGATCTACAAAGTGGAATCACCACGACCCAACGGATCTGTGTTAACCTCGACCATCAGCTTTTTCAATAATAGCGGTCAGCTTATTAAGACCGTCGACCCGGACGGGGTGACTACGCTCTTTACCTACAATGCAAAGGGTGAACGAGAGGATACCGCGGTCGATGTAGACGGTAACGACATTATCGACTACAGCGGCATTGTCGATCGTATCACTCGCACCGAGACCTTTGTTATCAATGATCCGGTCAGAGGCCCTGTCCGACGTACGGAGTCTACCGTATGGACAGATGATAATGCTCAATCTGGAACTGACCTTGTCTCAACAGTCGACGTAAGCATCGACGGTCTGCAGTCATGGCAGACGATCTTCGGACAGACAACCCATACCCAGAACACCTTCGATGGGACTGGAGGGCGTACCGATACCGTCACTTCACCGGACGGTACCGTGCAAACCAGTATATTCCAGGATGAAAGGTTGATCTCTACGTCTACGACAAATCCGGGGACTGGAAGCCTGGGCGTGACGACCTTTATTTATAATCCGCACGGTCGGGTAATTACTGAAACGGATGATCGTAATGGCGTGACGACCTTTCAGTATTACGACGACGGCCAGGTATTTAAAACGATCAGTCCGGAGTCAGCATTAGGTTTGGCCGATAATCAGACGACTGAATTTATTTATGATTCCCGCGGGCGTCAGGAGCAGACAATTCAGCCGGATAGCAGCAGTGTATTTTTTGAGTATTTTGATACGGGCGAGATAAAGAAAACTCACGGCAGTCGCACCTACCCGGTGGAATTTACCTACGATTCTCAGGGCCGAATTAAAACGATGACTACCTGGCAGGACTTTGCCGGATTAACCGGTGCGGCGACCACCACTTGGAATTATGATCCTAATCGAGGTCTTCTCGTATCCAAACTCGATAATGCCAACCTGGGGCCAACCTTAACCTATACTGACAGCGGACGAATTGAAACCCGAACCTGGGCGCGGGTTGCGCAGAGTATCGTAACCACCTTCCAGTATCACTTATCGGGTAATGATTTCAACGGGGATCTGCATACAGTTGACTACAATGATAGCACAACCGATATAACATTTACCTATGATCGCCAGGGTCGTCAGGCAACTATTGCCGACGCTTCGGGTTCGCGCGGGCTCACCTACGAAAACGGTCAGCTTAAAAATGAAACCTACACTGCGGGTGATTTAGCCGGACACAGTGTTGAACGAACCTTTGACAGCCTTAGTCGATTCTCAAACCTTTCTGTGCCTTCAGTGTCCCTAACGGTTAATTACCAGTACGATGCCGCGAGCCGTTTGAACCGTGTCGTTAAGGGAAACAACGACATTGCTTACACCTACCATTCCGATTCCAATTTGATTAATACGATTAATTTTATTTCAGGTTCTAATCAAGTGATTACGACGATTAAAAATCATGATTTTTTGAATCGTATTACGTCAATTTCTTCCGCACCTTCTGCTTCACCCGCAGTCAGTTACCAGTACGACTATAACAACGCAAATCAGCGCACGATAGCAACCCTCGCCAATGGTGAATTCTGGGACTTCACCTATGACAACCTGGGACAGGTGACTTCGGGTATAAAAAAGACTTCCGGCGGCATCCCCATCCCCGGTTACTCCTTTGGCTACACTTTTGATGATATTGGCAACCGGAGTCAAACCACGACTAATGGTCGTAACGCTGACTATACAGCTAATCTTCTCAACCAGCATTCCCAGCGTGACGTGCCACGGTTTCTCGATGTTTTAGGTGAAGCCGATCCTTCGTCTACCATAACGGTAAATGGTGGCAGCACGCAACGCACGGGTGAGGACTTTTATTCCATCCTAAATTTTTCTGGAGAAGCCCTTCCGGACGATGCGCGCTGGCAACCTATTGACATTCAAGCCAGTCTGGCCGGAGCAGGGCAGGGTGGGGTCAATGCTCTCGCGGAGGAGAGCGGGAATCTATTCCTCGCGGCAAACCCGGAAACATTTCAATACGACGAGGATGGGAACCTCCTTCAGGATAGCCGCTGGATCTATGCCTGGAACGCTGAAAACCGTTTGAAAGCGATGGAGACTCTAGCCTCAGCCGCTGCAGCGGGTGTGCCCAATCTTCGTCTGGAATTTGCTTACGATAGCCAGGGGAGACGTTTCAGTAAAAAGGTTTTCGATTGGAACGCGTTGACGCAGAATTTCGATCTCAGAACTGAAACCAGGTTTCTCTACGATGTTTGGAATCTGATTCATACGATTACGGAAAATACACAATCTGTAATATTAAATGAGAAGACTTACACCTGGGGTTTGGATCTCAGGAACTCTTTTCAAGGTGCTGGTGGTGTAGGAGGTCTACTTGCAGTTTCAACGGATGATCAAATATTGGGAATCAGAGATTATTTCTATGCCTATGACGGCAATGGCAATGTCGTCGCCAATGTTGACACGCAAACTGGTAATTTGGTAGCTACTTACGAATACAATCCCTTCGGAGAACGCATCCGAGAATCCTATGACCAAGCTGATCTACAAAACCTTTTAGGTGAAATCGGCTTTTCAACAAAAATCATCGATCAAGAAACGGATATGGTTTATTATGGTTTTCGCTACTATTGCGCATCAACTGGCCGCTGGCTTAGTCGAGATCCTATCAGTGAAGCCGGTGAATTGAACCTCTATATTGTGCTAGGTAACGATTCTTTGAATCGATTTGATTTCCTTGGCCTCTTCACATTAAGTGAAGCAGCTGATAAACTACTCAAAAAGGGCGTCGTGCCTAATTCATCTCCTACTTTAACTGGACCAAGAGGTGCGTTTTTTGCGCCAATAACCGTACCAACTTACTCTGATTTGCAATTAATTACAGGATGGTTAGAGTTAGAAAAAGAAAACATTGCTGATAGATGGTGGGAACAACTTGATAGATGCCCTAAAAAACTTTGTATTTTAGCCGATAGAAAGGCGAAGAATCCGGATTCTAAAATATGGACAGATCCAAATCCTGGGCCAATCGACAAGCGTATTTTAGCAGAATTTCATCCAGGTGCAGTCTATGAGATTAGATCAATTGGAACTGCCAAAGGTGGACCACATGGCAATCAATGCACATACAATACATCAGGTGATTTGCTCACGAGACCTCTAGCTGCGGGATCAGCGGACTTTTTTGCCCCAAAAAGAAGCATCTTAAATAGACAACTACACTTTTCTCACGATGTACAAACATTTAATTTAAGCAGAAAACTCGGTTTAATTGCCCCATATTATTTAGCAAGACCTGTATGGTAGGCTTTAAGGATTCCTTAATGAATTCTAGAAAATATATAATTTTTGCGATAATAGGATTATCCATTAGTATTGTAAGTGTATTTATTGCTATTAAAATAGCATTAGGTTGGGAAGTTGAAATCGGCGGTTGGGGAGGTCTACTTTACATTGCCGAAATGATATTCTGGAGTTGTTTGATATCTGGAACATTTTCACTGTTTGGACTAATTGGAAAGAAACATAACTTAAAGATTATGATAATTATATACGTAATTGTAGCGTTAATTTTTTCTTTTGGTTTATATATAAGAATACGAATGGATGTTTTAGTTTAGATTGGGAATTCAAAAGAGCAAAGTCAGAAGAGTAGAAGAGGGAAAGATATGGGGTCATGTCTTGACTATTGACAGAATCTTTTCTTTTTTCACCCACAACTCGTCCCTTTTCAACTCCATTCGCCTAACAAACTGACTCACGCTTGCCGGTTGACCCATGGATAAACGTTCAGCAAGCCAACCATTACTCACCGAGCTGGTTTGTTTCATCAAACTCGCCAGGAGCACTTTTTCAGAGGCAGATTTTTTGTCAGGCAGATCAACCAGATTGATCCGCGCCTTCCTGGCCCATTTCAAGAGCATTGACTCCCATTGCATTTCCCTGAGATCACTGCAATCTACTGACAGGACTCCCAGCAAGGTAGATCGCTCCAGATCCACACCCTTTTTATTCAACCGCTTGATCGAATCCTCTTTAAATTCCTTAGATCCCTGACACCAGCCCTTACTGAGTTCCTCGAAAGCCAACGCTTTGCGATCTGGTTCACTCTCTGCCAGAAACTTCAGGTAAACCAAATATTTCTTACGCGCATAGGGGCTATCCTTGATTCCACCGATCGCTGACAATTCGGCATCCATATTTAAACACGCAGGACGGTTCTTTTGTCGATACCAGGTTAAACTGCTCCAGCGGTATTCACCGATTTGCTCAACTGATTCCATTGCCGCTCGGTGAGGATTGAGGTGAATATAGCTCGTAACTGGAGCCAAAGCTTCCGCTGAAAGCAGTATCGCTTTGTAACGGCCTTGAAACGGACGACCCGTTTTGCGGCGAAACCGATTATATCGGATCGCCCATGTTCCCTGCAACCATTTCATGCCTACGCTCAGATTCGGCTCAGCGGTTTCAAGTGCCAGGTGGTAGTGGTTACTCATGATGACATAAGCACTCAACTTCCAATTGAAGCGTTCACAGGCTTGAAATAACGTCTTCTCGAAAGCTTCTGCTGCCCCCCTCCCGAAAAAGATTCGACTTTGGTAATTGCCTCGGTTAATTACGTGGTAACAAGCTCCAGCATACTCTACTCTTAATTTACGCGCCATGAATATAAGGAAATAACCACAGCTGCATTTAGTCAAGAGTCAAGACATGACCCCATATTATCCCCCCATATTATCCCCCTGATTACTCTGATCTTAAAAATCGGTGGGACTTTAATAATCAGCCAAAGTTTAAGGCTGGATGCCCCCCATAATTTTTGAACTATCCAATGAAGAAAAACTATTCGCAAATAGGAATGACTCTACTCCTATTGACTGCACTATTTATTTGCGGTTATTATTTAGGGAGGAATAAGACTCAGCATGAAGCTTCCGATAAAATTTCATCGCCTTTTCAATCACCACCTGCACCTCCAGCAGAACCAGGAATTGGAATGCGAATACTTAGATTCCATAATATTGAGGAGTACATTCAAGATGCAAATTTAGCTGAAAGAGATATTGATGAAGAAGAAACCCTCTTACAACTTTTTGAATTTCGAATGAATGCGGAGTGCATTTTTGGTGGATATTTAGCTCAAAGAGATATTGATGAAGGGATAATACGCTTGTACTTTGAAGAAGGTCTACATAACCGTCTGCAAAAGTATTTTATTTCAATAATCAAAGAGCGTTATAATATCGATTCCGTTGTTATAGATGATACAACAGTATCTGACCCGATAGCCGATTTTTTGCTGGGTTATAACACTACAGTAAACGTCGAACTTAAGCGTATACACGAAAAGGACGTTCTGGCGTTGGCTGAAAAGGAGGCGGAGGAAGCAAGGAAACGCGATGAACTGTCATCGTCTATTCGCTGAAAAACGTAGCAAAAGATGGGGACATAAAAGAATGCAAAAGTGGTCATTCCTTGAATCTTGACATTGGAATATAAGACGTTGTAAATGCCAAAGGATGTCAAGGAAGCTTCGGATTGAGGGAAAGTCAGAAGGGGTCAGGCTTCGCTTTTAAGCATTTTAGAAATTAAAGCTCTATCATTTCTTAAATTCTTCATTTTAAAAGATCTAACATAGGAATATAAGACGTTGTAAATGCCAAAGGATGTCAAGGAAGCTTCGGATTGAGTATCCCGGTGCGACTTATCACGTGATAAACCGAGGTAACTATCGCAAGTGGATATTCGAGAGCGATGGAGCCAAAGAGTCCGTATCAATTTTATATATGTCGGGCTGAACCCTCGGTACGATTGCTGATATTGGATTGTAGATTGATCCTAATGGATAAATCTATCTTTCAAACCTATTCCTTGAACCCGAGAAAACCAAAGGTGTCAAAACGCGGATGCTGTGTCGCAACGGTTGGCTTGGCGCATCCCTGAAGATGGGAACAGAATCGGGCGTATGCCGTCACGCTAATCGCGTATTGAAAGGAGAGTATAAGGAGGCAACGAAATGGTTGAAAAAGCTTAACGCAAGATTCAAGGAATGACCCCTTTTACCACTTCTATGACCCCTTTTACCACTTCTTCTGCGTGGGAAGAAGAACGTAAGTAAGGCCTACATAGCTTTAAATAAAATATAAGTATTCGCAGTCTGACCCTTTTTCAGTATGTATGAAAGGCTTTGGTAAGATGCTTACAAAATATCAGTGCATTTTCCTGGATTTTTACGGCACGCTTGTGGAAGAAGACGATGAGATCATCGATCAAATCGTGCGAAGTATTGCGCGTGTATCACCGGTATCAAGCGATCCAAAGGAAATAGGGGATAAATGGAATTTTTCAGAAATTTGTAAGGGTTCTTTCGATAATAACTTTAGAACTCAAAGGACATTAGAGCGTGAAAGTTTGCAGCATTTATTAGATATATTCAAAGTCGATCTCGATGCCGATCTGCTGTCATCGGAATTATATTCTTACTGGGAAAATCCGGAAATATTGGATGGGACTATGAAATTTCTGGAGACACTCACAATACCTGTATGCATCGTTTCGAACATCGATCGAGCTGACATTATGTCAGCGATGGAAAATCTTGATTTGAAATTCGATTCAGTAGTGACGAGCGAAGACTGCAGATGTTATAAACCTAGAAAAGAAATGTTCCAAAAGGCACTCAAATTAATGGATGTTTTACCAAACGAGGTAATTCATATTGGGGACTCGTTTAGTTCAGATGTATTAGGAGCTTATAATGCAGGAATTGATTCTGCATGGCTAAATAGAAAGTCTGTTTCTAATGGTGGATCAATCGAACCCGATTATGTGATTTCTTCACTTCAAGAGATTTTTGCTATCCTTAATAATATGTAGGAATGAATAATGAGGTCAAAAATCGACTAGAGGTTGCTGAGAAAATCTTACTTACCTACGAAAAAGATTCCGAAGCTCTAGCAGGGTTTGTTTTCGGCTCTGTTGGGTATGGGTTTGCTGATAAATACTCGGATCTCGAAATCGGGATTATTTGGAAGGAAGTTCCCGATAAGGATGAGTTAAAAGATTTATCATTAAAAGCTGATGGAACTTCCTGGAAATTTGAAGGATTGCACGAGCAAAAGCTATCGACTGGTGATGCTTATCAAGTTGATGGTCTTCAAGTTGAACCTGCCCATTGGCCCATGGATACCCTGGAGTCCATCATAAGAGAAGTGGTTGTTGAATGTAATACGATGAAAAATTTGTGGCTTTATGAACGTCAAGCAACTATGGCCATGCTTCAAAGGGGAAAGGTTATTTTTGGAGAGAATGTATTATGCAAATTGAGAGAAAATATTAGAAAATATCCTCAAAAGCTCTCTGAAAAAATGGTCGAATTAAATATCGAAGCTGGAAATCTCCAAGATTTAATGAAGTTAGCTGAAAGAAATGAAACTCCTCTGTTTCAATACCATTTAGTTAACAGGATAAATAGATTTTATATACTATTATATGGATTAAATAAAATCTACCATCCAAGTTTTAAATGGAATCAATATTTCTTATCTGAATGCAAATTTATCCCAGAGAATTTCATCCAACGAGTTAACAGTCTTTTTCAAAACAATTTTTTGTCTGCAGTAGACATTTATAAAAATATCGTCGAAGACCTTTTTCATTTAGTGGAAAAACATATGCCGCAATTAAATGTAGAAGAATATAGAGAACAGTTTTATAAAGAAGATCCAATATGGGGTAAATAGGAGGCTGACTAAAATGTATTCTGTACTTGGGAATCTGGATCGTTGAAAAAAAATGATCTCAACGGTAATTTCGCAGCATTTTTAGTTGATATATAGGCTGCAAATAGGTTATTCACTAAAGCATACAGATGGTTACACAGGAACAGTTGAATCACTACTGGGAAAAGGGATGGGTCGTCGTCGAGGGGGTATTCGATCCTGCCTTGGTTGATCGCATCGCAGAAAAAGCCACGACCATTATTGAAGAGGAGATTAAGGATCCCAATATTCCTGAAGTGGCAGGTGAACGACTGGATAATGGAGAGATCATTCCTCGTAAATTAATGGGAGCATTTTTCAAACATCCTTCATTCCAGGAATTCGTCCTTAACACTCGGCTCAAAAAGGTAATCGAAATGTTTATAAAGGGCACACCACTATTGTTTGCGGAACAGATACTCATGAAGCCGCCTCGTCACGGGGGTCCCAAACCCTACCACCAGGATAATTTTCATTTTCAGTGTTTTCCCGCCGATCATGTAATTACGGCTTGGATCGCGCTCGATGATGTAGGTGAAGAAAATGGGTGCCTGCGCTATATCAGCGGATCACACAAGGAGGGAATGATCCCCCACTTCCCGATGGAAAACGAACCTCACAATAAAATACCTTCTGAAGACCGCATAGATTTATCAAGGGAGGAGCTGGCACCGGTAGGCAAGGGGGGTGTGGTCTTTCATCACGGATATACTTTACACAGTTCGCACCGCAATCATTCAGACCGCTGGCGAAGGGGGTACGCCACCCACTGGATAACACCTGCTGTCAGCCGCAAAAATGGCAACCTGGAAGGTGCAGTTTTTAACGACGATCGCTACCCACTGGCGCGCAATAATTAAATTGCCAATTTGCAGGACCTGACCCTATTACGTCCTTATGGTCGGGGTGACTGGACTTGAACCAGCGCCCTCTGCGTCCCGAACGCAGCGCTCTACCAGGCTGAGCTACACCCCGTTAATTACAGGGTAATACTTATATTACTTTTTAAAGTGTCAACGGAAGCTAAATATTCTCGGACGCGACGGAGCGCGTCCCTCCACATTAACACCTAAAACTTAAAACCTAACACTTCTCGAAGAGATCACTCGATAGTGATCTCTTCGAGAACAACCTCGATTGCGTCACCGTCTTCGTTGGCAAAGGTGGCTAGCGCTTATGCGCGTGTTAGGTTTTATGTGTTAGGTGTTAAGTAATTTAATCAAAAACCTGATTCTTACCGTTTAGATTATTCGATGGTGATCTCTTCAGTCGTAACCTCGATCGCATCTCCGTCCTCGTTGGAGAAGGTGGTGGGCGCTTACACGCGTGTTAGGTTTTAAGTTTTAGGTGTTAGGTAATTATGTTCAGGGTTCTATGGTTGGGAATTACAATAATCCACTTTCCGTATTTACATTATTCAATTGTTAATTCTTCTACTTGGACAGTAATTTCCTCACCATCTTCATTGGCAAAAGTCGCGACAATACTCTGAGTCGGCTGAGGGGTGTTGTCGGACTTGAAGTTGTTCTGGGTGATCAAAGTATCAAAGCCGGTGGTTGTCGATCCGCTCTCGGCGACGACGACTGCGGCGCCGTTCGTCTGCAAGAGGTCACCACCGGTGATCCGCAACCCGGGGTTGCCGGCTGCTACGGTGAAGGAACCTTCACCGAATAGGAGGTGGGGGACTGCATCGCCATCGGCATCGATGTCGCCAACGGTTAAGCGTACCGCGATCGGTATCCCGCGCGCATCGATACCGACCTTGCCAGTGCTTCCACTAAACACGGTGTTCGATAACTGTACCCCTCCCATTCCCGTGGAGTTGATTACTTCCACGAGGGCCACGTCGGCCTGGGCGTCATAGACCTGTCCTTCGGGGAACAGCGCCTGGTTAAAGGCGTTGATCCTGCCCACCGTGAAAATGCTGAAAAAGGTATTGGCGTCAGCTCCATCGATGACCACGCTCGGCTTGCCCGTCACATATTCGACGGCCTGGTTGTAGCGTGGGGGGACGGCCGGGGGCAGGAAGGTGGCTGGATCCAGGGTTACGGTAAAGGTTCCATTACCTGAAAATTCTACCTGCACAATATCCTCGTTTTCGTCCATGAAGGAAACGCGGGTTATCTGTTCCGGTTTGGCTTGGAGTTGGACGGACTCTCCGGTGAGTAAAATCTGGTCGAAGACGTTACCGTTGGCATGCTGAATATTTTCACCCGCTATATCACCCGTACCGTCGAGAACGAGGGGTACTGACGGTGCTGCGATGGTGATTGCCGCAGTATCACTATCAGCGGCACCTCCAGCGTTCGTAATCTGTACCCAGTAGTTAGTGCTCGCAGTGAGGGCACCGGTGGTTAAGGTGTTGCCGGTTGCGCCGGCAACGGGACTCGCGGTGTCACCACTGTTACCGATATACCACTGGTAATTAAGATCATCACCGCTGGCGGCAACAGACAAGCTTGCCGATGCACCGGACTGCACTTCCTGGCTCGCTGGCTGGGTGGTGATAGAGGGAGCATCCGCGGGTGGGGGACCCTCGGAACCCGTTCCCGGGGCGCCGATAGGAGTATACCCGAAGTCGTCTATACTGCTCCGGCTGAAAGCTGGGTTTATATTAGGATCATCCTTTAATTCAAGTCTGCTAATGCCGCCCGGAGCACCCAATTCACTTGCATTGATTGTTATAAAACCGGGTTTGAATTCGGGTGTAATATCCCCTTCAAAATTAGTAAAAGTAGCAATCAAATTATCATTTGTATCGTAGACTTCAAGCGAGGTATCGGGATCGGTGCCACCAGCAAGAATAATGGTTCCTCCAAAAAAATCCACTTCATAAGCTGGGGTTTCAAAGGTGATAGTTGCGGTTTCTCCATTGAATACCTGATAAGCAAAAAGCCCGGAACGAATGGTAGTTTCACCCGTTCCCATGTGAGCTCCGATAAACCCATTTTCAAAAGTGGCCCTGAATGGAGATTCCCCAATTACAATCGGTGCAGATATCCCTTCACCCTCAAAAAATTCCTCAAAAGTTGCGTAGATCGTATTATTGGAGGGTTTGTCCGTCAGGGTGATACCCAGGTCGTCAAGGGAAAATTTTCCCGATACATTGAAAACCTTCATTTCTTCTATCCCGTCGAGAAAATCGAAATCGGTGGTATCAGTGAAGAAGTTACTGTCGGAGACAAAGCTTTGCAATAGGGGATTGGCGCCGGGGCTGATATCGGTCGGCAGTCCTTCCACGACGCCGTTGTCAGCAATAACGGTTATAGCTTCAATACCAATGGAGGAACTTTGTGCATTGATTTTTCCTCTGAACTCAATCTTCCCAGCGCCCGTCGATTCAGCCGCATAGAATTGGATCAGTTGAATCCCTCTTTCCGAAATAATCCTTCCCTCTTGTCCAGGTCCGAGGGTTATCGCTTTGGTTCCCGAGTGCAAGAGTGCCGGATCTTCTAAAGTTTCTACTGTGAAACCTACTAATTTTACCCTGTTTGGCTCTTCCCCAATAAAAAATTCACCTTCACCACTGATGTCCTCGAAATCGGTGAATACCTCGAGGTCTTGTGGTAGGGCATAGAGAAACACCGGTAAATAGAGCAAAAGAATCAGAAGCGGAATTATTTTTATAGGTTTTCTTTTCATGCTGTTATAACGAGTGTAGCAATGCCATAGATAGTAGCAAAGAATTTGCACTTATGAAGCATTTCATTGACGGGTTGATTAATAATCAAACTAACTATTATTAAATAAAAGTCGAGGGAACGAGAACCATAGTTGCCAATTGTTCTGTTATTTTTGGCAACTGGCTCTGAAACCCGCATAGGTAAAGGGATACTCTTCGTCCCGAACGCAGTGCTCTACCAGGTTGAGCTACACCCCGAAAGGTAAAAGGATATTTTTATTACTTTTCGGGTTATTAACGTAAGCTAAATATTCGTGGATGTTGGTGAATTAAAAGCGCTGTTTTCTTATTAATAAATAAAAGAAGCGTGCTGGGAACAGCCGTCGCTGTGCAATGTTAGGCTATGGCCGTCAGGCAGCCCGTTCCACCCGTATAAAATAACCTAAAAAAGTTTGTATATTTTCAGAAGGAAACTGTCATGTAATTCCATCTACCTCTTCAACGCCAGTTATCGCAACCGAAGGACCAGCACCCAGGCAGTGAAGTCATTATCCGACGTTTCGCCGAATCGTTCTCGTTTCACGGAATAGATCTGGAAGCAAGGTTCGCACACTTCCACGAGTTCTTTTAGAGTGAGCCGAGGATATCCACGAGTGTCGGGGCCACCATCGGGGCGACGATTGTCTGCGCAGCCGTTCACATTGATCCACCATCCCCTCGACGTGAGTACAGACGCAACACGCTCGGCGAACGCGACACGCTCCGATTGGTCTTCGTAGTTGGAGATCACGCCTCTTTCAAACACAAGATCGTATGGACCGTCTGGATCATCGCGGCAAAAGTCGCCGACTGTGAACTTTACATTCAGGCCGCGACTTGCTGCCTCTGAGCGCGCTCTCTCAACAGCTGTTTCTGCAATATCGATACCCTGAACCTTGAACCCTGCCGCTGCAAGATGAAGCGCCTGCGTACCGACACCACATCCGACGTCAAGTATATGTCCACCATCTGGCAGAAGTTCACGGACCGTGCTCTCGAGTGGTGCCCACGGCTTCCCGTCCTCCCAAGGTGTTAGACCCTGTCGATACCACTCGTTCCAGTCGATGGAGCTCATGTAGCAGCTATCACTTCCTCGAATGCCATGCCAAGTTGATCTGGTTCCTTCACGGCTGCTGGCGGAGTTCAAATCCATTGCCTTCGCAATCCTGGAAAAAGGCGACTCTAACGGGTACGCCATCCCGGGGTTCGATTAACTCGATCAAACGCCCTCCAAGTTGCTCTATGTCATCTTGAATCGCTTCAATGTGGTCGACTTCAAGATTTAGTCCCGCGTGAGGTAGTGGGCCATCCCCATTGGCAGGAAGTATATGTAGTGCCAGCTGAATAGCGCCGAAATCCAACATCGTCCAACCTGGAGACTCTACTGAAGGTTTTACATCAAAGACATTTGTGTAAAATTCCTTCGCGCGATCCATGTCGTGTACGTAATGAATGACAATAGGATTTCTTGCTTTCATTTTCGTTCCTTTTCTCGACGGAATGATGATGGGATGAGAAGTGATTCTTACAGAGCGTAGCTATTTGTGTATCGGTAGTCTATACCTATTTGCTCCTGTAATTGAAGAAGCGCGCTAGGGACAGCCCGCTCCACCTTAGCTGCGTAATGATTTATTACCTATCTAATCAGACTTGAAGCCCTACATTTTCTGTGATTAAAATCACTGGCAGTAATGCCGGCGGGCGTTGCGAGATATTATCAACAGAAAGCTTATACAAAAAAATAAGGAGGAGTTATGACACTTGAAGAAATTCGAGCTACCTTAGCCTGGTGCTCAGTAATTAACATAGGACTATTACTCTGGTGGTTTGTATTTATCGCATTTGCGCACGACTGGGTTTATAAAATGCATTCAAAATGGTTCAATATTCCGGTCGAAAAATTCGATGCCATTCACTATGCAGGTATTGCGTTTTTCAAAATAAGCATATTCCTGTTTAACCTGGTTCCCTATTTTGCTTTGCGTATAGTCGGTTGAGGATAGGAAAGTCTTTCCAGGAATCTAACGCGTAGCTCCCACCATCCTATAATCGCTTATTTCATGATGCGAATTAAGAGCCTATTCTTGGGACACATTTCGCCCCCTTAATATATCCTTTGAATCCAGAGAACCACTTTTTTACTCTACGACTTGGTATTTGACCATTGCCTGGCAGCATATATTGCTGCCATCCGCTTCTGAATAGACATATGGGCTGCCATAAGGTTGATAACCATCACCGAGTAATTCTTGCATCATTGTTTCCATCGCGAAGGGAATACGTGCTTCTACTGTTCTGTATTCGGTTACTATTTTTTGCATTATATATAATCCCCATTTATTTAATTAGTATTAGGCAATTCTGGAAATATATTTTATTCAATTCTTCAAGTCCTACACAAATATAAAAAAAGCGTGCTAGGGACAGCCCGTTCCACCTGATCATTCTAAATTCAATCAAATGAAATTTTAAAATAATAAGATGGAACGCGGTGCCTGACGGCCATAGCATAACACTCCACAGCGACGGATGTTCCCTACCGCGTTAGTATTTTATTTAGATGCGTGCTGTCAGAAAACACCTACATATCTAACACCCATCAATTCCCATTCGAGTCGAGGAGAGTCTCGATGGAATTATTAACGGCATGGACTTTGACTCCATTAATCTGAGAGGGGGGTATATTCAAATCAAGCGTTATAGAAATTGGAGATATAACGGTTAATACCGGGCCAACTGGAGATTCAGCGATAAACTCGTAATTGTAGATACCTTCAGCTGCGGGATTGTTGAAATTGAAATCGACAAGCCTCGGGTTTGTCCAACCGCTGGTCGTGACCATCCCGTCTGCGGTAATGCTTACGGTCTCCGGTGCTGCTGAATCAATCGATAGTGCTATGCCATTCACTTCCAAAATTTTTGCAAATAACGGAATGCTAATATTTTCACCGAAGGCATTTTCAAAGACAGCTTGTATATTTGCAGCCTGAATATTTGTCGCATCCGATTTGAAATTGTCCTGGGAAATGATGGAGCTGAACCCTGCGTCATCGCCTGCTACAGTCACGATCACATTTGACTCATTACTTTGAAGGAGGTCACCTCCCGCGATGACCAGTGCTCCATCATATTGAATTAACTCAGACCCCTCTCCCAGTATCAAGTGAGGGACGGCATCCCCCGACGCATCGATATCACCGATAATCGCCCGCACCGATACCGGGACTCCGGATGCTTTTACTCCTATATCTCCGGTCGCATTATTGAAGCGTGTATTCGCGCAGAGTATACCGCCGAAACCGGTCGAATTAATGATCTCTAATAATGCCACGTCGGCCACCGCATCATAAATTTCCCCTTCTGGGAACAGGTCCTGGTTAAATGCATTGATTGAACCGACGGTGAAGATGCTTAGAAAAGTATTTTCGTTCGCTCCTTCCATGCGTATCGTGGGCCGGCCCTTAACATAATTTACCGTTGGCTGATTATACTTTGCCGGCGGCGCAGCTGCCTCAAATGTGTCCGGATCGAGGGTGACCGATACCGTTGCGTTACCGGAGAATTCTACCTGAACGATGTCATCATTTAAATCAATGAAAGAGACACGTGTAATCTCTGAACCATCTGTTCTCAAGGTAACACTTTGTCCGGTTAACAAGACCTGGTTATAAATGTTTCCGTTGGCGTGGGTGATGTTTTCTCCGACGACATCACCGGATCCCTCTTGCACGAGATCAGCGGGGATAGTGCTGAGACTAAACACATAGACCGATCCGGAATCCGTGTCATTGTCATCATCTAATGGCGCTCCAACCACCACGGTATCTTCGCTGACCTCTGCTGTAAAACCGAACCAGTCAAGTGCCACCCCATCGCTTGCCGTTAGTTTTGTAACCTCGCCCCAGTTGTCATCACCGCCTGCATTACGTTTAAAAACGTAAGCGGAGCCGGAATCCTTACCACTGACATCGTCGAAGGTTGTACTGACAACAACGGTATCCCCATCAATATCGACCCATCCGCCTAACCAGTCATCGGGGTCCCCATCACTTGCGGTCAGTTTTGAGGCTTCACCCCAGTTATCGGGACCGCCCACGTTTCGTTCAAAGATATAGGCGGCACCGGAATCCACGCCTAGTGTATCGTTCAAGTTTGCACCGACAACAACGGTATCTCCACTGATCTCAACATGATTGCCAAATACATCATCAGCTGCGCTGTCACTAGCGGTCAGTTTGGTAACTTCCCCCCAGTTGTCATCACCCCCTGCGTCGCGTTCAAAAATATAAGCCGAACCGGAATTGTGACCATCGTCATCATCCCACACCGCACCGGCGACAACTGTGTCTCCGCTGACCGCAACTTGAAATGCAAATTTGTCACCTTCTGCCCCATCAGCTGAATTCAGTTTCGTCACCTCACCCCAGTTGTCAGGACCGCCGGCATTGCGTTCAAAAATATAGGCAGACCCGGAATCGATGCCGTTGTCATCGTCGAAATGCGCACCAATGGCAACGGTGTCTCCGCTGATCGCAACCGACCAGCCGAACGAATCACCTGCTGCGCCATCGCTTGCAAGCAGCTTGGCAACCTGAGACCACGCATTGTTTCCATCGGTGTTACGTTCAAAGATATAAGCGGAACCGGAATCGATTCCGTTGTCGTCATCTAAATGCGCACCGACCACTAAAGTATCCGCATCGATCGCCGCAAAGATTCCAAAATTATCTCCCAGCGCGCCATCGTCAGCAATTAGTTTGGCCACTTCATTCCAATTTTGATTACTGCCCTGGGCGCGCTCAAAGACATAGACTGCGCCGGAATTATTACCGTTGTCATTCACTAAAGGTGCACCGACAATTAAGGTTTCACCGCTTATCCCTACTGCTCGGCCAAATAACTCATTCTCTACACCATCCCCGGCCAATACTTTGCTCAGCTCATGGATAATTAAAGTTTCAGCAGCCACTCTGTGCGAGCTGATCGCGATTACAGCTGATAAAAGCAGTTGAAGTAAGCAATGCATTCGCGTGTTCATGATCTTTTTTACCGAGGGGTCCTCACGCCGGGGACAATTAGTTCGTAATGCATATTTCTAAAAACAAGAGAGTATAAGCTTTTGATCTGGACAGTATCATAACCCAAAGGCACGGTAAACTTAATTCCCATGAAGTGTTGCAACATCATCCTTTTGAGTGTAGCCGCTATTCTGTTTTTAACCGGATGTAATGAAACAGAAGAGCTGACAAAAGAGGAGCTGATAACTTGGGGAGAACTTCCTGAACTGCCAAATACCAAGGGACTAAGTGGCGCTTTCTCCGGTCTCAGCAATGGTGCACTGATCGTAGCCGGTGGCACCACCTTCATAGAAAATTCAGGAAGTGATGGGGGAATAGAAAACTGGAATGATTCGCTCTACGTAATTGAGGGTGACAAGGACGCAGGATGGATAAGTGATTTCGCACTCAATAAGCCGCTGGCCTATGGTGCATCCGTAAGCACGGGTAAAAGATTAATCTTGATCGGTGGTAGAAATGCCGAGGGCTACCAAAGTGAGGTCAGCGAAATTACATGGGATAAAGCGACAAAGCGGGTTAACGAGGAGAACTTACCGTCACTCCCTCATGCAATCGCCTATTCCGGTGCGGCAATAAAAGGTTCGACCTTATATGTCGTGGGGGGGCAGGGCGGCGATGAGGAGTCAGAGCTATCAAACATTTTCTTGTCACTCGACTTGAATAACCTGGAAGCGGGGTGGATAGAGCTGGCCACCTGGGATGGACCCGCTCGGAGAAAAGCAATTACGGTCGCGCAAAGTATCGGTATTATTACCTACATTTATATTATTGGAGGCGAAGGCTTGTATAGAGATGCGGAAGGTAAAACTCAAGTCACGCCGCTCACCGATGGTTATCGCTACTCGCTTCAATATAAAGAATGGAAGCGCATAGCTGATAGCCCGCAAACGATTACGGCGTCCCCGGCAATCAAATACGGTCAATCTCATATACTCTTCTTTGGTGGATCTACGGAACAGAATTTAAGCGGCGAAAGTGAAGACAATAAACTGGATAACACGAGCGATCTACTCGTCTATCATACAATCACTGATACCTGGCTAATAAAAGGTGAAGTCCCTTTAAATGTGAAGGCGACCGAAGCGATTGCTTATAAGGGAGGCATAGTCCTTGTCAGTGGAGAAACCGGTGCGAGCAAAACGACACCGAAGGTTCAAATCATGTATCATGACAAAGGTGGGGGGGCTTCATTTGGACTTATTAATTACACGTTTCTCATTCTCTATATGGTGGTCATGGTTTACATCGGTATCTATTTCTCGAGGCGGGGAAAAGGAACTGACGATTACTTTCTCGCCGGACGACGCATACCCTGGTGGGCCGCGGGAATCAGTGTATTGGGGACAGGACTCAGTGCCTTAACCTTTATTTCTCATCCCGCGATGGCTTATTCCATGGACTGGTTTGCCTTCCCGGCAAAGATAGGAATTATAATCGCCCCGATCATCACGATATACTGTTTTTTACCATTCTATAGAAGGCTCAATGTTACGACGGCTTATGAGTACCTGGAAAAACGTTTTAACCTCCCGGTCCGTTTATATGGTAGTGCACAGTTTATCGTTTTTCAATTGGTGCGCATCAGCCTCATTCTCTATTTACCCGGGATTGTATTATCCACGATCACGGGAATAAACATCTATGTATGCGTATTGTCGATGGGGCTGCTCAGCACCTTTTATACAGTGCTGGGGGGTATAGAAGCGGTGATATGGTCGGATGTCATTCAAGTTATAGTTTTCTTTGCCGGCATCATTCTCGCGATCATTGTGGTTACCTTTCATGTCGATGGCGGGGTGATGGGTGTCATTGAAATCGGTATGGCCGATGATAAATATCGAATGTTGTATTTGGACTGGGATATCACGGCGCCCGTTTTATGGGTGGTCGTGGTGGGGAATTCTTTTAATACCTTAGTGCAATATACCGCGGACCAGGGGATGATCCAGCGTTACCTTACAACGAAGGATGAAAAAGCGGCGGCAAAAGGTCTGTGGTTAAACGTAGCCATAACTATTCCCGTGGGGTTGCTTTTTTTCATCATGGGTGCTGCACTCTATGCCTATTACAAATCGCATCCGACTGATGTCAGTTTAGGGATGCCAAATGATGCCATTTTTCCTCTCTTCACGGCGCAAAAAATACCCATTGGTCTCGCCGGATTTGTCATAGCGGCCATCTTTTCTGCCGCGATGTCGAGTTTGGACAGCAGCATGAATTCGATAGCGACCGCTTTTGTCACCGATTTTTACCGAAGATTCAAACCCGATAAGTCGGAACACCAATATTTAAATTTAGCCCGGTGGGTTACATTGGTAATCGGTCTTTTTGGAACCGCTTTTGCTCTCGTCCTTGTGTCCTTCGACATTAAGTCGGTGACTTTGTTTAATGTCGCCATTATCGGCTTATTAAGCAGCGGGCTAGCCGCTCTCTTTGCCCTGGGGGTCTTTACACGTCGCGCCAATGGGATCGGTGTTTTAATCGGAGCGATAACCAGTGCAATCGCCCTTTATTTTATTAAGTTTTACACACCCATTAATTTTTACTTCTATGCCTGTCCCGGTTTCATCATCTGTTTTGTCGTGGGCTATCTAGTGAGTCTAGTTATACCGGTGAAAGATAAATCCCTTGAGGGGCTTACGCTTTATTCTGTCTTGCGGAGAGATGACGAGGGAAGTGAACAGTGAACAGTGAACAGTGAACAGTGAACAGTGAACAGTGAACAGTGAACAGTGAACAGTGAACAGTGAGCCGTCACAATATCCCTCAACCGTACTAGTGTCGACCTTCCAATGGTTTTGGGTTTTGCTCCATGTGCTATGAATCTTCGACTTCGTCCCTGGATATTAATTCATTATTCAAGGAATAGAAGAAGCGTGCTAGGGACCAACCTTCGCCAAGGCTATGGCTGGCAGGCAGCCCGCTCCACCCACATGTTTTAGTAAATTAATGTGGACGAAGCAATTGTGTCATGAAGCAAGAGCTAATTGTTGTTTTTTAAGAAGGGACTGCAGATGAATAAGAAGTTTTCTCATGGCGGCAACGAGAGCACATTTGTAAGGCATCCCCCGATCGACTAACCTTTGTACATAAGGCCTGATCACGGGGTTGTGCTGAGCGGCGGTGCGGGCGGCCATATAGAGACATTTTCTGACTTTGGCACGCCCCCCTTTGATCGAACGTTTTGCATGGCTCTTCCCACTGTCGCGGTTATAGGGGGCGAGTCCGGCAAGGGCGACCATCCGATTGCGGTTGAGATGAGTCATTTCACTCAAATAGGCGAGGAGGGTCCAGGTCGTCACTTCCCCGACACCTTTGACTGAAGTGAGCAATTGGGCTTGGGCGCGCAGGAGATCATGCTCGTTGATGAGCTTTCGCAGCTGCTGGTCGATGCCCTCGATTTGTTTTTCAACGAAACGAATCATGCGCTGGATGGAGCGGTGGATTATCTTCGAACTGTTCTGCAAGCGGTTCTTCTCGCGGCCAAGTTGTTCGCTCAGGTGATGGCGCCGGTCCAGTAAGGCCGTCATCTGTTGCTGCTGCTTGGTGGGAGCAACCATGGCCTTCAAGTTCTTTTGCTGCGCAAAGCGCAACAAGACCTTCGCATCAATCTTATCGGTCTTCGCACGGATGCCATCGCTCGTGGCGAAGGCCCGTACCCGTGCAGGGTTAATCAGGCACACCGCAACCTCTGCTTCATGCAAAGTTGCCAGGAGGGCCCGCTCGTAACCTCCTGTGGCTTCGCACACGACAAAGGGTCGATCCAGCTTGCTCAGCTCTTTGAGCAGTTGTTTGTGTCCTGCGTTGTTGTTACTGAGACCGTAACTGTGGCTTTCGCTTTGCACCTGCAAGGTCTCTTTGGCTATGTCTATGGCGATGAGGGTGTGTTTTTTTTCATTCATGGCTATCTCGGTCTTGTCAAGATGAGCTCGCGGTGGTATACTCCGGGCTCTTTCAATTGTTTGAGATTAGCCAGGTTAGATCGGAGGTTCCCAGGCTTCGTCTTGAACTCGGCTAACGCTGGTTCCAGACGATGAATGAACTCATCCGATTTGCTCCCGGTTCCCGGAATTGGGTGCCGGGAGTTCCTGGCACTCTCAACAGTAGACACCGTTGAAATCTTTTTCCAGTCCTTCCTGCGACGAGTTTTATCGACCCATTCTCGGAAGGACTCATAAGCTCCTCTTTCCATTGCACGGTAACCTACAAGACGATGATATTGTACAAGTTGAATTTTTTGGTGCTGGAAAGCTTACGATCAGTATAGATCCGAGTTCTTTCGAACTTCCTTCCATACCAAAGAAATACAATCAAGAGATAAGATATGTAAATGGCCGTGCCAGTGTTAAAGTAGATGGCGCGGACGCGAGTACCTTCTTGAGCATTTTTACGGTGGGTAAGATCAATGCAATAAATCAAGGCTTGTTCCCTGAGGGTGAGACCTACGATGCGATAGCGGACATAGCACTCCTGGAGATTACTAATTCAACAGGTTTTGGAGGAATCCTCTGCGCGAATACACGCTTTAGTGCAAGCTCAGGCGACGTAGGACTAAAAGCGCCTGGAATTCCAGTTTCTGTTCGCGTATTGATTGGTGATATCAATGCCAGTGGTGACGCGGTTCCCTATCTATTGTTTGGAGAAGGTTCTTTCACCGTAGAAGCGCCTAACCCTGGCTTAAGAATTACTGGAGGTGATCTTCTGCAGAGTAATAGTGCCTCTATTGTTATTGCCCAGGGTGAGTCAACAAACCCTGGATTTGAAATGTTAACTTCTCAGAACAATGTTAAGTCGGATGGGGAACTTCAGCCAACACAAAGCATCAATGCAATCTTCGTCAACGAGGATGATGCAGAGGTAGCAGTGCTGACTGAAGAAGTGACGATCGAGTGAGTGATTTTTCTTTAAGCACAGTTTACGATCTCATTCGGGATATAAACGTGGTCAAAGGAACTTTCTTCTATCACTAACCGATTGAAGTTAACATCATATCGCATTTGCGACCAATCGGCGGTTTAAGAGTCATCTGCTCTTCCAAATTGGGATAGGTGGGGGGAGGTCGTCATTGTTCCCCTATGGTATTGCCCTGTCGGTTATAGCGGAGGTTACGTTTATTCCATGAGAGTTTAGCAATGCAAACTTGCACTCTGTTATCATCTATTATATTCCTTGTGACATTCGCTCTTACTAATGCTTAAGAACATAAGATAAATTAATCTCAACAGTGAGACATTGACTTTAAAATATCACGGTTCACTTGCTCTTTAGCACTTCATGCGGAACAATGAATGACCAATTACCAGATTTAAAAACAAATATTGAGAGAGGAATGCTGATGATCAACTGTGTTATCAGATAGGTTTTATTACAGATGGATGAAAAGATACCCAGTAACCTGATACCTGCAATCGTAGATGTTTTTAGAGATGGTAAGAATATTTATGGCAGTGTATATAAAACACCTCTGTCATGGTTGAGTAAAAAACTTTTAAATAGCGGTATTCCGGAAGAGTACGCCGAAAAAGTGATAGAAATTATATATATGACAGATAATTTGAATCCATCGTTAGAAGAGATTACCGCTGAAATCAGTAAAATTAGCGAATGATATTATGTAGGGTTGGGGAGCTATTGATACAAACGACTTCTCACCATGAAATTCGCAGACCTGGGGCGTAGGTTGAAATTTTTTTTCCATGAAGGTGTAGTAGTGCAAACTTGCACTCTGTCATTCATGTAATTAAATCCTTAAGCAGATCGCTCTATAGAATATAAGGTAAATTATATTCACCATAGTGAAGCAATGGCTTTCAATTTTCGTGGTTCTATTTCTATTCTGCACTTAGTTAAAGCTGCTACTCCGCGTAGAGGTTGTCGAAAAGGCGGACCAGTTCGGCATTGTTACCGCGCACGAACACGGGGATCTGTTCAATTGGCGCGTCGGCGTCGATTTTCTGCCCACCCGGTTGGGTCTCACCCGTCCAGGCATCTGTCCACTCAGTACCGGAGGGGAGATATACCTCCCTGCTGCGTATTTCATAGCGCGTTACTGGCGCCACGAGGAGATCGGGACCAAAGAGAAACTGGTCTTCAATCTCTACAGCCACGGAATCCTTTTCAAAGTCAAAGAACAGTGGACGCATCGGTGGGATTCCCCGCTCCGATGCCAACTTCATTTGCTCCATCACGTAGGGGCGCAGTCGTTCTCTGAGAAATATTGCAGCCCGGATGTGCCGATAAGTGTCACCTCCTACAGTCCAGGCTTCGTTGTTCGGACGCACACTATGCGTCCGAAAGATCGGCGTGAAAACGCCGTACTGATACCAGCGGACCATCAGCTCGTGGAATTTATCGCTCGTATTGTCGAGGCTGACAAATCCTCCGATTTCCGCCGCTCCCCAGGGAATACCGCTCATCGATAAATTAAGCCCCGCCAACATATACTCGTGAAGATGCTCAAAGGATGCCATGATATCGTGTGCCGCTGGCGAGGCGCCGTAGCGTTGCGAACCCGCCCAGGAACTGCGGCAGATCGTGACGACTTCAGGTTCCCCAGCTGCATGCAATCCCTCGCAGATGTTTTTCTGATGGGCAATGGGAAAGTAGCAGTTGGATTCAACCGCTGGTCCTATATGATAGAGCACTTGATCGTAGTCTTCTATGGCGTGAAAATCATCACAGGGATCTAGCCAGAATGTTTTGATTCCGATATCGAAATAGTTTTCTTTCCATTTGCTCCAGAGATACGCCGCCGCTGCCGGATTTGTCGGATCGTAGGTGTACTTCTCAGGATCTTCACCTGGTATACCGCCGAACCTGACGGTGTCCTTTTTTCCGTCGATGGAGCCGGTGAACAGCCCCTGCTTTTTCATCGGCTCGAAGTTTTCACTCGTTTTGTCTACGACGATCCAAGGTGATATCATGATACGAACGCCCATCTCATCGAGCTCTCGAACCATCGCTTCCGGATCCGGCCATAATTCCGGATCGAGTCTCCAATCGCCCGTGGTTTTCCAGTGGCAAAAGTCGATCACAAGCACAGAAAGAGGAAGGCTAAGTCGCTTAAATTCCCGCGCAATCCCCAGAAACTCCTCCTGGGTTTTGTAGCGGTTTTTGCACTGCCAGAATCCCGATGCCCAGTAGGGTAATACCGGAGCGTGACCCGTTGCGTCGGCATAGTGCTCCATGATCTCGGCGTTAGAATCACCGGTCGTTATGTAGTAATCGATCTGCTTGCAGCCGCGAGCGACCCAGCGGGTTCTGTTATTTCCAAATTCTGCGCGCCCGAGCGAGGGGTTGTTCCAGAGAAATCCGTAGCCTTCACTTGAAACGAGAAAAGGCACAACGTGTTTCACGTGGCGTTGGTAGAGATCGATAACGCTGCCTTTCAGATTCACTCGCCCCGTCGCATTCAACCCCATGCCGTAAAGCCGTTCCCCATCCCTCGCCGTAAAATCTGTTTCGGCATGAAAAAGCCCGTCATCACGAGCCTGGAAAGTGCGTGTGCCCGGGTTGTGCGCGTTGACGACATAATCGTGTTCACTCAGGATGCAGATTTTCTGATCCTCTCCCGTGTGGCGGAAAAACTGGAGATAGCCAGGCTGCGTATATATATCGCTTATCGATGCGGAGATCTTTCCGTTTCGGATAACCGCTTCGTCATCATTGATCGTAATCGTCGAATCCGCCGGTTTGGCAACCGGTTCGGTCAACGCCCAGGCGTTGTCGGCGACCTCAGAGTTAGGGGTCACGCGGACCCTTAATCCATCATGCCCCCATGGCTCGATAATGAGCAGTTCACTATCCGATTTGTATTCGAGCTTACCATCAATGTTGCTGGTCATATTATTCTGTTTCTCTAATTAGGTGGAGGTTGAGCAAGTTATCTTCGAACCGGAACTTCGACCGTAGTTGACTTCCTGTCCAGTTAAAATCACTTGGCATTAAGAATGCCATTTAATCTGTTTAGTAAATTCAAGATTTATTTTATTTGGGTAATGCGCTGCAAACTTGCACTTTCACATACACCTATTTAACACCTTAAGCTGAGCAAGCTAAATGATGCCTGAAACAATAGCTAAATTATTTACAGGGGTGAAATATTGGCGCTCGATAATAGCGTTTCTAATTCTACCCTCTGCTGTAGTCGGTGCAGAGAATGGCCGGTTAGCAGATATCATAACGCGCGCAGAAACGGGTGAAGCTAAAGCGCAATATTACCTCGGGGGGAGGTATTACGCTGGCGAGGGGGTAACTCAGGATTTTGGCGAAGCTTTAAAATGGATTCGCCAAGCCGCAGAACAGGGTTATATCAAAGCCCAATACGTCCTTGGGGTGATGTATGAAAAGGGTCTTGGGGCAGAGCAGGATTACACCGCGGCTGTTACATGGACACGCAAGGCAGCAGAACAGGGATCGATGCGAGCTCAAAACAGACTTGGAGCGATGTATGAAAAAGGACAAGGGGTCGAGCAGGATTACACCGAGGCCGCCACTTGGTATCGTAAGGCTGCAGACCAGGGAGATGCCAAATCCCAAACTGCCCTCGGCGTGATCTACGCAGCGGGCCAGGGGATACCCCAGGATTATGATGAAGCCTTAATCTGGATTCGCAAAGCGGCGGACCAGGGAAATGCCAAAGGCCAAACTGCTCTCGGGGAGATGTACAGAGAGGGCTTGGGGGTTACTCAGTCTAATGATGAAGCTTTCAAGTGGTATCGCAAAGCGGCAGAACAGGGAGACGCCGGAGCTCAATCCAACCTTGGGTGGATGTATCATAATGTTCAAGGGGTAACCCAGGATTACAGCGAGGCGGTGACATGGTATCGCAAAGCAGCCGAACAGGGCCACGCCGATAGCCAATACAACCTTGGGACGATGTATTATACGGGCGAGGAAGTCACTCAGGATTATGCCGAAGCCTTAACTTGGTATCGCAAAGCGGCCGCACAAGGTATGACAGAAGCCCAATACAATCTTGGGGTAATGTATCGCGATGGTGAGGGGGTAACTCAGGATTATGGAGAGGCCGTCAAGTGGTTTCGCGAAGCAGCCGAACGGGGAGTAGCTGGAGCCCAACACAACCTTGGGGTGATGTATGCTGACGGCCAGGGGGTGGAGCGCGATTTTATTGAAGCTTACAAATGGATAAGCTTCGCTATTGAAGGAGGGATGACAGAATTTAAAGAAATCTTAAGCGTGTTGGAAGAAAATATGACCGAAAGGCAGATTGCCAATGCCAAACGCGGGGTTGAGATTGGGCTGGCAAAGTAGAATAAGAAAAATCCGCAACAGCACGATTATAGAATTAACTGACACCGTCAGTTTTTTTTATTAAAAGAGAGCGGGATCCGAGCAATCCGACACCAGGCAGTAAGCTGAGTGATCGTCTGAAACATCATCTATACCCTATAAAGTTTGACAGTATAGGGCGAATTCGATTATCATTATGTTACTACTTTCTTCGCCTAATATAACTACTACTATATATTTTTTCCTGTTTAAGAAAATGATTCTCGATGAATCTTTTTCTCAAATTCGTTATGTCATTCAATAATTTAATAAAGTTTGGATACGGATTTATTATAAGCGCATTGGCATGCAGTGGAGTTCATGGGGTTACTTTAGTTCATTTATTTGAATTTGATAACAACCTAAACGACAGCTTAAGCAGATTATTTGGAGATCAGTTTCCTTATCCCTATTCGGCAACTCCATGTTCAATGCGTTTATGTTGTCGAGAGTCTTGACCTGAATTACTCATTCACATTATGTAAAGGATGAGGGTACGAGCTTATTGTGGCAAGAAACTCCGTTAACCGTGCGCAGTCGGCTATTTTGGATAATCACCTCAAAGATGAAGTAAATTAATTCCAAGTTATGAAAATCAAACGTATACCGTTCTCTCATATCTTAGCTCTTATAATTACCGTACTGTTTTTATTTGAAACGTATCTTAAAGCTGCGGATGTGGATTTGTATTTTATATTCAAAGAAGCAGATTACGGTCAGGATGATGAGGGTGCTCCACAACCGAATAGTATGGGCCCCTACGATTTTCTCGCTGAGCTTGAGGGAACCGCCACTGATTCCATTACCATGGCTATGGTTGTGCCTCCGGGGAGTAGTCCGTTTTCATTGGTCCAGGAATTTGAAGGTGTTTGGCTTATAGAGCCAAGCTTTGTTTCGATTGGCGATCTCGACTCCAGCTTTCCGGATGGCATGTATTTTATGAATATGTATACCGTTAATGATGGCAACATATCCGCGCTTTTAAATTTAAACAGCGATCCGGTTAACGGGTTAAAGTTTCCGGCCGCACCGCACATCACTAATCATTCAGCCGCGCAAACGGTCGACCCCAACCTGGATTTTACTCTCACCTGGGATGCTTTTGCCAATGGCAATGCAGGAGATTTTCTCATCGTGGAAATCGAAACTTATATGGATTTAGATATAGTTTTTGAAACCTCGATTCCCCCTGAATCCGGAGTTTTAGATTATACAGCGACCTCGGTCACCATTCCTGCGGGTACCTTGCAACCGGGTACGGATTACTTAGCGGTTTTGAATTTTATCAATATCGTCGACACCAATGATACAGATTACGCGGTTGGCAACCCGGTCGAGATCGTTATCGGGCTTGCTGGCTACATTGCTACTACCGATTTTTTCTTACGTACTACGGGCGAGAGCGGCCTCGAAACCCTTATCAGTATGATTTTTCAGTCCGGCGGAAATTTCACCGAGCCCACTGGAAATTTTGTAGGTGTGGATCTAGGTTTCCCTGCCAATTTAAATTATTTTCTTAACTTTGCCGTGGTGGACACAGAACTTCCTGATCCGAGCCAGGTGTTCTTCAGCGGACCTGACGGCTCGCAGTACAACAATAGTCCGGCCATGTTTTTTAATCCAAGTGAAGATTTTAACTTTTATGGTATATCCAATGTAAGTATTCCCCCCTATCCACCAAGTGGTACTTACAGCGTAAATTATAAAGGTGTGGATGTTACAACTGATTTCGATACATCCATGGCTGAAAATTACCACTTGGTTATCCTGCCTACTGTGATGCTCGATAGTAACAATAATATCCAAAGTGTTTCTTGGACCTATAGAGATCCTTCAACCGGTGATGTTATTTCCCCTGTCTTTCCCATTAATGGATTCCAGTTCCGGATAACACGGCAAAACGGTCCTGCTTTTTCGCAAGTACTAAACGATCAACTCAGTAATATCAACAATCTTGACCTCAGCAGTGAGGGTATTCCCTGGGCTGACGTAACAAACCTGGATCTCCAATACAATGACTTTCAAAATCTCACTTATAATAGCTTCTACATTAAGGAACCTGGCGGGCAAACAGGAAATGGTGAACCTCCTGTAGAGGAAGAAATTGAAACGAGAATAACGGCCGCAGGTTATGGAGCTGATGATTTTGATCAAGGTGGCGTGCCGGGAGCTATTCGCGGTGAGGGCGCGCCCGCACTGATTGAGGTGTCAGCCGGGCTGGACCACAATATTGGCTTGAGGAATGACGGCAGCGTAGTGGGATGGGGAAGAGATCAATCGGGACAGTCGACTATCCCCGATGAAGTATCCGGTGTAACCGATGTGGATGCGGGGTATGATCATAATTTAGCAATTATATCGAATGGTACCGTCGTCGCCTGGGGGAATAATGATTCCGGCCAAACGGATGTCCCAGCAGGATTAAGCGATGTGATCGCGGTGTCTGCCGGAGGAAGTCATAGCCTCGCTTTATTGTCCGACGGTACTGTCGTCGGTTGGGGTAATAATGACAATGGCCAGGCAACACCTCCCGGAGATCTTACTGACGTCTTTGCATTGGCGGCAGGTGGGTTTCATAACCTCGCTTTAAAGAATGATGGCTCTGTCGTCGCCTGGGGTCTAAATGACTCCGGGCAGACGGATGTACCTTCCGATCTGTCGAATGTGACAGCAATCTCCGCAGGAGATAACCACAGCCTGGCGCTGACCGAGGATAGTATCACGGTAGCCTGGGGTGATAATACATTTGGGCAATTGGATATTCCATTTAACGCAGCCCAGGCCCAGGCAAGCCTGAGCGCGAAAAACGAAATAACAGTGGCCTTCAATGCCAGCGCGGTAACCTCCATCGCGGCTGGATTAAATCACAATCTTGCCCTAGATGCTGCAGGGGAAGTGATCGGGTGGGGACTCAATGATTCCGGACAGGCCGAAGCACCTGCGGGGGTTGTAAACGTTACATCCATAACTGCTGGGGGACGGCATAATGTTATCTTATCATCGGTCGCCAGATTAATTCTCGATGGCTCGGGTGATGTGGCGGGAGAGAACATTGCGCATCCCAGCGGGAACGTGCTTGATCAGGTTCTGCTCACCGGTGAATTCATTCAGCTTCAGGCAAAGGAAGAACAGATCACACGGGTCTCCTTCATGGATGAAACCGAGGACATAGTGCAGGTAGAGTTTTCAGGCACAGGGACTTTTACCATAACCCTGGACCCGGCCACTTTCCTGCCTCCGGCTATACCTCCGCGCTACAATCAAGCAGTTGAGTACGTCACCGGTAAACCAAGCGTGGTCATCGATGGAGCTAATTCGAATACTTTTTTCAGCATCTTCACCGTGGGATCGATCAACGCGGTGAACCAGGCGCTATTCCCCGAGGGACAAGTCTATGATGCGCAAGCGGACGTGTCATTGGTAGAAGTGATTAACTCCTCGGGTATAGGAGGGATGCAGTTATCGAACACGGTATTCGGCGGGAGCACAGGCAAGGTCGGCATTGACGCGCGCGGAGTGCCGATCGCGGTACGCTTAACCGTAGGAGACATCGATGCCAGCGGCGATGCGGTTCCACACTTATTGTTTGGTACAGGATCCTTCACCGTGTCGGCGGGCAACCCCGGGTTAAGGATAACAGGTGGAGACCTGGTGCAGTCAAATGGCGCATCGATTGTCGTAGCGGAGAGTGGATCGACGACCCCCGGGTTCGAGACCCTGATCACACAAAACAATTTTAAGTCCGACAATACCCCGCAACCGACACGGAGTATTAACGCGACCTTCTCAAATGAGGATGGGGATGAAATCACTGTCACTATTGATGAGGTGACGATTGAATGAGGCGTGATCTATCGATCAGTTTTAGGTGTTAAGTTTTAAGTGTTAAGGTGGAGCGGTACAACCAGGACATCATTTACAGATTTAGTTCAAGACATGGTTTACACTTTGTGAGGGATGCTGAACGGTAATCGGGTTATATAGTTAAGTTAATGTTATGCGGAGATAGAGGTTTGGTTACCTTCATTGGTGCCGCTAGCGGCACCAACAAAAGCAGCCGTTGACAGGTCAATCTGACCGATTCTGAGAGTGGCAAAGTAAACATCGAAGTGTACCGTGTCTAGTGGTTTTAGTCCAACACTCCAACCGGCGAGGGCGGTGGAGATAGGAATCTGGAGGCCATCGAGTTTGATACATCCGACTCTTGAGACGCGGCGAGTCATCAAATCATAGCTGATATCGGCAGGTGTGCCGCCGTAAGGACGGGCGCTGGGTTGATAGATTTCAGAGGGCGTGCTCATGGCAAGAGCCGCATGGGGGCGTTCTTCATTGAAGGTCTTGCGCCACAGATCGAAGGCCGCCTGTTGGGTGCGAAGATCGTCCTGGGCATGTTTTTGCAACTCCTGTTTGATATCGCGATGCATACGCTCATGGGCTCCGTTATCCTGGGGGTTACCCGGACGTCCACGCTCGAGATTAATCCCTAAGGCCAGCCACCAGGCCGCCAGTTTGCTCAAGCCCAGCACGGCATTGGCACTGGCAAAGGGACTGCCGTTGTCGCTGCGGATGCAAGCGGGAAGTCCATAGCGTTCAAAGAGTTTTGTGAAGCATTCACGCACCGCTTCGCTACGGGCTGAACTGAGCACCCGCACCTCTAATACATAGCGGCTCCATTCATCCCGTACCGTCAAAGGTTCACAACGGTTGCCATCAACGGTGTGCCACCACCCTTTGAAGTCTACACTCCACACTTCGTTACAGCCGCAAGCCTTGACCCCGTAGTGAAGGCGTCCGCTTTTTTGAGCGCTTCTGCGCCGGCGCTTAGTGACTAGGCCCGCCCGTTCCAATACCCGTTTCACGCTCGAGTCCGAGGGGGCCTTCCCATAACGTCTGTCGTAAAGCTCCCGGATCTTGTAGGGGCCCCACGTGGGGTGATGATGCTTCAGTTTGATCAGCGTACACACTACTGATTCGGATAGTTCCTGAACACTTCCATGCGGTCGGCGTGAGCGCTCGTGCAACCCCTCCATCCCTTCGCTCAGAAAGCGCTTCTTCCATTTATACCCTGTCGGTCGGCTGATCCCGTAGTCTTCACACAGCTCGTTCATCTTTACTCCCGGTTGCATCGCCTCCAGGGCGAATTGGTATCTTTGGTCCATTTTTTTTGTTTCCTTCCATGACATCATACCGTTACTTAGCTTCCTTCTTTCTTTGGCAATCTGTAAAGGATGTCCTGAACCTTTTGTGTAAACGATGTCTTGAACCTATACCAGCGGGCTGCCTGACCGCCATAGATTCAGCGACGGCTGGTTCCCAGCGCGCTTCTTTTTTTCCAAGGCTATAGTTGCCAGTCGGGCTTTGCCCTCGGTTCCATTGCGGATTGTGTAGTCACATTTGACACGGCACTAAGAGAGCCGATATTATATTTCTATTAGAAAGCACGGGAATGAATTTTAAATGTGTTATATCAACTTTAATCCTATCAAGCACATTACCCGTTCTTCTCTTGGCTCTTCCTCAAGAGCTTGATGTGTTCATTGATTTTGAAGATGCAGAAGGTTCAGGGACTTTCACAATCGGGGAACCGCCTAACCGTATCCAGATAATAAATTTCACATTGGAGACCGAAGGTAATCCAAGCCTCTCACACTCAGGTTCTAAAGCGTTAGTATTAATACCCGGACAACAGGGCATAGTCAGGTTTGAGCGAGGCGTTCATCAACTTCAATTCTATGCGGCTGAAACGATGGGAGGCGGGAGATTAGAAATAAATCCCCATAATTTAACTTCTGCCAATGCGCTGAATGGATTGATAAATGGTGTAGATCGTGAACGGCCTTCCGGCCTGCCCATAAGCCTGCCAACCAGTATTAATCCAGGTGCAAACCCTCCGCTATTGAGTTATATCAGTTTCACTGGGGATGTCCTTGACAGAAACGACCTCAATTATGCCAACGGCATCATTCAAATTAAAATCGTCGATGCGTCGGGCCAATTTGCCCTCGATGACCTCGGCTTTACCTATATTGACGGCCCAGGAAACAATACGGTCTTCGAAGATTTTGAGAATATCAGCTTTGGAGAAATATTTATGGAGAGCCGAGTGAATTTTACCATTGGTCAGTCACCAGTCACCGCTACTTTTACAGACGCTATTGCCACCAAGTCAGGTTTATCCGCGTTTAATCACTCGGACCCGTCTGGGACTGAACCAGGGATTTCAGGGGGTTCAGCGACCTTTGTCCCTGGAGCCTGGCTCGTTGATAACGGTACTACGGGCACCATCACCTTTGAAACCCCCGCTGCCCAAGTTCAATTCTATGCGGCGGTATTTGAGCAGGAAGATGGTTTGTTCGAGGTCTTTGACACCGAAGACAACCTCATTGCATCTAGTTCTGATATTCCTCAAAGCATTAATACATTCACGACACCCACGCCGCCTCCCTTCACTTTCCTGAGTTTTAATGCGGCAGAGTCGGGCGCTCCCGATGGTATTAGTAAAATTACCTATACCAACAGTCCATCACTATCCGATTTTACGGATTTTAATTTTATCAGCCTCGACGATTTCGGTTTTACTCCGATAAGCGATGTAGTTGGCGATGACGGACCATTCATTACCACCCAGCCCGCGAGTCAGGAAGTGCAGTCTGGCACAGTTGTTGCCCTTTCGATCATAGCCAGCGGTGACGATTTAAGCTACCAATGGTTTAGCGGTAATAGCGGTGACACCGCGAGTCCTATCGCAGGCGCAACCGGCAGCACCTTTACCACCAGTGCGCTCAATGTGAGCACAAATTTCTGGGTAGCGATTACTAACGTCGGAGGTACTGCGGACAGTGATACCGCAGTCATCACCGTTGTGGCACCATCCGTTCCTCTCGTGCTTGAAGGCACAGGGGATATAGCCGGAGAAAACATCCAGCATCCCAATGGTAACATCTTTGATCAGGTTCTGCTTACCGGAGAAAGTATCCGGCTACAGGCAAGACCGAATCAGATCACACGCGTCTCTTTTATGGACGAAAACGAGGACATTGTGCAGGTAGAGTTTTCGGGCGCAGGGGCCTTTACCATAACCCTGGACCCGGCCACTTTCCTGCCTCCGGCTATACCTCCGCGCTACAATCAAGCAGTTGAGTACGTCACCGGTAAACCAAGCGTGGTCATCGATGGAGCTAATTCGAATACTTTTTTCAGCATCTTCACCGTGGGATCGATCAACGCGGTGAACCAGGCGCTATTCCCCGAGGGACAAGTCTATGATGCGCAAGCGGACGTGTCATTGGTAGAAGTGATTAACTCCTCGGGTATAGGAGGGATGCAGTTATCGAACACGGTATTCGGCGGGAGCACAGGCAAGGTCGGCATTGACGCGCGCGGAGTGCCGATCGCGGTACGCTTAACCGTAGGAGACATCGATGCCAGCGGCGATGCGGTTCCACACTTATTGTTTGGTACAGGATCCTTCACCGTGTCGGCGGGCAACCCCGGGTTAAGGATAACAGGTGGAGACCTGGTGCAGTCAAATGGCGCATCGATTGTCGTAGCGGAGAGTGGATCGACGACCCCCGGGTTCGAGACCCTGATCACCCAGAACAATTTTAAGTCCGATAACACCCCTCAACCGACACAGAGTATTAACGCGACTTTTGCCAACGAAGATGGAAATGAAATTGCCGTCGCCGTGGACGAGCTAACGATTGAATGAATCGATTGCGGATTTCGGATCTGCCCCATTGTCATTGCGAGGGAGGCTTGCAGCTGACCGCGGCTACCGAGGGCTGTAACCCTCGGTAGCCGCGTCGCTTTGCTCCTCGCAATGACAATAGGAGGATGACGAAAATGAGGATTATATTTGATTACCGTCAAATTCAATCCACAATCGTCATTCCGCATTCCGCAATCGACACGTGCCATGACAAAAGAAAACAAACAGACGCGCGAGAATATCGTAAGCGATATAAAGATGAGCGGCTTTTGTGTGGCGAGTGGCGTAATCCCCGAGGAGAAGGTCAAAGCGATTCGCGAGGAAGTTTTAAATGTAAGTGAAGAAGCATTCGCGGAGATAGAAAAAGAAAAAGCAAAGACCCGGGCACAAGGTCATAAAATGAGCATCCAAGGGGAACATCAGGCCAAGGGTTTAATTAATAACACCCAGGTTTTCACCCCCTATCTCTCACACGAAAAAGTACTCGGTGTTGCGGAAGCATTACTGGGTCCTTATGCGCGAATTGTCTTTACCTCTGTTCTTATAAAAGACCCGGGAACCCAACGTTTTTACTGGCATGACGCTTGGCCTTATAATCAATCCAATGCGATGCATATCACCGCGCCCTATCCGGACGTCATGATGGGGATGACAACGATATGGATGATGACGCCATTCAATGAAAAGACCGGCGGCACTTATTTTATTCCGGGTAGTCACCGTATCGGCAACGGTCCCTCGGTCGAAGGAACTAATGGCATCGATATTCACGCTCCACATAAAACGGAAGTGCAAATCAGTGGCGATCCCGGTGATGTCCTCCTGTTTGATCCCCGTGTCTGGCACGCGGGAGGAGTAAATAACAGCGATGAACCACGTATTGCATTAATTATTCGTTATGTTCCCTGGTGGTTTAATCTAAATCCCGCGATGATCGGTACCCCGGATCACACACGAATGATTGTGGAGACAAACGGGAAAAATTTTGATAGTCCGCACGTAAAGCGCGAGGTTTATGAAAAACTACCCGACGATGTGAAACCTCTCTTTCATCATTGGGTTAAGGATTAAGATTAATCCCTAACGTGTTATTTCTTTTAATCAAAAATTGAAGAAGCATGCTGGGCACCAGCCGTCGCTAATGCTATGGCGGCCAGGACTTCGATGAGCTCCCTTCGGTATGAGCTCAGGGCCGAATGCAGCCGAATCGCAGCCCGCTCCACCTAAATATATTATTTAATGTAAATTGGAGGGACGCGCTCCGTCGCGTCCGCAATACGATCAAACGACGCCCCTGTAGCTGAATCATTAAAATTATATTTTTCAAGGCTCTATCCACTTTTCTTCCCGAACCCCTCGAAGATCCATTTCAAATGCCAATCCTTCAATCGGTGGATGACTGAAGTGCCAATGCACACCATGGATCGCGGCTTTATCCATTCGGGCAAGTAGGGTGTCGACGAGATACGGCTGTAAAGCGTAAACGGTATAGACATCAATCGTCGTCGCCGCGGCCCAGTTAACCTGAAGTCCATCGAGCCGTGTCTGCATGACCTGCATAACGATAGCGGCTTTTTCGCGCAGGGCTTCGTCGGATGTTTCATTCGGCCGCACAATCGCGTCGGGTGAAAGATTGCCTTGATCGTGAAGATCACCCGCTCCGGCGACAATAAAGGTGGGAGGAATCTTATCATCTGTAGAGAGAACGGTGTAAGCAAAAGCGTAAAGTGACGGTTCCTCGGGTGCCTGTACCGCAGGAGCGATATTAGTGCGCGCTATCGGGTTGCGACCGTCGAGCATGAGATCCCTGTCAGCAAGCAACTGCTGGTATTCATCGTTGAATGTTGCAAAACCTTCAAAACTGAGAGGAGCGGGCAGGCGCAGTTCAATACTACAGAGGGCATGAATAGGTCGGCCGGCCGCAGTCAGAAGACGGGCAATTCGCTCGAAACCCTCGAGGTAAGCTATAGGCTGCTGAAGATTGACGTGAACGATTTCAAAACCCGGCATCGCCACAACACCACTCGAATAGGGCGCAATCCCCGTTAGAAAGCGGTAGTTGCCCCGGGGATTATCAATTAGCATCATCGGCCGTGATTAAAAGATCACGCGCATTCATTAGGGGACGAGCTTTTGCGAGGAAGGTCTGAACGAGTTGGTCAGGGCTCAAGTCAGAAGTATCGATCTCTATTTTTTTCATCAACCAGGAATTTTTGACTTCCTCTTCGAACCGATCGAGCAGCATCGGAATATCCTCTTTTTTTATCATATTAAATTCGTGAGGTTGGGATTCCATGCGCGATTCAATGACCTCAGGACGTGCTGTTAAATGCACAATCATGCTCTCTTCAGGCATCTCCGATTCATATTGCCTTGAGCCACTCACTTTTTTTCCGGGGTAATAGTAGAGGGGCCCATAAACTTCCTCTTCAATGTGAAATCCCCCTAAAAGAATATGATCTAATATATTTATGAGGCGGACGTGGTAGACAATTTGCATTCCCTGCCACCGCTGCTTAAGGGATGGAGAGAAGTTTGTAATTGTTACCTGATCTTCAGGAGCCAGGTGTTGTCGGTCAGGGATGGTAAAATGATCATCGAGATGAAATTTAATTCCGCGTTTATTTCCCCAGGCCATGAGGCCATCAAATAAGCTGGTGACTCCTGTATATTCACATCCGGTTGCAATAATTTTCATAATATTTTCTTCTCCTCTTTTTCTTTTTAACGGTTATCTACCAGAATTCTATTTTCCCAGGATTTTAAAGTATTGTAGAGGTACTTTCCCAAACCGAGCAAATCCTTGTCCTCGGGATTAACCGCTATGGAGTCCAAGGGTATGGGTATGCTTCCCTGAAGCAAGGGGTCTTCAGTTTCATTCATCCAGTGATTTAGGCGGTCCTGCATTTCTTTAAGTGTGTTCCCCATGGAAGGTTCATTGGCGATGTTGTGCCTCTCGTTAGGATCCAAGATCAAATCATATAGCATCTCTTGAACAATATTCGACTGTTGATCGTAAATGCGTATATAATTCCAGCGCCGGGTGCGCACCGCGCGTTGTGGCGTGTAGTCGATTCCTTGGTAGTTAGCTTCATAAAATACCTCCTCATTTATTTCTTCCTTTTCGTTGCGAATAATCGGGAGCATGGATCTACCTTCCAGCCATTGAGGAGGATCGATTTCTAGTAACTCGCATAGGGTAGGATAGATATCAACCTGTGAAATAAGGGAATCTGAAACTCGCCCTCCCGAATATCCTCCTGGTCCGCGCATAATCAACATCACACCCGTGCCGTGACCAGTCAGACTCCTTTTCATCCCGGGAAAAGGAATGCCATGATCGGTCGTGCAAATTACCAGGGTGTTGTCTTTCAAACCGTTTGTCTCGAGTGCGTCGATCACAGCCCCCATATTATCGTCGAGTATTTTTGCGCTGGCCTTGAAACCAGCCATCTCTTTTCTCGTCCCCGGGGTATCGGGGAGGGGTGCCGGGACGGGGCTATAGCGCGGATCGTCTTTGGGGCCGAGTTTTGGAAAGTCCAGGTGGGTTTCAAAATAACCCACGGTTAGAAAAAAGGGTTCTTGGGGTTTATCATTTAAAAATTCAATCGCCGCTTGGGTCGTCGGTCCGGCATCGTATTTATAAAGGACTCCATCAATAATTCTGGCATTTTTCTGAGCTTCGACAATGCGGTCATAACCGAGGACCGTTGGATCATAATGCAAATGTTGTAACCCGTATAATGCCGTGGTGTAGCCATTATTTTTAAGGGTGTGGGCGAGGTGCTTCTCGGGGTCGCGTAATGGAAAACCACAGTTCACTAAACCAAATTGTCCGCAACTGTGCGGGCTTTGTCCTGTAAGGAGAGCGGCTCGACTGGGTGAACACATGGGAGATGCGCAGTAGGCCTGTCGAAATAATATTCCCTCTTCCGCCAGTTTCTGAATATTGGGAGTTGGTATGGCGTACCCATAGGGTTGAACATAACGCCCCGTGTCATGGGAATGAATATATAGTATGTTAGGACGGGTCATACTCAGAACGAACAGCCATTTTGAAATACGATCATCATCATTTGTGATAAGATATGTCATTGCAACCGGAAAGCTCTCGACTCCGGGCTAAGTCACCTTCACTTTTTAATATAAGGGATAGGTTGGGTATGAATATGGGTAATAATACGCGTCGGCAATTCATAAAAAGTTTAGGTTTAGGCACAGCGGCGATCTCCATGCGAAGTATGCTCGGTGCATCAAGCATCCAAAATAATAGACTTATTGCACAACGACCCAATATCATTTTGGTGATGTCTGACGACCAGGGGTGGGGTGATGTCGGCTATAATGGAAATCCCATCGTGAAAACCCCTCATCTCGATGCGATGTCAAAAGAAGGCATTCGCTTTGATCGTTTCTATGCGGGGGCGCCCGTGTGTTCTCCAACGAGGGGCAGTTGTTTAACCGGACGCAATCCCTATCGTTACGGAGTCCCTCTCGCCAACGTCGGATCATTGCCCTCGGAGGAAGTGACATTGGCGGAAGCACTCAAGGGAATCGGTTACCGCACGGGTCACTTTGGGAAATGGCATCTCGGCACCCTTACAAAGACTGAGAAGGATGGGGTGCAGGGTGGACCCGATCATCCTGAACGCTATTCGCCGCCCTGGGAAAATGGGTTTGATGTGTGTTTTTCTAACGAGGCAGGCATACCTCTTTATAATCCTTACACGCAACCGCGTGGTTTGAATGGTGAAAAAACATTAATTATGGATCGCCCGGTTGAAAAAGGTGAAAAGGGAGACAAGTGGCGTAGCATTTACTGGGAGGGGCCGGGTAAAAAAGTAACCGATAATATTACCGGGACAAACTCGCGAATTATCATGGACCGCGCAGTTAATTTTATAAAAAATGAAGCCTTACCCAATAAGCCCTTCTTTTCGACCATTTGGTTTCACACTCCCCATTCACCGGTTATTGCCGGTGAGAGACATCGGTCGCTATACCGCGATTTACCGATGAAAGCCCAGCACTGGTATGGCTGCTTGACCGCAATGGATGAACAGATCGGTCGCATGCGCGCGGAACTCGAACGACTGGGTATAGCGGAAAATACAATTATCTGGTTTTGCAGTGACAACGGTCCCTCATGGATCCATGACTATAATACCGCCGGTCCCTTTCGCGGGGAAAAGGGAACACTCTACGAAGGTGGCATTCGCGTTCCTGCGACACTTGTTTGGCCGTTGAAAATTCGTCAATCCGTAGTTACGGATATTCCCTGCGTGACCAGTGATTTTTATCCCACAATTAGCGAAATCACTGGCTTTAATGTAAGCAATCAGCCCTTACCTATCGATGGCGTCAGCCTCCTATCGCTAATTAACGGTGAGATGAAAGAACGCCCGAGTCCGATTGGGTTTCAATCGGAAATGGACCCGTTTGAGAGAGACGCAAAAGCATTTGAATCGGCGGAACAGCTATCGTTGATTGATAACCGCTACAAAATTTTAAGTCTCGATAATGGAAAATCTTATCGACTTTATGATCTCCTGAGCGATCCCGGTGAAACAAAAAATATAGCCGAGGAACAACCTTACACTGCGAATAGAATGATTAAGACCCTTGAAAAGTGGATTGAATCCTGTCGAAACAGCAGTGCGGGGAAAGACTACTATTAATCGGTGGTGAGTTGAAAAACTGACGTATTTAATAAGAAACAAAATAAGGTTATAAGATGAGCATTCCCATGGACAAGATCGCGAATATGCCGGCTTACTCGCCGTATTATCCGATGCCCCCGGCCGCTTATCGGAACACACGTTTTCAGTTCGTTTATTTTCGTGCCGATGTCGCGGCTATTGATCGCGTGTTACCCGAGTGCTTCGAAGCGTCGGAAGATGGCTACTGTATAGCGACCGGGCTCACTGTTCCCTGGTCGGCTAATTACGGAAAGTTTGAGGAGAGTATATTGACCGTAAAGTGTACCTATAAAGGACAGGTCGGTTACTTTGCCCCGGTCGTCTTTCTGAATTCCCGTGGCAGTATTCCGGCGGGACGGGAAATTTATGGTACCCCAAAAGTTTTTGCCGACGTCAAAGTTGAGATGGATGAAAGAGTGATGCACACGGATACTCTATTAGCGGGGACATCTATCATGAGTGTGCGCTCGACGATGGAGCAGCCAGCTGCGCCTGAAGACTTGCCCAATTTACTGCCTTCATGGCGACTGAAAGTGATCCCCCGTGCGGATGGGAAAGGGGCTGAGGTTATGCAGATCATCGAACTCTCCAAAACGACAACCGATGTTAAAGTACATCAGTGTCGGGCCGGGAATGGGGTTGTGCAGTTTAATCCCATGCCAACTTATGATCTCTCGGACTTTACCCCGCTCGAGTACTACGGCGCCCATTACCTGGAGATGGACTATACAGAGGGTTACGCTGAGATAGTGCACGACTTCTTGCGCCAGGATTAAGGCGTGACCGAAGAAAAAGCAGATTGACCCTTTTCTTACATTATTAATTTTTTAATTACTTTAAAAAGGAGATAGGATATCCATGGATGCAAATTTAATAAAAGAGTGGCTGGTATATGTTGGAACCTATACCACGGGTAAGAGTGAGGGTTTATACGTCTATCGTATGGATGCTTCAACGGGGGAGTTGAAATTTTCCAGCCAGGTTAAGGGTGTAGATAATCCAACCTTTCTGACTATTAATAAGCAACATCGCACCCTCTATGCTATTTATGAAATACACGAATACGAGGGGAAAGAAAGTGGAACGGTGGGGGCTTATTCCATCGATGCGACAACAGGGGAGCTGTCATTAATAAATGAACAGTCTACGATTGGGACCGGCCCCTGCCATCTCATTTTGGATAAGACGGAAAAATTTGTTCTCGTTGCGAATTACGGAGGAGGAAGCGTCTCGGTTCTTCCGATACTGGAGAGTGGACAGCTAGGTGAAGCCACCGAATTCATTCAACACGAAGGTTCGAGTGTAAATTCTGAACGGCAAATGGAAGCCCATGCGCATTCGATTTATGTGGACCGCAATAATAATTTTGCTGTCGTACCAGATCTTGGACTGGATAAAGTTTTAATTTACGCTTTCGATTCGACAAAGGGAAAATTGAAATTGAATGAGGAGTTGTGCTTCTCAAGCAAAGCCGGTGCGGGCCCACGCCACTTTACCTTCCACCCCAATGGCAAATATGCCTATTTGATTAATGAACTCGATTCCACGATGGTCGCTTTCACTTATGATGAGAGTAGTGGCAAACTGAGTGAAGTGCAGACGCTGTCCACACTCCCTGAAGATTTTAATGCCACCAATCATTGCGCCGATCTCCATATCGATCCGTCCGGTAAATTTCTCTATGGATCCAATCGCGGTCACGACAGCCTTGTCATCTATGAAATCGATGAAGGAACCGGGCGATTAAAGTATGTCGGTCACGAGCCGACACAAGGTAAGTTCCCCCGTAACTTTGCGATCGATCCAACCGGCAACTGGTTATTAGCCGCCAATCAGGACACCGATACGATTGTAACTTTTCGTCGGGATCAACAAACCGGTATCCTCACTCCGTCCGGCCATGTTGTCGATGCTCCTGCGCCTGTTTGTTTGGAACTGATTCCTGGTTGAGTAGTAAAAATAAGCCGGGCTGGTAAGGAGTACTGATAGAAAATCAATCTTCGTCTTCCTGTTCGTCATCGTCCCTATTGTCATTGCGAGGATCCCGCAACTGCGGGAGACGAAGCAATCCAGGGGGATGTCTGTTGCGTAATCACGGTCTCTGAATTAAAGGCTTCACATAATAGTACGAATGCTGAAATACATTACTATGTTTTGCGAAGAAGGTGTATACAACATCCTACATTTCATAGGCTAGTGAGCATCAGATAGACTCCGCCTGGAATGGAAGATGTCGGGCTGCGCCCTCGGAAGCCGCGAAGGTTGATCCCCAGCGCGTTGGTGAATGTCGCAATTAAAGGAAGCGTGCTAGGGACAGCCCGCTCCACCTAAAAAAACATAGGGACGAAGATTATTATAATATAATCTCTAAATTGATCCTTCTTCAATCAAGGCATTTTCCTGCGGTCGGGATGCTCAAACTGATAATCTTCCGAGTGGACCATTTCGAGTGTTTGCTCAATCGTGGGCCTATCGCCCCAGAAGGTTCCGTAGTAGGCAAAACGTACGATGCCGCTTTTATCCACGATGACCGTCGATGGACGGTTGATCCATTCCGAATGGACGACAAATTCCATGGGATCGACGCCGTAGGTTGCGCCCACCGCACCCGCGAGATCAACTAGATGCGGCCACCAGATTTTTTCGGGATACTGATCTATGAATGGTTTTTTCTTAAACCAGTAATGGGGCTTTTTTTCCTGACCCGTCATCACCCGGCAACGAAACCGGTCGTGGCACTCCACGGTAAATACCTGGATATCCGCGCGGGCAAATTCTTTTTCCAGTTCGATTAATTCATGAAATTCATTATGACAGACCGGACACCAGTCAGCGAATACCCAGATCAGGAGGACAGTTTTGTCTCCTTTAAAATCGGAAAGGCGCCAGGATTTTCCGTTTGTGTCTTTTAATTCAAAATCAACTGCCGGTTGATTTACTTGAACGCTGTTAAATTTTGATTCGTCGAGTGAACGATAAGAAGCCGCAAGGTTTGGGTCGGATTTAATATTATTTTCAATTTGGGTGATCGACATTTCACATTGAGGTATTACATCCCGGCTGGAATCTGTTTTCATTGTTTCTTCTAACACCGTTAAAGACTCACACAACCCAATCTGACCCAGTGCGGATGCAGCCTGGGTGCGAACAACGGAATCCGGGTCCTCTTGCAGTCTTTTAATGAGTGCCTGATTTGCATCTGATGCCTCGAGAATACCCAGCACCATCGCGCACAACTCGCGAACATGGGAATTATTATCTTCCAGGCGGGCTATCAGTTGAGGAATGGCGGATTCACCTAAACGAACAAGATCGCGAACCGCTAATAATCGAACGCGCCAGGAGTTGTCACTAAGGTCGGCTACGCCATGCGCATCGCTCACGTTATCAAAAGAGAAGCCATCTTCTATCCTTTGAAATAAGTAATCGTTTACGCGTTGGAGGATGGCATCCACTGGGTCTGCGCCCTTGCTTTTAATGATGGATTTATTCTTCGGTGGATTTTCAATAAGAGAAGCATTGTTTTTTCGGGGTGATGATGTTTCCAGTACACCCATTAACGCTAACGAAGGGAATAAGGTGCAGGTAATACAGATTAGAAAACGCAGCGCCATCTTGATTGATTAAAATCTCTCCGATTATTCGTAAACAATAAGGTTGGTGCGATTAGCATTAATCCAGTCCCAGTTTATTTCGACCCCGATTCCGGGCCCCTTGGGAATAGGGATATGGCCGTTTTTGTCCACCGCTTCGAGTGAGTCATCATAGTCTAAATATAATTCTGGGGCTTGGCTGATGGGCGCGTTTGGATGGACTAACCCCATTTCGTAGTAGTTTGAATTGCGAACAGAAGCCATGCATTGTCTTACTGTTGGATTTGCCCCGTGAAATTCGATGTCTATACCCAGAGACTCGGCGGCATGCGCGAGTTTCATGACTCCGGTTATCCCGTCGTAGGCAACATCTCCACGGACAAAGTCAGTGGCCTCGGCTATCACGAAATCCATATGCGGCTCGAGACTGCGCACATGCTCCGTCAGAAGAAGAGGCGTTTTTATTAATTGGCGAAGTTTTCGGTGCGCAAACTGGGAGATGCCTCCATCTCTAAAGGGATCTTCGTACCAGAAAAATTTAGCCTCGTCACAAGCCCAACCAACCTTGAGCGCATCGCCGAAAGTCGTAAGCTCACATGCCGGGTCGATCATTAAATCCATATCCGCTCCCACCGCTTCACGAACGGCGAGAACATTGGCAATTTCCTTTTTCACTGGGGCATTTCCCCAACCGTGAATTTTAAAAGCAGGGTAACCGATCTCTTTGCACCTGACGGCGAATTCCGCAAAGGCTTCGGGACAGTCCAGGCCACCATTTTCATCACCGTGATAGGTGCTGGCATAGCAGGGTAAGCTTGTTTTATAGCCACCTAATAGTTCATGGACTGGGGCATTATAGTATTTCCCCGCGATGTCCCACAGCGCATTGTCGACTTGGGCGAGGCCAATTCTAGCCATTTGACGTAAAGCCCGTTTGACATCGTCATAAATACGCTCGCGCTGGAGCGCAGGTTTCCCTTTCAAGTAGTGCCAGAACATGGGTATGGTCGACAGATCCGCATAGTTACCCGTGGCATACTCACCCGTAATGCCTTGGTCAGTTAGTATCCGGATGACACATCCACCCATTTTCTGGGAATTTCCCGGGGTGTAAACGAGGTTAAAGCCATTGTAATCTTTACCTAAATCTTTCAGCGAGTATTCATATTGATGAATCTCCAAGCTCGTTATAATTGGGTCAGCCATAAGTTACTTTTGATTTAAACTGTTTGTTACGGTTGCGGATTGGCCCTATTGAAAGATGCGTTAATTGCGAAGTCGAGCTATTCAAATCATTGCGTTCACCTCAGCTGATTTACCCGGTTTTCTACATCCGCTAGATCGACCTCACTTCCATCTTCTGGATAGGGATAGGGCAGCAGCCACCAGGTTTCGGTAAAAGAAGCGGACGTACCGGGAGTTATAATTTCTCTCGGACCTATTGGTTCAAGTTCGCATTTCTCATCTTTGTAGTACCAGATGGAGAGGGTCAGACCCGCTACTTCATTGTAAACCCGGTTAGGGTAGGTGGGGTATTGTTTAACGAAGATAAGATTGTTTTTCATAATATAACCTAACCATCCCGCATAGGAATCCATTCCCAGTTTAGGGAATGCAGGTGTGCCAATAATCTCGAGCATACCATCTCGTATCCTGATATTGGGATCTTCCGGGCGGTGATTAATACCCGGGCCGGGCCCATACATTACATATTTATGCGGAAAACGGCTGTCGGGTGTTAGGGGGACAATACAAATGCCACCACCCTTGGCAAAGGTCCTGCTCCAGTGGCACCAGGATACGGTATCTTCGGATACATTTTTAATAGTCTGCTTGCAGCTCAATCGCGAGGTAGTTTCATCGAGAGTAAATTTTCTTATCAGCTGCACGCCGGTTGCTTTATCTTTTTTACTCGTCAAACGCGCTGACCGCGGGCCGGTAATGACCGCTTTCCACTCGCCCGCCCAGAGTACAGGGTGTCGGGGAATGATTTGCTCGGGGCCAATGTCAAACCTGCCCGCACTTATATTACGACTGGGTTTACCGGACTCATAGTGATACCCATTATCTTCCGGATCCAAGTATAAGGCATTCTCCCCCTTCCACGAATATTCAAGGACACGACCGCCGCTTTGATGACCGAGTATGACGCGGGTGTTCTCATTTTCCAGTTTTACACAGTCTGTATAACCGAAAAAATCAATGTGACCGGTGCCTTCAAACTTCGGTTTTGCCCCAAAAGAATAATTTAAAATCAGCAATAATAATGCTGAGCAACAAAAGCAACTGAATCGATACGAATACATTTATTTCCTTTCTTTGATTATGCCTAAGACTATCTAAAATAATAATCAAATAATAATAACACGCATCTCTCTTCTATAAGAGAGTGTTATTCAGATACACGATTTGTTGGACAAGAGAATTTATAATTGATGTTATAGCCCAACACCGGGACGGTGTTAGGAAGTCACATGAAACTTATTTTTCTGTTAACTGGAATTAGCGTAATTGCGGCCTTCTTACTTACTGAATGGCTCCTTAATGAAGGGTTAGAGGATAAACCGGTATTATATTGGGTGACTGATCCCAATCCTGCGCGCGTAGAGCAAGTTGAACTCTTTCACCAGTGGCTTAAGAAAAATAATCACCCGGATATGGAGCTGCGCTTAGATACCGCAGAAGGCAATGCACAAAAGAAACTCATTCATGGCGTATCAGGAGTCGCCTCCGATATCATATCCGTTGGTGGGGCATCAGATTTGCCCTTTTTTAAACAGGCGGGTCTCTTGAGAGATCTGGATAGTGCAGCTGCAAAATGGGGATTTGATTCTTCACAAACATTTGAGGGTGTTGTGCCACTTATCGTGAAAGAAAATGTCCAGTACGCCTTTCCCTGTAATGTCTCAAGTCTCATCTATTGGGTTAATAAAAAGACTTTCGCCCGTTATGGGCAAAACCCTCCACCTGAACAGTGGGATTTCGAGACTTTTGAAAAACTGGGAAAAAAATTCGTCGACGCGGCAAATCCACCCGGAAAGCGACGGGAAGTCTTTTTCGTCAACCGAAACGTAGGTATGATGGAAAACACCATCTTTCGCAGAAGCCTCGGGTTATCCTTTTTTAATGAAACCCTGACCGCGTGTATCCTCAATGACAGGCGTAATGTTAAAGTTTATGACAAAATTTATCAGTGGATATACGAAGATCATTTATTTCCCACCGCGGCGGACGAAGCTTCTTTTACCACGGGGCATGGTTATGGGGGGTTTCTCTTCCAGCTGTTCAATCAAGGGAATTATGGAATGATGTCGAGTGGGCGATTTGCACTGATTCAGTTTAGAGAATTTGAAAATATGTCACTCGATGTCGTGGAGTTGCCTCATGATGGATTTCGCAACACAATAGTAAATGCCCGCTGCGCGGCGGTGTATTCCGGATCGAAATACCCTCATCTGGCAGAGTTGTTTTTAGCCTACCTTGCAAGTGAGGAATATAATATGCAGATTGTAAAAGACGGTGATGCTTTACCACCCAATCCCCGATATACCCTGACGGAAGCCTATTTACGTCCGCAAAAATATCCGAACGAGTGGGGGATTCACGAAAAATTCAGTGAGAAAACCCTGAATATTTCCATTGCTCCGTCCTTAAGCCCTTTCATCTATCAGCGAACAGTGACGCGTTTGGAGAAATTAATGTTTGAGGGGTTTCTTAACGACTTTTATACGGCGGAAGAGGCGAGTCGGCTGCTGGAGGAAAAAATAAATACTCAGATCAAATTAAATCTGAAGTCGCATCCGGAATTGAGAGCTGAATATGAGCGCCGTATCGCGATCCAGAAAGGGATAGACGAACGACGCGCGAGCGACCTGCCGGTGCCTTTGAGTTGGATCGAGAATCCCTTTCACCACCGCTACTATGAAGAACAAGGTTGGTTACAGTATTAATTTGATGCGATGCTCATTCAACTAACTCAGGGTACTGGAAATACATGAAACTCATTATTACGGTATCTGCAATCAGCGTAATCATAGCGTTTTTAATTACGGAGTGGTTCCTTCATGAAGGGTTAGAGGACAAACCCGTTTTATATTGGGTGACCGATCCCAATCCCGTGCGCGAAGAGCAGGTCGATCTATTTCACAAGTGGCTGAAAAAAAACAATCTTCCAGAAATAGAGATGCGACTGGATACCGCGCAAGGCAATGGACAAAAAAGATTAATCCATGGAGTATCCGGCGTCGCCTCTGATATCATATCCGTAGGCGGGTCATCAGATGTACCCTTTTTTAAACAGATAGGTCTATTAAGGAATCTTGACCAGGCTGCCGCGAGTATGGGGTTTGATCCCTCCCGGACCTATCCCGCGGTCAGGCCTTTAATCGTAAATGATGAGGTGCAGTATGCGTTTCCCTTCAGTGCTTCTAATTATTATTACTGGGTTAACAAAAAAACCTTTGCCCGTTATGGGCTGGACCCCCCACCGGAACGGTGGGATTTCGATACTTTTGAAAAACTGGGTAAAAAATTTGTCGAAGCCGCAAATCCACCCGGGAAAAGGCGGGAGGTTTTTTTCGCCAACCTGACCTCTTATATGAGAGAAAACACCATATTTCGCAGAAGTCTCGGCTTATCCATATTCAATGAAACGCTGACAACCTGCATCCTGGACGATAGACGTAATGTTGAGGTTTATAACAAAATATATAAGTGGATATACGTAGATCATTTATTTCCCTCCGCGGCAGACGAAGCTTCTTTTACCTCGGGGCATGGTTATGGAGGATTTCTCTTTCAATTATTCAATCAGGGGAATTACGGGATGGTAATTGCCGGGCGATGGGCGCTCATCCAGTTTAGAGAATTTGAATCCATGTCGCTCGACACCGTGGAGTTTCCTCATGGTGGATTTCCCAATGGAATTATTACTTCGCGCTGTGCGAGTATATATGCCGGATCAAAACATCCTCAACTGGCTGAATTGTTTTTATCTTACCTCGCCAGCGAGGACTATAATATGCAAATTGTAGATTGTGCTGATGGCCTGCCTTCCAATCCCCGATATATCCAGACGGATGCTTTTTTACGCCCGCCAAAATACCCGAACGAGTGGGGGATTCACGAAAAATTCAGTAAAAGAGCTTTATCCATTTCCATTGCCCGGTCCGTGAGCCCTTTCGTCTTTGTCCCAACGGTGCAACGCTTGGAGAAATTAATGTTTGAAGGATTTCTTAACGACTTTTATACAGCGGAAGAGGCGAGTCGACTTTTAGAGGAAAAAATAAATGCTCGGATCCAATTAAACCTGAAGTCGCATCCGGAACTGCGAGCTGAATATGAGCGCCGTATGGTGATCCAGAAAAAAATAGACGAACGACGTGCCCGTGACCTGCCGGTGCCTATCAGCTGGATCGATAATACATTTCACCGCCGCTACTACGAAGCACAAGGTTGGCTGGAGCAATAATTTGATGGCGTCCGCAACTACTCAAAAACATCGACTCGCCGTGGGGCTGGGCTTTCTCACCCCGAATATTCTAGGGTTCCTTGTTTTTGTTTTCTTCCCCCTTATATTCAGCTTCGTACTAGCTTTTTCGAATTGGGATCTTCGACTGCACAATATGTTTCGAGATGAGCCGATTCAATTTGTCGGTCTCGAAAATTTCATTCGTTTATTCAAGGACAGGGATTTTTGGCGCTACCTGGGGAATACACTTTTCTTCATGATGGCCATTCCCTTTTCGATCATCGGTAGTCTGATTGCTGCGATTCTTTTGAACCAGAATATGGATGGAAGCAGTTCGCGTAACTTCAATTTGTTATTAATCGGTGCGGTTTTCATCGCCAGTATAAGTTTTCTTACCATTTGTGGCTTAACCGGCGTAAGTTTAACCACGGTTCTTACCGGTATAGCAGGATTAATATTGATTGGAGGTGTGCTGGGAGGGACGACGGTTTACCGCACCTTATTCTACGCGCCGCATTTTGCGGCCGGTGTTGCGACCTTTATCCTTTGGAAGAAACTTTACAATCCAAACGCTGGACCGATAAACCAGTTCCTGGAACATATTCTCGATAGGCTGACTTTAATTGTCAGGGCTTTACCGCAAGGTAGTGGAACTGCTGGCACTGTCCTACTGGCACTTTTATCTTGGGTTTTATTGTTCATCGGACTGCGCTACCTGCGACAGTTATGGCTCGAAAAAGAAATCAACACTCCGGGAGCGTTCGTGGTCCTATTTTTTGTTCTCTTGCCCGTAGCGGTCACCTATTCCTGGCTCGAATACCGTCCCGTTGCCATTGCTCTGATCGTTGGGACGGTGGGTCTTTTAATCGCGAATGGCTATATGGTGCTAAAGCAATGGCGGGAACGTGATCAATACCAACATGGTAATGCAATAGGCAGTGCGCTGATGGTCTCAATCGGGTTAATGACTCTACAGTTCTGCCTTCTCGGCCTGGCGCAGGTATCCTACTACTTGCCATCCATGGCCGAGGATATTCTTAACCCTCCCGTGTGGCTTGCTGATTACTATTGGGCCAAACCTTCCCTCATGATTATGGGTCTGTGGGCGGCGATTGGTTCAAATAATATGATTCTTTATCTTGCCGGACTGAAAAATGTACCGGTTGAACTCTATGAGGCAGCTGATATTGACGGGGCGGGGAAGTTTCAGAAATTCTGGCATATAACCTGGCCACAATTAACACCCGTTACTTTTTTTATCGTAATAATAAGTGTTATTGGCGGATTACAAGGTGGGTTTGAGATGGCTCGAACAATGACCCAAGGTGGGCCTGCCGGAGCAACGACGACATTGAGTTACATTATTTATAACGAAGGTTTTGAAAGCGGGGGATTAGGTTATGCCTCAGCGATTGCCTGGATTCTTTTTCTTCTCATTTTTCTCGTCACCATCTTCAACTGGAAATTTGCGAGCCGTTATGTCAATGACTGAAGAAGAAAATAATCGAAAGTCTCTTGCGAGGAAAGCGGAACGTCGCGCCTTTTTTTCCACTGCAGGTCTGCATGTAATTTTGACTCTCCTCAGCCTTCTGCTCTTTCTTCCCTTTATATGGATGATCCTGACAAGTATAAAACCGCTCGCCGAGATCGGCACGAAGGATTGGTTACCGATAACCCCGCATTGGGACAACTACCTCGAAGTTTTTAAACAAATCCCATTTGCTCGGTTCTATTGGAACAGTATTCTAATCGCTACATCGATAACACTCTTACAGGTATTTACCAGTTCGATGGCGGCTTACAGCTTTTCCCGGCTTCATTGGCCGGGCCGCGATAAAGTGTTTTTCCTTTACCTCGCGACAATGATGGTTCCGGGCCTCGTAATGATTATCCCCAATTTTCAAATCATGATCCAGCTGAGTCTGGTTAATACATTTTTAGGTTTAGTCCTGCCCGCGTCATTCAACGCCTATGGGACTTTCCTGCTGAGACAATTTATGCTCACCATTCCTACCTCGCTCGATGAAGCGGCCGAAATCGACGGCGCCAGCAAATGGCAAATATTCTGGGATGTTATCATGCCTTTGAGTCGCCCCGGACTCATTGCCCTGACCATATTCTCCTTTATTGGGCAGTATCACAGTTTTTTCTGGCCGCTCGTCATGCTGAAATCGGTCGAACGCTATACCTTACCCATCGGGCTTCTCTACTTTGATTCAACCTACAAGCAGTCGACCCATTTACTCATGGCTGCCGTAACGATGTCAGTCATTCCGATGATAATTGTCTTTGTTATTATGCAAAAACATCTCGTTCGAGGAATCCAGCTGGGTGGAGTTAAAGGTTAGCTAAATTCTACCGACAATTATTGAAAGTGTTGAGACCTTCATGCCCGATTCATGGAAGATAGATTATATCCTTCCTTCATCGGCATCATGAAAATCAAAGTTGGTTTGTATATCGTCACTATCGGAAAAACCGCCTGAGCGCTTTCTTTCGATCAGCTTTTCCGAGTTATCGTCCCTCCATCCGACTTTTGTCATAAAGCCATTCCAGATTTCGATATCATCATCTGAAGGCTTGCGTCCGTTTTTAAAACACCATTCGAGAATGTCCTCATCGCTTCCACCCTGCAGGACTCTTTCAATGACTTCATCGTATTTGACATTAAGAAATTTAAGGCAGCGTTCGTCAAAACCGACACCGAGATTATAATCATCGGGCAGCGTGCCCTGATTGTGGAGGCGGATCTTGTCCAGCATTCTTCCAAAAAATACGATGCCTCCAATTTTATCGTACGAACTTCGTGGGAATGTATTACTCATGGTAAGTATATGTGATTATTAAGGAGCAATTTGCAATAACTAGGAATCATGCTTCACGCTATACATGAGGAGAGTAGAGTTCAAACTATTTAATGGGGATGCATAGATTCAGGAATCTATCAATAATAAGCTTCGTCTTCGTCCCAGAAGCTATTCATTGCATTTTATGGAGGGACGCACTCCGTTGCGTCCGTATCCTTTATTGTAATTAATAAAAAGCTTCGTCTTCGTCTCTATTGTCATTGCGAGGAAGGCTATCAGCTGACCGCGGCTACCGAGGGCGAAGTCCGACATCTTCCATTCCAGGCGAATAGTCATTGTGGTTACGGAAAACAATCACCGCTAAGAAACATGAGTAGCTTAATATATACTTTAGTTTGGCAATCGAACTTCTGAATGAAGTTTTACGTCCAGGGACTGTGATTACTCAACAGACATTCCCCTGGATTGCTTCGTCGTTTGACTCCTCGCAATGACAATAGAGACGAAGACGAAGCTTTATTATTTATCTATCCAAATCACCTTGTAAGCGAGGCGAAGTTTTACGGAACAATAAAATTAACCCAAGTCCATCACACCCTGGAGGGGTGAAGGCTACCGAGGGTATGCCCGACATCCCTCAATAGCCAGGGGTGTTAACCCCTGGTATAGGGGATGTGTAATACGCGCCCTGAAGGGGCGCAGGTTTGCAGCTATAATTGAAGAAGCGTGCTAGGGATCAGCCGTCGCCAAGGCTATGTCGGACAGGCAGCCCGCTCCACCATGATATTGTAATTAATAAAAGAGGACGCAGACGAGGAGGCAGACGAAGCTTTATGGTTTATCTATACAAACGACCTTGTAAGCGAGGCGGGGATCACTATGGGTACGTTCTGATCGGCCATTTATCGTAAAGCCCAAACCCGTCAAGTGATCTTCGTTGAGCTTTAACTCCTTTTCTTCGTTATAGGTCCCGATAATCAGCCGACCTCCCGGCAGCACGGCATTATTCAGCAGGTGCTGAATAAAATCCTTATATCGCCGTTGCGGAACATAATCCAAACCGGTTCGAACGTATGTATATTGAACGGCGGGCTTCCAGTAGAGAGCGTTCGCGGTATGAATTCGATCTGCCCAATGGGGCAATCGTTCCCTCGCGAGGGCAGCGAGCTCAGGGGAGATGTCGACCCCGTAGGGTTCGATCTCATAACCCCTCTCCAGGCTCCATCGCTCTATCGATTCCATGAGGTAACCATTCGCGCATCCCACATCTAAAAAAGTCCCATTTTTATTAAATGCATCAACGATCAACCCCCTGGCTTGCTTCCAGCGTGCTTCGTCACCACTGTGCCCAGACTGGCGACGCGGGTTATCACCGGCCAGGTAGGAGGGCGTGATAACTGCTGCTATCTCTCTATGCCAGGTGTCTTCATCAATCGCGCCTGATTCGAGCCGGTCTTCACAGCCCTGTATGAGGTCGTGTGCTCGGTTCTTTTGGTAGGCAAGCGGTTTCATCTTATATCAATATAACTGCATAAAATATCTCATAAATATTACTAACAGGAATTTTAAAAGGGGTCAGTCCTTGAATATTGGAATTTATATTTAAACTAGCTAATGGACTCATAGGCTCTATAATAAAAATCGTTATGAATGATCGCCGCAGATTTCTTAAACAATTAATATATGCCGTCGCATCCACTATCCTGATAAACTGTTTTGATATTTTAGCGGCTAGTCCTGGTGGATCAATAGAAAGACAACCGAATATTATTTTTATTTTAGCTGATGACTTAGGTTATGGGAATTTAGGTTCTTATGGTCAAAAACTAATTAAAACACCACATTTGGATCAGCTTGCCAGGGAGGGAACACGTTTTACTCAATGCTACGCAGGTTCACCTATCTGTGCTCCATCCCGCAACGTATTAATGACCGGCCAGCACCTCGGTCATACTCGTCTTCGCGGCAATCATGCTAAAATTGGTGGTATTGGACCTGAAGGGCGCGTCGCTCTTGAATTGGAAAACATAACGGTAGCTGAAGTCCTTAAAAAGGCGGGTTATGTGACAGGTATCTCAGGGAAATGGGGTTTGGGGGAACCTCAAACGACGGGCCTTCCTACGAAACAGGGATTCGACGAATGGTTAGGTTATCTCAATCAGGATCATGCCCTGGAGTTTTTTCCTGAATTTCTTTGGCGTAATGATGACATATTTTACCTCGAAGGTAATAAGGGCTTAAATAAAAAAACTTATTCACAGGATGTCTTTACTGATTTTGCGATAAATTTTATTCGACGGCATAAAGATACTCCATTTTTCCTCTATCTTCCTCTAACGATACCTCATGGACCTCACGACAAATTTTCTGTCCCAGATACTGACCCCTATTCAAATAAACCTTGGGGAATAAAAGAGAAAATATTTGCGGCAATGATTTCATATATGGATGCAGATGTGGGACGTATTCTCAGTTTGCTTCAAGAACTGAAACTCGATGAGGATACTATTGTCTTCTTCAGTTCTGATAATGGGGCTCTCAAAACATTCGAAGATCGTTTCGATAATAATGGGCCCTTGCGTGGTCACAAAGGCGATTTATTAGAAGGTGGTATTCGAGTTCCCATGATTGTAAAATGGAAGGGGAAGGTAAAAGAGGGAGAAGTAAGTAATGCCGTTTGGTACTTTGCCGATTTTCTTCCCATGGCTGCTGAACTGGCTGGAATAACATCTCCCTCAGGCATTGACGGTACTAGTGCGTTGCCGTTACTTCTTGGGAAATCACCAAATAACACTGATCGATTTCTGTACTGGGAAAACCACTGGAAGGTTGATCAGGTATTTCAAGAGCGAGGTTTTCAACAAGCAGTGCGTTGGCAAAATTGGAAAGCATTTAGACAAGGCCCTGATGTCCCTTTAGAATTATATGATTTATCAAATGATCTATCTGAAAGTCATAATCTTGCCTCTCAATATCCCAAAGTAGTGCGAATAATTGAGAATTATCTGAAAACGGCCCGAGATAATTCACTTAATTGGCCCTTACCCTCCAGTTAAGTTTAAGCTCCATGCACTTTGACAATGCTGCCCTACGAAGTGTAGTCTTTAAACTTACATGCCACGCTTTGGGGAAATCGTTCGTCTTGGTACACCACCATGAAACCAGCCGATTGAAGCTCTGATATCAAGTTAGTGCGTTGCAAATGACGCCGATTCGGTAAATACAACTTTTCAGATATACGAATGGCGTCGGAATACTCATGCCCACGCACATTCAAGGATCGAAGAACTATGCCAGTATTAAGATCTATGAATCCCTCTCCGTATTCGTTGTAGACAACACCTGTGTCAGAGTCTTCAATCGTGTCACTTCCAATCAACGCCTCGTGCTCTTCGTCAAGAATAGCAGTGCTTACAAGATAATATCCGCTTGGTTTCAGTCTCGATTGAACAGATGAGAAAACCCGCTGCCGTTCGTCATCAAACACGATGCACTGTAAGCAGTAGCTGTCGACTATTAGGTTATACTGCTTCCCATCTTCCTTGAGATTACAGACGTCACCCACCTCGAAGTTGATACTCAACCCGCGCTGAGAAGAGATTTCTTTGCCCATCTCAATCGCCAGGGGTACTAAGTCGATGGCATCTACACGAAAACCACGTTCCGCGAGAAAGCAAGTGCTAGGTCCTGTCCCACAGCCGTATTCGAGGGCTGTCGGAATTTGTGTAGAGAATGTCAAACGTGGGAGTACTGTTTCAAGGAAAGCACGTGAAGAAAAGTTGTCGTATCCCTCTACCCCATGTATTTCATTCCACGCAGTCTTCCCTTCCGCTTTGACGCGTTTATATCCCTCCAAGTGTTCTGGATAGTAGTAATGCATCTAGATTACATCCTTTCGCTTAATATTAGATTAGCGACGAGTTTTTGCCATATCATAAGTGGTATTTAATAATGACTAAGCGTGAAAATTAAGGATTACACATATACTACAATTACAAATGAGCGTAGGGCGACACTTCTGAACAGGGCAGTGACTATTTAATCTCAATAATGTGCATTATATTGAAGGAAATGCCCTTTTACATAACGCACTACAGGGATTATGTGAAACGGCCTAGAGTAGGCGACAACGCGAGATTTCTATCGATCGATACTGCGAACATTACACGAGAATAAAAGAGATCTGGATTTTAATTATTGAAGTCTCACTTTTAAAAGATAAATTTTTTATAAAACGAAAAAGGGCTCAGAAATGGTTACGCAGGAACAGATGGATCACTATTTGGAAAAAGGATGGGTCGTGATCGAAGGGGTATTTGATCATGCCGTTGTGGACGGTATAGCGAAGACAGCGACGACGATAATTGAAGAAGAAATAAAAAGCCCCGATGTATCCGCCATGGCCGGTGAACGACTAGAAAGCGGGGAGGTCATTCCCCGTAAAATTAATAGTCCATTTTTCAAGCATCCTTCATTTCAAGAATTTGTTTTAGACGACCGTTTTAATAATGTAATTGAAGAGTTCTTAGGCGACACTCCATTGTTGTTAAAGGATCAGGTATTCCTGAAACCACCTCATCACGGAGGCCCCGTACCTTATCACCAGGATGACTTTCATTTCCAGTGCTTTCCCGCAGATCATGTTATTACCGCGTGGATCGCGCTCGACGATGTAAACGAAGAAAACTCATGCCTGCGCTATATCAGTGGGTCACACAAAGAAGGAATTATATCCCACTACCAAAAATCGGCCGCTGAGCCGCACAGCTTCTTACTGAGAGAAGAGGATATTAAAATGAAGAATGAAGAACTGGCTCCTGTCCATAAAGGGGGTGTCGTATTTCATCACGGTCAAACGCTGCACAGTTCACACCGCAATTATTCAGATCGCTGGCGTCGCGCCTACGTCACCCATTGGGTAACGGGTGAGGTTACCTGCAAAAACGAAACTCTCAACCAGGCCTTATTTAAAACGGATCGCTACCAGGTAGTAATGGAGAAGAAAGCGGTGAGTCCTAAAGGTTAAGGCCGCTTATGCAAAAAATGATTCTCAAGCAGTGCTAGATGGTGAGCAGTTCAAGCTTACCTTTACAGATAGCTTATGTTCTTATGAGAGCCAGATATGGACACCATTTGAAAAGCAGGATGAAGCTTGGATAAAATTGATCGATTCAGTGAGAGGTGCTGGGGCGTTGGTGCCGAGGAGGTTTATAGCTTCTAGCTAACATTACCTCATGTAGGTGATTAGGTGATAATTGTCACTAATCTTTCTACAGATATAGCTGTTCTTTAACTGATTCCCGATCATATGCATTATGACATTGGCGATGCCCATTTTCCCCTTGATTTTGAAATTGAAATAGAAAGGATGGTGCTATCATGAATAAAGATGAAAATTTATGGGGTGATCTGCCAACTGGTGATGACATAACACCGCCATTTACAATACTCAAAAAGCAAGCAGAAATTTTAGGAACACAGACAAATGGAACTCTTAGAGGACAAGTTTGGCCCATCATATCTGCAAATACAATCTCTATCAGACTTGATATCTTAGCACAAAATTTAGACGACTATAGTGTAACCGTGCTCCGTATAGAACAGCCACTTTTTCTTTATCCTCTAAAAATTTTTAACGAAATATCAAATGAAAAATTTGAAGTCGAAAATGAAGAAGAATTTATTAGAACTCTTCATTCCATTCTATCATCGAATGATGTTAAACAAGTAATCAAAGTAATTCTTTCCCAAAGCAAAAATATAAATTAACATTTTGATCTCAGAACCTATCGCGAGTAGTTGAAAATTCACAATAGTTGCCAAATATTCTGTTTTCTGGCAACTGCCCTTGAAACCCGCATAGGTAAAGGGGAAACTCAGCGTCCCGAAAGCAGTGGTCATTAAAGCTAGGATTACTCAATCACCATCTCTTCCACTGTTACACTGATGTCAATGCCATCCTCATTAGCGAAAGTGGCATCAAAACGCTCTCATCGCTAGCTGACGCTCGAGATTACTATCCTGTGGATGGCATGTGAGTATTGTTAGGATGAATACAATCGCTTCAGCCTGATTGACACACAGAGTGCAGCAGTAATAGTCTGATCTGTTCTGAATTGTGCAGCGTGCACACTAAGCAGAAGCGATCAGTCATGGAACGTAAGCTAACGGCCATCTTAAGCGCTGATGTCGAGGGTTACAGTCGTCTCATGGGCGAAGACGAAGAGGCGACGGTAAGGACTTTGTCTGAATATCGCGAGGTGATGAGTTGCAATTTGCTTTGGAATTAAACCAAGGCTGGTTTCAGAAAAATGATATTACCCGTGGGGCCAAGATAGATATGGAGTTGCTTAAAAAAGCAATACGACTCAGAGGGTATGATCCCTCTCAATTTAATCTTCCTTAGGTTGAGGATCAAATTCAAAGTAAGAAATACCATTCTAACTTGACTACCCTATCAACAAAGGACGAACTTTAAGCGGAGGTTAAGTATAATTATCAATCGAATCTCGAATATCTGAGATCATTGATAAATTGATTTAAAATAAACCAGAAAGTTGCATCTACGGATTACAATATATGAAACTGAAATTTTTTTATATTATTTTTTTATCATTGGCAATATATACCATAGAGTATGGAGCTGGTTTTCTGGAGGCATACTCATTAGCCCAAGGGCAAATGGCTGGTGAAGTTTCGGATCACAGTGTTATTCTTCAGACACGAATAACTTCATCGAATCCTCTCTTCGATAAATCGTGGTCGGGGATTCCTGGTTTAACCGGATGGGCTTGTTTTGAAATTTCGACCACTCCAGACTTTAAAGAATCTTTCCGAACGCCATGGATAAAAGCAGTCCCAGATTACGATTATATTGTTAAGACAAAAATAACTGACTTGGATCCGGGTAGGCGTTACTACTACCGTGTTATCTACGGTCCGGATACCATAAACACAGGAAAGGGAATGACTTCTAATTTTAAGACCCATGGGGGGGGTAAATCCCATGATGAAATTAGTTTTGCCGTCGTTACTGGAATGCACTACACAAGGTTTCACCACACAGGTCGGGAAAAAAAAAGATTCCCCCCAGCAGCGGTGAAAAAAAAGATTCCCCCAAGCAGCGGTGAAGATAAACTGCTGGGATATCCAGCTCTCGTCTCTATTTTAAAGCTCAAACCTGATTACTTTGTGGGAACGGGCGATAATGTTTATTATGATGGTCCCTTTGTAGGGCGCGCCGAGACGCAGCAGCAGATAAGGAGAAAATATCAGGAACAGTTCTCACAGCCGAGATTTGTTGATCTCTTTCAGCAAGTGGCAACTTACTGGATGAAAGACGACCACGATTTTCGTTTCAACGATTCCGATCCCATAAACCCCTACCTTGTGGAGCGCAATTATATCTTAGACTATTACCCTAAAACCAACATTTATGAGCATGTATCCGGTTCTGGATCACTCCCCTCAGCGAAGCTGGGAATAAGAATGTTTCAAGAACAACTCCCGGTGGTTGATCCCGAAGAAAGTAATCCAGTAACTTATAGAACATTCAGGGTTAATGATTGGCTTCAGATCTGGTTTGTCGAAGGTAGAGATTATCGCGATGCTAACGACAGGCCGGATGGCCCAAATAAAAGCATTTGGGGATTAAAACAAAAGAATTGGCTTAAAGAAACACTGTTACAAAGCGATACAGTATTTAAATTCCTCCTCTCTGCCACGCCAATGATCGGTCCCGGTGACGTAGAGAAACGCGATAGCCATGTTAATCCCGGTGGATTTCGCTATGAGGGAGAAGCTTTTTTCCGATGGCTTACCGAGAACGGCTTTCGCGATAAAAACTTTTACCTTATCTGTGGAGATCGGCACTGGCAATATCACGCCATCCATCCTTCAGGGTTTGAAGAATTCTCCTGTGGCGCATTGGTTGGCGCCAATGCGACCATGGGTTATCTCCCTGGCGATCCAAATTCCTCCGATCCCGAAGGTAAAATCAAACAACCCTATCACAATGAAGAACCCACGGGTGGTTTCTTAATCTTAACGGTGAAATCGGGAAAAGGGAAGAAGCAGCCCTTAGCGCGTATCACTTTTTACGATGAAAAGGGAATAGTTTTATATAAAACAGAAAAGGTCGCTGCAAACAACTGAAGAGCGAAAATCTCACCTAAAACGTATTATTGATTTGTGTAGATCATTGACCTGGTCAATTGCTCGGGATAAGAGGACATCAGCATATTTTAACGCCGACCCTTAACCAGTTTGCTGCAAACGGCGTGCTCTATACTGAGGTTTATACCACGACCCCTACTTGTATTCCCGCAAGACGCGCAATCATGACCGGGACGACGGCGAAAACAAAAGCAAAATTTAGGTTTGGAGGAGTGAGTGAGTTTATAAGATTAAAGAAAGCATCGATTTATTGAGAAAATATTTGAGAGGGGAGGGGTGTCGAAGAGTTGGAAGGGGTCACTTTGAATCCCTATATTGTGTATTAAGTAATCCAAGGTTGCCACCCCGATCGATTATCTCCTATAGCCCTCGCCTATATTTAAATAACGGGTAGATTGGATAACGAACCAACCCGGCAAAGAAATGCCCCGAAAGCGCAATTTCCTCGCCACATCTTTGGCATCGCTCTAATCGTTATAACAGCATGAAAAGAAAACCTATAATAATAATTTCGCTTCTGATTCTCTTGCTCTATTTACCGGTGCGCTTGTCGGCCCTACCACAAGACCTGGAGGTATTCACCGACTTCGAGGACATCAGCGGTGAAGGCACGATTGTCATTGGGCAGGAGCCAAACACGGTTACTATAACCGGTTTCACGGTGGAAACATTAGAGGATCCTGCTCAATTACATTCAGGGACAAAGGCTTTAACCCTGGGACCTGGACAGGAAGGGCGAATATCATCATCAAGAGGTATACAATTTCTGGAATTTTATGCGGGCGAGAACACGGGCGCAGGTAGAATGGAGGTAAGAGGAGAAGTCATACCAGACCCCTCAGTTGACACTAAAAGTAACTTCGTCATTGGCAATGGAGGTCTTATCGAAGGACTGCCAGCAAATATCAGCCCTGGCGCCAATCCCCCTTTATACAGTTTTGTAGGAGACAGCGGGTTTTTTCAAGATACAGATGATTTTGACTTCCTCAGCGGTATCCTCGAAGTAAAGTTTCTTAATGTTACGGGAAAACTCGTCCTCGACGACCTGGGATTTACCCTGACCGACTTCCCCTCAAACAACACTGTTTACAGCACTTTTGAAGAATTTAGTACGGGTGAAGGAGGATCAGAACCCTTGGTCCTGGGTACTTCGCCCAATACTGCTACCTTTGAGGGAGGAATGATTATAAACAGGGTTGCAGGTAATTTCATTTATGTACGCGCGTTTTTTAATATTTATGGATTATTTAATGGAGGGGAGGCAACCATCACCTTTGAAACTCCAGCCTATGAAATAGATTTTTTCGGAGCTACCACCGTGGCTGCTGGCAGTACCGATCCCAACGGCGCAATTGAAGTCTATGATACGAACGATAACTTACTGGCAACCTTTTCAGATTTAGAAGGAAATATTAGAGCTGAGTTCAAACCCAGATTTATAACCATCAATGCCGAAGAATTAGGAGCTCCCGGCGGCATTAGCAGGCTGGTGATGAAGGATGATCCCGATGTTAGCCCTATTTTCAGTCGTACCACAGTCGACGATTTTGGATTTACCCCGATCGGCGCCCCGGGAACGGGCTCCGAGGGCCCCCCGCCTGTCACTGCTCCCTCCATCACTACCCAGCCGGCAAGCCAGGAAGTGCAGTCGGGTACCGAAGTGGTCTTGTCCGTAGCCGCCAGCGGCGATGATCTCACCTACCAATGGTTTACCGGTAACAGCGGCGACACCACCAGTCCCGTCGCCGGTGCAACTGCTGGCACGTTAGACACGGGCGCTCTCACCGCGAGCACCAGCTTCTGGGTACAGATTACTAACGCCGGGGGCACCGCCGATAGCGACACCGCAGTCATCACTGTAGCGGCACCCTCCGTACCCCTCGTCCTCGACGGCTCGGGGGATATCGCGGGTGAAGACATTCAGCATGCCAACGGTAACGTCTTCGACCAGATTTTACTCACTGGAGAGTCCGTCCAACTCCAGGCCAAGCCGGGACAGATCACCCGCGTCTCCTTCATGGACGAAACCGAAGACATTGTGCAGGTAGAATTCTCAGGGACAGGCACCTTTACTGTAACTTTAGACCCAGCTACCTTCCTGCCCCCGGCCATCCCTCCACGCTACAACCAGGCCGTTGAGTACGTGACGGGCAAACCGAGCGTAGTCATCGATGGAGCGGACGCTAATACTTTCTTCAGTATCTTCACCGTAGGAAGAATCAACGCGGTGAACCAAGCCCTCTTCCCTGAAGGACAGGTCTATGATGCACAAGCGGACGTGACCCTGGTGGAAGTGATCAACTCCACGGGAATGGGAGGGATGCAGTTGTCTAACACGGTTTTTTCGGGGAATACAGGCAAGGTCGGCGTGAATGCAAGAGGAGTACCGATCGCGGTGCGGTTAACTGTAGGTGACATCGATGCCAGTGGCGATGCAATACCACACTTACTGTTTGGCAGTGGTTCCTTCACCGTAGCAGCGGGTAACCCCGGATTGCGGATTACCGGAGGAGACTTAGCACAGACTAATGCGGCATCTGTAGTGGTGGCCGAGAGTGGATCGACGACGACAGGATTTGAGACTTTGATTAGTCAGAATAATTTTAAGTCTGACCATACTGCTCAGCCCACACTAAGCATTGATGCGACCTTTGCCAATGAGGATGGGGATGCTATCACTGTTACCACTGAAGAGGTGACGATCGAGTAAAGCTTAAAGGGGTATGTAAAATACACAACCCTCTCAATCGATAATCCATAAGCCTGTATGCGGCGGGGGTGTTTTCTCCCAAAGGGGTATTCAATTGTAAATCAAATATAGCTTGGTATTCAGGAGACATAGAGAGCAATTCCTCTCTATTTATTTAAACTTTCATTAGGTTCTTGTTTACTTAAGACACACGACTGTATCAAGATCAGCCTTCCTTTGCGGTCAGCCCTGAACTAACTGCTTCCAACCTCTCGAAGATTCCCTCGATTACGTTTTCCTGAACCCTCTCTCATTAGTCCTCCGGCTTTCTATTCCTTCCTCGCGAGCATAGTATAAATTGTCAGCCCCTCGAGAGACTTTTTCCGCTCGGGTATAAATAGACTGGATAAATAGCCAACGACAAAACAGGTGATGAATCCGATAGTTGAGTAGAGGAAAAAGTGTATCGGTGTTTCAAATTTCACAAAATAAAGGACTATCGCACTGGTAATCGTGCCAACTAAGGCACCAATACCATTCGCACGTCGTGTAAAAATACCCAGGGCAAACAGTCCGCCCAATCCGCTGATAAATAATCCAGCGATAGAAGCAGCAAACAATGCGGCATTATGAATATCAAAAGTAACCAGTGAGAGGGCGATAACGGTGGCAATGAGACCGATGACTAAGGTAACCGAGCGAGCGAGATACAAATAGAGACGATCGGGTTTCTTGGGTTTGAAGCGTCGGTAAAAATCCGTGACAAAGACCGTGGCCACCGAGTTCATCCCGCTGTCAAGACTCGACATCGCGGCGGAAAAGATGGCTGCAATGACAAAACCGGCAAGCCCGAAGGGAAGATTTTGTGCAATAAAGAGAGGGAAAATCGCGTCATTCTGCATTCCCATGCTGACTGTGACAGGGTGCGTTTTATAATAGGCGTAAAGGGCGGAACCCATTCCATAAAATAAAAACCCGATGGGAATACCTATTATAGTATTTAACCATATCCCTTTCGCGGCCGCTTTTTCGTCTTTCGTCGTAAGATACCTTTGGATCGTGGTTTGATCGGTGGATGGTCCCAAAAAAGAACCAATAGCACTACTAATTAATAACACCCATAAGACGGGCGCTGTAATGTCCCATTCCAGATACAACATACGGTATTTATAATCAGCCAAACCAATATCGATTATTCCCTTAAAACCATTATCGATATGAAAAGGAATAACAATGAGGGCAATAATGATACCGATAAAAAATATAATGACCTGTAAAACATCCGACCATATGACCGCTTCGATACCACCCAGCACGGTGTAAAAGGTGCTGATTAATCCCATAAAGAGAATGCATAAGTAGATATTAATCCCCGCGATGGTGGAGAGAACGACTGCCGGTAGATAAAGAATAATACTGATCCTGATTAATTGAAAAATTATGAATTGTACACTTCCATATAAGCGAACAGGCAGATTAAATCGTTTCTCCAGGTATTCGTAAGCGGTAGTAACATTAAGCCTTCGGTAAAACGGCAGGAAAAAATAGATAACAATTATGGGTGCAAAAAAAAGCCCAATTCTTACGGGAAAAAGGAACCAGTCAGTGGCGTAAGCTAAAGCCGGATAGGAGATATAAGTAAGCGCACTGAGTCCTGTTCCTAAAATACTGAGACCTGCCGCCCACCAGGGAACACGATGGCTGGCGAGGAAATAATCTTTTGTCCCTTTCTCCTGCCTGGAAAAATAAAACCCCATATAGATAAGCGCCACCATATACAGCAGTAGAAAAGCATAATTTATGATTCCAAACGATGCATTCGCTCCCGCATCATGAATCATTATTTGAACCTTAGGGGTCATTATCCCTGGTTCTGTCTCTCCACCGGTAATGGCGATTCCTTCACCCCAAGACACCGCTTCAGAAGACACAACCCCTAATGGTAATCCACATTTTACCACCCAGGTATCAGTGATCGTGTGATAGACGAGAAGATCGCGTGAATAGCTGGGAGGATCCTTGCTTGAATTCACATCCTTGTGCTTCCAGGTATTGCCTCCAAAGATAAGAATATGTGATTGTCCATAGGCAATTCCAGGGGCCCCGGTTACGGGATGGAGGGCGTCAGCGATAGGTTCCCAATTTTCATAACGAAGGGAATAGCGGTAGCCGTCGGTCAATTGCCTGCTTTGGATCTCACCATTTTCATTCTGAATCCTTTCTTCACCGCCAATGATGTATACAAACCTGCCATTACCAATATTCTGGCCTACAACGATGGCCCTTCTCCTCGCCGGGCCCTCCCAGGGGACTAACGATTTCCAACCGGAATCTAATTTGTTCAGATCAAGTGACCAAAAATTCTTCGTCAGACTCATTTTGTCTCGCTCAAACTGGCCGCCAACCACGTATACGACACCATCAATTTCAGCGGCGCCGATTAAAGAGAGTGACTGTGGAAGAGGCGGCAGGGACACTTGATTAATTATCCGAGAAGATGCATTCCACGTTAACTGGACCACCTCGCTCTGATTGCCCTCAGCATTGCTCCCCCCAATTAAAATCAAACTATCATCGCTAGTTACAGAAGCACCTAAAGCGATCGGTTCATTCAGTTTGTAGCCTGTTAACCACTTTTTCTCTCTATTATTTGGGAGTATGTAGATGTCGTCATACCAAGTTCTGTTTTGGATCATCAATTCCATTCCATGCGGGAAATTTGAACCCCCAGCGACAATGAGAGCGCCATTGCTGACTCCGGTAAAAGCTCCTCCCAGGCCGAACTTGTTAGGCAATTCGGGCAGTTCACTCCAGCTAATGACTTCTTGCTTCGGCGCTGCGCTTTCACTGTGCCTTGCTATGCAAATCAAGGCAGCTAAGCATAACAAGATAACACAGGAATGTTTCATCGAACAGAGAGAGAATTCAGTGCGACCAACGGAGGTGGTCCTGCTTGGCGCTGAAGACCGCTCCTCGATAGGTCTGCCGGTATTAATCCAATAGTGTGTATGTAAATGATACGATTTCATCCTTTACTAGATAAGGTAGTGGCTCCAGACTGAAGGTCCAGTTCCCTAACGAGCATTCGCCGTGTCCGGCTTAATCCAGCTAAATATTGATGGCATTATGAAAAACATTCTTCACCACCTTATTATCCTTATCACTATTCTTTTCCTCACAAACCATTCTCTCTTGGCAGACAATAATAATGATAGCGACTAGGGAAAACAAGAACTGCTCATTACTGGAGCAGAAGCAGACTTGGGACAAGGGACAATTTTAATAACCGGTTTTAATTTCTCCCTGGGTTCAGATTTTGATGGTGAAGTGCAATTATTTTTTCCACCAGAGGATGGCGAAGCAATCTTAAAGTATCTCAACGAGAACAACTGTCATAAAGTTCCTTCTGAAACTGTATTTTACAGCATTTTAGGAGATGCCAATCATCCGCAGTTTCAGTTATTTACCTCCCTCGTAAAAAAATACTCTTGAACAATTTGTCCGATGAATACTGTGCTTTACAATGGAATTCGGTTACCCGAGGAATGGCCCCCGCGGGACATGAATCCGTCATCCCGCGAGCCAATGCCGGTTCCGTATCTGGACTCTCCGCCATCGGTGATACCGATCGACGTGGGCCGGCAGCTATTTGTCGATGGTTTCTTGATCGAGAATACTACCTTGAAACGGGTGTTTCACCCGGCGCAAAAATATGAGGAAAATCCAATACTGGTTCCGGAGACCGCGGCTGAACAGGAGCGCCCCGCGGCCACGGCCTGTCCTTTCGACGACGGAGTCGCCTACGATCCGGTAACCCGGAAGTTCCTGCTCTGGTACCTGGCCTCCTATCCGGGACACACGGCGGTGGCGTTCAGCGACGACGGTTTGCATTGGGAGCGGCCGGACCTGGATATCCTACCCGGTACGAACGTGATCCTTCCCAACGACTACCCGATGCGTTCCCGGGACAGTTTCTGCCCGTTCCTGGATCTCCATGCGCAGGATCCTACGGAGCGATTCAAGGCCTACCTATACGTGTTTCACGGGAAAGTCCCCTGGGAGGTAAGTGAGATCCATCAGAAATTTTTTCCTTGGGAGAATCAGAAGGGCAAGAGAACCAGCGAAAACTGGCTCTTGAAATCGGGTGATGGCGTGCATTGGGAACATGCGGCACAGTTCACGGCTAGAGGCGCCGACGGCACGACCCTCCACTACAATCCCTTCAGACGGAAATGGGTGCTGAACCTCAAACGCGACTATGAAGGCAAACGAGGCCGGGCTTATATCGAAAGGGATCAGTTCTGGCAGTTTCAAAGTCTTCGGGAGGCTACGCCGGAAGAGGCCCTGAGTCAGGTCAGGAGCCTCGATGAGCCCGCTCCGGGGCTGTCCGAAGGGCAGGTGTTCTGGGTCGGGGCCGACAGGCTGGACCTACCGGATCCGGAGTGGGTGGTCCAGGAGCCGACACAGCTGTACATGCTGGAGGTGGTGCCCTATGAGAGCCTCATGCTGGGAATTTTTGCAATCCTCTATGGCCCGCCCAACGACATCTGCCGAAAAGGGCAGTTCCCAAAGCTGACTCAGATCAAGCTGGGCTACAGCCGGGACGGATTCCACTGGTACCGGCCGGACAGGGAGGTCTTCATCGGTGCCACAAAAAAAGACGGGGACTGGGACCGGGCATACCTGAGACCTGCTGCGGGATGCATTATCGCCCGGGATCGGCTGCACTTCTACTATTCAGGATTTTCAGGCATCGCCCCTTCCGGTGCCCGCGACATATATGCCGGAGGCAGCACCCACGTCGCCTGGACTCGCCGCGACGGCTTTGTCTCCATGGATGCCGGCGATGCCCCCGGAGAGTTGATTACCCGACCACTCACCTTCAAGGGCGGCCATCTTTTTGTCAATGTGGAGGCCCCGGAGGGTGAGCTCCAGGTCGAAGCCCTCGACCGGGAAGGCCGGGTTATCGAACCTTATTCAATGGAAAGATGCATTCCGGTACATGGAGACGAAACCTGCGTGCCGATCCGGTGGCGGGGTGCCGCGGACCTCTCAGCAGCCGGTGGCGGGCCGGCCCGGTTCCGATTCCGGCTGACAAACGGCAGCCTGTATGCCTTCTGGGTCGCCCCCGATCCAGGCGGTAAGAGCCACGGCTACGTCGCCTCCGGAGGGCCGGGTTTTTCCGGCCCGAGAGACGTGTAACGTAACGGCCCGACTGGTGCAACGGGGCCACAAGGCCCTGGACCCCAAGGGATAGCTGGGGTCTACAGGGCCCACTAGGGCCCACTGGTCCACAAGGACTCCAGGGTATTGCAGGAGCTACCGGAGCGACAGGGTCGTCGGGTGTGCTAAGCTTCCCGACTTTCAACACCGCGGGGGGTACAGTTGCGTTGGGAAGCAACACCACTGGTGACGGAAACTCTGCCTTTGGTTGGAGGGCACTTGCTGAGAACACCACCGGCAGCCGAAACACTGCTATGGGAGCCTTGGCTCTGGACTTCCACAGTAACGCTACCAACAACACCGCCGTGGGGTACGATACCTTGGACGCCAACACCACAGGTAACAACAACACGGCCATAGGATTTACTGCTGGAACAAACGCGACGACCGGAAGCGACAACATCTACATCAACAATAGTGGCGTGGCAGCTGAATCGAACACCATCCGGATTGGCGGCGGTCCTCAGACCCGCGCTTTCATCGATGGAATACGTGGTGTTACTACAGGAATTGCAAATGCAGTTACAGTCCGTATCGATTCAAACGGCCAGCTTGGAACAATCAACTCATCGAGACGGTTCAAGGAAGCGATCGAGGACATGGGTGATGTGAGCAGCGGTCTGCTGCAGCTTCGTCCCGTGACCTTCCGTTACAAAGAGACGTATGCTGACGGTGAACACCCGGTGCAGCCTGGACTGATCGCCGAAGAGGTAGCCGAAGTGTATCCCGACATGGTGGTTCATGACAGCGAGGGTGAGATCGAGACTGTGCAGTATCACAAGCTGATCCCCATGCTTCTGAACGAACTACAGAAACAGGAGAGAAAGATCACCGAGCTGAGTGAACGCCTATCGATGCTTGAGTCAGAGCGAGCACTGAATGTAGCACAAACGAATTGACGATCAGTTAACATTATATCCCCAGTAATCGTAAGCGCCCTCCTTGGCAGTAAACCGGGAGGGCGCGTTCTTTTAACATGGTTGATAGCTTTAGGTACTCCTTCAAAGCACTCAGAAACACTAGCAATAAAAGGTATTATTATCTCCTTAAACTTATCCCATAAACAACAATTAGGAAATAGGTTACTTATTGTATATTTGTCCTATAATAACTGGCATATAAGAATGACCAGGAAGAACATAAAACATAGCATATGTGCCACACTCACTAATGAAAAAAGAGGGAAATACTTCTGAACAGGTCATACTTATTTCGACCTAATATATTACACAATTGAAGACAATTGGTTGTCTTTATCCCCCCCTACCCAATAGGGCTGGGGATGGGACAGAACAGGTCATCGACTAATAAAAAGCATTTAAGTGCGTTATATTGCAGGAAACGCCCTTTTAGGTGACGCACAACATTATTTATGTCTAGTATGATACAAGTATAACACTTTTTATCGTAATGTGTAGAGGTTGTTGGGTAGTTCATGGGAATGTATCCTCCAGGTAATTTTACTACCTATAGTTTTGGGTGTTTTGACGGTTTTGGGAGTGGGGGTATGAGTAATAAACAGTCAAATTTATGCATTTACTAGAGGAATAGTGGCCAAGTAATGGCCAAGTATAAATATTTAAGAAATATTAAATATAGCTAAGCCGTTTAACTAGAATGGTGGCGAGACCCAGAATCGAACTGGGGACACAAGGATTTTCAGTCCTCTGCTCTACCGACTGAGCTATCTCGCCTCAAATTCCGTCCGGAAATGCGTGGATATAGACAAAATCTCTTTATTCCGTCAATGGCCGATTGGGTGAATGGCCACAAAAGGCACAAAAATGAAATTTAAATAAATGGAATGATGCTCTATACGACAGAAGCCCTCCCAATAATTCTTACTTTTAAAAATCTCTCTTTTCTCTATCTTGTGTTGTTTGTGCCTTTTGTGGCCAACTATTTCTTGTGGCTATTCTTTAAGAATATTATGCTTTTCCGCGGAAGAGAATTTTTCCGAAGCGGGGCTTTGCTGCGTGTTCGAGGGCCTCTTTGAACGCGGATAAGGAATACCATTTTTCTACGATCGTGGAAAACGTTCCCTCTTTGATGAGGGCATAGATCTCCTCGAACATGAAGTCGACTTCCTCCTTGGAATGGGAGCGCATCCAGCCGTCCACCCAGAAACCGGTGAGTTTTATTTCATCGAAAATTAACTGGCGCGTAGGAAAGCGAATGGAGTCAAAACTCATCGCGCCAAAAGTGACATGCGTTCCACCCGGAGACAGTGCTTTAATGAGATTAATCGCGCTTTCACCGCCGACAGAATTCAGCGCCAAATTTATCTCTTTTCCGCCGGTAATGTCGTCAATCGATTTCCAGTAATCATCCTCTTCGGTAAATACTGCGTCGGCTCCCTGCTCTTTGAGTTCACTCTCAAGCTCTTTTCGGCGCACGATGTTCAGCGTTTTAACCCCTAATTTTTTCGCGAGCTGAATGACAAAGATGCCCACTGCGGAGTTAGCTGCGTTTTGAATTATCCAATCGCCACTTTTTAATTCGACAAAATCGTGTAGTAACCGCCATGCGGTCGGCGGATTGATAAATAAAGTTGCCGCCATTTCAAGGGGGAGACCTTCGGGTAAAACTTTCAATCCCTCGGCATCGGTTACGCAGGCTTCCTGCCAGGTGCCGAGAGCATCAGGGAATTGCACCCATTGGCCGGGGTTTAGGTGATTTACATTTTTTCCGACCTCCATGATTTCACCGACGCCTTCACGACCGGCTACAGCGGGGAGTTCCTTCTTTCGGCCGTAGCTACCCATTATCATACCGAAATCCGATGGGTTGATTGACGCTGCCAACAGCTTAATGAGCACCTGGTCCGGTCCCACTTCGGGCAGCGATACTTCCTCCGCAACGAGACACTCTGCGGGATTACCGTACTGATGATAGCGTATAGCTAAGGAAGACATATCGATTGCGGATTGCGGATATCGGATTGCGGATTGAACCTGGCGGTTATTACATACTTATTCTTGTATCGATCTTCTTCTTGTGAATCTTGTGCCTCTTGTGGCTATCTATTCTATCGGCAATCGGCAATCGGCAATCGACAATCGCAAATAGAAAATCGTTAGATCGTCATCGATGAAAACCCGCCGTCGACGACTATTTCGCTGCCGGTGATGAATGAACCCGCTTGATTGCTGGCAAGGAGTAAGGTTGCGCCAATAAGTTCACTGGCATCGCCAAACCGATTCATGGGTGTGTGCCGCATTATATTTTCGAGCCGTTCGCCGACGAGGTATTTACGGTTTAAATCGGTGGGAAAGAATCCAGGGACGATTGTATTTACACGGATGTTCTGTGCAGCCCATTCACGGGCTAGGTTTTTTGAAATATTATGGACGGCAGCTTTAGTTGCTGAGTAGGCAAAAACACGTGAAAGAGGTACGAGTCCTGACATCGACCCGATATTAATCATGCTGCCTTTAATACTATTTTCGATCATGTAACTGCCAAATACCTGGCTCGCGAAAAAAATCGATTTCAAGTTAATGCTGAGAATATTATCCAGTTCGTCTTCTTTAATATCTACAATAGGCGTGGCCGCGGTCGTCCCAGCCCCATTTACGAGAATGTCCGCTTTCCCCGATCTTTTAATTACGCGTGTGAGCAAATCTTCGATTTCTTCTTTTTGGGTCACGTCAACGCGTTCAAAGTAGGCTTTCTCCTGGTATTCATGAATAGCGCTGAGACGCACATTTGCTTTATCTTCGTCACGTCCGACGAGCACAACCTCGGCACCGGCCCCAGCCAACCCCTCAGCCATCGCCCCGCAGAGCACACCCGTCCCCCCGACAATGACCGCCGTTTTACCCTCAAGCCCAAAAAGTTTGTTTAAATATGCCATGTTTCAATTGTTGATTGTCAAATAAAGAGATAGCCACTTCCGAGCCGATGGCGACATCTTTCAAAGGCACAAAAAGCACAAGAGAAATTTAAAAATGGATAGCTACAACCGAACTCAACGAGTAGGGGGAAACGCGTTCCATTTACTCTCAACTTTTTAATCGAAAATCACAATTCCGAAATCCGCAATCGAATGTGCCTTTTGTGGCTATTCCTCAATCGAAAATCGCGATTTATCTTTTTATCCTGGCGCTGCCGCCTTGGGCGACGTGTTCGACTTCTTCGAGGGTAATTTGTGAAGTATCTCCACCGGTGGATTGCAAAAGGGCGCCGTGTGCGGCGCTGAAGTTCGCGATTTCCTGCGGCTCCATATTATTGAGAAATCCGTAAGCGACACCGCTGGAAAATCCGTCACCACCGCCGACGCGATCTTCAATTTCAAGATCCTCGAATCGGTTCGATTCATAAAAGCTGCCTTCGTGCCAGAGTATACCACTCCAGTTATTGATCAGGCCACTTTTAACTTCGCGCAGTGTTGTGCAGACGACCTTGATATTTGGGTAGGTTTCGACGACCCGTTCTACCATCCTTTTAAAACTTTCAATCGGGAGTTCCTTTAAATCTTCATCCACGCCTTCGACTTCAAACCCCAGCGCTTTTTGAAAATCCTCTTCATTACCGATAAGGACATCAACATGGGGCGCGATTTTTCTGTTCGCAGCGATGGCCTCTTCAGAACTCCATAACTTGGAGCGAAAGTTGAGATCGTAACTGACTACGGTGCCATTTGCGTGCGCTGCCGTAGCGGCTTCATGGACTATTTTCGCGCACTGGGGACTGAGCGCACTCATTATGCCACCCGTATGCAACCAGCGCGTTTTCTGTTTTTCGAAAATATCTTTATAATCAAATTCTGATGGATCGGCGAGGGATATCGCGCTTTGTCCGCGGTCATACATCGTCACTGAAGCCCGCACTCCGGTGCCTACTTCGGTAAAATTAAGACCGACGCGACCTGCGCGGCCGATACCGTCGTATTCTTCCATGATGATGTTGGAGGTATCCATGCCCACCGCGCGAGCGTGGTTAATTAAGATTCTGGCCACGGGGTTGTCGGGCAACTTACTGACAAATCCTCCTCGCAGTCCCAGGCGCGTAACAGCGTAGGCGACATTGTATTCACCACCACCTGCCCATACCTCAAGGTTTTGAGCATATTCAAGGCGCCCGTGACCGCCGGGCGAAAGGCGGATCATACATTCGCCGAGGGAGAGTAGATCATATTTTGTTTGTGAGGAGTCGAGTGTTTGAATGGCCATATTTTTATATATCTACAATAAATGTTTACTCAGCCACTTTAAAATCATCAATCTTCCAGAGTGGCTGGCCGCATTCGTTAGCAATTTCGTTAAAAGCCTGGATCTCATTTTCACTAAAGAGAAGACCGCCGTGTTTCTCCGACCGCTGAGCCGCTTCGGCCTCGAGCTGACCGGGGAACATACAGTCTTCATTGCCGTGACCGAATATGTCGTCAAAGACTGCTTTTACATTTTCTGTTTGCGTCCGACCCCGGGCAAAGGCACCGGCGTTGAGCGCATCGGGGTGAATAACTTGAAAGAAAAAGCAGGGAGTATGTTTTTCGTCATCATCGGTCCACCGCCCGCGCAATGTAGGGAGGCTCCCTCCGATTAAAGCAGCGATGAGCTCATCCATGAGGCACAGTGCATAACCCTTGTGCTCCCCGAAGGGAAGCATGGCCGCGACTTGCGACGGGTCAGTGGTAACGTTGCCTTCACTATCGACCGCAGCATTGGGAGGAAGGGGCAACCCCTCACGACTGAGTTGTTGAACTTTACCGGTGGATATAACCGAGGTTGCCCAATCGATAACGAGAGGAAAGCCAATCACCTCGGTGGTGGGAAATCCCCAACTATGTGGATTTGTTCCGAGGGTAGCGGTCACACCTTTGAAAGGAACGACCTCAGCTAAAGCGGCGGTACAATTTGTATAAGCGATATAGCCTTTTTTTGCTGCTTCCATGACGTAACCTCCGCCCCACAGATAATGAAAAGCGTTATCGACGCTGACTAGCCCGACGCCGTATTTTTCCGCTAATTCGATACATTTTTCCATCGCTTCAGAAGCAACGGCTTGTCCCAGTTTTTGATTGCAGTTCCAAATTTCTGCCGCGGCAAAACGCGAGGGCTTTTTTTCAATGACTGCGCCTGGTTGGCATCCACCTGCCCCGCTTCCGTAGTGGAGATCGAGATGTAATGCCTTAATCGCATTGTGAGTGCGAATACCATGGCGTGACGCGTTGGCCGCAATACGGACGGCGTGTATTACCTCGTCCCTGGTGTAACCACGCTTGAGATAAGCGGCTTCTACCAGTGTGTTATGGGTGCTTTCCGGAACGGCGTAAAACTTTTCAAACATTGGCGATTGTGGATTGATCCTAGCGGTTGTTAAATAATTAAACAGCCACGACGGAGCGTGGCCCTCCATTCTCTTAATCTATCTTATGTCTCTTGTGGCTTTCTCTTCAATCGAAAATCGAAAATCAGCAATCGTTAGCCTGCGCGAGGGGTGGTTTTCCCTCTAAGAAATTTATGAGATTCTGCGTAGCCATACCGGCCTGTCGCTGTACGCTCTGGTAGGTACGTGAACCGATGTGGGGGGTGATAATACAGTTTTTTGCCGTTAACAGCGGATGGTCGGGTGGGGGTGGTTCCTGATCGAGAACATCGGCGCCATAGCCTCCGACGTGATCGCTTTCTAATGCCTGGACCAGTGCGGCAGTATCGATGAGTTCACCGCGCGCGGTATTTAAAATAATTACACCCGGCTTCATTAAACCGATGCACCCCGCATCAATCATGTGACGGGTTTTATCATTCAGTTTAGTGTGAAGACTGATTATATCCGCGTTTTTAATAAGGTCTTTTAATGATTCACAACGCTCAACTTTAAAATCATCGGCAAAGCTTTCATCCCAGTAATTACCATAGGCGATGACATTCAGACCGAATGCTTTTGCGCGTATGGCCACTTCCTGACCAATTCTTCCGAGTCCGACAATGCCTATCGTCTTACCCATAATTTCGTTACCGGTGAGTCGTTTCCAATCTCCCCCGCGGGTAAAATTTGCCTCGGTAACTATTTTACGTTCCAGGCCCAAGAGAAGGCCGAATGTATGTTCGGCTACCGTCGTATGGTTAACTCCCGGAGTGAAAAGCACGGGAATCTTTTTCTCTGTGGCGTAGTTTACATCGATCTTGTCGAGACCGATGCCGTATTTACTGATGACTTTAAGCCGGGGGAGAGACTTATCAATTACCGCGCGCGTGATCGCATCATCGCCGCAGAGGAAGCCATCGATATCACCGACACATTCCAGAATCTGCTCTTCGCTGAGCGGTCCGCGTTCACGCACAATTTCAAAATTAGCGTCTTCCAGTAATTGGTGATGTTCACCCGGAGTATCCTGGTACGATGTCGTCGTGAGTAAGATGCGAAGCATTTTCGATTTGGTGGATGTCGATTTCGAATGAGGGATGTCGAGCTTTGCTCTCGGTAGTCGATTGTATTCAAATTGTCATTGCGAGGAGCAACGCGACGAAGCAATCCAGGGGGACTAAATTACGCAATAGACATTCCCCTAGATTGCCGCGGTAGGCAATCGCCTCCCTCGCAATGACAATAGGAGGAGTGCAATGTCCGTGTCTACAAATATCCAATCATTTATAATTATAAACTCGATATTATCCTGATTTCTAAATTTCAACCAGCAGTCGTTTTATCGCATCATCGCATTTACGCTTATTCGCATCAAGCCCGGGACAGTTGCCGGGGAAGTGAAATGTCGGTCTGCATAATCTTATCCAATAGTTGAATGCGCAATGCATCGCGCAATTTCTGGTGTTCCGGTTTGTCCCAGAGGTTAAAATACTCATCGGGATCTTCATGGAGGTCAAAAAGTTCTCCGTAATCCTGACCGGAGTAACAGGTTAATCGGTAGCGTTCGGTTACGAGAGTACGCATTTTAAATCCGAGGTAATCTTCATCCATTTCGACTAAAGCGGTGGTGTCCGTCGATTTATCCTCTCCCGTTAACACCGGTAACAGGCTGCGACCGGGCCAGGGGGATGGTGCGCCGGGAGCTTCGGTTGATCCGGGTAGTTCGCCCTCAGGAATCTTAACTCCCGCGATGTCCAATACGGTAGGTGCAAAATCGAGCAAGCTGCAAACGCCATCGTGAACCGTTCCCGGGTCGATTTTACCCGGCCAGCTTATGAGAAAAGGGACCCGTATGACACTGTCGTAATGATAGGGGCCCTTACCCCACAAACCGTGATCACCAAGCGCTTCGCCATGATCAGCGAGAAAAATCACTACCGTGTTTTCATCCAGTTCATTTTTTCGTAACGCATCCATGACGCGACCGACCTGTTCATCCACGAGGCTGATGACACCATAATAATGCGCGGCGCATTCTGCGTAGTAAGGCGCAGTAGCATTCATCGCCTGAGATTTGTTTCCGCTTGTCATAACATCTTGTTCTACCATCGCACGGAAGTGTGGAGGTAAATCATCCAACTCACCCTCTCTCGATAGAGGAGGAGGAACATCAGCCGGGTCGTAGTCATAACAATAAGGAGCGGGCGGAGCAAAGGGAGAATGGGGATCACCAAAGCTGCACATCGCGCAAAAAGGTTGAGAGCCCCTTTTCTCTTTAGTGTTATTTAGAAAATTGACCGTCCGGTCGGCGATATAAGTTGTGGGGTGAAGTTCCGCTGGCAGCGCCCATTTGTATGATTGACGATTGAAAAGAGTCTTTGCCGGACTTGATTTTTCACATTCTACGTGATCGTAAAATAGGTGCGCTTTGTCCGGGTGCTCGGATTTAAGCCAGGTTTCATAATGGCCAACGGAGCCATGACCATGGCCGTTGCAGAGGTCTATCTCTTGGAGTCCGTAATAGGGGAGTGGAAGGTCTTTAATTTTTCCCTCACGCCAAAGCCTTGAGCTCTCCGGATATTTATTTGGGTCGAGGCTTTCTAAAGGAATGTCATTAGGAGTGTTGCTTGAATTTAAATGTATTTTTCCCGAGCAGTAAGTAAAGTACCCGCTTTGTCGCAGCGCTTCAGTAAAGGTAGGGATAGATGGGTTCAGCGGAATACCGTTCATACGTACGCCGTGACCACGGGGAGTGAGTCCTGTAAACAGGGATGCGCGCGTTGGCATGCAAAGGGGTTGCGGACTGTAGACACGAGAAAAATTGATACCACCGGTGGCAAGGCTATCGATATTGGGCGTGCGAACGATGGGATGCCCCGCATAGCTGAAGCAGCGGGGATGCCATTGATCAGTGATGATGATCAGGAAATTAGGGCGCATTATTCAATTTCGGTTTTGGGATCGCGGATTGAAGAGATAGCCACAAAAGGCACAAGAAACACAAGATCGAATTGTGAAGAAAGTGGAGGGACGCGCGGATGCCTGTCGGCCATAGCCCAACGGGCGACGGTTGATCGCGTCCGCGAATAAGTAGATATTAGTGGAGTGGGCTAAACTCAGCACGCTTCTTTTTATTACTTATAATAATTGCGCTAGGGAAGGCACGTGCCACCCAATTGCTATCAACATATACCTAACACCTATTTTCTTGCTTTAATTTCCATGTATTTCTCAGTACTACTTTATAAGATATGATTAAATTTCATAAATGGCCGTTCGTATATTTTGTCTGCGTGATCTTAGTGATGGGATGCGGACGAAAAAATGCCCAGGACGATGTTGATGGCACATTGGCCATGGTTAAGCGCCTTGAGGAAATTGCTGAGCACCCAGACAATCGCTTAAACGCTTATTATAATGATGCGAGGGTAGATTACCTTCATCAACTACTTCAAGAAACGGAAGCTAATGGGACCCCGCCGCGAGGATCTAAAGACTATATCATTTTAAAATTTGAGTATGGTCGGCAATTACTCCACTCCGGTCAGAGTGAAGCGGCGATTGAAGTAATTGAAGAAGTGTTAAATGAAATCAATGAGCATATCATCGTCCTTCAGGAAGCGGAAGAGAGTGGTATACATCTAACGCTCGCAGTGAGCTATCTTCGGCTCGGTGAACAGGAAAACTGTATATCGCTTCACAATCTTGATTCCTGTCTTTTCCCGATTACAAAAGCAGGTATCCATAAGCAGCAACGGGGTTCGCGCGGAGCAATTGCTGTTTTAAATGAGTACCTTTTGCTCCATCCCAACGATTTAGAAGCCATTTGGCTGCTTAATATCGCTTCAATGACGGTGGGGGAGTATCCGGAAAAACTTTATTCGCGCTGGACCCTGCCACCTGAATTATTTGTCTCCGACTATGAGATGAATCGGTTTTATGATCGGGCGCCGGATCTAGGTCTTGATGTCAACGCACTTGCGGGGGGCAGCGTAATGGAGGATTTCGATGGGGATAATTTTCTCGATCTTATCGTCTCATCGATGGGCGTTAAGGATCAGGTCAGGTATTTCAGAAATAATGGCGATGGTACTTTTGATGAAAAAACATTTGAGGCCGGACTAGAGGGACTGGTAGGCGGATTAAATATGGTGCATGCTGATTACAATAACGACGGGCACCCGGACATTTTTATTTTGCGCGGCGGGTGGTTTTCAGAATTTGGCGAACTAGGTAATATCCCCAACTCGCTTTTGCGCAATAATGGTAACGGTACTTTTTCCGATCTAACAGAAGCGGCGGGGTTGCTGAGTTCTCATCCAACGCAAACCGCGGTATGGTGGGATTATAACAATGACGGTTGGCTCGATCTCTTTATCGGAAACGAAACCCTAAACGATAATGAAAAAAATCCCTGTGAATTGTACCGTAATAATCGTGATGGAACATTTACCGAATGCGCAAAGTCTGTCGGGATTGATGTGAGTAAATTTGTGAAGGGCGTTACCAGTGGGGACTATAACAATGACGGGCGACCCGATCTTTTTTTATCGGTTTTTGGCGATGCAAATTTGCTCTTCCGCAATGATGGTCCGATTAAAGATTCTGCCGATGATTCCAGCGCATGGAATTTTACCGAACTCGGTAAAACAGCCGGCCTGTCCGAACCGAAGTACAGTTTTCCCACCTGGTTTTGGGATTATAACAATGACGGTTGGGAAGACCTTTTTGTCTGTGGGTATCGGACAGACGGAGAGGGTTACATAAATAATGGAGTGGGCGGTATCGTAGCGGACTATTTAGATCAACCCCATAACGCGGAAACGATGCGCCTCTATCGCAACAAGGGTGATGGTACTTTCGCTGAGGTTTCAGAATCGATGAACCTGGACAAGGTCGTACTGGGTATGGGTTGTAATTATGGTGATCTCGACAACGATGGATGGTTGGATTTTTATGTTGGAACGGGGAACCCCAGTTTTACCATGCTTGTCCCCAACCGTATGTTCCGTAATGAAAAAGGGATGCTTTTTCAGGATGTTACAACATCCGGTGGGTTTGGGCATTTACAAAAAGGGCACGGTGTTTCTTTTGGTGATATAGATCAAGATGGCGACCAGGATATATATTCAGTCATCGGAGGTGCTTTTACTGGCGATAATTATATGAACGTACTCTTCGAGAATCCCGGTAATGAAAATAAATGGCTGACGCTGAAACTTGTCGGTGAGTCCTCTAATCGTTCGGCTTTGGGATCGCGAATTAAAGTTCTCCTGACTGCCGAGGATGGCAGTAAGCGCGAAATTCATCGCACCGTAAGTGCGGGCGGGAGTTTTGGCGCGTCACCCTTTCGACAGGAGATCGGTTTAGGTAAGGTGGGATCAATTGAGGCGGTTGAAATTATCTGGCCGCACTCGAGGAAAAAGGAAATCTATTACGATCTGGACACCAACTCTTGTTACGAGATCGTAGAAAATAAAAAACAACCCCGGAAGCTAGAGCTTCATTCTTTTGATTTTCATAAAACTGAGAGCGGGCATCACCACGAGGGAAATAGGTGAATGTCGAAACCGGATGGGTATTAGATTTCGGTCTATCGATTGACAGTTAACAGCGTCACTATAAAGTTTAGCCTTTATTTATGAACCTGACAGGAACCCAACGCATTAAGTTTTACCTTATACTATGTGCAATTTATGCCCAGCTCCTGATTGGGGCCGGTATCTCTGATATAGAAAGTACGGTCAGGCAACTGGAGAACGAGCGCAAACAATTAAATGAAACTATTTGGGCGAATGAAAAATTGGCGCAGCAGTATGAAAAATACTTCATAAAACTTTGGGATAGCATACGTGTCAGCGATGATAAGCTTTCGGTTCTGGGTGAATTTAAATTCGGGAAGTTAAGCCTGGGAGAAGATTTCACAAAAGAGGAATTGAAGTGGGGGATTTTGAAATATCAATTCAAGGATGAGGGGAAAGTATACAAGCAGAAGGATTGGGTTTCCTGGGTGGAAGAATTGAAGCTTCGCTATCGATTGATACAATCCGAATGGCACCATGTAAAATTCGAAACCGTTGAAACGGGAAATCAATCGGAAGTAAAAGCAACCTTGCATGTCACGACACTCGATGAAAAAGAGCGATACATCCTGAACGTCCGTTTAAATGTTTTCTGGAGTGATGATAAGGACAGACACGGGAACTATTATCCCCTTACAATCGACGCCACTGATTTTAATGTCCTGCAAAGAAGTGCGGGCCCGGTATTTCACGAGCGTCTCAGGGCGAGAAGCACGCTAAGTGACAATGCTTTTCGCAATGTCATCGTCTATGATTTAAATGAAGACGGGCTTTCTGAAATTATTCTGTCCGAAGGAAATGTAGTCTATTGGAACAAAGGAGACTTTAATTTTGAAAGAGATACCTTTTGTGATTATCCGACAAGGCGGATTGGTGTCAGTTTGATTGCAGACCTGACGGGTGACGGCCGCCCGGATTTCCTGACCATCGCCGATGAGTATCCGGTCCTCTATGAAATGGATGCAGAGGGACGTTACAGCTCCGTGGGAAAATCTATATTGGCAACCGTTGAGCCATTTAAAAATTCATGGGCGATAACCACTGGGGATATTAATAATGACGGGTTACTTGATCTTTGGGTAGGACAATATAAGCCGCCATATTTTTCCGGGCAGATGCCTACACCATTTTATGATGCTAATGACGGCTACCCATCGTATCTGCTAGTGAACCAGGGAGGCGGAAGATTTAAAGACCAAACGGAAAGCTCAGGACTTGCAGCCAAACGCCATCGACGGACCTATAGCAGTTCATTTCTCGATCTCAACAGCGATAACACGCTTGATTTACTTGTCGTCAGTGATTTTTCCGGGGTCGATGTTTATTATAACCGGGGTAATGGTACATTTACCGATGTGACTTCCTCGGCGATAGATGAGCGCAGTGCCTTTGGCATGTCTCATTCATTCGGGGATTACAATCGTGATGGTCGTCTGGACTTTTACATGGCCGGCATGGGTTCCACGACGGCCCGAAGACTTGATAGTATGGGTGTAGGTCGAGAGGATAGGGAAGAGATCACAAATATGCGGATGCCAATGGGCTACGGTAACCGGATGTATCTTGCCTCAGCTGAGGGCACCTACCGGCAACCGGTTTTCATTGAACAGGTGAATCGCTCAGGCTGGAGTTGGGGGATGAGCACATTTGATTTCGATTCGGATGGAACGCAGGATATTTATATAGCCAATGGAAATTATTCCATGGAAACATGTGAAGACTACTGCAGTGTTTTTTGGACACAGGACATCTATTCGGGTAATTCCGAAAATAATCCGGCGCTCGAGAATTTATTCAGCAATACGCGACTGAATTTTGGAACTGAAGCTAAAGGTGGGTGGAACCCCTATGAAAAAAACGTGCTTTATATGAACCTCGATGGGGATGGTTTTATAAATGTTTCATTTCTCATGGGTGCTGCTTTTGCTTACGATTCACGCACTGTAGTGACGGATGATTTAGACAACGATGGACGACCCGATCTCATTGTCACTTCGGTTGATTGGATGAAACAAACGCGAGATCTACACGTCTATCAAAATTTATGGCCAACGAATAATAACTGGGTGGGCGTTCGTTTGCCCGAGGGAAAAGGGTTCTCACCTTTCGGGGCAAAAATCACGGTTGTCAGTGATAGCGGGGCACAAATTCAATCCCTGGTTACCGGTGATTCCCATCTCGCCCAGCATTCCCTGCAAAAACATTTCGGTTTAGGTGAGGATGAATCGGTTGCATACTTTGAAGTCCGTTGGCCCGATGGCCGGACTACACGCGTAAACAATCCCGCCATCAATCAATATCATACAGTCACGCCATGACGATTTCGGATCTCGGATTGATCCTAGCGGATTGTATAAAACTTATGTGTAACTATAGCTGATATGCGGGGTGGGATCTTTCTTCTCAATCCGAAATCCGCAATCGTAAATCCGCAATCGCTAGAACCACTTCTTGCGGTCTACGACATTCTGCAGCGGTTCCCCCGAGATATAGCGGTGCAGGTTTTCTTTTAGCGTAGCGACGCGCCGTTGCTGAATGTAGGCACTGGCCCCTGCGATGTGAGGAGTAATGATTACGTTTTCCATTTCCCAAAGTGGATGATCCGAGGGCAGCGGTTCAGTCTCAAAGACATCGAGGCCGGCGCCGGCAATTTCACCGTTCTCAAGAGCACTTGTTAATGCAGCTAAGTCTACGACAACCCCGCGTGATATATTTATGAAATACGCGGTCTTCTTCATTCGCTGTAGTTGCTCCTCACCGATTAACTTAACCGTTTCAGGGCTATGGGGGACGCAACTGACGACGAAATCAGATTCCTCGAGAAGCTCATTTAGCTTGTCGTTCTCCCACAGTGAGTCGACAAAGTCAGGTTTTTCCCGCTGCTTTGCATCCGTTGCGATAACCCGCATCCCGCAGGCAGAGCCGCGACTGGCAATTTCCATCCCGATCCCGCCGAGCCCGATAATTCCCAATGTTTGATCGGCGAGATGAATGACAGGAACACCGGGATCCCAGTTTCTCGCGAGTTGTTTGCGCATATAGACGTGAAACCCGCGGGCGAACATTAAAATATAAGCCAATGTGTGGTCGGCAATAACATCGCTGAAGATACCGGCCATGTTAGTGATTTTGATATCACTCTTGATTAAGGCGGGGAACATATAATTTTCCAGGCCGATGATCGGTGTCTGAATCCATTTCAACTTCCTCGCTCTCTCAAATAAACCGGGAGTAATAGTGCCGTAGAGTGCATCGACGTCTTCAATTTCTTGAAGCGCCTCCTCCTCGGTGTTGATATTCAGAACTTCAACCTGGGTGGACACCGACGCGATCTCTTCCACCTCTGTTTTATCTAAAGCCGGGTAGACTAGTAATTTCATTAGCTATCACTTCGTTCACGGTGTGGCGCATATATTTCATCGGTGAGAAGAGCCTCAAGATAAATACGAGCGCCATCCAATGAATCTGAAACATTTGCGGCGATCACTGCGGTCAAACTATTCATCGCGTCTGAAAATGGAGAACGAATATTTTCACGTGATTGTGCATAAATGGCTTCTATAAAATTACGACTTATCCTCAAAGTTGATTCTTCCAAAAGCATATTATTGACCGGTTTGATATCGAGTGTTCGGCGAACCTGGGATTCATCGGGAGGTGTGTCCGGGGGGTAGACTCCATCGTAATGATAAGATACAAATTCGTCCGGATTCAGAACAAGGCGGCCTTCGTCCCATAGAATCTGATGATCGAGATAGGTGTTGTAGACGCGGCGCAGTCGTGAAAGCGCCATGTTCGCCACCGCGCCGCACTTAAATCCAAAAATAATGTTATAAGTATGGGGATTATCAGCACCCTCGATAATCTCGTTTGGCAGACGATTGACATAGTTTGCCTGTACCCAATCGACATCGCCAAACCAGGAACGCCATAAATCCAGTGTATGAATTCCATTTTCGACCACGGTTGTTCCCGTCCAGGCACGGCTTGCGGTCCATACGCGATTGACGGGTCCGCCAACGGTTTCAGTGGGCATGTGTTTAACGTTGTGAAATTCTAAAGGCGCGTGAAAGGTATAATTTGCCTGCAAAACGCGTTTGTCAGATAGAAATTCTTTTACCGTTTCATGGCGTGGTTCAAATCTTTGCTGGAAACCAACTGCAGAAAATACACCGGCTTCTTTAATCGCCGCCTCCATTTCGAGTGCTTCGTCGAGGTAAAGGCTCATGGGTTTCTCAACAAAAAGATGTATGCCTGCTTGTGCTGCGCTAATTACTTCCCCGCGGTGGAGATTGGGTGGTATTGCCAGGTATAGCACATCGGGTTTGTTCTCGGCGATCAGTTCGTCGAATGTGGTCGTCAACTTTATATTATCCTCACGGAAGTCGGGAACGAAACTTCTTATCTTATCACCATCGAGATTGGTCGGGAAGGTATCTGCCAATCCTGTTATTTCAATCAATCTCTCGGACTGCAACTGCCACAGCGCCTTCAAGTGTTGAAGACCACGCTGCCCCACACCGAGCATCCCTACTTTTAATGGTTTATTCATTTTACGATTGAAAATTGCTGAATTGAGATAGCCACTACCGATTGCGGATTGAGGGATGTCGGGCTTCGCCCTCGGAACGGAATGTCGATTGTCGATAAGAGATAGCCACTTCCGAGCCGATGGCGACATCTTTCAAAGGCACTACCTAAGCGCAGCGAGATCTTCCAATAACACAAGAGAGAAATCTAAAGAATGGAGGGCTACGCGGTGCCTGTCGGTCATAGCCCACCGGGCGACGACTGATCGTGGCCGTACCTGCAAGAATCACACCTAATTTGTCATAGCCACGTCGCTTTGCTCCTCGCAATGACAAAAGAAAAATCGACAATTTGCAATCCGCAATCGAACCAAGGGATAAGCTCAACATCCTCCAAACCCGCAATCGAAAAATCTCCGCGAACGCTGCGACTCGGCGGTGAGTCTACTATAAACTATAGACAATGGAATTTAATCGCTTTTCGCATCATCGCATTCTCGCATTTTCGAGAAAGGCACTGAGTCGTTGAGTATCGAGGGATCGGGTGATACGGAATATTCCTGAGGGTCCAAGAGGTGAGCCAATATAGACAAAAATATGTTGCACTCCGTTTTTTTCATCAACAATCGCGGCCCCGGGATGCATCCCGTCAATTTCAGATCGACTCATGTAACCATTTCTATGAAGCAGTGTTCCCTCAAATCGCCATTCATTACTTCCATTTTTCAATGCCTCGGGATCGATACTCCAGAGGTTGAGCGTTTGACCATCCCGTGTATTCTCTGCCCCTTTTCCCGCGTCGCCGTTGCGGTCAGTAGCGATGCATTCTATGCGTTTGCTCACTGGATTGTAGCACAAGTCAACGGTGTCCTGTGTCCATGCACCGTGATGAGGATTTTCGCTAATGTCACGGACATCGGTGGCGCGGATGGTTGAGAGCATAGGTTTGAAAGGAAACCAACCGCTCTTCGCATAAAGCTGAACGTATCTCCAGGTTTTATATTGGGGTTCGAAACTCTCATATCCGTGGCAACGTGCGACAACCAGTAGCGCGCCATCGTGTAGTAACAATGTGGGTTCAATAGGAGTGGCAAAGTCCGGGAAATCCTGTTTTTTCTCGTTCCAGGTATGACCCCCGTCTTTTGAAAAACGTACCCAGATTTCGGGAGGAATATACGGTGTTCTATCAGGATTTCGTTTTTCAGCCAGCGCGTTGCTATGGCTGGCAACAATGAGACCATGGGTCGGATGATCGAGAAGGCGCGGGCCGTTATTCCCTGCAGGTCCGGAAAGTTGTTCCTCTCCATAGGCACCGGAAAGGTGTTCCCAGTTTTCTCCCTCATCTACTGAGCGAAATACTCCGTAATTGGTCACGACGACAACCGTGCCATCGTTAGTAGTACCGATAGAATTACCAAAGTCTAATCGACAACCAACCGTTTCCTTTTTGATGAAAGACTTGAGATCGACTGGACTCGACCATGACTCTCCACCATCGGTGGAGCGTGTCATCACCGCAGTGGAGCTAAACGCATCATGCTGTTCATCCCCACCCCAATGAAAGGGTATACGATGGAAAACAACGACCAAGGTTTCACCGGCCATAGTTGCTACCGGCCAGCCGAAAAGATCATTATGGGAAAGTAGATTATCACCTTCCGGTAAGACCACGGGGTCGAGTTCCAACATACCCGCTGATTTTTTAAGTAGCGTTTTTGAACCCTCATTCAATTGTAATAGTTTCATAATAAATGCATCAGGTGAGTGGCTTTCCCCATAAGAGAGTCCGGTAAAAAACCCCAGCACTAACAAAATCATTATAGTTTTCTGGAGGATATATGATTTCATCTAGGTTATTTACGATTAGATAGCCACAAAAGGCACAAGAATGATTTAATGAGAATTATATATTACCGTTATTAGAATTACGTGAGGAGAAATGGAGATTTCGAATGTAAAGCATTTAAGTGATATTATTAGACAGACCAGTTATGAGTTACATACATATCTAAAGCACGGTCATATGGAGAAAGTATATGAAAATGGTTTGATGAATAGACTATTAAATGTCGGATTATCAGTCGAATCTCAGTATCCTATAAAGGTCTATGATGAAGATGGTGCAGAGTTAGGTAATTATTATGCGGATCTGCTAGTAGAAAATACAATTATCATAGAAATAAAAGCATGTAGATCTTTGACAGAAGAGCATACAGCTCAAATTTTAGGATACATCAAAGCAACAGAATATGAACACGGGATCCTCGTAAACTTTGGTTCACCCAAGCTTCAAATTAAGAAATATATCCTTAATTAAGAATATCCTTTGTTCATTCTATTGCCTAAAAAATATCAACTTAGGAATAGATGAGATAGCCACAAAAGGCACAAAAAGCACAAAAAAAGCATTAACAAAGAAGGGTTCCGTTGGGTAGAGAGTCGCCTTAGCACACTCGCATTTGCGAGTAAATGAACGTACCATTTACTAATTTACACAACCCGTTGCGTATATTAGTAAGTGGTCGTTCCATATGCGCTTTAGCACAAAGCAAAGGCGACTCTCTACCCAACGGAATCATTTATCGATTTTCTAAAAACTTATCCATGTGCCCTGTGTAATCCGCGGTATTATTAAACTATGGAACTGTTGTTGTCTTCGCAATGGTTGAAGCAACTCTTTATCAATTCCTTATGTGTCTTTTGTGCTTTTTGTGGCTAACTTTTCTTTTGGCTATATTTAACCTTCCCCAATAAGTGCACTGCGGAGGCGGTGGGCGCGTTCCCAGAGGGGAAGTTGGAAGTTGGGGACGGGTTCATTGGCTTGATCAACTTTCCAGACGAACACGAGGGGCCCCTTCCCTTCGAAGAGAAGGTCGAGCTTATGGTCAAAGTCACTGTCTTCAGTAACGGTGTAAACCGCTTCAATTCCAGCGCCGCGCGCAATCGTTTCATAATTTATCTTTCCGGCGCCCGGCACGAATTGATTGCCGGTAATTTCGTAGGTGCCGTTTTCAATGATCACGAGGGCATAATTATCAACCGGCCGTTGGGCGACGGTAACGAGCGTTCCTAAACACATGAGCATACTGCCATCCCCGTTAAGCGTAATGACACGGCGATCGGGTTGGGCGATAGCCAGACCGTGCGCCAGATCGGCGGCGTGTCCCATGCCACTGTCTACGGAGGCAAAATCAAAGGGGCCGTCGGATAAATTTTCCCAGGGTTTAGCGATCCCCATGTTGGTGATAATTATCTCGTCCTTGCGACGAGCGGCCAACTTCTCAAGACAGGTATATTTATTAAGCATATTTATGTTGTTTCCTCGGCTATTAAAACCGCTGCGGGGCGTGAAGTATCACAGGCTTTTTTCACACCATTTGAGATCTGATCAGCCTCCTTATCATCAGTGAGAATGGAGTAGGGGATATCCCAGGCTTTCAGGGTCGGTTCGAGAAATTTGGCCACGGAATCCACACGCGTGGCACCCGGGGTTAACGTTTTGTATCCACGGTAACCGATAAATAGGAGAACAGGGATTCTCATATTATAAACGGTGCCACGAAAGGCATCTCCCGATTCTAAAAATCCGGTATTTTGAATAAGCACGGCCGGATTTTTTCCTCCCAGGTAAAGACCAGAAGCGATCGCAAATGCCTCACCCTCGCGGCTGACTTGAATGACTTCAATTTCAGGTGTAACCCACAGCAACTCAAAGAGCACCCGTGATCCGTTATCGGGTAGACCGACGATATGTGTAATACCCTGCTTCTTTAATTCTTCAAGTATGACTTTAGCGCTTAGCACGGTGTGGGGGATGCGATACTTCCTCGCAATGACAATAGGAGAACAATTACTCAATCGACAATTTATTTCTCCACCAAATCATGTAGATTCATAACCGCGAATCCGCATTATCGCATTTCCGCATTATCGCGTAGCGTTTACCTTTCGGCATCGCGTCTATTTATAACTTCCTGCACCGGCCATGCGGCGGGGGAGAGGCGCATGAGGTAGAGCACCGTTTCCGCCACATCTTCGGGCTGTATAAAATCAGCACCTTTTTTGCCCGTCATCGGTGTGGCCACGGTTGAGGGGCATATTGCGGTAACTTTAATTAACGCCTTCTTCCCCTCATCAGCAAGCGCTCGTGTGAGCGCCATCAGACCAAACTTGGAAATACTGTAAGCTCCGGACCCACTCCATGAGTCCAGTCCCGCTACAGAGGATATATTAATGATATAACCGCGAATCTCATCCGGGGGGTCAGGTTTATTATAGCGCATCGCGTTAAAAGCAGCGCGTGAGCACCAGAACGATCCGTAAAGATTGGTTTTAAGCACCTGATCAAAATCCTCGGTCGATAGATCCGCGATCGTGCTACCAGTATAGATACCTGCGTTATTGATGCAGATGTCGATTCGTCCAAAAAGTTCTACCGTTCGGCTGATCAGCATTTCACAATCCTCCTCGCGACTGACATCAGCGGCCACTGACGCTACGCGAGACTTGGTTTTTTTATTAATTTCCAGCGCAGCCTGTCGGTTCAGATTTTCACGGCGGCTGCCTATTAATACTTCTGCCCCCTGACTGGCCAGACCGAGCGCAATTGCCTTACCAATTCCACTGTTGCCGCCCGTAACTAATGCTGCTTTCCCTTTTAAATCCATGTATAATTTATGCTGCTTTTAATGTAAAAAATACCTGAAAAGTGGTCGAACAATAAAATATATTATCAGCTGAAGAGGAGGTGTCTCGTTTGACTATCGAATATGCAACCAGTTTAATATTAAATATTTATATAAATTTAGGACAATCATATTGATCCTGATTCTCAATAATAACTCTCCTGATTTAGTATTAAAAAAAATGAAAAGCGGCCGATATCAGAGGCATTCACTAATTAGATAAGATTATGAGGAAAGTATACATCGTTGAAGAGAATGGGATAATGGATGATGCAGTAGATACCGTGGGTGATCTATTGTCGGAGATCTTTCCCAAGCTTGATGTATTTGAGTCTGAAAGTGACCAGCCTGATATAATTGAAGAGTGTATAGTGCAAAAACCCGACCTCGCGATTATCGATTTTCGTATGCCGCGACAGAATGGCTTGAGAATATTACACCTTCTAAAGAGCAATCTCCCTCGCGTTAAGACCATTGTCTATTCCGGACTGTCTCACCGCGCAACGGTGGATGTTGCGATTCAAGGGGGTGCTGATGGCTTCGTGAATAAAAAAGCGGGCGTCAAAGAATTGGCTAAAGCGGTAAACGCCGTATCGACCGGGGGCACCTACTTCTCCCCTCTGTGCGTATAAACAATCTTCGTCTTTGTCAGTCTCTACGTCTTCCTCTCAGACTTAAAATTAACGCAATTGTTGTTAATTTTTGAGCGACGAAGATGAATATCTGACTACATTTGGAATTTAACTACATCACATTTGTAGTTCACCTATTGGATTGTATATTCAATCAGCTAATGTGAGTCTATATAAGGACCAATTTCAAAAAATAAAGGGTACCATTTATCATTTTTTTTCACAAAGTATATCCCTTTGGCGTAATCTAGATTTTTAAATTTATCCTTTTCATAGCTAACTACCGCGAGCCCATGATTTTCTCCAATCGGGAACCAATTGTCATGCGGTACCCCAGAAGGGATGTCGTGCACAACTATAGCTTTATTTTTTGCGGCCGTAAAAACGATTGCGGAAGAGAATATTAAGAGAAGAACAACTATTTTTTTCATATAATATACGGACATCACACCCCTGGAATTGTGCCAGCATTCCGGCATTTATTTGTGATTCAATCTCGAATCGTAAAAAATAGTTTTGCAAAACGACTCCAATAAAAGTCATACCTTACATGGATGTTGTCCCGTAGCCATCCTGTCCTGAGCTTAGGCGATTGGGGTTCTCGGTTCTGACATTTTTATACTAGGTAAATATACAGGACCTGAATCCTTCCAATTCATAAGACTAAATAATGGGAGAGAAAGTATTCTATATTTCCGACTTGGACGGAACATTGCTTCGAAGTGACGCGAGTCTTTCTTCGTATAGTAAAAGTTGTCTCAACGAAATGATTGCCGATGGCCTGCAATTCACGGTAGCCAGCGCCAGAAGCGTAGTTTCAATGCGTCATATACTAGACGGGTTAGAAATTAGTTTACCGATTATTGAACTTAATGGGGCATTTATTTCAGATCTCAAAACAGGTTATCATGAAGTTATCAATCAAATGAACCGGGATTTGGTTGATGCTATTTACCGGCATATTAATAGCCAGGGTTACTGTCCTTTTATTTCTACCTATAATGGTGAGCAGGATTGCCTCTATTTTTCAGAGATTACCAATGAGGGAATGGATTGGTATTACAATAATCTTGTCGCACACAAAGATCCGCGATTGAGAAAAATCGGCAACATTACTGAATCTTTCGTCGATGATGTGGTTTGTATTACGACAATTGGTAAAAAAGAAGAGTTGTTAGAATTAACTCGTGCGATCGAAAAAAACTTTAATCCCATGGTTGAGATTCATTGTTTTGAAAATGCCTATTCCCCGGGATGGTACTGGTTGAACGTTCATGACCGGGAGGCCTCTAAGGATAAAGGGATACAAACTGTCTTGAGAAACGGAGGGCATGATGTTCAGGAGCTCGTTACCTTTGGCGACAACTTGAATGATATTAAAATGTTTAAGTTATCGGATCGAGCAATTGCGGTGGCAAACAGCGCTGACGAGTTAAAATCCCATGCGGACCATATCATTGGAACAAATGATGAAGACAGTGTGGTTAAATTTATTACCGAGGATTGGACCAAATAGACTCAGCGCATGAACCAAAAACATATTGCAGAAGAAATTGTTCAACTCCTGCATGCATCCGGACATTTTGATTCTGTATCCCTCGATGGGAGTCTGACTTTGGATTCATGGGATGAACTCTCTGATATCGATATCGTCGTAGAGGGAAAGAAAAGGAGCCCTTTCGAGAATGTTATGATTGCCCTGGATGCGATCGGGAATTGTAAGAAAATTATCTTTTACGATTGGGCTAGAGGGTTGTTACCTGAAAAGCATTTGATATCCATTTATTTGAAGGGGGTGTCCGTTTTTTGGTACGTGGACATCTCCTGTTATCGAGATCCGAAGTTTAGCGCTATAAATAGAGAAGAATTACCGCAGGACTATGCGGAACACCTTTTAAAACTGTGGATTTGTAACATTAAACAAGAAATTCGAAAAGATCAGGAGAGAAACAAAATAGACATTGTTTATCATAGGCTTTTCCAATTACCCGGAGACGGAGTTCCGGCGAAAGAGAAGTTCACAAAAATTTGGGAGCGGATCCCAAAAGAATCTCTGGATAACTCAATGTTATCAGAGTGCGAAAAAATAATGAGCAGGATAGCTTGAAAGGGTTCAATAAAACCTGACCACTTTTTTATTCTAATCTAACTAATGAGAACAACCGCAGGAGGTGCCCTTATTGTGAATAAGAAGATTCTTCTTGGTCTGCGCAGTGCCGAACTCGCGTATCACCCCTGTGTTTGGGATATATTCGGTGGTCATTGCGAAGAGGGTGAATCCATTGAGCAAACTTTAAAGCGAGAATTTGATGAGGAATTAGGTATCCAACCCTCTCATTTCGAGCGCGTGGGTATAATCGATGAACCCAAACCCAAACGGTATGGGCAGGCACAACACCACGTTTACGCTATCTTGACGTGGAATGGAAAGCCAGGCAATGCATCCAAGGAGCATACACAGATCAGATGGTTCAGTTACGGAGAGCTCTCTTGCGTTAATCTGGTGTCCGATCAATATCTAAATCTCTTCGAGAGCTATTTATGAAAGCAATAGTATATATAAGCTTTTACTTGTTGGCCGTTATTGGAATTCCTTTCAGTGCATCACTGGGAAATGAATCTTCGACTTTTGAAAACGAAGTGAAAAATTACTGGGAAAAAATCCATTATGATTACTTCAAAACGGGGAATGTTGAAGAAGCGATGAAAGGGTATGATGAGAATGCAACCTTCTGGAATAATAATATATCTCTGGCGAAAGGAAAAGAGGAGCTCTTGGCGTATTATAATGATCTCTATTACGAATACGGAATTCGTGAGGTAAGGATTCTGGCTTACAAAGAGATAAAGCAGTTCAAAAAAACCGGGTATGTGATTTTTGACTACAGAAAAAGACATGAATCAGAAGACCGCGGCACAGTTTTTGTCGAAAAAGGCGCGACTATAATTTATAAAAAAGTAGATGGAAAATGGTTGATCCAATCAGTTGTAATCTATGGGCCAGAACCTTAATACCGGTGATAGGTATTAAGATTCATAGGATACATTCCATGGACAAATTCTTATCGAACCCTCAAATGTAGAGTTGAATGTAGATGAAAATCGCACTTCTTAGTGACATACACGGAAACTCCGTTGCGCTCGATGCTGTGCTTGAAGACATCAAGTCACAGGGTGAAGTCGACGCCTATTGGATTTTGGGGGATCTTGTCGCAATTGGGCCCGATCCCGTGGGTGTGCTGCAACGTCTGTCAATTCTACCAAACGCCCGATTCATCCGGGGAAATACAGATCGCTATGTAGTAACTGGAGACCGCCCCCCACCCACACGCGCCGATGTGGAATCCGATTCGAGCCTCATGTCTCAATACGTAGAAGTAAAAGAGACGTTTGCCTGGACTCAGGGCGCGTTAGCGGTAACGGGGTGGTTGAAATGGTTACAGGATTTACCACTCGAAATAACTGAGAGTCTACCTGACGGCACGAAATTTCTAGGGGTCCATGCGTCTCCTGGAGAAGATAATGGTTTGGGCTTTTCGCCTGATGATACCGATGGTGAGATGCGAAAATTGCTTCATGGTTGTGAGGCTGACCTAATATGTGTGGGCCATACGCACCGACCCATGACACGAAAAATTGATGCGTGGCAAGTGGTGAATCTGGGTAGTGTCAGCATGTCGCCGACGGAAGACAAAAGGGCCAGTTATGTTTTACTCAATGCGTCAAGTGAAGATCACGAAATTCGTCATCGCTTAGTGTACTACAATATTGATGCGGTATTTGAAATGCTGGAGGAGCTATCGCACCCGGGAAGACAACACATTATAAATTTTTTAACTTCCAAGAATAACATATAAAGAATCTTGTGAAGTTCTAGGTAGTTAATTTTATTTGCTCCCTTAAGGTTACCCTTTCACATTAGATTCGGTGAAATGGTTGAGATAAGGCAAATTCAAGCTGATGAGTCGCTCCTATTGAAGGAGGTGCGACTCGCTGCGCTCGAAGATTCACCCGACGCGTTTGCCACAAAATTGGAACAGGCCTTAGAGCGACCGGATGAATATTGGAAAACGCGCACACGTAATGGTGCAGGGGGACAGAAAGAGTTTTGTGTACTTGCGATTGATGACCAGGAAACCGTCGGCATGGCAATCGGCTTCCCGGATAAAGAAGACCCGTTGATTATTTTTCTAATCTCAATGTGGGTCGCCCCTTCTCATCGCGGGAGTCAGGTGGCCGCTTCACTTTTAAATAAAATATTTGAATGGGCAGCGGGTCGCGGAGCGGCATCAATCCTCGCGGGTGTCATGCCTGCTAATTCCCGCGCCTTGGCCTTCTACACTAAATTGGGTTTCACTCAGGTAAGCGACCCTAACTCAGACCATCCCGCCGTAACCGAGTGTGAACTGGTATTAGAGAAGAAGCTGGAAGATAAAAAGTAATACAGTCTCTTAATGGAATGCATGATGTGTAAAATCCGCAATATCGAGGAGAAGGATATACGCAGAGTTGCTGAAATCCATGTGAAATCCTGGCAAGTTGCCTATAAGGGTATTCTTCCACAGAAGAGACTCGATAATTTAAGTATTGAACAACGTGAAGAAACGTGGAGAAAGAATTTCCTCTCGAAGGGAGCCCGGTCGAATTATGTGTTGGAAGTCGCGGGCGATGTTCGTGGTTGGATCTCAGTGGGTCCTTCAAGAGATGAAGATGCCAATGAAAAAAATATCGGTGAACTGTATGGCATTTATCTTGATCCGCGATTTTACGGCATAGGGTATGGGACCAGACTTTGGCATGAAGCAAGGCGACATTTACGTGCAGAAAATTTTTACGAAATTACATTGTGGGTTTTGGATGCCAATGAGCGGGCGAGAAAATTTTATGAAAAGATTGGATTTTCGTTGGATGAGGGTGTGGCAATAGAAATGGATTGGATGGACGGCGCTCGGGAGCTAAGGTACCGCTATAGAATAGATCCACACGAATGAAGTTATGAAACAACTGAACCTTATTCGATCTTCATGACAACGCCGGTTCTTATGCTAGTACTAATGATTAGTCCTTATGCGGTCGCGCGTATCATGTCAGCTGTGTTGCATCGTGAATTTGATTTACAGCGAGCCGCGTGTATCGGACTGACAATCCTGTTCGTTTTCACAGGTATTGGACACTTCATTAAGACTGCGTCCATGGCTGCCATGCTGCCCCCGTGGGTTCCTATGCGAGAAATTCAAGTTTACCTCACGGGACTCCTGGAGTTCGCCATGGCAGCGGGCTTCCTGGTGAAAAAAACGAGACGCATGACCGGATGGATTTCTGCTTTCATGCTCATCTTATTTTTTCCGGTCAATGTCTACGCCGCGATCAATCATATACCGCTGGGTGGCCATGCATGGGGACCCATCTATCTCTTAATACGCGCGCCTATTCAGCTTATTATCCTGTTTTGGATATACTGGTTCTCTATCAAGCAGCCTTATCATTATTTTGACTCGGGGAGTGATATCAAGTAATGCTAAAATTATCTATAATGAAAAAAATCAGGATAAGAATTATTGATGCGACCAGTTTATTTAGAACCTTATTATCTTCCACTCTAGTAATTTTATCTTGCCAGACTTTTGGTGCTCAGTTCACAGAAATACCTCTCTGGCCAGATGGTGCTCCCGGATCTGAGGAAATTAAAGTCAAAGAAGAAGTCGTCTATCGCACCACTGGAATTGTTGATCGAGCCATTTACAATGTTACCGAACCTACTTTGAGGATTTACCTGCCACCAAAAAATAAGGCAACGGGCACTGCGATAATTATTTGTCCAGGCGGAGGTTTCAGGTATCTCGCCATAGATAAGAGTGGTTATGAAATTGCGGAGTGGTTAAATACCCTCGGTGTTGCCGGGTTTGTCCTGAAGTACCGCACTATACCTCCCTTTGAACAGCCTATTCCGCTTCAAGATGCACAACGCGCCATTAGAATGGTACGAAGTCGCGCCGAAGAGTGGAATTTAGATCCTCATAAAATAATAATCATGGGATCTTCAGCGGGTGCAATGCTTGCTGCGGATGCGGCAACTGAATTTGACAATGGGATAAGTGAAGCAGAGGACCCAATTGATAGGATCAGTTCCAAACCAGACTATTTGGTTCTTCAATACGGAGCTCATAATGTAGATAAAGTTTCTTCCAACACGCCACCCACTTTTATTATCCTGACCGACGAAGAATCATATGATTGGGCAGAAGAAAGTATTAATTTTTACCTGGCTCTAAAAAAGGCTAAAGTGCCGGCGGAGATGCACATCTACGCAAAGGGTGAACATGGATTCGGCATTCGCCCCAATGTAATTCATCACGGGCAAACCTGGGATCTACCGGTTTCTACTTGGCACCATCGATGGGCCGATTGGATGTGTGACAATAATCTATTGGAAATAGAGAAATAGAGGCGAATAGTCTTATTCCTCTAGATCCCTTAAGAATTCGTCAGCGGTTTCTGAGGAAACTATGCCTTCATCGAGTAATTTCCTGACGTCGTCAGACATTTTCTGAGATCCCTCTGGGAGCGCTGATGAGTATTTAGACATGTTGTCACCACTATTGAGTGAACGCCGAAGCTCATCGTCGGGAATAAGCACTTCATAGATGGGAGATTTTTTATTATCTGTTTTTTCTCGTATCAGACGATTGTTTGAAATAGCGCGTAAAGCGCGTGCAAATCTTTTACGAAATATCTTCTGGGTATTGCTGTCATGCATATCATTCAGATCCTGAATGAGGTCGAAGGCAGAAGTCCCATGCATGACGATAATGACGAGCAATCCCATTTCAGCCGCGGTGAGCGCGACGTCTATTTCTTCGGCGTTTTTGACGGATTGGACATAGATAATACCGGCGCCTAAGGGTAAAGTTGCTCTAATTCCGGAAACTAAATCCGGAACATCAAGACCCACTTCATGTTGTTGAATGATGGATTTTTTTGGGGACAGGCGATAGAATAAAGACTCTTCCTCGATCGTATGTATATTTTCAAACTTCGTGGCATTAATATGATCTAAGAGGCATTTTCCAATAGTATGTTTCGCGGATCCTGTCGGGCCGGAGATGATGATAATTCCATCACTGGAATTTTCCGTTGCATCGAGTAATGAAGATGGGATTCGCGCGACCTTCGGAGAGGGAAGAGATGCTGTATACAACCCGATAATAATTGTGTAGTCACCACCCGCTCGGGCCACATTCAATCTGCCTTCTATGACTCCCGGTAAAGTACAGGAGGTTTGAACTTCGCTATTTTTAGTTCCGATTGAAGCCAGGGCTTCTTCACCGACTGCCGCTATGGCGATTTTTTCTATTTGCGCGGTGGTTAGGGGTTCAGTATCCGATCGGGAAATTTGACCACTGATTCGGTATATCACGGGTTCACCGGGGATAAGAATAATTTCCTGGGCGTGATTATCGACGCCCGTTTGAAGAATTTGTTCCAGTTCTGAAATTTGTTTTATAGCCATAATAAATTACCTTAATTGATAGCTTATCCTATTGCTTAATTATAAGTTTTTCGAGCTTAATTTGAAATCCATGCGAGTACCGAGTCCGCCTATCGACTGTGCTCATGGCAGTGCGGATCGACAGCTCAATGGCAGAACATAACCATTTATTTATAAATAAAATGTTAAAGTTTAAGCTGGGGGCTCCAAACACTTGCTAATAGGGTGTAATCATTCTATAAGTAAGTGTAATGATTTATAACCCGTACAATATTCAGCCAGGTAATGTAAACGCTTCGAGGAATTACTAGAATGATAAGTCCGATGAATGAACAAAAAGAAACGACGATAATTTGGCCCTTCGGGCATCGAACGGAATACACCTCTCGTATTGCGGTTGCGGGCATAGGCGTGGTGAATGGACCCAATAAAGGTGATAACATCAATTCACACGAAATTCCCTATCAAAATAGAAGCGAAAACTGGTCTGAACACTATATAGACAATCTGAGAGATTTGGCATTATCCTACTGGTTGGGGTCTGAATATGACATTGTATTAGTTAAGGTAGAACAATTAACCTCAACGCCTAACCCGGTTACCAGTGTCTACCATGATTTTGACGCGCTCACGCATACTGCTTTAAATCTGAAATATGGCTTCGAATGGAACGATGCGAGGTCTTGCCATTTTTCATTAAATGCAGTCGATTACTCGATACTCATTCCCTTTCTCTTAACCTACTATAACGGTGTCTTTATCGATGACACGCTTATGGGTGAAAGCTGGGTGAATTATCACCGAACAATTGCTGAAAATATCCCACCAAAATTAAAAATACACCGAAAAGGGATGGAGGCTTCAAGGTATCTACAAGAAAACTCACGTAAACACATTTTAGAGGATAGTTAGACAGACTAATTTTAAATAGACGACAGTAATACCCGAAAGTTGGAAGGGGTCAGGCCTCGCATGATAGCGTTTAATTTTTTGCTAGCATGCGAGGCCTGACCCTTTATGTAGCTGCAATAATAAATTCCCTTTGATAATAGTTTATAATATTATTAACTATTTTCTCATTTAAGAGAGAGCCTACGGAAGCGTACCGTAGACGTTCGCACATTGAGAAATGAGAAAGGGAGAAAAAGTATCCATCAGACGAATAGAGCCTGCTGATTTTGAACAGGTATCTGCACATCACTATACGCTTTCAGCTACTGAACCGCTTACCGATATCGAGCGGATTAAGATAGTTTATGCGGAAACGGGATTTTGGAACGACCATTTGGGTGCTGTCGCCATCATTGAAAACTCTGAATCGCGGCTGGTTGGAACGATTCACTTTTATAAACCCGAATGGCACATCGACGGGTTTGAGCTGGGCTACATTACACATTCAGAGAGTGACAGGGGAAAAGGCTTCATGACCGAAGCGGTTTCGCTTCTGACCGCGCAACTTTTCGAAGAGAGGGAAGACTTGAATCGTTTGCAGATCGAAACACACACCGGCAATCCTGCATCCTGGCGCATTGCGGAAAAATGCGGTTATCGCAGGGAAGGCGAATTGAGAGAATCTGATCGCGTGAACGGGAAACTTGAGAATAAGCTCATTTACTCAATGCTACGGAGCGATTACGAAAGAACAGATTCTTAACTATTCGAAAATAACCATTCGTTACATCATGCCGCGACTTGCCCACCTGTATCATGGGGAGGTTGGATGATGAATTGAGAGGCGATATGCTGGAAGTTCCACTACTGAAAACGGAGCGGTTAATACTAGAACCTTTCTCAAAAAAACATTCGCCTGGGATGTTCGAACTCTGGTTGAACCCAGAAGTGTCACGCTATTCCGGACCTGTGAGCGACTTTTTGGGCAACCCCATCGAGATGCCAGCAGCTAGTCCTCTGGAAAGTGACAAGATCCTGGACTTTTTTATACGTCATCAAGAGCAGGGAACTGCCTTCAGGTGGGCGATTATGTTAAAAGACGAATCCGAATTCACTGGAGCAGTTGGTTTCAATTCGCTCGGTCAATGTTCAGAAATCGCTTTTCACTTACAACCGAGATTCTGGGGTAAAGGGATTATGTCGGAAGCTTGTCATGCGGCGATTTCATGGGCGACTTCAACTTTCGGATCACCTTCAATCGATGCCTATATCGATCCCGAAAATCTTGCGTCGATCAGGTTAATTCACAGGCTTCGATTCACTCAAACAGGAGAATCCAAAGAGGGAGCAGATCGCTATCTTCTTCACCTGCGCAATACCGGGCAAAGCGCGCCTGGTAAAAGCTAATAACACAAGGGCTATTTTACCAATTGTGTTGTGCAGATGATTCTGTGACCCCTATTTTAGCAAAAAGGGATTCTCAAGTGTCTGTAGTATTACAAGAAGCGGTTCTAAAACAGAAGAAAGTGCTGTGGCGATTGTTGCAGCTCCACAGCCATGACTACTCGGATTATGATCTGAATGAAATGAGTTCTGAAGGTGAATATAGATACCGTTGGTTCAATGCCTATTGGGAGGAACCTACCCGGCATCCATTTCTGATTCTTGTTGAGGGTAAAATTTCTGGGTTTGTATTCGTACGAGAAAGAGACGGGGCTGAAGACTGGGAATATCAGATCGCCGAGTTCTTTATACTTCGTGGGCATCGGAGGAAAAAAATTGGTCGCGATGCGGCGCATAAAGCTTTAAGCCTGTTTCCCGGCATTTGGGAGATAGGATTCGACGACAATAATATTCCAGCAGTCAACTTCTGGAAATCGATAGCGAGTCAATATAGTAAGGCAAGATTAGAACCTGAACCGGGACGAGAAAACCGCAGTAGGTATTTGCTCACTGTTGATAAAAAACTGGTTGGTTAATCCAAAGTTGGGTAGGGGAACACTACAAATGAATGACGTCATTCCATTTTATGGGGCAAATAATCGAAAGATGTTTGCGATCGAGCGGTCGAGCATGGATCGGCAGGGCAAGGTTATTGAATTTCTAAATCGCCATCTACCTGGGGGCATAATTCTGGATATTGGTGCCGGAGATGGTTATACGGCAAGGCGAATCACGGGTGCCGATGTCATCTGCCTCGATCCTTCGACTGAAATGGTAAACTTTAACAACAATAGGTTATGGGCAAAAGGATCTGCTGAGAACATCCCCTTTCATGATAATTACTTCGATGCCGCTTATTCAACCTGGGCTTATTTTCTTCCAGGTATAGATAAAACAAAGGGCCTGAGAGAAGCCGAGCGCGTGGTTAAAGATGGGGGCATGATAATCGTCATCGATAATGCGGGTGATGATGAATTTTGCAGCTGGGCCTCTCGACCCATTGCAGAAGGCCCGGAGTTCTACTTGGATAATGGATTTTCTGCATCATTGATTGAAACCGCCTTTGAGTTTGAATCTATTGACGACGCTCTGGCTTTGATGACGCTGTATTTTGGCGATCGAATAACCAAAGAAAATATCAAGCTTGTGTATGAATACAAAGTAGTGGCCTATATTAAAAAAGTACCAAACAATTCACTGTAAGAGGTCACCGATGATGCGCGCTGTTAACGCGCCGCGAATAGAGAATTAAATTTAATTGCTTAACTTAAAGATATAGAATGAGAGGAGAAAAGACATGACAGTTACACTTATTACAGGAACCAGTACCGGTATTGGTCAGGCTACAGCACTCCATCTAGCCCGCCAGGGACATCATGTCTTTGCCAGCATGCGTAACCCGGATACGGGTTCAGCCGTGCTGACGCAGGCGGCCCGGGAGGAAGGATTGAAGCTTGAGGTAATACAGCTCGATGTGAACGATCCCAAGTCCTCGGAGCAGGCGGTAGAAGAGGTCCTGGGGCAGACGGGAAAGCTCAATGTGTTGATCAACAACGCGGGCATCGGCGGGGGTGGACCGATTGAAGAATTACCGGAGGAATTGTTACGGTCGATATTTGAAACCAATTTTTTCGGTGCAATGCGCATGATGCGATTAGTGCTGCCAACGATGCGCCAAGCCCGAAGCGGTGCGATTGTCAATATCTCCTCGATCGCGGGACGACTGGCAAACGCGCGTGGCAGTGCCTACTCCGGATCGAAGTTCGCGCTTGAGGCGGCGAGTGAATGCCTGGCACTGGAAGTGCGGCGCTTTAACATCCGGGTGGTAATTATCGAACCAGGTTTTATCCGGACCCCGATCTTTGAAAAGGGAGGGGCAAAACCAAATCCCAATTCTCCCTATCACGCGTTTAACCTGCGAAGTGAACGGCTGTCCGCGACAATGATGCCCAATGCTTCTCCACCGGAGCTGGTGGCAGAAACGATTCAGCACTCATTGGAAACAGAGGAGGCGAAGCTCCGCTATCTGGTCGGAGAAGACGCAAAAAGTTGGGGACCCGGTCGACAGGCGATGACCGATGAAGACTGGGTTAATTTTGGCCGAGAGATGACATTAGATGAATACGCTCAATTCTATCACGACCACTTCGGTATGGAGATTTAGGGCCACAGCGTTCCAAACATAAGCCTCAAAGGGTACTGACAATGTAATGATGAAAGTTGATTATTCCAGATTCATGGGTAGTGCGCAATTTGGACCAGCCTATCAAATGATGTTTGATAATGATACCCACGCACCCGGTTCAGTTGACCGGGTATTGACTGAGCAAATGGTCCGCTTGTGTTCTGAAACAGAAACTTATCTGTATACTGAGTATACACCGATCGATGTCAGCTATGCAAAGAGGTCTCGAGAAAAATTAGAAGCGTGCATTAAAGAAATAACAGCTGATAGTGTTTCTTCTGACGAGCGGATAGAATGCATTGTTCAGTTCACCGCAAGACTGGCGGATAAAGTCGCTGACGAAACTATAGAAGCCATGATATTTGGTGGCACTGAAGAAGAAATCATCGATCGTGGTTCGGACTGGTGTACAGATATAGCGAGGGTTGCCTGTTCCCTTTGTCAGGTTGTAGGCGTTCCGTGCCGAATAATAAACTTATATAATACCAATCAAGCATACAACGGTCATGTAATTATCGAGGCGTATCGTAACGGAAAGTGGGGTGCGATAGACTCTTCAACGGCTGTAGTCTATAGACATCCTGATGGATCACCGGCATCAACGTGGGATCTTATGAATCAGGCCTCCTTGATTGAGTTGCACCAGGGTCCGACAGCTTATTGTTCCAGCGTCGGTCAATTTACAAGTGCGGCCATTGTAAATTATTTTGTCTGGCAGAGTAATGATTTTGACTACACCACGAGCGGTATCAACGACTATTGCCAATCCATTTTAGAGATGAGTAGTCAGGGGTGGCCCGGTGGATTTCGTTGGCTGCATAGTGAAGATTTAATAGGGGAGAAAACAAGCAATCGTTGAAAAATGTCATTGCCATGTCATAGGTCTTGAAACTGAATTTTCTTTTGTATTAGTTTTTTGCTTTATATGTGTGGGTAGTCATGGGTAATGGAACGAAAAATCAGCAATTAGAGCGGCGACTGCTGGAGCTATATGGTGGAGACGCGCAATGCGAATACCCTTTGGCCCAAAGTGGAGCTGGAGTGCGCTTTACCGGTATCGACCTGTCCAGTCAGTTGAACGAGGACCAGGTTAGCTTTCTGCTCGACGCTTTGAGCGAGTTTCGGATTGTGTGCATAGCAGGTCAGGATTTGGCCCGGTTTTCCCTCGCTCACTTCGAGCGCTTTGCCAACCACTGGGGCGCGCCGATTCCGCACCCGAACAATTTCATGCGCGGGGGCAAGCTGGCGCAAGATGACGGGGCCAGCGACGGCCCGATCGAGTGGGTCCCGTACGAGAAGCGGAAGGTAGCTGTCGTCGACAAGTTTTTCCCCAACCGGTTGCAGTGCCTGCCGCACGAGTCGCCGACCGTGCTCGTCGTATCTAATTTCATTGAGAAGTCGGAAGAGGGGGAATTCCGCGTGTCAAACGGTGGCGCGTGGCATACGGATATCGAGTACGAAGTGTTGCCGATATACGTGTCCATGTTTCTCGTCCACAGTGTGCCTATCGCGCGCAACGCCCCGGGCGGAAACTGGATACAGGACCCGGGCTGCGTCGACCCCAAGCCGTATTTCGAGGACTCTGACGAGGAGCTTATAAGACTGCGCAAGCGGCTGCCGTCAAATGGCGAGACGGCCTTTGCCGATACGGCTGCTGCTTTTGCGGCGTTACCGGCTGATGAGCAGACTGCACTGGAACGCGTTCAACTGCGGCGGCGTTTAAACGAGGGCGACGTAGGGTGGCTCGCGCCGTTAGTGCGCACAAACCTGCGTTCAGGGATCAAGTCTTTACACAGTCCAATCTGGGCGTCGCGGCCGCGGGTGCGGCCGGCGATCGAGGTAGAGGGAATGACGATGGAGCAATCGCGCGCTTTCCTCGATCGATTAGAAATGCACGTGCTCCAGCCTCAATTCCGCTACGACCATGTGCACACACCGGGCGACGTGACAATCTGGAACAATTTTATGACCCTGCACAACTCGCCGCCGATGAAGGTAAAAATCACCGCGATTGACGACGCCCGGCTACTTTACCGCTTGAGCTGTAAAGGCGAACCGGCACTGTCGCTGCCGCGGCGAGACAATCCGGACTGGCTGGCAGCCCATGTCGCCGGCGGCTACTCGACGCCTCAGGAGTTACTCGACGTCTAGGAGAAGTCATAAGGGGGGCAGAGCCTGACACCTTATGATATATGATGGTTGAGCATAAGAGCAGAAGTAATGTCTACAGAACCTTAAATAAAATAAAAGAATTCGCAGTCTGACCCTTTTTTCAGAATTTTCGCCATCCAGGATGAGATCGCACAGGTAATAGCTGAGGCGCTACAAGTCAAGATCATGGATGAAGAAGGTGCTCCTCTGGTTAAACCCTCGACTCAACGACGGCGAGCGCAGCCATGAGTCAGTTTTAACGTTAGGTTTTGCGACTTGTAGGATGTATTGTCGTCTATTATTGTGAATATGGCCGGAGGAAAGTAAGATAGGAGAAAACGAATGAAAGCGATTGTTTGTCACAAATATGGTTCACCCGATGATCTTGAACTCGAAGAGGTCCAAGAGCCAACCCCGAGGGACGATGAAGTCTTGATAAAAGTTAAAGCAGCATCTGTAAACGATTGGGACTGGTGCCTCGTGAGAGGTGCGCCGTTCTATATTCGATTGCTATGTGGTTTTTTCAAACCAAAAGTCCGAATTCCCGGAGTTGATATAGCCGGACAGGTTGTAGAAACTGGTAAAGACGTTAGTCAGTTTCAGCCCGGAGATGAGGTTTACGGAGATCTATCCGAAAATGGTTTTGGTGGTTTTGCGGAGTACGTTTGTGCTCCCGTAGGTGCGTTAGCTTTGAAACCTGAAAATATGACATATATTGAAGCAGCAGCGATACCTCATGCGGCTATGCTGGCTGTACAGGGTCTACGTGACTTAGGTAAAATTCAGCCGGGACAAAAGCTTTTAATCAATGGTGCAGGTGGGGGTGTTGGTACTCTGGGAGTACAAATTGCCAAAGCGATAGGAGTTGAACACGTCACAGGTGTTGATAGTTCAAATAAATTAGACATGATGCGTTTAGTCGGCTTTGATCATACGATTGATTATAAACAAGATGATTTCACAAAAAACGAGCAACCTTATGACTTGATTCTTGATCCTAAAACGAATCGATCTATCTTCAAGTATTTGCGTGTATTAAAACCTAATGGATCTTACGTTACTGTTGGCGGGGTAACAGCTTGGCTTTTCCAAGCTTTATTTCTTTCATCAATCATACGTTTTTTCTACAAGAAAAATGTACACGTTCTTGGTTTGAGGCCAAACAAAGATTTAGATTATATGAACGAGCTTTTCGAAGCTGGCAAAGTCAAGCCTGTGATCGATGGCCCTTATAAGTTAAGTGAAGTACCTGAAGCCATTCGGTATTTTGGAGAAGGCAACCATAAAGGTAAAGTAGTCATAACCTTGGAACATATTAACAAAGCTTAACAAAAGAATGGAGAAGTTATGGGAAAATCTGATATAGCCAACACGGAGACCGACGAACCGACTCGGCAGAAGCCGCTCCGGCTGTGGCCCGGAGTGGTCATCGTGGTGCTGCAGTGGCTGGGTAGGTTTGGCGTCCCCATCGTCGTGCCCGAGGCCATGCAATTCGGGGTGATGGGCGGACTCTTCAGCGGGTTGGCTATCGTCGTATGGTGGGCATTCTTTAGCCGGGCGCCTCGGTCCGAGCGCTGGGGCGCCGTCGTCTTGATGATTGTCGCCATGGTCGCGACATCGCGCATCCTCCACGTGTCGATTGCAACGGGCGGGATGGGGATGACATTCCCCATCTATGCCATTCCGGTCTTGAGCCTCGCCTTCGTCGTCTGGGCGGTGGCCAGCCGCAGCCTCTCTGACAGACCTCGACGCGCGGCGATGGTCGCTACCATCATGCTCGCGTGCGGAGTGTGGACGCTCGTCCGGACCGGTGGCTTTACCGGCGACTTTGATAACGATTTCGAATGGCGGTGGGCGGAGACTGCCGAGGAGCGGCTCCTGGCCCAAGCCGGAGACAAGCCGACGGTGCTTCCGTCGGCTCAGGCAGCAACGGAGACAGGAGCTGACTGGCCCGGCTTTCGCGGACGCGATCGCGACGGCATCATCCGCGGCGTGCGGATAGACACCAACTGGTCTACGTCGCCGCCGGTCGAGCTGTGGCGCCAGCCGATCGGACCGGGCTGGTCGTCCTTCGCTGTCCGCGGCGACCTCTTCTACACCCAGGAGCAGCGCGGTTACGACGAGGTAGTCGCCTGTTACAACCTGACCACCGGCGAGCCGGTGTGGAGACACCGCGACGCGGCCCGGTTCTGGGAGTCGAATGCCGGCGCAGGTCCGCGCGGGACGCCTACCCTCAGCGATGGTCGCGTCTACACATTCGGTGCGACCGGAATCCTGAACGTGCTCGACGCCGATGACGGCGCCCTCGTGTGGTCGCGCAACGCGGCCTCCGACACCGACGCGAAGGTCCCGGACTGGGGCTTCGCGAGCTCGCCATTGGTGGTCGACGATGTCGTCATCGTCGCCGTCGAAGGCACGCTCGTCGCCTACGACCTGACCACCGGCGATCCGCGCTGGTTCGGCTCGGATGGCGGCGATAGCTACAGCTCGCCACATCTATTGACAATCGACAGAGTCGCACAGATCCTACTGATGAGCAGAGCCGGCGCCACCAGCGTCGCGCCAGCCGATGGCACGCTGCTCTGGGAGTACCCGTGGCCGGGCGGCACCCGCATCGTGCAGCCGGCCCTGACCGCGGATGGTGACATCCTGATCAGCCGCGGCGAGAAATCCGGCATACGCCGCATCGCGGTTGCGCATGGACCCGGCGGATGGACCATTGAAGGGCGCTGGACGTCGGCCCGGTTGAAGCCATACTTCAGCGACTTCGTCGTTCATGATGGTCATGCCTTCGGCTTCGACGGCAGCATCCTCGCGTGCATCGACTTCAAGGACGGCAAGCGCAAGTGGAAGGGCGGACGCTACGGCAGCGGCCAGCTCGTCCTGTTGGCTGACCAGGACTTGCTGCTGGTGCTGTCGGAGCGGGGTGAGCTGGCCCTGGTCGCGGCGGTTCCAGGCCAGTTCACGGAGCTCGCGCGGTTCCCAGCGATCGAGGGCAAGACCTGGAACCACCCGGTGCTGGTCGGCGACGTCCTGCTGGCTCGCAACGGCCAGGAGATGGTTGCGTTCCGGCTGTCCCTCGCGGGCGGCTGACGGGGCTAATGCGCTATCGATTTAAAGGTCTAAATTCAACAATCGTATGCTCTTCATCTGCCGGCGCTACAGAGAAATATTTTTCTGCGTCTGATTTCCGGGCAAGGCTTCGATAATGATCAAACAGCATTTGGTCATTTGATTTATGTCCCAACATTGCGACGAAGCCAAAAAGGGTCAGGCCTCGCATTGTAGCGTTTTTAATTTTATGCTACAATGCGAGGTCTGACCCTTTTTGCTCTCTTATAGCAGATGATAAAACTACAGTGATTGGTGGTATATCATTACTTGATACCGATTCACGAGAAGAAGCAGAGAAATACGCTTATGATGATCCTTATGAAAAAGCAGGTATCAGAAAACAAACAACAGTCTTACGTTGGCGAAGACGCTGGCTAGACGGCGAGTTTCTTGGTGATATTAGCTGATTGTTTGGAAATCAATTGGTATCGACTTCCTTAACCTGAAGTTTTCTTACCTTATTTTGCGCATCTATCATCTGATTTAGACCATTTATCCATTCTGGATTCTCAGGATCTCTTTTATTAGCTTCTCGATAAAACATCTCTGCTAATAGCCATTCCCCATCTAATTGATATGAATATCCTAAATGCCAAAAACTGCGAGCGTGATAATCTCCAAGTTCTATCGCACGTAATAAGGGTATACGAGCTTTTCCGAATTCCTTCATTCTTGCATACAAATATCCCAGATTTAAATGAACTAGTAAAAAATTTGGATACCTTGTTAAATATTTTTCTATTTCATCAGCGGTTTGCTCTGCTTTCTCAGTTTCACCAGCAATTATATACATTTGTGTTTTTAAAATCAACAATCCTGGGGTGAGATGCAAAAGGGGTCAGGCTCTGCATTCTGACATTTTTTATTAAATGTCAGAATGCAGAGCCTGACCCCTTCTTCTGTTTTGACCCCTTCTTCTGTTTCTGACCAGCATATTAATTTCATCAAAGGTTGGATTAAAAACTACAAAGTATTATGAGTATTCTAATTAATGTTTCTTGAACACAATTTCATCAATATGTTTTGGGAATAAAGGCTCAATTCAAAATTTAATACCAGCAAACAGTGTCGAATTAAAATGAATATCGACTATATCATTAAATATTTCAACAAGCGTAAAACCAGAATTAATCCCGATAAAGAACCTGGGTTTAGTTCTGCAATAATTCATAATGGGCAGGTGATTTATGAATTAAATCATGGTCTAGCCAGCCTTGAGAATGAAATCCCGCTAAGCAGCAGTTATCTGTACTATTTGGCTTCGGTCTCTAAACAGTTTACTGCGACCTGTGTTTTAAATTTAGTAAACGATAAACGACTAAAGTTAAGTCAGGACATCAGAGATATTGTAAAAGAGACAAAACATTTTAAAAAGAAAATCACAGTTCAAAATTTATTAAATCATACTAGTGGTATTCCAGATTACTTCCAGTATTTCGCTTGTCAGCTGGGGCGACATCCAAGTGACTACTTTGAAAACGCAGATATTTTAAAAGTTTTGAGTAATATTTATTCCCTTGATTTTCAACCAAACGAAAAATTCAGTTATAGTAATTCCAATTATATTATTCTCACCCAGATAGTAAAACTTATCTCTGGAATATCTTTTTCTAAGTATGCAAAAAAAATAATATTCACTCCCTTAGGAATGAAAAATACGCTTTTTGATAACGATAGGTACAAAGTTATTAAGAATCGGGTATATAGTTATACTACTCAGTCTAACAAACCACGAAAATATAGAGTGGAATTGAAAAATTCGTGTACCGTTGGTGATGGTGGTGTTCTTTCTAATATCAATGACCTTGTCAAATGGGAGATCAACTTTCATGACAATAAAATCTTACCAAAGAATATAATTAGAAGATTAACAAACAATCTAAAATTAACCAATGGTAAGTATGTTAATTATGGAAATGGTCTATTTCTGAAAGATGTAGGTAAATATAAATTAAATTTTCATGGTGGAGCGTTTGAGGGATTTCGTACATATAATCTCAGAGTTTCTTCAATGAATTTATCTGTAATTTATCTTTCTAACAGTCCTTCACTGGTTTTTAACTTTGACCCCAGTTTTATATTTAAAAAGAAATAGCTGAAAATATTAATTCTAGTTTAGATTCCTAATATTCAGACTATCTTGTTAACATTTGTAGGAAAAATAGCTGCGGTGCTATCTTGCTAAGAGTATAGTTCTAAGAGTGGTTAAACAATATTTTTAATAATATTTAATGAATACTGAAAATAAAGAAACACCGTTAGCATATGATGTATATCAGAAGATTGCTGAAGAATATGCATCAATAATAGACAATAAAGATGCGAATGCCTTTTATGAGAAACCAGCGATGCTTTCTCTAATGCCGATGGTTAAAGGAAAGTATATTTTAGATGCAGGTTGTGGTCCTGGGGTTTATACAGAATGGTTGCTGGAGTCAGATGCAAAAGTATTAGGTCTTGACTGCAGTGAACGAATGGTCGAGCTAGCCAAAAAAAGGATTCAAGAACGTTGTGATATCAAGGTCGCAGATTTGTCAAAACCATTAGATTTACCGAATGATACATTCGATATGGTTTTAGCTCCTCTCGTATTCGATTACATTGAAGATTGGAGATCTATGTTAAAGGAGTTAAACAGAGTCCTGAAAAATAAAGGAATTATTCTTTTTTCATGTGGTCACCCTTGTTTTAATTCTCAAGGTCTCGGAACCGAAAACTATTTTAAGACTGAATTAGTAAAAGAGTTTTGGAGTTCTGGATTTAAAGAAAAGATTGAGATGCCATTTTTCAGACGATCCTTATCTGAGATAATATCATCTCTTGTGGACTCTGGTTTTTTGGTGGATAGAATTCTAGAACCGCAACCAACGGAAAATTTAAAAAAAGACGGATTTTACGAGAAGTTACTAAGAGTCCCTTGTTTATTTGCATTCGAGCAATCAAGAAAAGTCAAAAGGGGTCAGGCCATGCATTCCGGTAAAATAGAATAATACCTGTTCCGAGTTACGATACTGCGGGACGACAATTCACATGCAGAACCTGACCCCAATCCCTACATTGTATACATAACCTTTAATTTTCACGAATATGCCGGATGACCACAACGCAGAAGCCTACTTTCTCGAAGACTCTTCCCCTGAGCAGCTCGAAGAAGCAGTCGCGTTGAATCATCACGCCTGGATGACGACAAAAGCGCGGGCTGGCGGAGGTATGATACATGAAGGGAAGGGTGTGACCTGGGTTTTTACACCCGGTCGTGATAGTGAGGGTATGATTCTCTTTCCTCGTCTTACAGAAGCGAACGCAGACACACAGCTTGACGAAATAATACATTTCTATCGCAAGTATCGCCCCGAGAAATTAGTCGGGTGCTGGTCACTATACCCGGCACGACCGTCGGATTTAGAGATTCGACTACTGGCCCGCGGATTTCAACAGGGATGGCGTCCCCATTGGATGTGGCTAGACTTACAGCAGATGCAGGTCATTCATCCAAAACCGGAAAAGCTCCGGATCGAACTCATTGAAGGACCGACTGAATGGGATGTTGACGACTTGCCCTACTACGACGAAGTAAGCGAATCCATCCGTCTTGCAGCAACACGATTAACCCCTAAAAGGATTTGGCACTTTGGCGCATGGTTGGATGGTAAACCGGTCGGTCATAGCGCAATTTGTATGACAACCGGGGCTTTGGGGATCGCTGGAATCTATGATGTTGGCGTTGTTCCGGGAGCTCGCAATCTAGGAATCGGTAAAGCGATCACAATAGCGGCATGTTCCCATGGACATAAAATGGGATGCCGGTACGCCATGTTGAATGGAACTGGTGTTCGAATGTATAACCAGATTGGATTTGAGACAATTGGTTACGGACGGACGTGGTGGTTGAACATAGCTCGATTGGAAGCGAATCCGCCCACTCCAACCATAGTGACCTTTGCCGAAGCGGTCGGTCGAGGAGATATTGATTCGCTGAAGGATCTTGAGGAAGAGATCGAGAGTGAGTCTTTCGACACCCCATTGACAAATGGTATGACACTAGTCGAACTTGCGACCAAACTGGGCAAAAGCACATCAGTCCAATGGCTTGCCGATCACGGCGCCACGCTTGACCTGCTCTCAGCATGGGACCTCGGTTGGAAAGATCGCATTGAAGCTCTCTTGGACAATAATCCAGAACTCATTAATTGGCGATCAGGTGAAATGCAGACCACGCCCTTGCACATAGCGGTCGAGCGAGACGACATCGAACTGGCCCGCCTTCTTCTTACCGCGAACCCTGACCTCAAAATTAAAGACGCAATGTTCAAAGGCACTCCACTTGATTGGGCAATGCACTCTCAGCGTAAAGAGATTATAGAACTTATCGAGGCGCACGAATAAGTTAAAATAGCATAAGGAGGTATACGTTGACTTCAAATTTCTACCATACACAGAAAAATCCGAAATCCCAGTCACCTAACGTGATTTTGATTATTTCAGATTATATGGGTTACAGAGATATAGGGCCGTATGGGGCAGAGGATATCACTACTCCGGCACTGAACAGATTGGCACATGAAGGAACCAAGTTCACCGACTTCTACGGTGCTGCCCCTATCTGCAGCCCATCTCGGGCTGCTTTACTGACGGGCTTTTATCCGAATCGAGTTGGGATAACAGGAAACGTGTCCGGTGAGGATGGGTTATCAACCGCATACAAAACATTGGCCAGTCACCTTAAAGAAGATGGTTATACAACGGCACTGTTCGGCAAATGGCATCTGGGATCTCAACCGGCACATAGTCCAAATGCGCATGGGTTTGATGAATTTCTAGGCTTCCACGACTGGACCATCAGCTACCATTCACACCAGACAATGGACGGTGAGCCCGGACTATACTACAACGATTCACCGGTTAAACGTCATGGCTATCTCACGGATATCCTGACGGAAGAATCACTTGGTTTCATCGACCGTCAAGCCAATGCAGACGACCCATTTTTCTTGTATCTAGCCTATAACACAGCCCTCCCACCTTATCAACCACCAGACATGCCTGAAGATGCATGGGATAGCGGATGGGACGTCAATGAAGCTAGTCGCCAAGATTATATACTAATGGTTGAAGCGATGGATGCAGGTATTGGAAAAGTGTTGGCTTCCTTAGATAAGAATAGACTTAGCGAACAAACCTTAGTCATTTTCGCTTACGATCATGGCGGCAGACACTTAGTGTGTTCTGATCCTCTGTTTCACGGGTTTGCAACACTGTGGGAAGGTGGAATACGTGTGCCAATGCTGCTTCGTTGGCCGGGTCATATTCCTGCAAATATGACTTCGTCTCAACCAGCCATCTCAATGGACATCACTGCTACCATACTCGATGCTGCTGGTCTAGATAACTTGATCCCCTCTCTTGACGGTATCAGCCTGCTCCCTGTCGTCAGCGAGGGAGCGGCAACTAACGAGCGACCACTATTTTGGAGTTTTGGTAGACACAAAGCTGTACGACAGGGACCATGGAAGTATCTTGTTGACGGCTCTGTAGGGACTCAGTTTCTGTTCAACCTTGAAGAAGATATTGGTGAACGAAGGAACTTGTTCTATCTAAATCCTAGTGTAGTGGCCGAGTTGAGAGAGGTTTTGAGATCATGGGAGACATCTTTAACTAAATCACCATAGCAGAGCATTTGCCCAACAAAGCTTTCAGTAGAGCACGAGCACTGGGCTTGTCAGCCTTTACAAGAAAGGGGTAATAAAATTCGTTGGATCTGAAGAGACGGTGGGTTTGGCTGTCTACTAATTCGATTGAAATGCCCTAACTATAGCATTGAACGAACTCGTAAACTCGCCGCTCATGCAGATGTTATACAAATCGCATAGATCATCTAAGTTTGATGCTAGATCTTGGCATTTACTTTAGACTAGATTTATTATTTAATCTTGTGCCTAAACATTCCCACTGCTGCCCTGCAAATTGTGCTGTAGAATCAATAGGTGACCGATATGTTAGATAAGCAATATTTAGTGCATGGGCTCAATGCTCTTAGTCGTGCTCACAAAATGAATTACTTCGATGATGGTCATCGTGGTGGTGCAATCATATCTGCCCATTACCTTTGTCAAGAGAACGATGTGGAAGAGGGTGTATCAGATATTATCGCTAGTATGATTGATAAACACTGGGTGAATTCAGAATTATGTGAGCCATTTCCCAGTGAGAAATCTGATCCTAACTTAATACAACAAGTAGTGGAAACGATGACCAAAAGCGTCGGAAAACTACGACAAGTTGGGCACAACGTCATTTTACCCACTCTCGCATTAAAAGCATTCCAAGATCTACCTGAAACAGTAACACCGTCACGAGTAGACGGAATCTGCAAGCTTGCTGAATCTTTCCAAGTCACTGAGGTTCCAGCAGAACATGTAAGCGATATTCCCGATTTGAATAACCCAACAGAAGCTGCAGAGTTCGTTCTTATTGAATTTCTCAAGTCATTTGAAAAGTTTAAAGGACGTGGACACGGTTGGGCTGGACATCTTCTTACTTACAGCAGAGCTCACATAATGGACTTACATGATCTAGGATACACAGACTTGTCAAAGATGGATAAGGAGGCATTCAGAATGTTTATTGGACGCATCAGAATAGGTCCTGGAGACAGAGATATTCCTAGACCTGATCATTTACCGTCTGAACTTTTCCCACTGCAGAAAGCCTATTGGGAGCAAAACTTGAACGACTCGTCTCTCAGTATTGGACACATATTCAAGTATCCTTATGCCTTTTATGGGCTGATGAAACTTGTTAAAAATGGCGATATTAAACAACGGTGTTTAGCTGCTGCTAATTATATATTTTAAAATAAAATATTGTAGATTTTGTCACTCTGAAATCATGCAATTATATTGTGAAGATTACCCGTTGAGCTTTTTAGCAAGGATCAATATATAGATTGATAATATGTCAATAGACTCAAAAGAAGATTTAATTGGTCTTAAAGAATCTGGAAAAATTGCAGCAATGGCTCTGCGAGAAATGTCTCGAAATGTTCGACCTGGAGTTTCGGAATTAGAATTAAATGATATTGGAGCTAAAATAATAAAGAAAAATGGTGCGAAATCAGCACCGATGGAAGTGTATGGATTTCCGAAAGAAGTTATCATCAGTATCAATGACGAAGTAGTCCACGGAATTCCATCCAATCGAACTGTAAATCAAGGTGATGTCGTAAAGCTGGATGTAACAATTGAAAAAGATGGGTATTACGCGGATACAGCCGTTAGCATTATTGTACCACCTATCATAAAGAAACATCGTAGATTAGTCATGTGTGCCAAATCTTCTTTTGAAAGGGCAATGAAAATTACCTCTGCAGGTACACGTATTAGAGATTTAGGTAAAGCAATACAAGATGAAGTTGAGAATAATGGATTTACGGTAATCCCAGATTTGTGTGGTCACGGAATAGGTCGTACCATTCATGAAAAACCCTCAATACCGAATTATTATAGTTTCTATGATAGAGAGGTATTAACCGATGGGCTCGTTATTACTGTCGAGCCGATCATTACTGAGGGTAATCACAAAATATTTACTGCAGATGATGGGTGGACAATTAAAACAAGTGATGGGAAGTATTCTTCGCACTATGAACATACCATAGTTGTAACTAGAGGTGCACCTATAATATTAACTCAGTTATAAAGCATTAAATTGGAATGTTGCATGAGTTTCGATGATACATTCAACGACTTCCCAGAGTTTAGAACTGATCGTTTAATTCTACGCGAAATTATTCTTTCAGATGCACCGTCCTACTATGGGCATCATAAAACGATACATGGTTCAATCTTTTGGGATGGAGAGCTGCAATCTGTCGAGGAGACTGAAAATGAGATAACAAATATCCGAAAGAAATATGATAAACAGCAATCAATTAACTGGGGAATTTCCTTAAAAGATAATGACGAGTTGATAGGGTGTTGTGGCATGTTTGAATTTGAATTAAAATCTAAATCTGCGTTAGGATTTTGGCTGTCAAAGGAATTTCAGCGACGAGGAATTGTGACAGAGGCTGTAAAATGCATTGTAGATTATGGACTAACCCAGATGAATCTTCATCGCATTACTTCAGGATGCCATCCAGAAAATTTTGCTTCCTACAAAGTTCTGTTGAAGTCAGGCTTTAAAGTAGAGGGACGACTTAGAGAATATAATTACAGAAAAGCATATGGTTGGAGTGATAGTATTATGGTCTCAATTCTAAGTAGAGAATACCTAAAAACATGACTGACCAATCATTGTCATACAGATCTTCGAAGACGGAGGTTCGAGAAAGCTCAATACAAGGAAAAGGGCTTTTCGCGAAAGCACTGATTAATGAGGATGAGATCGTCGCAGTCAAAGGTGGCTATATTCTCAACAAACAGAAATGGGAAGAAATAGAGAAGAAGATGGGTTCTGCAGAAATTCAGATTTCTGAAGATCTTCACATTGCTCCTGTACAAAAAAATGAAAGAGAAGGAAGCATGCTATACACCAACCATTCCTGTGATCCAAATATTGCCATTCAAGGTCAGATTGTATTCGTTGCGATGAGAGATATTCCTCCTGGGGAAGAATTAACCCATGATTGGGCAACAACAGATGACGATAGTTCTTCAATGAAATGTAACTGTGGAGCAAAGAATTGTAGAAAAACCATCACAGGAAAAGATTGGATGAAGAAAGAGCTCCAGGAAAAATATAAAGGATGGTTTTGTTGGTATCTTCAAAGGAAGATTGACGAACTATAATCCGAATTAATGCTGTGCTGGACTGGAATTTCCCCTACTCAATTCATGAATTTATATCGAGATGCAAAAGGGGTCACGAGATGCAAAAGGGGTCACGAGATGCAAAAGGGGTCAGGCTCTGCATTCTGACATTTTTTATTAAATGTCAGAATGCAGAGCCTGACCCCTTCTTCTGTTCATGGATCTACGTGACAAATTGAATGTGGAATTTGATGCCTGGTACGATCAGAAGCAAAAAGGTGAAAACGTAAAGGGTCAGACTGCGAATTCTTTGATTTTATTCAAAGTTCTGTAGGCTTTACTTCTGTTCTTCTGCTCACGCCGAAAGATACTAACATTGTAACTAACCGAATTATACTCACCCATATTCAACCTGGCTGCTATCCATCCGTTTCGGGCGGTTGCACGCTTCAATCAGCATCCGTTTGAAAGCTCTCTTTGTCTACGCCGCATAGAACAGGTCCCGGCGATAGTTTCTCAGTTTGATGATGTGGTAGAGCCCGTTGTTACTTTCAAACCTTGGTTTTCGAGCCATTTCTTGCAATTCCAGTCCTCCCATAGTTTCTTATCAATCAAAGAATTCGCAGTCTGACCCTATTTCCCTAGACCTGACCCTATTTCCCCAGACCTTTTATTCATCATTTGCAAGTCGCGAGTTGAAAGTAATCAAATGAAAAATCGTAAATATTTATCTATATTATGTTTCAGTTTAATTTTCTGTTTCGCAGACGCTAGGGCGAAGTCTGAATCGAGTGAGATACCATTACTTCACGCGGGATTTGGTAAAATTGAAATCGATACGCGGATTGGAACGGAATTGATTGGATATGGCAAACGTCTTTCCACGGGTGTTCACGGTCCGCTCTATGTTCGTGCGCTAGTAATTGAAAGAGATGGGCTGGCTTGGTGTGTGCTTTCTTTAGATTTAATAGGTATACATATGTCCTTAGTTGAAGAGGCTCGAATAAAGGTTGAATCCGCAACGGGTATTCCGGCAAGTAATGTTTTTATCACTGCTACACATACACATTCAGCTCCCTCACCTTGGGACTCAGAAAATTTTATCAAACCGATATCTCAATTCATCGTTGATGCTGCAAATTCTGCTTGGGAAGATCGCCAACCTGCACGAGTTGCATCAGGGTACGGTTTTCTTGATGGACATACTATTAATCGGCGTTGGATCCATCGGCCGGTTGATCCTGCGGTTACTGTTATTCGATTTGACGATGTTAAAGGTTAGACCCTGGGTCTGCTTACAAACTTCGCCTGCCATGCCGTGGTCCTCGGACCGGACAGTTTTGAAATATCAGCAGATTGGCCGGGTTATGCTATGACTGAGTTAGAGAAACGTTTAGGTGAAAAGGTTATCTGCCTTTACACACAAGGTGGAGCAGGTGATGTTAGCCCACTAACTGCAAGTGTGCGAACCGCACTTGATAGCGGTAATCCCGTTCGTGTCAATTCCCATGGTACGGTAAGCTATTACGGTCCTTTCAGCCCGGATAATTACAGCCCAGGTGTGCGAGGTGGCGACACGTATAAAGATGTCGAATTCTTGGGACTAGCATTTAGCAATGAAGCTCTACAGATCGCTAATGGACTAACGCCTGTAAACTCCGAAGGAAAGGTGTGGATAGAATCACGCCAGGTGAGTCGTTCAGGAAAGGCAGATGATGAGGTAATGTTAGAAATCATGGCAGTCGGCATTGAGGGTCAAAAAGGGTTCGTGCTCATGAGCATTCCTGGAGAGATTTTTTCCGAAACTTCAATGTTTCTCCGGCGAGAAGCAGAGAAAATGGGTTATCGCTTCCCTGTGGTAGTAAGTTACGCAAATGGTGCGCATTCTTATATCCCTCCTCAAGATTCTTTTCTTGAAGGGGGATATGAAGTAAAGGCTGCAACCCATTTTGGTTATAGCTCTGATATACAAGAGCGTATCTGGGAAGCGTTGAGATCATTATTAGCTGAGCACGCACTATAAGTTAAAGGATTCATGTCTTGCATTTTGAAAAATAATAAAAATGTCAGAATGCAGGGCCTGACCCCTTCTAACTCCTCCGGGGTAGAAAAAGAATTTTCCCCACAGAAGAAAGCATATCCTGCATTCTGTATTACAGATTTGGAAATCTTGGAACGGAAACTAAAAGAACATAATTATGAAGTAATATGGGATAATGCTTTGCCTGAGCGAAAGCGGTTTTATTCTACAGATCCCTTTGGAAATAGAATTGAGTTCCTCCAAGATGGAGACGGATTTAATCAGAAATGAATTACGATAATATACCCCTCATCCCTCGAAAGACCTTCTTTGGTAACCCTGATAGAATCTCTGTCCAGCTCAGCCCCGATGGTAATAAGATCGCTTATCTGGCTCCACATGAGGGTGTGCTAAACATCTGGGTTGCACACCGTGAGAACTTGGATGTTGCGCGTCCAGTAACCAACGGTAGGGACCGTGGTATCCGGTCCTATTGGATGGCATTCACCAATGACCATATTCTCTACATTCAGGATAAAAATGGCGACGAAAATTGGCGGCTATTCGTGGTGGATCTTAAGACTGGTGCGGTCAAAGATCTGACTCCCTTCGAAGATGTTCAAGCCCGTCTGCAACAGATTAGCCCTAAGTTCCCGAACGAAATCTTAGTCTCGATCAACAACCGCGATCCACAGTTTCACGATATCTACCGGGTTGATATAGTCACCGGAGAGATGAAACTTCTTCAACGAAATGACGAGTTCCTAAGCTACATCACCGATGATGATTATCAGATACGCGTCGCGGAACGCATGACACCTGATGGTGGTTATGAGATGTGTAAGCCCATTGGGAATGACTGGGAATTGTGGGAGAAAATCTCTGCTGAAGATTCGATGACTACAAGCGTGGAAGGATTTAATATATCAGGGGATGTATTGTTCATGAAAGACAGTCGCGGTCGAGATACCTCCGCTCTGATATCGCGTCACCTTCCTTCGGGTAAGACAACTCATCTCGCTGAAGATTCCCAATCTGATGTCGTCGACCTAATGAGGCATCCCACTGAGAAGCATGTTCAGGCAGTTTCATTTATCTATGATCGCAAGCGATGGCAAATTCTCGATGAATCCATCGAACCTGACTTGACCTACCTGCACACTGTTGCTGAAGGCGAGGTTGAGGTCATCAGCCGTACGCTCAATGACGATTTTTGGATTGTGAGTTACCTGGTAGATGACGGCCCAACCAAGTTCTATCTCTACGATCGCCAAAAACGCACCGTTCAATTCCTGTTTACCAACAGTAAAGACTTAGAAGGCCAGTTTCTTTCTAAAATGCATTCAGCCATCATAAATTCCCGCGACGGTTTAAACCTTGTTGTCTATTATACTCTTCCACGAGGTACCGATAACAAAAGTGATGGCATCCCCCACCAGCCACTGCCAATGGTACTCATACCACACGGAGGCCCTTATGGACGCGACTTCTGGGGTTACAGACCTGAGCACCAGTGGCTCGCCAACCGTGGCTACGCTGTGTTATGTGTCAACTTTCGTTCGTCCACTGGCTTCGGAAAAGCTTTCATAAACAGTGGTAACTTTGAATGGGGGGGAGAAAATAATGGAAGACCAGAATGATGCCGTGCATTGGGCGATTGACAATGGTATTGCCGACGCTGATCGCGTAGCTGTGATGGGAGGTAGTTTTGGTGGATATTCTACCCTAGGTGGTTTGTCTTTTACACCTGAAGTCTTCGCATGTGGTGTGGACTTCTGCGGTGTTTCAAATCTAATCACGTTGCTGGAATCAATTCCCCCCTACTGGAAACCTATGTTCGAGATGTTCGCCACCCGCGTTGGCGACCCGCGAACAGAAGAGGGCCGGACACTCTTGAAAAAACATTCTCCCTTGACCTATGCTGACCGTATCTGCCGCCCACTGCTTATAGGTCATGGCGCCAATGATCCCCGATGCAAGCAAGTCGAAGCCGATCAGATTGTGAAAGCCATGCAGGATAATGGTATTCCCGTTACCTATATGCTCTACCCAGACGAAGGCCATGGCTTCGCTCGACCCGAGAACAGGTTGTCTTCATTCGCAATCACTGAGGTCTTCTTTGCGAAATTCTTAGGGGGCCGCTACGAACCGATTGGCGATGATTTTGAAGGTTCAAGCATTACCGTTCCTGTAGGAGCACATGATGTTTCTGGTTTAACAGAAGCATTGGCACAAAAACAGTAGTTATATTATAGTTAATTGTATATTAAGTTTCTCGACAGTCAGAAAAGTAGAAAGGGGTCAGCCATGAATTCCGGAAAAATAGTAAAATGACAGCATGCAGAGCCTGACCCCTTCCAACTCTTTTCTGAATATCTTGATTAAATGTGACTATACTTATATCAGAAGAGTTTATACCCTCCTCTAGTAATTTGGTAAGAATAAGATAAAGGCTTGATTTTATTGTTGGATTCAGATTATTGGTGCTCCGAGCGACTCTTCGGCTGAATAGTCCAATAAGGGATCTAAATGATGATAAAGCTTTATGTTCCAAAGATGGATTGTGTATGTCTGCATATACAATTGCCATAATGGCCTCAAGACTATCGTGCAAGGGATCAATAGGGTTAAAATCGTATGTACATTTCAGGTAATTTACTATTGGCACGTGTTCGTGATAAGCTAACTTTGCGCATTCTGAGAAGAACTCTTTGTCTAGTGGTGGGCGCAATTCTAGTGTTTTATTGAGTGAGTCACATAGGGTTGCTCCAGCCCCAACTACTAAAACAACCTTGTGTGACATTTCTTTTAAATTGCCAGTCATAATATCAGTCAGCAAAATTCCTATCCCATTTCTGCAAAGTTTACTATTAAAAATAAGGTCAAGATTTTAATGATAGTGAACGGGAGCAGTTATAAAGGCACTCCTATTTGACCCTACTGGGGTCAATGAAGCGATACGAATTGATTGAGACGTATATTGATTTTACGTCTCTTTTGTTGGGGTCACATTATGTTATATAGGTATAAAAAACAGGTCATGCAATACAGCATAATAATAATAAAATACCAAAATACAGAGCCTGACCCCGTCTCACTCCCATAAATTTATGTGTTTTTGACATATTATTAAAATTATTAAATGTATTTAATTATGAAAATTTCAATTATCTCAAAATTATTAATTTCTTTTTTAATAACCTGCATATTAAGTAACGCAAATAACATGGCAGTTGGCGATCAACCACCGCTTATCCCAATGCGGGATTTCTTTCGCAATCCCCAGGTAACCAATTACCAGATATCACCAAATGGTAAATACATCGCTTTTCTGAAACCTTGGGAAACGCGTTTAAATATTCACGTCCAGAAAATTGGTAAACCGATGATAAAGCGAGTGACCAGTGTCACTGAGCGCGATATCCGATGGTTTCAATGGGCAAATGACAACCGTTTAGTCTATCCACTTGATAAGGGGGGTGACGAAAATTATCATTTTTATGCTATCAATCGTGATGGCTCTAGCTTATTAGACCTAACACCTTTTGAGGTTACCCGTGCCTCAATTATTAATCCTCTGAAATATGATCCAGAGCATATGCTCGTCGCTCTCAATAATCGGGACAAACGGCACTTCGACGCTTTCAAGGTCAATGTAAACACCGGTGACTTGAAGCTGCTGGTAGAAAACCCTGGCAACATTTCGAGTTATTTTGCGGATCATGAAGGAAAGTTGCGCTTAGCTACAACGTCTGATGGCGTCAACACGAGTATCCTCTACCGTGAGACCACGGATGATGAATTTAATGTCGTTCTCACTACAAACTTTCGAGAAGGACTGGAGCCAAAGTTTTTCACCTATGATAATCAGTACATCTATGCCTCTTCCAATCTAGGACGCGATAAACAGGCAATTGTCGTTTTCGATCCAGCAACCGCAACTGAAATTGATAAAATTTATGAGCACCCCGAGGTTGATGTTTTCGGAATCACGGAATCGGATAAGCGTAAGATAATAACCGGTGTAGGTTATTTTACAGATAAGCGTCATTTTTCTTTTTTTGATGAGAAGAGGAGAAATATGCAGCTTTTTTTGGAGAGCGAGCTTCCCGGTGTCGATGTCACTATTATGAGTGAAAACTTAGAGGAGACTAAACACATAGTGCGCACTCATAGCGATAAGACACTTGGCGATATTTACTTTTATGAGTCTGAAAAAAACAGTCTCACCCATCTTTCAGCGGTTAGCCCTTGGATTAGAGCAGAAAACATGGCTGAAATGAAACCTATTTTTTACAAGTCGAGAGATGGCCTTACCATTCATGGTTATCTTACTTTACCCAAGGGAGTTGAACCTAAAAACCTTCCTGTGGTGATCAATCCCCATGGTGGACCCTGGGGGAGAGATTATTGGGGATTCAGATCTACGGTACAATTCCTTGCAAACCGTGGCTATGCTGTACTGCAAATGAACTTTCGCGGTTCCACCGGCTATGGCCGGAATTTTTGGGAAATAAGTTTTAAGCAGTGGGGTCGTGAAATGCAGAATGATGTAAGTGATGGAGTAAAATGGCTTATAGAAGAAGGAATTGCCGATCCCAATCGAGTAGGCATTTACGGTGGTTCCTACGGCGGCTATGCGACACTAGCAGGTATTACATTTACTCCCGAGCTTTACACTTGTGCTGTTGATTATGTAGGAGTCGCCAACCTACTTACTTTCTTTAATACCATTCCAGAGTACTGGGATCAATATCGAGCAATGTTTTACGAAATGGTAGGAAATCCGGAAACCGAAACTGAATTATTGAAAGCTGCTTCACCTGTCTTTCACGCGGATAAGATCAGGGCGCCATTACTAATTGTTCAAGGCGCAAATGATCCACGTGTAAATAAAGCGGAGTCCGACCAAATGGTGGAAGCCCTAAAAAAGCGGGGCATCGATGTGCCTTACATGGTTAAAGACAATGAGGGACACGGCTTTTCAAACGAAGAGAATCGCTTTGAATTCTATCGGGCCATGGAGCAGTTTTTCGCTAAACACTTAGGGGGACGAGTTGAAGCAGGTGAAGATATTCTAAGTCAATTGTATTAGTTTGAATTTATCAACGAAGGGTTCAGTCACCCGGCCTTCATTCTCATTTAATAGGAAAGCAATAGGAAATAGGCCTCGTATGGTAGCATAACATAAACACGCTATTATGTTGGGACTGATCCTTCAATCTCAGCCGAATGGTGCCCGAGGAGGGACTCGAACCCTCACGTCCTTGCGGACAACGGATTTTAAGTCCGCAGCGTCTACCATTCCGCCACCCGGGCTTATACTGACCCCTTAAACGTTTTGAGTTTTTTAAGCTATGTACAGGGGTTGGCTGGATGCAATCAAAAATGTGGATAAGTCGAAAGTCATCTCAATTTTCGATTTCAGATTTTCGATTTGGGATTTGGCGCATGTCTAGTCGTTGTCTCGTAATCGCAGAGCTATGAACGGCTGGTAGGTTTAGCCATCTCTACTTTTGGTACTAATGAATAAAGTGATCTATTTCAAATTCCATACCGTGAACCCTGAACCGCGAACCTTGTCTTTTAACACCTAAAACATGGTTTCTAACACCTTTTCCATTCCTTCAACGCCGACGGTGATGAGGAGATAAATGACATAGACGTAAAGTAGGACGGCGAGAAGTCCAAGGACGCAGGCGACACCGGCGAATATTCCATCGTCTTCACTTAAGCCGACGCCAACAACAAAGATGACCATTGCCGGTGCGGTGTTGGTCAGCGGAATTGGGAGGATCATGAGGCAGGCCATGATGAGGACGAGAAGTCCCAAGAGGGGCAGACCCAAGCGGCTGCTGATCCAACGCAAACGGGGTTTAATCAGGTGTTCGAAACGCGAAAAGAAAAGATTAGCGGCACGGACCATTTTTCTGAAGAGCTCCCGATTTAATTTCATTTTCTTTGCCCGGCCTGGCAGCCAGGGGGTACTGCGACCGAAAATCATTTGCAGGCTGAGGATAGCAATCAATATACCGAAATGTGTGCTGTAGCCGGCGGCCGGCACGGGGAGGGCGCTGGGTATGGCCAATACTACGAGGAGCACCCCAAATCCCTTATCGCCGACTTGTGAAAATACATTATTCAATGTGATGCCATCTGTTTCATCCAGGGATGAGAGTAGACGATTAAGACAGTGGGATAGACTTTCACGATCGTCGGGCATCAGTAATTGAATAGCTGTTGGCGATGAAATTTCAAGGGTCTAGGGTGAAATCAATTTTTTAATTGCTCGGTGTTATATTCGTGCTCACACTGAATTATCGTTAATGGAATAACTTTGTATGCCCAGAGTATTAATTACACTACTGCAATAAAGCGAAGACCTCGTGAATATTGAGGGAATCAAATCAGGATATCTGGGCGGAACTTTTGATCCTATACACTTGGGCCACCTGATCATTGCCCAGGATGTCTATGAAAAATTAAATCTTGAGCGTGTCTATTTCGTCCCCGCCGCGCAAAATCCCTTAAAAGATGAGCCGCCGACCTGTTTAAATGAAGATCGTCTAAAAATGGTGGACCTCGCCCTGGAAGAGGACTCACGGTTTGAAAGACTGGATCTCGAGCTGGAGACTGGTGGGATAAGCTATACGATCGATACCGCAGAGCAGCTGTATAAGCAGAATAATGATCAGCCCGTATTGTGGATTATCGGTTCGGACAATATTGACGATCTGCCTCGCTGGCATCGCATTAATGAGCTGGCGGAAATAGTAGAGTTCATCTGCGTGGCAAGGCCCGGGTACAGCGCTAAGACACTACCGGAAATACCGGGTTTGAACCTCCAATTTGTAGAAGGGCACCCGATCGAAATCAGTTCAAGCGAAATTCGTGATCGCATGAAAGCGGGAAATAATATCGATTTATTTTTACCGCCAAAAGTATTTAATTATATACAAACTAATAAGCTCTACCGATAAGTTTATCACATTTGAATGACTGAAAAGAACCAGAAATACGAAACCCTGCAAGATATTGAAGCCTGTTGCCAGGCGCTGGATGATAGTAAAGCCGATGATATCCTCGTTCTTTACTTAGGTGAAAAGTCATCGATTACGGATTATTATATCATTGCCTCCGGTATGGCGAAGCCCCACCTCAAAGCACTGAGTCGCACGGTGGATGAAACTCTCGATAAACGTGAAGTCGAGCCGCTTCTAATCGACTCGGATCCGAATAGTGGCTGGGTGATCGTCGATGCCTTCGATTTTATGGTTCATCTCTTCCTCCCTGAACAACGGAAATATTATAGTCTCGAGTCGCTGTGGAAGGATGCGGAGATTGTGGAAGTCAAAAAGTCAAAAGGTCAAAAGGTCAAAATGTAGGATGCGTGAAAGCGGGAATGCGTATAAGCGGGGATGCGTGCTTCGTTCTTTGATGGCGGTAATTCAGGTGTTTTTATCTAATTAAAACGAATAGTGAGAGTAGCACTCGACGCGCGTTACATTCGAACGACTGAGACGGAGGTTTATCCTTCAGGAGGGGTCGGCCGTTACACCTACCATCTCATTAATCATTTCGTTAAGCTCGATCCCGAGTTAGAATTGATCCTCATTGTCCCGTCGGGCAATCGACGTCCGATTGTTGACGACCTGAATGGAAGCAGAGTGAGGGAAATTCGTTTCAACGCGCCCGCTCATTCAACACGCACTTTGTTTTGGCTTACCCGCAGTATAAATCTTGAGGGGGTGGACATCTTTCATAGTCCTTTCAACATCCTGCCGCGCGGATTGCCCTGCCGATCGATAGCGACCATTCTCGATGTCATGTGGTTAAGTCGACCTGAATATTGTACTCACTCCTTTCTTCTTCGCGTCGCCGGCGGTACTTTCTACCGCTTTGGTATGAAGCATGCGCTGCACCACGCGACGTCGCTATTAACCATTTCTCACGCTTCGCGCGAAGCGATTACGGCCTATGATCCGGAAGCCGGCCAAAACACCCATGTCACGCATCTCGGCCTTGATCCGTACTTCAAACCTATATCACCGGAAGAGGCGGAGCGAGATACGGCCGAACTCATCTCCCCCGGTACCCCCTTCATTCTTTCTGTCGGACAGGGTTCGCCCTACAAGAACCACGGCCGTGCCGTTGAGGCTGTCCTGCAAGCATTTTCCGAACGCACTGAATACCAGTGTGTCCTGGTGCGACGATTCTCCCGTTGGGGTGATTGGGAAATGAAGCGTATACTTAAACGGCCAGATGGACAAAAGCAGGTCATTATACTTCCGCATGTAACGGATGCTCAACTCAGGGGACTCTACAACCGTGCGCGGATCTTCCTTTATCCATCGCTTTGCGAGGGTTTCGGACTCCCGGTGCTTGAGGCGATGGCCTGCGGCACTCCCGTTATCACCTCAAATGTGAGTTCACTTCCCGAGGTATCGGGGGATGCGGCCTTGCATGTCGATCCCCTATCGACGACAGAGATCGCGGAGGCGCTCATTAAATTGAATGAGGATGAATCTCTGCGTACGAAACTTGCTCAACGCGGTCTGCTTCGAGCAAAAAGCTTTACCTGGGAAGCTTGCGCCCGCCAGACCCTTGAGGTTTACCGTGATGTTTTGCGCAAAACTGAAAAATAGAGAAATCGAATTATTGCGTCTGCTTATGTAAAATGAAAACGGTGGTATTTATCTTTTTGTTTATCGGCTTTGGCTTACTTATCGGCTTGATTGCATTCTATGGACTCGAGCGGGTAGTGGAGGCCTTGACTTCCTCGGGATGGGGTCTTTTTGCGATCTGTTTATTTCATCTGCTTCCCATGATAGCGGCGGCGAACTGTTGGCGCCGACTCATTCCAGGGACAACCCGCCCTTCATTTTGGACAGCGTTCACGCTGCAATGGGTAGGTGGTTCAGTGAACTCGCTTCTACCGGTTGCCCAGGTGGGAGGGGATTTCGTGCGCGCAAGACTGCTAACTCTCAGGGGTGTCCCCAGCTCCATAGCGGGCGCAAGTGTCATCGTTGATCTCACGATCGCGGTTGGAGCTCAAATAATTTTTGCGTGTGGTGGAATCCTCATGCTGACTCAGTATGAAAAATTAGATAACACCACATTCGCGGTGGGGATCGGTATTGTCATACTCGGAATATTAATTACGGGATTCACTATCGCTCAGCGGGCCGGTCTGTTTTATAAACTCACGAAAATAATTGAGAAGACTGTTAAGGTGGGTGACTGGACCGCTATAACCGGAGGTGCGCGGGCCTTGGATGAGGGGATACAATCTATTTATCGAAGTCATAGGGATTTAATAATCGCAGCCTTCTGGCGCATCTTCGGGGTCATTGTCGGATCAGGTCAAATAATGATCGGTTTACATTTTCTTGGACATCCAGTCGGTGTGATCGAAGCGCTTATCCTTGAGAGCATGGTGCACGCAGTAAGAAACGCTGCCTTCATGATACCGGCGGCGATTGGGGTACAGGAAGGTGGGCTCGTTCTCGTTGGGATGATAGTCGGTATCGGACCCGATACCGCCCTCGCGCTCTCCCTTCTAATCCGTGCCCGAAGCATCGTTATCGGCATCCCCGCTTTAATTTACTGGCAACTCGTGGAGAGCCGTCGACTTATCGCCTGGCTCAACAAGGGTGCGAAAGCCAGTGCGGATGCAGGAAATTCTAATGATTCCTGAAGTTAAGTGGAATGAAACTTAATCAATCGCGAATTCATTTCACTTTTTTTCAATCACATCCTTTTCATTTTTATCCTCGTTATTCAACCACTTCGGCAACCGGCGGGGTAAAAAAAGGAATGCGGGCAAGACGATCAGCGTGACAGCCATCGTAAGAAAAACGCCAATTGTGAGCAACTGACCCATACTTGAAGTACCGCGGTGGGAGAGGAAGGCCAAAGTTCCGAAACTGAAAATCGTCGTCAAGGCGCTGAAAAAGATACCCCGCGCGGTGCTGGTGGCGAGGAGGCGGGACTTGTCTAGTTGGGGATCGTGAAGCCTGTGGACTAAATGAACACCATTATCTACGCCGAGGCCAAGCAAGAGGGGAATCGCGATAATATTGGCGAAGTTAAAGGGAATATTAAAAGCCACTGTAGCCGCACCGGTAATGATTCCCGCCACGATCAACGGCACTAAAACGAGAAAGGGATCAATCGCATTGCGAAAAATTAAGAAGAGAAGGATTAAGACCAAGACAAACGCGCTCGCGAATGCCTGTTTGAATGAAGCCACAATAGCGCGGCCCGACTCATAGATAAAAACAGGTCCGGCGGTGGCATTTGGAATGACCGACCGGACTGCTGTGACAAAGCGTTCGAGTTCGAGATTATCACTAATATCCGTGGCCGGGAAAACCTGCATACGGTAACGTTCGTCACGGCTGACCCAATGGTCTTTGATCGAGGCGGGTATAGCGTTCAAGGAAAAGCTTTCAGTTGCTGACAGGGCAGTGCGCAATTGTTGAACGGCAAATGGTAGGGTTGCAAGGAGGCTAGATTCAGTATCGCTTATAATCGATTGTACAGTTTCGGGTTTAGATGAATCCAACCGCTGATTAAATTCAATCAGTGTCGCTTCCAGTTTGCGCAGTGGATCGCTTCGCTCTTTCATGGAGCTGTTCCCGACAGTAATAAGAAAATCATTCAACTTTTTTCTCTGTTCAATGATCGTGGGTGGAATCACGAGAGAGGAATCGAGAATATGAAGACCGAGAATGAGATCGATCTCCCCAATCAGAATAAGTTTTTTCGCCTGATTTTCGGGAAGGTAAGTAAGAATGGAAACAACGCGATCAACTTCGGGGAGAGCCTCCAATTGCTCGCCGTGGGCTTTAGTCTCCTCTGCGCTCGAAGCGAGGGCGATAATAGTCGAAGGATGTTTGCCCGTGTCATTTATCATATCCATTAAGATTTGGACGGATTCAGTATGGGGATCACGAAGCTTAATCGGGTCGTAATCGAAATGAGCCCGGGGGAGTAGAAATAGAGCGCCCGCGATTATAAGACCGGAGACTATACTAACGGGCCTGCTGTAACGAATGGGCAATCGCTGCAGGAAATTTGGGGCCGCCATTTCAGAATCCACCGCGCTCATCATCTTCTGGGATTTCGGAAGGAGATGCAGCATTGCCGGCAAAAAAGTCATGCTAATGATAAAACTGATGAACATACCGGTTCCTGAAATAAGACCGAGTTCCGATACACCGAGATAGGCGGTGGGAACAAAAGCGTAAAATCCGATAGCCGTAGAAAGGGTACAAATGCCAAGCGCGGGCGCCATGTACCTGATAGTATTGTGAAGTGCCTCCAGGCGATTTTCGCAGTAAGTGGAGAAGACGTGATAACGGAGGCAAAAGTGGATACCGTAATCGACTCCCAGTCCGATATAAAGGACGGCAAATGCGATTGAAATCAAATTGAGATGACCAATGGCCCAGGTCGCGAAAGCTGCGGTGTAGAGGATCCCTGCGACAAGAGACACAATGGTGGCGAAAACCATCGGAAGGGAACGGAATCCGACTAAGAGGGTAAGAAATACGAGAATTAAAGAAACGATACCAGCGATGGTTGAACCTTTCATCAGACTTAAGATCTCTTCATGTCCGAGAGCTGGCGCGCCGGTAACTCTTATACGAATTCCCCGTGTTCCGTCGCCGGCGAGAGTGGTCCCCCAGGTGTGTATAGTGTCGAGCGCGCGTTCAGCGGGTAAGAGCTTGTTATAGTCGAACCTGAGTTTGGCCATTATGAAGCGTCTGCGATCTTTGATCTCAGAGTCTTTGTCGCTTAATATATCCTGCCAGGAAAGGTAATAGGGTTCGCCATCGAGAGTCTTGCGGAACGCCTTATCGATTCGCAAAAAGAACGAGTCGAGGTTTAGATTCTCATCATCTTCCAATACCCGCACCGCAATATCCAGCAACTCGAATAACCCTCTGAGGCTCTGATCCTGAAATAGCGCGGCGAGAAAAGGTTGCGCCTTGGCGAGATTATCCGCGAGATCCTGGAGCTTTTCGTAATCGAGAAATAGAAGACCATTAAGCTCGATAAAGGGTCCGCCGGCAGGGAGGTAAGCGTCCTCGAAAATATCATGTTCACCTTTGAGGAGCTCTACCAGGTTGCGCGCGGCCTGATCCGCAAATTCCGGTGTATCCGCTTCAACGACAATAACTACATTACCGGCGTGATTTGGAAAGGCCTGTTCATAATCAGCGAAAGTTTTACGGAACGAAAGTTCCGGTGATATCATCTCCGTGGTGTCTGTGTTAATCCCGAGGTTGTTCTTTGCGTAGGTAAACGCGAACCACGCTAAGACAAATGCGATAACGACAATTGCCCAGGCGCCGCGTGCGACGAGATTTGCCCAGAGCTGGTAAATCTTGGAAATTATTGATCGATTTTCGTTCACTGGTTTGTCAGGGGTAATTTTTTTTAGAAACTTAGTCGAAAGTTACAACCTGCATCGTGCGAAGAACGGCTGTTAGGGTAAAGGGGTATAAGCGAGGATGTGGAGGTCAAAAAGTCAAAAGGTCAAAATGGGGGAGTGACGAGTGAATAGGGGAAAGGAACAGTGAACAGTGAACAGTGAACAGTGAACAGTGAACAGTGAACAGTGAACAGTGGATTTTCCGAGTGTATACACCTATTCAATATTTTGCAAATACTGGACGATTATCATTCCTCCGCATTCACGCATCCTCGCATCTCCCCATTCACGCGTCAGTGTCACCTAAGCTGGGGCCGCCGCTGCGGTCGCCGACGTTAGCGAAGATTGATTTTAAAGCCGGGCCTTCTAATAATTCGACAACATTGCCTTCCTCGACCGCTTTATCAACCAATTGTAACACGCGTTCGTAAATAGGCATCGTGTCATCGATTATCTCCTGGGTGTGCGCCAGGTTCATAAAATGGTATCCAATGAAAAGTAACCCGTGCCGGATACACTCCTGCTGAAAAAGACTTTTTATCTCACTGTAATCGTAGCTCCCCGCAGCATTAAATGTGACGGTGGTTTTAGGTGCATAACCTTCAATGGAAATATAGGAAATACCCAATTTTTCGGTTAGTACATTGAAACGCTCTTGTAATTGTTTACCGCTTTCCCAGATTTTTCCGATCACATCATTATCGCGCATATAATTGATACACGCTACGGATGCGGCCATCCCGGTCGTCTCACCGCTGAAGGTGCAGGAATAAAAAACATTCTTATCATCAAAGTCTTTCATCACCTCACGTTTACCGACGAGTGCTGAGATTGGACTGCCATTCGCCATCGCCTTACCAAAACAAGCGAGGTCAGGTGTTACCCCGAAGTATTCCTGCGCGCCACCCATTGACCAGCGAAATCCAGAAATAATTTCATCGAAGACGAGGACGGCACCCGCTTCGTGGACCAGGTCCTTTACCGTTTCCAAATAGCCCGGATGGGGTTCTTCAACATAGACGGGCTCCATAATCACACAGGCGACATTCCCTTCATTTTCAGCGAGGAGCATCCTCAGGCCGTCGAGATCATTATAGGAAAAGGGTTTTGTTAAATCGCGCACCGCCTGGGGTATCCCGGCATTGCGTTCGGTCGATCCAATGTACCAGTCCTGAAAGCCGTGATACCCACCACAGAGTACGACATCACGTCCGGTATGGGCTCGCGATAAGCGCACCGCGATGCTCGTGACATCGCTGCCGTTGCGCCCCATTCGCACCATCTCGGCACAGGGTATCAACTCGCAGAGCAATTCACTGAGCTCGACTTCAAGCGGATGACAGAGACCAAACACGTGGCCGTCTTCCAATTGCTTTTTGACCGCGTCGTTGACCGCGGGATGGCCGTATCCTAAGATATAAGGCCCCAGGCCTGAAGCGTAGTCAATATACCGGTTACCGTCGACATCGTAAACGTAAGCACCTTCACCACGCTGAATAAAGTTAGGGGTGACACCTTGAATCCAGTTTTGTGGTCCCCGGCTCAGGGTATTGGTTGTCGAGGGGACAACTTTTTTTGCCCGTTCAAAATATTGGCGCGAGCGGGTTAAAGTTCTCTCTTGTGAGGAAGTGCTAGTATTCATGGGAATATTGTTTTCGGGATTTACAAATTACAAGGAACTACATAACCTTGATTCTTCAACCCAATCAAGGAGGTAATCTATGAAACTTAATGTTAAAGCGTTTGGACTCGCCTCAGGTATTCTCTGGGGAGTAGGTGTGTTTTTCCTGGCGTGGTGGCTGATCATCCTCGAAGGATCTTCTGGTGATCCCACTGCTCTCGGGCGTGTCTATAAAGGGTTTTCAATCAGCCCTCTCGGCAGCGTCATCGGTCTGGTCTGGGGATTTTTCGACGGCCTTATCGGCGGGCTCATTTTCGCCTGGCTCTATAATAAGTTAGCGTCTGGATCGGATTCGAAGGTCTAAAGTCGAAGGCGGGAAAGTGGATGATTAGAATAGTGGAAGGTTGGGAGTGACTTTCCATTCATCCAATATTCCATCTAACCGCTGAAGCGTGAACGCGGGAAAGCGTGTACGCGTAAATGCGGGAAAGAGTGAATGAATTAACTGGAGGGACGCGCGAGAACGCGTGTAAGCGTTGATGCAGATATGATTGAAGTCACCAGCCGTCGCCAAGGCTATGGCCGGCAAGAAAGGTTAAAAAGGGGGAGAGACCTGTTGTAGTGAACGGTGAACAGGGAAAATTCTCCGCTTATCCTCTTACGCGCTTCTACGCATAATCGCGGAAACGCGTTACCGCAGAACTTCGCTGATGCGATCCATCGCGAGGGTTACGTTTTCGCGATTGTTAAAAGCGCTGAGGCGGATATGACCTTCTCCGCAGGATCCGAAGCCGGAGCCGGGAGTAGTGACGACACCCGCTTTTTCGAGGAGCAGATCGAATGATTCCCACGAATCTTTCCCGGTGTATATCCAGATATAGGGTGAGTTATCACCGCCGACACAGTCATAACCTAACTTGGCAATCGCCTCGCGAATAACACGGGCGTTACCGAGGTAATAATCGGTGAGATCTCTTACTTGTTTTTGCCCCTCGGCAGTATAAACTGAAGCCGCGGCTTGCTGTACGGGATAGGATACCCCGTTCATTTTTGTGCTTTGTCTGCGGTTCCACAAAGGGTGGATCAGCTGTTCTCCCCCCTGGCTGTCACTTGCTTTTAAATTTTCAGGGATGACCGCAAATGCACAGCGAACGCCGGTGAAGCCAGCTGTTTTAGAAAAGCTCCTGAGTTCGATCGCGACATCTTTGGCGCCCTCGATTTCATAAATAGACTGCGGCAGTGTCTCATCGCGGACATAACTGACATAGGCGGCATCATAAAGGATGATCGCTTTATTTTTCCTCGCGTAATCAACCCACATTTTTAGCTGATCCTTTGTTACCATCGCCCCCGTAGGGTTATTGGGAAAACAGAGATAAATTAAATCAATCGTCTCATTTGGAATTTCTGGAATGTAATGATTTTGTGGAGTGGAATCGAGATAGACCACATTTTCAAAGCGTCCATTGTGCTCAGTTCCGGTACGACCCGCCATGACATTAGTATCCAGGTAAACCGGATAGACTGGATCGGTAATCGCAACTTTCGTATCGATGGCAAATATTTCCTGGATATTCGCGGAGTCACACTTGGACCCGTCACTGACAAATATTTCATTCGCTGAGATGTCCGCACCGCGTGACTGGAATTCATTTTTCGCGATCGCCTCTCTTAAAAAATCGTAACCCTGTTCGGGTCCATAACCACGAAAAGTATCCCGTTGCCCCATTTCATCGACGGCGGCATGAAAAGCATCGAGACAGGCTTGGGGCAGGGGCTCGGTGACATCGCCAATACCCAGTCTGATGATTTCCTGATCCGGATTATTTTTCTGATGAGCTGAAACGCGATTAGCGATTTCTAAAAAGAGATAAGACGCCTTCAGCTTGAGGTAGTGTTCGTTGATAATAATCATAGTTGGTATCAATCGCTTAATCTTGTCGTTTTAATGAAATTTTGATCTCCTCATATTTTGAAGCTAAGAACTGTACGGAGGATTCTGGCAAATGCAATCAATTGAATCTATAAACGAGATGCAATCGTTAGCAATTAACTTGCGAAGCGAAAAGAAGCTCATCGGTTTCGTCCCAACATTGGGGGGATTACATGAAGGGCATCTGAGTCTTGTCGACTACGCGAAAAAAAAAGCAGATGTCGTGGTGGCATCGATATATTTAAATCCCGAACAATTTGGGCCGGATGAGGATTTTGATCGCTACCCGCGAACGCTGGAGAATGACTTAAGTCAGCTCGAAGAACGTAAAGTGGATTATGTATTTATCCCCGATACAAAAAGCATCTATCCGGACGATTATTCAACTTATTTGGTGGAGGATAAATTGAGTGCTGGGCTATGCGGTATATCAAGACCCGTTTATTTCCGCGGCGTGGCCACTGTGGTAGCGATCCTCTTTAATATCGTGCGTCCGGATTTCGCGGTATTTGGTCAAAAAGATGCCCAGCAATGCGCGGTCATTAAAAAATTTGTACGCGACTTGCGATTTCCGATCGCAATCGACGTGTGTCCGACCGTTCGTGAAAAGGATGGCCTGGCGATGAGTTCGCGAAATGCCTACATGGATGATGACCAACGCAAAGAGGCCTGTGCGCTCTATCAATCGCTTCAAAAGGCTGAAAAAATGATTCGTGGAGGTGAGAAAAGTGTGAATCGTATAATTGAAGAAATTACTAATTACCTATCAGTATTTTCGCACCTGCGTTTAATTTATGCATCGGTCGTGCATCGCGACTCGCTGGAACTGCTCGGAGAGATAGCTCCCGGGCAGTCTCTGGTTGCTATTTCCGCCTGGTGCGACGATATACGACTTATCGATAACATCGTCATCTAAAAATAAAATCACAATCCGTTCATGGAACATGATTACGACGTCATTGTAGTAGGCAGTGGAATAGCCGGCCTCAGTTTTGCGCTCAGGGTAGCGGAGAAAGATTACACGGTTGCGATTATTACTAAAAAAACCCGGGCTGAATCCAATACCAATTACGCCCAGGGAGGAATTGCCTGCGTTACTTCAGAGGGAGATGATTTTGAATTTCATGTGCGCGATACAATTGAAGCGGGTGCCGGTCTTTGTGATGAGTCGGTGGTGCGCGAGATTATCAATGACGGTCCGGCCCGCATCCAGGAATTAATTGATCTCGGGGTGCATTTTTCCCAACTCAATGATGGGCGCCCCTCGCTGGGAAAAGAGGGGGGTCATTCTAAACGACGCATACTCCACGTCCAGGACATTACGGGCAAAGCAATCGAGTCAGCGTTACTGGAAGCGGTCGCGCGGATGAAAAACATTACGACGCTCGAGCATTTTTTTGCCATTGATTTGATAAAACGCAGCACTCTCGTCGAGAGTGTTGATTCACCATCCGGTAGTGATGATAAAGCGGTCGGTCTTTATGCGCTCGATGTACGTACGGGTGTGGTCGAATCGTTCCGATCGAGAGTGGTGTTAATAGCGACAGGTGGAGCAGGCCGAGCCTATCAATATACAACGAATCCAGATATCGCTACGGGTGATGGAATTGCAATGGCTTTTCGCGCGGGGGTTGAGATCGAGAACATGGAATTTATTCAGTTTCACCCGACGACGCTCTATACCAACTCCGATGAAAGGTTCCTCATCAGTGAGGCCGTTCGTGGAGAGGGGGCAATCTTACGCAATACAGATGAGCGGGCGTTTATGAAAAATTTCCATCACCAAGCTGATCTCGCGCCACGCGACATCGTTGCGCGTGCGATCGATAGTGAAATGAAGCAATCGGGCGCCCACCATCTCTGGCTGGATATTACCCATCATTCAGCGGAAGTTCTCGAAGACCGTTTTCCCACGATCTATAATACCTGTATCCAGCACGGGATCAATATGGCACAAGAATTTATTCCCGTCGTGCCCGCGGCCCATTACCTGTGCGGTGGGATTAAGACAAATACGCACGCCGAAACCAGTTTAAACGGACTTTTTGCCTGTGGCGAAGTTGCCTGCACGGGGTTACATGGCGCCAACCGCCTGGCGAGTAATTCACTCTTAGAAGCGGTTGTTCTCGCTCACAATGGAGCTGAAAAAGTATTGAATTATTTGGAGCGGAATAAGGAGGAGACTTTTGATATACCCGACTGGATTGATGGTGATGTGCAAGACAGTGATGAACGCGTGATCCTTTCTCATAATTCAGAGGAATTAAAACGAACGATGTGGGACTATGTTGCTATAGTCCGCACGACCAAACGCCTGGAACGAGCGCAAACGCGTATTCAAAACCTCGCTAAAGAGATAGCTGATTACTATTGGAATTTTAAAGTGGAACCACGCCTCCTTGAACTACGCAATCTAATCCAGGTCGCTGAGCTAATTGTTAAATGCGCTCTTCAGCGAAAAGAGAGCCGGGGGCTCCACTATGTATTAGATCATCCCGAGAAAAACGCTGAACCGAAAAATACGTGTTTACGGAAAAGCGATTGAGGGAGGCGTGGAAAATTGGAAGAATGGATGTGTGGATGATTGGAAGCGTGGATGCGTGAATGTGGAGATGCGTGAATGTGGAGATGGGTGAATGAGGGGATGCGGATAAGCGGATAAGCGTGGAAGCGGGGATGCGTATAAGTGTGTATGCGAATATGTGAGGATATCCGAATTTATTTTATATAAGGTGGAGCGGGCTGCCTGACCGCCATAGCTTCAGCGACGACTGGTTCCCAGCACGCTTCTTTAATTACGACTTGATCAAACGCGCTAGGACAGCGCGTTCCACCTTACCGCATATACGCTTCTCCGCATTCACGCGACCCGCGTATCCACTGTCACTTCGGTGGTAACCGAATTAGCGATAAAGCACTCGCGATGGGCTTTATCGTGCAAGGTATTCAGCTCCTCATCCGAGGGTACTTTTTCTCCACTGAATTGGATGGTTGGCTTTAGCGTGACCTGAGTGACGGCCATTCTACCGGATTCATTTTTATCTAATATCCCCACGGCCTCATCGACATAACTGTCGATCGTAAATCCCTGGTAGGAAGCTATGGCTAAAAATGTAAGCATATGACAGCTGGATAAGGAGGCGACATAGGCATCTTCAGGATTAACGCATTCAGCCTTACCTAAATAGTCAGGCGCGGCCGAGGCCTGGACTACGATTCCGTTTTCGAAATTCCAGGTGTGCTCCCGATTGTAATTTTTATATTGGAAGTCATCACTTTCGCGACTCCAGTTTACGCTTACTTTATGTTCGGACATGGTCAGCTAATTAAGAAGTCATGTAAGTAATCATAAATACCACGGATGCCCCAAAAAGTGAGAAATGACCCGCTGATCACATTGAGAATGAGCAATGTTTTTCCCATTTGCAGGGGTTTAGGCAAATATTTGCGATCGGTCCAGATCATCAGAAAACACCATAATCCGCAGGTTAAAACTCCACCGAAAATAGCCGCGGGGGTTACAATTTGAACAGGATTTCCACCCAGCCACATAATTGCCAATCCTCCCAGTCCACAATAGGCGACCACCCAAGGTCTGATCTTAGCGATTGGGACATTGCGAATGCGGGGGACGATCGGACGCAGGCATTCATAGGTTGTCCGGGTATAGAGCTCATAAGCGGCGAAGATGGTCCCAAAGAATGCCATGAAGACACCAATTTGATAAAGATAGATTAATTTAGGATGAAGTAAGGTCAGGAACTCAGCCTGAACGGAGAGCAGTTGGAGGCCGTCGGGAACAATGTGTTGAGGGTGAAGGATGGCTGCTCCGAGGACCATAAAAGCAATCGTAAAGAGGATAACACAAGCAAAGGAAACGACCGCATCGGTGAGAGGCGCGATCAGCCACCTTCGGCCCACTTTTACATTATCTTCATCGACGGCCAGATTCACCCCTTCAGGACCGTTATTATTTGTGCGGCCGAGAAGGCCCCATCCTTTTTCACGCAGCATTCCCAAGTAACCAAAGTAGTCCTGCGTGCCACCACCTATCGCGCCTAAATAAGTGCCCAGTTCGATCCACGCGGATCTTGAGCTGATCGCAGGATAGCTGGCATGAACCCAGGCTTCGTAAGTCGGCTTGCTCGGTATTACCGCGCCGAGAAACGCGGCCACCCAGTCGGGTTTAATCGCAAATACCGCAACTAAAATGCAGGCCAGAAGCAAAGCGACGATAAATGTCTGAGTTATTTCCAGAGCTTTATAACTCTGAATAAAGGTCAACGAGACCGCGACAAAGACAATCAAGGTTCCCCACACTCTTGGATCTCCCCAAAGGGTACCACTATCCATATCGAATATCCATACCATCAGTGATCCGAGCATTTTAGGAAGTCCGGACAACCAAAGGGGGAAACAGATAATGCTTATTATTGTCAGGGTCCAGACTGCCCACCCATGCGGCCCAGGTAAATACTTCCAGCGCTCGATGGGATGTTCACCGGTCAGGGTGATGTAACGTGAGGCGGTGTATACCTGGACAAATTTCATTAATCCACCGCCGATAAAACACCATAGGAGGGTGTATCCAAAAAGAGCTCCACCGCGCGAAGCAAATACAGTTTCACCACTACCAATAGTGACGGAGGCAATGATCGCTCCCGGGCCAAAAAAACGGAGCAAAGTGAGAAAACTAAGTGATTTCAGTCCTTCCGTTAGAGGGGGGTAGCGCAGAGGTTCATTCATAGTATAGCCAGGAGCTGGTAAGGATGATGAGAGGGCAATAAGGTTTAGATCTTGGGTATAATCCTCGGTCGTCGATTGTCGATTGAATTTTATTTGCACCTGGTGTCGACTTGATCGAACAGGGCACTTGCTCCACCTTGTAACTATGAATAGTGCAATAAGGTGGAACGCGTTGTCCCTAGCGCGTTAAAAGTAAGTAATTAAAATTATAATTAATTAATAAAGAAGCGTGCTGGGAACCAGCCGTCGCTGAAGCTATGGCGGTCAGGCAGCCCGCTCCACCTAAATTATTAAAATTGATTTCTAAAGACTAATCGGTAATCTTAGCCCTAATGCAGGCTTGGATTGAAACGTTGTTGGTTAACTTGGGTTATATATTAATGATCGAGCCAACGGGCGTCCATTTTTATATACTCTCCGGAGTCGCAGCAGGCAGTTTTCTCATATTTGGAAAACTGATTGCTGCTTATCTGGTGGGAAGCGAAAAAGGATTTTTACTGGTTTTTCTTGGTATGTTGATCCCCCTGATCTTGATCGTGGCGGGTTTAACTTTAGCTGACCTTTATCTTGTTCATCATATTAAAAATGATACCTGGCAACTAGTGGTAAAAATCAGTACCGGCACAGCTCTTTTTTTGTTCATTGGAGTTTATCTCGCTAAGCTTTTTTTCTCTATTGAGTGGGGCAAGAGCCTGGCGGCAATCATCCTGACTTATGGGATTACCTTTGCCGGATTGTTTTTAACGAAGTCGGGAATAGAGGCATTTTCATCCGGGGCTTCGGTCGTCGATAAATATCAGGAAAATCGCGCCCAGGAGTAGGCGCCTCATAAAGACCACAACGTGTAATTTCTGGTAGGAATTATATTCCTATCTTGTGGAATACGAATTAGCTAGGAATATATTTCCTATTAACATTTCGCTTCTCTCACGGTCGTACCTGAGGATCTTGGGTTATTCAGTTAATTAAGTAACTGGTAACTAATTACTTAATACTCTACTAGGAAGTAATTACCTAGTAAGTGTGTGATCCTATCAATAATTCGTTCCCGTAATCCCGTATATTATTGGATGTCAATATCATGCCAAACTAAGTGAGAGCTGGCATAAAGTCTGCTTAAAGAGCAACACGTGAATATAAAATTCAGCAGGAGAAACTACACCAGTAACCGAACAACACAGAGAAAGAACAGAATCTATCATGAAAACAGTGATCATAAAATTTAATGGCCAACCCCAGGCGCAAAACGAGATGACCGCGAAGAGGGAGGAAGAGACGAAAAATTTGGATATAGTTGAAAGCTATCTCCCTTTAGTAAAGCGCGTGGTAAAGAAGATTATGAAAAATCTACCTTCTCATATTGATTCCGACGATCTGCACAGTGTGGGTGTATTAGGTTTAATAGCAGCAACGCAAAAATATGACCCGCTTCAGGGACATACTTTTGAAGCTTACGCAGCGATGCGCGTGCGCGGCTCTATTCTCGATGAGTTGAGGCGTCTTGACAATATGCCAAGAACGGCGCGCGCCAAATACCGTCAGCTACAAAAAACGGTAGAGATTTTAGAACAGCGGTTCGGCCGAACACCAGAAGATGAAGAGATACGGGAGGAAATGGGTCAGAGCACTAAAGAATTCAAACGGATGATGAAGCAAGTCATACCGGTAAACTTTGTATCACTCGATCGATCGTATCATGTAAGTGAATTCAAGGAGCCAGACCTGCACGAGGCACTCGCCGATGATCAGCAAATACCCAGTTGGGAAATGATGCAAAGGGATGAAATGCGAGAGCTCATGACTGAATGTTTAAAACAACTCCCCGACCGCCAGAAAAAAATATTGTCGATGTATTATTTTGAGGACATGCGATTAGGTGAAATCGCCGAGGTATTCAGTGTGACTGAAGCGCGCGTTTGCCAGATCCACGCCAAGGCTGTAGCTGCACTGCGAATTTCGGTATACAGTGCGATGAATCGCTAAGACATTTAAAAGGGTGAATTGCCCTGGAAGTGTTCACCTCCCATCGCTATTTAATAAGGGTGTCGTGAATCTTACAATCCAAGGTGGAGCGGGCTGCCTGTCCGCCATAGCTTCAGCGACGGCTGGTTCCCTAGCACGCTTCTTCAATTGGCACCAATTCAACGCACCAGGGACACGATTCAACCGAACTCATCGCAGGCGATTCAACTGAACTCATCGCAGGACGCGTTCCACCCTGATATTGCAGCTCAAATGATGTGAAAAGCTGGCTGAGAATGGCCCGCAGTCGAGGAAATTAATAAATTATTTGCGTTAGATTGCGCACCGGTTATTTTAAGGGTGAGAGCTGATATCAGCTTTTCTAGCAATATTGAGAGCGATGCTCGAACGCACACAGTTTACCTGGATACCCACGTTTTTCACGATTGCGATTATTCTCTGTGGGTGTCGATCGATGCCGGATAAGACATTATTCGTTAGTGAGAAATTTGCGTCAGGTATAATGCCTGCATTTCATACTTATCGCATCGATGGCCGCACTATTCATTATGCTGATATCGGTGATGCCAGTTTGCCCTTGGTAGTCTTTGTTCACGGCTCACCCGGATCGTGGAAAACTTTTGCCGGCTTCATGGCCGATCCCTATCTCCAGGGTAAGGTTCGTATGATAGCTGTTGACCGACCCGGTTTTGGTCAATCGGAATCCGGTCGTGAAGTTAAATCGCTTAAACGTCAAGCTGCCTTGCTGAAACCGATTCTCGATCGCAATCGCTCCGGATCAGGTGCGATCCTTGTCGGGCACTCATTCGGTGGGCCGGTTATCTCGCGCATGGCGATGGATTATAGTGATCAAATCGGCGCGCTGATTATGGTATCTCCGACCATTGATCCTGAACTTGAGAACACATTCTGGTATCAGCATCTTGTTAAAGTACCACTTCTCCAAATATTGATACCGAAAAATCTTACCACGGCTAATCGGGAAATTCTTCCACTAAAAGGGGAACTTGAAAAAATGGTTACCCATTGGAACGAGATCCATGTCCCGGTATACTTGATTCACGGTGAACGCGATCGTTTGGTCTCACCGGAGAATGCGGAATTTGCTGAACGGATGCTAGTCAATGCGGAACTTAAGGTTTATCGCATGCCCGAGCTCAATCATTACATACCTTGGACGCGTCCCGATTTAATTAAATTCGCGATCATCGATCAGTTGGAAGAGCGGGGTTCATTCAACTGATGGTAGCTGCGTAGACGCGATAATGCGGATATGCGTGTAAGCGAAAATGGCATAATGCGGGAAGGCTTTTCAAATGCATACCTGTAGGGCCACGCGCGACCTTCCTAATTCTCATTCACTTATATCCGCCTCTTCACATTACCGCATATACGCATCTTCGCTTATCCGCAAAACATTATCAGGTTGTTATCTTAAGTTCGGTTCCCGCGGACCGCATGGCACGACTGAGCCGCGGTTCAGGTTTTTCGTTAGTAACAACGATAAAATCAGATTTAAACGAAGTAGTCAGTTCGAGGGCACGTTTTCCGAATTTACTATTATCGATGGCAAATATGCTTTTATCGGCTGCCTTCAGTATCTTTTTTTGTGCAGAGACGATAAAACTGTTACTATTCCAAATACCTTCCTCCGTGATGCCCGCCCCGCCGAGGATCGCTAAATCAGCATGCATTTGCGAAAGAGAGTTCTCGCATGTCGGGCCGAGGAGAACGCCGAGACGGTTGTAAACAGTACCACCCGTGACAATAGTCTCCATCGAGCTTATTTCATTAAAAAGGACAGCAATAGGAAGGGAATTAGTAATCACGATAATACGTTTGGAGACTAACAAGCGTGCAACGGTGTAAGTTGTCGTACCCCCATCAAGAATAACGGTCATACTTGGTTCGACAAGGTCAGCTATATATTGAGCGATAGCATGTTTTTCGTCGACGTAACGATCATCCTGGGTGATGAAGTCATAACCAATAGCGTTTACTTCGTTATCGATTAAGCTAGCGCCGCCGTGGTGCCGTCGCACCACATCCCTGGCTTCCAGTTCGTTGAGCGCACGCCTGACTGTTGACAGACTGATATCAAACTCTTTCGCCAGGGTATGCAGATCAGCATACTGATGCTCGCGAATATATTGTTCAATAAGATCGATCCGTTGTTTACTAATCATCAACGAAATTTATCAGAGGGTGAATGTATTGCTATTAGTCCGTTATTTGAAGTGGTGAAATAAACCTATTCAAAAACAGTTTTTTCTTTATTTCCCCATAATGCGGGGGTTCCTAGTTCTATACTGTTTCCCGCCGGGTCACGAAAATAGAGTGAAATACCGCCGCTATTACCAGGAATCTCTTTTTCAATGGCTACACCTTTTGAACCGAGGTGATCCCGCCATTCGTCAATTTCATTTTCTTTAACGGCGAAAGCGGTGTGACATGGACCGATCGCACCATGGGTAGGGACATCGTGTTCGATATTAGGATCGCTCGTAACTATTGGATTGAAAATCAAAAAGACACTTCTCCCCAGGCGGAAGAAAAGATGCCGTCCCTCGGTTTTGCGTATCAATTCCAACCCAAGTATTTCACAATAAAATTTTTCCGCCTTATCTAAATCATCTACGTAAATGCAGGTCTCGAGTATCTGTTCAGGATGGGAGATCATTAGAAGTGCCAATTAATTTCTATCATGCCAATCGACGCATTAGATAAAATAATTTAGAAACACATCAACCGAAAAGGAATTAACCATTCAGAGCACCCATTTTTCGTCATATAAGAGGGGAGAGAAACTGAAGGGCATGGGAGCAGCTGATTGCGTAATATTAACTCGCCGGTGTTTAATGGGAACCGGATGCTTTTTTTAAGTCGATTATAATGTATATTTGTGATCGAATATTTTTCTTGGTCAGAGACTTAATCTTGTTATAAATCCCGGGGTAGGTATAAATTAAGAATTAAAAATTTAGAATTATGAATCAAGCGGTGAAAACGATAATGGAAGAAAAATCAGATTCAGAAGATATTAAAAGCATCAACCAGGTGGTGCAAAAAAAGTTTCTCGATGAGAGGAAAATTTTCCTCTGGGGCGAGGTGAATGATAAATCATGTCGCGACGTGACAGAGCGCTTGCTCTATCTCGAAACCACGGATCCGGGAAAGGAAATCATTCTCTATCTTAACTCACCCGGGGGATCTGTTGATGCCGGGATGGCCGTTTTCGATACGATGCAACTGATCAGTTCACCGATTACGGTCGTCGTTACCGCGATGGCTGCAAGCATGGGATCGATACTTCTCTGTGCCGCATCGAAAGGACAGCGGCTGCTCTACCCACACGCGCGAGTCATGATTCATCAGCCACTGATCGGTGGTCAGATGATGGGTGCAGCGGTCGATATAAACATCTATGCTCAGGAAATGGAAAAAACGCGCGAGGAAATAAATCGCATTTTGTCAAAATCGTCGGGCCAGCCCTTGGAAAAAGTACAAAAAGATACCGATCGCGACTTTTATTTGAATGCCCAGGAGACAATCGACTACGGACTGGCAGACAGAATAGTGGACAAAGCCTAGGGCTATCAGTTTTTCCCGTTTGGGGTGATCTTAAAGGGACGGTAGAGCGGATCACCAATTAGTACCGCCTGCCAACTGAGAGTGGGTAAGGCGTAATAGGCGGCGTCTCCTAAAGTCCAGTCTTGGGAGAGGGTGTCGAAAAAGGCGTCCAGATGATGCGTGTATTCCAGATAGGGTTCATAAACATTGCCCAGGGTGGCGGTGACCCCTTTGGCAATTAATGGAGCACACCAATTTTTATTAGCATTGCGCAAAGTTGCAGCGGAATAACTGTGAATATGGACGGCAATTGCACCGGGGGGGAATTGAAAATCATCCCTGAGAAAAGGCCCGTTTACACGATTTGAGTACCAACCAAAATAAAGTGCTGGGTCTTTGAAATCAGCATTGTATTGAAAGGTTTTCTTAGAACTCTCCAAGGTAAGAGCATATCCCATTGAAGAAATTTTTACTTCAATATTCTTCAACCACTTTTCACCGGTCTCGTGCTTTCCCCCTCTATCGATATAGGTACGCCCGGCGAGTCCCTGTATTTCTGCAAGAATAGCGTTATCAACGAGCCCCATAGCCGAGCTCAAATCAGGTCCATCGAGCCGAGACACTTTTATCACAAGCTGTTTTTCCAAATGAGTGGGATTTGTTCTTTTAAAAAGAGGATTTGGTATCCATCCGGTTATCGAGTGTGTGGGGGCCGCTAAAAGCGAAAGTTCAGCCTCGAGAGAACAATGATTGGTTTTAAATTCGGGTGTAAGATGTCGCGTCGATTCGTTCGCCAGGCGTTTTGAATCATTAGAGATTTTTAAAGGTATGCCCCGACAGATCACGAGGTAACTTATATTATGCTTCAGTACCGCAAAACGGTTGCGGCCGTGAGAATCGTACAATTCAGAGGTCAGCGCCTCTATCCAGCCTTGTTCTATCAAGGTGTTGGTGAGTGGATTATAAATGGTCTCGATAAACTGTGACCAGGTAATTTCCTCGGAATCTGGCGCTTCGAGAAGAATGAGATTTTTTTCAGGAATCTTTCTTTGCTCAAGGTAATGTAATGCAAGCTTTACGGATTCAGATTGATTCATATTGGCTATAACCACCACTGAATCAACCGCGAGTTCACGGGAGATCGCCGAGAGGCTACTGTTTACTAAAAGCAGTGAGATTAGAAAATAGCGCATGAAGAGAGATAAAAGTGGGCGTGAAAAAGTAAAATGGAAATCGAAGTTATTATCGGCTGTGAACCATCCTAAGACTGGGCAAACCGATTACCCAACATTCTGGCGAAGGCGATTAAGTGTTTTCTGATACCGCATCAACCCATCGGCGACCGCCTGCGCGATACGCTGCCGGTAATTGGCCGCGCCAAGATTTCTCGACTCAATGGCATTGGAGATAAATCCACCTTCCACTAAGAGACCGGGACAGTTAAGTTCCTTTAGAAATATGAATCGGGCTCGTTTCAAACCACGGTCGGGAGTGGGAAGTCCTCTTATTAATTCTCGTTGGACGTAATAACCCACAAGCGTATTCCAGGCATTTTGCCGGTTGCCAGGATAAAATCTGCGGTCGGAGGACTGTAAGGTTTTACGGCCGGTGGAGGGCTGATTGTGTGGGGTAATAACGTAAGTTTCGAGGCCTTGAACTTTATTAGATTTATGCGAATTAAGATGAATACTGATAAATAGATCAGCTTTAAGAGCGTTAGCAATAGCGGGTCGTTTATCCAATTCTATGAATTTGTCACTTTTACGCGTGAGCGTGACGCGGTAGTTTTGTGATTCGAGTATTTTTTTAAGACGGATCGCAATATCGAAAGCGAGCGTCTTCTCCTTTATTTTTAAAGAATTATTAACCGACCCAGGGTCTTTACCACCATGTCCTGGATCTATGACAATATGATATAATTTAGGGACGTTCGGGCTTTTTTGCGGTGTCAGGATGGGTATGACATTATGCTTATAATCCAATTCGCTGATATAAAGATCCAGGCCGTTCAAGGCTACAGGATAGCCGAGAAAAACTCTGATCCCATTGAGTTTAATATCTCTTTTATCAACCTCAAAATCCAATCGGGACCATTTGCTCGTAAGGGTCATTGTCTCCTTGTTTTTCACCCAAGAGCGTTTCATGCCTAAGTTGGCGGCAACGTGTTTGAGGCTGAGATAATCGACGCCATTAAATCTGACGCTGCCCCAGGCATCGGAGGTGAACGAAGTAATTCCGAAGAAGAAAAGGAAAATAAAAATCGCAGAAAACGAGTTCAGAGGCCGAATTTTTATTTGAGCTAGGAAGCGAGGGCTCATACAGAATGAGGCGATAGCCCTACGATTCTTCCGGCGCCTCATTATACTTGAGGACACGTTTATTTTCGGGGAGAGGGGATAGAGTAACAAGAACATTTCTGCCAGCGAGTTTTGGATCAGAGTCTTTGTGCCCCACGTGAAGAAGATCATTTAGCGCCCTTTTTACAATCTCAAAACCCAATTCTTTATGCTCATTTTCACGACCTCTAAAGATAAGGGATATTTTCAATTTATGGCCTTTGTAAAGGAAGTCTTCAGCATGACGCAGTTTGGTCATATAATCGTGTTGCTCAATACGCACACGTAACTTGACCTCTTTAATCTTTGCGGATTGTTGTTTAGAGTTTTTGCTTTTTTTAGATAGCTCATATTTGTATTTACCGAAATCGAGAATGCGGCAGACCGGGGGCCTGGCACTGGCGGAAACTTCAACTAAATCCAATCCGTGTGTTTTGGCTAGATTGAGGGCTTCATTAGTCGGCAAGACTCCAATCTGTTTTGAATCAGGACCTATAAGACGGACTTCGCGCGCGCGTATACGCTCGTTTTTGCGTATATACGTTTTCCCTTGATACTTCTTGCCTTTTCCCCGGAATTGGCCGGGTGAGCTGAATTGTCTCGCCATAAAATCTTCCTACAAAACTAGCAGAGCGATGCGTGGCAAACGTTTCTGCGACGAGCAATGGGGGTGGTTATTTTTGAAAGTGTGTTGATAGAACTGATAGTGTTATTGTCTTACGGAATTTGGGTAATAGTGGACGTTAATGAAGCATTTTCAACCTTTTTCCGCTATAGTTTTGAGGCTTTATTTTTGCGACTTAAGTCGCACCATCTCCCGATAGAACAGTGGGAATAGTGCGCAGCAATATTGAGATATCCAACCATATGCTCCAATGATCGATATATTCGAGGTCGAGACGAACCCATTCTGAAAAATCATCAATTTTATTGCGCCCTGAAACTTGCCAAAGCCCGGTAACACCAGGTAGTACGCTATAGCGCCGATGGTCCTTAAAGGCTTCGAAGTTTTCTGTTTCGTAAACCGGCAGCGGCCGGGGACCGACCATACTCATTTCACCTTTTAACACATTGAAAACCTGAGGCAATTCATCGAGGCTGAAACGGCGCATAAATTTTCCCATGGGAGTAATTCTTGGATCGTTTCCAGACTTGAAAACCGGGCCCTTTATTTCATTCTGCGGTCGTAATTCAGGCAGTTGATCCTCCGCATCCAGGGTCATGGTGCGGAATTTTATCATCGCGAATGGCTTACCCCGATAGCCAGTGCGCGACTGCACGAAGAAAATCGGCCCCTGAGAGCTGAGTTTTATTGCGAGTGAAATTATTAGATATAGCGGGCTGAGAAGGATAATTAAAAAAAGCGATAAACCTAAATCGAAAAAACGTTTAACGATAAATTGTCCTTCATAATGCTGAGCCATTTTGAAGACGACGACGGGTTTACCTCCATACTCATCGACAACTGGTCGTGACACTAAAGGTGAGAGGAAATCATCAAAATACCATACTTCGATTCCCTGTTCTTCGCAAATGCTTAAGACCTTCTGTGAGGTAATTGTGCGCTCACGCGATTCAGCCAGAACGACAAGATCATAGGTTCCTTGAGTTAAATGAGGGGCCAATGACTCTATCTGTCCAATAATTTTATCATGGAGTATTTCAGGGACCGAATCTTTATCACCCTCATTGAGCAGGATGCCTTTTAAGATGACACTTGAAAAAGGTCGCAGGTTAAAGTCATCGAGCCAGCGTTGTGTATCAGAGGCACCACATACAAGCAAAGCTTCTAAAGGATTCTTACGATAGTATTTATCTACGAGGTACTGACGGAAGATTATCTCTTTACTTATTTGATAAAGAACAAATAAACCGCCGAAGCCAAAGAACAATGATCGGTTAACATTAAAAACTGAGAAAAAATAAAAAAATATGGCGGCGATTCCTAACCCGATACCGACGCTTTTAAGGGAATGATAGCAGATCTGGTACCATTTAGTAAAAAGGTCGAGTTGATATATGCGGTTAAGTTTGAGCGAAATGAAAAGACTTAAAAGAATGACAAGAAATACCCAGCCTTGTTCTTTAAGATGAGCGACATCCTGGATGTTAAATGGATAACCAGTTATCGCGCGCAGAAAACTTTCCCATGGTCCTCTAAAATAAGAGAGGGAGAAATAAATGGCGATCATCAGGATGAGTCCAGCGAGGATATCCAGAATGAAGCTGAGATTTTCCAGTAAACTTTTTTTGCGGCCTAACATCTATACCACTATGAAAGGAGGAATACCTTTATCCAGGGAGCATGCTATCAAGCGATAGACTTATTATTATAGACTGAAGCTTTCTCCACAGGAACAACTGGATTTTGCATTGGGGTTTTCAAACTTGAAACCTCCGGCTATCAACTCCGAAGAGTAGTTAAGTTGTGTTCCCTTAAGGTAGAGAGCGCTTTTACTGTCGACGATGATATTAGCACCGGACGTCTGGACCATGATGTCACCACCTTTAGGGGTTTCCGCGAACACCATCTTGTAGCTGAGACCATTACAGCCTCCACCGGTAATGGCGACGCGCAGGTAGTTTCCTTTTTGTTCTCGCTCGATGAGAGAAAAAATTTTTTCACCCGCGACTTTCGTCAGTTTGATCAAATTTTCATTACCCAAGCGGACACCTTGAGGCAGGCTGGTAGTAGTGGAATCTGACATTGTATGAGAGGAGGATGAACAGTAAAAAAGTGCGTTAGCGGAAAATAATTAAGCTTGGGCAGCGACCTTTATCCGGTCTCAGATGCCCGCTTCTTATTTTAGACTTATTATAGTATAGGAAATCCACTTAAAATCAAGTATCAAGCCCAATCCCTTGAGAGGGGGAGCTTATGCACTTAAGACGAATGAGCTTAACTTATGTGCTAGCTCAATAGCCTGGTTCAGGCTTTTGTGTCGGGCGATCCCTTTCCCCGCGATATTAAAACCTGTTCCATGATCCGGGCTGGTGCGGATCCAGGGAAGGCCCAGTGTGATATTCACCGCAGTGTCGAAATCAATTGTTTTAAGTGGGCCCAGGCCTTGGTCGTGATAGAGGGCCACGACGATATCGAATTCACCTTGAAGGTGGCGCCAGAATAAGGTGTCCGCTGCCTGGCATAGAGAAAGGTGAGGATACTTTTCCCCTAATTTCTTTAGAATAGGATTAATAGTTAACACTTCCTCTTCGCCTAAGATCCCTTCTTCCCCGGCGTGGGGGTTAAGTCCGCATACCCCAATGCGTGGTTGCTTTGCGCCATGAACAATTGCTAATTGATTAGCGCTCTCTATGGCATTGGCTAAGTTATCCGTGTTTAAATGTTCAGCTACGGATATTAAAGGTATATGCCATGTGACAAGTACAACGCGCATGCGGCCCCCGGCAAATGCCATGACCGGTATCCCTCCCCAGCGATGAGCAAAAAATTCTGTTTGTCCTGGATAATCAAATCCCACGCGTTTCATCCAAATTTTACTTACCGGTCCGCTGACGACCGTGGAAAAGCGTTTATCAATGCAGCCGGAAGCGGCAGTTTCCAGAGCTTCCATCGCAATTTCGGCACCTGTGAGACTCGGTTCACCGGCTATTATCTGAAATGATTTTGGCCCCACCGATTGGGTGGCAACTGGATATTTTTCAACGATGCGTTCGAGCCAGGTTGTGGGGCCAATCAGGCAGACGGATTCAAGGAGTGGGTTCTCTTCTTTAACCCAGCTTTCGATTATTTCAGGGCCCACGCCAGCGGGATCTCCAGAGGTGATCGCGATCTTATTCATAAGCGGGTATATATTGCGCTCGTAGTTTTCTGCTATTCTGTAAACAGATCCAACTGCGGTTCCTTTATGAGATCGTAATTTTTTAAAATTCGCATGATTTGAAGAATTTCAGATTTCTGGTAATTGTGATTAGTCTGCACTTTAGCAAGTATATCCAGAAGCATGGAACGAAAAGAAATGATGCCATCAATCCCATGTTCACGTAATAATTTAATGCTTTCCGAGCGATGGGGGTCTGCCGTAGGCAATCCGGGCAGGACAAGTATTTTCAACGTATTCGAGCTGTCATCAACATCTTCATCCTCGAACTTAAATATTTCTTCCGCTTTTTTAAGAACATTTTTTTCCAGAAAATTAAATATATCTGAACTGCTTCGCAGCATGTTCGGTGTGAAGTGCAAGGTGGTATGCCAGGCTTTGACAACGACAATTGCACGATGGATATATTGCAATTCACTTGAAAAAAGAAAAAAGTCAGGCGCGCGATCGGTTCTCAGGTAGGTGGGATTATAAACAATGAGATCGATTTCTTCCTCAGCCATTTTCCTCCGTGACTGGACCAGGTATTTTCGCAATTGACGCACGAGAAATCCATGCAGCTCAAAATACTCGCGTACTATATTTTCGTCGAAGCCAGCCATAAATTAAATTAGGAATTAGGAATTAGGAATTATGATTTAGGAATTGGGAATTGGGAATTAAAATTCAGTCATTCTAATTCATTTTTCGGTAGCGCCGGCTTCGAGCCATAAATCGTCTATCCAATCTTCTTTTATATTATCCACGATGACGGCCTTACCGATGCGCTCGAGGGCAATAAAGTTAAGCTTCCCGTGTACTATCTTTTTATCTCTTTTCATCGCATCCGTGAGTGTAGTTATAGGTAAAGGATTCCGCAAGCTGATCGGTAATTCGTATACTTTGATTAGATTAATAATCGCATCCAAATCATTCTGAGAGAGATGACCCAACCGCTGTGATAACTTGCCTGCCAGGACTAGACCGACCGCGACTGCTTCACCGTGCAAGTATTGATCATAACCTGTAGCAGCTTCAATGGCGTGAGCAAAAGTATGGCCAAGATTAAGCAAAGCCCTCCCTCCCGATGCGTCGGTCTCTTTTTCGTCCTTTCCGACAATAGATGCTTTAATCATACAACAATTTCGAATAATGCTCGGCAAATCCTTGTGGTCGGGTGAGAGTTTTCCGCTCTCCTGTAATTGTGAGAAAAGATCGGCGTCGGCAAGCAGGCCATATTTTATTACTTCTGCCATTCCGGCGCTGAACTCATTTTGAGGCAGTGTTTGTAGAAAACCACTGTGGATAAATACGGCTTTAGGTTGATAGAAAGCACCGACCAAATTCTTCCCCGCGGTCAGGTTAATTCCTGTTTTACCACCAACAGAACTATCAACCATTGCCAGTAGGGTAGTAGGTATCTGATATAGTGTTATACCACGCATGTAAGAGGCAGCGGCATAACCGGCCAAGTCTCCAATCACTCCACCGCCGATCGCGATAATTGCTCCGCTTCGGTCGATTCGACTATTTGCTAAATCACGATAAATATCTTCGAGTCCGCTAATGGATTTAGACTGTTCACCTGCCTTGAGGGTAATCCTGACCGCGGGCGGGTGGGGAAGAAAATCGAAACCACTGAAATTCCTCTCTAAGGTTTCTTCAATAACCTGGTCCGTGACAATCGCGTATCGAAGATCTGCAGAAAAGTTCTGCTCCAAGTTTGCTTTTAATTCACTCCAATCATTCTGAGTAAAGAAAATCCTATAGCTTCTGTTACCCAGTTCCACTGAATGTGTGGCAGTCATGCTTTCTCCAAACCCAATAGAGCATCCACATAATTGTCCACCGTAAAGGGCAGTAGGTCCTCCGCTTTTTCTCCAAGACCGACAAAATAAACAGGGAGTTTTAATTCCTGATAAATACTGATTATTGAACCGCCACGACTCGTGCCATCTAACTTTGTAATGATCAGGCCGGTTAGACCAAACTGCTCGTTGAACTGTCTTGCCTGTTCGATAGAATTTGAGCCAATACTTCCATCGATCACCAGCCAACTGTGGTGGGGTAGAGCGGGATCATTTTTCTGAAGGACGCGCCGGATTTTTTTCAACTCTTCCATAAGTTTACCTTTGGTATGAAGACGTCCAGCCGTATCGAGAATGAGAATGTCGCGCTTGCGAGTGAGAGCGGCTTGATAGGCATCATAAGCGACGGCCGCGGCATCCGCTCCTTCCTGGCCTGCAACCAGATCGAGGTCGAGTGTCTCTGCCCAGCTTTGTATCTGTTCATTTGCGGCTGCTCGAAAAGTATCACAGGCACCAAGAAGTGTTGATAATCCGTTTTGATTGAAGTGGTAGCCAAGTTTGGCGGCAGTAGTTGTTTTGCCAGAGCCGTTAATTCCCACGAGGCAGATTACTACTGGTTGGGTCGTATCTGAATCCAGTTTGCGATCGGCACCGGCGAGCAGCTTCTTTAATACCGCGGATGCAATGGTCGTGACCTCTTGATGGCGTAGTGTTCGATCCTTTTCGTAGGCTGTTTTAATTTCATCGATAATTTTCATTGTGCCATCAACACCGATATCAGCACCATAGAGAGCTTCTTCAATGCGATCGATCGTCCCGGGCTCAATTTCTTTGCCGGAGAGTAAACCGTCGTCTGAACCGAAGACAGAGTAAAATGTCGGTGCGGTTTTCTTGAGCCCGTCTTTAAATTTCTGGAAAATTCCCGACATTGGGTAAAATATATAATAGAGGGAGATTCAATCTAATGAATTACATAGATTGAAAACTCAATCGATTACTGGTTCCCGAAAGGGGCGGTTAAGCTTCTCTTTCAATTGGTCGAGGATACCATTGATAAAGCGCCTGGCGTCGGGGATGGAAAATACTTTAGTTAAGTCGATGGCTTCATTGATAGAAACTACGGGGGGGATATCTGTTCGGAAGAGAAGTTCATATATTGCCAGTCGAAGTATGGCCAGGTCGACTTTAGCGATTCTCCGAAAGGACCAGTTTTGCGCATATGAATTTATTTCACCGTCGATTTCATCACGATTATCTAATGTTCCGCGGATAAGTTCCTCGGCAAAGTTATAGAATTCACGTGGATTTTCCTGATCATCAAAAAATTGTTTCAGTTCAATATCCAGATCATCGGTGGGGTTGATGTCCCACATATAGAGAAATTGAAAGGCGGCGATGCGGTTGTCACGTCGAGTACTCATGAATCCCCGTTCTTTGTATTCGATTCTCTTTCCGTAATACTATCCCGCGTTTTCCCATCATGCTGACCGGGCAATTCATTATGCGCTAAAACCCCTTGAGCCGACCACCACGCTAAGAGCCGACTGTTTACCTCTGCCATCTCGAGTGCGGCGAGCGCAAACTCTTTACCACGATTAATATCACTGCCACAACGAACCTCAGCCTGTTCACGCGTTGCGGTAATTATGCCATTAATAATAGGCGTGTGTGTATCGATCGCTATTTGCTGAATTGCCAAACTGGAACTTTGGGCGATGATTTCGTGATGATCAGTTTCCCCGGCAATAATAACACCCAGCGCGATGAGACAATCAAAGTGCATCGGCTCGGCAAGCATACTGATGGTATAGGGTATCTCATGTGACCCGGGGACGCGGATCACTTCAATGGCGTCTTCCTCTACGCCCGCTTGGGTGAGATTTTTCAGCACATTGTCGAGTAAAAGGTCCACCAGCTCTTGATTGTAGCGAGAGGCGACGATCGCAAAGCTGCGGTTGCGCGCATCGGTGCTTATAGATTCTGGTATTTCGAGACTCATGAATGCTGAATAAATTTAAACCGACGTCGTCAAGTTAATGGAATTTGCTCAACGATTTCCAAATCATAGCCATCGAGAGCGATGACCTTGCGGTGGGTACTGGATAGCAGTCTGATTTTTTTCAGGCCTAGTTCAGATAATATCTGGGCACCAATACCATAGTCGCGAAAGTCCATATGCGCGGGAGCTATTTTACCATTTTTTTCCTCACCTATTTTCTCGACATTAAATCCACTATGAGGTTGTTCGAGGTAGAGTATGACCCCGTTCTTTTCTTTCGCGATCCATTCGAGAGAGGAAACGAGGGAGTGATGACTATTCATATCGCGCGCTTGAAAAATATCACTCAGCAGGTTTTCACTGTGGACGCGCACAAGCGTTGGTTCGGGACTGAGATTGCCAATGCTAAGTGCTATATGATGGCGGCCATCAATTTTATTACGATAGACATGCAAATCAAACTTACCATAAGCGGAGTCGAAAGGTTGTTCAGTCAGCTTTTCGACAAGCTTTTCACGCTTGTGTCGATATTGGATAAGGTCGGCGATGGAGATGAGCTTAAGCCCTAACTTTTCTTTAAATTTGATCAACGCGGGCAATCGAGCGCAGGATCCATCTTCATTAAGGAGTTCACAAAGGACCCCACTCGGGTGCAACCCAGCTAGGACAGCCAGATCAACGGCTGCCTCGGTGTGACCGGCGCGCTGGAGGACACCTCCCGGTCTTGCGCGCAAGGGGAAAACATGACCTGGTTGGACAAGATTTTCAGGATGACTCTCTGGATCGGAGAGAATTTTAATTGTCGTCGCGCGATCAAAGGCACTGATCCCCGTACTGATACCTTCCGCCGCGTCGACCGATATCGTAAAATCGGTGCGATGGGATTCACGGTTATCGGGAACCATTTGGTTAATTCCTAAATGCTTAAGCTGGTGACTCGTGGTTGGGGCACAAATGATACCGCTACAATAACGAATCATAAGATTAATGGCTTCCGGAGTAACTTTAGAAGCAGCCATGATGAGGTCCCCCTCGTTTTCACGGGTCTCATCATCGGTTACGATTACGAGTTTACCATCGGCAATGTCTTGAATTGCCTCTTCCACGGGATCGAAAGCATTATTTAAAGAATTATCCACGGCTATTAATTAATCTTAATTTCAGTAACAAAAAGGAATATTTTTACCTTATAAATCGTATATCCTTTGATTTAAAAGTAAATCACGGAAAAACATAACTCTATTTTACAAGAAGAGTTTAAATCGTCATCAAAGGGTAGGTTAAATGCAAGAAATCGATAAATTGATTTTCTTTATTGCGGAAAGACTTAATTATTCATTGTTTAAAAAAACCTAACTTAATCAAATATGAATAAAGTTCACGTCCTCCTTTTACACAATCCCGATAGAGCCGGCATATGGGGAAATGAAGCTATTGAAGAAATAGGCAAACGTCATGATTTGCGCTACTTCAATTATGACGAACCCGTAAAACCACAATTTGAGGGAATCGATGTCGTGGTACAACTGAACTACAGCACACAGGAAATGATGGATGCCGCGAGTGAGGCCGGAGTAAAATTCTGGCAGTTGCAAAGTGTCGGGTTTGAGCACTTCGATTTGGAATACATGAAAAGCAAAGGAATCCCCGTGTCCAATTGCCCGGGTATTTTCAGCAGCGTAGCGCTCGCGCAAACGGCAATGATGTTTATTCTTATGTCAGCTCATAAATTTAATGAAGCTCAGGAGCATATCAGAGAGAGTGTAGTCGGGATGATCAAGGGATACGACCTCGTTGGGCGAACCTTGGCGCTTGTCGGATTTGGCGCCAGCGCCCAGGCACTGGCGCGCCGAGCTAAACCGTTCGGGATGATTATAAAGGCAATTGATGTTCGTCCTATCGAGCAGGAAGTGCTGGATGAAATTCAACCCGATTTTCTCGGCACACCGGACGATCTTGATCAGCTCTGCGCCGATTGTGATTACCTTTCACTCCACCTTCATCTCAATAAGGAGACCGAAAAAATAATTAACGCCCACCGGATCTCTTTAATGAAACCGGACGCATGGCTCATTAATATCGCCCGCGGGGGGCTGGTCGATCAGGACGCTTTATTCGAGGCATTACTCGCTAATAAAATCGGCGGTGCGGGGCTTGATGTCTTCGCCCAAGAACCTGTTGATCCGACAGAGCCGGTATTGGCACTGCCTAATTTTTTTGCCTTGCCGCATACCGCGGGTGGCACTGATGGCACAGCCAGGAATCGAGCCGTCTGTGCCGCTACCAACTGTGACCGCGTAGCTGAAGGTCTGGAACCACTTTACCGCATCGACCTGTAAATGTTTAAAGTTGCCCATATCGCGAACGACGACCACCCATTGCCGGACTGGGTGAGAGAAAAGTTTGAACAGGCTGGCATTGATTATGTGTTCCACGATTGCCACACACGCGAGGACTTGGAAAAATATGCCGGCGATGCCGATGTCCTATTTTTAACATCCTCTCGTAAAGGGTTGGTCGTTGAAGAAAATATGGATATCTTCAAAAAGATGGGGTCGGTCATTAAATGCGGGAGTGGTACCGACAACATCGACCACGACGCCTGTACGAAAAGAGGAATTATTGTCGCGCATACCCCGGATGATCCAACGGAACCGACGAGCGATCACATCATTTCTTTGCTCTTTACCGCGGTGCGGCAAACGGCCCGACAAGATCGGTTAATTCGTCGTGGTATATGGAGTGCCCAGGAAGCTTTACCCCTCGGGCAATTTACGGGAGCTGATCTGGGCCTTATCGGATTCGGGCGAATCGGCAAGGCGATCACGAAAAAGCTTTCGGGATTTGCGATGAATATTCGTGTTTTCGATCCCTATCTGGATGAGGAGACGATAAAATCACTGGGGTGCACGAAGGTGGAATTGAACGAGCTGTTGAAAGTTTCACAGTATGTCTTGACCGTATGCCCCCTGAATAAAGAAACCCGTGGCATCATCGGGGAGGAGGAACTTCAATTGATGAGACGGGATGCAGTCCTCGTCAACGGCGCGCGCGCGGGTATTGTAAATGAAGAAGCTTTGAAAAAAACCCTACGCGAAGGAAGAATTAAAGCAGCGGCATTTGATGTTCTGGAAAATCACCCCCTTAAACCCGACGATGAATATCTCACTTTTGAAAATATGAATTTTACGCCACATATTGGAGGGTATCACCATGACTATCCGGATGCCATCTTTACTACCAGCGTCGAGGTCATTATCGAGATGTCAAAAATGCATCTTCCTAAATGGATAGCGAATAAAGGCGTTGTTCCTAAATGGGAGATGCGGGAAAGCGTGTAAGTGTGAATGGGTGTAAGCGAAAATGCGGAAATGAAATAATGGAGTAATAATATTATTTCTTAATCAGATCGAGCAGGTAAGTCAGGATATAATATAATGGCATATAAATATACGGTTGTTTGCGATACCTTAGGTTTTTTAGGTTATGACGTTCTGGAGCAACCCGAGGAGATACTTAAGACGATAAAAGATGTAGGTTATGACGGGGCGGATTTACCGGGCGCACCGGACAGAGCCGATACAAAACAATTGCGTGGAATTATGGATACACTTGAGTTGGAAGTTCCGGAAGTCCTTGGGGCATGGGCTTATTTCCATGGCGGCGAGGACAGGGATCTGGCTGGCGACAACGAGGAAGCCCGTCAAAGAGGAATTAAGTATGCCAAGAAGGCGATAGACTATTCCGCCGAACTGGGTGCTAGCTTCTTCGAAATATGTGCGGCGCAGCCCCCTGTTTACCAAGTTCCCTTTCCGAAGCTACCCATTGATACATTAAAAAAGAATTTTATCGACACATTACAGGAGATTTGCCCTTACGCAGAAGAGCGGGGAATAACGATACTCCTTGAACCTTTGAACTGCTACGAAGCCTATCCTGGTGTTTTGACGACGATTGATGAAGCCTTAAACATTATCGAGGAGTCCGGTATGAAAAATCTGGGCATCCAACCCGATATATTTCATATGAATGTCGGTGAGGGATCTATACCCGATGCCATCCGGGCGGCGGGTGATTACGTCAAACACTTTCACATGAATGAAACTAATCACCGGGAGCATGGAACAGGCCATGCTGATTACTCGGCGATACTCCAAGCGCTGAAGGATATTAAATACAACGGCTATATAGCTTTTTATATGCCGTATACTACACAAGCTATATTTAATATGGCGGCACAGGGATATGGGCAATCGAGCGGAGATGATGGAGAATCACAGCGATCTGATTTAAAGGCGAATCTTGAAAAACCGCTGAAGTTATTTAAAGAGTTGGAAGCAAATGGTTAAGTAGAGGATAAGGAATACATAATATGGCCTTTAAATATTCAGTATCCGGTCTTACGCTCGGCTTTTTGGGGTATGATTTTTCGGAGGAACCGGAATTTATTTTGAAGGCAATCAAGCATGCGGGTTTTGATGGCATCGATATATTTGATTACCCAAATAACCGCAACGCGGAACAGATACGGCAAGTTACAGATTCTCTCAGTTTGGATGTCCCCGAAGTTTTAGGCAATTGGGGTGGTGATGGCAGGGACCTGGCAGGTGGGGATAAAGACACGAGGGAAAAGGCTGTTGAGTATGCGAAGGGGGCTATTGATTACTGTGTCGTTCTGGATTCCCCGGTATTCGGGTTTTGTCTTCCCCAGCCCGGTGTTACCGAGGCGCCTATTTCTGTAATGCCCGTCGAGACTCTGAAAAGCAATCTTGTCGACGGGCTCAAAGAAATATGTACTTACGCTGCCGAACGAAAGGTAACCATCGCTGTTGAGCCTTTGAATTGTTATGAAAGTTATCCCTGTTTAATGAATACCCTTAATGAGACGATGAATGTCATTAAGGAACTGGATTGCGATAACATCGGTCTTCAACCGGACGTATTTCATATGAATGTCGGAGAAAAATCGATTACCGATGCAATTAAAACATTTAAAGACCACATCGTGACATTTCACATGAACGAAACCAATCACTTCAAGTTCGGGAGCGGCCATGCCGATGTAAAGGCAATTATGCAAGCATTGAAAGAGATAGAATTTTCCGGTTACATGACGATATACATGCCATTAATGACGAGGGAACTTTTCAACATGGCCTTTCGCGGTATTGTAGACGAAGGCGCGACGCCCGTAAAAGCCAATTTGGAGGCCGTTCTCACTGAAACAATGGAGTATATCAAATGCGTGGAGGCTGAGATCGGGTAAGAAAGCAATTGTAGTTCGGTGCAGGTGTGGATGCGTGTAGAAGGAAATGAAATAATGGAGGGACGCGCTCCGTCGCGTCCGCGGAACGGGACGAGGACGAAGATTACTGGTTATTGCCAACCTCTGCAACCAGCTCTTGTGCACGTTGCAAACTCGTTGATTTTTCCTCCAACATGCATCGGCGAACTTCAACGAGGGTTTCACGGTCGGCGTGGGTCGTCACGTAGAGCGCACGACTGCCAATGATTGCATCAATCTGCTGGGCAATGCGCCGGACATCGGGCCCCAGGGTGTGCGCAAGCCAATTTACGGTGTCATTTATCGCTTGATACCGAAAATCGCACGAAAGCCTGATCCGGTCGGAACGATTGATGAGTCCACGATGAGCCGTAACATGACTGAAGAAGATGGCATCACCGGGATGGTAATCGCTTGTCGCCCAGGTGAACTTATCCATGTCCAGTCCAAACCCCTTGGACCGTGCTTCTTCAGAAGAGCTGGGATTGGAACCCGCATGCTCCATAAATCCCTTTTTGTGAGAACCTGGAACAATGGCGAGACCGCCTAATTTCTCGTCAATGTTCATGAGTGGTAACCAGCAGGTATAAAATCTATCTGCCCCATACCCAAGATTCTTTGCGCCGTCCTGATGCGCGCCAACGCCGATATCATCAGGAGCGTCCGGGTCGGGGCACATGACACGGATGAGACGCTGTTCCCATACTTGAACCGGTGCTCCGAAAACACTTTCCATGAGGGAAACAATTTCCGGTGATTGAGCGAAACTATTAAAAGAGTCGAGCCTTACGACTTTATCATAGTACTGCATATATTCCTCTTCCGTGGGGTGGGGGCCCCCGCTCCACAGGGGATCATTCGTGCTGTCGTCTTCAATAATATTATGCTCTTTCAGAATCGCCATGATATCTCTTTTTACCTGTAAGGCGCGATCGGGATCGACGAGTCGCCGCAGTAAGAGATAACCCTCTTCATTGAGAATCTCCGCAAGGCGCTTACTATCGCCCCGGTGTTCCGTTGAATCTTTTAACTGAAGATAACCGCTCATCTCTCTTTCAGGACTTTATATCCTAAGATTGATTGAATGCTTCCACGCCGGCATTAATGGCATTTAATACTAGATAGTAGTCGGGTCCGTATCCCAGATAGGTAAAGCCCTGTGCCTTTAGTTGTTTTAATTCTTCGGGGCTGTTCGAACCTATCCCTATGGCGACTCCATTCTTTTTACCGATTTCCAACGCGCGTTCTATGACCGCGTCTGTTTCCGGGAACGGCATCTCCATAGGATTAAATCCCATTGAGAAACACAAATCCCACATCCCGATATAAAGGGCGTCAAGACCGGGGACGGAAGTAATTTCATCGAGGTTTTCTACGGCCTCTTTAGTCTCAAGGAGTCCGCTGACGAGTATATTGTCATTAGCCCGCTCTATATAATCATCATTATCGATGGTATACTGGCTGGCACGCATTGGTCCCCAACCCCGTGTGCCGTGCGGTGGGTAGCGGGTAGCGGCCACGATGGCTTCAACCTCGGCGGCGGTTTTCAGCATAGGAACGATGATACCCATCGCGCCCATGTCCAGAGCCCGCTGAATATACATCACGTCATGTGAAGGGACGCGGACTATGGGGACCGTATCGGTCCCTTTTATGGCCATTAGCATGTGTTCAATTTCAGCTGAATCCAGGCCGTTGTGCTCTGTTTCAATGACCAGAAAGTCAAGGCCGACCTGTGACATGAGTTCTGCAAGGTTGGGGCTACCCAAACCCAAAAAGGAGCCGAGAGCCGCCTGTCCCGCATTCAGTTTTTCTCGTGTTTTATTTGTCTGCATAAGTTTTAATAGAGTTAACGTTTTATTTAATAATCTTCCAACGCTTTAGCGGTGGCCCATTCATAATGATGCGGCACCTGTGCCCCGGTTTCCATTTCGTTCAATTCTAGCAGATTGCCATCCGGATCATAGAAAAATAATACATGCCATTCTCCCTCTCCGGAGAAACTTACAGGTGGCGAGACAAACTCAACCCCTTCTGCTTTGAGTCTTTCGTAAGTGGCCGGCACATTTTCTACCCCAAAACAGAAATGGGCGCTGGGCACATGGTGAAGGGGATAGCGATCGACGGGACTTTCGGGATTTATCCATTGTATAATATCAAAGGTAAAGCCGGGCCCTTTATTTCTATTGTGACCATGGACCCCGCCTTTGGGACGCAGGCGGTACTCACGCATATGCACCTTGGGCATGTTTACCATTACCGATATTGGCCCGTCGTTGTGTTCTTCCGGGGATACGACTTCAAGCCCCAGCAAGTCACGATAGAAGTGGAGCGACTTTTCAATATCTTTTACCATGACAGCGACATGGTCCATTGTAATTACCATACTCATTTTATGACCCCTTTCTTTAATATTTTGATTAATTAATAAACACCTCTAATTAAATTATTCCATCCAGTGAAAAATTAATAGGTTATTTTTTCAATAGGATTCATATATTATGTAAATAAGCCTTTGGATTAAATAAGTTGATTACAACAAGCGAATCCGCGGTGTCTTCAATAAACTTTGTCGGTCTCTCCTGGTCCCTCGGTTTCTTCATCAGTAATGTAGGAAGCACTCGCCCTATAAATTGATCTCTGTTTGTCGACGGACCTTTCAATTGCTTTCAGAAAATTTAACTGTTTCTCTAAAACTTCCTGTAAATCCGGCTTTGATGTAGGATCATCACTGCCTTCCCGATAAGACAATTCTCGAGGGATCAAGGGCATATAGATAGAGAGGTACCCATCAAAATTAATTTCCTTAAGAATCTTTATAATCGTGTAATAGTCAGCGTGACCCTCGCCCATATAATAATGATTGGTTTCATTCATATGCATGACTTTGATTCGCTTGCCTGCAGCAATGAGGGCATCGGGGATGGAAGCCTCGGCGATATTCATGTGATAAATGTCGGGTTGAATGCCCAGATTGGGCAGCCCCAGATCATTTATCAGATTGATTGCATCGTAGACCGAAGTTAGGACTCCGGGATAAGCTTCATAGCGATTCAATGGCTCGAAGAGAACAGTTATATTTTGCCTGGCTGCATATTCGCAGATTTCCCTTGAGGATTCGAGAAAGTTACTTCTCAAAGTATGAAGCGGCAACTCGGGAAAGGGAATTTGCGGGATAGGAGTTTGCGCGGAGCAAATTTCAAAATACCGCGCACCGAGGGTAGAAGCGAGGTCGATACAGGCTTTGCCATATTCGATTCCTCTTCTCCTTGCTTCCACATCATCACCCGCGAGGTCTCTGCTTTCTCCCGCGTGATGAAAAGCCCAGGCTCCCTGCACTTCAGCCACCTCGAGCCCGGTAGTGCCAATTAACTGCATGAGTTCACGGACATTGATTTTCTGAGGATCACCGGGAATATCGACTGCGTCAAAACCCGCGCCCTTGATAGCCTCAAGAACCATTTGCGGAGTCTCAATTATACTATATCCGAGTCTTCTTACGGTGTCAGAAATGGCAGAATATTTAAACGGCATCTGACTGATTCAGGTTAAGCAGAATTCACCTCTGCTGGATTTCCGGTTTTCATTGATTCATAAACGGCATCGATGACCCGCATATTACCAAGGCTGAATTCAGGCGGTATACGATGCGGGATGTTCGTCTCGAGGCATTCAACCAAGTGGTCAAGCTGCATGGCAAACTGGTCAATGGGAGTGAAGCTGAGAATTTCCTTTTCGAAGTTGTCATAAAATATCTCGAGAGTAGCTGGTAAATCTTCCTTCTCGACAAATTCCTGTTCTCTTACACTGCGTTGATCAAAGGGCAAATCAGCGCGTATCCAACCGTTCATGCCGAGCACCTCGGTCGCCTGGCAGTAACCGTACTGGTAGCTGGAGGTTAATTTTGCGGTCGCGCCCCCGGGAAACTCAAGCATGATCGCCGCTGACATATCGGCATCGGATGCTTCAATATAATTTCCTACCGCATAAACCCGATGGGGCTCCTCCCCAATGACAAGTCGCGAGAAATGTATGATGTAGGAGGCGGTGTCATACACGGATCCGCCGCCGCGCTGGCGTTCATACCGCCAGTTATGGGGCTCGGCGAAGCGAACGAGGGGAGATGAAAAAGTGCTTTGAACCGACATAACACTACCAATGCGGCCGGAGTCGATGATCTCTTTTATACTGACATGTTGTGGATCATGTCTCCATTTGAATCCCTCCGCTAGCAAGACATTATTTTCGCGTGCGGCGGCAATCATCGCTTCGCACTCAGGGGCATTACTGGAGATGGGTTTTTCACAGAGGATGGCTCGGACATTTCCCGAAACTGCAGCGGCCACACTAACTTCCGCATGCGAGGGCCCCCAGGTGGCAACAATAACAATATCGAGCTGTTCTTTTTTGAGAAAAGCATCCAGATCGGTATACCGATTTGAAATATTGAATCGGTCGCCAAATACAGCCAGGGCATCAGGCGAAAGATCACAGACCGCAGTTAATTCAACTTTTGCATTTTTCTGGCAAGTTACGGCATGGTCCAGGGCGATAGTCCCAGTGCCAATTATTCCTGCTTTTAAAACCATGATGGTGCTTATCGAAATTTAAAAAAACTACATCGTGGTATATCCGCCATCAGCAACCATCACTGATCCGGTAACAAAGGATGCTTCATCGCTGGCGAGGAAAAGCGCGGCGCGCGCCACCTCGATTGGTTCCGCGAAACGCTTTTGCACATTTAAGTTGTAATAGGGCTCAAGTTTTTCTTTGGGAATGCCCTGGGTTAAAGGTGTATTCATCGATCCCGGGCAAATGGCATTAACGCGAATATTGTCAGGGGCATGGTCGATGGCCATGGATCGCACCAGCCCGATGACACCGTGTTTACTCGCGTTATAAGATGCCTGCATGCCATTGCCAACTAATCCGGAGAGAGATGATACACAAATAATATTTCCGCCGCCGTTTTTTTTCATCTGGGGAATCGCATATTTTGAGCAGAAAAACATGCTCTTTAAATTTGTGTTGAGGACAAAGTCCCACTCATCTTCGGTTGTCTCGACAATGTTCTTATTGACTTGAACACCGACGTTATTGACAAGGATATCCAGTCTTCCGAACTGCTCCCTGGCCACGTGAACCATATTTTCTGCATCCACTTCTTTTTGCACGTCTGAATGGATAAATGTTGCTTCACCTGTAGTTTCCTGGATTTTCGCGGCCGTTTCCTCTCCTGCTTTTTGATTTATATCAGCAACAATGATCTTCGCCCCTTCTGAAGCGAAGAGAATGGCCAACGATTCACCTAACCCCATCCCGGCCCCAGTAATAATGGCAACTTTGTCTATTAGGCGCTTCATGGGATGACAAGTGATAGCACTTTAAGTCTCAGGGCGAAAGTTATTATTTCGGAATCCTGATAATTTATTGTCTTCGCGCAGAAATAATTGGATCGCTACCTGATTTTGAGTCAATAGTGTTTAAGGTCGTGAACGTTGAGCGGTCACTCACCTTTTTATCAGTTACATCCTTACTGCTTAGAACTAAAAAATATAGCTTACCCCGATACCCCGAAATATATGGTGAAATCCATAAACATTAAATTGCCGTCATTAGGTGCTGTCACTGCATTCGGAGGTAGTGCGAATGGGAGCGGAGTTGTAAGGTATGCTAGGAACCTGATCATTCGTCATTTGTATACGCTTCGTTCAGACCGTATTGAAAAGGGAAGAGGGATTAATTCATCATGAAAGACAATACGCTGCGTTTAGTAGTATTATTATTGATGAGTTGTCTGCCCCCTATTACGGGGGCGCTTGTAATTCCAGCTTTGCCAAAAATCCTGAATTCTTTTGAGGGTGAAGCGCATGCCGAATTGTTAGTCAGATTATTTTTAACCATGCCTTACCTTTTTACGGCGATTGGCGCACCGCTTGCGGGATTTATCATCGACCGATTTGGGCGTAAGCGATTACTTATCGGATCCGTTTTACTTTTTGGATTGAGCGGTACTACAGGCTGTTATCTGGATTCACTTTACATGCTGATTGCGGGAAGAGCAATTCTTGGATTGGCGGTGGGGGGGATCAGTACTGCGTGCATAGCCTTGATCGCGGATTACTATGAAAGCGAAAAACGTCAAAAAATCATAGGTATGCAGGTTTCCTGTATGAGCTTTTTCACGATGATATTTTTAGTTTTGGGTGGAGCACTAGCTGATTTCAGCTGGCGCTATTCATTTTACTTATATGGCATCGCATTTCTTTTCTTACCCTTGTGCTATTATTTTATTACCGAACCTCGTCGAGGAAAAACTCATGAAGTCGGCGAGAATATACCTGTTGATGAGGTATTCCCCTATATAAAAATCATTTCTATCTATGGACTGACTTTTATAATAACAGCGGCTTCATTCCTCACCGGGATTTTATTTCCCTTCTTTGCGGAGGAGTTATCAGTGACGAGTAGTACGAAGTTAGGACTGTCAATGGCTTTGTCTACGCTTTGTATTACTTTAATTGCTTCACGTTATGGAATGATTAAGAGCAGATTCAGCTTTATCAGTATCATGACCGCTTCTATTTACTTATCTTCTCTCGGATTTATTGTCCTCTACTTATCGACAAATTTTACACTGGCGATCTTAGGATTGCTTTTTATGTCGATGGGAATGGCGCTATTTTTACCAAACATTAACCTCTGGGTGAATACGGTATCACCGGAAGCTTATCGTGGTAGAGCGATTGGAGGTCTCACGACCTGTCATTTTTTAGGAAGATTTTTTTCACCGTTTATCGCTCAACCGTTAACCGATCAATTTGGTCTATCTTCAACATTCGGGATTGTAAGTGTATTTTTATTAATTTTCGGCACTGTAATTTACTTTGTCAGTTTGCGCATCCGCTAAACGAGGGGGCTTCATTCTTTTAGAAATGAACATTGGTCTTGCGCAGTTTAGCGACCGGAGGTATTATAAGAGACCCTTTAGGATATAAAGTTATAGCTCATTTTTTGAATCATGATGTGGAGATTATTTGGCACTCTTTTTTTAGGAACGCTCCTTGGGTTTAGTCCACTGGAGGTGTTCGCCCGCAATTGGACAACGGTTGACGGTAAAACGCTGGACGCGGAAATCGTCAGTTACAAGGGGGGTATACTCATCTTGAAAAAAGATGAAGGGGGAAAAGTTCTCTATTCGATTAAACAGTTGTCGCTTGAAGACCAGGCTTACGTACGTGCAAAATATCCTGACGGCGACAAGAAACCGACAGTTTCTCGTAAACCGGTAAATCCCCAACCGGTCAAACCGAAGGTCACAACCCCGGTGAGAAAAACCCAGCTTCCAAAAGAAAATCCGATACCTTCAAGGCTGCTCAATTACAAACCGGGAGATATCGCGCCTAATGTCGGTGGAGTGATCTATGGCACTCCGGATTCAATCACTTTATCACAACTTCGGGGTAAACTTGTGCTGGTCGATTTCTGGGCTACCTGGTGTCCGCCCTGTCAAAAAGACATGCCTCAAGTAGTACAAATTTATAATCGCTATAAAAACAAAGGTTTTGAAATTATCGGTGTAAGCCTGGATAAAAATTACAGCGCCCTTAAAAAGTTCAAGGACCAGTACGGAATGACCTGGCCCATGGCACAGGATAAGTTCAAAATGATAAGTAATAAATGGGGAGTTGAGACGATACCAACGATGGTATTAATTGACCAGAATGGGGTCATTATTTCCGATCGCCTTTATTCCCGTAATCTCGAATCTTATATTCGAAAGCACCTCGGGTTATAAGGAGATATTATTTGGCAAAGGCAGCACGAATATCGCGAACTGCCGCCGCCGTATCTTGAGCGCAGAGCACATCGGAGACGACAACAACGCGTTCTGCCCCTGCATCCTTTATTTCTCCGAGATTATCGCGGGTGATGCCGCCAATACTAAATAAGGGAAGATCCGTTTTCAGCCGTGACACGGTACGCAGCAGGTTCAATCCAACGGGGGTATATTCTGGTTTAGTCATTGTTGCGAAGACAGGTCCAATACAGAAGTAGTTGAGAATATTACGGTGGGAGATTGCATTTTCGGCTTGCTCTAAGGAGTGTGAAGAGAGCCCAAGGAGACGATCAGTTCCCATTCGATTTCGCGCCTCCAAGGGGGATGTATCCTCTGGCCCAATATGTAAACCTAAATTTGGGTATTTCAAAACAAGTTCAAGATCGTCGTTAATGACCAGTCTATCCAATTTATTATTAAAGAGAGGCAGAATATTTTCCAATAGTTGAATGCGTTCATCATGGGATTCTTTTTTCGCGCGTAGCTGTACAATGTCCGCTCCACCATCAAGTAGTGCCTGGCATTTTTCCACCCATTGATCGGGTTTTACATAGGCGGTATCGAGAATACCATAAAACCGGGCGTGTTGTGGGTCATAAGACATGAGGGTTGTTAATTCAGTTACAATCTGCGTTTACCAAATCCAACTCAAATTAAGGCTCGGGTATAGCGATATACTTCGCTTCAAAATCTCAATGCGGAAAAAGAGACGCTTCTTCGCAAACCGAAACAATATTAATCGTCCGTTTTAGTACCGAGATCAGAAAGCTCCTGTGAATACTCGCTTTCGATTGATTCAGTGTCTGGAGGAGGAGGAGAAGATTCATGACTGCCTATAAATCCAGTTACAATCACATTAATTTCACCCAAATTTTCAATCCCCAGAATTTCACCCAAAGCATGGTTGAGCCTTTCCTGCAAATCTGAAGTTACATCACCAAGTTTTGAACCGGCCATCATTTGAATGCGAACTTCAATTTTCAATGTCCCGCCGCGAGTTTTTATGCGGGTTGAACATTTCCCCACTGTTTCTGTTTGATCACATATTCGCTGGGCCAATTCACTGATCGCCGATCGTGTGATCATGATCTTACCGGATGTACTTTTAAAAGCAGTGAAAGATCGCGGCTGTCGCCGCGTCAAGAGCCACAAAATAAGAAGGAGGAAGAAAACGGCTACTCCGACCCAAAGGTAAGGAATATCGGGCAGGGATTCGAGGACTTTATTAATGTATTCCAAAGGTAATTATCCAGGTTTTTATCTTAAATGAATTTATCAGTCAGTATGTTCAGGTTCAACCCAATTTTTTTTCTCATCTTCCGAGGTCGATGCAGGGGCCTTCACACCGTCAATGATGACATCAACTTTAGCGACATCTTTATTTGTCATTTTACTGACTTGGTCGCGCACTGAAGTTTGAATTTCATAAGCGGTCCTGGCGAGCTCGATTCCAAAGGAGAGAATGACACGAATCATGATTTCGTAATGACCATTTTCATTTTCTTCGACCCGAATCCCAGCTCCCGAATCTTTTTTTGAGAACATTCCCGCGAGTTCATCGACAAAGCCACCGGCAACCATGACGACACCCGGAACTTCAAGAGCGGCAAGTTTTACGATACTTGCAATTACGTTATGGTTAATTTTAATTTCACCCATCGAGGACGACTCTTCATTAATTGTGGGAATATCACGAATCTCTACCGGTTTTTCCAATTCATTATTATTCTTAATTTTTTTCTTACTCATTGGTCCTAATGGGTTTTATTGTTAAAAAAGTCTTTGGGTTTACCGTTGAGGAACTCATCGATGAAATTGGTAGTAGCACCCACTCGACGAAATACGGGATCATTAACTACTGCCATACTGAAAGGGATGGTAGTTTTTACACCGCGAATAATATATTCGCTAAGCGCGCGATGCATCCGGTCAAGAGCTAGATCGCGTGTTCGCCCAGTGGTGATAAGTTTACCAATCATACTATCATAATCAGGAGGGATAAAATAACCGCCATAGATGTGAGTGTCAACTCGCACTCCGTGACCGCCAGGTTGGTAATAAAGGGTAATTTCACCTGGACTGGGCGCAAAATTTCGATCCGGATCTTCTGCACAAATTCTGCTTTCGATGGCATGTCGAGTGATTTTAATGTCCCGTTGATCAAATGCCAGGGGTTCGCCTGCGGCAATCAGGATTTGCTCTTTTATCAAGTCTATTCCCGTGACTTCTTCCGTGACCCCATGTTCAACCTGGATGCGAGTATTCATTTCGATAAAGAAATAATTACCGTCTTTATCGACAAGAAATTCGATCGTCCCCGCGTTTACATAATTGCAGGCTTCAGCCGCGCGGACGGCATAACGGCCCATCTTTTTACGCAGATCGGGTGTGAGAAAAGGAGAGGGTGCTTCCTCAATTAGTTTTTGATATCTCCTTTGAACTGAGCAGTCACGTTCTCCCAGATGTAAGGTCTTTCCTTGTTTATCGGCAATGATCTGAAACTCGATATGTCTTGGATTAGATATATACTTTTCGACGTAAACTGAACCATTATCAAAGGCTTTCTCGGCTTCTAACTGGGCAGTATCAAATTCCTTGGAGAAAGTCATAGCGTTATGCGCTAAGCGCATACCTTTGCCGCCACCGCCAGCGACAGCTTTTATAATTACGGGAAAACCAATATTTTGGGCAACTTTAAGAGCCTCCGCTTTAGAATCGAGAGTCCCTTCACTTCCAGGGATTACCGGAATACGAGACTTTCTGATCGTATCGCGGGCAATAGATTTATCACCCATCTTACGTATGACATCGGATGGGGGTCCGATAAAATTAATATTACAGCTTTCACATTGTTCCGCAAATTCCGCTTTTTCCGCAAGGAAACCATAACCCGGGTGAATAGCGTCTACATCGGCAATTTCTGCCGCGCTGATTATACGGTCAGATTTAAGATAACTCTCCGAACTTTTAGCGGGCCCGATACAAATGGCACCATCTGCCAACTGTACATGTAAAGATTGTTCATCAGCCTCAGAATAAACTGCAACCGTTTTAATGCCGAGCTCTTTGCACGCACGAATAATTCGCAGTGCAATCTCGCCGCGATTAGCGATGAGAATTTTTTCAAACATGATTTAATACTCAGGCTTTTTTTAATTTAAAAATTGGCTGTCCGTAATCAACAGTCGCTCCATTTTCCACGAGTATCTCAACAATCTTTCCCTTCATCTCTGCCTGAATTTCATTCATCACCTTCATCGCTTCGACAATACACACTACTGTTTCAGTATTCACTTCAGCTCCTACCTCGATAAAGGGGGGACTATCTGGAGTGGGTGAACGATAGAATGTCCCCACCATCGGTGAATTTATAGAGACAAGGGTTTTATCTTCTTGAGTTTCTGAAATTTCTTGAAGGTGCCGAGGATCGACTGCTTCTTGTCCCCACGGCGGTAAGGTAGCGGGGAAAGGCGAGTGAGTAGTGGTAGTAAAGATCTGAGGGGGGTTGTCGCCATTCTTGCGGCGAATACGAATCTTTAATCCCTCTTCTTCGACCTCAAATTCAGTGAGATCAGATCTTTTCATTAATTCTACAATTTGTTTTATAAGTTTAAAGTCCAAGGTTTGTTGCTCGTTTAAATTGATCGAAGGATAGATTTAAAAAGTTGGGGATTAGAAAGAATTTAGCCTTTTGAGGCAATCACTTAATTTTCAATCAGATTTAGTGTGCAAACAATATAAAAATCGAAACACGAACACATAAGCTATTGCTAAAACCAGTAGTGTCGCTGCCCGGGCGGAGAAGTGTATAAATACTCAGATCCGTCACTGAGGTAAATCTTCCCCATCAAGCTGGTAGAGCGGTGTGGGTTCTTCAAGCGATTTTCGTGGATCAAGTGCAAATCGCCATTGAGGTTCTGCGAGTGTGCCTCGTAATCGTAATTGTAGAGCCTGGCCGAGGGGGAAAAAAGGGATACCGATGATATTAATGAAAGGATTATCTTTGTTTTCCAGATAAGAAACAAAAACGCGGAAATCGAGATCTTTATTTGGCAAGATGATGTTGCCGTCTGCACGGACGATGCTATAAGGTCCGGTAAAAGTAATTTTTGGGAAATGAATTAGTTTTCGATCGAGGATAAAATCACCACCGGCCGTTTCCAGTCCAAGCGGTGTAAAACCCAAAATGGTGCTTCCAAAAAGACGGGAGAGAAGCCCAACAATTTTAAATTTCCCCAGTTCAGCTTTAGTAATACTGAACCAACCCTCACCTTCGAAACTGAGTAGATCTCCGGGAACTCCTACCGCATTAAGATAGACATCGAGTTTGCCCGTGACTAAATCGCTGAGGTAATTTTTATTACCGTTTCCTTGAGACTTTAAATACTTCTCTTTATAACCAGTCGTTTCCAAGAAAGGCATATATAATGCATCTTTAAGGAGGAGATCGAATTCAATTCTCGGCCCCTCTTTTGTTTTTCGGAAATGCATATTTCCAGAACCTCGACCTCCTCCAATGCCGAAATCCATGTTATTAATATCGAGGAAATCATCAGTTAGATGCCCCTGAAATGAAATATCATCAAAAGGATATTCATAAATAGTGTGAGGCTTGTCGGCTACAACGTCGAAAGTGATGTCACGTTTAAGCTGTTCATTCTTACCCTGAAGGTGACGCATACCGACATAGTGTATTCTGGGCGCCGAGCTAAAGTTGATATTGTCCAAGATCGCAGCGACATCTTCACCGAGATGAGGGCTCAGTTCAGGAATCGTGAATTGCGTCTCAATGTCGAAATGATAAGTTCTTGTTTTTAATGGATCGAGGGCAAAAAACATATCTATGGATCCAGCGGCGTTCCCTTCACTGCGTTCGGACTCTATATTAAACATTCGCACGTAACCGGGGTATGCCCAGATATTGGCACTACCGCTCTGCAATAGAAGTCCTTTGTATTCTAAATTTTCAGCTTTTAGCTCACCGTAGAACTGACGCTTCAATTTATCATTCCAGTAACCACGATAGTCCATGTCTGTGTACATATACTCTTCGAGAAATTTGTATTTACTCCACATCTCGGGCCACCAGGGCTCCATCACGCTGTTAAAATCAGAGGGGAGAATGGTCCCGGTGAGAAGCATCCGAAAATCGCTCTCGATAAGATTTTGTTTATAGGAACCCGTAATTCGATACTCATTGTTTTCAAGAACAGCATTGTCGACGAAAAGGTAAGGAGGAAAAAATGATCCTTCGGCGGTTATTCGATCAATCGCTATGTCTCTAAAAGTGAGCTGGGAGGCATCCAGGGTGTAATCAAGATGATCGAGCTTAAACCCTTCATTCAGTACAGCCTTGATCCCAATACGAGGAGGTTCATTAAAAGATAGATCTTTTATCGGTGATTCATTTAACAGGGGGTGGAGAGTAAGGTCATCGATATTGATCCAAGAGATGATATCCAAGTTTGAAGTCTTTTTCTCGATATCAACGGTTCCGCTAACCTTTAACGGGGCTCCGTTCAGGTGGGTTAGAACATTACCGCTGACGAGGGGAAATAGTTGAGGAAAAATGTCAGCCACGAGATTTTCAGTGAAAAGATCTTCGCGCCAAACTTTATCTGCGGCCAGGAGTATCTCTTTAGGAATTTTAATCTGCTTGGGATGAAGTGAATTGAGATTAAACTTTGCTTTCAAATTCTCTGCCCGCGTCATATTCAACCAGGAAATTGAATCTGTTTCGACAGTAACCAGTCCACGAGGATCCAATTGGAAGTAATCGACATCGGTTATTTTTAACCGAATCGGTCCCAGTTGGATAATATCGTTAAAGTTAGCATTGCGCGCGATTAATTCGAGATCAGCGCTGGGCATACCCTTGTCATCAGTGTGCAGGGTAACGGTTAAAGTTGGCGATTTAAATTCTCGAAAAATAGAGTTCAACATGATGATTTTACTGCACAGAAAATAATAACGGTCCAAGATTAATTCAGGTAGTACAGTATTCTCTTCAAATAGCGGCAGAGGTTCAGTTGAATCCCATCTTTTTGGTGGCGGTTTCCAGCTGCCTCCCGCTTCCACTTGAAGATTGTGCAGATGATAATTTAATTGATTTATTTGCCAGCGAGATCCCTTCAGTTGTAGGTTGCAATTCAGTCTCTCGATGACGGGTTCATTCACTCCGCTGGCTGAATACAATGCCGGTAAATACAAGGTAGTATGGCTTAGTCGTAGCGTATTAATGTGAAGCTGACCAAGCATGAGCGAAGATAATAGAAAGCTGAAATGCGCAGCTTCGCTGCTGACTAAAAGTTCATCATTTTCGATCAGGGCTATTTTCAAATTGCGAACAAAGACTTTACCCGTGAGGTCGACATAAAACTCGCCGGTTTGGGGATAAACACCGATTTCAGCTAACTCACTTTCAATTTTCTTAAATAGAAAACGAGGAACGGGTAACTCACGGTTAAAATATGAGAGGACTAGAATTGCACACTGAATGAGAGCAATGATGATTAGTAGATACGTAATACAAGACTGACAGACCTTCCAAGCGCCCGTGAGCCCGCCCTTCATCCGGGATTCGGCTTTTTCGCCAATCATTTTCAACTGGTTCAGCTAAATACCGGTTATTGTTTTTGCTTCTCCAAGGCCGGTTGTGGAGGAACAATAATTGACGAATCGGATGATTCCATAGGTGCGGTTTCACTCTCGCCCTGCTCGGTTGAAGGAGGAAGTGGCTCTTCGGCTAAACCTTTATCATCCGGGGATTTTTGTTCAAAGGTCAGTTCAAATAGTGAATCAATCAGATTTTGATTGATAGAAAAAACTACATCAGCATCGGGTGATCCACCAATTTGTGTTGTCCCACCTAAACGCTCAGTGAAAGAAAAAGTGCGGTTCTGCATCCGATCTTCGTTCCCACCCGGTAAATGGATTTCCGCATCCAAACGAAATATCCATGGAAATTCCTTATCTCCCAGTTCAAATCGACTACTGAATTCGTTGCGTATATATTCCTTAACTTCAAATTTTCTCACCGTATCTATTAACTCTAATATAGCTTTCTGTTTTTTCTCCGGGTATTCTTTGAGCACTGACGACCAGGATTCACTAGAGAGATCGATTTCTTTATCGAAGACTATGGTTTCATTTACGGTGTCAGTAAGGGAAATTCTTTGCACGCGCGCGCCTTGAGGCAACTCTTCAAGAACCCTTAAGCGATAGTATAACGCCCGCGTTTTAAGCAGGTGGAGGATGTTTTTTTTAATCTTATAAATAGTGGGAGAATCAGTCATCTTGGCGAAGAGTAATTCTGATTCCGGATCCAGATCGCCTATGAGAAGAGTTGTTTTATCTTGAGTCTGGAGTACGACTTGGCGCTGTGGATCATTAAAACCATATTTTTCGAGATCCGCGGCGGAGGGTGCATCGCTAATGAACTGAACAGCTTCCATTTCATGAAGTGCGCTGATAACTTCGTTCAGCAATTGAGGGTCCGCCGTCCAGGTTGAGAGATCACCTGTATTGTTTGACTGCAGGACCTGCCATGTTCCGGTCTCAAGTTTTTGCAGTTCGACGGAAGTTTTGGACATCACTATTTCAATCGAGGTGAGCGCCGAAGGATTGATATCGACAATACTTTTGTCCCTTAGACTTTCTTGAACATCACGCAGGTCATTAATGGGTGCGGCAGCGAGAGTAAAGACTGTCGGGTTGCCTTCCATTCTTGCGAAATAAATTTTTCGCTCATCTTCTGTCAGCTCTTCACCAACGAGAAGTGTCTGTCTTCGATTATTACCTTCAAGCGTAATACGCAGGGAAGGATTAGCTGAAATCTCCTGAGCGCGGTCGGTTCCTTGAAAATCGATTACCTTAAGTCCGGTCAGACGGTTGATCGTGTTCATAACGCGCTGGGAATCGGCTTCGGTTTGAATGGGCGATTCAAAAACCCAATTTTTGTCATTGCGGGCGAGGCGCACCTTGAGATTGCTCGGAGCCGTAATCTGTATACTGATCGAGCGTACTTCAAAGAGGGGAATATCGAATATGTTTTGACTGCGCAGATCCTGAAGGCCGACGGTGATACTTTGAAGTAACTCGCGATTTACAACATAGACCTCTTCCTCAGCCGGGGAGAGAATGTAGAGGCGTTTACCAATTTCCGTCGATTCACCAATTTTCAGTTCCTTTTTCTTGTCGCCGTGACTGAGTGAGAGGATAGCTTTTGGGTTCTCTAAACCATAATCTGCCAGGCTCCTCCCCGCTTTTTTGATTTCACTAACAGAAAAACGGGTCTCCCATTCGAGAAATTTAAGCTGATTTACCATCCGGCTCACGGCATAAATGTTTGCCGGCCAGTTTATCGGACTGTCGAGGAACCATTGATCCATTTTGCGTACCAAGGCCCAATTTTGTGTCAGCTCCCGCCCTTCAATCTCGAGGCGATCGCTATCTTCTACAAATCCGGGCGGAAATACTAATCGCTTAGCACGTTCAAATGCGCCAATCGTCGCAGCTTGCTTTTCAAGATAAAATATCAAGCTAAATAAGCCGAGATTGAGAATGACTAATAATATCGTAAATTTATACCGCATAAAACAAATAGGACTTCAATTAACGATCCAGGTTCTGAATTAATATTTTCGAATCCAGTAAATCATTATTCCACAGATGGCGACCGCGCCCGGTAAACTCAAAAGCACGAGGCTGAGTTGAGTTAATTCTTGTCTGCTGAGCAGGAGATGGAATTCTTCAATAGGCCTGGGTTGAATGGCGAGCAATTGTTCACGATCCAGGCACCAGTTGATAGTATTGAGGACAAGCATACTATTTCCAATCGATCCAATCCGATGATTGGAAATAATATCGGTATTGCCGAAGACCACCAAGCGTCCACCTTTAATATCGATACCCAAACTTGAGGATACTCTTTTTTCTGATATAACGGCCAGACTTACTTGTCCTTTCAAGTCCACCTCGGGATTATATTTAAGATCCTGGTTATCGCGATATGAGCGCTCAGCCCAACTTTCTGGAGAACTGCTAATGAGCGGGGTTATGATAAGTCTATCGTCGACGGGGCGGTCGAGGTTGCGTCTTACGGGTCGACTCAAGCCCGCGATCACGGGAATAGGATTGTCGCGCAGGATTTCAGTGATGGGGTGTCCAGCGAAGCGGCGAATGAGAAGATCGCCGCTTGCGGCTTGAAAATCTTCTCCCATATCAAGGACCACCATGTCATCGGAAATTATTCCCCATTCGTAAAATAAATCACTTAAGCCATGTTCTATTGCCGGTTCAATTAAAACAATGAGTTTGCCGGCAGTCTCGGCCAGGTAATTGCGCAATTTTTCAACATCCTGGGGACGGTATGGACCTTGTGGAGAAGCTAAGATCAAGAGGTCTGCATCCTCAGGGATTTCTTCCGCGCGTGTAATATTTAAAGTCTCGAGTAAAATGTTTCCCCACTTAAGTCTCTCAGCGATATTCGATAAACCGCGCAGAGGATCGACACTATCCAAATGCATTTCGCCATACCCGGAGATGAAGTATACTTTTTGCTGGTCGGTATTGGAAACATCGATCAATGCTGAGGTAAAGGCGCGTTCGCCTTTGAAAGCGGACATCTTGCCATTTTTCATTTCGATAATATCGGAGTAAATGAGTCGGTGTTGACGATCTTCACAAACCACTAAAACCACATCTTGTTGATCTATACCATAGGTGCGGGCGAGGTATTCGGCTCGTTTTCTTTCCTTGAGGACGTCGACTACTTCAATTTCAATTTTTTTCTTACCACCAATATTGCCCGCGTATTCATATTCTTTAAGCAAGTTTCGCACATGTTTAAAGACTTGCTTCATTTCACCCTCAATGGCGTCGGGTGATAGGGTAACGATAATCTTAATCGGTTTGTCGATTTGACGGATATAAGCAAGCGATTCCGGTGAAAGAGAATAAATATGGTCGCGGGTGAGATCAGAACGCCAGTAGAGGTTATTGGCGATATAGTTTAGCCCTATGATAAAGCTGATACAGAGGCAAATTTGCACTAACTGGTTAATGCTCTTTATCCAGTTAACATATTTAAAATTTTCAACAGCGGGCATTAGGAAATTGGAGTCAGACTTTGGATTCAGTGATGAGCACGGATATTCCGAGAACCAGAGTCGTGTAGCTGAAATAGAAAACTATATGCCTGGTGTCAATTACCCCGCGGCTGAAATCTTCAAGATGTTTAAAATTGTTAAAATACTCCAATGCTCCTTCTAACCATTCAAACCAACCGATGCTCTGGGTTTTAACCGCGGGCACACCTAAAATAATAATAAAAAGAATACTAAAACATAACATTCCTGCCACAAGCTGGCTACGCGTCAGGCTGCTGGAAAAAATTCCCACCGAAATAAACAACAATCCGCTAATCGCCACAAAGATGTATCCTCCTAATAAGGTTGCTGGATCAAGCAGCCTCACCGTCATCGCCGATGATCCAATCGTCAGATTTACGAGAAGAGGAAAACCGAGAGTGAGTATCCAAAGTAAACAGTAGAATAAATAAGCGGCGAGAAACTTACTAAAAATAATCTCCGTAGCCGTAACCGGTGTGGTCATGAGTGTCTCTAAAGTACCCATTCGCCGCTCTTCAGCTATACTCTTCATCGTCAAGAGTGGGACAATAAAAAAAACGGGAATCCAGTAGAGTTGAAAAAAGTATTCAGAGGGAAGATTGTCGTGGGGTTGTAAGGTAAAATCGGCAAGGATAAGGATATAAATGAATTCCATGAGAAGGAGAAAAATGACACCGGTCACGTAAGTTGATGGAGCGATAAATAGCGCTCGCAACTCATGTTTTAATAAGCAGGTAAAATGGTTCATTCCACTGTGGCCGTTTCTTGATTATTCTTTTTACCGCGATCGACCTTGTTATTAGATAAGGGAATATCCTCGTCCCAGCTGCGCCGCGTGGCGGCGAGAAAAATATCTTCAAGGTTGGGCACCTTTCGCCTGAGCTCCCGCAATCTGAACTGTGGATGCTCATACAGTCGTGTTAAAATTTCCTCACTCAAGTTACGCGTATGAGGTGTTGTCAGTTCAAGGTCGTAATAATCATCATTTACAACGGAGAGCGATGAGCTGATCTCAAGATCGGGGTCAATTTCTCTGAGTAGAGAATCGAGGGCTGAAGTATTTCCCTTCATATTCAGGGTATAGGTTGTAGTATTGATAAATTCATTGCGCAAGCTCTCCGATGTCCCGCAAGCCACAATGTGTCCCTGGTTAATAATGATTACTCGATCACAGCACAGTTCCACTTCTGAAAGTATATGGCTCGATATTATGACCGTCATTTTACCGCGCAGATTTTTTATGAGGTCGCGAATCATGAGGACCTGATGTGGATCGAGGCCGATCGTAGGTTCGTCCATGATGATAACTTCCGGTTCAGATAGAATGGCATCGGCGATACCAACGCGTTGTCGATACCCTTTCGAAAGGGTGGCAATAACTTTACGTCGCGCTGTTCGGTTTAAATCACACAATTCAAGTGTTTCTTCGACGCGGTCTTTTAATTGTTTGCGTGGGATCTCTTTAAGCCGACCTCGATAATATAAGTACTCAACGACCCGCATATCTTCAGGCAGCGGATTATTTTCTGCCATGTACCCGATGCGCCTTTTTATTTCGTCGGGGTTGCTGGCAATGGAGATACCACATATTTTTGCGGAACCTGATTTCGCGGTGATCAACCCGCAGAGGATACGCATGGTCGTACTTTTCCCTGCGCCATTTGGGCCGAGAAATCCTACAATTTCTCCTTTTTCAACATTGAAAGAGACTTCATGAATGGCCATCACCGGGCCATAATATTTTGTCAGGTTTGTTACTTCTATGCTATGTTCTTGGTTGAGCATAAATTAATGCATAATGATAAGATTCGGTGATGACTATAGGAATCAACTAATTAGACACACAGAGCTGAGGACGACTTTCAACCTTTTTTACACTCTATAAAAGCTGCAGCGAGGCCTTGCAGGGTAATGTCAGGATTAAATTCTATATCTTCAAGCCACTTTTGCGGTAATATACCTGCACTTCCTCCGGTTGCGATGATCGTGGGTTCTGAATGCCCAAGTTGATTTAATTCTGCACGCACACAATCCAATAGTGATTGAATCATGCCTTCGAAGCCAACCACGCAACCTATTTTCATTGCCTCCACGGTGGTCTTTCCAATCCCGGTGGAGACGATTAATTCTTGCGGGTTGAGTTGGGGGAGCAATGCCGTTTGTTCATGAAGATAGCGAGTGATTACGGCCAACCCGGGAGCGATGATCCCTCCTTCGTATCCATCTTTTGTAACAATATCGAAATTAACCGTCGTCCCCATATCGATAACAACTGTAGGGACACCGTAGAGCATCTTGGCCCCAATGGCATTCGCTAACCTATCCTGTCCGATTTCTTGTGGATTCGGGTAATTAATAGGGATAGGACAATTCTCACAAGTCAAATGAAGGAAAGGAACTTGAGATTGTGTCGTTGATAATATTTTTTCCAACCCCTTAGTGGCGAGTGGAACGACAGAGCTAAAAGCAATACCATCAAGTAAATCTCCACGCAAATGTGCGTCTGTTAACGCGGTCGATAACTCATTGTCCGCTTCTTCGAGAGAAGGAGTTAAAACACTCGCAGTGTTTTTTGTCTGGTTCTCAATAACTAACCCGAACCGGGTCGTAGTATTGCCTATATCGATAGAAAAAATCTTCATGGGGATAGACAAGATAATGTTTCAGCGCTGCCCAAACTGACTTCACCCGCTCGCAGCACGTGCATTTTATCATGTTCATCTTTCAGAAGCAATGAACCTTCCTCATCAATACCTTTTACCTTCCCGCTTAGAGATGAAGTCTGAGTCTTTACAGTTACACGTTTTGATTTTAATGCGTTGTAACGGTCCCATAGTTCGAAAAAATCCGCACTATAATTACCGGCGCAAAATTGTTCGTATGCCTTCACTCCGGCGATAACAAGGTTTGCGGCAAAATGGTTGATCTGCAGAGGTTTTCCAATTTCAGAAGCCAGTGAGGTAGCGTTGGACGCAATTTCAGAAGGCCATTGTTTGCAGTCGCTGTTCACATTCAGGCCGAGCCCAAAAACAAGATCACGCATTTGATCGGCGTCGACTCTGGCCTCGGTCAAAATGCCCGCAACTTTTTTCTTCTTAAGCACTATATCATTTGGCCATTTTAATTCTACGGGCAATTCGCAAATCCTATTTAACAATTCACAAATGTTAAGTCCCATCCACAGGGTAAAAGGCTGCATCCGCGCGGGGGGAAGTTGTGGACGAAAGACATAACTCATATATATATTACCTTCTTCCGGGCTATGCCATTTTCGACCTAACCGCCCGCGGCCCACTTGCTGTTTAGAGGCCATAATAATAAATGGCACTTCTCTTCCATCGGCCAACTGGCGTTCAGCTTCGGAGTTGGTACTGTCAATCTCGGGAAAAAAAACAATTTTTGTAGAAGAACTTTCCAACGCGAGGTAGGCGCGTATGAGAGAGGCATTTAATTCCTCGGGTTCACAACTGATACGATAACCTCGATGACGCACCGCATCAAAGGTAAAACCCTGTTCTCGCAACTTTTCCAGCCGAGCCCAAATGCCGACTCGTGAAATCCCCAATTTTTTTGCCAGAAGATTACCGGAAATATACTTACCCCGCGCTGCAAGCAGGGAATTAAGAATAATGACGTCAGGATCATCCATGTGTTAAAATGAGGGTCGCTATACCGCGTAAGAGAAAGCTGATATAGACGAGAAATTAAATTAAATTGTTTAACGAAAACACGTTCTCGGCAATCTTAAATCAGTTTCCAATCCAGACCAATATCCATCCATTTGCTTTGATGGATGAGCGCACCGAGGGAAATGAAATCGAGTCCGAGATCGGCCATTTGAGGTAACAACTCAATAGAAATGCCGCCACTCGCTTCTTTTATCGCTCGATTACCGACGATTTTAACAGCTTCATTCAGTTCATTGACACTAAAATTATCGAATAGAATGATATCTGTTCCCGCCTCTAGTACGGAATCGATTTGTTCGAGGTTATCGACTTCGACTTCGATTGCGAGACCGGGTGAATTTTCACGTGCACGGCATATCAACTCCGTCAAGGCATGGCCGGCGTTTACGCCAGAGACAGCTAAATGATTGTCTTTAAGTAAGACCCAGTTGAATAAGCCCATTCGATGATTCCATGCTCCGCCACGGGCAACGGCATATTTTTCCAGGACGCGAAGACCGGGTGTCGTTTTCCTCGTGTCCAGGAGTCGAGTTTGGCTATCTCCCAGAGCAGTAACATAAGCTGAAGTGAGCGTTGCGATTCCCGACAGGTGCTGGAGAAAATTCAATAACACGCGTTCGGCCTGCAGCAAAGTATTGGCGGGGCCGCTTATTGAAGCGAGGATTTCATTTTCATGAACGCGAGATCCTTCTTCAACCTCTTGTTTATAGACACAGCCTTCACCATAAGCATTAAGGACGATAGGAACCAGAGGCAGGCCGGCGATAACAAATTCAGAACGCGCGACGATTGATGCTTCACTTTCAAAGCTTTCATCTAATTTAAGGCTATTTGTGGATACATCGCCAACCACCTTCGGTAATGCCACTAATCCAGATCCTTCAAAATCTTCCTCTTTGGCTATAAGGATAAGTTGTCGTAAGTAGACCGGATCAAGATCATCCCAGGACAGCTGGCGAAAGAGTTGTGACTTTGCGTCAATATGCTTGTGGTTATCACACGCCATTTTATTTATTTATTGCTTTCAAAGACTGGACTTAATTTCTATAAACTCCAGTGTATAATTTATAATTAACTAAGAAAGGCACAACTCATGACATTATTTTTGCATACCCGGGTTCGCGTAAGCGATTTAGAAAAATCAATTAAATTTTATTGTGATAATTTTGATTTTCAGGTGAAGAGCCGATCTGAGAAGTCACCGGCCGGTAATCAAATCGTACACCTGGAACTTCCCGGGAATGCCCATACTTTGGAATTAACTTATTCTTCTGACTACGAGGTAAAAGTTCCCGACGATCTGATGCATTTTGCACTCGGGGTTCCCGATCTCATTGCCTATTGTGATAAACTGGAAAAGGCGGGAATTGAAATCTGGCCTGACGGTTGGCGCGAACAGTTTCCCACGGGATTGAAAATGGCTTTTGTCGACGACCCTGATGGGTACGAAATAGAATTACTTGAAAATGATTAATGCTTTGTTTCGCCCTTCGATAATTTTCTAGGGTATCAAGGTGGAACGCGCTGTCCCGAGCGCGTTTGATTAGATTATTATCAAAGACTAAGCGACATCGATTTCGACAATGTGTAAACAAAGCTATGAGTAGGAGCAGTAAATGATTCGTGAGAGCATAGGTCAGTTTATATCTGAGGACAGAGCCAAGTTATACGTACCCAAGAACACCGGATTGAATGAATACGTATGGAACATTCTTCGCGTGGTCGGAGTGAGTGAGAATGGGGAGTTCGAGCGCTCTGGACATACCGGTGGTCAGCTTGAGATCCTGACTGCCCGAGGTGAGGATGTTCCCCAACGAGTCGATGACTGTGGGAACAGAGGCGAAGCCGCGTACGGTCTCACCGGTGACGATCTATTCGATGAGTACATGCTTGGCGCGAATAACTCGCCGCTCTGCGTATTAAACACTTATGACTGGTACGATACTGCGGCTCAGTTCAACCGCCCCGCTCTGTGTTTGATGAATGCGACTGGCGAATTGCCGGAATCGGAGGCAAAGGTTTCCGTCGCAGTGAACAAGAAGTACGAGCGCACTTCCCGGCGGTATCTCAGCGAGCGATTCGGTTCCTCGGATGTTCACTGCAATGTGGTTACTTACGCCGGCGACACCGAAAACACCGTGCAGGAAGGGACGCATGACTGGTGCATCGAGGTCGTCTACCGTGGTGAGAAGTCGAATAAAAGTGCCATTGCCAAAGTAGGCTTAAAGGTTGCCGAGATTGTACGTTTCAGCGACATATCGCTGATCGGACGGGAGATCGCTAATCCCTGGAAGGAAGAGTACCGACGCATCTCAGAAGTGTTTCGGCATCCCACGGATTCAGGCACGTCGAAGCTGTTGGCGGACGACAACCGCATCTGCAAAAAGCTCGGTGAGGAGGCGGCAGAATTCACTAGAGCCTTTACCCAGGGAAATGGGATTCCTTTGGAGTACAATGGGGTGACGTACGCCATGATGGTGGCTGCCGCGAAGTCTGGTGTCGCGTGGGAAGAGATCGAAGCCGACCTCAAATCGCGGTGGCGATGACTGAAGTCGATCACTGATTTAGATAATATGAAATTAAACAGACGAAGACGAAGATGGCTTTCGCTAAATAGAACGTGAATCCTGAACCCCGTCATTCGTATATCATTCTACCTGATATTCGACGTTTGATATCCGATATTCGATTTTTGAAGTGATTAAATTACATCGTATATCCCATATCGGATATCGGAAATCGTATATCTTTCTCCCTGAACGAAGACGAAGATTGTACCAGGCTTCCTTACTCTTCACACATTTAAACGGATTAATTAATAGGATCGCGATTTGGATAGATGGACTAAGAGGAGCAGGGTGCTGAGGATTAATCCAGGCCATGCTACAAGCATTGGGTTACGGAAGAGATAAGCCTGATTTTGCTTGAGGATAGCGCCAAGCTCTGGAAAATCGGGATCACCGATAAGACCGAGAAAAGCTAATCCGCTAAGTTCGAGGACGCAGATAGCTAAAATAAGTTTGGCCAGTCCGAGAAGGTCCGGTCGCAAATTAGGCCATAAAGTATAGGCCAAAAGATGGCGCCGCCCCCCCCCGAGAATTTCAGTGGCGAGAACATAGAGCGCATTGCGTTGTTCGATCCACAGAATACGCAGTTGTCGAAAGGCTAAGGGCACATTTCCCAGTGAAACAGCAATAATGAGCGTGCCAACAGAAGGTTTAAGAAAGACCATGATCACTAACCCGATGAGAATCACCGGGACTGCTACCCATATACCAATCCCCAGCGGAATGATGCGTCGCAATAATCGGGGCCCGCTTTGTTCGATGAAGAGGAGAACCGATGCGATAGTAAAGTTTAAAGATAAAGCGATCAAAGCCATCGCGACGGTATTGCCTGCACCGCGCCAAAGGCGACTGCCGAAGTCACGACCGAGCCCATCGATTCCAAACCAGTGAGAAAAACTGGCACTGGAAAAAGCAAGGTTTCGAAAATCCTGCTCCATAGGATTATAAGGGGTGTAGAATAAACCTATAAGTGATAGGCCCAGAGCACTACAGGTGGCGTATTCAAAAATTGTAGAAAAACGACTCATGCTATTTTAATTCAACTTGTTGAATCGGAATGTCTCCTCACAGTTGGGTTAGAAAAAAAGGCGAGTAAATCAGCTGTACTGATTATCAAATAGGCCAGGAGGATGATCAAGAGCAGGCTGTTCTCGACGACAAAGAGATCGCGATTCAACACAGCTTCTACAAGGTAACGTCCCATACCCGGCCAGGAAAACACCGATTCTGTGAGTACCGCTCCGCCGAGGAGAGCGCCGAAATTTGTACCGACAACGGTGATGACTGCGGCGCTTAGTAAGCGAAGGACATGGATTAGCCAGATGCGCCATTCGCTTAGCCCTTTAGCCCTTAAAGCGCGGACTAAAGTGTGCAAGCGCGGATCGGCAAATCGAGCTTGTAAAACGCCGCAAACCAATGCCGCTGGGTAAAGTGAAAGGCAACAGACTGGCAGGGCGAGATACTGGAAAGTAGCGCCTAACATATCTAAACGCCCGGCAGCCAGGGAATCAAAAATTAAAAATCCGCTGCCTTGGGGAATAGGGAGAGTGAAATCGAAGCGCCCTCCGCTGGGAAACCAGCCCAACCATAAACTACCTACGACGATGAACAAAAAGCCCAACCAGAAAATGGGCACTGTGAGGCCTAGTGCACCCAACCCAAGTGCGATATTGCGCCATAGGCCGGACTTGAACCATTGAGCGCTGAACGCCGCGCCGAGACCCAAAATAACACCCAGAAATAAAGCGACGAATGCCAATTCTAAAGTGGCGGGAAAATACTCGCTGATCTCCTCTCGAACAGTTTGTCCAGTGATTAAACTATCGCCCCAATTGCCACGCACAAAGCTAGTAATATAATGAAGGTATTGATTGATTAAAGGTTCATCCAGTCCCAATTCTGCACGAATTGCCGCCACTCTTTCTGGATCAGGATTCTTCAGGCGGAGGGAGACTGGATCCCCAGGGACAAGATTGACAGCAGTAAAGATGACCGCACTCGCAATAAAGAATACGAGTAGCAGCACCCACCCCTTATGCAAGAGTTCGATTAAAAACGCTTTTAACTTATGTTCCTGTTTGGCTGCAATCATGGCTAGGGTTAGGGATAGAACTGCAGCCTATTTATACTTTAATAATTAAAGTGATTGCCAACCGACGGGACCAAAAAACAAGTTGGCTGTTTTTTGAAGTTGAAACCCGGTCACCTCGGATCTTGTAACAACAATTTGCTCAGTATGGATGAGCGGGATGAGTGGAAGATCCCGTGCCCAAATCACCAGCACCTGTTCATAGGTTTTCTGACGTTGCTTTAAATCTGTCTGTTGGCGGCCTGCGATAAGTAATTTATCCATCGCCCTGTTTTTATAAAAAGAAATGTTTGTCGCCGAATCTTCTACCGCGGCCCAGCTCGCAAAAAAAGTTGCGAGAAAGTTATCCGGGTCACCGTTATCCCCGGACCAACCGAGGAGCGCGAGTTCGAAGTTTCCCCGTCGTGCGGCGACGAGATGACTTTTAAAATCCCGAGTGATAATCTCGACCTTCAAATTTACGTTCTCGAGGTCGTTGCGAATAAGAGAAGCAATCTTTAACGGATCGGGAAAATAGGGGCGTGGGGCGGTAAAGGTATGAAGCTCGATCGGGCGCTTAAGTAAGCCCGGGTATTTATTTAATATTTTACGTGCGGCATCTGGGTTGTGCATAATGGGCGGCTGACCATTATGAGGTTCCCCGAGAAATCCTGGTGGGATTGGATATTCGGCAACGATCGCGAAACCATCCAGCGCAAGATCGACAATTGCTTTACGATCGATGGCCATAGCGATTGCATGTCTGATAGCTGGATTGCGAAGACGCGTGGCGAAATTACTGATAGCCATATACCCTACATTCATTCCGGGTTGGGCGTGGATAGTATACTTATTATTGTCGAACAATTCCGTTAACTCTGCGGGCTGCAATCCATCAAGGGCATGAATATTACCCGCTTTAAGCTCCAGGAGACGCACCGTGTTATCGGGGATGGTGCGCAAAACAAGGCGCTCGAAACTTGCTTGTGCGCCCCAGTAATCCTGATTTTTCTCGAGGATTATCGCCTGATTGGGTTTCCAGTCTACGAATCGATAGGGACCGGTCCCGACCGGGCGACGGACAATTGCTTCACCATGGGATTCAAAGGCCAGAGGACTGATAAGCCAGGCGGGAAATGTCGCGAGAGAATAAAGAATGGAAGCATTGGGTTCACTTAATTTAAATTCAATCGTCATGGGACCGGTTGCGCGCACAGTCTTAATTTCCTGAAAAAGATTTTTCCAATACTGAAAACTGGCTTTAAGAAAATGAGCCGGATGGGTGGAGTCCAATTGTCGCTCAAAAGTAAAAAGCGCGGTCTCCGCATTGAGGGGTGTTCCGTCGTGGAATCTCACCCCTTCGCGCAACTCAAAGGTATAGGTCAGCCCATCCTTCGCAATCGTATAGGATCGAGCTAACCAGGGCTGAATATCAAGCGTGCCGCTTTTAAAGCGAACAAGACCTTCGCATATCTGAGCCAGAGTGTTGACCGATTCACCGTCATCAATATCAGCTGGGTCGAGCTTTTGTGCATCGCTGCCTCTGGCAAAGACAAAAGTATCGGGGGTTTTATCGGATTCATCGATCCGCGAACAACCAGTCAGGAAAAAGATCTGCGAGGCTGCGGCAATAATAACAGGCGCGCATCGAAGGTGAGCATTTAAATATGAAATTATATTCACGATTAATACTTTTCTGTTTATTCAGATGCGGTAAAGGTCTTTATCCACCTTTACCCGATTTCAGTTTTTAATGATTTCTATTAACTGACCAAGTGCCGTTGCGTAGAGATAGGCGTTTACTGGCTGACCAAAAATATCCCTGAGAGCGGTAGCATAGGCATCAATCTGTGGTTCGTATTGCTCGCGCAAGTTAGTGGCCAATTCCGGATTTGAATTTTGGTGTGTTTTCCAATCGATAATAATCCATTGTTTTCTTTCGAGATCATAAGCGACAAAGTCGATAAGCCCTTCATAGACGATATCATCACGACCCCATAGCAGTGGGGCTTCGGTAGAAACTTTATAATCAGAGGCCAGCAATCGTTCAACCAGATCGGATTTAAAAAACAAATCAATCTCTTTCTTCCCTCTCTCGGATAACGGACAGGCGGTAGATTCCACACTTAGGGCGCAATGATTTTTCCAGATTACAATATCTTGATCCCAGCGATTCACTTCCATCATCGTATGCCACCAGTTTCCGTATTCAATTGCTGAAGTTACTATCGATTCCTCGGAAAACTCATGACCTAATATTAATTCCGGTTCATCCCGGTCGGTGAGTATTTCTGAAACGGGTTTTACTAAGGTGTGAGGTGTTACCCGATTAAATTTCCCCTGAGCGCGATTACGTGCTGTGTCTAAAGAAGCAATGTTAAAGGTGGCCTCCTTTTCTTCATCATTTGTTTCACCCGTGGGTTCGCTTTCAACCTCTTTTTCAATTCCGGTTTCTGGTTGATTAGTGGTTGGTAGACTGCTCCAAATTTTATTGTTTGATGCGTCAGAGAAAATCTTCAGCCGTTCCGCGAAAGAAGATTTGTTCGAAGAGAAAAAAACTTCATCGTTAAAGAGCACGAGTGTTTTTCGGGCACGCGTCATAGCTACATAGAGCAAGCGGTCTAATTCCTTTTCTTTTTCCCTGTCAGCTTGAATTTTATAATCATCGTGCTCGTGGTGCTTATCGATTGCTAATAACGGCCCCCCTTTCCCCTTGGAATAAAAAAACTGTGGATAATTATTGAGAGCAAAACCGATTGGTCGGGAAAAGAAGGGAAGTAAAACGGCGTCCCATTCTAATCCCTTCGCTTTATGACAGGAGAGTAATTGTATATGGCCGGAGTTAGACGCTTCACTTTTGACCTGGTCATTCATTTTCTCAATTAATGAATGGGTCCACTCTGACAATGACATACGCTCTGCTTCAGCTATTCCCGATTGAGTGATGAAATTGTCGAGAAGGATTTGTGACTCACTTGAATGGCTGAGGGGGAGAGCGTTAAGCCTTTCGCGTAAGCGGATTGCGTCCACTAGATACGTTACGGCATCACGTAAAGGTAATGTCAGCGCTTGCTGCCGCGCTTGGGTCAATAAGTTTAATTTTTCAATAACGACGCCATTACTCTCTACTGGATGTAGAATTTGCAAGGCGTGTGCGGTAGTTGGAAAACGTTCAGGATTCTTTTTCCAGTATTGATAATAGGTTACAAGATCGTGGTCAGATATGCCAAAGACTTCCCGCAGCAATCCTGCGATCTCAAAAGCATTCTCAGGTTCACTGATAACAAGCATGAGCGCAGTGAACCATGCATAGGCCGGCAGCGTGCGCAGTTGTTCTGTTCGCGATAAAACTTGAGTGTTGATTGCTGAAATTTTTAACTCTCGATCGAGTGCTTCCAGCCATTCATTACGGGGACAGAGGATGGCTACTTCGGACCAGTCTCTCGCCCGCAAATCACCGGGCTCAAGATTTTTTAACCAACCGACAAAAGCCTGAACATAGGCGAGGGTTACAGCCTGTTGGTTCCGTTCGCCCTCCATCTCAGGAGAGAGTTTCAAATTTGTTCGATATACCTGACCGCTTCCAGCATCGGGACGGGCTTTCAGCGGGACGAATTTTACTTGTTCACCCACTTTCCCCCTGCCATCTAAAATTGAAGGGAAAAAAAGATTAACTCCTTTAACAATCTTTTCATCGCAGCGAAAGGTCACTTCAAAAAAAAGTTCCTCTGCTTCTGCGTCTTTTAACAATTTCTTGTGTGCGTATTGATAGAAGTCGAGATCAGCCCGGCTTCCATAAATTGATTGCTGAGGATCACCAACCATACAAAAACGGCCTGCGCCCGGTGGTGCCCCGCCTTTTTTCAACCAGGTTCCTTGTGCTGACGCGGATCTCGCAATTTCAGTTAATACTTCAAACTGGGCCGGGTCAGTGTCCTGCGCTTCATCGAGAATAACATGCTTTCCCTCGGCACGGATTTCTGCTCCCACGTGCTTGTCTTTTAAAATTTCAGCCGTCAGATCTACAAGGTCATCGTAGGTTAAGACACCTTGAGATACGCGGAAATTTCGGTAGCTGTTAGATACATGTGCGATTAAAATACAGGCAACTTCACTCATCCAGTCGCGCAGGGGTTGAAAACTGGCTCTCCAGAGTTCCTGGAATTCTTTGCCTCCCATTTCATAAATCGGTGGGGGAATGAATCCCTCATCCTCCTCTACGGCCTTCAACCATCTTTGCAATTGTTTCTGGCCCATTTCAACTTTACCCTTTGCCCGGTTATTAGGTGGGAACTCGAGAAGTGGGGTTAAATTGAGATTGGGGTAGGGACTGATCGCATCTAATGGTGTATTACCACCTTTTATCCTGCTTCTTCGAGCCAGGAGATAGAGTGGTTCTAATTGAGTATGGCGAAAAAAATGACGTTCTACTTTTTTCGGCAGAATATTCGACAATTGATCTGTATGATAAAGAAATCGCGACCAAAGCAGTTCATCGTTTTCTGTTACATCGACGGTCGTCGGCAATCCCAGTAAGATCCCGTGCTGGCGCAGTAATTCCAGACAGTAACTATGAATAGTGCCAAAATAGGCTCGGTTCAGCCGCCTGATAACTTCGGGGTTCACCCTCTGTTCCATGATTGCATTTCGGGTGCGAAGATGCATCTCATCGGCAGCTTTCTTCGTGTAGGTGACTACCACCAGTCGCTGTAAGCGTGACTGTTCTCTTTCCCCATCATTCAATGCAATATTGACTATTCGGTCGACAATGGCTTTGGTTTTGCCGACCCCAGCGGGGGCAACAACGGAAAAATTCTGCTCATGCTCATGCACAAATCTTTGACGATTAACATTATCTGATAAAACAGTATCCACGTGAAAAGAGCGTATATTTAATAGGGTAGAGGGAGAAGCGGGTGAGATTGTCTCCATTTTTCGTTGAGAATGTCACTACTGATAGAAAGGGTGGCGATTGGGTAATCTCCGACGTAGGCGAAGCGAGAATAGATGGGCCCTGACATACCGATTACACCGCTCTCCTGGATAGCGCTGAGGCCACGCCATAATTCATTGAGATCGAGAATGGATTCCAGATCGATTTGCGGGCTTAGTTCACTGTCCGGTCGCAACATACTCGCCACTATTCGCCGACCGCCACGCGCACGAAGTGCGAGCATATAAAGCGCAATTTGCACTCCTGCTCCTTTTTTAAGCATAGCAGGACTAAGCGCTTTATCGCGACCTGTTTTGAAGTCGATGACCCAAAGATCCGCTGAATCAGGTAGTGGTGTCTCATCATTAAGCGCGGAAATATCCTCGGTAGAAAAGACGAGGTCAATACGCCCACTGAGGGGGAATTTCAGATCGTCGTTCAGGGAAGCGAGGGTACTTTTCAGATCCAATTCCGTGGCGACAAAAGGCCAGTCTTCAATTGCCGTCACGGCATCTGCTAAATTCCTACTGTATTGAAAAGCTTCTGCCCATAAGGAGCGCCACCAATCGGGTAAACTGCGACTAGCCCGATCATAGGCGCGCGATACTTTATCATAAGTATTAGTCGCGGAATCTCTTACCTGTGCGGTCCATTCCCCTTTCCCGGGAAGGAAAAAAAATCCCTGACTCGTCGACAGTCGCATCCAATGATGCACCCAGTTACCGACGAATAAAGGTCGAGAAACAGCATGGTTAAAATCAGGTGACTTAGAGACACCCAACACTTTCTCGAACCATACGGAGGCCGGTCTTGAGAGAATATCTTCCCAGCTTTTGCAGGATAAATGCAGACCGCCCGGGGGAGGTGATTGAAAGCTGAATTCATATTCGCCGTAACCTTCACTAGGATCGCGCCGTATATTAAATGCATGGAGCATGCGATCGGTATCTGATAGGGAATCCGGGTCCGCGGTTTGCAAACGCTCGCACCAGGCCGCGGTCTTTTTACTCAAGGCTAGCAGGTGGATTTCGTTGAGAAAAATACCCTTGTCCACCCAGTAAAGACGCAGGAGGAAATCGCTGATAATAACCGATCGATTATAATCTTCCTCCGCGGATAAACTTGCTGAAACCGTTAGTCCCACCTTCACGCATTCAAGAAGATTAATAAACTGTGCGAGTGCCTGTGACCTTCTCTCCTCCGCGGTGAGGATAAGGCCAACCCCCTTTTTAAGAACCTGGTGTCCTTCACCCTGTGAACCCTGGAGAATCACTGAACGATTAATATCATCAATTTTAGGTTCAGGAAGAAACGCGTTCGGGTGCATCTCTGGAGGCCACGCCCCGTGGTTTAAACCTGCGATAATGAGGTGAGTAAAAGACTGATCCTGAATTTGCTCATAGGCGAGAAGTTGGAGCGGGGCGAGCAGCTGTCGGCCGAGGGAGTGGCGCGTCCTCCCCGGTGTTCGATTTATTTCAACTAACCATTGAAGAAAATGTCGGCGGTCTATTGAGTAATCGAGCGCCTTTATCAAGCCGCTGGCATGCTGGGTCAGGAATTCTGCTCTTTCATCCCAGTCGAGAAAATTCAGGGCTTTAGTGGCCAAAGAGAGAAACTCGGTGAAGGGTGCTTTGGCTGGAATCTGTGGCCAATCTTCGAGAAATATTAAACCGGCACCCATGGGCTCACTCTCAATTAACCATTCCCGTATGACCGTGAGGTCATCAGTAATTACCGTATCCAATGCTTTTTTTAGCGAGCGCTCGATTTTAGCAGTGTCGTTCGCGCTAATCAATTGGTGTTCTCGCCGAAGGTGAAGAAAGCTTATGATCTGCGGTAATCGAGCATCCATTTGAAATTCTGCCCAACGATTGAGGAGCGCCTGCTTTACGGGCTGAACCGGATAAAATCCGATCGTATCGTGATGAGGAATTTCAAATCGTATTAAACAAGCGGCTACTTCACGGGCCAATGCCGATTCCCTGGGGACGACGATTCCGAGGCGATTACAGGAGGGTTGCAGCAAATAATTTACGCCCTGAGTTACCACCGCGATAGCTTCCAGCTTAACATTCGCAGCTATGCGATAATGAATGGCACGGTTACTTGAGGTGTCTTCATCGAGCCGATCCATCTCAAGATTTTGAGCCCTGGTTTGGTAGGGGTTTTCAGGCTGTTCACTGCCCGAGATGAGCTCTGCTTCCCCGTAGTCTTCTTCCCACGTCGCCTGCCATAAGCGCTCACTCTCACACCGACTTTCCGGCAGGCAGAACGAAACTTTGTTCGCGGAAGTAATTGCGCCCTGTAAAAGAAAACGATGGCGCCATTCGCGAGCTCCAAAACCATAGAGAAGGAGAGATGAAAGATGCGAGGTATCCCCGGCTCGCGTTTCTGCGATTTTACGATTCGCTTGCGGTTCACTTAAGAGTCCTGATAAAAGGAGTAATTCTTCAAATCGGGCAATGATCCTCCCCACTAAGTCACCTTTAAGTGACATAGTGGGTTGCGCAGCATGCTGCAAGGTATCATAAGCGATAAGGAGCTGATCCGGATCGGCAGCAATCGCCGCAGCGACAGGAAACTCGGAGAAATCGTCGGCCGCAGCAGCCATGAGTAGACGCAGGTCCTCACGCAGTGCAATTTTATTATCGGGAAGACAACTGTTGCGCAGATATTTTCCCAGATCTTCCGGTGTCCAGAGATGGATCGCGAAGAGAGGGAGTCGGGCTTGAACGAGACGAGTTTTAAGGAGGCTGGTAAGTCCGTGTGAAGGAACGACAGCAGCACAGGGCAGCGGGTTATGACAGGCTATTTGCAGTTCACTCTGAAACCAGGGTGCGAGCACCTCCTCCCAGGCTTGTTCAAAGCTTGAAGCCGAGTAGAGGCGGATGTTGGTCGGCATTATATAAAGATGGGTCAGTCTTCGTCTACCCAATGAAAACAGATGGGTTTATCGATATCGGGGTTCAGGCTGTAATGGACGGGGCAAGTCTCAGCAGCATGAATTAAAGCAGCTTTATGTTCCTCCGTCAGCTTACCGGGGACCCAGAACTCGACCGGCAGACGCACGATGCGTCTCGGTTTATCGCTGGACATCTCTTTAGTCACTTCAACCTTCATCCCTTTCAGGTCGACCCCAATTTTTTCAGCCTGAATCCCCATAATTGTCGCCATGCAGGTTGCGAATGCGGTGGCGCAGAGATCAGTTGGGGAAAAGCTTTCACCACGCCCATTATTATCAACCGGGGCATCGGTATTGAGCTGGGATCCCGATGGTCCATGAATCACCTGACAATGTAATTGACCCTCGTATTCTGCAGTAATTTTAACCATGAATAGATTTGAATAAAAACAGCCTGGGCTTTCAATGCTATAACAGCGATTATTAATTTTCGCGATCGCCATAATTTTGATCCCGGGAACGAGTGGAAATAAGCGCAGTTATGACGAACCGATAATAGTGCCCTGGGTTCAGGCCAGGATCTCATGTATTGATTATCTGGAAAAAAATCTTTGAACTTGGGTTTGGATTTTGACTATGAGTTTCACCGAAAAAAGTAATGTGAAAATATTTCCAAAAAAAATGCGATCATCGCTCCCATCATTTATTCTCTCTGCCTGTCTGCTTGGTATTCAAATAGTAAGTGGACAAAGCTTAAATGCAGCCTCTGAAGAAGAACGATCAGCGCGCCACGTGCAACGCGCGAACGAGATGCGGGATATGGGTGATATCCAGGGGGCATTATTAGATTACAACGAAGCGATCCGCCTGGATGCTTTAAATGCAGAAGCGTACCTCAATCGCGGCATTACACGGCAGAATATGAAGCAGCTCGATACGGCAAGCGATGATTATACGATCGCCATTAAAATTGATCCCACATTGTCAGACGCCTATATTCGGCGGGGGCTTGTGAGCATGGATAAGAGTGATCCCGAAGGAGCTATCGCCGACTTTACTGAGGCCATTCGGGTCGATCCTGAAAATTCTAAGGCCTACGCTTTGAGGGCACAGACAAAATTCGATGAAAAGGATTATGCCGGGGCAATCGCAGATTACACAGCGACGATCACTTTAAATCCGGATAACCCTAATTACCTCTGTGAGCGAGGAAAAGCGAAGATGAAACACGGGGAGTTAGATGAAGCCTTGAAAGATTATTCTTTAGCGGTCGAACGGTTTCCCGGTTACGCGCGCGCCTATTACCTGCGTGGAAATCTCTTTATTGAAATGGGAGAACTGACGAAAGCGATGAAAGAATTTGACAAGGCGGTAAAGGCATCGAACGGATCGAATGGAGCGCTGCTAATGAGAGGATTTATCTCCTATGCTCAGGGGAAATCAAAAAAAGCGCTGAATGACATGCGCGTGAGTCAGAAGACCGAGCTTAAACAAGAAGCGCGTAATTATACGCAACTATGGCTCTGGTTAGCGGAAACACAATTAGGGCAGCCGGACTTAGCAGAAACGGAATTGAAAAATTACTTTCATCACCGATCAAATAATAAGGAAGACTTTGATCCTTGGTATAAAGCTTTAGTACATTTTTTTCTCGGTGATATTGACGAGGATTCTCTGCTCGCAAAAGCAAATGAGGGAGACGATGAAGAGAAAATAGCAGGCCAGCGTTGTGAAGCCTATTTTTATGCCGCGCAACTTCGCCAGTTGCGTGGTGATAGAAGCGGATCAATTCCATTACTCGAACAGAGTGTAGCTTCTGGATTGACGGACTTTTATGAATACAAAGGAGCGAAAGTACAGCTAAGTAATTAAGGGCTTATCCAAGTTTAAATTAGCGACAGAATGGAATAACGCGATTATTTCATTCTAAACCTGCGCTTCCTGAGATAGAGAAATTATGATTAAATCTGCACTATAAATGCATTATTGTATTCTCTTTGCCGTTGCACTTGAGTTTTATAATTAAAAACATAGTATTGGAGCTCGCGTGAAAAAAAATATTGATGCAGATGAATCCTTGCCTGAGGATGATTCTCACTTAGGGCAAGCCGAGGAATTCGATGAGGATTCAATTGAAGAGGAGGATCCCTTCAGTCTCTCTGCGTTACAACTTTTCGACCGTATCGCAAAAAGTCCACTTCTTCAATCAAGTGACTGGATTGAATTTAAGTTACTTCGCGATCGCATTGAAGAGATGGAGGAGATCCAGGACCAGGCGCGCAACGCGGTCGAGCAATTAAGTGAAGCCGTCGATAAACTGCGTGCACCGGCACTACGCCTTGGGACTCTCATTCAACGAGTTGGGCATGACCGCGCCATGGTCTGCGCAAATGGGACCGATTACTTGTGTAATGTAGATCCTTCACTGCCTGACGCGGTTCTTGAAACCGGTATGAGAGTCCTCCTTAATGAAGCATTTGCGATAACTGATTCTTTCGGTCTGGACAAAAGTGGTCCCATTGTCCGCGTTCAGGAATTGATGAGTGACGGACGTATCCGCGTGGGTTCAGAACATGGTCTGGCGGATACCACGGCTATCCGATCCAGCCTGCTCAATAAAGAGAAATTAAAAATCGGTATGGATGTGAGACTCGATCCGAATCAAAAGGTGGTAGTGGAAATTATCGGGCAGGCGAATAGAATCGAACGCAGTCTTGCCACCGTAGAACCGGTGCCATGGGAAGCTGTCGGTGGCCAGGAGGAAGCGATCGAGGCCATACGCGACTCTATTGAATTACCTTTTTTACACGCTCATCTCTATAAGCAATATAACCACCCGGCTCCCAAGGGGTTCCTTCTTCATGGTCCGCCCGGATGCGGGAAGACGCTGATAGGTAAAGCGACCGCCCACAATTTGAGACAGCAGATTCTGGCGCACAGTGGTGAAAACCGAGAGGAATTTTTTCTACAAGTCAAAGGCCCGGAGATTCTTAATATGTGGCTTGGTGAATCAGAACGTCAGGTCCGCGATCTCTTTGCACAGTGTCGTGAAAAAGCTTCTGAAGGTCAGCTCGCTTTTCTGTTTATCGATGAGGCAGAATCGATTTTAGGCACGCGCGGTGCATTTCGGTCAGGTAACAGTATTGTATCCACACTTGTTCCGATGTTTTGCGCGGAAATGGATGGGATTGAGGCATTGAATAATGTGGTAGTCATCCTGGCATCGAATCGTGCCGATCTTATCGATCCCGCGATCTTGAGGCCCGGACGTATTGATCGAAAGATTGGGGTTAAGCGTCCTAACCGCGAGGCGGCACGGGATATTTATGGAATATATCTCAATGAAGCGCTGCCTCTGGCCGAGCCGCGTGACAAGCTTATCGATGGAATTGTAAACACACATTATGCGAAGAGCGAATCCAATCGATTTCTTGAAGTTACCTATCGCAGCGGCAAACGAGAGCATCTTTATCGCGGTGATCTTTCAAGTGGCGCGGTGATAGCAGCCATCATCGAACGGGCCAAGGGCATTGCGATTAAAAGAACAATAAAAGAAGATAAAGACACGCCTTCGCCAATTACATCCGAGGACCTTCAACAAGCCTTCGATAAAGAATATCAGGAAAATGAATTATTTCCTCCCACTGATATGACGGAAGACTGGCTTAAATTAACGGATTTTGACCCTTCTAATATTGTAAGTCTGAATCCGTATCGAAAAAAACCGCGAGAAAGTCACGGCTCGTCAGTATAGAATTGGCGCTGAACGTATATGGCGGATATACACTTCGGTCTGGAAACAGAATTCGGCATAACGCGTCAGAACGCTGAGGGAATCGATGTCGTTGCCGAGTCGATCGCTCTCGTTAAAAGCGCGAAGGCATCCGGCGTCCGATTGCGATGGGATTACCAATATGAGGATCCCCATCAAGACGCGCGAGGATTTCGGGTAAAAGAACTGAAGCAGGATTTTGATGAAGCAAACTACTTCGCCCAGGATGCCGCGCGAACCTTAACCTTTGGAGAAATAAAGAGCGATTTGGTCTTAATCAACGGCGCGCGGTTTTATAATGATCACGCACACCCGGAATATTGTACGCCTGAGTGCCGCTCGCTGTTACAACTGGTCCAGCAGGATTACATCGGCGATCAATTGCTCATGAACTGTGCAAAGGCGATAAATAAAACAACGGACAATCCCGTTATGCTCTATAAAAATAATACCGATTTTCAGGGCCACAGCTATGGTTGTCATGAGAATTATTTACTCCCGCGCGAATTACCCTGGGAAACACTCGCCCAGGGGATCCAGGCTTTTTTTGTAACACGTCAGCTATTTTGTGGGGCCGGTAAATACGGTTGGGAAAGCGAGGATAAGTACCTGCAGTCAGGCTTTCAAATCAGTCAGCGCAGCGACTTTTTTTCCGAACTGCAAAGCGTGGATACGATGCAGCGGCGGCCGATTGTTAACACGCGAGATGAGCCCCATGCAGATGAAGATAAATGGCGCCGCTTTCACGTGATTATCGGTGATGCCAATCTATCGCCTTATGCGACGTGGTTAAAAGTCGGCACGACTGCCTTAGTTATCAATTGTTTAATAAACGGGGCCAAATCTGATGAGATCCCGCAACTCGATGATCCTCTTCATGCGTTAAAGTCTATATCGCGCGATCCTTATTGGAAATGGATAGTACGAACAGCCGATGGAAGAACGAGTAATGCGATTGAGGTCCAACGCCGTTATCTGGAACTGGCGCGTCGATATGGTGATAATATGCAGGGGGATTGGCAGCTGATCTTTGAGGCCTGGGAGAAAATCCTCGATGATTTAGAGAATAATCCGATCTCTACTTCGGATCGGCTCGATTGGGCGGCAAAATATAAACTTATCGAATCTTTTCGCGAAACGGAAAAAATCAGTGATGATTCTGCGTGGCTGCGAAGTTTGGATCTCGAATACCATCGGCTCGATCAAAATGAAGGACTTTATTACGCCTTACTCGAGCAAGGCACCCTGTCGTTGCCTTATGCGGCCGAAGAATTTATGGTTGATACGATGATTTCACCCCGAGACACCCGTGCGGCGATAAGAGGCGCCTGCATTGAAAAGTTCGGTTCACGCATAATAAGTGCACAATGGGACTGTGTCCGGATCGAAGGGGATGTAAAAAAGATTGAACTTAATTTGCGTGATCTATTTGATGTAGGTATTATTAATCAAGGAATAAAACTAATTAAATTAGCAAGCAAAGCTGAAGATTTGGAGCAGCTGCCGTTTGCGAGTGTTATTTAAGCGACAAAACTTATATTATGCCAGATCCCACGAGAAAAGTTAAACCGATGAATCCAGCACCTGGCGGGGGCGGCGATGGCGAGGGGCCCAAGGAACCGAAGGTCAAAAAGCCGAACACCGATGACCTGCTGAAACGAATGAAAAAGGTTGATCCTGACCAGGCAAAACGCTACCGCCAGCGTACCGGTCAATAGTCATTGCTGATAATGAGTGATCCCCGCGCAATGAACGGTGACTTTTTATCTTTGTTGCCCAAGCATCCATTTCCTCATCTCGAACAGTTGAGTAATCAGACGTCGACCCTTGAAGCGACCACCGTATTTGCCTTTCACTGCAAGGAGGGTGTTCTTTTCGGGGGGGATCATCGCGCGACAAGTGGGAATGTCATTTTTTCTGACAGCACGGAGAAAATTCTTGAACTTGATGAGCGATCGATCATGGCAATCGCGGGATCACCGGCGATCGCCATGGAAATGGCTAGAACCTTGCGCACGGCATTTGAATTTTACCGCCGCAGCCAGTTGCAACCGATGAGCCTGGCCGCTAAAGTGCGCGCACTTTCCCGTCTTCTGCGTGATAATCTTCCGGCAACCCTTCAAGGTGTGGGAGCGGTTGCGCCTCTCTTTGCCGGACAGGATGGTACGGGAGATAAAGCAATTCCGACTATTTACTTTTACGATCCGCTGGGTGCGAATTTTGAAGCGGCTAATTATGCCGCATCAGGATCTGGCTCCGGTCATATCAAGAGTGTGCTCAGCTATCTGGAAAATTGGGGAAACCCTAAACCCGCGGATATGGATCTGCCGGTATCCGTCAATCTGGCCAATCGATTGCTGATGACCGCGGCTGAATTTGACGCAGCGACCGGTGGAGTGAAGCCCGAGACTAAATCATTTGCGACGATTAAACTGCTTTCCAAAAGCGGTGTGCGCTCTCTCGATGCGAACGAACAGATGAAATACTGGAAGGCGAACTGATCATGCATGAAGAACCCTATCGCTGGCTCGAAGCGATTCAGAATCGTCGTGAATATATCGTCGATCAAATCAAGGAGGGCACGCCGGTATTTGCTCTTTCTCGACCCGAAGGTGTACTCTTGTTAGGCGTTGGGAGTGGACAGTCTAAAATTTTTGAAATTTTTGACCGGCATGGTTTAGCAGCGCTCGGCAATCCGGTCGATATTGAAAAGCTCAGGCAGACGGCGATTGAGGCGGCACATACCGAGGGGTTTAACCGCTCTTCAGATGATGTAACCTTGCGCCGCCTCGTAAGCTTTTCCCTCAGCCCGGCACTGAAAAACAGTTTTGAGCAGATATTTTCACCCCCCAATATGGTCGAATCCATTCTTGCTGAAGTGGGACCAACGCCGAGCAAAGACGCGATCGTACGTTTGCGATTTGACGGTAATCATGAGTATTCCTCATCCGGGATCGCCGTTGCCAGTCCCGTCTGGGGAACCGAGTCTATTGCCGCGGAGTGGTTGCGAGAGACGATAAATAAAGGTGATAAATTAGGGGATGTAATTTCTCTCTGTCTGACCGCATGGAAAGCGTTAAATGACGACAATCTTAATGATGGATTAAAAGTGCCAAAGAAAAAGGTTCTGAATATACCCGGAAAAACTGTTGAAGCTGTCCTTCTGGACCGCAAGCCCAAGGGTAATGTCCACTATCGATCTTTGGATACATCAGATCTATAACCCAATCGCATGTTGCGCCGGATCATTGGTTTGGAGACAGAGTACGGCTGTCTTATCGAGCCGCCGTTAATACCCGAGAGAGTAATTCCTGAAATCCGGGACTGGTTTTTCAATAATAACCGATATGGCCTCATAGACACCCATGATCGGGATTGGGATGAGCCGGTGGGGAACGGGGGATTTTTATTTAACGGTGGCCGCATCTATGTCGATATGGGTCATATTGAGTATTGCACGCCGGAATGCGCGAGCGCTGTCGATACCGTTCTTTATGACCGGGCGGGTGATCTACTCCTTGTCGATGCCGTAGAAGATCTTGGCTATAACGGGAAAGTTAAATTTTTCCGCAATAATATAGATCATTACACCGGGGCGACTTTTGGGTGTCATGAGAATTACAGTATGGATCGCCATGCTCCCTTATCAGAAAAAAACGTGCTCTCACTGCTCGCCTTTCAGTCCATGCGTGTGCTTTTCACGGGGTCTGGTCGCGTGGGTTCTGCCAGTGAGGGGAGCATTTACGGAACTGTCAGTGGAATATATGACAATGCCCCCTATCAACTCAGTCAGCGCGCGGATTACATTCATAACGATTTCTTTCAATGGGTGCAGCACAACCGTGCCATTATCAACACCCGAGATGAACCACTCGCCGATCCGAGGAAATATCGACGTCTTCATCTACTGCACAGTGACACCAACGTTTTACCCGCGAATCTATTTCTAAAGGTGGGCGCCACCTCACTCGTTCTTGATCTTCTCGAAGATGATGCGATGCCGGAGATCGAATTAGATGACGCGGTCGGTTCACTCCACTTATTAAACCGTAGGTTGGAGCCGCCGTGGAATGTATTGACCCGTAACGGCGGCGAGGTGGACGCGGTCGAATTGCTCTATGAATACTGGGAAAACGCAGATCAAAACTATCGAAACCGGGATCCGGAGTCGGATGCCATTCTCAATATTTGGAAAAAAGTACTGGACGGTCTGGCGAGTGATTGCACGGAACTGATTGGCGATCTGGATTGGGTAACGAAGCAGTACATTCTGGAACAGTTCATGGCCAATGAAAATCTTAATTGGGATGATCCCTGGCTGAAAGCACAAGATATAGAATATCATAATGTGGACCCGTCGGAAAGCCTCGGTCTGGCGTTGGCCAACCGCGATGGAATCTGGGAACCGGACGAAACGGTTAATTCTAAAATAGAGCCGCCTAAAGACACGCGTGCATCTAAGCGCAGCAAATTGATGAGGGATATAGAAGGACATCAAAATTCATACATTCTGGATTGGGATAGGGTCGAATTACAGAATCATTGGCGAGAGACGCTTCTCGACCCGTTTGAAACTTAGAATTTTAATTATTCATTATGAAGCGCGCGGGCACCCCGGTGTGATGTAATGAGTAATATAGCGCCTTATGTAACAAATAAGTTGTCAGGAGGTAGCAGATATTACACAGTCTGAGATCCTATTAATTCCTTAACGCCTGGATAATCACATTAACTATGTCACGTGCCCTGATCACTGGAATTACCGGTCAAGACGGTTCCTATTTGGCTGAATTGCTTCTGAAAAAAGGTTATGAAGTCCATGGTGTCATCCGCCGATCATCGACTTTCAATACCTCCCGTATCGATCATCTCTACCGAGACCCGCATCTAATGGGAACGCATTTGTTTCTCCATTACGGAGATTTATCGGATTCGGTACAAATGATTAAACTCCTTTACGATCTGGAACCCGAGGAGATTTATAATCTCGGTGCGCAAAGTCATGTCCGTGTATCTTTTGATATTCCAGAGTATACGGGGAATGTTACCGGATTAAGCGCAGTGCGAATTCTTGAGGCTGTGCGTGAAGCTGGCCTGGCGCGTCGTGTGCGCTATTACCAAGCCTCTTCTTCCGAAATGTTTGGTGAAGTTGCGGAGATACCGCAAACAGAAACAACACCCTTCCACCCGCGTTCGCCTTACGGGTGTGCGAAAGTTTTTGCTTATTGGCTTACCGTCAATTACCGCGAATCTTACAATCTGCATGCTAACAACGGAATCCTCTTTAATCATGAATCTCCCCGCCGGGGGGAAACTTTTGTCACACGAAAGATAACGCAAGCTGCGGCGCGTATAAAAGTGGGTATGCAGGATAAACTCTACCTCGGCAATCTTGACGCCCAGCGCGACTGGGGTTACGCACCCGAGTTTGTCGAAGCCATGTGGATGATGCTTCAACAGGAGACCCCTGACGATTATGTCATCGCCACGAATGAGACGCACAGCGTAAAAGATTTTTGCGTGGAGGCTTTTTCACGCGTTGACCTCGATTGGGAAAAATACGTTGAATATGACAAACGTTATGAGCGACCGGCCGAAGTGAATCTATTGAAGGGCAATCCGGCTAAAGCTAAAAGACAGCTCGATTGGGAACCCAAGGTCAAGTTCAAGGAGCTTGTCGGAATCATGGTTGATGCTGATTTAGAGATGGCTAAAAATGAAAAGGCCTATCAAGAAGCCGTAACCAGTTAAAATGAGCGATAAAATATATGTCTCGGGGCATCGGGGCATGGTGGGATCAGCCATCGTGAGAGATGTGCGCGATCGGGGATTAGACAACCTGATATTACGCACACGTGATGAGCTCGATCTGTGTGACAATTCCGCAGTTGATGATTTTTTCCGTAAGGAAAAACCTACTACCGTTATTGTTGCGGCGGCAAAAGTAGGTGGTATACACGCGAATAGTACTTATCCTGCGGAGTTTATTTATGAGAATCTTGCCATCGCCTTAAATACGATTCACGCCGCTTATAATAGTGGAGTGAGCCGACTGCTTTTCCTTGGGAGTTCCTGTATTTATCCTCGTGAGGCACCGCAACCGATGGCTGAAGAAAGTCTTCTATCGAGCGCCTTAGAATCTACGAATGAAGCTTACGCTATTGCTAAAATCGCGAGTCTCAAACTCTGTCAATATTACCGCAAGCAATACGGGGTTTTATTTCATTCAGCGATGCCGACCAATCTCTATGGTCCCGGTGATAATTATCATCCCGAAAACAGCCACGTATTGCCCGCCCTGATCCGGCGGTTTCACGAGGCAAAAGAAGAGGGACAACCGTCAGTTACGATCTGGGGAACGGGACAGGCGCGTCGGGAGTTTCTTCATGTCGACGATCTAGCGGGTGGCGTCTTACACCTTTTACAGCTCGATGATCCACCTGACTGGATAAACATCGGTTTCGGTGAGGACGTAACAATAATCGAAGTTGCGCAGCTCATAAAAAAAATAGTGGATTATAATGGGGAAATTAATTTCGACACTTCAAAACCTGACGGCACACCGCGCAAGTTGCTCGATAGCAAACGAATTTTTACCACTGGTTGGCAGCCGCAAATCTCGCTTGAGGAAGGGCTGGTTAGAACTTACCAGAATTTTCTTGAGGAGCAAGTGGCTGGAACTCTGAGAGTGTAAGTACGGTATTGAGAGAACAGCGTTAATGTTCATTGCTTAAAATCCGGGAATGAGTCGCTTATTCATTGTTGCAGCCAAACGAACACCGCAGGGGCGTTTTCTGGGAAAACTTTCGCGGTATTCAGCGGTTGATCTTGCTGTTGCGGCTGGAGAAAAGGCGCTTTCGGGAATCGACCCTTCAGTTATCGATTTAGCCATTGTCGGTAATATACTAAGCGCGGGGCAGGGGATGAATATTGCCCGACAGATCAGTGTCAAGTTGGGTGTGCCGGTGGACAGCACAGCTTTTACGGTAAACATGATGTGTGCTTCCGGGCTTTGGTCTATAATTCTTGCGGCACAGGCGATTAAAACAGGTGAAGCTTCTGTTGTTCTATGCGGCGGAACTGAATCAATGTCTAATGCTCCTTACCTGCTGGAGCGCGCGCGCCAGGGTTATAAATTAGGGGATGGGGCTGTGGTTGACTCTATCTTGCGCGATGGGCTGATCGACAGCTTCGATCATCAGCACATGGGCATGAACGCAGAACGTCTTGCGAAAGAATATAATATCAGCCGTACAGAGCAGGATTCTTATGCCGAAGTCAGTCAAAGGCGATATGCCGAAGCGGCGAGCGCTGGTCACTTTGATGCGGAAATGATCGCTATGAAGGAGCTGGACAGTGACGAACATCCGCGACCGGACACGACGCTGGAGCACCTCGCGTCTTTGAAGCCGGTCTTCGATGAAAAAGGAAGTGTTACCGCCGGCAATGCCTCGGGAATTAATGATGGGGCAGCTATATTGGTCGTTTGTAGTGAAGAGGCGCTTAGTGAACATAACTGGGTCCCGCTCGCTGAAGTAGGCGCCTGGGCTTCGGTTGGCTGCGATCCACAATACATGGGACTAGGCCCGGTGCATGCCACGCGAAAATTGTGTGCGCAAAACGGTGACGAAGTAGATCAATTTGATACGATCGAAATAAATGAAGCTTTTGCCGTTCAGACCCTGGCCTGTATGAAAGAATTAAACCTGGACGCGGAAAAAGTGAATCAGGAGGGAGGGGCTATCGCGCTCGGCCATCCGGTCGGAGCGAGTGGTGCCCGCCTCGCCACCCACCTGGCTCACCGTATTCAAGCGGGAAATACGAAGAAGGGCCTGGCCTCACTCTGTGTAGGTGGAGGTATGGGTGTCGCGGTTACGCTTCAACATGTATCGTGACGCGGGGTAATAGTAATTGATGAATCGCCCTAACATATTATATATACACTCGCACGATACGGGGCGCTATGTGCAACCGTACGGACACGCGGTTCCCACGCCAAATATTCAACGCCTGGCAGAAGGGGCTGTTGTTTTCCGACAAGCTCATTGCGCCGCCCCGACGTGTTCACCGAGTCGCGCGGCGCTTCTCACAGGCCAAAGCCCCCACAGTTGTGGCCAATTAGGTTTAGCCAGTCTCGGTTTTTATTTGCGCGATACGAATAAACACCTCGCCCATACGCTACGCGCACACAATTATTATACCGCTTTATATGGGGTTCAACATTTACACATTGAACCCGAATTGCTCGGGTACGATCGGATTGTCGAGGCTAAGCGGACTGCATCATTACCAAACCTGGATATATCTTCGGATACAGTAAATAATGTTCAGGACTTTCTAAAAAATACCCCGTCGAAACCGTTTTTCCTGACCGCAGGATTTTCCGAAACGCACCGCGTGTTTCCTGCACCCGGTATCGAGGAAAATCCGCATTACTGTATGCCTCCAGCACCCCTTCCAGACACCTCTGAGATCCGGGAAGACATGGCCGCTTTTAAAGCGAGTGCGAGAATCCTCGATAAAAACATAGGCGCGATCCTGAAAACACTCGATGATTGCGGATTGGCAGAGAACACATTGGTTATCTCTACCACGGATCACGGATTGGCATTTCCGAACATGAAGTGCAATCTCAATGACCAGGGTACCGGGGTCATGTTAATCATGCGGGGCCCCGGTGGATTTCAGGGAGGAAAAGTCTGTGATGCGCTCGTCTCACAGATCGATATTTATCCCACCCTTTGCGAGTTGCTTGAGATCGAAGCTCCACCCTGGCTGGAAGGGCATTCATTAATGCCACTCATTCGGGATGAAAAAGATGAAATTAATAGCGAGATTTTTGCCGAAATAAATTATCACGCCGGTTATCAGCCGATGCGATCTATGAGGACCACGCGGTGGAAATACATCCGCCATTTCAGCGATTACGCCAAAAAAAATGTCATTAATGTAGATTCCAGTTTGTCCAGAGACTTCATGCTTAAACACGGATGGGAGGATCACTCAGAACCGAGAGAGGAGATATATGATCTCGTTATCGATCCCAATGAAGTGAATAATCTGGCCGGTGATCAAGTCTATGCCGAGGTGCTTGAGGAGATGAGGGAGCGCCTCGATCAATGGATGCATAAGACGGATGATCCTTTACTTAAAGGAGAGGTACCGTCGCCGATAGGGGCGATCATTGCAGGACCTTATGAAAGGGATTTGAATAAGCAGCGGGAAAAACATCCTCCCCATCCCTGGGATACGCGCGAGAAAGTCGATAACCGCAGTTAAGTTTTAACGGTATGCGGAAACCGATTTAATTCAAATCAGACCAAGTTGCATTTTGCCCTCTTCGCTGATCATGTCCTGGCTCCAGGGCGGATCCCATACCAGTTCAACATTCGCTTCACCCACACCGGGGACATCGCACATTTTACTTTTAGCATCCTCTGCAATCACCGGTCCCATCCCGCAACCGGGGGCAGTGAGTGTCATCGTTACATTGACATTATAATTGTCGTTTTCTTCTTCCTTAACATTCAAAGAATATACCAGACCGAGATCGACGATATTAACCGGTATTTCCGGATCGAATACGGTTTTTAACTGTTCCCAGAGCGCTGACTCATCAGGCGGACCCTGGTGCTCTACGCTTCGGTTGGCTTGAGCAGGTGTCGCTTGCACCTCTTCTCCCAGCGCATCGGCATTTTCACGTTCTATTCGGGCCATACCGTAGTCCCAAACGACCGTAAAGTTACCACCGAGCTGATGAGTGATATTGACCTTGCTCCCCTCGGGAATGGTTACAGCTTCTCCCGAGGGAACAACCGTAGCCTGACAGTCGCGGGAAATGATTCTCTCTTCTTCTCTAGCCATGAAGATTATCGATTCGAAAGACTTTATTAATTGCGTAGTTTACCGCGTATGATACTTCGTACATTATTCGCCAGTTCCTGGTTATCGAACTTATCAATAATTTCCTCGAAAAAACCAAAAACCATAAGTTGTTGTGCGGTCCTTTTTGGTATTCCACGCGAGAGCATGTAGAAGAGCTGATTCTGATCAATCCGACCCGATGTCGCACCGTGACTGCACTTGACGTCATCTGCCAGTATTTCAAGACCGGGCAGGGAGTTAGCTTCCGCGATATCGCTGAGGAGCAGGTTGCGATTAGTCTGATAAGCGTCAGTTTTTTGGGCATTTTCGTCGACGCGAATAAGGCCGGAAAAAATGGTGCGTGATTGATCCAGGAGCGTGTTCTTAAAAAGAAGATCGGAAACAGTGTGGGGGGCGGAATGCGTTTGCAAGCTGCGCTGATCAAACTCCTGATCGCCGTCCGTAACACTCAGGGAATAAGTATCAACTTTACTCCCTGAACCAAGCATCCGGGTGTGATGCTCGTGGCGCATATAGGAAGAACCGACATTGATATTAATACTTTTAATATAAGCGTCACGTTCCGCATTCGCGGTGTTGAGATGGTAGCTTTGGGTCTCCAGGTTCCAATCCTGAACTTCAGCGTAAGAAATCTGACTTCCCGTTCCGCCATAAATATTCGTACAGGAAATAGCCAGGTTACGTATATCCGGTTTCATGCTTTTAAAAAAGTTCACGAAACTTACTTTAGCATTATCATCTGCGATGATTATGGTGTGCGGGAACACGGCCATACCCTCAGTTGATGTCCAATTATAGGTGGCAAATGGGAATTCGATTTCGACACCCCGAGGTATATAGAGAAAGGTGCCGTTTGCCGAAAGCGCATGATGCAGGGAACCGAATTTTTCCGCACCCAGGTTTGGCAATGCACCCGTGAAATATTTTTTGACTAGATCACTGTGATTGAGGATGGCATCTTCTAATGTTGTCCAAATCACACCTTTTTTGTCTATTTCTGTGCTGAATTCTACACCCCCGCACTGACGGTTGTCAGCGAAAGTGATCTTACCGGCAATCGAGTTGAGCTGATCGGATTGCTCCTTCAGTAATTCTTCTTCAATCGATTTAATGTCACTTACCTGGTGATAGTTATCCAGATTCAGATTTTGGGTATTAGAAAAACGCCAAGTATCCTCGCTGCGTTTGGGCATGGGCGTGGTGATAAAATTGTTCCACGCTGTGCGCTTGAGATCCAGAAGCCATGCAGGTACGCCGTTAATTCGATCCAGATGATTGGCGAAAGTTTCTTCGTTCGTCATCTCGATGGAACTATCTTTAAGTCTTGTGAGATCAGCTGTTCTAGCCTCAATCATGTATTCCTGCCTCTATATTTTAACTTTATAAATTCTGCCGTAACTCTCCTGTCTCTGACAGGTTTATCCGACAGACCCTTCCATTTCCATGTCAATGAGGCGCTTGAGTTCCACGCTGTATTCCATCGGAAACTGGCTGATTAGATCGTTGACAAAGCCGTTAACACTGAGGCTCATTGCTTCGCCTTCAGACAAGCCGCGCTGCATCATATAAAAAATCTGCTCAGCACTCACCTTGGAGACGCTCGCCTCATGCTGCACCGAATTACCGTCACCCCGAACCGAAATCGCCGGATAAGTATCGGTGCGGCTATTGCTGTTAATGAGCAGGGCGTCACACTCAGTGTTGTTCCTACAGTTTTTCAAGTGCTTAGGTATACTGACCAACCCCCGGTAGGAAGAGCGTCCGGTTCCGACGCTGATACTCTTGGCGATAATATTTGAAGTAGTTTCGTTAGCGGCGTGAATCATTTTCGCGCCGGTATCCTGATGTTGACCGTCGTTAGCCAGAGCGATGGAAAGTACCTCGCCGCGACTCTTTTCCCCTTTGAGGATAACCGAGGGATACTTCATCGTAAGGCGGCTGCCGATGTTGCAATCGATCCATTTGATTTCAGCTTCTTCCATCGCCATGCCGCGCTTGGTGACAAGGTTGAAAACATTATTGGACCAGTTCTGCACCGTAATATACTGTATTTTCGCACCCTTCATCGCGATAAGCTCTACCACCGCGCTGTGTAGAGTGGTCGTCTCGAATTTTGGTGCCGTGCAGCCCTCCATGTAGGTAACTTCGGCGCCCTCGTCAGCAATGATCAGGGTGCGTTCGAACTGACCGAAGTTTTCGGCATTGATGCGGAAATAAGCCTGTAAAGGTTGGCGAACTTTCACCCCGGGTGGCACATAAATAAAACTGCCCCCGCTGAATACCGCACTGTTGAGGGCGCTGAACTTGTTGTCCCCAGTCGGTATAACCTTACCGAACCATTTCCGGAAAATTTCCGGATGTTCTTTTAATCCTTCCGTGGATCCAATAAAAATGACACCCTCTTTTTCCAGTGCCTCATTAGTATTTGAGTAGGCGGCTTCGCTGTCAAACTGCGCTTCCACGCCAGCGAGAAACTTACGTTCCTGTTCGGGAATGCCCAAACGTTCAAAGGTTTCTTTTACATCGTCGGGAACTTCATCCCAGGATCGGCTGGGTTTCTGCCCTGTGGCCAGGTAATAGCGAATCTTATCAAAGTCGATATTCTCCAGATCCTTTGTTGCCCAGTGGGTTGGCAAGGCTTTGCTCTCAAATATCTTGAGGGCCTTTAAACGAAAATCGAGTAGCCATTGGTCTTCACCTTTGACATCAGAAATATAACGAATGGTATCCTCATTAAGCCCAGTGCCGGCATCATAATTGTATTGAGTGTCGTAGTGAAAATTTCCTTTTTCTCGATCGATGTCTATGGTTGATGTTGCTGCCATTTGATGTGGTGTTATGTGTTACTATAGATGTTTACTGTTTAGTTCGCGTGTTCTAAGCTAAAGCGGTTGCGGCGAGTTCATTTTTCACCCAGTCATACCCTTTTTCATCCAGCTCTAATGCGAGCCCTTTATCGCCGCTGCGGACAATGTGCCCATTGTAGAGCACATGTACCTGATCGGGAACAATGTAACTGAGGAGCCGTTGGTAATGGGTGATTACGAGTATCCCGATATCTGGACCGCGCATACTGTTTACACCGTCACCGACGATCCTTAGTGCGTCGATGTCGAGACCACTGTCGGTTTCGTCCAGGACTGCGTATTTAGGTTCGAGCATCATCATCTGCAAGATTTCGCAACGCTTTTTCTCACCTCCCGAAAACCCGGCATTTATCGACCGGGAAGTAAATTTACGATCGATTTTTAAGAGGTCCATTTTTTCATAGAGATGTTTGTAATACTGCGTAGCCTGAAGTTCCTCATCCTCTTCCAGACGGGCCGTTATCGCTGCGCGGATAAAGTTGGCAATACTCACCCCGGAAATTTCGCTCGGATACTGGAAAGCCATAAACATTCCGCTGCGGGCAATTTTATCGGGGCTTAAGCCAATGACGTTTTTACCGTCGACCAGCGACTCGCCCGCCAGCACGGTGTAATCCGGGTGTCCGGCCAGCGCTTTTGCCAGGGTGCTCTTCCCTGAACCGTTAGGGCCCATCAGGGCGTGCACTTCACCTTTAGGTACGGTCAGTGAAAAATCATCGAGAATTTTTTTGCCCTCAATGGCGACACTCAGGTTTTTAATTTCAAGGGAATCCATGCTTATGTTCAGTTTAATTCATTAAAGGTGATGGGTATAATCAGTCCTCAGAGGATTCATTTTCACAAGGGGCGGTCCCACGGAAACACAGCTCTACTTTTTCCGCATTGAAGCCTTCGGGCATAATTTTTTGCAGCATCGCTATTACCGGTGCGGGGATGTGTATGTCGTGCACTTTTCCCGTATGCTTGCAGTGAAAGTGGGCATAGTGCACGTTCTTCGCTTCCATCAGGCAATAGCGTGTCGATTCACGCTCGAAATTTACCTGGCGGGCCAGTCCGCAATCAACGAGCGTGTTCAGGCAGTTATAAACCGTCGCTAAAGATATCGTCGGCATATCTCCTTTCGCACGGGTGTAAATCTCGTCCGTGGTCGGATGGTCATGCTTGCTCAACAAAGTACTGTAAACCTGCTCGCGCTGCCGGGTTGAACGGAGCCCATACTGACTGAGTGCCTGGTTGAGTGTTACTCTAGATTCGGTGCTGAGTTTCATTGTTTTTTTATTAAAATAAAGATGAAGGGAGAATAATGTAATTGGAATGATTCTTAGAATCAAATGCAAATGAGATTTAATATCATTATTAATTGAGACTTATAATCATTATTAGTTAGAGAAGTAAAATTAATAAGTCAGCGGGTCAAATTCTACCCTTTTAATGTCATTAGTCATTGGCTATAAAGGCTATGAATATCCACACAATTTAATTTAGGGTACCGGTAAGCAGTAAAAATGATAAGGTTAAATAAGCGATATTAATTAGAATTCACGCTAAATGATTGAAAGAACGTCAAGGTAGGCTCTGAATTGGGAGTATATGGATCTGATTGATAGTCATTGTCACCTCGAGCGTTTCCATAAAAAGGGAACTCTCGACGAGATTCTTGAAAACGCGAAAAGAGACGGGATTAAGCAGGTCATTACAATCGGGACGCAAGAGGGGGATTGGGAGCTTTATCGGCAATTAGCCGACCGTTATCGTGGTGTTATATATTATACGGTCGGTTTACATCCCTCCTATGTGGGTGAGGACTGGGAAGACCAAATACGCCCATTGTCCCAATATTTTAATGAAAACCCCTGTCCAGTAGCCTTGGGGGAGATCGGGTTAGATTTTTTTCGCTTACCTAAGAGTATAGAAGCAGCAGCAGCGGTTAAAATGCGCCAGGAAGCAGTATTCAAGCGCCAGCTCATGTTGGCTTTGGAGCTCAATTGTCCCCTTGTCGTGCATACGCGCGATACTTTTCATGAGTGTGTGAAATTGATCGATGAAGCAGGTATCGATTGGGGGAAAGTGGTTTTTCATTGTTTTAGCCATGGCTCAGCAGAAATGAGAATGCTGATGGAAAGGGGCGGTCGGGGTTCATTTACGGGGATAATCACCTACAAAAATGCTGAATCGGTGCGCGAGGCAGCCCTGATGCAGGGCCTCAACACCGCGATGATCGAAACGGATGCCCCCTACCTTACCCCCGAACCTTTTCGCGGGAGGCAGAATGAGCCGTCATATCTGCTCCACACGGCACAGCGCATGGCGCAGCTTTTTGAGAAATCAGCTCCAGAATGCGCCCATCAAATTACGCATAATACGAGGCAATTTTTTCACTTGGGCGATTAAATTTTAGCCCGACGAAGGGCTTAATTTTGTTGGCTTGAGAATAGGCATTAGCCCTTCAAAAACAGGTACTTTTTCAGGGCAGAATAACCCTGAGAATTCGCCTATTTTCACCGATTTTTTGCTCTGGACATTTCAAGGACTAAGCCCTTTTTTTTTAAGCCTTATTAAAAATACACAAATAACTGTTAAATAAATACTTATATCATTTATAATCCTTTTCTATCACCGATTAAAAATCCCGTAGGTACAGTTATATTCTCCCCCCTGCAAACGTTTTTAAAAAAAATCATAAAAAATTTGACAATGGTCGGTTCAGATACGAAGTTAACTCGTTATATAACTCGGCCCTGCTTAGCGGGAGTCGAGGACCAAACCTACAAACAAACCCCAACCCAAAATAGGAAAAACATGAATGACGTATTATCTTGCTTTGCCAAAAGAATTTTTCTCTTTGGCACAGCAGCAGTACTTAGTCTTGCGATAATTGCACCAACGCAGTTATCCGCGCAAGACGAGGAGGAAGTTTATACCTTGTCTGAGTACGAGGTAGACACCTCCAAAGACGTTGGCTATAAAGCTATCGATGTTATCAGTGGTTCAAGAACTGCTGTTGCGTTGACGGACATAGCCATTCCGATTCAAGCCATAACCGAGGACCTTATTTCGGATACTCTGTCAGCCGATTTGGATGACATCGTAGAGTATGCCGCCAATGTAAGGGTCGAGTTTGCAGAACGTGACCAAGGATGGTACAACATCCGCGGATTCCCAACTGATCAGATCTACCGTAATGGTGTGTCGATCTCGGGATACCACGAAGCCGCTAACCTCGCCCGTGTAGAAATTATTAAAGGGCCGAGGTCTGTGACTTATGGATCAATGACACCTGGTGGTTCGATCAACCTGATCACCAAGCAACCACAATGGACAAGGTCGGGATCTTTTACCGGTATAATCGGTAACTATTCCTATCGTCGTGCGGTTCTTGATGTGACTGGTCCCCTCGATGCTATTGGTGATAGACTTGCCTATCGGTTTACAGGCGCCTTCACCTACAACCATTCGGATGAGCTGTTCGAACAACTCGAAATTGTATTCCTCTATGGTGCAATCCAATGGAGATTGACCGATAAAGCTACTATCCAATTCGAATGGGAACGCCATGACCGTGACTGGACTCCTAGTCAGGGATTACCCTTCTGGGTATCAGACGAGTTCGGCAATCAGTACCCATGGCGCGAATATGGTGGTGGAAGAGAGAACGTTGCTTGGAGAGGTCCGGACGACTGGTTTGACAATACCCATGACTTCAACGTCATAAAGTTCGACTACTCCTTCAGTGAAAATATCAACTATCGCTATGTTGTCATGAACAGACAGCGCGAAAGAGATGTTTTCTTAAGGCAGCCTCGCGGTCTTATACGCGGTGGTGAATTCGATGGTTTCCAGGAAATTGGAACTCGTTTCACGGTTGAGGAAGAAGACCACACCCATCATCGTCATGACCTGCAATTGAAAATGAATTTCTGGAATATGGATCACAACATTGTGATCGGTTTTGACTCCAGACGCAGAACTTCGAAGTTTGTATCGCAGTTTGGTTATCTTACCGATAACGTAATTCCTTACGATCCCGCCAACCCGTTTCTTAATGATGCAGGTCCAGACGGAGATGAGGAAAGAGTTGTTGGATGGCCGAAAGGTGACGCGCCTAGCAAGTCACAAACCCTCGATCGTTTGCATAATGTAGGCGGTGGATTTGGTTATGATGCTTGGTTTATTACTGATCAGATAACTGCTTTGGACGGAAGATTACACGTACTCTTTGGTGCTCGCACAGACGAGATCCAAAACCCTGAAGTACAGGATCAAACTTTCCAAGCTGGTATGGTCTATGACATATGGCCCGGATTTGGTGTCTTCTTTAGCTGGAGTGAATCTCTCGCTGATAATGGCACGGGACAGGATGCCAATGCTCTAGATCCACAGGTTGGTAGTGGTACCGAGTTTGGTGTAAAGTTCGATATCTGGGACGGAAGACTCTCTGGTTCGATGTCATACTTTGATATTGACCGGTCGAATATTCCACGTCAGGTGACGATCTTTGATCCAATTACCGGTAATCGTGCAGGTGAGCGCACCTTCCTTTCCGGGATTGAAAATTCGAGTGGTTTTGATGGAGACATTGTTTATTCGCCATGGGATAACTGGCAGAACTTCTTCTCCTTCTCATTCCTCGATACATCACTCGTCAGTGACGAGACCAATCCTGCTCGTGAAGGTGGTCAATTAGGCGGTGCACCAGGAACCCAGTTGAGCTGGCTCTCAAGATACAGCTTTAATGAAGGTCCTCTGGAGGGTTTCGCCGTTGGAATGGGTGTTACATATATGCAAGAGGTAGACCGTAGCGGATTCACGAATCTGCCGGACGTACCACGGGGTCGTTTCTCCGATGAAATGTATGTTACCAATATGTTCGCTCGCTATAACATCGACTATAAAGACTACGACCTCACTATTATGTTCAACATACATAATTTGTTTAACGTAGATGCAGTAGAAAGAAATCAGGCATTTCTTGAGGCTCGCACCTTTAAAGGTGGTGTAAGAATTGGCTTCTAACCTATAGTTTATAGTTTTAATTAAACCTAGACAGGGGCATTGTTGAAAAACAATGCCCCTGTTTTTTTATATACGCATGGGTAAAGGTGAGATCTGTTTGAGACTTATTTAAGTAAGTGAATGCTGTTTTTAGAATAGGTCTGTAATAAATTAATAAGAGATGAAAGAAAAAGTGGGGCCGAAAAAAGGGAGGCGTGTGATTGTATTAGGTGCCGGATTTGGCGGTCTGGAATTCTGCAAAAAATTTTCTATTGAAGAAGCTGAGATCATTGTCATCGACCGGCAAAATCATCACCTCTTTCAACCGCTGCTATATCAAGTTGCATCTGCAGGATTGTCTGCCCCTGAAATTGCACAGCCCATTCGTCAGATCTTTTCGGGTAGAATGGACATATCTATAGTTTTAGATGAGGTTCTAGCAATTAACTTAAATGAGAGGAAGGTTCGACTGCGGGAGAGCGATTCCGAGTTCACTTATGATTATCTCATTATCGCGCTTGGCGCACAGACGAATTATTTTGGGAACGACAGCTGGTCAGTATATTCGCATGGATTGAAGACGCTTGATGATGCAACGCGCATTCGTCATCGCGTCCTTCTTGCATTTGAGAAAGCAGAATATGCGGGCAATGATTCTATCCGAGAACGCCTAATGACGATTGTCATCATTGGCGGAGGGCCGACAGGGGTGGAGTTAGCGGGTGCGTTTGCGGAACTCGTGCGCCATGTTTTCAAAAGAGACTTTCGACATATCGATCTCTCGAAGGCGAGGATCATTCTTATCGAAGCGGCGCCACGAATTTTATTAAGTTTTCCCGAGAGACTCGCAAGGAGAGGTAGAGAACAACTTGAAAAACTTGGTGTGGAAATTCGGACTGGAGCTAAAGTAAATGAAATTAAGAGGGGAGAGGTAGTACTGGAGAATGAAATCATTGAGGCTGAGAATATAATCTGGAGCGCGGGTGTTTGTGCCAATCCGATCACGCGCGAACTTAATGTGGAGAAGGATAAATCCGGACGGATAAAGGTAAGTGCTGATTTGAGTCTGCCTGGATTTTCCAATGTTTTTGCAGTGGGAGATATTGCGGCATTGGTAGATGCCAATGGCAGGTCTGTTCCGGGAGTTTCCCCCGCGGCGATGCAAATGGCCACCTATGTGGCAAAGGTGTTGAAGCTTGAACTGAAAGCGTCGGCAGGTCATAGCCCTCCACGGCCGCCATTTATTTATTGGGATAAAGGTTCAATGGCAACGATAGGGCGTTCAGCTGCAGTAGCGAAGATTGGCCGCTTAGAGATCAGTGGCCTGCTCGCCTGGCTATCCTGGTTATTTGTCCATCTAATTTTTCTCATCGGATTTCGCAATAAATTGGCTGTTTTATTACAGTGGTTTTATTCCTATATTAATTATAAACGAGGCGCGCGTATAATCACTGGTTTAAATAGGGATGATTAATCAGCATGTTTAATATACAATTTAATATATAAATTATAGATAAGATGCGTTATCTAATTAATTAGGTATTGGTTGTATTTTGACGTCTCAGATTTTTATATGTGTAGCCACCGTTTTCTATGAAAGAATCAGAGCCCTACTGGCGAAATCTTAAGCACTGGGTATACTTTGCATTAAGCGGTATTATTACATGTGCAGTATTTGCAAATTTACCGACGAATGCGCCCGAGTCGCTCGATGGTAAGTTTATCGGGCACTGGACGTCTATTTTGCCCCCTCTGCTCGCAGTAAGTGTGGCCATTTTTTTTCGGACCTTGGTTTGGGCATTGACGAGCGCTTTTTTACTTGGAGCTTTTCTGGCCTTTGGGCCGTCACCTTGGGTGGCTATTTCTTCAGCGGTGAACCAGTTCATCTGGGCTAATCTTACGACGCAGTTTAATATTTATATATTCGGCTTTCTCTTCGCTCTCGTCGGTTTGATTCATGTAACCTATAAAAGCGGCGGTATCGATGGTCTGGTTGCGATTCTTTCACGTTTCGCAAAAAGCAGGCGTTCGACTAAGATAACGACAATGCTGGCCGGCCTGGCCATTTTTTTTGACGATTACTCAAACACTATCGTCGTCGGTTCAACGATGCGTAAGTTAACCGATAAATGGAGAATATCTCGCGAAAAACTCGCTTATATCGTAGACTCTACTACTGCTCCGGTCGCAGGATTAGCGCTCATTTCTACCTGGATTGGCTTTGAAGTTTGGCTGTTGGGAGAGACCGCGCGTAGTCTTGGGATGGACATTGGCGGCTATTCCATTTTTCTCAAGCTCATCCCTTTAAGATTCTATTGCTGGGGAACTCTAATCTTTATTTTGCTAAGTTCGCTTACAGAGCGTGATTTTGGTTCCATGTACCGAGCTGAAAAAAGAGCAGCGGTCGAAGGTAAGCTACTAGACGATGATGCACAACTTTTAACCCGTGACGGAGGTGATAATGAACCGATGCCTGAAGTCCCCCGCCGTTGGATTAATGCCGCCCTCCCGCTGCTTGTAGTCATAGGAGGTATCTTTATTGGCGTCATTGTTGTCGGACATAAGCAATTACTCGAAAGGGGTGAGACTTATTCCCTTTTTTCATTAAATGAGTGGGACCGATTTATTGCTACGGCTGCTCAATCAGGTGAGGGAACGATGAGCGTCCTCTTCTGGTCATCCGTTGCTGGATGTGTCATCGCAATTGCTCTCGCGAGGGGGCAAAACATTCTTTCCGTTAAGGAATCTTTCCAGGCATTATTCCAGTCAATTAAAACTCTGCGGTTGGCAATATTTATAATCGTTATGGCCTGGGCGATGAGTACTATTAGTCAGACACTCGGTACGGATACTTACCTTATTTCACTACTGGATGACCGGTTACCTCTATGGTTACTCCCGCTTTTCACTTTCGTCCTTGCCGGAGTTATTTCATTTTCCACGGGTTCCAGTTGGGCGACAATGGGTATCCTCATCCCTGTAATCTTGCCCTTGATGTATTCGATGGAAACTTCTGACAATGGGTGCAATGTGCTATTTTTTCTCGCCGCCGCCGCTGTTCTTGATGGGGCTATTTTTGGCGATCATTGTAGTCCAATTAGTGATACCACGGTCCTCTCTTCATTTTCATCAGCGTGTGACCACCTCGACCATGTGGCAACCCAACTCCCCTATGCTTTAACGACGATGATAATCGCCTCAATTCTTGGGTATATCTTTGTAGCGCTTGGCGTTTCCAGTTGGACTTTTTTTATTCTTTTTCCGATCACGGCTTTTCTTTTCCTTAGGGTCGTGGGTAAAAAGGTAGAAACGGACATCTGAGGGTTATGAAAGATAAGCTCGGTAGACTTATATTAAAAAAATGATTAGTTTTCATTGAAATATTAAGGTCTGCTTTTAAAAACTATTACTCATCGGTTCGAAATTAATAGTGTCCATTTTTAAAATAATAACCTTAGATTATTTGTTCGATGATTCTTCTATCCACAATACAGAATGGTTCTAATTAACAATTATGATATTAACGGATAGTGAAATTCTCAAAGCAATAGAAAATGGTGGCATTGTTATTGATCCTTTTGACCGCGTTAATCTTGGAACCAACAGTTATGATGTGCATCTAGGAAATACCCTCGCTGTTTATAAGGATAAGGTGCTCGATGCGAAAAAGCATAATAAGGTGAACCATATAGTTATTCCTCAGGAGGGTATAATCCTTGAGCCGAACCGTATTTATCTTGGGGTTACAGCTGAATACACAGAAACTCATAACTTTGTCCCATTTTTGGAGGGTAAATCCAGTATTGGCAGGCTTGGTATCGATATTCATGCCACAGCAGGAAAAGGCGATGTCGGTTATTGCAATCACTGGACACTGGAAATATCCGTCCATCAGCCGGTAAAAATCTATAGGGGCATGCCGGTGGGACAACTTATATACTTCGAGATCAAAGGGGAAGTAGAGACCCCGTACCATTCCAAAGCTTCATCAAAGTACACCGTAAAAACTTCATCCCCTGTTGAATCCATGATGTGGAAAAACTTTTCTTAGGTGATGTTTTTATTTTCTAGTTTTTAATTTATGGGAATATGTCAAAACCCAAGATAGCACTTTCCGCCTGTTGGTGTTCACAGCGTCATATCGACGGCTATGAGATGATAAAGGAAATGATCGACCTCGGATTCGAATATGTCGATTTAAGCCATGGAGTGCGTATTTCTCTAATTCCCGGTTTGCTGCGCGTGGTGGATGAAAAATTAATGAAAGTTTCTTCCGTCCATAATTTCTGCCCTCTGCCTACAGGTATTAGTCATGCCGCACCTAATCTTTATCAACCTTCTTCCCCTGAACGTAAAGAGAGGTAACTGTGGGTGCGCCAAACTTTACGAACCATAGATTTTGCTTCACGCGTCGGTGCCGATCGTATCGTTGCTCATTTTGGCAGTATCTCTTTTTTTTGGACGGATCCGGAAAGAACGATCCACCGACTGCGCGCTGGAAGAGATTCTATAACCATAAACAGTGATGAACGCTATCGTCGTCTAGTGGAGAAATACCTCGTTAAAGCGCGCCGAAAATCTGTTGTTGTCATGGACCGTGTCCGTCAATGCCTGGAAGAAGTGATCCCTTTAGCAAAGGAAAAAGGTATCCGCTTCGGAGTTGAAAATCGGGAAGGTTTTATGGAAACACCACTCGACGAAGATAACATGAATTTAGTGGAAAGTTTTATCGATAGTGGTGCGATTGGGACATGGCATGACACTGGCCACGCTAAGCTTAAAGAGCAGATGGGAATCATCGATCATGCCCAATTTCTGGAACAGACTCACCCACATCTGCTCGGCTTCCATCTGAAAGATGTCACCGCGAAAGGTTGGGACAATCAGGCATTGGGTACAGGCACAGTTGATTTTGAAATGGTGAAAAAATATTTTCGACCAGAACATGTTTTGGTCATTGAATTGAGTCCGCGCCTTGCGTCCGAGGAAGTGATACATTCACGTGATTATCTATCCAAGCTGATCGGAGAGAGTTGATGAAAAGCATTTTAATATTAAATGCAAATTGCGTTAACGAGGGGACGATTCAAAACAGGGATATTTTTATAAAAGAAGGTCGTATCAAAAGGGTGGGGACGGACTTGGCATCTCTACCTGCGGACCAGGTTATTAATGCCGAGGGACGATTCCTTTTACCTGGTATGATTGACGACCAAGTACATTTTCGCGAACCCGGTTCCCCTCATATTGCTAATATATTTTCCGAATCACGTGCCGTTGTCGCGGGTGGAATTACGAGTTACATGGAAATGCCGAATACGCATCCACCAACGGTAGACCGTAAGCGTATTGTCGAAAAACTTAAAATAGCGTCCCAGCATTCTTTCGCTAACTATGCCTTCTACCTGGGCGCGACTGATGATAATCTTGAAGAAATAAAAAACGTAAATGCACGAGAAACTTGCGGTATAAAAATCTTTATGGGATCTTCAACGGGGAGCTTACTTGTCGATGACCCCGAATCTCTGGAGAGAATCTTTGCCCATGCACCGATTATAATTGCTACTCATTGTGAAGATAATTCATTGATAAAAGATAACGAAAAAATCTATCGCCAGAAATATGGCGAGGATATTCCATTTAGCTATCATCCTTTGATTCGAAATGTCGAGGCCTGCTTTAAATCATCATCTTTTGCGATCGAACTGGCACGTCGACACGGGACGAAGTTACATGTATTGCATATTACAACGGCGGATGAGCTTGCGTTGTTTTCTGATCTTCAACTTGAAGAAAAACACATTACTGCTGAAGCTTGTGTCCATCATTTATTCTTTGACGATTCTTACTATGAAAAAAAGGGTTCACTTATAAAATGTAATCCCGCGATTAAAACTCAAAATGATCGGGATGCCATACGCCAGGCAGTCATTGATAACAAGATAGATGTTATTGCCACTGATCATGCGCCTCACGCGCTAGAAGAAAAAAAGAATTCATATTTTAATGCACCCTCAGGCATGCCGTTAGGACAGCATGCACTGATCTCTCTACTTGAACACTATCACGCGGGGCTTTTTTCCCTCGAGCTGATCGTCGAGAAAACCAGCCATGCGGTAGCGAGGCTGTTTCAACTGGAAGATAGAGGATTTATTCGCGAAGGGTATTGGGCCGATTTAGTACTGATTGATGTAAATAAAACATATACCGTTAGCGAAGAAAACGTTCTCTACAAATGTGGGTGGTCGCCGTTTACCGGTTTTACTTTCAAATCCTCAATTGATACCACTATTGTCTCAGGACATATTGCTTATCAAAAGGGGCAGGTGGATCCTAATCCTGCGGGGAAACAATTATATTTTACGAGGTAAAAAAGATCATCTTGGATGTCACATTAAAAAGATGAATAATCCCTGCTCCTTATAAGTCCAAGCTCTTGCCCTTCTTTTACAAAGATACTATCGAATCCAGGCCCTGGTATAATTAAATTTTGGGATCAATTTTTGGTGACAAATCATGCTTAAGCGCTAAATTAATGTTTTTTCTAATTAATTTATTATATAAATTCAGAAAGGATAATTCTCATGAACAAAGAAAAATTTATTTTATCATGTGTAAGTGTATTCGCATTTATTTTCGTATTTGATTGGGTTATGCATGATTTTGTCATTAAAAACCTCTATGACGATACTTCATCTTTATGGAGGCACGATGAAGAGATTCTGTATTTTTTATTTTGGCGCGTATTTGGACAGCTCATGTTGGCCGTATTTTTTTGCTTAATCTTTCTGCACGGATATGAAAACAAGGGGTTGGGAGAGGGTGCACGTTATGGTTTGTTAATAGGTCTATTAATGACTGCTCCCATATTTATTCAGTTTGCAGTTCAACCCCTGCCCACGAATCTCCTTGTCTCCTGGTTAGTGGGAGGCGTACTGGAATTAATATTAGCCGGGGTTATTCTAGCCGCCATATATCGTCCCGCCAGGAAGTGAGTTGCCGATTAAGACGAATAGCATAAATTCAGCTTAGGTATTTGTTACTTATCTAAGTAATATGAAATTAAGGGAATCGCAAAGCTTAGATAGACGAGAAATTTTTCAACTTGCTTTAAAAATAAGAGAAAGTGGCGCCCTTTATGATCTGAATAATACAGATCAGGAAAGCAATTTCCGAGGCAGTATTGACCGCTTTAGTTGGATAGCTTTTGAATTCAGGAACGAGGAAAAAATTCTGGATGTAGGACCCGGGCCCGGTTTACTCCTATCATTGTTACACGAACTGGGTCACGAGTGTTTCGCGATCGATATCGTAGACAACAGAGAGAAATTTCCAGGTATTTTTTTGAAAAAAGATATTTCATTCCAACAGTGTAATGTTGAGGTGGATCCGATCCCTTTTCCCGATAATTATTTTGATGGAGTAGTATGCTGTCAGGTCCTTGAGCATTTTTCCCATTCACACCTACATGCGATAAGGGAAATGCACCGTGTCTTAAAGCCGGGGGGCATCATTGAATTGGATGTGCCTAATGTGGTTAGCTTTAGAAATAGATCCCGTATTCTCAGGGGGAAAAATATTACTTATGACTACGAAGCACATTATTTACATGCTGACCCCATTTTATATAAGAACCGTGCATTTTATCCCGATAGGCATAACAGGGAGTTCACGATAAAGGAGTTGAAGATATTATTGGAAGCGGGCGAATTTAAAAATATTCGTTGCTCTTTTTTAAAGTCGCGACGTTACCGGACGGGTCTATCACGCGTCAGATCACTGGGGACGATGCTTAAAGATATGGTGCCATCACTTCGTAAATCTTTAATTGGATTTGCCGAAAAATAGTATTTTATTTTAATGTTCCTCTATTCATTGCCTGTCTTATCGCGATCTTTTTAATAAACGGGTCAATGTTGCCAACTCGGTTGTAGGTATATCGCATGTGTAGTTTTCACAGACAAAGGCCGTCGTTTCGCCATCTACCGGATTTATCGCTTTAAAAATTTCGAGCTTCTCATTAAGAAAATCCTGCCCTTCTGCGCCGTCAGCTAAAAGAATTACTTTATTAGGTAAATAGTGTCGGTAAATTTCATTGAGCATTGCTTTTGTCGTGGATGCAAACCTGTTCCCACTGAGAATAATTTGTTTAGGGGTATCGAGATAGAAGCTTAAAGCAGCCAGCATATGTGGCATGGATTGAGGGGATCGAATAAAGTTTGAACTAAAAGCTTGAAGTGTTTTTTCCGCGCGTATTCGATGGCTTGCGCTATCTATCATTTGGGACAGGCGTAAGAGATTCATAGCGGCAATCGAGTTTGGTGAGGGAATGGCTCCGTCAAAATTATCTTTCATGCGTAGTAGAATACTAGCGTCTTCTCCAGTAACGGTGTAATAACCCCCCGCGATATCATCCCAGAAAAGAATGTCCTGTTTTTCCTGAAGTTGTAGCGCCCACTGCAACCATTGGATGTCGAAAGAGGCTTCATAAAGGTCGAGCAAACCTTGTATGAGATAAGCATAATCTTGTAGGAAACCTTCCACTTGCGAGGGTCCGTTGCGGTAGGCACGGAGCAGGCGAGCGTTACTTTCCTGATATAGATTATTGCGAATAAAGACTGCGGCTGCCGACGCTTTTTCTAAATAAACCGGGTCCTGAAGAATAATCGATGCGCGGGCATAGGATGAGATCATTAATCCATTCCACGCGGTAATAATCTTATCGTCCAGCTGTGGTCTTTTACGTTTGTTGCGTGCTTGGAGTAAGCGATCCTTACACAGATTGATAAGAGATTTTAGCTGTTCTTCACTCTGGTTAAATTGTGAGGCGGTGTCATTGAGTGAATGTTTTTCGTAAAGAATGTTATTACCGGTAAACTCTCCCCGGGGATCACTTTCAGGAGGCGCATTCCCCTCATCCTCTATGCCGTAACGGTAGGCGAGGATGCTGGCGTTCTCTTCACCCAGAATTTCGATAATTTCTGCCTTCGTCCATATATAGAATGCACCCTCCTTTTTTTCTTCGGCATCTGGAGTCGGAAGACTGTCGGCATCTTCTGCCGAGTAAAAGCCCCCTGTGGGATCGGTTAGCTGATTGTCAACATAGCGCAGAATATCCTTCGCAATATCACCGTACCAGGAGTCGCTTGTCTGTTGATAAGCATTTAGGTATGCGTCGGAGAGTTGCGCCTGGTTATAGAGCATTTTTTCAAAATGGGGCACGCGCCATTTGCCATCCACCGAATAGCGGTGAAATCCACCGCCCAAGTGGTCATGGATGCCACCCTGTGCGATATTACGGAGAGTGAAGAGAACCATGTCCCTGGCTAATTGCTTATCGGTGTCTTCAATTTCTTTACCAATCGAATAACGTAAAAGAAAATTTAATGATACCGGCCGTGGAAACTTGGGTGCAGAGCCAAATCCACCACTGCGCTCATCGTATGTATCCTTATAAATGGTGTATGCATTTTTCAGTCTGATTAATTTTAAATTCTCAGGATTGTATGAGTCTGCGCTTGATGGGCTAAGATGGGCCAGGATTTCGTTACTTATTTTCAATATCTTTTCACGATCAGTATCCCACATTTCAGCTATTGAGTTCAGAATAGATGGAAAATCTGGACGTCCATAGTTAGGCTTTGGAGGAAAATAAGTGCCTCCGACAAAGGGTTTAAGATCGGAAGTGAGCCATACATTTAATGGCCATCCACCACTACCTGTAGTCGCTTGGACAAAACGCATATATACCTGATCTACGTCCGGACGCTCTTCTCGGTCGACTTTTATGCTGACGAAATATTTATTCATCAAATGCGCAATTTCCGGATTGGAAAATGATTCACGTTCCATGACATGGCACCAATGGCAGGTAGAATAGCCAATCGACAGAAAAATAGGCTTATCTTCAGCCCGGGCTTTTTCGAATGCCTCTTCTCCCCAGGGATACCAATCCACCGGATTATGCGCATGCTGCAAAAGATAAGGTGATTTTTCATTGATAAGGCGATTGCTTTGTGTAGTCACCATTTGCACATCACTATCATGCGAGAGGTCATCTCCACCACTTGCTATTGTGCGATGCGGAAACAACGCGAAACCAATAATAGCGATTGCGCACGTCGCCATCGAAAAATTAGAAGTGAAAATCTTAATCATTTTTTTATCAAATTCCAAATTGTAGAGTAATAACAAAAAATAATTTAAAACAGCATTAAGCAAAAAATATGAACATATTTTGAGTATAATATAAAAAATGAGAACCCACTTTAACAATACTTGTTCCAGGTAATTAGGGTAATAACCTGCTACTATCCTATGCTTTCCCAAGAACCTTGGCGGGCGGGTTGTTTCAATGCCACTTTAAGTAAATCGAGGAAATTATTGCGAGATATTGCCTTTGCCCCGAATACTTCAAGATGAACAGTGGGCATCTGGCAGTCTATTGAATGAAACCCCCAGTGTTTTAACTGATTGACGAGACGAGCGAGGGCCACTTTGGAGGCATTAGTAATACGGTGAAACATTGATTCCCCAAAAAAAATGTTTCCCAGTGACACCCCGTAAAGCCCCCCCGCTAATTTCCCTTCTCGCCAACATTCAACGCTGTGCGCGAATCCTGCACGGTGAAGTTGAGTATAGGCTGCGATCATTTCATCAGTTATCCATGTCCCCTTTTGACCGGGTCTGGGGCTTACCGCGCATGCGCGAATGACTTCCTCAAATGCAGTATCAATCGTTGTTTTCCAGACTGGATTTTTTAATTCCCTTCGAAGGCTATGCGGATAATGAAAGTCAGAAAGCAATAATATAAAACGCGGATCAGGACACCACCAATAAACAGGTTCGCCCTCACTATACCATGGGAATATCCCCATCTCATAGGCAGTTAGTAAGCGATCTACCGTCAGTGCGCCGCCTTGGGCAAGAGGAAGACTGGCTGGACCACACCGCGGGTCCGGGAACCCGTTATGAGGTTTGTCTTTCATATCTGCTCTATGATAGTTCCGTGTCGATCAAGCGGGATCTTTCTTCGCAGTCTTAGCTTGTTCAACGTAGATGCTTATTTCAGCTTTCTCATCACCCAGTAGTTCCTGAGCCCGCTTAAGCGCTCGAGCAGTGGATAAGGTAGGATTTTGTGTGACGTCAGGGAAAATATTTTCACGCCCAATGATTTCTAATAAACCTGAATTCTTTAAGACGCGAATGACATCTTTCCTTGCTTCACTCACCAGCAAGTAGCGATCCAGGTCTTTCATGTATACAATAAGTTCTTCCAATGATAAAACACTGGTCGCGTCTAAATGGTGCGCATTGCGCATTTTCAACACAACAATTTTCAGGTTAGGGTCTTCAACGATTCTTCTCATCTGATCCCGAAAGAGTTCAACCGCGCCAAAAAATAATTCACCTTCGACGTGGACGATTGAAATCTCAGGGTGCGTTCTTTTATTGTCTTCAAGTTGAGTTAATTGTCCTTCATCGGTAAATGTATATTCTACTAACTCTGGCATCGCCGCTTTACGTAAGAAAAGGAGAATGGATATTCCTGCACCAAAATAGATCGCAGTATCTAAACGGAACAGCAATGTCCCAATAAAGGTGGTAATAAAAACAATGGCATCTGACCGAGTAGCTTTCATAACAACTTGTATCGTATGCCGATTGATAAGCGAAATTCCAATGCTGATTACGAGTACCGCAAGAGATGCTTTAGGGATGTAACTGATAAACGGGCCAAGTGCAAAGACACCGGCAATACAAAAAATGCCGGTAATAATACTTGAGCAAGCAGTTGCAGCGCCGCACATAATGTTAAGTGTTGATCGGGTAAGCGAACCAGAAGCAGGCATCCCGGAAAGGAAGCCACAGCAAAGATTAGCGACGCCCATACTTAACATCTCTTGATTGGTATCGAGGCGATCGCCTGAACGGGCAGCCAATGATTTACCAATAGATGAACCTTCTAAAATGGCGAGAAAGGAAATCGCCAACGCCAAACTCGCCAATTCACTTATCCATTGGAAATTAAAGTGAGGGATGGTAATAGCCCAGTGATGGGCGTTGATGGAATTGAGCATGGAGAGGGGAGCCAATTCCATATGAGCAAATGTGGGTGATTGAAGTAATTTATTAATACCCACTGCGACTGCAGCCATGAGGAGTAAAGTGATAGCGATGTTGGGAAGCGCTTTAAATTTTCTCAAGAAAAGGAAATATATAATGACTGTAATTATGCTTATTACAACCGAAGGCCAGTGCGTAAGGTGCAAAGAGAATAGCGTCTGTCGACAAACATGATAAAAGGTAGATGCTCCCGATATTTCAAACCCGAGCACACTTTTTACCTGGTTGGCAATAATTAGAATGGCTGCACCCGTGATGTAACCGGCGACCACACTGCGCGAAATATACTGTATGAGATTGGCGACACGAAGGTATGCACCGACAATCATGATTATCCCGACCATGAAGAGGAGAAGCGGCATCATTACTACTTTTGCTAGTGCCGTCCCTCCTATTGCAAGAAATGAACTGTAGAATAATACCGCGGTCGCGTTTGTCGGTCCCAATGTGATAAACCGGGAACCAGAGAATATCGGCCCTAAGATAGAAGCTACCGCTGCCCCGAAAACGCCGTACTGTATGGGAATCCCGGCGATTAATGCGTAAGCCATACCCTGTGGAAAAGTGAGCAGTGCTACGTTCAGCCCGGCTTTCAAATCACTATTTAGTTTTCCCTTGTTATAATCTTTTAAAACACGTCCAAGGGGAAAGAAATCTAACTGATTGTTCTCGGCAAGTGCGGTAAAACCTCTTCGGATGGTCCTCCATATATTTAACCGTCGATTAAAAGGGGGTACGGATTGTTTTTTTTCCACGATAAAAAGATATTATATACTAAGAAATTAATTGGAGCAATGCTTTAGAATTAATAAATAAATCTCCTAATTTAAGTAGGCTTGATCTCATCATATTCAGTTATTTTAGTAGAGTTCTGTAAGCGATCAATCCAGTTTTCAACCACGCTCAATACATTGGGAGTATTTGTATCATGCAGCAATAGATGAAAGGCTTCGGGATAAAAATGCTTTTGCTTGTCTGTGCTATTTAGGAGTGCGTAAAATGATTCAACTCTGTCTGCTTTGATAAAAATGTCCTTTCCGGCATATAGAAGTAATACGGGCAAATTTACTTTACTGACTGCCTTGCTGCAATTTTCAATCATTTTCAATAGATTATAATAAAATCTCAGGGTAAAACATTTAAGTCTGTGAGGCGCCTCTTCGAGATATATTTCGTATTCATCGTCACTACTGACGCGAGTTGACCGGTCCTTATCTTTATTGAACCACTCGGGTGAAATTTTTATCCGGGGTAAGGTTTTCGTCAATAATCGCCATAAGCAAATCTGCCATCGCTGCAAATGAATGTCTATTTCAGTTACCGGGGTAAATAAAATCAGGCCATCGATACCGGGTAGATTATTTTCAGTAGCGCAAGCATTGATCGCAACTACAGCCCCCATGCTTTCACCGGCAAGTATATGTATGGCATCGGGATTTAAGGTATAAACATAATCGCAAAATTCTTTCAGGTCACTTGTCAAAATATGCCAATCGAAAAGATCTCCCCGACGTTTTACCTTGGGGTCGTTTCCCTGGGTACGCATTTCAAAGGCATAGGTTACAATATTCTTTTGTGCTAAGTGAGTACCCAAAGGGTCGAAATCATTTGCCGATCCACCCAAACCGTGGACCGCAATCAGCACCACGTTTGGTTGGTCTGCCCCCTCCTTATTATCTGACCAATAGGTATAGTTGAAACTTTCGCCGTCACTGCTTGTCCATAGGCTGGAATTCTTATCTATGGATTTATTCATTGACAATTAGTGACGGGTAAAAATTAAGACCTTTGCTTAATATTCGTTCAATTGACATCTAATAATAAAGGTAATTGAATGCGTTCAATTGGATAAATGGGATTCGGTTTGATGATAGAGTAATCGGTGATATATTATATAATAAATACAGCTATTTAACTTTTATCACGGTAAAGTTGGGATAATTTTAATTAAGTGAGGAATTAATATGAGTAAATTGAAAATTCTATCGTCCCTATTTATTACACTGGGTCTGGGAATATCCAGTATTCTTAGTGCCCTTCCTGAGAATCTCGAAACATTCATAGACTTTGAAAATTTTTCGGGCGAAGGCACAGATTTTACCCTTGGCAATCCTCCGTTCACTATTCGGGTGATAAACTTTACTTTGGAAACTGTAGAGAACCCAAGTCTAGCGCGTTCGGGGACGAAGGCCCTGGTTCTTGTTCCCGGTGCTCAGGAAGGAAAGGTTTTATTTGAACGAGGAGTCAATGAGCTTCAGTTCTATGCGGCCGAAACTAACGGCGGTGGGCGAATAGAACTAAGAGATGAAAACTTTCAAACCATATCTCAAGAAGGGATTATTAATGGCTTTACGACTGATATTAGCCCGGGTGCTAATCCTCCCTTGAGAAGTTTCGTCGCCTTTGGTGGCGATATACAGGATACATCTGATCTCAACTTTACAAACGGTATAAAAGAACTGAAGGTGATCAATGTAACGGGTCAATTTTCTCTCGATGATATCGGGTTTACTTACGTTGATGGTCCTCCTAATAATACCGTCTTTGAAGATTTTGAGGATTTGAATAATCATATCCTCTTCTCGAATCCTGCGGATCGGGTAAATTTTACTCTTGGTCAATCACCCTTTACAGCAACTTTTACCGGAGGCATTGCACAAATCGCTTTCGGCACCGATGACGTTAATTCACCCTTAAATTCTACCTTTCCCATTCCGGCCACCGATGCATTCGGCAGGCTAGCTCCAGGAATCTGGAATATTCAAGATGATACCCTGGGAACGATCACCTTTGAAACCCCCGCGGCCAAAGTTCAATTTTACGCTGCGGTTTTTGTTGAAGGAGACGGTGTCATCAGTGTTTTTGACACGGAAGACAACCTTCTCACTACAATTACAGATTTACCGTTAAATATTAGATTCGAATCCGGCTTGGATTTTACTTTCTTTGATTTAAATGCTGAAGCGTTAGGAGCCCCTGGTGGAATAGGAAAAATAACCTACCTTAATACCCCTTTGTTTGCTCCCGGTGCTGACTTTGGTGATAGCAGTATTGATGATTTTGGTTTTACCCCCCTCGGGGCCCCGGGGACCGATGGTGGACCACCTCCCGCAACTGCTCCCTCGATCATCACGCAGCCATCAAGCCAGGAGATCGCATCCGGCGCATCGGCTATCTTGTCCGTCACCGCTAGCGGTGACGATCTTATCTACCAGTGGTTTACCGGCAACAGCGGTGACACCACCAGTCCTGTCGCCGGTGCGACGGGAGGTACCCTGGATACGGGCGCTCTCACCGCGAACACAAATTTCTGGGTGCAGATCACAAACGCTGGAGGCAGTGCTGACAGCGTTACCGCGGTCATCACCGTAGCCGCACCCCCCGTTCCCCTCGTCCTCGACGGCTCGGGCGATATCGCGGGGGAAAATATTCAGCATCCTAACGGTAATATTTTTGACCAGATTTTACTCACCGGTGAAACGATCCAGCTACAGGCCAGACCCGGGCAAATCACCCGTGTCTCCTTCATGGACGAAACCGAGGACATTGTGCAGGTCGAGTTCTCAGGCACAGGTTCCTTTACCGTTACCCTCGACCCGGCGACCTTCCTGCCCCCGGCCATACCCCCACGCTACAACCAGGCCGTAGAGTACGTGACCGGTAAGCCGGGCGTGGTCATCGATGGAGCGGACGCCAATACCTTCTTCAGTATTTTCACCGTAGGATCGATTAACGCAGTGAACCAGGCGCTCTTCCCCGAGGGACAGGTCTACGACGCGCAGGCGGACGTGACCCTGGTGGAAGTTGTCAATTCCACGGGCATGGGCGGGATGCAGCTGTCGAACGCCGCGTTTAGTGGAAGCACGGGCAAGGTGGGTGTCGATGCGCGCGGGGTAACGATCGCGGTGCGCTTAACCGTAGGCGACATCGATGCTGAAGGCGACGCGGTACCACACCTGTTATTTGGATCAGGTTCCTTCACCGTAGCAGCCGGCAACCCAGGGTTGCGGATCACGGGTGGTGACTTATTACAGACAAACGGAGCCGCAGTTGTGGTGGCGGAGAGTGGATCGACGACGACCGGGTTTGACACTCTGATCACACAGAACAATTTCAAGTCCGACAACACTCCTCAGCCGACCCTGAGCATCGATGCCACTTTCGCCAACGAAGATGGGGATGAGATTATGGTGACAGTCGATGAGATCACGATTGAGTAAGACGCTTGCGGATTATATCTAACGGTTATCACTCATAAACTACTTAAACGTAATCGTTCACCTTCAAACTTGGCTGACAATAGGTCTGCGATTATGGATTGAAGAGGGTTGTAGACTTATAATTGTACACTGATAACTGTAGACCGCTTAACAATGATAGTATTTTTATATATATCCACCTGCACCGTTTGACACGCTTCTTAGGTATTTATATATTAATCGGAGTTCGAGCTAAGGGTGAATATGAAAAATATCGTTATGTTATTATTAACTTTCTGGTTACTGGGTGTGTTGTGGAGCGCACCTGAAGACCTCGACGTGTTCATTGATTTTGAGAATACCACGGGAGAAGATGACTTTGTTATCGGTCAATCACCGAACAGAGTTCGTTTTATTGGTTTTACATTGCAGTCAACGAATGATCCTGACCTCTCGCACTCGGGGACGAAATCATTGATCATTGAAACGGGCGAAGAAGGTAAAATAATATTTGAGAGAGGAGTAAATTTACTTCAATTCTATGCTGCTGAGACTAACGGGGAGGGGCGGATTGAACTCAGAGACAAAAATGCTTTTATCCTGCATAAAAATGGGGTCGCAGTAAGCTTGCCTACGAGTATTAGTCCCCAGGTTAATCCTGTCTTACACAGTTTTATCGCTTTCAGTGGGGATTTAAACGATGTTAACGATCTTAATTATACCAATGGTATTAAAACAATATCATTAAAGAATGTATCAGGTCAAATTGCTCTCGATGATCTGGGTTTTTCCTATGTCGATGGCCCGCCCAACAATACCCTGTATGAAGATTTTGAAAATATATTTTCCGATCCGCAGTTTGAAGATCCAGAAAATTTCACTTTGGGTGAATCACCCATTACTGCTACCTTCACCGGGGGTCTGGCTCGAGAAATTGGCGTATCAAGGACATATAATCATACCTTTCCTTATGGGGATAATCTCCTCTCCGAGGCGGCGTGGGGCGTCTATAACGGCACTTCCGGGACAATAACATTCGAAACCCCCGCCGCTCAGGTTCAATTTTACGCATCCGTTTATGATAAAGATGATGGCGAGATCAGGGTCTTTGATTCTCATGATAACCTCATTGGTATAACGACTAAAATCCCGAATGATATTTCTATTGAGGTAAGCACAGATCCCATCCCATTTTATGATATTAATGCCATAGATTTAGGGGCGCCCGATGGGATCGGTAAAATTGAATACATTAATAAACCACAAAATTCACTGGTTCTCTTTTTTAATTACAACACCATTGATGATTTTGGTTTCACCCCAATCACGGTGTCTGATCAACACAACATTCCAGATGAAGTGGTAATTACCGGATCTGGTGAGATTGTGGGAACCAATATCCTACACCCTAATGGGAATATATTTGACCAGGTATTAATCATCGGGGAAAAGGTGACACTGCGGGCCGATAATGGCCAGATTACACGGGCGTCGTTTGTTGATATCAACGATGATATTGTGCAGGTTGAATTTTCGGGTGCAGGTACGGTTACGATCAACCTGGATCCGGATACCTTACGAGGTCCGGCGACACCTCGTAAGTACATGCAGGACATTGCCTATGTTAAAGGGCACCCCCATGTGGTCCTTTCGGGAGCTGATGAAACGACTTATCTCAGCATCTTTACAGTGGGGCCCATTAATGCCGAAGATCAGACAATATTTATACCTGGTGAAGATTATGACGCCGTAGCGGATATTTCCTATATCGAAGTAATAAATTCTAATAGGGTTGGGGGTATCCACAGCGCCAATGCGCGATTTTCAAACGATACCGGCAAGGTCGGATTTTTCGCGCCTGGAGTTGAAGTAGCGGTACGCGTTCTTATTGGCGAAATCGACGCTCGAGAAGAAGCGATACCGTACTTGCTCTTTGGTGATCAGTCTTTCACCGTAAACGCAGCTTACCCAGGTTTAAGGATTACCGGTGGTGATCTTGCTCAATCTAATGGTAAACCCATAATCGTAGCTCCAGGGAAAATTGTAAAAGGGGGGTTCGATGCGTTAATCTCGCAGCGTAATATAAAATCAGATAATACGCTACAACCCGCACGAAACATCAATGCTGAATTTGTCAATGAAAGTGGTGATGAGGTAATAATAATTGTGGTTGAGAATTCGCAATAATACCTGCAATTAAATATGATTATAACTTAAACTATTTAATTATATTTAACCCCTGGAACAGCATTACGAATTTAATAAAATATATTTCTGTTATTTTATTTTTTCTTGGAATTGCAGAATTACTTAAGGCCCAACCTGAAAATTTAGATACCTTTTACGATTTTGAAGATACCGGTGGATTTGGGACATTCATAATCGGTGAATCGCCTAACAGTATCGAAGTAGTAAACTTCAGTGTGGAGACGGTAAGTGACGCCAATCTCGCTCACTCGGGTTCCAAAGCGTTAGTGTTGATACCCGGAAATGAAGGTTTGATCAGGTTTGAAAGAGGAGTGAACCTTCTCCAGTTTTATGCAGCCGAAACGACAGGGGGTGGAAAACTCGAAGTTAATCCCCGTAATCCAGGAGCTTTTAATGTGCGTAATGGAGTGATAGATGGAGTAGACCGCGAAAGACCGTCGGGGCTACCCATCAGTTTGCCAATCAGCATAGATCCCGCTACAAACCCTCCGTTACTGAGTTTTGTTGGCTATACTGATGCCCAGGACATAACGGATCTTACCTTTGTCAACGGCATCAGGCAAATTAAGGTTAGTGCTGTCTCGGGTCAATTTGCCTTGGACGACCTCGGTTTTACCTATTCGGAGGGGCCACCGAACAATACGGTTTATGAAGACTTTGAGACATGGAACTATCAACCCCCCGATCCAGTATTTGAGGATAAAACAAATTTTACGATTGGACAATCGCCGTGGACCGCTACCTTTACGGGTGGATTTGCTACATCCCCCGGTATAGACTCCTTTAATCACACTACACCAGGTGGTGGATATTATGTTGGGACTACGGCTAATGCGGGTGGAGCCTGGGTAATGAATAATGACACTACCGGGACAATTTTATTTGAGACCCCCGCTGCTAAAGTGGCTTTTTACGCGGTAACTTTCACCGAGGGTGATGGTGAAATTCAGCTTTTCGATACGAATGATAATTTAATCTTTTCGACTGATGACATTCCCCAGAATATGAATATTAACCTCACCGCTCCGTTCACTTTTTTCGAATATATTGCAGCGAATCTAGGTGCCCCCGATGGGTTAAGTAAACTTACCTACAGGAATAAGCTATCCATGGACAGTGGGGGCAGTATTGCTCCCATTGCCATCGACGACTTTGGATTTACTCCTATTGGTGTCCCGGGAAGTGGTAGCGAGGGTCCGCCCCCTATAGTTGGTCCCACTATTAACACCCAGCCCGAGAGCCAGGAAGTGCAGTCCGGTACCGCCGTGGTCTTGTCGGTGGAAGCGAGCGGTAATGATCTTATCTACCAGTGGTATACCGGTAACAGCGGTGACACTGCGAGTCCCGTTGCCAGCGCCACGAGCAGCACCTTAACAACTGGTGCTCTAACTGTTAGTACCAACTTTTGGGTGCGTGTGAGCCTGTTATCGGGAGGGGATGCCGACAGCGATACCGCGGTCATCACCGTTGCGGCCCCGTCCGTGCCACTGGTGCTTGACGGTACAGGCGATATCGCGGGGGAAAACATTCAGCATCCTAACGGTAATATTTTTGACCAGATTTTACTCACCGGTGAAACGATCCAGCTCCAGGCCAGACCCGGGCAAATCACCCGTGTCTCCTTCATGGACGAAACCGAGGACATTGTGCAGGTCGAGTTCTCAGGCACAGGTTCCTTTACCGTAACCCTCGACCCGGCGACCTTCCTGCCCCCGGCCATACCCCCACGCTACAACCAGGCCGTAGAGTACGTGACCGGTAAGCCGGGCGTGGTCATCGATGGAGCGGACGCCAATACCTTCTTCAGTATTTTCACCGTAGGATCGATTAACGCAGTGAACCAGGCGCTCTTCCCCGAGGGACAGGTCTACGACGCGCAGGCGGACGTGACCCTGGTGGAAGTTGTCAATTCCACGGGCATGGGCGGGATGCAGCTGTCAAACGCCGCGTTTAGTGGAAGCACGGGCAAGGTGGGTGTCGATGCGCGCGGGGTACCGATCGCGGTGCGCTTAACCGTAGGCGACATCGATGCTGAAGGTGACGCGGTACCACACCTGTTATTTGGATCAGGTTCCTTCACCGTAGCAGCCGGCAACCCAGGGTTGCGGATCACGGGTGGTGACTTATTACAGACAAACGGAGCCGCAGTTGTGGTGGCGGAGAGTGGTTCAACGACGACCGGATTTGACACTCTGATCACACAGAACAATTTCAAGTCCGACAACACTCATCAGCCGACCCTGAGCATCAATGCGACATTCTCTAATGAAGATGGTGATGTGATCGAGGTTACGACAGAAGAATTGACTATTGAGTGATCGCCATTGCGGATTGCGGATTTTCGATTTTCGATTTTCGATTGAATAAAAGATCTAAAGTTTCGGATTAATTCCTTTTTTCATTGCGAGTGAAGCGCGGCTGTCGAGCCCATCTATTGCGGGACTATGGACGACAGACATCGCGTGACCCTCCTACCTATTAAAATATCTATTGTTCCTTTTATCGCTATTTCTTCTGGAGGGCCACGCTCCGTCGTGGCCGTAATTGAATTGCGACTACGACGAGATAATTTATAAAACTCACCGCCACAGTTAATGCACATTATTGACTTTTTATGCCTTTAAAAGCATTGTAGTCTCATTCGTTAAATCGATAAGTAATCAGAATAATAAAAAAGGATAATAAGATGGCCAATAAACCTTCTACCATGGTTCACGAGGATTTCCATTATGGAGATGAAGAAAATGCACATTACCTTAAAGAAGGGTATCACATCTGTGATAAATTTTTGACGGATGAAGCGCTTGCTTATTGTCGGGCCAAAATCGATCCGATGACAGCGCAGGTCTGCGATGAGCTACCGACACATATGATTGTCTCCGCTCATCAACTTGGAGCACAGTGGATGATCGACCTGGCTACGGAACCGAAGTTGTTAGACCTCCTGGAGAAGCAAGTCGGACCGAACATTGTCTTATGGTCCTCTCATTTATTATGCAAACAACCCCATACGGGGGAGGCTATTCCCTGGCATCAGGACGCCCCCTACTGGAATGTATCAAAGAATCTTTCCGGTGGTGTGTGGATAGCATTTGATGATATCGATGAAGATAATGGGGCGATGTCCATCATACCCGGGTGGCATAAAAAAGGTACCCTTAAAAGACTTTACGGTGACGAAAAATTTTTCTCAGAGGAGATTGATCCAGCTGTATTACCGGAAAATATAGATGAAGTGAAGGTGCAATACAATGTACGCGCGGGGCAATTGTGTGTTCACGATACGATGACACCCCATAATTCGGTGCCCAATAATTCAGACCGATGGCGCCGCGTGCTCGTTTTGCGCTATTTGGGCGCGGAAGATGAAATGGCAGAAAAGGACTATCAAGATTACCGTGATAACAGTGATTTCCGTCGAATATATTACCTTGTTCGGGGCAATGATATAATGAATCGAGATCTGAATACTGACCTGTTACCTGCAGCCGTTTAATTAAAGCCTGCGACTTGAATAGATAGATTCGTTGCTGATCCGATTTACCCGGCGTATAATTGGGAGTCGAGCATCCATTGGACAACCCAGAGCGGATTGTCATCTTCATCGATGGAGTAGCGCTCGAATGCGATAAGTCCGCAGGTATCCAAGTTAAATAAGATGGGGCTTTCTTCCCTTGTAAGAAGGGATGAAGCAAGGATTGCGAGCTGTGGTAAATGTCCTACAAGCATAATATTTTTTTCTTCCTCTTGTAATTGATCGACGAGTGTTCGCACATTATCCGAGGGTGCTAGTCCCTTGATTTCTTTCAAAGGTATATCGAGATTCATCTCAGAGTTCAATAACTGGGCTGTTTCACCTGTTCGAACAAGGGTGCTATGACGGATTTCATCGATGGCGATGACGTCCGTTGCTTTTAAAAATCTCGCCAAAGCAATTACTGTTTTTCTCCCTCTCTCACTCAATATGCGATCTTCGTCGGGATAAGTTGATTGGGCTTCCGCGTGTCTTAGCAAGTATAGCTTCATATGATAAAATATTTTATTTGGCGCTCTGTGTGTGGAGCAGACCACTGAGAAACTGTTCTTTCCAATGATACGCATTGAGCAGCGATGGGTTATCTTCTCCCAAAATCTTCATGGCGACATAGAGCGCTTCAATTGAGGCGAGTCCCCCTTCAGGGTCTTTAAAAATTTTACTTATTCGCGGATAAGCAGTTATTATATTTCCAGGCAGAGTGCGGTGTAAGGGATTTCCAACAATACAGGATTCAAGCTGAGGAATAAGGCGCCATGTGCTGTCAAGAATGAGAATCGGGTGTCCGGAATCTTGTGCAGTTAAAAGGGGTGCGTCGAGAGTGAGGAGAATATAATCGGTTGCATCAAAACGGAAACTTTCGTGAGCATTAAAAAAAGTAATGCCGGTCTGCTTATGGAGTGGAGCCAGAGTACATTTACTTTTACGCTCTTTGGGGTGACGAATTACGACGACTTGTACCATTGTATTAATAGCATAGCAGGAGTTTAATGTTAGCCAAGAGTGTAGTTTAAAGCGATAATACTTGGAGAATTCCGAAAGGTATTTTATTCCCAATCTGATGCATGGATGATCGCAGTCATGCATAATTCTTGACACACTAAATAATTAATATTCAGGATCAGCAATGGCGAAGATAAAGGATAAGATTGCACTTGTTACGGGTGCCGCTGACGGCATTGGGTTGGCCATTGCTAAACGATTTGCTTCGGAAGGGGCAAAGGTAGCGATGGTCGACATCCAGGAAAAAAAATGTGTAGAGGAAGCAAGAGCTATTGAATCTCTGGGAGGTGAAGTGAGACCCATTTCTTGCGACGTCGGAAATTCTGAAAACGTTTCCGCAGCGATCGAAGAGACGATAGAGCATTTCGGTAAAGTTGACATTATGTGCAATAATGCAGCTATTGCTTTAGGTGTGACAATCACCGAGATGTCTGAGGAAGATTGGAACAAAGTAATTAATATAAACCTATCGAGCGTCTATCGAGGTTGTAAGTTTGTCATCCCGCACATGAAAAAAGGGAATGGTGGATCGATTATTAATATTGCGTCGGCTGCAGCACACGTTGGGCTTGATACTTTCACTGCTTATACAGCGGCAAAGGGTGCGATCATAGCTATGACCCGACAGCTGGCGAAAGAATTTGCCCCTCAAAATATTCGTGTAAACAGTATATCCCCGGGTACTATTAATACACCGATGAATGCCAAGTTAATGGCGGAGCCCGGGGGTGAACATCTTATGGCGTCCTGGGTAAGAATGCATCCGATGAATAGAATAGGGGAGCCCGATGAAGTGGCTGGTGCCGCTCTTTTCCTCGCTTCCGATGATTCGAGTTTCGTCACCGGCGCGGAGCTCATGGTTGACGGGGGCCTTACGATCAATCCGGGATTTGACGAACAATAACTCACTCATATATTTTAAAGCACATGGAACCTCTTCTCAATTTAGATTCTGTCAGCATCTTTCATTTTGCCCGCTACTCCAAAATCCGTCTTAACCACCCGGAAGGCATAATGGTAGATCCGGATGGAAATATATGGTGTGGTGGCGAACATGGTGAATTATACCGTATCAGTAATGATGGTACTGAAATCAAGATGTTGGCAAAGACCGATGGTTATCATCTCGGGTTAGCCATGGATTCTCAAAGGCGCATCTATGTTTGCGACACAGGCCATAAGTGCGTAACGGTGTTTGATGAGAAGGGGAAAGAGCTAGAGCGTCTTGTTGGCAGTGACGGTGATGATAAACTGACCGTTCCCAATTACGTGGTGGTAGATGAAAAGCGTAACGCACTTTATGTGTCCAACAGCCTGGAAAACGGTCCGGGGGTATGGCGATTTGATCTGGCAACCGGTGCAAGTCAGCTATGGATGAACGAAGATTGCTTAGTTGCGAATGGAATAGCGTTGTCCCTGGATGGGAATACCCTGTATGTGGTGGAAAGCTATTTACCAGGAGTCACTGCCGTGCCTATAAATGAAGACGGCAGCGCAGGTCCGAAGCGACTTCATGTCAGCATGACAGAGGGTCATGTTCCTGACGGACTCGCCGTTAATACTAAGGGACAGCTTTTTATCACCTGTTTCGATCCTAATCGAATATTTCTTGTTAATGATAAGGGTGAGGCAGCACTCCTGGTTGAGGATAAGCTTTATTCTAAACTCAATCACCCGACCAACATTGCCTTACGCAATGATCATGAGCTCTTTGTCGCCAGTTTGGGCGGTTGGCATATATGCCTCGTTGATCTCTCCAGCTTGTATTAAAATCTATCTATTTAAAACCCGGTAGATTCATTTCAGTTTTTTAATCCCAATTAATCAACCACGAGCGGGTTCGGTCATCTTCTCCTTGGCCTTGCGAACTTCTTCGGGAAGATGGTCTTGATTGGCGAGAACCTGTTCGAGGTGTCGCATCCTTTCGGGTCCCGCTGTTCGCAGCATTGCCTCACCATAGGTTGAATCGTTCCAGAATCGGGCATGTCCACTGATATTATCCCGAAGATGATGTAGATGTTCAGTTTTATACCTGCTCGAACAATTGATCGTAAACATGCGCCTTCTTTTTCCACCACCCCAACTGCTGTGTTTGGTGCAGTGATTGAATATTCCGACATCACCCGGGTTTGTCTCTAGAGCGACGGCGGGTATATCTTTCCCCTTCACGCCAAAGAGTTTCTGCTCGTCCGTTCGCACTGAATTTTTTACTTCCTGTTCCAAGGCTTCCGCATACCTATCATTTACTTTATGGCTTCCCGGAATCACCCGCAATGCGCCTGTTTCGCGTGTCAATGGATCGAGATAAAATGCCACTTTGTACCATTTGACAACTCGTTTAAATTCGAAGAATCCGCCGTCGGAGTGCCAGGCAGTATTGCCCACATAATAATTTCCATCGCTTCCATTATAGTTGTAGTCTTCGCCGAGAAGACTGGTCATAATACCGTCTATTCGGGGATCATCAATAAGTGCAGAAAGGTATTCACTCTGATCAATAAAAGGGGTGATGCATGATCGCGCAGTACCTTCATGGGGTTTACCATCATGCCCTCCACCGCGATTGGTCCACACCGCTTCGAATTCGGTAATAATCTTATTGATATCATTTTTAAATAAACCGGGAAAAGTGAGATAGCCAAAATTTTCAATAAATGCCATCTCTTCAGGTGTGAGGATTTTCTTTTTCATAAGAGTTTCGAATTATAGCGTTACTTTAAAGTTCAGTATATCGCAAAATATCAACGGCCCCATCATTTTACAATATCGAACTGGCGTGCTACTACCCAATCGGGTCGCGGTTTGTCCACAGGTCGCGGCTTATTATCAATACTATTATAGGAGATGATAAATGATTTACGGGGCAGGGGGGACATATTATGACTGGAGCCGTGTGCAATATTACAATCAAAGAAGAGCACGTCACCGGGGACGCCTGTGATCTGACGAATATTATCTTCCTTTACTTTTTGCATGAGCGTTTCCCTGTCGATACACCACTGTTTATAGCTGGTGGTTACAGTATCAGCATAATGTTCCTGTCGTCCCCAATGATGAGATCCTGAAATGACCATGAGACAGCCGTTGTTGATGGTCGCCTCATCGAGAAATATCATTACGGAAACCAGTTTTGGATCGACTCCATCCCACATCCAGTAGCCATAGTCCTGATGCCACAACCAGACGGCTCCCTCAAAAGCTTTCTTGGCATTAAGCTTACTATGCCAAATATAAACATCATTCTTCAGAATCTGTTTTACGGGTTCGAGGATTTTAGGATACTTAATTAATTTTTTAAAAGCGGGGTTATAGCGATGCGCCAGAAATACCTGGCGGACAGCACCGGTTTTTTCCCTTTCACGGTGCATGAGGTCTTCCTTATCTTTTCCATCCATTAATTGAGCAACCGCATTATTTAGCTCCGACGTTTCTTCGCTCGTTAACAATCCATGTATAAAAAGGAATCCGGTTTCAGCGTATTCATTCAACTGCTCTTGTGTCCACATTTTATAATAATTGTCGGCTGTTCACAGCGGGTAAAATCGTTTGCGCATGTATATATAATGTCAATTGTCGATAGTTTGCTTTGATGGAAACAGTTATCTGTTGCTGCTGTCTCTTCTTTATAATTCTTATGGTCTACTATCTTAGCTTTAGGATATACAACTTGCAATACTCAGCATAAACTTTCTATTGCATAACGCTTTTGTCATGGATTTATATTTAAAATTTCAATTGTTTCATCTCGTATGCTAAAAGTCATAATCACAATTTTGATAATTTTTTTAAGTTTAACGCGTATTCTTTTGGGCGAAGAAGTGACCAACCTGGAATTAAAAAAGGGAACAATTGAAATTAACGTCCAGAATCTTCGAAATAATAATGGTTCGGTAAGAATAGCGCTTTACGCATCCAGTGATACATTTTGCATAAAAGGTAAAGAATTTCGAAGTGCAGTGATTAAACCGAATGAAAAAAAAGCATTAACACAATTTACTGAAATCCCCTATGGTGAATTTGCGATTGCCCTTTATCATGACGAAAACAACGACGATAAATTTAAGATGGGCTTGCTTTATATTATTTTCAGAGAACGGTACGGATTTTCTAATGATGCCAGACCGTTGTTTAGTCAGCCGGACTTCGAAAGGGCTAAATTCATTCTCGATTCTGAGACTCAATCTATCACCATAACAGCTCAATAAGCGATTACAGCTAATGGGGTCCGTGCGAATCGTACGCCATCCTTTATGTTGAGGAATTGTTTTTCACCACACCTAATTACTCTGCTCTCAAATGAGCTGGTGTGAAGCGTGGGAAATCCGTAACGCTAAAGCAGTTGATGACTAATACTTCTGATAGACTATCGGAACAAAACTGCTTTCGCAGTCCTTGTTTCCAATGCATTATAGCGAGTTAAAATCTGGTTATAAATTGATTCGAAGTCTAGTCCATTGAGTGTCCGTAAATCATCTACCGAAGATCCGTGGTCAATAAATCGATCAGGCCAGCCAATCCGTTTTACAGGTGTTCGATAATTGGATTCATTAAGCGTTTCGAGGACCCCACTTCCAAAACCACCCGTCAGGACATGATCTTCAATCGTTACAATCAATTGGCTGGAATTTGCCTGTGAGATGAGAAGGTCCGTATCGATTGGCTTAGCATAACGTGCATTCACTACACCAACCGAAATTCCCTCTTCTACTTTCAGTTTTTCCGCCAGTTTTATCGCTTCAACAATCCAGGGCCCTAACGCCCATATATTGATATTATTACCTTCTTTTATGATCTCCGCTTCCCCGATATTTAAAATTGCGGGTTTCTTTTTAATTTGAACACCTGTTCCATTGCCCCGGGGATAACGAATAAAAGTGGGCTGTTGGGTCTGAAGGCTGGTCCAAAGCATGTCGACCAATTCGTCTTCATCTTTAGGTTGCATGACTATTGAATTCGGGATGCAACGCAAATAAGCAATATCGAATAAACCGTGGTGTGTTGGTCCGTCCTGGGGGGATAACCCCGCTCTATCCATGCAGAAGGTAACGGGAAGATTTTGGACACCTACATCGTGAATGATCGGGTCGTAAGCTCGCTGCAGCATGGTCGAATATATTGCGCAAACGGGCTTAAAGTCTTGAGTCGACAGTCCAGCGGCAAATAAAACTGCATGTTCTTCTGCCATCCCCACATCAAAAAATTGTTTAGGTAATTCATCGTGCAGTAGTTTCAAGCTTGTTCCCGTGGACATCGCAGCAGTGATGCCAACGATTTTGGGATCGCGCTTTGCAAAGCGAACTATGGCTTGACCAAATACATCCTGAAATTTTGGTGGTGTACCGGGTTTACTGGGTTTGCTTTTGCCCGTCGCAATTTCAAATGGACCAGGACCGTGGAATGTTTCAGGATCTGCAATGGCGGGTTCATATCCTTTTCCCTTTGTGGTGAGAATATGCAGAACAATCGGTTTCTCGTAGTTTTTGCAGAACTCGAGATAATGACTGATACTTTCGAGGTCATTGCCATCAATGGGACCGAGATAACGCAACCCGTATTTTTCAAAAATTGAGGAGGGGACAATAAAGTCTTTGGCGCCCTTTTTAGCCTTTCTTCCAATTTTTATAATGGATTCACCCCCGGGGATCTTTTTCAGGAAAGCTTTTACATCCTGATCAAGCCGATTGTAGATCGGATTTGTGATGAGTTCATTGAGGTATTTGGCGGTGGCACCAACATTTTTAGATATCGACCACTTATTATCGTTCAGGACCACAATTAGCCTTTTCGTATGAGCGGTAACGTTATTCAAGGCTTCCATCGTGATGCCGCAAGTGAGCCCGGCATCACCTAGAACCGCTACTACATGTTCATCACTTCCACGTAGGTCTCTCGCCACGGCCATCCCCAAAGCGGCTGACAAACCTGTTCCCGCATGACCCGCACCGTAGCTATCATGAGGACTTTCAGCGCGACTGAGAAAACCACTCGTTCCACCCGTCTTGCGCAATTTTTTAAATAGCTCGCCCTGGCGACCGGTGATTAATTTGTGAACATAACCCTGATGTGAGACGTCAAAAGTAAACTTGTCCTTGGGAGAATCAAAAACCCGATGCAGGGCAATGGTGAGTTCAACCACTCCGAGATTAGGTCCGATATGACCACCATTTTCCGATGTGACCGCAATAATCTTTGTCCTGATTTCTTCTGCAAGTGAAGAGAGTTCGTCAAAGGTTAGAGCTTTTATGTCAGCTGGTTCTTTAATACGATCGAGAAGAGACATCTTAATTATCAGGGGAAAAATCGTTAGAAATTAAGTAAATTATTATTATTCTTTTATAACAATGACACAATTTTAAAACGCTATAATAACAAACCTCACTCTAATTATTTAATCTCATCATGGTAAGTTATTTAGAGCATAATTGGGAGGTTAAAGGTTCTATTCATTCTATTGCAACAAATTTTGTAAATATTACCATATTGTAATTTTCCAGTTAGAAACAATGACTAATTGAAGCTACGCGGTTTATCTCTTCACCTTTCAATTCCCAACAATATAAAAATAGATATAGCGTACAATTCCTCAATTTTCAGCATTTTTCACTCTTTTTCTGAGTCACCCTGGAATAGAAAGTTGAATTTGAAGGTGTCATTCTTATATCAATAAATACGTATCTTTCTAAAAACTTTCCGGTAAATAATTAAGAAGGATGTTCTCTGCCTGCCTCATTGCCTCAGGATCGTCCACGTCGATCCAAAATTTACCCGAGAATTCAGCCGCATTCACACGACCCTGTGAGGCTAAGATACATACCCCTCCGCTGAGGGTAGTATTGTCGTGCTGCTCAGCGCTTTCTTCTAATGCTTCAAAAATAGCGGGTGTGCACAGGAATATACCGGTGTCAAAACCATTATAATTTGCCAGTCCCTTCCCTATTTCCAAAACTTTCCCTTTTTCTATTTTAACGCGAGTGACGTCGTCGAGGTTTACCGAGGGATTGTCGATTGCTCTATCTACGGCCAAATTTATTTCGCCGTGCGGTAAAGGAACTTCCATTAATTCGCGGAGCGTATTCGGGTCGAAGATATGATCTGACATAAGAAGAAGAAAAGGTTCCTGAATATAGTTTCTCGCTTTCAACACCGATACGCCATTTTCCTGTTGCCAATCTTCATTGAAGATAGCGCGAATGGGAATCTTTAGTCGTGCGGATAAGTCCTTCAAAAATGAAGTGACATTTTCATTTTGATAACCCGTGACGACAAAGAACTCATCAACATCCGCAGTCATGGCGGAACGGATGACCCGTTCAATTAAAGGAACACCAAAAACGGGTATAAGCGGCTTGCTGTTACCCCGTAACTGAAGCCGACTGCCTTTTCCGGCTGCTATGATCAGGCATTTCATGGTCCGGACCACCTTCTGTCATCTCAACGATAAACTTTTCCATCATATGAAAAGCCTCATCATCAGTAAACTGGCGAGGTGGATGTTTACAGAAATATGCTGCAGGTGCGTAAAGAATGCCACCTTGCCCGCGGTTTAAAGCTAGTTTTGCGCAGCGGATGGCATCGATAGCGACACCAGCCGAATTTGGAGAATCTTCTACCGAAAGCCGCAGCTCAAGATTCATCGGCACATTTCCAAAAAGCAGACCTTCCATGCGGATGAAACAAACTTTATTGTCATTCTGCCAGGGCACGTAATCACTCGGTCCGATGTGGATGCTGTCTTCATCCATTCGAGAGGCGGTGACTGACTGGACGGCTTCAGTTTTTGAAATCTTTTTAGAAGCGAGACGACTGCGACTGAGCATGTTAAGAAAATCTGTATTGCCTCCTGTATTAAGCTGGTAAGTTTTTTCCAATTTAACACCGCGTTTTTTAAATAAATCAGTCAACGTGCGATGAGTGATAGTCGCCCCCAGTTGAGCTTTAATATCATCACCGATTATGGGTAGATTTTTTTGAGCGAATTTCTTAGCCCACTCAGGATCGCTGGCAATAAATACGGGTATATTATTGATAAATGCTACTTCGGCATCCAATGCGCATTGGGCATAAAATCGCGTCGCTTCCTCCGACCCGACGGGCAGATAATTGACAAGAATGTCAGCACCGGAATCTCTGATTACATCGACAACTTCCTTATCTGATGGTTCAGTTTCTTCGGATTTAATGAAAGTCTGTTTATCCTTGAAATCCTGCATATGGGGGGCAAACCCATCGAGGAGTTTTCCCATTTTCACACTCACGCCTGATGGAGGTAAATCTCCACAAAAAACTTGTGTGCAATTCGGTTCGGCAAAAATCGCTTCGTTAACATCTTTGCCTACTTTTCGTTTATCGATATCAAAGGCAGCGACTACTTCGATATCATTAGGTTTATAATCGCCAATCTCACTGTGCATTAGACCAATCGCACGCTCCAGATTTTCATCCTGATAAAAGTGAATTCCCTGGATCAATGAGCTGGCGCAATTACCTATTCCGACAAGGGCAATTTTAATTTTGCTCATCGTATATTAATTTTCATAAATCACGTATTGTCAATATAATGACAACAATGTAATGTTGTGCAACGAAGTAGAATCAGAGAACTTAATCCCGCTCTAAAAACCATGCTACTGCATCTTTTAGCGCTTCGTTTGCAGGTCTTGGTTTATATCCTAATTCCCGTTTGGCTTTGGCCGTGGAAAAATACATCTTCTTTTTTGCTAAACGAACACCATCCACGGTTACTAATGGTTCTTTAGCGTGCCTCAACCGCGCAAGACACTCAACAATATAGGCAATAGGCAATACGAAGTTGTGGGGGATTTGGAATAGTGGTGGAGCATTTCCAGTAACTTTTGAAATTTCTAAAAGGATTTTATGCAAACTCATATCTTCACCGCCTAAAATGTAGCGTTCACCGATCTTTCCCTTGTCAAAAGCAAGCAGGTGACCTTGTGCAACGTCATCGACATGAACAATATTTAAACCCGTATTCACATAAACAGGAATCTTTCCGTTGACCGCATCGAGAATCATACGTCCCGTAGGTGTCGGTTTTATGTCTCGTGGACCGACGGGTGTCGAAGGGTTAACAATAATGACGGGTAAATTTTCATTCTTAATTAATGCATCTACTTCTCGTTCAGCCAGAAATTTTGATCGTTTGTAATGGCCGATCATATCATTGAGAGATACTGGAGTCGTTTCATCAGCAGGGGTTTCATCTTTATTTATACCGAGAGTTGCAACGCTGCTCGTGTAGACGATACGCTGAGTACCGCATTGCGCAGCAGCGGTCATCAGATTACGAGTACCGTCGACATTATGGTGGTAAATTTCCGAAGGATTCGGTACCCACAAACGATAGTCCGCAGCAACGTGGAATAAAGAATCGCAATCCTTTAAGGCCCTGGGGAGAGAGTCTCGATCAGTTAAATCTCCGATTACGATTTCAACATCCAACCCATCGAGATTACGTTGATCGCTGTTTTGACGGATGAGGGCACGTACCTTTTTGCCTTCTTTAAGCAGCTGCCTGAGAACGGCAGAGCCTAAAAAGCCGGTAGAACCTGTGATTAAAGTTGTCATCGATAAGTTTCCATTTCGATTGTAAGTCTGCTAAAAAAATACTTTTTGGAGTCAAAGTGAGGACGGTTGCGATATCGATCAAGAGAGTTTCTCCATAGACACGGTGTTATAAACGGTGCATGTGCTTTGGAGCTGTTATTCGTCACTTATAACTTACCCTTCAATCAAGTAAGAGCTTACTGACAAAGAAAATTGTTGGGAGAAATTGTTGCAACTTCCTTTAATGTTTTTTTAGCCGCTGAGAATTGATGTCCTAATTGCGCTAAAGCGATCCAATCGAGTGGGTGTAGCATTGCCTGTTTGATAAGAGAGAGTCTTCTTACTTGTCCACCGGTATCCAGTGAATTTAAAATACTTTGTGGAATTCGTCGATTACTGGTATCTGCGATTGCTCTAACCGAGAGAAAAATTAATTTATGTTTGTGCGCAACTTTGGCAATAGCTGCGCTCTCCATATCGACTGCTATCGCGCGCGATTTTTCATACAGCAATTTTTTTTCTTCAGGATCAGCTATGATTTGACTACGTTCCAATAAACAATCCTTACGGGTATGTATTTTATCCGATAATAGAGGGTATAGACGATTATGCCAATCTCTGTCTACCGGTAATACAATTCCACTTTCACTTTGAATTTGCTCAGGAAGAAGGAGACTCCCCGCTTCAAGTTCACTCGTTAACCCTGCTGCGCAGCCCCAGCTAAGCAGGGCACTTACACCTTGCTCAACTAATTGTGTCGCCGCCTCACCAGCGCGTTCAGGACCAGCTCCAGAAAGAAAGAGAGTGACGTCATCTTTTAATTTTAAAGAACTGCCGCTTTCGATTGTCTGGTTGCTAAGACTCTTTAGTTCTTCAGACAGTGCTACGATAATTCCCAGTTTCACAAGCTTCCCGCTGAGAGAAGAGTTTTGTAACGTGCGAGAGCCCATAACGGAAAGTACTTATCGTAACCATGGTACTTTAAATAAAATACGCGGGGAAACCCCGGTGCCGTGAATTCCTCATCATCCCAAAGTCCGGATGGAGTTTGCGTGCTCAGCAAGAAATCAATGCCCCGTTCCGTCTCAAGGGTATTACCTTCTCCAGCCGCCATTAGTCCGAGAAGTGCCCATGCGGTCTGGAAAGAAGTGCTTCTCGACGCTTGTCCGCGAGAGCTGATGTCTGCATAAGAATCATTACTTTCACCCCATCCGCCATCATCGCGCTGTTTGGATTTTAGCCAGTTGGCGGCCTTCCGCATGAGCGGATCCTCTCCGCTAATTCCCGCTTCTTCCAAAGCGATGAGAACAGACCATGTCCCATAAATATAATTCGTGCCCCATCTTCCAAACCAGGATCCATCTTCCTCCTGTTCGTCCTTTAAAAATGTCAGACAGGCCTGCAATACCTTCTGGTAATTGCTATCCTTAGATGGAGATCGTGACAGCAACATGAGACAGCGGGCGCTCACGTCACTTGTTGGCGGGTCCAATAATGCACCGTGGTCAGCGAATGGAATTTCATTAAGGTAATAATGGTCATTATCTGCGTCAAAGGATGCAAATCCGCCATTACGTGATTGCATTCCCGCAATCCAATCCATCGCGCGCTGTGCAGAATCCCGAAACCGGTCTTCCCCATTTTTTAACATCGCATAAGCAACTACAGCAGTATCGTCGATGTCCGGATAATGGCTATTATAAAACTGAAACCCCCAACCACCACCTGGCAATGAAGGTCGGTATTCCTGCCAATCACCGGGGTCTTCCAAGAGCTGCTTTTCTGTTAACCAATCCAGCGCCTTATTTACCGCAATTATATTTTCCTCACCCTGGCATTCGAGGAGGGTGAGACAGGCGAGACCCGTATCCCAAACTGGAGAAACACAGGGTTGGCAATAAGCTTTTTCATCCCCTACAACGAGCAGTCTATTCACTGCGTCGCGAGCGGTGACACAATAGGAATGATCCTTCGGGTAACCTAGAGATACCAACGCCTCATAAGCATTAACCATGGCGGGAAAAATTGCTCCCAACCCTCCGGTGCCATTCAAACGTTCGATCATCCAGGCTTCCGCTTTTTTAAGGGCACGATTGTGTATCGCCCTGGGGATAAAGGGACCGAACAAACGCACCATACTATCGAGGAGCAGAAAAACGTAATTTAGCGGTGAGCGAACGGGGAAATAATTTTTCTCTTCATAGGGTGGGGTAAGAAAAAGTTCAGAGATAGAAATTTTGCGTGGGTTTTTAGCTTTTGGCTTATAATGGTAAAGGATGAGAAGAGGGACCATAACGGTTCTGGACCAGTAGGATATTTTCAAAAGATGAAAAGGAAACCAGCGTGGTAAAAGCATGCACTCTACCGGTAAACAGGGAACACCTCTCCATGGTATTTGCTCAAATAAAGCTAAGGTTAATCGCGTAAAAACATTGCTACGAGCAGCGCCACCCCAGGAATGAATCGCATCTCGCGCCTTTTTCATGTGTGATTCTTCAGATTTGTCACCTAATAGTTTTAAGGCATAGTAGACTTTTACGGTACAACTGATGTTTCCTTCACCGCCTAGATATAGCGGCCAGCCTCCCTCTGGCAGCTGATGGTCGCGAAGGTAAACACCAATCTTGTTTTGCAATTCTACATCTACTTCATCCATGTAATGCATCATTATTACATACTCAGCTGGAATTGTAGCGTCGGCTTCCAATTCGAAACACCAGTACCCATCGTGATGTTGGAGATCGAGTAATGCCTTGAGGCCGTGAGCAATGGATTTTGATATTAAATCATACCTGGATTTTGAGGTGACAATGTTACCTCCTGCATCGGTCGAGTTTCGAGCAGTTTCACTCGTAAATGGGGTGGGCATCTATTCGTAGTATATTAAAAAATTTGAGTGCATTCCTGTTTCAATTAATAGGCAATTTCCAAAAATTACTTTCCGCTTGCTACGTAGGGCAGGCGCATTCCCGCCAAATAAAAGAGTAATTTAAGCATTTGATTGCTTCTCACCGTAAGATGGGTCGCGAGAATGGTCCCCTTTACGCTCAAGCGTGAAATTTTAACATCTACTCCACTAGTAAATTGCCGGTTATAATTTATTTTCCGTAAAGTTAAAATAGCCATACCGATATTCCACAAACAGAATTTTCGGATCCCCTTTTCATTTTTAGGAATAAGCATTACGTATTGGAGTGCGTTTTCTAAATGCATATGGGCAATACCGATCAAGTGGCCTAACCCTTTTGAAAAATTTTCATCCGTGTGAATAGTCGTCAGGTTTTTAAGATCTACCCCTTCTTTCGCAAAAATATCTTGAGGTAACCAGCAGGTTGATCGACTATTATCTTCCCAGATATCTTTAAGAATGTTCGTCATCTGTAATCCCTGACCAAAAGAAACAGAGAGTGTTAACATTCGATCTCGATTCAGCGCGATAGCGGATGAATAATGACAAAATATCTTTGTCAACATTTCACCGACGACGCCCGCTACACAATAACAATAACTATCGAGTTCCTTAATATTTTGTAATCCATAGGATCGTTTATCAATTTGGAAATGGACCATACCTTCCGCCATGATATGAACGCATTGTTCAAGTGCATCCTTGTTTTTTTTATCAAAACTCTGTGTAATCTTAATTACTCGAGGGGTCTGATCGATCAGTTCGTGTTCTTCCGGGATCGTTGCGCTCGATAGCCGTTTAGAAAGCTCATGCGCAAAATCTATTGCTTCTGCTTTTCCCGCTATTACATTTTCAAATTGTTTGCAAAAGAGCTGTTTCTCATCGCCGGTTAAAGCGGGTTCATCTTCTATCGTGTCGACAATGCGACACAAGAGATAGGCGTTCGATATGATATATAATAAATCAGAGGGTAATAATGGAATTGTTAAAGCAAAGGTTCGAGAAACACCCTGGAGCAAATAAGCTTGAAGTTCACGGTCGCTTAATTGTGAAAAATCAGGTTTTAAAGCTGAAACCTCTTGATAGCGAAGATCAGAATTTAATGCGGTATCAGTCAATTTTGGATAATCCTTGTTGAATTAAGGTAGGACAAAGACGCCAAAAGCTTAAAACTTATATTGAATCGCTCTGCACAGAGCTGCTATATACCTCGAATAGTATTTTCAATAACATTTCGCTGATAATTTATGTCAAGCCATTATCTTTCAATATATTTATGGAATTCCAACATTGACCGTGGAGGTATTAGTCACTTACATTGATTATTGATTTTTTTTAAAGTATCATACTAAGCGAATATGGATGTTGTATTAGCACAGCCGCGCGGATTCTGCGCAGGTGTCTACCGGGCGATTGAAATCGTTGAAAGAGCTCTCGAAATTTATGGGCCTCCGGTATACGTCTTGCATGAGATTGTTCATAATCAACGTGTAGTTGAAGATCTGAAATCACGGGGGGCGATATTTACGGAGGATTTGAACGATGTTCCCCACGGTTCAAACCTGATATTCAGCGCGCATGGAGTCGCGACCGAAAAATCAAAACAAGCGCGTGAGCGTAATCTCAATATTATTGATGCCACTTGCCCATTGGTGACAAAGGTTCATCGGCAGGTCGAGCGTCACGCCAAGAGCGCGCGGGAAGTGATTCTCATCGGACATGAGAGACATGTTGAAGTAAATGGAACGATGGGGCATTATGACAAGAAATGGGGAGGAAACATATACCTTGTAGAATCGGTTGATGATGTGGCAAAACTCCAAGTTAAAAATCCTTCAGAATTAGCTTATGAAACACAGACTACGCTTTCAATAGATGATACGAGACAGATAATTAATGCTTTGAGAAAGCGATTTCCCGCTATCGGCGGTCCGCGTAAAGATGATATCTGTTACGCAACTCAGAATCGGCAGACGGCAGTAAAACAAATGATGGACGATATCGATTTACTTATAGTCGTCGGCGCGAGAAACAGTTCCAATTCCACTCGTTTGCGAGAAGTCGGTGAGAAAAATGGACTCGAAGCCTATCTAGTACAAGATGCTGAGGATCTGGATAAATCATGGTTTAATAATAGCCCTCGTGTGGGTTTAACCGCGGGTGCCTCGGCGCCGGAAGTGCTTGTTCAGGAAGTTCTCGATAAACTACAGCAATTTGGTGTTTCTAATATAATTGACATGGAAAGCGAACCCGAGGGAGTCACTTTCCCCTTGCCTATGTCTCTTAGAAAAAATGGCTTAGTAAAAAATGACAGCTAAGTTCATGGCAAAATAAAGTAAAAAAATGGGTGTACCACTGCGTCAACAATATAGCGTAGCACGTTATATTATAAGTAAGAAACTCCGTCGTGTGAAACGGTATCCGCTGGTTCTAATGCTCGAACCGCTCTTCCGTTGCAATCTTGCATGTGCCGGTTGCGGTAAAATCGATTATCCCGACGAAATTCTCAACCGTCGCATGTCGGTTAAAGAATGTATGGAAGCGATCGACGAATGCGGAGCCCCCATCATCTCAATTGCCGGAGGAGAACCCCTCGTACATAAAGAATTACCCGATATTGTAAGTGGTTTTATTAAGAAGAAGAAATTTGTTTATTTATGTACCAATGCGGTGCTGCTTAAAAAGCGCATAGATGATTACACCCCCTCGCCTTATTTGACTTTTTCTATCCATCTCGATGGTAACCGAGCACGGCATGACACCTCCGTTTGCAAGATGGGCGTCTTTGACCAGGCGGTAGACGCGATAAAACTGGCGGTTGGTAAAGGTTTCCGTGTCAATATTAACTGTACCCTATTTCAAGGGGAAACGGGAGATGAAGTAGCTGAGTTCCTCGATTATGTTATGACCCTGGGTATCGAAGGCGTGACGATGTCACCCGGATTCAGTTATGATCACGCACCGCAACAGGAAGTTTTCATGCAGCGCAATGCGAGTAAGCAACTTTTTAGAGATATATTTAAAAATGGTGTGGGTAGGAAATGGCGACTTAATCATTCCACTCTGTTTCTTGAATTTCTCGCAGGTAATGAAACCTATCATTGTACTCCATGGGGAAATCCAACGCGCAATGTTTTTGGGTGGCAACGCCCCTGTTACTTATTGGTAGATGAGGGTTACGCTCCTGATTTCAAGTCGTTAATGGAAGATACTAATTGGGATAAATACGGTACCGGAAAAAATCCCAGCTGTGCTAATTGTATGGCCCATTGTGGTTATGAGCCCACTGCTGTTAACGACACCTTTGCCCATCCAATTAAAGCATTAAGAAAATTTATTCAGGGGCCAAGGACAGAGGGCCCGATGGCCCCGGAACTTCCGATCCAATATGAGGTGGAGTCTAATTAGTCGTTCCAGGCCAAATTACAATAGCCATTGAATAAAGGGGACAAAAGTTTTCCCAGGGAAAACATGGTGAGGGTGACACTGCATTGAAATGCTAACGGCCCCTTGCATAAATAAGTATAGTATCTCATTCTCATCTCAGGTAGTTTAGGATTTTATCTACAAATCCTTGTCTAACCTTAAGGGATCGTTCAATGATCAATTCTATTTTTCAAGATGGAGACTTTTACATTTATTCTCGCGGGAAGTGCCCTGCTTATTTGGTTCGTTATTTTATTATTACCCTGGCAACCATGGAAAACAGGCGAGATATTTAATGCACATAAATCAGAAATTGATCCGGAACTGGGGGACGTTACTGTACTTATCCCCGCTCGCAATGAAGCAGCTGTAATTAAACGCACGCTCCAATCTGTCATCAATCAAGGGAGCGGGATAAATATTATACTCGTTGATGATGAATCAACGGATGGGACCGCTGACATCGCTCGAAATGAAGACGGAGAAGGCATGCTAATCATAAGCGGTCAGCCACTACCTGAAGGATGGGTGGGTAAACTCTGGGCCTTGGAACAAGGGCGTAAAGAGATAAATACGGATTATACGGTATTGCTGGATGCCGACATTGAATTGGGCCCGGGAGTTGTTAATAAAATGCGGGAGACCTTGATTAATAAGGACATACATTTCATGTCCTTGATGGTAACACCTTCGATGTTAAGCTATTGGGAGAAACTTTTAATGCCCGCTTTTGTCTACTTCTTCAAACTTCTCTATCCCTTTCGGTTGGCGAATGCCCCTAATTCTAAGGTGGCCGCCGCAGCCGGCGGGTGTATACTTATGAATACTGAAATTTTCGAAAAGATTGATGGTTTTAAATCGATTAAAGGAGAATTGATCGACGATTGCTCCCTTGCTTCTCGAGTAAAATCATCAGGTTATAGAACATGGATTGGATTAACTCAATCGGTTCGTAGTGTTCGACCATACCGGAACTTACAGGATATTTGGGATATGGTAGCACGTACTGCTTTTACCCAATTGCGCTATTCGGTCGTTTTGTTACTCCTGACTTCCGCAATCATGGTTTTAGTCTATTTCGTCCCCATCGTTATCCTCGTTACTTCTTCAGGGCTTGCTCGGTATCTCGCTGTCGGTGCTTTGCTGGGCATGCTTTTAACTTATTTACCAACCCTTAATTTTTATCATAGATCAAAGATCTGGGCATTTTCATTGCCCTTAATTGGACTCTTATACTTGGCGATGACTTGGCACTCAGCTTTACGCTATTGGAAGGGGGTACGATCTCAATGGAAAAGCAGAGTCTATAAATCCACCTTTATTAAATGAAATGAGATATTCCATTTATGATTTAAATATAAATTATTCATTACAAAATTGTCATGTGTAATTATATGATCGAATATTTGCTTTAATTATTACTCCTATAGATATAATTATTTTTAATAAAGAGACTAGAAGGTGCGCAAAATCTTAGAATATTTAAAAGACAGGTCATATTGTGACCATAATCTTTCGACTCTCTGGCCTGTTTTTTTACTGCTGATCTGTCTCTTTACAAGTTTACTATTCCATACTTCTCTTCACGCGCAGTCGAAAACAGAACCTGGCGCTGTTGTTGGCGAACTGCAGTCGACTTTGATTGAAGTAATGAAAAAAGGTCCTGAAATTCTATATTCGGGGCGATATGAACGGCTCGAGCCAATCATTAACAACACCCATCAGATCCCTTATATCGCTCGTCTTACGGTCGGTAAATATTGGGGAGAAATGAGCGACGATGATAAAGATTTATTTCAAAGTACTTTCAGTAAAATGGTGGTCTCCAACTATGCTTCAAGGTTCCAGAAATATAAAGGTGAATATTTCAAGTTTGTGTCAGAAGAATCCATGAAACGTGGGATGGTTGTATTGATATTTGATCTGTATTGGGCCAACGGTATAGATTCTACTCGATTCAACTACATCTTGCGCCAATTCGATGGCAAATGGAAGATCGTGAACATTATTGTAAAAGGAGTTAGCGATCTGGCACTGAAGCGGGCGGAGTTTACCAGTGTTATTGAAAATGAAGGGTTGGAAAAACTCTTAGAGAGAATAACCAATAATACTGATGAAATTCGGCTTAAACATGAAGAACAAGGAACATAATTTCAGTATCAACATCATCAATGTTGCTGTTGAATTGCCACTGAGAATTTTTTTATCCCATGCAGAAGGAAGGTAATCATGTTTATGCTGAGGATTTCCGGCTTCGTTTTCGAACGTGGCTTCATTCCTTGTTACTAATCTATTCTCTTGTTCTATTTAGCGGTTGCGCGACAACCGCGCAGACGAATGGTAATCGTGATCCCCTGGAGAAGATCAACCGTCCCATACACAGTTTAAATCATGCTCTTGATACAGCCTTTTTAAGCCCTGTGGTCGAAGTCTACGTAAAAGTATTGCCCAAACCAATTAGATCTGGAGTTTCAAATGTTTTCAGTAATTTAGGTGAACCTAATGTGATCATTAATGATATACTCCAGGGTAAATTGAATATAGCAATGAGTGACACGATGCGGTTTATCGTTAATTCAACAATTGGGCTTGGTGGCATACTTGATCCGGGCACCCAGATGGGGCTCGAAAAACATCATGAAGACTATGGCCAGACCTTTGCCTTATGGGGTTTTGGGGAGGGCCCCTATCTCGTTTTACCCTTGTCTGGACCGACTACTTTACGGGACTTACCCGGCATTTTTCTAAGCTCATTTACAAACCCAATTGTTTATATTAATGATGACGCGATTAGAATTGCAATCGGCTCGCTCGGAACGCTTAACACGAGGGCAAATAACATAGATAATGTAAAGAACGTCGATGAATCTGCAATCGATCGTTATATATTCGTGCGCGAAGCTTTCCGTAGTAACAGGACTTTTAATATTTATGATGGAAACCCACCGCTTGAATTCATGCTTGAAGATGATCTATACTTCGATGACGATGAGTTAATTGAGGGAGAGGAAGATGAGATGGAGGGGGAAGCTGAAAAAGAGAATACGAGCGAGACCCAGACGCATGAAAGTGAGGAGTAATGGCGATCGATCTCAAATGTTATTTTATAGAATCGGTCCCTATACCTCGGTGTTAGACTTACGTTTGGAATTATCGGTATAATGCTATTTATTAAAAAGAAATAGTATATTTGAAGCGATGTATTAGTATTAATGTGCATTTAATTCAAAGCCTCTTCTCAACCTCAACGCTTAATAAAAATCAAGCTGCAGAAGTATATATTAATTTTTCTATCTTTAAGCGGATTGGTAGGGTGTAGTGTAAGTAGTACACCACAGCAAGAGGTCATTCACTGGGAAAACCTTACCGAAATACCTGCCCCAGCTGGCTTATCGGGAACCTATGCAGGTGTAAGCAACGGCGCATTAATCGTCGCGGGAGGAGTGAGATTTTCCGAAAATTCCCTTAGCGAGGAGGGCGAGCAAACTTGGCACGATGCTATTTATGTGCTCCCGGGTAGAAGTAATGAGAATGAAGATTGGATTACCGGTTTCAGGTTACCCCGGGCTCTTGCCTACGGCGCATCGGTAAGTAGCGATGACAGCTTGGTACTTATTGGAGGACGCGATGCGACGAAAAGTTATAAGGATGTTATTCGTCTACGATGGAATGCAACTGCCCGTAAAATAGAACAGGAAACGTTACCTTCTTTGCCTGGGCCTGTGGCCTATACTGCTGCTGACATTGTTGGTGATACACTCTACCTCGTTGGCGGGCAGGATTTGAAGAATCCTTTTGAGGTGATGAATAATTTTTGGGCTTTGAACTTAAAAGACCTTGAGGCCGGATGGAGGGAACTGGAGCCGTGGCCTGGTTCAGCCCGAAAAAATGCGGTTGGTGTAAGGCAAAACATCAGTAGAGATAATTACTTTTATCTCATCGGGGGCGAGGAGCTGAAGTTAGGAGACAATGGCGAAGTTGAGAGGAATCAGTTTAGCGACGGCTACCGCTATTCCCCTTTCAGTAATCAATGGGTTCCGATTATGGCTGCGCCGCAACCCATAGCTGCTGCACCCCACATTGCATTTGGCCAATCACATCTCATCGTCTTTGGTGGATCATTCGAAAATCTATTGGATTCAGCCTTCTCTAAAGACATTCTCGTTTATCACACCATTACGGACACCTGGATTAAAGAAGGGAAAATGCCACAAGGCGTTGTAATGACAAACGCCGTTTCATGGAAAGACGGTATAGTCATTCCAAACGGAGAGATAAGTCCTGGAAAAAGTACGGCTGTGATTCAGTATATGGTGCACGAAGCCGGAGCCAACGCCGACTTCGGTTATGTAAATTACGCTTTTTTAGGCCTCTACATGATAGCACTCGTTTACATGGGCTTCTATTTTGTCAAACGTGAGAAGAAAACTGAAGACTACTTTCTGGCCGGACATCGTATACCCTGGTGGGCCGCAGGATTCAGCATTATTGCGACCATATTCAGTGGTGATACTTTTTTCTCACAGCCGGCGCTTGTTTACTCCGTGGACTGGTTTATGTACCCGCAAAAGCTCTGCTTTGCCATTGTCCCTATTTTAATAATTTTTTTCTATTTGCCGTTTTATCGCCGGTTGAATTTGACCACCGCTTATGAGTACCTCGAATACCGGTTTAATTATTTCGTGCGCTTGTATGGTAGCGCGCAGTTTATCCTGTATCAATTAGTGCGAACCAGCATGGTGCTGTTTTTGCCGTCCATCGCGCTTTCAACCATTACCGGGTTAGATATATATATATGCATTCTTTCGATGGGTGTGTTGTGTACCTTTTACACCGTGATGGGAGGTATTGAAGCCGTGATATGGACGGATGTCATTCAGGCTATTGTCCTCATTCTGGGGGCGATCATTACTCTGATCATTGTCCCTTTTTACATCGATGGCGGCATTAGCGGATTCATCCAAACCGGTATCGCGGACAATAAATTTCGCATGCTTTATCTCGATGGTGACATTTCAGACATGAGAAATACCTGGGTAATGTTAATCGGTTCAACTTTCGGAGCGCTAGTCGCCTATTCCTCCGACCAGGCTATAGTTCAACGTTACTTTACGACACCTGATGAAAAAACGGCAGCTAAAAGTTTATGGCTTAATGCCATCCTCGTCTTTCCTATTACCTTTATCTTATACGCCGTGGGTTCGGCTCTTTATGTCTACTATAAAAGCAACCCTGCCGCTCTCGACCTTGGTATGCAGAATGATGCCATATACCCGCTGTTCATCACCCAGAAAATTCCCATTGGATTGGCGGGATTAGTTATTGCGGCAATTTTTGCCGTCTCAATGTCCACGCTTGACAGCGGAATGAACTCGATTGCCACCGCGGTAGTAACTGATTTTTACCAACGTTTATTCCGCTCCAGTACGGAAATCAGATCCTTAAATCTGGCTCGTTTAGTTACCTTAGCGGTGGGTGTTTTTGCCACCATTGTCGCGATGTTATTTGCGACGATGGACATTAAATCGGTAACCCTGTTTTTTGTTTCCGTCCTTGGGCTAATTGGAAGTGGTCTCGGAGGGCTCTTTGCACTGGGCATATTTACACGACGGGCAAATTGGTCCGGTGCACTCGTGGGTGCAATAGGGAGCGCTGTTATTCTCCTCTTAATCAAGACATACACCGCGGTAAATATATTCCTCTATTCGGCTATTGGATTTATGCTTTGTCTTTGCCTGGGATATATTGCCAGTTTAATTATCCCGGTGAAAAGTAAGCCCCTGGATCGACTTACTATCTTTTCTCTCAATCGAAAATAAGGTGAAGTATTATTTCGTCGAAGTTTAGCCTTCTTGTTCTAAGTTGAGTTCACCGGCAAAGTGGCAACCTGCCTTATGTTCAGATTCGATCTCACGTAAGGGGGGATTTTCAAGACGACAAATAGCCTGGGCATAAGGACAGCGAGGATGAAATTTACAACCGTTTGGCGCGTTAGCGGGATTGGGGACATCGCCTACAACGGACTGACGCGCAGGTTGATGATCGGGATCGACGGAAGGTACTGCCGATAGGAGAGTCGCGGTATAGGGGTGCAGCGGCTTTTGATAAAGGCGATCAGCAGGGGCAATTTCAACTATTTCGCCCAGATACATAACGGCGATGCGGTCACTGATGTGTTCGACTACGCTCAGGTCATGGGCGACGAATAGGTAGGTAAGATTGAACTCATCCTGTAGATCGTCCATTAAATTAATTACCTGTGCCTGGATCGAGACATCCAGTGCGGAGACGGGTTCGTCAGCTATGATGAGGCTGGGAGTGAGTGCCAGGGCTCGAGCTATGCCTATGCGTTGGCGCTGACCGCCGCTGAACGCGTGGGGATAACGACGTTGATGCTCAGCGTTCAGTCCAACATGCAATAAAAGCTGTTCTACTCTGTCTTCAAGTTCCGACCCCGAAGCTACTTTGTTAATAATCAGGGGTTCTGCTACGATGTCGAATACCGTCATGCGAGGATTAAGCGATGAAAAGGGATCCTGAAATATATATTGGAGATGCCGCCGAAATTTTCGCATCGACTTTTTGTCAAGTTCTCGCAGATCGACAATCTCTTCATCGTGATGAAAAATTATTTTCCCCTCTGTAGGTTCTATCAGCCGGATGAGAGAGCGCCCCAGTGTTGTTTTGCCACATCCACTTTCTCCCACTAGACCGAGAGTTTCTCCTTTTCCTAGAGTCAAGCTGACACCATCCACGGCTTTTACCTGACCGACTATGCTTCGCCAAATACCCTTTTTGATGGGGAAATAAGTTTTAAGATCTGTTACCTCAAGTAAAAGATTATCACTTTTTGCGGTTTCACTTTCAGGCTTATTATCCATCACTATTCTCTAACCAACAGCTTACTAAATGACCCGGTTTAATTTCCTCTAAAGGTGGAGGTTGGTGACATTTCTCCATTGCGTGTGGGCAACGGGGTGCGAAAGAACAGCCAAGAATTGATTCATAAGGATTGGGGATCGTCCCTTCGATTGGGATCAGACGTTCCTTTCGTCCCAATTGTGGTATCGATTTTAAGAGTCCTTGAGTGTAGGGATGTTTGGGATTTTTCAAAATTGTCCTGACATCACCATATTCAACAATTTTTCCAAGGTACATCACCGCGACAAAATCTGCCATTCTCGCGACGACGCCAAGATCATGAGTAATGAGTAAGATCGACATCTCGCCTTCCTCTTTCAATTGCTGCATTAAATCTAATATTTGAGCCTGGACCGTAACGTCGAGTGCAGTCGTAGGTTCGTCCGCAATCAGGAGTCTGGGATTACACGAAAGGGCCATCGCAATCATTGCGCGTTGCCGCATTCCCCCGCTTAATTCGTGGGGGTAGGAATCCACTATACTTTCCGGATCGGGTAGGCGCACTTTCCGAAGAACTTCGATCGTTCTGACGCGCGCTTCATTTTTATCTACATTCTGGTGGAGAATAATGGCTTCACCTATTTGATTGCCTACGGTGTGAACAGGACTCAGTGAGGTCATCGGCTCCTGAAAGATTATCGCGATGTCATTCCCTCGAATCTTCCGTATTGCATCTCCTTTGGGATCGAGTTGGATAAGGTCAATCGGTGTCGATTGATTGCCGTTCTGATAAAGAAGAATTTCCCCACTCTCAATTTTACCCGGTGGGCTTGATATGAGCTGTATGATGGAAAACGCGGTTATACTTTTCCCACAACCACTTTCCCCGACTAGACCGAGTGTCTGCCGGCTTCCAATCGTGAGCGAGACGCCATCGACAGCCTTAACAATTCCGTCATCGGTATAGAAGTAAGTCTTCAGGTTTTGAATCCTGAGTAGCGGTGAAGAACTATTATCTGTTGGCGCCATGGATAAATTATCGGGTATCAATTATACACAATCTTAACTATCGCTGAAAGGGGCGGTAGCGTCGCGGAGACCATCGCCGAGAAAGTTGAAAGCAAGCACGGCGATAATGATGCACGCTCCCGGTGCTAGAAGCCACGGATAAAGACTGAGGGAGTGAAGATTCATCGCTTCCGAGAGGAGCAAACCCCAGCTCGTCATCGGGGCCTTAATTCCCAGGCCAAGAAAACTCAATGTGCTCTCAGCGAGAATGAAACCGGGAATGGCCAGGGTAGAAATGACAATAATGTGGCTGAACATAGAAGGTAATAGGTGATTAAAAATAATGCGTCGGTCTTTAGCTCCGGACACACGCGCAGCGAGAATAAAATCAGAATCACGGATAGAGAGTGATTTGCCGCGTATCTCCCGGGCTAAACTCCCCCAGCCAATAAAGGAAAGGACAGTAACAATTCCCATGAATGTTAGATAGGAGGGCCACTCAGGTGGTAATAATGCGCTGAGCGCCATGAGAATGGGAATCTGTGGAAAGGCGTATATGAGCTCAATGATACGCTGAATAATATTGTCAATTCTTCCTCCATAATAGCCAGAGATCACACCTAAACTGGACCCAAGGGCGATACTGATAAAAACTGCGAGTAAGCCCACGGTAAAGGATACTCTTCCCCCGACCAGTAGTCTTGAAAAGAGGTCACGACCAAATCGGTCTGTTCCCATGAGGAAGAGTGGATTTCCCAAACCGGTTCCGAATAGGTGAAGATCGGATTTAAACAATCCATAAAAAGAATAGGTGTCCCCACGCACAAAAAAATGAAGGGGATATTTTTTGGTCGCATCTTCGGTGTGTTTTTTTATGCCCGTCTGGCTCTCTAAACTACTTTTTATCCCATAGACAAAGGGGCGGATCTGAAAACCATCCGGAGAAAAGAAATGAATGCCCTGTGGCGGTAAGTAGGTGTAATGAAAATAGCGCGTACTGATATTATGTGGACTTAAGAATTCGGCGAAGAGAAAGCAGAGGCATAGAAATATTACGACATACCCACCTGCAATTCCGATCTTATGCTTTTTGAATCGTCTCCAAATCAGTTTGCGATGAGAATAGGTGACCGTTGTCTCCGTTTTACCTGCTACTGTAGAATCGAGAGAGGGTTGCGGCGGCGAATTATTTTTATCTGAGCCTTTAATCATAGCGAATCCTTGGGTCAAGCCATGCCAGCGCAATGTCTGCCATAAGATTGCCGATGAGAAGAAAAGTGGCCGAGAGAAGAAGGAAGGCACCGGCGAGGTGCATATCCTGGGATATTAATGCGGTGAGAAATAGGGGACCCGCGGTGGGCAGCCCAAGGACAATTCCAGTAACCACGGTCCCTGATAAAAGATTAGGCATTTCAATTCCCACTCGACTGATCAGCGGGTTGATGGCAATACGCACCGCGTATTTATAAATCACCACGCGTTCTTTTAATCCTTTTGCCCGCCCGGTTTGTATATGTTGCTGATTAAGCGTGTCCATTAAATTTCCTCTCATGATGCGCATAACGGTTGCGGTTCCCGCGGCTCCGATGACGATGATGGGTACCCAGATGTGTTTAAGCAAGTCACCGAACTTTTCAATCGACCAGGGCGCGCCAATAAACTCCGGTGAAAGCAGTCCGCCCACTGACTCGGTGTCGAAGACGACGATTTGCATAAACATAATGATGAGCGCGAAAAGAAAACTGGGCGTTGCGAGACCAATGAAACCCAAAAGAGTAAAACTGTAATCGCCAAAAGTGTAGGGTCGGGTGGCGGAATAAATTCCTATTGGGATGGCGATCAACCAGGTGAAGAAAAGCGTCGTGAGAGTAAGGATCAGGGTAAGCCCCAGTCTATCCTTCAGCAGTATTATAACGTCCAATTCATAGGTGAAAGATTCGCCGAAATCTAAGTGAAAAATAATATTTCCTATCCATCTTAAATATTGAACGTATACCGGATCATTCAAACCATAGCGTTCGCGTAGTGCTTCCATCTGTTCTACTGCTCCGCCCGATCCCATTTCACCCTGCTCCGCCCATTGGGCTAGCTTTGAAGTTAGCATATCTCCAGGGGGAGCCTGGATAATGAAAAAACTGAACATTGAAATTAGAATCAATGTCGGAATCATATTAAGTATACGGCGCAGAATGTAATTTATCATCGTCAGTGCTTATTCGATTGCGAATGTACATTGAGACATGCCGTTCTTATAAGATCAACCCGGGTTTTTAAAAATTTGTACCCAATAAGAACTGATAAGACAATTAATTGCATCGGGAATTTGACTTTTGTATCAATAGCGGAACCCTCATTGTTTAATATAAATCTGTTCGTTGTAGAGCGAGCGGCCCCATCCTCGATAGACATAGGCGTGTGTGCTTGTCCAGGGGACATTGCCGAGGCGTGTGTGCGCCCCCCACACAAAGTACGTCGAGCCGGCTACGATTACCGGTATGTTGTCGGTATGCAAGTCGCGAACGCGGATCATATACTCGCGGATTTTGGCCGGATCGACAGTGGTGAGTACTCGTTCGACATTACGGGTTGCTTCGTGTAACCAATCCGGGCCTTCACTCTGCGCATTACGATGCCAATAGGGAGTCTTTGGGCTCGAAATTGCCCACATAAACATTTGGCCGAGAGGATCAGTATGGCCAGATTGTCCCCAGTGATGGATATCAAATTCGCCGCTTAACCAGCGGGGTGAGATTAATTCTCTCAACATCGGATTAAGGTTAGCCTTAATGCCAATTTTTCCCCAATGTTCAGAAACAAGTTCGCAGATATCGACACCAATTTTTTGTGTTGATGTTACATTAATATTCATCTCAAACCGGGATCCATCTTTGAATTCACGATACCCGTCACCATCCGTATCACGATACCCTGACTTTTCCAATAAGGCGCGAGATTTATCAGGATCGTATTCGGAATATTTCATGTGGGCTTCCTTTGAATAATAAGGATTAGGGGGGCCAAAAGAATAGCCTGATGGGATGAATAAACCGTAATATATGATCTCTTTGATTTCTTCCCGGTTGATTGCATGCGATAGAGCGATGCGCACATTCTTGTTTCGAAATGCTTCCCGCAGCGAAGGATTAGGTGCGTCCCAATTAAGGTAGAAAGCAGGACCAGATATAGGACCAGATACACGAAGTTTAAATCGCCCTTTTTTTTCTTCCGACCTAAGCGTGGGATACATGTCCATCTGAAAATATCTTCCGAAAAGGTCGAGTTCACTATTAATAAAGTTCAGGAGCAGAACTTTAGGGTCCTGAATGATTTCAAAAGTGTACCGGTCAGCGTAGGGTAACTGGTTTCCCTCACTGTCAATCTTCCAGTAGTAAGGGTTTCGCTCATAAACGATGAGTTGACCAGGCACCCATTCCACGGGTACCCATGCAGAGAGTCGGGGAAGACCCGGCCGCATGACGAGCTGGGCGCTCGTCGTGAGATCGCGAAAGTCCTTGTAATTGGCATTTGGATTGTAATTCGGGTGGTGCCTGGCGAGGATGTGTTTGGGGTAGGCAATGTCTTCGTGACTGAGCGCACGGCGGACACGCCCCAGGGGTTTTGGAGAGGAAATCTTCAGGGTGTTATCATCGATTTTTTCTAATTTAATCGGTTTGCCATCCACTTGCCAATAGGGTGGCGGTATCGTTGGCGTGCTGCGTGCGCTGTTGTTAAAGGCCATGTCGTAATACCAGAAGAGAATGTCGTCGACGGTGAAAGGGACACCGTCCGACCACTTGACCCCTTTTCGTATATTTACAATGGCCGTTTTCCCATCGTCGGATAATGCGAAGTGGTCAGCGAGATTGAGCTGAATACTTTTTGGAGGATAGGGGCGTTCATAGCCCATCAGGTTATCATTGAAGGACTTGACCGGACCTTGTGTTTGAGCGATGTCACTGGTGAGAGCCCGGCGAATAGTGCCCCCGTATTGACCAATTTCTTCCAAGGGAACGACAACGAGCGGGTTTTCCGGGAGTCGTTCACTGACCGGTGGCAGTTTTCCCGCTTTAACTTTCGCGGCCAACATCGGTGCCTCTTTAAAGGTACGGTTGGCAAGTATTGAGGGGTCAATTTTTAATGGGGCACTGGTTTTTATTTTTCGATGAGTAATCTGCTCTTCCTTCTCGGTCTCGGACAAGGGTTCAAGATCGGGGTCAGGTGCTAAACAACTGAACACCATAAGGCCGAGAATCAGAATCGGTATCGTAGGTAAAATTCGTCGATGCATGTTATCTATTCACGCGCAAATTAAAACTTATTCTCTGATATAAATCTGCTCGTTATAAAGTGAGCGACCCCATCCCCGGTAAACATAAGCATTGGTACTTGTCCAGGGCACATTACCCAGGCGCGAGTTAGCTCCCCAGACAAAATAAGCCGAGCCGACAACGATAACGGGAATATTGTCCGTATGCAGGTCGCGAATGCGATTCATATATCCACGAAGCTCTGCTGCATCGACGGTAGTGATAGCTAAATTGATATTACGCGTAACCTCGTGTAACCACTCCGGGCCCTCTTGTTGGGCATTACGGTGCCAGAAGGGGAAAATTGGACCCGTTATTCCATAGTCAAACATGCGGCCGAGAATGTCCGTATGTCCCTCTTGAACCCAGGTGTGAATGTCAAATTCACCGTTCAAACGGCGGGGTATTATGATGTCCCTAAGAGCAGGATTTAAATTGGCCTTAATTCCGATTGCTTTCCAATGTTCCGAAACCAGTTCGCAGACATCGACGGCAATCTTTTGCGAAGAGGTCACGTCGATATTAAGCTCAAAACGGGATCCATCTTTCAGTTCGCGAAACCCATCACCGTCAGAATCACGATAACCCTCCCTGTCCAGTAGTTCGCGTGCCAATTCTGGATTATATTCAGAATATTTTTTATAGACTTCCTCGGAAAAATAAGGATCAAGGGGTCCGAATGAATAACCGGATGGTAGAAGGAGACCAAAATAAATAATTTCTTTAATTTCTTCACGGTTGATAGCGTGAGAAAGTCCCATTCGCACATTCTTATTCCGGAATGCCTCGCGAAGCATGGGATTGTGCGCATCCCAGTTGAGATAGTAGGCCTGGGCGCCTATAGGACCGGATACGCGAAGTTTAAATTTCCCTTTTATCTCTTCCGATTTAAGCGTGGGATACATGTCCATTTGAAAATACCTTCCAAAGAGGTCAAATTCACTATTGATGAATTTCAGAAGTATGACTTTGGGATCTTGAATGATATCAAAAGTGTACCGGTCTGCATAGGGCAGCTGGTTTCCCGCGCTATCAACTTTCCAGTAATAAGGATTACGTTCATACACGATGCGCTGGCCGCGAATCCACTCCACGGGAACCCAGGCCGAAAGCCGGGGTAAGTCGGGTTCCATGATAAGTTGTGAGTCGGTCGTGAGATCACGAAAGTCTTTATAGTTGGCCTCCGGGTTATATTTGGGGTGATGTTTGGCGAGGATGTGTTTGGGGTAAGCGATCTCTTCGTGGCTGAGGGCTTGTCGCACCCTCCCTAACGGTTTTGGAGAGGATATCTTTAGCGTGTGGGCATCGATTTTTTCAAATTTGATCGGTTTGCCATCAACTCGCCAGTGAGCGGGCGGTATGGGGCGTGTCGCACGTCGCGCGTCATCGTTAAATTCCATATCATAATACCAGAAGAGTATGTCGTCGACGGTGAAGGGGACACCGTCCGACCACTTGACCCCTTTTCGTATTCTCGCGATTGCGGTTTTTCCGTCGTCGGAGAGATCAAAGCTTTCTGCCAGGTTAAGTTGAATACTTTTTGGAGGGTAGGGGCGTTCATAGCCCATAAGATTATCATTGAAGGCTTTGACTGGTCCTTGCGTCTGTATAACATCACCGGTGAGCGCGCGGCGAATGGTCCCGCCGTAAGTACCAATCTCTTCGAGCGGGACGACGACAAGTGGATTATCAGGTAATCGTTCACTGACTGGAGGCAGTTCGCCGGCTTTAACTTTCGCGGTCAGCATCGGCGCCTCATGAAAAGTGCGATTGGCAAGGATCATCGGATCGATGCTTGTGGGCGCGGTTGTTTTTACTTCTCGGTAAGAAGACTGCTCTTCCCTCTCGACTTCAACCATGGGTTCGAGATCGGGATCAGGCGCTAAACAGCCAGATAGGATTATGCTGAGTATTATGGATGATAAAAAGGTAAGCTTTTTATTATCCAATTTCCTTACCGTAAAGCTGGTTACTATCGCGCTAACTTTTAAATAGGGTTTAAAAATTTTATTCGATTATATAGAGTTCACGTCCTGTTGTGCTCAACGCTTCACAACCCTCTTTTGTAATGACGATGTCATCTTCGAGAGCGACACAACCCAAATTATTTATCATCGTCGCCAATTCGATAGCTAAAGTCATGCCCGGTTCAATTGTTATCGGATTACCCTCTTTCAGGAAAGGCAATTCATGAATGTCGCGCCCCACGCCATGCCCGACAATCGTTAAAAAGTTTTCAAGCCCTTCATCTTCAACGACAGTATTTCCGACCGTAAAAAGATGACCAGCAGTAACGCCCGGTCGCGCGGCTTCTACAACGGCATCCAATGCTTTTCGCATTCCACGATGCGTCTTCAGGAGCTCGGTTGAAGGATCACCTAATACACTGACTCGCGAAATATCACTCTGGTAATGTTTGTAGCTGGCACCCACATCCAACCTTAGGATTTCACCGCGCTTTACCGGTGTGCTATTAGGACAGATAACTTGCGCGCCACTGGGGCCTACATTAGTATGCAGCCACTCGTGTCGCACTCCCTCTTCATAGTGGGTAGCACCGACGATACGTTCCATGTCCAGACCGGTTGTCCCTTCCTCAATTGTTTTAAATGCAGCCTCAATCGCTTTTTCCGTTGCCTTGGCGGCGATGCTCATGCGTCGAACTTCTTCTTCGGATTTAACGATACGCAGTTCGTTCAGTAAGGGGTTCGCATCGACAAATGTCGCTTCCGGTAAAAGGCTTTTTAATCGATGGTAGGGATCTACACCGAGGAAGCGCATTTCAATACCGATCGTCCCGCGATCGAGGCCGCGGTCCCGCAAGGCATCTACAGTAGCTTCAAGCGGGTCACTATAAATTTTGTTGTAGGGTCCATAGGGTGAATTCGATTCCCGGTTCGCGGTGCTGGGCCCCCAAAAGCGTTTATCTTCAATCCAAACTTTGGTATAAAACATGTCACCTTCTTCACCTCCGGTTCTGCAGGTAATAAAAGGTTCCATCTTGCGGTCACTTGGCAGACCGACGATTAACTGGTAGGGGACCCCATCATCATCGGTCATATAGGAACCAAAACTTGAAACAATTTCGTGTTTCCAGTGATCAGCCAGATAGCCGCCATTGATTAAGGTGTGGGCGAGGATAATATCCATGCCCCGTGATCGCATCATTGATGAATATTTTTCTTCGTCAAAAAGTTTCATCTCACTATTTATTTAATCATTGAGACCTAATTTGAATACCTTGCCCTGATCCTTATTCGCAGCACTTACGACCAGACGAAAATCTCGGGGTCATCATCCGTGTAGCCGAAAAATACAGCCAACACAATTCGCGGTCGATTACCCGTGAAAAAGGGTGCCTCATGTAATCGGTGGGAGTTAAAAAAATAAATGTCTCCTTCAGATATGGATACACCGCAACTAGCTATCTGTCTTTTTTCTGCGTATGCATAGAATGCTTCCTTATCATAATCTCCGCGTCTTACCATGTGATTTTCTAATTCCTGATCCATATTTTCACTCCACTCACAACGGTGAATGATGGAGTCAAAACCGGTTGGCTTATTTTCAGGTGCTTGTATAAGTAAAATACCTCCCAATTGGGTATTAAACCGGTGAACAGCGTAATTTGTCCTTACTTCACGTATTCTTACCGAGTCGATATGCGGTGCATATCCCCAATGTGGCATATGACAACGAATAATCGCAGCCCCATAGCGACGCCCATCAGGTTCGTAGGCAGTTACTGCCTGTTTCCCCGGTGATAAACGCGTGATCGTATCGTATAGTTGATGAACGGGATTTTCCATTCCTGCAAAGAGAGTTTTATAAATCTGTGTAGTCTTTTCCGTATGAGCGAAAAAATGGTTTTGATCATCGCCAATCATGCCAAGACTGGTGCCGATATCTATGCGTTCAAAGTCAAGTTTCCCGGTGATGGGTTCGCCGGGCTTTGGCAGGCCGGGGACTAAATCCCGCTCATAGAAACGCGCGACAAGCTGTGAACATAATTCTGAAGGAAAGGCATTGCGTAAAATAATCGCGGGTATTTCCCCAGCCGCTAACGCACCCATGGGATTGTTATTCACATTAAGCAATTCATCTACATCTCCCTCCAGGGGTTTCCAGCTGGAATCATTCATGGCTTTCAATTGTCAAATTCCAAGTGCCGGTTTGCAATAGCCAATTGGATAGAAACTATGATAAATTCAGTATTGGACAGCCACCGGTTGCTTATCGGCAATAGCATAAGCGCAGGCTCACCGCCTCCCAGCTATGTGACTCTGTCAGGCAAAGTTAAAGGCAATACCAGAACACAGTGAAATCTCCATAGAATAAAAAAATACCGCGGATATCACGGATTATACGGATAAGTTTCAAGAGGTTGAAAAATGAATCCGTAGTCATTTTCGTTTATATCCGTACAATCTGCGGAATCCGTGGCTAATATTCTTTGAAAGGAATCGACAATTCGTACCAAGGGTGAAGTTCGTTACCCCACCACGGAATCAATTTTGTTTGATACGGTAGAGTTCAGGACTGGAAGTGGTGATTGATTCACATCCATTTTCTGTTACCTGCACCATATCCTCGATGTTGATCGAACCGAGTCCCTCGATGCGTAGAGGGATTTCAACACATAGCGTCATCCCGGCTTCCAGGATTATATCACTTCCTTTAACTAAAAACGGCCATTCGTGCGCATCCCGACCAATGCCATGACCAACCATAAAGGAGAATAGCTGATAGCCGTTACTCTTCATCACCTGCGATCCCAGTTCGTGCAGATCGCCCGCGCGTGCCCCTGCTTTAACGTCACCCCTTACGGCTTTATATGTTTCAAAAGTTGCGTTCATCGCTCTTAATAGCTCTGGATTGGGATCGCCCAACACGCCCACTCGAGACATGTCACATACATAACCGCCATAGCTGCCACCTGTATCGACACGCAGTGCTTCCCCTCGCCGGGCGGCTACATCGCGCGGTACAATATCTGAAGCACCCTTGGGTCCAAAGGCGACGTGTGCCCAAAGAAACTTTGCTCCTTTCTCAGCAAGGGAGACCTTTAAATTATGTTCGAACTCCAGTTCAGTCGTCCCATCCTGCACAGCGTCGTATGCGGTATTAATCGCTTGCTCTGTTGTCTTCCCCGTGATTTTCATTCGCCTGATCTCTTCAGCAGACTTAATAGACCGCAGACGAGAGAGGAGAGGGCCGGCATCAGTAAAGCGAACTTGGGGTAATTTGCTGCACAATCTTTTATAGGAGGCTACTGGAAGGGAGGCCATCTCCACACCGATACTTGCTGAAGCCAGGTTTCGGTCTTTTATCGCTGATACGGCTGCTTCTACTGGATCAGCTGCCTGTCTATCGGCGCTTATACCCACACCGGGAATCGGCATTTTACGGCCATAGAAGTAACGCTCTTTAACCCAGGGTTCATCTTCAGAGAAGAATCCCGCTTCACCTACCCAGGGGGTGAAAAACGCCCCTTGCTTTTCATCCACAGGCAGACCGACAAAGGACTGGTAAAACATGCTTCCATCATCCAGTAACCAGCTCGAATTATAGATACAGTGACAATAGTAGTCGAGCAAGTAGCTTACATTGGATATTGAATTTGACAGGACTAAATCCAGACCTGCTTCCTGCATCAATACTGATGCGCGCGTATAGTCAAAGAGTCGCATCTTTTGAAGTATTAAATTAAAACTTCCCTCAATCCTAGTAACCCCTGGCGATGTCCACAATATTTATGCACTCTTCTCCGTTAAGGTACCGCTGCAGGTTTTCAATTAATATATCCGCATTGCGGCCATTATGCCTGTCAGTATCACCGGAGATATGAGGCGTAATCAAGGTATTCGGTAAGTCCCAAAGTTCACTGCTCGAGGGAAGGGGTTCTTCGGCGAAGCAGTCGAGGGCCGCACCCGCAATCCAATTTTCCCGCATAGCTTTTATCAGGGCCGTATCATCAATTACTTTTCCCCGCGTGACATTAATTAAAAAGGCGGTTGGCTTCATCATCATGAATTCCTCCTCGCCAATAAGGCCCTCCGTTTCGGATGTGAGTGGAACGCTAAGAGAGACGAAATCACTTACTGCCAGCAAGTGGTCGAGTTCATTTTTTGGTAATACTTCGACCTCTCCCTCATTCTTCCGGTTGGTAAATGATCGTCGAGTGGCAATCACTGACATGCCAAAACATTTGGCAAGTCGCGCAATTTCACGGCCGATACTGCCATAACCGATAATTCCCAAGGTTTTGTCTCTCAATTCGGGACGCCTGTTTTCCAGAAAGTAATCCTTGTTCCATAAATGTTCCTTGTGGTCGCGCATCATACGTGGGAAATCGCGGGATAAACATACCATCTGACTGATCACATACTCGGCAATGGGTTTTGAAGAAACGCCACTGGCATTCGTGAGAACAACATCACTATTCATTAAAGGCTTGTCTTTGAAGCACTCGATTCCGGTGCCCCACCAATGCACCCACTTTAAATGGGGCGCTTTACCTAAATCGAAATCGGGAAATTCTGTGACCAACACTTCAACCTCAGCCAGGTTGTTATTCACTTCATCCAAACTCTGAACTGATTGAATAGACAAACCGGGAGAGAGCGCTTGTATTTTCTCAACGTATGATTCCTGTCCTTTTACCGCAAAGAGAACATTTACCTTTTCCATAATTTTTACTTTTATCTGTTTATTTTCCGTCGGGGAATGCTTCTTTTACCTCGGCCATCGCACCTTCAATTCCTTCCAGTGAGCGATCGATATCCTCTTCGGTATGCGCTGACGAAAATCCGTGATGGGGTGAGACATGAAAGTATACCCCGCGATTGATACAGCCCGCGATAAAGGTTAGAAGCATCTCTTGGTTTTGGCCGGCTGCTTCACGGTAGTTTGTCACTTCATGTGTGACACCAAAATAAATACCAAAACGGGGGCCCGCATATTGTAATTGTACCGGTAGACCACTGCTATCAATTATCTCCTGGAGTCCGGTGTAAAATATATCTCCGATTTTATTTAAGTTATCGTAAAAATCGGGTTCAGCATATATCTCCAAGGCTGCCTGTGCGGCAAGCACTGTTGTCAAATGCGATAGATAAGTACCGCTGTGTTCACTTTCCCCCTCTGGGCGAAAATGCATCATAACATCCCGCTTGCCGGCAATGGCACTAATCGGCATCCCGCCGCCGAATGCTTTGCCCAGAACACATAAGTCGGGTATTACATTGAGATAGCTCTGCGCTCCACCGGTAGACAGGCGAAAGGCAGTTAAAACTTCGTCGAAGAACAGCAAAACATTATGTTGATCGCAGAGGTCACGGCAATGTTGAACAAACCCTGGCTTGGGTAGTATACAACCTGCATCGTAGTTGATGGGCTCCATAATGAGGGTCGCGATCTCTTGTCCCTGTTCAGTAAATACTTTTTCCAGTGCGTCAAAGTCATTGAAGGGAACAATGATCAATTTATCTGCCAGAGCTTTCGCCATCCCGGCTGACTGTGGATAGGGATGGGGATTTGTATGGGGACCGGCTTCATTCAACGGCGGTGCGACACTGTAGTTGAGATCATCAGAATAACCGTGGAAATGGCCTTCGAATTTGATGATCTTTTCTCGCCCTGTCGCAGTACGCGCTAAACGTAAGGCGTGCATAATAGTTTCCGTACCGGACCCCGCGAAGCGCACCATCTCAGCACAGGGTACCATTTCCGTAATGCGTTTTGCTAACGCGGAATGATGCTCGGTTTCGTAGGCACAAATAATTCCAAGTTCTAACGCGCGTGTAACGGCAGCTTTTATTAATGGATGATTGTGACCAATCAGTGATGCGCCATGGGACATACACATGTCTATATACTCGCGGCCATTTATGTCGTATACTTTTGCTCCATCACCGCGAGATATATAGAGCGGGTGTCCCAGCGCCCCATTCGCGCGGGCAGATGCCGACACGCCCCCGGGTAGGTATAGCTTCGCGAAGTCGTATAATTCACGAATGAGATCGGTCTGTAACTCTTGGTTGGGCTTGGGCATTTCTACTGCATATATATGTCCATCTGTCATCGCTCGGCAACACGAAACTATGAATCGGCTTGGCAGAGTTTCTTCAATCTAAATTCTATGACGCGCTTGCTATCGATACAACCACGAGGAGTATAAGTATTCCAATCAAGAAGAATGCAACGAGTCTACTCGCTTTTTTACTTTCTCTTCGCGGCCCGAAATAACTCACGAGGCAGCCGACGATAATATTCATCACCAAGCCGGTGGCGCCCACATATTGGGGGCTTAGGGGCGTTAGACCGGTGAAAATATGCCAGAAGGAAAACATGAGGCTGGCAGTAAACCCATAGATCACACCCATGAGTGCGCCTAAAGGTGTCGCAAAGGGGACAAAGAATACCAGGAAAAAGAGGCCAAAGTTTTGCGGCAACAGTAGATTTGCCAAACGCATCGTCATCTCAACAAAATTGCCCGGCATGTACTTCATATACATGCTGGCGATGATCACTACAAAACCGGCGCTGAATGTAATCCCTTTCGCGCAGAGCACGTGTTTTTTTTCAGACGCCGGTTTTAGTCCGAAACGATCGAGGAAATCAGTCATCACCACCGCGGTGATGGAGTTTATTCCTGAGTCGAGGCTGGACATCCCGGCAGCCAGCATGGCGGCGACGACTAGACCGGCAATCCCCATAGGCAAGTGGTTGGCAATATAGTAGGGGAAAATTTTGTCAGCGTCTCTTATTAAATCCATATCTTGCGGTAGTAGCTGCGGGTTTGCGCTATAAAAACCCAAGAGGGCAAATCCGAGCACAACTAAGACGAAGACAACGATAAAGGTGACGAGGGCATTCACGCCATAGGAACGGCGAGCGTCGCGAACATTGCGCGTAGCCATGAAGCGTTGGATTGGCAATTGGTCGCCGCCAGCCATGCAAACTTTCCAGACGACTCCCGAGATGATGGCGCCTATAAGCGAGACCCGCACATGGGGATCAAAACTGAATAGGGGTTGTGTGTCCCAGGTTGACACCCAGGATGTGGGCCACCAGGAAAATCCACCGCTATCAATAGTGATAATCAATACCGTTATGACCGCACCGCCTGTGAGCAGACAAAACTGTGCGAGGTCGGTATAGACAACTGCGAACAAGCCGCCTAACGAAGTGTAGGTAATCGCAATAATGCCAATTATTACGACCATAAGCGGAGTCCAACTGTCGTCGAGACCAACGATAACGGTCAATGCTACCGCGCAAAAATAAACGAGTAGTGACATCCAAACAATGCGAAGCAGGATAAACATCAATGCGCCTAACAAACGGATGCCAATACCGAGGCGAGCTTCAAGGAGTTCATAAGCGCTCGTGATGCGCTTTTTCATCAGAAAGGGGATCAGCCAATAACCGACGATGAAATAGGAGAGTGGGATAGAAAAGATCAAGCCGGTGAAAAGAATGGGGCCATGTTTAATGACTTCGCCCGGTTTGGAGAGATAGGATGCGGTACTGATGAGGGTCGCGAAAAGTGAGATCCCGATGAGGATCGGATTCATTTTACCAGTGCCAACGAAATACTCATTCGTATTTTTCTGTTTCCTGGAGTAGTACCACCCAAGGCCGAGCACACCGACAACATAAGCGGCAATCATCACCCAATCGAGCCAGACCAAGCCGTTTTCTGTAATAGATATTTTGTTCAAAAAAGAAATGAAATTAACAATTAATAAGGCATGGAAGAATTTAAATCAGAGCAAAGCAAACTAAAACTATTTCGCACTATTATGAAAAATAGGTAAATCGGCTCTGTTTAGACAGCGTCTGAAGTTTGATTTGTCCTAGAGAGTATTGTATTTTAACTAAGTTGTTTCGATTGTAGACATTTCACTATTATACATATGTTACATCCCCCTTGTCTGAGCTGGCGCTGGTGGGCGCCGTTGCTAATCGTAATTGTATTTGAAACCCGTGTTTGCGCCCAAACCGTCGTTTATCAAGACTGGCGTAGCGATGATACAATGGATGTAGGATCGGGTTGGAAGCATTCGTCGTGGTTTGGCTATTTTTATGACGAATCCTTTCCCTGGATATATCACGAGACACAGGGTTGGCTCTACAGCGAGAGTGTAAGTTCAGAAAGTGTGTGGTTCTGGGATCAAAATATTGGTTGGATTTGGACCAGTGATGAATCCTATCCCTATCTATTTATTTCCGAGACGTCGGCATGGGTAACAGACCTGGGTGATGTACGGCTAACGGAGAAGGAAGAAACGGCGAAAACCCTAGACACACTGGTAAGCGAAAACAGTGATGCAGCTAGAGCATTAATTGATGAAATAGTAGGACATAAAGACATCCGTTATATTGCCGTATTTATCGAGCTGATGCGTGCACAGGAAGTTTTCATCCAAGTGGCCTTAGACCGCACAATAATAATTGATACATTGGAAGCGTTAAGTGGTGAGAATTTTGGCAGCAATTGGGCCGCCTGGGTAGAGTGGTATGGACTAACTGACCTCGCGCCACCTTCCGGATTTACGAGTTGGAAAGGTCGATTATTATCCAATATCGATCCTGAATTTGGTGATTTTCTCAGTGATGATTTTCCCTCGCGCATACGCACCGAGGAGATTTTATGGGGGGGCGTGCTCGTTGATGGCATCCCTCCTCTTGATAATCCGAAAAGGTTATTGGCTGAAGCGGCAACTTACCTGGAACCCACGGACCTCGTTTTCGGGATCTCTATTAACGGTGACGCCCGCGCTTATCCTTTACGTATTATGGACTGGCACGAAATGGCCAATGAAGTCATTGGCGGCGTGCCCGTTTCTCTTGCTTACTGCACGCTCTGTGGAGCCGCTATCGCGTATGATGGCCGTGTAGCTGATGGGATCACTTATGACTTTGGGACCTCCGGGTTTCTCTTTCGCAGCAATAAGCTGATGTACGATCGTCAAACGCGTACACTCTGGAATCAGTTTACGGGGAAACCTGTGCTGGGCACGCTTGCGGGAACGGATCTGCGGCTTAGTATTTTACCTCTTGTTCTCACCGACTGGGCCTCATGGCAGGAAAGGAACCCGCATACAACGGTTCTCGATATCGACACGGGTTATAGTCGACCCTATGCCAATGGAAGAGCTTACGGATCATACTTTGGCTCACCTGAAACATTATTTCCAGTTGCGCAAAGAAGAGATCTGTTAGACACCAAGGATCAAATTTACGCCCTTGAAATTGAAGGGATACCAAAGGCGTATCCCATCGAAACCCTTACCGAGGAACAAGTGGTCAACGATATCATCGGAGATACTTCTGTTGTTCTAATCGCACAAAGCGGTATTGCTACAGTTGACTTCGTTGAAACTCCATTTCCGTTGACCTATTCAGCGGGTGCGGAAGTGCGCGCTTACAACAGGGGTGAACTTAATTTTAACCCAGGATTGAATGCGGGCAGCGTTATTGATTCCGAAGGTCAGGTTTGGAGCATTACTGAAGAAGCATTGATCAGTGAAGAGGGGATAAAAGTGCCACGAATCAATGGCCATCTAGCCTACTGGTTTGGCTGGTACGCTTTTTTCCCCAACACCCTTGTGTATGGAATAGAAGATGAATAGGGGAATTACCAATCATCGATTTAAACTAACGGATATTGCTATCTATCTTTCAACCGCTGAACCCTGAACCCTTTCAACTAAGCACCTGATTACTTCTATCTCTTTAGTTTAATTATGGTCTTAATAACTCTCGGTTATTTTATCTCCCGTCCTTGTAGTAACGATAAGGGTACCCCCGGTGTTTTTCACTACGAGGTTATCGTAACTTTCACCTTTTATCGAACGAACGGAATTAACCATTCCGGCGCTCTTCAACTCCTTGAAAGTCACCTGTGATTTACCATTTTCCAAAAGTACAGTTCTTCCAGCTACAGAGATACTTTTTAGGTGTGCTTGAATGGCTATTTTCTCTGCGGTACCCAGTATCTCTGCTGCTTTTTCAGGGCTGGCACTGCAGCCGTAGAAAAGTAATAGCGCGATCGGGGATAAAAAAATCAGGAGGTGTTTCATAGGTGAAGTTATTTCTTTATATTTAACGTTATTTTTTAAACCATTTTAGACTATTAGCTTATTCACGGTTTGTCATGATTAAAGAAAAAATTCAACGCTAATATATTGACCCCATGCAAAGATAACGGTCATCATAACGCCCGTGCTTAACACAGACTTAGCCTTCTATTCGAGTATTCTAAATCATCTAAATCCAGGAGATTATTATGTTTAATCCGCTCACTTATCTGATAAGCGAAGTCAATTGGCTCGCTATAATTGTAGTGTCAGTCGTCACCTTTTTTCTTGGATGGCTCTGGTATGGTCCCATCTTTGGAAAAGCGTGGATGAATGCTACCGGGCTCAGTGAAGATAAAATGGGTAATGCTGCTAAACCCATGATTTTCACTTTTATTCTGGCCTTTGGTACCGCCATCGTCATCTCCCTGACAGTTGAAGGATTTGATATTGTTTACTGGCCAAACGGGCTGCTACTCGGCTTCGGACTGGGCTTGGCATTATACGCATTCAACGTATGTTCTGACTACCTTTGGGAAAACCGACCAATGAAGCTGTTATTTATCAATGCCGGCTTCCGCGTGTTGTCAGCCACATTTATGGGTGCTGTTCTCTCCTGCTGGCGTTAGTAGATTTCAGCCGATTTTTTCGACTATAGTTCCGGTCTGTATATTGCCTTGAATTATTTACGCTTCGAGGCTCTTTTGCTCCTGGATTTATTTTTCTTTTTACGCTCAGGAGCGGGTCTTATTATAGCTATTTTAGATGATCGTTTTTTCTTTTGGCCGTAATGAATTTTTGATTCTAATACTACACCGGTCAATTGTGTTTTTGATGGAAGGGTGGGGGTGAGTAGTTCCCAAATCTGCAAATTGTATGCAGATGCCAACCGCTCTACCGTTTTCATCCATATCTGTTTTTTACGACCGGATTCTATTTGTTGATAGAATTTATAGCTAAACCCAGCCATCGAGGCGAACTCCTCCTGAGTTAGACCATGGGTTTTGCGCAATACTTTTAATCGCTGCGAAAGTTTTACCAGTGAGTTCACACAAGTGATCATAGGGTATTTTTTATTGACAAAGAACCCTATGATCACTTGTGTCGGAGATGCACAGTTAATAAAGCGATTATTAATGAAACTTTCTTCCTGTTATTTAGATAACTTTAATTACTGATCTCTGAATTGGTAAAATAACAAAATTGATTTATTTTTGAGAGGGACTTCCTGATTGAGATAAATATATAGCTTATAAATGTCAGATCGAAATAGATTGCGGATAGCGGTGCGGAAGTTGGATGCCTTTGAAAGGGCATTAGATAAACAATCAGCTGAATTTCGTAGATTGGAGAAGAACGACCTGAATCTGGAGATTATACCTTATAATATTTGGGATTTACACTCAGCGCTTTTTGATAAGAAGGGACTAAAGCGAGGTGAATTCGACATCGCTTTTATCGTGTCTGATTGGATCGCGGAAGCTGTTGCAGGGCAGCACGTGGTAGATTTACAACCTTTTCTAAAAATATCGCCACCGGATGATTATCCCCAGGGTTGGGATGACTCCTTATTGCGCTATCAATCTTATGAAAATAAAGTGTATGGTCTGCCCTATCATAATGGACAGAAATGCCTCATTTATCGTAAAGATCTTTTCAATGACCCAAGAGAACAGGCCGACTTTAAAAATAGATTTGGTAACGAATTAAGCGTTCCGCAGACTTGGGATGCGTTTACACAGGTGGCCCGGTTTTTTAATCGTCCGGAAGATGCATTAACGGGGATCGTCTTTCTCGCGATCCAGGATGGGTACAATACGATCTGCGACTTTTGCCTTCATTTGTGGTCTCGTGGGGGAAGGCTATTTGATGTGAATGAAAATATTAGACTGAATCACCCACAGGTAGAAGAGACGTTAAATTTTTACCGCAATATTCTAAATGATTCCGCCGTAATGAATACGAATACTAGGATGCTTGATGCCGTAGAATCTGGGATGATGTTTGCAAAAGGTGAAGCGGCAATGATGGTAAATTGGTTCAGCTGCGCGGCACAGTGTGAGACTCTGCCCGAATCAAAAGTAAAAGGTAAGGTTGGGGTAAGTCATTTACCGAAGGAAAAATTACCGCATGGATTTACCCTTAATGTATACTGGGTCTTGGGAATTGCAGAGGGTAGTGATAACAAGGATCTGGCTTACAGGTTTATCCGCCACTGCGTTAGTAAAAAAATGGATAGGCTGCTAACCCTGGAAGGGGGAAATGGCAGCAGACTTTCAACTTGGCAGGATGAGCGACTAAACAAACTTATACCTTTTTACCGTGAGTTAGAGGCGTTGCAAAAGGATAAGTATGATATGCCGCGTCACCCTGAATGGACTAAGCTGGCAACAATCATTGATGATATGATGAGAGAAGCGATTGCTACGGATAGGTCTGTTACCGATATCGTACGAGACGGTCAGTATCGAGCGGAAAGCATTTTAAAAATAGACTGACGTGACGTGTTTATTTGAGCATGTTTGCGAGCGAACATACTGTCATCGCGCAGTCAGCTGAATAGGCAAGGCGCATCCATGCTGGTTCATCTGGATTGTGCCCTGGTCTTGAATACCAGAATCCGTCATCGCATTGATGGCTTAATAAAACATCGCCTAAGTGTTTCGCGTGTTCCAAGAGGGTCGGGTTGCCAGTCTCTTCATACAAGGTGAGCATGGCCCAGCCGAATTTAGTAGCCCGTCCGAAATGAGCCGGGTCCATTTCATGTCTATAGACCCAGTCAACATAGCGTTGGGCAGCGGTAAAATAGGACTTTTCTCTTGCCGCGCGACCGGTCCAGACGAGAGCCATGACCACGGTTGCATAATTTGCGGGACGTTGTTCTTCCAATTTAAGATCATATGATTTTTCCCAACCTTTCGCCGACCGTGCAAATACGGAGCCATCGCGACGAAAACGATTATAATAGATATCTTTCTTGGGTTGCTCATCGAGCAATGCCACAAAGCGGTCAGCCATGAGTTTTGCTCTGTCGATTTTACCTGTGGCCGCCAATGCCATTCCAGCACCGGCGGAAAAACATACTTCAGCGACCTCTTCACCCGCGTCTTCATCGGGTAAATGGATGCCCCCGGAATTTGGATCCTGCATTTGAATAATTCGGTTAGCTAAAATTTCCGCCAAATCAAACCGTTCCACGATCATCGCACCAAAACCCAACCAGCCCATGGCATAGACGCGATTTTCAAGCGAAAATTCCGGTCGTCCCATGAGATTGCCTTCTGAGTCGATAAATCGATCTATAACCTGTTTAGCCACTCGTGCGCCTTTGGATCGCGATCCCACCATGGTAAGGAGGTAAGGTGTCTTGTAATAATACCGCGAATCGTCAGCGTCGTCGGTGCTTATTCCCTCCTCATCGAAGTGAGCATCCAACCAGGTGCGTATATTTTCTTTGGAACTTTGAAATTTATTCATGCCATCGATTTTTGATTGTTTACTGCCGAATGTGGGATGTCGAGCTTTGCTCTCGGTAGTCGATTGGATTATTTTTCTTGTCATTGCGAAGGAGGCGAAGCCGACTGCGGCTACCGAGCGCAGCGACATCTTCCATTCCAGGGGAATGCCGGTCACGTATTCACAGCCCCCTGGATCGCCACGGCTGACAAGTAGCCTCGCGATGACAAAGGGAATCAATCGACAATCCTCAATCAAACATTTTTTCAATGGATGGGGAGGGTTTAATGGGATTGAGAGGTACATCGAGCAGGTCCTCCCCAAAAATGATCGTGCCGTTAAATAGCTTCCCAGCTTCAGACAAAACGCGCTCACGGGTACCAGGCTGATCTAATTGTTCTGAAATATGCACCAGAACTAAAATATTGACCCCCGCTTCTTGAGCAGTGCGGGCTGCATCCAGATGACCGGAACAGAAGTCCGTCAGTCGCGTATCGGTGTTCACCCCATTGATGAAGTGACACATATGCAGTAGCACATCAGCGTTTTCAGCCAGTTTAGTCAGGCTGTCAATGGGCGCTGTATCACCTCCAAAGACAATGGAGTGGGATGAGGTATTTAATCGATAAGCTAAACAGGTCAAGTAAGGTTGGACATGAATAACTTCAGCAACTTCGAGACTCCAGTTATTGCGTTCAAGTAAAGTCCCTGAAGCTACCTCGGTCACGACAGGGGAGGGGCGAACACGCGGTAATTCGCCTCCACGCTGTTCATAGATGAAGTGACTGGTTGGATGTTGCGTTCGAGCAATCAGGTCGGGATCAAAAGCCCCACCCTTGTTAAAAAGCGCGTTTGTTGTCTGTAGTGTGTTTTCCGGACCGATGACGTCTAATTCAGGAATCTGGCCGGCTCCTTGATCCCAGCGATTTAAAACGAGATAGCTGTAGTCTACGCAGTGATCATAATGCAAATGGGTCAGGAAAAGACTGGTAATACGTGTAGGACTGATGCCTTTCTTAATTAATCGTCGCACGCAACCCGGACCACAATCAAAGAGCAGCATCTCGTCGTCAAGGTTGACTAAATAACTGGAACCGGCTCTTTGGATCAACGGCGTTGGGGTTCCGGTACCAAGGAGTGTTAAGTTGAGGGACATGGGTCGATTTTCGATTGCTGATTTATGATTGTCGATTGAATTTACATTCTGTACTCGCACTTGCGACCTGCCATGAGCGACGGCCGACGGCCGGAGCCGAATGGCTGCCCGGGCAGGATGGACGCTGCGCTTGTGTCGTCGCTGTCGCTCCTCGGAACGAACCCAGGTTCTCATCCTGCCAATCATCCAACCCATTACTAAGCTCATTGGCCTGTCATGAGCGAAGGCCGACGGCCGGAGCCGAATGGCTGCCCGGGCAGGATTCGAACCTGCGACAAAGTGGTTAACAGCCACCTGCTCTACCGCTGAGCTACCAGGCATGGGTTTCAAAAAAGGATCGGAATTACCATCGAAATTGCTGAAATGTCAATCTTAAGGGTAATTACAGTCGGTTTAGAATGATTGTAAGCCCGTTCTAAGACAATTTAAAAATCCGCCCCCTAATAAATTAAGCTTCCTGTATTTGAGATTTATTGTTAATCGATTCAGTTACGATGAAAATAACAAAAATTGAAACTATCGTCTGTAACGCACGTATGCGTAACTGGATTTTCGTAAAGGTTTTGACCGATCAACCCGGCCTTTTCGGTTGGGGTGAAGCCACCTTGGAATGGCACACGCATGGCGTCATCGGCGCGATTAAAGATCTTTCAACTCTGCTTATCGGAGAAGATCCCCGACGAATCGAGCATCTCTGGCAAATGATGTACCGTCAGCATTTCTGGCATGGAAACGGCGTAGTTCGCGGCACAGCGATCAGCGGGATCGATCTCGCGTTATGGGATATCTTAGGAAAACTTAAAGATACCCCTTGTCACCAGTTGTGGGGTGGACCGGTGCGCGACTACGTTCGCCTTTATTGCCATCTGGGGGGTGGAAAAATGGAAGACTTTTATGAGACCAAACCGCATGACGCGAAACGTTTCGCCGAGATGGCGCAAGAAGTCGTAGAGGCGGGTTTTACCGCTTTTAAATCGATGGCGGTTCCGGAAACGATGCCCATTGAAGGTCTCAAGCCCATTCGTTATGCAGAGGCTTGTGTAGAGGCCATGCGCGAGGCGGTGGGCGAGAACATTGACATCATGGTTGACTGTCATGCGCGGCCTTCACCACGCATGGGTATGCTCTTTGCCAAAGCCCTGGAACCTTACGGTCTGTATTTTTTTGAGGAACCCTGTTGGCCTGAAGTCTACGAGGACATTGGCGCGATCCAAAGAGCTGTTTCAACCCCGATCGCTACGGGTGAACGGATTATTGGATTACACGCTTTTCGCGATTTATTGGAAGCTCGCGCCTGCAGCATTATTCAACCGGATATCACCCACTGTGGAGGTCTGAGTGAAGCGCGTCGCATCGCGAGCCTGGCTGAAGCTTACCGTGTGGCCATGGCTCCTCATAACCCACAGGGACCGGTCAGCACAGCCGCCTCTCTTGAACTGGGTTTTGCTACTCCAAGTTATATTATTTGTGAAGCTGTTCATCAGGATGTGCCCTGGCGCGAGGATATTGTTACTTGGGGATTTGAAATTGAAAAAGAGGGCCGGATCGCGAGGCCGAACACCAAGCCCGGGCTCGGAGTTGAGATCGATGAAGATGAAGTAGCTAAACATCCTTATAAGCAGGAATTGCTTCAGCGTTCTTTCTACGCAGACGGTGCCGTTGGCGATTGGTAAGCTTTATAGATCGCAATCAAGATACATAAACACAATTCGGGTCACATTGCCTTGCTCCCGTCTCTATGTATTGTCGTGGGGGAAACAAGTTTTGGTATTCCGAGTCAAAAGTATTAGAATGAGGGTAGAATGCTTCTTCTTTCTCGGACTTGCTTTAAGCAACTAACTGCTTCATTATAAAAGAATAAGATGGCATTACAAAAAAGGCATAATTTAAGAATGAAAGCTTACATCCAGACGATAGCGGCAATCGTTTTCACGCTGGGTTTGATCGTATTTAATGCCTCTGTATTTGCTGAGAATGAGGAGAGTAGTGGTGGTAATGATCAGGTCGTAACGGATTCGAGCACCGATGATAAAAATAACATGACTATTGAACCCGTGGTTGATTCAGCTGAATCAGTTAACACTGAGCACAAGACTGAAATAGCTGACGGGTTATCGGACAACACATCCGACAAGACAGTTGATGAAACAAAAGATGTTTCCCCTTCGATTGACGGGAACGATCAAGAGATTGAATCCAAAGATGAGATTGAATCAGCGACATCAACCGAGGATTCATTTCACAATGTTTATGTTATACCTATTGAAGGGGTGATTTCCAAACCCATTCATTTCATTCTCCGACGAAGTCTGAAAGAGGCGATTAATAATGACATCGATGTCGTTGTTCTCGATATGAACACACCGGGTGGAAGAGTCGATATTACCTTGGAGATAATGGATATGCTCGATCGTTTCGAAGGCGATACTATTACTTATGTGAATGTTGACGCCACTTCAGCGGGAGCATTTATTGCCGCGTCCACGAAGGATATATATTTTGCACCCAAAGGACAGATTGGGGCGGCGGCACCGATCATGGCGGGCGGGCAGGAAATTCCCGAGACCGCCAAACTAAAAGTCATGAGTCATTTAAGAGCCAAAATACGCGCTTATACGGGAGAGTACCCCTATCGTGCCGAGGTGATACGTGCGATGATGGACGAGACTTTCGTTCTTGAAATAGATGACAAAGTTATCAAGCCCGAGGGTGAGCTGCTCTCCTTAACTGCGCGCGAAGCGATCGAAGAATATGGCGATCCTCCAAGACCACTCCTCGGTGCGGGTATTGCAGATTCTTTAGAAGACCTGCTCAACACAAAATATGGGGCGGGAAATTACGCTATAAAAACTTTTGAAATTACCTGGTCCGAATCCTTCGCCCAGTATCTTGACATGATCAAACCCGTTCTTATGGGGCTCGGGATCCTCTGTCTTATCATCGAATTTAAAACACCCAATTTTGGTATTATTGGTGGTATCGGTATAGGAATGTTGCTTGTCGTATTCATTAGTAATTACGTCGCTGGGCTCGCCGGGCAGGAGGCCGTTATTTTATTTGTCTTAGGGCTTATACTTATCGCTGTAGAATTGTTTGTTTTTCCAGGGATGGTGCTTCCCGCGCTGATCGGATTGGCTTTGGTTTTAGGTTCGCTCATCTGGTCTTTGGCAGATGTCTGGCCGGGTAAATCATTTGATTTAAATCCTGAAATTTTCTGGCCGCCTGTCTATCAACTCGCTCTATCCTTCTCTATAGCGATTCTCGGTGCATTGCTTATCTGGCGGTTTCTCCCTAAATCGTGGGTATGGGATAGATTGACGCTTGCGGGTGGTGTCGCCGCACCCAATCCGCTGACGTCGGGCGGGGGCAGTAGCTTTGACAGCGAGGTCGAGCTACCTTCCGTGGGTTCGCGTGGTGTGGCGATCACTGACTTACACCCTACCGGTCAGGTTGATATTGACGGCAGACGATTTGAGGCCACATTGGGATTTGGAACATTGGATCGTGGTGGGGGCATTCAGGTTACCGGACACCAGAATTTTGCTCTCAAAGTGAGAAAGATAGACGCATGAGTTTAATTATTACTTTGATGGCGATTGCCCTGGTCCTATTCTTTTTTGAAATAATTGTGCCTGGAGGCATCCTTGCGGTCATTGGGGGCATTCTCATGTTAATCGCCTGTGTAATTGCATACACTGAATTAGGGCCACTTAGTGCATTAATCACTTTCTTTGTTGCCCTTGGAATTTCAATCGGAATGTTAATTCTGGAAATTAAAATTTTGCCCAAGACTTCTCTGGGCAAGAAATTTTTTTTAAAGACCGCCGTTGAGGGAAGCAGTAATATACCTCAAGCCGAAGAGAATATTATCGGTAGAAAAGGTGAATCACTCACCACGATGGCACCTACGGGTAAAATACTGATTGAGGGTAAGGAATATGAGGCTACCACGAATAGCGGTTTGTTCGAAGCAGGCACACCGGTCGAGGTCGTCAACTATGATAACTATAAAGTGATTGTAAAAAAGGCATTAGTTGACTAGATAAGCATATTCAATTCTTTTTTTTCAATTATCGCTCTCCAAGAGGTGCAAAACTTGGCATTATTTATATTCTGGCCAATCAATTTTCAAAAATTATTTTAATTTTATGATTTAACGCGATATTGTCGCTCAGCATACCGCTGATTTTTTAACACGATACACAATTAATACTATGCAAATTCCTCTCGCCATTACCTTCCCACAGATCGCTCTCGTTGTCGCGGGAATCTTTCTGCTGGTTGTATTTATTCTCATCATATCCTTTTTTAACGTGTGGTTGAAGGCGTGGTTATCGGGCGCGCCAGTCAACATTGCCACCCTCATTGCCATGCGTTTGCGCGGGGTCCCTTACTCTTTAATTGTCGATGCACGGATCACCGCGGCTAAAGCAGGTGTTGATATACCGAGTGACGAATTTGAACAGCATTATCTTGCCGGAGGCGATGTCATTCAAACAACCCAAGCGCTTATAAATTCAATGAAAGCCGGTATTTCCATAGACTGGAATCGTGCTTGTGCTATTGATCTTGCCACGAAAGGAAGCGGTAAGTCAGTCATGGAAGCGGTGCGCACTTCAATTAATCCTAAGGTTATTGACTGCCCCGCTCCCGAATCTGGACGTAGTACAATTGATGGCGTGGCCAAAGATGGCATCCAGGTAAAAGCGCGAGCGCGGGTAACGGTGCGAAGTGATCTCGATCATTATGTTGGCAGCGCACAGGAAGAGACAATAATTGCCCGGGTTGGCGAAGGTATTGTTACCACGATTGGATCGGCTGATACTTATAAATACGTTTTGGAAAACCCCGATTCAATTTCGAAAAACGTTCTTGCACGCGGTTTGGATACCGGGACAGCTTTTGAAATTCTATCCATCGACATTGCGGATATAGACGTCGGGCAGAATATTGGGGCACAACTGCAGGAAGCTCAGGCGGAGGCGAACAAAAAAGTAGCTCAGGCTCAGGCTGAAATCCGTCGCGCGGCCGCGGTTGCCGTTGAACAGGAGATGAGTGCCAGAGTTGAAGAAATGCAGGCTAAGCTCGTCGAAGCGCAAGCACAGGTGCCAATGGCCATGGCTGAAGCCCTTCGCAGCGGTAATTTGGGTGTAATGGATTATTACCGTATGATGAATATCCAGTCAGATACCGAGATGCGCTCTTCCATCGGCCAGGAAGGTGAAGGCGGAGATGGTGATGATGAAACAACCTAAAAGCTGATTATTTCCGGCGTCCTACGGAGTCGATTATGGATACTAATTGGATTGAATATTTACTGCCGATTATTTTCTTCGTCCTCTACGGAATAAGTAAGATATTTGGCAAAGGTGATAATAAAGAAGTTGATGCTCCCGCATCTCCTCCGGTTGATATTGGTGAACAACAAAGGAGAATACAGGAGGAGATTCGGCGAAGAATAGCGGAACGTCGAGCAGAGGCTACACCTGCTCAATCGACCCAAACGTTGAAACCCGAGCCACCGAAAATTGATCGCCCAGCCCCACCGCGATCACCATTAAGAGAGCCAGAGCTTGATGTGCCTCAAGTTGCCCAGCAGAAAATGCCAGACCCCGCTGTTCTGGATATGCAGCCGCAATTGGCTGCACAAATGGAGCGTTTGCGTGAGGAAAACAAAAAATCGGATTCTTTAAGGCAATCGATACGCCGTGTGGTGAAAAAAGACGATTATGCGATAGCGACGAAAAGCGGTAATCGGAGCCATTTTCGCAATGAAATAACCTCGATGCTTAATGATGCTCAGAGTGCAAAAAAGGCGTTTCTCTATTCGGAGATTTTCGGTGTGCCCATGGGTCAACGTAAACAGAGCGTCTTTACCCCTCTTATTGATCAATAATCATTCGCACTTTATCACAAGGCGAAGATGTATAATACGGTTTCTCTGGATAAGGGAACGTTATTTTAATCCAGGATTCGGCTGTTTATCCCCGTAACGCCCATCTTGAATTTCTTCCCGTCTTTTTCAACAACTACGTTTTCGCCTTCGGTAAAACTGATTTTTATCGGGCCGATCTTGGTAAGTGTTACGGATTCCCCTTCTGCCAATGTTCCGCTATAGAGGCGCTTTCGATCAATTCGCTGTTCGACGATAACAGTTACATCATCTAAAGCGATAATCTTGATTTGCTCTTCATTCATAGGGGCGACTTCATCGAAAGTTTCATTTGTGCCCTCGGTTATTGCGTCCTCTCTTAAATCAGGGTTTATTTCCGGTACCTCATCTGAGATAAGGAGGTTTACGAGCATGATAATGATAAAAACAAGAAGAAATGTACCGCCGAACACCATTGCAACTTTATAGTAAAGATCCCGGTCAATAGAACTTTTATAAACGTTTGTCGTGTTGATCTGGCGGTCGTCCGGTTTCGGTAGATCATCCTCGGCAGGTGATCGTTGTGTCTCAACAGTGACCTTATCCGATATATTCATTTGCCCAAGATACTCACGCGATGCGGGTCTTACTTGCTGCGTATTTCGCAATTGCATCGCGGTGAAATCGGTTAAGATATTTTCTGCATCAAGATCTAGAAATGATGAATAGTTTCGTAAAAACCCGCGTATGTAGACATCAGGTAGAATATACTCAGTCTCATTATTCTCCATCCCGTGAAGTATATCATCACGAATCTTTGTAATCTCAGCTGCTTCGCGCAATGATATACCTTTGCGTTTGCGAGCTTCTTCTAATCTTTCTCCGATAGTCATAAATGCTGATTAATGATTGTTTTTACATCGAGTCCAAGTCAGTAAGAATTTCACGTGGCTGTGCTCCATTTTCAGGACCAACAATACCACGGTCTTCCAGTATTTCCATGATTCGAGCGGCACGGTTATAGCCGATACGCAATCGGCGTTGAAGCATGGAAGTTGAGGCACGTTTAGTCGTTTGTAGTACTTTCATCGCATCCGGGAGGAGTTCATCATCATCACCACCACCCCTCGCTAAATTTTCCTCCCCGGCAGTTTCCACATGTTTCTGGAAAGTTTTATCAATTTCAGGTGGACCGTTTTGTTTAAGATAATCGACGATCGTATTTATTTCTTCGTCGGAGACAAAAGCTCCTTGTGCTCGTAAAAGGCTATGTGCACCGGGAGGTAGAAAAAGCATGTCACCGCGCCCGATTAAATGATCTGCCCCCATCTGGTCAAGAATAGTACGGCTATCTACTTTTGCCGCAACTTTGAATGCAATGCGGCTCGTTAAGTTAGCCTTAATCACGCCAGTAATGACGTTTACCGAAGGGCGCTGGGTGGATATGATGAGATGAATTCCCGCTGCACGTGAGAGTTGCGCAAGCCGTGAAACGCAAGTTTCTATATCCGCAGGGGCAACCATCATCAGGTCTGCGAGCTCGTCGACAATACAGATAATGTAGGGTAACTTCTTTGGAATTTCTATTTCGTCATCTCGAGGGACTTCGACGGTATTGACGGCAGCCCGCTCTTCAGGAGTCAATTCGGCTTCTAATGCGTTTTGCTCCTTTTCCGCATCCGCATCCTGGGCACGCTTGGCATTAAATCCTGCGATATTGCGGACGCTGATTTTGGCAAAGGTTTTATAACGATTTTCCATTTCTTTGAGCAGGTATTTCAAAGCGGCGGGTACTTTTTTGGGGTCGGTAACAACCGGGATCATCATATGGGGTAAATCATTGTAAGCCTGCAATTCGACAATTTTCGGATCTACCATGATAAAACGAACATCTTCGGGGCTGGCATGGTAAAGAACAGAGGTGATTATGGAATTGATACATACAGTTTTGCCAGAACCCGTCGCCCCGGCGATAAGGAGATGGGGCATCTTTGTAAGGTCGGTTACGAGTGGCTTGCCACTGACTTCCTTTCCCAAAGCAATAGGTATTATCGCATTACTATCAGTCCAATCGGCGGATTCAATGATATCGCGAATTCTGACCTCAGAGGGATTTCGGTTGGGAACCTCGATCCCCACACAGCCTTTTCCGGGTACCGGGGCCAGGATGCGTACCGATGTTGCTTTAAGCCCGAGAGCGATATTTTTATCTAAATTAAGAATTTTTTCAACGCGTACGCCGGCTGCCGGGTAAACATCGAATCGTGTCACTACCGGGCCCGTATGTACTTCGCCCATGGAGACATTGACGCCAAATTCTGAGAGGGTGCGGACAAGAGCCTCGGCTGTGGCAAGATGGTCTTCTTCATTGAAGCTTCCAAGAGACGCTGCATCCTGTGATTCGAGAAAATCCAATGGAGGAAAGTTGTAATTACCACGTTTCTGAGGAAGATGAGTTTCAGCTTTCTTTGTCGTTTCACTGGCAATAATTTTGAGTCCTGATGTAGCGCTCTGTTTCGTTGGAGTAGGTATGCTATCCAATTTGAGCGAGCCGCCTTTTTTCGCGACAGGCGTGGCACTTGCAGTGGCCGTCTGTGGCACGCTGCCAGGTCCTGAGGGCGTCTCATCAGGGGGTTCCTCATCATCGTCCATAAGCGGTTCTGCCCCCATTAGACCGATGCCTGAGTCTATCGCGGGTTCCTCTAATATCGCATCACCACCCTCTGCTGCTTTTTTAGCCGCACGCTTAGACCCGGGAGGAGGAAAGGGAGGTGTCCTCTTCGCATAAGCTTTGGCTTTTAATTCGGCTTCAGCCGCTAATTTTTTTGCTTCCTTACGTCCAGCTTTTGCCAATTTCCAATCTTGCCATTTTCTCTTCATCGCCCCTACTCGTGCGATGTTGTCATAAAATAGAAAACCCGATGAGCCGAGAAAGAGGATCAGGATAATAAGATTACTCCCCACCGTCCCTAAGCTCCTGAAGAGTAAGCGTTCAAATAAAATATTGCCCGTGAGCCCACCCCAGCCATTGGGGAACTTTTGCAAATCTACGGACTCCTTACCAAAAGTTATAATTTCCAGCATATTGGAAAAAGCGGCAAAGCTTATTAAACCGAGCAATACTGCGCCCCACCTCCATTTAGAAATGAGCGGTCCCATTTTATAAAAATTCATGTAACTCGCCCACATTAGGTAGAGAGGAATCAGCCAGGCGGAAAATCCAAGAAAGAAAAACGAATAGAATCCAATTTGGGCGCCTATTTTACCAACGGCATTTTCCTCAGCCACAACCTCATCTTCGTAATCTTCTAATTCCTCATCCTCGACTGGCTCCGGTGATAAATCGGGTGATTCATCCTCTTCCCAATCTTCATAATCACCAGCACCTGTTGTGATCTGTGGACTCTGGGAGGGATGATAATCCCATAGCGAAACCAAAACGAGAACCGCCAAGAACAAAAATATCGAACCTAGGAGAAAGTTGGGTTTAGCCGTTTTCGGGTTAAAGGTCGGCTTCTTTTTTGAACTTTTCTTTTTTCTTTTCGCCATACCAATGTACCTTAAAGTATTGGGAAATGATTGAAATACAAGATCATATTGCTAATTTGGATCGGCAATACTTCACTCTTAGCGATTATTAATTAATGAATTTTGTAAAATTTAAGCCCCTATATAAAGAAAGGATATGGGGAGGTAATGGCCTGAAATCACAATTTGCCCGGTCATTACCGGAGAGTAAATATATCGGTGAAAGTTGGGAGCTTGTCGACCGTCCTGAAGCCCAGTCGGTCATTGCCTGCGGCGCAATGTCGGGGCTTACACTTCGCCAGGCTATTGAACAGCATGGAGCGCAACTTCTCGGGCCCGACCATCCTTTGAAACAGCCTTTTCCACTCCTCGTTAAATGGCTGGATTGTCAAAAGCGTTTGAGCTTACAAGTGCACCCACCAGCTACCGTGGCTGACGCATTAAAGGGCGAACCTAAAACAGAAAACTGGTACGTCGCTACGGCGCAGCCCGATGCCACCATCGTTGTTGGTTTTGAACAAGAGATAACCCGCGAAATATTTAAAGAATCATTAAGAACCGATACATTCGAGTCCCTTATCCATCGCGTTTCGGTCGGGCCGGGTGATTCTATGTTTGTGCCTAGCGGGAGAATTCATGCGATAGAAGGTGGTGTCTTAGTGCTCGAAATCCAACAGAACTCTGATACAACCTACCGTATTTACGATTGGGGCCGAAAGGGAATCAATGGGGAGTTGAGACAACTGCATATTGAAGAGTCATTACAGTGTATTAATTTTAATGATGTTAAACCCAATCCACTGCAAACCAATAGCGATGCGCAGATCATCGCCGACTGTCCGGAATTTTGTATCAGAAAAATAAGCTTAAATTCTGAATCGGGTCCTTTGGTGTTTGAAGCTGAGGATCAACCGCGCCTCCTTCATATTATATCCGGCCGCATTGTTGAAAAGAAATCTGGAGCTTTCCTGAATAATGGAGACAATGTCCTCTTACCATTTTCCGCTTCATTTAATTTTGAAGCTGTCGTTAATGCGGTGTTGCTTGTGACTGATAATTTTATTGGGTAATTTCCTGCATCATCAGAGGTTACACGCTTTTAGTAAGATTATCTTACTATTTTTGTATAATTAATTATAAGTGTTCGGAATAAATACCTGTATTTTAAAAAAGTGTTTGAAAACTTGAAGAAAGATCAAAATCCTGCACCGTTTTATTTTAATTCTTTGCACATTTATAATTTATATGTGACTACATTTTATTTGATTATTTTAATCACAATTAGCCATGAATAAATCTAAAGAAGAATCGTCACCTTCTGATACTGAGATAAATACTCAGTCGGAAAAGGAGTTGGATTCCAATAATCAAGACTTCAAGTCCGCGGTGGAAGACGAAAGTAATACGGATACGGAATCAAAGGATAAAGTTGGGGAAACTGAAAAAAATTCCGAGACTACAGCCGGTACTGAGAACACAGTCGATGATTTAATGAAAAGACTCGATGAGGTTCAGGGTGAAGCAGAAGATAATAAGAATCTTTATTTGCGGGCTATCGCCGACCTCGAAAATTTTCGACGTCGTGCCGTTCGCGATAAAGAAGAGTCGAGAAGATTAGCCACTGAAGCGTTGATTGAAGATATGCTACCTGCACTCGATAACCTGGTTCTCGGTCTTGAAGCTGCAAAACAGCACCCAGAAGCCAAACCGGTAACAGAGGGATTTTCGATGGTCCTAATACAATTTGAAAGCATTCTTCAGCAACATGGGATTAAAGAAATTAATCCAGTGAATGAGAAATTTCAGCCAGACTTTCATGAATGTGTTGCACATGAGCCCAGTAAAAAGTATAAGGAAGGTAAAGTTATTTCCGTAATACGAAAAGGTTATCTTTTGCACGAAAGGCTTGTTCGTCCCGCTACGGTTATAGTATCGAGCGGAAAAGGTGATAAAAAAATAAATCAAGATACCTGAGTATGTCCGAACAAGATTATTATGAGTTGCTCGGTGTATCGCGCGATGCTTCTGCCGACGAAATTAAAAAAGCTTATCGTAAAAAAGCGATACAGTTTCATCCTGATAAAAATCCTGATGACCCTTCGGCCGAAGAAAAATTTAAAGAAATTTCTGAAGCTTATGAAGTGCTCAAGGATTCTGAAAAAAAAGCCGCTTACGATCGATTTGGACACGCGGCATTTAAGCAGTCTGCCCGCGGTGGTGGGGCCGGAGGATTTCATGACCCTTTCGATATTTTCAAGGAAGTATTCGGCAGTGGCGGAGGGGGGATCTTCGAGGAATTTTTCGGTGGCGGCAGATCTTCGCAAGGCGGTGCTCAGCGTGGTTCCGATCTTAGATATGATCTGGAAATCAGTTTGGAAGAAGCAGCTAAAGGGGTAACGAAGGAAATCTCTTATCGCCGCGCCGTAGCGTGTAATCGTTGTGAGGGATCGGGTTCCGAACCAGATTCGCGTACCATACGCTGTTCCACTTGCGGGGGGAGTGGACAGGTTACATCATCCCGCGGATTTTTCAGTGTCCGCCAGTCATGCCCGGGATGTCATGGTTCGGGGGTAGTGATGGAAAATCCCTGTAAAAAATGTCAGGGCGAAGGAAGAGTAATGGAGACGAGCAAAGTGAAATTACACATCCCCCCCGGTGTGGAGACCGGGTCCAAATTGCGATCTGCCGGCAATGGCGAAGCGGGTAATTTAGGGGGTGCGTCTGGTGATCTTTATGTCGTTATCCATTTAAAAGAACACGACATTTTTGAGCGCCAAGTGGACAATCTGTTTTGTGAGATTCCCATTAAATTCACTCTAGCCGCACTTGGCGGCACCATTGATCTTCCAACACTTACGGGGAAAGCTTCCCTCAAAATTCCTCCCGGGACCCAGTCTGGCACCACTTTCCGTCTTCGTGGCCATGGTGTTCCCAACCTGCGAAGTGGGCGCAAAGGCGACCAGTTGGTGCGTATACAAATTGAAATACCCGCTAAATTAAAAGCTGATCAGCGAAAGCTATTGGAAGATTTTGCGATCGCCTGCGGTGATGCCGAAAATCCGGTGAGTAAGACGTTTTTGAAAAAAGCTAAACAGTTTTTTGAATAGATTATTTTCTCAATATATTGATTCTTGTGACCGTCACAAATCAACTTCCCAATCCTAAATGGTTGTCTTTGGATGAAGCTGTAAAACGGCGCGAGCGCCTTCGCCAGGAAGGAACCTCACTCGTCCTTACTAACGGCTGTTTTGATCTTTTACATTCAGGGCATATTTATTTTTTAATTAATACCGCGGCTCTTGGTGACGTTCTCTGGATTGCCCTTAATAGTGATGAAAGTGTTCGCGATTTAAAAGGATCGTCCCGCCCTATACAGAATGAAAATCTACGCGCTTACAATCTTGCGGCCCTGGAGTGTATAAGCGGTATCATAACTTTCAATTCCAAGCGTCTGAATGTGGAAATACAAGCGCTTGAACCTGACATATACGCTAAGGCAGGCGATTATTCACTGGAGACAATAAATAAAGAGGAGCGCCGCGCCTTAGAAGCGGCAGGGACTAAGATAGTTTTCATTCCCTACCTTGAAGGTCACAGCACGACGGAACTAATAAAAAAAATAAATCATCAAAGTGATTGAATAAGTGATGAGACGGGGGATTGGATTTTAATTTGGAGTCATGTACACATTTCATTGTGCAATAGATCCCGAACTAGCCGATCAACTTGAGGATTATTTTTGTGAATGGGTACGTTCACCATGGAGCTTGGTAAGACAACCAACAGAACGAAATTACGTACTTTACGGTTACTTTTTCAGCGAAAAGGAAGCGAGTGAAAACTGGCATCAATTGCGCGCGCAATTTATCGAGCTGCCGAGGGAAGTTGATTTTCAAGTCCTGCATGATCGCGATTGGAAAGATGCGTATAAACAACATCTCAAATACAGAAAGTTGCGCGATCTCCATTGGGTCCCTGCATGGGATAAAGCAAAGGTTAAAATACCAACCGATGAATATGTCGTTTACCTTGATTCAGGCATGGCTTTCGGTACGGGGAGCCATGAATCGACGAGGCTTTGTGCAAATCGCCTTCTCGATTTTCGTGAACGCTATGCTGACACATGGCAATCAGCCGCCGTAATCGATGTCGGCTGCGGGTCGGGGATATTGTCTATTTCTGCGGCTGCTCTAGGTTTTAAAAACGTCTTTGGCTTTGATAGTGATCCTGAAGCAGTAAGAGTGAGTATAGAAAATAGCACAATCAATGGGGTGGATGACCGCGTCGAATATTCCCTTGCCGGAATTGAAGAAGGACTGGATCTAAAGCCTCGCGCCGATCTGATTTTAGCTAATTTACAGGCGAACCTGCTTTGTATTTACGCTCAGAATTTCCTATGGACATTAAAGGTAAACGGTATGCTCGCGATGAGTGGTATTCTTACTACAGAGGTGGAGGAAGTAAAAACAATCTTTGAAGGCCTAATGAAAAAGGAATCGATAAAATTTGATGTTGATAGCCGCGACCTTGGAGAATGGGCCGATCTATGTTATCGGAGGTTATAAAAGGGCCCCGTATTGTTAAAAGAGATTGGGCTGAATGGTATTAAGGTGAGGGGTAGCAATAATAATCTTCGTCCCTCCAGTTATTTACTACAATTTCATGGTGGAACGCGCTGTCCCTAGCGCGTTTGATTTAGTTGTAATTAAAGAAGCGTGCTAGGGACCAACCTTCGCCAAGGCTATGGCCGGCAGGCAGCCCGCTCCACCTTGGGTTGAAAGACTTATAACACTAAATTGTCTAAAAATAGTTGAGACGAAGACGAAGCTTTATTCTTATCTATTTACAATCCTGATAATGGCCCTGTCTTATTCCACGTCGTCCTCGATATCATAGTTGGCATAGACATGCTGAACATCTTCCAGGTCTTCCAAGGTATCAACAAGGCGCAAAACCTTTTTCGCGATTTCCGCGTCATCAACCGGTACGAGATTTGATGGAATCCAGGCGATCTCGGCAGAGTCAGGCTCAATACCTGCCTTTAAGAGCGATTGTGACACGTTATCAAATTTACCTATCGCACAGAGGACTTCAAAGTGGTCCGATTCTGTTTTGATGTCATCCGCTCCCTCATCAAGCACGGTTTCGATAAGTGCATCCTCGCTCGTTTTTTCGCTATCGATTAGGAATTGTCCCTGCCGCTGAAAATTAAATGATAAAGCCCCGGCACCTGCGAGGTTGCCGCCCGCTTTAGTGAACGTACTCCTGACATCAGATGCGCTTCGGTTTTTGTTGTCGGTCGTGACCTCGACGATAACCCCCACTCCTCCTGGCGCGTATCCTTCATAAGTCAGCTGCTCGTAACTTAAGCCCGGTAGTTCACCGGTGCCTTTTTTTATCGCTCGATCGACATTGTCTGCCGGCATATTGGCGGCCTTGGCCTTACTCATTACGGTGCGCAACCGTGGGTTGAATTCTGGATCACTTCCGTTTTCACGAGCAGCGATGGAGAGTTCTTTACTGATAATGCTGAAGAGCTTACCTCGTTTAGCATCGATCGTGGCTTTGTGCCGTTTCGTCGTTGCCCATTTGCTATGACCAGACATTGCAGTGAAGAGAATTAAAGAGTTGAAGAATAGCTATTTTCGTTTGGGGCGGTTCTTTCCTCGAGGCTTACCTTTACTTTTGGTTTGGGTGGGAGCCGTGGTGATCGGTAATGGATCTTTTTGTCGATTGGTAATAAACTGCTGTAAAATAGACATAAGGTTCGACATCGTCCAATAGAGAACAAGACCGGAAGAAAAAGTATAACAAAAGATGAGAAAGATAAAAGGCATCAATTTAATAATTTTCTGCTGTGAACTGTCTATGGAGGGGGTTGGCATGATCTTCATCTGATAAAACATCGTGGCCCCCATGATGAGCGGAAGAATGTTCAGCGGAAATCCAGCAATTGTCGCTATCGTATCTGCTCTTGAGAGATCATCAATCCATAGAAATCCCGCGAATCGAAGTTCAGAGGATGTGCGAAGCATGTAGAAAAAAGAGATGAATATGGGTATCTGTATTATTACAGGTAAACACCCAGCCGCTGGGTTTACCTTGTTTTCTTTAAATAATTTGAGTGTTTCCCGCTGTAGTTTTTTGGGATTATCTTTATATTTATCTTTGAGGGCCTGCAGCGGCTCAGAAATTTGCTGCATCTTTTTTGAGGACTGAGCGGACTTGGCAGTGAGTGGCCACAATATTGAACGGATAACAATCGTCATTAAGATTATCGCCACCCCGTAATTCCCCACCATTTTTTCGATCGCGATAAGGACGATGAGCATGAATTTACTTAAAATTCCAAAGAACCCAAATTGCATTACGAGGTCTTCTCGTTGTTCAAGTTGGGTGATTCTCTTGTATTCTTTCGGGCCCACGTAATAACTCATTTCAATCATGCGTTCCGAATAGGGGGCTACTTGTTTTAAATCAAATTCAATACTCCCGGTTATTCCTTCCGGAGCTTTTTCAGCATCGTCAAATTGAGGAAATTCGACCGGCTTCGTTTGTATCCCTACGCCAGCCTGCGCGGGTGTAAGGATACCTGTAAAAAACTGATTCTTTACCGCGGCCCAGGCTGTATTTTGTTTAATCACGATTTCAGACACTGGATCACGTTTAAAAAATCCGAGGAAACCACTGCCCTTAAATTTCTTAACATTAATAAATTTGGCATCTTCACTATCGAAGCAGCCGAAGTTCAAATAAAAGCCACGTGGATCAGCATCGGCCGGGGCGGCAGTTCCTACATTGATAAACAGTTTATCAATGTTAAAGACGCTTGGCGTACTGTTTTTGAAAGTAGTCGAATGCTTTATGATGTAGGGATCTGCCCCTTCCAAAGCACGGGTGATTGTATAATTGCGGATCAGGTCTATTCCCGGGATCAAAGCGAGGCTAAAGGTTATACTTTCATTGTCTCGACTTAAAAGTTTATACGCGGGCGCGTATTCTTCAACTCGGCCCCCTACGCCAATAATGTTAATACTCAAAGCAGGGACATCACTGTTAGCGTTAAAAATGTAGGGTGCGGATTCGCCTTTTATCGCGGGGTATTTTTTCAACCCAACTTCTTTAATCGCTCCTCCGCGACTCGTAAAATCGACACGAATAAAATTGTTTTCAAGGGTATATATTTCTTCCGTAATTTGCTGCTCAAAAGAGAAACTACTGTCGTCGGATGGAGTGATCGTCGAAACGTTGTCTGAACTTGAAATAGTTTCAGCCATTGATTGCTGCGATTGTAAAAGGGGTGATTCTTTATCACTGGATAAACTTCCCATCGGACTAATGGATCCATTTTCGTTCTCGTAGAGCTGATTTTCCTGTCCCGTACGTTCCGCCGCTTGCTGGGCTTTCTCCCACGCCTGTTTTTGCGCCTTTTGTCCCTGCCAAAGCATTAAGGCAAAGGCCGCGATTAACATCGATATGCCAATTAATAGGTAATTTTTATCCATTTGGATTAGAGCATTGTCGAGGCTAGTGATCCCGTATCAATTCCGTTTTTCTGGAACGGGATCATGTCCACCACGATGAAATGGATTACAGCATAGGATTCGCCGCAAGATGTAGTAGCTTCCGTAAATAAAGCCGTGACTGCGCAGACATTCGATAGCGTATGTGGAGCAAGTTGGATGAAAGCGACAGCCAAACTGTGGACCTAAAAGGATGCTCTTCAGGGGGGAAAATATAAGCCGATATACATGTATGAATAAAAGGCTAATCTGCACCGGAATCTTTTGTGCGCGGATTATTATTTCAGTATCTTTCATTGGGAAACCTGACTTTTAATACCGGCTTTGTGGCAAAGATCGAGGAATATATCCTCTAATTGCTTATAACTATACTGTTTATAACTTTTGCGAACTACGATCACAATATCAGCGTTATCACTTATTAAATGCAGGTTACGACGAAAAATTTCACGGAATACCCGTTTGGCTCGATTGCGGCAAACCGCGTGACCAACTTTTCTACTGGCGATTATACCGAGTCTCGCGGGGGTTGCTTCACCCTCCTGTTTCGAACCTTTTAATACTTGTAGGAGAAAAGCTCCACCATTGATGTATTTACCATGATTGCGAACCGAAGTGAACTCTGCCGTCCGCCTCAAGCGGTGCCGGGTGTTGCGCAGTCGCATTACGCTATAACGAGGCTTAAGGATTAAAGAGCGAGACGTTTACGGCCTTTGGCTCGCCTTGCAGCTAGCACTTTACGGCCGCCACGCGTACTTTTACGTGCGCGAAATCCGAGTTTTCGCTTCCGTCTGATTTTCGATGGTCGATAAGTAGGCTTCATAAACGTTTTAGAAAAGTCTGAAAACAAATAGACTCCTCACAGCAGTGTCAAGCGTACAGGCGACAGGATCTGCTATTCTCTAACTTATCAATAGTTCAAGAGCCGTTAAATATCGTTTTTGCGTGCCAGCGACGACTGATTCCGGGAGATGGGGGCCAGGTGGCTTTTTATCCCAATCGAGTGTTTCCAGGTAGTCGCGAACATATTGCTTATCATAGCTTGGCTGGCTTCGACCTGTTTTATATTCCGACTCTGGCCAGTAGCGTGAGGAATCGGGTGTAAGCATTTCGTCAATGAGGAATAATTTACCTTGCCCATCGAGCCCAAATTCGAACTTTGTGTCGGCGAGAATAATATTCGCGTTCTTTGCGTGATTAACACCCAGTTGATAAATCGCCATGCTCGTGTTTAGTACTTCACTATAATTTTTCCCCCCTAATATTTCTTCGCATTGAGTGAGAGAAATTGCCTCGTCATGTCCGCTCGTAGCTTTCGTCGTGGGCGTAAAGAAGAGGTTGGGCAGGCGAGCACTTTCCTCTAAGCCCTCGGGCAGTGCTTGGCCAAAGAGAGAACCATCCTCCTGGTATGATTTCCAGCCGCTACCGGAGAGATAGCCGCGGACAACGGCTTCCACGGGAAGCGGATCCAGTTTTTTAACGAGCATACTGCGCGCAATAAGATGGGGGTAGTCTGCGAGTAAATCCTTGAGCGATTCCTCATGATTTTCTACCAGATGATTTTCAATGATCTGTTGCGATTCTTTGAACCAGTAGAGACTCAATTGAGTAAGAATGATTCCCTTAGCTGGGATTCCTTCAGGGAGAACGACATCGAATGCGGATAATCGATCGGTGGCGATAATCAGCAGATTATCGCCCAAATCGAAGATCTCACGCACTTTACCTGAACCGATTTTGGGCCAGGGTAAATTATCCACCTCGACGATGGGTTCACGAGGGAGTGACTTTTTAAAAGTAGCGAATTCCATAACTGCTTCTAAATATGGAAATTTTTTTTATTATTCCAAGCGTTGATTATTTACCGCATAAAGTCATAGGAATTTAAAGTATAAATCGAAAAGGCTTGCACCCTCACTGCGAGAATCTAAATTTCTGGCCTTTCTCAATTAGCTCCCGTTCGTCTAGCTCGGTCCAGGACACTGGGTTTTCATCCCAGCAACAGGGGTTCAAATCCCCTACGGGAGGCCATTCGATGTGGGATGTCGGGCTTCGCCCTCGGTAGCCGATTGGCGATTTTCGATTGCTGATTGAGGGATTTTTATCCTAATATAATTTACATCAGTTAATGCCCCGTTCGTCTAGCCGGGCCAAGGACGCAGGGTTCTCATCCCTGAAACAGGGGTTCAAATCCCCTACGGGGTGCCATTTGATGGTGGGATGTCGAGCTTCGCTCTCGGTAGGCGATTGGGGGGATGTCGAAAGTCTAATTGTTACATTAAAGGTAGCGTTCCACTAAATTGCTTAACACCTAAAACTGATCGATAGATCACTCGATCGTTACCTCATCAACCTCGACGGTGACATCATCACCCTCTTCATTTGCAAATGTGGCACCAATGCTTTGCGTAGGCTGAGGGGTATTGTCGGATTTAAAATTGTTCTGGGTGATCAATCGATCGAAGCCACGTGTCGTTGAATCACTTTCTGCCACTACGATTGAAGCGCCGTTCGTTTGCACTAAGTCTCCTCCGGTAATTCGCAAACCGGGATTACCTGCAGCTACGGTGAATGATCCTTCACCAAACAGGAGGTGTGGGACTGCATCGCCACTGGCATCTATGTCACCAATGGTTAAGCGTACCGCAATCGGTACCCCGCGCGCATCGATGCCGACTTTACCCGTGTTACCACTGAAGACAGTGTTTGATAACTGCATCCCACCCATTCCCGTGGAGTTAACTACTTCGACCAGGGTCACGTCAGCTTGCGCGTCGTAGACTTGTCCTTCGGGAAAGAGAGCCTGGTTCACTGCGTTAATCGATCCCACCGTAAAGATGCTGAAAAAGGTATTCGCGTCGGCTCCTTCGATGACCACGCTCGGTTTACCGGTAACGTACTCTACCTGTTGGTTATAGCGCGGAGGCAGAGCAGGGGGGAGGAAGGTGGTTGGGTCCAGGGTTACGGTAAAGGCACCGCTCCCGGAAAATTCAACCTGCATGATATCCTCGTCTTCGTCCATGAATGAAACCCGAGTGATTTGATTCGGTCTCGCCTGGAGTTGAATGCTTTCTCCGGTGAGCAAGACTTGGTCAAAGACGTTTCCGTTGGGATGCTGGATGTTCTCCCCTGCGATATCACCCGTGCCGTCGAGAACGAGGGGTACGGAGGGAGCGGCCACGGTGATGACTGCGGTATCGCTGTCAGCGTTACCGCCGGCGTTCGTTATCCGTACCTAGAAGCTAGTGCTCGCGGTGAGTACGCCCGTGTCTAAAGTGCTGTCGGTGCCGCCGCCGACAGGGCTGGTGGTGTCACTGCTGGTGCCTTCATACCACTGGTAAGAAAGATCATCACCGCTGGCTGCAACGGATAAGACGACTGCATTACCGGACTGCACTTCCAGGTTGGCGGGCTGAGTAGTGATGGATGGACCTTGTGCGGTAGGAGTATCTTCGAAACCCGGAGCACCGATCGGGGTAAAACCGAAATCGTCGATGCTCGTCGAGCTGATATTTAGATTCGCACGTATATTATCGGTATAGGTTATTTTGGCAATGCCGCCCACCGCTCCCAATTCACTCGCTATTAATATAACCTGAAAAGGAAGGGTATTGGGGCTGAGGAAAGCCGGCAGATCTTCAATCGTAATGAGCAAGTTATCTTCCGTGTCAAATACCTCAATCGTACCGTCATCTTCGCCAATCGCTTGATCAAAGATGGCGGCGGCATAAAATTGAACCCGTGCTGCCGGCGTTTCGAAAGTGATCGTTCCAGTTTCACCTTCAAACACTCTCCAGTAGTCGCAACATGAGCGGCTAAATCCTGAATGCAATGCTGTAAGGCCATTAGTAAACGTGGCGGTAAAAGGAGATGATCCAACCGTAAAATTATCAATTCCTGTGGTGAATTCTTCAAATCGGGTATGCACGGTATTATTTCTTGGCACATCTGAAAGGGTAAAACCAAGATCATCGATGACTAATTTTCCCGTGACATTAAATAACTTAATTTCAGTGATACCGTCAAAGTAGTAGTCGATATCAACAAAATTTTGAATGCCTTCAGGCACATTAACGAACCGTTGCACAGGAGGATTGGTATCGGGGTTGATACTGGTCGGTAACCCAGTTATTGTATATTGCGGTAGTGGTATTAAGATTAATTCAAGATATCTCTTTTCTAAGCTAATTTCACCGACATTCCCAGGACCCCCCGCTTCAATTTTGCCCGCGCCCGTGTTTTCGGCCACGTAGAATTCGATTTCAGCAAGCCCCTTTTCAGTGAAGATCTTCCCTTCCTCACCGGGTCCCAGGGTTATGGCTTTGGTTCCCGAATGTAAGAGCGATGGATCGTCTAAAGTCTCCACCTTAAAGCCCACTAACTTGATCCGGTTTGGCTCTTCGCCGATAAAAATTTCACCTTCCCCACTGATATCCTCAAAATCTGTGAATACCTCGAGGTCTTGTGGAAGAGCTCGAATAGGAAACGGGAATAAAAGTGAAATCAATAATACGGCTGCAATATATCTAAAATGCATCGAAGTAAATGGGATAAAATTTTCACTACCTAAATCAATGTCAGGCATTACTCCTCAAGGAAAAAGGGTTGGGTCCAGGCATTTCTCTCTCCATCACCCCAACACTCGAAACGCAGATAGCCAGACATAGGCGGCCAATTTTCATCTTTGGATACATCCACTTTTATCGAACCACTATCACTTGAGGCAACGCGTTGCCCATGTCGGGATATTCCTACGATTCTGCTCGCATTTTCACATTCTATGACGATTTCGGGTCCTTCCACTTGAATTGTTTTAATGACAACGCCGGTAGAACAATAAAAGCGTCCATTTTCTAATGACTCCAAAATATTTTCAGAACTACATGAGTCCGCATAAACAACATTCCATCCAACACCGGTATCAGAAATACCTGGCTTGCGGTTCTCCTCACGCCAGAAATGAGCATCATCATTGGCAAAGCCCCAAAGGCGACGTCCTTCAGAGAGGAGCATATCCCATTTGTTTGTTGCGTATGGGCTGCCCGCTAACCTCCTTACAATCGTATTAAAAATTTCAATGCCCACGTAATCTGTCCATTCTTGCAAAAGCTCGATTGGACAAAAATTAAAACCAGGTGTGAGGTTAGGATGGGCAACGACGACGAAACCCTGGGTGGCTTTTGCTTCATCGAAGACCAGTTGTCGGTTGACATGGGGTTCGATTAATCGGTCCCCATTCACGTGCAATAAATGTGGTCCATCCTTTGAAACTTCATTTCCCGGTATGAGCACGAGGCCCTTGTTGTCGAGCTTTTCATATTCGGTGCGGCCGGTGAATATGTCATGGTCGGATATTGAAAGAAAATCGTAACCGTGGTCTGCGTAGGTATTTATTACCTCCTGCATAGGGTGGGTGCCGTCACTGTTGGTTGTGTGCGTGTGCAAATTCCCACGAAACCAGGAGCCGCCCTTTAAGTTTTCGTAGGGATGAGTTATCTGCATAATCGGTTACCCTCGATTAAATAAATAAACTTCATAGATTTTATTTCAATTATTGTTAGAAGCAGATAAATTGAAACACGTTATCGGTAATGCCAAGGGAATTGTTGTAAACTATTAGTAATAGTGGAGCGGGGGTAACCAATTTCGGATTGGGGGAATATCAATATGTGATCGGCATACCCCTGGAGGGGAAGAAGTCGCGACACTCGGTAACCGCGTTCCACCTTGATATCATTATTGGAGGGCCATGCGTTGCCTGTCGGCCATAGCCTCGGCGACGGCTGATCATGGCCGTTTTGGTTCTATCAATGGACGATACGCGGACGCGACGGAGCGCGTCCCTCCATATTGCTTCGTAGATCAAGCATCTGTCTCAGCCCATTCCATCGTGGGGTGCAAGATTTATTGCGTTATCCTATCTATAACGATAACAAATTATGGAGTAATAATATTATTGATAACACACCCTGTAGGAGAGAGACAAACTTGGTATATTAAGCGTTATGAAGATAAACATTTTTCGCAGCTGTCGGATATCGATCACGCTATTAATAATGGCTTTCATTACTGCAGTATGGGGCTGCGGCGGGAACAGAGAAACTCAATCAAAAGGAGGAGCGGACAAACCTGAACGGGCCGCTGTCAGTTTAGAAGGATTCAGTTTTATTTATCAGGGTCCGCCAGTCACTACTTTCAGCGAAGCGCCAGAACTGGCGAAGCGCGTTGCCGCGGGGGAATTACCTCCGGTTGAAGATCGCTTACCGGAAGAGCCATTGATTATTCCACCCATAGAACGCATTGGCCGATACGGGGGTACCTGGCGCCGTGGTTTTACTGGGCTTGATACTAACAACATGGACCGGATAATCCATGATCACGTAGTTTACTTTGACTTCGACGGCTACACCCTGATGCCCCACATCGCGAAAGGATGGGATATCAGCGAAGACGGGACAACATTTACTTTCCATCTGCGGAAGGGCATGAAGTGGTCCGACGGCGCCCCATTCACAGCCGATGACTTCGTCTTCGCCTTCGAAGACGTGACAATGAATGAAGAATTAAACCCGGAAAAACCCGGCTATGCCATTGTCGATGGGGAACTGTTCAAATGTGAAAAGATAGATGATACAACGATTCGTTATACCTTTCATAAACCAAATTATGTGTTCGTCGAGAAAGTTGGTGGTTTGTTCGTTGGCGGTCAGTTCACTCGGGGAGGGAGTGCCCCTCTCTACGCACCCCGGCATTATTTAAAGCAGTTTCTTCCGAAGTATACCCCTTTGGAAGAACTAAAAAACAGGGCGAATGCCGCGGGAGATGAAAGTTGGAAGTCATATTTCCTACGCATAGCTTCACCTCACAAGAACCGCGACTTGCCGGTTGTCGGTGCCTGGAAAATGGTTACTCCGCTAACAAGTGATATTTACTCTTTGGAACGCAATCCCTATTACTATGCCGTCGATCCAGAAGGGAATCAGCTTCCCTATATCGACAAGATTGTAATGCTTTTATTTGAAGACATGGAGGTGTTCAATGCCCGTGCTATTGCCGGTGAGGTGGATATGCAACATCGTCATATACTGCTGGACAAAGTCCCTCTGCTCAAGCGTGAGTCAGACAAAGGTGACCACCGCGTACTCTTATGGCCTAATCTGGGCGGTTCGGACGCCATCATCTATGTTAACCAGACTTGGAAGGGAGATCCCGAAATAAAAAAGTGGCTTAGAAGCCGCGAATTTAGGATCGCCCTCTCGCTTGCTATTGATCGGGAGGAGATAAACGAATCAATTTTTCTGGGTATAGGGAAGGCAAGAGCTTTTCTGCCGTTGCCGAATAACCCGTATTATCCCGGTCCAGAATATGAGAAAAAAAATGCGGTTCGAGACCTGGTGCAATCAAACAAGATCCTCGACGCGCTCGGTTTGGATAAGAGGGACAGTGAAGGCTATCGCTTGCGCACTGACAACGGGGAACGTCTGAATATAACAATCTCGGTGGCTAGTCAGACGTTTATAAATTTTGATGATATAGCTGAACTCCTCGTGAATCACTGGAAAGATGTCGGGCTGGACATAAAATTAAATATTGAAGGGGATACTTACTATGGCATACGTTCGACAAACAACGAACACCAACTTAGCATGGGTATTGCTGGCGGTTCTGAAAACCCTTGGACTTGGCCTAGTATGACCATACCCGTTATTGGGAATGCTTTTGCCCCGCTCGTTAGCTCGTGGTATTTAAGTGAAGGTAGAAAGGGTGAAGCGCCTTCCGGCAGCATTAAACGTTTAGTGGAAATATATGAGGAGGGAAACAGTTTACCCAAAATAATGCGCACGGAACTGGGTAAAGAGTTATGGAGAATCCATTCAGACAATCTGTTTGTAATTGGCACCGTCGGACAATCTCCAGCCATAAACGGTATAGTCGTGGTAAAAAATAATTTTCGCAATGTTCCCGATGTCGCACCTAACAGCGCTACCTTGCAATCACCGGGTATTGCCCGACCCGAACAATTCTTTTTTGATTCTAACGGAGGGAAACAGTGAACAGTGAAGCTTCGTCTTCTTCCTAACAAAATTCAGACAATATTTAGATCATATAACATGCTGCCCATGGTGGGGAGTCATTCGATTGCCGAATGACGATTGGGGAGAATTTATGATCGGTTATTAGAGATTGAATCCCACTTGTCATTGCGAGGAGCAACGCGACGTGGCAAACCAGAGGGATGTCAAAACTTGACCTGCATTTCCTTGGATTGGAAGATGGCGCTACGCTCGGTAGCTATGGCTGACAAGCAGGATTTGATAATTGGGTGCCATTATTAATTACACCTATTGTTCCTAGCTTATCCAACCCTTGCTTTTGGCGTGCTTCGAATACCAGATCAAAAACGCCGCCACCACCAACGGCATCAGAATATACATCGAGATCTCAAAGGGACCGAAGTCGATGGTTGAACCGGCCATGCCAAGGTATGGGATCATGTGCACAAGCATGCCAAGGAGCGACGCAATAAATAAATAGAACGCAGCAGACTTCCTGAGCAGAAGGAGAAGGGAGCCAAGCGCGCCGCCGAAAACAGCTATCGCAAAAGCTCCGGTGGCCCATGCGGGTCGGCCTTCAATTATCGCACGCTGCGCCTCGGGCATGGTAGCGAGCGCGTCTGCATTCATTTGCATGAATAAATTCATGATGCCCATAAGATTCCAGATCAGCGCGACAGCGCCGATTATCCAGAAACTCCAGTGAACACCACCGACTTTCTTATCGTTCACAGCCTCTCCTTATTGCTTGTTATTCTATTGCCCGGGTAGAAAGTGTGACAACTTCTTCTGATCGACAGGACGATATTGCAAGGAAATCAATCTATAGTATAAGGAGCCAGTTTCTTATCTACCCGGTATTTGTCGAGGTGAACGAATTTTGGGACACCATTTTCGTAGGTAATCGGTAATTCACCCTGAACAAGTGGTAAAGCGTATTTGAAATACTGGAAATTAAGACTTATACCATCTTCATTAATCCAATTTTGTGGAATGTTCTTAACGTTATTAGCCACTTCTTCGAGATCACATAGTCCGGTATCGCAACCATACTGATCAGAGTCACTGCGAACAAGCGTAACCATTTTATCAGTTTCCCCATTTACCGCAGCTCGCACCGCGGCCTGTCCGATTGCGAAAGATTCATCGCTATCTACCTGTGAGGACAAGTGAATAGCTGCGCGTTGAGCATAACCGAGTTTTGTAATGCGCGCATCCACACCTAAATGCTGCTCGACCATGGTACCAAGATATTCACCGACACCGCCAAGTAGACTGTGCCCGAATGCATCGGTCTGCGTTGCTGAAGTAGTAACGTGATTACCGTCGCTATCTATTAATCCTTCCCCCACAACGACAAAACAGGAATTCGCAGTTTTAAGAATACGCTTAACGTCCTCGATATATTTTTGCGGGGAAAATGCCACTTCAGGCAGATAAATTAAGTGAGGCGGATCGTGAGGGTGGTCCCGCCTTTTTGCGAGCGAAGCACCGGCGGCAATCCAGCCTGCGCTACGGCCCATAACCTCGAGGATCATTACTAAATTACCGCGCCCCATTGCCTCGTTATCCTGGGCAATTTCTTTGACTGTCGTCGCTACATATTTAATGACGCTACCATAACCCGGGCAGTGGTCGGTGCCGACAAGATCATTGTCGATCGTTTTCGGGATACCAATGATTCGCATCTCATGGCCCTTTTCCTTTGACAACTTGGACAGCCTGTTCGCCGTGTCTTGGGAATCGTTACCGCCAATGTAGAAAAAAAAGCGAATATTATGCGCCTGAAAAACCTCGATAGCTCTTTCACAATCCTGCAATTTTTTGAGCTTGAATCTGCAGGTACTGAGAGCGGATGCAGGTGTAGAGCGCAAACCGCGAATCGTTTGCTGGGATTCCTCAGCGAGGTCAACGATCTCCTCTTGAAGGATCCCCTGAATTCCATTCAGTCCGCCATACACTTCCTCAATGCATTCGTGATTAAGCGCCTCCGTAATGACGCCGGCCAAGCTGGCGTTTATAACGGAGGTCGGTCCTCCCGATTGCGCTACTAAACAATTACCTTCTAAATCATCTGCCATAAGTTCTATTTCTTGAAAAAAAGGACACATTGCATGGCCGTTATAAACAAAGCAATCTTAAACTAATCACGATTGGGGTATGTCCATCTGTCACATGAGGTTTAAGACCTCGTCCCGCAATCGCGGGAATGTGCCTGGCAAGATGGAACGCAGGCGGGAACCGCCCGCTGAACAATTGGGTGATAAATCCCAACTCCGCTAATCGAAAATGATCAAAGTATTTTAATCGGCTTATAATCTGCAGCCTGAGGGAATCGCTTTTTCCAGACGCTCGATTCACTAATAAAAGCGTCCACTTGACGGGCAGCTGAACCAACCAGTTTTTCACTCTGGTCCAGGATTTCCTGGATTTGATTTCGATTGAGACCTAAACGAGGGTCATCTGCCAGCCGATCAATAAGATCATTTTCCTTGATCTTGCCCGCTCTTAAATCCTTGGTTACCGCTACTGCTTTTTCCTTTATCGCCGCATGGGCGGACTCGCGACCGGCGCCATTTTTAACTGCTTCCATCATGATCGTCGTTGTCGTGAGATAAGGTAAATATTGGTTATTTTCTTTTTCAATATTAGCGGGAAATATTTCCATCTGTTGAATCACATTGAGAAAAGTTTCAAGCAGACCATCAATGGTGAAAAAACTGTCGGGCATTACGACCCGCCGAACGACTGAACAGGAAACATCGCCTTCGTTCCACTGATCGCCGGCCAAGCCCGCGATCATCGAAAGATGCCCCTTGAGGATTATATTGAATCCATTAATACGTTCGCAACTGCGGCTGTTCATCTTGTGCGGCATTGCGGAGGAACCCACCTGGTTTTCGCCAAACCCCTCGCTCACTAATTCGTGTCCAGCCATTAAACGTATGGATTTTGCCATACTGGATGGCGCGCTGGAGAGCAGAAAGAGAGCGCTCACGACTGCGAAATCGATGCTGCGGGGATAGACTTGTCCGGTAATGGACATCAACTTGTTGCTTCCCAGGTAATCGAGAATTTTTTCTTCAAGGTCGACCACTTTGGACGCATCCCCATCAAAAAGAGTAAGGAGATCGATTTGAGTTCCTACCGGTCCCTTAAGTCCACGAATGGGGTAATGTTCGATGAGATTATCCAATCGCTGCAGAGCGAAAAGTAATTCTTCTCCGAACATCGCGAATCGTTTGCCTAAAGTCGTCGGTTGTGCGGCCACATTATGCGTGCGTCCGGTAATGACAAGGTCGCGAAATTCGGCCGCTCGCAGCGCTAAATTAATAAGTGCAGACACGGCTTTTTGACGTATGATTTCCAGTGATCTCAATATTTGAAGTTGTTCGACGTTTTCAGTGAGATCGCGACTTGTCAGGCCCTTGTGGATATGCTCCTGCCCGGCGAGATCGTTAAACACTTCGATACGTGCTTTAACGTCGTGCTTTGTCGTTTCTTCACGGATGCGAATCAAGTTGATATCAACCTGTTCCTTGACCAACTCATAGGCGTTGATCGCTTCATCAGGGATGGCCAGCCCGAGGGCGCGTTGCGCCTTCATTACCGCGATCCAGAATTCCCGTTCCAGAATGATCTTGCCGCGTGTCGACCAAACAGCCTTTAAATTCTCTGATGCATAGCGTTCAGCTAAAATATTTGGTGTATCAGCCATTATTTGTTCACATCCAGTCTTCAAATTAAGAAACGAGTCATTACAAAGCCACTAAAAAGTTAAAATAGCAGCAGTGTATGATCCTTTGGAATTTAAGTAGTTTAACATTAGCGTCTTAATTATAGATGCTAACTAATTCTTACAGCCGTGATACTTATTATAAAACCTGTTGTTTTACATTGGAATTCTTATATAATGAAGATAAGAAAGATAAAAGCAGATTAAATATTTTATTGCGAAGACTAATCATAAAAGAGGTCTAAAATGATAATGATAGGTGAAAATTCACGGTTAATGCAAAGATATGAAGTGCTGGAGCGAACCGCGATGCGTTATTCAGCGGGATGGGCGATGGTTACCTCTTCATGGGACATCAAAGTAACCCTGGGAAGGCATTTGTGGCAGGACGCACAAAGAGCAGACCGCCTTCGATGCAGGCTTAAAGAACTCCGCTCCGGTCCTCTTGCCAACGACAATAATTCGGGTTTAGACAAGGTAGTCAATTATGCCGCTAGTGCTGAAAACATTTCCGAGTATATAGCCGGAATGTATAAAGTTGTAAAAGCTGACCTTCTTGAAGCTTATCATCATCACTATAAAACTACGAATATCGCTTTAGATGATGCCACAGTCGATTTGTTAAATGCCAATATTGCCACTCTCGAAGAACAATGTCGATGGGCTGAGGGATTAACCGAATTCGACTCGCGAACGACATACGATAAAGAAGCCTGTGAAAAATGGCAGAATGTAGTCTCTTCCATGTTGATTTCACAGGGGGGGATTGATGGGCGTGAAGCAAAAGCAGCCACTTCTGCGGCAATTATCCCATCTCGCGAACCTTTTGAGCGCCCGCACGAACAACATTTAGACGACATAATTACCCAACGCGGTCGTGATGAAGCGCCAGTAGAAGAAGCCGGTGAACCCTGGCGGGAATATGTCCTTCGCAACTACTTTAATGAGATCGGAGCAGGGGATAATGTGGCAAGCATAGTTTTCGATGCACCTGAACATGTCGAATGGGAATTTCTTTATGATATGGCGCGGCATTGTTGGGACGAATACCGCCATGCAATGATGGGGAAACAACGCCTTACCGAGGTAGGTCTGGATACAACAAAATTACCCATAGGCACCGGAGTTTATGAATTTCGCGATCGCCTGCCGCTAGTCGAACGTTTGGGGATGATTGTTTTCCTCGATGAAGTCAGTGCGTTTCCCTATAAGCGCAGGAGTCGGGAACTACTTAAAGCTATGGAAGATGAAGAGAGTTCGGATTATTTGGCCTACGATATTTGCGACGAAACACGCCACGTTGGGAATGGTCATAAATGGCTGGAGCATTTGCAGAAGATTACCGGTGATAAGCGCGACCGTGATCAGTTGATGAAAGATTTGAATCAACTTATGGATGAGCGTGCAAATTACATCGGGACTGGACGGGCAAATTAAGCATTATTAATTAATGCTCAGGGTATTGTGCCAAGTGCTGTTCTGCGACAGGCACTTTATGGATTATGCCAATGAAACAGTTGAATATTATCGCTGCCTGTTCGGAGAATCGAGTTATCGGACGAGCCGGAAAGTTACCTTGGAAGATAACAGAAGACTGGAATTACTTTCTTAACCAGACTAAGGGGGGCACCCTCATTTTTGGTCGCAAAGCTTTTGAGGAATTTGGCCACCCCTTCCCGGATCGTCAAACTATCGTGCTGACCCGAAATAGAGAATGGACAAGTAAAGATATAATCGTTGCAACTTCCCTGCAAGAAGGTTTGGACACAGCGCAGAAACTCGAGGGTGAAATATGGATTAGTGGAGGTCAGCATGTTTATGAACAGGCTATGCCAATGGCAGACAAACTTTACCTTACACTTATTCATGCTGAGGTTGAAGGGGATGCTTTTTTCCCCGCATGGGATTCCTTTTTTCCTAAAACTATTTCTCAATGTGCAAGTCGTAATGACAATTTTCGTTATACCTTTTTTGTATTTGAAAAATAATTTAACAAGAAGAGGAGAACTTTGATAATTACAGGTGGTGCAGCGCGTGGGATTCGACTCAAGATTAGAAAGTCCGATACCATTCGGCCAGCGATGGGTCGCATGCGAGAGGCGGTATTTTCCAGTCTTGGGCCCGGGATTATCGAGAGCGAGTTCCTGGATCTCTATGCCGGAAGTGGTGCCTATGGATTGGAGGCGCTTAGCAGAGGGGCTTCAGGTGGGGTATTTATTGAAAAAGATCATCGAACATTTGGTTATTTACATGAAAATATCTCTTCCGTGTGCAAATCACTCGGATTGAAACAGTCACCTTGCGATGTTATCGAGATGGATGTTTTTAAATGGATACGGATAAATAAACAAAGATTTGATTTTATATTCGTCGATCCGCCTTATGACATCATCAATAAGCGTATGGAATTAATTTTCGCGCTCGCACAATTTTGTCTTAGTAATAAAGCATCCTCGCGCTTAATATTTGAAGCGCCGGGAGAGTTAGTCTTAAAGGGGCAAGGTTGGGAACAAGTGAAGAAATTGGGGAAAGGGCGCCATGAATCCACGGTGTCTCTTTTTCGACGACTTTAGTTAATAAACAAAACTGAGACTATAACTAATCAGGGCTATGGGTCTCAATTTTTGAAACCAGGATTGAAATTGCGGCAACCCCGGCAGTTTCTGTCCGAAGGACGCGCTGACCAAGATTATAGAATGCAAATTCAGCACCGCGCAGCAGATCCCTCTCTTCTGTTGACCACCCACGTTCTGAACCGATGGCGATGACACTGGCAGGATGGTGTATTTTATAAGAACCCAATTGTAACGTGGCCTCGTAATTATCAAGTGCGATACGGTCACTCTGCGTACTCAAATTCAATATACATTCGGCGAGCGAATCAAAATTGCAAACTTCGGGTATATGCGTAGTAAAAGCCTGTTCAGCACCGAGGTGTAGATGGTGTCGCCATTCGCCTGTACTCCAGAGGCGGCTGCGGCTGTAAGAGGGCTCCCCTTTGTCAGCTTGGAAAAACCAAATGGCGTCAACGCCTAAACTCGTCGTATCCTGCAGGATTTTTCGCGCAGTTTGGGGTCGGGGCAGCCCTGCTATTAAAGTAATGGGGTAGGGCACCGGCGGTACATCACCCCATTCCATAGTCAAGTTCATGCCATCAGAATCATCCGAAATAATGCGCGCTTTTCCCCGCGGGCCGTTGGTTACACCGACGTCAAATTCCTGACCAACGCCCATTTTAAGTACCTTCCGGACATGTTCCGCGCGTGGATCATCAAACGGAATATTTAAGTGGGTGTACTTCTCACAGAAGAGAATGAGATTCATGGCATAAGAGTAATTATTTCTTATATTACATATTTTTGGATTTCGTGGATAGGTATTTCTTCTTTAGCATTCAGCAATAAACAGAGGGGAACAATAATGTTTTTCTCTCTTTGAAGAAACGGTCATAATAATACATCTATAATTGTGCAAGATGCTAGATATAAGTGGGTTAAATAAATTTCGATCGCTTGACTTAAGAGGGTTAATAGATTCATTTAAACTATGACTACAACACGTTTAGCATCGTTGACATTAATCTGATTAAAGTAGTTATTTAATCGTGCTCTTACGGACCGACCAGCTATCCCTATGAAAGGAAATTATATTATGCGCTCAAAAAAAAATCTCTCCACCTTGTTGATATCACTGGTTTTCACCGTATGGTTATCCGCTCAACCGCAATCGCTCGATACTTTTTTCGATTTCGAAAATGAAACGGCCACAGGGACAGATTTTACTTTGGGCGTTGCCCCGTTTACCATCCGGGTTATTGGATTTACCCTCGAAACGGTGGATGATCCAGCCCTCGCTCATTCGGGGACCAAAGCTTTGGTCCTTGAAGCGGGGCAGGAAGGGAAAATTATTTTAGAAAGAGGGGCTAATCTGCTCCAGTTTTATACTGCTGAATCAACCGGTGGCGGCCGATTGGAGCTTAGAGATAGAAACCGATTTTTTTTAAGGGAAGGTGGGATTATAGAGGGATTGCCGACAAACATCAGTCCCGGCGCCAACCCCCCGCTTCAGAGTTTCATCGGTTTCTCAGGAGATATTAATGATGATGCAGACCTTAACTTTACGAACGGTGTCCTGGAAATAAAAATAATCAACGTAAATGGACGGGCGGCCATCGACGATCTTGGTTTTTCTTATGTTGTGGGTCCGCCCAACAATACTGTTTTTGAAGATTTTGCGAATATAGCTAACAGTCCTTATTTTAGAACACCGGGTAGTACCAGTGCCAATTCGAGATTAATTTTCACCATCGGTGAGTCCCCTTACACCGCAACGTTTACCGGTGGCATTGCGGCTGTCTCAGGCGGAGCTTTCTTTAATCATACTATTCCCGATGGTGAAACACAGGGGGGAGGAGATTTTCCCCTGGTCCCCGGTGCCTGGAGAGTTGAGGACTTATCTTTTGGAGGAAGTGGTTTAGGTGTTATTACTTTCGAAACCCCTGTCGCCAAAGTAGAATTTTACGCCGCTGTGTTCCTCGAGGAAGATGGAGAACTCCAGATTTTTGACGCTAATGATAATCTACTCACTTCAACCAAAGATATACCTGAAAGTATCAGTCACTTATTTGAAGCACCCTTTGATTATTTATCCTTTAATGCGGCGGAGTTAGGGGCGCCTGAAGGAATTGGGAAGATTCATTATCTCAATTTGGATTTAGTATCTTTTCAAGGGAATGTGCTGCACAATGTTATCGATGATATTGGATTTACCCCGGTCGGTGCCCCCGGTAGTGGTTCCGAGGGACCGCCTCCCGTAGCCGGTCCCACCATTACCACCCAGCCCGCGAGCCAGGAAGTGCAGTCCAGCACCGCGGTAGTATTGTCAGTTGTTGCCAGCGGGGATGATCTTACTTACCAGTGGTACACCGGCAACAGCGGCGATACCGCCAGTCCCGTGGCCGGAGCCACGAGCGGTACCTTAACCACCGGTGCTCTCACGGTGAGCACGAATTTCTGGGTGCAAATTATCAATGCAGGTGGAAGCGCTGACAGTGAAACCGCAGTTATAACCGTAACCGCTCCCCCGGTGCCACTCGTTCTCGACGGCTCTGGCGATATCGCCGGTGAAAACATTCAACATGCCAACGGCAACGTCTTCGATCAGATTTTACTCACCGGAGAGTTCGTCCAACTCCAGGCCAAACCGGGACAGATCACACGCGTCTCCTTCATGGACGTAAACGAGGATATTGTGCAGGTAGAATTTTCAGGTAATGGTACCTTTACCGTAACCCTGGACCCGACCACTTTCCTGCCCCCGGCCATACCCCCACGCTACAACCAGTCCGTAGAGTATGTGACGGGCAAGCCGAGCGTGGTCATCGATGGAGCGGATGCCAATACCTTCTTCAGTATCTTCACCGTGGGCACGATCAACGCGTTTAACCAGGCCCTCTTCCCCGAGGGACAGGTCTATGACGCACAAGCGGACGTGGCCCTCGTGGAAGTAACCAACTCCACGGGACTTGGAGGGGTGCAGTTATCGAACACCGTCTTCAGTGGAAGCACGGGCAAGGTCGGTGTCGATGCACGCGGGGTACCGATCGCGGTACGCTTAACCGTCGGCGACATCGATGCTGATGGCGACGCAGTCCCACACCTGTTATTCGGATCCGGATCCTTCACCGTACCAGCCGGCAACCCCGGTTTGCGAATCACGGGTGGTGACCTGTTGCAGACAAACGGTGCCGCAGTCGTGGTAGCGGAGAGTGGATCGACGACGACGGGATTTGATACCCTGATCACGCAGAACAACTTCAAATCTGACGAAACGCCTCAGCCGACACAAAGTATCGATGCCACCTTCGCCAACGAAGATGGCGATGCGATCACGGTGACGGTCGAAGAGATTACGATTGAGTGAGGAGTGATCTATCGATCAGTTTTAAGTTTTAGGTGTTAAGGTGGAGCGGGCTGCCTGACCGCCATAGCTTTAGCGACGGCTGGTTCCCTCGCACGCTTCTTTAATTACTACATTCTTCAACGCGCTAGGGACAGCGCGTTCCACCTTTTCTGTCATTACACACTTGGCTGCCGATTATTTCTTCTATCTCCCGAGCAATGACCACTGGGCAGGATGTCGATGTCCATCCTTCTTACATCGCATATCGTAAATAGTATATCGATACTATTAAGTTCTCATTCGCGCTCAGCAATCTGATGTTGACACGCATTAATTGACGAGAAGAGTACATACAAAGATCAACAATTAAATTCAGGAGGGTTTATTTATGCGATATAAGTTTGCGGTATTACTATTTTTCGTTTTTGGAATATCGTCACTCAGTGCCTATGATGTTTATACGGTCCAGGTGTTTTCTGGAGCACGTGAGTCGACTTGGACAAAGATGCTTGCCCGGGAGATCGGAGAGGGAGATATGACGCGTAAGATTCCCTATTTAGCGCCCGATTTCGTTACTAATAATCGCGCTTATGAAGTTAATTTTATTGAAACGTGGCATGAGGGTTTTGGGCAAGTGTTACATGCCAGGGATGTATTAAAAAAACAAGGGGTATTAGTACTTATCGTTCCAAATCTGGAAGAAAGCAGGCAACTACTTACTTATATTGAGAAAGAACGCTGTGAACCTTACGATATTGAGTTAATTGTCATTAGGAAAAAACTTGGGAAATAGCCTGACCGACCACAGCTTATCTTCTCCAGACCTGAGCGTACCTTGTGCCTGAAGAGTCTGCTATAGAGCGCGATTCCACCGTGCATAAGGATACGCTTGTGCTCATTGTTTTCTCATTCATCCCATTAAAGGGTGAGATGGCGAAATGGTATTGGACTCGTATTGCCGGTGTACCCTACCTTTTAAGAAATATCATCAATATCCAACGTGGAGGGGGTAAAAAAATATATTTGTATCATAATGAGCAAATCGCACCTGTTAAAGAATTATGCCATCTTGTTAATGACGATCCAAGAGTGCTAAACAAAACAGAGTGTATATCAGCGCCCGTGGATTTAGAACGCGTGCTTCGGAGCATGAAAAACGTCCTTATCCTGAATGGCTCAGTCCTTCATCACAGATTAGAAATCCAGAACGCTATTTCATTATTCACTCAATATACCGCTACAGATAGAGATGAAAAAAAAGAAAGAGTTAGTATCGATGACTTACTCTCCCAATTCGATAAGCATGAAGATTTCAATGATCAATGGTCTGAAAAGATTACTGCGATAAGCGTTGGTGAAAAACCGGTATCCCCTTCAAACGAAAGTATACGGATTCAATATTTGTCCGGCAGTAAAATTACGAAAATCACAACCGAGAATGATTTTCATAAAGAGCATATGCGTATCATGAAGTCTGGTGGTTTGGAAACCGACAGCATGATAAACAGGTTATTTTCTCGTAGCGTATCACGATTCTTAACACGACTGGCCATTCATACGCCGGTAAGCCCTAATCAGGTCACTTTGTTAAGTTTTTTCCTTGGATTAATATCGACCTGGTTTTTTTTCCAAGGCGTTTATGGGATGAGCCTGGTAGGAGCGGTCATCCTGGTGATTTCTACTTGGATAGATGGTGTCGATGGTGAACTGGCTAGATTGACTTTCAGGGAATCCAAAATGGGAGCTAAATTGGATATCACCTTGGATTGTTTTGTAAATTACATCGTTTTCTTTTCGATTGGCGTGGGATTAACCCGTTCATCCGGGGACAACCTATATGCTATTCTTGGTTTAGTCGCGGTTATTGGCAGTATTATTTCTTTTGTCTTTATGAGTTCTTTAATCTCAGAGAGCAAATCACCTGAACGACATGACAGTATTTCAATGGATAAGCGTCGTATGATTCAGGATAAAATAGCCAATCGGGATTTTATTTTCATCCTGTTTTTACTCGCGCTTATTGATAGAACAGAAATATTCATCTGGCTCGCTGCAATCGGAGCCAATGCCTTTGCTCTTTATTCACTTTACGCCAGGCGCTTTGCCAAGTAGATGATTTTTATCATCAAGAAATTGGAACGAAGGCCGAATTAGAGCGGCGATAGGTGTCTACTAAATCGATAAAGTTAGCGGCAATATCTTTCTGGGTTATCGGATTGGCGCTTTTGATTGGGCTGGTAGCCTGGCAAGGTTTTGCTAATGTGGGGGCCGCATTTGCTGAAGTGGGGTGGGGGTTGCCGGCAATTTGTGTTTATTTTCTGCTGCCAATGACAGCCAATACTATTTGTTGGCAGCTACTTCTACCCACTGGTACGCGCCCACCATTGCATACATTATTACTCCTTCGCTGGGTTTGCGGTTCGGTCAACACGCTATTACCTGTCGCCCAAGTTGGCGGAGAATTAGTCCGTGCAAGACTGCTTACTTTCCGCGGTGTACGGGGTCCTGACGCGGGGGCTAGTGCAGTTGTTGACGTGACTATTGCGGCCACTACGCAATCTGTTTTTTCCATTATAGGGATTTTAATTCTGCTGCAATATGATGTTTTAACAGATACCGCATACGCAGCCGCATTTGGTCTTTTCATTTTTTGTATACTGCTCATTGGTTTTTTCATGGCACAACGGTTTAGTCTTTTCTATAAGATCACCCGGCTTTTCGAAAAATCTTTTAAAGGAGGTGATTGGAAAAATATCACAGGAGGGGCAAAAGAATTGGATGAGGCGATTCTTTCAACTTACGGCAAACGCCGAGCCTTGGCATTTGCTACTGCTTGGCGTACATTCGGGCTTATCATCGGATCGGGTCAGGTGATGTTAGTATTTTATTTTTTGGGCTACCCTATAAGCTTTGTCGAAGCTATCATGTTGGAAAGCTTGGGACACGCGATGCGCAATGTGGCATTCATGGTTCCAGGAGCTTTAGGAGTCCAGGAGGGTGGATATATGCTGCTTGGTCATGTCGTCGGCGCGGGACCGGAAATTGGTCTTGTCTTCTCTCTCATTATGAGAGCTCGCAGCCTTGTTCTAGGATTGCCTGGTCTTGCTGCCTGGCAGTTCATCGAAAGCAGAAAGCTATTATTGAAACCCAAAGAAGTCACTCCGACTTGAAAGAGAACTTTAAATCAACCACCACCTTGCTTTTCTCTCGGTGCCCCAGCGTGCGGATTTTCAATCCCACGCTTTAATTGATCCATTCCCTCTTCGACAGAAATCTCAGGTTCAAAGTTAAGTTCATGGCGAATCTTATCCATACACAGAGTACTTTGTGTCGTTAGCATATTTATGGCCGTATGTGTCAAGAAGGGACGGTCACCTGGTTTTAACCGTTTGTGTGTACATTCAAATATGGAAGCCATGATGCGTGCTACGGGAAGTGGAATGGATTTTTTAACCGGTTTAGAACCGACTATTTTAGCCAGATGATTGAAGAATTCATTAAATGAAATTGGTTTGTTATCCCCTACAATAAATCCTTGCCCAACCGCATTCGGGTGTTCCGAAGCAAGTAGTATCGCGTCGATCAAGTTATCGATGTAACAGGGATGGCAGGTGCCTTTACCGCCGGCGATGAGAAACATTCTGTTCTGGCGAATTAAGCGGAGAGGTTCTTCAACCCAACCGCTACCGAGGCCATAAACGACTGATGGTCGTAATACCACGACTGGTAATCCGTGATCGCGATGATATTTAAAGACGAGGGCGTCACTTTCAATTTTCGATTGAGAATAAAAGTCTTTTCCGGGATTGTAAGGTGATTTGTCATCAAAGTAAGCAGGTGAGGGAACACCGAATACTGCGATGGAACTGAGGTGGATAAATCGTTTTATCTTTCTTTCGACAGCTGCTTCTAGTAGCCATTCTGTGCCTTGCACATTCGTTGAATGAAAAGCCTCTTCTGGGCCCCAATCCAAAACATGACCCGCACAATGAAAAACCCGTTCAACGCCATGCACGGCTTTATCTATTGAATCGCGGTCGCGTAAATCCCCGATCACTATTTCTGCCGACTCTTTGGAAATGGGTGGCAGTTTATGTTCACTCTCAGGTCTGCAGAACAGTTTTACCTTACGCCCTTCTCTCAACATGCGTTCGCTCAGATGACGGCCGATGAATCCGGTAGCGCCGGTTATTAGATCAGCACACATCGCTAAATATACCCGTTGCTTCTAAACCATTGGATAGATCTTTCCATTGCTCCGTCGCAGGGTATTGGATTATAACCCAGTTCATCTTTGGCTTTTGCGCTTTCATAGTACAAATATTTTCCAATCAGTCCCTGCATACCCACAGTTAATTTTGGCGCTCTGTGAGTAAGGTGATCAGCTATGCCCTCTTGACAATGCGCGACAAGGCTAAGTAGAGATTTTGGGATACGCACTTTCGGGCGTCCTTTTCCTGCAAGCTTCGCGATCTTCGACATAAACTCTTTGTTAGTAAGATTATCCCCCGCAAGTAGATACTGTTCACCCGCTCGACCCTTTTCGAGGGCTAACCATAATCCCTGAACGAGGTCATGGACATCGACAAAACAGGCGCCGCCATCTACCCAAACGGGCCACCATCCTTTACAGATATCAATGATCGGTTCACCGATGGGAGTTGGTCCACAATCCATTTCACCAATAGCCGAAGCGGGATTTACAATAACTACAGGTAAACCTTTTTCTGATGCCCATATTTTCATTTCATCTTCCCCGGCTTTCTTTGTCTCTGCATACAAAAATCGCTTACCTGATAAGTTGAATTCGGAATTTTCATTACGCGGAACCGGCTGATCAGATACTCCAAGTGTAATGCAACTGCTTACGTGGACCATTTTTTCTATACCTGTGGCCAGACAGGCAGCAGCTATATTAATTGGACCGAGGACATTCAGCTTGTGAAAGACATTGGGATCTCTCGACCAGTAACGGTTAAAACCGGCGAGATGAATGAGAACATCGCAGCTATTGAGAAAGGGATATAAACTCTCTGTTTCAAGTACGTCACCCCAGAAAACTTGATGGGGCAAGTTTTCTAGAAGCTTATCCGACGTGCCTTGAAGAAGAAAGGCGTTGACCTTGTGACCCAGAGAGGTGACGTAGCGGGTTAAATGATTTCCTATAAAACCATTTGCGCCTGTTATCCCTACTTTCATAACGGTTATTGTCGATTGCCCTTTGCCGATTGTCGATGTCGGATTGACTGAACAGCGTTCGCAGGTCGACCTATAGACGTATTCAATCTACCCAAGTAGGATCAATTAATTCTTCATTTTTTTTGATATCTTGACCTTGCTGCAAGTCTATATAAAATAGATTCTACGTCAGATAATGTATTTCAATCATTACTATTTAATTATTCGTTATATCTGAAACGGTCAAAGCTTTGATCTCTATCGCTTATCCCAATAGTGTCATTAGAATATTTGTCTGCACTATTTTAACACGATTACATAAAATAGTTTTATATGCAGACAATTAAATCCCTTTTCGGATTATTGGTTTTTTCAGCCTGTGCCTGCACGGAATTGCTGGCGGTAGATGTCATCTTTCAGGATGTAGACTTGGAAATAGCAATACGCGAGGTGCTGGAGAAACCTGAAGGGCCTATAACAGACACGGACATGGCCTCATTAGTCTCTCTTACTATAAATGAAAGAAGTATACTTTATCTAACTGGGCTGGAACATGCTGTTAATCTTGTCGATCTGGATCTTTCTAAAAACCTGATCATCGATACCAGTCCGTTATCAGGGTTGGCTCAGCTTCAATCGCTGAACCTGTTTGATAATATAATAAGCGATTTCAGTCCATTGGCAGAGTTAACTCAACTGACAAGCCTCGATCTTGAGTTTAACTTGATCAGTGAGATCAGTCCGTTGACAGGTTTAACCCAATTGACATCCCTGAATCTAGACAACAACGAGATCAGTAATCTTACCCCCCTCGCTGGCTTAACGCAGCTGAAGACCCTTGATCTAGACAACAATCAGATCAGTGAACTCGGCCCCTTAGCAGGGTTAACCCAATTGGAATTCTTGAGTCTAGACAACAACGAGATCATTAATCTTAACCCCCTGACAGGTTTAACGAATCTGACAATCCTGTATGTTGACAGTAGCCAGATCAGCGATATCAGCCCGTTGTCAGGGTTAACTCAGCTGGAATCCCTGACCCTGGTTGATAATCAAATCAGCGATATCAGTCCACTGGCAGGTCTAACCCAATTGGACTTCCTGAGTCTGGACAACAACGAGATCAGTAATCTTAATCCCCTGGCAGGTTTATCGAATCTGAGGGTCCTGTTTATTGACAGTAGCCAGATCAGTGATATCAGCCCGTTGTCTGGGTTGACTCAGCTGGAATCCCTCACCCTGGTTGACAATCAAATCAGCGATATCAGTCCACTGGCAGCCTTAACGCAACTGACATTCCTGAAACTTGACGACAACCAGATCAGTATCCTTACGCCCCTGACTGGTTTAACGCAACTAAGGAGCCTTGATCTGGACAACAACCTGATCAGCGATATCAGTCCACTGGCGGGCTTAATCCAATTGGACTTCCTGAGTCTAGACAATAATCAGATCAGTAATCTTAACGCCCTCTCCGGCTTAACGAATCTGACGGTCCTGTTTATTGACAGTAGTCAGATCAGCGATATCAGCCCATTATCTGGGTTAACTCAATTGAATACCCTGACCCTGTTGAATAATCAAATAAGCGACATCAGTCCACTGTCAGGATTAACCCAACTGACATTACTGAATCTAGGTAACAACCTGATCAGTGACCTCGGACCCTTATCGGGCTTAACCCAAATGTCACTCCTGAGTCTAGACAATAATCAAATCATTAATCTTAACCCCTTGGCTGGCTTAACACAACTGACACTCCTCTATGTCGACAGTAGCCAGATCAGCGATATCAGCCCCTTGTCTGGGTTAACTCAATTGAATACCCTGACCCTGGTTGATAATCAAATCAGCGATATCAGTCCACTGTCAGGTTTAACCCAACTGACAACTCTTAGTCTTTCCACGAACCAAATAAACGATCTCAATCCCTTAGCCGGTCTAACGGAACTTACAGGATTATATCTTACCTCTAACGCAATCAGTGATATCAGCCCCCTGGCTGGATTATCTCAGTTGAGTGAATTACTTTTTACCGATAACAGTATAAGTGCAATCGGTCCGCTGGCCGGTTTGAGCAATCTCTTCTACCTTGATCTCGAGGAAAATTTATTAGACGTAAGCGAAAATTCCGAAGCGCTGGATATAATCGACAATCTTATTTCCAATTTTTTTACGGTTGTTTTCTTTCAAACGCAAAAAACGGCTGAGCTATTTCTGCAGGTAAGTAAAGGGACCTTCACTGATAAAATTCAGATTACCTGGCAAAGTGTTGAAGGAGCGACTTACGATCTTTTCCGTAATACTGCACCTGATACCACAGGAGCCATTATATTAAAAGCCGATCTCAGCGTGACTATTTACGATGATATTTCATCTCAATCAGGAGTCACTTACTATTATTGGTTAGCGATTAAGAGCAACGGGGAAACGATCAGTGTGTCCAATACAGATAGTGGATATCGTGCACAAGCTGTTGTTGGGATTGGAGCATGGGGTGATGATGATAAAGGTCAATCTACAATACCCGAAGAACTCACTGCAGTGATCCAAGTTGATGCCGGATCCGCGCATAGTATAGCTTTACAGTCAAACGGTACGGTTGAAGTCTTTGGAGATAACAGCCTTGATCAATTGGACATTCCTGGAACTCTTACAGGAGTTATCGCCGTCGCCGCTGGTTATTTTCATAATTTAGCCTTAAAGGAAGATGGTAGTGTGGTTGCCTGGGGTTGGAATACTAACGGTCAGACGATTGTGCCCAAGGATTTAGAAAATGTCATTCAAGTATCCGGTGGTGGTGATTTCAGTCTTGCTTTAATAGCTGATGGGACGGTGGTAGCCTGGGGTAATAACTTCGCGCGACAGACCGAGGTGCCGAAAGGGCTTACTGATGTAAAACAGGTGTCAGCGGGTGGTTCGCATGCGCTCGCTTTGAAAGAAGATGGTACTGTTGTAGCATGGGGAAATGATGCAGAGGGTCAGGCAACGGTGCCGATCGGACTAAGCGACGTAGTAGCAGTCGCTGCCGGTAAAGCACACAGTTTAGCATTGAAAGCTGACAGCACGATAGTCTCCTGGGGAAGCAATACCCGCGGACAACTTGAATTTCCTGGAGAAATTAATAGCCCCTCCAAGCAAAATATTTCAGCACAGTTCAATGCCTCTAGCGTTGTTTCCATTGCCGCGGGTTTTAATCACAACCTGGCCCTGGATGCTGACGGAAATGTAATTGCCTGGGGAGATAATACATTCAGCCAGGCGACGGTTCCTGAAGCACTTACTGGAGTAGAAAATATTGCTGCCGGGGGTCGGCATAATATTGCCTTATTTGAGTCTGTTGCTGAGAGTATTATACTCGATGGCTCGGGGATAATCGCAGGACAGGATATTCAGCATTCCAACGGAAATATCTTTGACCAGGTCCTGCTCACCGGAGAGTTCATTCAGCTTCAAGCCAAGCCGGGACAGATTACAAGGGTATCCTTCATGGATGAGGACGAGGACATTGTGCAGGTAGAGTTCTCTGGAAGCGGAAACTTTACCGTAACCCTGGATCCGGTTAGCTATTTACCTTCTGCTTTGCCAGCACGCTATAACCAGCAGGTCGAATATGTTACAGGTAAGCCGAGCATTCTAATCGAAGGCGCCGACGCTACTACTTTCTTCAGTATTTTCACTGTTGGAAGGATCAACGCGGTGAACCAGGCATTGTTTCCTGTCGGTCAAGTTTATGATGCCGAAGCTGACGTGACCCGGGTAGAAGTAATCAACTCAGTGGGAATCGGGGGAATGCAAATGTCGAATACCGTATTTTCGGGAAGCACCGGGAAGATTGGTATTGATGCCCGAGGGGTGCCTGTTGCCGTGCGTATAACGATTGGAGACATCGGTGCCAGTGGTGGCGCTGTTCCTTATTTAATGTTTGGTGCGGGATCTTTCACCGTGGCAGCAGGTAATTCGGGATTGCGTATAACGGGAGGTGACTTGGTACAGGCAAACGGAGCCTCGATCGTTATTGCAGAGAGTGGATCGACGACACCAGGATTTGAGACCCTTATCATGCAGAATAACTTTAGGTCGGATAGCACCCCTCAACCAACTCAGAGCAACGGGGCATCCTTTATTAATGAAGATAATGCCGTGATCAACGTGGCAGTGGAAGAGATTACGATCGAATAAAGTGAGGCGTTCGATTATCTAGTACGCGTTTGCGGATCAACTGTTGTCCAGTATAGCGAGGCCCTGTCGGACTATCCAAAGGTGGTTGTGAGCCGTTCGGTTATTGTTGCTCTGCGATCACTGATCGACTGGTGCGGGTGGGGAGAATCGAACTCCCGTAGCCAGCTTGGAAGGCTGGAGTTTTACCACTAAACTACACCCGCTTGGACCAAGTGTTCATATTTCGCAATTATTCGCGGGCGTGGTCAAGATTGAATATTATCTTAAATATGAGTGCGTCCAATGATCTTCGTCTTCGTCAAGGAAGACGGGGTTCAGGTGTCGGGTGTCGGAGTCTAGGGAGTAAGCTGTGGGTTAATTTACAAGCTTCGTCTTCATCCTCGTCTGCCGCTTCATTTGTAATAGAGCTTCTGTTATTCTATACGGAATGGAGGGACGCACTCGGTTGCGTCTACTTTGAAATGTTGTTTGCGGCCACGACGGAGCGTGGCCCTCCAGAAAATATATAATGAGGAAGGAGCATCATAGTACATGGTCCTCTAGGAAAAGAAAATAAGAAGAGCACGCTCCGTAATTCCGCAGAAACGAAGACGAAGGGACGAAGACAAACATTATCTTCGTATTACCCCATTCATAATTAAGTAAATGAATGTGAAATAAAAAACCCACTTCGAAAAGGCGATAGTGGGGGCTTATCTAAAAAAAGAGACTGAGGTCAATTTATAATTTCTTGCGAACGCGAGTTCTTCTCGTGGGGACCTGCGGTCTTTTCTTGTTCTTGATCGCTTCCAAATCTTTTTTTGAAATTTGTGATAGTTGCTGGAACAGGTTCTTTCTTCTACTTCTCTCAGTATCAGGGAGTTGGTTGATATTGGTCATGTTCGTAGGGTGAATGGTTTTAGCTAAAGAAATCTTCTGCTGAAACCCTTCCTTTGTAACAACAACTGTATAATTGAGTGGATCGTAATCGACTATTTTCATGTCTTCATAACTTTCGTTCATGCCCACCCAAAAAGCATCATTGCTATTCTTATCTTGGAGACAAAAAATATATTCCCCATCCAACTTTACAATCCCCCGAAGATCCAGGTTGCTGAGGGGAATACCAGGTTGATTGCTATTACTTTTAGCTGAACCTACTTTATTATGATCAAAGCCAGTGGGAATAAATGGCGAATTCGTGGTCAAATTTTGAATTTCTTCGGCTTTGACGTATTCCAATGCATAAACCTGCCCATGCAGAAAGGTTACTGGTATCAGGGCCAACAACAGAAATTTTTTAATGAATACTGGTTTAATGCTTCGCATAACCGATTATAATATTCTCACATCTTGGCAATCGCGTCAACTCAAAGGGAAATTATGCAACGATGAATGAAGATGCAGTTTTATTTCGCATTCTCGCTTTTGCGAAATAGGGCTGCTCCGGTAGTGTAATTGTGATGAGCCGCAGAAAGGCGATGCCAGGTGAGAAAGCTTTCAATGTCTTCGCGATTCCATTGAGGAGGGTGTTGATTATTAAAAGCAGGATGAAACCAGATCAGCTTTTCGAATGAGGAGAGTGTCAGCGGTGTTCCGCCCCATTCCGGATAAGACATGTCATAACCTGGTTCACAAACATCAAAGCTGATACCGAGATAACCTCCGGGCTTAAGGACTCGTACCGTTTCATCAACGGCCGTATTTTTATCCTCCTGATGCTCGATCACTGATAAGCTGGTTACAACATCTATAGTCGCGGTATCAACGGGAAGTTGACAGGAATCAGTGATTACCCAATCAACATCCACTTCCAGTTTTTTACGCACAGCCTCCCACTGATTTACCCAATTGGTTTGGGTCTCTACAATGGTGACGTGAGCTCCTTTCAAAGCTATCATCCAGGGCCAAGGCGATTGTTCACTGCCTATGTCGAGTAGATGTACATCTTTCCAGTTTAATCGATTTAAACCTTGAAACCATAGCCGTGGATACTCCCAGTTTTTTGCCCAGTTACAAAAGGTGCGCAAGCCGAGCGGTTCAGCCAGTTCATTAAGGGTATCTATGAACGCGCAATAATCAGGGCTAAAAGTCTCTTCTAAATTAGCTAAATAGCGTGGGCTGTTGACAGTGCGCTCTCGCTTCCTGGCAATTGAAATTTCATGAGAAGTTTGCCAACAATCATCGTTTTCCAGGACTTCAAAATCACAGGTATTAAGAATTGTTGCAATTGATGAGCGGGTAAAAATAAACGCGTGTTCTTCGGGATCGAATACATTGGTGTTAAGTGATTCGACATCTGTGTTATCATTAATCAAAGGCAATTGCAGATAGAGAATACCCTTGGGATGCAGTTGACGGTGAGCGGCCTTAAGAAATGCAACCGGATCGCGCGAGTGTTCCAGGACATCGCAAGCCACAATCAGTTCAGCTTTTGGTAGATTATCGACGTCGGGGAATACCCCGGGTCTTACATCGAGATCAGCTATTTTATTTACCTCAGATGCTGTATGTGGATCAGGTTCAATGCCGATCGTTTTCCAACCCAACTCCTTTAATGCAATTAAAAGGGATCCCTCAGCGCAGCCGACCTCAATCACACGTCCGGGGGTAGAGATGTGTTTATTAATGCTCGTAAGCCATTTGTTCACTCTACCATCTTCCACAAAAATTGCCTGGCGCTCTTCTAAAACGGGGTGTTCCTTATGCATCTGCCGTTTCTGCCAATAGCCACGATAGGAGTAAAATGACGATACTGCTTCAGATCTAATTCGTCGACGGGCATAGTGGGTAGCACAGCGTTCGCATTCAAGATAGTCGGGAGAAAATCTGCTTACGGAATTACTTTTCCAACCGCACCAACACCTATCGGAAACTTCAAAACGGGCATCGGTATCAAAATCAACGTGCCCGTTTTCAGTATTTATTTCGTTATTCATTAATAGAGTAACCAAATTTTGAAAATTCCCCGACCTCTGCTTTTTCCAATGTATCCTTCCAGGCTTCGTCTTCTTTCCACAATTCGTTATTTCCAGACCGGTAGAAAGTGCGTTCGCCGTCTTTTGTTATTCGATCGAAATGTGTCCACCAATAGACATATTCAGATTTTAGTTTTGGTGTAACACCAATGAAGTTTACGATTTTCTGTAATTCTTCGTGCCCAGCTCTGAGTGCTTCAAAGCGAACAATTAATACTTTCTCCGGATTATCTTCATATAATCGAAACGCCTTATCGTAGAACTCTCGATAGAGATTAAAATTTTCCTTTATCCAGACAACAGTGTCATCGATCTTTAATCCCCAGCGTTCGCAAGCAGTAAGATATAAACTGTAGACACTGGCATAGGGATTGCGGATGAGAATTATGGTCGGGTTAGGTCCGTCTTGTGGTTGTCCGTGCAAGCCATTAGGGGACGCATTAATAAATACCGGTTGATAGGGTACCGTATCCGATCTGAGTTTCAATGCATAGAGAGCCATCGGTTCCAGCTCTTCCTGGCGCTGTATTGCTTCCTCATCGTTAACAAATTCGTTTTCAAAAAATACGAGATCGAAGAGCCCCGTGAAACAATTCCACAGAAAATGGCTGCCCGTGCGTAAGAACGCGTAGTAGTCCAACTTGCGTGCTAATCGAGTGCCAAAAAAGTATTTATCTTTGTCCATCGAATTTTAAGAAACTAAAGAGTGTAGCCGCTGTCTCCAACGAAGCAAACTTAGAATTATTACGCCCTGACCTTAAAACGTGTTGATTTCAGCTTTTGAAATTAAATGTAGATTATTAATGGAGTCTTTTTTTGTTAGTTTAAAGATGGCTTGCCACATTTTATCACTTTGATATAAGTAATCTTTTGAATATACAGGTTATGAAATTTATTAAAAATAAATTAATACGCGTTTTCATTTTAATCTCTGCTTTGTTTTTTATCTCGGAACAGCCGGGATTCGCACAACCAAAAGCGCCCCCCACTGCGCCCCCGGTTATAATAAATGATCAATCTATAGCTGTTAATCCGAAGGGTGAAATTCAAGCGGCGGCAACTCAATATTCTATTGGTGACCCAACGGCTGAAGAGCAGCTTGTTTTAGAATTTATAAATCGCGCGCGCGCTGATGCCAACGCGGAGGCACAGAGGTTAGTTACCACGACGGATGAAGATGTATTAAGCGCGATAGATTTTTTCGGAGTCGATCTCGGTGTCGTGGTCAACCAGTTTGCGACTCTCACGCAAACGCTTCCGCCGCTCTCCATGAATGCGCAACTCACAACTGCCGCGCGGTTGCACAGCCAGGACATGTTCAACAATGTATTTCAAGGACATATTAGTTCAGATGATCCGGTATCACCGAATGAACCGGGAGATAGCAGTGGGGACCGCGCGAGACATCAAGGATACACTTTCATGAATTTAGGGGAAAATGTTTTTTCCTTTGCTCGATCAGTTTTTGAATCGCATGCGGCATTTGGAATTGATTGGGGTTTTACTCCGACTGGCATTCAAGATCCACCCGGACATCGAACCAACATTCACGGATCTGCATTTCGGGAAGCTGGGATTGGTATCGTTCTTGGAACAAATAGTTCAGGGGATGACTCGGTGGGGCCTATACTAATCACCCATGATTTCGGTGTTCAGTTAATCGGAGCTACCCCTTTTATTACAGGTGTTGCCTATGACGATCAGAATGGAAACGCCTTTTATGATATAGGTGAAGGGTTGGGTGGTATTAATGTTGACGTCAATGGCTCTGATTTTTTTGCCGTGACCGTGACACCGGGTGGCTACTCTGTTCCCGTGCCGGGAAACGGCAATTATTCGGTGACATTTTCCAGTGCATCAATAACCGATCAGACAACCCAGGTTGTCATATCCAATTCTGAAAATAAAAAGCTCGATTACACGCCACAAGCAGCAAGCAGTAATGGTGGAAATGGAAGTGAGTCTGAACCTAATGCGCTGATTATTGGAGGTACGGGGGATATCGCGGGAGAGGACATCATGCACCCGAATGGGAATGTCTTCGACCAGGTCCTGCTCACCGGACAAAGCATTCAGCTTCAAGCCAATACGGGGCAGATTACGCGCGTCTCTTTCATGGACGAAGACGAGGATATCGTTCAGGTAGAGTTCTCTGGAAACGGAACTTTTACTGTGACCCTGGATCCAGCCACCTTCCTGCCACCAGCCATTCCCCCGCGCTACAACCAGGCAGTAGAGTATGTAACGGGGAAACCGAGCGTGGTTATCGATGGTGCGGATTCCAATACTTTCTTCAGTATCTTTACCGTGGGGATGATCAATGCGGTGAACCAGGCTTTGTTCCCCGCGGGTCAGGTCTATGACGCTGAAGCGGACGTGACCCTGGTAGAAGTGACCAATTCCACGGGGATGGGCGGGATGCAGCTTTCAAACACTGTATTTAGTGGTAGTTCAGGTAAGGTTGGCTTGGATGCGCGAGGAGTGCCGATTGCAGTACGCCTGACTGTAGGCGATATTGATGCATCGGGCAGTGCGATACCACACCTGCTTTTTGGGTCGGGGTCCTTCACGGTGCCTGCCGGCAACCCCGGTTTGCGTATCACTGGAGGAGACTTGGATCAAACGAATGGTGCGTCGATTGTCGTCGCGGAAAGCGGATCGACGACTCCTGGATTTGAGACTTTGATCTTTCAGAACAATTTCAAGTCTGACAATACACCTCAGCCAACGCAGAACAACGCTGCCACTTTTGTCAATGAGGATGGAGTGGAAATCACCAAACCGGTTGAAGAGATTACGATTGAGTAATAGGAGATCCGGGTTAACCTGATCTCAACAATCTTATTAATCAAATCAGTACTTTCACTGGGAAAGTCATGTCTGCTGACTTTATAATTTCTTTTATTATCCCCTCTTATCAGCAGGGTGTACATTTAAAAAAATGTCTTGACGGTATTGCCGAACAAGACCTGTCGAGGGATCAATATGAATTGCTTGTTTACGACGGGGGAAGCGAGGATGATACTATCGAATTGTTAAAAAAGCATTCGCTCCATCCAACCTGGGTCAGTCAACCTGACCATGGTCAAGCGAGCGCTGTCAATCGCGGGTTGCAAGAGGCAAAAGGTAAAGTGATTGCCTGGATTAACTCAGATGACTACTATATGCCTGGTGCGATTAAAAAGGTCCTCGACTTTTTTAATAAACATCCCGAGGTGGATATTCTTTACGGCGATGCCGATATTGTAAACGAAAACGGGAATAAGCTTTACCCTTATCCGACAGAGGCATGGAACTATGCACAGTTGGCGGATATTTGTTTCATCTGCCAACCAGCAACATTTTTTCGTGCATCTTTGATTGAGAAACACGGTCTTTTAGATGAATCACTGGATTGTGCCATCGATTACGAATACTGGCTCCGAATAGGGAAAAGCCAGGAACTGCATTATTTAAAAGAACCTCTGGCCTGTTCACGGCTTTACGGAGATGCGAAGACATTGAGGATGAAAACACGAAGTGATGCGGAATCGCTTTTTGTTTCTCGTCGCCATACCGGTAAATGGTCAGACAAGTGGAGAATAGGATTGGCGCGTCATAAAACGAAAGATTGGATGAGCCTTTTTTCATCAAAAAATGATACAATCGCGCAAATGATTTATACCGGAGTTGAACAGAATTTGGATTTCAAATTAAGCGGAATGGAAATTACGGATGTGCTCTCCAGTCCACCGCAGGATTTATGGGATAGAAACCCGGAGGAACTGGGAAAGTTTATTGAAATGCTGGATAAAGACCGTAATGCGTGGAGGGACAATGCCGAACGCGCACAGAAGGAAGTCGAAGCCGCTCATGAATCTCTCAGGTCTGCTCACGCATCAAACAAAGAGTTTCAATCGCAAATCGAAGATAATGATAAAAGCCATCGAACAGAAATTGAAGGGCTCAGAAAGCAAATAGAGGAACTAGGTGAGCGAATAGAGGATCTTGCCCATCAGCTTTCCGCCTTAAGAGGCAATTTTTGGGTGAAAATTGGAAGAAAAATGAAAATAATAAACCCAGATAAATCACCATGAATAAAGAAGTAAAGCAGGGCAAAATTGATTTATCAGCAATTCACTCTGTAATGCAAAAAGAACTGGACTGGAAAACCAAGTCCCAACTTCTTGACCGCATGTTTTCTGAAAGCGATGATCGTGAGTTAACAATGATAAAATATCAACAATGGGAAGAAATAGAAAGTTTTATTTCTCAGGCCGTTGACGGTAATCATCCGAAGGTGAAAGGGCCCGCCCTCTATCGACGATTTCGACGAAAACAGGGGAAAGTAAATCGTATGATAATACTGGTTCTATCCAGATTTTTAGAGTTGATCAAAAGTATCGATAAGCGCCTGCATAAAATTGAGATTATACCTTTAAATAATTATCGCCATCCTGACGAATCAGCTATGCAATCCGAAAACGAATTGCGAGCTACTGATGAATTAAAATCTGATTTAAAAGATATGCGGCATAAATTAAATTTATTAGAAGAGGAAATTAATAAAATTGAAAAATCGCGTCCATCATCAGGGACGTCGCCTGTTAACGAGGTTTAAGTTTCGAACGAGTGGGAGTTATCCCCTCGTATCTTAATATGAGGATTCTTATCACAACGACACAAGTGCCATTTTGTTATGGGGGCGCTGAAATGCTTGCTGAATCATTGAAAAATGCATTCTTGGAAGAAGGGCATGAAGCGGAAATTGTCGCCATACCTTTTCGCTGGTACCCACCGGAAGAAATCCTCGATCATCTTTTAGCCTGCCGGATGCTCGATATTAGAGAAAGCAATGGTGTTCCCATTGACCTGGTCGTAGGGCTTAAATTTCCCGCCTATCACATTAAACATCCTAATAAAGTTCTCTGGATTCTCCATCAACACCGCTCGGCTTTCGATTTGTGGGAAAATACCGGCAATGATATGGCTGCTTTTCCCGGTGGGGATAAAATAAAACAGGGTATCGGACATCTCGAAATGCAATTGCTTTTGGAGGCTAAACGCATTCATACACTATCTTCTAATGTATCCCGTCGACTTGAAAAATATAGCCGAATCTCTGCACCCCATCTTTATCCTCCACCTCCCCAGGCGGAAAGTTTCTATTGTGAGGATGCAGAAGATTATATTTATTATCCCAGTCGATTAGAAGTTCTCAAACGTCATGATTTAGTTATTCGCGCACTAGCTTGCACCAAAAAGCCAGTTAAAATTTATTTTTCCGGCCGACCGATCAAACCAGAATTCCTGAACGATTTGAAAAGTTTAGCAGAAGAATTAAAAGTTAGTGATCGTATTTCCTGGTTTGATTGGATTAGCGATGAAGAAAAACAGAGAAAGTACGCACGGTCGAGAGCAGTATTATTTACTCCACTCGATGAAGATTACGGATACGTTACCCTCGAAGCTATGCTTTCCTCTAAGGCGGTCGTAACATGCAGTGATTCAGGTGGACCTCTCGAATTTATTAATCATGAAGTTAACGGGTTGGTTGCCGAACCCACCCCTGAGTCTCTGGGGGAGCGTTTGGACGAGATATGGGGCGATCCCGGATTTGCGATAAAAGCAGGGCGACTCGGTAATGAAAAATATCACTCGTTGAATTTATCCTGGAAACACGTCGTTCAGACATTAACACAATGAAAATCAATTGGTTTTCTCCTCTTCCTCCTGCACATACCGATATAGCCGATTATACGGCGAGAATAATTCCTGTTCTTTCACAGGTTAGTGACTTAACGCTTTGGACTTACCAGCAAGAGTGGGATAAAGGTCTTGAACACTATGCACCTGTTCTTTCTTTCAAAGAGGATAAACTGGATTGGTCAAAATTGAATAGAGCGGATGCGACACTCTACAATATAGGAAATGATGGGATCTATCACAGAGATATTTTTTCTTTCAGCCAACAGCATTCAGGTATTATTTTGCTTCATGACCTTAATCTGCATGAACTGTTTGAAGGCATTTACCGTTCTCAAAGCGATTACAAGTACCTGGAAATGCTTCGCCGTATTTATGGTTCGAAAGGATTGGAAGAGGGAATAAAGTATATCAACGGTGAGACATCTAAGGACGCGATGATTACAATGTTCCCATTTTACGAGCTTGCTTTAAACAATTCTCTCGGAGCTGTAATTCATAATTTTGATAATTTAGAATACGCGTCGGACAATAACCCGGCGCCAGTTTTCTATACTCCGTTGCCCTATGCTAACGAAAATAATCTCAGGCCTTTGAATTCCAGAATTAGTTCAACGGAAAAAAGATCGAGACTCTCTTTAATTTGCTTTGGATATTTCGGTGGGAAAAATCGTAGACTGATTCCCATCCTGAAGTCCTTGGCTTCATATCCGAAAAAGGATAAGCTTAATCTTAATATTTATGGTGAGATTCAATTTCTCGATGAAATAGTTTCACTCATTGAGTCACTAAAGTTAAAAAAGAGTGTTACCTTCCACGGTTTTGCCCCAGAGAATAAATTGAATGCGGCCTTGGATTCCGCGGACCTCGCGATTAATCTTCGTTATCCTACTCGCGGGGAAGCATCGGGATCTCTACTCCGCACTTGGAACCACGCCTTGCCCAGTCTCGTTACTAGAGCTGGATGGTTTAAACAACTGCCGGAGTCATGTGTCGCTTTCGTTCGTCCGGATGCGGAAGAGGAAGATATTCACCGCCACCTCAATGCCTGTCTTGCCGATCCTGGTCATTATCGAGCAATGGGGTTAGCGGGGAGAAAATACCTTGAAGAAAATCACAGCTCTGAAACTTTCGTTCGAAATTTAATGGAATTTATTCCCCAGGTTATCTCCTATAAAAGTAAAGCTTTCGCTTTGGAATTAGGGAAACGTACTGCTGGTAAAATTGCGGATGATTTTAGTGATGATTATTTCCAGAAATATTTGCTAAAACGAACAGCAAAAGAAATATTTTCATGGACCCGGGGTTAATCGATTTTTCCGTGGAATTCATTTTCCGCGCTAATAAATAAAATCATAAATTAAGATCATTGACTGAGAAAAAAGAAATTCCCTTAGAGCAAATGCTCAACGCACCTGATTTGTTCCATGTCTTCAGGCACTTGGCGGATCATCCTGAATTAACTCGCGCTTGCGGTGGGTGGATTTACAAGGATATTTACTACCCTGATTACTTAACAGTGGGTGGAGCATCGTTTGCTATTCATCGCGAAGCGCTCAAGCACTGTATCGGGCATGGGATTGATATCGGTGCGGGTTACTGGCCATTGCCCAAAGCTGAACCGGTTGATATCTGGCGTGGACCAGGCGCAGATAACAGTCTCGATAATTATCCCGAGCATTCGCTCGATTTCATTTTCAGTTCACATTGCCTGGAGCATATCGAAAATTGGCGGGAAGCACTTGCAACCTGGGTTGTCAGACTTAAACTCGGTGGACGTATATTTCTCTATCTCCCTCACCCGGATTGCGCTATCTGGCATCCAGGATCACCCTTTATTAACGACGGACATAAATGGATTCCAACCCCGGATATTCTCCAAGAGGCACTAATAGACTTAAACTGTGAACTGATCGCCAGGGATGATGGGCCCGACGCGATGCAAAGTTTTTATGTGTGTGCACAATTCAAATCAGCTGATTGATTTTAATCTCTTATCTCCAGATCAATAAATAGCATTTTATGAAAATCGGTATTAATCTTTGGCTTCTGGTCGAAGAAGGGGGTGGAGTATGCAATTACGTTCTTACACTCTTGCGCCACTGGAATCAGTATTTCCCAGACGATACGCTTGTCATCTTCAGCTTTCCCCAGAATGAGACATTACTCAGTACCCTGCCATCAACTTGTCGGAAGAATGAAATTCGGCTTCATGCCCAGGAAGAAATCTCCAATTACCTCAATCAGTTTGATCTCTATTTCTGTCCCATTGGCTCGCTATATCCCCGTCCATTGCCTAAGCCCTGTGTTGTAACATTGGTTGATATTCAAGAGCGCTTTTATCCAGAATTTTTTAAGCGGGAGGACTTGGAAAGCCGTCTACACCATTATGATGTTTCTCTGAAACTTGCAGATCGCATAATCACCATATCAGAGTTTTCGAAGAAAACATTTGTCCGTATCGTAGGAATATCAAAGCGTAAGATTGATCGCATATACCTATGCGCTGACGAAATGCCCGAGGGAGTGCAACCAATAGGATGGCCTCTCACTGAAAATGAAGCATTTATAATTTATCCCGCTAATAACTGGCCGCACAAAAATCATAAATCACTTATCGCCGCTCTAAAAATTCTTGATCAACGAGGAAAGAACATTCCCTGTGTTTTTACCGGTAGTCTATTAAACGGGAGAGAAGACTGGGAACGTGTCGTTAAATTGAAAGGGAATACGGACAATTTGTATCACCTCGGTCGCTTGAGTCGTGCCGAACTTTCATGGCTCTATCACCACGCTCGCATTCTGGTATTCCCTTCTTTATTTGATGGATTCGGCATACCAATTGTCGAAGCGATGGAAAGTGGTTTACCTATTGCATGTGCCGAATGCACGAGTTTACCTGAAGTTGCCGCGGATGCCGCTTTGTTTTTCAACCCCAATGACCCTGAATCCATTGCCGCAAATATTGAAAGGTTATGGGAAGATGAGTCTTTGCGAGAGAGATTGATACAAAAAGGACACGATCAACGGCATCGTTTTACACCTAAAAATCTTGTGCAGGCCCACCGGTTGACTTTTGAAAGAGCTTGCCGTGCCTATAAGCCATGGCTCCATTCCTATCGCCTCTGGCTGCACCGCCGAAATGATAAAAAAACACGGACCACTTTAACCTCAAGAGAAAAACGAATCGCCGCCAGTCTGCTTAAATGAATGACATAAGTGCTTATGTGTATATGCGTAAAAGCGGTGATGCGGGAAGAGAATGCTTATTATTTTAATATGAATACTATCGACTACCGAGGACGTAATCCGAGATCCCTCCAGCCGGCAATCGTAACAGTCGACAATTACTTGTATTATTGTAAAACTTGAGGGCATTTATGGAAATGAATGGGCCAGTAATAGAATTGGAAGGGGTGTCTAAGTATTATACCCTGTGGGAAAGTCCGTCAGCGAGAATTAAAGCTCCTGTGCTACGGTATATGTCCTCTTTGCCACTTACACCCAAAAGATTATCTTTTAAACTGCGCAACCGCGCTGAACAATTAGGAAAACCATTTTATGCGCTTCAAGATATCTCTCTCCATGTAAATCGCGGAGAAAGTTTAGGTATTATTGGACGCAATGGATCCGGCAAAAGCACGCTCTTGCAGATACTGGCAGGAACTCTCAACTCATCCAGTGGAAGTTCGATTGTTAATGGCAGAATAGCAGCGCTTCTCGAACTTGGATCCGGGTTTGATTCTGAATTTACCGGACGCGAAAATGTATTCATGTTAGGTGCGCTTTTCGGACTGAGCCCAAAAGAAATTGAAGCGCGTTTTGACGAAGTTGCAGAGTTTGCGGAAATCGGGGAGTTTATTGAACATCCGGTTAAGACCTATTCCAGCGGGATGATGATTCGACTCGCATTTGCTACCCAAACCCTGGTCGAGCCTGAAATATTTATTGTCGATGAAGCATTATCGGTAGGGGACATTTTTTTCCAGGCAAAATGTATTCGTTTCTTCCGCGAGAGACGGGAGAAAGGTATGACTCTCCTTCTCGTCAGTCACGACCTGGTTACCATAAAAGCACTCTGTGACCGAACACTTGTGCTGCAAAACGGGCGGGCTAAATTCCTCGGTAAGAGTTCGCGTGCGGTCAGTCTTTATCATGAGATCAACCAGGAGACACTTAGCTCCGCGAGCGCTTATAAACCGCTAACACCGGCAACTTCGGAAAACGGCATTTGTCTACCGGATGGTGCAAAACCACGCAATTGGAGTGGAGGTGATGAAATTGGGACTCGAGAGGCAGAGTTTGTATACTGTAATGTGCTCGATGCTGAAGGTGAAACACGGACAGATTTTGTCGTGGGTGAGGCGATTTCCCTTTATTTATATTTGCAAGCGAGAGAAGCGGTGACCGGGATACATCTTGGCCTGCAGATTGTCGATCGGCATCAACGCGTAGTCTACGGCATCAGTTCGCGTCAGATTGAACAGGTAGTCAAGGATCTGGAACCCAATCGCGTTTACCGATGTGCTGTTTGGCTAGACGGGCGTCTCGGTGAAGGCGAATATCTGGTTGATGTCGCACTTGGATTAGGAGACCGTGGTGACGGTGCTCCTTCACACCAACTTCATAGGGTTGGAGGCATTACCGCGATACGTATTGGCAAACCCGGTCTTCAAGCCCCATTTTTTGGGGCTGCTGATCTGCGCGCACGCGTCGCCTGGGACTGATACAATTGCGGATAGCGGATTGATGGATGCAAGATAAACTTTGAAATAATCGTTAGTAACAATCCGCAATCCAAGATTGGTATTCGCAATCGAGTTACACGGGCTTTTTGCTATAATTCCCCCATTGTTCTTTCAGGGACAGACCTTTTGGGACTATTTCTTCCTGAAAACTTTTAATAATTTCCGCTTGCCTGTGGGGCGCGACCCATTTGAGAAATTTTATATCAAGCCAATTTATCAGTCGCAGGCGCATTTTTTCCAGACCCGAGAGGGGAAAATGTTTTTGACGCAATCCCTTAATAAAATATTCGAGTGTATAAATTCTCAACGATCGCCGAGATAAAAAAAACGGTCCTGGTCGTGATGCAAGGACATGAATCATTTCCCGATAACGCGCGAATCCACCGGTATTCGTTTTAGTGTTTGAGTAGTCCCGGTTTAAAGCGATAAACGCAGGAAAACGTTGTCCTTTCATCCCATTGAGAAATATTCTGCCAAACCATTCGTAGTCCATTGTCCAAAACAAATCATCGCGTATCGGTGCTATTGAGTTGAGAACTGAACGGCGGAAAAAAAATGTCGGTTGGACAATGAAATTATGCGAATAGAGGTAACGGTTGGAGACAGGGTTTTCCGTAAATAAATTAGGCCCTTGGATATTACCTAAGGTATCCATGTCGAGTGCATCACCGTATAAAAAATGAAGTTCAGGATCAGAGGAAAACGCCTCCGCAACACTTTTAAATACCCCAGGCAAATAAGAGTCGTCAGAGTTAATCCAAGCTACAATATCGCCGCTGCACTCGCGAAATCCCCGAGTAATGGCATCTACCATGCCGCGGTCGGACTCTCGGATCCACATCAGCTGATCCTTATACTTTTCAATTATTTCAGGGGTACGATCAGTAGAATTACTGTCATAAACTAAAAGTTCAATCTCGGTGCCTTCCTGATTGAGGACACTTTTTATCGTATCCTCGATAAATGCATCTTGGTTGTAGGTAGGGATGATTACGGAAATTTTCATTTTAGATAACAACACTACAAATAACCTCGCCCTTGGAATCAGCCCGAAGATTCCTTAGAGAGATCAAAATTTCCACTTTTAATCTACTGATTTAGAATCTGTGCCAGAACGCGCTTCTTTTTTCGCCAGTTCATAATCGTGAGCAGTCATTAATTCAGCTAGTTCTTTCATCCGTGTTTCAGGTTCCCATCCGAATTTATTCTTCGCTTTACTATAGTCACCCGCGAGGATTTCGACTTCAGATGGACGTAGAAAGCGTGTATTTTTTTCGTAATAATTGCGCCAATCGAGATCTAATGATAGGAAAGATGCTTCTAGAAACTCTTCGACGCTATGTGGTTCACCGGTTGCCAGTATATAATCATCAGCTTCGTCTTGTTGAAGCATCTGCCACATACCCTCAACGTATTCTTTGGCATATCCCCAATCTTTCTTGGCGTCCAGTGAACCCATTGTAAGTTTATCCTGAAGGCCCAACTTAATGCGTGCAGCCGCTTGCGTTATTTTACGGGTGACAAAATTTTCTCCTCGACGTGGCGATTCGTGGTTAAACAGGATTCCGCAACAGGCAAACAGTCCATAAGCTTCACGGTAATTTATGGTAATCCAATGAGCGTGAGCTTTGGCGCAAGCATATGGTGATCGCGGATGAAAGGGGGTTAATTCCGTCTGCGGCATTTCCGTAACTTTCCCAAACATTTCTGAAGAAGAAGCCTGATAAAAACGCGTTTTATCGATTAACCCGGAACGGCGCACCGCTTCGAGTAACCGTACTGTACCGTTTGCTGTTATATCGGTGGTACTTTCAGGAGTATCAAAACTGATGCGCACATGGCTTTGCGCCGCAAGATTGTAAATTTCATCGGGTTGAATATTATTCAATAGATCAAGCAGCGAACTGTAATCCGACAAATCGCCGTAATGCAGGTTAAGCAACTCCCCGTCATTCCCGTCGCGCTGACGTAGTGGGTCGATACGGCTGCGTTCCATACTGCTCGTTCGTCGAACGAGTCCATGTACTTCATACCCTTTCTCGAGAAGTAATTCTGCCAGATAAGAACCATCCTGACCGGTTATACCTGTGATAAACGCACGCTTCATTATTTATATAAAATTATTAAAATTAAACTTATTGTGCCTTTTTACCAGTAACGATAACAGCTTTTAATTATGTGATTCATGCGCTATCTCAACAATCGTCAATCAGCAATCGCAAATCGAACAGGGGTCATATCACATCGGCAAAAGCAGGTTTCATCTTATTAAAGGCAATAAATCCGATCCAAACAAAAACAATGCCGAATCCATACAAATAGACGAGCGATGGAATGTCTGGGCTCTGTTGCCATAATAAAGTCTGACGGGATAACTCAATAGAATGAATTAGCGGATTGAATTTTATAAACTGCCAGATGGCGGCGGGGATCTGCTTGGAAGGATAGAAAACCGCACTCGCGTAAAGCAGGGCAAGACTTAGAAAAGTTGTCAGTTGATTAATATCGCGGAAGAATACACCGAGCGCAGAAAAAATCCATGCCAGCCCGAGTGCGGTGAGGAAAAAAGGAAAAAGGATGACAGGTATCCACAGGGCGTTAATACTTAGACCTGGTCCTAAAAAAACTATTCCCATTACGACAATGGTAAGTGTAAGACAAAAATGGTATAGGGCTGTGCCCACGACGGCAACGGGAAGAACATCCAAAGGAAAAACTACCTTTTTTACATAATTTGGATGGCTAACCATAAGTGTCGGTGAGACCATGAGAATTTCCGCGAGAAACTGGTATATCGTTATGCTTAAAAAAATACCCAACCCATAATCTAATGTCGTTTCCTCTGGGCTGGAATGGTAACTTCCTTTAAAAATGAAGCCAAAAACAAAGGTATAGAGCATCATCATGAGTAGTGGGTTTAGCACTTGCCAGATACTGCCGAGATAACTTCCTTTATGGCGCGACCTGATATTGCGTAAAATTAACTGGCGCAAAAGATCCCGATAACGATAAAATCTTCCCAACGAGCTGAAGATGTTCCAGCTCGAATCAGTTTTAATCGCATTACTGTTTATTGCCTCCTGCATTTAAATATAATCCTATTTTCATTATTGAAGGCATAGCAAACAAGCTTTTTCAAGAAGGTTAAACATAGAGATCAGCACTATTGCACGCTCGCTCGATTGCGTCCGTTTTTTTACTCATCATGCCTGTGGAATATATTCATTCCTCCTTTATATTGCCAATTATTGAAGTTATTTACTAATCCGTGACGCATTGGATTATTCTGCACATACTCCCACTTTTCTGAATAGCTCTCAGCACTGCGGAGTTATAGATCCCAATAACCTTTTTGCCATATGGGCTGTTCCTCGGGCTTTGCCCACCTTAAGGAAACATAAGATTTCCAATATTGGATCCATTGCGTCAGTGGTTCCACCATAACCGTTGAAGGAGCACAGAATAAGTGAATATGATCTTGTAAAATTACAAAATTACCTGCTTTCCAGGATTTGGCTGCATCCCAAGCTTGTTGAATTAGGAAAAATGTTTCGTTGTTGGCAAATATATTTTTCTACCCTGCGAGCAAACAGTAACAAAATACAATATTGGAACGATTAGGAATTTCTAAAACTGGTAGATGAGCAGGATATTTACGTATTGGGAATTCCTGATAATCCATTAATATTAAATGTGGTTATTATGGTATTTTAATTAAATCCTATAATCATAGCGGCCACGACGACGCGTGGCCCTCTCTTTGTAATTCCTCTGGAGGGCCACGCGTCGTCGTGGCCGTGAAAAAAGTCGTTTATATTTTATGCTTTTGTAAGATGTTGTCCTTCAGTCGGGACTCTACAGTGGCATTCTTTTCAATCGACAATCGACATTCGACAATCGACAATTGCACTTTGTTATCGGAAACATTCCCAACTTATAGCGTTCTAAAATATATCATCATGGAACTTTTTGTATTAGCTCGTAGGTGGTTATTTGCGGCGCTATGCTCAATAGGGTTTTTGGTTTCTTTATCTGGCTGCGGAAATAGTGAAGGGGAAGGTCAGCCCCCGGAATTCGCAGTAAATGTTATAGTTGTAGAATCCAAGTTAAAACCAGTTTCCGATAAGATCAATCTTGTCGCTACGCTTGCGCCCAATGAGCGGGTAGAAATACAGAACTTAATCAGTGGGGTGGTTACAGTTATACATTTTAAAGAGGGTGAAAGAGTTGAAGCAGGTGATTTGATTTTTGAATTGGATACCCAAAAGTTGCGGGCTCGGGTAGCTGAAGCAGAAGGTACTTTTGAACTCGCTGAAATAAATCGTGAGCGATACATCAAACTTTTCGAGAGCAATACAGTATCTCAACAGGAATTTGATCAGGCGATGTCCAGATATTCTGTTTTAAGCGCGACGCTCGCACTACGCCGTCGTCAACTGGATGACAGCATATTGCGCGCTCCATTTTCGGGGGTAGTTGGCTATCGGCGGGTGAGTCCAGGTCAGTTTATCCAGCAAGGTGAGACGATAACGACTCTTGTCGATACCAATCCTATCAAGGCTGATTTTCAGGTTCCAGAACGTTTCCTGGGCGATTTAAGGATAAATCAGGAGATAAATATCAACGTTCCCGCTTACCCTATGGAAAAATTTTCTGGAAATGTCTATTTTATAGCCCCTGAGGTGGCGCAAGAAACGCGCACCGTCTTTGTTCGCGCCACTATCGATAATACAAGTGAGCGTCTTAAACCAGGGATGTTTGGCAATCTTGAGCTTATCCTGCAGGTAAAAGAAAAAGCACTCGTCATACCGGAGTCAGCGTTGATTACACAGGGTAATAAGATACAGGTAATGGTCGTAGGTAGCGACAATACGGTGCAGGTAAATTATGTTACTACTGGTTTGCGACTTGATGGTGAAGTAGAGATTACGGACGGATTAAATATCGGTGAAAGAGTTATCACCGAGGGACATCAGAAAGTTGAGTCCGGGTCCAAGGTAAATCCCTTATCTGTGGAAGCCGGCCGGCCTTCTTTGTCTGCCTACATTGATGGATAAGACAAAAAATTTTCGATTTCTGATTTGCGATTGTCGATTGATACAGGATACAGGATGCAGGATTCATGATCCATATTGGAGGACCCTCGCGTCTACCTGCCGGGCATAGTTCCTCGATTGCGAGACAACGACTGGTGGCTAACATGGTATATAAATGAATCTTCCTGAAATATGCATTAGGCGACCTGTGCTTGCATCGATGATGAGCCTTGGGCTCGTCCTTTTTGGGTTGATTGGAATCAGCCGATTGCCGGTACGCGAATTGCCTGACATCGATCCGCCTATTGTCAATGTTAACACCATTTATCCCGGTGCAAGTGCGGAAGTGGTGGAGACGGAGATCACGGAAAGACTGGAAGAAGTAATCAATACGATTGAAGGGATCAAAACGCTCACGAGTGAAAGTCGCGAGCAGGTGAGCAGTATTACAGTTCAATTTGTCCTTGCGCGTGATATTGACCTTGCCGCTCAGGATGTTCGGGATCGCGTTGCACGCGCGCGCGAAGATCTGCCCGAGGAAATTAATGAACCCATAGTCGCCAAGCAGGATGGTGATGCCCGGCCATTCTTATGGATAGCATTATATGGTGAACGTTATTCTACCTTGGAACTCTCCGATATTGGTGAAGAGATCCTCAAGGATCCCCTGCAAACTATTCGCGGGGTCAGTAATGTCATTCTCGGAGGAGAAAAACGCTTCGCCATACGTTTATGGCTCGATTCCAATAAAATGACCGCCCATGGCATTACGGTCCTGGATGTCGAAGCCGCGCTCCGAAGTCAGAATCTGGAATTGCCCAGTGGTCGCGTTGAAAACCGCGAGCGTGAATTGGCCATTCAGACGCTGGGGGAGTTAAAAACGGTCGATGAATTCAACCGCCTTGTTATCCGTGAAGACGGCGATAACCTTATTCGCTTGCAAGACATCGGATACGCCCAAGTGGGAGTGGAAGATGAGCGCTCTGTCGCCCGTTACAATTCTAGGCCCGCGGTTGGCTTGGGTGTCGTCAAGCAGTCCAAAGCGAATACCATCGATGTGGCTAATGGGATTAAAGCAGAGCTGGAACGACTTAAGCCTTGGATCCCCGAAGGCGTGGAATTTTTTATCGCCTACGACGAAAGTACCTTTGTGGAAAAAGCGATCGAGGAAGTATGGAGAACACTTTTCATCGCTTTCATTCTCGTCGTCATCACTATATTTATCTTTCTGCGGAATGTGCGTTCCACGATTATCCCAAGTGTCGCCATTCCCGTGGCTGTAACGGGTGTCTTTGCCGTCCTCTACCTGCTCGGTTACTCTATCAACATTGTGACTATGATGGCAATGGTTTTGACGATTGGTGTTGTCGTCGATGATTCTATCGTCGTCCTGGAAAACATTTATCGTCATGTCGAAGAAGGGCAAAAACCCATGCAGGCGGCAATTGAAGGTATGAAGGAAATTGTTTTCGCGGTAATCGCCACCACGGTTGCATTGGTGGCAGTATTTTTACCGATGGCATTTCAGACTAGTCTCACCGGGCGGCTTTTTATTGAATTTGCAATTGCCCTTGCGGGTGCAGTTATCATTTCCTCTTTCGTCGCGCTCACTTTAACCCCCATGATCTCTGCGCGTGTGCTTCGGCCGGTGAATAATGAAAAGCACGGGGTGTTATTTAAATTGTTCGAACGTTGGATAAACAATCTATCAAGGTACTATGAGCGTGCTCTCGCATGGTCGCTTAACCATCGACCGACTATCATAGTGGCAAGTTTAATCGTCGTAGGTTTGAGCGGTTTAATTTTCCAACAACTGGAACGGGACTTTCTCCCGCAGGAAGATAAGGGAAGATTATTCTGCCTCGCTATTGCTCCCGAGGGTTCAACCAGTGAATACACCGACCGTATGGTGCGGCAGATGGAAGTCATAATGCATGAAACGCCCGGGGTAGGGGGATTCTTTTCAGCAGTCGCCCTCGGTCGAGGCGGACCAGGCAAGGCGTCACAGGGTTTAATGTTTGTCCGCTTCCAGGACCGAGAAGACCGCGATCTTTCGGTCCAGGATATTGTCAATGGTCCAAACGGTGTGGGAGCGCGTTTCTTCAACGAAGTTGAGGGGGCAATCTCGATCCCCATCTTGCCGAAGGCTATCGGGGGAGGGTGGGGACAATCCTTTCAGTTAGTCTTGCAACACGATGATCTTAATGTGCTCAGCAATTACTCCCTGGAATTAGCCAACCGATTGCGAAAAGAAGGATTTCTAGCCAATGTGCGGTCTCAGTTCCAGCTCGATAAGCCTGAGTTGCGAATTAATATCGACCGTAATCGCGCCGGTGTACTCGGCGTCTCGATCAGGGATCTTTCGCGCACGCTGCAAATTCTCTTTGGCGGGCAAGATCTCAGCCAGGTGCAGCGTGGGGGTAAGGAATACGATGTTATCGTTCAGCTGGACCGCGAATCGAGACTCACTCCGTCCGACATCGAGCGCCTTTACATTCGCAATACTGATGGAAAGCTTATTCAACTGAGCAATGTTGTTAATCTCCAACCTGGTGGTGGACCAAATACCATCTATCACTACAATCGCAGTCGGTCTGCTACGGTAGAAGGCAGCCCGATGGGCGTACCTCTCGGCACCGCCATAGACCGTGCGATGGCCATCGCCGATGAAACGATGCCTGACGGGTTTCGTTACACCTGGGCGGGTGACGCGAAAAACATGAAGGAATCGACGGCTAATATCTATTGGATCATGGTACTTGCGCTAATTGTTGTCTTCATGGTACTCGCAGCGCAGTTTGAAAGTATTCTCCACCCGCTTACGGTCATGGTTGCCGTTCCACTTGCCGCTTTTGGCGCTTTCGGTGCTCTCTACCTGCTTGGCTGGGTAAATCATTTTGGAGTGATGTTTTTTGACTGGGCTAATTACGCACCCGATCCACCCGGCTTCGCGAAAATAATGGCGAATATAATTCCGAGAATCCCCGCGATGAATATAAATCTCTTCAGTCAGATCGGATTTCTCCTCCTCATCGCTCTCGCGACAAAGAACTCTATTCTTCTCGTCGAGTTTGCCAACCAGCAGATGGCCAAGGGTAAGGACGCAATGGAAGCGATAAAGATATCCGGCAAAATCCGCTTTCGGCCGATCCTCATGACTACTTTTTCTACGATTGCCGGCATTCTTCCGATTGCCATTGGATTTGGAGCGGGCGCGGAAAGCCGTCGACCCCTCGGTGTAGTTGCCGTCGGAGGTCTCATAACAAGCACAATATTCACGCTCCTCGTCGTTCCTGTAGTCTACTCTCTCTTCGGCGAACTCACCCGGAAATTACGCAGTCGATCTGATGAAGAAATTCCGCAAAAAGTAACCGCTGGCACCGTGCCCTCGGTTTCTACCCCGGAGTCCAAAGAGAACTGATTCGATTGCCGATTCAATCAATATTTTTGAATTCCAGGCTGTCGATAATCTTTTCCATCCAGGATGCTGATTCTTTAAATTTATCAATTCCTGCATCCGGGTAAAAATTAAAGACCACCCAAATCATCTGGTTGCCAAGATATATCATATATTTTCTCACTGAGTACTGACCTTTTTTATCTTTTCCCGATGACTGTTTAAAATAATCTACGTATCCGGCTGGGTATTTATAGTCTTTTAAGAAATTCTTATGAATGGAAAACGTTCCCGAGGGGATACCGGTAAATTTCGGATTCTCGAAAAGCATTTTAAATCTTTCATGGGTGACAGCTTTCTTATCACGATCCTGACCTGGGGGTACCATTATCGCGATACTGTCGCAGTAAGTAGAAGGATACTCCCAGAATACCTGTAAGGTATTTGCTCTTGTCGATTCTTTAGCTAACCATCCATTCGGGTAGTCGAGGGTAAAATTCAATTCACCTGCTTTCTTATGTCCCTGACTGTTAAAGGTATTAAAACCGGGTTCATGAGTAAAAAAATCAAGCGTCGATTGCGCCTTCTCCTTAAACATCTTTATCTCATTCGTCATCACTTTTAAATCTTTTGAATCTGTCAATTCAAGAAGCATCTCAAGTTCCCTTTTCGCTTCGTGATATTTTTTCTGTAAGGTCAATGCCTGGCCAAGATGCATGTGTATACGTATGGACACTTCGATTACGGCGTTTAAATCGATTACATTGTTGAGTTCATTAATATTGGGTAGAGCAGCTCTGGCTTCATTCAATATATCTATTGCTTCCGATAATTTACCAACCCTCACATAGGCATCTCCCATGCGTGCCAATATTGGCGGATTGCCCGAAGTTTGATTAATATATCTCTCATAGTATTTAATCGCCTCCTCAAAATTCCCTGAATTAAAATGCAGGTCTGCCACATTTCCGATCGCAGAAAGATTTTCCGGGTTTCCAGCGATGGCTTTTTCGTAATAATAAAGTGCATTATCGATGTACTTTTTAGTTAGTTGTTCATTCAGGTTTCCCTGCTCCGATAGATTTTTATAACACCAGGCGAGACCTGAATAGAGTTCTGGCGCTGTATTTCCAAGACGTTCACTTTCACCATAAGCATTGAGCGTTTCAATCGTTCGGCCCGGTATCCTGGCTAACGCGTTCCCCTTCATTAGAAAGGCAAATGCGAAACTCGGATTGAGTTTGATGATTTCATCATATTGTTCTATCGCTTTCTCGTATTGGTAGATTCCCATATAGATGTCTCCTAATAATCCCCGCAGCCGCAATATTTCTCCCTCTACTTCAGGTGTTGCACTGGAGGATGACCGAACGGCAATTTCATGTTCCAGGAGCCCCACTGCCTCATTGTGCTGTCCGTTCATCATCAGTTGTTGTGATCCCTGGATTATCCCATCAATCGTTGTGCCGTTAGCACCTGAAAGATTTAATGCTGAGATTAATAAAATGAGGGCTATGCTTCCACTGAGTTTATTTTTCATGATGATTTCTGCTTCTATGAAAATTTCGGTTTGAATGAAGGATATTTCAACATTGTCACAGGTGTTTTTCCACCGTTTGGGTTAACGAACTGAATTCATCTTTTAATGCGGGGTACAAGCTGCGATAGTGCGGATAAAAATCCTCGTATACTTTTTTATCGGGTCCGGGTTGAGATTCACCTGTTATCTTTATTGTCTTTTCGCAGGCGTCTTCCACCGAGTTATAAACTCCGGTCCCTACTCCCGCCAACAATGCTGCCCCATAGGCTGCCCCTTCCGTAGCGTTGACCGTGACGATCTGTGAATCAAAATTATCCGCTAGGAGCTGCAGCCATAATTTACTTTTGGCTCCACCGCCAGCGGCGCGTACCTGACTCGGTTTTATCCCTAAATTACGCATGAGTTCAAATCCGTCCCGGAGACCATAAGTAACCCCCTCGAGCACCGCACGGGTCATATGGGCTTTACTGTGACGGAGCGTGAGACCGACGAAAGCACCTTTGGCATCCGGGTCTGGATAAGGTGTGCGTTCACCAGTAAGATAAGGTAAAAAGAGAAGCCCCTCCGATCCTGCAGCGACTTCCGACGCTTTTTCCGTAAGCATGTCATAGGCGTCAACTCCGGTTTCCTCTTCAAGTGTCATCTCTTCACTTCCCAATGTATTGCGAAACCATTGAAAACTTCCTGCTGCTGATAGCATCACACCCATGAGGTGCCACTTACCGGGTACTGCGTGGCAAAATGTATGCAATCGACCTTCGGGCTCGACCAAATATTTGTCCGAATGGGCAAAGACGACTCCCGAGGTCCCAAGCGTAGCTGAGACAACCCCATCCTTTACGATACCGCAGCCGATTGCTCCAGCTGCCTGATCACCGCCACCGGCAATTATCGGCGTGCCCTCCAACAAACCGGTTATCTTTGCGGCTTCTGTATTTATTCGGCTCGAAGCAACGGGCGATTCTGTAGCTTCAGGCAGCCAGTCCCGAGAAATTTCACAGCCGGACAACATCTCATCCGACCACTGACGCTTGGATACATCGAGTAGCGACATTCCGGATGCATCGGAGACATCGGTATAGAACTCCCCTGAGAGCAGGTAGCGAATATAATCCTTAGGTAACAGAACCTTGGCGACCTCAGCATAGATTTCAGGCTCGTTTTCTCTCACCCATAATATTTTTGGCGCGGTGAAACCCGCAAGGACAGGATTTCCTGTGAGCTCGAGCACTTTGGCCGCTCCTATTCTTTTCGTAATTGAATCACACTGTGACGCCGATCGCTGATCATTCCACATGATGCAAGGGCGAAGTACCTTTCCACTCTTATCGAGAAGCACCAAGCCGTGCATTTGACCAGTAAGACCAAGACCGGCGATGTCAGCGGGATGAATATTCTGATCCTCTATTAGATGCTTAATTGCCTGAATCGTGGCCTGCCACCAATCATCAGGTTCAGATTCCGCCCATAATGGCTTAGGAGTAGAAAAATCGTACTCCGGTGCTACTGTGCTGTTTACCTCACCCGATTCATTAATAAGCACCGCTTTGGCACTCGATGTACCGATATCAATCCCGATTAAATAAGGCATGATGGAAATTTTTGATTTTCGATTGAGGATTGTCGATTGAAAATAAGATCAACTTTATTTCAAACGGAGGAGGATAACGCGGTGTGACAATGACAGTTAATAAAATCAGTATGCTAAATCACTAGGGCCTTTATAGTTATTCACAAAATCTTCTAAAAGTTTTACGGCTTCTTTTCCTGCATCTTCCCTGGCAAGTTCGCGTGCGAAATATTCGGCGTTTTGACGAAGCTTTTGATCGTTTTCAACCCTAACGACGTACTCAGTCAGCAATTCGGGCCATTGTCTTTTACTTATCTTAAGTCCAACCTCCATGCGACTGGTCTCTTTAGCCCATAAAAATTGATCGGCTATATGGGGGATGATAATACCCGGTTTTCCAGAATGCCAAACTGAAGCCGTTGTTCCAGCACCACCATGGTGAATTACCACCGAGGCATGGCGAAAAAGCTGATCATGCGATACATGGTCAATGCATTTGATATTAGGCAGATCCTCTTTAGGAGATAGTTTTGCCCAACCGCGTTGAATGATAATTTTTTTATTTTTCGGCCAGCGACTGAGAAATCGATGCATCTTCTTTTCTCGATCATCGAAAGTGACACTGCCAAATGTAATTACGGGCACTTCATTGCCCGCGCAGAAATCCTGGAGCTCCTTTTCTAATTGTGGATCTTGAGCGGACTGCCATCGGAGATGGCCGATGAATTGATATCGCGGATTGATCCGGGCATTCGTTGGAAGTAGACTTTTACTTACTGCTACAAGCGCGAGATCAGCCGGAGCGAATATAAACTGTTTGATGGAGGGTGTTTTACCCTCCTTGATACGTGTGGCCAGAATTTTATTTAACGTTCTGCTAATCAGCGCGTTTGATATTTTCCATAAGGTGGTATTCCAAAACTGCTGCAGCTTTTTTGGAAAAATTCTGAGAGAAGGAATATCATGAGGTGGATAGTCAGGTGAAGGTACGATCAAATGACTAAAACAGACAACGGAAAAAGGGACATTGTATCGATCAGCTATCACTTTAAAATGGGGGAAAAGATAGGAACAGATAAAGAGGTCTGCATCCTTCAAAGCGATTTTCAGACGTTCTAAAGTTTCATCGAGGAATGGCATTCCGCTGCGATAAATGATTTCCAATTGTTTTAACGGATGCCGCGTGCGAACCAGCTTCAGCATGCACGAGGCGAAAATTTCCTGATCCCAATCTGGAGGTATGTATATGTATTCCAACTCGGCGCGCTCGATTTCATCCTGAAAAAGTGGAGCGGCAGCTAAGCGAACGGTATGTCCAGCTTCGCTCAGCGCTCTACCCAAAGCGATTACCGGATAGATATCACCTGTCGATCCTGCGGAGTTAAGTAAAACGCGCACTTTTCAAGTTTCGATTCTTGGATGAGGGTTGTCGAGCTTTGCTCTAGGAAGCCAATGGGAAATATCGCCCATGAAAAGGCGAGTCTCGGGTGTCGATTGAATGTAAATCTGTGGTCACATCTACTGGACGACGACTTTTCGGTCCTGTGATGATTTTATTTATTTTCCACTTGAAAAATCACAAGTAAGGATTGACCTTTAGGTACATGCCTTGCGCTGATACGGAATTCGTACATCTTCATCTCCATACTGATTATAGTCTTCTCGATGGGGCCTGCCGTATCGACCGACTGATGGGTCAAGCGGCTGACTTCGGCATGAAGTCTATCGCCATTACCGATCATGGTAATCTTTTCGGACTCGTCGATTTCTATCAGACCGCGAAAAAATTTGAAATAAATCCTCTCCTCGGGTGCGAGATTTATTTAGTGAGCGGAAACCGTCTGGAGCGGCCTGAAAGAGGTCACCACGTTTATTATCACATGGGGCTTTTGGCACGTAACTATACTGGATATCAAAATCTTACAAAATTAGTATCGGATGCTCACATCAGGGGATTTTACTATAAACCGAGGACGGACATCGAACAACTTGCCGCCCATGCCGAAGGACTTATCGGGTTTACCGGTTGTTTACAAGGAGTCGTTCCCCAGATGCTCCTTCACGATCAATTTGAGGAAGCGCGTGAATGGATCGGACGCTTCATTGATATTTTTGGAAGAGAAAATTACATAGTTGAAATACAGGATCACCACATACCTGAGCAGAAAAAGATTATACCCTTGCTGCTTAAACTTGCCGAGGAATTTAAACTTAAAGTTGTCTGCACTAACGATGTGCATTTCGTCAAAAAAAGTGATTCTGCTTCACATGACGTGCTGCTTTGTATCCAGACGGGTTCGAAAGTTGAAGATGAAAAACGCATGCGATTCGCCAATGATAACTTTTATCTCAAGACGGGCGAAGAAATGGCGCATTTATTTAGTGAACTTCCCGAATCTCTTGAAAATACGAGGACGGTGGCTGAAATGTGCGATGTGAAGCTACCTCTTGGTGAAAATCACTATCCGGTTTTTAAAATGGCACCTGAAATCCAGGCGCGTAGCAAAACCAACGCCGGCTATTTGAAAGAACTTTGCATTAATGGACTGCAAAAACGGTACGGAGTCGATTACCATAACCCGAATAAGTACAAACCCAAAGCGAATGAAGATGCCGATTTAGCGAACACGCTGATCGAGCGAATAAACCACGAACTGGAAGTCATCGATAATACAGGCTACGTCGATTATTTCCTGATCGTTCAAGATTTCATCAATTGGGCCTTGAATCAAAGCATACCCGTAGGGCCGGGCCGCGGTTCGGGTGCCGGCAGTCTTGTCGCTTATCTCACGCATATTACCGACATTGACCCGATACGCTTCAAGCTACTTTTCGAACGCTTTTTAAATGAAGATCGTATCTCTCCACCTGACTTCGATATTGATTTTTGTATGCGTCGGCGAGGTGAAGTTATTGAATATGTCCGCAATAAATACGGCAATGATTGCGTTGCTAATATTATTACCTTTGGAACCTTTGGAGCGAAGATGGTTGTACGCGATGTAGCGCGTGTTCTCGATATTCCATACGGAGAAGCGGATCGCATTGCGAAAATGGTGCCGGACGATCTTAAAATCACTCTCGATGAATCTGTCTTAAGGAGTTCTGAGTTACAGAAGGAAGTTGAGAACAATGAACTGGCCCGGAAAATAATCGAGCATGGTAAAATCATAGAAGGGATGGTGCGAAATACTGGTACGCATGCCGCCGGTATTATTATCGGCGACCGGCCGCTTACGGAGTATATACCACTCACTCTTCAGGAAGGCGCGTTAACTACTCAATACCCCCAGCTTCCCGTGGAAAACCTCGGGTTGCTTAAGATGGACTTTCTCGGACTTAAAACGCTGACCGTAATTGCCGATGCAGAGGAAAACATACGTCTAACAGCTGGTGAAGATTTTGACATCAATAATATCCCCTTTAATGATGAAAAGACATTTCAACTTATCGATGATGGATTAACAACTGGAGTATTTCAGTTAGAGTCTGGCGGAATGCGCAACCTTTGTCGGCAGATTAAAATCGCCAGCATCGATGAAATCGTTGCCCTTATTGCTCTTTATCGACCCGGGCCAATGGAATGGATCCCGGATTACATCCGCGGCAAACAGGATCCCTCGACGATAAAATTCCCCCATCCCCTTCTCGAAGAGATTTGTAAGGAGACTTACGGAGTCATGGTTTACCAGGAACAGGTAATTGAATCAGCTAAAGTTATCGCGGGCTATACCCTCGGGGCTGCCGATATTCTGCGCCATGCCATGGGTAAGAAGAAAGTCAGTGAGATGAAACAGCAGCGCGTTGTGTTCGTTGAGGGCGCCTTTAAAACTCACGGCATTGAAAAGAAAAAGGCTTTAGAAATTTTCTCTATTCTCGAAAAATTTGCCGGCTACGGGTTTAATAAATCACATTCCGCCGCCTATGCGATCCTCAGCTATCGGACCGCTTACCTGAAAGCCAATTACCCGGTACAGTTCATGGCCGCGCTTCTCTCCAGTGAGCTCGGTAATGCCGATAAGGTTGCCTTCATTATCGATGAATGTGCCGCTTTAAACATTCCCGTGCTCGGGCCTGATACCAACTTATCCCGGCAGAATTTTACACCTGTTTATGATAAAGCTACAGGAAAGGGAAGCATCCGGTTTGGCCTCGCCGCGATGCGGGGAGTGGGTGATGCGGCCGCAAGCAAAATTATAGAAGAGCGAGAAAGCAATGGAGACTATCATGACTTTCATGAATTTATTTCCCGAATAGATTCACGATCAGTGAATAGGCGTGTTTTGGAATGCCTTATAAAATCAGGTGCCTTTGATTATTCAGGTGATGATCGGGGGGCCTTACTCGAAGATATCGATGGTATTTTAAATGAGATGGTTGCGCTCCAACGTGATCGCGAGCGCGGGCAGGAGTCATTTTTTGATTTATTGGATTCGGCAACAGAGCCCCCTGACGGCTCCAATGGGAGTAACGGACACAATGGTAATGGAAGATTAAGAACAAACACCGTTATGCCTTTGTTCGAAAAACTTAAGTATGAAAAAGAACTGCTTGGTTTCTATGTCTCGGGACATCCGATGAATGGATATAAGGATCTCGATATCGCTATTGATACGATCAAGGATAATAACTTACTTACTCTTGAAGACCGTTCATATTTTCGTCTCTGTGGCGTCGTTTCGATTATTTCAAAAAAAATCTCAAGGAGGGATAAGCGCCCCTGGGCTATCCTAAGCCTCGGAACCAGACATTCTACTTACAGCATTAACATCTATGCTGAAGCTTTTTCCAAATACAGTGAACTGCTTGTCAATGGAGAGCTATTGATGGTAACTGGCATTGTTTTGAAAAGGGATGATGATGTCCGATTGAGCGCTGGTGTTATACACCCGCTTGATCCCAGTATACCTGATGTTATAAAAAAGATTTGCTGGATAGTACGACCCGATGCGCAAGCTGATGATTTTCTTGATAAACTGAGGAACATTATCGACGACAATTATGGTGATACTCAAAATGAAATAGGTTTTCTCGTGGATGATAATCATCTTGTTGTCACCAATATCGCGGCCTCGCTGACCTGGAAAGTGCGGCCTGACGATTTTTTAAAACTTCGCCAACATCCCGCTGTTGTTAGTGTCGAAATCCAGACTAACATGCCTTATTCGAATGTAAATCACCCCTGGTGATTCAATTGCGGATTGTGGGATGTCGGGCTTTGCCCTCGGTAGCGGATTTCAGATTAAGAAAAGGTGTAACAGCGCAGCCTGATCATTAGATAATAGAGGTTACGCTATTGCGGACCGTCAGGGTCAATCGTCAATCGGAAATCGACAATTGTCTCACGCTAGATCAAAACCGTGATTGTTTAAAAAATCTTTGAATTCCGACCGCTCGGGTAATGATAATTGTCGTGCTACATTTTCGGACCAACTGCAGCATTCAAGCACCCCATATTTGTCAGTATGGCGCTGCTTTTCTGGTGGGATGGCATGCCGTTCATGCCTGCGTTTATCGTAATCCTCTATTTCAGCAGCGAGATCAGTATCTTTGTATCGATCTTGATGAATAATTGTTGATGGGGGGAGGCGCAGGGATACATAACCCTCGGATAGGGGCCAGCCGATGCAAAGACCGCAAATAGGGTAGACCCCGGGTGGTAGATCCAGAAGTTCACAAATTGTAATCATGCGGTCTCTAATTGCGCTGATTGGACAGCAGCCCAGGCCGATTGATTCCGCGGCAAGGATAAGGCTCTGCATTGAAAGAGCTGAGTCGATTGTCGCATTAATGAAACTATCAATGTTGTTGTTCTCGTAGCCGTGACCCCGCCAACCAGCGATCCTTTGGTTGCGTCTCATGTCAGCGCAAAAAACAAGGAAAACAGGTGCCTTACCTTCCCATCCGCCAATGACTTCACGAGCGTCTGGATCTTTGACAACAATTATAGAGTACTGTTGTAAGTCCGATTTCGAAGGTGCCGACTGTGCACAAGCGAGCAACACCTCCAATAGTTCATCGTCTATGGGTTTATCCTCGTATTTTCGCTGTGTGCGGCGCGAGAGGATATCGGCAACTGTCCCCTCATTACACATTTCAGCACCGACTTCTGTTTTTATTCCAAAACGTTCTTCTATAAGTTGGGATATTTTTTTCATCATATAATAAGGTGAACTGACGATTGACGATTAAACTACAGAGTTGTCCAACCTGTGTCTTGCGCATGATGTGGCTATCTTAACATTCGACAATCGAAAATCAGCAATCGTCATATGATTGGCTATTTACTTGCCACAGGTAAACCAAGAACTTCGCGGGCAGTTTTAAAATGAAGTTTTGCGAATTCACCTAGTACGTCGGGACCTTTGTTGGCGACTATCTTTTGCGCTTGTTTTTTAACCTCTGCGGAGGCCCCTTTTTTCAGTGTTTCCCCCGCTTTTTTAGAGAGAGTATCCATTTGTCGAACAAATTCAGCGCGGGCGCAAATAGAAGCCGCAGCCACTACTGGATCCTCCTCAGCTTTTGTTCGCATGCGTAATTCAAAGTCTTCATCTTTAATCATTTTCTGAACTAAAGGTTCTTTGCTGAACTGATCGAGAAGACCCCAGCTTACAGGTTTCTTTTTTAGAGCATCTTCAAGGGCGCGCGCATGCAACCATGCCATGAGACGGTTGAGATTGGCGCGTGGTTTAGACATCAATTGGTTATATTTATTCATTCCGCAGTAGGCGGTTTGGACAACTACACCGCGTGTACTGCGGATTATCTTTTCTACGACGATGACGGAAGAGTCTGTCATTCTCTTGCTATCTTTAACCCCTTTTTTCAACCAATCACGTACCATATCACCATCTGCAATGACACAGCAGGTAATAAGGGGACCAAATAAATCACCTTTACCCGCTTCATCCAAGCCAGCGTGAGGCTCAAACCAATCTGGGTTGTAAAATTCTTCGTAACCCAGGCGTGGTTCACCGGTGATTTCTGCTTCCAGCGTATCGCGCACAAAATCTTCCGTCCCCTTGCCCTGGATTACTAATTTGCCGCTTTCATATGCGACAATGTTAACCTTTTCATGAGTGGCTTTGAATGCGAATCGTGCATAATCCACAGCGTAATACTCCCAAACTCGCTGATCACAAACATGCTCCAACTTTTTCATTTGCTCATCATTGAGCTCAATGGTGTATAAAGTGAGCTTTTTAGGTTCGGCGTCTTTACTTAGAGCCTTTTTATTTTTCTTCGCCATTGATTATCTTTTAACCCCAAAATATTATTACAATCAATCTCCAACTTTCATTAATATACCTAAACAAGACGTGAAGTTCAGGCTGGAAAAAGACATAACACTATTTCAGAAAAAGCTGCAACACTGGTATGCTAAACACCAGCGTGACTTGCCCTGGCGCCGTAACCCAACGCTCTATAAAACCGTGGTTTCAGAGTTTATGTTACAGCAGACACAGGTGGACACGGTTCTCCCTTACTTTCATCGGTGGATTTCAAATTTCCCTGATTTTGATTCAATTGCACGTGCAAAAGAAGAGGTCGTAGTAAAAAACTGGGAAGGTTTGGGGTATTATTCACGCGCGCGAAATCTTCACCGTGTAGCCCGTATATTGACAAGTAATGAAAAGATTCCTTCTCGCGCAAAGGAGCGGGAGCAATATCCTGGTATCGGACCGTATACTGCAGCGGCCATTTCAAGCATAAGTTTTCACTACCCAGCGGCAGTACTTGATGGGAATGTCATTCGTATACTGACACGTCTCACCGCGGACGCCACGCTATTCAATGACAATAATTCTGCCATTCGAAAACTTACGCCCTTGGCAAATAAACTTCTCGACGTAATAAATCCGGGGACACACAACCAGGCAATGATGGAGTTAGGTGCGACGGTATGTATGCGTTCGAAACCACGTTGCTCAGTATGTCCCGTTCACTCTTTTTGCTCTGCAGGTAAACGTGGAGATAGGGATCAATTCCCTCGTTTTAAGGCTAAACCGCCACAGCGCCTGAAAATTAATCGTGTATGGATACAGAGGAATGGCGCTCTTCTCTTGCACAAAGCGTCCTCTAAAGCGAAACGCCTGGCTGATTTCTATGAGCTACCTACAGCAGAAGGATTTGTGAAAAACCCTACGCGGAAAGACCGGTTGGTGATAAAAAAGCGCGGCATTAGTAATCAGTATATCGAGGAGAGGATTTATCGGGTAAAATCGAACGCTAAAATTACACAACTTGTTAGATCGTCTCCTGATCTTCACTGGATACCGGCATCCAAAATGGATGCGATAATCCTTTCAGGTCCCCACCGCCGTTGGATCAATGAAATAATTGCGGATTGAAACATGATGCACGATGTAGGAACAGTGAACAGTGAACAGTGAACAGTGAACAGTGAACAGTGAACAGTGAACAGTGAACAGTGAACAGTGAACAGTGAACAGTGAACAGTGACTCTAGTATCACAGTCGGATAACTATTGCGAGCCTGGGTAGGCAGTAATCGATTTGTTAAAAATGGTTGTCAGTGAAAGCCGTCAGGCTCAATCTGCAATCCGAGATCCGCAATTGAACGAATCGATTATCGATTCATTCAACTATTTTCATGGCGAAGCCTGAGCATATTCGTAAATGCCGCCACTTTTTTCTTCCGCCTTCTAATCTCTGATGGTTTTTCAAAATAGCGTTTAGAACGGACATCACGAATCACACCCTCGCGGTCGAGCTTTTTTTTAAGCCGACGGAGCGCGCGTTCCATGGGTTCACCCCTTCGTATTCTAACTTCTACTGGCATATAGCTATATGTGAAAAGATTGAAATCTGCAATTTTAGCCAAAAGGGTCAATCTTTTTTTGAATGTGACATGGTAAATAGGGTAAAAGGGGTAAAGTAATAGAGATTAACTAAAAATTAAGTAAATTGAGCTATTTATAGCATAATCTCTTTTATTCGAGCCAGCCATACTATAGAACATAACAAAATGAAACCGACATTGCTTATTCTTGCAGCGGGTGCTGGCAGCCGTTTCGGAGGCTTAAAGCAAATGGAATCTTTCGGCCCTAACAATGAAACGATTCTTGAGTACTCAATCTACGATGCCATTCGTGCAGGATTTGGAAAGATCACTTTTGTCATTCGCAGCGATTTTGAGGAGGCGTTCAAGCAACGAATCGGAGCGAAAGTCGCAGAGCGCATAGCAGTAGATTATGTTTATCAGGATTTAAATCAACTGCCAGCTGGGTATTCCCTGCCCTCGGAAAGGACAAAACCCTGGGGTACGGGTCATGCGATATGGGTTGCCAAAGACGCTATCGCGGAGCCGTTTGGGGTAATCAATGCAGACGATTTTTACGGTCGCAGCGCTTTCGAGGCTTTATTTAAATTTCTCTCTCAAGCGAACGAGAATGGTGATGGCAACTTATGTCTCATCGGTTACCGCCTCGCGAATACGCTCTCCGATTTTGGATCGGTCACACGTGGCATTTGCAAAGTAGATGATAATGACTACCTCGTAAACCTGGAGGAGCATTTTAAAATAGAGAATACCGCCTCCGGTCCCCGTTCATGTGATGCAAAAGGTAATATCAATACCTTGAGTGCGGACGCGGTCACTTCAATGAATCTATTTGGTTTTACACCCTCGGTGTTTGTAAACCTGGAATCGCTATGGATTGAATTTCTGGAAAAGCATGGTGGAGATTTGAAAGAGGAATTTTTAATACCCACTGCCGTAGACAAGATGATCGGTCTCGGTCACGCGAAACTCAAAGTCCTGATGACGGACGAAAAGTGGTTCGGGCTGACATATCCTGAAGATGTCAAGGTAGTCAGAACTCAAATTGAGGATCATGTGAGCAGAGGAACCTATCCCGCAGCGCTGGTGTAAGATAAGCCCAATGCGCTCTGGCACAGTGGGAAACTATGAGATAAAAATAGCGATGCCGGTCGAATTATCGGGACCGCCCCGATCATTCGCGATATTAATGAGACCACGGATTAAGTTTTCCGGTGTGTCAGCTATAAGGGTTTCCTCATGCAGCTCTTCATCAGTCAATGTTTTGGAAATACCGTCACTACAAATAAGAATGCGATCACCGGCTTTGAGGTCCTTATTATAAACATCCGTCTCTATTTCACCCTGTTGGCCAATACAGCGAGTCAAGGTGTGGGAAAAATATTCCGGAATTTCAGTGTCATCATCAGGTGCCAGACGCGAACGGATCTCCTCTTCCATCGTATGGTCGGTTGTAAGTTTATGCCATTTACTATCCCGGCAAATATAAGCGGTGCAATCACCGATGTGGCCGATGTCCATGGAGTTGTTCTTAAGATGAATGACAGTAAGCGTTGTGCCAATTCCAACTTCTTCGCTGACTTTTTTGCCCTCTAAATAAACTGTTTCGTTAATATTGTTAAATAGATGCTCAAAATTGAGAGTACCGTTACTTTCTTTTTCAATTGATTTTTCAAGTAACTTGATCGCGAGTTTGCTCGCCAGTGCCCCGCGTGGAAGACCGCCAAGACCATCGGCAACTGCGTAGACTCGCTTGCTATCATCCACGTAAAGCATGTCTTCGTTTTTCTCACGCATTTTTCCACGATCAGAGAGTCCAAAGGAAGATACCTTTAAATTATCAACAATTGAATAGGAATTTGATTTAGAGGGGCACATACCTGAATTACCTAAAAACTCCCCTTTTGAGTCTCAAATAAAAGAGGGTAGGCGTAGTCGCAATAGAAGGATATATTTCTATATTCGAACAAAAAAAACATATATCAAATTATCCGTAAAACCTCAATCATAAAGCTTCCAGGGGACAAAAGACGGTCTTTCTGTTGTCCCTGTTGAATTTTTCAAACTTATGATTGGGTAAGACAGATAAGAATTGCCGTCCATATTCCTTGTTTAGCAATCGTGAGTCGAGAATAGTTATCGTGCCACAATCTGTTTTCTTTCTAATCAAACGACCTATCCCCTGGCGGAATTTAATAATGGCTTCAGGTAAAGTTATTTCGAGAAAAGGATTTCCACCGCGAGCGGTTATCCAATCATTTTTTGCTTCACTCACGGGATGTGAAGGATTTACGAAAGGGAGCCGCGTTACGACTACCTGAGAGAGCGATGAACCAGGAATATCTACACCAGCCCAGAAACTGTCCGTGCCAAAAAGAATGCCGTTTCCAATTTCTGAAAATCTATGAACAAGATCACTTCGAGAACCATCGCGTCCCTGCATTAAAAGTATTCGTTTCTTTTTATTGAATTGTTCTTCAATCGTCTTAGCTACCTGCCTCATATCCGTATAACTAGTAAATAAAACAAGACTTCCTCCTTGGATCTGAAGTGTGCAAAATGATATCGCATCACTTAAAAAAGCGGTATCCAGTTTCGCGGATTTACCGCTTGGTGGTGGCGAGTCGGATGCAATGAAAATGCGCATATTGTTTTCATAATCAAAGGGTGAATTAACCTGTTCCATTTCCACTCCAAGCGCCCCAACTTTCTCCCTGAAACTATCCATATCGGAACCTTGAGCAATTGTGGCGCTCGTAAGCAAGGCAGACACCCCCCTGTCAAATAGACATTGCTTTAAATGAGAAGCTACATTGAGGGGGGCAGTACGCAGAACCACGATTTGCCTGTTGCGCCCGATGCGCTCTACCCAATAAACAAGATCTTCATCGTCAAGGGAGATACACTGGTTAATGCCAATCTTATAACCGGTTAATCGCGTACGAAATGTTGTTAATTCATTCTTCATAGGCCCATCCTCCTGCTTGCTTGCCAGTGTGGATACGCGATCGATGAGTTCCTGCAAATGAGGGCTTAGAGTAGGTTCACACCAATTTTCATGATATATTCGGACTATGTCCTGCTGATCGAGTGAATCGCGTCTGATACGGGTAAAAAACATACTAGCTTCACGGATTGTTTTTTCTACGGCTTCACGATCACCGGGGCTTCCACAACGAGAGAGGAGACCTTTCTTTCGGCGAGGATTGTAAAGGCGCTTGAGCAATCGATCCAGTCCGAGTGAACTAATGCGATGCCCCAGCTGATCTGTGGCTACATCAGGTGCGGTCTGTGCTTCATCAATCACGATAAAGTCATTTGCAAAAAGAATTCCACGTTCCTGATGGGGTACAGCTCCTGCCCCAATAAGGGAGAAGAGCAAACTGTGATTTATAATGATAATTTGAGCATTCTGTAAGCGTGCACGCGCTTTTTGAAAAAAGCACGAATCAGGGTTGCAATGACGACGGTTACAGGCCGACGTGTCGGCGTTCACCCATTCCCAAACGGCGGGGTGAGGCATTGGGTTTAATTCATGAATAATGCCACTTTGTGTGTGGCGCGACCACTCAATTATACGATCGAGTTCTTGCTGTTCTGGGGTGGGGAAAAGGTCTAATCTCGACTCAATGGCTTGAGAGAGCCGTGTTGAGCACAGGTAATTGCCACGTCCTACAAGGAGGGCAGTCTTAAAGTCTTTATATTTTATCAGATCGGGCTGTCCTTGAAATAACTGTCTGCACAAAGGGAGGTCTTTTCTTTGGATCTGCTCCTGGAGAGCTATAGTATGCGTTGATATAATACACTGTCGATTAGTATCGATGGCGTAAATAATCGCGGGAATCAGATAAGCTATACTTTTTCCAACACCCGTTCCGGCTTCAAAAATCAGGGACGAATCCGTCGTAAATGCCTGGGCAGTGGCAATTGCCATTTGTTCCTGTTCAGGTCGATACTCTAAATCTAAAGCATTTTGCAGCCACCCGTTCTCACAGAACGTATTTTCTGTAATATCGGGAACAGAATCTGGTTCCCTGTTATTATCATACGCTTCTTTCAGGCCGATCATCTTATTATTTTTCGGTTTTTTTAGCTGCGGTAATTATTGAAGGAAGATTGTGGCAATGACGATTAAGATTTTGAGTTTGCTTTTTAACAGCGTCGTGGCAAGGAGTAGAGATATGCCAGATTCGTTGATCCAAAAACTGCTTGTTCTACAGGATTGTGATGTAAACTGCGACCGGTTGGAGCAGCAGATAAAAAACATTCCTCTTGAGATCCAAAGGTTTGAAAATAAAATAAAAGAGGAAATAGCCAGTATCGAGTTACTTAAGGAAAACTTGATTAATCTGGAGGTCAAAAGAAATGATGTGGATACGCGTCTTGGTACCGTTGAAGAACAGATTGGCAAATATAAAATCCAACAACTGGAAGTTAAAAAAAATGACGAGTATCAAGCTTTGGAGCACGAAATTTCAACCCTCAACGTGCGCAAAGGTGAACTCGAAGATGAGGAAATAACTGTGCTCATCGACATCGACGAGCAAAAAGAGAAGGCCATAGCAGAAGAATCGAGCTACAATAAAAATATTAAGGAGCTCGAGGGGCACATAGCCAGATTGCGTGAACAGGAAAAAGAAGTGGAAACACAATTGGTTGAGGCGAAACGAGCCAGCGATAATGCATCTGCAGATATTGATTCTAAAACTTTAAGTGCATTCAAAATGATTAAAACCAGTATTAATCGCAGCCCCTATGTTGTGCCATTGGAGGGGAGTAAATGTACAGGTTGTTACATTCGTGTCTCTAAAGATGTGGAAAACGCCGCACATAATACTGAAGAATTGGTACGTTGCAGCAATTGCAACCGTATAGTTTATCATCTCTGATATCGTTTTGCTCTAAAATTAATGCAAAAAGTCCCTTGCTCCCTGAAATAAAAAGGCTTATGTTTTAATTTCGGTTTTCGGGGAGAATGCATTCGCTCTGATTCTTGCAATTGGAGAGGAAAGTCCGGACATCAAAGGGCAGGATTCCTCGCGAAAGCGAGGGCGTTTTCGGTTCAAACTGAGAATGACGGATAGTGTCACAGAAAATAAACCGCCCTGTAGGGTAAAAGCTGCAGGGTAAGGGTGAAAAGGTGGGGTAAGAGCTCACCGCCCTGAGGGCAACCAAGGGGGCATGATAAACCCAGTCCGGTGCAAGACCAAATAGGGGACCGGGTGGCCCGCCCATCGGTCCCGGGTGAGTCGCACTCCTTTTACGAGGAGATCGGGTCGCGATTTCGCGGTCTGATAGATAGATGAATGCACTCGTCCTTTTAGGACGGGACAGAATCCGGCTTAATCTCCCCTGAAAACCGACTTTCAATTTTGAGGATGCGGGCTCTGCCCGCGGTAAGATGTAGGATTGCGGATTTGCGATATTTTTCCGCGAGACCCGTGTTATCCGCGGTTTATTTTCTTTATTGACAGAATGGGGCTTGATAAGCACATTCCACCTTTCAATTTTTTATATACTATGCCTAATCTCAAATCTTCGATAAAAGATACCCGCCGGATCATAACAAGAACGGCGAGAAATCGGAGTATAAAGAGTCGACTTAAGACTTTACAACAGAATCTGAGTGAATCGGTTGAAAATAAAGATAAAACCGAGATCAAGGAAGCTGCTAAAAATTACGTGTCTGCATTGGATAAAGCAGTGAAGAGAGGAATCATTCACCGTAATAAAGCAAGTCGGCATAAATCTGAATGTTCAAAATACCTTGGGTAGACCCTTTTCATCGCTACGCTTGACTTAATAATATTATGGGGAATCTCAGGAAAAAACGTCGTCGCAAAATTGCCCAACATAAACGCCGCAAACGGTTAAGGGCGAACCGCCACAAAAAGCGCACTTGGTAGAAATCCTGAGAGTATGATCTTGGGCGACGGCATGTCTCCATTGAATAAAATCCTGAGTGCGGCGAGTTTTGTTGATACAAACGGATTTTATTGATGAAGCATAAATTTAATGGTGCCTGGCCGGCTTTGGTTACTCCTCTGGATCCAGACGGTAAAGTTAATACTTCGGTAATAAAAGATCTGGTAGATTATCTTCTAGACAAGAAAGTTGGGGGCTTTTACCTCTGCGGCGCAACGGGGCAGGGAATATTTTTATCAGTCCCGGAACGTAAGCGGGTATTGGAAACCGTAACGCATCATATTCGGGATCGCGTGCCGGTCATTGTTCACACGGGGAGTATGGTGATGCACGATGCGATAGATTTAACGCGACATGCGTGTGAAAATGGAGCGAGTGGAATTAGCAGTATTATTCCCCCTCTATATAATGGAGACAGCGTTTATCCCTATTTTGAAGCTGTTGCCAATGCTGCCCAGGATTTACCTCTTCTGCCTTACCTTTATGGGGCCGGTGAAGGATTATTGCAGGAACTAAAACAGATTCCAAATGTTATTGGCACAAAATATACTGGTCCCGACATGGATGAACTAAAACGCATAATCGACATCGGTGGGGATGAGTGGACTGTCTTCTCGGGTATGGATGAACATTGTGTTTTCTGTTTGATGATGGGTGTTTCCGGAAACGTGGGATCTTCAGTTAATGTTCTAGCCGGATCGTATCAAAAAATCCATGAGTACTGTGCGTCCGGAAATTACGATGAGGGAGTTGCCCTCCAGCTGAAGATAAATGAAGTTATAAATATTTTTAAATTTTATGGTTATCCTGGCGCACTCAAAGAGGCACTGCGCTTACTGGGTATGGATTGCGGAATTCCTACGCCTCCAGGATTGCCGGTGCCGAAAGACAAAGTTAAAGAACTCCATATAAAACTCGAAGCTATTGATTTTATGTCGTTGGCGTAAGGGGATACGGTCAATCCACGGTGACTTCGACATCACCGTCATAAAACTGGTTTTTTAATTTATTTCCTTTAACGATTCCACTTTTACGGCTGACGATTTCACCTTTCTCATTTTTTACGAGAACGAATCCGCGTTTAAGCGTTTGTTCAGGGCTAATATCATTCATTCGTTTTGATAGCTGGTTGATTTTCTCGCGCGGTTTTTCCAAAACGATTTGCACATTTCTGTAATAACGCGCTTTCACCGACTTATATTGCAGGGCTGCCAATTGAAAGCGGCTTTCAGGCGAAATGGCGTAGAGACGCGCGACAAGTCTACCAAGGCTATTCCTCCCATCGGCAATACCCTCTTTAATAAATGCTCGCTGGCGATTCGAGAGATCATCTAGACGGAGATAAAAATGCTCTATGAGCTGCTTTGGGGAGAGACCTTCAAGACGGCTTTTTTGCAATTCCAAGTGAGCATCCAGGCGGTCGATGCGATTGAATACATTATTCTCGAGTGAATCAACAGCCTGGAAAAGCCTATCCTTGTAATCCTGAAAACGGGTGGTGATGAGTTCAGCTGCTGCGGATGGTGTCTCCGCACGGTGATCGGCGACAAAGTCGCTGAGGGTGTAATCAATTTCATGACCAACTGCGGAAATGACAGGAATATCACAGTCCGCCATCGCACGGACTACCACTTCCTCATTGAAGGGCCAGAGGTCCTCCAGGCTACCACCCCCTCTACCCATCACGAGCAATTCAATCTCCTTCATTTTTGATACGAGACCTAACATGGAAACGATATCTTCAGCCGCTCCTTTACCCTGCACTTTTGCCGGAAAAATAATGAGCCGGCCACACCATTTCTGGCGTTGCATAATGCTGATAAAATCACGTATGGCGGCACCTGTCGGTGATGTGATAAATCCGATCGTGCGTGGTATTAATGGTAATGGCTTTTTTCTTTCAGCATCGAAAAGTCCCTCCTCATCAAGTGATTTTTTAAGCCGTTCAAATTCCAGCTGCAGTCTACCCGCGCCATCTTCAATGATAAAGCGAACAATTAATTGATAAGTTCCTCGCGGTTCATAAACATTCACCCGCCCATAGGCGATGATTTCTAATCCATCGCGCAATTCCACGTTTAGTCTCAAAGCATCTCCTCGAAAGACAACTGCCGATAAAACGCTGTTACTATCTTTCAATGAAAAATAACAATGGCCACTGGACTGCCGGCGGAAGTTGGATATTTCTCCACGTATCCAGCAATCGGATAGCTGGGATTCGAGAACTTCTTTAACTTGTTCCGTAAACTGTGATACCGTGAGAATCTGGTTATCTGCGGGTAATAGACTCTCTTCAATTAAATTTGGCATAACGTTTGCGAATTAATTTTGTGATCAGGATAAGAGCGATAACGAGACAAATACCGTAAACAGCAAGACCGAGACTGCCTTCAAATGCGGATTCACCGAGAACGATAAATGCAAGCGCCCACAGCATTTCCAGTGGCCAGGCTATTAGAATATAGGGTTTAAAAGGTACCCCCGCGAGGCTATTAAGATAATTTTTTAAGAAATAGGGAATTCCCGGAGTGATGCGTAATACGATTGAGAGCTTGATGTACTCAGCGGGATATACCTGTGGAACAGTGTAAGAATATTTAGAGACAATCTTATCGATAAGGGGTCGAAGAAAACCAGTTGCCAAATAATGTGCCAGCGAAAGGTTGACGAAAATGGCCGCGGCACTGGCCGCGAGACTAAACCCAACTCCATAAATGGTTCCGGTAATGAGATAAAACGGGCTCATCGGTATGGGGAAGAGGGGGAGAAATGCCATAAGCCCAAAGAATATTACAGCGGGGAAATCTCGCATCTTGGACCAGAACCGATTTCCAATCTCGAATATTAAAGGTGATAACTCTTCCCAGTATAGCCAAGTACATACGCCTGCAATAACAACCATAATAAAACTAATTCCCAATAAAGGTAAGACATGTTTATGGCTTAATAAGCGTTTCAACATAGGTGGATTGTTTAGCGTTGTAAGCTTGTCAGGACAACGCTATTTTCTATGCATTGGAATTGATATTCCAGGTTATTTACCAATCTACTCGAATAATAGCTATGCCGCGTCTACATTATTGCCGTAAAAGAAATAGTTATGCTGACTGTCTTTCGTGACCAGGCAATTAAGTGGGTATTGTTGGCCACATTAGGATACGGGCTTCTCTATCTATCCTGGTATTGGGGGACGCCACTCGGACAATCCCCAGTGCTGGACGGAGCGGAAAATCTGCTCATCGCTGAAGCCATTGCGGATGCAACTTTGCCAACCGAACCTTTTTACCGCGCGATGCTCTATCCCTGCGTGTTATCAGTTTTTTTTATTTTTGGATTAACACCCGAAGGAACTTTTCTCGCGACCCAACTTTTGGGTTTAATTACGCATCTTTGTTCAACGGGGATAATATTTTATCTTTCTTCGCATTTATTTAATAATCGAAAGAGCGCATTGATGGCGACTGTGCTTTTTGGCTTAAATCCCGTAATCATCTATTTTGCCGTTGATCCTCTGGATGTTACTTTAGGAATACTCTTATTTTTAATCGGCCTATGTGGATTACTCCCTCTTTTTAAGGATTCGAATGCCACAAGTTTAACGCGTGTTTATATTGGATGCCTTATGACAGGACTATTCTGGGGTTTGGCGACACTGGTGAGGCCTCATTTTATCGTCGTTTATCTGGCGTCACCGATCATTCTTGGTTTTGCACTCTTAAAATGGAAAGCGAGTGTAAGAGCTTCGATTATAATTTTATTTGTGGGTGGCGCTGTCTTAAGCATAGGCGGGTTAATTCAATACTACCATTCCGGATCGTTTAGAATTATGCCCTGGCAAGGGGCTTATAATTTGTGGGCTGCAAATGAATCAGGTGCCAATGGGAAATTCTTTAAGCAAAAAATTTTTATTGAAAAATCAGATACCCACGTAAATCCAGCACGGGTAGAATCAATCAATCTATATTTAAAGGAGACAGGCACACAACCTCCGGTCGACATCGATTCAATGAACGCTTATTGGCGAAGTAAATTAGTCATGTCCATTGCCGAGAAACCTGGAACTTGGCTCGCTCTCATGATGCGCAAGGTCTACTACCTGTTTAATAACTATGAACAATATAACAATAAGACATATTTCTTGCATAAACAATTATCCCCCTTTTTGCGTTGGAATCCAATAGGGTGGGGGTTGTTGTTGATCTTATTCGTTGGCGGTTGTTTCCTCGGATTTCGAGAACACCCATCGGCATGGCGCCTGTTGATTATGTTGTCTGCGGTATATGCTGCAGGTGTGATATTATTCTATGTAAGTTCACGTTTTCGACTGCCACTTGTCGCGTTGTTATGTCTAGGATCAGCAGGATGGACCTCACTTCCGCAGCAATGGAGACTAATGAATAGTTTATTTAAAGCGGGTTTTATTTCGATTATCGTTATTATAGGCGGTGTTTCTTTTTCTAATTTATTTGAGGCGCGAGATAAATCTACGTTTATTCAAGACTACCTCTTAATGGGCAATGCTGCGGCGCGTCTCGGATTTGATGATTCGGCACATCAATGGGCAATTGCCGCACTTGAGTTGTCACCTCATCGACCGGATGCAATACGCGTCGCCGTTCTCAGCTTTTATAATTTATATATTGCAGACGCTGAATCAAAAACCGGAGAAACCTGGAGTGACCAACTCAAACGTTTAAATGCTCATCCAAAAAAAGATCCCATTCTACAATTTATGGAGGGTATCGCGCGTTGGAAGATCGGGCACACAGAAGATGCTGTGCGCCTATGGCGAAGTTTGAAGGAAGGGGAACAACCAGTAGCTTCAGCTGCTCTCGGGGCGTTGCTTTTATCAGATCACGCAAGCGAAATCGACCTCATTGATGCGAAAGCGACAGCGTTTGAACAAATGGATCCAATACTTAAAGTTGCATTATTGCGCAGAGATCTCTCGGAGGATGGTCCTTTTCTTAAAGAGATTCGTGAGGCTGAGAATAATATCTTGTTGAATCAACAATTGACACGAATATTCCCTCAAAAATAACATTCCTGATCAAGCGGAACTTTTCTCTTTCGACTTGGGCTCCTTGAAGGAAGGAAACTTCAAATTGTGCAAGCCGAACCAGCACATTCTCAGTAGTAAAACGCCGTGCCGAAAACGGGAAATATTTGTATCCCCATAAATGCGATCTCGGTATCTAACGGGAATATCGCGGATCCGTAAATCCAGAAGAGCGGAGCCGAATATTAAATTAAAATCCCCAAAGGGATCGAACTCGCCAAATACCTTTATACGCTTCAGCAACCGTTCGTAATCTTCCCGTAAAATCATTTTTGTGCCGCATAAACTGTCCTTTATTGGCTGTCCTATGATGTAAGACAGGACGAGGGCAAAAAATTTATTACCGAAAAAATTAAGCGTCCGCATCGCTTTATCTTCCATCGGGTAAACGAGGCGGCTGCCATTAGCAAATTCAGCATGTCCATTCACAATCGCTTCGTAAAACTTATTTAAATCTTCGGGTGGGGCCGTCAGATCTCCATCTTGAATGACAAGTATATCCCCTTTTGCTTTTGCGAAACCGGTATGAACAGCATCCCATTTCCCTTTACCAGATTGCTGACAATAGGATACTTCATGAGGTCCCTGATAAGCTTTTGTTTCACTTTGAATCACATCCCATGTGTCATCTTTACTGTGACCTTCGACAAAGATGATTTCTGTCCGTTTTCCCAGGACCGGGATACGTTCCAAAGCGGGACGTATATTTCCAGATTCGTTGCGTGCTGGAACTATAACCGAGCAACTAATATCACTTGTGATCGCTGGGGCTATACGCGGTCGAGCGATTAAGAGCAGCGTTGCGCCAAAATGTTTAAAGACAGGCAAGCGAACGATAAACCGATTAAAAAATGTTGATATAAGTGGTAGCTGAAAAGGAAATAATTGTTCAGTGTTTTTGTAAATGACTTTCCACCCTGCGAGGTTGAGAAGATTTATCAGGTCGTTTGTCGAAAGCCAATTGCTTGGCGGTTGTTTGACGATGAAGCCGAACGGTTGAGCCATGGCGAAGATCGGCCGCCATGCATAATTTAAGGATGTAAGATATAGGCGAGTTCGTGCATGGCTGGAGGTGTGCAAGGATTCCAGGCATTTCTGGATGTCCTGGAGATATCCCGCGAGATAATCCATGACGATAACATCAAATTTTTCACTCACTTCATCAGTTTGCAGATCGCCGTGGCGAAATTCTAAATTTCCATCGTCGTGGCGGGATTGTGCTCTCGCCAGCATCTTAGGACTGAGATCAATTCCTAAACCTCGAGCAGGTTTCAGCCCGGCGAGAAGATCACCACCTCCGCAACCCCATTCGAGCACTTTGCGTCCTTCGGCGATGTGGAATTTTAAAAGGGATATGATCTGCTGATGAAATGTCCTTTGATAACGGCGAGGTTTGGCATCGTTCTGGGATACCCAGTCAAAATGTAATTTATAATCCATATTAAAATACGCGCATAAATGGCGATCGTAAGAGGCTATTTTGCTTAATCTGAATGTCGATTTAAATTCATTGTTAATTTTCGAATGTAACCTTAGTAAAAATTACAGTTACTCCTAACGATGGATGGTTATTCTGCGCAACCCCATCTAATTTGAACCCGCCGATATCGGGGGCTTGTTTACAGTGAAAGTTTAATTAACCGTTCGACTGTTTTATCTTATACTTTAGGAAATTTCGTCCACTTCTGATTAGAGCGTGAAGATTTAATGCAGGTATCAATAAACGCCATACCTAAAACACCGTCGTCAATAGTAGGTAAATCATAATTCTTCTTCAAGCGTTTACCGGTAACCTCGTCACTAATAGCTTTGGCGGCTTCCACGTAAATATTTGCAAAAGCTTCGATAAAACCCTCGGGGTGGCCTGCTGGAAGACGGGTGTTTGATTTTGCTGTTTGCGATAAATAATCCCATCCCGCTTTTAATACCTGATGGGGCTTTTTGGGGTATTTCAGAATCAGATCATTGGGTGATTCCTGTTCCCATTCAATTGCTCCTTTCGTTCCATAGACGCGAATTTTAAAACCATTACCTTCTCCTACCGAAATCTGCGATGCATAGATAATACCTTTAGCCCCGCCTTTAAACCGAACTAACATATTGGCATCGTCCTCAAGCTTGCGGCCCGCAATGAAAGATGTTAAATCAGCACAGACTGAATCAATTTTTAAGTTAGTGATGTAACGGACGAGATTATCGGCATGCGTCCCGATATCTCCGACACAACTGGAGAGACCCGCTGTTTTCGGATTTAAGCGCCACACTGCTTGTTTTTGCCCTTCTTTCTCAATAGGGGTGATGAGCCAACCTTGGGGGTATTCGGCTACGACTTTGATTACTTTCCCAATGATCCCCTTGCTAACCATGAGGCGTGCTTCCTTGACCAGGGGATAACCGGTGTAGTTATGAGTGAAGGCAAAGACCTTGCCGCTTTTTCTTACGAGCTTACGAAAACTTATGGCTTCAGCCAGACTCATCCCCAGGGGTTTATCACAGACTATATTGAAACCCGCTTTTAAAAACGTGGTGGCGATCGGAACATGACTGAAATTAGGAGTAACTATAGAAACAAAATCGATTCGCTGATCAGGGGGTAGCGTTGCTTCCTCTTTAGCCATTTGTTTGTAATCGGCGTATACGCGATTGGGGTCCAGGAAGAAATCCTGGCCTGACAATTTTGACTTTTTTTCGGTCGATGAAAAGCACCCCGCAACGAGTTCGATTTTACCATCAAGTTGAGCTGCCGCACGATGGATAGCGCCTATAAACGCATCGCGCCCACCGCCTACCATTCCCATACGAAGTTTTCTCTTCATCGGTTAATTTTATAAATGTGGTTATCGATTCTTCTTGTCAAAAGGGTCGTCAAACGCGACTTCACTGGATTCGAAATCTATCTCTTTGGTAAATGCGCAGGATTCAGCAGCACCTTGAATGCGATCCATCCCGCTATCTTCCCATTCGATCGAGAGGGGGCCTTGATAATTGATGCGGTTAAGCGCGCGAATAATCGATTCAAAATCAACTTCTCCGCGACCAACTGAACGAAAATCCCAACCGCGGCGATAGTCACCAAAGCCTAAATGAGATGCAAGAATACCCGTTTTGCCATTCAAATTACGGATAGCATCTTTCATGTGGACATGATAAATTCGATCCGAAAAAGTGTTAATAAAATCAACCGGGTCGACGAATTGCCAGTGTAGATGACTGGGATCGAAATTAAATCCGAATGCTTCCCGATGATCGATCGCTTCTAGCGCGCGTTCGGCGGTGTATGTATCGAAAGCGATTTCAGTTGGATGAACTTCGAGAGCAAAGCGAACACCGCACTCATCATAGACGTCGAGAATGGGATTCCATATCTCGGCAAACTTGCTAAATCCCTCATCGATCATTTCGTCACTGACAGGGGGAAAGGAATATAGCATATGCCAGATGGGTGAACCGGTGAAACCATTGACAACTTTCAAGTTCAAGTTCTTCGCTGCGCGCGCCGTATTTTTCATCGCCTCGATTGCCCATGAGCGTTTTTTTTCAGCGTCGCCAGCACAATCGGGTGGGGCAAATGCGTCCGATCGACTATCATCATTGGGATCGCAAGTCAGTTGTCCCGCGAGATGATTTGAAATAGAATGTAGCTGCAGTTTGTTTTCGTTGAACCAATCAAGTTTAGCTTTGCAGTAGGCTTCATCTTTCGCTGCTTCGAAGACATCGAGATGGTCACCCCAACAGGCTAATTCCAAGCCATCAAATCCTAATTCTTTTACCAGCTTACCCAATTCAGTGAGTGGTAAGTCTGCCCATTGACCGGTGAATAAAGTTACAGGTCTAGCCATTATGATTCCTATTTATTATTGATGATTGTTAAAAGGTGGAGATACACGGTGAATAGAAATATTAATAACGGTTTATTGTAGTCAAATTGTTAATTTAACCTCTACGATTGGTATTGCTTAAAGATCAAATATAAAAATTTCATAAATACGCCCAATAACATAAATGAGATTGCCAAAATAATGTTGGAATCAGGTTAAATAATAAGGTGTAGAGTTTTGCTATTCGGGGATTAATAGGATTATTAACAGGTTTCGGGCTTGTCTTTGGGTGTGACAGCATGCTTGCTGCAACCGTCGAAGGCCATGTAAATCTTATCGACTCACCAACCCCCCGTCTGATCAAGCGTTATGGGAAATCAGGCGGCGCTCCGCAATTACCGCCCGAACCACCTGTCATGGTTATCTACCTGGAAGGTGAGTTTGATAGGAATAGTTTAATCCCTACCGTTTTGCTCCCGAGCTTAAACAAAAGGGGCTCCAATTTTCACCCCAGATTCTGCCGGTTTTCGTTGGCACGTCAGTGGATTTTCCTAATCAGGATGGTGATTTTGAACAAGGGCAACATTTCGCAGCGACTCGATTAATGATAAAATTCTAAGACCGCTCGCGTGTGAAAAGTTCAACCCCTGCCTCGAAGCTTTATATTTAATTTCCAATCGCTCATCGATCTGATTTTCATTACTACGTAGAGGTGAGTAAATCCACGAGTCTTTCAATAAATGGAACCTGGGACGCGATTATCTTCAACCGTGCCTCATCGAGGGTAAACATTTCAGCACGATCTACCTCTGGGTAATGCTGTCTGTTTCCAGATCGTGGGGGCCATTCCAATTCAAAAGTGTTACTATTAGGAACGCATCCCTCTTCCCAGCGCCCTTGAAAAGCCCAAGCGGTTACCCTTTTCCCTCCTTTTTGCTTGATACTTCCCAGTGGGTGATATTTCTCCGGCTGAATTTCAATACCCATTTCTTCCGTGAATTCACGTTGCGCACAAGCTAGGCCATCTTCATTTTTTTGAAGTTCCCCTTTAGGGATTGACCAGTAACTATTGTCCTTTTTTGTAAAGTATGGCCCTCCGGGGTGAACTAAAAGAATGCGCAACTCATCGCTTTGATCGTCATACATCAATAGACCGGCACTTTCTTTTTTAGCCATAATTGTTAATTGTGAAAATAAAAATTAATGCCCGAACTCGCTGAAGTCGAATATTACCGAAAGATATGGAGTCCAGGACTGAAGAAAAAGGTCAGTCAGATTTACCTGCACCCGAGCGCCCGAGATTTCCGTGGATGTAACACAAATACATTAAAGCAATGTTTGAACGGGAGCATCTTGCGTTCGTCTGAAGCAAAAGGCAAACAGCTGCTTTTTCGCTTTAGTAGTAATAACTGGCTGGGCATTCATCTTGGTATGAGCGGAAAACTTTCATGTGTCCCATTAACTAAGAGTCGCCGGGATGGTTCCATGGCATTCATACAGGATAAGCACGATCACCTGGTCCTCATTCAATCGCGACAGGTATTAGTATTCAATGACTACAGGATGTTCGGGCGCATTCGCTTTCAACAGGGTGCAGAAGTGCCCCAATGGTGGAAAAGTATCCCCCCCCCGCTCACTTCAAATGCTTTCGATCGAGTCGCTTTAAAAGCCTATCTCACACGTCGACGAAGATCACCTATTAAGGGGGTGTTATTTGCGCAAGAGCGATTTCCCGGATTGGGAAACTGGATGGTAGATGAAATACTCTGGCGTGCACGCATTCGGCCGCATTGTCATGCAGGTCGGATAGAAGGAAAAAAGCTGAATGATCTCTTCCACGCAATTAAGGAAGTTTGCCGTGACGCGCTTGACGTCATAGGTAAGGACTGGGGTGATCCGCCTGACACCTGGCTATTTAATCACCGTTGGAATAATAATGGTCGTTGCCCGAAAACAGGTAAACCCTTAAAGCGTGAAACGGTAAGTGGCCGAACTACTTGCTGGTCACCTGCCTGGCAACGATGGCCCGATAGCAGTTGATATCTCAGGAAGTAAAATTCGCTTATAAAAAGCTAAGTATTTAATTATAGAGCCAGAACTTGCGGCTCGTATTCTGAAACATTTTAGCCTGTTTCTCCCATTGTTGGATAAAGGCGGTTACGTTTACCTGGGCACCTTGAGTAGTGATCGCGTTCCACCAAGCGGTTGAGCCAACATGCTTATTGAAAAGTTTGGCGCGGTCAGCACTCGCTTGAGTGAAAGGATTAGTGCGGCTCCATGAGCAGGCAATTTGCATCATGTGAAAACTGATTTCGGTAGGGCGCAATGCTTCCCAATCAGATACTAACGCGTATACAGCCCTGGCTTTATTATTATTCCTGATCGGGATATCGATTATTTTAAACGTGAGCCCTGGAATTCGTTTAGCAGTCAAGGCAGCTTGTATTTCCTCCGGTTTCTTTCCGGGGTATCTAATGACTCGAAAAAGATAATGTGATCCATATCCATGAGAAAAATTACTCAACTCGCAGCCTAGACCAATCATCGCATAGCCTAGCGCGGCGGACAAATCTTTAATTGCCGGTGAAGTGGGTCTCCATTTTAGACCAGTATCCGTCCATAGGATAGAACGTCGCCAACCTTCCATAGGGATGACTGTCAATTTTCCATTTTCCCTCGTGTTTTCGTCAACCTCAAGCCAGCCGCTAAGTTTAGAGGACATAATGGCTAGTTCTCCAATCGTAAGTCCATGAACATAGGGGATACGGTAAGCGCCGACATAGCTCATCCAACGATTTTCCATGGGGGGACCATCAACTTTTAATCCACCAATGGGATTGGGACGATCGAGAACGACAACTTCTACATTATTTTCAAAACAGGCTTCTATCGCTAGACGCATACAACTGATAAAAGTATAGGATCGCACGCCCAAATCCTGAAGATCGATAACAAGCGCATCGAGTCCCTCGAGCATAGTCGGGATAGGCTTTCGGTATTTACCGTAAAGTGAATATACCGGAAGCCCGGTACGACTATCGATACGATTTTCTATCGAGACACTAGCTTTTTCATTTCCGTATATTCCATGCTCGGGTCCGAAAAGTGCGACGAGGTTAACGCGTGGGCTAAGACGTAATACTTCAATCGTGCTCAACCCATTACGATTAATGCCCGCGGGGTGGGTGAGTAATCCGACGCGTTTTCCTGCCAACTGTTGAAACTGGTTTTGACTCAAAACATCGATGCCCAGTTTAAATTGTTCATTGGGCCGGGAGGGAAGAGAGCTGGCCGCGATGCCAGTTGAAGATGCCGACGTAAGCATTCCTCCTGGTATGCCAAAGAAGAAACCTGCTATAAGAACATAGCTCAGTTTCTGGAGGAACAATCGCCTACTGAAGGCAAAGCACATACCGTCAGATATTCTGTGGCGAAGTCGGTTTATCAACTGAAGCGGCAGCTTTTTCTTTTTCCTTTTGGACAACCTTCAAATTATCATAAGTCTGAGCCGCGCGTTTTGCCATAATGCGATAAATGATACTTGATACAAATCCGATAAAGTATCCAATAATCATTCCACCACCGACCATCGCGCTCATATTTCGAATACTTTTTAGAAGGAGATTACTCTCTTCTATCTTGGTAGAAGTTTCAATCGTAGGGGGCGTGCTTCCAAAGATACTTAGAAAGAAGTCCCCTGTCACATAAGCTATCCAGTAGATAAATGGAAGGGTAATAGGATTCGAAACCAATTGGATGCCCGCAAGGATTGGAAGGTTGGCACGAAAAATAATTGCCGCGCAGAGTGCGAGTGGTATCTGCATTCCATATAGCGGCATAAAAGCCAGGATGCACCCGGCGTACAATGCTGGAACCGCTTCACTGGAGCGGAAAGACCAAAGATAGGCGCGTTTCCGCGCGGCTACCGTAAACAAGCTAAGAATTGGATATTTATGCAGCGTCGCCTTACGAGGTAGTGGACGTAAGAGACGTTTCAATCGGCGTATTCGGGAAAACCGAGCCTCTTTCAGTCTGGCTTCTTCAGCGGTCATAATCTGAAAATACTCAGGCGAGTTATAGTTTGGTTTGTCAGTGCTCTGTATAAGAAAACCCATAATCGCTTATCTTGCAATAAGATTCGGCACATTTCTTTGATCTTTAAAAAAATGATTGGCGGAATAAAAACATTTTTCGCGCCTCGCTTATCTCGGCGATGTAACTAATGAGAAAACATGTCGATGATTATTCGACTTTCAATCCCAGTCGTTCGTACTGTTCAGGCGGCGCATCATTTTCGCGCATCAACTCGATCATACGTTTTTGCAATTTTGCCTCTATTTCACTATCGTGAATGGGATTTTCTTGCAGGGGATCAGCGGTTCGATCAAAGAGCAGGTCGCTCATTGGAATAATTCGCTTAACTTTCATCCCTACTGATGGAATTTTCATAAGTGGGCAACCTTGAGTAAAGCTGAAGGGTTCAACCATTTGTGCCTCCTTTAACTCTTCGTTGGTGAACATATTGCGCATATTTGAAGGCATTTGCGTATAGTTAAATAACGGTCTATTTTCATCAGAAGGTGGAGCGCGCATATAGATATAGCGATCGTTCACGAGGTTGATGTGACCCCCATGAACGCCGAACAAGGCATCTTCGCGCACGGGAACATTACTGGCCAGGGTGTCGCGCAAAGGATGTCCCTGCATAGTGTCGGGGAGCGGTATTCCGAAAAATTCCAGGAGGGTTGCGGGCAGGTCGATGGTTTGAACGAGGGCATCACAATGCACATCTTTTTTTTCACAACGTGGATCCCAGATAAAGAGGGGTATGTGCGCTACTTCGTTGTAAAATGGCGGTGCGACTTTTGCCCAGAATCCGTGCTCACCGAGAAGGAAACCATGATCGGTATTAACAATGAGCAGCGTGTCATCCCACAGTTCATGGTCATCCATAAAATCGAGGACGCGCCCGAGTTGGGCATCACAGAAACTCAAGAGGGCGGTATATTCAAATTGCAGATGTTCTACTTCTTCGGGGGTTTCCTCAACAACAGCGTAAAGAGGCCAGTCAAAGTGCTTACCTTTATATTCGTGCTTGTAAAGATCGTGGTATTTTTGAGGGGCGAAAAAGGGTTCGTGGGGATCGAAAGTTTCAATTTGGAGAAACCAGTTGTCCTCTTTCCAGTTTTTTTCAAGGAAGGAGAGTCCGGCGTCAAAGGTGCGGTATTGCGGCCAGTCTTTTTCTTCATTGATGTATTGCCGGTTCACCCAGTCCTGCCTCCACATTTCATTGTTTCTCCGAGGTGCAACAACGGGGGGGATAACGGGATCCGCGACAGATGGTCTCCACGCATCACCTTCTTGTCCGCGGCAGGTTTGATGCGTGCGATAGCTTTGTATGTAATTACTGCCACCACACTCCCAATAATGATAATGATCTGTAGCTATATGAGTGTAGACACCATTCTCATTCAGTATTGCCGGCGCTGACTCATCAAATGGCTCGAGAGGCCCCCACGAACGGTGTAAAAAGTTATAGCGCCCGGTATGTAATTCGCGGCGGGCAGGCATGCAGGGCATGCTGCCAATAAAAGCGTTATCGAAAGTAACGCTTCGTTTAGCCAGGCGTTGAAAATTTGGAGTATGAGTCCAGTCGCATCCATATGATGGTAAAAGTCGACGGTTCAAAGTGTCGAACATTACCATTATCGCCTTCATCGCTAAACAGTATTGAAGGTTCGAAGATTAATTTCAATCTTCTTTATAAATTCCATTTTCCTGAAGGATGGAATTTAATCTACTCTATCTCGAATCGCGCGTGCCAGATTTTCGCGACCTTCACTCAACGCTTGCTCTAAGGGACAATTATCAGGAGTGATCTGAATGAGGTTTTCTCTATTGAATGACTGCGGGAGGTGAGTATTGAGATCTTCGCTAAGTAGCCCGGCAAAAATAAGAATCTTCTTTTTTCCATTTAATGCTTTTTCGATTAAGGTACCTGGTCCCTTCCCCTGTAATGAGCTGCGATCGAAACGACCTTCTCCAGTAATAATCATATCAGCATTTGCCAACTTCTTTTCAAGCTGTAGCCATTGGAGAACCAAATCAAAACCAGCTACTAATTCTGCGCCAAAAGCCGCACGCAAACCAAAAGATATACCTCCCGCCGCGCCACTTCCTTCTTCATGGATAACGCTTTCATCTGTGTCGGCGTATTGACAGAGCATCTTTGCCATGTGTTCAGACTGCTTTTCAATATTTATCCAGTCCTCTGGTTTCATGCCTTTCTGAGGACCATATATTGCCGCTGCGCCTTCAGGTCCGAGCAGAGGGTTCTTTACATCACAGGCAATACGAATGGGGGGAAGATTCGTTGGGACTGTCCCTCCCATGCGTTCGACCGTTTCCCAACCGGCCGGGGTAAGCTGATTAATGGGCTTATCTTGAGAGGAAATGAATTGCAAACCGAGTGCTTCAAGCGTACCGAGACCTAAATCGTTGGTCGCGCTTCCACCCACACCTATCAATAGTGCATCGGATTCAAGTTCCACCGACCTGGCGATGAGTTCACCTACACCCACCGTCGAGGTGTGCCATAGATCGCGTTCATCCTGGGCAAGATGGTGCAAACCACTCGCCTGTGCCATTTCAATAATAGATATTTTCCCTTTGGGTGGAACCATCAACCATTCCTGCAATTCCGGCTCCAGGCGTTCGAGTTCGACCACACCTAAAAGCGCATCGACCAATTCGAAGCGGGGCCCATGAACCTTTTCCTTGTATAATCGACCTTGCCGAGATTCTGTGAGAATCTTGCAAAATCCGTCACCCCCATCGGATAGGGGGGCAGTTTCCAAATTCCACTCCGGATGCAGTGATGCAATTTCGGTGGCGGCTATCTCACATGCTTCATGCGCGTTTAATGAATCTTTAAATTTATCAAAAGCGATAAGAACATTCATCGGGATCGGAAAATCAAAAGCAGTTCAGCCCAAGACCGTGGGGACCTGTTATCTGAGTTCCTGACCGGTTTCAGCATCAAATATTTTGAAATTCTCTACGTGGTAGGATGGATCCGCACGAAATGCGAGTTTCACCCGGTAAAGATCTTCAAGTTCGATAAGAAGATTTTCATCTTCCGTGCGTAACCGTTCGAGCGCGGATGGATGACAGAGTATGCGTAAGGTAATCTCCTGTTCTCCAACATTATCGTGGGAGCGCAGCCTTCCAATGACACTGACGAGTCGTCTCTGAATTTCCACGCTCATTGTCCGTGGCGATTTGACGATTCCTCTCCCATTGCAATAAGGGCAGCCGGTATACAGGCCCGACGACACACTTTCCTTATGACGCTGCCGTGTCATTTGCATGATCCCAAGCTGAGAGATTGCCAGAATATGACATTTGGCCCTATCTTTCGTCATTTCATCACGCATCATCTTAAAAACAGCATTTCGATCCCGGCGTTGCTTCATATCAATGAAATCGATAATAATTAAGCCACCAATATTGCGGAGCCGGATCTGGCGTGAGATTTCCTTAGCCGCTTCGAGATTCGCGTTTACAATGAAATCTTTGCTGTCCCCCTGTTTCTGCTTGTGACCGCCGGTGTTTACGTCAATGGCAACAAGTGCTTCGGTCTCTTCGATAACGATTTCACCTCCCGATGGCAGTGTCACTTTCCGCTGATAAGTCTGTTCAATCTGGCGTTCAATATTGAATCGCTCAAAGATGGGGATGTTCTCTTTGAATAAACTTACTTTCGACTTCGATCGCGGTGAAATCTTGTCTACGGTACTGAGCATAATTTGATGGTTATCCTCATCGTCGACTAGAACGCGATCGATGTCCTCGGTTAAAAAATCACGAGCCGTACGCTCAATGATATCGGGCTCATTATATATGCAGGTGGGATCATCAGCTCTATCGATATTATGCTGAATCTCGTCCCAGGTTTGTAAAAGGATGTGCAGATCGCGAACGAAATAGCGGAGTTTCTTCCCTTCACCCGCGGTACGGACGATTACACCCATGCCCTCAGGTATGGTGAGATTACGTAAAATTGTCTTTAAGCGCTGTCGCTCAGCCGAGCTTTCGATTTTACGCGATATGCCACATTGACCAGCATAGGGCATAAAAACAAGGTATCGTCCAGGGAGGGCAATATTTGTCGTCGTCCGTGGGCCCTTGCTGCCAATTTGGCCCTTGGTCACTTGGATGACAATATCTTTACCAATGGGGTAAAGCTTGGGGATGTCTTTGAGGGTTATTTTATCCCGGTCATTTCGCTGTGCTGCGGATTTATTATCGCGCACAATTTCCACCGAAGAATCATTTGCTGCTGGAAGTATATCCCAATAATGGAGGAAGGCATTCTTGGGCATGCCAATGTCAACAAAAGCAGCCTTCAGTCCAGGTTCCAGGTTTTGTATTTTACCTTTAAATATACTTCCAACAATGCGCTCTTCACCTACGCGTTCCAGATCAAATTTATCAAGGACACCATCGACGAGCAGAGCGACGCGTTTTTCCAGTGGTTCAGAATTTATTATTACTTCCCGAAAAGGAGATGAATCCTTTTGCAGGGCCTTAACAATTCTTTGAACTATCGGTCGTTTTTTAGCTCGTTCTTGAGCCTCTTCATTTATTTGATCGAAATTTACATCGGTTGCTTGTTCTTCTTTTGGTGGTTCTTGAAGTTCTTGATCAAGGTTTGAAGAAATTTCCTCCGTATTTACATTTTTTGTGTTTTTCATCTTGCATCGTTTTCCCATCATTGATTGAGGGGGGTCTTAATAGAAGCTGCACGATGGTTTTAATGTTTTGAGAGACTGTGAATCTTACGTCGATCATCAGGAAATTTCCCTTCTATATCTAAAGACGCTTTGTACCAGTCCCTGTAATATGCAACAACTAATGATAAAGGACCCGCCATAACTTAAAAATGGAAGCGGTAAACCCGTGATTGGCATTATGCCTATCGTCATACCTACATTGATAAATATGTGCACCATAAAGATGACACAGACTCCGACAACGAGGAGCATGCCGAAGCGATCTTGCGCCATGGCTGCAATGCGAATGCCGTTGCAGACAAGGACAATGTAAATACCAATCACGAAGATGCTTCCAAGAAACCCTTTCTCTTCAGCGAGAACAGAGAAAATAAAATCAGTATAGGCAACAGACTGTGGGAGATAGCCCAGTTTTGCTTGTGTCCCCTCAGTCCAGCCTTTACCCAGAGCCCCCCCCGATCCAACAGTAATATGGGATTGCCTCTGGTTCCAACTGACGCCAATCCCGCGCGGGTCAACCGCTTCCGGGGCTACAAATGCTAATATACGGTTGCGTTGATAATCTTTCAGAGGCAACCAAGAGTGACCCTGCTTCTGATATTCACTCTCATAGACGCTAATGTCATTTTCCTGAAGATAAGAATAATATTTGTATATGTCCAATGAGAGGACGCCCATGAGCAATATAAAGAACGCGAAAATGATCGCAAAAAATCGCTCTGACAATTTGGAAATATATAAGAGGGAAAATATCATCGGGGGAAAGATTAACGCTGATCCTAGATCAGGTTGCTTAAAAATCAATAATATTGGTATTAAAATTACAACCGTAACTTTGGCGATTACTTTTAAAGAATCCTTGATCGACCCAATCTCAGAACGGGCAAGGATGCTCGATACCATGATAAGGGAGCCGATTTTTGCTGCCTCCGATGATTGAAATAAGAAATAGCCAAAATCGAGCCACCGCCGAGAGTTATTGCGTTCTTCACCTAAAGGAGTCCAGAGTAACAATAATAATAATATGCTCGCACCATAAATCCAATGACCTTTTTCCAAAAATATCCGGTAATTAACTAAGGAGACAAAGGTATAAATACCGGCTCCAAGAATAATCCAAACGATCTGTTTCATCCAAAGGGAGCCGCCTGAATAAAGTTGTGCAGAATATATAAAGAAAATCCCAGTAATACTTAAAATGAGTATACAGAGAGGTTGAATCAAGTCCGTGCGATTCCATTCGGTTTGATTCAATAGTCGGTAGTAGCGGTGATATATCGTATTATTAAACACAACAAGACAAAGTTATGGCTTAGTTATTAATAAGAAAATAGAAAATGAGGAACATTATAGCATGGCTATGGCTGAAATGAAATCTTAAGAGGCGACACTTTTAATAGCCGGGTGCCGGGAGACTCAAACCACGTATATCCTCTTTGGCGATGTCGGGATTAATGCTCCCACTATTCTCTCGTTCTTCTTTCCCTTCTATATTTTGGGCACAACCCAGGAGTGTCCAGAAAAGAATCGCTCCCATTGGGCCTTCCAGAACCACACCGAAACAAGAGGTGGCGAACAATACCCAAACCATGCACCAATAACACAGTGCATCCGTTGCTATGCCGTTACGACGTGTTTGCAATATTACGCGGCGTGTATTTCTAAACATTTCACCTATAATGAGAGCAAAAAGTATAAATCCAAATAATCCCATTCTTCCGATAACTGTCACGATAATACTATGAGGGCTTCGAGTATCGGAGGGTTCATTTGATGTAAAATAATCCCACATAAAGTTATAGGCCAAGTCATAACCGAAACCGAGACCCAGAAAAGGTCCTTTATTCCAGGTTTCATTCAATACACTTTTCCACCAGGTCAATCGATAGAGGTTATTTGAACCAGTACTTAGGCTATCAGGATGCCGATAATCTATGGATCCCTTGATATCCACAAACGATATAGCATGCTCGTAAATGGAATACATTCTAGTCTCGGTGAAAGCTAGCTCGCTACTTACTATATATAATGAATAAGGAATAAGCGCTAAAATCAATATTACCGCAAGGTGGACAAGTACAATATAATAACGAACCCATATAAGCAGAATCAGTCCGATTAACAGCCCGACCCATACCGCTCGCATTGTACAATATAAGCTCATCAAGAAGCATATACTTGCGATGAAAATGTAAAGGAATGAATGCTTTTTAAGGTATTTAATATAAAAATAGAAAAATCCTATCGCATAGACCGAGGCAGCCAAGTCACCTTTGTAATAAATAATAGGTACTCCGTCAAAAATTAGGTTATAGACAAAAAACTCCGGATACTGATTAAAAAGAGGAAAAACCGGAATCATAACAATAATGGCTACGCCTAGAACTCGGTTGAAAAACCGCCATGAACGACGATCATTTGCCAGTGGTTGAACGACGAAAAAATACAAGGAGTAGTAAACCGTAGCGAAGTCACGGAGAGCAACGAATCCATAAGAATTGAAATCGAATAAAATTCTAATAGATCCATACGTGATCCATATCAAAAGCAAAATCCCCAGGGCATTTAATCTAAAAGGTATCTCCTTGTTGATTAAAATATAGCAAATCAGATAAACACCGGTGAAAAATAATGCTAATTCACCAAGGAAAATAGGTAAATTCCACAGAGGTGTGATCTGTGCAAATCCCCGATTGCCGACGATATAGCCGAAGATTAAAAAACTGAGAATGAGGCCGATCGAATTCACCCGCGTGAGGATAACAGTGAGGATGAAGAATCCCCCCATGCAGAAAAGTATGGGGAGGAACCAATTGCCTTGGCCAATTTGCATACCCATGTAAATCCCCAGGAAAAGACTCAAAATAAAAATTAATATCTGTTGCTGTTTTATCGTCATGGGCAAAAGTTAAGAACGACTTACTTTAACTTTTTTTAATGCAAAGAAAAATATTACCAGTGGAATTTAATTTTAGCTGATTATTATACTTATAGCTAAGACATTCACGAGAATATTGCCAATCAAGAGTTAATATAAATTAGCATTTCTCTCACCTGGCTTCCCTATTATAAATGCTTTATACATCCTTAGACGGCATTTGTAATGGTATAACTTTTAACCATCAACAAGAACTTTTCGTAATAAATTTTACCGTGAGGAAACAATTCTATAAATTCATTTTCTTTTAGAAGCCTGATCTCTGATAACATTTGCTCAATTTCTACTTTATTTAATTTTGTCATAATTGCCCTTATAGAAAAATAAGGGATTAACATCCGCGCATATTTTTTTGGAAGCCAGTGAATAAAAGGAGCGATATAATGAGGTTCAATAAAAAATTCATAAGCCGGAGTTTGGACCCAATATTTATTACCAACGCGCATGACTTCATTTGCGAACAGGGTCTGATCTTCTTTAGATCCTAAATGTTCGATCACGCTATTAGAAAATACAATATCAAATTCGTTATCTGCAAAAGGCATATCCCTTGCATCTCCCTCAATATATGAATAGCGGGGAGAGGATTCTATATTATTGAGATTATAAATAGTTATATTTAAATCGTGTTCGACATAATCCCATGACCGTGGATAACCACCGACGTCTAAGATTTTATCATTGGGTGTTGGCACTATTTTATTTAAAAAGTTTTCAAATCTTTTGCGTCGAAAATAAGGGGAAATGGCCCTATAAAATTTATATATATTCACTTGCTCGTTCTACCTAAAAAATAGAGGTGCACGCCAATATTTAAGACTTTAACGATAATAAAAGGGCTAATTTACTAAACCCGAAAACCGCATTATCAAATTATCGCTTTGGCGCATAACTTGCGATAAAGTTTTATCCCTTGATAGGGAAAGTACCAAAAAATGGTTGTGAAGCCAGCTAACAATCCGCTCCAAACAATTCCAAGGATACCAAAGGGTTCGGCGAGGATGGCACATAACAAAATACTTATAAATCCGAAAAGAAGAGAGGATAGAACAAACGGGTTATGTCCGCTAGCTATCGTGAAGGACGCCAATATCCGAGTGCTTGATATTAAAAAGAAATTCAATGATAACCAGATTAGAGTAATGTGATCAATGTATTGGTCGGGGCCAATCCACACTTTGACAAACCAGGGACTTAGGAGGTAAAAAAAAGCTTGGGTGACAAAAGAAAACCCGACCGTAATTACTACTATTCGCGACATGCGCGCACGCGCAGCATTCCACATTTCAGCGGCTAATTCCCGTGTAAAGTATGGCATCTGTGGAAAAGTTAGATGGGATGCCGCTAACTTTAATGAAAGCCCGATTTTTTGGGCCACGTAAAAAGGCGATACAGATTCTGCTCCCAAGAGGAAACCGATCAAAGGAACCTGGATAGACGTAGCCATTGAGCGTCCCAGAATCATCAGTCCAAAGGGATATGATACTTTTACTAGACGGTTCATTACAGACCAGTCAGGCTTGGATGTAGTATGGGAGTGATCTCGAAAATAACGATTGAGAACGCGTTGTTGACAGACTAAAGCAAGAAATCCACAGGTAAATTGAGAGGCAGCCATGACTGCGATTGACTGTGTCACATGCAGACTTACAATCACTGCGCACCCTGCCAGAAAGTGAAAAGTTCCTCTAATAAGATTAACGAGATATATTTGTCCTAAACCTTCGAGAAATCCATGGTAAAAATTGGAGTAAATGACAGTCAGAATAAAGAAACCGAGAAAGTACCAAGCGATTGCAGCTTCGCTACTGTCCTCGGGTAGTAATTTTCCCAGTGGAAGAATGTATTGACCGATTAATATTAAGATTCCCAACCCTATTACTACAATAGCAATAAATATGACTCGCGTTAATATAAATAGATCAAATATACCGTTAGCCCCTAGCCGGAGTTGAATAAAATCATCATTTCGTTTTTCATCTCGATATTCTTTTGTTTCCAGGGTGAAAGCTACCTGGCGAGCTATGGTAAGCTGAATCCCAAACTGCATTAGAGGAAAAAAGGAGATAAGGCTGTGAAAAGTAAACCATAGGCCAGCATCGGTAGGTGATAATAGTAAAATTATTTGGGGAATGAGTATAACAGCCATCGTTATACTCGCTGCCTGTTGATACCATCCTGCCAGTGTCCCGGCTTTTCCAGGATGGGATTTCATCCATTGGAAGATTCGCGTTAAAAATTTATTCAAACTTCTACTTGCTCCGCTCCTGCTCTGAATTATATTTCATCTAAACACAATTATTTCAGCCACATTGACAGATCGATGTCAATAAGTGCGCTTAATTCTAAAATATCTTCTTTAAAGAAGGTGATAAGATTTTCTCGTAGCTCAGGATCGAGTGGCGGCCGTTCGATTTCCTTTATATTAAGGTTAATGAGTAACATCGCAAGATGATGTCGCATCCACTTGGGCATAATTGCGTGTAGAGGTTTAATTATTAGGAATGGCCTAGCTAAGATAAGTTTTTGAGCAAAGTGACTGCGCAATAATTTATTTTTATTCATTACTGTGAATTCAGTTTGGAAAGTTTCATCTACGTTTAAGAATTCAAGTGTCTTTCGAATAATTTGCGACGTATCATTTTTGAATTCATCAAATAGAATAATATGGATTTGTTCCCTCGGAAAGATACTTAAAAAACGATTTACCTGCTTATAATAAAGTGCAATATCCCAATAAGAGGCAACTTTCACTACTTCAGGGGAAACCTTTACCCCGTTATCTCTTTGATTTTTTTCTATCTCAAGAGACTGCGCAAAATCTATTGTATCCTCCACCATGTTGTATATTCTTTGTTGGTGGAGTGAATAAATCATATCGACAGGTTGACGTAACATAATGATAATTTTAGCAAGGGGATTAAAGCGATATATCTCACTGGCCGCTGTTTCCGAATAAAGATAAAATACCGAAGCTTCTCCAACTGCTATAGCCTCATTCGCTTGCGCAAACAAATCCAGATATTCCCTTTTATTAGTGATCCATTTGTGCAATTGAACTGCCTTTTTATTCCAGTGAAGATCGCTTGCGAAATAATGAGGTTCCTTTACATACAGCGGCATAAACACTTCCGGATGTCGGCACAAATAGGTGTAAAGGGCGGTGGTGCCACATTTAGCAGCGCCGACAATAAAAAAATTGGGCTCTTTCATAAAGGATAAATAACTTTCCTAGTTGTTATTTATTCATTGTTTGTGGGATTAATTAATTAAATTAACATTTTTGAGCTTGCTAAGCGTATAGTAATAGCAGCCTTCAATCTTATTGTACCCCCCTTTTTTTGCCTTTAGAAAGGTGGTTTTACCCAACATCGCCGCAAGAAAACCAACATGCAGTCGCGTGGTTACAATTAAAGCGGCATCCACAATATAATCAATAAACTGTTCAAACGTAAAATCGTATTCGTTACTAATGTCCTTGGTGTAAACGGGTATTCCAACAAGATTCGGATATTGTTGATATATCCACTGCATGGTAGATTGAACAAATTTCGTCTTATCAACCGCACGAAGGAGAATCTTTTCTCGTAACATTCGCCGCCAGGGATCGGGGATAGTTCTACGTAGTTTAATTGGGATTCTCATAATCAAGGGTTGACGAGTAGAATTTTCTAAATCAAAGCGTTCGACAATGAGGAAATGTTTTTTACTTGCTTTCGTTTTGAGATTTTTGATGAATTCAGTTTCACGAAGTTGCCACGCCATGTCGTGATCAATGCCAATTTGAACGTCTGAGGGGTAATTATAATTTTGGATCATCTCCAGACTATAGTGGTCCCGAGCATAGAGGTAACACGGTGCGGTTCGACCTCTGAATAGGCTTGGGAAATCATAATTTTGAAAATAGAATGATGATGGAAAGATGATAATAGTTTTATCTCGATAATCCTGAGCAAATTGGCGTAACAAGCTGAAGTTTTCGTTCCATATTTCGACACCTAACCATCCCCCTCCATTGATTATAATTGCGCATGCTTCCCTTGGGTCGGGGACATATGTCACTTCTGCGTTAGACAAGAAGTGACGAGCGCCCATTTCTATTAGTTCATCGCCATTATTTATAGTCAGATCCTTGAAATATACGCGTCTTCCTCTAATTATTCCTATTATGTCACTAATTGAACCAACGGTTGTCATAAGAATATTACTAACTATACATTAAAATATATGAGATTCCATTTTAAATGCAGCATGAAGTACCATGAATGCAGCTGCCAATAGGTATAATGCACAGTCGTTCCACATTTAACAGCGCCGACAATAAATAATGGGGTCTTTCACAAAGGGTTGATTTTAAATGTTATTAATTATATGGCCAACATCAATTTAGACGTTATCTTAAAAGTAGCGGTGAAAAGATGATTCATCCGACGTCTGTTTGTATTCAATCGTAAAAAGTCAGAGTTCATGCGGAAACTTACCGTGCTTCATTTTACAGGCTACGATTTAGATATAGGGGGGGTGAATACTTTTATTCGCAATTTGGCTTTTAACGATGACTATCGGTCTATTATGGTTATAGGCCCTGATTTCGTTCAACAGCGTAAACCTCAATTAAAATTATTGAGAGGACCTAAATTTGAAGCAGAAGAGATGAGTGTAAATGCATTTATAAAGGCGTGGAAATATTCATTTCATTTATTATGCAAATTTAGAAGAAATCAACATCTCATCTTCCATGGACATTCTCGTACGGGACTCGTTATTGCTTTATTGATAAACCTATGGGGTTGTCACCGGGCATTGGCGACGGTCCATTGCTATGGAAAACAGAAATGGTTTTACCGTATATGTGCAAGGATTATGGGTTCTCGCCTGTTGTGGTTAAGCCCGGCAATGAAAGCTTATTACGGTTTAGATTCTGACTCTTGGAGCCATTGTTTACCCTCTCCGATGCCTGTTCTGAATAATGAACAATTTCCAAAAAAAAAGAAAATTAGAAATGGAAGGACGAAATTAAGATTGGGTGGCTTGGGAAATCTTGAATCGCGGAAAGGATGGCACGTTTTATTGGATGCGCTTTCACTTTTGGATGATCAAGAACGCGAACAAATACAATTCTACCATTATGGGACAGTAGGAAATACAGAGAAATCTAAAAAATACGAAAAGTATTTAAGGCAGATAATAAATAAACATCGATTGGATGACGTTGTTGTCTTTAAAGGTTGGGTAAACGATCCCTGGTTGGTTTGTTCCCCCTCGATTGACTGGATCGTTATGCCCTCCTTTAATGAACCGTTCAGCATTACCTTGTTGGAAGCCCTGTCTCACGGCATCCCAGTACTAGGAGCCGATAGTGGAGGCATACCAGATGTAATTGTGCAAAATCAAAATGGATTATTATTTTATACCGAAGATGCCTATGATCTTAGCCGGAAAATTAGACTTATCATGGAAGCGAAACCGAATATTTCAGAGGAGGCTGTTCTACAGTCGGTGATAAAATTTCAGGCACCTCACCTTACTCAAAAGTGGGTGGAAAAGTATCAGAGCCTTGCTTACTAAAAATTAGTAGTGATAAAAATTTGTTTCATAGTAGACCATTATCAGTATTATGGTGGTGTCCAGCAGGTTGTCAGATGCTTTTTGTATTATCTGGACCGCTCTCGATTTGAAATTTCATTTGTTGTATTAAAAGACGATATAGGACTCGATTACCCCAAAGATGTAGAAGTCCATGCATTGCGCTTAAGCAAGATACGCTATGCTGTTCCCAAGCTAGTGACCATATTAAAGAATATAAGACCTGATTTAATTGTTCCGTCATATGAAGAGACAAATATTATAACAATAATCGCCCATCTTATTTCACGAATTCCAGCCAGGATTATTGCCTGGCAGCATATTCACCTTACTTCCCAATTAAAGTATGCAGTAAAGTCTGGGGGTACACGCTATGTGATGAGATTGATCCTTAATATTTTATATAAAAAATGTGCGAAGATTCTGATTGTCTCTGAAGAAGCAAAAAATGATTTGTTAAAAATTACATCATTAAATGAGACTAAAATAAAGGTCATCAAGAATCCTATCGATTCTGAGCGATTAAAGAATCTGATTTCTGAACCAGTTGATGATGATTGGCTGAATTCCAATCGAGAGATCCCGGTAATCTTAGCAGTTGGACGACTAGTCAGGCAAAAACAGTTTGATCACTTAATAAGAGCCGTTGCCATATTAAGGAAAAAAATACGATTAAGGCTAATAATCATTGGAAGCGGTAGTGAAAATCCTGCGTTGCGAAAACTACAAGGGGAACTTGGTCTTGATGGTGTAATAAAATTTATTAGCGCCCAAACCAACACAATCAAATATATGTCCCGGGTAGATGCACTTGTCTTTCCTTCACTTTGGGAAGGGTTTCCAATTGTATTGATTGAAGCGATGTATGCGGGATTACCGATTGTGGCTTATGATTGTCCGTCCGGCCCTTCAGAGATCATTGATCATGGTATAAACGGAATACTCGTAAAACCGAATAATATCAATGATTTAGCCGAAGCAATAGAAAAAGTGCTGACTAACCGGGAATTAAAATTATCATTGGCGAAAGCCGGAAAAGACAAAGCTATTGAATTTTACATCACCGAAAAGATTCAAGAGTATGAGAGTTTTTTTGTCGATGTGTGCAATTCTCGTATTTAATCTAATTTGTCGAGTCGACCTTCATTCCGAGAATGGCTTTCCGCATATCCAGCGTAAACTTTTCGTAAGTAAAATTTTCTTCATAACGTTTTCTCAGTTGTGCAAAGTGAGGATAATGCAAAATGTCATATGCTTTTTTAGCTATTAATTCCGGCTCATGAATGGGGATTAAATAATCGTAATCCACACCAATAATTTCTGGAATTCCTCGCCAGTTTGTCGTAAGAACAGGTAAGCCAAAAGCCAGTGCCTCGATTACCGCAACAGGAAATCCTTCATTAGCGTAATAAGTTGGAAATAAAAGGCAGTCACCTTCTGCGAGCAACAATCTTTTGGCTTCTCCTTTTACGAAACCACAGAAAGTAACTTCTACTTCGTTTTGTTTCTCTGAGATCTCTCGGAATGACCTTTCCTCCTCTTTGCTTGGAAATATACCCGCGATCTGAAAGTTAATTTTTATTTTCGGATGCTTTAAACAGATATTTTCCGCCAGTAGCTTCAGTCCGCTGAGTGCATCAAAAAGACCCTTTTCCCTCGAGCACTGGGAAAGGAAAATAAAATTAATTATCAAAGCAGAATCATTTATCTCTTCACCACTTAGAATCGCTATTCGCCTCGCTAATTCTTCTTCTCTATGCGGGAGGACGGTTTGATGAAATTCCGAGCAAGGGTCAGGAATTCCATTGTGAATCACGACTGTTTGCTTGGGATAAAAAGTTTCAGCATCGGTGCGCGAGGAATTGGAAAGCACTATACTTAGATCAGCATTACGGTAAAAAAGATTGAGGAGAGAGTTCTCGAATCTATTTAAGAATCCATGATTCTCCCGATTTATAAACCATCCTCCTAGTCCAACTGCATGCCAGTGGAATATGATTCTTGATTTGAAAAGTTTAAGGAAGAGGAGAATGAGTAAATCTCGATATATGGTTATTCGTTTTGCAGGTGCTGGAATGTAGTAGACGGCATACGGATTATGTCGGATGAGTAACCAGGTTAATTTAAGACAATAATAAATAAGAAGAATAACTTTTCTTAGTTGAAATTTACTAATATCCTCGATGTTTTTAACAAATTTTAAGTTAAGATGGATTGGTGTTATTTTTGAATCTGCTTTATCCAAGCTTTGGATGAATAGTTCCACCATCTTGCTCTGACCATGGAGCGGAGGAGGGGTATGAGCGACTACCAGCAGTTTCATCTCTAGTAACAATCTTGTTCCAAGATAGACTCAAAAGAAAAGTATAAATAATTTAACAATGAGCTTTTCTCATTCGTAGTATAGTGTAACGTACCGAAGTATTACAAATCATTTTAAATAAATCCAAGTTGTTTCTAAAATAATTATATCATGCCCGCAGTAAGTGTTATCCTCCCTACCTGCAATCGTCACCAACTGCTTCCATTAGCTTTAAAAAGCCTTTTTCAGCAGACTTTCAAGGATTTTGAAATTATAGTCGTTGATGATAACCCCATTGACAAACGATTGGCAGACAATAATCAATTAGTAGCTTTATTCGAGGATAAGCGTATCAGTTTAATCGAGCACCATCAATCTATTGGTTGTGCAAATGCTAAAAATGCTGGGATTCGATGCGCGCGGGGTGATTGGATTACCTATCTCGATGACGACAATATATATCATCCTGAGAAAATTCAGCTTCAACTTGAGCGGGCGAAGTCTACCCGTTCGCCAGTTGTTCTTTGTGGAATCTGTTATGACTTGGGGCTACGCAAACGCCTTAGTCAAGTGAGCTCATCAGAATTCCGTGGAGATGAAATTTTACTTCAGACGATCCCCGATACGAATACACTCTTTCATCAAAATGATGGCCATTCAATCTACAATGAAGAGATAAAGATGGGAGATGATGCGTATTTATTCTTTAACCTGGTCCAGCGATATTCGCTTAACATTATTCCTAATGTCGCCGAAGCATTAGTACGTTATTACATTTTAAATATCGATAGAGTTAATACCAGTGGAGCCACAGAATATTGGATGGGACGCCGAAAGATTTACCTGAATTTTGTTAAGAAATATTCACGGAGCTCGGCGCGAATATACCTCGCACGCATTCTTTTAATTAAAGTTAAATTTCAGCCTCACAATTGGAAGTTGTTTATTAAAAATTCTGTTCGGCTTATTAAAATCGGAGGGATTAAAGAATGGCGTCTTATTGTAAATGTATTATTCGCTAAAATCCCATGGACGAGACGATTTGTAATTTCCTAATAAATATAAAATCTCGATGGGATGACATCTGATAAAAAGCTCAGATTAGTTGTAGCTGGTCAAACGCCACCACCTCTCTTTGGGCAGAATATCATGATTCATGATATTCTTAATCTTGTTTTCCATGATCCTGAAATTGAGGCCGATCACCTCAATTTTTGTTTTAACATCGATTTAAAGCAAATCAGGAAAGTTAATCTTACAAAAATATGGGTGCTCTGTAAAATTATAGTGCGATTGCTCTTGATCCGTTTAAGTGGAAAAATTGACTGTCTCATTTTTCCAGTGGGGGGTCCATACCAGAGACCTATCTATCGTGACTTAATCCTCTTACCCTGGTGCTATCTAACCTCGAGACATGTTATATTGCATTTTCACGCTGCTGGTATCGCCAGAGCATTACCTCACTTATCTCCTTTTCTCCGATGGTTGGTTCTGCGTATTTATCGATATTCCACCGGTGCCATCGTTATGACTAAACTTGGAAAAGAAGATCCGCATAGTTTGGGGATAATAAAAGTAATCGAAATTCCAAATTGGTTGTCGGATACCTACGATTCAAAATTATTACGAAGGGGCACATCAAAAACAGTAAATATACTTTGTGTTGGACTGATCACTCCCGAGAAAGGAACTCCCGCTTTACTTCAAGCGTTTTCGCGGTTTCACAAGCAGCATCCGGAATGCAGATTAGTCCTTGTTGGCGAGTGTTTGCCTCCCTACACGGAATCTCGACTGCAGAATGATATTGAAAATTTGAATTTAAAAGGCTCTGTCGAAGTAACGGGTGTTTTAACCGGTGATTTGAAGTGGAGACGTTTTGCGGAAGCTGATCTTTATATTTTCCCCACCGTCGCGCCGCAGGAGTCGTTTGGCTTGGTCATGGTTGAAGCAATGATGTGGGCACTACCTGTCGTTGCTACTGACTGGCGGGGAAATACAGAGGTATTAGGTGATAATCCCGGTGGCGTTTATGTTCCAATTGAACCTGATCTCGTGTTAAATCTAACCGCTGCATTAGAACGCGCGATCGAACAAAAAGATAATTGGAAGGAATGGGGCACTCGGAACCGCGCCCGGTTTCTTAATTGCTATGATAAATCAATGGTTGCACCTGACTTTATCCATTACTTGAAAAGTATGCAAAGATAGACTTTGGCTTTACTTTATTAATAGATTACAAAATAGGGCGTTATTTGCTTAATCTCTATTTCACTATTATTACTGGAATATAAATCTATTTGAAAATTGAGAATTTTTAAAAACCATTTTCGATTGTCTCAATCACTACTAGGTTTGTGCCTGTTAGTTTGCGGATTAATTATATTTAATTTCTTCGGTAATTCTGCCCGCGGTTATATTGATACGACGTCCCTTTTTTATTGGTGGGGATTTCAATGGTTTAATCCACAATCACAAACAGAACATGGGCCGATCATCCTTGCATTATCGCTTTGGATATTATTCCGCAACCTGAAAGCCTTTTCCCCTGCACAAAACTCGCCATCTCCATGGCTTGGCCTTTTCATTATTATTGGTTCATTGCTGCTTCATATATTCGGTTACCTGGTACAACAATCACGCATTTCAATCGTCGGTTTTCTCGTATTTCTTATTGGCAGCGCCTATCTTCTGGGTGGTTCGCGTTGGGGGAAGGCAAGTCTCTTCCCCTGCACCCTAATGCTTTTCGCATTACCCCTTGAATTTCTCACTAACGCGATTGGTTTTACGATGAGACTTTATGTTATTAAAGTTTCGTACTTTTTAGCTCAATTTTGCGGTATAGATATTATCAGGAGTGGGACCCAATTGTTATCTGCTGATGGCGCCTATCAATATGATGTGGCCCCTGCCTGTTCGGGTATTCGTTCACTGGTGGCATTGAGTGCCCTCAGCTTAATCTTGGGCTATCTTACTTTCAGAAGCTGGTGGCGACGCGTATTACTTTTCGTTCTGAGCATACCCTATGCCTTTGTCGGTAATGTTATTCGTATTTTTACGATAATTATTGTCGCCGAGTTGTTCGGGCAAAAGGCGGGTACACTCGTTCACGAGTGGTTTGGTTTTATCATCGTACTGGGGCTGGCTATGCTTACCGTTTCACTATTGGGCCGCTATTTACCGGAAACGGACAAAAAAGGAGAAGATTCCATTAATTCGCTTCCCGAGCATTCCGATTCGAAGATTAAAGCAATCCTTCCTTTTACGGGAGTGGGGACAACAGTTTTAATTAGTGCACTTTTACTATCCTCGCTCTTTACGGCGATGTTGACGCGGCGGATTGACTCAATTACCCATAATGGCAAATGCGGTATCGCGCTCGCGGTTAATGAAGTGGACCCTGTTCCCTTTCCATCCATGCTTAATATCGATTGGGCAGGACGGGAATATCCGGTGAGTAAAGTTGAAAAGGATAACTTGCCGCCAGATACCGGATTCTCTCGGAAAAGTTATGTCAATCTCTTACACCCCGAACAGGAGGTGAAAATATCCATTGTATTGAGCGGGAAAGACCGGTCTTCCATCCATCGGCCTGAACTTTGCCTCGTGGGTCAGGGGTGGACGATTAAAGACAATTTCGCTCATAATTTTTCGGTTCCAGAAATGAAAGGAGGGTTGCTTCCCACTACCGTTTTACGGGTTGAACATTCAATGTATAATGCAAACGAAACTGAAGTCTTGATTCCTGCACTTTTTGCCTACTGGTTTGTCGGCGCGGATACGGTGGTTCCAACGCACGGGGAGCGGTTATTTCAGATGGCGCGGGAAAGACTCTTTGGATTTAACGTCAACCGCTGGGCTTATGTCTTTGCACAAACTATTTGTCCCGATGGAGAGGACGCGGGCTTAGAACGCTTACAGGAAGTTATCGCATTAACGTTAGATCAGTTTCAAGAGGTTGGATTTAGTGAGAAGGATGAATCATAACAATTATGAATTATCTTATCACCCTTTTATTTAAAGCCATTATTGAGTAATATATTATTTGATGTATCATTTATAGAATTCAATAGATGTTTTTTCCTTCAATATAAGAAAAGGGGTTGTTTCAATTTTACTTTAACTGCTTAATTCTGTCGAAAAATGAATATGTCATTTTCTCTTAAGTACTTTTCTCCAATCATCATTACATTGATTCTGATCGCAAATTCTGCAGAAGCTTATAACGAGAAAATTCTGGACGCGCGAATCGACAGGGCATCGAAGTACTTTAATTCGGTAATGAACACTCCACAATCTCGAACCCTTTCTGATTCACTGAGACAGGCCAGGGGGATAATAATATTACGCGCTTTTAAAGTTGGTTACATTGTCGCCGTAAAGGGTGCAGAAGGTGTGGCATTGGTGCGGGATGAAGTAACGGGTACCTGGAGCGCTCCTGTATTTATTACTTCGGGTGAAGGGAGTATTGGGTTACAGGCCGGAGGGAAAAAAACGGATTCCGTTATTTTACTCATGAATGAACAGAGTCTGGGTATACTCGATAAATCGAGATTCCAAATTGGATTTGATGTGGCTGCATCAGCCGGCAGTATCGGTGGTGAGGCTGATGCCACAATCGGCCGGGCCTCGATTATCGTTTATAACAATGTTAACGGGCTTTTTGCGGGGATATCTATAGATGGGGGTTACCTGAAATCAGACAAAAGGGCTAATGCCATCTATCACGATAAAAGAAAAATAAATACACGGGAAATCCTTTTCGAAGATAAAGGCCGAAAGACGCAAGCAGCTCGCAACCTTATCAATCTTATCGAAGAAAACACGATTGCCGATAAATAGGCTTCGGCAGAGCTTCTATTAATCTTCAAAAGGAAGCGGATCCAAGTCTCCCCCAAATGGATCCTCCGGTCGGGCCCATTCACCCATTAAAGCACGCCGCAGTGGCGATGTGCGCGCGAGAAAATCTGGTGAATTACTTTTTCGATCTGATCGGATCAACCAGGGAGGTGCATAAACCATGTGTATTATATAACGATTGAAATCCATCTCGTTTTTCCCCCCGCAGTGATAGACTCCTTGATGAAACATAATCGCGGTGCCTGGTTTGGCGCATAGGCTGAGTGAAATGGGGATCTCTTCTGGCCCAAGGCCCTTCGGTAATGGGACTGAACCATTGTGGCTACCGGGGATAACGACCAGGTTTCCACGACCTTCCTGCGAAAGATCGGTTAGAACATAACCGATACGGAGTTGAACAAGGGGTGTGGGTGTTGCCAGTTTGCGAAATTCATAAGAACCGGATCCATCCTGGTGAAAGCGCTGGCCTTGGTAGCCAGTTGGGACCATTGTGCACCAACTGCTTTGTAAGAAAAAATGATCTCCTAGCAGTGTTCGCACTTTTGGAAAAACCGAGGGGTGATCAATGAGGTTTTCAAAGGCCTCTTCAGTTTCAAATGTGTTTCCCAGTTGACGCCATTCGTCCTTAGGGTAGGGCGCATGAACACGCTTGGCCGCTTCGACGCATGCCTCCGTTTCTTCCGGGCTGAGGGCATCCGGGATGACAAGAAATCCTGCTGTATCAAAAAGAAATTGTTCTTTGTCCGTAAACTTGCCCGGCTTCCCGAGGGGTAGTTTTTGATCAACTTTGTCTAATGAAGCTTCCATATATCGTCTGTATGTTTTTTGCCGCAGTTATTCTAAATGAGCTAAATTACCAGTCAAGCATTGCGGTTTAGATTCCAAGTTGTCTACGGATACAATAATTTTTCCATTATCTATCGAAGCTCCATTGATGGAGACAATGAGACAAAAGTGGAGTCAAGTTTATGAACATAAATAGCCTTAAGTTCGGTTCTTCAGTTGATTGAATAAATGGCATTTATCTTCCCGAGGTGATTTTTGTAAAGGGTTTTAAATTATGATTAGCTGTTGATTTAACACAAACGCACATGGGGAATATTTCCCATAATTTGTGTGTAGATATCCCTATATTGGAAATTCATCTCACAATTACACCTCAATGTAAGGGCGATAATTTTGTCAAAAGTTACGTATATTATTGATGATTAAGTATTAAATAATTCCCCCAACTATTGGCATAACACCTGCAAGTAAACCGGCGTTGATAGAGCAATTAAAAATCTAATGGAGAAACTAAACATGAAAAAGACAATTAATATCATATTTGCCATCATAATGGCTGTTTTCTACTTTGGCCTTAAGGCGTCAGGTCAAGATTCTGTTACGGATGTAACCACCGTAACGGATGAAGTTGCCGTCGTCATCGATGAAAGTTCCGAAGTAGAATTGCTGGGACCCCCAGAACGGGATGAGCGTCATATTGAAATTCCCGATGAACTTAAAGATCGGAGGAGAGATTACATATCCGACCGTAATACGTTACGTGATGATTTGCGTGCACGTATTGATGGATTGGAAGATCCTACCCGTGAAGATGTTCGCGCGGAGATTGATGCCTTCAAGAGAGAAAACGCTGACCGAATAGCAGCACAAAGAGAGCAGGCCGCAAGACTGCGCGGTGATATAGCAGACTGGCGCGAAAAACATCAGAATCACAAAAAGCGCCGGATCTATAATGCGCGGACGAATCATGGTGATGATAATACCGATCCGGGTAATGCCCGTCGACGTTATAACGCCGCTCAAGGTGATGATGAAGTGAATCCCCGCAGGCGCTACAATGCGCAGGGTGATGATGAAGTGAATCCTCGCCGGCGCGCTTATAACGCGCAGAGAGACGAGATGAATGACAGGCGTCGTGCATTTCAGGCTCAACTCGAGGACGCGCCGAGTGAAGAGCGAGCGCGCATGATCGAAGAACATCGCGAAGAAAATCGCCAGCGTCACCGCGAATTAAAAGAATCACGCAGGCAGAACCGCGCGGAAATCAGAGAAGATTTAAGCAGCGATCGCCGACCTGACGAAGCTTAATTACTACTGTTACCTTAAAAGATAAATACGTCATCATAATCAAAGCAGGCGGTCTTAAACGACCGCCTGCTTTTTTATTAGTCCAGGGAGATTGGCGACAGTTCGAGCAAAGTAGTGTCAGGTTGATATAGATTACAGGAATAATAGCGTTGTCAGACTGCCAATCTTCGATTTACGGTCTCCATTCTTTTTATTATGACAGCGAAAGAGGAGAAGAGCGCAATTTCACCTAGAAGGTCCGAGGATTTTTCTGAATGGTATCAGCAGGTGGTGCGCGCGGCAGAATTGGCTGAGAACTCTCCCGTGCGCGGGTGTATGGTGATCAAACCCTGGGGTTTTACTATTTGGGAAAACATGCAGCGGGTTCTCGACAAAATGTTTAAAGATACAGGTCATCGAAATGCTTACTTTCCTCTACTCATCCCCAAAAGCTATTTAGAGAAAGAGGCCGAGCATATTGAAGGTTTCGCCACCGAGTGCGCGGTTGTCACACACACCCGGTTGGAAATGGGAGAGGATGGAAAATTTCACCCTGCATCACCCTTGGAAGAACCTCTCGTCATTAGACCGACTTCGGAAACAATTATTGGAGAAATGTATTCTCGTTGGGTGCAGAGTTACCGTGATTTGCCAATTCTCATCAACCAGTGGGCTAATGTCATGCGATGGGAAATGCGGACGAGGTTATTTTTACGCACTTCAGAGTTTTTGTGGCAGGAAGGGCATACGGTCCATGCTTCGTCGAAGGAAGCGATGGAGGAGACACATCGAATGCTGAAAATCTACGCGGATTTTTGTGAGCAGTATATGGCGCTTCCCGTGATCCAGGGTGAAAAAACTGACCGTGAAAAATTTGCGGGAGCAGAAACGACATTATCTATAGAAGCGATGATGCAGGATCGTAAAGCTCTCCAATCCGGTACTTCTCACTATTTTGGTCAAAAATTTGCCAAGGCCAGCAACATTTCTTATTTAGATGAAAATGGTGATCAGGTTTTCGGGTGGACCACCTCCTGGGGAGTATCCACGCGATTAATTGGCGGACTTGTCATGGTCCATAGCGATGATGATGGATTAATCATACCGCCGCGATTGGCACCCACACATGTTGTTATTCTTCCGATAATTCGTGATGATAAATCTAAAGACGAAGTTCTTAATTACTGTGAAAAACTGAGCCGGGAATTGAAGGAAATCACATGGGATGGGCGGTCGTTAGAGGTTGAATTGGATGATCGCGATATTCGTGGGGGCGATAAGATGTGGCAGTGGATCAAAAAAGGTGTCCCCATTCGTGTTGAAGTGGGCCCGCGAGATATCGCAGAAGACAAAGTGTTTATTGGGCGACGGGACAAGGGACAGCGTGATCGATTCAGTCAGAATCGGAAAGAATTTATAAGCGGGATTGGGGCTGTGCTTGACGAAATCCAGAATAATTTATTCGAACAAGCGAAAAAGAATTTGCATGAACACACCGTAAAGATTGATTCAAAAGAAGCGTTTTACGAATTCTTCACTCCACAAAACAAAGATAAACCTGAGATCCACGGAGGATTTGCCATGGCACACTGGAGTGGCGACCCTGAGATCGAAGAGGAAGTCCAAAAAGATCTCGGAGTATCTATTCGCTGCATTCCTTTTGATAGCGAAGAGGAATCAGGTGAATGTGTGATAAGCGGTAAACCAAGTAATAGACGGGTTGTCTGGGGTAAAGGTTACTGAAACAGTAATTTCGATAAGCAAATGAAGTGATGCATGCATTTGAAGTAATTGAGAAATTACGGGTGGTGCCGGTTGCGGTAATAGAGCAGGTGGAGTCGGCCCTGCCATTGGCTGAGGCATTGCTTGAAGGAGGTCTCAATCTGATCGAAGTTACTTTGCGTACCGAGGCGGCTTTTGAAACTATCGGGGCCATTCGAAGTAGTTATCCGGAGATGATTGTCGGAGCCGGGACAATTCTCGATGCCGATGTCTTATCTCGGCTCGTCGATTTAGGAGTTGGATTTGGCGTATCACCGGGGCTTAATAAGAGCGTGGCTGAAGAAGCTCAGCGAGTTGGTTTTCCTCTTACCCCAGGTGTTATCACACCGACTGAAGTTGAGCGCGCACGCGCAATGGGTTTCAACCTGTTAAAATTTTTCCCCGCTGAAGCATCAGGTGGAGTAAAAATGCTGAAAGCATTAGCGGGGCCCTATGGTCATACTGGCATCCGTTTTATACCGACAGGCGGGATAAATGTGGGTAATGCCGCAGATTATTTATCCCTGCCGGTAGTTGCAGCTATCGGGGGATCCTGGTTTGTGGATAAAAAACTTATCAATGATGGAAAATATACGGAAATTACGCGTTTGACTAAGGAAGCGATTAGTCTGGCCCCTGGAAATTCGTAGCATAAAAACGGGCCAACTGCGCTCGCCGATAGACGGGTACTTTACTGCTCCACCATTTCTTGAATAGGGTGGTCAATTATTCTTCATCCAGTAGAGAAAGAATTTCTCTATCTGTTTCTTCACCCCAGCTGATTAAATATTCCTTAGAAAACAGGCCTTTGGGAAGGGGGAGATTATAACGGGATTTCAGCGAAACAAGCACTGTGATAGTGCGTTTAAGATGATGGGTGATCTCCAATCGTTTAGCACGTATCTGGGGGGAGCCGTGTTTCATTACGTTTTCATGTCCTGAGGCGCGTACGGTTTTAAGAAGACGGTCATCGTGATCAAATGCCTCAGATTGGATTAGACGACCATCATCCCTCGTTAAATAAAGAAGACGCTTTTTATAAGCACTCTGCGATTGTAATTCGGTATTGGCAAAGTGCCCTTCAATTATATTGCAATCATGACCATCATAATAACCTCTTCCGATTATTTTATGTACCCATTCTTCTTTGTCGTCATCTATAGTGTCCTCGAGGTTCCAGGCAGTCTGTCCTAAAGACTGTTTCATGTCTTGGCCTTTTATTTCACTCACCTTTTTATGTGTGGGATCATATAGGAATATTTTAGGTTTCTGGCCTTTTTTCTGGATCGTTAAATTAATATAACCGGCATTCTTTTTAGATGAAAGTATACGAAAAATACCATATACCCCATCTTCAGCGTATTGATACATAATAAGCATTTCGCCGGTATCGACATTGCCATCCATATCGATCTCTACCGTTTTATAGAGTTCTACCTGTGATTCGACGACAAAAGATTGATCAAACTTCCTTACAATATCAGGAGCTGTATTCTGAGGTAAACGAAAGGCGGTAGCCGTTAGAAATAATCCTACGGATATCAATAAATGAAAAACGCCACGCCCGATTAGCCCGCATTTCAGGACTCGTTTGATTTTTAGGCTGCAAGCATATGTATCAATCTTTACCATGAAATAATTTCTAGAGAGTGCTAATCATTTTGCAGATTAATCAAGGACTCTGCTACAGGATGATAATGTTCTTTCTTCAAATGAGCAAGGATCGGCAGTCCTTAACGTAAATCATGCACAGGTTGGTGTTCTTCCTTTCGAACAAGCGCGGTGGCGATAAAGTCGGCAAATAAGGGATGCGCTTTACGTGGTTTAGATTGAAATTCAGGATGAAACTGAACACCGATGAACCACGGGTGATCGGTGATCTCTACAATCTCGACAAGATTACGTTTCGGGTTGATCCCAGATACTTTCATCCCACTTTTTTCTAATTGATCTCGGTACTTATCGTTAAATTCAAAACGATGTCGGTGCCGTTCTTTGATTAATTCCTCACTATAGGCATTTTGTGCGCGAGTGCCGGATACAAGTTTACACTCATAAGAACCCAGCCGCATTGTCGCCCCCTTGTCGGCAAGCTGCTTTTGGTCTTCCATTATATCGATGATCGGATGGGGTGTTTTTTCATCAAATTCCGAACTATTCGCTTCTTCTATATCAAGGACATTTCGCGCGTACTCGATAACGGCGATCTGCATTCCAAGGCAAAGGCCAAAGTAGGGGATTTCATTTTCACGCGCAATGCGAGCGGCAATAATCATCCCTTCTGTCCCGCGCTTGCCAAATCCGCCCGGGACGAGGATGCCGTCGAGCTCTTGAAGACTCAGATAATTATCACCTTCCTCAAGCGTTTCGGAATCAATGCGGTGAATAATTACCTTACAATCATTGTGAATGCCGCCGTGACATAGAGATTCATAGACCGATTTGTAGGCGTCCTGTAGCTCGATATATTTACCCACTACACCAATATTAACGGTATTTGCTGGAAATTTTAAGCGACGGACTACGTCCTTCCAACCATCTTCGATTTTATCCGGAACATCGAGGTGAAGCAGATCAATAACAATATCATCGAGTTTTTCCTCCTCAAGCATCATCGGGACTTCATAGATTGAGCACTCCACATCACGTTCTTCGATAATGGCTTTATAGGGAACATTGCAAAAGCGGCTGAGTTTACGGCGCAAATCGTCGGGTAACTCATGACTCGTTCGGCAAACAAGAATGTCTGGCTGGATGCCAATCTCGCGCAACTTGGCCACACTCTGTTGAGACGGTTTTGTTTTTAGTTCTCCGGCAGCCTGGAGATAAGGAACAAGTGTAACATGGATATAAAGCACCTTATCTTTACCTACCTCAAGTGAGAATTGGCGCATCGCTTCAAGGAAAGGTAAGCCCTCTATATCACCAACGGTGCCGCCGATCTCCGTAATTAAGATGTCGACATCACCGCTCACCAATAAAAGGCGTTCAATAATCTCGTCCGTTACGTGAGGAATAACTTGAACGGTCTGGCCGAGATATTCACCCCTTCTTTCTTTAGCGATTAGTGTTTCATAAACCTGACCGGAGGTGAGATTATTGAGTCGAGTCAGCTTTCCCGAAGTAAATCGTTCGTAGTGTCCGAGGTCGAGGTCGGTCTCCGCTCCATCATCCAGCACGTAAACTTCCCCGTGTTGGTACGGGTTCATTGTCCCGGGGTCGACATTGAGATAGGGATCAAATTTCTGCAAACGAACGTTTTGACCACGTTGTTCGAGGATGGCACCCAGAGCGGCAGTTGTCAGCCCCTTCCCAAGGGAAGAAACAACACCTCCGGTAATAAATATATAATAACTCATATAATACTTCTGAGCTTACACTTTAAATCTTATTTACTTGGATTGTCGCGGTTTCTCGGGTCGAGTTGCGCCAACCCGTCATTGCCTTATAGGCAGGAACACATCCCTCAGGCAATATCAATCTTATATTGATATAAAAAATTGGGGTAATTTTAATTTTAATAGCCTTTCAGTAAATAAATAAAAGAAACTCAGCAGCGGGTAGACTAAATTAATACCCTCCCCAATAGTCGACCAGGGTGACGACTCCGTTTTGAATTGTATTTTAAGTGAATTCTGAACTCCACTATAGGGATTTAAAACCTTGTCCTTGTATCGCCATTTATTCCCCGTGTAAGTGCTGTTGGGCTCACCTAAAAAATCACGGACTTGTTCTGGAGTCTTGCCAATGAGATGGGGTCTAAGTTGATCTGGAGAAAGCTCGCCTTTCTCAATCTGAGATTTCAGACTCTCCTCACGCTTTGCGGCTTCCTCTCGTTCTCGCTCCGCTGCTTCCTGTCGTGATGCGTTAAGCGCGCGAGCATATTCGTTTCGAGCGTCTTCAATAAAATCGCTTTTTGGATAGGCGCTAATGAATGATTTAAAACCTTCACTGGCTTCATCCCACTTGTTCTCATTCATAAGCTTACTCAGGCGGGAAAATTCGGTCTGATCCTGTGATTTTAGCGCGATGTAAGCGCTCTTATATTTCTTCACTTCCTTATTCTTGGCCGAGAGTTTAGACAAATATTGGGCATACATGCCCTTCTCACGCTCTTGCATCTTGGCGAGCGATGACTCCAATTCTTGAATCTTGCTCAATTGGGCGGTCTCAGCTTCTGCTTTCTGCTCCTCTAACTGTTTTTGCAAATTTTCGTTTGCAGATCGCTCATTGGCTAATTCACTCTGCAGCTCTTCGAGTTGCGCCTTTCCGCAACCGGCGATTACCACGAGCAGTGGTATCGACAATAAAATGAATCTCGCTTTTTTCGTTCCAATATTTAAAGACATTTTACCCTTAAAAATTAGCCTATTACCTTTAAATTAAATGCTTAAGGTTGGCAAATAAAATAAATCAGAAACCACTTTTCAGTTCTTAATATTGATTTCCAATCTTGAGATCAGGAAACCAGCGGTTATTATGGGTTTTAATAAAAATACTGTGCGTCATGTCCAATAAATATAAACGCTATCGCAAGGATTTCGAAATTTCTTATTCACTGGGAGTTTTTCCTACCCTTGAATTATTAAAGCTCTGTCCTGAACAGGTAGAATGTGTTCTTATCAGATCTGATTCACATGAAAATGAAGGCATTTCGAAGATTATTGAACGCTGTGAAAATCTTCTTCTACCCGTAAAAACAGATGATCGGATTATCGGTAGTCTTTCACCGAGGGAAGACTGTTATGCGATCGGTGTTTTTCGTAAAATAGATACAGCATTAAATATAAATGCTCATCATATCGTTCTCGTTAACCCGGGTGATAGAGGCAACCTTGGTGCTGTCTTACGCAGCATGGCTGGATTCAACATGACTAACCTTGCCCTAATTCGCCCCGCAGTCGATATATGGAATCCACGAGTCATTCGTGCCTCCATGGGCTCTGTATTTCATGTTAACTTTCAATATTTCGATCAATTTGAGGATTATTGTCGAGCTTACGATCGACCTGTTTTCGCCTTTTCACCCAATGCCAGGAAGGAATTAAGACATTTAGATATTAAACAACCCAGCTCTTTAGTTTTCGGAAATGAAGGTGCCGGTTTACCGACCGAAGTTCTTAACCAGGGGACGACTGTCCGGATTGTTCATCAGGCAGCAATTGATTCCTTGAACTTGGCGGTGTCCGTCGGGATCGTCCTTTACGAGATTTCTCATAAAGAGAACCAGTAATTTGGTGATATTCCACTTGGATAAGTTTTTCTCCAAATTATAATTACCTTTAAGATTTCCCATTGTCATTGCGAGAAGTGGAGCGACGAAGCTGCCGAGCGCAGCGACATCTTCCATTCCAGGGGAAGTCTAACGGATCTACTTACGTCTATTGGCTACCGCGGTTGATTCCGCTTCCATCGCATTTCATTAAAATTTGGAATAACAAACACGACGACACGAGTGTATCTGGGCTTGGCGCAATGATCTTTCCGCATTGGGATTGACGACAAGGTGCTTCTGTTTACAAGTTTAGCGGTTTCTTTAGAAGACAGATGGCGATGATATTATTTAAAGCAACCCATGATTGACAGGATATCCATAACGAATGAACCCCCTAAACCGACCCTCGTTGTCGGTTCGGTCGGACTCGATGATATTATTACACCCTACATGAAGGGTGAGCGAATTCTTGGTGGCTCAGCCTCCTACGCCAGTCTGGCTGCCAGTTATTATGCACCGGTACAAATGGTCGGTGTAGTGGGTAACGATTTTAATGATGCACTGGTACAAAGACTTGAGCGGCGTGGAATCGATTTAGAAGGTTTGAAACGCGATCAATCGGGGCCAACTTTTTATTGGAAAGGGGAGTATCAGGAAAATTTTAATCACCGTGAGACTCTGGATATACGACTCAATGTATTTGAGAAATTTCGCCCTGATTTACCCGAGAGTTATAAGCATACTAACTACGTTATGCTCGGAAACATCGAGCCCGATTTACAGCTCCATGTTCTCAATCAGCTCAACAGCAATGCGTTCATCATTGCCGACACCATTGAGTTATGGATTGAGACAAAAAGGGAGGATTTTATTTCGCTCGCCAAGCGTGTTGATTGTCTGGTCATCGATGATAGCGAAGCGAAACTTCTCACGGAGGAGATAAATGCCATTGAGGCCGGACGCAAGCTGCTCGATTTGGGCACAAAAATGGCCATTATGACGCGCGGCGAACATGGGGCCTATCTCTTTCATCCTGACGGTATTTTTGCCATGCCCGCCTATCCCGTAACTGAATTACAAGATCCCACCGGGGCGGGGGATTCTTTTGCCGGGGCTTTGCTTGGTTATCTCGCGGCAGCGGATCGGACGGATTTTGATACCTTGAAACAAGCTATGCTTTATGCTACTGTAACTGCTAGTTTCACCGTTGAATCATTTAGCTGTGACAGTCTTGAATCTGCAGGTAGCGCAAAAATCAAAGAGAGGTACCATGAACTCGTCCGCATGATAAGTCTTTAAAGAGGCGAATTATCATAATAATGAATTTAAATAAGACAGTAGAAATCAAAGACATAGATAGCATGGTTGTGCAGATGGCTGCCCATTCTAAGGAAGCGGCACTGGAGCTCGCGACTTTTTCAACGGAGAAGAAAAATCAGGCCCTTGCTACGCTCGCTCAATTGATCGAGGAAAACGTCGATGAGCTTATCGAGGTGAATAAAAAAGATCTTGAAGAGGGGGAGACGGCAGGTCTCAGCCAGGCTTTACTTGACCGGTTGAAATTTACACCTGAGCGAATTACACAAATGGCTGATGGCGTAAAAGAAGTGATCGCACTACCCGATCCCGTCGGGGAGGAGATGGAAAAAACGCTGCGGCCCAATGGCCTTGAAATTCGTAAAGTGCGTGTGCCAATTGGCGTTGTCGGCATTATTTATGAGTCCCGTCCCAATGTCACTGTTGATTGCGCTATTTTATGTTTTAAAAGTGGCAATGCGTCCATCCTGCGTGGGGGTAAAGAAGCTTTTCACACAAACACCGCATTGGCGGAATTAATACGCAAGTCACTGACCGAGAACTCGATTAATGAAAACGCCGTTCAGCTTATACCAACTACCGATCGCAGCGCGTTAAAAACATTATTGAAATGTGATGATGCAATTAATTGTATTATTCCCCGTGGGGGTGAAAGCCTTATACGCTTTGTTGTAGAAAATGCGACCATACCTGTGATTAAACATTATAAAGGGGTGTGTAATGTCTATGTTGACCGTGCGGCTGATCCGGAGCTTGCGAATAAAATCGTTATAAATTCCAAGTGTCAGCGGCCCGGTGTTTGTAATGCGGCGGAAAACCTTTTCATTCATAAAGACATCGCAGGTAAAATTCTTCCCAGTCTGGGAAAAGAATTGATCGAACAAGGCGTTGAATTACGTGCCGATGGAGATGCGGAAAAAATTTTAATCGAGGCAAATGGCATTCCTGTCACACATGCTGAAGAGGATGATTTTTATAAAGAATATCTCGATTTAATTCTTTCAATAAGAGTGGTCGATTCCCTCGATGAAGCGATTGGAGCTGTCAACAAGTATGGTTCCTGCCACAGTGACGCGATCGTTACTGAGGATGAATCTGCAGCCCATGCCTACATGACTGGAGTAGACACCGCAACAGCCTACTGGAATGCGAGCACGCGTTTTACTGACGGTTATGAATTTGGACTGGGAGCGGAAATTGGAATCTCTACAGATAAGTTACACGCCCGTGGACCGATGGGGTTACGCGAATTGACCAGCTATAAGTACCTTATCTATGGATCAGGCCAGGTAAAGTGAATGTGTAGTGCTCTTAAATTCGCACTTTGAAACTTGAATAATTATAGATTTGTGGAATATTATATAAATCACGTCAGCAGCAATTGATATGAATTATAAAAAAACGATAACGCTTTTTCTTACTTTTTCTATTGTCGTTCCGCTTTGTTGTTGCTGGGGAAAGGGACAACTAGAATTAGAGAAATCACCTGAAAAACAGCATGACTGCTGCACGATTCCTCCTTCTGATGCCGACCAAAATCATCAGACTAAAGATGGTGATTGTGAGCATGAGAAAATAAATAAACTGTTCGATAATTATTTGGTAATTGATAAAAGTCAGGCAAACCTGCATCCACCCGTTTTTGAGTCCACATACACACTGTCAGACTATCATCGGTTGACGTCCCCTTTTGATTACGTAGCGAAGCAAATAAATTGTGTGTCTAATGCACCACCCCTATTACAGGTGCATTGTGTCTACTTGCTTTGATCCGCCTGGGCGATTGATCTCTAAACGCCCTCTTATTGGCTGCATTATGCATCCAATTTTAGTTGAGGGCGCATAACTGTCTCATTGACTAACTAAGCAGGTGTACACTACCTGTTTTCAACATAGGGAAATAAACATGCCTATTATTAAATTTCTAAAATCTTTATCTTATACACATATATACGAAAATCATACACTGACTGCTTCTCTTAAAGCAGCCGGATTACTCCTTGCATTTGGTTTTCCCGGTCCGTTACAGATCGAAGCGTCAATTAATTCAGGTGATGATGATCGCACGATTGAATTTCCCACCTACCTACCCGAATTGTCCGACGATCCATTATTGGAAGATTACATAGCCCTGGGATTAATTAATAATCCGGATCTCAAAGCAGCTTACGAGCGTTACCGGGCGGCGATTGAAAGAGTTAAACTGGCTAAAGCACTTCCCGATCCGCGTATAAGCTTCTCACAAGCTGTCGAAGAAGTGCAAACGCGTACAGGGCCGCAGGAAAATCAGCTGGCAATTTCCCAGACTATACCTTGGTTGGGAAAACTACATCACAAAAAAGAAGCTGCCCAAGGAGAAGCGGATGCATTGTGGTCTCTATTTGAAGCGAGGAAACTGGCAGTTGAAAGAGACATCAAAATAGAATATTTTGAGTACGCCTATCTGAGTAAAGCTTCCTCACTTACTGAAGAAAACCTAAACCTTCTGAAAAAGGTAGAGCCCGTTGTTCAAAATAAGGTTAAAGCTGGTGGGAGTCTAAATCAGTTGTTAAGACTTCAAGTTGAAATAGGTCGACTCGAAGACCATCTCAATAGTCTGCAGCGGCAACGGCCCATTATCAGCGCGCGGTTAAATGCGCTGATTAATCGTGATCGCGAGGAAATATTACCTTGGCCGGATTTAGCAGAGGCCGATTTTCACCCACGAATAGAGGTGGGTAATAAGGGAAAGATAGAAAAATTAAATCCTGAAATTCAAAGTATTCAAAAGCGTATCCAAGCACAGGAAAATCGTAAACGTATCGCCGATCTGCAGCGATTTCCAGACATGACCGTTGGCTTTAATTATATTAATACCGAGACGGCCTTGGCCCCAGCAACTTTTGGAAGCGGTGAAGATCCCTGGGCAGTTACCATTTCCTTTAATGTTCCCTTATGGTGGGCAAAAAATCGTGCCGCGCAGAATGAGGCTTTGAACGAGAAACGATTTCTAGAGTCTACGATTATTCAAAAACAGAATCAAATAGAGGCCGATTTTATCGCATTCTTACAACGCTCAATTGAAGCAAGGGATCGAGCTGCAATCTTCTCTGAGTCCTTGTTGCCGACAGCACGGCAGGCGATTGCTGTTACGGAGACAGCTTATCAATCAGGACAAGTCTCGATCCTTGAGTATATCGACAGCCAGAGGACACTCTTGGAGCTGGAAACTACATTCTGGCGAGCGATCGCAGACTGCCATCAAAACCTGGCGCGTATGGAAGCACTCTATGGAGGAGAAATTCAATGAATATAAAAAAATTATTTTTAATTGAGAAAAGTCTCTATTGGAAAGGCGGGGCTATTGTAGCCCTTGTCTTAAGCGGCTATATCATGGGTCGATTGTCCGACGAACGGACTGCAGAAATTGAAGATGCCCACGGCCACGATGAAGTTGAGCAAGCCGAAACCTTTTGGTCTTGTTCAATGCATCCACAAATTATGCAAACGGGTCCAGGTGATTGTCCGATCTGTGGAATGAATCTCATTCCTGTTATGAGAACTGATGATACCGAAGGAATGTCCAATGCACTTACCTTATCAGAGAGTGCAAAAAAATTGGCGAGAATTGAAACCGTAGCGGTTGAGAGACGTTACCCTACCGCGAAAATAAGCATGGTTGGTAAGATTGATTTTGATGAAACCCGTTTAAAATCAATCACTGCTCGGTTTCCAGCTCGGGTGGACCGGCTTTATGTGGATTATGAAGGGATACGCGTTAATATAGGGGACCATCTCGCTCTTGTTTACAGCCCGGAACTGCTAACCGCACAAAGTGAACTGCTCGCCGCCCTTAAATATGATCCTGAGGGAGCATCAACGCAAGTGGCGCGTGAGAAATTGAGACTTTGGGGATTATCAGCGCAACAAATTATTGAAATAGAAGAGCGTGGTAATGCATCTGATCAAGTGCAGATCAATGCACCCCTGGAGGGTATTGTCATAGAAAAAAATGTCAAAGAAGGGGATTACCTGCAAACGGGAACAGCTTTCTTTAAAATTGCCGACCTGACTAAGCTCTGGGTTTTCCTCGACGCTTATGAGTCTGACATAGCGTGGATTCGTTATGGGCAAAAAGTTGCATTCGAGGTTGAAGCTTATCCGGGGGAAATTTTTCATGGGATAATCGCTTTTATCAATCCCGTGATGGATCGTGATACGCGGACGATAAAAGTAAGGGTCAATGTTACAAATGAAGATGGTCGATTAAAACCCGGGATGTTTGTTCGCGCCACTATAAGTTCAAGTATTGCAGAAGGGGGTAATGTAATAAGCAGGGATCTTGCCAATAAATGGATTGGTCCAATGCATCCGGAAATTGTGAAAGAGGGTCCTGGTAATTGTAATATATGTGGGATGCCTCTCGTTAGAGCTGAAGCGCTCGGCTATATTGAAGCAAAAGAGAATGTCACAGCTCCCCTTGTCGTGCCAACACAGGCTGTTCTGCGAACCGGCAAACGGGCCATTGTTTATGTAGAGTTACCGGACCGGGATAAACCAACTTATGAGGGACGTGAAATTACTCTCGGGTCACGGGCGGATGATGTGTTCATCGTTAAGGGAGGGCTTATGGCAGGAGAACGTGTCGTTGTTAACGGTAACTTCAAAATTGACAGTGCCCTGCAGATCCAGGCCAAACCGAGCATGATGAATCCTGAAGGCGGGAATCCCATGCCGAGTCACGACCACTGAAGTGATCACTCGAACTTAAAGACGCACCGTAATCAAAACTAACCGGGGTAAGGCATCGTTATGGCAAATGGAGAAAAATCACTGTCACTTGTAAACAGGGTAATACGTTACTGTCTGGAAAATAAGCTGGTCGTCTTTCTCGTTACCTTGTTTCTGATTGCCTGGGGAATCCTGGTCGCACCTTTTGATTGGGATATACCCGGAATAATCCGTTCTCCCGTCCCCGTGGATGCGATTCCGGACATTGGTGAGAATCAACAGATAGTCTTTACCGAATGGCATGGTCGCTCACCTCAAGACGTGGAAGACCAGATTACTTATCCACTGACAACTGCGCTGCTCGGTTTACCGGAAGTTAAGACTATTCGCAGTTTCTCCAACTTTGGGTTTTCCACGATTTATATTATTTTCCGGGAAAAAGTTGAGTATTATTGGACCCGCAGCCGTATTCTGGAAAAATTGAACAGTCTTTCTGCAGGAACGCTCCCTGAAGGTGTTCATCCGACACTCGGTCCCGATGCTACCGCATTGGGTCAGGTTTTCTGGTATACCCTTGAAGGTCGAGATGAAAAGGGTGATCCCACAGAAGGTTGGGACTTACAGGAACGACGAAGTGTTCAGGACTGGTATGTCCGCTATAGTTTGCAGGGTGTCGACGGCGTAGCGGAGGTGGCTTCAATAGGTGGTTTCGTCAAAGAGTATCAGGTCGATGTCGATCCCGATGCAATGCGGGCATACGGCGTTACCCTGGAACAGGTCTACAATGCCGTTCGCAATTCAAACATCGATGTTGGAGCGCGCACCTTGGAGCTAAATAGAGTAGAATATGTCATCCGGGGGTTGGGTTTCGTGAGGGGGATTGACGACCTGCGTAAATCGGTGGTCAAAGTAGAGGAAAATGTCCCCATAACTCTTGAACAGATTGCAGAGATCGAACTGGGTCCTGCCATTCGTCGCGGCGTTCTCGACAAGGAGGGCGCTGAAGCTGTCGGTGGTGTTGTCGTAATTCGATTTGGGGAAAATCCCTTAGCCGTCATCAAGCGTATCAAAGAAAAAATTCAATCTATTTCGCCCGGGTTACCAGAAAAAGTGTTGACCGATGGAACGGTCAGTAAAATGGAGATCATCCCTTTCTATGATCGAACCGATCTTATCTATGAGACCCTGGGAACATTGGAAACAGCTGTCAGCCAGCAGATATTAATAACTATTATCGTGGTCGTGATGATGATTCTGCATTTGCGCAGTTCACTGATGATATCAGCGGTATTACCGATTGCCGTGCTCTTCACTTTCATCGGTATGAAACTTTTTCGTGTAGATGCGAACGTCGTTGCCTTGTCTGGAATCGCTATCGCGATTGGAACGATTGTTGATATGGGCATCGTGATGAGTGAAAACATTCTCAAACATCTGGATCGTGCCGAACCCGATGAAAATCGCCTGGAAATAATCTTCAGAGCAAGTTCGGAAGTCGGCGGAGCAATCTTGACCGCGGTTCTCACTACGGTGATCAGCTTCCTGCCGGTATTTGCGATGGAGGGAGCGGAAGGTAAACTGTTTAAACCACTGGCTTATACAAAAACTTTTGCTCTCATTGCTTCGATTATTATAGCACTGACTATAATTCCCCCTCTTGCGCATTCTCTCATTGCCGGACGATTGCGTTCTGATTGGACGAAGAAAATTATATTTGCCGGAGTTATTTTTCTCGGTGTTTTCTTGCCCATTGTAATTCAACTTATGCCTTGGTGGTTAGGGGGAATTTTTATTCTCATTGGCATATATAATCTTACGGATCATCATATACCGGAAAATTTACGTAGTATCATCTCCCAGGGAATAAATTATCTTATCGCGCTGGTAGTATCAGTTTTTCTCGCGTTTTATTGGTTACCGCTTGGTCCCGAGAAAGGATTCTTCAACGTAATTTTTGTCATCCTCATAATAGGCATGCTCTTGGGATTATTATATCTCTTTATAAGAAGCTATGCTCAGATTCTTCAGTATATTCTTAACTACAAAAGCGCATTTCTACTCTTGGTAAGTGGTGTTGTTCTTTGTGGTGCCATAATCTGGCTGGGTATTGGAACCGTTTTTGGTTTTGTCCCCGGATTCGTAAAAAATACGAGGGCATGGGATGCAGTGGAGCATTCTTTCCCCGGACTGGGGAAAGAGTTCATGCCTCCTCTCGATGAAGGGTCTTACCTCTTTATGCCAACGACCATGCCTCACGCTTCTCTGGGTGAAGCCCTCGATGTCCTTCAATTCCAGGATATGGCAATTAGCGCTATTCCTGAAATCGACGGTGTAGTCGGAAAAATAGGCCGTGTCGAAAGTCCCCTTGATCCCGCGCCCATTTCTATGATCGAGACGATTGTAAATTATATACCGGAATACATAGTCGGTGATGATGGAAGGTGGCTGAAATTTAAATACGATAAAAAAACGCGAACCTATATACGCAATGAAAATGGCGAGTTAATCGAGGATAGAAAAGGCAGGCCCTACCGGCAGTGGCGAGATGAAATAAAATCAGTGGATGATATTTGGGAGGAGATTGTGAGAGTTTCTGCTCTACCCGGGACAACATCAGCACCAAAGCTCCAACCCATTGCAGCCCGGATTGTCATGCTCCAAAGCGGCATGCGAGCTCCCATGGGTCTCAAGATCTACGGTCCGGATTTGCAAACGATTGAGAAAATCGGTTTGGAATTAGAAAAATTGCTTCATGATGTTCCCTCGATAGAGCCCACTACCGTTCTCGCGGATCGTGTTGTCGGCAAGCCGTATCTGGAGATTGAAATCGATCGCGAGGCCATTGCTCGCTATGGAATGAGTATTCGCCATGTGCAGGATGTGATTGAAGTGGCGATAGGTGGAAGAAATATCACTACTGCAATCGAGGGACGTGAACGGTATCCCATTCGCATTCGTTATCTGCGTGAATTGCGCGATGATATTGAAAGCATTACCAGAATTCTCGTACCTGCTGCGAATGGTGCACAGATCCCTCTCGGACAACTGGCGAATATTCACTATCTGCGTGGCCCTCAGGTAATTAAAAGTGAGGATACTTTTCTTGTTGGCTATGTTATCTTTGACAAAAAACCGGGCTTTGCCGAAGTAGATGTAGTGGAACAGGCGCGCGCTTACCTGGATGAGAAAATAGATTCAGGTGAACTCATCATCCCCTCCGGTGCGAGTTATAAATTTACCGGCAGTTACGAAAACCAGGTAAGAGCAGAAAAAAAACTGCGTTTAATTTTACCCGTAGCTCTAATGGCTATTTTTCTAATTCTCTACTTTCGATTTAAGAAAGTTTCTACAACGTTGATGGTATTCTCCGGTGTTCTCGTTGCCTGGTCAGGAGGCTTTATCATGATCTGGCTTTATAGCCAGGATTGGTTTCTCAACTTTTCAATTCTAGGAAGTAGCATGCGGGATATTTTCCAGATACACCCAATAAATCTAAGCGTTGCGGTCTGGGTGGGTTTCCTCGCCCTCTTCGGCATCGCCACAGACAATGGGGTCATTGTTGGTACGTATCTTCATCAGGTATTTGAAGAAAATAAACCCAAAGACATCGAAGCTATAAGAAAAGCTACCATTCTCGCTGGCGTGAGAAGGATCCGACCAGCGATGATGACGGTGGGAACTACTATTTTAGCGCTTCTCCCTGTGCTTGCATCAACAGGGCGAGGATCTAATGTAATGGTACCCATGGCGATCCCTACCTTCGGCGGCATGATCCTGGCGATCATTACCGTTTTAATTGTCCCTGTTCTTTACTGCTCAGTTGCTGAATTGAAAGTTAAGTTAAATAAAGTTAATGATAAAATTAATTAGATTATTACAGATATCTTAGCTTGATCCCATCTAAATTCAGGTGTTCCTCTAGTGCGAGTAGGGACGGTGATTTGAACATTCAATATATCTTATTCATAAGTTGTATGAGTATTCAGATAGAAAGGATTTAGGATAAATAAAACAAAACTAATAACACTTAAAGTTTGCTGTATCTCATTTTAAGAAAGTATATCAATGAGTCCATTTGATCTATTTCAAGACGGCCAACAAATTCAGCTCTATCCAGATTATTTACCACTTTCACAGGCAATTTTTTTTTCAATTTTTTCAAAATTCTGCTTTGCTCTTCGAAGGCTTTTTCAGAAACCTGATTTTCGGGTAGTTTGATTTTATCTTCATAAATATCTTTCCCCAAATAATAGAGTTTCTCGTCAAACTTGGCCCGAGGTTTATCTGGCTTCTTCCATTTCTTAGTTTTCATCGTTTTAACCGATGGTTGCTCACCAAAGTGGGATTTATCACGTTCATAAGTGCTACTACGTCTATTGTTGTAACTACTTTCATATTGGCCGATGCTCGGGATAGCCGGCATTACAATAATTAAAGACAATAAAAACAGGAAAATTTTATTTTTCATTGGTTTAATGGAATTCTTACTTGAGTATGCCATTTGACACTTGAAGATTATACGTTTTCTGAGAATTGCATTGCAGCTGTTTTTTTAACGAAGTAAAACACTAAATTATTCAATTTTATTCGACCTGGAGTTACAATATTTAAAATTTGTATTATAAATATGAAGACAATTCTGATTTATTCCGGGGGGATAGATTCTACGACTTTACTCTATCAATTGTTAGATGATGGCCATGAAATAAAATCGCTGTCGGTGGATTACGGGCAGCGTCATCATAGCGAAATTGATTGTGCTATAGACATTGCGCGATCTTTAGGAGTGGAACATGAAGTTGCGGATATAAAGGGGATCACACATCTGCTGGGCGGCAGTAGCCTTACTTCGCCCGACCTCGCGGTTCCCGATGGTCACTATGAGGAGGAATCGATGAAGCAGACGATTGTCCCCAACCGTAATATGATTATGCTGGCCATTGCCGCGGGATGGGCGATTTCACATAAATTTGACACCGTGTCTTATGCCGCACATAGCGGTGATCATGCTATATATCCTGATTGTCGTGAAGAATTTGCGCAGGCATTAGACAAATCGATTCAACTTGCAGACTGGCACCAGGTGTCACTTCACCGGCCCTTTGTCGGGATGACAAAAGCGGATATTATTACCTTGGGAACAAAACTGAAAGTTCCCTATGAAAAGACGTGGTCCTGTTATAAAGGGGGAAAACTTCACTGTGGTCGTTGTGGGACTTGCATCGAAAGACGGGAAGCTTTTTACCTCTCCAATATCAATGATCCGACATTGTATGAGTCATCAGCACCTTCGGTAAGCGAGATGGTTGATAAGTGTTGGAAACTTGTAACATTATGATTTACACACTTGCGCAATGAAATCGTTACCTATCCACGAGTGTTTTTATACCTGGCAGGGTGAGGGTGTGCACATGGGAAAAGCGGCATTCTTTATCAGAACATTTGGCTGTCCGGTAAAATGTCCCTGGTGTGATTCGGCCGGAACGTGGCATCCGGATTACGTTCCCGAAAAGATAGATAAATACACACCGCATGAGTTGGCAGCTTTGGCTCAAAATTACCCATGTGAATTCGTGGTTATCACGGGTGGTGAGCCGGCTATTCACGATCTCTGTCCCTTGACGACGGCATTAAAAGAAGTGGGTTTTGTTTCTCATCTGGAAACGAGCGGAGGATTTGATATAAAAGGAGATTTTTCCTGGATTACGGTGAGTCCAAAGTGGTGGAAAATGCCACTCAAAGAAAATATCGAACGAGCTGATGAGATAAAGATAATCGTTGAGGATGAAACCACGATTGATCGCTGGATGGAAGAAATTGGTGATTTTATTCACGACAAACCTGTCTGGCTCAACCCCGAGTGGTCTCAACGCGACAACCCCAAGGTGCTAAATAGCATTTCAGAGAAAATAAAAAAAAGCGGAAACCCTTTTCGCGCGGGTTATCAGTTACATAAATTATATAATGTTGATTTTATGGATCCAAAGTCAAAACCACCTGCGCCCTTAGGCGGTAATATTGAAAAGGGATTTTAAAAATACAATGAACACAGACATAGAAACATTTGATAATGCCTACCCAAATCGGGATTATACAATTCGGCATGTAGCAACGGAATTTACCTCTTTATGTCCAAAGACTGGTAATCCTGATTTTGGGACAATTGTTCTTACCTATATACCGGATAAAATCTGCATCGAATTGAAAGCTTATAAACTTTATCTTCAGGCTTACCGTTCCGAGGGTATATTCTATGAGGCTTTAACTAACAAAATCCTGGATGACCTCGTAAGTGTCTGCCAGCCCCGTTGGATGCGCATTGAGTCGATCTGGAAGGGAAGGGGAGGTATAAGGACCGTAGTTGTCGCAGAACATAAGAGGCCCGATTATGATGGCCCCGTAATCCCGGTCTTTTCTGACGAGACAATCGCGTACCAGGAATAGTGTTAAAATCATAATCAAATCTTCGTCATCGTCTGCCTCTTCGTCTTCGCCCCTTTAGTTTTTATTTTATGAATATATGGTGGAACGCGGTGTCCCTACCGCCATAGCCTTGGCGACGGTTGTTCTCAAGCGCGTTTAATTAAGTCGTACTAGAAGAAGCGTGCTAGGGACAGCCCGCTCCACCCTGGGTTGCAAGAAATTTGATAGGTAATTTAGGACGAAGACGAGGAGGTAGACGAAGACGAAGATTTTCTAGATATATACCTTCTCTACCTATCGTTGCATATCCTTTAAATCAATTTGCTCACCATTGATACGGGGTAGGGCGCCGTTGATTGAGCGCATCTTGAATGGGATGAATTTATTAACAAGAAGTCGAGGGACATTCCCCTGAATAAATACGCCTTCTTCTATCGCCTTTTCATTTTTTACCCCACCCACTTCATGGAGCCGTGATACGAGGTCATACCTGTGATGGGGAATAAGAAGCTCCATGTATGATATACTGTCTTCGAGAAATACATCCATTTGATTCATGAGCGCATCGATTCCTTCTCCAGTCTGCGTACTGACATAATAAGAGCCGTTGCCAGTATTAAATTTTATATCATTCCGTTGTTCACTGTCTAATAAATCGAATTTATTATAGACGGTGATAATGCGTTTTTCATCTGCGCCCAATTCTTTGAGAACATTCAAGGTTGTTTCTCGATATTGATCTATTTGTGGGCTCGTGATGTCGATCACATGAATAAGGAAATCCGATACGACCGCTTCTTCGAGAGTGGCCTTAAACGCGTTGATAAGATGGTGGGGCAGTCGTCGGACGAAACCGACGGTATCCGTTAAGAGTATCTTCTGTCCCGAGGGAAGGGTGAGGTGTCTGGTTGTCGGATCGAGGGTAGCGAAGAGCTTGTCTCCAATCAGCACCGAAGCGCCAGTCAATCGATTTAAAAGTGAAGACTTGCCCGCATTAGTATAGCCCACAATGGCCGCGGTTGGGACCGGCACTTTCTGTCTCCGCTTACGTTGCACTGCGCGGTGCTTTACTACTCCGGCGATCTCTTTTTTCAATTTCGTAATACGGGTGCGCACCATGCGTTGGTCGAGTTCCAATTGAGCTTCCCCTTCACCACGTTGTGTGACACCGCCCCCTCGCTGCCTGCTGAGATGTGTCCATGCTCGTTTTAACCGAGGAAGAGAATATTGCATGCGCGCAAGATCTACCTGGAGAACGGCTTCCTTTGATTGAGCGCGATCGGCAAAAATATCGAGGATAACTTCCTGCCGATCGATAACACAACTTTTGCTTTCATGTTCCCAATTACGTTGCTGTCCCGGTGATAGGTCTACGTCAAATACGATACAATCGCATCTGTGTTTACGGGCAAGTTGGATAATTTCTATGGCTTTACCTGGACCGAGGAGAAATTTTGCCCGGGGGTTTTTGATGCGAACGATTTCTCTACCGCAAACTTTAATCTCCAGGGTTTCTACGAGATCATTAAGTTCATCGAGCAATAAATCGATTTGGTCGTGTTCATCACGGGGATATTCAACACCGACAATAAATGCGCGCTCTACTAATCTAGGTTTTTCATGAACCTCAAACATATGAATACACTTCGCTTAATAAGTCGCGCTCACCATTTAAGCGAACGGACTCCAGCAATAGTGGGGGTGATCATTATTCATTCTATTTATAATATGATATAAAGATATTTCTTTTAGTCAATCTGTGTAAGAAAGAAATTAGTCTCTACCGTAACAGCAGAGACTATTATTATAGCAAAAAATACGGGTGATATTAAACCAATGTCTTATTGATCGATTTTACCCTCACAGTCCGCTCGTTTAATGCTGATCCATTGTTTCTCAGCTAACCACCGAGCTTGGCTTGAGCGGCCGCCAGCCGGGCCACAGGTACCCTGGGGGGTGAACAGCTGACATAATCGAGCCCGACTTTGTGGAAAAATTTAACCGATTCCGGGTCTCCTCCATGTTCACCGCAGATCCCCAGTTTTATTCCTTTGCGGGCCTTTCGGCCATTCACGGATGCGATTTCAACAAGCTGGCCGACACCGTCCTGGTCGATAGTGGCAAAGGGATTCTGTGAAATAATTTCCAAATCCTTATATTCAGGAAGAAAACTTCCGGAATCATCTCGACTCATACCCAACGTGGTCTGTGTCAGATCATTTGTTCCATAACTGAAAAATTCAGCAGTTTCAGCTATCTCGTGGGCCATCAGTGCGGCACGTGGTATTTCAATCATTGTTCCGACCAGGTAATGGAATTTTACTTTTTTCTGTTTCATCACTTCAACGGCAATGCGGTGAATGATGTCTACCTGGTTTTTTAACTCTCCGGAAAATCCTATGAGGGGAACCATAATTTCAGGTTCTACCGCCACTGGCTTTTTCCCTTTTACAACTTGCGCGGCCGCTTCAAAAATTGCCCTCGCCTGCATTTCGGTAATCTCCGGATAGGATATCCCTAAGCGACAACCACGGTGACCGAGCATGGGGTTCTGTTCATGCAGGCTTTTTACGCGATCTGCGATCACTTCAGGGGAGACATTGAGTTCTTCCGCCAGTGCATTGCGCGATGCGGCATCCATCGGAAGAAATTCGTGCAGTGGGGGGTCGAGTAATCGGATCGTTACCGGGCGGCCCTCCATCGCTTTAAATAATCCGATGAAGTCGTTTCGCTGGAAGGGGAGCAGCTTTTTCAATGCGGCGCGGCGCTCTGCTTCATCACTGGCTAGAATCATCTTGCGCATATAAGTAATGCGGTCCCCTTCAAAAAACATATGTTCGGTGCGGCATAATCCTATTCCCTGGGCACCGAGAGCGACTGCCATTTTCGCTTGGGCTGGCGTATCGGCGTTGGTACGAACCTTCAATTTTCGATATTTGTCAGCCCATGCCATAACCTGGGCAAATAATTTATAGGTGTAACTGTTTTTCGGTTTAAGTTTACCGGCAAGAACCTGGTTAACTTCCGATGGAGCGGTGTCTACATGTCCCGAAAATACTTCCCCTGTAGTGCCATCTACAGATATGGCATCACCGTCATTGAGTACCGTCTTCCCTGCTGTAAGCGTTCGCTTTTCATAGTTGATAACTATTTCATGGGCCCCGCAAACGCACACTTTTCCCATTTGGCGGGCGACAAGAGCGGCGTGAGAACTGACCCCACCGCGCGAAGTTAGAATGCCTTCAGATGCAATCATCCCTCGAAGATCTTCAGGCGTCGTCTCCACACGACAGAGGACGACTTTAACGCCCTGCCGCTCCAACCTTTCGGCGGCGCTGGCCGTAAATACAACTCTTCCCGATGCCGCACCGGGTCCCGCGGGCAATCCGGTCGCGATGAGCTTGGCGCTTTTACGACTTTGAATGTCGAAGACCGGAACGAGCAAACTGGAGATGGAATCGGCGGGGATCTTATTGATCGCCGTGGTCGTTTTCATGAGCCCTTCCTTGACCATCTCCACCGCAATGCGGACCGCGGCGAGTCCCGTCCGCTTGCCGTTACGCGTTTGCAACATGTAGAGTTTTCCTTCCTCCACCGTAAATTCAAAGTCCTGCATATCCTTGAAATGCTTTTCCAGTGTCACACGCACTTTTTCAAGTTCGGCGTGCGCCTTTGGCATTTCCTTTTTTAATTGTGCGATCGGTTTAGGGGTGCGTATACCCGCTACAACATCTTCACCTTGCGCATTGATGAGATATTCCCCATAAAAAACTTTCTCTCCATTAGCCGGGTCACGCGTGAATGCTACACCCGTTGAAGAGGTATCACCCATGTTGCCAAAGACCATGGACTGTACATTGACCGCGGTGCCCCATTCGACAGGGATGTTGTATTTCTGCCGGTAAACCATCGCACGGTCATTTTGCCAGGAACCAAATACCGCGCCCACCGCGCCCCAGAGTTGAGCGTAAACATCCTGCGGGAAACTTTTTCCGGTTCTTGTCTTGATAAGTTTTTGAAAGCTTTTAATCAGCTCTATAAGATCGTCTGCGCTTAAATCGAAATCGTTTTCGATCGATCTTTTATGCTTAAGCTTTTCCATGATCTCTTCGAAGGGGTCCCCTTCGTTCTCGTTGCGGGATTGTACCCCCATCACGACATCGCCATACATCTGGATAAAGCGGCGGTAGCAATCGTAGGCGAATCGCGGATTACCGGTCAGTTTTACGAGGCCGACGACGGTCTTATCATTAAGACCGAGATTAAGAATGGTATCCATCATACCGGGCATCGATTCGCGGGCGCCTGAACGAACGGAGAACAATAGAGGATTTTTCGGATCACCGAATTTCTTACCCATCTGTTTTTCAACGAGGGCGACCGATTTTTCCGTGTCCGAGACTAAGGACTTCGGGTAGTTTCTTTTGTTCTCATAAAAATAGGTACAGACTTCCGTCGTGATCGTGAAACCCGGAGGCACGGGCAGGCCGATGCGCGCCATCTCCGCGAGGTTTGCGCCTTTACCGCCAAGCAGGTTTCTCAACGCTGCTTTACCATCTGTTTTTTTGCCAAAATCGTAAATATACTTCACTTGCTTTTTTCGTGAAGCGGCTGTTTTAGATTTAGGTGTTTTTTTTCGCTTTGTTTTTGTAGGCATCCTCTTGCGATAAATGATTTTTATTTCCGTAATTTAAGTAAAAAAACCAGTGGGTGGTACTAACCAATGTGAAGTAAGGTAAAAAGATTATTTCCCCTTAAGTGTCAACGGAACAAACTTGGAGGGTTTTTATAAAATTCAGTGAATTAAACCTGCCTGAGCTTAATCTGAGCGAATAACCTTTTCTTGATACCGCATCCAATTATATTCGGCCTTTTAAATAAGATTAAATCAATACATGCAGGACGAGAAATCACGCGCGCTACCTGAAGATGGCGATAGTCCCATAAAAGGGGATGAGGACATAGCGAACTCTGATAAGAGAGATATGAGCTTTTTAGACCATCTCGAAGATTTACGGGGCACACTTATACGGTGTATTGTCGCCCTCTTCATTGCCTGTTTTATCGTGATGGGATTTCTCAAGTACTTCGCGAGTCTGCTTAACTGGCCACTACAAATCGCCCTCGGGGCAAATGCGGAAGAAGGATTAATCACAACTTCACCGATGGCGGTGTTTTCCGTAATTCTGCAAATTTCCTTTCTCGGCGGGTTTGCCCTCTCACTACCATTTATCCTTTATTTCGTTGCGCGTTTTGTTGCGCCCGGGTTGACAAAAAAGGAATTGCGTGCCCTCAAGCCGGGCTGTTTTCTCGCCCTTGTTTTATTTATCATCGGCGCTTTATTCAGTTTCTTTGCCCTCGTTCCGGCTTCCCTTAAGGCATCGATATTTTTTAACCATTTGTTTGGCTTCGAAGTTTTTTGGACCGCCGACCGCTATTATGGATTATTGATGTGGATGGTTATGGGGATCGGGCTCAGCTTTGAATTTCCTCTCATTATCGTACTGCTTGTTTATATCGGGATCATTGATACCACTCAGCTTCAGTCTTTCCGGCCTTACAGTATAATCGTTTTTCTTGTCCTCGCGGCTGTAATCACCCCGACAACCGATCCCTTTACTTTCCTTCTCCTCGCCGTGCCCATGGGTTTATTGTATGAAATGTCACTGTTCATTTCAAAACGTGTCGAAAGTAAAAAATCCTCTGAAATGGAGGACTCCGAAACGAGCGCCGCTTAGAAAAAACAGGTTGGGGTATTATCTCAAATGACGATCGCATAAGCGCCAAAATGGTCCTGAGTTGAAATCAATAACTTTGCCATCAGTCAGCGGCTGCTAGGGCTGCACGATCCCGTGTGCAATGAAATGTGGGAATACGATTTTGTAGATTCTTTGTCACCCTTTATAAAAATTATAAAATCAACTTAAATAAACATTCCGTATGCCGTTATCTGAAATATGGGGCTATCGTGTTCAAACAGCGGGTATACGGAATTTACCATATTCCATCTCTTTGAAAACAATATTACCTTACTCCGGTCGCTAACCGCCCTCGAGTTACAGGCTAGTGAGAATACCCGTGCCGTTATGGCCCGTGAGAAAAGCTAATCCAAAGATTCGATGTTCGCAGGCCAATCTTTGTTTCTCTCATTATTGATCTTCATCACCTTATTTTTTATACCCGGTTATAGCTACTCTGAGGATGCTCCGGTCAAAGTGAATCGCGTAAAATTCAGTCGTGAAAATATTCTTGGCTTAAATAATTGGTACGAAATAGCAATCGAACTTGAAGGGGGGAGAGTTCCTGGGGTCGATACAATGAAACCCCGTTTTCTCAATAATGTGAGAGTCAGGCTAAGTTTGTGCTATGAGGTGAATTCCATCACCGGTAATGACTACCAATATTTTCAGTCTACGGTTAAAATTATATCCCTTGAGAAGAGAAATAAGAAAGTCAGCTATTTTTATCTTCCACCGGAAATAATTCAACGTGACCGGTTAGACCTCAATCCCTTTGCCTATCTTGTGGAAATTGATATAGAAGGGACTCCATTAGCATTGGGGGTAAAAAATATTTCGTCCGTGCTAAGCGATTCATCGCGGCTCTTTAATTTTAAAGCGCGCATTGCATCGGAAGCAGCAAAAAATGCCGGCGTGCTGCAACCGATTTATCATACACCTTTCTACAATCTGCGTAATAAACTGGAGGATTCGCCATCCTATTATCGCGAGTAACTTAAACGCCTTTTTTTAATTAGTTTTTACGAACCCTATTGATCGAAATGAAAACCGGGAAGCAGCTGATAATTAACTGCGGGTCGACTCATATTTCAGCTGCCATAATATCCAGTAAATTCTCAGGTAAGTTATACCTGGAGAATCTTTCGTTTGAGAGCCTTGATTATGACTACAGTCAAAGAGATGAATGGCAACCTGCAATCGAGGCCGCCTTACGCAGGCTTTTAATAAAAAATAAGTTCAGAGGTGATCCGGTCCTTATATTACCTTCATGTTTTTTTCTGCATAAACTCATCCGCGTACCCGTGGTGGAGAATTCCCGACAAAATATAATTGTTGCCTACGAAGTTGAACAGAGCATTCCCGATCAATACTCAGAAATAGTATGGGACCAATATGTCATCAGAAAAGACGAAGTAGAAGAGGAAGCAATAATTGTTCTTGTTAAGAAAGAGTGGATAGACAAATTTTGTGAGCGGGTATGTGCGTTAGGATTAAATCCTCTAGCAATTAGATCTGCTGCACTTTTGGACTATAATGCATTTCGTTTTGCGTACCCTGAATCAAAAGGAAACACCCTGTTGCTAAATATTGGAGCGCGATCGACAAATCTAACTTATATTACTCCTGAGAGATTTTATCTTCGCTCCATCGCACTAGGTGGTAACTTTCTTACGCAATATATTGCTGATGAAATGGACGAGCCGTTTATTTTATCTGAATCACGAAAGTGTGAGCAATTTACGGAAGCTGTTGGAAACCCTGGAAATCAATTCCTCGATTCCATATCACAAAAATCTGTTAGGGCATTTTGTAGTCGATTATGCAATGAAATTACCCGCTCACTTGCGAGTTACACTCAACGCGCACAAACAGAATACCCCCAACGCGCGTTAATAACAGGATTAAGTTCATCCGTGCCGGGACTTGCGGCACATTTGCATCAACAATTCAAAATTCCGGTAGAATATTTTGCTTTAAAGCAACGACTATTAATCGAGGACGAAGATGTTCGGGATCTGCTTGAAAAGCATCCGATGCAATTAAGTGAACCGTTGGGTGAAGCAAGTACTGATTTACTTAATAAAGGTTCAAGTATCAATCTGATACCAAAGCACTTTGAAAATGAGCTTAGCTATCGCAGACGTAAGACTTATGCACTGACTGCGAAATGCCTCTTGGCGGTTATTGGCGCGCTATCACTCTTTCATAATTCGCAGGCTTTAAAATTTCATCGAAGTCAGCTCGAAGAGATCAACACTTATATAGAACCTATGAGAGATCTGCAGAATGAAATGAATAGTACACAAAGTCGCGTAATTGAAACGAAAGAAAAGATCAACAAACTGGAAGGGCTTGTTAATTCAGGGGGTAATTGGATCAATTTTTTTGTCGATTTGCAGGAGCGTCTATCCGGGGTAGAGGATGTATGGTTGGATGATCTCGAAGTCCTTAAACAAGATTCTGCAGCGAACGGACCGCAGCTCATTGAAGGAAACTGGCCAAGATTGAAACTGAATGGGCGTATGCTTGATCGCGAAAATCCTCTCGACCGGGTGAGTGATAATCTTCAGAAGCGTGTCAATCGGATGCTCAGTAAATTTGCGGAGTCGGCCTATATTTCAAAGGTTCAGGACAAGAAATTCGATACGTCTAAGAACGGGATATTGGCCTTTGAATTTACGCTCATCTTACAACCTGAAAAGGCACTTTGGTAAATGAAGTGGGAGAACAACAGTCCATATAATCGAGGAATTTCAACCGTATTATATCTTATTATAATAAGTGAGATTACGCTTAACATTATTCAGACCCGTCAAATCGATCAGGTTCGAAACGAAATTAAAATCGGTGAGAAGGTAATTCAGGATATAAACACGACCGATCCCTCGGTATCAGCGGAAAATCTCGATGCAATAAAAAATAATTTGGCACGATTACTAAAGCAATTCGATGCCTTTACACATATATTTTTAGGTGGGACATCGACTTTGCAACTAATGCCTGCTCATTACTCTCAATCACAGGATTTGTATTTTGATATCGTCGCATTTATAGAAAACTACACTAAGCGTGCCCGGGAACTGAATATCGAAATTAGTGAGGGCGAGAAGTTTGGCTTCTATGAAATTGAACGTTCGGGAAAAGGACCTGCAAAGCACAATCTATTACTTGTATACAAACAACGTGTAATTATCGCGCACTTGCTCGCAAAACTGTTTTTGGCGAGACCGCAAAAAATTCTGGCTGTATATCGAGAATCGGTTGCTTCACATGCAAGTAATTATCAAAGGTCGCCGGGAGGTTCCACAAAGGATGATTTTTTCAGAGTTGATCAGTCAATATCAGCTAATATTTCGAATGCGATAGAAACGATAGGATTTCAGTTTATCTTCGCTGGTCAAACGCGGACATTGCGCTCTTTTCTTTCACAGCTCGAATCATTCGAGATTCCCATTGTCGTGCGTAGTGTGGAAGTGAAGTCATTTGAGGAGCGCGCGAAAGATTCTTCATCAATGATGTTAAAAAATCAGATGAACAATAAACTGGGTGTTGGGCATGACAATAAAAGCCTTCCCATTATTAAGAGTAACCTGTCGGAATTTACTGTTACCATTGAATATATTGATATCTTGAGAATGGGAACAAAGGCTAATTCTTAACGCTTTAGAAAGAAATTTTAATACGAGACAATGAAATATTATTTAGTCATCAACTGTTTTTTATTCATTATAATTCTGTTAGGTGGATTCAGAATTATTCTTTTTTCAAACAGAGCTGAACTATTGCCATTTAATTCAGTGGTTGAGAAGCGACCATATCAACCTGTAAATTTAGCATCTGAAAATCGTGATTTAAAATCGTGGGATGGACCAGAATGCCAAAGTCCAGGGAAGGACTGGGTATTTGAAGTTTTTACACCGCCAATAATTTATTTTGATCCACGAACAAGTGCATGGACATTGGAACCACCCGTTGAAGAAGTAGAAAAGGATAAGCCTATAGGGCTCGAAATACTGGTCTTTCAACGGGAGCTATATCGATTACAGTATAATGGTTATCTTGTCGCTCATTCCGGGGGTGTGAAGGATACGATGGTCTTGATTGATAACCTGGAAACTGAAAAAGGAATCTACGGTCGCGTTGGGCAACGATTTGAAGACGATCATTTTTATATTCGATCATTTGACGTAATGCGATACCTCGTGCAGTCAGATAATTCCAATCAGACTCCCTATTTCGACGAGAACATAAGGCTTGTTGTATTTGATGAACGGCTCGGTGAGGAAATCACGCTAACGGGTAATAAGAAAAAGTATAAACCACAAGTCAAAGCCGTGATACGAATGATAGAAGACCCGATACAAACTGTCACGGTGGGCGAAGGTGAATCATTTATCATCGCTGAGGCAGAGTATAAATGTGTTGAGATAGATCTTGCCAATAATTCAGTGAGAGTAAGAAGGAACTTATCGGCTCCAGCTAATGAAGTTATTGAAACCCTGATCGCGAAACCCGGAATCGACGGCACTACGCTGCTGCAAACAATTTCCGATCCAGCTGGAAGATCGCAAAATAAATTAGAGTCATACCCGGTAGTAACCACCTTGGGAGAATCTTGAAGCCTAGCTAATGAGTGTTCATCGACAAGAATCTATCAGTTTAATTATCCGAAATACTATAATCACTGCTATACTCTCGGTGTTCATGTCACCGAAGTTATTGGATGCTCAGGAATCTGTCGGTATTGATTCCGAAACGTATAATGAAAGTGTAGTTGATGATATTACAAAAAATGAGAAGATTGGAAGTGCTCCTGATTTGCGTACTCGAGATCAGACAAAATACAGAATGATGGATGAAGTTGGCGAAGCCTGGGAGCGGCCACAAATATTTGATCGTACCGCGGCTGCCCGCCCTCAAGAGAAGTCAAACCGTATACTGCTTAAAATGGAGTCTATAGTACTTCCCCGTGTAAATTTTAACGGTGTTATTTTAAGCCGTGTAATCGACACTCTTTCTGCTCTCTCAGAGGAATATGATCGGGAAAAAGATGGCATAAATATCGTGCTTATCGATCCGGCGAATAAAGACCCCACAGTAAATATTGCGTTGCGCAATTTAGCATTAAATAGAGTTCTAGATTTTACCGTTGAATCCATAGGTTATGAATATGATGTTCAGGATGATGTCGTCGTTGTCCGCCCGAGCACAGGAGTAATCGGCTATCGTTTAGAGACTGAATTTTTCCCCATCTCCCGTTCTACTATAATCCGCCTTACCGGCATAGGCTCGGGAACGCGAAGTGGAGATGTCTCTTATGATCCTTTTGCTCCTACTCCTGCTCAGAACTCGGGTGACTACGCACTGGGTGGTGAAGAACAGGCACTTATGAATTTCCTCCAACGGGCAGGCATTCCCTTCGATTCAGTCCCCGGCTCGAATCTCGCTCTTGCTGATGGCCAGCTTATTGTCACAAGTACCTCGCGGCACATCGACAAGGTTCGCAATTTGCTGCGTCGTTATAGCGAAGTAAAACAAGTCGAGATAGAAACTAAATTTATCGAAGTTCAGCAAAGCGACCTCGATGAGTTGGGCTTTGACTGGTCAGTGACAGGGAGTGACTTCAGACTTAAATCCTCAATGCGCAGTCTATCCGATGCGTTTTCAATTGGATCGAATGGAAAAAACATTGTGATCAGTCGTAATGATCCTTTGCGGGATAGTGGGTTATCCACAGTGGATAATTCCCGTTTAATCGTTCCCAATCTACCACCGAGTCTTCCCAATACTATTGAACTCGGGGAAGGGGCTGATGATTTTGCATCATTTACCGGGATTATTGGTAATGTGGAAGTAAGCGCAATTATCCGGGCGCTCTCGCTCAAACAAGGTACCGATTTGATGAGCGCTCCGAGAGTCACTGTCTTATCCGGAAAGACCGCGGAAATCGTGGTCGCGCAGGAGATGCGATATCCGGAGTCCTACGCAGATATTGAATCCAATGTAGGCAGTTCAAGCAGCACGATAAGCGGCGGGAGCGCGGGGATAACGATAACAGCCGGGGCGCCCCAGGATTTTGTCGTGAGAAACGTGGGGGTAGAAATGAAAGTGACGCCGACAGTAGAAGACGACAACAGCATAAGTCTCCTACTCGAACCGCAGGTCACTGAATTTGAAGGCTTTGTCGAGTATGGCGGGCCCAGTATCGGTATTTCCGGAGGGACAACGGTGACCGTTCCATCCGGGTTTTTTCAGCCGATATTCTCCGTGCGTCGCGTTCGCACGGAAGTAACCGTTTGGGATGGTGCGACGGTCGTGATGGGCGGATTGATGCGCGAAGAGGTAAAAAGCGTCGAAGATAAAGTACCCATTCTTGGGGACTTACCTATACTTGGGCGATTTTTTAGATCGAAGGGAGAGACGACACAAAAGCGAAATCTCCTTATCTTTGTCACCGCCAATTTAATCAGCCCGGGAGGGTCCCCCGCGCGCCAGCAGTACTCCGAAGTGGAAGCCGGTTCACTCTTCCAAAATCCAACGATGGTAACCCCCGGTGGTGCAATCAAACGTGAATCAAATGATGATCCTTGATATTGATAAGTTAAAAAATATACAGCCCATGACACACAATAGATACGTGATTGCAGAATGACGATGACTGACTCATTTATTGAACCTTGTAATCTTTATCTTGTCATTGCGAGGGATTTTAGTGAATAGGGTCAGACTGCGAATTCTTTGATTAACAAGGGACTATGGGAGGACTGGAATTGCGAGAGAATGGCTCGAAAACCAAGAATTGAAAGTAACGACGGGCTCTACCACATCATCAACCGGGGAAATTATCGCCGGGACCTGTTCTATTCGGCGAAGACAAAGAGAGCCTTCAAAAGGACGCTGATTGAAGCGTGCGAGAAGTCCGGTTGGTGGCTGTATGCATATGTAATTATGCGCAATCATTACCACCTGGCGATCGCAACGCCAAAGGGAAATCTGATCTCCGGGATGCAATGGCTGCAGTCCACCTTCGCGAACCGATTCAATCGACTGCGAGAAGAGAACGGACATCTCTTTCAAGGGCGCTATAAGTCACTGGTAGTGGAACCTGGAACAGCTCTGTGTGAGGTGGTAAATTACATCCACTTAAACCCGGTACGAGCTGGTATCGTAAGCATCGGCCGTTTGGACGATTACGCGTTCAGCAGTCTGCCGAATTTTCTGCAGCGGAAGCGAGAGAAAGTGCTTCATTGCAATGACTGGCTGTATGATCTGGGAAGGATTGAGGATAAAGCTGCGGGATGGCGAGAGTACCTTGAATTGTTGCGCCAAATTCATACGAATGATCATGAGAAACTTGAGAAGCAGCGCAGGAGATTGAGCCGAGGATGGTGCATAGGAAGTAGAGGGTACAAGAAAGCCTTAGTTAAAGACTTCAAGGAATCGCGTTCCTTGATGCACATAGAGGCCAGGGAAGTACAGGAGCTTAATGAGCTCGGTTGGGAAACCACCTGGGAAGAATGTCTGAGATCTCTGAAGAAGACGAAGTCTGATATTGAGAAAGACAGGAAATCAGCAGAATGGAAATTGGCCATCGCCCTAGTGCTGAAAGAACGTACATCAGCCCGAAACGGATGGATCGCAACCAGGTTGAATATGGGTGAGTATAATTCGGTTAGTCACAATATTAGTATCTTTCGGCGTGAGCAGAAGAACAGAAGTAAAGCCTACAGAACCTTGAATAAAATCAAAGAATTCGCAGTCTGACCCCTTTCGAGTTCTGATAAAAATAATTCTGATTCTGATTCTCTTGCTCTATTTACCGGCCCGTCTCTCAGCTCTTCCTCAAGAACTCGAGGTATTCACGGATTTCGAGAACGTCAGCGGAGAAGGTACTATCTTCATTGGCCAGGAGCCAAACGTGATTACGCTGAGCGGTTTCACGGTGGAAACTCTAGAGGATCCTGCGCAATTACATTCGGGAACAAAAGCATTAACCTTGGGACCGGGACAGGAGGGAAGGATCGCCTCGTCAAGAGGGATACAATTTCTTCAATTTTATGCGGGCGAGAGCACTGGCGCGGGCAGATTTGAGATAAGAGGAGAAATCAATGCAGATCAACAGGGAGGCCAAGCTGACACGGGTGTTATTTTCGTCATCGCCGAAGATGGTGTTATCGAGGGATTGCCGGCAAATATCAGCCCCGGCGCCAATCCCCCCCTATACAGCTTTGTCGCATATACCGATAGTTTTTTTGATGATGAAGATTTTAATTTCCTTACCGGTATAAGAGAAGTAAAGTTTCTGAATGTTACGGGAAAACTCGTGATCGACGACCTGGGATTCACCCTGACCGATTTCCCCTCTAACAACACGGTTTACAGCACTTTCAGTGAATTTGGTCCGGGCGCAGGACAGTCAGAACCGTTGGTCATTGGGACGCCACCCAACACGGCGACTTTTGAAGGGGGACTTATTTTAGTTGAATTTTCAGATGGTCTCCAATATACGCGCACGGCTCCCACTGCTTATGGATTATTTAATGGCGAGGAAGCAACCATCACTTTTGAAACCCCGGCTTATGAAATAGATACATTCGCATCTCAAAGTACTGCCCCCAAAGAGGGGATCAATCCCGATGGCTTTATCGACGTCTATGATACAAACGACAACTTACTCCTTACGATTGATACCTTAGAAGGCGATATTTCACACGCATTCAAACCCGATTTTATAACGATTAACGCAGTTGAATTAGGAGCTCCTGGTGGCATTGGCAAGATTGTCTTGAGAGATGATGCGACTGTCAATCCGGATGGTCATACATCAATCGACGACTTCGGGTTTACTCCCATTGGCGCTCCGGGCACAGGCTCCGAGGGTCCCCCACCCGCTGATGCTCCCTCTATCACCACACAGCCCGTGAGCCAGGAAGTGCAGTCCGGCGCTTCAGCGAGCTTGTCCGTTGCCGCCAGTGGTGATGATCTCACTTACCAGTGGTACACCGGAAACAGCGGTGACACCGCCGCTCCCGTCGCTGGAGCAACCGGTAGTACGCTGGACACCGGCGCGCTCACCGCGAGCACAAGCTTCTGGGTGCAGATAACTAACGCTGGAGGTACAGCCGATAGCGATACCGCTGTTATCACCATCGCAGCCCCGGCCGTTCCTCTCGTCCTCGACGGTTCGGGTGATATCGCCGGTGAAAACATTCAGCATGCCAACGGTAATGTCTTCGACCAGATTTTACTCACCGGAGAGTCCGTCCAACTCCAGGCCAAACCGGGACAGATCACCCGCGTCTCTTTCATGGATGAAAACGAGGACATCGTGCAGGTAGAATTTTCAGGTGTAGGATCCTTTACCGTAACCCTGGATCCAGCCACCTTCCTGCCCCCGGCCATTCCCCCACGCTACAACCAGGCCGTTGAGTACGTGACGGGCAAACCGAGCGTAGTCATCGACGGAGCGGACGCCAATACCTTCTTCAGTATCTTCACCGTGGGTAGGATCAACGCGTTTAACCAGGCCCTCTTCCCTGAGGGACAGGTCTATGACGCACAAGCGGACGTGACCCTGGTGGAAGTGATCAATTCTTCAGGTATAGGAGGGATGCAATTGTCGAACACTGTCTTCAGTGGAAGTACCGGCAAGGTCGGCGTAGACGCGCGCGGGGTACCGATCGCAGTGCGCTTAACCGTAGGCGACATCGATGCGGATGGCGATGCAGTGCCACACCTCTTGTTCGGAGATGGGTCTTTCACTGTAGCGGCGGGCAACCCCGGGTTACGGATAACGGGTGGCGATCTTGAGCAGACAAACGGAGCTTCGGTTGTGGTTGCTGAGAGTGGATCGACGACAACGGGCTTTGAAGAGACCTTTATTTCTCAGAACAACTTCAAGTCCGACAACACCCCTCAACCGACACAAAGTATCAATGCCACCTTCGTTAATGAAGATGACGAGGTAATCACAGTCGAGGTCGACGAGTTAACGATTGAATAATCCTTTAAGGGATATCCAACGGTATACCCCAGCCCACCAAAACACTCTCATCGCTAGCTGAGGCTGGAGAATAGTAAGTTTGAGATAGGGCATCATCAAGGAAGCAATTGGTTTGTGGATTACAGGTATCATCGTTTGCAAAACACCTAAGAAGCTAGTATACTTTATCAATGGAAAATAAAGCGAAGCAGCAACCATTGACGTCACAGACAGGCAAATACTTTGCATGGAATACCCACAGGCCCGATAAAAATAAGATTACCCCTTACATGGTCATTGTGCCACCGCAAAATCATAACGGATATGTTGTAATTCAAGATGACAAAATTATCGGGCCACGTTATAAGTATTATGAAACGGCATGGGAAAATGAGGGCTCCGGTATTGTAACCAGCTTTGACTTCGCTGTAAGAAATATGTGGGTGTAATGCGCTTTAGTGAGCGAACTTAATTAATATTCGCTAGTAATCTGAACGGATAAATTACCCAGGGGTATCCAGGTTATACCCCAGCCATCAAAACGCCCAGGATCTAAGTATAGCCCACCTCGTTGCGGTTGTGCGATTGAGGATGTTAATCGATGGATAGCTATGGCTTCACCCTGATTGACACACAGAGCGCGGTAGTAATAGTCTGATCTGTTCTGAATTGTGCAGAGTGCACACTAAGCGGGATCAATCAGTCATGGAACGCAAGCTAACAGCTATACTCAGCGCTGACGTCGAGGGTTACAGCCGCCTCATGGGAGAAGACGAGGAGGCGACAGTGAAGACCCTCAACACTTATCGGGATGCGATGAGTCGGTTGATTGAAGAGCATCAGGGCCGCGTGATAGATTCTCCCGGGGATAATATTCTTGCTGAATTTACCAGCGCGGTGAACGCGGTCCAATGTGCGGTAGTGATACAAGCAGAGTTAAGGGCTCGCAATATGGCGCTCGCTGAAGATCGTCGGATGAACTTTCGGATCGGTGTTAATCTAGGTGACGTCATTGTTGATGGCGATCGGATATACGGCGATGGTGTCAACGTGGCGGCTCGCGTGGAGAGTCTCGCCGAAGGGGGAGGCATCTGCGTTTCAGGAACGGTCTATGACCAGGTGGTAAACAAGCTTTCTTATGCCTTTGACAACCTTGGTGAACACACCGTTAAAAATATTGCCGAACCCGTTCGCGTTTACGCGGTGCGTTGGGATGTGGAGAAAGCTTCCACAGGAAAAGATAATCCTTCCAGGCGAGGTGTATGGTCAGCTGCCGTAGTGATTGTGGCTGTTTTTGCGGTAATAGGAATAGGTTTGGTATTTTGGGATAAAGGGAAGGTGCCACAAAAATCAACGGGAGAAGAAACCACTCCACCAACACTGCCAGAGACACCCTCCATCGCTGTCCTCCCCTTCCGCGACATGAGCCCGGAGAAAGACCAGGAATATTTCTGCGAGGGGATGGCGGAGGAAATCCTGAACGTTCTCGCCAAGATTGAAGGGTTGCGTGTAGCCTCGCGAACCTCCTCTTTTCGTATCAGAGATTTAGATATATCTACGATTGGTGAGCAACTCAACGTCAAAACCGTACTCGAAGGGAGCGTGCGTAAGGAGGGAAACCAAATTCGGGTCACAGCACAGCTTAACAATGCTGCCGAAGATATTCATATTTGGTCCGAGAATTACGACCGAGAGTTAAAGAACGTATTCGCCATTCAGGATGAGATTGCACAAGCAATAACCAAAGTGCTTAAGGTTAAGCTTATGGGTGAAGCAGGTGATCCATTGGTTAAGCACCATACGGAGCACATCGAAGCCTATGACCAATACTTATTAGGGCGTTATCTTTTGAACAAACGGGGAGGGCAGGACAAGCAGACCGAGAAAGATTTAATGGCTGCGAAAAAACACTTCGAACAGGCGATTACCTTGGATCCCAACTACGCCCTGGCTTACTCTGGTCTCGCGGATGTTTATTTGATTCTCCCTAGCAAGACTGATGTCAAATTTGACGTTGTTAAAGCACAAGCTGAAGAGGCGGTAAAAAAAGCACTGACCCTCGACCCGGATCTAGCCGAGGCCCATTCTTCTTTTGGACATTTAAGGCGGATATATTACCATGACTCTAAAGGCGCCGCAAAGGAGTATCGACGTGCGATCGAACTTAATCCAAAGTATGCGACGGCACATTACAGGTATTCGATGCTTCTTAGAAGGAGTGGCGACATGGAAGGGGCACTAGTCGAGGCCCGGAAGGCGTATGAACTGGAACCCTTTTCAACTTTTTACAGTGTGTCGCTTGGATGGGCGTTCGTAATTGCACGGCAGTACGACGCAGCCATTCGGCAGTTTGAGAGAACGCTTGAATTAGACTCAAACTATTCAAATGCATGGAGAGGCCTGGGGGTTGCATTTCTTTATGATAAAAGGTTTGAGGAAGCCACACGCGCGTTTGTTCGCGATGCTGAGCTTGAAGGTGTAAATAAAGAAGCTATGCAGCTATTTGTTTCGCTCGTAGAAGAGCATGAACGGACAGGAGAGCCCGTGTCTCCTACACCAGAATTGGAAGTTATTTTTGCAAAAACGGGCCAGACACATATCCTTTACGCCGGATTGGGCCACAAGGAAAAGACTTTAGCATTTCTCGAACAGAAATACGAAGAGGAGAATTATTTGCCCCTCTTTTTCCCAGTATTAGACTTCCTCCGGGCAGAACCGCGCTTCATCGCGCTTGAGCGAAAACACATGCAATTTTATGGGTTGGAAGAATGAGTGAGTTTATAAGAATCAAGAAAGCATCGATTGATTGAGGAAATATATGCGAAGGGATACCTTGGTATACCCTCACTATTAAACCCCCCTCACACGACTCCACAGCACTCGAGAACACTAAGCTATGGTTGTGCTACTATCGAATCCCCATGGGTAAAAAACACCCCCGCCGTGTGTGGGTTAACCAATTGGTGATTTAGAGGGACCTGTCTTTATCTGACCCCCGCCCCCCCCTTGTTTCATAAGAGAAAATGATACTAAATACAGTCTGCGTTATGCTTGGATATTGGTGGATATATTGTTACTTTTATTGTTATTTTGATATTTAACTTATGTAAATCATTGAACATCAAAACTTATTTTGTTTATTAAATCCTACGCAGATATTGAATCCAATGTAGGCAGTTCAAGCAGCACGATAAGCGGCGGGAGCGCGGGGATAACGATAACAGCCGGGGCGCCCCAGGATTTTGTCGTGAGAAACGTGGGGGTAGAAATGAAAGTGACGCCGACAGTTGTTGCCCGTTCCAAATCTGTATACGTTCTCACTTCGCTTTAAAGGCAAGGGAAGCAGTCGCGAAATAACTAGCGACATGAGGGAGGCTGTATGAGGAGAAAACGAAAATATGCCTCAGCAAGAGAAAGGATTAGGAAAAGATATCCAGAGCTATTTGAACCTGGAGCTAATGAGATAGGCATTGCCAGTGATTTCATTAGTGACATCAGAAGCCTAAAATCAGGAAAACCAGTAGTGATTTACTGTCGTGTGTCGAGCAGCGATCAAGACTACAAACAGAATCTTTCAGATCAAATGGTGTCAATGCAGGATAGAATTAAACAGAAAGGTTATGAGATTATCAGGACAATCAAGGATGTTTGTTCAGGATGGCAGGAAGAGCGGGATGGACTTTTGCTTGCAGCAAAAATTGCTCAAAAAAACAAAGCAGTAGTCGTTGCAGAATCTCCAACACGACTTATCAGAAGCAGGGATTTCAATAGTAAGACAAATTGGAAGGTGCAGCCAACAGTTGCAGAATATCGACGATTACAACGTGATACTAGGGGGGTGAAACTTGCGACTTTAGTTAATCCTGATGCTACACCAGAGGAGATAAGATCTCATGAGACTAGGCGTGGAAAGAATGCGAAAGGCAATCCGGGCGGTCGTCCTAGGAAGCGTTGTCCCGGATACAAATTACGGATCAGACAGGAGTATTTGCCAAAAGTTTTAGATCTGTATGAACGTAGAAAGAACAAAGCGTTAATTGCTAGGATGACAGGATTAAATTACAATACCGTTTATAGCTGGATTAGGAAATACAGTTAGATATTTATAAAATGCCTCGAGCCACAGCGAGTGATGAGAGGGTTTTGGTGGGCTGGGGTATACCTATAACCCCTTGATAAAAAAACCGTTCAGATTACTAGCGAATATTAATTAAGTTCGCTCACTAAGGCGCATTACACCCACATATTTTTTTCAGCCAAGTCAAAGCTGGTAACACTGCCTGCGCCCGCATTTTCCCATGCCGTTTCATAATACCTATAACGTGGCCCGATAACTTTGCGACCTTGAATTACAACATATCCGCTATGATTTGGCGGTGGGTTAAAAGTATTAACCTCGTTACTATTTTTGGGCATGTCGGTATTCCATGCGAGGGTTTTGCCCGCCTTGAACGTCACAGGTTGCCAGTTCGCTTTATTTTCCATTGATAAAGCATACTAGTTTCTTATGTATTTTGCAAGCGATGATACCTGGTGTCTGATAATCCACAAACCAATTGCTTCCTTGATGATATCCCACCTCAAACTTAGCATTATCGAGCCACAGCGAGCACTGAGAGCGAGAGCATTTGGTTAGGCGAGTCTATCGGGAATAGATGATTTTACTTTAATTAGGTGTTTATTTCAAATCTTCAATTCGTCTGTTATTAATATTCCGACATTTTAGCGATTGAAATATCTTAACTTCCATACTGAGAGGCGCAGCTAACGCAGCGGTTGGTATAGGGAAGTGCTTCAAGCCTTTCACTTGGAATAGTATTTCCACAGAGGGTACAGATTTCGTACTTGCCTTCATCGATACGTGATAACGCCTTGTGAATCATGTCAACTTTGTCATGTAACGCTACGTCGAGAATATCAAGCACCTCGTCATTTTCACGCTCCACTGCCTGCTCATCTAAATTGGCATTAAGTGGATTTTTAGAATGGCGTATATCCTCTTTAATCTTTTTAAGACGATGTTCGATATCATCGCGCTCCCTTATAAGATTACTTCTGATTGCTTGATAATCGTCCATGATGCTTTTTAACGTTTTTAAAATTCAATTTATTAATGATTATATAGATCCATGTTCTGGATACTGAGTAACTGATATAAGATATTTATTAATTATAGAAGATGCAGTGAAAGCAATAGCTAGGAAGAAGCGATTAAATTACAATACTGTTTACAGTTGGATTAGGAAAAACAGTTAGATCTAAATTAACTGTTTCGATTACCGGCAAGTGATGATAAGGAATCACAAAAGCAGAAATACCTTTATCACGCTTGGAGTAAGGAACACAAGTTAGAAAATTGTGTATGTATCAGTTACCAACCTTGACAGCATTATCCTCACACGCGAATATACAGAACTTTAGAATCACTTGTTGGGCATGCAAATGAAAACTAATCTTGCCATGATATTGCCAGCCGAATAATTGGTGAGGGTTGTTTTTATATTTGTTCATACAAAAGGGAAAATTCTTTAGAAAAGCAGCATACTGCGATAAAACTAATATTAACCTAACATGGAGAAGTAAGTTATGAGTACGGGTACGGTAAAGTGGTTCAATTCAGACAAAGGGTACGGCTTCATCACTCCAGACGATGGGGGGAAAGAACTGTTCGTGCACCAATCTGATCTCAAGGCCTCAGGCTATGCAACGCTCGATGAAGGCCAGAAAGTAGATTACGATGTCGGAGAGAGCCAGAAGGGTCCATGTGCAAAAAACGTTGCGCCAAGCTGATTGTATTACTCACAGGAGTCATTCAAGAATCCTACTAAAACACTAGACCAACAAGGCGGTGGAGACAATCCCGCTTAGCAGGATGTCTCACCTATGACGTTATAAGTCATGAAACTAGGTCAGTGAATAGGGTCAGACTGCGAATTCTTTGATTAACAAGCGGGAAGAAAAAGGGGTCAAACGTAGAATTTAAATGTAATCGTCTGATGAACTCATTACTGACCCTTTAGGAGTAACAGATATGCAGGTGTTCTGAGATCTCTTGGTAACTTTCTATTGTCCTCCCGCGTAATAGTTGACCACTCTCAACCATCCATTCAACATTTCACCTTCAATTCTTTGCTTTCATCATAGCTTATTATACGGATTGCTTCAATTGACACTCATTAGATATTTAAATTCTACGTTTGACCCCTTTTAGTCCCCCCGATGTCGACAACAATTGACTACCCCTATGTAACAAGCACCCCGAGGTTCATGACTATGCGTTCGGAGATGAGTTTGTCGGTCTTGTCGAAGTGATAAAAGACGACGAAAGGAAGTTCGACGTTGCGGCCCGTAGCTTCAATGCCTTGGAATTCACCGACATGTTTGCCGCACAGGCGTCCCTCGACGATGATTTCGTCCTCTGTGAAATGTTCGGCGTCGATATAGTTGTGAATGTCTTTAAAAGCGCCGTCCGTGCCGGAAAAACCGATAAGGTTGTGCGCATCACGAATGCTTTGCGGGCCCGTGAACGGGGTGCGATTGAAAAGCATCTCAGCGTCGGGGGAGAAGGTCGCCATAATCCATTCATGTCGTGGTCGTTTTCAACGTCATAGTGGGTTTTAAGCAGGGCTCTGCGACGGGTCTTTTCGTTATCGGTAATGGGCTGGGTCATCCTCCTTGTTGTGAGTCCCAGCCGTCCTGAGGGCCCGGACTCTGTTGAAATTGTGGGCCATGTAAGCTCATAGAAAGCCTAACATTATATTAGCCAACAGTCTTTCGAGATAGTCTTCGCTATCGAGGGAGATAGTCAAATGGCTAATCGCAAATGCTCTCCTACAGCTAAGTGTTCTCGAGCACTGACGAGCGATGAGAGCGTTTTGATGGGCTGGGGTATACTAGATACCCCTTGGGCAATTTATCCGTTCAGATTACTAGCGAATATTAATTAAGTTCGCTCACCATTATATCCAATTCTCTTTTACAGGCCATGTCAAAGCTGGTGACACCGCCGTAGCTCGCATTTTCCGATGCCGTCTCATAATACCTATAACGTGGCCCAATAATTTTGCCATCTTGAATTACAACATATCCGTTATGATTTTTCGGTGGGTTAAGAGCATTAACCTGGTTACTATTTTTGGGCATGTCGGTATTCCATCGGACGTTTTTGCCCGCCTGTAACGTCAATAGTTGCTGCATCGCTTTATCCTCCATTAATAAAGTCTACTAGCTTCTTAGGTGTTTTGCAAACGATGATACCAGATGCTTGATAATCCACAAACCAATTGCTTCCTTGATGATGCCCTATCTCAAACTTAGCGATCTCAAGCCACAGCGAGTGATGAGAGCGTTTGGATAAGCTGGGGTATGCCGTAGAAGATAAAAAAATAATCGGCAGCAGGTACTCAAACCATTGGTTTCCATAAACGCGTGTGGAATATAAGTAGTTCAATTAATAGGTAACTTCACTCCCGCCATCATTATCGCCTTCTTTTCCGATAGAGTGACGCATCTCAGTATCCGACTGGATATTCATCATACGATAATAATCCATAACACCAAGTTTACCGCTTCTCAGGGCCTCAGCCATGGCCAATGGCACCTGTGCCTGTGCTTCAACAAGTGTGGCCTGCATCTCTTCAACTTTTGCCGTCATCTCCTGTTCAACTGCAACCGCTGCCGCGCGACGTATTTCAGCCTGGGCCTGAGCCACTTTTTTATTCGCCTCGGCCTGCACTTCCTGCAGTTGGGCACCAATATTCTGGCCGACGTCGATATCAGCAATATCGATGGATATAATTTCAAAAGCGGTCCCGGTATCCAATCCTCTTTGCAGCACAGTTTTAGATATTGATTCGGGATTTTCCAGAACCCACTTATAGGTGTCAGCAGATCCGATTGTGGTAACGATTCCTTCGCCGACACGCGCAATAATCGTCTCCTCTTGCGCGCTGCCGACATAGTGATCGAGATCACTTCGCACCGTTACGCGCGCACGCGCCTTCACTTGAATACCGTCTTTGGCCACTCCATCAATGGTCGTACGTCCGGATTCCGGGTCGGGACAGTCGATGACTTTTGGATTAATTGAAGTGCGTATTGCCTCCATGACCGACTTACTGCTTCCCTTCGTAGCGAGATCTATGGCACAAGCGCGGTCCCAGTCTAAGGTAATACCGGCTTTCATCGAATTGATGAGCGCTTGGGTCGTCTGAATTATATCTCCTCCAGCAAGATAATGCTGTTCAACCTGGTCACTGTGTATATCGACTCCGGCTTTGGCCATTGTGATGCGCGAATCTACGATTAATGAATAGGGCACACCGCGCAAACGCATGGCTATAAGGTTGGCTATACTGACAGGGGCGCCCGACAACCAAGCCTTCAACCACACCTTAAAGAATGATATGATTATAATAAAGACAACCAACAGAAAGATTCCAGCGATAACGAGAACGACCTGCGGGATGGAAATGGCGATAGGAATATGCATAGTATTAATGGCGCATGTTAATTCGAAATTTTAGCTGTTGTTGAGCGATACTATCGCGTGCAAAAGCTTAATCTTATAGTGATTTCTAAAATAATGAATGGATTCATTACTTATATTGTCAAGTTTTCCATCTTATGGTAAGCGATAATTAAATAAAGAGAATAGAAGACTTTCATATAATCTGACCTGTCCCCGTAAAACTGGTACGAAAAACGGGGTCCGATCAGAGTGGAGTGACCCAAAAAAATCGTATCATTTACAGTGAGAGGTTACCCGGATATTGACCTGCTCCCGTTTACTTAATCACCATCTCTTTCACAATGACACTAATTCCCTGACCAAACTCGTTAACGAATTTATAAGTATTTACTCTTCAAAGAATGTCCCTGAACTTTCTTCGATGGAGCCGTCAGTTAGAAAAGCTGTTTTTGTATAGATACCACCGAAAAGGTCGTTAAAGATAAGGGTTCTTCTTGAATATGTAACAAGCCATGTGTCTATTTCATTTGCGACTTCTTCAGGAGAACCGATTGCTGATACTGCTGAACCTACAACTGTTATAAAAACAAAATCTGTATCTAATTCTAAAAATGCGTTATTTGAATTAGAAGAAAAAGGGGTCAAACGTAGAATTTAAATGTAATCGTCTGATGAACTAATTACTGACCCTTTAGAAGTAACAGATATGCAGGTGTTCTGAGATCTCTGGTTAACTTTCTATTGTCCTCCCGCGTAATAGTTGACCACTCTCAACCATCCATTCAACATTTCACCTTCAATTCTTTGCTTTCATCATAGCTTATTATACGGATTGCTTCAATTGACACTCATTAGATATTTAAATTCTACGTTTGACCCCTTTTGGCTTTTGCGCCGGCAACCCCGGGTTGCGGATCACGGGTGGAGACTTATTGCAGACAAACGGTGCCGCGGTCGTCGTCGCAGAGAGCGGATCGACGACGACGGGATTTGGTCCCTTGATAACGCAGAACAATTTTAAGTCCGACAATACTCCACAGCCGACACTGAGCATCAACGCCACTTTCGCCAACGAAGACGGCGATGCGATCGAGGTTGTTCCCGAGGAGATCACTATTGAGTGATCTCTTCGAGAAGTGTTAGGTTTTAAGGTGGAGCGGGCTGACGCTAAAGAGCTTTCATTTCTTACTTTTCCGCGAGTTCCAAAGTTGGAACTCTTCTCACAAATTTATTTCTGTGCTGCAACAAAGGTGATACGAATATTTAAGATTTATATTATTTTGATGATTGCCCTTGTCTTTTTGGGTCTTAAAGTGGGTATATGGCCTGTCAGTAAGGACGGCTCGCTATCACATCTTTCAAGAACCCCGGTCCTCCATTGAATCAACGCGGACGCTACCATAGCCGTTAAGGCTCAAACTGACATTTATTGGATTGATTGAGAAGGAAAATTGCATTGATAAATGTCACCAAAAGTAAATTTGTCCTGTATGTCTTTTGGTATTACCCAACCATTACTGGTTTTTGTGTGATTATGGCTATCCTGTTGTCAGGCATCGTACGCTCATCTGCATGGGCAGATGACTCATCTCGGCAGCGACGCTTCATCTACAACAGCGATGCCGGTAACATGTTTGTTGCTAAGCGCCCACCGATGAAGCCCGAAGATCTCCATAGCGATATCAATGCTGTTGCGAATGCTGGCGTCACAACGTTTTTCATATCACCAAACGTTGGAATGGTAATGAACTTTCCAAGCAAACATGCGCGAATGCTCGGCGACGAAGAAGAACCATCTATAAGGAACCGGATTAAGGACGAGGCCTCTAAGAAACCAGGGACCACTAGGGCAGCCGTTAATCTCAAAACTTTAGTCGACATGGGTCATGATCCATTACAGATAATCATTGAGCGCGCAAAAAAAATGGGCATGGAGGTGTTTATTTCCTTTCGCGTCAACGAAGTGCATGGGGCGGACAATCCAGAAGGGTTTTCTCAGCAATTGATAATTTCACGTTTTTGGAGAGAGCACCCAGATTGGCGCGTCGGAAAACAGGGAGATGCGCTTAGCAATCTACACACCGAGATTCTTGGGCCTCGCACGAATCCAATCGTCGGGAAATGGCTTGCAGGTGGGTTAAATTTTGCGATACCCGAAGTTCGGCAACGCCGACTCGATCAATTGCGAGAGTGTTTAGAACGATACGATATCGATGGTCTCGAACTTGATTTCCAGCGATTTCCTGTATTCTTCAAATATGGAGAAGAGGGGAAATACTTGCCAACCATGACCAACTGGATGCGAGAGGTTCGCGACATGAGTTTAGAGGTGGCGGAGAAAAGTGGACGGCCTTTTCTCCTTTCGGCTCGCATCATGGCACGTCCGGAACAGAATGTTGGGATCGGTCTTGACCCAATCACCTGGGCACAAGAAGGTCTCGTGGATTTCTTGGTGGTATCACACTACCTCCACAACAATTTTCCACTACCAGTCCGAGAGTATCGTGGACTACTCCCAGACGACTTGCCGCTATATGCTTCTATAGAAGTTGAACGCGAAGTCGCAAATTATAAGAAAATAGCTGAGCAGCTTTACTTAGACGGTGTGGATGGCATCCTAATGTTCAATTTTTTTACTAGTCGAGATCAGGGGAACGAGCCCCAGTACGAGCTACTCAAAGAACTTGGAGATCCAGATTCCATTAGCCATGCAGAACAATAGTGTAAGTTATCTACTTTTGTAATAAATGCGGGAAGAAAAAGGGGTCAAACGTAGAATTTAAATGTAATCGTCTGATGAACTCATTACTGACCCTTTAGGAGTAACAGATATGCAGGTGTTCTGAGATCTCTTGGTAACTTTCTATTGTCCTCCCGCGTAATAGTTGACCACTCTCAACCATCCATTCAACATTTCACCTTCAATTTTTTGCTTTCATCATAGCTTATTATACGGATTGCTTCAATTGACACTCATTAGATATTTAAATTCTACGTTTGACCCCTTCTGGCTTTTCTTGTTCTGCAAACAGAGCCGCTGCGGAAAGCTCTTCCCTTACCAGGCGTGGGCCCACTCCATTTCGATCCATTTTAGCGGTTTCTCCCCCAGCACCTTACAGCCGTGGTCCACATGCTTGGGCGCGAAAATCAGGTCTCCGGCCTTCACTTCAGTCGTCGTATAACCGATCTCTAAGAGGCCTCGGCCCGAAAGTATATAAAAAGCCTGTTCCCGATCATGGTGGGCATGTGTGGGCGTCCCGCCATCTGGTCCGTATTGAGACAGGGCAGACCGTACCATCAGACTGTTCGATTTGAAATTATTCCACCTTTCCAAGTCTTTCGGGTGATACAAGAGAGAAGCCGAAAGCCGGGTATGGCCGCCCGCGCCAACAATCGTTAACCCGGTGTCTTTCTGGCGAGGCGCAGGCGCCAGGGTAATGTACCCGCCCTCTTTGAAATAGTCGAACGGATTCCTGGATTCAGAGCGGATGACCGGTCTTACATTCGCGGGCGGCACGGCACCCTCCTCCTTCCAGACAGCCTTCACGAGCCTTAACGGTTCCGCTCCCGTCACCTTCGCCGCAAAAGACAGTCCGGAAGGGACGAAAATCGCGTCCTCTTTCACTACATCGGATTTGAAGGATCCGATTTTAATATCGGCTGTTCCTCCCGCGACGATGAGCAAAGTTTCTACCTTTCCCTCTCCCGCCCCGAGAAGCGCCTCGCCGCCGGAGGAATATTCCAGGATAGAAACATGAGCCAGGTTTGAATTTCCCCGATGATCCCAATCCCGATTATCTTTCGGGGATACGAGCACCGCCATCGACTTGCCCCGCTCACCTTCCGAATCGGGAACCGCCTTCAACGGGTTCGTCTCCTCATTAAAGATCAAATGCCCCCACCCGGGGCCGTCGTCAGATTGAAGGGCCGCGGGGCAGAAGATTAGCGCCAGGACTAATGATGCGGTGACCCTGCGCGCGAACGATTTTTCAACAGCTTTCAAGAAACGCATGATATTATGTCTCAGAAGGAAAGTAAAAAAGAATAAAAAAGGGGTCAGGCTGTGTATCTATAGATTTCAACTTAGTAAATTATATCACACCGTAGTTGGATACGATTAAAAAAATAAGATTTGTTCATTCAACTGTTCTCTTTATTTTCGAATCCATATAAACTATATATACACAACCTGACCCCTTTTGGTTCTTCCTGCTTAAAGCTCCAACGGTGGTCCCACTATCTCCATATTGTATTTCTCGGCTAAGGCATTGGCCTTGGCAACGTAAGCCTCTGTGTCCGTAACATCCAGATCAACCGCTTCATCAAAGAACTTCTCAAATCCTGCTGGAGTAAACATGGCGAGTAATTTGGCATTCTTCTTCTCAACCCGACAAAAGGCGTGACGAGTTCCTCTGGGGATGCGTACGAAAGTACCCGCTTTCGCTATAGAAGTGCGCTCTCCCAACACGAATTTAACCTCTCCCTCCAAGACATAGAAGGCTTCATCCTCGTTTTTGTGTATGTGTTGTGGAGGTCCGTCACCGTCCAGTTCAACTTCCAACAGTGAATACCTGCCATCAGTGTCTTCACCAGATATCTTATGCGTTATCTTGTGACCCGGCACTAGAACCATCTTACCCTCTCCTGGGCCAAGTATCATATTTTTATCGTTATTAGACATAACTTGCTCTCCTTTCTTCATGGACCTCCGCTCATTGCTTCCCGTGTTTCCTAATGTATTGAAGGCATCGTCTACCTCTATACCGATTGGGCATCATAATCTTTAAAAACCTATAGGTTCAAGCATGTTTAGTTTCAACTGAGCCGAAATTAAAACCACGTAAAATCCCCCCGTTTACCTCGAGATCAAAGCCGTTTACTATCCCTCCCTTTTAAAACGTCTATTTGCGGCGGTTATGACATAAATTGACGCGGTTATATGTCCTTTCATTCGTAACAGCTTGTGCATATAATTGGCTGACCAGTATATTCGACAGAAATAAATCAGCCGCTTCCCTCCTCTTATTCATATGAAGATTGCACAACATCTTGATAAAGTAGGTTCGATCGGAGCGATTGTCACTGCATCCCTTGTGCCGTGCTGTTTCCCTCTCCTCAGTGTGATTGCCACAACTATTGGACTCAGCGCATTAGAACAGTTTGCCCCACAGCTTCAGTATGTAATTCAGATCCTCGTAGCAGCCGCTTTGGCAGGTTCATATATTGCTTATCGTAATCATCAATTAATTTGGCCTCTCACAATTGCGGGCGTTGGGGCTTTCCTCATTTTCTTTCATTATTATGTGAGTTTATCGACTCCATTAGTATATACAGGACTTGGATTACTCCTTTTATCTGGCATCTGGAATACAGTATTGAATAAGAAGAAACCACGTTCTGAAGCAATTCTAGAGTCAACCATTACCTGTCCAGAGTGTGGCTTCCAGAAGCGCGAGAAGATGCCCACAGATGCATGCCAGTATTTCTGGGACTGCCCGAAATGCGAAAAAAAACTGAAACCTAAAGAAGGAGATTGTTGTGTATTCTGTTCCTATGGATCTGTCCCGTGTCCACCTATTCAACTTTCAAGTGGTTGCTGCACTTAAATAGAAATCGAAGGAAGTAAAAAAGGGGTCAGGCTGTGTATCTATAGATTTCAACTTAGTAAATTATATCACACCGTAGTTGGATACGAATAAAAAATATGATTTGTTCATTCAACTGTTCTCTTTATTTTCGAATCTATATAAACTATATGCACAACCTGACCCCTGGTGTCTCTTTAAATAAGGATACCGTATTTTAAAAATTGGGCAGCGCTTGCTCCTCTGATTTAGACACGCTTATTGGAAATGTCACTGGGTGCTCACTTCGGTGATGCACGGATAGCAGGTTAATCCGAGTCTTAAGACTCGTGAACGATCAGAGGAGACGATCCGAATTTTATTTTAACCGCTAAAACTTAAAGGCGTCAGGCTCTGATATACAGGCTACTTCCCTTGGACCGATTTCCACCACGAGCGAGGTGGTGGTGCCTGTGATGGTGGTGGTGATCGGGGCGCCGTTCCACAGATCGACGTACCTGTCACCCGGCTTACCTGCGATCTCAAGCAGTCTTCCTTTGACCGTTCTATAGTTGGCATTAAATACCGTCCAAACGACCTTTTCATCTGTCCTGAACCGATTGACAAAGGTCCCCGGAATCAAGGTAGGGATGAGGGGGTCGACGTCGGATGAGGTGAATGCGTCCGCATTTTCGTGAAGGATTCGAAACAGCTTCCTGAAATCCCGGGTTGCTTCTTTCCCAAACCATGCCTCCGGGTCATAGCCCCGCGGCATAAAGAAAGAGTCCCCGCTGAAAAGAAGGAACTTGAGTAACTCCCAGTTGTTGTCTTTGAGGACATAGTTGTAGATATTGTTAAAACACTTAGTATCGGGAAAGGCAAATCTTGTCATGTTCATGGGGACGATTATCCCCCCTGTGAACTTACTGAGAATTCCACTCTGGTAATAAGCATTCTGGAACTGGAGTCGGGTATCTTCCGGCTGGGCTTCTGAGCAGATTACCACGTCGTTCGGGATAGCCGCCCTGATTCTCCTGGTCAGTTCGCGTTCACCGTAGAAGTGCGGCTCCGGCGATTCGTGTGGGTGGTCCTCTCTTCGGCATATTCTGGAACCCCCTCCAAATTGGTCCAGGTAGATGATCTTGGCGCCGAGGTCTTGGGCAAGGAACTTTTCACAGTCCACCATATAGTCCTTCCATTCTTTAATGGAAAGGCAGGAAATATATCCCATCATATTCCCGTAGTCGACAGGTCTATACTCAAAACCCAAACCCCATTCGGTCCGCTTCGCACCAAAGTGGTACGCGTTCTCGTTGATGAGCATGCCGTTGGTGTAGGGGCTGAGGGGAATACCGGCTTGGTAGGCCTTCTTGATGATGGACCTGAAATTCTCTTCGCCACCTACCGGGAACAGGGCATCCCGGTCATATTCGCCGGAATACTCATGCCTATGCAAGTAATCACCACCTCGACCACCGGTCAACACGTTATACTCAGGATGATGAGTTGGATCGTCTTTATGCTCCCGGGCATGCCACCCAACGAGGACCATGGCATCACAGTAACCGAAGAGATCACGAATCTTCTGGGCTCCGGCAATCAGACGATCCAGTTCACAATACACGTACCACGTCCCGATAACAAATGACTCTCTGTACCAGTCCTGGGCTGGAGGCTTCGGCTTGTACCAGGTGCTGACCCAATCCCGGTATAAACGGAAACTCTCACGCCAATCACCGGGCGAAATGGCGATAATGCAATCAGGAAACTTCCAGGTATCGCCGGGTTTGAGCAATTGCTCAAGGTATTCCAGCCGGTACCAGCCTCCCTCTTCGCTCTTGCCCGCATCGTACCAGTGGAACTGCCCTTTCAGGTCGTTGCTCAACAGAGTCAACGTATACCATTCCCTGGGATTGAAGAACGAATCCACCTGGAGCGGGTGTCCCGCCCCATGGGAAGGATAGATTTTAACCTCGGTGTTATTGATCATGGCACGACCCGTTTCCGGTAAGAAATACCAGGTATCCTGAAGCGAACCAAGCCTGAGACCTTCCAGGATCGGGAACCTGACCCTCCCTAAAAAGGGCTGGGTTCCTTTATTCATCAGGGTCAGGCCCACCTTTATCTTTCCATCTCCAGCCAGGATCAACTTGACTAACCCTTTGAGATCTATGTCTCCCTCTTTATACTCAAGGTTAATAAGAACCCCCTCATCTGAGGATGTTCTCTTCACCACTTTCCACTTTTCCGATCCGATCCAGTGGTATGCGCCAGTGTTGTCTGTATGCCTGACGGCAAACACAGAGGACTTATCGAGCCGCACCTCTCCGTATACCGGCGAGCCGAGACTGTTCCATTGCATGCCATCTGTAAGACCCAAATCCGCAGCGATGATTCCGTCTGATACCCTGGCGCTGTTCTTTTTCACGCTCGTCTCCACCTTTCTGGTGACTGCGGGAAACATCTTCTCAACTGCCGGATACCAGGCGAAAGTTTCTTTCGGCCCGGGCTCCGGCGAGATGGGTTTCTCCTCGTTACAGGTAAGCGCCACCACGGCAAAGGAACACTTGTACACCTTGTCGTGAAAAACCAGCCGTTGCGGCACCTTCCCGGAGCCGGGATGGAGCACGTACAGCCAGAGCCCGTTATCCAGTCCGTAACTCTTCTTCACTACATCGAACGGGATTACCTGTTCGCTAGTGCCGTCTTTATACACGATTTCTGCAGTGAAACGCTCACTCTGGTTAATCGGGGCAATAGGCGGCTTGGATGGCCCACCATCGGTATCATAAGGAGGAATTGTTGACCAGATGAGAAGAAAGAGTTCCCGGGCGGTATTGGGAAGGGCGATCTCCAGCGCTTTTTGTTCCTCAATCAGAAGCCCTGTTTCAGGAACATCTTTGATATTGGGGATTCGGAAGGGGATGTTGTTGACCGAAACCAACGGGTGAGAAAAGATGTCGGCGGCATCACTCTCATCCGGGATTGAGAATGGCTCTTTTTGCAGCCTGGGGGGAAGATCGGTCAAGAGGAGCTTCGCATATCCGGAGGCGTCTTCCTTCTTAAGCGGTGTGAAGGCGAAATCCTTCTCTTCAATCTGTCCTGCAAGATTAGCGTTGATGGTTTGCGTCTGTTCGCCGTAGACACTGCACGTTAACACGGTCAGTGTAATGGCGCACTCCACCAATCCGAGATACCAACCGATTCTTTTCAAATCGTTCATTTCAACTCCTTCAATTGATCAATTAGTTCTTGAACAGATGGCCCCAATTGATTCAGCGATGCCGATCCGTTCGCGAGCACATTGGTCATGACTTCTTCAGGCGATCCGTTGTTGTTGTTCATGGCCTCTCGAAGAGGACGAGGTAGTCTATATTGGGGTTTAACCGCCGATCGTCAACCCCCTGTAAGGACCTCTTCCATATACTCCTCAACAAAACGATTGCCCTCCCGCACCAGCAGATGATAGTAGGCGGCGATTCCCCCGCGGTCCGAGGGGTCTTGCACGTTGGAAGTGGCGGCGGTCACTGCCGCCTCCCCCGCACGGATGGCTCGGTCATGGTAGTCCCGCGCCCGCCTCAGGTGCTTCCCGCAACCATCCTCATCTCCCCGTGCGCGGGCTGATGCAGCCTCTCGGAGCGCTGCCCCGCCCCGACGCAGTAAGTCCAACTCATTGAACGCCTCGATCGAGAATGTCATCCGACTGATCCAGTAAGCCAGGCGCGATCCCCCGTGGCTCAGCACCCCATCACTGCCCACCTCTTCCAGCATTCGCCGGACCTCCTCGTACAGTGCTCGGACCTGTAGAGCCGCGTCGTCCAACAGTGACTCCGCCCGCACCTGATTCCGCATGATGCCGAGTACCGGAAAGAATGGTCCGAGCTGGATTGCCATGATCGTCGTCGCGTCTTCCAGCAGGTGCATCACCTGGCACAGCGGCTCGATCGCCTGCTCACCGTAGACGTGCCCGAAATGATCCTCATAAACCGCGCCCGGCGTCACGCCCGCGTCCCACGACGCGCGTGAGAGATAGGTCACCGGTGGATCGATATCACCGATCGCCCAGTGTTGCAGGGAGATGCCGTCCCACCCGAGACGATGCGTGGCCTGAAGCTGGATGTGCAGGTTCTCCGTCGCCACCTGCGGCAGCCAGCCGATGTTGTCGTCCTGCAGCGACACCAACAAGACAGGATCAATCCCCGTCGGGTCCATCTTCTCAAGCCAGCGGAGCTTGCGAACCAGTCGCGATGCCGCGTAGTCACAGACATAGAATCGCGCATTCTCCGGAAGCGCGCGATGGACGAAGGTGAGGGCTTGGTGCGCACCGTTCATGAGCAGTCCCATCGCGGGGCGGATACGCTCGTCCGCCATCCGCCCCAAGAGCCCTGTCTGGGCGAACAACCGATCATAGAAATCCAGCGCCGTCACAAACGACTTGAATTCCCGCTCCGCGCGCTCCGGCCCGCCCGCGGTGAGCCCGCTTTCACGCGTCACCGAAAGTAGCCCGTCGATGTCAACGTCGCTCAAACCGAACCTTCGCCGCAGGCGCTCCCAGGAATCGGCAAAGCGGTTCTGCGCGTAGGCGTGCTCCGGCAGTCCGAAACTAACCTCATCCAATGTGCTGTATTCGGTCAGGTGTGCCTCGAACACTGCGCGCACCAGCGCCACGTGGTTCGGATTCATGAGGTCACCCTGCTCGGAGCAGGTGAGGTCCCCCAGTTGAATGGATGTCGTGGTCGGATCTTGCAAGAGGGGACGGAACTCGACTGGAAACTCCAGCGCGTGCAGGCCCATGCTCACGCGCATGCCCAGACTCTTCGCGTGGTCGATCAGGCCGTGAATGAAGCGCTTGAGGATCGTGTGCATCTCGTCGAACGTCTCGGCCCCCTCAAACTCCGGTGGCATCACGGATCGTGCCGCCCCGAGGTGTTCCCGGCCGATGTTGTCATCGTCGATAGGCATATCCTGGGCGTAGTTCATACTTGCTGTCACGCGGCGGATGCCTTCCACTTCATACGAGATCAGTGGGCAGCTCGCGGCATACGCTAGTTGCGCCGCATTGAACTTGAGCTTAAAAAGTTGGTTCATGAGTGCCTTGTGGTCGTCCAGACTCCAGAACTGGCTCCCGATCGGGTTGTCCCGGGTGAGGCACATCATCCGTGTTTGCTGGATCGGCTCCAGCACCCCGTCCACCTCGGCGAGATGAAACGGACCCGCGTTCTCCGGATAGACGTCACCGTGGACGAGATACCGCACACCGTAGCGCTCGACAAGCTCGTAGACCGCCCAGCACACCGCCGCCGGCGATCCCCCGGCAAGGACCATTGTGTCGCCCGGGACGCGGCGAAGCATTTGCCCCTGGTCGCTCAAGCTTGGCACACCGCCGCTGGCACGCTCTACGTGCGGTCGCCCTTTCAATCCCACCATGAACCGTGCATCCGCCTTCTCACTGGATGCGTTCGTGATGCGCGCCCTCACGCCGAATAGCTTCGTGAGATATGACTGGAGCTCGCCGGCGGCGAAGCTCTCGAGCGCACCCGCCTCGGGATCGACACAAATAGCAACTGAACGGCTATCCATAAAAAATTATTCAATCAAGTAGGTCACGGGTCCAGTAAATTTGAAGGATAGCAGCCGAAAATTCATGTCATCCTATTTTATCAAGCCCAAGTCCGATCTCAGGCGTTAAATCAGTTTACAATATTATTAGAAAAAAATAATTCCAAGAATGAATTAACTGTCCTTCGACGGTTATCGTGGTTAAGAATGGCATCATTCGATTTGTCTATTACGGAACTTTCCCGGGCAATCGTCCCATCAATGAGTATACTCTCGATATGATCTTGTCAGATAGTTATCAGTTTGAGCATCCAGACCGACGTAAAATGATTTAGTCTTGCTGCAAAAAGTCGTGGACTATATCAGAGAAGCCAAATGGGGCAGTTTGAGTATTTATAGATTGACTGTAACCGGCAGATGATCACGAAAAGCCCACCTTCGCTCTGCGAGCTACGGCTGGCAAACTTTGCAATGCAAAGTTTGGCGAGACAGACGGGACTCGAATTCGAGTATAAATGGGACTTTTAAATGATACCGATGTTGTTTAAAAATAAAAAGTTCCACCTAAATAACGATTGTAAAATAAATTATACTTTCCTTTGGTTTCCTAACGTTGCCTGAAAAAGTTTGGCAGAAATTATGATCGTGTATTATTACTCTTTAAGTGTCGCTGCAACCTAAAGACCTTGTGTGTCATAAGCTACGGTGCTTGTTAGGTGAAGGTGTTATTCAGTCCACGGTAGTAATACGAGTTTCCCAGTGACCTGGCCGGTGGAGATGAGGCGGTGCGCCTCTGCCATTATTAACGGCTACCTCCTTCCAATCGTATCTTCAGTCAGCTTATTCTGCGGCTGGTGCATCTAAGAAACCAAGTTCTCCCAACCTGCGAATCCAGCGCTGACGGATCGGACTGCCAGGCTGGTTTTCCAACCAGTGGGGATGGTAGAGCGGATCGTTTGGTCGATCGAAATGTGCTGTTGTCTTGACAGAGCGGGCCGCCCGGTTGCGGGTCGCGGCTTCTTCCACTGGATTCATGGGATTATTGTAATAAACCAAGGTGCACATCCTGCGACCTACTGAGCCACCCCAACTCGCGTGCCAGAGCCGGAGGTCGAAAGCCACCGCGTCGCCGGGCTCGCTTTCGCAGACGTAACTGGGAATGTCTTGAACATCTAGTCCGTAGCGATTGATCATGTCCCCCAGTTCCCGGTGTAACGGAAGCTTGTGTGAGCCGGGAACGACTCGTAGAGCCCCTGTATGTGCACTGACTGGATCCAAGTAGTAGGCAAACTTGATCCCGTAGCAGTCTTTCTTGGGATCGGCGTTGTGATCGGGGTGCCAGGAGGTGTGACCTACGTAGCGGTTGGCATCAGCATTCATACCGATCACATCTTCGCCATGGAGTTGTTGGGCCAACCCATGAATACGCGAATCCTCAAGCATACTGGCCATAAAGGGCGTTTCCGGCCCCAGCGTGTTAGTCCAGTGGCGTTTACTACCATCAAAAGGTATGTGCTTGTAGGCGGTATTGAGACCGTTTTCAAATTCGACCTCGATAGTCTCCAGTTCCTCGGGACTAAATACCTGGCGTAAAACCAGAAAGCCGAAGGTGTTGAACTGGTCAAGCTGATGATCGGTGAACATAGATTTCACTTTTATCGTTTACTTCTCATTTCTACTCATGTTCGTATTCCTCCACAAGCGCAAAGTCGTCTCTATCGGGATCGTGGCAACGATGAGTTGAAAATGATCAAAGCGAGAAGAAAGCTGGTAACACTCATCCCGATGAATCCTATCAAGGTAAATTAGGGTGACTAAAAATTTCGCAATATTTTATATTCGCTCATGAGTGGAATACTTAAATAATAAAATAAAAGTGATAAAATGATATGGCTTCGACCATAACGATAAAAGATGTAAAATCGATTTTGACCCAGCCGGAAGGCCTGCCTCTTATCGTTGTAAAAATCATCACCTCTGAACCCGGACTTTATGGATTGGGTTGTGCATCTCTTTCTCCGCGAATTCACGCCATCCAAAAAGCTATCGATGTTCACCTGCGCCCCTTCCTTATCGGTAGAGACGTTGATAAGATTGAGGAGATCTGGCAGATGTCGATGGTCAACGCTTACTGGCGCAACGGTCCGGTCCTCAACAATGCCATTTCCGGAGTGGATATAGCCCTCTGGGACATTAAAGGCAAACGCGCGGGCATGCCGGTCTACCAACTATTCGGGGGAAAATGCCGGGAGGGCGCGGCGGTGTATGTCCACGGGGACGGAAAGGATAAGTATGAAGTTGAAGACAGCGTAAATCAATTTATCGAGCAGGGTTACAAATATATCCGGATTCAGATGGGCGGCTATGGTGGTCAAACATCGAAACTACGCAAACCTGAAGGCGCGCCCGATGGCGTTTACTTTGATCCTCGAGCCTATGCTCGAGAAGTGGTCGAGATGATTGAGCATATCCGGAAATCCGTAGGACCAGGAATAGAACTCGTTCACGATATTCATGAACGACTCCAGCCCATCGACGCCATTGCTTTTGCTAAAATTGTAGAACCTTATAAGCTATTTTTCCTCGAAGATGCACTTGCACCCGAGGACCTTGAATGGTTTCGCCATCTAAGAAAACAGTCTTCCACTCCTCTCGCCATGGGTGAGCTCTTTACCCATCCCCTTGAGTGGACCACTCTTATTCAAGATCGTCTCATCGATTTCATCCGTATGCACATCAGTGTCATGGGTGGACTTACTCCAGCTCGAAACGTTGCCGCTTTTACCAGGATGTATGGCGTTCGTACTGCCTGGCACGGTCCGGGTGACGTTTCACCTGTCGGCCACACGGCCAACCTTCACCTCGATCTTTGGGCTCCCAATTTTGGAATACAGGAGTGGTGCCGTTTTAATAATTTAACCTGTGACATGTTTCCCGGCATACCTGAAGTCCGCAATGGATATTTGTATCCCAATGATAAGCCGGGGCTTGGTATCGACATCGATGAATCACTTGCTGCCAAGCACCCCTGTAAAGATGAAGACTTGCAATTATTGCAAAAGGGAACGCAGACGCGCATCTCTGATGGAACACCGGTCCGCCCCTGATGATTGAAAGCGTTTTCAGTTCTATCATTAAGTGATCCTTATATATTCCGCATTCAAAGAATTTCATCATCTCGACTAATTGAGAAAATCGATTGGAATCAAGCAGCCTACCTGTCAGTGCGGGTGTCGACGTTGATATAAAGATGTGCTTATTTTGAAATAAAAAATTAAAATTGCATAATAATTGATATTGTGCCCGATTCAACGAGCCTGGATGAACTGTCCTCCTGATAAATTCATACGTGTTCCCTCAGATCAGCTCTGCAATTTTGCAGCCACCTGCCTCAGAACCGCTGGCCTGCGGGCGAATCACGCAGAACAAGTAGCCGGGTTACTAACAAATGCCGACTTGCGCGGTGTACGCTCCCATGGCACTCGACAGCTTAATCCGTATTGCCAGCACCTTAGAGAAAAAGTAATTAACCCCGCGCCAGATCTTAAGGTAATTAAGGAGACCGATAATACCGTCCTGATAGACGGAGATGGTGGCCTCGGGTATACACCGATGATGATGGCCACAGAACTTGCTTTGACCAAGGCTGCTGAAAAAGGCATTGCAGTAGGAGCGACCTGTCATATTGGTCATTACGGCGCAGCCGGCCACTATGTCCGCAGAGCCATGGAAAAAGGTTACACTGCTATGTCGGTCCAAGGCCTACCAAGCTTTATCAGCAAGACGAATCCAAACAATCGTCCGCAGTCTGCTTATTGGGGCAATCGAGCTCTGTGCTTTGGTCTACCTGGCCGGGACGAACCACCCTTGATCCTGGATGTAGCCACGCGGATTTTAGGTGACGACCAAATCGGAGGAGAATTCGATTATATGCAAGAGCTCATACCGGCAGCTTTTTTCAAGTCCATGGGTTATACGGGAGTGGCATGGGCACTCGGCGGCGTTTTTGTTGGCGTAGATAACCCTCAAGCTGTAGAAGTAACCAAGAAATGGCCGGAAGCTTATTTAGGGGGATTGATCCTAATTATGGACATAGGATTGTTTACTGAACCTTCACAGTTCCGTTCAGGAATCGACAGTTTGGTACGAGGCGTGCGAGAGAATATGGAACCTGTGCGCGGTTATGATGAAGCCACCCTGCCGGGTACCGTTGAATTCCATAGGGAACAGGAATATAAGCGCGATGGTGTACCTTTAGGGTTGGATGACATAGAGCTGCTTAAAAGAACCGCGGAAGAAACAGGTGTTCAAATTCCCAAGGTATTTTTTTTTGAAAATACTAAGGGGTAAAGATACGAACTGTAGCAGATAATAAACTACCATGGATGATCGATGAAAATCAAAGTCGTCACCTTCTCCCTTACTTTGATTTTTGCATACACGCTCTTTGCCGAAGATCCAATTGAGATTGATATTCCTATTTTTGAGGGTGGGTATGGGGTGAAATTTTATCAGGATGTTGCGCGCGCATTTGAGAAAGAACATCCCGGTGTTAAGATCAAACTTTACGGCGATCCACGCATGCCGGATCAGGTGCGTATTCGTGTCATAGAAGGTAATTATCCTAACGCGACAGCATCAGACCTGTCGTGGTATAACTTAATTAGAGCCGGGAAAATACTCGACCTGGCGCCCTACCTGGAAGGATCCAATTGGGAGAATGATGCCCGGTGGCGTGATACTTTTCTTCCAGGGGCACTTGAACATTGGCAAGAGGGCGAACATGTCTGGGCAGTGCCTTTTGCTTATGCCACCAAGCATATTTTTTATAACAAAACACTATTCAGAGATAATGGCTGGGAAATTCCTCAAACCTGGGATGAGCTGTTCAGCCTTTGCGACCAAGTCCAGGCAGTCAATATTGCGCCATTCGCATTCCCCGGTGTTTACATGGGTTATGGCGATATTATCTTAAGAGCGGCCTATTACAACCTGGCTGGGCCGGATGCGTATCGACGTTATAGTCTTCTCGAAAAAGGGACGCGTTCCAATCCTCAATTCAAAAAAGCCGCGGGGATTCTTCAGCGGCTAGCCACCCAGTATTTCCAGGATGGGTGGGAAGGGATGAGTCACACCGGTTCCCAATTACAATTTTTTCAAGGCAATACCGCGATGATCGCCAACGGCTCATGGATGGTGAGCGAAATGGCAGGTAAAATTCCTGAGGAATTTGAGCTCGGTGCTTTTAGAATGCCAGTATTCCCGGAGGGAAAAGGATCCAAGAATGCGGTCGATGCCGGAAGCGATTATTTCTTCCTTTTTAAAGAGGTGGAAAATAATGATGTGACGGTTGAATTTTTTCGTTTTCTGACCTCCCGTCGATGGGCAAAAGCCTTCACCGAGAGGCAGGATTCCCCCACCGCTATTATGGGAACACCTCTGGAAAGCTACTCACCGCTCATGCATGATGTGGCAAGGATCATTGAGAACTCAACAGATGCCTACGGCTCAACATTTGGCTCATCACCCCCTTATCCGGGGATGGCTCAAGCAGAAGAAGATGCGCGGGCGATGCTCATGTATGATGAAATTTCACCCGAAGCATTCGGTGATTTTCTCGAAGCGGCGGCAGAAAAAGAAAGATTTATCAGCATTAACCCCAAGCAAGTAGTCTATCGTCATACCACGGCTGGATCCTTTCTTATTTTCATTATTGTAGCCGCTTTTGTTTACACCATTTATAGCCAGCTCAAAGCGCGAAAAAAAATAAAACCAGTCAGTTATACTCCAGGTAAGTTGAATGCGCGCTATGTGCTTATATTCATAGGACCGGCGATGGTGATGTATCTGGTTTTTACGATTAAACCATCATTGGAATCTTTTGTCTGGGCCTTTACCCGGTGGGATGGAATTACCGATCGTGAGTATGTAGGGCTGCTTCATTTCAAACGGCTGTTGTTTGAGAGCGATATATTTTGGAAGGCACTAAAAAATAATTTATTCGTCATGTTTGTTCCGCCTCTCTTCGTCATTCCCATCGCGCTTTTTATTTCTTTTCTTATCAGCCGTCGGATCTGGGGCAGCAATATGTTTCGCATCTGTTTTTTCTTTCCGAACATCATGGGGGCCATCGCGATCACTCTACTGTGGATGAACGCCTATGATCCTCAGGGGGGACTGATTAATGGCGCGCTTGTCGGACTGGGTTTTACCCAGTTCGAAAATTATCCCTGGTTGTCACAGGAACATTTATACTGGTCGCTCATCCCCATGGCCATCTGGGGCGCTTGTGGGTTCAACATGATTCTCTACCTCGCTGCGATGGAAAACGTGGACACCGCTTTATATGATGCTGCGTCGATTGATGGTGCTTCTACCTGGCAACAGTTTTTTTTCATTACCATCCCGCAGATCTGGGAAGCGCTTACTATCTCTGCGGTCTTCATGGTTATCGGCGGATTAAAAACGTTTGAAAATATCTGGTTGCTGACCAGCCAACAGCCGACTTCGAATACGCATGTCATAGCCACCTACATGGTTACCACGATGTTTAAGGAATTTAAGGTAGGTCAGGCGACGGCGATCGCGGTCCTATTATTTGTCTTAGTATTCTTTGGTGCGATAGTTACGATACGATTGATGAAGCGGGAGACGGTTGAGGTCTATCAATGAAAAACCGACCTGGCAGAAAGCAAATCCTTGAACCGATCGTGAAGATGCTGATTTTCAGCGTGCTCCTGAGCTATCTTATGGTGGTTGTTTACCCTTTAATTTGGATGACCTACACCGCGTTAAAAACGGACCAGGAGATATTCATGGAACCTTTTGCCCTTCCCGATCTGAATAATTTGCAATGGGAAAATTTTGAGCGCGCCTGGGTAAATGCTCACTTCTCGCAATATTTTCTCAATAGCGTCGTCATAACTGCCTGCGCTCTCACGCTCTGTCTTATCCTTGCATCGATGGCAGCCTATGCATTGAGCCGATTTCGATTCCCGGGGAGCACGGCAATGTTTTACCTCTTTCTTTCCGGTCTTATGATTCCCGTGCAGTTATCGATCATCCCTCTCTTCTTTCAGATGCGCGAGTGGGGTTTGCTTAATTCGCGCTTGGGCGTGACCCTTGTTTATATTGCTGGAGGACTGCCCTTTGCCATCTTTATCCTCGCCGGTTTTTTTAAAACTTTACCCCGATCGCTCCATGAAGCGGCGCAAATTGATGGTTGTGGTGAATGGCGAATTTTCTGGACTATTATGTTGCCGCTCGCCCGTCCGGGCCTCGTAACCGTGGCCATTTTTACCTTTCTCTCCTTATGGAATGAGTACTTCATTGCCTACATGTTTCTATCCGGTGAAAGCAGTGAAAGTATTCGGACCCTGCCCCTGGGTCTGGCAAATATTGCGATTACATCACAATATCGCAGCGACTGGGGCGTCTGTTTCGCGGGACTTGTCCTGGTGCTCATCCCCACACTTATATTTTATATTTTACTCCAACGCCATATTGTTAAAGGTGTTGCCGCCGGTGCCCTTAAGGGATGATAATTTAAGGAATTTAAGACACCGTATAATCAGGGTAATCCTCGTCTTCGTCTTCCGCCTCGTTCCTGTTAGATACTTACGAAAAAATGTAAAAAGGAAGATGTTAAAAACTTAAACTTACCGTACTCTATCAGCCCCGGAGGGGCGGCATAGGCTTAGCCCACAGCGTAAGCTGTGGGTAGAGTGATATTTTATAATTCGGAGCCCCAGCGGGGCGACACAACATAGCTTCCGACTGTAATTGTGTCGCCCCGCTGGGGCTTAATTAATATGGCACATATTTTAACCCACAGCTTACGCTGCGGGCTACGATTGTTACACCACTCCGGGGTGATTAGCTTGAATTTTTAATCTTCGTCTTCGTCCGTATATTACTTACACTTTATAGTTTTCTAAATTTTAGAGGAAGATAAAGGTCTGTTTAAAAAAAGAGACCCCTCAAGGATAAGAATTTAAACACCATAAAAAATAGTTTTTTTAAAAAAACATAACACGATCATGACCTTTAACCCAGAGGTGATATAAAAATGAAAATAAAACACGCAACACGGTTAGCTTTAAATATTCCATTTTACTCCGCGCGTGTTACGAGGGCGATGAACCGGGCTTTAGCCTACAGTGAACGGGTTTATGTTTACCGTATAGAACTTGATAACGGAATCGTCGGTTACGGCGATAGTCTATCGCTACACGACACAGATCAATTGAAAGGACATAACCCCTTTACGCTTATGCATGTTGACAGCATTGGGTTTGGTCCTCAAGTGGCTATTTTGGATGCGGTCGGTAAATCCGTTGGCGCTCCCGTTCATGCCCTGTTGGGGAGAAAAGTTCGCAACCGATGCCCCATATCCTGGTGGGACATTGACATGCCGCCGGAAGACTGGGTTGCAGAAGCAAAAGAATCGCTTAAACGTGGTTATACCTCTTTCAAGATGAAAGCCAGGCCCTGGCGTGATATTTTCCAACAGGTGGAAGCAGTAGGAAAAGTTGTTCCTGCAGACTATAAATTCGATATAGACTTCAATGGATTCCTCCTGAATGAGCCCTGGGCTGAGATTGTTCTTCAGCAGCTTGGCGAACACCCCAATGTGGGAATTTTCGAAAGCCCCTTTTACTTGGAACGTGATTTACCCGGAGCAAAAATATTATGTGAACGTATTCGAAAACCCATCGTCGAGCATTTCAATGAAGCATACCTTCACGCAAATGCGTGCGATGGGTTTGTTATCGGCGTTGGTGTAAAAGAGACGCTTCGCCAGGCGACCTTAGTCACATCCTTCAACAAACCATTCTGGTTGCAATTAGTCGGAACCGGAATCACTACCGCCTTTGCCATGCATCTGGGTTCGGTCCTGACTCATGCCCGGTTGCCCTATATTACTTGTCATGAACTATGGAAACACGATCTCCTCTCTGAGAGATTTAAAGTAGTCGATGGTTATATTGAAGTACCGGAAGCGCCGGGGCTTGGAATAGAGGTGGATGAGAGAGCCCTCGCAAAGTATACCGTCAATAGAGATGATCCCACCCCCACTGACCTTTATCGCCGCAAAAAGAGAATTCTCCGTATTACCTGGCCTGGGGATGGAAAGAAAAAACGCGTAAGGGAATTCACCGACGAAGCCGTCTACCAGAAAGAGTATTACCAGGGAAATCTACCTGGTTTCGAGCGCGGTGTTTCCCTGGAGGTCATCGAAAATGACCGCAGTTCAGCTTTCAATAAACGACATAAGCAATTATTAGAAAGTGAGCGTCTCACTGATCTGGAATTATTTCATCACTCGTAATCCATTAACCCTGAGAGGAAATGATGTCAGCAGTAGAAAATACCACTCAATTTGTCGCCGCTATGATTGACGGCACTAACGTGACCGAGATCCCAGCGTTTCATCCTTAATTCAGTCGGGAGATAACACAATATCAGGTTACGAATTCTTCTCTACAATCTCCATGAATCGCTGGTTATCCTGACAGGCGATTTGGCCGCCATCGACGATCAGGCCCTGACCGGTTAAAAAGGTTGCTTCTTCGGAAAGTAAAAAGGTAATGACTGAAGCGATTTCATCAGGCTGACCAAAACGATCCATCGGAATCAGTTTTTTATACGTGGCGTTAAAGATTGGTTCATGCAGCACCGACGCTTCAGCGGGTGTGTCGATGACGCCAGGGCAAACTGCGTTGACGCGGATGTTAGCTGCTGCCAGTTCACCCGCAGCGGTACGTGTCAATGCCATGAGAGCTGCTTTGGAAGCATCGTAGGCGCACTTACCTGTGCTGGATCTAAAGGCGTTGCGACTGGCGACGTTGACGATGGCGCCGCCACCAATCTGCTGCATATGGGGAGCGAGATTGCGTATCAAGATAAATGGTGAAGTCAGATTGACTGCCAGTGTTCGATGCCAATCGAGGTCGGTGGTTTCAATAAGCGGATTGCTGGTTACGATGCCAGCGTTGTTGACCAGGCCGGTGATTGGCGCGTGATCCTTTATCAGTTGACTTACGAGTTCGCTGATCTGATCTGTTTGCGCCAGGTCATATTCCACGGTGGTCAGCCTTTTTTTTGCTTCCGGGAGCCACCAGTTTGTTCCGGGGCGATCCAGCGCGATCACGTGATGGTTTAACCCAAGCAATCGTTGCGCGGTGGCTTTACCAATCCCACGGGCAGCACCGGTGACTAAAGTGGTTTTACTCACAACGCATCCTCAATCGCCACCATGGGCTGATACAATTCAATTTGTAAGCCGTCGGGATCGAACACATACATTGCTCGGGCGACGCACTTGCCGTTGCGCTCAATATCCACCGGCGAGCTGATGGTTTTGATATTCTCAGGTTGCATACGCTCGTAATCTGCCTGGATATCCTCTACCTCCACCGCGAGTGTGACAAAACCGATGCTGTGCAAAGGTTGCGGGCTGCCCATCGGCTCAGGTTCAACAAACTGGAGTAAACCGATCATGGATCGCTGGTTCTTGTCGCGTAGCATGGCGATGCGCACTTTGACTTTGTCGTAGCCCATGATCGTGCGGTAGGCTGGCGGATCGTCACGGAACACATCGTAGATCAGTTCCAAGCCTAATAGATCACGATAAAAACGCAGTGAACGATCCATGTCGCTGACACTGATCTTGGTGTGGTGGATACTTGTAGCGCTCATGACAGGTGACCGATATCAATAGCGATGGTTTTGGTGTCCGACATAAACTCCATGTGCTTTTACCGCCGATCCGTCCGACGCTGCTGAACGACGCAAACGGTGTCAAGTTTCTGTTTGGCATCTTCGACGTGGCGTTTGATTTTTTCAAGCACAACTGGATTTTTCTGCGGGCCCCTGTTGACTTTTTTGTCTCTGGGATGAGCAATTTTACAGCTTGTTAGTAGGTTTAATTTGAATAAAATTAAGTCTTAGGTTTTATGTTATTACACGGGAATATAAAAATATTTCTAGAAGGCTTCCTGTTTAGATCTAAACGCTTACCTAAACTTTACCCTTAACCCTAAGAGATTAGTTTAAATCAGAACGTATGCGTATGAAGAATTCAGTGCATGATATCACAGAATTAGAAGTCCCACTGCCTGAAGATCTGAAGGGAGAGTTTGTCAATTTCTGGGAAAAGACATTTGGAACTAACTATGCTGCTTATAATGGCGTTTTTAATGCCGAGGAAATAGAATTTAATCACGATATCGTTTATATGATCCGAAAAGGAAATAAACTGGGAGGCACGTGCCATTTAACACATTCTATAGTTAATCCCGAATTAGGCGGTTTGGGCGAAGTAGTGACTGACCCAGAATTCTCAAACTTGGGAATTGCAGGAGCAGTTTGCAAAGCCGCACGAGATGAGTTTCAAAAGCATGGAGGAAAGGTCATTTTCCTAGGAACAGGTAATCCGGTAGCTGCGCGTGTCTACTTTCGATTAGGGTGGCGTAAGCTTGCTGGAGCTCAATTGATGGCCTGTGTTACCAGTGGTGAACCACCAGAAGATTTTCTAGTAGATTACTTCCGCAAAAGCGAATCCGTAATATTCACACCCGCATCCTGTTCTGATCGTATTCCAATGATTCCATTGATTGTTGTTCCACACGATTGGCAGGTATTGGATGCCAACACAGGGATGTATTCAACACGTTATGTGGATCAAAATCCATGCATGGGCCTTTACTTTCTTTACGAAGCACTTCAAGAGAAAGGGCTAGGGACCTGGTTTGGCGCTCGAAGTGTCAGCGGTATTCTTACTGGTTTATCAACGGTACGAATTAATAATGATAACCATCAGTGCCAGGTGGATGGCTTCACCCACCATCATTTTATCAATGCATGGGAAGAATTGATGATGAAGGCAATAAAATGGGGGTTTTCCAAGGGAGCGCCTTCCTGTTTCGCCACGGTATCAGCTGAAGATATCGAGAAAAAATCACTATTTGAGTCTTTGGGATTTAATGAGATCGGCACCGGTGATGATTTTGATATCAACGGACGAAAAGTACCCTCTTTCCGGATGGAAATGAGCGTAAATGCGTAAATGCGAATATGCGTATAAGGGAAAAAGCGTAAATGCGAATATGTGTAACAAAACATCTGATTTGTTCACTTAATCATACTCTTTCACTCCACTTGGCTTTCCGGTTATCCGGTCTTCTGGCCTTCCCGTTTTCCGACCTTCCGGCACTCTGGCTTGGAAGATGTCGTTCCGCGACTGCGGATTGATTGTTGATTGATTCCTTTTGTCATCGCGAGGCTGCTTGTCAGCCGTGGCGATCCAGGGAGATGTATATACGTGACCAGCATTCCTCTGGAATGGAAGATGTCGTCCCGCGGCCACGGGACTCGGTCGCCGCAGTCGGCTACGCCTCCTTCCAGCCTTCGCTCGTTGAGCTATGGCCGACAGGCGCAATGACATAAGAGGATGCAGGAAGGAAGATCAATATTTCGCATCATCGCATACACGCATGTTCGCGTATATGCATATCCCTTTTGACTTTGGACATTCGACCTATCGCATACAGCTTATCCGCCTTAATATAACTTATGTAGAATATAATCATGAACGAGGAATGATTGATTAAATTGTCTATTACTTAAGTCTTTAAATATAATATGATCACTGAAGGGTAAATAGCACACGTTCAAACATTTTGGGATTTTAGTCATAAATTTACTTAAATCTAATATAACTGTTGAAAACGGCATTTTTTACGGTTACATGTCTAAGCACAGCTGTCTTATAACCGAGGGTTTAGATTTATATTAAATGGGGGCCAAAATGCATTTCAAAAGTATTGTATCCGTATTGCTCATTTCACTGTTTTTTCCTCTTCTTCTTCGAGCTATTCCTCAAGACCAGGAAGTATTTTTAGATTTTGAAGATGCTGAAGGTTCGGTAGATTTTTCCCTCGGTGACCCACCCTTTGATATCCGTTTTATTGGCTTCACTGTAGAGACATTGGAGGACCCAAGTCTGCTGCACTCGGGGACCAAAGCATTAACCCTGGGACCCGGACAGGAAGGGAAGATTTTCACTGAAAAGGGGATTGCTGAAATCGAATTCTACGCAGCCGAGAGCACGGGCGCGGGCAAGTACGAAATCCGAGCAATTCAACTCAGTGACACTAGCCAAATAGTATTTGGAATAAATAGTATGTCAGGCATAGTAACGGGCCTGCCGCAAAGTATCAGTCCCGATACGAATCCCCCGCTACAACGTGCCGTCGCCTTCAGTGGGTTTTTCCAGGATTTAGAGGATCTCAACTACTTTGACGGCATGCACGAAATTAAATTCTTAAATGTTACCGGTAAACTATCCATCGACGATTTGGGTTTTACCTTCGTCGATGGGCCAACTAATAATACGGTATTCACCTATTTTAGAGAATTTCCCCAGACAACTGATGACATTACCTTAGGAGTATCGCCGTTTTCAGCCACTTTTTCAGGCGGAGCGGTATCCCAAGAAGCTGAAGAATTACAAATTCAATACCGCACAGCTCGTAATCACTATAGAATTTCGAATGGAAATACCGGAACGATCACTTTTGAAACACCGGCAGCGCGGGTGCAATTTTTTGCCGCAACGATCGTGACATCTAGCAGCAGCAACCTCAATGAATCCGATGGTACTATTGAGGTATTTGATACTGAAGATAATTTACTCGTTAGGGAAATAAACCTGCAGTCTAATATCAATGCGGAATCATTAGTTCCTCCTTTTACATTTATTGCCAGCGAATTGGGAGCCGTAGGCGGCATTGCCAAAATTGTTATACACGATAAAGTAAATATAAATCCATTGTTCAGCAATACCGCCGTCGACAACTTTGGCTTTTCCCCAGTTGGAGCCCCGGGTTTCGAAGATGGACCCCCTACCGCACAAGGCCCCTCCATTACTACCCAGCCTGTCAGCCAGGAAGTGCAGTCCGGGGCGGCTGTTGTTTTATCAGTAGCAGCCAGCGGTGATGATCTTACTTACCAGTGGTATACCGGTAACAGCGGTGACACCGCCAGCCCCGTCGCCGGTGCCACCGGCAGCACGCTAACTACCGGGGCTCTTACCGCGAGCACTAACTACTGGGCACAAATAACTAACGCCGGAGGCAGTGCTGACAGCGATACCGCGGTCATCACCGTGGCGGCTCCCTCTGTGCCCCTCGTCCTCGATGGCTCTGGCGATATCGCCGGTGAAAACATTCAGCATGCCAACGGAAATGTCTTCGACCAGATTTTACTCACGGGTGAATCCATCCAGCTCCAGGCAAGATCGGGACAAATTACACGTGTCTCTTTCATGGACGAAACCGAGGATATTGTGCAGGTAGAATTCTCAGGCACAGGGACCTTTACCGTAACTATGGATCCGGCCACATTCCTGCCTCCAGCCATTCCCCCACGCTACAACCAGGCCGTAGAGTACGTAACCGGCAAACCCAGCGTGGTGATCGACGGAGCGGACGCCAATACCTTCTTCAGTATCTTCACCGTGGGTAAGGTCAACGCGTTTAACCAAGCCCTCTTCCCTGAAGGACAGGTCTATGACGCACAAGCAGACGTGACCCTCGTGGAAGTAATCAATTCTACGGGACTGGGTGGGGTGCAGCTGTCGAACACTGTTTTTTCAGGAAGCACCGGAAAAGTTGGAGTGGATGCGCGCGGAGTGCCGATCGCGGTACGCTTAACCATTGGCGATATCGATGCCAGTGGCGATGCGGTACCGCACCTCCTGTTCGGAGAAGGCTCATTCACGGTACCCGCGGGCAACCCCGGGTTACGCATCACCGGTGGAGACTTACTGCAGACAAATGGAGCCGCGGTCGTAGTCGCGGAGAGTGGATCGACAACGGCAGGATTCGATACCTTGATCACCCAGAACAACTTTAAGTCGGATAATACGCCTCAACCGACATTAAGCATTGATGCAACTTTCGCCAATGAGGACGGAGATGTGATCAGTGTCGAAGTAGATGAGATAACAATCGAATGAGAAGTGATCTATCGATCAGTGTTAGGTTTTAGGTTTTAAGTGTTAAGCAATTAGGTAAGGTGGAGTGGGCTGTCCCTAGCACGCTTCTTTACTTACGGGCATTCCCTAATGCGCTGGGGAACAGCCGTCGCCTTGTATGTGACTTACAACTGGTCGTCGGTTGTCAATCGATCAAACGAACCTGCACCTTCTCCAGCACGGGATAGCGATCCCCGTTGTCGGAGATGAACGTTGAGCGATACTGCAGTAATCGATCGGTCGGGAGTAAGAGAATAAACTGTTCGTCGGTATCGTTGGTGGATTTTTGCAATGCCGACCACAATTGATCCTTCAAACTCTGCTCGGTCGCAGCGGTACGAACATCCATTTCGAGTCTTGTGCTACCCGGCACCGTAGCAACGAAGGTGAGTAAACCTTTCTTGCGCGGCCGGTCCCAGCGAAAGACGGATGATACGTAACGTTGGCGGTACGATCGGTCATACACATGTCCCACATCGGCGTGATACATGTGGTGCGGCCCAATGGACGGCAGCAGCGTGACTTCGGGGTGGGAAAATCGGGCGTCATCATTGTAATACACCCTCGAGTTGACTTCATGGTTGCCGTCGAGCGAGTGGGCCGCCACGGCAACATCGATCAACCCATCCCCGTTGAAATCAGCTGACAGAGCGCCGGTGCCGGAATCGGCAATCAATTCCGTGCGGCGTTCTTGGGCGAATCCGTCTCGGCTGCCCCAGAACAGATACGAGGGAATCGACTGGCGGGTTAAGGTGTTCTTGTAATTGGCCACAAACAGGTCCAAGTGCCCATCGACGTCGTAGTCGGCAACGTTAATCCCATAACCCGCGCTGCCAGGCAAACGCTGGGCATTGGTTGGATCGAATCCGTCAGAAGAACCCCAAAATACATGTGTGCCATGGTCATAGTTGTTAGTCTTTGGAAGGATGTAACTCGTCGAGATCAGATCCAGCCAACCATCGCCATCGAGATCGGCGGTTTTGATATCATCGGCGGCCACCATCGGTAATGCAAAGTGGCGATCGGGTGTATACCCATCGGCAGCGCCCCAGAAAATGAAAATGCGGTTGGCCTCCATGCTGGTAACCGCGATATCCAGGCGGCCGTCATTGTTGTAATCCGCTATGGCCGTATGACCCAGAACTTGGTCGAATGGAAGAATCACGCGATTGGCACGAACAAAGCCATCGGCGGACCCGTGCCAGATGACCAGCCGTTTGGGCTCGCCCAGATCGTTCGGCATGTAGCCGCTTGTAACGATGTCCAGGTAACCATCGCGATTCAGGTCGGCTATGTTCGTGCCAATCATACCATACTCGTTGACGACGGTGCGTCGATCATCCCTCAATCCATCTCTATCGCCCCAAAGGATATTGATGCCGATGCCGGGATGAATATCTTGCACGTTGTGGACGATCGATGTTAGGATCAGATCTGGGAAACCATCGTCATTGAGATCCGCCGCGTTGGATGAGTGGCCTGAACGAATGGAGTAGCGATCAAATCGTTTCGGGTCGAATCCGCCGCGGCCGCCCCAGAATACGCGCACCGGCACGTCTTCGTTTATACGCCCCCACATGGTGTTGCAGAAAAGCAGCCGATTCCCTTCGCCGTGGCTATCGGGCACGATTGCGATGTCCTGAACCGAGCTGGTGGGAATGCCAAATGACGCTTGTTCAAACTCACCTTTGCCGTCGCCGTAGAAGACGCGCGACAGCGCCTGGTAGGTTTCTTCGCTTCTGTCCAGACCCACAACCAGGTCCGGATGGCCGTCGCCGTCCAGATCGCCGCCCGCCAGGGCCGACGCTCGCGCGATCGGCAGGGCGGTGGTGTTGGCGGTGTCAAAAATCTTCTTCTTATCGCCCCAAAGAATGTGCACACTGTTTTCTTCGGCCGAGGCGTCGGCCAACACGAGATCGACCAGACTGTCGTGATTCAGATCGTCGACAAACATTCTGGAAGCTGGCGGAGCATCGATGTTTACCGGTTGACCCCATTGACGGTCACCGTAGCCGGCGGGGATGAGGATGACACCGGATGAGCGATACTTGGCTTCTTTTGTCGTTGGATCGACGCCGACCACCTCGCGCTTACCGCCGCGCATGATCATGTCCATCTTGCCGTCACGGTTGTAATCGATAAAGCGCAATGCCTGGACACTTTCTGATTCCAGTTCCAACCGCACCGGATCGGGCAGTACTGGCGGCGGTTCTTTTTTCACTTGCTCTTCCGCGTCAACTTTGTCCGTTTTTTTAACGGTGCGCGGGTCAACCCAGATGATATGATCATTCCAAAAAATGGAAACTGCCGGTGGCTCGCTGTGCAGCACTGCCAGATCGGCCTTGCCGTCGCCATCGATATCCGCAACCTGCATGTCACTGGCATCCTCGATCAGGTGATCGGTGTAATTACTCTGCTCAAAGGAGTTTTCGCTGCCCCAGTAGATCCTCAACAGCTTCTCATTACCGTCCTCCGGCGACCAGCGCATTCCGTTGAGCACGATGATGTCCAACCAGCCGTTGCTGTCCAGATCGGCGATTTGCACACTCTGGGGTACGGCGCTGATCAGGTTGCTCATTCGCCGCGCTGAAAAGCCGCTGTCACTTCCCCAAAAAATAAACAGATATCTTCGGTGCGTGACCCAGTTATGCTTGGGGGCAAACACGGCATCCAGAAATCCATCATTGTTCAGGTCTGCGACTGCGACGTGAGCCATGCCGAATAGCGGCAGCTCGCTCGCCTTGCCCGAACCTCTGCCAGCGGGTAAGGTATAAAGCGTCGGTTTGGGCGTGGTAATAAAATCGTGCGAGGAATTGATCGACAAGTCGAGATAGCCGTCGGTGTTCAGGTCGAACCGATGGATGGTCGTGATGCGACCCTTGGCTGAGGCGTACAAATTATGACCGGCGGCATCGAATGTACCGTCAACAAAGTCCTCGAAACTGTCTTCAACCCACGTCTGCGCCCAAACGGCACCCGTAAACGTGAGGATGATCGCAAAAGATAGGGTGTGTCGTATCAGATTTGGCCTTGTGTTCAGAGCTGACAGAAAGAGGTCAGTTAACTTTTATAGAGGATCCCGGACTCGGGCTTGAGCCAGAAGCAGTCAAAACGCTTAGGGTCCCAGATGTGAATGGGCGTATCAATAATATCCGTGTCCATTTTATATTCCCCTTGATTTAGTTGTGTTGGTAATGCAATGCACTTTAGTTTCTCACTCTAACGCTTCCCTGGAAAGGTGTGAAAGTCCTTAGGTCTCTTGCGGGGGGGATGTCCCATCGGCCAACTCTCCGTTCTCAGGAAGGCCGGGAAATCCTCCATCTTGCCACTCAACCAGAAGAACATCTCGGCGACGTCGTGCCAATTGCGTAACTGCTCTTGAGCCGGTCGTACCGCACCATCACCATAGGAGGCATTTTCCAGGTCATTCAGATCATCAAGGTCAAAATCGGGTTCGATTATCCAATCCCTTTGGGGTGGTTCCATACGCCAGTAGAGGTACTTAAGCATGTTGCGGACGCCATGGGCACTGCATGAGGACCGTCGGTGCCAGATGGAATAGACCGTGACAAAAATTGAGCCCGCCGGTGCCGCCGTGTACTCCGACCAGCTGATATTGCCATAGTGCCCCATATATTTTCCAAGATTGAATAGAAAATGTGAACCCGGCAGTACCTCCGTAGGGCCGAGCTCAACGGGCGTGTCTTGAGGATAATAAAACACCTGGAGATGATTTACTTCTGAGCCGAAGAGCGAGCAGCCATCCCGATGCCATCTTTGAGCCGGTTTTGGAGTTTGAGACTGATGATTGTACATCCAAGTGGGCAGAGCAGCGTTCTTTCCTAAAAGTGAGCGGACTGCGCCTGCCGCATGCGGGTTGAGGATTACATTCTCGACGAACCAATCCTCCTTCAGAAGTTTGTCATCTTCAAAATCACCGCCATCGTCGGATGGGTATGGGTTCTCACGAATGAATTCGGTCACCCTGCTGTTGATCTCATCCGGAACGACAGCTTCCAACATCAGGTAACCCTGGTTACAGAATTCGAGAACCTGGGTATCGGTCAAGGTGGGTTCGATGTCGGGAATTCTCAATTTAATTTACCTCAATCTTTCCAGGATAAATTCGCATCCGAGTCCATAGGTTTTCGACTCATCCATAATAAGAGCCATATTGGGAAATTGTATCACCCTCCATCCATCGCGAATTGCCTGGAGCAGCGTTTTATAGGGCCAATCATTCGGGTCGGAAGGCCCTGCGAATATCTCGCCGTCCTCAACGATAGACATTCCGTGAACGCTGGATTCTAAAGATGTATTGCTCGTTTGAAGGTAGAGCAAATCCTGGCATTTTTTCCCCGTCTCGCTTAAGTCTTCAAGGACCTGGCGTAGTTTCTCTTCGGTGAGTTTCCCCTGACTAAACTCCTCGATGCAATCTTCAATTCTCTGTCGTTGGGTATTATTCATTTGGGTCACTCCATCTTTCTACCAGCACTTCGGCAACGGCTCGGCCGCTACCATACGCCCCTCCTGTGACAATCGCCACTCTTCCCGGTATATCCATATAAATCTCTTTTTCGTATTTCGTTTAAGAAAATAAAAGAGGAGGAAGAAAAAGGGGTCAAACGTAGAATTTAAATGTAATCGTCTGATGAACAAATTACTGACCCTTTAGGAGTAACAGATATGCAGGCGTTCTGAGATCTCTGGTTAACTTTCTATTGTCCTCCCGCGTAATAGTTGACCAATCTCAACCATCGATTCAACATTTCACCTTCACTTCTTTGCTTTCATCATAGCTTATTATACGGATTGTTTCAATTGTCACTCAGTAGATATTTAAATTCTACGTTTGACCCCTTCTGGCTTTTCTTTGAACAGGTCTTTGTTGCCTTTGTGTTTCATGGTAAGTAACGTTGCTTCTTTTCTATTCTTGTAATTGAATAGTTCTTTGTCTCCCCTCCACATAAAACAGATAGCTTGTCTCCTTCAATTCTGAACCCAGTCCAGGAGAACTGAATGTCGCCTTCGCCGATGATAAGGCAATCATCGTTTTCAATCCTGTAAGGGAGAACTGGACCGCAAACAGGTCCATTCTTTTCCCCTATATTTGCCACTACTCGTCCGTCCTCTTTAAACCAGAATTGCTCAAGTAATGTTTCGTGATTTAGGTCCAATTTATGGAGGGCAATATCTTGAATAAATTCTTCTGCAGTCATTCTTCTTTCGCTGTTTGGAGACATCTCAAAGTTGAACGGGAAGAAAAAGGGGTCAAACGTAGAATTTAAATGTAATTGTCTGATGAACTCATTACTGATCCTTTAGGAGTAACAGATATGCAGGCGTTCTGAGATCTCTGGTTAACTTTCTATTGTCCTCCCGCGTAATAGTTGACCAATCTCAACCATCGATTCAACATTTCACCTTCACTTCTTTGCTTTCATCATAGCTTATTATACGGATTGTTTCAATTGTCACTCAGTAGATATTTAAATTCTACGTTTGACCCCTTTTGGCTTTTCATTTGATTCATCCTGAATGTTAGAGTTTGTTTCAGCTAGACGAACTCTCATTGGCAAGATCTGAGGAGTGATAGGTGTTTTGTTGACACAATGACTATTCGCCTGGATTGCCGTGTCGTGTTACTCCTCGCAATGACAAGAAAGGTAGCAAATGCTGTCTGCGGTAAATTCTCCGCTTCAAAAATAGAGGACGTTTTCCAGGTGATTTTATGATTCAGCTTGATCGGCAGGAGATTGTAAACTTGAGGTCGCAATACGCGACTTCAAGTAATAGTGGTAGGCACGAGTTGCCCTTCGCGTTTACCGTAGATGCAAAAGGGATCGATGCAGAAAATTCAAAAGGGGTCAGGCTTTGCATTCCAGTAAAAAAATAAAAATGCTTAGATGCGAAGCCTGACCCCTTATTTCCCCTTGTTCTTCTCCTGTAAATGCATAGCAGTAACCCCTGTCAAAGCACTGTTTATAAGCCAAATGAAAAAGAACGAAATTGATATAAGCTGCAATGGCTTCGACAGGAACATTCCAGCCACAGCACAAACAATCGAGCCAAGAATCACTATTCCACCAGCAATCATATTTGGAGCAGGAGAATGGGATACATATGCTAATAAAACACCAAACAAGGCACTGAGGATCCATACATCTATTAGCCAAATCGACAGGACTATAATCCCAAGGGCGCAACAGGTGCTAAAGATAATAGCTCCCCAGGCTATTTCAATAATATCCTTGTGCACAACGTGTGCGCTAAGAGGCCGAGCAGAGTGCGGCGCGCTTTGGGAGGTCTTGCTTGAGGGACGCTCGAGTTCATTAATAGTGTGTGCTCGGTCCATATGCGGCAGTGCTTTTCTGAGATACAGGTACATCTTATCCCTTTCATCTTCTAAACCATACGGATACCGCAATGCCACTGGTTTAATGACCCCTTCGAGTTGAACCTCGATACCAGGGAATCCGACCGTCACAGGTCGCCAAGGATCGGCATGCGAAAACTCCCTTTGGGTTATCCTTTTGATCCTGCTCCCGGGGAGCCATTTGTTCGATGGCCGATCAAAGATTTCGATTTGGCCTTGGACGTGCCGGATGATGCGAAGTGTGCGTATAAATCTAAATCGCGACACAATCTGAACAGTAATCAAGATCAAAGAAAGACCAAGGAATACCTTCGCCACCGTTGAGAACCATGCAAGCAAGCTCAATCCCAGTATAAGAAAGACCAGCGCAAGTAAGACCGCGCCTACGTGGGCCATATTGACCATGGCCTCAATCCAAGTAAGAAGAGAATATCTTGGAAACCCCTTCATGCTGAGTCCACGCGGACTAAGTCGTTCGAGTTGCTATCTCGGACAGGCCGCCCGAGGTCATAGGCGATGGATCTCACCGCTTTCTGGCTTACGCCTGCAAGCAGTGCCCGACCCGATTCAGCGAGGGCACTGTGTATTTCTGAGAGCAAAGTATTCGGCATAACAAGTGATTCTAAAGTTCTGTAATTTCGCGTGTGGGGATAATGCTGTCAAGGTTGGGGAAAGTCAAAAGGGGTCAGGCTATGTATTTATAGATTTCAACTTAAGGTACTTAATCACACTGAATTTGGATATGAATTTAATAATTAACTTTTATTCATTAAACTGTCCTTTTAATTTTCGAAAAATTCATAAGGAAAATTCATAAGGGGTCAGGCCTTGCATTCCAGCAAAAAATAAAAATGCTTAGATGCGAGGCCTGACCCCTTATGTTCTCTTTTATTCAACATTATTAAAAACGGATCCATAGTGATGGGGATGGGGAGTGGACATTGATTTGGTCCAAACCGCTGAGCCATACCGTTAAACGGCTCTTCAAGCCTAACTTAGGAATCGAAGTCGTAGTCTTCTACCCAACGCGGACAGTCGCTCGGTTATGAGTAAGAGGAATAGTCTTTCATTTCGACTCAGGTTTCTGCATCCTGTGAAAAAAATAATCCCTGTAAGGAATCTGCCATTATGCGTGCAATTTTATACGCGACCATAATTCTTGTCTCTCTACACCTGAACGAGGCTCATTCGCAATCCGAATCAGCCGTTTCCAGTCCACATGGTCTTGAATCGGGTAAGTATTCGGTCGGATTCCAGCTGCTCGAAGCACAAGATAGTTCGAGAGTAGTCACTGGAGGAAGCTCGCCCTTAAAAGTACATCCGCGGCCAATACGGATCTATCTATGGTATCCGGCCAAAGGTTCTAACGATGCGCAACTAATGCGTTTTGGTCGCTATGCTGAGTTGGCAAATGAAGACATATGGCCGGTGGAGATCGCGGGCAATCTCCGCAAAGAGCTCAAGTATTCGCGCCGAGCGCTCGCACGTTCATTGGACCCGGATCGCTTCAAAATGCTACTACAGCGGCCTGTCCCAGCGATTGAAAAGGCAGAGGCTCTAGAGGGGCCGTTTCCGTTAATCGTGATCGGCCAAGGGCTCTATTACGAGTCCCCGGTAGCATTTGCAGCACTGGGCGAATATTTGGCGGGACGTGGCTTTGTCGTGGGGACTTGCCCGCTCGTAGGGACAAATTCTCCCTTTGTCAGGATGGATATACAGGACCTTGAGACTCAGATTCGTGATCTCGAATTCGTCATCGCGCAAGCCCGTCGTTTATCCTTTGTCAGTCAAGATAAACTTGGCGTGTTCGGCTTTGATATGGGTGGGATGGCTGGCCTGATACTAGCCATGCGCAATGCTGATGTGGATGCTTTTGTGAGTGTAAGCTCAGGCCTTCTTTATGAGAATCCTTCTCGCATTCCAGCGGCATCGCCAAACTATGATCCGTTCGCACTTCGCGCACCCTGGCTACACAGCGTGCCAGCTTATTGGTTGAGGAAACCATCGGATTCTCAGGCTGAATCTCTCTTTGAAACTGCGATTCACTCGGACCGTTATCTGCTGCTTACGAAAGGGATGGACCACGTGGACTACACAAGCTATGCCCTCATCGAGGGAAGGAGTGGAATAGGCGGGTATTGGGGAGCTGCAGAACCTGAAGACGTCGAAAACCACAAAGTCATCAGTCGCTACATCTCCAACTTCTTTGCAGCCTTCCTTGCGCAAGACCCCGTGAGTCTAGCGTTTCTATCGCAAGATCCGAAGGTGTCTGTCCCAGGCTCAACCATTACCCTCGAGCATCGGTCCGCATCACCAGCTTCCATCACCTACGAGGAATTCGTGCAGGCTATGTTCGCAAGTCAGACAGATTACGCTATCGATAAAGTCCGCGCACTGCGAAAAACAGAGCCCGACAATATTCTCTTGAACGAGACATACTTGCAGCGGCTCGTTTGGAGTTTACGTGACACTTGGGGTCTCACCGAGAAAGCACTTCCCGTGATCAGGTTTAGGGCTGAGCTGTACCCAGAATCGGTTGGTGCGCAGCGGATGCTTGCCGAAAGCCACATACAAGTCGGGAACTACACAGCAGCGATTGAGGTATACAGCAGATTGCTTGAGCGAAATCCAGAAGACAGCAACAGCAAGTCCCGACTCGAGTGGTTACATAGTCAGTAACGTCTCATCCCTGCATTCATTAAGTAATCAACATACTACATCAATTCTACATTCATAAACGAGTTTAGTCAGAAAATATTTGTCACTGGGGGAAGAAAAAGGGGTCAAACGTAGAATTTAAATGTAATTGTCTGATGAACTCATTACTGATCCTTTAGGAGTAACAGATATGCAGGCGTTCTGAGATCTCTGGTTAACTTTCTATTGTCCTCCCGCGTAATAGTTGACCAATCTCAACCATCCATTCAACATTTCACCTTCACTTCTTTGCTTTCATCATAGCTTATTATACGGATTGTTTCAATTGTCACTCAGTAGATATTTAAATTCTACGTTTGACCCCTTCTGGCTTTTCCGCGCGCCAGCAGTACTCCGAAGTGGAAGTCGGCTCACTCTTCCAAAATCCAACGATGGTAACCCCCGGTGGTGCAATCAAGCGTGAATCACATGATGATCCTTAATATCGATAAGTTAAAAAATATACAGCCCATGACACACAATAGATAGGTGATTGCAGAATGACGATGACTGACTCATTTATTGAACCTTGTAATCTTTATCTTGTCATTGCGAGGGAGGTTAAAACCCGACCGCGGCAATCCAGTGGGATGTCTACTGTGTACTTAAAACCCTAAATGTTAGAGTTTGTTTCAGCTAGACGAACTTTCATTGGCAAGATCTGAGGAGTGATAGGTGTTTTGTTGATACAATGACTATTCGCCTGGATTGCCGTGTCGTGTTACTCCTCGCAATGACAAGAAAGGTAGCAAATGCTGTCAGCGGTAAAATCTCCGCTTCAAAAATAGAGGACGTTTTCCAGATGATTTTATGATTCAGCTTGATCGTCAGGAGATTGTAAACTTGAGGTCGCAATACGCGACTTCAAGTCACGGTGGCAGACGCACATTACCATTCGCGTCTACCGAACACGGTGCCATTATGGCAGCAAATATTCTTCACAGCGGGAAAACAAAATGGGTCAGGCCTTTCTATGAATCAATATTCTTTTTTTTAATTAATATTTCCGGTGCAAAGAAATCTTGATTACACATTTTCCGCGTTTTATGTGGTCTGATCTTTTCTATTTTTTCTGCAATTCTTCTATATACTTCGCGGTTTATTTCTCTCCTGATTAATTCACGTACAATTTCATCTTTGCACTTTTTATACTCGTGGTTGAGATGGGTTAACTCTTCATCTGATAATTTCCTTGCTTCCATGTAATACCTTTTTTCTGTGATTTAGTTCTTCTAGTCCAAGGGTAACAATATGAACAGAAGGGTCAAACAGTTACAAAGTGAGAAGAGAATTTTCGTTGTATTTTCGCGGTTTACTGATTTTTTTTAACCTATAGTTTCATGTCTAATAAGTGGCGCATATGAGTTTTTCTCAAAAGATGGAACAGGTCTTGGCTGATCTCGGTGTCACGTCCGACCTGTTATCAGAGGACGAGAGAAAATTCCTCGATGAACAGGGCTATTTAGTTATACGCGATGTTCTATCACCCGATCAGGTAAAAGCATTTTCCTCGCGACTCGATGAATTGGTAAAACTGGAATGGGAAGTCGCAGAGGGTACTGTTCACCAGGAAGAGGGGAGCTACATGTTGGGTAACCTTATCGATAAAGATCCCAGGTTCGAGTTTTGTATTACTCATCCAAAGGTGCTTGCCGCAATCGCGCACGTCATAAATAAAGATTTTAAACATTCGTCGCTAAATAGTCGTGAAGCTTTGCCAGGAGATGGGCTTCAACGTCTTCATAACGATTATGGTAAACCGGTAAAACCTGGTGAATGGGGAAGAGTGGCCTGTAATTTTATCTGGTTACTGGACGATTTTAATGAAACAAACGGGGCGACAAGAGTAGTACCCGGCAGTCACTGGAAAGAAAAAACACCTCGAGAGGTAATGGAAGATACCTATGCGATGCACCCCGAGCAGATACAATTGATCGCGCCTGCGGGATCGGTTGTCGTTTTTAACGCCCATCTCTGGCACGGGGGTTCTAAGAATGAAAGTAGCACGTCGAGACACGCCATGCACTGCTATTTTTGCCAACGTGAAGATGAGCAACAGACCAATCAACGCGAGCACCTGAGACCCGAAACCGTTAAACGGCTTTCAAATACGGTCCGTTGGATACTCGATGTAGATTAAAGTTTTAAATATTACGACTCTCAAGGCATCTGTGCGCCCTGCTTCACTTTGTCGAATTGAGCGCCTGACCCTTTTTAGTTCCCCTTCCGGCGCCACGCCAACTGATAGTAATCCCTTTACCTGAAGCGCTAAACCCCTAAGGATAATGTTCGATTATCATGCAATTTACCTACGAACGTGAATTTACCTACAACCGTGCATACCGCGGCCCAATCCGCTGCATCATCCTCGACTGGGCCGGCACAACGATGGACTTTGGTTGCATGGCGCCAGCTGTAGTTTTCCGCCAGGTGTTCGAGAAAGCCGGTGTACCCATCACCATTGAGGAAGCACGCATTCCCATGGGGGCGCACAAGAAAGTTCATATCGGGTTGATCTGCGAAATTCCCAGTGTTAGAGCACGTTGGGTTGAAACTCACGGCGCTGAACCGACTGCGGAAGACGTAAACCGTATGTTTGAAAATTTCGTGCCCATGCAGGAAGCTTGCCTGTCGGACTACTCAAAACTCATACCAGGCACCCTCGAGGTCATCGCGGAATGCCGTGAGCGCAACTATAAGATTGGCTCTACCTCTGGCTATCTTCCCGGCATGCTCGCCATCAACCAGGCGGATGCGGAGAAACAGGGTTATGTCCCCGACGCCACATTCGGAGCTGGCGATGTGAAGCGCGGGCGTCCCTACGCGCACATGGTGTTGCGTAATATCATCGAACTCGACGTCTCGCCGGTGCAATCGGTAGTCAAGATCGACGACACATTGACTGGAATCGAGGAAGGTCTCAATGCAGGATGCTGGGCCGTTGGGCTGGCTATTTCCGGCAATGAGGTGGGTGTCCCGCTCGAAGAATGGAATGCCTTCTCCGACGAAGTAAAACAAAAACACCGGGATCGCGTCTACCCCACCATGTACCAGCGTGGAGCCCACTACGTTATCGACAGCATTGCCAATCTGATGCCGTGCCTGGATGACATCGAGGCGAGGTTAAGACGTGGTGAAAATCCCTAGGAGGGGATTGAAAGAAAGTCAAAAGAGGTCAGGCTACCGATCTGCCAGTCCTGAATATATAGTATCTTAATTTAAGGGAACTTCTCTTTGATAAGGTGCAATAATTTTAAATTATAAAATCTTGATCGTTACCTTATCGAGGGTGGGAAAGCGGTCGCCATTATCGGATATGAATATCGCTTTATACTGAAAGCAACGATCTGTTTCCTTGAGTTTTAATTCTCCCGTTTCAACTGATTGCCAGGGATTTTCTTTTAAATTATCTTTGTCCGCTCCGGAACGAATAACAAATTTTAATTGGGTTCCTTCCGGTATAGCTGCAGCGAAACTCAGTGAGCCGTTCGTTGCACTTTCTTCATAACTGAAGATTGAAGATTTATAGATCTGCCTCCAGGATCGGTCGTATATATGTCCCATGTCCGAGTTATACATCCAATGCGGGCCATGCGTCGGAACCGTATCAATATGCGGTTTTGCAAATCGATTACCGTCATTCAGAAATATCTTCGATACCGTATTGTGGTTGCCGTCTATGGTGTGGTTGGCGACCATCAGGTCGAGCAATCCGTCTTTATTGAAATCGGCAGCTAAGCCATCAGCGCCTGAATCATTAAAGAGATAGGATCGGCCTCGCTTACTGAACCCATTCGCACTTCCCCAAAATAGGTAACACGGCTGCTCTTCACGCGATATATCTCCATGATAGAAGGGAAAAAACAGGTCGAGAAACCCATCGCTATCCCAGTCGGCGATAACGGGCCCGAGGGGTGTAAACCCGGGAAGCCATTGACTGTTCCATTCCTTGAAGCCCTTCGGACCACCCCAAAAAATGAGTGATCCAACGTCATTGTGGATATTTACAAAATCCCGGTAACAACAGGCAACGATATCCAGCCAGCCATCCGCATTGAGATCAGCGGTCTCGAGATCTGAGACCGCGGGAGCATCGAGATTCACGGAGCGTGAGACAGAGTAGCCCTTATCACTTCCATAAAATATCCTCACTCCGACTTTCTGATAAGAATTGGCGGCGATATCGAGCCATCCATCTTTGTCGTAGTCGGCAAGTTGAATACTGAGTGCACGTCCATAAGCGGGGAGAGCGACACGGTGACTGCGATCAAAGCCATCTTTTGCTCCATAATAAATAATGACATAAGATTCATAGTCATCTCTATTATTTTCATACTGCCCTAAAACCAAATCGAGATATCCGTCTTTATTTATATCGGCGATCGTGCTCGAAGCTAAATTGACTTCAGTCAATACCGTTCTGTTTGCAATCTCAATACCGTCAGAACTGCCCCAGAAGATATTAACACCCCCCCAGGGATCTTCATTAAGACCGCCGCCGGCATGCAGTGAATCGAGCAATAATAAGTCGATGTGCCCATCGGCATTCAAATCAGCAGCCGATGCTTCATACCCGCTCCTCATCGGTATTTTTAATAGGCGTTCGGTGCTAAACCCGTGCGGACCGCCCCAATAGAGAAATGCTGGCACTTTTTCTTTTAGTGTTCCTCCAGCAGTATTATTAAATATAAGAGCCGCTGGTTTCCCCTCGGTGGGATGAACACTTACAACGCTGAATGGTCCTTCCGTCGTTATTCTATTTTTCCCTATTTCAAATTCCCTGTCCCCTTTGCCGAAGTAAATGATCGACTCGCCCAGGTAGTGGGTTGCACCCTGGTGGATCGCTACCGCAAGATCGAGAATGCCATCACCATCGTAATCACCGATCGCTGAGGTTTTCTGTTTTGGCGCATCGAGGCTGGTTGATCGGGAAGCGGAGAACCCTTTTTTATCTCCCCAGAGTATATTTATATTATCAACCGATTCCTTTGCAGCCCCCGCATCTTCACCACCACCTGCAGATGCCAGTTTAAAATACGAAAGGACCAGGTCATTGTAATTATCATTGTCTAAATCATCAACCGCAACGTGCGATGCGCTGAATCCAGCAACCTCAATTGGTGTTTTCCAAGCGCGGCCGCGCTTGCCATGAACAATAAATATACGGTCGCTGCCGCTGCCAATAATCAGATCCGGTATTTCATCATTATTGCAGTCTGCAACATTTAAACTTTGATAGGGACTCAGTGGTAGCGTTATTTTAGATGACTTGTCATTGACTTCATTTTCATTCGTCGCCGTCGCCCAGAAAATTTCAATGGCGTTATCTGACCTGAGGAAAGCTACGTCATCAGCGCCATCCGCATCAAAATCTCCGGAAACCAGGGCCATCGCGTTTTCCACCCCCACATCCTGATAGCGGGTGAGGATATAGCCTTTTTCCCCTCCCCAAAAAACACGCATAATGTTACCTTCGGGTTGGCCATGCAGCCAGCCTTTACCATTCAGCGTTACGATATCTACCCAACTGTCATGATTGAGATCGGCGAGGGCAATAGCGTTAACGCCATGTACCGGTAACAATCCATTACTGCGGGAAGCAGGCCAACCATCTTCGCCGCCATAGATAATCGATACGAAACGACGGGGGTACTGCAGGCCACTTCTACTCGGACAAAAAATCAGATCCAGCCACCCATCCTTGTTAAGATCGGCTGATTCAACCTGCTTGCTTCCGTCGACCTCAAGCTGTGACAACGTGACATCTCTCCCTGAAGAAATCTCGACCAGGGTGGGGTGAATAATATTTTTCCGATCGTGCGTGTGCGGGAAAAGCAAATCGATCCAACCGTCATTGTTTAAATCGAAACGATTTATGGTGCGAATCTTACCATCATGGGTGATATAAATGTTATTGCCAGATGCGTCCAGTGTCCCGTCGACAAAATCCTCGAAACTGTCATCTACCCACGATTGGCCGAAAGCGTTAACTCCCGTGCCTGAAATGATAAATGCCGATAATAACAGTATCCTTTTTATGTGTTTCATTGATTTAATATTTCTTATTGTTAAAGAATTTCCCGATTTCATGCTGCATCCTCAATTTAGTGACCCCTTTTAGTTTTTCCGTTAGTTTTAAAATTTATGATTGTTCCCATTTGACTTCGTTTAAAGTCAACGATGAGCCTTCAAGCGAATCAATGATCTTATGAGCAAGTTTATCTGTAATACCACGTTGAAACAACCGAATCGACAAGCGAGTCAATAACGTTCCTTTTTCATAGTTCTTCTCAACATTACAATTTAAAATCTTTAAATGATGCTTTTTGACAATCTCGATTATTTGAGAAACGTCCGCTTCTATTGGTGTGCTAATACTCAAAATTCTGTATGAGTCCTTGGGATAAAGACGCTCCAGGAATTTAAAGAAAATCAGGCCGATCAATGCCATAACGGTCGTGAAAATACCGATCACGTAATTACCGCTCCCGGCGGCCATGCCGATTGCCGCGGCGACCCACAAACATGCGGCGGTTGTTAAGCCACGAACATTAACGCCTTCTTTGATAATCACACCCGCGCCTAAAAATCCAATTCCAGTCACGATCTGTGCCGCAATCCGACCCGGGTCAGCCATTATACCTGTCCCGGCCGAATTCCTGGAGACAAGCTCAGACAGGATCGTAAAAACCGCAGCACCCAGGCTGACCAATAAATGGGTGCGCAAGCCAGCAGCCCGACCGTGTAAATCGCGCTCCAAGCCTATTAAACCACCCAGCAATGATGCCAGGAGCATCCTGATGATTAGATCACCGTATTGATCAAAAAGTGCTGACATAAAATCCTCCATAAAAACTAGCTGACGTATTAGTTGGCAGGGTCTACATCTCTGCCGATTGGTATCCTATTCTTCAAGTCGATAGGATCAAGAAGGTTTTGTAAACGCGTATGATTAACCTGTTCGACCTGACCCTCAGTATCAGAGGTTGAGATCGGATAGGGAGGGATGGTCATCCGGCCTTCTTCCGAGAGGCCAGTGATATTTACGATCAGCGGGCGTGATAGGCACATCGTTAATACTCGCGATGCGGCGTTGCATTAATCCATTGTCCGCAAACTCCCAATTCTCGTTCCCGTACGACCGGTACCAATTCCCGGAATCGTCATGACTTTCATAGGCAAAACGAACCGCGATTCGTCGATCACTAAAAGCCCATAATTCCTTTATGAGTCGGTAATCCAGTTCCTTCTCCCATTTGCGCGTTAAGAATTGCAAGATCATGTCCCGTCCCTGCAAAAATTCAGACCGGTTTCGCCAGACACTATCGACAGTATAAGCAAGCGAAACCTTAGCGGGATCACGAGAATTCCAAGCGTCTTCCGCCATGCGGACTTTCTGCACCGCACCTTCACAATCGAAGGGTGGAAGGGGTGGGCGCGGTTCTTCTATTTGAGACATTTGATTGCTCTCTGTTAATATTATGGCAACCTAAATGCCGCCATGACAATTACAAAAAGATCGACATGACCCCTTTCACTATTCTTGTATTTGTTCACATGAGGGGCATGCGGATTTTTTCGGGCTTCCAAAGTCTCAGGAAGTAATGACCTAAGCCCGATGCCCCGTACATGTAGTCGGCTGTATACAGCCCCGGCTCGTCTGTAGGCCAGGCGTCTCCTTCAGGAAGCTCTTCTCTGTATCCGATGGCCATCTCAGCGAAGACATTGGCATTCTTCAGCCAGGATGAATCTTTTGTTATACGGTAGAGCTCGATGAATAATTCCCCGCACCCTGAAAGTCCGATGCACTGGGTTATATTCTTACGGAAATCGCCATAGGCGAAAATGGTGGTACCACACTGCAGGGCGATTTCATAGTAAAAAGGATCCTCCAATATCTCATAGGCGAGCAGAAAAACCAGGCCAATCCCTGGAGAACCGTGGCTCCACTGGCAGCGATTGAGCTCGCTCTCGCCAAGGCGAGGGCTCCAATTAAGGCCGCCTCTGTCAGGAAGCGCGTGCTGAACCAATGTGGCCAGAATTTCCCGCGCACGACTTGACCAGGTATCATCCCCTGTCGCTTTGGAGAGGAGAAGGAAGAAATGAGCTACACCCGATATGCCATGTGCGACACCTGTGAACGGAACGTTGCCGAATTCTCCATCGGGACGTGCCAGGCAGTGGCATCCCTGTTCATCACGGATCAAGTTTTGATCAATCCAATCAGCGCAACGGAGCGCTCCGTTTAAATACTTTTGTTCGTTCGTGGCTTCCCACAACCGTATGAGGAAGAACCCGTTCGATGCAGCGCCACCCAGTAAGTCCGTAAATGGTCCAGGGTCTTCCGCCATGATTATCCGCGCACTTTCACGGCAATATTCGAGATATTCCTCCTCATGAATCAATCGCCATAGATCGAGAGCTGCCATGGCGATGCCGGTTTTTCCGGTTAGGAGTCCCCGGGAGAAGCTCTTCTCGTGATCTGTGAACATACACCATCGACAGCAGCCGATCGCCAGGTCGAGAGCAGTGGCTGCTTCAGTCTGGCGGTAGTACTCGGTTAAAAACAAACTAATACCACCTGAACCATTAAATAGGTTGTAACTGTAGTGGGGATTATTCTGATAGTCGATAGTTTGCCACCCGATGCCAGTTGGCATTTTTTCCGCAGTACGTTGGATGAAGCTAAATACAGAATGGGCGCCTGTTACCGGTGTTGACATGAAGCGTTCTTTCCAATGAAAAGTGGCTGCACCTTCAGACAACAAAAGGGGTCAACATTCGCCCTTTTCGTGTCGTTTGTGAATATTAATCCTGTTCCCGTCCGGATCCGCGATAATTACAGAGCGGCACACACTGCTTTCGGAAGGTTCAAAAATGAATTCTACGCCATTTGCTTTTAGATGGGCAACGGATGCGTCAAAATCGTCCACTTCCAGTGCTACAGCCGTTCCATTTTTCGACGGTTTCCATGCTTCATTTTCTGTTACAACCGCCAAGGTATGTGGTCCAACTTCATACTCCTGCCAGCCACTTTCATCATTGCCCCAAGATGTCGCAGGTTTGAAGCCCATAATACCTTCATAAAAATCCCGCGCTCTTTTTAAGTTGGTCACTGTGTATCCGACGAATGCAAATTCGAGTATTTTCATTTGGCCCTCCAGATTATATATTTTATTTAAAACTTAAGTGAGCATGATCCCTTTGTACTATTCTGGGAATAGAGCTTAGACGTCGACCATTTGACGCAACTCAAAGCAGTTACCGTCCGGATCGCTGACTTCAGCAAGCCGAACTGGACCCCCTTCGCGAACAGTTTTGACAAGCCCTCCGCCTGCTGTGACCTCTGCGGCAGCAGCATCCACATCGTCAACGAGAAGGTTAAGTCCGGCTTGAGGCGAAACTACCAGATCCGATCCCCATGCGTGGAGCGTGACCATACAGCCGTTACAGCGGAGTTGGCTCCAACCGGGTGATTCCTCAACGACCTCGAGGCCGATGACATCGCGATAGAATCGCAGAGCGCGATTCATATCGGTTACATAATGAATTACTATAGGTTCTCTTACATTCATTTGTGCATCCTTATGATTTGGGTTATCACTACAAAATAAGCTAAGCCGACTTTGGACAACTCTATTCTAGTTGGCTGCGGCTATCCTGAACTTAAAGAAGTATGTATTGATTTGTAATCGTTTCTAAGGGTATTGCCCGCCTACCTGCCCTGAGCGTAGCCGATGGACAGCATCTTTGTCTTATTTAAGTCAAAAATCTGACCCCTTTTGGAATCTTCGCCTACTTTAAATCCTATAAACCATTTGCATCCGGAAACACGCTCAATTAAATTGCTGCGAACGAAGGGGTCCGATCAATTCCAATAGCGCAAGCATAATGTATAAAACAAAAAAACAAAAATCACTCTGCACTAAACTTAGAACACTTTTAACGCTGTTCATCATTGCCTGTCCCCTCTCTCTGATCGGCAAGAAGGTCTGGGTTCACAGCGGATTCGAGGATTTTTCCCGCGGCCGTTTCGAAAATGCCGGTAACAATCTTTATGTGAATGCCAAGGGGGTGATTGAAATAATTAATCATTTCGATGTTAACCACGATGGCTATGTCGATATCATTTTAGCCAACTCGCACGACCACGTCGAGCGGGGGCCCACTTGGGCGTATACCGTCGAAAAAAGTCCCGGAGAAAATTGGAATCGTCATGAGATGTCAGGGGACAGTGGATGGATGAGCCGGGTGATCGATGTAGACGGCGATGGTTATAACGATTTAGTGACGGTAAACGCCCATAACGGTGTCACCGCCGAACTGCCTTCATATATTTATTGGAGTGGTCCGAGCGGAATGGAAGAAAGTCGAACGGTTCTTCCGACAATAGGGGCCCACGACGTAGTGGCGATGGATATTAACCACGATGGGCGCCTCGATCTGCTTTTCCCCTCGGCCTGGGTAGATGCCCACAATCCGTCGATACCGCGGCCCATTCACGTCTATGTCCAGGGAGAGGATCGCAGCTTTCGCGATGAGGGAGAGCGTTACGGCATCATTTCCACAGGGGCGACCGGGATTGCGACAGGTGATTTAAACAATGATGGGTACCTGGAAATTGTATTGGCCAATTATCGAAGTGGCGCGCGCGGTTATTTAGACACCGAATCGAAAATATTCTGGGGGACTGAGGAGGGTGTAAATACGGGTGAACCTTTTTATTTGCCCACCCATGGGGCACGCCAGGTCATACTGGAAGATTTAAACGGTGATGGCAGTAAAGACATTATATTCAGTGGCGGCGGCCAGGTGCGCATCTACTGGAATGATGAAGGGAAATATAATCGTGAGAACCCGCTGATTATTATAGCGAAGGGGCTGAGCACGACATTCACCAGGGAAGCTGTTCGTGTCGAGGTGTCGGATGTAGATGCGGATGGTATTCACGACCTGATTGTCGCTACTGCTGATGGCGTGGAAATTCGTTCAGGAGACAATGTGGAAACAGTGAAAGCTTTCATTGAAGTGAAGAACGGCCGTTGGGTGACAGCAGCTGATCTCGACGGTGACAGTCTCCCCGAGCTGATTGTCAGTAAGCAATATGATGACAATGATTATGAAATTAAGTCACCGATTCTTTGGAATGGACCCGACGGTTATTCGATTGAACGTGCCAGTTGGGTTTCGACTATCGGTGTGGTGGGTAACACCGTTGGTGACCTCGACGGGGATGGTAAACAGGAAGTGATTTTCAATAATTACATGAATGGACATGTCTACTCCGTGCCCTCTTACATTTATTTAGGTAACGCCGATGCAGACTATAGCGTGGGAAATCGGCTGGTGTTCCCTAATGATCAATCAAATAGATCGCTCGTCGCTGACTTGGATCTGGATGGTTATCCGGATTTAGTGTTCGATAAAGATCTCGAATATAACGACCCAGAAGGTTACATTCGTATTTACTACAGTAGCCCCGAGGGCCCAGACCCGGATAAATTTATCGATATCGACACCGGGCATACCCATTTTGATATCGATATCGCCGATTTCAACAGGGATGGCTATCTCGATCTTTTCGTGACAACCGCGGTGGTAAGATTGACCGATGATCCCAAGCAATCGTCGATCATATATTATGGCTCAGCCAGCGGGTATTCAAATGAGCGCGTCGATCGCTTAAAAAACTTTGGATACCGCAGCAAAATCGGAGATGTTAATAACGATGGGTATATTGATATAGCGTTACATGATAAACGTGATTATATTTTAATCTATCTGGGCGACACTGATGGTTATTCCAACAGTCACACCTGGAAAGTCCCTTGTTATGGAATTGGTGACTCCGGAACCATAAATTTTGCTGATATGAACAAGGATGGATGGCTTGATATGATAATTGGTATTCAAGGTCATCGTCTGCGCTATAAAGGCACGATCCGCGTATACTTCGGCAGTCCCAATGGTTATGATACCGAAAATGTTCAGGAATATTTCGGTGCTTACAGCGCCAATAAGACGGGCGTGGCGGATTTAAATAATGACGGAAACCTCGATCTCTTAGTCACAGCCTACGGCACGCCTACTTCACGTGTTTCTAATGCACAATTATTCTGGGGTGATGGCAATAAACTTGATTTTGAAAATCCCGTTAATTTTTCCGCACATGGCTCCGCTGATGTGATGCCAATGGATCTCAATAGAGATGGCTGGAAAGATATCGTGTGGGCCGCACACCGGAGTGATGTTGGGCACCAGGTGGATTCTTATATTTACTGGAACAGCCCGGATGGGTTCTTTACGACAGAACCGACGGGCTTACCGGGATTGGGGCCCCATGGAATGTATCCCTACGATCATGGTAACGCCTTTACGAGAGAGCCCGAAGAAAATTACGCCTCACCGCCCTACGAAATGGGCAAACGAAAAGCGCGAAGAATTCATTGGGATGCCGAGGAAACGGATCTCTTAAGAATAAAATTTCAACTTCGAGGGAGCGAAACAGAAGAGGGGTTGGAAAGTTCTATGTGGATCGGACCGGATGGCGAGGGATCCTATTATGAAACTTCAGGTGAAACTATCAGGGGTATGTCAAAAAAAGCTCAATGGTTACAATACAAGGCAACATTCGTTTCCCCCTACGGCTGCGGCTCCCCTAAACTTAAGGAAGTACGGATTGATTTATAATCGATACTGGCAGCCCTTCGGTTAAACTCAGGGCAGGCAGAATAAGAAGTGTTGGCCACCAGTCGTCGCCGAGGCTATGACCGGCAGGCAAGAGGCACAAGAAACACAAGAAATATTATTTAACAGGAAGCCCGGGAAGAACGGTAAGACGGAACCGCGGATAACACGGATGTACGCAGATAAGATGTATAGTGAAGATTGTTGGCTACAAAATGCACATGAAACACAAGAATTTTTATTCCTTAGTTCTATATTTTATTTTGTGCCTCTTGTGGCTATTCTTTCCATTGACTTTCACCTCCGCGCTCTCCGCGTCTCTGCGGTTCAAATTTCTTCCTGCTTTGACTTATATAAAAAGAGTATTTAATTAATAAGTGATCAAAATTGAAGGGGTCGAAATGCACTTAAAAAAACTCGCCGCTATTTCATTAATCGCATTCGCAATTCCTCTTCTGCTCACGGCTTTACCGGAAGAGCTCGAGATATTTACGGATTTCGAAGACATTAGTGGAGAAGGTGAATTTTTCATCGGGGAAGAGCCAAACAGGGTTAAGTTAGTCGGTTTCACAGTAGAGACTTTAGAAGATCCGGCGCTCTTACACTCGGGAACAAAAGCGATAACTCTCGGACCCGGTGAAGAGGGGAGGATTGTATCGGAAAGAGGTATCCAACAGATCCAATTTTATGCGGGTGAATCGACGGGCGCGGGCAAGATTGAGTTTAGGGGAAAAATCAATGCAACCAGTTCCTCCTCCGGTCTTGAAGCGATAACCGTTATCGCGGACAATGGTGTCGTGGAAGGACTGCCGACCTCGATCAGCCCGGGAGCCAACCCCCCATTGCAAAGTTTTGTTTCCGACAGCAATATTTTCACTGACACAAGCGATTTTGATTTTCTCGATGGGATAGAAGAAATGAAGGTCTTCAATGTTTCGGGAAAATTTTCCCTCGACGACTTGGGTGTCACCCTCACGGATAGGCCCTCCAATAATACAATCTATACCACGTTTGAAGAATTTGGTGTAGGTGAAGGCATATCCGCACCGATTGTTATTGGAGAATCTCCATTCAGCGCCACCTTTGAAAATGGTTTTATCGGAGCAGGTAATCTTATTCGTTCGGGTCTTTTTGCTTACCAGATATTTAATGGAGAAACATCAACGATCACTTTTGAAACGCCAGCCTATGAGGTGGATTTTTTCGGGGGAACGATTGTTCTTGCGGGCGGCACCGACCCCGATACCTCGCTTGAAGTTTACGATACGAATGATAACCTGATCGCGACGTTTACCAATTTTGATGGTGATATTAAACCCGAATTTAAACCCACTTTTATAACGATCAATGCGGTCGAATTGGGTGCCCCGGGTGGCATTAGCAGGCTTGTTTTAATAGATGATCCCAATATAAACCCTGCTTTTAGCCGAAGCAGTATTGACGACTTCGGGTATACTCCCCTCGGTGCCCCGGGTACTGGATCCGAGGGTCCCCCACCTGCTGATGTTCCCGCTATCACCAACCCGCCGTTAAGCCAGGAAGTCGCATCCGGCGCTTCGGCAAGCTTGTCTGTCACCGCTAGCGGTGACGATCTTACTTACCAGTGGTATACCGGCAACAGCGGGGACACCGCCAACCCCGTCGCCGGCGCCATCGAAAGCACCTTAACTACGAGTGCTCTCACCACAAGCACAAGCTTTTGGGTACAGATTACTAACGCAGGTGGGACTGCTGACAGCGATACCGCGGTTATCACCGTGGCAGCGCCCTCTGTGCCCCTCGTCCTTGACGGCTCTGGCGATATCGCCGGAGAGAATATCCAGCATCCTAACGGTAACGTCTTCGACCAGATTTTACTCACCGGTGAATCCATCCAGCTTCAAGCAAGACCGGGACAAATAACACGGGTCTCCTTTATGGATGAAACCGAAGACATTGTACAGGTAGAGTTTTCAGGCGCGGGTACCTTTACTGTAACTCTGGACCCAACAACCTTCCTGCCTTCAGCCATTCCCCCGCGCTACAACCAGGCAGTAGAGTACGTGACCGGCAAACCGAGCGTGGTCATCGATGGCGGTGACGCGAATACCTTCTTTAGTATCTTCACCGTAGGATCAATCAACGCGGTGAACCAGGCATTGTTTCCCGAGGGACAGGTTTATGATGCACAAGCCGATGTCACCCTTGTGGAAGTGATCAACTCCACGGGAATGGGAGGGATGCAGTTATCGAACACCGTTTTCAGTGGAAGCACGGGCAAGGTAGGCGTCGATGCGAGCGGAGTACCGATCGCGGTGCGCTTAACGGTCGGTGACATCGATGCCAGTGGTGATGCTGTGCCTCACCTCTTGTTCGGTGAGGGATCTTTCACCGTAGCGGCCGGCAACCCCGGCTTGAGAATCACGGGAGGAGATCTGGTGCAGACGAACGGCGCTTCAATCGTTGTCGCTGAGAGCGGATCTACGACGACGGGGTTTGAAACATTGATAACCCAGAACAACTTCAAATCCGACAACACTCCTCAACCGACACTGAGTATCAATGCAACCTTCGCCAACGCGGATGGTGTGGAAATTAATATTACTGTAGATGAGATCACGATTGAGTAAATCAATTGCCGATGATGGATGTCGCCCCCGCGATAGCGAGGCTTGGTAGCCGATTTTCGATTGAACCTGCTTGTTATTGCGAGGAGCAACGCGGTGAGAAAAAAAATGATAAATAAGGTCAGAACTATAACTCAGGAGGAAAAACATGTCAGGTAAACTGGAAGGTAAAGTCGCTATCATCACGGGTGGAAACAGTGGCATCGGTGCCACGACAGCGCATTTGTTTGCAAAAGAAGGCGCAAAGGTGGCGTTGATGGCAAGACGAGAGGAACAGGGAAAAGAGGTCGAGGGATCCATAAGAAGCGAGGGTGGTGACGCCACCTACATTCAATGTGATGTCTCGGTCACGAGCTCTGCCAACGCAGCTGTAGCCAAGGCTGTTGAAACTTATGGCGGGATTGACATCCTGTTTAACAATGCAGGTTATGGCTCGGGTCAGGCATTTCCGGATGAAACTGATGAGAATTGGGAAGCCATTATTAGCGTGAACATGGGCGGAACATTCCATATGTGTCGTGCGGCCTGGCCGCACCTCATCAAAGCGGGTGGCGGAGCGGTCGTAAACATGTCTTCACTGGCCGCCCAACGCGGTTTCAGTAAACAGATGCGGGACATTGCAGGTACGACTTCGATGTCCTACTACGCCGCGAAAGCCGGTGTCGATGCGATAACTCGTTACCTTGCGGGCATGGGCGGCGAACATAAGATCCGGGTAAACTGTGTTAGGCCTGGGCAGATCATCACCCCCGGCGCGACTCGCGGCGGTAGCCAGGAGACACACGTCTTCAAGGACGCCTTTGACACATTCCAGATTCTGGATGGACCCGGTCAGCCGGAAGACGTAGCCAACGTCATCCTGTTCCTGGCATGCGATGACTCCAGGTTCTTGACCGGGGTGCACATCAACATAGACGGCGGTGTTGCAGCGAAGCTTTAGGACAGGACCTAACGGCTTAATCCCTTAACACCATATTCCTCGGAAGTTTCATCCCTATAGGTGAGCTATTCGTTAGGCAAAAACTGTCGAATCCTGTTAATGGAGTTACAATGAAAGAGAAGATCAACTGGCCTGCTAAAACCAGAGAGTTTCACAACCATCACTTCGATTCCACGATCTGGAACGATTTCAATTTCCGCGAAGATGACATCATCATTGCAACCTATGCGAAAGCCGGCACGACATGGATGCAACAAATCATCGCGCAGCTCTTGCACGATGGTGACCCCAACCTTGAAGTCGCGGAGATGTCGCCTTGGATGGATCTTCGCGTTCCGCCAAAGGAGGTGAAGCTGCCCCTGGTCGAAGCGCAAACTCATCGGCGCTTCTTGAAGACGCATCTTCCAGTTGACGCCCTGCGGTTTTCGCCCAGTGCAAAATATCTCTACATCGGCCGTGATGGGCGTGACGTGGTCTGGAGTATGTACAATCACCATGTGAACGCTAATAAGACATGGTACGATGCGCTGAACGAAACGCCGGGCCGCGTCGGACCGCCGATTGAGAAACCTCCGCTCGACGTTCGGCAGTACTGGCACGACTGGATTGCACGCGACGGGCATCCCTTCTGGCCATTCTGGGAGAATGTTCGAAGCTGGTGGGAAATCCGCAACCTGCCGAATGTAATCCTCATCCACTTTGCGGATCTCAAGAGGGACATGCCGAGTGAGATTCGGCGCATCGCAAGCTTTCTGGATATCCCGATCCATGAGCAGAGTTGGCCGGCCATCTTGGAACATTGTTCGTTTGAATGGATGAAGAAAAATGCGAGCAGATCCGTCCCGATGGGTGGAGCATTCTGGGATGCGGGCGCAGAGGTCTTTATCAATAAGGGAGTGAACGGACGATGGACAGAAACCCTGACCGCCGACGAGTCAGCACAGTACGATAAGTTGGCTGACACCGAATTGGGAACGGAGTGTGCACGATGGCTCACTTCGGGGAACGAATGAATTGCAGATTTGCGATTTTCGATTTGCGATTGGAAGAAGAGCAACGGTTGTAGATTTATTTCCTTTCCGTAATGACAAAAAGTGGATTACCAGGTATAGAATTAAAATGATCACCTCAAGGCACAATCGGCTACCAAGGGTGCAGCCCGACATCCCTCATCGAAAATCGGCAATCGAAAATGGCTAGGTTGACACACGGATCGCGGCAGTAATAGTCTAACTTGATCTCAATTGTGCAAACTGCACATTAAGCAGAAGCGATCAGTCATGGAACGCAGGCTAACGGCTATACTCAGCCCTGATGTCGAGGGTTACAGTCGTCTCATGGGTGAAGACGAGGAGGTGACATTGAAGACGCTGACGGAACATCGAGAGGTGATGGGTAACCTCATTGAGAAGCAAGGGCACCCTTCAGTTTTGATTAGGGTGATGTTCGTTCTCTTTCTCCTTCTAAGTTTTATTTTATTTTCCGGGTTTCGCAACGTTCTTAAATCCTCGCAAAGTCAGAAGATTGACCCATCAATTAAACCCTCTATAGCCGTGCTCCCGTTCCTCGACTTGAGCCCGAAAAAGGATCAGGAATACTTCAGCGATGGGATAGCAGAGGAAATCTTAAATACCTTAACCAAAGTCGAAGGGTTGCGTGTCGCGGCTCGAACTTCCTCCTTCGCTTTCAAGGGAAGAAATAAAGACATTCTCACCATTGGTGAAAGACTTAATGTTCTCTACGTGCTCGAGGGAAGTGTACGAAAAGCAGGAAACACCATCCGGATCACAGTTGAGCTTATCAATGTTGCCGACGGCTTCCAACTTTGGGCTGGGAAATATGACCGAGAGCTAAAGAGCGTCTTCGCCATTCAGGATGAAATCTCACAGGCGATTGCCACAGCACTTCAGATTGAGATCTTCGGTGAAGTGGGTGATCCTCTAGTTAAGCCTTCGACTACAAACATCGAAGCCTATGATCATTACCTTTTTGGTCGTTACCATTGGATGAAGCGGACCGCGAAAGGATTAACTTCATCGATCGAACACTTCGAACAAGCCATTGCCATCGATCCCAACTACGCCCTTGCATACTCTGGCCTTGCGGATGTTTATCTTGTCCTCCCTGCCTATGTTCCCAATAGCGATAGAGTCACTATTAAAGCACGTGCTGAAGAGGCGGTAAAAAAAGCATTGGCGATCAACCCCCACCTTGCCGAGGCTCATACTTCCTTAGGGTATACCAGGGAGACTTTCCATTTTGACTATAAGGGCGCCGAAAGTGAGTATCGACGTGCAATCGAACTTAACCGAAAATATGCGCCGGCGTATTACAGGTATTCGTTCCTTCTTTTGTTCACCGGGCGCTTGGAAGAGGCAATAGCAAAGGGAAGAAAGGCACTGGAACTGGAGCCTTTTTCACTCTTCTACAACCATCATCTTGGATTTACACATTATTATGCGCGGCACTATGACACAGCTATTCTAATTTTTGAAAGCACGTTGGAACTGGACCCGAACTACCATTTTACATGGGAATTCATGGGACTTACGTTTCTTTTTAAAAAAAGGTTTGAGGATGCTGCGCGCGCATTGAATCGCTGGGCTGAACTTACAGGTATAGATAAAGAAGCGTTGAAGCTTTATGTATCGCTCGTCGAGAAGCATGCTCGAACGGGTGAGCACGTTGCTTATCCACCAGAATTGGAATCTGTGTTTCCCTATTATTTCTACACCTTTTTAGGCAATAAGGAACGAAACTTAGATGCGATTGAACAAGCCTTTGAAGAGGAGAATTATTATTTTCTCTTTTCACCAGAATATGACTTTCTTCGATCAGAGCCCCGTTTCATCGCGCTTGAGCAAAAACGAAAACAGGTTTTAGGGTTGGAGGAAGAGTAGCAATTTGCGATTGCCGATTGACGATTTTCGATTTTGCCTGGTGGTTATCAAACAGCTCAGCTTGAATTACATTCTGTTTCTTGATCCATCTTTTCAATCGAAGATCGGCAATCGCTACCGAGGGCTTGCCCGACATCACTCAATCGACAATTGAGACGGCTCTGGCCTATTGAAATGGCCCGCTGATAAATCCTTGAAGTAGGTCATAGGTAATTTCAAATAACTTTCATAATTTTACGGCGGCTTGTTGTAGTTTATCTGAAGCTGGCATAACCTACAGCTACGACAATTGCAAATAGATCGACATGGCCCCTTTGGTCAAAATTGCTCAATACATTTCCATGGCATGATAACTGCTTTTACCAGTCTTTCGGAATATTGAAACCATTGATCCAAAATAATTATCGTAAGAAACTTTAATTATCTAAAACCGATAAAACTTAATAATTAACATAAAGATACCATGTCAAAGAAAACTGCAGCCAAGAAAAAAGTATCTGCGAAAAAACTCGCAAAAAAATTACCGGTGGTAAAAAAGAAAAGTACCGTAAAAGCCACCAGTGTGAAAAAAAAGAAAGCAGGTAAGTCGATAAAAGCGACAATTATAATTGCAAAAGTCGATGTTGGCTTTGGCAACCAGCTTTATATTAGAGGTGAGGGCAATGGATTAAGTTGGGAGCAAGGTACCCCGATGACTAATATCGCATCCGACCAATGGGCTTGGACGACTAACAAAGGTAAAGATGATCTGTCATTCAAATTTCTAATAAACGACGAGAAATGGTCACTCGGGTATAATTTTACTTCAAGCGTAAGTAAGACTTTTCAATGCAATCCAATATTTGATCCGTATAGCTTTTCCTTTTAATCTCACACTTACGACGTATAAGCTATCGCTAGCACTTTTTTTTAGACGTCAGGGATATCGCCGGTAAAACAGAACTGTTCGCACTTTTTAAACCGTGTTGAGTTCTCGCGGTAATGGTCCCGACGGTAAAGGGGATGAATGACTCCCGGGGGGCTTATCTCAACGACGTCATGCCCTTTGAAAGTAACGGTGTACTTTTGTCCCTCATTCCATATTCTCTCCACCTTTTCATTGAGAGGAAAAGTGATTGTCACAATTGTGTCGCTGGCCACTTCTCCGATACAGGCGTAACGACCTTCCCATGTCACTTCTGCTTTCTTGTCATTTAATTTGCAGGTAAAATCATTGAGCGAAACATAGTCGGGGATCCTGATTTTGAGATTAACCGCTTGCTTGATCCTGATGTCGACCCGACCGGTATAAGGTAAGTGACTTTCTATATCCGCCCAAGGTGATGCCCGGTTCAAGAGAAGGTTGACGGCAAGCGTATCTTGATCGAAGTCGAGTATACTGTCCCATGCATAGAAGAGTGCCCTCGCCCCGTTGCCGGTACAGCAGTGCATTATACCCCGTGTCCAGCGGTGTGGGTGTCCCGGATACCAGACCCAGTCATTGATTGACGGCCAACCCGCAAACGCGCCGACATTCCGTTCCGGAACGCGGTCAACGGTCTCGTTAAATTTAGGCTGGGTTTCGGGCAGGTCTTCAGCTTCATGGTAAATCCAGTCGCACTTTACCAATTGGCTCTCGACAAGCTGATTTCGAATCCAGCGTTCAGCATCGTCCCATCGGTCTTCACCCAGTTGTGAAAGCTTCAATGCACAGGTAACCATGTCCGCAACCTGGCAAGTTTCTGATGTCTGGGCATAAGGCTTTCCAGAAATCCATTCCGGGAACCATCCCAAAAGTGCTTCCCCTTCATTTCTCGCATAGGCGTAGCATTTTTTTGCCCACTCGAGATAGGTACGGTCACCGCTTGCCTGGATATATTCCAACACAGCCATGATCGTATTGGCATGCGCATGAAAATGGATGGGGTCTTTCTGCCCGGAGTCTCCGGTTGCAAGGTCTACAAAGTCACCGATATAATCTTCCGGTAAGAAATCCGACAGGAAGCGGCCCTCTTCATCAAACCAATCCGCGTCATTCACCATGTAATTCACCAACTTTCCTGCGAGTTCGAGTGCGGGGGTGTAATCGAGCATTCGCCCGCACTGCGCGAGGCCTTGAATTATCCAGCTCGTGGTCCCCGCCGTAAATCTTTTCGGGGGCTTCACATCATCGGGAAAAGTCTGTCCGGGCTCGACGACGTAAGCAGGCATGTATGCTTTATCCCCCTTAATTATGGCAAGGCGACATAATCCGTCCGTAAGTTTTATCGCAGCGTCGCGCCAGGGCCCATCGGGATCCAGTTCGGCATAGATGGAAAAAGCGCCGAGAATACGACCCATCATGATTACGGTACAAAACTGTCCGCCTTTGGGAATATTATCAAAACCCGCAAAGGGTTGGGGATTGTCAGGGAGTGCCCAGGGTCGTCCAACAACCGGTGTATAGAGGAGACCGTCTTCACCCTGCATCTTGAGCATGACTTCCAACCATCTCTTTTCAACCTCAGGATCCTGTGTGCTTCCGCTCATGATACGCATCAGAGGAAGGGCCTGCCAGAATTTTACCTGTACCTGGTCGTCCATGCCGTGGTACATGAGGGGTGGGTTGGATAGAAAATGTACTCTCCAGTAAATTTCATAGTCGGCATCGGGATCCGTGGGACCGGTCAGGCCATTAACCGCCAATCCGGCTCTCTCCTGCAGGTCCAGGGTATCAGGGATGAAGGCAGTATTCCTTTCGCCTTTGTATACCGGAACCTCAACTTCAGGAATATCTTCCCTGATGTATTTGATCTGAAGTGAATCCTTGCTGCTATCTAAATCTGAAACTTCACCCATAATAAACTACCTGTAAGCATGACATTCAATCCATGGTCTACAACTGTTTTACCCGGTCGTGACAGCATCGCATATTAAAGCAAAGAGATTTACTTATTGCCTTCGAGGGGAAGATTATTCTCGCGCCAGGCAACCATATCGCCCTCGAGATGGAGGATTTTATTATAACCCCCCTCGCGCAGGACTCCTTCTGCTAACCCTGCACGGCGCCCACTTTGACAATGGACGACAATTTGTTCATTTTTATATTCGCTCAATTCATTAATGCGTTCGGGTAAAACAGTGTGTGGGATATTGATCGCTCCAGAAATATGACCTGCCGCATATTCCTCAGGAGTGCGAACATCGAGGATTATGGGCGCGTTGTAGGACGCCATCTGTTCAATGAGACTGCCCTGAGATATGTCACCGTCGACAATCTCGCTTTGATTGCACGAGACATTGAGCACGCTCACGATCAGCATAAAAACAGAATACCCTGTACTATGAATATGAATTCGGAGATGAGCCATGTTGAACTGTTTATTTGTTCTTATTAATATTTAGTAATCTGACTAAAATGAAAAGTTAAAATGGGTTGGGAAATAGAGAAAGATTTTTCCGCTCGCCTCGCTCGTCCGAGAAACTATATATCAGGGTAGAAAAATCAGAAACCCCAATAATACTTTACATACAATCATAAACCGACAGACCTCACGACAGGTCCACCAGTAAACATGAATATGGCAGGAATTACGCCCGATTTAGTTGATATTGAGAGCATTGTTAAAACGGTTGATGAACGGGGATTTGTCCTTGTCCCGGATCTCATTACCCCTGAAGTTGCCGACGAGGCGCGTATGCTCATTCACGGTTACCTTGATGCTGAGGCCACTGAAGAGACGCGAAAAGCAAAGACGCAGCGGGTAGGGCAGATTGTCGTGAAGCATCAGCTGTTCCGGGATTTAATGTGTCACCCGGTGGTTCTGGCCGTCTGGGAAAGACTTCTTGGTGAGGATATCTATTGTTCCACATTTAGCGCAAATACCGTTTACCCAGGTTACGACAGCATCCATTGGCATGTGGATTATCCGTATTGGAGCCTGAAACCACCCTGGCCACCCGGCAATATCACGGGACAGACCCTCTGGTTGCTTGATGATTTAACTGACGATAATGGCGGCACGGGAGTCGTGCCTTACTCCCATCGGCTCAATGAAAATCCTGCTGAACCAGCAACCGAATGGCGATCCGATGGTGAAATCCTGAACGGTCGTCGCGGGAGCGTGGTCTTTGCCCATGGCGCCTGGTATCACACCGGCCGTCCGAATATTACGGACCAATCGCGAACGGTTTTGCTGAGCATGTATCTAAAACACTGTTTTATTCCGCAGGAAGATATGCACGGTCAACTCGCGAAAATCGAGAACCCATCCGAAATAGTAAAGAAAATGTTGGGAGGAAATCAACACCGGCCCGGCAATGTTGGGGCCTGATACGGTTAGCGAAGGTTTTATTTAACTGATTATTATTCATGTCAGATTTTCCCAATATCAGCCGTTCGAAGGAACTGTATGAACGAGCGGGTGATCTCATTCCCGGTCATACACAACTTTTCGGTCGCAGGGCCAGCCTGTTCGCCGACGGTGTCAGTCCTCTTTACGCGGACCACGCAAAAGGTTCCCGGTTCACAGACGTAGATGGCAACGAATATCTCGATTGGGTGAACGCCGTGAGCGCCATTATTCTAGGCCATGCCGATGATGTGGTGAATCAGGCTGTTAAAGAACAGATTGATAAAAGCAGCATTTTCACAATTAACAGTGCACTGGAGGTAGAACTGGCCGAAGAATTGGTCGACACCATTCCGAGCGCGGAGATGGTTCGCTATGCCAAAGCGGGCGGTGAGGCCTGCGCCTTGGCAGCCCGTATTGCCAGAGGAACCACAGGCAAAGATATCATTCTGTTTTGCGGATACCACGGCTGGCACGACTGGTATCAATCCGCCAACTACCTGGTTGATCCGGAAAGTGGTGAGTTTCCTTTTGCGGGGATCGAACCCATCGGGGTGCCGCGAGTTCTCGCGGGGACCGCTGTTCCCTTTTCTTACGGTGATTTGAATATGTTGGAAGACTTGATCAAGCGACATAAAGGTGAAGTCGCAGCGGTGATGATGGAGCCCATGCGATCAGAAGTTCCACCCGATGGCTACCTGGAAAGCGTGAAGGCGCTCGCGCATGAGCATGAAGCACTACTCATCTTCGATGAAGTCTCAAGTGGCTGGCGGATACGCATTGGCGGCGTACAGGCATATACCGGCGTTACCCCGGATATGACGGTCCTGGCCAAATGTATGACGAACGGTTATCCCATGGGCGCGGTGGTTGGGTCCCGTGAAGCGATGGAGCCGGCGTCACGGATGTTTATCTCGAGCTCCTACTGGAGTGATAATATAGGCCTGATTTCAGCACTCACGACAATTAGAGAACTGAAACGCCGTGACTCAGAAAAGAGATTTGAGGTAATCGGAGAACGATATCGTGCATTAATGAATGATGCACTCACTTCGTCAGGTTTATCGGGCAGCTGTGTCAGCCATTATGTATGCCCTGCCATTCAGTTCGATATTTCAGAGAAGCTTATTCCTAAAGCCAACACTTTGTATATCCAGGAAATGTCCAGGCGAGGAATCCATACGAAACTTGCTGTCAATGCTACGCTCGCGCATACGGATGAAGATATACAACAAACATGTCAGGCAGCAGCGGAGTCGTTTGAAGTGATCAAAAAAGGCGTGGATGCGGGTAACCTGGATGGTTTACTGGTCGTCGACCTGAAGATAGATCCTTTTCGAAGGCTGGTACGATAGGAAACATCTTAATACAAAAGTGGAAGAAGGGACTTTTTATCGCAGGAATTAATCGTTTTACGGTTCCACGAGGGCCGCTCGACGGTAGATTTCCTCAAGCTCAATGCCGATGGGGCAGTAGTCGGAATTTCTGGGAAGATTCGCATAGGCGGAGAGAATATAGTTACCCAAAGTTGTGCCATCGATCATAAACACCTTGGGCATAGCTTCTCCCTTAATCAATGTCTCAACGGTCATACCCGCGACGAAGGCATCGCATTCTTCCTCGATACTGTTGCGGTGAAACCTGCCGTGGACGGAATGTACAGCTTCATGGAAGATCGCCTCCATCATTTGGTAGGGCAGTTGATGAAGAAAGCGGGCGTTATTCATTTCGAGGATTCTAACATATATCTTTTCTTTCCCGATGAAACCCTGGTGCCATACGCCACGAGGACCTCCGAGTTTGGAACTGAAAATGATGCGGCCCTCCTCGAGGAATGTTTCCACTCTATCACAGAGTATGGTCCCTCGCGTCGAACTGCCAAACGACGACTCGCGCATACGCTTCAACTCGTCACGAATAATCTGCCTGCCGGACGTCTGCATATCATCCGGCGCCGGTTCGGGAAGTTGCGAAAGCCGAAACAGGGCAACTAAAAGAAAGAGGAAAATACCCACTGCCCCGATCAGTATTAATCGTATGAAGCGTCGGTTTAGCATCTGTTAACCAGGTAGGGTGATTATATACTAATTTCAGATACGTTGAAGGAGTATCACGATGTGGCGCCTGAAGGAAGTAATTGCTAAATAAAAAGCAGCTATTAAAGCTATGTATGTTACAAACGTAATCGGATATAAAAAGGATTTTTATGAAAACATGTCGACGGCGTCATTTTAATCTCAGGTATTATTTAAGTGCGGTTGTTTTAAATATATTTCTGATGACAACGGCTATGAGCGCTCACCATGAAGCCTATAAAGTGGTGCACGGTTGGCCGCAGTTACCGAAAAATGATGCTTTAGATGAGGTGACAGGTGTGGGGGTGGACTCCCGCAATCGAGTTTTTATCTCTCATCGCGGCGACAATCCGATTCGCGCTTTTGAAGCTGAATCCGGTAAACAGGTCGCCGCCTGGGGCCACGCTGAAATAAACAGTCCCCACGGGCTGGAAGTTGATGGTGAGGATAACATATGGATTACCGATACCGGCAATCACCAGGTCTACAAATTCAGTAATGAGGGAAAGCTTCTCATGACCGTCGGGACAAAAGGAGAAGAAGGAACTGACCGGGATCATTTTAAACTCCCGACCTCAGTTGCCGTTCTCCCGAGTGGGGAATTTTACGTGGCCGACGGTTATGGCAACAGCCGCGTAGTTAAATTTGATAAGAATGGTGAATACCTCTTTGAATGGGGTCAGAAGGGAGAGGGTCCGGGAGATTTCAATACAGTGCATGGCATAACATTAGATAATGAAGGAAAAGTGTATGTAGCGGATCGAGCGAACAATAGAATTCAGGTTTTTGAAGGTAACGGAAAATATCTCACTCAATGGCAAAGTGAAAAAATCGGTCGCCCATGGTCCGTTGCTTTCGGGCCGGATGGGTACATTTATGTGGCTGATGGCGGCGATGTAAAAGAGAAGCCGCCCGAGCGCAACGGCGCGGTTAAGCTGGATTTAAATGGGCAAGTCATCGCAAGGTGGGGAAGTTTTGGCAGTTACGACGGGCAATTTTACTGGGCACACGATATCGGTGTCGATAAAGATGGCGCCGTCTATGTGGTTGATGTCCATCATGGCATGCGCGTTCAGAAATTCGTGCGTAGTCATTGAATGATTTGTATCTGCGCAACGGCGTAGATTTCCCGCCGAGCAGGTAGAATGATGACAACCCTTTTTTGAAATCAGAAAAGTGAGATCAAAAGGGGAAAAGGTAACAAGGTATTACCTTGAAATGAAGTCTCCCTCCTGGCTGAGAGGGAAAAGTGAATCGGGCGGGTTAGTTGTCACCGAATGTGAAATTGCACAGTTTCGAATTAACAGATTTCTCTACCAGTTAATCGGTGCAGATTGGGAATGGAAAAGTAAGCTCTCGTGGTCTGATCAGCAGTGGAAAGCTTTAGTTGAGAGTGAAAATCATAGAACATGGATGGCCTACTTAAGCGGTTCAGTAGCTGGATACTTTGAACTCTCTAAAGATGAATCGGATGTGGAAATCCTGGCTTTTGGTTTAGCGCCGCCATTCATAGGTAAGGGTTTCGGCGGCTACTTCTTGTCTTACGCCGTTAAATCAGCCTGGTCTTGGGAAGGTGCGGAACGTGTCTGGTTACACACAAGCTCCCTGGATCATCCAAGAGCATTGCCGAACTATGAAGCGGGCGGATTTAAGCTCTATCGAGAGGAGACCGCGGACCGATAAATTTATGGCAATAAGAAGGTATCAGGATTAGAGCTTATGACCGCTTTATTATTAATAGGCTGTGGGTTGTTTTTTCTGACGGAAGCATTAATTGGATTATTTAAACCGGTTGTATACAAAGCTGTAAAACCTAATTCACGAATCCAGCGGCCACTTCTCTTACCGATGATTGGCAGCATTCTCACAATATGGGGAATTGCCTGTATTGGGCTTAACATTCCCCCGATCAACATTGAAGATTGGGTGCTTTTAGTCCTTGGCATACCCTTTATTTATAAGGGAGTGTTGACGGTTTTTTTCCCCGACCAACTGAAGGATACTTTGGAGGAAATTAAATCTCAACCAGGATTGTGGAAAAGTAAGTGTATCGGTAGAATTTTCGTCAGCGGCATTCTTTTTATTTGGGGAACAGTATTGTTCTGAGGTCTCAATCGCGTCACAATACTCACGGTATGGGGGACGGGACAACGGCACGGCAGGCAGGTATAATGACAATGGGTGTGGGGTTGTAAGAGAATATTTCATACAATCTTCCAGTTCATTCCTTTGTCATTGCGAGGAACATAGTGACGAAGCAATCTAGGCGATTAGTCATTGCGCTTACCAATACCAGTCTGCGCTCAGGTCTTTCCGATGAAGGTTCGTCTCTTTAATTAAGGCAGTCTTCTTTTTTCTGGAACCACTTTGAATTTCTTTTCCGGGCGATCGTGTTATGAATATCATAAAAGGATTCGTGATATACCAATCTATGTATACCGTTGTTATTTGTGAAACCATCCTTTATTTTAATTTTATGTTCCCATACGCGACGAAATAGACTGCGTGTGACGCCCATGTAATGTGTTCCTTTACGTTTATTGGCAAGTATGTATACGTAATATACATTACGTACATATTATTATTTCGGTTTATATGTGAAATCGGTTAATTCAATATTTCTGGAATGGAAGATGTCGCTGCGCTCGGTAGCCGCGTCTCCCGCAGTTGCGAGATCCTCGCAATGACAAAAGAGAAAAAGACGAGGACCTGGCAAGGTCCAGCAGTCACGAAACTATGGACGGGAGGCAAGAGGTGTAATAACAAAGAGTCAAAAGCGGATGTTAAATAATTGCCATCCCGCGATAGGATAAATTAATAAAATGACGATGGGACTGAGCTTACCGCAAACGCTGAGGGCAACTCTTAATAAGATTAAAGAGTATAACGCAACCGTCAGTGGGAATTATCTCGATATTGGAAGCGGTCATGGAGAGCTGATATCCGAGGTTATTTCTGAATTTAAAGTCAAACCTCACGCCTGTGATTATACGGACGAGTTAATACAATTACCCGATCAATCGGTTGATATTGTAGATTTAAACAAGCAATCGCTTCCTTATGCGGATAATTATTTTGATTTAGTTACCTCGACTGAAGTAATTGAGCACCTTGAAGATTATCGGGGAACGTTAAAGGAAATATTTAGAGTATTAAAACCGGGCGGTATCCTCGTATTATCAACCCCTAATATTCTTAATATTAAATCAAGGGTAAGGTTTTTAATTTTTGGGTTCTGGAATTTATTCGGTCCCTTGCATCTTCAAGAAAGCAAAAAATACAGTACTGGAGGTCATATCAACCCGGTCGCCTATTTTTATCTAGCGCATTCACTCTCTGAAATCGGGTTTGAAAAAGTAAATGTATCGATCGATAAAAAGCAGACTTCCTCCATGATCGGATTAATATTTCTCTGGCTGCCGGTTAAAATATTTGGCTCTCTGGCCTTTCGCAAAGAACGAATTAAATACCAGACGATCGACAATATTAACGAGCGCTTTGTGCGCGAGATGAACAGCGCAAAACTCCTACTGGGGAGGACGATCATAGTCGCCTGTGTAAAACCCTGATCAGATAAGGATGAAGATTTATTATGTCTATTTATCCACCCCGGAGGAGTGTAAGAAAGGTAGCCCACAGCCTAAGCTATGGGAAAATAATGAACAAAAATAATAGAGCCCCAGCGGGGCGACACAAGAAATCTTCTTACTGTACTTGTGTCGCCCCGCTGGGGCTCTGAAAATGGTTTACCCATCACCATCATACCCATTGCTTGCGCAATGGGCTAATTATGTATCGCCCCTCCCGGGGCCAGGAGAATGGGGTCATATTGCATTCAATATATCTTCATCCCTTTAGTTTTTATTTTTGAAAATATGGCGGAACGCGCTGCCTGACGCCATAGCCTTGGCGACGGTTGTCCCTAGCGCGTTTAATTAAGTCGTACTAGAAGAAGCGTGCTAGGGACAGCCCGCCCCACCTTGGGTTGTAAGAAATTTGATAGGTAATTTAGGACGAAGACGAGGAGGTAGACGAAGACGAAGATTTCATTTTGTATTCAACCCATCGGGCAAAGATGGGATAAATATCAAGGCATTCCCTTGGCTATACTTTAAGGAATCCGATAATTAAATTTGGTTTTTTCAATATCGCCTACCTTTGGGTCACTAAAATTAACTTTGGCTCCACGAATTTTGTTATGCTTACCTGTCTTCTTAACCTTTTGTAGGATTTGAAATGAAACACTTTTATTTCGTGGGGTCGTATTAATACTAATAATTTCAACACTGAAAATTAATTGACCAGCATAGGCTGGTTTATTAAATGGAATCGAATGACCGGACTCACTGTCATCAAGATTAAAAGTCAGATTATTGGAAGCGGTAACTTTTTCCACCTTATAGAGTGAAATTGCAGCTTCTACTTCTCCTGACGTTTCAGTGCCCGAATTTTCAACTCTGACAATCCAATTTTTCGGTCTAATAAAAAGCTTTTCACGCCATAAATCTGTATCACTGCCATTTGCGGAATAAGCTAATTCGACACTTCCACCCGAGAGGAATAATGCGGCGACGAGCGTGACTTTTAGAAGATAAATCTGGCTGAATCTTTTCATATTATACTCCTGTTTACATATCTGCGTTAATTTATACTTTACCCTGATTAAAACCTGAAAGGATGCTATTGATAAATCAATGCTAAAATATTTAACCTTCAACGCCAGGCATTGAATAATGTAATTGATAAACCTACATTCGTGTTATTGATAGATGTCGACCCACAGCTGCGGAACTCGGTAATGGTGTCTTAACTTTTGGACTTTTCTTCTATTAATTAAAAATCAGACAATAGTTTCAGAAAGGAAATGGGATGGCAAAGTGGCTGCTTATTGACGGTTATAACCTGACGTTTCGCGCATTTTATGGGATGCCGGATCTGATCCGTTCGGATGGGTTTCCCACAAACGCGATCCACGGATGGGTGCGTACCCTCTGGCGACTAGTGGATGATGAATCACCTGACCACATGGTGGTGTTTTTCGATCGCGGCGGCGACAAACGGCGCGAGGCATTACAACCAGAATACAAGGCCAACCGTGAACCCTGTCCCGAGCCACTCAGTGTACAAATACCATTTATTAAGGAGTTAACCCTGGCGATGGGTTACGGGGGAATAGAGAAGGAGGGCGTTGAAGCAGATGACTTGATCGGAGTGAACGCTCGTGAATTGGCAAAGAACGGTGAGGTAGTGCTTATCGTCAGTGCGGATAAGGACCTGGCGCAGTGTGTTACGGACGGGGTTACACAGTTGCTTCCTCCGCCCACGGCCAATCCGAAGCTGGGTTGGCGACGTCTCGATGCCGAGGGGGTGAAAAGTAAATTTGGTGTAAGACCGGATCAAATACCCGACTATCTGGCCCTTATCGGGGATACATCAGATAATATACCTGGGCTTCAAGGGGTTGGGCCTAAAACAGCCGCTAAGTGGCTCAGTGCTTACGGTAACCTGGAAAGAGTGATTGAAAATTGTGGAAGATTAAAACCCCAACGTTTCCAGTCCCAGGTTTATGAAAAAGCAGATGATCTACGCTGCAACCTCCTGATGACAACACTTCAATACGATCACGAAATTCAGGTTTTATCGAATTTTACACCCGATCGTGATAAACTCCTCGCCCTTTTAAGCGAATTGGAAATGAAAACAGCTCATCGAGACGCAAGTGAGCGCTATGCAAAATAGAGGGTATTATATTTGTGGGTAAATTAAATAACCTCTACGATCCGTACGCGTGCGAAATAAGCAGCCGTCTGCGGTAACGTAAAGGGTCTTCAGATCTGTGTCCCCAAACGTGCAGTTCGTCGGATTGTCCCTCGAGACAGGATGCGTTTCCAAAACGCGGCCATTAGGAGCAAAGACATAAATCATTGGACCGGGTCCGCTCTCCTCAAAACCGGCGGTGGCAATAATATTGCCTTCAGTGTCCAGGCACATCCCATCGATACCACGGTGGGGTGAAAAATTATGAAGCAGTGAATATTCTCCCAGGCTACCATCAGCGTTGATGGGATAAGCGCGTAATTCCATTTTAAGTTTGTATTCGCTTTGAGCGACATAGAGGACCTTTTGGTCAGGAGAAATCAATAAACCATTTGGTTTTGTTGTGTCATAGGTAACACGTGTGAGATTCCAGGTGTCATCCGGTAAAGGATCAGCGCGGAAGACGGATTGATGATCGAGTTCTAAATTGTCAACTTTATCCCCATAGCGAGGATCGGTAAACCAAAGCCGGCCCTTTTTATCAAAGGCTAAATCATTCGGGCTGTTTAATTTTTTCCCTTCAAAATTGTCGGCGATAACCGTCGTTGTCCCATCTTTATTATAGCGCACCATACGGTGGGTATCTCCCTGGGAGTCGCCCTCGCAGGCATAGAGTCGTCCATCCTTGTCAAACATGAGCCCGTTGGCTTCGTTAGTGTCAGTGCGAAATACTGAGCAATCACCGCTGGCCGGGTGATAGCGCATGATGCGATGTTCCGGACAATGAGTAAATAATACCGCTTCACCATCCCAAGCGGGTCCTTCCGTGAAGCTGAAAGGTCCTGCAACAAGTTCGAATTCCCAACTCATGATTTTTAAATAAGATCTATGATTACTATTATAAAAATTAAATGACTAACGAATACAGCTTAGAATGGATTTAATATAAAGTGAAATTATCTTTTAAAAAATATGAAATTATATATTTTTCTCCTATTAATATTAATTGGAGACCATGGTATCAGATATAGCGAAACAAAAAAAAGCAACCGTACATACCCTGGGTTGTCGCCTTAACCAATCGGAGTCACAGATTATTCGTGAAAAGCTGGAAGAGGCGGGTTATCGTTATGTATCTTTTGGTGATAGGGCGGACCTGGCAGTTATTAATACCTGTACCGTAACTCGCGAGGCGGATGCTAAAAGCCGACAGGCGATCCGCCAATTTATACGTGCGAATCCGCGCGCTTTTATCGCGGTTGTGGGTTGCTATTCACAGATGGGTGCCAAGGCCATCGCGGAGATAGACGGCGTCGATCTCATCATCGGAAACCAGGATAAATTAAGCGTACTCGATTATGTCGGTCATGGTAAAAATGAGCGGCCGCTTATTGTTCGAGACCGCATCGATAGAGACGATTTCTCTATTCACTTTGTGGGGGATCAGCCATTTGAGAAAAGAGCCAATCTTAAAATTCAGGACGGGTGCAATTTTATGTGTTCTTTCTGTATTATTCCCTTCGCGCGAGGACGGGCGCGGTCCCGAGACTATAACAATCTTATGTGTGAGGCCCAAAGCCTGGTCGATCGCGGGGTGCGTGAAATTATTCTCACTGGTGTTAATATCGGAACTTACAATAATCATGACTGTGATATCTTATCGATCGTTAATCATCTTAATGCTATCGCGGGTCTCTCGCGTATTCGCATCAGCAGTATCGAACCAACGACGATACCGGTGGCACTTTTAGAGCGTATGGCTGACCCCGAACACACCCTTTTGCCCTATTTGCATATTCCACTGCAATCCGGATCGGATAAAATACTCCAGCTCATGCGTCGTAAGTACACTGTTTCTGATTTTGTTAATTTTATAAATAATGCCGCAAAAAGAGTCCCCGGTCTCTGTATCGGGACGGATATACTTACAGGATTTCCCGGTGAAGGAGAAAAGGAGTTTGAGGAAACTTGCCGAGTCTTTCTCGATAACCCCTTCGCTTATTGTCATGTTTTTACCTACTCGGAGAGAGAGGGAACACCGGCGGTGCGCCAACCGGAGATTGTGCCTGTGCCTGAACGCAATCGTCGCGGCGCTTTTTTACGGCGGCTCAGCGCGAAAAGGCGTTATAACTATTATGAGTCATACCTGGGGAAAACGGTGGAGGTTCTTTTCGAAGATCAGCGTCAAGGCGTTTGGCCAGGTTATACCGGTAATTACATCCGGGTCGTAAGCGAATCGTCCCAGGATTTAACCAATCGCCTAGCCCGTGTACGACTGGAAAAAATAAGCGCTGATTTCGTCGAGGGATCACTTGTCGAAGTGCTAAATTAAAAGAATGAAAAAACTTCTGCTCTGGGACATAGATGGGACATTACTGAAATCCGGCGGTGCGAGCAGGCGTGCCTTGGAATACGCGATTAAGAGGATATTCTCGATCGAGGCGTCACTTGACGATATTGATTTTAGTGGGCGCACTGATCTTACAATTTTCAGGCAATTTTTCAGTAAATACGAGTTGGAGAATAATAAGGAGAATTTGCAGGGACTGAGTGAACTCTATTTTCAACAATTAACGGTTGAATTACCGAAGGGCGATGGAGTGGTTTGCCCGGGCGTTCATGAAGTTTTAGAAATTGCTCATCAGCGTGATGACCTGGTTCAAGGATTGCTCACAGGGAATTTTGAACGAAGCGCGCAAGCAAAACTGGAGCACTTTAAACTCTGGCAGTATTTTGAGTTTGGCGCTTTTGGGGAAGAGAGCTATGACAGAAATGATTTGGGACCCAAAGCACTCGAGCGCGCCCAGGACGCATGCCGTTACACATTCCCTTCAGAACATATTTTTGTCATCGGTGATACCTTACACGATATAGCATGCGGCAAAGCATTGAGGGCAAATACTATTGGGGTGGCAACAGGGTGGACAAAGGCCGAAGATCTTGCCGTTCATAATCCGACAGCCCTGCTTACGGATTTATCTGATGCCGTGACGTTCTTTCAGATTTTTGATAATTAATCGTCAACTTTTTCATCCGGCGTCTCCTGTTCGAATCCATGAAGGTGTTCGGTTTCATCGGGGATGCTCAATACCTTGTATATGCACCACGTGAAGAGGATGACGACGGTGCCAACTGAGATTATCAGGATAATCCAACCTCCAATTGTCATTTTACTCCCTCCATTTCATCATTATCATCGATACTGTAACGGCGCACGCGTGAGACGATAATCGCGAAAAATATGGCAACGAAAAAAATAATAGCTATACTAAGCCACGCTACGACGGATTTTTCTTCACCGAATAGATCGGTCACGTAAGTGGGGACACTGCTTTGACCGGTCGCGAAATCGATACCGATTATATTTACAAGAACCCAGAGGACAAAAATGGTAAGGAGAAATAGGGGGCAGATGTATTTCATGATCACTTTAAAAAAAGCAGGTATATGAAAAATAGCGCCCTGATGAGCCTCGGAAAAACCTTTTTCCAATCCCATCGACCAGCCAAAGATGATGATTTGGATCGTCGCGAGGATAAATATGAGAAAAGTGCCGACCCAAAAATCCAGGGTATCGAGAGCCTTCACGTCTTTACTAAAGTAAACGACGAATAAGCAACCCATTGCCGTGATCAGCCCGAGTAGGGCAACCGATTGTCGGCGATTGATATTCAGTGTCTCCTCGAGGAATGCAATGCCGGGCTGAAGCATGGAAATCGAACTGGTCACCGCGGCGAGGAACAACAAAAAGAAAAAGAGAAAACCAAAGACCGTCCCCAAGGGCATTTCAGAAAAAACCATCGGGAGGACATTAAAGCCCAGGCCAAAAGTAGATTGACCTGCTACCCCGGCGACACCGAGAAAGGCAAACCCCGCGGGCACAGTTATCAGTCCACCCAGGCCCACTTCGCAAAATTCATTGGCGCTCGTCGCCGCAAGGCCGCTCAGAACAAGGTCATCTTTCTTCGAAAGATAACTGGCATAAGTCATGATGATGCCAAAGCCAACAGAGAGTGAAAAGAAAATCTGTCCTGCTGCGGCTAACCACACTTGCGGGTTGAGGAGCTGCTCGCCAATCGTCCTAACGTATAAACGCTGATCGGGATTTTCGGCAACTTCAGCGCGCGCCTTATCGAGCGTGGATTTGCCAACGAGTTCCCCTTTGTCCACCCAAATTATTTCACCGGAATTGGAATCGATCGTTTTTTCCTGGAGAATAACCTTATTAGGGTTCCACATAAAACCGAGACCATTGCCGACGTTGTTTTCGGGTTGCTCGCTTACCGGTGCGCCAAGGGTTAAAACGCGGACGAGAATAATGAGTGCGATAATAAGCAGTGTGGGCATGGCATATTTGCAAAACAGTTCAATGCCTTTTGCGATTCCCCGGTAGATAAGAAAAAAGTTAAGAACAAAAACCAGAAGTAGATAGACCCCGACGTTTTTAATGCCAAATCCAAAGGCATCACCGTCTGCTCCAATCCCGATAAAGTTGCCCCAGAATTCCCCAGCATCGCCAACGGCGTTAAAATCCATATTGCCGACGACAAAATTGACAGCGTAGCCTAAACACCAGGCCTCAATGTAAACATAATACATATAGATTATGATTGGAATAATGACCCCGATAATCCCTAAATATTTCGCGGCGGGATGACGCCAGATTGCATTCAAAATGCCTGGACATGAATTAAACCCACGCTGCCCCCCATATCTTCCCATAGTCCACTCTGCCCAACAGATAGGCAGGCCGATGATGAGAAAGGAAATAAAGTAAGCGAGCATGAAAGCGCCACCTCCGTTTTGTGCTGCTTGTCCGGGAAAACGAAGGAAATTACCCAATCCCACCGCGCTACCAGATACGGCAAGAATTACGCCTATGCGTGAATTCCAGGAATCCTTTTGGTCGACCATTATGTCACGTATTTGAAGTTTCCTTGCTCAAAGAAGCCAGCAAAAAATTATGTCTCCCTTCGCCCATACATAAATATTTATTTAAAGAGAGCATTAAAGATAAAGTTATGGTTGAATAAGATCTAAATAAATTATCGCTGTGTTTATCAGATTTCATTTTCAGGAAATTAATTAAGCATATAAATTGTGACTATTTTTGACCGTTATATATTCTCGGAGTGGGTGAAGACATTTTCACTTGCCATGGGTCTTACTCTCGGGTTGCTCCTGATGGAGGACATGTATGACGACCTTCCGGACTTGCTCGCCTATGGGGCAAATTTCATGGATGTTGCCTGGTATTACCTGGTGTTGTTGCCCAGCTTTCTGCCCATTGTTTTACCGCTCGCGCTCCTGATCTCTGTGTTATTCAGCTTGGGGAACCTTCACCGCAATAATGAAATCATTGCGATGCGTGCTTGCGGGCTGAGCCTCTATAAGTTGACACGTAGTTTGTGGACGATGGGGACAGTCTTTACCTTTCTCCTCTTTTACCTTAATGCCCAGCTTGTTCCCTGGTCCGTCGAACAATCGCGTAAAATCTGGGATAATTACGCTTTTGCGGAGCAGCTGACGAAAAAAAATGAAGAAAATGTCGGGTTAATATATAATCTTTCATTCTATAATCACAAAGAAAAGCGGCTTTGGTTCATGAACAGGTTCAGCGAATACAACTACCGTGGTTATGGGATAACGGTTTCTATCCTCGATGGAAATCGTCGTGAAATTACTCGGCTTCTGGCAAATGAGGGTTATTACGATGATTTAGATGGCCACTGGGTTTTTATTAAAGGGCGTGAAACCATCTTTGACCCCGAGCAGGGAGACCCGATTTACTCCCTTAGCTTTAAAAGAAAGATCCTGACTTATTTAACCGAAGAACCGGCGCTTATGAACTCATTGGAAAAACGGCCTAAAGATTTATCTTTTTTTCAGTTAGGGAAGATACTGGATAAAATATCCGCCAAAGACGATCCGCGTGTCAATGGGTATGCAGTTCACTATCACAGTATATTGGCCAATCCCTTCAGTTGTCTTATTGTACTGGGCCTTGCGGTTCCTTATGCCGTCGCCGGAGTGCGGGTAAATCCCATGGTCGGAGTTTCAAAATCTTTTGGTCTGTTTTTAGCTTATTACTTCATGTCCAGTTTCTGTACCCTGTTAGGTGAGCGACAAATCATTGAACCTTTTCAAGCAGCCTGGCTACCCAATGTTGTTATGTTTTTTTTCGCACTTTTTCTCTATCGCAAAGCTATTTAATTGCATAGCTACATGTGCAGTTTTTATTCAAAAGAGGAGAGAAAAACATCAATAGCTTCATTAACTCTGGCGGTGATGTTGAAGGTGCCGGGCGCTATTGAAGTCAAGTCCCGCCTCGCTGAAAGTATCGGCATTGAACAGGCGATTATTGCCTACCGCCTGATGGTCGAAACATTTCTCGCCCAGCTTCCTGTGGGAAGCGTGAGAGAAATCTATTACACACCAGCACAGGCTGAAGGGAAAATAAAGAGCTGGCTCGGGGGTCAGTATACCTATTATTGTCAGGCAGAGGGTGATTTGGGAAATCGTCTCTCTACGGCGTGTGAAGAATCATTGGGGCGGGGTGCCGAAGCCGTAGTTTTAATGGGTGGTGACTGCCCCTACATCAACCAGTCTGTAATTGAGGAAGTGGCTGAAGGTCTGAATAGAAAGGATATTGTCATTGGACCAACCCTGGATGGCGGGTACTATTTAATTGCTTGTAAACAGCCTATACCCGATCTGTTTAAGAGTATTAACTGGAGTACTAATTCTGTATTTCTTGAAACCCTGGAACGGATAAAGACCTTGGGTTTAACCGTTTTTATTTTGAATCCGCTGGAAGACGTCGATGATTTAGCCAGCTGGCAACGAGCTGAAGTCTATATCAATGATGAGGTGAGCCCAGAGAATTGATATCAAGACTCCGTGTAGATTGAGCCCTACTCTTAAATGTATCTACAGATCATAAGTGGGAGAAAGGCTTTTTATAGGATCAACGACACTGATCGAAAATTTTTTGATAAACCCTTTTTGAGGACTGAACATGTCGTTCAATAGAGCCTTACTGTTACAATCCTTACTTAAATGGGCGAGATGAACATCCTTCCATTTCGTTTCATCCATCTCATTTAAGAATGTATGGACGGTTTCGTTTGAGAGGTGTCCGTGCCGGCCTTTTATGCGTTGTTTAACCGACCATGGTCGGTGCGTATCTTCATCGAGAAGGTGAATATCGTGATTGGCTTCAATGACAAGAAGATCGACTCCGCGCACGCGCTCGCGCACCAATTGTGGGATATAACCTAAATCCAACACCCAACCGATACTCCGGGATGTTTCATACTCCGTACCCGGTATATTGTGGATGACGAAGCCCACCGGATCACAGGCATCGTGAGGAACGACAAACGTACTTATTTCGAGATCACGATACTGGAATGTAGTTCCCGTTTCGAATAATTTCCAATTAATACGTCGCTTTAGATTATCTTGCAAGACTTTGGCCGTTGCATGATTGGCAAATACTTTCAAATGAGGGAGCCGAGAAAGGCCCCTGATGCCGGAGGCATGATCACCATGTTCGTGAGTGAGAAAAACAGCATCAATTGTATCAATAGATTCTCCGCATTCCTCAAGCATTTCTCCAAGGCGGCGCGCGGAAAATCCTGCATCAATGAGAACTTTACAATTATCGGTAATGAGGAGAGCGGCATTACCTGAACTGCTGCTACCCAATATTTTGAAACGCATGGCCATGAAGTTTCATTATCTGAAATCAGGGCGTTGTAATTGCAATTTTATTCTTACATTGCATCTCACATATTCTTATGCAATTGTGAGGAGTGTAATCTGGACGAAGTTATTCATGACCCGCACGCTCTCTACAATGACAAGAGAGACTTAAAAGGTGAGTGGCTTCAATTTCCTCACAGCTGGATATTAACCGTAGATTATCAACCTCTTACTTCCTAAAAAATTATTCTAATAGCCAACGAGGCCGATAAAGGCGTTATCTTAGGAATATTTTGACTTTTCATGACATCTTACCATTTTTAGAGGCTCAATTTTACTTTTACCATGGATAACGAAAATAAAATCACCAGCTCTCAACCTGCGGCAGATGAGAAGTCGATACAACGGGGCTATAATAAAAATTATACGGTTACCGACGAGTATAGAAATTCACTGCCTGATTGCCAGAATGCAGCGAGTAATGAGATCCAGGGTGCTAATGTACCCATTTTACAAGTTGGTATTTCTAATTTTCGGGTACCGCTAAATTTCCTTACAAAGGAGAATGAAACTGTCTCGCTTGAAACTTCCGTTACCGGCACTGTTTCACATGCGGCTGACACTAAAGGGATAAATATGTCCCGAATAATACGGACGTTTTATGCCTTCAAGGAACGCATCTTTACCCTGGAATTACTGGAGGAGATATTATTGCGCTACAAAGAAGACCACGGCAGCAGCAGGGCGCACTTGAAATTGAGTTTCTCCTATCCGTTGCTTCAGAAAAGCCTGCGTAGCAATCTCGAAGGCTATCAGTATTATGCCGTCGTATTTGAAAGTATTCTCGATGATCTCGATCGCTGTCGAAAGATTATACACTTTGATTATGTTTATTCTTCTACTTGCCCTTGTTCTTCGGAGCTGGCTGAACATGCTCGCGAAACACGTCAGACCTTTGCCATTCCCCACAGCCAGCGGAGCAAAGCGCGTATAAGCGCGGAGATACGTCCGGGTTATCAAGTCAGCATTGAAGATCTGAATCTCCATTGTCTTAACGCCCTTCAGACTGAATCTCAAGTTATGGTGAAGCGGGAAGATGAGCAGGCATTTGCAGAACTCAATGGATCCCATGTAAAATTTGTCGAAGATGCGGCGCGGTTACTCTATGAGCAGCTCGATGAGGATGAACGGATTGTAGATTTTCAGATCGCTTGCGCCCATCTCGAATCGCTTCACTCGCATGATGCCGTTTCAGTTATAAATAAAGGTGTAAACGGCGGATTTAAGAGTGAGATAGATGACTTCAAGAGTCTTATCTGCTAATAAAACTGCAGATTGTATACTGAGGATGTCGAGTTTAGCCCCCGCTGTGAATGGGAGTAGGGTGTGGGATCAAGGACAGCTGGACTGTCATCAGTAATTCGAATTGAGGCGCCGTCGTTACAAATTACTAAAATCTCAGCTGAATTATAAAAGATCGAGCTGATCTTTACCCTGCTGCATCGGGACCCCGCTTACATCAAATCCTTTTTTTGTCAGGGTGCGACCTTTTGGTGTGCGTTGAAGGTAGCCTTCCTGTATGAGGTAGGGTTCATTGACTTCTTCAAGTGTATGCTCTTCCTCTCCCACCGCAATGGCAATGGTGCTCAAACCTACCGGACCGCCCGTATAATTTTCTGCCATCACTTGAAGAATGCGTTTGTCCATTTCATTGAGACCGCGGGCATCTATTTCAAGTAGCTCCAGCGCATCTTCTGCGACCTTACGAGTGATCTTTCCATCGGCACGCTGTTGCGCAAAGTCGCGAACGAAGTAAATAAGATTGTTGGCGATGCGAGGAGTGCCGCGTGCGCGTGCGGCGATTTCCTTAGCCCCTTCATTATTAATACTGATATTGAGCAATTTGCAGCTGCGTTTTACAATAGATACTAGATCTTTATGATGGTAATATCCCAGGCGCGTTTGAAGGGTAAACCGACTTCTTAGAGGTGAGGTTAATAGACCTATTCGCGTGGTAGCTCCGACCAGTGTAAAACGCGGGATGTTAAGTCTTACGCTGCGCGCATTCGGGCCCTGGTCGAGCATGATATCGATGCGGAAATCTTCCATTGCCGAGTAAAGATATTCTTCCACCGTCTTGGGAATTCGATGAATCTCGTCGATAAAGAGAATGTCGCCTTCCACGAGATTAGTAAGCATACCGGCGAGGTCACCCGGTTTTTCAATGACCGGTCCTGAAGTCGGTCGCAGATTCGATTCCATCGATTGAGAGAGGATGGAAGCAAGAGTCGTTTTTCCTAACCCGGGTGGCCCACTAAAAAGAATGTGATTGAGAACATCACCGCGCCCGCGCGCTGCGCCAACCATCACTTGCAGCCGTTCAATGGACTTGGTCTGCCCGGTAAACTCATCGAAGCTAAGCGGCCGTAAAGCTGAATCTACCGTCTCATCCGGCTCGAGGGCAGTATTCAGATAGTTGGTTTTTTCCGGTTCGCTCACAAAGTGACAATGGATCTATTATCTATGATAAACAAACCAAAAAAGGAAAGTTTGCTAAAAGAATTTAGTCCCTCCACTATTATTAAACAGCTTCAGCTTGTAAATCTTTTGGCATCTCCTCAACTGACATGCGAGCGATGTCTGCTCCCAGTGACTGGAGCTTTGCGTCTATTTTATCATAACCCCGGTCGAGATGGTAAATACGTTGAATCCAGGTTTCACCTGAAGCGGCGAGTCCGGAGAGCAAAAGCGCGGCGCTGGCTCTCAGGTCTGAGGCCATAACGGGTGCACCGGAAAGTCCGGGCTTGCCCTGGATAATCGCACTTGGACCTTCGATCGCGATGTCAGCACCCATGCGCTGCAATTCCGGCACATGCATAAAGCGATTGGGAAAAACGCGTTCCGTGATAATACTGAGACCTGGCGTAACACTTAATAGCGCGCACATCTGCGCCTGTAAATCAGTGGGAAATCCGGGGTGTGGTAAGGTAATGATATCCACGGGCCGCCTATTCTGGGTGTCGCCCGCTACGTTGATATCTCCGTTTTTGTTTACCGTTACCGGAATATTAGATTCTTCCAGCTTGTCGAACAAGGCGCGCAAATGATTGGGCTCGGAGTCGGTGATCGTAATATCTCCTCCGGTAATCGCACCTGCCAAGATGAAGGTACCCGTCTCAATACGATCGGCAATGACGTGATGTTCACAGCCATGCAGGCTTTCTACTCCAGTGATAGTCAGCGCATGTCCACCAATGCCCTCTATTTTTGCACCCATCGCCGTAAGCATGTGACAGAGATCCACAATCTCCGGTTCGCAAGCCGCGCTTTCAATTCTTGTCTTACCAGGAGCGAGGACAGCGGCCATAAGAATATTAGCAGTGCCCGTCGCGGTGGTACCGAAACGACCGCCCAGGAAAATATCAGCGCCTGTCATGTGATTGCCGTCTACATGGATATATCCATTTTCGATCTTAACCTCACAGCCCAGTTTAGTGAGACCTTTCAAATGTAGATCAATAGGACGCGGGCCGATAATGCAGCCCCCGGGGAGTGAGACTTCAGCGTGACGCAGCCTGCCTACCAATGGGCCAAGTAAACAGATTGAAGCGCGCATTTTACGTACCAGTTCATAAGGCGCTTTCGCGTTGATATGTTGGGCCCGAATCCGCCAGGTTTCTGGTTCTATCTGCTCTGCTTCAGCCCCAAGGTATTGGAGGATTTCTCCCAAAAAACGGACGTCGCTTAAATTAGGTATCCGGTGAAGCGTGCACGGTTCATCCGTCAGCAAGGTAGCTGCCATGATGGGTAAAGCAGCATTCTTTGCTCCGCTGACGCTCACTTTTCCCTTTAACGGTATACCTCCTTTTATGCGAATTACTTCCATCGTTGAGCATTATTCCTGGGAATCGCGCGGTCTATCATTTCCGGGGTTAGGCTGCCCCGACCGGGGTTTACCGCGCCTTCGATTTCTCGATTGATTTAAATTCCGCGTTTCGTCATTGCCAGCGTTTGAGTTACTGCCTCTCTCCTGATTGCGATTTCCCCTATTGCGACCGCCGCGGCGATTTTTGTTACTGCTTTGACTCTGATCACTATCCCGATTGCCCTGACGATTCCGGGTATCATTATTATTGTTCCCGCCTTGTTGGCGATTTCTACCTCCTGAACGTCGATTCCGATAGTTTTTTCTATAGCGTTCTCTTCCCCCGTGCTGATCTCCAGATTTGCGCTGGGGGTAATCAGGAAGAAATAAATAACTAAACAAGATTTTAATATATCCTAAAAGCGATCGTATTATGTTCTTACTCGGATACGGGTCAGATTTTTTATTATCATAGCGCCGACTTGAGACATAGGGTTTGTAAGGTGTAGGTTTACTTTGTTTAACCTCTACAATTCTTTGCCTTGGCTTATCCTCTTGTCTTTCGGATTTCTGATTTTCCCGCCGGCGTGGTGTGTATTCGATAACTTCACCATCATGAGGTGCCATGGGTGATGATGTCTGGCTTCCAGATTCAATGCCCCTTTTACCCGGACTTCCCTTTGAACTGTCGTTATCACTGTCTTCGTTTGATTTATCGTTAATTGGATTGAGAAATTCTGGCATAATATAAATGCAAAATATAATTAAATTTGCTTAAAATGTGTTTCGTTTTAACCCTCGATTCTCGATGTTTTCTAGCATCAAACCCATATCCGGGCCATTAGCAGGATTCAGATGAACTGAATTTAATAGGCAAACCCGATTTTGATGGATTTTATCAGAATTAGGTCTCCTAAAGAATAATTCAGCATGGTGACTTTTTAATAAGTCTCAATCATTTTTTAATGGGACCCGATTTTATTGAGTCTATTTCATTTGTATTATTGTCATATCGTGTAATCCATGGCAGACAACTAAAAGAACTTGTGTTTGATAACCACCTAAATGATACATAACTTTAAGGTATGGATAAGTTAGACGAGATCTTTGATTTGCAAGATTCCCTCAACCAGCGTATCGGAGTGGATACGACAAACCTCTCAGACGAAGATAAAACTAAGTGGATTCTGAATTATACGCGAGCTATGCAACAGGAATTAGCAGAACTCGTCGATTCTGTTCCCTGGAAGTGGTGGGCGAAATACCAGAAGTTTGATGAACAGAATGCTAAAGTCGAAATAATCGATCTTTTTCACTTTCTTACCTCTCTCGCCCTCGTGATGGGTATGACCCCTGATGATGTTCATTCTGCATACCTTAAAAAGAATGAAGTTAATATTAAGCGTCAGGATAGCGGTTATACGGCTAAGGATTTAGACGATTCCAAGCATATCTAATGCCTCATGATTTTATAGATCTTCTTTATACCGCCCCTCAATTTTAACTGACTGATTGATCAATCTAATATTTTAAGGAGGGTGCAAAACGAGACCGTATTATTTTTTTATAAAGAGGGCGAGTGAGGCGGTATAGCCATGTAAATAACTATTATCGCCAACAGGACCTATCTCACCGTTGCAGAAGAAACCGTTCAGGGGCAAGGGTCCAAGATATTTTTGCACAAGTCCGGCGTCATGATTTGGCTGTCCAAACAGTCCTTCACCACGACCGTTACACGAGCACAGACAGGCACCATAGATCGTAGTGTCGGCTAAATTATTTTTCGCACTCAGTAACATTTCATTCATGTCATCGGATGCCGCCTGGGCATCTCTCAATTGAAATTGTATCGTCTGTCCCACGCGTGGATAAGCGCCGATGGCAATAGAACCCTTTTTGGGGTCACCTCCAATTAAATTGCGAATGGGGAAATCGCCTCTTCCGAAATCTTCCCTGTATTCATCAATAACCAAACCAGTAAAGAGGTTACGATTTGCACGTGCTTTCATTTCGTCGGGTAAATCGTTTAAAGTATCAACAAGCAGATCAAAAGCGGGCCGGTTTCCGATTTTATGAATAATATTTTCTTCTACTTGTGTGATCGTCCAAGTTTCACCTATCGGCGTGCAGCCTTGGGATATTATACTTTTTAAAGCGACATCACCGCCAACGGATAATGCGACCACGCCTTCATCGAATATCGTCCCGTCAAGGTAAAGAAAAGTCTGGTGTTCACCCGGATTACCGCTGGCCAGTCCGCCAACAATAGGTTTTGGCGCAAAAGCAGTATTCCAGGCATCAAGCCACTTATCACTTCTCAAGTGAAAGGGATCAGCGAAAAGCAGCCACCCATTGTTTTCATTTTCGCTGCCACCTGTTAATTTCAAGAGGGAGTCATTTTCTTCCAGATTATTAACCTGATCCGCGTTGAGGGCAAAGGCACGCAGATCAGCTCCGGGCAGGTGAAAAAGGGAGAGGGCCATTCCACCCCGCTGTTCGATCTCCTCACCATTGATAATGACTCCATGACTGCTGCAGCCCATGAGCAGAGGAACACGGGCATGGACACGAATAATTTCCATGACTTTATGCGCGTGCTCGAACAAAGGAGGTGTTAGAAATATCAAACCCAACGACACCTTTTCATCGATTAATTGCTTGCGCAGCTCTTCGGCCCAGGATTCGAGTTTATTTTCTTCAAAGTCCTGGTCCCAAAGTGCGGATATAGCGTAAGATTGGGGCATGTTGAATTAAGTGCTATAGTTTCATAACGCGTAATTATTGAGGCGAGAGAAAAAATCGATTAAAAGCAAAACAATGTAATTAATTTCTGAATTTGCTTCACCCTCTTCACTACGATTATTAAATATTCCTATAAGGGATCTTCGAAAAGATGGCAGCGATAGCAGTAAAAAAGACAAGCGGGGGTAAATATGAGGTCATTGTCGCGATGCAAACGACAACGACACATTCAGTGACCCTGACCGACGACTATTACCACGAACTTTCTGGAGGACATGTCACCGAGGAAGAATTAATACAAAGGTCATTTGCTTTTCTATTGGAACGCGAGAGCAATACAATGATCCTGCGGCAATTCGATCTTCCACTGATCGGAAGTTATTTCCCGGAGTTCGAGGAAACGATCAAGCAGTCTTTTACGTGATATAGATGATCGCGCTTACTGAAGAATATTCTAGCTTAAATTCCGCCATTCCAGCATAAGAAATTTGAATGGCTTATCCCCAATAACTTTGTAGCTATGTTTTACAAAACGGGGAAAAAAAACGAGCTCACCCGGTCCCGCCTCTTTTTCCACTTCACCCATTTCGAATAGAGCTTTTCCTTCTAAAACATAAAATGCCTGCTCCATATCCGAATGCGCGTGGACTTCGGTGTGTCCACCCGGTTCGTATTCGACAAGACCGATAATAGCGGCTTCCGAGTTGGCTTTTTCATCGAAATAATCCGGTGTCTCAAGACAGTTAATATAGGTCGAAGAGCTGACCCCATGGTGGTCCTGCCCGGCCTTGGCCTCCTGCATTCTCACTAAGGGTTTAATCTTTTCTGAAAAAATCAAACTTGATCGCCGGGCAAGCGTGAGATCATTTATATCAACCAAGCCTAAATCATATCCCCTACAGGGTTCAACATTCCAGACATCTACTCTCGTATCATCATCCACGTTAAATTTCTCATAACAGCGAAAGCCATATTGGAGAATACTGGTCTTCTTTTCCTGACCGCTAATAACAAAAAGTATTCCATCCGGGCTAAAAACTAAACCCCGAGGAGCTACCAGACGGTTTTCTATAATTTCTCCATTTAACTGCAGCGTATCATCACTTGGGATCAAACGGAGAATGCGGTTATTTTTTGTGTCGCTGATAAAGATTTCTTTCCAGTGACTGACTGCCGCAGCGAAGAGATGACTGCCTTTTATCGTGATGACTCTTTCGGTAGTGACTGTGTCTTTCGGATTCACTTTTGGGATTAGCCGGTCTATGTGATCGCCGGCTATACCATATACCTTATTATCAATGACAAAAAAATCTGCGTAATCAGAATTTGCGTCATTCCTGAATACCTCCTCAACCTGCTCAGTTACCAAGATGCGCATTCCTTCGATTGCATTTTCCGGATCCCCCTTATATTGAATTAAACTATCATTTGTGGAGTCGAATAGAAGTTGTCCGTTTTTTTGCCCTTGAGCAGCGTAGCCATTTAAAATATTTCCATTCGACATTTTTATCCTCGCCGTGGGAAAAAAATCGGGGAAGTCTCTATCTGTATATTTTCTTGTCTCGCGAGCCTGACCCTCACGACCAATCTCATATTGTAATAGTTCATTTTCCCCACTCAGAAGAAACAGTTTATATTCCATGATAAGAATTCCTTTAATAATTAAATATAATTCCCCAGTGATTACCTGTTGGAATTTAAGATATGAAGATAGAAGAAATCCACAATAACGAAACCTTGCGAAGGCAACAATTTCCGGTTGCTGAAAAGGGAATATTTCTCGCAAATGCCTCGGTTTGCCCATTACCCATGTGCGTAGCCGAAGCGATGAGCGAATATGTAATTCGTGCGACCCAAGGTGACCAGGAACTGCTATTTACGCCTGCCTTGTTTGGTGAAATCCGAAAACTTGCCGCTGAGCTACTGGTTTGCGATTCAGCGGATATCGCATTGATTGGACCTACTTCAATCAGCTTATCTCTCGTCGCCAATGGGCTGCAGTTTAAAAACGGAGAGAATATCATCTATGCTCCTGACGATTACCCGTCAAACGCTGTTGTCTGGATGAACCTGGAGAAACGTGGAGTTGAAGCACGACCTGTCTTCCCTTCAGAGCCGGGGCGCATAACACTGGATGATATCAGTGCGTGCATTGATGATAATACACGCCTCGTGGCACTTTCTTCAGCCCACTTTATTAGTGGGTATCAAGTTGATATTGACACAATCGGTGCGTGGTTAAAGGAGCGTAATATCCTTTTTAGTATTGATGGCATTCAAACGCTGGGTGCGATAAGAACGCCGATCAGGAATGTGGACTTTTTTGCTGCGGACGCGCATAAATGGCTTCTTGGCCCCTGCGCGGCGGGCATCTTTTACGTAAGCCCGGAAGCGCGCGAAATACTCGAACCCAGCCTCCTTGGCTGGAGTAATGTTATTTGCCCGAATTTCGTCACACCGGAAACGATTAAATTTAAAAACGATGCGCGGCGATATGAAGCGGGCAGCGCAAATCTCGCTGGGTTAGCGGGGATGCATGCCGCGATTCAAATGTTATTAGACTACGGGTTGGCTGAAATCGAAAAGACAATACTCAGCCATACGCGCTATCTGAGGGAAACTTTGAATGACAAGGGCTACGCCTTAGCGAGTTCAGATCCTAATCGACTGTCCGGTATTACTTCCTGTCGTAAAGAGGATATCGATATGGCTGCGTTGCACGAGAAACTGACCGAGGCAAATATTACGGTTTCATTGCGACAGACGCGCGATAAAAAGTTCTGGTTGAGATTTTCACCTCACTTTTTCAATACACGTGATGAACTGGATAGTGTAATAAGTCTTCTTTGATCTTCTTCGTGGTATCTATTTACCTGATAAATAAGACTTCACTTGCGCAAGCGATCGCGTGTTAAAAATATTGTCTGCGGTTAATCCTCCTTTTCGAGCGGATAAGACCCCCGCGCGGATATAATCCAAACTCTGCGCATTGTGGGCATCTGGATTTATGCTGCACAGCAATCCTTTCGCTGACGCGTTTTTCCATAGTCTCCAATCCATATCCAGACGTAGGGGGCTGGCGTTCAACTCGATAATCTTTCCGTTGGCGATGGCCGCGTCGATCACTTTATGTTCGTCGACTTTATAGCCTTCACGTCGAAGCAAAAGGCGTCCGGTTAAGTGTCCGAGCATGGTTGTATAAGGTTGTTCTATTGCTTTAATGATTCGTTTAGTCTGCGCTTCTTCAGACAGGCTGAACGAGCTGTGTACAGATACGACGACATAATCCAGTTGAGAAAGGATAGAAGAATCAAGGTCAAGGGTTCCATCGGCAAGAATATCGCATTCGATACCCGTGAAAACATGGATTTTAAACTCTTTAGAGTCGTTCAGATTATTTATTTCGATAATTTGTTTTTCGATACGCTCATCATTTAACCCATTGGCTTGAAAACTGGCTTTGGAGTGATCGGCAATTCCGAGATACTCCCAGCCGAACGATTCTGCAGCGAGAGTCATCTCTTTAAGCGTATTACTGCCGTCGGAAGCTGTCGTATGATTATGAAATACACCACGGATAGCCTCTTCCTCGATCAGGTGCGGGAGTTGACCTTTTTCCGCTTCCTCGATTTCATCTCGGCCCTCGCGTAATTCTGGAGGTATATAATTCAGCTCCAGTTTTTCAAAGAGGTCTTTCTCACTTGGAATTTTTGCTATCGCTTTTTTTGTGCTGTCCTCTTCGGGTGTTAAACCCCACTCGCTCAAGCTGTAGCCAAGTCCCAGTGCGCGATGGCGCATTTTAATATTGTGCTCTTTAGATCCAGTGAAGTGGTGCAGGGTAAAGTAATAGTGATCAATGGGTACGACACGCAGGTCTGCTTGCAATCCCGTATCAAACCGCACGCTGGATTTTGTATCTCCCTTAGCGGTGACTTCCGTTACGTTTTCACGCGATGTAAACCAGTCCATAACCGGAATAGGATTCTCTGCAGCAACAATGAAATCCAAATCGCCCACCGTTTCCATGCCCCGACGCAGACTTCCAGCACAATCAGCTATTTCTACTTCATTCAGTGAACGCAACCCTTCAATAATAGGGGCGGCAATCTCGTTCGCTCTCCACCAGAGGTGACGTTTACTGTATGCTTTACGGTTTTTGATTCCAACAAGGATTTTTTCCTCCGTTTTCTTCCCGAAACCATCCAGATTTTCCACATCGCCCGCGCGACAGGCTTTTTCGAGTTTTTCAATGCTGTCGATCGCCAGCTCGCTGCGAAGAACTTTAATTTTTTTTGCCCCGAGGCCAGGGATATCCAACATTTCGACAAGACCGCTTGGCACTGAACTTTTCAAATCATCGTAATACTTCAGCTCATTGGTATCGTATAATGTCTCAATCTTTTTTGACAATGCATCTCCGATTCCTTTGACCTTTTTAAGTCGACTCTCACCGATGACGGTTCCGAGTTCTTCATCCATGCTTTCCAGGGCGCGCGCACCGTTTTGATAAGCGCGTACTTTAAAAGGGTTTTCTCCATTCAATTCTAAGAGAACACCAATCTCATCCAGAATATCGGCAATTTCGTTTTTGTCCATGGTTAGACTATTACCAGACGGCTTCGTATTCTTCAGGCACGAGTGCCCAATCTTTTTCGTAGACGTGGATTTGTTTTTTGGTTCTACCTTCTTTGTCAGTAAAATGATTACGATGATGTGCCCACGCAAGGACGCCGCCTTTCAGATTGCGCGCATTTATTTTCCCCTCTCTAAGCTTTTTTGCATATAAACCACTACGGTATCCAATGGTACAATAGGTAATTATGTTCGCATCGCCATATTTCCCCTTATTTTTTTCAAATTCTTCTTTTGGAATCGAAGTTGGAATAAATGATACGGCCCGTTCTTCAGGACTGCGCACGTCAACGATAACAAGATTCCGGTCATCTATTTTATTCTTTAGCTCTTCGACCGTGAAAGAGGGTACTTTGGGGAAATGGTTATTTTTATACTCATTAAACATTGCTTCAATTGTTTGCCACCGCGATTCTTGGGTAAGCATTTCATTTTGCTTTTGACTGCAGGCCACAATGAAAAGAGCCGCCAAAAGAAGCATATAATTCTGACTAAATCTTATCACTTATTCCTCTTATTTTCGTGTAAGGTGATGACGAGGAGTAAAAGGCACCAAGATAATGAAGGGTTACCCTGGTATGGGGGAAAGAGATCGGCTACCTATAGGTTATTTATGCAAGTAAATTTCTAGGTTTTACTTAATTTATTATCAATTATCGAAGCCCCCGCTTTCAAAAAGGGTTCAGCGAAATATTGGGGATACTCACCGGGCTTATTTACCAATGGGGCGGGCGAATACTGAGCGAGATAAACACGGCGCGTCGTACCGGTTGTATTTGGCCCGCTGCGATGAAAAGTGAGCGAAGAAAAAACCGCGATACTGCCTGCCGGGGCATTTATAGGTTCGCCGGGATCATCACCAGAATAGCCGACACGGTCGTTGGTTTCTTCATCTTTAATATGTTCTGCCAGTTCTCGCTTACCGTATCGACTGATGGGTAAGAGATATGCCGTTCCGTTTTCTTCATTAACATCGTCTAGTGCACACCAACAGGTCAGGTGCTCGGGATGGTCACCAATGCGTGCCTGGACATAAGCGGAATCCTGATGCCAGCTGAATTTCATACCCGTTTTACCGCTTTTAACCACGTATTGATCGTTATGAAAATAGGCGTTATCACCAATTGTTGCGCGGCAGATAGAAGCCGTGAGGTCACTAAAAATAAAGCTCCCTAACCGGGGGTGAGTGCGATAGGATTGTCCACAAAAATAGCGTTTACCCCGATGGCTTATTCCGAGCACATCGGTGCCTTTAAGGTCCATCTCTGCATCTATTTCATCGACTGCAGACTGACATTCAGAGCGCAGCAACTGGAGATCAGCATCGGGGATTATCGACTCCAATATAAAATAACCGTCGACTTCATACTGCCTAATCTTGTCTTCCGGAATTTCGAAATCCATAGCTTATAAATCGTGAGTATTCGTAGAAAACAGTGAGGGTCAAGGGCTATTCAGAGAGTGAGCCGATCGTTTTTCTATTTTTTGCGTAAAGAATCAATTATAACTGGAGCCGCCTATAAAAACTTTTTTATAGACTCGCCTCCTTCCAAGAATCAACGTTCTAATGATACCGGAAAAGGAGTTGTGAGACCTGTTATAAAAGACTATAATCACTAAATAATTTCTTAAATGATGAATGATATCTTAAATATAGATTATTATAATTCCTTTGTTCAATGGTCGAGTCCAACTGATGATCATACTCCGCGGGTGGCACTTCATGCGGGATGTAGAATTCGGGAAAAAGATGGTGAATTTAGACAGTATTATCTAGGCTATCCCTGTGCGGGTGAGCAAATGTATGTGGAAAAGAATATTTTTCATCAGCCGACCTTGGATGTTCACTTTGTTTACTCCGAGGATGGTCAATTAATGTTTGTTAAACACTTTGCTGATGTCCCTGGATATTCGCGCTCAGCCAATCGTCTCGGTGAAACTGTGCCGACCCATGATGGGAAGGGTTCGACGATTACAGAAATGAATACGGGCATTAGAAATTTCACGCACGTTGTTGAGATGAATGATTATCAAGAGGTGCACGATGCAATGATGGGTAACCTCCCGATCCTCGGGAGAACCAGTTACACAACTTTAAGGGGTGACGAAGAGATCGATGTCATATTAGAATATCCGGTAACGGTGATGAACGCCAGGCACAAGCACGATACCTGGCAGATTGATACCGGCCTGATTTTGGTCCCCGATTTTTCTATTGAATATAAACTGGAAGTTGAAATTTTTCGCCGAGCATACATCGTCTATAATAAATGGGATTATGCCGAACATGTTATGGAGTTGCCCGACAAGATTAAGGAAGCGGTTTTTCCCATTGTCCAATTGACGGATCCTAAACCCTTAGCCCCGGTGGTTCGCAATCAGCTTTTCGTTGTTAAAACAATTTAATTCATGTCGTCATAATCTAAACCTGGAAGGATTCGCGATGAGCGATGCAGTAGAAAAATTATCAAATAAAGAAAGTATAGAATCAATCGAAGACAGTTATCGTGCTGGAAGCCCAAAGTCGCGGGCTTATTTCGAGCGGTGCTCAATGACAATGCCGGGTGGGGCGAAAGGTGCTTATTTTTATGCGCCCTATCCGCTTACAATGGAAAGAGGCGAGGGTTGTTACCTCTTTGATTTAGACGGGAGACAGTTTGTCGATTTTGCTTGTCACCATACGACGCAGATTCTCGGTCATAACCATCCCGCAGTAATCCAGGCTATAGAAAAGCAGATGAAGCAGGGTGTCGCACTCGGCGCCCATGCCGGGGTCGAGGCTGAAATTGCGGAGACCCTCTGCCATCGAGTGAAATCTTTGGAGAGAATACGTTTTTGCAATTCCGGTACTGAAGCAACTTTGCATGCAATTCGGCTCGCGCGTGGTTTTAGCGGACGTCCTAAAATTGCAAAATTCGAAGGCGGTTATCATGGGAGCCATGACGCCGTTGAAGTCAGTGTAGCCCCGCCTTTAGATAAAGCCGGTCCAGCGACTGCCCCTGTATCAGTATCCAGTGCGGGTGGCGCCTCACCACACGCGACAGAGGAAGTCGTTATTCTGCCCTATCATGATGAAGATTCGGTGAAACGTCTGTTAAATGATAATCGCGACGAGTTAGCCTGTGTTATTTTTGATCCCAAAGCCGGGGTCATGACTCTCAATAAGGATTTCGTACAGTTCGTTCGTGAAATCACGAAGGAATTAGACATCCTGCTTATTTTTGATGAAATCGTCGGCTTTCGCGTAGGCTGGGGAGGGTTGCAGGAAGTATACGAACTATCGCCGGACCTCACAACTTTCGGTAAATTGGTTGGGGGTGGTTTCCCAGTCGGGGCATTCGGAGGCCGAGCGGATATCATGAGCTTGCTGGACAATACATCGGGCCCGACGGGTTTTTTCCAGAGCGGTACTTTCAGCGCGCATCCACTCGCGATGGTTGCTGGTTTGGCCACCCTTGAACAATTGACCCCTGAAGCATTTAAACGCCTGAATGAGTTGGGCGAGCGCTTATACACAGGGTTAAGAAATTTATTCCGTGAGCGAGGTGTAGACGCACAGGTTGTTGGGCTTGGAACGGTATTCAGTATTTATTTTACCGATAAGGAAGCGGTTAACTATCGTAATATGGCTACCGCGGACGCAGAAATTACACACTCTGCTTTCCTTTCACTATTACAACAGGGATATATTCTCTCTCCTAATTTATCAATGAACAGCCTATCGCTTGCCTTAAATGAAAGTCATGTCGACGGTTTAATCGAGGCCATGGGACAGGCAATGAATGAGGTATTATAAATACCTCTTAAATACTTTCGGGTAAGATAAAAATATATTTCCATTAATAAACATAATATTAAAAAATTCATTCATGAAACTTGTTATCGCAACCTGTCAATTCCCGGTCGATAAAGATATAAACCGAAATACCCGCTATGTGATGCAACAAATGCGTCAAGCAAAAGAGAAAGGGGCAGCAGTGGCGCACTTTTCGGAACTCTGTCATTCTGGCTATGCCGGTTCTGAATTCAAATCCTATAATAATTTTAATTGGGACCTACTCTACACCTGTGGTGAAAAAATCCTTAAACTTGCACGTGAATTGAAATTGTGGGTGATTCTCGGTTCAAGCCATCGCCTGACAGGTAAGCATAAACCGCATAACAGTTTATATATCATCAACGATCGCGGAAAAATTGTCGACCGCTACGATAAATTGTTCTGTGTCGGCGATAAGTCAGAGACTACTGATGATCTGGCACATTACAGCTCGGGTACTCACTTCTCTGTTTTTACGATAAATGGAATTAAGTGTGGGGCTTTAATTTGTCACGATTTTCGCTACCAGGAGCTCTATCGTGAGTATAAGCGAAAAGGCGTTGAGCTCATGTTTCACTCTTTTCACGTGGGTAATTATGATGCCAAAAAATGGAAGACGACACTTAATTATTTTGGTCCACGGGTGAGAAAGGTAAAAGGTTATACCTCCACTTCGGGTGTATTAACGCCCCCCACGATGCAAACTTACGCCGCAAATAATTACATGTGGATCAGCAATAATAACACATCAGCGAGAGAGTCCGCCTTTCCCAGTTTTTTTGTCAGGGCTGATGGATTAATCACCGGAATGTTGCCCCGAAATAAAGCGGGAGCTCTCATTTCAACTGTCGATACAAAATTGAAAATGTTTGATGCATCTGAACACTGGCGAGATAGAGTGATTCATCAAGGTATTCTACACAGTGGTAAAATAAGAAAGGATAAACGATCGGACAAACGCCAGAGTTTTTAAATTGCGTTACAGTGTTGTTAAGATAATTAATTTTAGGGTCACATCCGGATGACATTTATCAAAAAGTATAATTGTCATTTGCGTAAAAATAGTTCATTAGGATGAATATGCCAAAGGAGAGGAAATGCGTAGAGTGTGACAAGACGGGGTCTATACATGTTTCAATTGTCTTGGGCGGTAAATTAACGACTGAAAGTTATTGCCGAGCACACGCCGAACAATGCGGTGTTTTCCAATCATCGGGTTACGATTTACTCGGTCTGGGAAATATCGAAGAAGAAGTAGCTGTTCAACTGGAATTGAACGTTCTGCGTTGTGAAAGCTGCGGTTGCTCTCAACATGATTTTGAAAAATCTGGTCGCTTAGGCTGCCCTCAATGCTATCTCACTTTTGGAACTTTGCTTAATCCATTGTTGAATAAAATGCATGCGGGAAGCAGTCACTTAGGAAAAATTCCAGAAAAAGCTATCGCGGAAAATCTTCTTCATAACCGTATCAAACATCTTGAAACTCAACTCCAAGATGCGGTTACGAATGAACATTATGAAGATGCGGCTCAATACCGTGATAAGATCAATGAATTTAAACAACTTGCCGCCCAGTCCGTGAAAACGAATTAATGCACCTGACCTGTCCCCGTAAAACTGAACCAGTTGCAAAGTTAGTCTGGGCCAAAATGACCTGCTCCCGTTTACTGTACCAGAGTCAGTGTTAGTTCCGGCATGGTGGTATGGGTTTTGATTTGCTTAGACATGGCTCTCTGGGCGTATTCGGCCGGAGGCCGATAGCCCAGAGAGCTGTGTGGTCTTTGAGTATTATAATCAAGCCGCCAGGCTTCAAGTTTTTCTTTCGCTTCAGTCAGCGTAAAAAATAGCTCCGTGTTAAGAAGTTCATCTCGTAAGCGTCCATTGAAGCTCTCAATATAGCCATTTTCTACGGGTTTGCCGGGCCGGATAAAATCCAGCTGAATGCCGTGGCCATAAGCCCACTGATCCAGTACTTTGCCTGCAAACTGGGGGCCATTATCGACGGTAATGGATTTGGGGAAGGCCGATTCCTTCAGAGGCTTTCGTAAGTGCTACGGCGACTTTGCGCCCACCGATAGATGTATCCGCCAGAAGCAGTGGGCAAGCTCGAGTATACTGATCGACAACGGTGAGAATACGGAAGGGGCGGCCGTTGGCCAGCCGATCGCTTATAAAGTCCATCGACCAGCGCTCCTGGGCAGCTGAAGCCGCGGGCAGTGACACCCGCCTTTGCGCGGCACGCTTCTTTCGTTTCTTCGTGCGCACTTCCAGCCCTTCGGCCTTGTAGATACGATAAACCCGTTTCTTCCCTACGTGCCAGCCTTCCCGCTTTAATAACACCGTGATTCGCCTATACCCGTAGCGCACACGGGCTGCGGCGATGTCACGTATACGCACGATCAGCGCGCGTTCGTCCTTCTTCACAGGCTGGTAGTTATAACTCGACCAACACAACTGCATCAGCCTGCACGCCCGGCGTTTGCTCACCTCATAGGCTTCCCCTAACCAGTCAGCAATTGCCTTCTTGCGCACAGGCTTTACTACCGAGCGCTAGCGACATCTTCCATTTTTTGGCGATAACTTCCTGCAGCATGTGTTTATCCAGACTCAGATCAGCTACCAGTTTCTTCAAACTGGCGTTCTCTTCGTCGAGTTGCTTCAACCGTCTTAATTCACTGATTCCCATGCCCGCGTATTTACCCTTCCAACGGTGGTAGGTCTGTTCGCTCACGCCTATCTCTCGGCACACTTCGGCGATCCTTCGTCCGCCTTCAACCTGTCTTAGGGCATAGATGATTTGTTCTTTATTATATCGTTTTCCTTTGCCTTTGCTTTTCATGGGTGGTTCTTTCTCCTGTTTTTTATCAGGTTTTTCAACCACGCCAGACTAAATCTTTGCTGGTCCAGTTTTACGGGGTCAGGTCAAAAAGAAAGGAGAGAGGAGACAGGTCAGGAGGTTGAAAGAAGTAAATTCTAAAATTATACAGTTTAAAATACACTTGATAAATCAATAATGAATAGGTCGTTGTTATCCTGGGCGCGATATTGAATCTGCAAAAAAAATGTATGTTTCAGATTTGGTCCGCTTATTGTAAAATAAGGAATGTAGGCGGCTTCGCTCCTGGAATTCGTTACCTTTTCAACCCGCATACCTACTCCAGGCCTAATTTTATCCCACCACTGTGGCACATACTCCACTTCAAGGCTGTAGCGCATACGCGCCTCGCTTGACTCTGTATCGTCAACACCGATGCCGGCAGTCGCATACCAATCACCTGCGTTATAGCTTCCCAGGGCTGTAGCTAGCCAGCGATCGTCATCAACGAATAAATGTCCCCCAATTGAACTCATTCCTGTTTTATAATATGTTTCGAAGAATACGCCTTTGGGGCTACCTTCAAATTCGAAACTTGCAGTATCTTCCGCTTCGTCATTCAACGGGATAGAAAATTCTCCTGGAAATGGCACCGTTAATCCAAGAAAGAGCCCTTCAGATGCCGTTTTCCCCTTCAGTGCTTGATATTGCAAAGCTATACTTGGAGATCGCCCTGTGGGAGAAAACGATCTAAGCCCTTGAATACGTGAATCTGCTGTTTGATCGCCCGGTAAAGAATTTTTAAATAGAGTCGGTTCGCTAGGAGAGAGTCTCAAAGAGACATCTACCTGATTAAGCGAGCGAAACTGTCCTACCTTAAACGCCCATTGATCATTGATATTCCATTGTATAAACAAGTCTTCAAATCGACCACTTCGACTTTTGTGGCTTCCGTCTGAATTTAAGCTTTCACTCACTACACGTGATTCTACAAAATAGGATAGCGGGGTGTTTCCAATTCTTCCGCCACTGATTAGTTCGACCTTAGGAAGAAAGAAATCATTAACATTATTCTCTTTCTTATCTTCATATCGCGTGGTAAGCCAAACTGCTAGTGGAATGGTTTGCTTTACTCCTTTACCAATCAATTCTGGCGCCAAATAACCTCGCGCACGAAAATTCTCTCCCGTAAGGTTTAACTTTGGGACGGATATGTGGCATTTGATGCAATTATTAAGCGTCCTCCGGGCAAATTGCGGTGTTGCATATGCTAAATGTAAAAAAAACAACACCCCGATTATCCCAAGTAATCTAGTCGAATTCCGATTTTTCATAGCTGGTTTCAGTTAGCATCTATCGAGTTAAGCGGTAGAATTAGGTTCTAGGGCCAGGTCAAAGTTTTCAGTAGACACAATATAAGGAATATTTTTGATATATCAAACAAAAAATTATGAATTATCAAAATTGTTGATCTCGTTGCCTCCGGATGCATCCCGAGTGCCTAAACTGTGAGAAACTCTGTACTCTGACCGAAGCGTGCTTGGTCATCGAGAACCGGCACTGGAAATACAACCATTTGCACCTTTACAGCTCTCTTGGTTATCTCATGCTCATCCAGTTTGCTCAGAATGAAATAACAACCAGCTAACAAAATGACTAAGATCTGGGCTCCAGTCGGCTACGCCCTCACTTCGCCAAGATTCTCTCCTATACATCAATCCTAAAACCATTAACACCTGACCTGTCCCCGTAAAACTGGTACGAAAAAAAGTGGTCCGATCAATCTCTTGCCAGCGGGAGCTTACTCGACAAGAATTTTCTCGCCTGCTGGAGTGCCGACAATGAGGGTTTTCCCATCCGAGAAGTGGAGGGTAATAGCATCAGCAGCGGGTTCTCGTTCCTGAACCGTCAATTTTACGCCGGGCATGAGTCCACTATTATTAATAAATTGGAGAAATACGGATGATTGATCGGTAATGCGCGCAATGTGCAAAGGCTGATTTAGATCACAATTACACAGGTTCTTTAATAGTTCATTGCTTAAATTACCAGATTCCGTGGGTATAGGATCACCATGTGGATCAACCTTTGGATGCCCGAGTAGGGCGTCTATTTGTTCGAGCACACGATCTGATATGGCATGTTCCAATTTTTCCGCCTCTTCGTGAATCTCAGACCAATCGAGGCCTAGTGTCTCTACGAGGAAGAGTTCAATAAGACGATGTCTTCGCAACATCTGCAATGCCAGCTCTTCTCCTGCTTCTGTTAATCTAACTCCCACTCGCGGTTCATAGTCCACCAGCTCTGAGTCGGCTAGAGATTTTACCATTGTTGTCGCTGTGCCCGGGACCACACCCAGAGAATTTGCCACTCGACCCATGGGGACAGATCCATCGGCGGATTCTATCTGTTCAAGATAAATCTGTTTAATGTAATCTTCTACGGTGCTCGTGGCCATGGGTGGGTCTCTTTAGCTTTAGATAAGAGTAATATATTTTCTTATCAAACTTTAATTATTCACAGAATATTTGATTAATCAAATTACATATTTTAAGTCCACAAAAACTTCTTGACCTATTACTAAAAATGTAGTCCCATCAGGGTTAACCGTGAATACAATTATTTTTTATCTGTTTGTCAATAAAAGACTTAAGATTAGGTTTCAGAAAACCCTAGGTTTATTTCTGGGAGGGTGGTTTATGCCTACTTTATTTGTTTTAAGTCTCTTATTGACGCACGATTCACAAGCAGAAGAGAGATCGTTCCTGGAAGTAGCTAGCCATGATACAACCAGTTCCCAAACAACGGGGGATTGGTTAGGTGGCCAGCTGGATAACAGGGAGACGGGAGTACAACCCTTTTTTGGGTACTCCGGAGAATTTTTCAGTGTGTTAGACGGGGGTAATGAAACTGGTACTTCGTGGCAGGGTTTAGCTGATTTTGGAGCGGATTTTTATTTAGAGACACTGCTGGGAATACGCGGCGCGCTGGTTCACATCCACGGACAATCTATTCATGGGGATGATCCCAGTGAGTTTGCCGGTGATATCAATGCTTTAAGTAATATCGTCGGCTTTAATACCTCGCGACTTTTTCAAATTTGGTATGAGCAGGAATTTGGAGAGGGTTCAATCTCATTCAGGTTCGGGCTCATTGATCTCGATGATGATTTTATGATAGCTGATTCCTCGGGACTTTTTCTTAACAGTGGATTTGGTCCGCTACCCACGCAGTCACTTAACAATGCAGCTCCGATCTGGCCGATAGGGGCCCTCGGTGCTTTATTGTACGCCGAGCCGAGTGAGAATACGTATTTTCAAATGGGTGTTTATGACGGAAACAGCGGAGATGAAGAGATCAATGACGATGGGCTGCATGTCAAATTAGGTGGAGTTGAAGGATTTATCTACATGTTTGAGGCAGGGATCAATTCAAATATATTGGGTCGCGATGGCACATATAAAGTCGGAGGTTTTTACCACAGTGGGGAAGAGTTTATGGACTATAACACTGGTGAATTGGTAAATGGCAATGCGAGTCTTTACTTTGCAATTAATCAGGAGTTAACGGATTCCTTTACCGGTTGGTGGCGATTGGGGTACAGCCCGGATGAAGAAAAAAATGTCGTATCTCTTTATACCGACTTCGGCATTAATTGGATGGGTCCTTTTGGACAACGCTCAGAAGACATTCTCGTAATTGGCTTTCTTCATACGGATTTTGGTAGTGATTACGTCGGGGCTAATCCCGGTGTATCCAGGACGGAGAGTGTGCTTGAATTAACTTACCAGGGAGTGATTACGCCCTGGTTTTCGATACAACCCGATTTGCAGCTAATCTTCAATCCCCATGAAGGTAGAAAAAACGCCTTCGTATTTGGTGTTCGATCACAAATTGTTTTTTAATTATGAATAGTTACCGAAGTTATATATTTATTATTTTAGGGTCCCTCGTTCTCCTGGGGGCCGCTTATATCGCGCACTCTGTTTCATCCTTAGAGATGGAAAATAATGAGATACCACGCGGTCTCAACGGCCTCGATCTCACGCCCTTTCGCAATGGAACGGTGGGAGATGTAACTTCAAAGGCACTCGATCTCGATCGATATATAGACAATTATATGGAGGGTACTGTTTCGATTCTACCCGATGGTCGGACCCTGAGATCATTTGAAATACATGCCGTCAACAAGGAAATTGAAATTGCCCCGGGGATATTCTTTCCCGCATGGACATACAATGGGCATGTTCCCGGTCCCACCCTTCGCGCTACCGAGGGCGAGCGAATAAAAATAACTTTTCAAAATTTGGGAGACCGGCCTCACTCGATGCACTTTCACGGATTTCATGAGGCGAGAATGGATGGAGCGATGCTCAAACAGCTGGTTCCTACGGGGGGTACTTTTATTTATGAATTCAATGCCGATCCGGTCGGTGTGCACCTCTATCACTGCCACGCCACACCACTGACGCTACATATCCATAATGGGCTCTATGGATTTTGGATAGTAGACCCTAAGGAGGGACGTACCCCCGCACGCGAATTATACATGATGATGAACGGTTTTGATCCAAACTTTGATGAAGAGAATGAAATATATGGCGTGAACACCATCGCATTCCACTATCAGAGATATCCGATAGAGGTAAAACAGAATGAACTTGTCCGGATCTATCTCGGTAATATGCTTGAATTCGACATGATCAATTCATTCCACATTCATGCGACTTTTTTTGATTACTACCCCACGGGCACGCAGAAAAAACCAAGAGATTACACAGATACGGTAATTTTGGGTCAGGGAGAACGGGGGATAGTGGAAGTGAAATTCCCTTATCCGGGAGATTTCATGTTCCATGGACACAAGACTGAATTTGCCGAACGAGGATGGATGGGGACATTTCGGGTGCTTCCAACGGAGGAGATACAATGACTGTCGAGAGCAATATACTTACCGCGAAAACGATTACTTATGGATTGATCCCCCTCATCCTACTGGGGGTCGTGATTTATATTCTCTTCCGTGAAGGGCCGCTGGCAATTTTTCAAACTGACCTTCCCCCGGTAGAAGAACTCCATGTACTGAGACATTCATTAGCGGATGATGTTATCTATTTGGATATCGTCAACTCGGGGCCTGATCCCTGCACCCTTGCGCAGGTGATGGTACGCGGCGCATTTTGGCAGCACGGGGTTTCGCCCAAGCGTAGTTTAAAGCCGCTGGAAAAAGCACGTGTAACGATTCCATTTCCCTGGAATCTTGGCGAACCCATTGAGATAAATCTTGTTTCCTCGACGGGGCTTACTTTTGTCTATGAAATTGAAGTTGCATCCACTTCTCCCGAGCCTACAGCCGCGGCCTTTGGACGATTCGCCTTGCTGGGGATTTATGTTGGAGTGATCCCCGTTGCTCTGGGTATTGCATGGTTTCCTTTTCTTCGTCGATTAGGGAGAAAATCATTGGGATTTCTTTTATACTTCACGGTTGGATTATTGGCTTTCCTTGTTGTCGATGCGGTAGAAGAAGGTTTGAAAGTTGCGGAGATGCTCCCATCCGTGTATCACGGGAAAGCGTTATTAATTCTCGGCGTGGTTGGAGCTTACCTATTTCTCCTTGGCCTTTCGACGCGGAGAATGAATAAACAAGAAGGAGCGACTTCAACTTCTGCTGTCGCCTGGCTTATTGCCCTTGGGATTGGCCTTCATAACATGGGCGAAGGCCTTGCTATCGGTTCGGCCTATGTTCTGGGTGAATTTACTTTAGGCGCATTGCTCGTTGTAGGTTTCACCATTCATAACGCTACCGAGGGCATCGCGATCGTTTCACCGCTACTTAAGGAGAAGGTAAATATCCCTTTTCTGGTTGGACTTGGAGCGCTTGCCGGTGTGCCGACGATACTCGGTTGTTGGATCGGTGCTTTTACTTATTCCCATCTCTGGGCAATCCTCTTTTTAGGAATTGGCGCCGGAGCGATAGTCCAGGTAATGGGGGCCATTGTCGGGCCCCGTTCTCGAACTGAAAATCTAGATCCCCTTAACCTTTTAGGACTTCTTGTTGGTTTTCTCGTAATGTATGGAACGGGCCTGTTCGTTGGAGCGGCATGACCGGTTTACTTAAAATGACTAATTATTATAGAAAATAAATGAAAAATTTAGGACTGATTAGTGTAATACTACTTGTTTCGATTGCCGGCGCATTGGCCTTGTTTGTTTCCTTACTGCAAGCTAAGGATTTGCCGCGCGAAGTCGTAATTGTGGCTGAGGATATGAGCTTTACCGTTTCTACAAAGAATTTGGAGGGGATAAAAAATCCTACCTTTAATTTTATTCGTGGAGAAAAAATCTCAATTTTGTTTCGAAATAATGATCCGGGTATCCGCCACGATATGATCATAGAGGGCTTGGGTATTAAAACTTCCATTTTGTCTTACGGTGAGTCTGAACGTATAGTCCTTACAGTGCCTGATAATGTGGGAACCAGGTCTTATTACTGCACCTTTCATAAGCTTATGATGAATGGGCTCATTGTCATAGAATAATATTTCTTCGAATTGGGCCCGTGTCTATTGGATAGATAGGCCGCCGGTGTATACTGGGAGACTCGCTGACCACTGTAGCCAATAGTGGAGAGTTATTTAAATAATGATTTTCAATGACAGAATTATAAGAGGTATTATGCATTCTTATTGTTTCGGTTTTAATATTGCTAACTCAATTATGTAGTTTTAGACTATAGTGCGTGCCATTTAAAAACAGTGTATTGGCTGCGCCATTGGGGTTGATTTTAGGGGTTTCTAATTTTTTCTTGATATTCTCATTTGGAATTGCCCAATCCAGTCTGAGCCCAGACGCAACAATTGAATCGGTTAATTCTGTTGAAGCAAAACCACTTGTAGAAAAAACCAGCATCGTTGTCTTCCCTGCAGTGAGTGGAGGTCTGGCTCCCAACCCACGTGACCGCCAGCGCGTGCTGCAGAAGCAGAATCCTATGGCATCCGAATACCAATCGGTGGGAGGCGTTGGGGTGGTGTCATTTGCCAACGATGACGCTGAAGGCGTAAATTATCATGGCAAATTACCCTCTGGGGGAAAACTGGAGGGTCCAACCTCACGCATTAGAAGTGAAGCCTCTTATCACTATGGAGAACTGTCTGACTCTGGATTGTGGCAGGGTTACGTCTCAGTGGATCAGATATTCGGAAAAGACAACCGTTGGGCAATCTCGTTTTTATTGGATACCCAGGCAGCGGAACTTGCCTTTGAGCGTATTTTTACGCGATGGGGGACTGTCGAATTAGAGGATGGAACCGAGCAGAATGTGATTGAAAGACTGAATACTGGAATGCGTAACGTTCATTCACGACGCAAAAGCTTTAGAGGAGTAATTGAACGAGCATTGAGCGATAACCATACCCTCTATTTCAAAACTGCACTAAGACAAACCGAAGATAGTGACATTTCGCAACGGCTGGAAATGCGGTTTTCTGATGGTGAATACGAAGACATATCAGATTTATCTGCTTTTTCCCGCGGGGCGAGCGTGAAACGTGAAATGCGTGATGAACCCGAGCGCACGGATATCTACCGCTTCGAGGCCGGCGGCAAAATTGAAGCCGAAGACTGGGGCTTGGAGTATGGTATGTATTATTCAGACTACGAGCGCGGCCGCCCTGAACTTTTCAAGGTCGAATTTCGACGCGAGGGTGTGGATTTGTCTTACAATCGAGAAGATATCCTCTTTCCTCAAGTTACTAATCATAGTGATATAGATATTTATGACCCGGACGAAATGCCCTTTCGCGAAATGCGCGATCGAAGTTCGCTTACGGTGGATGAAGATTATGCCGGAGATATTCATTTCCATAAACGGTTTAATTTCTCAAAAACGGAAATGGAAATCTTTGCCGGTAGTTTCTACCGGCAAAAAGAACGAACAAGTCGAGACGAAAGGTTTATTTATGAAATTTATAATGGCACTTACCTCTTAAGCGATTCGGTGGTTACAGAAGAACCGGATTTGATTGCCGAAGACCACTATCGGTTGGGGAGAGGAGCAGACCCCTCTCTTTCTCGCACGTTTTTCGCGGATAACTTCGATAATTATGAATTGGATATTAGTCGTAACCATATCGAAAGTGATCCCAATAATTTCAGGTCTTTCGAATCGGTACAGAGCTTTTATTTGATGCAGCGATTTAAGGCTCCAAAATGGTCTTTAAATGCCGGACTTCGCTTTGAGAAAACGCAAATTGAAACCGATGGCAATACGGTAATTACCGAAGAAGTGGACGATGAAGATGAATACGTGGAAACGATTCCCGTCTCGAATGTGAATGAATACGATAATACCTTTTTTGCGTTGGAATTTGTTTATTTACTGAACGAAAAGATTAATTTGAGAGCCGCTGCTTTCGAAACCCTGGCGCGGCCCAATTACTTTGATCTTGTTCCCTATCGACAAATTTTTAGCAGCAGTGAATTCATCCGAGAGGGCAATCCGAACTTGAAGTCCACGGAATATACAAATTTTATCGTGACCGTAGATGTCAGAAACCCCTGGACCGGTAATTTTTCTGCGGCATGGTATTACAAGGATATCAAGAATTATTTCTTTCAAGGTGAATTTTTAGTTGAAGGAGGAACCCTCGATGGCTTCAAGTTCAGGCGGCCGGAAAATGGGGAAGAAGCTCAATTGTGGGGATTGGAATTCGGTTGGAACCGAAATGTTCCTTTATTTCCTCAGTCATTGGGTAGAGCGACGGCCTCTGTTTTTTACATTTATTCTGATTCCCAGGCATTTACCGCTAAGCGACCGGGTGAAACATTGCTTTTACCGGAGCGGGCAGCGCATATACTTGATGTTGCCCTGCTCAGTGAATTTGGAAAATTGAAGACTCGCCTCAGTTTAAGTTTTCAAAGCCGCTCGCTTGATAATGTAGCTGAAACGATCAATGCCGATGAATATCTCGATCATGAGACCATTATAAATTTTTCAACGAAATATCAATTTAACCCCAATATGAATATATTTGCCGATTTTTTCAATATCTCAAAACAGGTGCAGAACAGTTTAGAAGGCAATACTCTGCGCCCCTCTGATAGGATTTTCAGTTCCTGGAGAGCACGTGTAGGTATAAATATTACCCTCTAAAATATTTTTGCCTTCAGCGATCGTTAAATCTCAGCTCCTAAATTGAATTTTCTCGAGTGAAAAACGATTAGAATTTCCCTTCATTAATTAAAATGTCTAAGACAGTTATTGATGACCATGTACGCGCTTTTAATGCGAGGGATCTTAGCGCATTCCTCGTCTGTTTCAGCGATGAGATCGAAATATTTAAATTACCCGGTGGAGAGATAATAGCTCAAGGTCCGGATTCAATTCGTGCGGTCTACGCTAAAAAATTTAATGATTCATCCGATTTAAATTGTCTCATATTAAATATTATGACCCAGGGCAAATATACTGTATTACATGAAAAGATTACCGGATACCCGGAATCTCCTGTTACCTATAATATTGCACTTTACGAGGTGGAGAATGAACGCATTCGTCGCGTTTGGCTGATCGGTGAAAACGCGGCAGAGTAACGCCGCTGATTAATAGTCCCTGAATAACTAAGATTCTTGATCTTAATCCAAGCTACTAAGTGCCGCCAGGGCATCCTGTGCTTGAGTAACAGGTTGAGCTTCTAGATCACGCCAGACGATTATGCCATCCAGTATGAGGAATGTCTGACGTTTCGCTTTACCATTATTACGCGGGACGCCAAAAGCCTCGATTACATTTCCTTCATAATCAGCAAGCAAGGTGAAAGGAAGCTGGAACTTGTCTTTAAATGCCTTTTGCTCTTCAGGTGTATCCGCGCTTACACCAATAACTCTTATCCCTGCGGTCTGTAAGTCTTCGTAGGCGTCACGCAGGTTGCATGATTGAGCGGTGCAACCTGGAGTGTCTGCTTTGGGGTAAAAATATACGAGCGTGGGTCCTTCACTATAGACTTCGGAAAGTTTAAGCTGATCGCCGGTCTCTGTTATTGTTGCAATCCCCGGTGCATTATCACCAACGGCGAGTGGGCCTGCGTCTTCATTAGCGGATGACATCGGTAAGATTATAAATAGAAGAATTTTATGTAGAACAAGCATTAAAATATAATCATTTACGCACTGTCCACAAAGGAGATTCCCTCGTAGAATCAGTCAATTTTTGAGTGGTTCGATCAAGTCGGCTGGCGAGCGTTTTAATTATCTTCATCCCAATTCGTGGATTATTCTGAATGAATTCAGTCATGTCCCCTGCATGAATATGGGTGATCTTGCTCGCCTTTTTTGCCTTAACGGTGCAAGTGCGTGATTTTCCCAGAATATCACTCATTTCACCAAAGATTGTCCCTGGGTACATCAGTACGCTAAGCAGGATTTCATCTTTGATAACTTCCAGTGATCCAGATTGAAGAATATAAAAACCGCTGCCTTTCTCTCCTTGTTCAAGGATCGTCTGACCGTGTGCGACTTCAATGTTTTCTTCATCCATGACCTTTATCCTATTTTCTAATGTGCTTATTGTCATAGCTTTTTTGTAATGTATGTCGTTTATTAACAGCTGCCCAACTATAATAAAGGCTATTCAATTTAGTTTAAACAATCAAGATCAATTGAAATGCCATGCTTTGCATCAAGTACAAAAATGGGCTGTTAAATTTTAGTAAAATGAATTGAGGTGACTCTTTTTAAGATGAGCATCTGTGCACTTAAAAACTTACCAGCACACTATATTTTCTTTAAAAACATGAAAAGTTCATGTGACAGTTTGGGGCCGATTCCATCTACTTGCCGCAATAATTCAGGTGTTGCGCTTTTCAGTTTATTTATGTTTTTAAATTTTTTTAACAATGCTTTGCGGCGAACCGGTCCCAGTCCATAAAAATCATCGAGGATAGTTTCTTTCATTCTTCGACTCCGGATCTCAGCATTAAATGTATTAGCAAAACGATGCGCTTCGTTACGCAAACGCTGTAAGAGTCGAAGCGCGTCACTTTTAAGACTAAGATTTAGAGACGCACGATCGTCAGTAAAATAGACGGTTTCGCGTTTTTTTGCTAATCCAATGAGTGGTGGTGGCTCCAGTCCATGACCTAGAAATGCGCGCAGCGCAGATCCGAGTTGGCCCTTACCTCCATCTATGACAATAAGATCAGGGAAAGTTTTATTTTCTTTATGGAGTCGTAAATAGCGTCGAGTTACCACTTCTTCCATCGCCCGGTAATCGTCATTGCCGATAAAGCTTTTAATTTTGTAACGACGATACTGGTCAGTGTCAGGTTTACCGTTTTTGAATCGGGCCATTGAAGCGACAACGAATGTACCGGAAATATGACTTATATCAAAGCATTCTATATGATGTGGTAATTTCGATAATTTGAGAGCTGATTGTAATTCTTTGAGGACCGTATGAGATTCGGTTCTTTTTATCGCGCCGTGGGCATGCGCAAACTTTCTGGTCTTAATAATTGTTTTTTCAAGTGCGGAGCATATGTCCCGTAATTCCGCGGCTCTTTCGTAATCGCGATTAGAAGCTGCCGAGTTCATTTCATCTTTGAGATCATTCAGCCACTCTTTTGATTTACCGCTAAGAAATTCACAGGCCTCTTCTACATTTCGTCGATATTCATCTTCAGTAACCTGGTTGGCATGCCCATAAATCTCTGACCGCACATCATCGTAGAGCTTCCATCTACCATCAGGTAGTTGAATCGGACGGGCGTCACCCAGAAGTATCCCGAATCGCCGCCTCATTTCATCGAGGGTTTTGCGCAGTAATTTAGCATAGACAAAGGGGCCAAAGTATTCAGATAAATCGTCTTTTTTGAAACGACAGAGCCGAAATCTGGAAATGGCGTTCTGGATGTCTACCCGAACTAAGAGAAAGCGCTTGTCATCTGTGAAGTCAGTATTGTATTTGGGTTTCCATTGCTTAAGCAAACGCCCCTCTAGAAGTAAGGCTTCAGGTTCAGACTTTACTTCAACGACTTCAAAATCATGAATCATGGGGACCATCGCGTGTAATTTTGGCTGCTGGGCCGCCATTTTACGGGAGGGCTGGAAATAGGTCGAAACACGCTTTTTAAGATCCTTGGCTTTACCCACGTAAATAATATGTCCTAAACAGTCCCTCATAATATATACACCCGGGCTATGGGGCAACCTTCGCACTTTTTCTTTAATTTTACTGGTATCCTGACTTGGCATATTCTGACTTACGTGCTTATAGTACACTATATTTCAGTACTCACAAGGATCACACTTTTTATATCATCTATTATTAAGAGCAATGTCAGATAATACGCGTCTGGAAATAATAACTCTCGGTGACGAGCTACTCCTCGGAATTAGAGAAAACACTCATCTTACTTATTTCGGTAAACAGTTTACCCGCTACGGACATTCAATCCAACGAAACATAGTAATTCGCGACGATCCTGATCATATCGCGCGCTATTTTCGAGATGCAATGGATAATTCGGATATTGTCATCACTACAGGTGGGCTTGGCCCGACGACCGATGATATTACCCGCGAAACCGTGGCCCAAGTGCTTGAGCTTAATCTTATCCATGATGATGAAACCGAGAAGGCGATACGCGCGCGTTTTAAAAGCATGGGTCGAGGGGTTACGGAGAATAATCTGCGCCAGGCGAAAAAACCCGATGGCGCTGAGATTATTACCAATCATCATGGGACAGCACCTGGCTTATGGTTGCAACACGGCGGTAAAATCATCATCATGTTACCTGGGCCGCCACATGAATTGTATCCGATGTTCGAAAATCAAGTGCTGCCTCGGCTCCAGTCCGAAAATGTCATTGCGGAAAGTGAATCTTATTTGCAACTTCGCACGATAGGGGTGGGGGAATCATTATTGGAGACTAATCTGCAACCAGTCTTTGACCGCTATGCGGATCAGTTGCTCGTCTCCTATTGCGCCCATTCGGGCCTCGTGGATCTACGTTTGAGTCCTATAAACGATTCATTAAGCTGGAAAGAGATTAAAGCGATTGGAGATGAATGTAAGGGATTACTCGGGGATGACTTTATCTGTTATGGTGATGAATCCCTTGCCAGGCTTGTTTTCAATCAGCTTCGTTCACTAAATAAAACATTGGCCTTAGCAGAATCCTGCACGGGCGGTCTTCTGGCCAATGCTTTTACAGATATACCAGGATCCTCAAAAGTATTTGTCGGTGGAGTTGTCTGTTATACGAACGATGCTAAAGTACAATTGCTCGATCTTCCTGACGCCATTATTCAACAGCATGGAGCTGTCAGCGCAGAATGTGCGGTCGCCATGGCTACGGGTGCTGCGGAACGCTTATCCGCAGATTACGCATTAAGTGTCACCGGGTTTGCCGGTCCCAATGGTGGAAACAGGGAAAACCCGGTAGGGACTATCTATCTCGGCTATCATTCCCCGGTTGGAGTGTGGTCAAACAAGCTTGTCTTTTCCGGCAATCGTCTCATGATAAAATCACGTGCGGTAAGTGCCGCACTTGACTGGATGCGCCGAAAACTAAAAAAATATGAAACTGAAGACTTGCTCGTAAGTATGAGCAGTTAATAAAGTACGATGCTTATCACGCTGAACTCGATAAATTAAATGAACCGCGGTATTAATTTATTTTTAAGTATAAGCATTTTTCTCTTGCTGATTACTAATGTTAGATTCAATAAGTTTCTCTGAGATTAATAGATGTATCTCAAAGAACTTACTTTAAATGGTTTTAAAAGTTTTGCTGAGCGGACCAGATTGGACCTCGGTAAGGGAATTTCGGCGATAGTCGGTCCCAACGGTTGCGGTAAAAGTAACATCGCTGATGCTATCCGTTGGGTCCTGGGAGAACAGAGCGCCAAGTCACTTCGCGCTGGAATAATGCAGGATGTCATTTTCCAGGGTTCAGACAGCCGTAAGCCTATTAATCTTTGCGAAATAACCCTGGTTTTTACCGAATGTGAAAAAGAATTAGGGACTGCTTTCCATGAAGTTGAAATTACTAGACGGGTACATCGCGATGGGCCAAGCGATTATTTTCTTAATGGTAAGCATTGCCGCCTGAAAGACTTGCAGCAGCTTTTTTTGGATACAGGAATTGGGCAAGTCTCCTACTCATTCATGGTTCAGGGGCAGGTCGACCAAATACTCTCTTCACATCCTGCTGAAAGAAGGACCATTTTTGAAGAGGCCGCGGGTATTTCAAAATATAAGGCGCAGCGGAAAGAAGCATTTAACAAGCTTGCACTCGTTGACGCTAACCTGGCACGCGTTACCGATGTTATAGAGGAAGTTGCCCGGCAGATAAATTCTCTTCGTCGCCAGGCGAGTAAAGCCTTGCGTTACAAGCGTGTTAATCACCGGCTCACCCATCTCAGTCTCGCATCAAGTGCCTTCCGCTATGCAGGTAGCAAGGAGAAAATATCCAAACTTGAAAGCGAGGCAGATGTTTTCAAAAATGAGATTGGATCGATACAAGAGATAATTGGGGGTAAAGATGCGGATATTTCATCCCGTCGACAGAAGAGGACTGAGTTATATGAAAACCTTCAGGATTCTCAGCAATCGGTATTCGATCTTCGCTCTGAAAAAGAACAGGCGGATAATAAAGCAGAATTCTCTGCGCTTAGGGCAGAAGATTTAAAAGGGCGCATCTCAGAGATCGAAAAGGAATTGGTCGAGATTAGCGGTCAAAAGAAAGCTTTATCTAATCGAGCGGCGGGCGACTCCCTTCATAAGCAGGAACAACTCGATCTGATGGGCAACTCAGATAAAACTTACCAGGAAAGAAGCGATGCTTTTTCAAGTATCCAGGATATACTCCTTGAGGCAGAAGACGATGTGGAAGAAAAGAAGCGCCTCCTCTTAATGACAGAAAGCAGTATTACTCGATTTAGATCTAATGCTACTACCTTGGAAGTAGATTTGAAGTCTTATCAGATAAATCATTCTAACTTGAGCGAAGAATTATATAAGCTGAAAAACAACACGTCACTTCTTGAATCCAACTTAAATGAAATATCTTCAGCACTCCAACAACGCCTTACGAGAAAAGAGCAGTTGGAAAAAGAAATGGATGAACTCGGTAAACTACGTACGCGCGTCCTTGATGAATTCCGTCAAAAGCAAAGTGAAATTCAAGATGCTGATCGAGGTCTAGCGCAATTAAGCGCTGAATTAGGCGTGCTTCAAGGATTGCAGGAAAAGTTTGAAGGATTCAGTGAAGGGGCAAAAGCCATTATGCAAGGCCAGCTTGGTAGTCTCCTCGATAATGATGCTTATCGTGTTCTGACAAAGAGCATTAAAGTTGATCCGGCATACACGCTTGCCTTAGATGCCCTTCTGGGTCCGGCAATAGACTCCATTGCACTTAAAGATGCTTCTCGAATTGTTCCCGTAGCCAGCGTCCTTGAGAACAAAAAACTTGGGCGCGCGTGCTTGCAATTCAGCGTTCCCCCGGTGGGAAAAGCTAAAAATAATAATGTCCCAGATTGGCTGCGACCCGCAGTTGAAAAGGTGGATAGCAGGCAAAGCGATATAAGTACAATGTTAGATAATTTGCTTACGGATTGTTATTTTTGCGGCAACCTCGAAAAATTTCTGGCTTACTGGGAGGAACATCCCGAATTTAATTTCCTTCTTGTGGCGACGACTAAAGGTGAACTAGTTGATCGCCGGGGTTTGATCTATGGTGGACATGGCGGTGGTCAATCTGAGTCTTACTTGCTTCGCGAGGCCGAAATTAAAAAACTGAATAGCGATCAATCGAAGGTCACAGAGAATTATGACATTCTACAGGATGCAGTAATGACGCTTCAACGTGCCCTTGATGAGAATGAAAATACCATTGAGGAAAAACGTCAGCTCCTGATGGAGGTTGCGCAGGAAGTATCAACTCTCAAGGCGCAGAAAAAAGGAACAGAAGAAAGTATAAGCCAGAATGAAGAGCGTGCCACGCAAGTGGATTATGAAGTTCAGACTCTAGAGAATGAAAGAGAAGAGTCATTGAATAAATTGGAACTTGCGAAAAAGCAACTTGCCGATACGGAGGCTGAAATTAATAAACTGCGAGAAAATATTACAGCTGCGGAGAACAAAGTTCAGGAAGAGAGAGCGAATAAGGAAAATGAATTTGAAAGTCTTTCAGAAGTTCGACTCGATCTCGCAGAGAAACGCCAGCGTCTTCAATTACTGGATCACGGACTAAGTGAAATTGACAATCAGGTCCGTGATCTTAACCAACTTCAACTTAAAAGAGAGCAGGAAATCGATATTCATAACGAACAGATTGCCGCTTTTTTGAGTGAATCTCAGGATGCGAGAATCAAATCAGCGGAATTGGAAAAGACATTGAAAATTTTAATGGAATCGTTGGATCGTGACCATAAGGCGCTGCTTGAAGCTGAAAATAAAATTAAGAGTATCGAAGAAAGCGTGGCCGTAGATCGAAGTAATCTTCATGAAAATGAAGTTGATCATAATGACCTCGAGGTGCAATTGGCTGAACAACGCTCCGAATTAAATTATCTCATCGAAGAAGTTCGCCGTGAGTATGATCTTGAGCTTTCAGCTGTAAATTGGAAAAGCCAGCTTTGGGAAGCCGGAGATGCCTTGTCCGAAAATGTGAAGGTAGATTTTGATGAGGGGAAGTTAGAGGAAGACACATCTTATGAAATGCGTGAAGAACCGTCAACCGAAGACCTTGAAGCGCTCAATGGCGCTGACTGGGATGCCGTAAAGGATGAAATCAATAAATTGCGCGATCGTCTTCATGCGATGGGTCCGGTTAATTTAGTGGCGATTGAAGAGTACGCTGAATTAAAAGAGCGCCATGAATTTTTAAAAACACAAAGCGATGATTTATGGAATTCTAAAGAACAGCTATTAGCAGCAATTGACGATATCAATCAGACATCTCAGGAACTATTTCAGCAAACATTCGACCAGGTTCGGAAAAATTTTGAACACACTTTTTCCACCCTTTTTGGTGGAGGGCATTCCGATCTTAAGTTGATCGATACCGAAGATGTTCTGGAATCCGGTATCGATATTATTGCACGGCCTCCCGGCACCCGCATGAAAAATTTAGCGTTGCTCAGTGGCGGACAGAAAACGTTGACGGCCGTCGCCTTGCTTTTTGCTATTTATATGGTCAAACCGAGTCCGTTTTGCATGCTCGATGAACTCGATGCGCCCCTGGACGACGCCAATGTGGAGCGATTTGTTAAGATGGTGAAACAGTTTACCCAGTTTTCACAATTTCTTATTATTACCCACAATAAAAGAACGATTGCCAGTGCTAATACTATTTATGGTATCACGATGCAGGAGAAGGGTGTTTCTAATGTCTTCTCCATGCGCTTCAATAGCGAGACACAACGAACTGAGACATTGGAAGCAGCGGCATCAACCAATGCATAGTTTCTGTTTCACTCATTAATTTTTAGTCGACTTAGGATCACAAATATAAATCACCGGTTGCTTACATTTGTGTATTCCAGGGGCCGGTAATGGCCAGGGTAATACCCGGCCATTGAATGTTTACAAAAAGTGTGGGGTGGTTAGGGGCAAAACAAACACCGCATAGTTCTGCATCACCAGCATAATTATTATGAGCGAGGGTATAAATTTTTCCTTCAGGGGTGACACCGCGCAAGTATTGATCATTAGAACCATCTTCACAAACAATAAGATCTCCCCATGGAGCGACAGTGAGGTTATCACAGTGCTCCAGTAATTGATTGTCATTGGGTTCTAGGAAAAGCTCGAGTTGACCTGGGTGCTTAGCTTCTTTATTTGTTCCTTCATAGGGGCTGGGGGTATAGCGCCATATCTGGCCACTGGAATTATTTCCACCGTTAGTTGAGACAAAATAAATCTCTCCCTTTCCATACCACATACCTTCGTTACGCGCAAACCGCGCGGCTCCCTTGTCGAATCCTTGATAACGGAGATCGTTATTGGGAGAGAGAATATCCTCTAGATTAATCCATTCTACAGCCATCGGAGAGCCTATGGGAACAGTCGGACTGTTGAGTGTTGGCCAATTACGCGTGTCGAGTGATTTATTATTTTTTATCGCTAATGCTTGTAGGCGTCCCCCATTTATCAATTTCCCATATTCATTTGGAATGTACCGATAGATGAGTCCATCCACAGCATCTTCAGTTTGAAAAACGATGCCGCTTTTAGGATCAACTGCCACCGCCTCATGAATAAATCTACCCATCCCGACCAACGGATTTGGGTCGGAGAGGTATATTTTTGAAGTCGCTAAAACTTCAAAATTAAAACCATGATCTTTAGATAAGGAATCATCGGCCCGAGCTGTCGTTTCTTCGCAAGTTATCCATGTGCCCCAGGGGGTGGGACCTCCCGCGCAATTACGCGCCGTTCCAGCTAGACTGAGAAATTGTTTAGTGACTTGCTGTTTTTTATGATTATATAAGATTGTAGTTGTCCCGCCTAGCATCGGCATGCCGTCACTTCCAATGTCATAAATCTTGCTCTGCCTGATTTTCTTAAGAAGTTCGTTTTCCAGGCCAAACGGACCAATATGAGTTCGATCAGCTAATAGTTCATGGTTACGCACTATGATTGTGTTATCACCCGGTCCGGGAAATGCGGCCATTCCATCAGGGGCACCGGGAGTCCGGAATCCGTCATCCATAAAATCACCGGTACGTGATAAGACCTTATACTGAAAGCCAGGGGGGAGATCGAGGATCAATTGAGGGTCGACTGAGAGTGGTCCGTAGCCCGGCACTTCGTTTAAGTAGGATTGTGCCTTTAACGCTGGTGAGGCAAAATGCCGAAGACCCAAAAAACCAACCGTAAAATAAGTGGAGTTTTTTATAAAATTTCGGCGAGAGATATTTAACTGAGATGACATTATTCTTAATTCTAAATATATAATCTTAGCGGAAAAGGGAGGTGATTTCATCCCTATGAGGCATCGATGGAGCCGCACCTGACTTTGTGACAGACAGACCGGCAACGAGGTTACCGTATGTAGCAGATCTTAAAATATCTTTATTAAACTGGACATATCCTGAAGCAAAAGCACCGACAAATGCGTCTCCGGCACCAGTCGTATCGACTACTTTCTTATGACTATAGGCGGAAAGCAATTTAAAATCATCAGTTGTTGAAACAAAACAGCCATGACTGCCAAGCGTAACTATGATTGTATCAATTCCAATGTTACGGCATAATTGATGAAGCTTTTCTTCGGATAATTGATGGATAGTGTCCTCTGTAAAATCCTCATCGAATTCTGGGCAGAGAGATTTTATAAGGGTGGTGAACTCGATTTCGTTGGGAATTAATACATCTACATTGTCGATAATTCCCGGATTAAAATCCAACCGCATGGGCGCAGGATTAAGAATAGTCGTCACGCTGGCATTACGTGCAATTTTTAGAACATGAGCCGTAGTATCCATTTTAGATTCGAACTGACAGATGACGACCTTTGCTCCACGGATAAGATTTTCGGGTATGTCTGCCGGTGACAATTTCTCATTCGCGCCTGGCGAAACAATGATTTCATTTTGCCCGGTGTTATTGACGACGATGCCTGCGGTCCCGGTGGGTGTTTCCTCCTGTTCAGCAAGGAAATAATCAATTCCTTCATTCGCATAAAATTGTTTTACCGCTTTACCAAATGAATCGTTACCAACCGAGCCAACAAACGCAGTCTTAATACCCGTGCGAGAAGCAGCGACAGCCTGGTTTGATCCTTTTCCACCGGTGGCCATTCTAAAGTCACCAAGAATTGTTTCTCCCGGTTTTGGAAACTCGGCACAAATCCATGACAAGTCCTGGTTATAACTGCCAACAACGACAATTTCTACACTCATGAGTCAATTATATTACCATGAAATAAAATATTAAAATTGCTGGGAGTTGCGAAGAGGATCGCGTAACCAAAGCCAGAATGCCGGTAATACGTGAAATAAGATAATCATCAATGAGAACCAGGCGAGAGCGTCGATATCTGGCTGGTAGAATAGTCCTATGGAACCAAGCCACCAGCCATAAGCCGAGAATTTGAAAACAATACGGTTGTCAATTACACCATGAATGAAAAAACCAATACCGAGGATGACGGAGAATATTGCGGGTAAGAGATGAAGGTTAAAATTCTGCATACCCCATCCCCCCATTCCGACAAGAGCTAATGCCATCAGGCAACCTCCCCAGATGGCTGAAACAAACCGGCCTGTAAGTGGGCGACTATGAATTTTTTTGAGCGTGACACCGGCATAAACCCAGGTACAGATACAGCCAAAAAGAAAAGTCGGCATCCAAATGTATAAGGATAATATAGACCAATTAAATCTCTCGACGGCCCACTCGGAAAGTACACATTTTGCGGCAATCAGCCCCCAGAATATATTAAGCAATCCGCTGAATCTTGAGATGTTACGCCCCTGTTCAAGTGCCATGCGCACTTGATTCATCTCTCGAGACTCAATTTCGACTTGATACATTATCAATGTAACGGTGAATCAATTGCAGCTATATTTCATGTTGATGAACGGGGCGAGCTTTTTAAAAGAAAAATGATTGGTGGACTCAAGTTACGTAAACCCTTGAGCAGAATCTACGGACATTAAACGGGTAAAAAGATTGTTTTCGGGAACTATGAATAGATATCAGCGTCAAACTAAAGAGATAAATAGATATATATACTGAAGTCATATCTTGATCTCAATATTTGATTGTTCTAAGATTGTAAGATAAAAGCATGGCAACTGTATTCCTCATTTAAAATATTTAATGTGTAATCCTAATTTATTTAAATCAGGTGTTCATCAATTCTAAAAAAAACTGGGAGTTGCCAGAATCGGCGGTAACACCTGAATCGGTCTATCAAAGTCGCCGGGCTTTTTTTAAATCATTAGGCTATGGGGTTGCCGGGGCCGCTCTTTCAGCAAGCTATCTGGATGGGGCAACCACAGGTTTTCCCACCGAACGTAACCCTAAATATACCCTCAGAGAACTCGATCTTACCCCCTATGATTTGGTCACCAGCTACAATAATTTTTATGAGTTCTCGACCGATAAAGGGGGTCCAAAAAAACTGGCCAATAAAGGTTGGAAGCCTGAACCGTGGACGGTTGAAGTAAGTGGGTTGGTGCGTAATCCGATAAAAATGGATGTCAATGACCTGATCAAAAAAGTGGGTGGTATCGAGCAGCGAGTATACCGTTTGCGTTGTGTCGAAGCGTGGTCTATAGTCGTCCCTTGGGACGGATTTCCCCTGCGCAAGCTGATTGAACTGGTGGAACCTATAGCGGATGCAAAATTTGTGAAGTTCACTTCCTTCAATAATCCTGAGGAGGCACCCGGACAGCGGAGCAAAAATATTGATTGGCCCTATGTTGAAGGGCTTACCCTGAGTGAAGCGGCCAATGAACTAACATTTATGGGGACAGGTCTGTATGGGAAACCCATGCCTAATCAGAATGGAGCTCCGATCCGCCTAGTCGTTCCTTGGAAATATGGATTTAAAAGTATAAAATCGATTGTACACATAGATTTTACGAGTAAGGCACCGATAAATACCTGGCAGGCGTTACAACCTCGGGAATACGGATTTTTTGCGAACGTGAATCCTAATGTGAGTCATCCACGATGGTCTCAAGCTACGGAACGAATAATTGGGGGTGGATTTTTTAACTCACGAAAAGAGACGCTCATGTTTAATGGGTACGAAAAGGAAGTCGGACATCTTTATCGTGGACTCGATCTGCGGAAATTTTACTAGAATTTCCCCATTCGAAATTAACGCCATTACTCGCGTTACGCTTAAATATGAAGGAGAAACTGGTTCATATATTTCGCTCCAAATTATTTATCTATACCGTGTTAGCGTTACCGGGGCTGTATACACTTTACCCCATCCTATCACAGAATCCCACTTTTCTCGCTGATCCGGCTAAATACCTTCTCGAGTATGTCGGTAAGACAGCTACTTTGCTTTTTATCTTTGTTCTTTCATTGAGCCCAATGCGGGCGCTCATACCAAATTCTCAAATTATTGCTTCGATAAATCGACACCGACGTGTATTCGGAGTAAGTGCATTCGTGTATGTGGTATTTCATTTATCGTTTTATTTAATTTACGAGGGGATACTTTCACAAATTGTAGAGAATTTTCAAAAACCATTTATTTTATCCGGAGCTTTTGCCTTCTTTATTTTGTTTATTCTAACCTCAACCAGCACCGATTGGGCTGTTAGAAAATTTGGTTATACGCGTTGGAAACGCATTCACAGAATGGCTTATTTAGCGGCATTACTTATATTCTATCATCAAGCGGTACAGGAAAAAACCGGAGCGGTTCAGACCGTCTACTTTTTTGCTCCACTCGCCGTGTTGGAGTTCGCACGTGTGAGTAAATATATCTTAAAAAAGAAAACATTAAAAAATGTTAGTTCCAAATCCCACGCTGCGGCTGATCGTAGATAGTATAACTAAGGTATGATAAAATCACAGCATCAACTCATGGTCTAAAATGCGATATTAACGCCAGCTAGAAAACGAAAATTGGGTTCACTTTGAATACCATTCAGGTTTTCGATGACCGGAATACCGAATGATAAATTAGCCGACCAACTATGACCTAAACCAAAACGGAAACCAGGATTAAGGTAGACAATGTTACCACCCGTGTGATCCTCGACATCATTGCCGACCGTGACTTTGTCCCGCCAATCTCCATTAAGCTCTAATATTATATCCCAGTATTTATTGGGAAGTGACTCAATATTGTCGTGGTGAAGATGATCTGATGTTTCATCGTCATGTTGGTGATGAGAGGGGGGAGTTTTCCTCGCAATCCTATAGGTTAGTGCCAGATTGTAATTAAAGAAATCGCCAATTTTTGTATCCTGTGATCCGTCACTTGAAATGCTATACAACATGTTGGTATGCATTGCCAGTTGCCCCCAGCTTTTAGAGTAAGCTAAACCAAAGAGTGGATCCCATGAACCTGTCCCCGGTTGGTGTTCGGTTTCAAATAGCTCATTTTCATTACTTCGGTGATTGGTTTTACCAGTCGGTGTTTTTAGACCGAAAATAAATGCTGTATGCATATTATCGTCGGCATTTCCGAGGATACGATATTGAGCAAAAAAAGACGCATCACCAATGCCACTGATGTCACCTTGTGATACTACTAATTCCTCTTCGTTTTCATCCTCATGATGATCGTTTCCCTCGTCGTGGTGCGCAGTTTCGATTAAATTTCCCCGTTCAATGTAGGGTACAGAAAATCCGATAACCAGCTTATCATTGATGGCGTAAGCACCATTGAAGGAGATACTCAGCAAATGTGAAGTGCTGTGAACATCTTCATTGTCAGTGGCAAATCGTTCGAGATCATGTATAGATATTTCATTGTTTGAAATATACTGTGAGAAAACAGAAAGCGTGCTTCCACCTTTCGGAGATGTAACCGCAGACATTGTATTAATTGGCCCCGGTGCACCGTTATCCAAGCTAATCGCAGCATGGTCAGCATAGGTTTTGGTGCATAAAATAGCTATTATTGAAATAAATAATAGAGTGTAAAATTTCATGTTAAGTGAATTAAAAATTTAATTATAGTTTTAGCAGTTACTATGATCGTAACGACGAGTTATTGGTGATCATCAATACAGCTCCGGTTTAATTAGGAATAGCGGACAGACAAGGAATGCTGTCATCAATTGATGAGGCCGACATTTATGTAGAAGCACGATCGATGGATAAAATCCTTGATCGCAGCCGGTAGGCTTTTTACGTCAGATAAAAACGGAGCTCTAACGCTTAAAATACTCTAGGTGGCGGGATGAAGGGTAACTCAACTCGTTCAGCTATAGAAGGGTTTGGGAATTCAATATAGCTGCGATAAACGCTTTGGAATACAAAGTTGAACCTGGCAGCTAATCCCAGAATAACAGGTTTAAATTCATGGACCATGTAATCATCTGCTTTACTTTCATCTTTTTGATTAAGAGCACCGATCACATTTTCACAAATATCGCAGGCATTGTCCCCTCCGAAGGTCATGTCAACGGCCATCTCAATTGATTTTGTAGATGAGTAATGATTGTTGAACATGGAACCCCAACCGTAAATTTGCATCATCAATAGATGACCATTATGAAAAGCCCCTATTGCGGCTATTAAAAGGATGCTGGTTAACTTTATTTTCAAAGTGGAGGTCTCTAAATTAAAAAATGAATGTTAATTAAAATCATTTTTAAATTTATGGGCAAAGCTTTTTTTGTCGTCCGCATTGAAAAATGCGGAACCGGCGACAAAAGTGTCACAGCCTTTCTGACGGCATTTCAGCCCAGTATCCAGGTTAATCCCACCATCTACTTCAAGGCGAAAATCAAGATGTCTTTCATGGCGCCAGGAATCTATAACCCCTAATTTATCAAGCATATCTTCGCGAAAAGTCTGACCTCCAAACCCGGGTTGAACGGTCATCACCAACACAAGATCTACGTCTTCAATAAAGGGGACCAGGGATTCGGCACTAGTATCAGGATTGATAACGAGACCATTTTTGCATCCTAAATCACGAATCTGTTGAAGTGTTTCTTTCACCGGGTAGTCGGGTTCGACATGGATACTGATAAGATCGGACCCAGCCTGGGCGAAGGATTCTACATAGTCCTGCGGTTGAGAAAGCATAAGGTGGGTATCGAAAAACAATTGGCTGTTTTTACGCAGGTCAACGATAGTCTGGGGGCCGAAAGTCAGATTAGGAACAAAATTGCCATCCATGATATCGAGATGGACCCAGCGCAACCCGGTATCGGCTATGGTACGGATACTTTTCTCGAGATTTGCATGGTCACCGGCTAGTATAGAGGGTGAGAGAATAATTTCTTTCTCGCTCATTTCAAATCGATCATTTTTTCAATTCAATCTTTTATCACCAGATGATGTGAAGTGCCTAACTTGCTTTCAAGTCAACAGACGATAAAAAGTGTACCTACCAAACACTGACAACGGTATTTTTTATTTTCTGTGCAAGACTGCGAGTAAGCACGGGCATTGTCTGGTACTCAGATTGAGGTAAACCATCGTCGATTAAGATATTGTCGTTGGCGGAGAGTGTTCTCCCAGCGAAATATAAGTTACCCGTAAGATTATCGAGAAGTGAAACTTGCGCTTCCAGCGTTACACCGAAAGTCCGCCCAAGAAAAGTATCCTCTTCTTGCCTGGCAGCAATCTCACGGTCGTACCTGGTAAGGACCACACGTAAGGTGGCCTCTGCCTGGTTTTCATCAACAACACGCACCTGTCCATCGCGTAAGAATGCTTCAATAAGATTTTCGTTGAGTAAGGCTTGTGCCTGAGGTGCGAATGACCGATTACTAACCGGTTCGATGTAGAGCGTTTTAAAAGGCGTATCTGCTGCTTGACCTAAATGATAGCTTGCACAACCGTTATTTATCCCAAGGACAAAAACGAAAGCTAGAAATATAAAAGCGGAGCTTAGCTTCTTTGCTGCATTAATGAGCGTTGCCACTTTCATAGGGGGATTGAGAGGAACATTATCATTAATTGTTTTCTTCGTTATTATGGGGATCGAGATGAATTTCGTTCTTGGGTGAAATTAAATTTTCCTCCAGTTCCTGTGACCTGTTAAACAGCTTAAAACGTAGTGGTTTCCCCCCCCCTTTCGAAGCTAATTTTTGTTCTGTATCTTCTGTTTTATCATTGTTATTGAACAGCCGGAAAAGTGCAGGTTTTCCCTCTTCATTCGTCGTAAGGTCCTCACCCGGGTCTTCAATAGCCTGTAGGGACCTGGAGTTATCCAGATTTTCTTCTGCCAGGGGTAAAGGATTGTCCTCTTCAACAGCGGCTGGTTTGTCTTCACTATTTCCGAATCTATTAAAAATACCTAAACGAAGCAGCTTTTTATCTTCATTCTCGAGCGGCGTTTCATTGTTAACATTATCTGAATTTAATAACTTCAAGCGGGCTGGTTCTCCGTCCTCTTGAGCTACTAAAATTTCGTCTTCTATATCGATCTCAGGCTTCAGAGCATCTATTTTATTAAGGTAATTTCGCGCTAGCTGAGCAGTTGGTGAATTGGGTGAAACCGTAATAGCGTCATTAAAGAAAACTTCCGCAGCCCGGTAATGTGAACGACGTTTAAAATAATATTCACCGATAATGAATTTGCTCTGCGCATGAACATCCTGCATGTCAGCCAATTTTTCTTCACCTTCGGTTATTAAATCGCTGTTGGGAAATAAAATTAAAAAGTCACGATAATAGCTGATCGCTTCACGTGTGGCACCTTGATCGTAATCTGGGCCCGCGACCATTGAACTGAAAGTGTCAGCCAACGCAAGATAGGCGTCAGGAGCTATTTCATTGTTAGAATAAAAATTTATAAGTCGATCGAGTGCGTCAATGGCTTCAGGTTGATCTCCCTGAGTTCTGTGCATGATAGCTACTTGCATGAGTGATTTAGGGGCGTAATCACTATATGGCGCGTTTCCGACAATAGTTTCAAAGTATTGAATGGCTGCATCATAATTATGAAACTTAAAGAGGAAAAAATATTGTCCACTTTTCGAATTCATCGTTCGCTCGGCGATGTTAAACTGCTTCTCGAGGACTTCATTAAATTTCGGGAAATCTGGATGGCGGACTACCGCAAAATTATACGATTCGAATGCCTTTTTATAATCCTTTCGCAACACATGAATGTCACCGGTTTGATAGTAAGCTTCCGGCGCGTATGAACAAGTTGGATACTTCTTTAAGATTTGCTTATAGGTTTCTATCGCATCCCCGTATTTCTTTTTCTCCCGTAATGCATATGCCTTTTCAATTAATTCCAGGGCGCGCTCATTCTGGATTTCTAAAGGTAAGTCACGGGATTTCACTTCATCTTTGCCGGATAAAAAGCCAAAGGTCTCTTGAAAAGAAAGTCCAAAGACCAGTATGATGAGGGTAGGTGAAGATATTAAAAGACGTATCGTTCTCATTGCCATTTGATCAGTGATGTTGCCCAGGTCAATCCTGCGCCGAAAGCCATGAGTAATACATAGTCACCACTTTTAATGCGACCACTTCTAAACGCTTCATCTAGGGCAAGAGGTACGGAAGCAGCTGAAGTGTTTCCATAACGATCGAGATTTACAAAAAATTTATCCTTACTTATACCGAGGCGGGTTGATAGAAGATCGATGATGCGTAAGTTTGCTTGATGAGGAATAACACAGGAAATATCGTCTGCTGAGAGATCAAATTTATCCAGAATTTCACGAGCGCTTTTATCCATTACACTGACTGCTGCTTTAAACACTTCGCGTCCTGCCATTTTTAAATAATGCATGCGATCATTCACTGATTCTATCGTTGCAGGGCAATTACTGCCACCGCCTGGCATGTTCAAAATCGCGGCATCCGAACCATCGGCTTCCATGAATGTTCCCAGAATACCTCTTCCCGGGGTATCATCTGAACGGCTGAGTACTGCGGCTCCGGCGCCATCTCCAAATAGAACGCAGGTTGAGCGGTCTTGCCAGTCCAGGATACTGGATAATTTTTCTGCTCCAATAAGCAGTGCGTTACGATAAGAGTTTGCCTGGAGCATATCGCCTCCAATGCCAAGAATATAAATAAATCCAGTGCATGCAGCGCCAACATCGAAGCTTGGGATCTGCCGAAGTCCCAGTTTGTTTTGAACGAGACAAGCCGTGGAGGGAATAATGGTATCAGGCGTCATCGTTGCGACAATTATAAAATCGATATCTTCCGGAGAAAGATTGGCCATCTTAAGGGCTTCGCGCGCGGCTTTTACCGCCATATCCGAACACGATTCATCCTTAGCTGCTATGCGTCGTTCGCTTATTCCAGAGCGCGAGCGAATCCATTCATCTGAGGTGTCAACAAACTGAGAAATTTCATCATTTGTGAGAACCCGAGAGGGTGTATAAGAGCCGATTCCCCGGATGATTAATGATGTATTCGGCGCGTTCATAGAAGATTAAGTTACAAAAAAAAGAAAACTTCAGAAAGGCTTTAATGCGATCTTATGTCAAGGTGCTTTACTAGTATGACAAGTATACTATTCCAGGTGTTCCTCAACTCGTAACGAGAGCCTTTGCTTCATTCGGTCGTATGATCTGATTTGCCCATTCGATGTCGGCAAGGGCGTGAGAAATTAAGTCGTGATGAACTATTTGCGAAGCGATACGAATTGCGCTCATTATATATCTGCTGTTGCTTGCTCCGTGAGCTTTGAGGACATGACCGCGAAGACCGAGTAAAGGCGCACCCGCGTGTCTTTCGGGATCTAAACGTTTTTTTACTTTTTTGAATGCCCCTTGGGCAAGAATAGCTCCGGCTAATCGAATAGGATCTTTATTTATCTCTTCTTTAAGAAAGTTTTGAATCATATCAAAAAGCCCTTCGCATGTTTTCAGCAGTATGTTGCCTGTAAACCCATCACATACAATAACATCAACGCTGTTTTCAAATACTTGTAACCCTTCGATCATGCCGCAGTAATTTAAATTGGGCCCATCCAGTTTTCTTAGAAGCTGATTGGTTTCGTAAGTAAGTTCATTCCCCTTGCTTTCTTCTGTTCCAATACTGAGCAATCCAATACGCGGTCTTTTCAGATCGAGGACAACTTTACTGTAGTGATTTCCCAGTATCGCGTTGTGGACAAGGTGATCTGCTTTAGCTGTCGGGTTAGCTCCGGCATCGATCAAAATAAAGCTATGATCTTTACTTGGAATAACCGTAGCGAGGGCCGGACGCTCTACTCCCGACATCGGGCGCAATTTCAGTATTCCGCATGCAGTCAAACTTCCTGTATTGCCACAACTTACCACCGCCTGGCATTTTCCCTCTTTGACCAGTTCGACTGCGCGGACGAGGGAGGAGTCTTTTTTCTGCTTTAGGCTCTGAATAGGTTTTTCATCCATACCTATAATTTCAGATGCCGGATAAATACTTATACGCGGATCATTATTTATACCCCCGACTTTAATTAGACGCTCCAATCGTCTTTCATTTCCAACGAGAACAATACCCTCTATATCCTGAAGTTTCTCCAAGGACAACCGCACTGCGCGTACTACCTCTGCGGGTCCAAGATCTCCACCCATGGCGTCGACTGCGATAGTGCCGAAGGCTTTTTCGGTTCCCATTTTCATGAAGGCTACAGGCAGCCTCGAGTGTAATTATTCCAATTTGTAAGCAAAATCAGACCGTTACATCGAGTACTTGACGGCCACGATACATGCCGTTGGCGGGATTCACACGATGTGGTCTGTAAACGGTGCCATCAGCCGAATCTTTTGCAAGTATCGGCGATTTAAATCGGTTCGCGCCGCGTCGTTTGCGGCTTCTTTGCTTAGAATGTTTACGCTTTGGTGCTCCCATAAAAGTCTCTTTCTTTCAATACGCTTAGAAAAATCTTATTAGATACAATAGTTTTGTGTAATAAATACCCTATTTATTACACAATTTAAATAATAAATGCCACTATTCTATACGCGTCAAGTAATCAATTTCATGCACTTTTTACAAATCATAAATCAATGGGGCCAAATAATTTATACAGATTCTTACTTTATTCACCTTTTGGGAGTGGGTTATATAAATGCCGGTTGATTATAGGTGGATTTATTCGTGCTCTCTCGCTAAGAACCGAGTAATTGATTCATTCTGTGAAAGATTGTTATCTTATTACGACTTTCGATAAAAACTCCTTGCACCGATTGATACCCATTACTCGAATGTTTTTATTGTGCCAGATTGCCAACATCTTCTCATTGACGGCTATAATATCCTGCATTCATGGCCTGCGCTAAAGGATTTTTTGCCTGGTAATATCGATATTGCAAGAGATCGGTTAGGTGACGCGGTTCGCATTATTCATGATTATGACGGAATCCGAACAACCCTTATATTTGATGGGCGTGGTCGAGAAATTGAGGTGGTCCGCCCTTCGAATGAAAGTACCTTTTCTTTTCTTTATACGCCCAGTGGCGAAACTGCGGATAAAATAATTGAGCAGCTGGTAGCCAAAGCAAATAAACCACAAGGTATATTTGTCGCGACCAGGGATAATATGATCCGTGAAACAGTGCGCGCTCTGGGGGCTCAAACGCTGAGTCCAGAGGCTTTAGTGGATTGGGTGCACGCCTGTGAGCGTGGGCAAACGGAGAAACTAAAAAGGATGAATAAAAGTTCGGATAGTCGTTGGAGAAATCGGCAAGATCAGTGATTTCTAATCATATAGCCGAGATACAGGGACTCTATGGTCCTGTATCTATATCTGAAGAGCTTTTACAAAAAATATGGTTACGTGGTGATTTTTTTCATTATCATCTTAACACAGTAGAGGGGTCCTTACTTAATGTGAAATCTCCTGGAATATGGAATAAACAGGAAGGTTCTGACTTTAAGGGGGCTGTATTAGAGATCGATGGACAATCGATGCGGGGAGATGTGGAAATTCACTTTTATGCAAGTGATTGGCTTCATCATCAACATGACAAAAACAATAATTATAATAATGTCGTCCTCCATGTAGTGTTATTTGAACCCTCTGATGAAGATCTGCCTCTCAGGAATCTCAATGGGGATATCATTCCGACATTAGTCCTCTTGCCCGTTCTTCCCCAGGATATAGAGGAGTATGCTTTAGAGGAAGCATTATTGGCAAAAAGCGACCGTTACTATGATGATATTCTAAACATTTTACGAACTAAACCCGCAAGTGAACAGCGGCGCATTCTTTTCGATAAGTCGATCGTAAGATGGGAACGAAAACTGGAACTCATCGAGAAACGATTACAGAAATCCAGTTGGCAAGAGACATGTCACCAATTGTGCCTGGAAGTGTTGGGCTACCGGCGCAACCGCGCGGCGATGTATGATCTTGCGATTCGATTCCCTTTGGTGGAAATGTGTAAGGGTAAAAGACGTGCCGAGTTCTATTATAATTTGGATAAACGACGTTGGAAACTCACCGGATTACGGCCAAATAATCACCCGCTGGTTCGCATCAGGCAGTATCTGAAACTTATTGATAGAATGCCTCAGTGGCCGGACTTATTGGAAAGTAGATTTGACCATTGGACCCTCCCCAATCGTGTTGATGATAGTACATCGCGATTTCGAAAAAAATGTGACCTGAAATCTATGCGGCTGAATTTTCAGCAGCAAGTTCTAGCTGATTGCCTATCCTCAACTCGACTGGACACATTTATTTGTGATGCAATTTTACCCATGCTCGCCGTTCACAACATTCAGCCCTTATTTTACTACTGGTTTCATTGGTATAGTGGTGACCTGCCTTACACCTTAAGTGATTTTTTGAAAAGAACTGAAATTACAGATGGAAAGAAATGGCCCGCTTGTAACGGATACAATCAGGGTATCCTACAGTTATACATAGAAAACGGCTTATTAAAATCTGCTGCGTAGTTTACAAAAAAACCGGAGCAGAGATTTTCACTCCGCTCCGGTTTTCGTTAATTGTTCTAATCCTCTCTGCCTTATAAATCGTAGTACATATAAAACTCGTAAGGGTGAGGTCTTAAATTTAACTCTGCCAGTTCACGCGTCCGTTTATAATCGATCCAGGTATCAACAACATCAGAAGTGAATACGTCACCCCTGAGCAGCCAATCGTGATCAGCTTCCAGGTTATCGAGGACTTCTCCCAGGGAACCAGGTGTGCTATTAATTTTTTCAGCTTCCTCGGGTTCCAAATCATATAAATTCCTATCGTGGGGGTCTCCGGGATCGATTTTATTCTGAATCCCATCCAAACCGGCCATAAGCATTGCAGATAAACAGAGATAGATGTTGCAGGATGGATCTGGACATCTGAATTCTACTCGTTTTGCAGCAATACTCTTAGAATAAAGCGGAATGCGAACGGCAGCGGAACGGTTGCGCTGGGAGTAAACGAGGTTTACCGGCGCTTCGTATCCCGGAACCAGTCGCTTGTAGCTATTCGTGGTTGGATTGGTGAATGCGAGAAGGGAAGGGGCATGTTTTAAAAGACCGCCGATATAATATTTCGCCATATCGCTAAGCTGTGCGTAACCTTTTTCATCATAGAAAAGATTGGTATCTCCTTTCCACAAACTTTGGTGCACATGCATGCCGGAGCCGTTATCTTGAAAGATCGGTTTGGGCATAAAGGTGGCAGATTTATCATATTTTTTGCAAACGTTGCGTACTATGTATTTATAATGCATGACTTTATCAGCCATCGTCGTTAAAGAATCAAAGCGCATATCAATCTCGGCTTGCCCCGCGGTACCCACTTCGTGATGGTGTATTTCCGTCTTAACACCTACATCCTTCAACCTCAGAATGATTTCCGAACGGAGGTCTTGTAGAGAATCCGTTGGTGGAACAGGGAAATAACCTTCTTTGTGGCGAGGTTTGTAGCCAAGATTGGGATATTCCTCGCGGCCTGAGTTCCAAGCGCCCTCTTTTGAGTCGAGAAAATAGTAACCAGAATGGGCATTTTGGTCGAATCGGACATCGTCAAATATGTAAAATTCGAGTTCGGGCCCCCAGTAGCTGACATCGGCGATCCCCTCGCTTTGGATGAATTTTTCCGCCTTTTGCGCAATGTATCGAGGGTCTCGGCTATAAGGTTGCCTTGTGACGGGATCGAAAATGTTGCAAATTAAACTCATGGTCGGTATCTGCAAGATAGGATCGACAACAGCCGTATCAGGATCAGCGACCAAAATCATGTCGCTTTCTTGAATCTCCTGAAAACCACGGATACTGGATCCGTCGAACCCCATACCTTCACCAAAAAGGTCCTCCGAGAGATCTTCTACCGGGAGAGAGAAGTGCTGCCACACTCCTGGCAGGTCAATGAATCTCATGTCTACGATTTTCACCCCTCCATCTTTCGCAATTTTTTCTACATCATTAAAAGTCTTAGGCATTTATATTCTCCTTTTAGATTTTATTCTCTGGTTATTATTGAAGATTTGATTGTTGGAATTATCGTAAAAAAATGAATTTTCGTCATCCACCCTTTCTTCTGAAAAGGGTTTTGATACTTGCAAGATATTTGTGAAATCAGTCAAACATAAATAGGGATAATTTTACGTATAACCATAGTAGCACTTTAGATGCCAAGAAATCCTGCAAGCTCTCGTTTGTATAAAATCGAACATTCAGGCTTTTTCCAAGCCAGCGGTATCCTGGATTGGTCGATAACAATCTTCGCGGTATTCATCCTGGGCTACAATATCTGGCATTTGGGGGGATATCATCCCTATGCGCAAATGGTAAGTTCTTGGATGACAGGGGGGTTGCTTGTCCTGCATGGCTTTTGGGGATTATCGGGACAAAATGAAAATTTAAGGATCAACCCCCTGGGCCTGGTTTTTATCCCTTTCCTCCTTTATATCTATGTCAGTTATCACTTCCTCACTCCTGTTCCATGGTTAGCCAAGCGAGAGTTACTTATGGGGTGTCAGGGTATGGTCGTTTTCTGGGTTATCCTGCATAATCTAAGGCGAAAAGAATGTTTATGGTTTTTTCTAATATCTCTGGTAGTGCTGGCTTTTATCTGTGTTTTAGTTGCTTATTACCAGTATTTCACCGAATCGGACTGGTTGCCGATGGGTCGCAAGCAAGTGGACACTTATGACGGGCGTGCATCAGGTACGTTTGGTATTCCCAATAGTTTGGCTGCTTTGCTGATTTTAATTATTCCCCCCTTGATCGTAATTGGGTTTGCGCCAAAAAAATCCATCAACTTACGCATTGTATGCTTCTATTTGGCCCTGATGTTTTCCGGCGGGATTATCATAACTGGCAGTCGGGGAGGGTCGATTGGGTTTATTTGTGCGCTCATGATATTGCCGTATTTTGTCACGAGAAGAGTCATCGATCGATTGAAGTTTTTCTTTGCTATCATCATCAGCGGGGTTGTGGTCTTTCTCGTTGTTTATATCTTCGTTGATACATATCGGCAGCGTGTGGATTACCTCGTTGACCAACGGGGTGAATCCTCACGAAAAATTCTTTGGCGCGCCTCATGGGATATATTTAAAGAGCAGCCGCTCACCGGTAGCGGTGCTGCCAGCTTTGATCATCATTTCGAATTTTACCGCCCGGAGTCTCTCCAGCTTCGTGCCCGACATACACATAATGATTATCTGAATACTTTAAGTGATTATGGCTTGTTAGGTTTTATGCTGCTCTTTTTCCCTGCACTATACCTCCTCTGGCGCGGTTGGTCTGTCTGGAGAAATCTTCCCTTCTTCGCTCGCTCGAGGGAGTCAAAAGTAGGAGTGACACCCACAACTAAATTATTCCTCGGTGGATTACTGCCGGGTGTTGTGGCCTTTTCTATTCATCTATTTGTTGACTTCCATCTAAAGATTCTCGCCCTTCTCTTGATTCTCGCCTCTATATTTGGACTGATTGTCAAGTGTTCTTCAACTTTCGATTGGGGTCTACCGGGGAAACGTTGGGTTTCAGGTTTGTGGTTTGTTTTCATGCTCACACTTGGCCTGTGTCTGGGGTGGGAGGGAATGAAGTCATTTAAAAGCGCAGAGCGTTATTTTGAAGCACGTGAACGACTGGATGACTATTTCGATAATTTAGAAAGCATGCGCAGGGATGAAGCATACATCAGCGAAACAATTCGCGTATTCGAGGAAAGCACAAAATGGGATCCAGGCAATGCCTATGCTTGGGGTGACCTCGGAATGGCGACATTGCAGACTTATTACTTGAATCCTGAGAATAAAAAGAACATCGGCCAAGACGCTCAAAAGAAAATAGAGAAAGCTTTGGCTATTACCGATCAAGTTTGGTCATTTCATGCTTATAAAGGATTGGCTTTGAACTTACAGGGCAGACCCTTAGATGAGGTACGGGCGTCTTTTAAAAAAGCAGTCACCATTGGGGCTAATAATGCTGATGCCTGGTATTATTACGGCGCCGTTCTCGGGTATAAAAAATCGGCGCGAAAGGAAGCTGTAGAGGCCTTAGAACGGGCGATTAAGCTTGACCACAACCATAGTGATGCTATAAAATTAAGAAACAAATTGAAATTAAAGTAACTTAATTAACCTCTGCCTGAACGCTGTATGAATCGGTCATTATCAATCCTGTTTTTTGTCTCTTTATCTTCTTTTCTTTTATCAATTCAAACATTCGGGCAGGAGGCGGGTATTATCATCCTGGCCAATGTTAAGGGTGAGGTTATATATAATACTACCTCAGACGCGCCGGCACAGGTAGCGAGTGAAGGTATTAGGTTGGGCGAGGGTGCGGTAGTGGAAACGATGGAAAAATCATCCGCGATCTTGGTTTTCTCGAACGGTTCAACCGTTAATCTATCGGAAAAAACTAAAATTTCTGTTAAGCAATTTTTACAGGAACCTTTTGATTCAGATCCTGCTGATATTGCCGATGCTAAAAGGGAACCCAGTATGTCTCAAACTCGCCTCGCCCTGGATTATGGCGATATGGTGGGTAACATTAAAAAGCTCAGAAGAGGCAAAGGATCCCTATTTGAAATTGAAACACCTGCTGGCATAGCGGGTATCAGAGGAACAATTGTATCTTTGACGGTGGTCTTAGGACCTTCTGGTAATATTTTGAGCTTTTCAGCTACATTCGTCGATGGTAACGGGCAATTTACGCACGTTAACGGCACCGTTTCTGCTGTAAATGACGGTATTGAGTTAACTACATCAGAAAGTGGGGAAACCGCGCTTAATGAGGCTGATGCTGAGACAGTCGAAGGTATGCGAGCAGCAGCAGCCGAGGGTCAAGAAGCATTTGAAGCACATGTCGAAACTATAGTAGCTGAAATCGAGGCCGCAGCCGCAGCCGCTAGCAGCGGTGACGACGACGATAGTGGCGACGATGATGATGATACCAGCGGCGACGATGATGATAGCAGTGGTGGCGATGACGACGATGGAAATCTACCCGCAGGTCAGTCTGAGCAACCCGACATTACTACCGGTACCGGGACTTAAGACTGGATTCGCCTTCCTTTTCGCAATAGAGCTCTAGCGATAGCAGCATCAGTTTTTATAGCTGGACTCAGCTAATTAAAACAGTTTACCGATTTTCAGGTTAATCGGTAGAGGGAAATTTTTCACCCATCGTTAAGTGAGGGGTTATTTAAGCCGTTATATAAGTGAGAACAGCGTTGTGTAGCGTCGTTTAAACTCAAGGCATGTCAGGATACAGAGCTAGAATCCGGAATAAAGAAAACGGCTTTACGCTTATAATTATATTATCCTTAACCGCTTTCTTGACTTTCCTTCTGTTGAGTTTGGCCGCCTTCGTTCGGGTAGATACAAGCGTAGTAGAGACGAGGAATTATCAAAAACTGGCAAAAGATAACGCGCTCTATGCTTTTCGTCTGGCTTTAGGTGAAATGCAACGCCATGCCGGTCCCGACCAGCGGATCACTGCGCGCGCCGACATACTGGACGAAAATATTGCCAATCCCTTTTGGACAGGGATTTGGAATGTAGATCCCACTTCATCAGGTTATGGTGATGTAACCTGGCTCGTATCAGGGATGAATCCCAATCCTCGCTTGGCGATGGAGGATGATGTTATTCTATTGGGAGATGGTTCTGCATCAGAGATCATTGCGCTGCCACGTGAGCCAATCTTCATTACACCATTTGAGAGACAGGACAAATCCAGCCTCATCAGGCAGGGGCATTATGCTTACTGGGTGTCTGATGAAGGAATAAAAGCAAGCATCGCAAAGATCGATCACACTCAGGTAGAAATTAACTATCGCAATGACATAGAGCGCGATCTCATGAGGCAATTGAGTCCTCAGAAAATAGGGGGCGAAGTGTTTTATCCCGATTTGAGTCCTTTGAGTTTGGACTATGACTCGGTTAATTCGAATCTGCATAAAATACATTCGCGATCACAATTACCATTAATAAGCGGATTATTTGGTAATGAAAAGTCAGCGGTCAATGCTATCGTGCATCAGCATTTTCATGATCTGACAACTGTGGCATATGGCGTTATTGCCAATACTTTGAGTGGTAAGGATGCCGGTTTGAAAAAAGACCTTTCTCTCTATCCATCACTTTTAGGCCCAGGTTTCGAAGCGTATCTGGATTATCCGTCCTACATGGCTGAGATGAATGATAAAGCAGAAACGTCGCTCCCGACTCGGCATTATAATATAACCCCTTTTGATTCCACTTTTACTCAACCCGGTCAGATTCAGCATACCATTGCTCCGATTCTCACTGAATCTTTATTTCAAATAAATATTCGAAGTAATGAGAAATCTCCTGAAATAAGGGTGAGGTTACGCAGTCTGTTTGAACTGTGGAATCCCTACACAAGTGAAATCCTCCTTGGGCCAAGTAACGCTGGTGAACTTGAAATGGCGGTAACAGGTTTACCAACGCTTTTAGTTGGCGATTCAAATGGTGGTACGGCCAGCATTGATCTGCAGAGCTTTTTGGGTGATACCTCGCAACCTGATTCACCATTTATTGTCCGCCTCCCTTTCCCTGCGGAAGAACATTGGTTGCCGGGGCGTATTTTTAACTGGGCGGGGGCTCCAATCGCTAACTTTGATTCGCGGAGATGGAATCTAAATGCAATTACGATTGGGGGGGTAAACGGTTTGGAAACGGGTAAAATGGCACTCGAGCCAATTCGGAGCAAAACCAGTAATGATACGCGATTTGAAATTACAAGCGCTGAACTGACTTCTCTCAATCTGAAATTATATTTTGCTGTGCCTGGTAAGGAGAAGGCATTGCTCGCAGATTATCGCGATGTCCAATTTTCCGAAATTGACGTTGCCCCCTACAAACACTGGCAGAAGACAATGAATTTTGGTTTCCATTTCCGCTTGAAAGAACCTATCGACAGCCATGTGCACCCTGAACATCGCAGGGGACAATGGCTCGTCGATCATGATCCCCGTGATCCCCAATTAAATGCATCAGCCTTTACCAGTGTGCATGGTGTTCTACCTGCCGAACCAGAGCTATTCGGTGGCGCTAATGTTAAAACTTCAGCTCCCTCACATATTTTTGACCGTCGATCTGGTAATAATTTTCGACATCCTTATGAGGATATCCCCATTTTTGAGTTACCACGATTAGATGCTTATTCCCTGGGATCATTGCAGCACCTATTCATTGTTGGAGAAAGACCTTTCTCCATTGGGAATCGTTGGAGTTCCGAATCGTGGCGAAGTATTTTTGACCGCTATTTTCTCTCTGCTCTTCCCCGCAATGGCGATCCTGCGGTCTTTGACCCTAGGCTTCCATTGCCTAATCCCTGGCTCGTTTTTCATCACTCTCTTCCCACAGTCTCATTGGGAATGGAGGATATTCTCACTTCAGGAAATGAGTCCGCCCGGCACTTTTTCATACAGGGTGCTTTCAACATAAACTCCACTTCTGTCTCTGCGTGGGAAGCAGTTCTTAGTTCTTTAAAAATTAAAGATTGGAGATATCTTGATGTTGATAATAAAAATGGTACTCCGCAAACGGTCTCCACCGTTGATTTGACGACTTCGTTTGCACGCTTCTCGCAAAGTGCTCAAGAGACTTTTGAAGCGCCGGACGTCAAGCAGGATCCTTATGAGCCGGGCCCAACTGTATTTCCGACAAAATTGTACCGTCGAGGATTGAGAACCCTTAGTAAAGATGAAATCGACATTATGGCACAGGGGATAGTAGACCGTCTACGAATAAATGCTGCCGATGGTATACCTTTTCGATCACTGGGTGAATTTATTGGACCCTTGAGTGGAGAAGATCCTGAATCGATGAGTGTAATTGAGGCTGCGATCGCTGATATTTATAATATAAATTTATGGCAAGCGGATGGAGAGGTTGTTGAAATCGATAAATTTTCATCCTATGATTTGACATCAGCAGATATCCTTACCGCTATCGCTCCTTTTATTTCCGTCCGTTCCGATACGTTTCTCGTTAGGGCTTACGGTGATGTCATCAATCCCCTCGTTCGTGATAACAAGGGTCTACCAGTGACTGAGGGACGAGCCTGGTGTGAAGCAATAGTTCAGCGTCTGCCTGAGTTGTTAAACTCTGACGATAATATCTTCTCTCCTTCTCCCTACGGTTTTGGGCGTCGCTTTTACATCTTATCATTCAGATGGTTAGACACATTAGATATCTGATTCTTCTCTATTCATCACTTGTTTTATTTTTCTATGCCTCAGGACAAGACGATGGACCAATCACCCATAATTACACCTTTAGCGTGTATGCGTTCAAAAAGATTCAAGGTCTCTATTACGATACTTATTCTGTAGATTCATTAAGTCAGCGTGAGTGTTTGAAAACGGTTTCGATCCCCTTGCGTTTCTACACCGTTTCACGATCACCTTCCTACCACTATAGAGGTCCCAATCCGATTGTTTTTTATCGCTGGGAAACTGATCTCTCAGATCCAACAAATAAAATGAAAATCCCGGTAGGTTCTGTATCTCTATCTTATGTGAATCGAAATCTACTCTTCATCTTTCTCCCAGGCGTTGATTCACAAATTGAAAATCCTAAATTCAATATACAAACCTTTAATGACAGCTCTTCCCATCTACCGATGAATAAGTTGATTGTTTACAATCTTTCAGGACGACTGTTGGAAGGATATATTGGAGGGGAAAGCGTCAGCATTGGTACTGGTCCTACCGCTCCATTTTCAGCACGTAATTCCTTACCTGTCACCCTATGGTATAAAATCAATGGAAATGTGGTACCCGGTTTTAACCTTTCTTTAACTCTAAAGCGCAATCACCGTTACCTGATTTTTTTCTTTCCCCCGGCTATTAAGGGGGCAATAGAGTTACAATACCGGATATTGGATGAGGAAGATGAAGTCCCTCGTGAATTAATATTTCAAGAATTTGAGGGTTATTGAAATATGTCGGTTAGGAGTAGGGAGCGATCACCACACAATCATGGATCTAGAATTGATAGCCGAGATAGTTCCAGTGATTAAGCCCCCAGAGAAAAATTAAAATTCCAGTTAATAAAACAAAGACAAAGAATTTTTCGCTTTTTTGAAAATAAGGACTCTTCCAGGTGATAGCAGTGTGATATATCAGTCCAACACAAGCGGCCATTGCAAAGAATGGAACGCTAAGCAGACCATAAAGTGCTATTGGCATTTCCTCGACCATCTTATATGAGCCGAGAGAAGTTAGAATAAAAATACCGATAAAAAAAACTAAGGGGGCGATAGCGACGAGAGATGCATATTTCCTTATGCTTCTTAGTGTGAGTAGTGATTCATTTTCATTATTTTTTTTCCGCGTTTTTATAAATATTATTATACAAATCAGCGTTGAAAGCGTAAACGTGACGACTATGCCAGCGATTAATCCGCGGTGAAACCAGGCTGTTTTAAACCACTTGATTTTATTATATACCTCTACACCTCCAAGATAGAGATGTGCGAATGCATTTTTATCATTACGTACAAACGCAACGATTTTATTATCAGTTGTCCGTGCAAAGAGATCCGCACCCATTGGTTGACTGAGAACACCGTCGATTAATAACGCTTTGTTGTCGGTCGCCGTTACTCGAATTTCTTTACCCTGTATCCCTACTAAAGCACAGGCTTTCCCGGGAGAGGTACGCGGATACCAATTATGACGGTATGTTCCCGTGTAGGATAAAGCATTGAATGCGGAGCGTGTTTCATTTGAGGTATCAGCCACTGCTGTCTCCGCAGGGAAAAAACGTTGAAGAAAAGCACTTAGAAATGCGTTTAAAAATTTAGGGTCCGCATTGTAATTGAGAAAAACACCTAAACGGTGCTCAGGCATAATAATTAAAGCGCTTCTATGTCCCGGCATGTGGCCCGTATGCCAGAGTAGATGTTGATCGTTATCTTCATAAGCCCAGAAACCATAGGCGATACCGGGAAGATGTGGGTTGAGTGTGTGGTGTTCTTCATGGACCAACTTTAATGACTCTGCATGCTTATATAATTTTGGCTCACTACCGTTTGTCTCGCTTGTCTCATAATTCAAATGAGCATTCATAAATAGGGCCATGTCCTGTGCTGTCGTAATGAGTGAGGAAGCGGGATAGGGTTTCCAATGGCCGCGCGGTAATTCGCGGTAATTCCGCATAAAATAGTTATAACCCAATGCCACTTCTGCATCCCAATCCTCAGGAGGGATGAAGCTCGTCTGTGACATGCCTAAAGGGCTGAATATATTATTGTGAGCATATTCAGCAAAGGGTTGACCGCTGACTTCTTCGACAACATAACCTGCCAGGGAGATTCCGTAATTAGAATAATTGATTACTTCTCCCGGATTAGCGAGCGGCGGTGGCATCTCTTCGCGAAGAAATTGGCCGAGTGGAAGTAAATCCTTCGAATCTTTTACCGTCTGGCCAAAAAATCTTTCACCTATCCCACCCGTATGGGTAAGTAATTGATGGAGAGTTATGGGGGCATTGTATTCTTCGAGTATATCAGGTTCGATATAATCGGTAATATCAGCTTCCATATCCAGTTGATTGCGGTCATAGAGTTGAATTACCGCGGTTGCGGTTATCAGTTTGGAAATTGATCCCACACGAATGCGTGTCTTCACTGGATCCATCGGACGTTTCTTATTTAAGTCGGCGTAACCATAACCCTTTAAGATATGAATTGAGCCGTCCTTAACCACCGCAACAACAGCGCCCGGGACGTGTTCTTTTTCCATCATCTCAACTAGCCACTCATCGAAAAAAGCTTCAACCTCACTTTTGTCATTAACGTCGCCTGCTAGCAATTCGGGGTTAACTATGAGCAGTTGAAGTATTAGAAGCGTGTATAAATGAATCAGTTTCACTTTTCTGATATTCCAAGATTTTTAGAAAGCTTGAAAAAAAAATGTTAAATTGTAAATTTATTTTCTTAATTAAAATCCCTGTTCTCATCAAAATATTTTCATGCCGGAGTCGTAATTTCCCCACAAAAAAGCCTCCGATAATACGGAGGCTTTTTAAAAATGAAACTATTGGATCAATCTGGATTAAGAAGAATCTCTTTAGCTGATTTCCCCTGTTGAATCATCGGAAGTACATGTTCCGTGTAAGGCACGACAACATCAAGGAGGTATGCACCCTTATAATCGAGCATTTCTCTTATCGCATCACGAAGTTCCTCTTTTTTAATGACGAGGCGTGCTTTAACTCCGAATCCTTCTGCTATTTTAACAAAATCGGGATAGAGGCCGCTTATATTTTCAGGGCTTCCAATATTAGTTGGATCACCGAGTATAGTTTGTGCACGAACACTTTCATAAAGTAAATCCTCCCATTGGACAACCATGCCAAGATGCTGATTGTTTATAAGTAAAACTTTCATCGGGATTTTCTCTACTACCGCTGTGGCGAGTTCCTGAATATTCATCAAGAAAGATCCGTCCCCATCAATATCTATAACCTCCCGGTCGGGACATGCGACCTTGGCCCCGATTGCTGCGGGTAAACCGAAGCCCATTGTTCCGAGCCCAAGTGAACTGAGAAAACTTCGCGATTGATGGAATTGATAAAATTGAGCAGCCCACATCTGATGTTGGCCGACACCGGTTGTTAAAATAGCTTCGCCCTTTGTCTCTTCATAGAGCACTTTAATCGCTTCCTGCGCTAGTATGTATTTGCTCTTCTCATATTTAAAGGGGTGTTTCTTTTGCCACTTTGCGAGAGTCGAGTACCATTTGCTCAGGTTCGGTTTTTTAAATTTATTTTCTTTGGCAATTTCCGTCAGTCGTTTGAAAGCATATTTAATATCCGAACAGATTGGGTATTTCACCCTTTTGTTTTTGTTGTGCTCACTGCTATCGATGTCGATATGTACAATCGTCGCATCCGGTGCAAATTTGCTGACCGGGGAACCCGTTATACGATCGTCAAACCGAGCGCCCGCCACGATGAGCAAGTCGCTTTCGCAGACTGCCCAGTTTCCTGCCACGGTGCCATGCATCCCGAACCAGCGCAATGACTGTGGGTGTGATTCAGGAAAACTGCCCAATCCCATCAGGGTCGTAGCCACGGGTATGCCGGTAAGTTCGGCAAAGGCCAATAACTCTTTATCCGCATTTCCGGAAATAATGCCACCACCTGTGTATAAAACAGGCTGTTTTGCATTTTCCAGAAGCGGTATGAGTTCCATTAACTCTTTGTCACTTGCTTGAGGCAATTTATCATATCCGGGTAGATTTATTTCCGCGGGAAAGATCGGTTTTATCTTTTTTTGCTGAACATCCTTGGGAATATCAATTATCACAGGTCCAGGACGGCCGGTAGTTGCAATATGGAACGCCTCTTTGACGACACGAGGAATGTCCTCAGCTTTGAGCACTAGATAACTGTGCTTCACAACAGGTAATGTCATCCCAAAAAAATCTGTTTCTTGAAATGCTGATTTTCCAATATTCCACTGGTGCACCTGCCCGGTGATTGCGATTAGAGGAATACTGTCAACATAGGCATCCGTAATACAGGTTACCAAGTTAGTGGCACCCGGACCGCTTGTTGCCATACATATACCAGGTTTACCGGTTGCACGCGCGTACCCGTGCGCCATAAACCCACCCCCTTGCTCGAATCGCGGAAGAATAGTGCGCATCTTTTTAGATTTATTCAATGACTGATGCAATTCCATTGAAGCCCCACCTGGATAAGCAAATATTACTTCCGCACCTTCGCGCTCCAGCGCGACAATGAGAGTGTCCGCTCCAACCATTTCTGGACCGACTTCATCCTGTTTTGGAAATGAAACGATTGGTTTTGGCTTTATGTTCTTTGCCATTTTAAATTAATCCACTTAATCAGTTATGGAGAGCCCAGGGTAAAACTGGAAAAAGGAGAAGATTAAGTCAATAGATTGCTTGAAATGCAAGCATCTTTCACTACTAAGTGCATCTCCTCTCCACTAGAATTAATAAACTTTTAGTTTGTTCTTAGAAAATGTAAATGCAAACTGCGGTATGTATATTTATCTATGCCAAAATTATTATTTATTGGAGATATCGTAGGTCGACCGGGTCGTGATATTATTAAAAGTCGTCTGCCACATTTGCGAAATAAATTAGCGCTCGATTTTATTATCGCGAATGGAGAAAATTCCGCGGGTGGAGCAGGTATAACCGCTTCAATTACAAAGGAACTATTGGATACAGGTATTGATGCTATTACATTAGGTGATCATGTATGGGATCAACGCGGATTTGATGATGATATCGATGATCTAAAACAAGTTTGCCGACCAGCCAATCTACCGGATGCTTGCCCAGGGAGTAAATTTCTTATTATCGAGCGCAATAAATTTCGCTTGGGAATTTTTACTGTGCTCGGACAACATTTTATGACACCCAAATCGGGTAGTCCTTTTCGTACCGCTGATAAATATTTAGATGAATTAAAAGATAAAACTGATGCAATACTAGTCGAGATTCATGCCGAGGCAACTTCTGAGAAGATTGCCATGGGCTGGTATCTTGATGGGCGGGCTTCAGCGGTTGTGGGAACGCATACTCATATTCCAACTGCAGATGCTACCGTGCTCGCAAGAGGTACTGCTTATATTACGGATGTCGGTATGACCGGGCCCTACAAGTCTGTCCTCGGCCGTGAAATACAACCGATTGTCGCCCGTTTTTTGGATGGTATGCCACGGAAATGTCCTGTCGCAGAAAATGATGCCAGGATCTGTGGATGTATCATAAATTTAAATGCAGATACCGGTATGGCCGATAGCATCGAGCGTGTGTCAATACCCGTCTGAGTTTTTGCAAGAGAGATAAAATCTGGGATGAAAATTCTTTTTGTTGCGCCCGAGGTCACACCGATGGTGAAAGTTGGTGGTCTCGCTGATGTCATCGGGTCACTTCCCAAAGAACTCGAAAAATTGGGTCATGATATACGCGTGGTTTGCCCACTTTACGGAATCATTACTAAGGATGAATCGTGGATCTTACATGATCAAACACTCAATGTGATTCTCGATCATCGTAAATTGGAAACGCGTGTATGGGAGACCGTCTTACCAGACTCAACGGTCCGTGCCTATTTCCTGGAATATGGACCCTATTTTGATCGCAATTATGTTTACGATGACCCTTCAGGTTTCTATAAGGATAATGATCGCCGTATTGTTTTTTTTAATCGGGCTAGTTTGGATTTATGTCACTTCCTCGACTGGGTACCAGATATTATTCACTGTCACGACTGGACGACAGGATTGATCCCTGTCTATTTGAATACAACTGATGCGAAATCTCCGCTCAGCCGCACGGCCACAGTTTTTACCATACACAATTTGCAACATCAGGGTTACTTCTCCTCGAATCTGATAGAATTCGCCGGCCTACCAGCGAGTGTTTTCCGTGCTGATGGATTGGAATCTAACGGTTCCGTTAATTTACTGAAAGGTGGCATTTATCACGCTACGAAGATTACAACAGTCAGTCCCAACTATGCTCGCGAAATTCAATTTCACGAACATGGATGTGGACTTAACGAAGTAATTAAATTCAGAGCAGGAGATCTCATTGGTGTTCTTAATGGGATCGATACCTCAATATGGAATCCACGATCTGATCAATTTCTGCCTGCTCAGTATTGGACACGCAATCTTAAGAAAAAGTTATTATCCAAAACTGCCCTGCAAAAAAAACTTGGGCTTGAGGAAAATGCCGACGCTATGATTTTGGGTGTTGTCTCTCGTTTGTATGAACAAAAAGGTTTAGATATTCTTTCTGCCATTGTCCCTCAGCTGATGACACATATGAACCTGCAAATTGCGCTCATTGGCACGGGTGAAGCTTCTTTACAGGACAGTTTTCGCGATCACAGCCAAAACTATCCGCAAAGAGTTTACGCTTTCATCGGGTACAGTGATGAGTTGGCTCACCTCCTTACGGCGGGAGCAGATTGCTTGATTGTCCCCAGTCGCTTTGAGCCATGTGGTCTTACGCAAATGTATGCCATGAATTACGGCACACCACCCATCGTTCGCAGAACGGGGGGGCTAGTTGATACCGTTGATTCCTATCTTGAAAGAGGCATCAAGGGGACCGGCTTTTTCTTTGATGATCCCACTCCCGATGCGCTCTATGACGCTCTTACTCTGGCCTGTTCGACTTATTTCAATCGTCCTAAGGAGTTTCGACGTTTGCAGCTCAATGGTTTAAAGAAAGACTTTTCCTGGGAAAAATCCTCTGCTCTCTATAGCGATATTTATCGTTGGGCTGTTGAGACACGCCGAGTCGCTTCCGCCTAAAGGGACATACGTCCGGAATTGGGGCGATAAATTGGCTGTTTATCCCCTTTTTTACAAATATTTTCAGATTTAGGGGTAATTGTCCTTGAAAATGTAGGAATTATACCCTATCTATATTTAATTATAGAACCTATATACAGATAGAATATGCATTATTAAAGCTCAGTTTAATGCCTTATTTTAGAATTCTGAGTTTTATTGCTGCTACTCCTGCACGCAATGACGGGACGGGTTTCTCTTTCACGGGACCCGTCCCGTTTTGTTATAATTATTTAGAAAAGCTAATTTAGATTTCTCTGCTACGTATAAAAAGAATAACATTCGAAGCAAAGGATTGCAGTAGGTGATGAATGAAATGAATTATTCATCTTTCAAATTTAATAGTGAAAGAAAAACCATTCCGTACCATTTTGGGCATTTCCTTTTTCACCGGGACGATTGATGAATCATTGGACTTGGCGAAAAAGGGTGGTCTGGTTGTTATGCCTTCTGGGCCCAACCTTGCGGATTTACCTTTTGAGCCGGAGTATCAGGAAGCGATAATGAAAAGCGATTTAGTTCTGCTCGATAGTGGCTTTTTAAAATTTGTATGGTGGTTGCGTATGCGTGAGCGCTTGCCACGCAACTCAGGGTTAAAGTTTCTGGTCAAACTTGTAAGTGATGTGGAATTTTTGAAGAATCAAGCAACGTTCTGGGTGATGCCGAGTGAAGAAGAAACCTTGCTTAATAAAGTCTGGTTAAAAAATAGGGGAATTGCGCTCGAGGATGAAGATTGCTACGTTTCTCCGATCTACACTAAAGGACAGATTGAAGATCAAACACTCAAAGATATTCTCTTAAATAAGAGACCGCGTTTCATCGTGATAAATATTGCCGGTGGGGTGCAGGAAAAGTTGGGTTATTATTTACGATGTGAACTCGATTATAAACCAACGATCATCTGTACTGGGGCAGCGATCGCTTTTCTTACGGGCCAACAGGCGGTCATCCCTCCCTGGGCCGATAGATACTATCTCGGTTGGCTCTTAAGATGTATCAAAGCACCCAGCCGATATATTCCCCGCTATTGGAGGGCGCGTCGTCTTTTTAATCTTATATGGCGATATCGGGATGAAAGCCCGGGGTGATAACGACCACCTTTGAGCTATATGCGCCTCCCATTTAGTAGGCGTTTTTTGGTGGAAATATAATTTGGGCCAAGGTCCTTAAAATGATGCCGATCTCCAACCAAACGGACCAGTTATGTATATATTCCAAATCGAGACGTATGCGTTCGCGTATGTTTTCAACATTCTTAATCTCACCTCGATAACCTTGTGACTGGGCTAAGCCGGTGATTCCCGGTTTTACAAAATGTCTAATGCGATAAATTTCTACCATTTTCCTGAATTCCTCGTCATGTTGTAAAAGGTGAGGGCGCGGACCGACAACACTCATCTCACCTAATATCACATTAACGAATTGGGGAAGCTCATCAAGGCTGGTCTGTCGCAGGTATTTTCCAAAAGGAAAAATTCGCGAATCATCTCGCGTTGCCTGCTCTGCCTCTTGATCTGACTTTTCGGATGAGAGCTGCATTGTGCGGAATTTGTAGATATAAAATTTACGTTTATAAAATCCAGAGCGTTCTTGTCGAAAAAACAGGGGACCGGGTGATTGTATGAACTGGAAACACTTAACGATTACTAAAAATGGCGGCAGTATAAATAGCACTACGGGAATTGAAATTGTAAGGTCGAGTATGCGTTTGACGATACGATTGAGCGGGTTTTCCAAAGGTTCGTCCTGCAGGGTGAAAAAGGTATGATCACCCTCTTTGACTGGGGTTAGAGGTAAATTAAAATATTCTTCCCAGTTGTTGAGAATAAGAATACGGCACCCTGCATGTATGGAACTTCTCATAATGTATGATACCCAGGTCTTCGAACGGCGTGTTTCAAGAAGAATTACCTGATGGACCTGATTATCCTCAACGATCTTTTCGAAATCTTTAGCATCCCCTAAGATAGGGAGTGAACTTCCATCCCCATTTTCGTTTCTGTCTTCTTCATAAGTGACTAGTCCTAGTATGTTCATCCCCAGCGGTGGACGGTCGAGAACCCAGTCATCAAGATTTTTCGTTGTACTTACGTTTCCAACAAGAATTGTCCTCATGGTATTTTTCCCCCGAAATACTATCGAAGATAACCATTCAGGTAGATAACGATTGAGGGGGCGGAGTAAAAACCAGGTGCTCGTGATAAATGTTCCCAAAAATAAGCGGCTGATTGCCTTGTCTTTAGTCGCGAATACAATGCCAAAAAGAACTAAGGCGAGGATAAATATACTCGAATTTGCGCTGCGTACCGCATCCACCCATTGAAATCGGTTAGAACCGCGGGGCATAGATCGTTCGAGTTGACCAAAAGAAAGCAGGCTAGCCAGTATCACCCCCAATGAGTAGAGAGGGAAATTTACCTGCGAATAATTCATCTTATTCACCCAATCAACTGCGACATACACCTGAAAGAGAAACCACAGGGGTAGTATGAATAAAATAATCAGCCCTTGGAGGGTTGAAATTCCTCGCGTTCGACTCTCAAGCATAGCTCAAATTTCTTGTTTTTATACTCAATGTGTTGGCTGCAGGAGGCGTTTAAAATCAAACTTTATTTTATAAGTCGTTTATAGAAAAAGACAATCAGAATCACAGGCAGGGGCGACAGCTATAAAAGTGATGGAAGCAAATGAAAAATTAGAGGAAAATCTAAATTTCATTGATATTACTTTAATCAAATATTTCATTTATTATTGAAATATAATGAATTATAATTAATATAATAATGCTTTAGACTATATATTATTTTTATCCATGCAGATTGAAACTGAATCACTTACGCAGCTGGAAGCTGAAGTTATCGATATCTTTGTCCGGGGTGTGCAACTCATAGGGCTCCCTAAATCGATTGGAGAGATATACGGGCTGCTCTATATCTCGCCAGTGCCTCTCTCCATGAACCAGATCATGACAAAGCTAAATATTAGCCTGGGATCTGCGAGTCAGGGGTTAAAGCAGTTGAGATCCTTCCGAGCAGTTAAAATAGTCTACCAGGCGGGTGACCGCAAAGATTATTTCACCGCGGAAACTGAATTTCGAAAACTCACCGTTGGATTTTTCAGGGAGGAGGTCTATCCCCATCTTGAAAGTGCTGCTGAACGTCTGCAAAGCATCCAGACCCAATTAGAAGAAATGCACTCGGAAGATCGGGAGCACTACCAGAGTAGACTCAAGAAATTAGAAGGCTGGCAGAAAAACAGTCATGGCCTGGTAGAGAAAATTATCAAATTTATCAAATTCTGAAAATGCAAAATTCCAACTTGGACAAGAAGCATAAATCGGCCTGGTATTGCCTTCACACGCAGCCCAAGCGCGAACATATTGCCGCCGCGAACATACGCTCCCGTGTTGAACTTGAGGTGTTTTGTCCCCGCGTGACCTATTATAAAAAAACCCAACGGGGTCGAGTGAGATTTACTGAAGCGCTTTTTCCCAGATACATTTTTGTGCAATGCGATATAGCCAGAGATCATCGTCATCTCTTGTCCATCGCAGGCGTTCAATCTTTTGTTTGCTACGGCAGTGAAATTCCCTCTCTACCCGAATCCTTTATTAAAGAATTGAAGATTCAAGTACCACAAGAGTGCAGAGAGTCACCCGAACCTGAACTCAATGTAGGCACGGAAGTGGAAGTAATTGAGGGTCCCTTCAAAGACATTAAGGCAATCGTCAGCGGCCAACTTCCCGCGACAAAGCGCGTAAGCTTGTTGCTCGAATTTCTCGGTCGGCAGATCGCTATCGATCTGCCGACTCAGGCAATCATGGCAAGCAAGCGAGAACCAAAATCTTTTTTCACTAAGCCAAGTTGATAAACGAACGCGGACGCGTAGTCCGTTTACATGATAGTCTAATCTTCCCCCCTCTATTAGTTCAGAGATGTATGAATGCTCAGGTTTTGCCGATTAAGGCAAACGACCAAGGGCGGCAGCTTGGGGTAATGCGAGGATGGATACGCGTAGATGGGAAAATGCGTTGAAGCGTGGATGCGAAGAAGCGATGATGCGAGAACACGTAAAGGGGAAATGAGTTAATGAGGTAAAGCGTAAAGGGAAATGCGGAGATGCGAGGATGGATATGCGTAAATGGGAAAATGCGTTGATGTGTGAAAGGGGTAAACTTAATAACCAAATAGTCGTATGTGTTAAATACAATATGTACACATATGACAGAAATAAAAACGCATAAAGATTTAGATATTTGGCGTTTGGCTATTCAACTAGTTAAGAATTGTTATAAGGTTACGCAAAAGTTCCCTAAAGAAGAAATATATGGATTATCTTTGCAGATGCGTAGAGCAGCAATTTCGATCCCTTCCAATATATCAGAAGGAGCAGCTAGAAATAGCAGAAAAGAATATATACATTATCTATACTATAGCTTGGGATCATTGGCAGAGTTAGAAACACAGATAATAATCGCTGTTGAACTAGGTTATTTAGAAGGCTCAGATACTATTAATGAGGAAATAAAAATGTTACGTCGCAAGCTTCTTAATTTCATGAAGTATCAAAAAACCAAAGTGTAAATTATCTGCATTTACTCATTTTCCCTTTTACGCTTCTCCCATTATCGCTTCCTCGCTTCCCGCATCCACGCATAATCGCATCCACGCATTCCGCATTCACGCATATCCGCCTAAGCTCATCCACGCAGAACCCATGTCCCACGAATATATAATAAAACCAAACAAGAGTTGGTTTAAAATTGATTGGCGAGAAATCTGGGCTTACCGGGATCTTCTCGCCTTACTCGTTCGCCGTGATTTCGTCTCAAAATACAAGCAAACTGTCCTTGGGCCTATCTGGTTTATCTTCCAACCCCTGGTAATGACCGTAGTTTTTACTATTATATTTAACCGGGTCGCGAAACTGTCTACCGACAATCTTCCCCCCGTTTTATTTTATATGAGTGGCCTTCTTGCCTGGAATTATTTCAGTCAATCCTTTAACAGTATCACTACAACATTCAGGTCCAACGCTAATCTATTCGGTAAAGTATATTTTCCACGTCTTGTGGTGCCACTAGGGTTTCTTTTCTCTGGATTAATTGCTGCCACTTTACAATTGGTGGCGTTTCTTTTATTTTTCGGTTATTTTAAATTCTTTACCGAAACCAGTGGTACTTTTGAGATAAATGGACACATTATCTTTTTTCCCTTTCTCGTGATTCAAACTGCATGTTTGGCTTTGGGTGTTGGTTTATGGTTCGCATCTCTCACCGCGAAGTATCGGGATCTTGTCCATGCCCTTCAGTTTATTACCCAGGTGTGGATGTATGCTACACCCATCATTTATCCCACTACCGCCATCGCTGAGCAGTATAGATGGTTACTTGCCCTTAACCCCATGACCAGCGTGGTGGAGTGTACACGTTTGATGTTCTTAGGGCAGGGAACTGTGACGCCTGTTATGCTCATCAGCTCGGTAGTCCTAACGGTCATCATCATGGTCAGTGGTGTTCTCATTTTTAACCGCGTGCAGCGAACCTTCATTGATACTGTTTAAAGCCCACCGCATTCGACTTTCTATTTTATGAGTCAACCAATCATTGAAGTTAATTCTCTTTCAAAAGCTTATCGCCTGGGTCAAATAGGTTCGACTACATTGAAGGAAGAATTCCAGCAACTCTGGCGAGGATTTAAAAAACAAGGTAATGATCGTAACATTGATGAAAAGGATCAAAAGAATAGTGATCTTTTTTGGGCGCTTAGAGATGTCTCCTTTTCTCTAGAACCCGGCAATGTTCTCGGGATAATCGGGAAAAACGGTGCGGGAAAATCCACGCTATTGAAAATACTCAGTCGCATAACTGAACCATCGAGTGGCGATGCGATCATGAGAGGGCGCGTGTCTTCCCTTCTCGAGGTGGGCACCGGGTTTCATCCCGATTTAACCGGACGTGAAAATATTTACCTCAACGGGGCTTTCCTCGGTATGTCCAAACAGGAGATAAATAGCAAGTTTGATGAAATTGTGGATTTTTCAGGCGTGGAAAAATTTATCGATACTCCCGTCAAACGCTACTCAAGCGGGATGTATGTTCGGCTCGCTTTTGCTGTTGCCGCGCACCTCGAACCGGAACTCCTCATTATTGACGAAGTCCTGGCCGTGGGTGATCAGGATTTTCAAAGAAAGTGTATTGGTAAAATGCAAAGTATCTCAAACACAGATGGACGAACAATACTCTTTGTAAGCCATTACATGGCCGCAATTCGTCGTCTGTGCGATAAATGTATAGTTCTTCACGAAGGTAAAGCTTCAGCGGTAATGGAGGTGGAAAAGGCAATTGAAAATTACACTCAGCGTTTATCCGAATCTGAATTGGATTTAGACTTACGCGAATTCCCTAGATCAGGTCATTCCGATGGAAAGGCATGCAGGATTGAACGAATACGTGTCCAGAATTCAGCAGGGTTGCTTTATGGTAGGGCTGTAGAGTTTATCATTACATTGAAGGCTTTTAATACTATTAATGATATTATGGTCGGTCTCGGTTTTAACGCTGTAGAGGGTAACCGTATTATGACGTTGGATTCAGATAGTAGAGATCCACCTTTTACCCTTTCACCGGGTTCTCATGAAATCACGCTTAAGCTTGATCACCTCCCTTTACATCCTGGATTTTATGTTTGTCATGCTTCGATAGCGACGGGGGCACATTTTTATGATATAATTTTAGATTTTGCTATTTGGGAGGTAAAAACAAGTAAGGAAGATAACCTGAGTGATCGTGGTGTTGGAGGGGTGCGATTACAACCCGAAGTAATACTAAGGACTCTTTAATCAATAATGGTACATTTTCTATTAATGGATTGTCGTCACATTATTAATTTTCATCAATTTAAACAACATTCGCGTAGAGGAATGGTTTAAAATTGAATTCCCAGAAGCCAGATCCTGAATATGGGACATTAGACCACTACAGTGATTTAAAAGGGCGTGAGTATTATGCTTACCAGGCAAAAAGCGGACTTCAAGGTGCCGAGTTTAATCAGCATTTTTTCCAACCGTATATTTTCGAAAATGATTCGCTTCTGGATTTTGGGTGTGGTGGTGGGTTTATGCTTAAAATACTTTCAGCACAGAAAAAAGTGGGAGTGGAAATAAATCCCGAAGCGATTAAAATGGCCGTAGGCTTGGGAATACAAGTCTTTCATTCAATAAATGAAGTGCCTGGAAAATTTGATAAAATAATTAGCAGCCATGCATTGGAACATGTTCCTCATCCTATGATGGTTATAGATGAACTTAAACATAAATTAAAAGATCGAGATAGCAGATTAATTTTATTATTGAGAATCGATGACTGGCGTGCTCCCTGGAATAAAATTTACAACCCTGACGACATTAATATGCACTTATACACTTGGACACCTCAATTAATTGGTAATCTCCTTAAATCATGTGGATTAGAAATATACAGTTCAAAGGTAGTGTACCATGAATGGCCACCTGATAAATTTCATGACATTCTTTGGAATCTATCTCATAAAGTGTTTCATTTCGCAGCGTTTTGTCATTCACTGCTTATTAAACAAAAGCAGTTGCTCGCAGTAGCCGGACTACCTGATAATTCCCAGTCATAGTGGGTACTTATACATGAAATATTTTTTTTGGTGATGCTTGGCTGTTCGTTATGGGATTTGATGTAAATGTAATTAAATATCTTCTCTCCTGCTATAACGGCGGGGTCAGTTTCAAAAATACAGCCACTCTTGGTAGACAGTGGCTCCTTCCCTCTGAAAGAGAAATAGACAGAACGCTGACTCTATTCGGAATAAAAAAGTCACGGCCGACTAATGGCGAATCAGATGGCTATTGCGATTCATTTTTAAATATACTCGGTGCCCAATCAATTCAATCTATTGACGCTTCTACTTATGAAGGAGCCACCATTATTCACGATATGAATAAACCCATTAATCATGAGTTACATAATAGGTTTACTGCTACGATTGATGCTGGATCTTTAGAACATATATATAATTTTACTCAAGCCGTTAGTAATTGTATGAATATGACTAAAGTGGGTGGGCACTTTTTAGGTATTCATCCCGCCAATAATCAGATGGGGCATGGATTTTATCAATTTAGTCCAGAACTGTTTTTCAGAATATTTTCAAAGATTAATGGATTTGAACTTAAAGAAATGTTAATCTATGAGTCCTTTCCAACCACGAAATGGTACCGTGTTCTCGATCCTAACGAAGTTATGGAAAGAGTAATTCTCTTGAACAAACGAGTTACGTTTCTTGCCGTTAAGGCGTTGAAAATAGAATCCGTAAATGTTTATGAGAATTCGATACAGCAGAGTGATTATGCTTCTACGTGGGCGCGTGGCGACGTCCATGACGATAAAGATGAAAATCCTAACGCGCAGATAATTTTAAAGAATAGATTGAAGAGCGCACTTCCATTACCCATGAAGAAAATTTACCGAAGCATAAGGGGAGTTTTATTAGATTTGTGGGCCTCATATGGTAGCTCGCGAAATACAAGCAGAATTAAGATGGGATTCAATCGGGATTATTATAAAAAGGTGATTATTAAAAATGGCATATTCACAGATGAGTGAAGCTGTACCAAAATCTTGCGGACTTTACTTTCTCGCTAATGATAATGTGCTCGATTTTTCGATAGCACTTTTTCAAAGCTTTCGATTCTATAACAAAAATCTTCCCGCTTACCTGATTCCTTTCGATGAGAACATTGATCAGATAGAGAGTATTCTACATGATTGTAATATTGATATATTTACTCATCCATCTCTGTGTGAATTAGATGAGGTTGGTAATAACTTGTGGAATAATAATTCGTTGGCGAACCATATGTTTCGCAAATTTGCGTGTTTTTGGGGACCGCTTGAAACTTTTTTTTATATAGATGCCGATTGTGCAATTCTCGACGATCCCGAAATTCTGATCTCCATTTTTGCCGCGTCACAGGTTGAGTTTATGACTTTTGATAACGATATGGATCGTGTTTATGAGAAAGGTGATTTTCGCGACTTGTATATTAAGAAATATCATTCAAAAGGGTTTAATGCGGGTGCGTTTCTGAGTAGGAGAGGAGTTTTTAGCTTTGATGATATTTTAAAATTCGCTGAAGAGGCAGTACCATACAAAAGTGAATTTTCCGATATTGTGGATCAGTCATTCTTTAATTTTTGCATTGATAGAAAAAGGGTGAACCAGGTCAGGCTCCCCGAGATAAGACCAGAATACGCTGATAAAGCATGGGGAGATCAGATTCCCATCAATCTTGATCAAGGAAAATATAAAATCCTTAACAAAAAATCTCCTGATTATGGTAAGCTTTTACCCTTTATTCACTGGGCAGGACATAAAGTGTCAATTCCTTTTCCCAACAGGCATATTTTTTACCGCTATCGATTGATGAATATGAATTTCAATCAAAGGTTTTGTTATTATTTCCGTGATCAATGGAGGTGGAAAACACAAGGATTGAGATCAATATTTGGATTTGTAATACACAAAATAAGAAGATTATTTACTAAAATAGGGTGCCATAAGTTGGCGGGATTACTGGGTCCGTGAAACTCCTCGTAATCAGCAGGCATAATCCATTGCCATGTGGTGATGGTGCAAGTAACTACTTCTATGATATATTTCATTTCTTACACACTCAAGGGCATCAAGTGCGAATTGCATGGCTCGTTAAAAGTGATATGATTAATAGGCGTGGTTGGGATATTATTCCTCGGGATATTGCAAAAAATATACAACTACGAATGCCTGGTCAGTTTACACTTGGGCGTCTCATTATTTTTCCATCTTTTTGGTGGCTGCCATTCAAAGCGCGTTTTCTCAATTGGTTGAAATTACTATTAAAAACTGTCGGATTATTTAATGTTATCCGACATTTAAGAAAACGTAACATTAATGATGAAACTATACTCTCTGAAAGTGATCGGTATTCTCCTGAGCATAATAGTGATTGGAATGCGCTCCCCAATCATCAGGAGTTTGATTTTGCGATTAAGCAACATCATCGTTTTCGTCCCGAAGTGGTTATCACTTGTTATGGTTGGATTAATCCAGTATTAGAAAAATTAAGAAATCACCATGACTGCTATCGCATCGTCCTTCATCCTGATGTCTGGCACAATCGATGGAATAAGGGCGCAAATCAGAAACTTGAAGTATTGGAAGCTGGTCTCTCCCGAGCTGAGGAATCACAATTACTCAGTTACTCTGATCTCATTGTCGCAATTAGTAAAGAAGACGCGCGTATTTTCAAAGATATGTTACCTGATAAAGAGGTTATAGTGATACCCAAGGGTTGTAATGTAACGCCTCTTGAAAGAGATAGGCAAGCTTTCGGGCGTTGCCTTTTTGTCGGCAGTGATAACGGACCTAACATAAATGGATTAAATTGGTTTCTTTCGGAAGTATGGAGAAGAATCCGCGAGGTGCATCCACAAGTTAATTTAGATGTCGTGGGAACGGTTAACAGATCTTTTGAAAAAAATCATCCTGGGGTACGATTTGTGGGAAGAGTGAATGATTTAACAACTTATTATGAACAGGCACAGGTAGTTATCGTGCCGTTACTTTATGGCAGCGGAATGAAAATTAAATTGGTTGAAGCATTAGCTCATGGCAAAGCGTGTGTCACTACTCCGGTAGGTCTTCAGGGTTTGAATGTGTCACCCGGAATCGTGCTGTGCTGTGAAGGTTCAGATGATTTTGGTAATGGAATAATAAAATTACTAGAGGATCGAAATTTGCGGTTAGAGTTCGAACAGAGGAGTCTTGATTTTGCGCGTGAAAACTTTTCTGCGGAAGGATGTTATGAACCGTTAGCTAAGTATCTCACTCGAGAATTAAATTAATGAAAATATCATTAATAATATGCAGTTATAATCCTCGAGAAGATTACTTTAAACGAACACTTCATTCTCTTGAAGATCAGACTTTAAAATTGATCGATTGGGAATTGCTGATTATTGATAATAATTCTGAGTACCCAATAAGTGAAAAATACAATTTGCATTGGCATCCATATGCCCAGTGTTTAAGCGAGAAAGAGCAAGGACTGACTAAAGCGCGTATTCGAGGAATTAAAGAATCTAAAGGTGATTTACTGCTATTTCTTGATGATGATAATGTTTTGTCTCCAAGCTATCTTGAAAATGCCTGGGCCATATATAATGAATACAATTTCATCGGATGTTGGGGAGGGCAGTGTTTTCCCGAATTTGAATGCAAAGCTCCGGAGTGGACGAAACCGTACTGGTGTTATCTGGCGCTTAGAACATTTAATGAAGATAACTGGACTAACGAAAAGAACTTCAGATTAGTTCCTTTTGGTGCAGGAATGTGCATACGAAGATCGGTAGCTGAGAAGTATTTAAAGAGGACATGTGAAAACTCACTCCGTCAGTCATTGGATCGTATGGGTAATAACTTTAACTCTGGTGGTGATTCAGATTTAGCGTTTACCGCATGTGATATGGGCTACGGAATTGGGTTATTTAAAATTCTGCAACTTACTCATCTTATCCCTGACAGCAGATTGCAGGTGGAATATTTAAGTGCTCTTCTTGAAGGTATCAGCTACTCAACCGAGCTTGTTAAGCATTTACATAATGAACCTTTGGATTCTGTAAAAAAATCATTTACTCAGAAAATATTTCAACAATATCAGCGGTTGAGAATGAAACCCGGGATCCGAGAATTAAATGATGCTCAGGAGCGTGGTAAAGTGAAAGCATTAAACCACATCAAGAGTGATTTCCTTTAAAACTTAGATGGACCAATTTACTCATTTAAAATGATGACGGCTGAAGTTCCACTAAGTGTGATTATGCCCGTGTGGAACGCAAAGCGCTACATAAGAAAAGCCATTGATAGTATTCTCAATCAGACTTTTTCGAATTTTGAATTTATCATTGTCGACGATGGTTCTACCGACCGAACTCTGGACTTATTGCAGCAGTATGAAAAAAAAGATTCGCGTATATGCATCATCAGCCGGCCCAATACAGGAATTGTTGGTGCACTCAATGACGGCATTAAGGCCGCACAGGGTATTTTCATTGCGCGAATGGATAGTGATGATATCGCTCTTCCAGAACGTCTTAACCTTCAGGTAGCATATTTAGAAAAAAATCCAAATTGTGTTATTTTGGGCACTTCAATTTACTTTATGGATGCAGCCGGAAATATCGTAAAAAAAGGTGACCGTCCAACTGAGCATAAAGAAATTGAAAATGAACTATTAAAGGGAAACGGTGGAGCAATCATACATCCCACGGCTATAATGCGAAGAGAGGCAGTATTGAAAGTGGGTAGATATCGTCAGGAAGCGAAGTACCTTGAAGACCTGGATCTTTATTTGAGGCTCGCGCAAATAGGAGAGCTAGCAAATCTGGATGAAACACTCCTTTGTTATCGAGTACACTATCAAAGCATTAATTACAAAAAATTTCTTATTCAAAGTGAAAGATACGGTATTATACTCAAGGAAGCCTATGAATCTCGCGATCTTCCCTTTGATAATACAATTGTAGAATCGTGTCTAAATAGCCGGCAGAGTCCTGCAGATGATCATCGGGATTGGGCCGTAACCTCGCTGGAATTCGGTAGCTCCAAGGTGCCGTTGAAACATGCCCTGGCCGCCTGTTTGTGGGAACCATTGAATCGAAAATCCTGGAAATGCTTGAGCTATGTAATCAAGCGCCTTCTTAAAATTATTTGATATATAGTTGTTGGCCTGAACAACTCCTCTTCTCATCAAATGAATAAAGTTAGAAGTTTATTTACAAACGCATTAATAAAAACCGGAATCGATCGCCACATTGATGAAAGAGAAATAAATTATTATCTGGAAAAATGGCGATGGCCCACCCGTAAAATTTTAAAAGGTAGAGCGGCGCATTCATACATAGCGAGTTTAATACGTAAAAATGAACCGGTGGCCATGGGGAAGATCGGTGATATTGAATGCTCTGCCCTTGCCTGGCATTTGGGTAATAGAAAGTTTTATAAGTACACATGGGCCTCTCCCACTTACGGTCAACTAGGTCTTAAAGAACAAGCTGGAGTTTTTCCTAAGAGTGAAGATATATATCACCGGTTCTGTGATCTGTTGCTTGATAGGCTAAAACACATTGATGTTTTTGCTTTGTGGTTTAATCCAGGCGAGGGGATGGTAGCCAGTAAGAATAGACCTCATGCTGCATTCGTTGAACTCACGAGTCTGGAACCCTATTTTATTCCCGAATATCCCTGGTCTGAAGAATTAGCGAATAAAACGATTCTCGTTATTCACCCCTTTGCCCACAGTATACAAAATCAATACCGGCGCAAAGAGTTAATATGGCGTTCATATCCTAAAATTCTGCCTAAAATTAAGTTGCTTACGATAAAATCGCCTTATGGTTTTTCTCACAATGAATTTTCGGATTGGTTCGAAATGCTTGCATGGCTCGAAAATCAGATTGATGAAATTCATAAGCGCGAAGGGTTTGATATCGCCCTGATCGGTTGTGGTGCGGCAGGGTTACCATTGGCGGCATATATTAAAAGCCTGGGTAAAATTGGCATCCATATGGGAGGGCCTACTCAGATTCTTTTTGGGATAAAAGGTAGACGATGGGATACCCGAACTTTTTACAGGAATCTGTATAATTCATCCTGGGTGAGACCGCAACCAGACGAAAAACCACCCGAAAGCGATACCGTCGATGATGGGGGATATTGGTAATCGGTGAACAATTATTCAAAATGAGAATAAAAAAGTTAATAAAAAAAATAGTTCCGTGCTATTTCCATCCTGAAAAAGTTACAGAAAGAATTTTGGCGAGAATACACCATGAACAAGTAATTCAAGGTGGCATTTTTCAAGGTATGAAATATAACTCCTCAGGATATGGAGTGTTGACCTAAAAACTGCTGGGAACTTATGAATGTGAGTTGATACCTGTTTTAAATAATTTAATCAGTAAGAATTTTAAATATATAATCGATGTTGGTGCCGGTGAAGGCTACTATGTTGTAGGACTTGCTCAGAAGTGTAGAAATTCAAAGATTATCGCCTATGAATGGAACGAGAATAGCCAGAATAAGATACACGATCTTGCGGTGCTAAATGGCTGTGAAAAATGTATAACGATAAAAGGTAAATGTGAAATAGAAGATTTGAATAGTGAGTTGAAGAATTTAGAGCCGGATTATCCTCTTATTTTAATGGACGTTGAGGGGTATGAGGAAATCCTTCTGATGCCGGAAAAAATTCCTTCTTTGGCAAAATGTCATATCCTTTTTGAATCACATGACATTATAATACCAGGTATTGGAGGAAACATTATACGTCGCTTCCTGGATACTCACAATACTTTTGAAATAAATGCCAGGTATCGAACAGGAGATGACCTGACATTTTTATCACCACTTATAAAATACTATATTAAGTATAATATCCTTGGTCATACTTTTGAAAGACCGGATAAACCTGAAAGAATGCGGTGGTTTTACCTGGAACCAAATAAAGGAAATTAGTCCAATCAAATTATTACGCCTTACTTAAATAAATAGTTAATTTGAACAATAAGTGCATGCTCTATTTCGGACACGCTCCCATGGAAGGGGCGGGGAGTGCGATCATTGTATTAAGGCATTTGCGTCGACTTGCAGAAAATGGATGGAGAATTTATGTCATTTCCGATTGGGGACAATCTACGGAAATTTGTGAGCAAGAGAGTTGGCCCGTCCTTTTTCTCCCTCATCGTAAATTCTGGTGGCCGCCGTTAATTGCGAATAATTCAATTTTGCTCGCTATACGGCTATGGTTATGGGCAGGGGTATGCTACAAATTTCTCGGGCGAAGAAAACCTGATGCGGTATTTACTTACCTCTCCGCTTTCAGTGTTTTACTTTCACAAGTGGCTGTAGGTTTTTCGCGACGCTACGGCGTTCCCCTTTCGGTTATTATTCATGATAATCCTGAATGCTTTTGCAATTCACTAGATGAAGCTGTGAAGACACGTAAGCATTATCAGAGCGTGATTGAGAATGCTCATCAAAACTGGTATGCTTCTCCACAGTTGGCTGGTTTTTTTGGGCAAACTGATAATAGAAAATCTATTCTCCCCCCAATCCCGGATGGGTGGAAGGGAAAGTCTGAATGGAAACCTGAGAACACTAAACGGCCGCTTATTATTTACGCCGGTAATTTATGGGATGTGCAATTATCTCTTTTAAGCACCATTGCTGAAGAGACAGCCGCTGCTGGTGGGCAGTTAATGATTATCGTAAAAAAGTTCCCTGCGGTAGAAGCGTTCTGTCAAAAGTATCCGGTTGAATGGAAAGAGCCGTTTAATACTAATATTGAAGCGTTGGACTTCATAGCCCAAAACGCTACTGCCCTCTTAGTGTCTTATACGGAAACTATAGATAGGATGCCGTGGATTAAAACGAGTTTTCCCAGCAAACTTGTCGAATATTCTCATCTTGGAATTCCAATTCTAATTGTCGCCCCAGGGGACAGCGCGGTAGCGATATGGGCGAATGAGAGGCAATTCCCAGATAGCATCCTCCCCGACGATTTGGATGGGTTGAGTGGATTTTTAGAGTCAATCAAATCCAAAGCACAATGGGAACAGAAAGCGGCCTTCTCTCTACGTTATGCATCATCTGAATTCGACCCCGTGTCTATTCAAAAGATTTTTGAATCTCATCTAACTGTATAATAGGATCCCTATTGAATAGAAATAAAAATACTGAGAAGTCGATACCCGTTATACTCGTTGGTTGTGGAGCAGTCGGACGATTTTTTTATACACCGGCAATCAAGATATTGTCAGAGCATGGTGAATTGTATCTACAGGCACTCGTAGATCCAGTAAAGGAAAACATTGAAACTCTCGCAAAAGAATTTCCTGAGTCTATTTTGGCAGATGATATCAGTAAAGTTGATATATCGAACGAAAACCTGGTTATCATTGCTTCGCCGCATCGTTGTCATGCACCTCAAAGTATCTACGCTTTGGAAAAAGGAGCTTCCGTGCTCTGCGAAAAACCGATGGCTGCGAGTACTTTTGAAGCAAAAGCAATGATCAAAGCAGAACAGTCGAGTGATGGAATTATGGCAGTTGGTCTTTGCCGGCGCTTTTATCCCGCAACCCTAGTGATAAAAAATATAATAAAAAAAAGAATACTGGGCTCCTTGAAGCGTTTTACAATACGGGAGGGAAATGCCAGTGAATGGCAAGCTGCCTCGGATTCATTTTTTAATAGCGCGACCGCGTCGGGTGGAGTCTTTTTCGATGTTGGTGTCCATGTCCTGGACCAATTGATTATGTGGCTGGGAGAACCGGTCGATTTTATCTACGAGGATGACGCCATGGACGGATTGGACATAAATGCTCGAGTTTATTTAACCTATCCGGGTGGCGTTAAGGGGGAAATACGATTGAGCAAAGATTGGGAAAATGAGAATTTCCATACTTTTTATTTCGAAAAAGGAATTGTTCGTTGGGCAGTAGGTAATGCCAATGGGCTCCAGATTTCAATGCATGGACAAAATATGCTCTTAAGTGGTACGCTGAAAGACTATTCCCTAATTAGTAATGATGTCATTGAAGGTGAGATTATGCGCAGTGACCCTCAGTGTTTTATTGAACAATTGCGTAATGTTACAGCTTCAATGCGAGGCGAAGAATCACTGCGTGTGCCGAGTAGGGAGGGAATCAGATCATTACATTTAATTGAAAAATGTTATGTACAAAAGCGCCTCATTGAGATGCCCTGGTTGACTCCGCAGGAAGTCGATGAAGCGAGAAGACTGGCAGCTGTCAATAAAGATATTAATTAATGAAGATCGCAATCACGGGCGCCAGTGGATTTATTGGATCACGATTGGTGGAGAACTTCGTTCTTAACCGTAAAGCTGAAGTAATTCCGGTCGTTCGACGTTACAGCAGCCTGGCTCTTTTATCTCGCTTTAAATTACCGTCGAAAGTCTGCGATATACTCGATCGAGAGTCACTTGCCGATGCGTTTTCCGGTTGTGACGCCGTTATTCATGCTGCATTGGGGGATGCCAAACAGATTATAAAAATGGCAGAAAGTGTTTATTGGGCTGCGGAGAAAGCTCATGTCAAAAGGATTTCTGTTTTAAGTACCGCGTCGATATACGGATTTATCCCTAAAGAAGGAACCAATGAGGATTCTCCCGTCTGTTCCGGACATAATTCGGATTATATTGATGCTAAAATACGAGCTGATGGCATTTTTAAAAAATTAGGTCGAAGAGGAAAAGTTGAAATTGTATTCCTACTTCCGAGCATTGTTTATGGACCTCGTTCTCGATTTATAATGGGTTTATTTAATCAACTTATTGCTAAAACAGCCTTTCTCGTAAATGGTGGACAGGGTGTTTTCAATGGAATATACGTGGACAATTTAATTGATTCCATTTGGCTCTCATTGGAAAACCCTGATATTAACGGTGAAGCCTTTCTCTTGAACGATGCTGAGAATATAAGCTGGCATCAATTATATAAAACATTAGGCGATGCCCTGGGTATTGATTGTAATACTATTCATAACATTGACCCACCGGAATTTAGAAAAACTGCTCAAGAGAAAATTGCGGACATCATTGCCACACCTATTGTTCAATATACACTACCTGTCATCCCTGATCGGGTGAAAAGATTGGCGAAAGACATGATCGCAGCTTGGGGCCCTTCACCAGCGACGAATGCCTGGACCTTGCCAGATAATGATAAACCGGAAATTAATCAGGAACTGTGTGAACTACAGCAGTGCACTTGGAAATTTTCCGATGAAAAAGCGAGAAAATTTTTGAACTACGCTCCCTCAGTTTCTTTTGAAGAAGGCATAAAGAGAACGCTGGCCTGGATCGATTTTGCAAAAAGATAAACAGATAAGAATTGTCTACGTGAGTCGTGATCTTGCGGTGCCAAATTACCACGGAGGTTGTGTCTACCCAGACGCGATTCTTCGCTATCTCAATGAATATAATTGCACTATAATCTACTGCTGGCTGACAAGTTGGGAAAATACTTTTCATCCTTTATTCAGATGCCTTTGGATACCGCACTATGCTGAGAAATTTCTGGTTTCCGAATCCTATGTAAAAGGGAAATATGTCATTCGAAAAAGATTGTTATCAATCTTATCTATCCCATTTTATATATTAAAAAAAATATTTGGTGGTGAATCTAAACGACGCTCAACAACGACACATTCAAGGAAAACTATCACCTCGACCGAAAAAGACTACGTTGAAAAGATAGTTAAAAGAGAGCAGCCCGATGTAGTGATTGTGGACTCACCGCAAATTGCCGAGGCATTATCTTTTTCTACTGATAGTGTTAGTAAAAGAACAATAAAAATAATTTTGACTACGGATGTTGTCTATAAACGGGTAGAAGCATATAGACAGAATGGCACTCCCCTTGATTTTATTCCCTTGTCCCGCACTGAAGAAATAAATCTTTTAGGTATAGCTGATGTCATTATCGCAATACAGGAGAACGATGCACGCGAATTTAAAAAAATGGTTCCGACAAGCAATGTTATCGTTACTCCCATGCCAGTTGAGATCGAATCTAGCAATAGTAATCGGCAGGTCGAGGGACGGTGTCTTTTTGTGGGAGGAGGAGCGCAACATAATGTTAACGGAATTTGTTGGTTTTTAAACAGAGTCTGGCCTCAAGTATTAGAGATACTGCCACAAGCGTCACTCGTTGTTTGCGGTAGTGTATGTGAATTTCTCGATTTTGATTATCCAAATCTGCATTTGCTTGGAAACGTTTCCGATTTGCATGAAGTCTATGAGGAAACGATAGTTTGTATCGTCCCATTACAATTTGGAACAGGTTTTAAAATAAAATTGGTTGAGGCCATGGCCAGAAACCGTGCGGTTCTCTCAACATCTATTGGGGTGGAGGGATTTAAAGATCTTGAAAGTGACCAAGTGGTAGAGGTCGCAGATGATCCCAAAATTTACGCCCAATCATTGATTAGACTTCTAAAGAATAAGACTCTTCGGAATCAATGTGTAAAACGTCAGAATCGATGGATTTATGAACATCATATTCCAGAGCAAGCCTTAAACGAGTTACTAAACATTATAAAAGCTGGAAATTTGTAATGTTACTTATTTCAAATCATTGCAGTCGAACAGAATGAAGGGTGCATGAAAGCGGAAAATAATATTATCTCATATGAGGTCACTTATCTGCTTTTGTTGATTCCAATATTATAATTTTATTATTTAAAGTAATAAAAGTCATAATCATTGTCCTGTCTAGCTAGCTAAAGATATTATATTACTACGATTGTAAATTTCGATCGATGAATTTAAATCTAATATACGATGTAGGAATGCTAAATGGTGATGATACGGCTTATTATCTACATAAGGGATTTAATGTTGTCGCTATAGAAGCTAATCCTAATATGGTGGAAATCGCACAGAATCGTTTTTCCAAAGAGATTGAGGAAAATCGCTTGACTATATTGAATTTGGCAATTTCGGAAAAAGGTGGAACTACAGAATTTTGGGTGAATGATGAATGGCCTGAACTCAGTTCAATACACAAAAAATTCACTACTCGACTAAATCAATCCTGCCACAGCATAAATGTCCCGTGTGAAACCTTTGAAAATATCCTGGAGAGATTTGGAGTTCCTTACTATCTGAAAATAGATATCGAGGGAAATGATCACCTGTGTCTCAATGCACTAACAGCGACCGATGTTCCAACTAATATTTCACTCGAAGCGGGTGGTATTGAATCATTATTATTACTAAAAAATCTTGGCTATTCGCAATTTCAGTTAGTTGATCAAATTTCGTTATCTGCTCTCAACATACCGCAGCATATCCAACATCGAAAAACATATTTTTACCGCTGGCTGCTTCATTCTAATGCTATCCCGCTACGAGTCATTCGTAAATTGGTGGGGCGGTCTTTCTTGAATAAACATGCCCAAAAGTCGAGGGTTCAAGATGCCTGGTATTTTCCACCCGGTAGCTCAGGACCCTTCGGAAAATTCCGTCCAGGACCTTGGGCAGATTGGCAACAGGTAGCATTTTACTGGCTCGAAGTTCACCAAAGACATATAAAAAATCCGGATCGGTTTTCATTTCCTTGGTGTGACTATCATGCTACCCGAGAATCATTCGTCTAAACTTAATGCGAAAAATTGAATACATTTAAGGAACCTATGAGGGCGCAATGATTTGTATCATACAATTGTAATTTGGAACAAATGATAAAATTTAATTGGTTGAAACCATGACCAAAAACCGTGCGGCTCTCTCATCATCTATTAGGATGTAGGCTTGAAAGACCTTGAGAATGGTCAATTAGTGGAATTGGCAGACAAGCCGGAAGATTTTACACAGCCAATAATAAACTTTGGTAGGATAAATCTTTTCGGAGCAATTGCATCATACGCCAAAGTCAATGGGTTCGCAACCGTCTTCTTCTCGATAATACCTACAGAGAATTACTAAATGTGATACAAATCAGTAATGCATAATGTAAATTAAAATTATTTAATCATGCCCTTAGTAAGTATTTGTATTCCTGCTTTTAATGCAGATAAATATATAATTAAAGCACTAACATCCGTGCGTGAACAGGTATTTACAAATTGGGAAATAATTGTTACTGAAGATGGGTCAAAAGATCAAACCGAAAAAATTGTACAAAAATTAGCAAATGAAGTTTCACAACGTGTAATATATCAACGTCACAGTGAAAACCGAGGACCTTCCGCTACTAGAAATACATGCATAGAAAAAGCCAGTGGTGATTATATTGCTCTTCTTGATGCGGACGATTATTGGGCCTCTTCCCATCTCGATACCATCATGAATTATTACTTAAACAGTGAAGTTGATATCGTACACTCGGGTTCAATGTTATTTGATAGTAAGACAGGTATAGAACTTGAATTGCGTATACCTCCTGAGTCGAATAAAGATGGGTTTCTATTCTCCCTTTATAATCATCGTTATATTATTCAACCATCCAGCGTGGTATTGCGTAAAAATGTATTTTCAAAGGTTGGGTTTTTTGATCCATATTTTCGCTATTGGGAAGATGTGGAGTATTGGTTTAGAGCAGCTAGAGTTGGATACATTTTTGCATTCACAGGACAGAATACTTGCTATTATCGAAAACGTATTAGTGGACTAAGTGCAAATAGTATTAATATGGCTGAAGCTGCGGCAGGAGTTTATAATAAGCACCTTGATTGGAAGGCTATTCCACGTGCTGTGCGAATTAAAAAAACGGCATTGGCATATGCTAATGCTGGACGTATGCACTTTCGTCAAAATCCATCTCGATCGGCTTCATTTTATTTTAAAGCTTGGAAAATAGACCCCCTTCAATTTCATTATTTCGTATTTTCCTTTTTGGGGAAATTGAAGACACTCCTTATTTGATAATCTGAAACTCCAGAATCCGATTTTTTTATTTTGAACCACTGAAAATGAATTCTGTAGTTTGTACGATATTTGAAGGTAATTACCATTATGGGGTAGCAGGTCTAGTGAATTCGCTTTTCCATAGTGGATTTCGCGGGACAGTCTATGTAGGTTATCGTGGTGACTTACCAAGCTGGGCGTTTAAGAGAATTAAAAATGCTGAGATTAATGGGATAAAGGGTGACTTGCTCAATATCTGTTCAGAGCTCTCTTTGTTTTTTTTAACCCTTAACACCGAGCGCCATCTTGCAAATTTCAAACCCGATTTTATTTTTAAAATAAGCCAATCAGTATCAACCGATACAGAATTTATCTTCTATTTTGATCCCGATATTGTCATCCACAGTCCTTGGTCTATTTTTGAAGGCTGGGTAACAGATTCCCTCGCTCTTTGTGAAGATATAAATCCATCTTTTAATCGGTTTCATCCAATAAGAAAAGGTTGGAAACAATACTTTAAGAAATACAATCTAGATTTACCCATTGATAATGATATTTATGTAAACTCAGGTTTCTTAGGGTTTCCTCGCGACGCTTCATCGTTTTTAACAGAGTGGAAAAATATCCTTCAAGTGATGGAAAAAGAAGATGTCGATCTGGCTTCATTTTCTGCAGTGAATCATGATTTATTTTCATTTCCCGACCAGGATGCTTTGAACGTGACATTGATGCGCGAACACTATCCTCTCTGTGTCGCTGGACAGGAGGCGATGGCTTTTAAGGATGGCCCGCACTACATGTTTCATGCAGCTGGAAGTCCTAAACCCTGGAATAAATCCTATCTGTGGTATGCTTTAAACGGAATTCCCCCCTCATTAGCGGATAAAGCTTACTGGTCAAACACCGAGTATCCGATTCCCCTTTATTCAAAAGCCGCGTTTTTCTGGCATCGCTTGCGTCTTAAAATCGCATCGGGAATTGGCCGATTTATCCGAAGGTCATAACATATGTTTTCCTGTTAAATCAGGGTGACGTGTCATGCGTATTGCATTCATAACCGGTTCTCTTGAATTCGGCCGAGATGGTGTTGGCGATTATACTAAATCATTAATTAATCAGTTACGGGATTTCGGTCATTCATGCTGTGCTATTGCTCTGAATGACCGTTGGTGCGGTAAAGATCAATCAGCTATATATGACGTTGATGGTTCTATGTTCTATCGACTCAGTTCTGAAATTCCCTGGCAAATACGTATTGGAGAGAGCGAGGATTTCTTAAACGAATTCCAACCCGATTATATATCTCTTCAATTTGTAGGGTATGCTTATCATACAAGAGCATTCGTTTATGGTTTAGCTGCTCGCATGAAACCCCTTATAAAGAGCAGGGGGTTACATCTCATGCTTCATGAATTATGGATTGGAGAGGCTATGAAATACGGGCTTAAAGATCGCTTTATCGGGCACATTCAAAAACGCGCTATTTTAAAGATGATCAGAGAATTACAGCCCGATGTCATCCATACTACTAATATGGTTTATCAGTTGTTGCTTCAAAGGAATGGTGTCCATGCAGATATACTTCCTTTATTTGGAAGTATCCCTGTCATAGAAAATCCTGATTCCCAATATCTTTTTAAAACATTAAATGAAAATGGAGTTAAAATTGATACGGACAATCGAAATGATTTTATATTGTTTGGTATTTTCGGGACGATTCATCCTCAATGGAACCCGGCAATACTCTTGTCGCAATTATTAAAAGGTTCTGAGGATTTAAATAAAAGAATGGTTTTCATTTCTATTGGGAGAGTGGGTGCTCGGGGAGAAAAGCTATGGGATGATATGGTTGATAGTTATTCTTCGCACTTTAATTTTATAAAATTAGGTGAGCAATCGGATTCATGCATATCTCATTGCTTGCAAACATTTGACATGGGAATTGCGACTTCACCATGGTCGCTGAGAGAAAAAAGCAGTACCGTAGCAGCAATGCTCGACCATGGGCTTCCCGTCGTTGTTACCCGGGATGACTGGTCCTTGCGGCATGGTATGACCCCTGAACCTCTTTCTCATCCATTACTTTACCGTTTTGACGATGAATTTATAACACAGCTTAAGAACGGAATACCTAGAGCAAAACCTCAAAACCGACGTTTGGAAATAGCAGCTGAATTCATTAAATCCTTGGAGAAAACATTAGGATTACATTAATTTATTTAAGCATTTATTCGATAAAACAATAAGCGACAGTTTAATTTGAAGAGCATTCTAATTTATTCCCCGCAAATGGCGTCCATTGGTGGAATGGAAACCCATCTTATTGAGCTTTCTGTATTATTGGCTTCTAAAGAATGGACGGTCTACTTCATTACCACCAGTAATTCACTAAATGATGATGCGCGAAATAAATTAAATACAGAAGGCGTTATCTTCATTGAGATGCCAGTCCCTAGAGGAACGGCATCTAAATTGGCCAAACTGTTTTGGCTCGTAACTCAGGTATGGCGGTTAAAGAGCCATGACTGGGATATCGTTTACACCAATGGGCAAGGATGCCTCGCCCAACTATTTTATTGGTTAATTAAAAAGAAAACGAGAATGATTCATCATCATCATACCTCGGCTGATTCTCTGGAGCGAAAGGGATGGGCGCACTGTTATTTGAAATTTATAAATAAAGTACCTGAACTAATCGCCTGTTCAGAGGAGACAAGACAGAATTTGATAAAATTTTGCAAAGGTCGTTCTGTGATCAAGCTTTTCTATCTGATTCCCAAACTTGAGAACATTGAGGAGAGAAGAGGAAAGGAAGGTTCTTTACCAGTTTCACGAAGATTGCGTTTTGGCTACATGGGCCGCCTCGTCTCTACTAAAGGTATTAATCTGATTTGCGATCTCAGTGAAGATCTTGATCTCGAAGAAATTGAATGGCATCTATACGGAGAGGGGCCGGATTATAATCAGGCATTCTTTAATCGATATGATAATCTTTACTATCATGGCCGCTATGAAGGTATTAAGGAATGTAGCGCCATTCACATCTACCTGGATGCCATAGTCCTGTTTTCACGACACACCGAAGGGATGCCCTTGTCTTTAATAGAAGCTATGTCATCCGGTCTGCCTTGGATTGCAACAGATCGAGGAGGTACTCGAGAGTTGGCCGTATCAGAATATAATTATGAACTCCTCATGCCTGATTTTACCTATGAAGAGGCAAAGACTGCTGTTCAACGATTAGTTATAAATATTCAAAAAAGGTTGAGTAATCGAAATAAACAAAAGTCAGCCTTTATGACCCATTTTTCCAGAGATTCAGTGGCCTCTTCCTGGATGAATTATCTAGAGAACATGAACTAATCTCCTCAGATTCGTTTCATCTTATTTTAGTTATCTTCTAATATTTGTATTCTATATAAATGCGCCATAATATAAAAAATATTATATGGAAATATTTTTCCAGATGCATGGGGTTGTCTTGGAAATTAAAATCAGGTTACACGATCGATATTTCAACCTATTCAGATTGGTGCGTTTATAATGATTTATTTGTTAATGGTGAATATGATTTAGCGATTGAAGAAACTTTGACCGCTAATTTAAATAAATCACAAATCAACATAGTCGATCTGGGTGCTAATGTGGGGTTTTTTACACTGCGTTTTTTGGATTTCTTATACCGTCAATCAATATTCCATGGTAAGGCGCAATTCTGGCTTGTCGAAGCATCCAATGATTTAGTGCAGACCCTTAATAGTAAATTTCACGCTCTAGAATCAGAACATTTAGCATTTAATATTGTTAAAGGATTGGTGGGTAATAAAACGGGGGGCGCAAATTTTTATTTACATAAGGATTCTCTCAAGAGTTCTGCATTAATTAAATTAAAGCACCAAAATAATTATATCGAATACTTAAATCTTGAATCTGTCTTTAACGATGTAGCACATATTGATCTGCTAAAATGTGATGTGGAAGGGTCAGAATTTGATTTTTTAAATAGTTACGAAAAGTTTTTAGGAAAAATATCTCACCTTGCTATAGAATTTCACTCAGAACATGGATCTGTAGTTGAAGCTATTCATAAGTTGGAAAAAGTAGGACTTAAAAATAATTATTGTCTGCATGATGCCGGGCTTCAACAAACGTATTATTTTTCACGTCAATAACAAAGTAGATATTAAAACTATATTATATATTCTTATTAATGGGTCATCATTTTTAACAAGGAGTAAATAAGATTATCCTTTAAGTTGAGTACCGTTGAAATGATAACATTAATCCATCCCACTGGTAATGCCAACGTACGAGGTGTTCTTACAGGGCTCTATCGTGACAATATGTTGGCTACCTATTACACAACAATAGGGTATGCATCTGAAAACAGAATTTTAAAAATGTTACCTCATTTTGTAACGGATATCTTGAATCGGCGCAGTTACGATATTCCTCAACATCTTATCAGTGGCCATTTTTATTCAGAATTCATTCGATTTTGTAGGTCTTGCAGCTTGTTCCCAAAATTTAGAAACTTAAATACAAGGTTGGCTATAGATAAAATTTATTTCACCTTGGATATCCAATTGGCTAAGGATATAGATTCGAGTAATATACCGACCGTCACAAAAGCCATATACGGGTATGAAGATGGATCTTTAAACAGCTTTAAAGCTGCTAAAAAGAGAGGTCTCATTAATATTTATGATTTACCTATCGGCTATTGGCGGGCAGGGCATGAGATACTTTTCGAAGAGGCGGAATTACAACCTCAATGGAGCACTACAATACCGGCGCTTAATGAACCCAAAAATAAGTTGGAGAGAAAAGATGAAGAGCTGGCTCTTGCGGATCATGTTTTCGTTGCCAGTTCATTTACCCAAGAAACGTTGAAGCTTGCGCCAAAATTTCAGGCTGAGGTTGAAGCGATTCCCTATGGAGCACCATTTCCGGCGTCGCAGATTTCACCCGCGAGAGCAGAAGGGAAACCATTGCGTGCTTTATTCGTTGGCGGACTGAGCCAGCGTAAGGGCATTTCCTACCTCTTTGATGCAATTGCTTCCTTGAAAGGGATGATGGATCTCACTGTTATCGGGAGAAGACCTGTAGGATGTGAAGCGCTTGATAAACACCTCGATCATCATACATGGATTGCTTCTCTTCCCCATCAGCGTATTCTTGAAATCATGAGCCATCACGATGTATTGGTTTTTCCCTCACTATTTGAAGGTTTCGGACTTGTCATCCTCGAGGCATTATCCCAGGGGATTCCTGTTATTACCACAGCTCATACCGCAGGTCCGGATTTGTTAACCGACGGCGAAGATGGATTTATTGTACCCATTCGCTCTTCAGAAGCGATTGCGGAGAAATTAGAACTTCTATATCGTGATTGCGATTTATTGGAAGAAATGAAGAAAAATGCTTTAATAAAATCAAGAGAATATTCCTGGCAACATTACAGCGAGCAACTTGTATCATCGATAAAGAGCTTCATTAGTAACAATTGAGTTATTATGAATCAGAGACTGCTTAAAAATCTGGTGTGGTTATATTTTGTCCTTCTCATATTTGAAGGGACTTTACGCAAATGGGTCTTACCTGGGTATTCAAACCCGCTTCTCATTGTCCGGGATCCCGTTGTCTTGATGATTTATTTTCTCGCCCTCTCTAGCAAACGATTCCCCGTAAACCAACATATACTTTTCTGCATCGCCTTATCATTTATTTCATTCGTTTTATCTCTGTTTACAGAAAATGGAAACCTCCTCGTTATCCTCTATGGAATTAAAGCAAATTTTTTGCATCTCCCTCTCATATTTTTGATACCACAGATTTTCACTGTTCAAGATGTAATAAAGACAGGTAAATGGGTGCTGTATCTTTCAATGCCCATGGCTGTATTGGTGGTGCTTCAATTCAATGCCAGTCCCGATGACTTCTGGAATTATGGCCCCGGGGCTACTCCTGGATCACAAATGCCAGGAGAGATGGGAAAAGTTCGTCCCCCCGGATATTTTTCATTCATTACCGGGGCTGCCCAATTTCTGGCTTTAGCCACCTCATTTATAATTTATGGGTTTTTTATAAGTGGAGTATATCCCAGAGTAATACTCTACATGAGTGGAGTTGCATTGGTAATTAGTGTTGCCGTGTCATCTTCAAGATTGGCACTTGGAAGCATAGGACTGGTAATGACTATGATTGGGATTGTATATTATTTAAACCATAACCTAGTTTCCCGAAGGATCTTCAGTCTTATCGTATCTGCGGGGTTGGTCATGCTTGTAGCGACCAATTTGGATATTTATAAAGAAGGTCGGATTGTCTTTCAAGCAAGGTTGGAGCGAACGGGAGATGCCCAGGTTGGCATCGTGGGAAAAGCAGCCAATTGGTCCGAGAGGGTTTTTAGTGATTTCACTTCTGGATATAGAGCAATGACAATTGCACCTCTTTTCGGGCATGGTCTCGGTATGGGTACTAACGTCGGGGCTAAGCTTTTAACCGATGAATTGGGATTCCTTTTGGCCGAAGGTGAATGGGCACGTGTTTTCCTGGAGATCGGTCCAGTCTTGGGATTATTTTATATTTTACTTAGAATCTTTATTTGCGTTTATCTCTTTAAGGTGGCCGCGCTTAGTGCGCGTTCAGGTAATTTTCTACCGATGCTGCTTTTTGGCAGCTGTTTTTTGCTTATCATTACTGGTCAGTTCGGCCAGGCCACAACATTGGGTTTTGCTGTTTTCATCGCCGGTCTTACTCTGGCCGCATCGCGTGAGATGAAAAATATAACGAAATCTCCACCCAAGCAGGTCGATGTTTCGTCTCCAAATTTACCTCAGAATATTAATACCCGAATACCCTCTGCCTGATTGATGGAAAATAGGCTCGGTAAAATTTTGCTCGTGGGAAACTACGAACCTGATGGCCAATACAGCATGCAGCTGTTTTCATCATTGCTGCAAAAGGAATTATTAAATAGCGAACTGGACGTGACATTGATCCGACCTGAACCATACTTTGGGAAACTTGCAGCTGGGACTTCGGGTTTGGGTAAAATACTGGGTTATCTTGACAAATTTATCGTCTTTCCACGTGTGCTAAAACGCAACCTGAGGACACTGAGAAATGACAAAAATAATTATAACCTTCCCCCATTGATTCATATATGCGATCACTCCAACTCGATATATGTGAAGTATCTATCCAACTATCCACATCTCGTGACTTGTCACGACCTTATGGCGGTGCGTTCTGCACGTGGAGATTTTCCGCAAAACCCTACGTGTTTTTCTGGACGCATTCTCCAGCGAATTATCTTTAAGGGCTTGCGGGCTTCTGAATTCATTGTTTGCGTCTCAGATAATTCGCGTCAGGATCTAATCGCACTCGATTCGAAATGTGAAAGCAGGAGTACAGCTATTCACGACGGGTTTAATTATGTTTACACGCGCATGAATCAGCACGATGCCCAACATCGACTTAAAAAAATGGGCTTACCTGAAAATATTAAATTTGTCCTCCACGTCGGCAATGATTCCTGGTATAAAAATCGCCTGGGGGTATTGAGGATTTTCCATAAAGTGCTACGCGATTCACCCGGTCTTGAATTGAATTGTGTTTTTGCAGGCAAACCACTTTCAACGGATCAGAGAAGCTATATTCAAAAGCACGGTTTGAAGTCCCATGTTTTTAATCTTCAAAATCTCACCCATGAAGAATTGCGAGCATTGTATTCAACAGCAGAACTTTTGCTCTATCCCTCGCATTACGAGGGTTTTGGCTGGCCTCCCCTTGAGGCGCAAGCTTGTGGTTGCCCAGTTGTGGCCAGTCAACGCGGCTCATTGAAAGAAGTGCTGGATTCAAGCGCGCTTACGGCCGAACCGCCTGATGAAACTGCTTTCATAAACCATGTTAAAAATATTATCTCTTCAGAAATTCTTGGAAGTGAATTACGTAAACAAGGTTACGAAAACATTAAACGCTTTTCGACGGATAAAATGATTAAATCGTATATAGATATATATCATCAGTTGGTAAAAAAACAGTGTAACTGAACGTTCCCGACTTTTTATTTATGCGCATTTTAAGATGCATTCATTCCCTGAATCCAAATCTTGGTGGTCCTGGTGAGGGGATACGACAGATCTCCAGCGTCCTGAAAAATCAAGGACACAATATTGAAGTCGTCTGTCTCGACGATCCCGAATCCTCCTGGTTGGATGGGAATCCTTTCGCTGTTCACGCTCTTGGGCCGGTCGCCAATGCATATGGATACACGAAAAAATTGATTCCCTGGTTCAAATCAAATTATTCGCAGTACGATTGCTTAATTGTTCATGGCCTTTGGCAATACACGAGCTTTGGTGCCTGGCGTGCGTTACGCAAAACGAATGTTCCCTATTATGTTTACCCCCATGGCATGTTGGATCCTTGGTTTAAGAACACTTATCCATTCAAACATCTGAAGAAATGCCTTTATTGGCCCTGGGCTGAATACCGCGTTTTGAAAGATGCACGCGCTGTCCTCTTCACTTGTGAAGAAGAGCGAATCCTTGCTCGACAATCATTCAGGCCGTATCGCTGCCGTGAAGAGGTTGTTCATTATGGCACAGCCATGCCTACTGGTAACGCGGAGTCCCAGAAAAATACTTTTTTTGAAAAATATCCTCAGCTCAAAGGTGCACGTATACTCCTTTACCTCGGTCGAATTCATGAAAAAAAAGGTGTCGATACATTAATTCAAGCTTTTGGCCAGTTAAAGAATGATAACGACGCGCCAGTAAGTAATAACATGCATCTTGTCATTGCTGGTCCCTGTGCCGATGAAGATTATCTACAATCATTAAAAGACCAGGCCTTAAATTTTGAATCAAAAATTGCCAACCATATAATTTGGACAGGTATGCTTAAGGACGAATTGAAGTGGGGTGCCTGTCATGCAGCTGATGCCTTTATCCTGCCTTCACACCAGGAAAACTTTGGTATTGCGGTAGTCGAAGCTCTGGCCACTGCGACGCCCGTGCTTATTTCCAACAAGGTAAATATCTGGCGTGAAATTGATGAAGACAAAGCAGGATATATTGAGGCCGATACTTTAGAAGGTTGTAAATTATTGATTCGCCGTTGGCTCGAAACTAATTCCGAAAAATGGGGTGCAATTAAAAAAAACGCACAGCTTTGTTTCAAGAAACGGTTTGCTGTTGATTTAGCAGCTCAAAGTCTGGTGAACGTATTGCAATCCTCTAATCCCGGGTAATGAAAATCACAATAGTTCAAGGTGCTTTTCTTCCGATCCCACCACTTTTAGGAGGTGCGGTGGAAAAAGTATGGTACAGCTTGGGAAGAGAATTTGTTCGTCGAGGTCATGAAGTTACGCATCTCTCTCGCAGCTATTTTAATTTACCAGATGAAGAAGTCATAGATGGAGTTTTACATCGACGTCTATCGGGTTATTCGACTCCTCGTTCTCTTCTCCTATTAAAATTTTACGACTTTCTCTATTCGATAAAGGTATACCGGGTTTTACCACCGGCGGATATATTGGTAACGAATGCTTTTTGCTTACCATTCCTCTTGCGTAGTTTAAAATTCGGTAAACTTTATGTTCATGTTGCTCGCTATCCCAAGGGTCAGCTTAACCTGTATCGTCATGCGGCCAGGCTTCAAACTGTCTCACAGCCAATAGCCCGTGAAATGGTAAACCAGGCACCCCGCATAAAAGATAAAATAAAAGTAATTCCCTATCCGATAAACCTCCGCTCCATCGCTGATAAGGATCCTCGGTTATCTCCAAGTGATCCAATGACCTTGCTTTATGTCGGACGGATCCATCCCGAGAAGGGATTAGATCTTCTGATAAAAGCGATAACCTTGTTAGAAGTGTCCTTTAAGAAAAAACTGCTTGTCCGCATTGTCGGACCATGGAAAGTTTCACAGGGTGGAGGGGGTATGAAATATTTAAAAAGCCTAAAAAAATTGGCTTCGGATAGTGAGGCTAAATTTGATTGGGTAGGTCCGGTATTTAACGAGGAGCAATTAGCTGAACTATACTCATGTGCTACTTTATTTATTTATCCATCAATAGCGGAGAAAGGGGAGACATTTGGTTTGGCGCCTCTCGAAGCGATGGCATTCGGTTGTCCTGTTTTAGTGTCTGCATTGGATTGTTTTCAGGATTTTGTTGTCGATAATCACAATGGTTTTATTTTTGATCATCGCAGGCAAGAGCCGGAAAAATATCTCTTCATCAAGCTAAGGACCTTGCTTAATGCTAAAAAAATACTAAATGATGCCTCAAGCGAGGCTCGAAAAACTGCTGAACAGTTTTCACTCGATAAAATTACTACTTTATATCTTGAAGATTTCACTTCATTGCTTCGGTCGTGACTGAGAAAATAACAAATCAAAATGCAGACCAGAAAAATGCTTATCAAAGTCCGTGGTCTGCAGGGCAACGTAGAGGCATGATACTTTGGGAATGGTGCTGGTTTATTTTTTGTCGTTGGACACCCAAACCCTTTAATTCTTGGCGATTGATGTGGTTAAAGCTCTTTGGCGCGACTATTGAAGGCATCCCATTCGTTCACCAGCGGGCGCGTATTGCTATTCCGTGGAATATAACTCTATATGACCGTGCCTGTCTCGGAGACCGGACCGACGCCTACAGCCTTGGAGAAATTGAAATTGGCGCACGCGCCACCGTCGCGCAGGAAGCTTACCTGTGCACGGGCACGCATGACTTTGATGATCCTGCACTGCCCTTGCAAACCGGTAAAATCACGATTGGCGAAGATGCCTTTATCGGTGCTCGCGCTTTTATCCAACCGGGGGTAAGCATCGGCCGTGGTGCGGTTATCGGCGCATGCTCTGTTGTTACCCGTGATATGCCCGATGACATGATTTGTGTGGGACAACCCTGTAAACCGTTAAAGCCGAGGAGAAAAAGTGGTGCATAGTTTATGATGAAGATAGCGGATGATTCAGTTAAAAAGAAACTCCCGCGAGATTTTCGACCCGAGCCCTTTGCTTATCATGAAGAGGTTTCAGTCGATATTTCTTCTTTAACCAACGAGGGGACAGGTGTAGGACGTGTAAATGGTTGGGTGGTGATGATTCCCTATGCGCTGCCCGGTGAAAAAGTACGGGCCAGGATATGGCGTAATCATAAAAATTATTCTGAAGCCGATCTTTTGGAAGTATTAGTGTCGTCTTCAGACCGCGTAGAGCCACGCTGTGAACTATTCGGTGAATGCGGTGGCTGCCAATACCAGCATCTTGCATACGAACAACAACTGATGTGGAAAACGCGTCAGATCGAAGAGTTGTTTGAACATCAGATCGGAATCGATTTGCGGGTAAATCCTACAAGGCCTTCACCACGGGAGTATGGTTATCGCTCAAAAATTACCCCGCATTTTCAAAAGCCCAGGAGTGGAAAATTACCTAAAATCGGTTTTCAACGACAGGGTTCCCGGCAGATAATAGATATTCAACAATGTCCCATAGCTACCGAATCCATTAATAATAGGCTACCCCGGGAACGTGAAAAGATAACTTTAGGGGTAGGTCAATACCGGAAGGGTAGTACACTTTTATTAAGGGATTCACTTGATGGAGTAGTGACTGATCATAATGCCGTGGTGTCACAAAAAGTAGGCGACTGTCTGTTTCAGTTCCAAGCGGGAGAATTTTTTCAAAACAACCCCTATATTCTTCCCTCCATGGTCGAGCATGTCGTAAACGAAGCGCAGAGCGAAGGGATCCATTTTCTTGTCGATGCATATTGCGGGGTAGGTGTTTTCTGCATATCAGCAGCTGGGAAATTTGAAAAAGTTACAGGTATCGAAGTCAGTGCTAACTCCATTCACTGGGCAAATGCTAATGCCGTAATCAACCATGTAGAAAATGCAGATTTTTTTGTCGGCCGATCTGAGGCTATTTTTATGAAGATCGATTATGAGCCTGAAGCCACGGCTGTGATTATTGACCCACCACGCAGAGGTTGTGATCAGGAATTTATAAATCAACTCGTGACTTTTTCGCCAAGGAAAGTGGTCTATGTTTCCTGTGATCCAGCAACCCAGGTCCGCGACATGGAATCATTTCTCGCCCATGACTACAGGATAAGTTGCGCTCAACCATTCGACCTTTTCCCTCATACCCGGCATATTGAAAACGTCGTGACACTCATAAAATAAATTTAAGACTTTCTTTTTTTATGTGCTTCCTGTGCCTCTTGCAAAGCCATGGCATAGCTCCGCATTCGCGGGACGACGACAGGTGACTATTTAATTCATAATCACATTTAGTATTTACCTTTTTTTATTCCAGTCATCTGTGGCAAAATGGTTGTGCACTGAATTTCTTAGTTTTTCTGGAAAATGTAACCAAGCTACAGATTTAGGGTTTGCATCCAGATTAGTACATAGTCCTTGGATAAAACTATGCTTTAATGCGTCATAGTCCAGGTTGACAACGATAGCTGAGCGATCAATCGAACCCTGGATTAACAAACCGTATCGGTTTCGTTTTAACGCCGCCCCCGCGATTTTTTTATTCGTTCGCGGATTGATCACATCATCGGGTTCCGCATTTTGAAAACAGTGTGTGACTGTTTTTTTTATTCTATCACGGTGATTATTATTTCTACCCTCCTCTGTTTTGCAGGGTGCGAGTACCGCTGGCTGTCCATGCTTTTTTAGAGCAGAAGCCAGGATATTATGTAATAGTCGATAAGTAGTCAGCGCGCGCTTCCTCGTAAGTGGGTGTTGCGGCGGGAGGACCAGACTGTAAGTCCAGTCATTGCGGTGGTCGACAAGCCCCCCTCCCGTCGGTCGGCGGCAAAGTTGTGCCCGCGATGGCTCAATCTTCGTATTAACCTCACTATAATTCTGTCCGTAGCCAAAGGAACAGGCCGGTAATTTCCAATTATAGTGACGAAATCGTATCGCTTCGTGAGATTCTGAATTTTCGAGTAAAAGGAAATCATCTGCCATATTTTGAAATGCATCGCCACTGCGGTCGGGTAAGATGAGAAAATTAAATTGTGTAAATAACGATGCGTTCTGCATGAATGTCTTTTATTGCAATTAGTGACTCTTGGGGCAAGCTTCTGAACTTTCTCATGCTTACTTATAATGATTTAGTCAAACCCTCCGTATTGAATCAGCCGATTTATCAACCGGGCAGGCCAATCGAACTGGTTGCCCTCGAATTCGGACTCGACCCCAATGAAGTAATTAAACTTGCGTCAAATGAGAATCCGCTCGGGGTCTCTCCCAAAGCCTTAGCGGCTGCACAGGAAGCTTTGGCATCGATCGCCTTTTACCCGGAAAATGATTGCTATTTTCTTCGCGAAAAGTTGGCGGGAGTGCGAAACCTTGCGCCCGAGCAATTAATCTTTGGGGCGGGATCCAACGAGATTATCCAAATGCTCGGTCACGCCTTTATTGAACCGGGTGTCGATGTTGTTATGGGGAAATCGGCGTTTATCAGTTACAAACTATTTACCCTTCTATTTGGCGGGAACGCGATTGAGGTTCCGCTCATCGATTTTACTCACGATCTTAAAGGTATGGCAAAAGCCATTACCGCTAACACAAAGCTCGTCTTTCTGCCCAGTCCCAATAACCCGACCGGAACCTGGAATGAGGAAAAAGATATAATAGCATTTATTAATGAGATGCCGGATCATCTCGTCTTCGTCTATGATGAAGCGTACGCTGAATATATAAATAATCCACCTGATCTACGCACATTAATCGCGGCCGGAAAAAAAATAATCTGTCTTCGCACCTTTTCTAAAATATATGGGCTTGCGGGTTTTCGCATCGGGTACGGTTATGGAAATGTTGAACTTATCGACCTTTTAAATCGTGTGCGACCGCCTTTCAATGTATCCAGTATAGGGCAAGCTGCAGCCCTCGGTGCTCTCGACGACAATGAGTATGTCGAGAAATGTAAGGCCCTCAATCAGTCGGGGATGAAACAGCTGGAGGAAGGTTTGCAAAGTTTAGGTTACGAAGTTGTTCCCAGTCGCGCAAATTTTCTGCTTGTGCGGTTTGAGAATTCAGACAAAGTGTACCAATATTTACAGGCAAAAGGAGTTATTGTCAGACCATTAAAAGGTTACGCACTAGAAGAGCATCTACGCATTTCGGTCGGAACGGAGCAACAGAACGACCGGGTGTTGTCCGTTCTTGCCCAGTATCAAAAAGCATAGGGCAGCAGGGGAGGGTCCTCCATTAAGCGGTGAACCCGATATACTTAGAACTTATTCTCCAACTCATTAGCATTCTCGGATTGCTCTTGTTCAATGCTTTGCTTGTTACTTGTGAGTTCAGTTTAATTAAGCTGCGCTTTAGCCATTTTAATCAGGATGCGCTCGACCAATTAAAACAGAATAAAAGTCTGGGTTCACTACTCGATCATGCTGATGTAACAGTAAAAGTTGTTCGCCTGGGGATAATTTCCTGCACCATAGGTTATGGCATTCTCCTCTTTCCCATAATCGAAAATTATTTTAGTAACCTGGCGATATTCGGTTTTGAAATAATCGATCCTATTTCCATAGCCATTTCCTTTACCGCGGCAGTTTGCCTCCACTATCTGGTTGGTGAATTGGTGCCACGAGGGCTAGCTCTTCATTATCCCGCGCGAGCACTAAAAAGTTCTGCCTGGGCCGTTAAAATCATAGAAATTTTAACCAAACCCCTTATTCGTATATTAACCCGTCTTTCTCGAATCATCTTGAAGATCTTCAAAGTAGAGCCTGGAGCAGAACTGGAAACTTTAGATATCGAGGCGCAACTCCAATCATTAGGTGAAGATGTGCCTACCATTTCTCCCGTCACGCAAAAAACGCTTCGAAATACTTTAGAACTGCACAAGCGTACTGTTCAGGATATCATTTTACCCCGCAATCAGGTGCAGGTTTTAGATTTAAATGATAGTATTGATCAGAACATCGAACTCGCAAAAAGAAGTGGTCATACCCGGTTCCCTCTCTGTGAGGGTGATCTTGACCAGTGTATAGGCATAGTTCACATAAAGGATATCTTTCGCTCATCCGGTAATATAAAAAATTTAAACTTACGCCGGATCAAACGGAATATCATTCGTGTTATGCCGGAGGAATCTCTGGATGATGTGATGCAAAAGCTTATGCATTCTCGGACGCATATGGCTCTCGTTCTTGATGAGTTTGGTGGGATTACCGGGGTTATTACCCTTGAAGGTATTATTGAAACGATTGTGGGTTCTATCCAGGACGAGTTTGATTTTGAAGAAGAACATATTAAACCAGTTAAAGTAGACGAATATCTTGTTTCCGGTTTGACGCCCATTCACGAATTCGAAGAAGCACTTTCAGTCGAGGTCGAGAACAAAGAGGTAGCGACTGTTGGAGGGCTTATTACTTCGGAACTTGGACGTATTCCAGTAATACAGGAAAAGCTTAGATTAAACGGGCTGGACATAGCTATCACCGAAGTGAATGAAAAGCGAGTCATCGCAGCGCGGGTGCGCGTATTTGAACGGGAAGGTGAAGAAAAGAAGACAGCTGATTAGCTTTTATTAGGGATTTAAATCACCTTTAATGTCCATTCGAAGCGCGCCTTAATCGATCATTAATTGCAACACCAATTCCCTCCTCGGGAGCTGCTTCAATATAGATTACGTCATACCCCTTCTGGTCTACGGCTCGCAGTAAATGAAACAGCTTATGGGCCGCTTCGCTTAGATCGCCATCTTCAGTCAGCCAGTAGTTGTTCGCTTGCTTTGTCGTTGGAGGTAGCGCATTGCGCTTGAAATAAATCACCGCCGTGAGCCTATCTTTCGTTATCTCTAACTGTGATTCAGATTCCAGCATCATTAATCTTGTTTTCGGACTGTAATGCTTTTTCATCATTCCGGGCGCACGCATAGCGTCGGTGTTTCCCCTCATTGCTTTTTTATCACCAGGGTCGATTTCTACCGGTAATCCTAACGCCTCACTAAGCATTTCACTGGTGATTGCCCCAGGTCTTAAAAGGACAGGTTTTGTCGGTTCGGTGATGTCAACGATTGTTGACTCCATCCCAATAGTGCATGGACCGCCATTGAGGATGTAATCTAGATTGTCACCCAAAGAGTCCAGAACGTGTTCGACTTTCGTTGGACTGATATAACCAAAAGGATTAGCGCTGGGGGCGCCCAGGCAGAGTTTGGAACTCTCGAGCACTTTGCGTAGGACGGGATGACTGGGGACTCTTACTGCCACGGTGTCACGATCGGCGGTGACAATACCCGGTACTTCAGACTTTTTCGGTAGGATTACAGTCAACGGTCCGGGCCAGAATTTATCCGCCAATTTATTTACCGCTTGGTTGAGTGAGGCCAGTCTTCCGACCCCCTCCATATCGAATGTATGCACGATCAGTGGGTCAATTAGCGGTCTTCCCTTGATGCTAAAAATTTCCCGCGTGGCTTCTTCATTGAATGCATCGGCCGCGAGCCCATAAACGGTTTCCGTCGGTACAGCAACTACACTGCCTTCGGACAATAGCTTAATGACCTTCGCAATGTCTTCAGGTCGATCCCAGTAGATCTTCGTCAAGATTTTATCTTATAGACGTTAGCTCAGGGCTGCTAACTTAGTGTTCCCTGCTTTCTTCGGACAGGGGCTACTTCATGAGCAGCATATTACGCGCGCGCTTGATCACTTTAGTGATATGGCGCTGCTGTTTTGCTGAAAGTCTGGTAATACGGCGTGGTAAAATTTTTCCCGTATCTGTAACGTAACGTGAAAGTGCTTCCACATCCATTTCAGTCATATTAGACGGGTTCTTTGACTGGGTGGTCGGTTTGGATTCTTCTATTGCCATAAACGGCTACAAACAACGAATTATATGACTAATATCAAGAAGAAAATGATGAGAATTGATATATCACCTCATACGGCTCATCTGGCGAGTAATGACTGGTAGCGCTCATCCCTGAATAAAGCCTTGTTGAGCGTTTCATTTTTGCAGGTAACATCTTCTGTTACCCAATGCGTCGCATAAGCGCGGCGCCAACGGTTCGAGTTGTTCCGGTGCGAACTGTGCAAAGTTTGGCTGTGATGAAAAACGACACCACCTTTGCGTACCGGGGCGAGTTCCTCATTATTCATATCGATGCGATCATCAGGGGGGATGAGGTTGTGCGGTTCAGCCTCTGATTGCGGATAGTGGGGTATAATACCTTCTTTGTGTGATCCGCTGATATACCGCAGGCAACCGTTTTCCTCGTCGACGTCATCGAGAGCAATCCACGCGGTAATAACCTGATCAGCGGGGAAGCATTGGAAATAAAAATCGTCTTGATGATAAGGTTTTGGGCCCCCGTGATGGGGCGGCTTCATGAATACCTGGTCCGTTAATAGCAACGGAGTATTACCGATAAACTCTTCGATGACACTATTAAATCGGACATTCAGAACAAATTCCTGAAAAGCAGGGTGCTTAAAAAAGGGATCCATAATTTTACGCGGGATAATTTCCCCGCTTTCCAATCGTTCACCGGCCATTGCGGGCACATGAGTTTGTTTTAGATCTTCTTCAATTACGGTCGTCGCTATCTCTGCTATGTTATCTATCGTACCTGTATCGAATACTCCCTCAACGACTACCCAGCCATTATCGTGAAAGAGTTTCATCTGCTCGGGTGTTACCATGATTTTATCAATAGATTTTGGGGTTATTTCGATGCCTATATCTATTCTGCCCTTAACGTTCCGTCAAGTCATTGAAGAAGCAGGCATGGTGTGCTATCGCCCTATTGCGATTCCCCAGGGGCCTTCCCCTGTGGGAACAGTGGTGACAACCTTTTCCGTTAACGTGTCAATGACGGATACATCATTGGATACTCCGTTTGCGGTGTAGAGTTTCTTCCCATCTGTCGTCAGAGCTAATCCCCATACTCTCGTCCCCACCGGTATATAGCTTGTCACTGTGTTTGTCGCAGCATCGATTACGGCAACGAGATTTGCCCACCCGGTAGCGACGTAGACTCGTTTACCATCGGGGCTGACAATTACCCCCATTGGTTTAATCGGTTTATCCCCGTGCTCCAGCTTTATCGAGTCGATCACTTTATTGGCTTTGGTATCTATCACCGATACAATGCCGCCGATTTCAGACGTGACATAGGCGCGTTTACCATCCGGTGCAAAAGCCGCAGCCCGTGGTCTGCTATCTACGAGAATGGTTGAAACAATTGCTAATGTTGTCGTATCGATAACCGAAACGGTATGTGTGGTCTCCGCCGTTACATAAACAATCTTACCATCCGGGCTTACCGCGACGCCTTCCGGTTCTATCCCCACCGGGATGACCGCCAATATCTCATGGGTTTGCGTATCGATGACTGACGCCGTATTCGCGTCTTCGTTTGAAACGTAAAGCCTGTTCCCATCCGGACTTATCGAAAAGGCTTCTGGGTCTGATCCCGATGAGATGCCGCCAATCTGTTTTCCGCTTTTTGTGTCGACAACACCGATTGCATCATCACGGCCCAGGGCCAGGTAGAGTATGCTACCATCGGGACTGAGACCGATACCCCGCGGCCTGGCCCCTACAGCTATCGTGTCAACCACTTCATCGGTCGCGGTATCGATGACCGTTACGCTATTAGATCGCTCATTGCTCACGTAAGCGAGTGGTCTCGCTGTCAAATCGGGCAACAAGGTTAAATAGGCTAAAGCAATAGTGCTGATTAAATATTTCATAAGGTTACTTATTAAAAAGAGTAAAACATTCTTATAAAGGTTCAAGTTGACATTGGCATTCAGAATGGGGAACCCCCATTTCTTCTAAAGTATTTCCCTCGACCTTTATTCCGGGTAATGGCACTGGCGTTACAACTTTTAAAATGTCCCATTCACGTTTACCTGGTTCCGTCCGGGGAGTGACAAGGTGCAGGGGTTGTTTAAGTTGATGGTCCCGATTTCTAAAAGTCAAAGCGCTTCCCTTATGCCCGTCAAATGGTGGGTTGCTTTCCAGGTACTCGATTATCTTTTTCCTCTCTGTGCTCTTCGATCTGATAACTACTTCGCCAATGAATTTGACGGCTGCCCAATTTGCCCAGGCGGCACTATCCATCGGTTTATTAAATTTATTGAAAAATCGGTTGTTGAGCTCACGCGCGCTGTAACGGAATAGTTCATGATACCAAATCGTCGGCCAGATTCCTGTTAAGTCCTTCGTTTCATTCTTCCAAAGTTGAACAATATCCATGTAGGCAGCGACAACTTGCATGGGGAGGCCGCGTTTTTTATACTGCTTTAAAAAATTTATCTGGTCATCGCTATTCAGTATGACGAATACCGCATCAGGATTGGCGCGTTTAATCTTATTTAATAGGGAGTGATAAGTCGATTTATCAGCTGATACAATCTTATGTCCTATTTCCTCCCCATTTTCTTTCTTTAAAAATTTCTTTGCTTGTTCATAAATATTTATATTGGCAAGGGAATCATCAGTTAGGAAATACCACCGCGTGAGATTTTCCTTATGGATTAACCAATTCCCGATAGCGCTTATGTAGATTGCGGCACTGGCTTCGATGTGAAAAGTATAGCGATGGCAGTCTACACCCCTTAAACTGTCTGTCTTAGAAGCAGTGTTGAAGAAGGGTACTTTATGCATCTGCGTCAATTCACTGATCAATCGTGCCGACTCGTTGTCAAGGTTGCCGACAATGGCGACCACATTATCTTCCTGAATTAATTTCAGCGCCTTTTGCGCGGCCATTTCTGAATGGGTATAACTTTCACTGATGAGGTTGAATTGCTTACCAAAGAATCCCGCCAGAACATTGTTTTCTTCGAGTGCGAGTCGAGCGCCCATAACGGCGTATTCACGCTTATCTTTAAATGAGCCCTTTTGGGATAACAAATGCCCAATCTTGATCGGCGTTGCTTCATCTGGAGTATGAGAACTGCCGAAGACGAATAAATCTCCTAAAAAAAGAAACGCAATAATGCTAACAAAGCTAAAACTCTTCACTCGCATTACTCACCCTCCTCGCGATACCACGAATTCATTTTATTGAGAATAAAAGAGCGTATGATAATCACCAATGGGTATGAATATCTCGACTCTTGAAATAGCAAACTACTCGGTCGTTTCAGAAAGGACCTCCGCTGTCGCCGTTTCTTGATCTTCAAAGGCTGAAATAGAGTCAGGTGTAGGAAAGGGTGCGGTGGGCCAATCCTGTGGCGGTACCCATGGAGACTCATTTTCACCAATTTCGTCAGGTCTACCCGGAGGCAGTATACCATCGGCTCTCGCCTTGATGTAAATATAGAGATCGGTAATTTGTTTATCATCGAGCAGGACATTCCATGCCTGCATCCCTTTTTTCGGTCTTCCTTCTCGAACTGTATGGAGGTATTCCTCGTAACTAAAAACCTTGATGGAATCCCTGAGATTGACCGCTATTGTGCTTCCAAGTGCATCGAGTCCGTGACAGCGATAACAATAAACATGCCACCATTTCCAGCCATTGTAGATGCGCTTATATACTTCATCCGGTGTTGGGATTGTCGCATTATCCGTTGCACCTTTATCCTGGGCCAAAGCAATTCCCGCCCAGAGAGCAGATGCAGTGTAAATTAATCCGCACACTGGGATCCACCTTGTATAGCTGCTACCGCTCTTGAATTTAAATACCATCGCTCAGCTCCTTCAGCTTTTTAGTTAATCGGTATAAGCGGTACACCGAAGTCTTCCAGGATCTTTTTGATTTCAACATGTTTTCTATCCAGGATCTCTTCCAACTGGGCTTTGAAAACGTCTTCTCCATGTCTGACTCCCAAGCATATTTCAAAAGTGAGGGGCAGATCATTTTCACCTGAAGGAATAGGGACTATCTTAAGTGGTGTCTTTTGTGCCTTGGCAAAATATCCACCAATAGGACCCCATACGATGGCGACATCAATATCACCGCTTACCACGGCATCAATTATCGTGCTTGGAGGGTTGTTTTCAGAGTAGAAGGTGTCAAAGCCGAGCACATTTTCAACGATTCCTCTACGCCCTAATTCATGAACCGGAGGTGGATTCATGTAGTCGTTACCTAGCAAATGTACGCCAATTTTTAAATCCTTCAGAATGGGGTCATCCAGGGTATTAATCTCATATCCTTTGCCTTCAGGATATACAAATACGTAGCTCGATCGGTAGTAAGGCTTAGTCCAGCTGACCAAATCATAGCCTTTGGGCACTCCCATCACGACGTCGCATCGCGCTTCCTTGAGTGTGGCCTTCATCGTATTTCTAATGAAACCTCTTCTTTGTCCCCACCAGACATAACTGGGGGTGGTTCCCATTTCTTCAGCTATTAGATCTGCAATCTTATTCTCAAAGCCTTCTAACTGTCGGTTAGAAAAAGGGAAATTCATGGAGTCTGCGCCAACTCTAAACGAGGCAACTTCATCGCCACTTACGGTATTACGCGGTATTAAAATAGGGTAGAAGAGAAGGATTAACGCGCTAATACTGAAAATTCTAATTACCATATTTTTGCCCTGTGGAATTAATATTGGATAATAAAGATGCGATATTTTATAAATATTGTTTCGTTAAATGTAACAGAAATTTATCCCCACTTACACAAATTTCAATTCATGTAAGATAGGTCCTCTTCTCTTCGTAAAAAGAAGATATTATGGAAGTGATAGGCTCTTATGGTGCGAAGTTTTCTCGAACCTCAATAATACCATTTCACTTAAAGCGAAAATACAGTGAGAACACCGCCGAGGTTGCTGATACCTTCTACATCAGCGAACGCACCTAGTGCTCCAAGCCCTGCAGTGGGATCCTCACCACCTATTCCCGCGGCGGCTCCGATGCCAGCCCATCCGCCAACACCTGAGAGAATGGCAACATACTGCTTGCCGTTGTGTTTGTAGGTAATGGGATTTCCGATAATACCTGATGGCGTCTTATACTTCCACAAGACTTTGCCTGTTTTGGCGTGGACTGCTTTAAACCACCCTTCCATAGTTCCGTAGAAGACGACGTCAGTAGAGGTTACAAGACTTCCGCCCCAGGCGGCCAAATTCTCTTTGATGCCCCATACTTTTTCACCTTTTACCGCATCCCAGGCAATGAACTCGCCGCGATTGCCACCGGGTCCCGGAAACATGCGGACGATAGCACCAACATAGGGTTGCCCCGCCTGGTACTTAACTTCGACACCTTCATAATCATTGCCGACATTGTTTGTTGGCACGTAAAAGAGACCCGTATTTGGGGAGTAGGAAGCCGGTTGTTGATTCTTGCCTCCCATCGCGCCGGGAAAGATGTTCTTTGTGTTTCTCATCGAAGAAGTCCGCTTCTTCGGATCTTCGATCGGTCGACCGGTTTTCATGTTTACACCGGTTGCCCAATTAATATACACGAATGGCTTCGCTACCAGTAACTCTCCCGTGTCGCGGTCTATCGTGTAACCGAAGCCATTGCGGTCAAAGTTTACCAGTACTTTTCTTGTTACTTCATCAAACTTTAGTTCGGCGAGAATGTTTTCGTTCACTCCGTCGTAGTCCCATGCATCGTGAGGTGTTTTCTGGTAAGCCCACTTGGCAATTCCTGTATCGGGATCACGTGCAAAAATCGTCATCGACCACTTGTTGTCACCCGGCCGCTGATCGGGATTCCAGCTACCGGGGTTTCCCGTGCCGTAATAAAGCAAATCCATCTTCGGATCGTAGGTGTACCAGCCCCAGGTGGTGCCACCTCCTCTTTTCCATTCATCACCTTTCCATGTCTCGACGGATCCGGGAAAGCCGACTTCTTCCTCCGGCCCCGTGCTATACATACGCCATACTTGCTCACCCGTATTGATATTATTGGCTGTTAAGAATCCACGAACGCCGAACTCACCACCGCTGATGCCCGTGATCACCTTATCTTTAACTACGAGGGGTGCTGATGTTATGGTCATTCCTTGACGGAAATCACCTTGCTTAACTTTCCAAATTTCCTTCCCCGTTGCAGCATCTAAGGCGACCACATGGGTGTCCAATTGGGTAAGAAAAATTTTACCCTCTGCGTACGCAACCCCGCGGTTTACCGTGTCACAGCATGCGACGGGGATTACTTCTTCGTTTTGTTTTGGCTTATATCTCCATTTGATGGGTGCGCCCTCTTTATTTAAATCCAAAGCGTAAACAATATTTGGGAAGGGGGTGTGAACATACATCGTGTCGCCAACTACCAACGGTGCCCCTTCATGTCCGCGCAATACTCCGGTCGAAAACGACCAGACGGGTTTCAATTTTTTGACCGTCCAAGCATTAATTTGATCGAGTGTACTATAACGGGTGCCGGCATAATCCTTGCCCGGTAAGGCCCATTGTGTGTCATCTTCTTGAAGTGCAAGTAACTCGTCATTAGCACGGGTGATGACCGGCAGAGCGATTGTAACGATCATTAAAACTACGCATATCCTCTTCATTTTATTCCTCTCTTCTTATTTATTAATAAACTTTTTCATCTAAAAGCGGGATTAGTTAACTGTTTTGCTTGAGCCTTTATACTGTCAAGAAAATTCAAGCTCTTTCAGCGTGTAAAATGAATCCCCTTATCTTTACTAGTCATTCATTATTAAAAACTTAGCTTTGCGCTATGAGCGTAGAGGGTGTTTCACTTCTCGAAATTACAGACGCCAGCGCAATCCCACCGTGGCCATGATCGGTGCGCCAATCGATATGAGACCATTCGACGCTATTCCGGTTTCAAATTCGGTATCCAAAAAATTCTCAATTGAAACAAACCCTTCTATTTTTTCGTTAAATTTATAAGAAACGTAAAAATCTAAAACCGTGTAGTCTTCAAGCTCCAGGGTATTGAGATCGTTTTCATACTGGCTGCTGGTGTAACGGAGCTGCAGACTGTTTGTCCACTTCGGAATAGGGTTCCAGGTCAATGAGAGATTCATCATGTGTTTCGGTGACTGCGCCAGGCGATTATTTTCCAGCCCCAACTGAACCGGGCTCTCTGTGATTTCCGAGTCACTGTAGAGGTAACTCGCGGATAACCGCCACTTCTCATTGGGTTCCCATGAAGCATCCAGCTCGAGTCCACCGACGCGAACCTGGCCGAGATTGTGCCGTTGGCGACAGGTGCCACCATTGGGGACGAAGCCACAGGGATCAACCGGACCCGGGCCGAAACCCAGCGTGACGTTGGCAATGGCATCATCGAGGTAATTCAGGAAATATGTCAGACGGAAAACAAAGTCGTCATTTGGCTGAAACTCTAAACCGGCCTCTCCACCATATAAACGCTCCCGTTCAAGCTGCGGATTCGCTTCAGTAATATCGACGCGTACACGGAACGGGCGATAAAATTCGTTGAGCGTGGGTGCGCGAAATCCAGTGTAAAGTGCGCCGCGGGCACGCAATTGATCATTGAAAATGTAATTCGCGCCGAGACGAAAATTACCCACCCATTCATCGCGATCCGGAAATTGATCGTCGCGAAGTATCTCTCCATTCACCAGGTTAGTCTGTTTTCTACTCCCATTTTCAAGGCTCCAGTAATCGGCGCGCCCGCCAAATACCAGGTTGAGTGCGGGGGATACTTCCCAGACATCTTCAAGAAAAAAACCGACTAAGGTCTGTTCGCCGCCGGCACTTCTTTCGCGGTTAAAAAATGTATCGGTAAAAAAGAATCGTTCATTCGTTGCCCCCTCAACTTTACGGGCATCCACACCGGCTATAAGTTGGTGTCCTTTTACTGTCTTCAGATTTATTACCGCGTTCGCACCCCAGGCTTCAGCGGGAACATCGAATTGTTCAAGGGCGGGGTTTTCTGAATCGCGATCCGCGTTTACCGATGTGAACAGATTGCGAAAATCACGGTTCTGATAATAGAGCTGTGCCTGCCATGAAGTGTCATTGCTCTGGCTTGAGCCGTTTAGACTAATGCTCGCATCGTATGCTTCCGAGTCATTTGCGGCCAGGGGTGTTCCATTGCCACGCTCTTCATTGAAATAAGACGCATTGAAAACAAGGGTGTTATTATCCGTCAAGCGCCAGCGAAAACCGCCTTTGATTAACTCTGCTTCAGAAAAAGCATCTCTATCAATTAGCCCTCTTTGATCCGCACGCAAGACGGGATAGCCGTCTGTTGAAAATCTGTTCGCCGTAATGAAGACATCGAGGTCATCAGAGGATTTCTGAGCGACAAGGCTGATATCTGAAGTCCCCCTGTTTCCCCCTGAGGCTTCGATAAGTGCAAAGTCTTTTTCCGGTTTTCGTGAGAACAAGTGAATCACCCCACCGAGTGCGGCGTTTCCCCACGGTCCGGCGCCGCCACCACGCATCATTTCAACACCCTCAATGCTGCTTACCGGTAGGCGGTTCCAGTATACCCAGCCCCCAAATGGATCATTGAGCGGTATGCCGTCAAGTAAGACTAATGTTCTTCCCGCTCCATTGGGACCAAGATTGCGCAAACTGACACCCTGGGTTGTCGGATGCGCAACTCGGCTGCTGCTTCTTCGAAAAAGACTGAAACCGGGGATGCTTCTTAAGGCGTCATCCAATCGACGCTGGGGGGCAGTTTCAATAAAGTTGCGTTCGAGAAATTTATCATCGAAAGGGTTTTCCCATTGATCCATCGAGTAGCGACGACCGATGACCTTTAATTCGGATATATCAACAATCTCCGACCGGCAAAAAAGAGGCGTGAGAACTAGAGCTATTAAGAAATAAGCTAACCTGCTTACAAGTTTGAGTAGGAATAATTGCATGAAGCGTGACATTCGCAAATATTTGAACAAGGGAACTATAAACATCATTTGAAGTGAAAATGTAAAGATTATCCAATAACTGCAGTTGAAGCATGGACCATGTGATTTGCCATTCCATCTGACGGTGGAGGTCAACTCACCTCGGTTCTCGCATTAGTCTTATTATGAAACATTGTGACTCAATTATGAGCATTTATTAGATTCGACTTATTTTTTTCATATATTCATTTTTTCTCTTTTCTTAATCTCAAAAATTGACGAACAAAGCTGACATCGATATTGCCTGCATGAGCTTGATGTGGGGCACCGGCCTTTCCGACTCTGAGATGCAAGCTTGGATCAGTGACGTGAAGGCCGCCGGGTACAGTGGCGTAGCTACATTTGAACGGGATATAACGCGCTTTATCGATGAAACAGACTTTGAAGCCAGGTTGCGTGACACCGGTTTATCTTTAGCTAGCGTCGACCTTGTTATCGACCGTGACTTTGACAAAGTTAAGCGCGTTTGCGAAACGATGCAAAAACTTGGGGCAAGGCACCTCGTGACAATTGGCGGCGTGGCGGGGCCAGGTGCGGACATGGATGAAATTGCCGCAATCCTCAATCAGATTGGTGAGATCGCACTTACCTATGATGTTCATGCTTGTTTTCACAATCATTCCGGTACCACCGGAGAGACACTGGAGGAAACGGAATTGCTAACTGGAAAAACGGATCCGAATAAATTTTTCGGTTTCGTCGATGTGGGACATGCGACTCAAGATTTCAGCGGTCATCCCGTAGCGCAGCGCGCATCAATCTTTCTCGAACGCAACTGGGAGCGTATTGATTTTATCGAGTTTAAGGACTGGTCAGAAGAATACCAATTAAATACGGAAGTCGGTGCCGGTGCCTGCGATTATGAAAGCGTATTTCAGATTCTGAAAGATAAACAATATACTGGATGGATCACGGTGGAGCAGAATGGACCGATGGGAGATAAAACGCCTCTAGAATGCGCAAAAGCGAGTCGTGATTATATCAGGAATGAATTGGGTGTATGAATAAAATACGAAAGCGCGATTTAGGTAAAACAGGAGAATCGATAGCAGAAGTATCTTTCGGAAGTATATTTATCTCTGATCAATTGGGCGTAAGTAGGGATGACGGCATAAGGGTCGTTCATCGCGCGCTTGAGCTGGGTGTCAATTATATCGACACTGCGCCCTTCTATAATAATTCGCAGGAAATACTCGGTGAAGCGCTTAATGGATATAAGGGGGATTATATTCTTGGCACTAAGTGCGGGCGTTGGGATTTCAGATCAGGTCCCTTCCGCGATGTCGATGCTTTTAAAGCCCAGTTCGAAAAGACCTTAAAGGATCTTCGCCGTGAATCGGTTGACTTCCTTTACATTCATGAAGCCGATTGGGCGGTCTACTGGGAGGAGATGGATATCCCCCGGTCGACGCAGGAGATTAGTTTGGATGCTACTTACGATTATTCAGCTTCGTCCGTATCAATATTTCTACAGTGGGCAAAAGACCAGGGATTGACCAGGTACTTGGGCATATCCGGGAATAACGCGCATTTAATGGCAAAAGTGTTGAAAGAAATAACCCTGGATATCGATGTCATTCTTATGGCTTACTCTTACAGTTTGATTTGGCGTAATGCCAAGGAATTGCTTTTTCCTGTAACCGATGAATTAGGTGTGGGTGTAATTATTGGTACCCCTTTACAGCAAGGCCGTCTCGCCGTTCCCCACGAAGAATGGCTGGAAGATCCCCCTGCATGGATGAATGAAGACACTCGTGATCGCTTCAAGGCATTGTATGAAATTCAAAGAGAATCAGGATTGTCTTTAGCGGAACTGGCGATGCGATTCATTCTTGCCGATTCCTCTATTGCCGCGGTTATTCCCGGTGCCGCGACGATCGAACAGCTCGAGGAAAACGTAAATTGCTCAGCTGCCGGACCACTCCCCACCGATCTCCATGATAAACTTGATAAATTAGGTAAGGTATTTCCGGGGCTTTATGGTAGTGATTATTAATTGAATAAAAAAGTGACATTCAGCCCATTATTCATGTATGAATTCAGTTATGAATTTCATTGATCAGGTAATGGAGCTGTTCGCTAAGTACGGCGATAGGGTCTATCTTGGAGAAGCGGTCACTCAGAGGGAACATGCCTTGCAAGCCGCGACACTTGCGGAAAAGAGAAATGGATCGGCAAGTCAAATAGCTGCAGCTTTGCTACACGACATTGGACATATAATAAATGCTTCCGAGTCGGACGCGGCGGAAAGTTTATATGCTGATAATGCTGATGACCTCCATGAAGAGATTGGATTTCGCTGGTTGAGCGCGCACTTTGGCCCGGAAGTTTCCGATCCGGTGAGGCTACATGTTCCCGCAAAACGCTATCTTTGCGCCGTCGAAGAGGATTATATTAATGTATTGTCCAAAACTTCCGTAAGAAGTTTGCATGACCAGGGTGGGCCCATGTCCTCGAACGAGGTGAAAATGTTCGAGTCGGAACCTTATGCCACCGATGCCGTAGCGGTTAGACGTTGGGACGATGGAGCTAAAGTGCCCAATCTGGAAACCCCGGACCTCACACATTTTCGTGCCTACCTCGATACTGCTTTCAACAAGACTGCTCATAGCAGTGAATAGTAATACAGTTACTAAACAAAATAGTAAGAAACCATCATGCCTAAATATGTAATTGAACGTGAAATCCAGAATGCTGGAGCATTATCAGCTCAGGAATTGAAAGAAATATCCCAGAAATCCTGCGGTGTTCTAAACGACATGGGACCCCAAATCCAGTGGCTTCAAAGCTACGTGACAGATGACAAAGTCTACTGTGTCTATATCGCGCCTGATGAGGCCGCGGTTCGCGAGCACGCAGAGCGCGGTGGTTTTCCTGCTGACAGGGTTTCAGAGATTAGATCTGTCATTGACCCGACAACTGCCGAGTAGTCGGTTGTCATTCTTAAAGACTGTCCATTGCCTGTTGGTACAAAGCCAGCTGGGTGCGGATATAATTGGCAAGGCCGAAATCCTTTTCAACGGAAGCCAGGGCGACTGCTTTTTCCGCGTACTCTACAGCTTTTTCGTATTCGCCGGCCGCAGAGTAAGTGGTCGCCAGTGTATTAAGGATCATTGCGTTATTGTAACCGGTAAGCGCGGCAGCGCGCTCGGCGAGTTGTATGGCAGTTTCGACATCGCGTATTTCCGGGTCCGGATGTGTGGCCAGAATAAATGCCATCCCATTCATGGGCCCGATCATGTTTTTGTTTGCGACCTGGCGAAAATGCCCGAGCGCTTCTGTAAGTTTGCCCTGTGAGTTGAGGACGTTTCCAAGATTGGCGTGCGCCTGATCGAAATCGGGCTGGATTTTCAATGCCTGCCGGAAATGTGTGATCGCGTCATCCAGCTTTCCCAGCGATACATAAATAAGGGCAAGATTATTGTGTGTTTGTGCATCGTCTGGTTCCAGCTCTAAAGCATGCTGATAGTGAGCGATCGCCAACTCAGGCTTGCCCTGCTTTGTATGGGCATTCGCCAGGTTGTTATAGGCTTCACGGTATTCAGGATCGAGTTTTATTGCTTGAGTAAAATGAGCGATCGCCTCGTCCACTCTGCCGCGTCTATTGAGGATAACACCCAGATTATTGTGCGCTTGGGCGTAATCGGGATCGCTCATGAGCGCTTGCTCTAAATGAGAGACCGCTTCGTCCAATTTGCCCTGTGACTTTAAAGCGATCGCCAGGTTGTTGTGTGCTTGAGCGTAATTGGGTTCAATCCTCAATGCCTGCTGAAAGTGTGTGATTGCTTCCTCCACGCTGCCGCGCGAATTAAGGGCTGTAGCTAAATCGTTATGGGCTTGGCTATACTCGGGGTCTATTGCCAGCGCCTGGCTTAAATGATCGATCGCTTCATTTATATTTCCTTCTGACTCGAAGGTAATGCCGAGAAAATAGTGTGTTTTACTGGAATCTGGATTTAATTCTAATGATCGCTGAAGCACCGCGACTCCCTTCTCAATCTGACCCCGGTTTACCAGGTGCTCACCTTTTATTGCTAGTGAGTGGGCGTCAATTGTATCGGTGGATACCTTCTCCTTTAATTGATGAACGCCGATGGACATCATCACGATTAACGGAATAAGCCCAATAAATACCGCGACGACCGTGGGTATAATGCTTTTTGATTTGCTTAGTTCTGACATCGAGGTGGATTCATTTTACCAGCTCCTGTTAATATATTTATCGCTAACGAACCTGGCCCTTTCTAACTGACCAGATAAATCCATCGTACCAAAAATGCATAATTGAGACGACGAGCAATATCGACGCCATCATTCGGGTCGATAGCTGCAGGGTATCCAAATATATTGTATGCCAGATACCAAAACTGATACCGGTCAATATGAAAATAGACAATGCGATCTGTCGTCCACCTCGATACTTACTTAGGCGAAAAAACGAAGTAATGTTTTTCTGCTCCATGTGCCAGACGATAAAAAAATACTGCCAGGCGTGAAAAAAGTTCATCACAAAGAATGCTTCACCAAATGAATTGAATCCCCAGCAAGTAATCGAGACGAGAGCGAGAATAGCGTAAAGAAATACCTTTTGATAGGAGACCTTGTAACCTCGTTGACTGAGTCTCCAGTATGCGTAGAAATAATAGATAAAAAAGAGCATACACAGTGTCAGAATACTGTAAGTGAGGATTTGACTGTACTCACCGGTAGCTGGGACCCACTCAAAAAATGGTTTCTCAAGATCAAGATACTGCTCCAACTGTTCTTGATTAATCATCAAATGGGAAACCAGGGACACTCCGGCAAGGATGGGGCCAGTATAGAGTATTAAATTAAGAACCCAATCGAGACGTCTGCCCATCAGTGCATCATTGCCTTTTCTGGCGTCATAAATTCGTCCAATGCCAAAGGTCTGTAGGCTCGAATGATAAACGTCCCACCAGATGCCAATAACTGCAACTATTGCCAGCAGCCATACCGAAAAGCTGACGGCCGCGAATAGCGCGAGCGGAACTATTGTGAAGCGCCACTTGTAGAATTTGAATATTTTGGGATTCAGGTGACTGCGGAAAAATACGATAAATAAATGTGAAAAGATGATGACATTAATAAAAGCAATCGCTAATGACTTATCATCGATCGAGGTGACGCCTTCCGGTAAGGGAAAGGACAGCAGCGGACTCGCCTTGAAAGGGATAAATACAAGTATTGCTACGAGCGGTGCCGCAATCAGGAATATCGTGTCTCTTATTGGACCCGCAATATAACTACTCGACGTTTTATTCACTGATTGAGCCATGCCCATTAAAAATCTAAGGTGATTAAGGTCTAATCAATAGGGATGAAATCTACTGCGTCTACCTGGACGCAAGTATAAATGTAATATCAACCGATAGGATCAATCGTAAATCGGCATTCGCCAATCCGCTACCGAGCCCCCTAACGCGTGGGCGACATCCACCATCGACATCACTTCCAACTCGCCTGGACCATCTTGCACACGGCTTCCAGGACGGAACGCCGATAAATCAATCCGACGACTTTATTGTCATCAACAACAGGATAACAGTAGAAATTATACTTGGTAAATAATTCTATCGCTTCATGGATATCAGAATTCGATTGGACGGGTATAATCTTTTTAGACATGTAATCGCGCACTTTGCGTGGTTGATCATTGTGATACTTCATGTCCATCTCTAATTTCAAACAGTCCTTTTCCGATAAAAAACCAACCGCTTCATTTTTCTCATTAATAACCGGCGCTCCAGAAATCTTCTTTTTAATCAACGTTTTTGACGCTTCATCGATATCCATGTCCTCGGTAAAGGAGGGAAATACCTTAAGCATGATATCCTTTACTAAAATCTCCTGGGTTTTTGATTTTTTGACGTCTTTAAAAATATTTGGCGTATAATTTACCATGTGAATCCTCCCTTACCTGAAATTAACTCTCAATCATTGTGTGATACAGATGAAATGTAATGCCCCCCAGTATAACTGTCAATTCATAGAGGTTAATGAAAATGGATTATTGCCCTTTACTCATCCTCGACCTCACTATTATCAATTATTCTCGAATTAGCTTAAATATTAAGACTTAAATATGAGATGAACGATTGTAGTAAAAAGGAATAACAATGGCTAAAAAAAAGGTATTATTAACAGGAGCGGCCGGACGAATTGGAAACGCTTGCCGGAAAAATTGGGGAGATCATTTTGATCTTCGTTTGCATGTTTATACCGAGGATCAGAAACCTGATGGTGAGGGAGAGGTAATCGTTGGGGCCTGTGAAGATTTTGAAATAATGAAACAAGCGACCGATGGAGTCGATGCCGTCGTTCACCTCGCTGCTATACCCGGCGAAGACAGTTTTCACAATATTCTTCAATCCAACATCGTTGGTATTTATAATGTCTTAGAGGCGAGCCGACTCAATGGGGTAAAGAGAATCGCTTTTGCCAGCACCAATCACACCACCGGGGCCTGGGAGCTGAATGGAATTCAAGCCAATCCGGATATGCCGCCACGCGCGGATTCCTTTTATGGGGCATCAAAAGTTTATGGAGAAGTGTTGGGCCGCTTATATGCCGATAAGCATGGTATTGAATTTGTGGCACTGCGTATTGGTAACGTAAACGATAAAGACCGCCCTCTGAACATACGAGGGATATGGATGTGGATCAGTCATCGGGATATCGCTGAGTTATTTCGCCTTGCGATCGACACCGAGGGAATCCAGTTCGCAATTGTCTATGGGGGTTCAGATAATCAGAATAGCTGTCTCGAGTTATCGTCGGCGCGGGATATTCTGGGCTTTAAACCGCAAGACAGTGTAAAGGATTATCTCGGCGAATTGCCGCCTGATGTTGTTGCCAAACATGAATCTACTGTCTGGAAGGTTATGGATAAGGGCACAGGCTTTAACGCGAAAGAAGAGTGTGAATTGAAGACATGGCCTGAATGGTAATGACCAGGGTAGCTTGAAAAATAGACCACGGAGCTGAGTTCCTCCTACGAGGTGTGGTCCATCACTATTCGCATAAGCTAAGTTACGGCCTGTCGATCGCTAATAAAGCGGTGTGAGACGATAAAGCTATTGGCCATTTACTCGCGATAAATTTGACGATGAAGTATTATGTGAATATAATATATAATTCTTCTCAAAAGAGGCACTCAATTGTCATCTATGACTAAGAAAGTTTATATAATTGAAGACGAAGAGGCGGTACGTATTTCGTTATTTGCTATCATTGACGATTTCCTGGATGATTGTGAGGTCATTGGTTATAACGCGAACGGCCAGTTGGGGATTAATGAATGTTTAGCCGTAAAACCTGATCTTGCGATCGTAGATATCAGGCTGCCCGATGTTAATGGTATAGAAATCCTTCATATCATTAAAAAGAGAGATCCTGAGATTAAGGTGATTATCCATTCAGGGTTTTTAGATCTGAATACGGTGAAGCTCGCTTACAACGGTGAGGCTGATGGAATCATTGAAAAACCAGTGTCTTTAGATGAATTTAAGACAGCTGTAGAAACGATATTTGCAGGTGACCAATACTATAGCCCGGGAGTCTTAGAAAAATTACTCCAGTATCATACCGTGCCTCCATTTGTGCGAATTAAACACTAACCATCCCACATCGCTGTGGAGCAGGGTTTTCGTGTATAACCTATTGCTTATCGTTTAATCCCAATCCTTGGAGGTAATCTTCCCCGTCATCCCATTTCTTGAAGATTGCTTCTTCTTCTGCCAGGACTTCACGCGCTGCAGCGATCACCGCTGGTGCATCCTTAACCGGGCAAAAAACAATACCGTCAACATCGGCAACAACCAGCTCGCCCGGTTGGGCAATTACGCCACCGACGTTAACTGCTACTTCCGATTCTGCGCCGACATAACCTTCGGGTAACTTGGGGATGACAAAGGAGTCGGCTGAGATGGTGCGATGAAACATTTGCATCCCCTGCTTAGTAACATCGACGATGTCGCGGATCGAACCATCAATGATCACACCCGTAAGTCCAGCGTGAACAAATGATCTGCTCGCTCCTCCGCCAAAGGGTGAACGCAGACCAAGCCGAGACTCGGCTACGAGCACAGGTGAAGCTACTGTTTTTGCCTGCTTGAAGACATTTGAAAACGCATATTCACGGGGTGTCGGTTCTTCAGGATAATAATCTAACAATAGTGTTACCACGGTGCCCGCGATGCTTTTGTTCGGGATCAAGGGACGTAGTGAAGGATCGACTATTCGAGGGGGCAAACCAAGTCTCTGCATGCCGTCGGCAATAAAGGGTGATCCCAAATTACGAAAGATTTCAATGATTTCTTCAACCGTCATTTCCATTAATTTTCTATATCACTATTAGCCCTTCCAGAAGACAAGCGCAATGTTGCTATAAGGTGGATAAGTCTAACAGCTGATGGATTGAGGAATCTTTAGGGTTGTGAACTTGGATTGACATCTTTAATCCCTGCCTAAACTTTACACAACTGATATGAGTGATAACGTAGGCGGAAAGGGAAAAAGTGGAATAGGAGTTTATGCGCTGTCCGATATTCACTTGGATAACGAGGGCAATAAACCGTGGTTTCAAAAACTTTTAAACGATAATTATGCCGACGACACACTCATCCTCGCAGGTGATGTAAGCGACGACCTCGGCCTGCTCAGGGAAACTTTAACCGCACTCCGCGGGCTGTTTAACGAGGTTTTTTTTGTGCCGGGTAATCATGAGTTGTGGATTAATCGAAGTGATTGTGATGATTCATTAAAAAAATTATGGCAGATTATGGATCTGTGCAATTCACTGAATGTTAATACCAGCCCGGCAAAAGTTGGCGGTGGGGAAAATGGAAACGGCGTTTGGATATTACCGCTCTTTTCCTGGTACCGGAAACCTGAAGAAAGTGATAAGAGCTTGTATTATGAAAAACAAGGGGATGATCCGACTTTGGAAATGTGGTGCGATACCCATTTTGTGAAGTGGCCTTCTTTCAAAGAACAGGGTTCAGCGGCAGAGTACTTTCTTCATCTCAATGAAAAACAGGTCCCACCGAGTTTCGATGCCCCGGTTATCTCTTTCAGTCATTTTTTGCCTCGAAGGGACCTTATATTCAGCACGCAGGAGGAAAGAAAAATGAACGGGGTGAAATTAAAAGATCCTCACCCCGCTTTTAATTTCAGCCGGGTCGCCGGGTGCTCGGGTCTGGAAGAACAAATAAGAAAGTTTGGCTCGATCATTCATGTCTACGGTCATCAGCATCGCAATCGGCACCGCATGGTAGATGACATACTTTATATCTCACATTGTCTCGGATCACCTTTGGAAAGACAAAATCACCTGCTCGGAGGAGATATGAACGGCCCCAAATTAATTTGGGAGGAAAACTAAAAAGCTTTTTTTAGATTTACCGTAAGGGGTATGACTGAAGCCTAACGCTTACGCATTTGCCTTTTAAGAAGTTTAATATTATAAAAAACGAGTTTTTTTCTAATATTTATCAAAGTCGGGCGTTCTTACCCTTATAAGAGTAATTTTTAAGCTACTGATAATTAAACATTTTTTATTATGATTAAACGAATGAGTAAGAGCATTTATGGGGTTGTGCGGGTCCTGGTTCTGTTCTGTTTTACTGCCGGCATCGCCGAGGCGAAGGTGGATCTGGTAACACTGCCCAACCGGGAGAGTGTGCAGTTGACGATCTATAACTCCGCGGACTTGACCCTGGCGCGGGAAAAAAGAGGCCTGACCTTATTGGAGGGAATGAATGAACTGCAGTTTTCCTGGGCCAATACACTTATCGATCCTACGAGTTTAGAAATGCTCCCACAAAAGAATGCCGGATCGATTGATATCTTTGATCTGACCTTTCCGCCGCGGGTGAGAAACCTTGGGTTGTAGAGTATCAAAAGCGGAATGAGCGGGAAGGTGCCGGTAGAGATCAGCTATTTAACGAGCGGACTTTCGTGGAGAGCATTTTATTTAGGTACCCTGTCTACGGATGAGAAGGAGATGAGACTGAAAGGGTACGTGCGGGTGACAAATAACAGTGGAGAGGACTACGAGAACGCGCAGGTGAGGTTAATCGTAGGTAAGGTGCACCTCATCGACCAGATAGCCCAGCTGGCACAGCAGCAGTATCCCTTCGGTAGACCGGGTTACGCGGTCTACGGGGCAGTAGGTGGTGCTCAAAGGGCTTCAGGAAATAAAATGATGCGAATGATGAATGCTGCGGCAATGGACGCCTCTGTAGCCATGGAACAGGCCCCTAAGCAGGTAATAAAAGAGGGATTGAGTGAATATTTTCTCTACACCATAGAGGGAACGGAAACGATCCCCAATGGCTGGTCAAAGAGACTGCCAAGCTTTGATACGGCCGGGGTGCCGGTGGTCAATCTCTACAAGTACGAAGAGGAGCGGTATGGCAGGGGAGTCTTGCGGTTTTTAAGTTTCAAGAATGACGAAGAACATAAATTGGGAGAGACGCCTATCCCGGGAGGGATGATCAAGGTCTTCCGCTCGGTGAATAAAGAAAAGAACCTGAGCTATGAGGGACAGTCTAATTTCAAATACATCCCGGTAGAAGAAGATGTGGAATTAAACCTCGGAGCGGTGCAGACCGTGGTCGTGGAGCCGACCCTCATGGAGTATCACACGGAGAACTACCGCTTTGACCGTTGGGAGAACATCAGCGGTTGGGATGAAGTGAGAGATTTTAAAATCGAAATCAAAAATACGCGTGAGATACCGGTAAAGGTGGAAATCCAGAGAAACTTTAACACCACCTATTGGAAGATAAAGAACAGTGGAGAGTTTGGGAAGTATGAGAAAGTGGATGTCGACACCGTGAAATATACCCTGGAACTGGGGCCGAAGTCACAGAAGACATTGAACTATGTTTTGACAACCTTTCACGGCACGAGAGCTGAAATTTAATTATAAATATATTGGGAGTTTAAAAAATGAAAACAATCAAGCGGTTATATAGTATTATCACACTAACAGGTATCATCACCGTTTTTGCGGCAACCGCGGAAGCGAGAATAAAATTAGTCGCATTGCCGGAGCGCTTAACGACGATAATCCGACTCGATAATCCTCAGTTTACACTTATTGAGGAGGAGCGGGTTTTAACCCTGCAGCGCGGAATCAACAAGGTGGATTTTTCCTGGAATGGAGTGAGTATCGACCCTGATTCCATCCGCCTCGCGATATTAACCCATGCCAAGGATGTTACCTTGCTCAATGTCAGTTATCCGCCTAATGAATCCGCCCTGGTATGGGAAATCAGCAGCGCGGGTGCCTGGGAGGAAAAAGTGCGCGTGAGCTATTTGTTGTCGAATATCGACCGTCTTATTACTTACAAAGCCCTCGCCGATAAACAGGAAACCGCAGTCGATTTTAAAAGCCATCTAATCCTTCGCAATTTTTCCGGTGAGGATTTTGAACACGCGCGTGTGCTCCTGGACTATGGACAGGCTTTCGAGCGGGGAATTAATCATGAAGAGACGAAACAGCTTTTATTTTTATCTGCCGGTAAGGTGCCGATAAAAAAGGTCTGGAAGTGGGATGCCGCGATCCAGGCTTGGGATCCGGAAAAAATAAATCAGAATGTGGGAATTCCCGTTAGCTATAAAATTACAAATGACGATGAGAGTCGTTTGGGCGACAATGCTCTTTGGGGTGGAAAAGTAAGGGTATACCAGGAAGATGGTCACGGCAGTACTATTTTGCTCGGTGAAGATGCTGTCGGTCTGACGCCCGTTGGAGAGGATATGGAAGTTTATATCGGTGATAGTCGGGATATCGTCGTTACGCAGCGCAAAATGTTAGACCGTAAAATTAATATACGCTACAATTCGAATAGACATGTCGTCCTTTATGATAATGAAGAGCAGATCACGACGAAGATCGAAAACTTCAAGGACTCCGAAGCCTTATTGACTTTAGTCCAGCACATCCCCGGGGAATGGGAGATGAAAAGGTCGACTTTAAAATATTCCCTTAAAAATGCGAATACTCTCGAGTACGAAATTGCTTTAGCACCCAATAGTGAAAAAGAGCTTAAGTTTCACTATGTCCGTAAGAATATTCGCTAACCGATAATTTTAAAATCGAGAAAGTATGCGTTCACTATTTACGACAGGTTTATGTCTGGCCTTGATGGCCGGATTTGCCGAGGGGAAAGTGGATCTGGTCACCCTGCCGAACCGGGAGAGTGTGCAGTTGACGATCTACAACTCCGCGGACCTGACCCTGGCACGGGAAAAAAGAGGCCTGACCTTAATGGAGGGCATGAATGAGCTGCAGTTTTCCTGGGCCAATACGCTTATCGATCCCACGAGTCTGGAAATGATCCCCCAAAAGAATGCCGGGTCGATAGATATCTTTGATCTGACCTTTCCGCCACGGGTGAGGAACCTGGGGCTGTGGAATATTAAAAGCGGGACGAGCGGAAAGGTACCGGTCGAGATCAGTTATTTAACGAGCGGACTTTCGTGGAGAGCATTTTATTTAGGGACCCTGTCTACGGACGAAAAGGAGATGAGACTGAAAGGGTACGTGCGCGTGACGAATAACAGTGGCGAGGATTATGAGAACGCGCAGGTAAGGTTAATCGTGGGGAAAGTGCACCTCATAGACCAGATAGCCCAGCTGGCGCAGCAGCAGTACCCCTTCAGTCGACCGGGTATGGGCAGGTATCCTGAATCTTCATCTGAATCAAGAAAGAAGGAAGTTTATAAAATGAAAGTGGGATTGATGGATCTCGAAGAAGATTACGATGGGCGAAGAGATCAAAAAGATATCGTGAAAGAGGGCCTTAGTGAATATTTTTTATACACCATAGAGGGGACAGAGACGATCCCGAATGGCTGGTCAAAGAGACTGCCAAGCTTTGATACGGCCGGGGTGCCGGTGGTCAATCTCTACAAGTACGAAGAGGAGCGGTATGGCAGGGGAGTCTTGCGGTTTTTAAGTTTCAAGAATGACGAAGACCATAAATTGGGAGAGACACCCATCCCGGGAGGAATAATCAAGGTCTTCCGCTCGGTGAATAAAGAAAAGAACCTGAGCTATGAGGGACAGTCTAATTTCAAATACATCCCGGTAAAAGAAGATGTGGAATTAAACCTCGGAGCGGTGCAGACCGTGGTCGTGGAGCCGACCCTCATGGAGTATCACACGGAGAACTACCGCTTTGACCGTTGGGAGAACATCAGCGGTTGGGATGAAGTGAGAGATTTTAAAGTGGAGGTGAAGAATACACGGGAGATCCCGGTAAAGGTGGAAATCCAGAGAAACTTTAACACCACTTATTGGAAGACAAATAATAGCGGTACGTTTGGTAAGTATGAGAAAGTGGATTTCGACACCGTGAAATATACTTTGGAACTGGGACCAAAATCACAGAAAACATTTAATTATGTCCTGACAACCTTTCACGGCACGAGAGCTGAAAATCAATAGAGAGCGTTTTCGCATTTACCTGTGTTCAGTGAATAAGAGCTTAAGTTTCACTATGTCCGTAAGAATATTCGCTAACCGATAATTTTAATAATAGAGAAAATATGCGCTCACTATTTACGACAGGTTTATGTCTGGCCTTGATGGCCGGATTTGCCGAGGGGAAAGTGGATCTGGTAACCCTGCCGAACCGGGAGAGTGTGCAGTTGACGATCTACAACTCCGCAGACCTGACCCTGGCACGGGAAAAAAGAGGCCTGACTTTAATGAAGGGCATGAATGAGCTGCAGTTTTCCTGGGCCAATACACTTATCGACCCGACGAGTTTAGAAATGCTCCCGCAAAAGAATGTCGGATCGATAGATATCTTTGATCTGACCTTTCCGCCGCGGGTGAGAAACCTTGGGTTGTGGCATATAAAAAGTGGGATGAGTGGTAAAGTACCGGTAGAGATAAGTTATTTAACGAGCGGGCTATCGTGGAGAGCATTTTATTTAGGGACCCTGAGCAAAGATGAGAAGCAGATGCGGTTAAAGGGCTATGTGCGTGTGATGAATAACAGTGGCGAGGACTATGAGAACGCGCAGGTGAGGTTAATTGTCGGTAAGGTACACCTCATCGATCAGATAGCCCAGCTGGCGCAGCAGCAGCACCCCTTCGGTAGACCTGGTGTGGGCATTTATCCTGGAGCTTTTTCTGATTTAAGAAAACGCGATGCTTTTGAAATGAAATCAAGTATAATGGAGGCTGAGAAAGATTATAACGGAATAAGTAATCGAAAAGAGATCGTGAAAGAGGGATTGAGTGAATATTTTTTATACACCATAGAGGGGACAGAGACGATCCCCAATGGCTGGTCAAAGAGACTGCCGAGCTTTGATACGGCCGGGGTGCCGGTGGTCAATCTCTACAAGTACGAAGAGGAGCGGTATGGCAGGGGAGTCTTGCGGTTTTTAAGTTTCAAGAATGACGAAGAACATAAATTGGGAGAGACGCCTATCCCGGGAGGGATGATCAAGGTCTTCCGCTCGGTGAATAAAGAAAAGAACCTGAGCTATGAGGGGCAGTCTAATTTCAAATACATCCCGGTAAAAGAAGATGTGGAATTAAACCTCGGAGCGGTGCAGACCGTGGTCGTGGAGCCGACCCTCATGGAATATCACACGGAGAACTACCGCTTTGACCGTTGGGAGAACATCAGTGGCTGGGATGAAGTGAGAGATTTTAAAATCGAAATCAAAAATACGCGTGAGATACCGGTAAAGGTGGAAATCCAGAGAAACTTTAACACCACCTATTGGAAGATAAAGAACAGTGGAGAGTTTGGGAAGTATGAGAAAGTGGATGTCGACACCGTGAAATATACCCTGGAACTGGGGCCGAAGTCACAGAAGACATTGAACTATGTCCTGACAACCTTTCACGGCACGCGAGCAGAGTATTGAAAAGAGAGAGTTTTCGCAATTACCTGTGTTCATTTGATAGAGGTTTACTCTGTATATACTAATTAAATCTCATGCCTGCGTAAAGTAATCTGATCTTATCTGCGAGGTCACCTCTTTGTCATTGCGAGGATCCAGCACCTGCTGGAGACGAAGCAATCCAGGCAAACGTCTATTGAGTAAAATTAATCGATAGATTTCAAAAATATTCAAAAGATGTATAGTCACGGTAATAACAAAGCATAACGTGCTGTTGTTAATCTTAAAATAGGCCACGACCGTGGAATCTCTGCTATTTAAGGTAAGTCCTCGCGAGTCATTTTTTAATGTAAGAACATCCCGGCGACACAGGCGGTCATGAGACAGGCCACCATTCCTCCGATCATCGCGCGCAGGGCGAGGGTGGCGAGGTTACTGCGTTGATTGGGTGCCAGCACCGCGATACCACCGATCTGAATACCGATTGAACCAAAATTAGCAAAACCGCATAAAGCATAGGTCGTGATCATCACCGTTCTTTCATTCGTCAGTATTTCTCCATCAACCATCTTATCGAGTGAGATGAAAGCGATAAATTCATTGAGCACCATTTTTTCGCCGAGCAGTTGACCAATGAGCAGCAGGTTTCCCGACTCGATGCCGATGATCCATGCCACGGGGGCAAATAATAATCCAAAAATAAACTGCAGGTTTAATCCTTCAAATCTGCCATCCGTGAACTCGATGATTACAGTATTGAGACCGGTCCAGGAACCGATCCAGTTTATCGTGATGTAATTAATCATTGCGATCATCGCGATGAATACGAGGAGAATGGCCCCGACATTTAACGCCAGCTTGAGGCCCTGTGTCGTCCCACTCGCCGCCGCGTCAAAGAGGTTGCAGCCGATTGTTTCTTTGCTGACCTTTAATTCGTGATCAATGGCTTCGGTCTCGGGTAAAAGGAGCTTGGCGCAGAGTATCGCCGCCGGCGCCGAGAGAATGGATGCCGTGAGTAAATGTTTTCCAATCATCACCTGTCGTTGCGGATCGTCACCGCCAAGTATGGATATATAGGCTACAAATACTCCTCCCGCGATCGTTGCCATTCCACCAGTCATCAGGCAGAGCATTTCCGAGCGCGTCATCTCCTTTAAATAGGGCTTCACCATCAGCGGCGCTTCCGTCTGTCCGACAAAAATATTGGCTGCCGCAGCGAAACTTTCCACACCGGACAATTTCATTGTTCGCTGCATTATCCACGCAAACACGTAAACAATTTTCTGAAGCAGTCCCAGGTAATAGAGAACCGAAGTAAAAGCGGAAATGAATATAATGGATGGTAGCACTTTGAAGGCAATGACCGCTTCGTAGGAAGTGTCCGATGCTAATTTACCAAAAATAAACCGGGACCCTTCATTGGAAAACTAAAGCAGTCGGATAAAAAAAATCGAAACCCCTTCAAGAGCGCTTTCGATCGGTGGCACCCACAATATCAGAGCGGCGAGAATTATTTGAAGAAAAACACCGGCAGGGATCAGCCGCCAATTGATCGCCTTCTTTTTTTCGCTCAACAGGCAGCAGAATCCTATCAAAATGATCAATCCTAACAGGCTGCGAAAAATATGCCATCCCATGTTGGCAACCTAGCCAGAAAAAACAGCTTACGACAACTATAGAAAACACATTCGAAAATAATAAGTGGACTGAGCAGACTTCTTAGTCACTTAAACTTCAGCTTATCGCTCATTTAATCTTGTGAGTAAATAGCTGTGAATCTAGTTTTCAATTTGTTAATTAATTTCTCTAAAAGTAATAATGAAAAGAATGGAAGAAATATTCTCTTATCCTCTCACTGGACACCAGACTGGCTCCATGGGCTACGGAGAAAAATTCATTATAGGACAACTCATTTCGCTTATCTCACCGGAACTGGTAATCGAAACAGGTACATTCAAAGGACAAACGACTCAGTTTGTATCTGAATATCTGATTCAGAACGGATTTCTCCATAGTAAAATTGCTACTTTCGATCTCCCTGAAACTTTTGCTGAAGCAAAGAGAAATAATGCCTACCTTAAAGATGCTCACAACATCGAGTTAATTGCTGGTTGGCTGCCCTGGACGCTTAAATCATATTTAGAAAACCAAAATAAAAGGGTCGATCTTGCGATAATTGATGCAGATCACACCTATAACTCTGTCTATTATGAACTAAAATTAATTGATAAATATATAAGTGATAGAGGATATATTTTATGCCACGATTATGTGACAGAATATAATGAAACCATTTATGCAATTGAAAGCTTCGCACGAGCGAACAATTATTATCTTTTACCTTTACTTCCAACGGAAGATATAAAAGGTGACAATTTTTGGGGATCAGCCCTGCTTCGGAAAAAAAACATTAACATTAAATTATTTTCCTCTCTAAAATACCGGGTAAAATATAAAATAAATCGAATTAATCTGCTGTTTTATAGTATTCTAAATAGAATACGAAAACGATCCAAGTGATTAATTAATGTCTATCGCTGCACTTCCTCGGATCCTATTTTAAATATTATATCTCCTATCTTTTCATGAAATAGAAGAAGAATATTCAATAGATCTGACTATTTTGACTATCTAATCTTAGCTCTTTTCTTCCTGCTCTCACTTGCGAATATTGATTTTTAACATTCATTGTGAATTTAGCCGTTGTTATTTTTCGAATTTCCTACCGGGAGATCTGATATGAACTATCACCTATTACCGTCTAATATCCTGGACGCGAATGTCACTTATCACCGCCCTGACCATTCCACTACCAGCCAGGTAGATATGGATGATCCCGCTCTTGAAGTGATGACCGATTTTAAGGAAGTTAGCGCTATCACCATTTCTCCCTGGGAGTCGATCGAGGCTGCGAACCAAAGAATGATCCAGAAAGGAATTCGCACACTCTTCGTCGTTGATGTTCATGACTACCTGGTCGGACTCATTACAGCTTCTGATATTCTGGGCGAAAAACCCATACAATACATTCAGAGCTTTGGCGGACAGCGCAAAGATATCACCGTCGAAGACATCATGGTTTCCCGGGAAAATATAGAAGTGCTCTCACTGAGAGATGTGAGTCATGCGCGGGTAGGGGATATCGTAGAGACCTTAAAACACGCTGAGCGTCAGCACGCACTGGTCGGCGATAATCAGGGGGCGAATAATGAAAATACGATCAGGGGAATATTTTCCCTCACCCAAATTGCCCGTCAGCTTGGTATTGATATCCAAATTCATGAGCTCAATCATACCTTCGCCGAAATTGCCCAGATAACTCAGGGGTAAATACTTAAAATTGTCAAATGGTGAGCAGAATCACCATTTATCAGATTGGCGAAGCTGACCACCTCGTTTTGCGAAAGCGAGATCTGCCTGTCCTAATGCGCCATCAAGGGGCCTTCTTTGGAATTCAGTAAAATCATAAAAATCATATCCGCGTTCATGCATGAAAGAAAAACAGTCCGCGGTAATAGGCATCTTTTCCATGTAGGGATAAAGAGAAGTCTCCATGATAAAGAGTTCTGTTTTTCCGAAAAGTGATTGCGCGCCCTTGAGGGCCTCGAGTTCATACCCCTGAACATCCAACTTTACGAGGTCGGGAAAAAAAGAATCCCGGTTTTTCAGTAGATCATCGATTGTAACGATCTGCGTTACTCTTTGCGTACCTTGTTTAATTTTATCCTCGTCAATTTGAGGTAGAAAGGATGATCCTTGAAGATCTTTCCATATCGTCTGCACTAACTCTCCGCTTTCCTTTCCAGCTCCCGCTTGGACGTATTCCAGGTCTTCACGTCCACTACAGAGTTCTTCAAGGACAGCTTTCATTTCAACCTGCGGTTCAATCATGAGAACCTTTGCATCCGGAAAAACTGATTTCGCCATATTCGTCCAGTTGCCCTTGTTTGCCCCGACATCAATTAGTCCTCGAGGATTGAATCCGCGCGCAGAAACGTCCTCAAGAAAACTCTGGGTGTCTCCCATAGGCCGTGCTTCAGAGCCGGGTTTTATGTTACCTTGAATTCTCTTAATCTCGAATCCGAGTTTTCTTAAGGTCTTTTTGATAAATTGTTTCATTCATTTCTAAAGTATTCCAGATAAGGTCTACGTATCTGAAGTTTGGGTATCCTATTCTTTGAAACAATAGGAACAAGAATATTTGTAAAAGTGTACGATGAAGCTGATAATCCGAAAGGAATTCGTTCTGCAAATAATCAGATATGTCGGGACCAAAGCCCGAGTTTGACAGAGAACATCACCAATGCAGTATCAGCCCCTCTATAAAACCCTTTCATCTGATAAAATAGTCTTCATATACTCAGGTAAAGTTATATGTGTCAGGTCTTGAGTTTTAGTTCCTTGGCCATAAAACCTTAATTTAATTGTAAATATTCAATGTTTCACTCATCCGTGATCCTCCGAGGAAGAAAACTAAAGTTAATCTTCGAAATGAGGTGCGGCTGAAAGTCGTTGCTTCCATCTCCTTTTTAGCTCTTTTCTCAACAATAGATCCATCAAACCTCTCGTGAAGCATTGTAAGAACCATTTGAGAGTAGCCATTTTGCCATTTTTCAAAAACTCTCTTCCTGCTTTGATACTAATTTTAAAATGCCTTAAAGGCGCATGAGCACCGTAATAATACTTGAGTGCATTATCTATTTTACTGTTCACTTCATCATCTTCAGAAAAATAGAAGTCCCATTTATCCCTGAATTTCGAATAATCGGCTTTAGGTGATCCTGTAAGACTGTTTCTTTTGTCTCTTACTATATATAACCTATCGGAAAGATAATGAACATCCGCAAAAAGTGCCATCTGACAAAAGATATCTGAATCCTCATGTGACCAGAAAGCTTCCTCGTATCCTGTTGTTAAATCATAAACCTTTTTTTTGAAGAGCGCAAAAGCACCCTGGCCCGTTGCTGAGAAGAATGACTCAAACGGAGTATTTTTCTCATCGATGCGCAACGACCTTGGAAACCCCATGCTGTTTGGAGCGAATCTGCTTCTATACCCGGGTCCGATATAGTTGCTGCATTCATCGACTAGATCAAATTGACAACCTAACAACCCTACCTCTTCATGGCTATTCATGTAGGAAACCATTACTTCTAGAAACTCGGGCTTGAGTTTGTCATCACCATCCAAAAAGTGAATATACTCGATTTGAGAGGGAAGTTTTTTGTAGCCATAATTCCTACCCGCAGATGGTCCTTCGTTATTTTTCTTATAAAAATGAAAACGATCATCGCCCGCGATGATATTTATCATTTTTTCCGCTGTATCATCAGTGCTGCCATTGTCCACGATGATGGAGATCCAGTCGCTAATTGTCTGATCTCTGACGGATTCTATTGTCTCCTCTATATGCAACGCATTGTTATACATTCCAATGACTATCCCAGCTTTCATCTTTATTTCAGGGTAAACAGGAAATCTGACGAGTGTTTGTTGATAGTTGAATTTTCAATCTTACGTAGAGAAGGGAAAAGCGAAAATCTTCTAACCAGTTGATAGGCAGTATAACCATGTTTGGTAAGAAATCTTGTTACCTCTAGACTGCTAAATGGAACCTCTTTAGTCGGCCAAACCTCAATCAATATATTTTCCGGCTTATTAATCCGAAAAGTATCTTCCGCCCCTTTAAGAACCGAATACTCATGCCCTTCAACATCAATTTTAAGAAGCTTTATTTTTATTTTCTTCAAATCCTTGTAAGAATCGAGCGTACTTGCTTTAACTTCCTGACTGCTAAAGCTCTTATTATTAGAGACTGATGCTGATCCTGTGTTATTAATCGGGATGTGAAGATTAATTGTTCCGACGAAATCTGTAATTGCACACTGATGTAATTGAACATTTGTAATTTTGTTTTCCCGAAGAGATCTATTCAGCAAAATGAAGCACTTTGGATTGGGTTCGAAAGCGTGGACTTCCCCTTTTTGACCAACAAGCTTAGAATCAGGAATGGTTTCAGTTCCAAAATGCGAACCGACATCCACAAATAAATCTCCCTCTCGCAATATATTTTTTAGGCACCATGAGATATTTGGATCTAAATCTCTGAATAAATATACCATTGATCCGATATAATCGCGCGGATTTACATAAATATATTGATCATCATATAGAGGTACTGCGAATTCCGATGGAAGTGATTTAAGATGTTTTTGGATGGCTTTCTGAAAAACGAACCAACCACGACCTTTGTAAAATGGATAGTATTTGAATAACTTTATAATCATACGCTCTTTGAGCTAACGCGAAGATCAGCGATGCCTCGTCGCTCAGCGGATAGGTGTCTGTGCACCACCTTATTCGACATTTTGGGAATATCCAAGTTCGACGAGTAGATCACCTGCTGTGATATTTGCTTCTTCTATTTACCTTATGTCTTGGTTTTTTGTGAATTATTTACGAGCTACTAAAAGCAAGTTTCAATTTGTCAGGTTTAAATGGAGTCATCCTTCATATTATAGTATATGACTAGTTAGGATAAAATAATATCTAGTTAAAAAGATAGTTAAAAGGGTTCAGGCCATGCAAACCTACAAATAAATTAAATTTCCCATTCATGTTACCTGACCTTCTCCCCGACTTTGATACTGGACCGGTGATTATGTTCGCCAATGGATAAACCCATACAGCTTGCCTCGGCAAAGTTCGACGTATCGCTTTGTCTCTGATCGCCGTCTCTGAACCGAATACACAACCGCTTCAGGTGACTGGATTCCCGCTACGTCTATCCTTGTGCTTGCGTTCTCAGCTTCGTTTTGCCATTTTCTATACCGGGAAAACGCTCTTTTGGGACGGTCTTGCCGGGCGTTAATGCCCATACCACCCGAAATTTGATTTCTTATCAGAGAGCGAGGACTTTGGATCCGATGAAGAGCAGATTGATCAATTCGCCGGGCTATTACTTATTCAGTTGTCTACGAAACTGGATCGTCACACAGTGGATCTTCCATTACCGTGGGAAGGCAGTGTTTCCTGAGAATCGTCGGTTTCACGGGTATTGCGTGGGTATCGCGAAGTCGGGAACAACATCAATTGCGTCTCTATTTTGGGATCGTTACCGGGCCCGGCACGAACCCATGAGCTACCACTTTGTCCACATGTGGTTGAAATGGAAAAAGGGGAAAGTATCGGTCGAGGAGTTCTCACGCTATCTTGCCATGAGAGACGCTCGCCTCGGATTGGAGTTCGAGTCTTCGCATTTCTTATATGATAAAGTTGGAATGCTAGCGGAGCTGTTCCCCCGATCGAAATTCATTCTACCCGTTCGAGACCTCTATTCATGGCTGTGTTCCATCGTCAACCATGAGTTTCAAGTCAGGCAATTTCACCGGAGGTCCCATTGGATAGGTTTACTGGACTGGTATTTCGGGCGCGAATACGGTGAGCCCGACGAAGACGACGCGTATCTTCTGGCGCAAGGCCTCCATCCATTGAGTGTTTATCTGGAGCACTGGCGTGATCATTATGAGGTTGTGCTTGCGGCTGTTGATCGGAGCAGACTCCTCGTTGTGAAGACGGAAGAGCTCGCATTGAAGCAGGACGAAATAGCCGAGTTTCTAGGAGTCGATCTCGGTTCGTCGGAGAAGTCTGTGCCATACATAAACCGGAGAGAGGAAAAGGAAGTTTCGATCGAAGGCATTTCGAGAAAACGTGTCGAAGAGAAAATCGAGGCTATTTGTGGACCGACGATCCTGAAGCTGATTCCGAAGAATGACGTCTGAGTTAGTCAAAAGGGGGCAAGATTCGCAAACCTGCAAATAAATAAAAATGACAATACCGAATCCCACAGTTTACCTCGCCATAGTTCAGCTACGGCGTAACGACGGCGAGTCTAGGGACGACGGCTCCGATGCAGGGTCTGGCCCCTTTTAAAAATCTATCACGACAATCCGCAATTCCTATTTTTCCTTCAGCTTTGCTGCGGTAAATCCTGATCCAGTCCCACGTTGAGCGGCCGCTTGGGATCGCCAGCGAGATAGAGTGTCTGGGTGGGGAAGGCGAATTCGATACCCTCCTCATTAAAACGGCGAAAGACTTCCTTGTTGAATTTTTCGGTAAAAGCCAGGTAGTCAAAGTAATCAGGCGGGTGATACCAGTAAAAAATAATTATATTTAATGAAGCGTCATTAAATTCATTAAAGAATACACGGGGTGGTTTTTCTTCGTTCATCCCCTCGTGGTTATCCAGAATCTCTTTGAGTATATCGATTGCCCGATCCAGCTTTTCCGACGAAGTGTCATAGGTGACGGTTATATTGGCGACACGCTTGATAAAAGGACGTTTGCCAATGTTCTTAATAAATTTATTCGCCAGTTCACCATTGGGAATGGTTACAAGATGACCATCCAGGGTGCGAATTTTCGTCGAGCGCAGGCCCACATCTTCGACCGGTCCGTCAAAACCGTCGACGACTATTCTGTCACCCAGTTCAAATGGTTTATCCGTGAAAATTATAAGCGACCCGAAAAAGTTTTTCAGCGAATCCTGGGCGGCGAGGGCGATCGCCAAACTGCCTATGCCCAGACCCGCGATAATCGAGGTGATGGGCTTGTCACTTAATATCTGGGCGATCTGCACTAAAACTAAAATAACGATCGTTATGCGCAGGCACCGGCGCACCACCGGAACCATCATGTCGTCCAGTTTGCTGTCACTCTTTTCCGCCAGACGTGCGAGAAAGGCGTGAGGAACATCGACTAACCAGTAAATGGCGTAGCCGAAAGAGATGACCAGTAAGAGGTCGGCGAGGGTGACTAATAATTCTTTTATCCCCTCACTCAGGACTAAAAATGGAATCCCGAGGGAGATGCCGAAGGCCGCAGCGAGTAAGAGTACCGCGCGTGCGAGGGCATTCACAGCTGCCGCGGCCATGGGCCTGCCCTGAGCTTCAAATTTTTGGGCTATTTTAAGTAAAATGAATTTGGCAAACCTTCCGATAGCCAGGGCAATCAGGAGCACAATGAAAAGAGCGGCAATACGCCAAAGCTCGTTCTCAGCAAATTTTATCTCAGTAAATTCTGTCCAAAAATCCATTGTCGTTCCTCATCCGTAGTTGAAGTTTTTGATTAGTTAAAGAAAAACAAGCAGTTTTCAAACAAAAACATTTTTCATCTTCAATAGGGGATTAGATGACGTTTGCCTTAATCGCACCATCAATTATGCCGAATAAATAATCATACCCTTGATTAAGATTCGGAAAGTTAAAGCAAATGATCGGCAGCAGCTCTGGTTGCGCCTCGCCGGCCAATCCGCATACAAGGCAAGTAATTTAGCGAGTATATCCGGTGTCTCGATACGACAGCTGGAACGTTATTTCCAGGAGGACTTCGGAAGCAGCCCCCGGGTCTGGCTCAACGAACAGCGCATGATCGCCGCCCGCCAGTTATTAACCGAGGCCGAATCCGTGAAAGCCGTAGCCTTCGATCTCGGCTTTAAACAATGCTCACATTTTTGCCGTGAGTTCAAACGCTATCACGGTATCAGGCCTTCGGAAGTTTGAATAATACTTCATTTAAATTCCGCTTGTCGCCGAGAGATAACAATTGGCGAGATTCGATAATCGTTTTGAATTGTTCGCTAGCTCAATTCCTATTTGTTAATTGTCATGAGGTGTTTCCAATCATGGCTGCTCGGCAATTTTATCACTTTTTGTGGTATCCAATTTTTGTACGCACAAACCACGCCGCCTTATCTCACAGACTTTGAAAGTAGTGAAGGTTACAGTCTTGGTGATTTAAATGCACAAAATGGATGGGTTCGTAACCAGGGTCAGGCGACAATTAATTCAGGAACTGCTTTTTCAGGGGACAATTTTGTGGCCTTGGTTGCGAATAACCCATTTTCGCAAATCAGCATTTTGTTTAACAGCATGGGGGGTGATGAGATTAACTTCGTTGACTTTTATCTTAAGCCGAAAGCGGGTGATATTTTAAATATTGAAGAGCTTGTCGATTCAGAGGGTGCACTCATTAGCTTTATCAAAGCAGGTTCAGAAGGTGAAGTTTACGTATTCAATGGTGATGGTGCAGGTGGTGGTGAATGGCTCACGACAAATACAAACAACAGTCTGACAATCGATGATATATCACAAAATTGGCTACACTTGACTGTAAGGCATGAATTTAACGAAAAGATTTGGGATCTTTATGTAGATGGCACGATTCAGGCAATTAACCTTGGACTCTTTGATGATGCAGCCACCCATTTAAATGAATTCGTCCTCATGGGGGATCTAATAGCGGACGTAAATTTTGATTTGTTTTCTCTAACTACTACAAACCCGTTATTCATTGATGCGGATAATGACGGAATCGATGACGCTTATGAAAATATTTACGGATTAAATATCTCGCTCAACGACAGAGATCTTGATCCCGATGGAGATGGGTTATCAAATATTGAAGAGTTTTTGTATAGCACCTTTGCTGATAATCCGGATTCGGACGAAGATAGTGTAAGTGATGGCGATGAAATCCACCTGAATAGAGATCCTCTTCAGTTTGATAGTGTAATAATACAAGCTGACTCAGACTTAGATGGACTAGTGACTGACGATAGCCATTCGTCAGACATAACTTCACAGGGTGTCGTCACAAATACGGGAAACGCTGTTATTCATGCGGTCGTTAGTGGTGAAGAAGGTGAGCTCAAATCTGTAGTCATGAGCGGTAAGGGATCAGTTGAAATTGATCTGCTTCATGAACCAGCTAATACGATATCTTTCTACTCATTTGTATTTACACCCTCCGTGAGCGAGAATCCTGCGGATCATACGATGCTCAATGTAGCAGGCGCGGTAACAGCATATCCGTGGTACGATAATTTGGATAATGTCACCTCAGGGCATATAAAAGCTAAGAGTGGTGTTAGCGGTCTCGATTGGATTAGCTCTGGTATATTCTATGGTCTCAAGGATTACGGGGAATCAAAAGTTCCTTTGCAGCTTACGTTGCGACTGGATGAAGAACAAGGAGTTTGGGATTTGTTTATCCAGGACAAACTTTGGATAGCGGATATTCATTACATTCCTGGTGACGATAAAATAATTATCACTTCAGGATCTGAACACCCGACGACTCTGAGAGAACTACTCATCACTGAAAGTAACCCCCTTTTTGAAGACATCAATAAAGATGGGCTTCCCGACAGTTTCGAGATCGAACAGGGGTATAGTCCAACCGCCAATAACCGTCATGCTCTCATGCCAGGTGGAACGATGACATTACTGGATTACTACCTGAACTCTATGTAACCGTTGCTTATTTCCACAATGAACTGCTTCATAATGTCAATAATATCCAGGTTTTTAAAACATTGGGATCGTTGGAGAATACCCTGTATTTCAATATTAATTGTTACCGGATTAATACAGGGATTAAATGCAGCAAACCCTAGTGCCAGTCTATCGGTCAGCAAGAGTAGGCCTAAACGCGGTGAAACAATTACACTCTCAGGGAATTATAGGGATAGTGATGGAAATCTAAAAGCGGCTACTATCCGTAATCTGGGATCCGGAAATAAATCAGGCTCTATGAGTGCTTTTCCCAGCATTGCTGCTGCTGGTGAAAGATTATCAGGAAGTAGAGATTCTATCTCACGAAGATTTACCATCCCCAGAGGAGCGAAACTCGGTACTTACACTTTTCGCACTGAAGTAGTAGATAAAACATCAGGTTCTGCTATTAGATGGAGAACCGTTAGTGTCCAAAATAATAAGCCTACGGTCAGTATATCCGTTTCCAAAACCACGATCACTGAAGGAGGATCGGTTACAGCAACTGCATCGGCACGTGATTCAGACGGATCGATTAAACAGGTATCTTTTTTTAGGGATGGATTATTACACAAGACAGATAAAAGTGCTCCCTACAATTATACTTACCGACCTGCAGGTGTAGGAAAACACAGGTTTCAGGCCTCTGCAGTTGATAATGAGGGACAGTCTAGAAATTCTAATGTTGTTTATGTTAATGTGAATCCAAAGCCCAATGCAAATCCTGTTGCTGCACTATCTGCACCCAGTAATCCCATGCGGGGAGAAACTATTTCCCTCATAGGAAGTTACACAGATATAGACCGTAATCTCTCCGCTGCCACCATTCGCGATCTAGGATCGGGACAAAATTCTGGAAATAGAGGAACATTCCCAAGTATCGGATCTGCCGGAGAATCTATTTCAGGTGGATCAGATTCCATTCAACGGAATTTTACCATCCCAGTAGAAATCCCACTTGGAATATATACTTTTCGGACTGAAGTTGTGGATACAAAATCAGGCTCAGATATTAAATGGAAATCTACTAACGTCATAAATAATAAACCTAGTGTGAGTTTATCCCTTTCAAAGACAACGATCACAGAGGGTGATTCAGTAACCGCTAGAGCGACAGCAAGTGACATAGATGGGACAATTAATCGAGTGTCATTTTTCCGTGATAACTTTTTACATGCTGTCGATACAACGGCTCCATTTAATTATACTTATACTCCTCAGGGAACGGGCTCACGAAAATTTCAAGCTTCTGCTTTTGACAATGATGAAGGGAGTTCTACTTCCAGTATTGTAACCCTTACAGTAAACCCGAGGCCAAACCTACCGCCCGTAGATTCTCTCTCGGTGGACAATTTAACACCTGAAGCAGGGGAACAAATTACAATAACGGGAAGCTATACGGATTCAGATGGCAATCTCCAAGCTGCTACTATACGTGATCTAGGGTCGGGGGATCTTTCCGGAGATATAAGTGATATCCCCAGTATCGGAGCTGCTGGAGAATCGATAAAAGGTAGTAGTGATTCTATTCAACGCAATTTTACTATCCCAGATGGAACTCCAAACGGACCATATATATTCAGAACCGAAGTAACAGATTCCGAAGGAGCTAATGATATTGTATGGACGGTGGTTAACGTCAGCACTATACCGCCCGTGATTACTTTAAGTATTCCTACAACAGCTTTTGAAGGAAGTACTGTTCCCGTAGAAATTACGGCTACTGGGTCCAGCTGGTCTATTGAAGATATTATAATATACCACAACGGGAACAATGTAGCCAACTTCTCTAATCTCCCTACGCAATACAGTTACACTAACGCAGCACTCGGAACACATAGTTTTCAAGCCACTGTAATTAATGAATTCAATAAGAGCGTTTCCTCAAACACTGGAAATTTAACCGTCACTGCGGCACCGCTTGTCAGTATATCGAGCTCATCGCCAGCCACAACCCTGAATAATGCGGTGATTCTGGATGTTGATGTTAGTAAAGGTTCTGTTGACAGAGTTAAGCTCTATCGTGGGGGGAGTCTTGTTCGCTCAGATACCTCTTTCCCCTATTCATTTACGGACACACCTTCTACTGTCGGCAATTACGATTATTTTGCTCGGGTTGTTTTTACCGATGGAAGTATAGTCGAATCTAGCTCGATAAATATCGAAGTTGTCGACAATGAAAATGAAATTTGGTCGGACTTCAATAATGATGGCTATTTAGACTTGAAACTTGCAGTTATGGAAAAGCCGATTCTATTGGGAACTTCAGGTTCGCTATTAATAAACGGTGTTGAACTTAGAATAGACGAAGTTCCTTTAGATGTATTCGACCCCAATACAGGAAATATAGGAATAGAAATTGTTCCTCTCACAACCGTGGGTTTTGATATTCAGCAGGGCTACCTTTACAGAGTACAATACCAGGATGTATTAGATCCAATCTCTCCCTGGATAGATTGGAGCCCGGTACTACCCCAAGCAGGTGGATCTGAAAATAGAATTCTATGGTGTGACTACGAAAACTTATGGGTTAACTGGGGTAATATACCAGATTTTTTCCAAGCTATCAGATTAGGTGGACCTTCTTCTGTTATCGGTCAACCGTTTTCAGCGGACATTAACGGCGATGGCAAAGATGAAATTATTAACGAAGTAACTGCAGGAGCATTATCAATTACTGATGATCTCGTAGATATCATTGTCTCATTACCGGTAAGTATAACTGGCCATCAATATCGACTGCAAATATGTGTCGGTGATGAAGAATGGACCGATGTTATTGGAGTAGGTCCAGTATTAGGTAATGGTGGAACAGTATCAATATCCACCGAAATTCAATCAGACATCCTGGCAATCTCGAAGTTTCGATTTGTTAAATATGAAAAGGCCATTCCAAAAGTCGAATTCGACGACCCGGAAAAAGTGCATAAGAAAAATATTGCAACAGTCCTCCCTTGGCCGGCAGCAAAATCGGCATCACTTATTTGGGATCCATCTCAAGCAGTTGATTTGGCCTATTACCTGACTCCAGACTCCGATGAATCTAATATAAAATGGAATGTAAATGACAATGTTGTAGGATCCAGTGTATATAATTACGGGTTTGAACCCTTAAGTGATGAAATTAATGAATTTAATATCGAAGCGGTACATCTAAATGATGATAATATATTTGATAGAATGATATTAGTAATTATTCCACGATCAACACCGACAAAGTATAATAATTGGGTGAATGATAATGTGGATATTAGTTGGATCAATGATTTACCTGCAGTGTATTCTACTCTCGCTACAAATAGTGTTGATCCAGAACCGGATATTACTGTTTGTAATCCACAAAGATGGCAATCGGTTGATTCTCTTGATAAAGAATATCATCCCTTTGCCTCTTATGAGATGCGTTCCGAGAATATTAACGGTCATGGTCACCAAGCTTGTTATAATATAAATGGAAACTTGATTGTTGATGGGGTATCTGCAGGAACAGCTGACTTTAGTCATCCTGGTAATTTTATATTATCGCCCACCCACTTAGAAGCAGATGTTAGGCCATTTATATGGGCAGCTCAATTGGACGGAAATCCCGTTCAAGGTACACCTGGACCCACTTCAGCACCAAATGATCTTTCTCATCCTATAATGTACCAAGGTCACCCAGGTTCAAAATTGGATACTTATTTAGCGCTTCGGCCCATCTACGCGGATAACCCCGTCATTGAAGGAAATTGTGTGCCAGTTCCAATTGGTTGAGGCTTTTAAAATGATCTATTCGTATGAAAATCAGTAGAAAAATCTCTTTTTTTTATGGAGTAGGCGCAGTCGTTATTCTCGTCGTAACTGCTTATCTTATATTTTGGGTTTCTAAAAAAGAGGATAGGTATCAGGTTAATAATATAATGGCCAAAACTGAATCAATTCCTAACGAAGAATCACGAAATGTTATAAGTGATATTAACCTGATGAATCCCATCTATCTAAAAATTGCTAATACAGATTTTTCCGTTGTTGTAGAAGATGGCAACTATTCAGAGGAATTAATAAATACAGCTCTTGATGATATCAATTTGGTGTACTCTCAATTAAAGGAATACTACATTGGATATAGTACCAATAAAAAGAGCTTTCTAATAAACGGTAATACAATTCAAACTAATGTTTCTTTTAACAGAGGAAATCAGGATCTATATGGGCCTCGAATATTTTCAGAATCTAACTTTGGCTATCTACTAGAAGTTAATGGTAATCATCAGCTTATTCTTTCTAAATCATTAATGAATGAATATCAAAAAGCATTGCTATTTAAAGAATCGAATATAGAGGAAATTATAAAACTCGATAGCTTTATTCAATATATAAACCAGCTTGAAAATATAGGTAGTTTAAGCGACGCCGAAGTAAAGGATCTCTTTTATTTTATAACTCCTCACTTAACTTCAATTAAAATAGAGAAATTAAGAGAAAACGCAGAAATGCTTGTACACTACAGAATTCGAGAGCCTAGTATTTTAGAATTTTATTATTTGAATCCAAATGATGATAATAAGATACTAGTAAGTGAAACCCTATTTTTAAATAGGGAGAGTAACGAAGTAATAAGTGAAACCAATTTAGGGTATGTAGACTCGAAATGGCATCTAATATATTGAGACTACTTGACCCCTTTTCAATTCCCCCAGACAGATATAGTTGTGAGCTCGAAAGGAGCGAAATGGAAAATTGCGATTACTCAGCATTTACGCAGTAAGACCAAGGCGAATAATCCATGGATAGCGGAACGCCTGAATATGGGACACCCCTCTCGAGTCAGTAACTTATTAAATAATCGGTGACATTTAAATTCTACGTTTGACCCCTTTTCAATTCCCATTGCTTACGCATTGAGCTAAACATTAATTATCTCGAAATGGCGACACAGACTTGCCCCTATAAAGTTTTATGGAAATTAAAAAAATAAAATCATACCGGATACAGATTATACTCTTATTGCTTGTCATCACAATTGCACCTTTAGGTTGCAGCCGGAACAAAGACACGACATCAGTAGTTGAAGCGGATAAACCGCAAGAGGTAACTGTCAGCACGGAAGGTTTTAGTTTTCTATATAAGGGCCCACTCCCTACGACATTCAGCGAAGCACCAGATCTTGCTAAGCGCGTTGCTGCGGGAGAATTGCCACCGGTAATTGAGCGTCTGCCTGAAGAACCATTGATTGTTCCAACGATCGAACGTATCGGTCAATATGGCGGCACCTGGCACCGTGGATTTACGGGGCGTGCCGATCAGAACAACATGGACCGGATTACGCACGATCATATCGTTTACTTCGATATCGACGGCTATACCTTGATGCCCCACATCGCGAAAGGATGGGATGTCAGTGAAGACGGGACCACTTTCACTTTCCATTTACGCAAGGGCATGAAGTGGTCTGATGGCGCGCCGTTTACGGCTGATGACTTTGTCTTCGCCTTCGAAGACGTGACAATGAATGATAATATCAACCCGGTAAAGGCTAACTATACGAAAGCGGATGGTCAATTTTTCAAAATTGAAAAGATAGATGAGACCACGGTTCGTTATACCTTTCACAAACCTAACTTTGTCTTCATCGAGAATGCCGGTGGATTATCGGTTGGTGGACAATTCAATCGCCGATTTGATAGCCCTCTCTATGCCCCACGTCATTATTTAAAGCAGTTTCTCCCGAAATATACCCCGTTAAATGAACTGGAAAATAAAGTACAGGCTTTAAATGATGAGAGCTGGGTTACGCTCTTTAAACGCATGGCTTCAGCTCATGAAAATCCTGAATTACCGGTGATCGGGCCCTGGCAGATGGTTACACCGATTACGAGTCCAATTTACTCCTTGGAACGCAACCCTTATTACTTTGCCGTTGATCCCGAAGGGAACCAGCTACCCTATATCGACAAGATTGAAATGCGCCTGAGTGAAAACGCGGAGGTGTTCAATGCACGCGTCATTGCCGGTGAGGTGGAAATGCAGCACCGCCATGTTCTCTTAGACAAGGTCCCCGTTCTCATGCAGGAAAAAGAAAAGGGCAATTACCGCGTACTCTTCTGGCCCAATCTAGGAGGTTCCGAAGGCATTATTAATATTAATCAAACCTGGGAGGGAGACACGGAAATAGTAAAATGGCTTAGGAACCGTGATTTTCGGATCGCTCTCTCGCTTGCCATCGACCGGGAAGAGATAAACGAATCGATTTTTCTGGGTGTTGGTAAGCCAAGGGCATTCGTGGCCATACCCGATAACCCGTATTACCCCGGGCAAGAGTACGAAAGAAAGTATGCCGTGCGCAACCTGGAACAATCCAACGCGATTCTCGACGCTATCGGCTTAGATAAAAGGGACAGTGATGGCTATCGCCTGCGCACCGATAATAAGAAACGTCTGATAATTAATCTCTCCGTGCCAAGTCAAACGATGGTGGATTTTGAAGGTATAGCTGAACTTCTTGTGATCCACTGGAAGGCTATCGGCATCAATGTACATTTAAAGGTTGAAGAGAGGAGCTTTTTTGCCAGACGCCAACAAAACAATGATCACCAACTTAACATGTTTATTTCAGGTGGATCTGAAAATCCGTGGACTTACCCTAATTTCACCATACCTGTCCTACGCGGTTCATTTGCGCCGCAAATCGGATTATGGTATATGACCAACGGTAAAAAGGGTGTAGAGCCTACCGGGGAACTCCGAAGGTTGCTGGAAATTTTTGATCTAGGGAATAGCCTGCCTAAAGCCGAGCGAATAGAACTGGGAAAAGAATTATGGAGAATCCATGTGGACAACCAGTTTGTTATTGGAACGGTCGGACAATCTCCGGCAATGAATGGCGTTGTCGTTGTAAAAAACAATTTTCGCAACGTTCCCGCTATCGCTCCCAATAGCGCAGCTCTGCAAACCCCGGGAATCGCTCGACCGGATCAGTTTTTCTTTGAGCCCATCGACTAGGCTCAGGGCAGGCAGGGTTCCCTTCGAGGATACTCAGGGCAGGTAGGGTGGAAGATGTCGGGCTACGCCCTCGGTACGGGGTTCAGTGAAAAGTGAACAGTGAAAAGTGAACAGTGAACAGTGAACAGTGAACAGCAGTAACGCTTAACACATAATAGGCGTTAGGTCTCCTCCATTTTGACCTTTTGACTTTTTGACTCTATTCTATCGTGATCTCCTCGGGAACAACCTCGATCGCATCGCCGTCTTCGTTGGCGAAAGTGGCGTTGATGCTCAGTGTCGGCTGTGGAGTATTGTCGGACTTAAAATTGTTCTGCGTTATCAAGGTATCAAATCCCGTCGTTGTCGATCCGCTCTCTGCGACGACGACCGCGGCACCGTTTGTCTGCAATAAGTCTCCACCCGTGATCCGCAACCCGGGGTTGCCGGCGGGTACCGTGAAGGAGCCTGAGCCAAACAATATGTGCGGTACTGCATCGCCACTGGCATCGATGTCACCTACGGTTAAGCGTACCGCGATCGGTACCCCGCGCGCGTCGACACCGGTCTTGCCCGTGCTTGCGCTGAACGCGGCGTTCGACAACTGCATGCCGCCCATGCCCGTGGAATTTACAACCTCCACCAGGGTCACGTCCGCTTGTGCGTCGTAGACTTGTCCTTCGGGGAAGAGGGCCTGGTTAAAGGCGTTGATCTTTCCCACCGTGAAAATGCTGAAGAAGGTATTGGCGTCTGCTCCGTCGATGACCACGCTCGGCTTGCCCGTCACATACTCGACGGCCTGGTTGTAGCGTGGGGGGATGGCCGGGGGCAGGAAGGTGGCCGGGTCCAGGGTTACGGTAAAGGTCCCAACACCCGAAAATTCAACCTGCACGATGTCCTCGGTTTCATCCATGAAGGAGACGCGTGTAATTTGCCCGGGTCTTGCTTGTAGCTGAATGGATTCACCGGTGAGTAAAATCTGGTCAAAGACGTTTCCATTTGGGTGCTGAATATTCTCTCCGGCGATATCGCCCGAGCCGTCGAGGACTAGGGGCACGGAGGGGGCTGCCACGGTGATGACTGCGGTATCGCTATCAGCGGTCCCGCCAGCGTTCGTAATCTGTACCCAGAAGCTAGTGCTCGTGGTAAGGGCACCTGTGTCTAATGTGCCAGTGGTCGCGCCGGCGACGGGACTGGCGGTGTCACCACTGTTGCCTGTATACCATTGGTGAGTTAGATCGTCGCCGCTTGCGGTAACGGACAAACTCGCTGTTGCACCGGACGCGACTTCCTGGTTTGCCGGCTGGGTAGTGATAGCGGGAGCGGAGGCGGGCGGAGGTCCCTCAGAACCAGTTCCTGGTGCTCCTATCGGGGTAAATCCAAAATCGTCGATCGCTGTATGACCAACTGGATTGTTAGTAGGATGATCTCTCAATACAATCTTACCAATGCCTCCGGGGGCTCCTAATTCATCCGCATTAAAATTTACTGAACCGGGCTTAGTAGTGGAAGTAAGAACCGATTCTAAATTATCAATCGTAACGAGTAAGTTGTCGTTTGTATCATAGACGTCAATAAAGCCATCGGGTAAAATTCCCTCTTTGGGTGGTCTACTCTGTGATGCGAATGCGTCTATTTTATAAGCTGGAGTTTCAAAAGTGATGGTTGCTTCTTCACCATTTATCACTGCATAAGAAGTGGACATCGAGCGCACATGATTGGGACCATCAGTCCATGCAACGATAATAGCGCCTCCATCAAAAGTAGCAGTATTCGGCGAAATCCCAATGACCAAGGGTTCCAACAGTCCATCACCAGCGCCAAAAAATGTGAAATCCTCGTAAACAGTGTTGTTTGAGGGGAAGTCGGTCAGTGTGAATCCCAGGTCGTCGATCACGAGTTTTCCAATAACATTAAAAAACTTCACTTCAATTATACCGCTAAGGAAATCAAAATCTTGTGTATCAAAAAAATCGCCGCTGTCTCCGACAAAACTGTATAAAGGAGGATTAACTCCAGGGCTTATATTTATTGGCAGCCCTTCGATGATGCCGCCATCTCCACCGCGAGAGCCCCCTATGACGATGTTAACTCTAATGTCAGTGGCGAAAACATCCCCTGTATTGATTTCTCCTCTTATCTCAAATTTGCCTGCGCCTGTCGTTTCGCCCGCATAAAATTCTAGAAATTGCAGCCCTCTTTGGGAGAAAATTTTTCCCTCCTGTCCAGGCCCAAGAGTTATTGCTTTGCTACCCGAATGTAAGAGCGAGGGATCCTCTAAAGTCTCCACCTTAAAGCCGATCACTGTGACACGGTTTGGCTCTTCGCCGATGAAAAATTCACCTTCCCCGCTGATGTCCTCAAAATCGGTGAAGACCTCGAGGTCTTGAGGAAGTGCTGAGAGCAGAAGCGGCAAGCTCGATGCTATTAACAATAACAAGAGAGGAACGTGATTCCTAAAGTGCATTTGGATTATCTAACGTATAAATTAAAGGAACAGTCATAAAGGGGTCAAACGTAGAATTTAAATATTGGTATCACTGCAAGTGAAGCAGTCATTGTTGAAAAGTACTACCAAAGCAACGATGAGAATATGCGGGAGCGCATTGTAAAGTTGTAATTATTCTGATTTACGCAGTAAGACCACGGCGAATAATCCATGGATAGCGAAACGCCTGAATAAGGGACATCCCTCTCGTGTTAGCAATTTGTTATCCAAAAGGTGACATTTAAATTCTACGTTTGACCCCTTTCTTCATTCCCTCGTCCGATGATTGGCAAGCCGTTAAGTCATCCCCCACAAGCCCTGCATTCATGTTGGCCTATTTAGTAATCGCCACAGACCTCCTCGGCACTAATGCACCAAGTGCAGTAAGGGTAATAAACTTTATTAGCAATTACGCTTTTTTATTAGTCTCCCGTCTTTCCTTCTTAAGCCCCCTAAATATCCAGATCATTCCCCATATTATTATCGGTGGCAGTAATCCAAAAGCAGCGAACGCTCCGGAATTTTCAGGAACAAACCTTAAGAACCAGAGTATCCATAGGGCCGTTAATATTAACGATCTTTTCTGCCACGAAACCTGCATAACAATTCTCAATATACAGATGGAATTGCTCATTGAAAGACCTAATGGAAATAGGCAGTGACGGTTAAAAAGGGGTCAAACGTAGAATTTAAATATTGGTATCACTGCAAGTGAAGTAGTCATTGTTGAAAAGTACTACCAAAGCAACGATGAGAATATGCGGGAGCGAATTGGAAAGTTGTAATTGCTCAGCACTTACGCAGTAAGACCACGGCGAATAATCTATGGATAGCGGAACGCCTGAATAGGGGACATCCCTCGCATGTTAGCAATTTGTTAAACATAAGGTGACATTTAAATTCTACGTTTGACCCCTTTTTTAAAAACTTTTTATTCTTTAAATCATAACGGATGACTCCGAAATATTAAGAAAAGTAATAGCTGTCTTATGGGAATTTCTTATCTATTGTATAGCTATAATTTAGCAGTCAACATATAATACATAAGTTACCTATCAAATAGTATTAGTTATTTTAAGTTGTTTTTGTTAAACAACTTGTGGATTAATTCAGTTGAAGTAACTATAAAGAGAATCATTATAATTTAACAGTATTTCTTGACGAAATGGCTATGTTATAACATTGTTATAACAAATAAATAAATTTAAAAATGCAAAATTCAATTAGTCAGCATGGAAATGGTAATGCTATTTCAGTTAGTAAGGCTATACTTGATGCTATGGGTCTTAAGCGTGGAGATAATATTAATATGCAATTACACGGTAGGAATCTAATTATTACACCGATTACCAATTTTGCTTCAGACGAAAAAGTAAATAAAGCATTCAAACGGGTAGTTTCTAAGCGAGGCAAGCTTCTCAAAAGTCTTGCTAAAAAATAATGCCCGATGCCTTCCATCTATCGGTTGAACAAGTAATTAGAATACAGATGGAATTGATAGATAAATCTGGCGGTGCTCATGGGATAATTAATCTCGGATTATTAGAGTCTGCCCTACTAATGCCTTTGTCTGGAGTACTGGGGCAGACTTTTTTTAGCACAATACCTGATTTAGCTTCTGCTTACTTTTATTACCTGATTGCAAACCATTCATTTGTTGATGGAAATAAAAGGATCGGAGTGTCAGTCTCTTTGGTATTCTTACATATTAATGGATATGATTTAGATGCTTTAGATGAAGAATTAGAGGACCTGGCAATTGCAGTGGCAAATGGAAATTTAGAAATAAACGTTGTACGGGATTTTTTTAATTCATATACAAAGAAACTATAGTAGTGAGATAGTAAAAAGATGACATGTCCCCATCATTATCTACTATAGTAGAGTCATAAAGACATAAAGGGTCAGGCTGTGTATCTATAGATTGATGGAGAAAGTGTGTGAGAAAAAGTGTAGGCGCCCCCTGCAAGGTCATACCGAGTATCCTCAAACGAGTTTCTTCAAGAGGACTAACTAGAGGGGTAGATCGTGTATCAATATTTTGACAGCGAAAGGGTGAGAAAAGCTTTTGTCACGACAATACCATCGCAAGAGTTATTTTAAAAAGAAGTCATATCGGTTTTTAAAATTTAAGAAACGGCAGATCGATTGATGGCAAGAAAACCACGCATTGAGTTCAGCGAAGCGATTTACCCCATCATCGATCGTGCAAATTTACGTCGAATGATATATTTCAAAGTCGCGTGCCGAAAGTCATCAATTAAACGTTAGGATTTAACGTGGCTTTTAGTTCTAGCTGCTTTTTTTGAATTCATTTTATAAGAGTGTTTTTTCTTATAAATCTTTGCAACAACACGCTTCGTTTTGGCACGGGTATTCGATGAGGAGTCATCGTGTTTATCATCACCTGATACATGATGGGCATAGATGTCCACAAGTCTACGTATCATTTTCTGATAGCTGGCACCGTGTGCTTCAGCCTCATGCTTAAAATAGGCTACACTCCTTTCACTTAAAGCGATCGTTACTTTAACCGTTTTTTCCTCTTTCGCCAGCTCTTCGGGTGAAGGTAGAAAATCAGGAATAGGGTGAAGCCGACCAACGATTTCCCCTTTATCACCTGTATATTTTGTTTTCTTCTTCATATAATTTTCTACCTTTCCGCCAAAATCCCGTTCCGATAATTCTAATTATTTTATCTCGTCGGGTGAGCTTTACGGTAATTATACCTGACTCAGTCTGACCAATACAAAAATATCGGTTTTCTTTATTACTATGTGAATCATCAATCGCGATTATTCGATAGGGATCTAAAAAAACTGTGATAGCATCTGGAAAGCTAACACCGTGTTTATTAATATTTGTTTTATTCTTAGTATTATCCCATTCAAATACGCTTAAGTCAATATTTATAGCCATATATTAATATGTATAAAAATAAATACTATTTAATCCGACCACTGTAAAGTAAGACGCAAACCGTAATCTTAGTATACGACTGGTGTTTCAGTTAATTAATGACGAATCTTACACACAATTAACCTAGTTACCTGGTAATGGTAATTCCATCAGCTGAGTTTCAGCTATCATACGCCCGACGTTCTCCAACCTTTTCACAAAATCGAAAATCAATTTTCAAAAAGATCGACATAACCTATTATCCAAATTCATATAAATGGAATTGATGAAGGAATTAAGTGAAGTTACTCCTATTTTTCGAATTGATGGGCCGTTGGCTGATGATCTCGACACCTTTCATCGGGATGGCTATGTCGTTTTCCCGGGGGTATTCAGCGATGAGGGTCTTAAGGGTATTACCGATGAGATTATGGGCCGTGAACAGGTCGTTGAGTTTTTTGATAAAAATAAGAACGAGCTCGTTGATGTGCATTTGCGGTCGTGCCCCTGGAACGATAAGGGGCCGTGGGGACACCAATTGTTTGACGCGCCGTTCGTCACTGCCCTGCTGCGCGCGATCATTGGCAATCCGTATCACTTCTGCCATTCAACGCTGCATGTAAAGATGCGCGGTTGTGAAGGTGCAGGCCCTCATCGGGATCATCTCCATTGGTTCAATGACAACCCGGTTAATCTTGCCAATAGGGACAAGTGGTATGTTCAGATGCTCTATTACGTAAATGGTTTTGAAAAAGGAGATGCCAGTCTCTCGGTCGTTCCGGGAAGTCATCTCTGTACACCTAAGGAGCGGACCGTCGATGAGGATGAATTGCTGAAAGGTGTGTATGACGAAGAGGCCGGTCTAGAATTGAAGTTGAAGGACCTGGAGCTGCCGCCCGGCAGCATGGTATGCCTGAGTGGAAGAACCATTCACGCCGCCGCCTCCAAACCGGTAGACTCTCCACAGGAATACCGCCTCAATGTTCACTACCTCTTTAAAGAGGTGGGGGCCCCGCATAAACTAACACAACCTATCCCGGATGAATGGCTGCCCGAAGCAAGCCCTGAGCGTAAAAAGCTTTTTCAACGCGAGCCCTACACCGAAGGGTGTTGGGAGTGATGGAAAATGGTTCTCGATGATCACTTTATTTTTCACACTAATTAATTATACTTTGACGACCGCAGCTAAGGTCTAAGAGAGTAAATTACGGGCTATTATGAATTATAAATCAGGATTATTTTTTATTTTTTTAATTTTTGGATTTACTGGACAGGGGCTGGCCGAAGAATATGACACTTCCATTCGTCCCGGAGCGGGCGGTCCGCCAACTGAAATCAAAGTCGGCATCTTTGTCGTGGATGTTGTTAAGATCGATGAACTTTCTGAGACTTTTTTGTTGGATTTTTCCCTGATCATGAGGTGGAAGGATGAGCGTCTTGCGGACCCGGAGCAGTCGAAGTCTAGAAGCATGGGGCTTGATGAAATCTGGCGTCCTAGAATCGCATATGTAAATCTTCGGCAGATTAACAAATTGAATGACCCGAATGTATTAGTCAGCCCGGATGGTACGGTCCAATACAGTCAGCGAAGTCTCGGTGAGCTGACCTCAAATTTTAACCTGCGTGATTTTCCCTTTGATAGCCAGGATTTGCCCATCCATTTGACCAGTCGTGATTTTATCGATCAGGTGGTTTTGGTTCATGAAAATGAGCGGACCGGTCAGTTAATGGACGCTGGCCTGGCTGGCTGGACTTTACAGAAGATTGACGTGGTCAAGAGTGCTGAAAGTATCGATTTCTTCGAATACAAGTTATCCTCTATTCTCTTTCATCTAAAGGCGGACCGTGAACCCGCTTTTCATTTCTGGAAACTCTTTTTTCCTTTGTTTTTGATCACGGTCATGGCGGCGACGGTGTTCTGGATCGATCCTCAACATTTTGCGACCCAGATAAGTGTATCTACAGCTTCGGTATTTACCCTGACGGCGTTTCTCATCAGTCTCTCAAATTTAACGCCGCCTGTGGATTATATGACAAAAGCTGATAAAGTAGTGATCAGCAGTATGTGCCTTGTTTTTGGCGCGCTCTTAATAACGGTGACGACCAGCCGTCTGGGACAAACAGGCAGGCACGAACTTGCAAAAAATATCGACAGTTTCATGCGATGGATTTACCCGGCTCTGACCATCATATTATTCTCAGTGCACATCCTGTTTTAATAAACTTAGCAAAAAAAACGACATAACGCGTTTCTTCTTCAGTAGATAAAGACGGCGGGATCGAAAAGGTAAGCTGAGATTGCTCACCAATAAAAAAAGTGACAAGTTTAATTAATCCATGGATCGCAGAAGGACAGAATAGGGTCATTGCTCTTAGGCATCAATTTGTTAAAGAGTAGATGATATTTAAATTCTACATTTGACCTCTTTTCCATCACCTATGAACTTATGATTAAAATTAAAATTATTTTAAAACGATGAATAAAAAAATTATTATAGGTATTTTAATTTTTGTTATCGTTGTTGTCGTAGCCTTGCTCCTCATGCCTTCGAATGAGACAAGTCAGGAAACGGGTGGTGTAGAAAATATTTTTGATTTTTATGGCAAAGTAACGGATCAAGAGGGTAATCCTGTAAGCGATGTCAGTATCAAAATTTTAAATATTAATACACCTTCAGATAGTGGTACGATTCAAGAAGCAAAAAGTGACAATGCCGGATTATTTTCATTTAAAGGTAATGGTTCCGGTATCGGCGTTGAAGTATCAAAAGAGGGTTACTCGGTGACCGAGCAATCAAAAGGTAATTTTCGCTATGTAATAAATGGTTCAGGGGGCTTGCTGACAAAAGAAAATCCTGCGATTTTTGTGTTACGGAGTGCTGGATGATCATTACTGATCCAATCCCTTTTTGATACCTCGATAGCCCCTTTCTTCTTCACTTATTTATCTTTGTAATAGTGGGAAAAATGCATAGCGAAACGCATACACTGCGAGACAGGTTTCTCTTGCTCGACAGTGGCGTTGTTGAAAGCACGGAGAACGCAGTGCTCACCGTTGGGTCGGTGGAGAAACACGAGAATAACCCGCTATTTGGCGAGGACAAACCCTGGGAGAAACGTTTTGATAATCTCTACGGCAACGTGATTTATGACCGTGAAGAAGGGCTCTACAAATGCTGGTACAGCCCTTTTATCGTCGATCTCTCCACCCGAGGCATGTCGGGTGAAGAACGCAAAAGTCCCTACCCTATACCCAAGGATAGGGAGATGGGGATCTGTTACGCGACATCGAAAGATGGGATCTCCTGGCAGAAACCCGATTTAGGGCTAGTCGACTACAAGGGCAGTAAGGAGAACAATATCATCTGGCGTGGTCCTCATGGTGTCGGCATATTTAAAGATTACAGCGATCCCAACCCCGGGCGCTGCTACAAGGCCATTTATTCCGGTTTGTTAGTCAGCGTTTCCGCCGACGGTATTCACTGGGGAGAACCCACGGCTTGCGAGGGAGTTGACGTAGCGGGAGACACGCACAATAACGCCTTCTTCGCACCGACGCTGGGGAAGTATGTCGGTATTACCCGAACGTGGGAAGAATCGGTCGGCAGGCAGGTGGCGAGGATAGAAAGCGAGGACTTTGTCCATTGGACGAAGGAAGAGGTGGTCCTTGAGGGAGAGAGCAAGAACCTCCAGCCTTACGCGATGCCGGTTTTCTTTCATGCCGGCGTTTATCTTGGCCTCGTCGCGATTCACGATCAAAGTTCCGACCGGGTATGGACTGAACTGGCCTGGAGTCCGGACACAAAAACATGGGAGCGCCTTTCACCCGGGAAACCTTTTATCCCGGTATCAGAGAAAGCCATGGACTATGACTGGGGTTGTGTCTACGCGGCCGCCTGTCCCGTTTTTCTGGAAGATGAGATTCGACTCTACTACGGGGGCAGCGACGGTCTGCATTTTGGCTGGCGCAATGGATTTCTCTGCCTGGCGACGCTGCGGCCGGACGGTTTTGCGGGCTATGAGCAGGAAACCAATGACCGGCCGGCGTTGATAAGAACAGTCCCAATTGATTACGCGGGCCAATCACTACAGGTCACCGCGGATGTTGAAAAAGGAGGGGCTATTGAGGTGATCGTTTTAGATGGAGAGGGAAAACAGATTTCTCTAGCCGAAGTAAACTCAACGGTCACCGATAGCCCTCTGCAGCTGAACATGAATATTAAAGAGGATAAAATTCGACTCAAGTTCGAGCTGAACAAGGCAAAACTCTATTCGTTCAGTTTTGGTGACTAGAACTGGTTGAAAAAACGCGGCGATCGGACCGCGCTGCGACGCGTAAAAAGTTAAGACCCAAGAATAATTTCATAAGTGGTCACTCCTTGAATTTTGACATTCGCATTTAAGTCCGTATTCACTCGAAAGCATGGCAACAGGTAGAAAAGGGGACCAAGCTGTGCATAAGCTTAACGGGCAATGTCAGGAATGACCCCTTTCACCGCATTCATATTGCGCTTTCGAGTAATCGCTCTCTTATGCTTCTCGCTGGCATTACAGCGCAGTGTCTTTTCAGATGATTCCGGGAGCGAACTCAATGACGTCGCCCCTATCGAAGATAATTATTTAGGGAAAGGTGATTATGGAGTCACTATGGTACGAACCGAGAATCCACCTGTCATCGATGGGAATCTTGATGATGAGAGCTGGTCCACGGCACCGGTCATTTCCAATTTTACCCAGGTCCAACCCGATGAAGGTTCTCCTCCAAGTGAGAAGACAGAAGTCCTTCTCCTCTATAGCTCAGAATATATCTATGTGGGTATTCGCGCCTTCGATTCGCAGCCGGACAATATCACCGCACGGATTATGCAAAGGGATGGTTCGATGCGTTTTGAGGACTCGGTGCGTATGACCTTTGATACTTTCCATGATTTTCGTAATGCTTATTATTTTGAAATTAACGCATTGGGCGCTTTGAGAGACGCGCTTATACGGTCCGGCAAAAACCCAAACTATAATTGGGACGGAATCTGGGATGGCAAAGCGGTCATCGACGAAAACGGCTGGACCGCAGAACTGATCATTCCGACAAAAACACTTTCATTCGATCCCCAGGGAATAAACTGGGGGTTCAATGTCGAAAGATCCATCCAGCGTAATCGAGAGCGGGTCCGCTGGTCGGCTCCCTATCGCAACAAATCGATTGAGGAGTTGGGAAGTTCCGGGGTCTTAACCGATATTACGGGTCTGCAACAAGGTTTGGGTCTGGACTTTATTCCATACGCGAACGTGAAAGCCACGCGCGACCAGGTTTTGAATAAGAGTGATTTCGAGTTCAAACCGGGGTTTGACTTGTTTTATAAAATCACACCGGCGATTACCGCGGCGCTGACCGTGAATACTGATTTTGCCGAAGCTGAAGTGGACGACCGCCGCGTTAACCTGTCACGTTTTGAACTCTTTTTCCCGGAAAAACGAAAATTCTTTCTTCAGGATGCCGAGATATTCAGATTCGCCGGTCTCAGGCGATCCCCGGTCCCTTTTTTCTCGCGGCGCATCGGACTGGATGCCGATAACCAGCCGATCGATATCCGTGGGGGGATAAAAGTGACGGGAAGGATGCGCCGTATAAATTTTGGTATTCTCGATGTTCAGGTAGATGACACAAGTAGCATTGAATCAAAAAATCTGGCGGTGGCCCGCGCCACGGTAAACGTTCTTGGAGAATCACAAGTGGGCATGATCTATACCAACGGAGATCCACAAACCAATGATGATAACAGCCTGATCGGCGCGGATTTTACTTATCGGACCTCAAATTTTTTGGGTCATAACAATGTATTTGAAACTAATCTCTTTGTTCAAAAATCTTCAACCACGGGTATTTCAGATAATCAAGGTTCGATCGGTGGATCCGTGCGGTATCCGAATGACAAATTCTCGCTCTTTTTATTTATCGAGATGATGGACGAAAACTACAAACCCGCACTGGGTTTTGTCGATGAGTCCGGAGTGAGAGATTATATTTTATTTTCCCGCTATCGTGTGCGTCCCGATAAATTAGACAGTATCGATTACAAAATAGACGCGCGCTACAGATCGAACCTCGATGGTGAAGTTGTCAGGTCCCGATTTAACTTTCCAGATTTTAGAATTACGAATAAAGCCAAAGATTATATTGACGTGAGCGGGCAATTTCAACGGGAACAGCTTTTTGAGCCATTCGAGATTGTTGACGGCGTGTTTATACCCGTCGGAGATTATAAATTCCAAAAAGTCGAAGTCCGGGTAAGGACCGCCAGGGAGAGGGCGTTGAGCGGAAATTTTACCCTGACGGCGGGTGAATTTTATGACGGTGAGAGGGTGGAGCTTAGAAGCGAGATTGTCTGGAAACCATCCTCTTTTTTCAACACCGCTTTTCTGTATGAGTATAACAATGTGGATTTACCGGTGGGAGATTTTGATACCCATGTCGTACAGTTAAACCTGAATTTTAATTTCTCTCCTAAATTATATTGGAACATCACTAATCAATATGACAATGTATCCGACAGCTTTGGTATTAACAGCCGCATACGCTGGACTGTACGGCCGGGCAATGACATTTACCTGGTTTTTAACCAGGAGGTCGATACCTTCGACGGGCGCTGGCACCCCAGCAAGAGACAACTCAACACAAAAATTAATTGGACCCTTCGATTTTAAACAGGAAGCATCGAGCCGTTCACCATGGCCAGTTAGTAGAAACGGTGCGCTGGAGTGAGCATGTCTTTTTGTGTTAGCGCCTCCTGGGTTTGCCGACCTATCGCTATCTCGAAAATTAAATTAGAAATGATCGACATGACCCTTTACTTGAGTAGCGATTCAACAGCAATTGTAATTTCATCCAAGGAGAAAGGTTTCATGATCGAATACTCCGCGCCCAATTCTTTGGCTGTATCCAGGTATCTTTCAGTGTCCAGGTGTCTGCCACCGGAGATGGCAATGATCTTTATTTCAGGGTTCTGCTTTTTAGCATGTATGATAACTTCGAAACCATCCATGTCCTCCATGATAATATCGGTAATGATAAGATCAGGCATCAATTCCTGAAGGATGTTTTTCGCTTCTAACCCACCCGGTGCTACGAATACTTTATACCCTTGGGATTCCAGAGCGTACATCAACATTGACCGGTAGCTCTCGTCGTCTTCAACAATGAGGATGGTATCCATTAGTTCGGTGATAAATTGAATCTAAACAAACGAGTGATAGGGGTGGGCTCTTTTATCATTAATTGTAAGCGTCTGATAATCTAGTTCTTACATGCTATAAAAGATAAAGCGCCCCTTTTTTTTGCGCGTTCAAGCGATTATTAATAAAGCATTATCTGAACCAAATCTGTATTTGTCAGGTAAATAGCATTATTTAGATGATTATCATACATTTTTACATTTTTTAATGGTTAAAAAATATACATTCTGCCTCTCCTTTTTTTTCATTCATTTCCCTCGCAATAAGTGTGACTCGCTTAAAAGTTACGGGCGATCTAATGTCTGGGCACATAAATGAACAGGGAAGTTAAAAAATATATGGACGCGGTTACGGTAAGTCGGAAAGCGAAGATCGACTCGCTTCACACTTTAATTACGAATGCGTTCCCCAAGGCAATCGTCGATATGCGATACAAAATGCCGACCTACCATCACGGAGACGGATGGGTCGCGATCTCCAACCAGAAAAATTATGTTTCGCTCTACACTTGCGGCTATCACCATATCGAAAAATTCAAAGTTAAATACCCGAAGGTAAAAACGGGAAAAGGGTGTATAAACTTTAAAGACAATGACCCCATGCCGTTGAAAGACATTAAAGCTGTCGTAATGCATGCCATTAACCACCCGAAGGACACATCGTCCTGAGAGGGTGTTAAGAGCGATTGCGGCTATCTTTATCTCCTGGACTTCAGCTTGGCGAGCAGTCTGAGGATCTCGATATACAGCCAAATCAGCGTAACCATCAAACCGAAGGCTGCATACCACTCCATGTATTTGGGTGCACCTCGACTGGCGCCACTTTCGATAAAATCGAAGTCCAGGACGAGGTTCATTGCCGCGACGGCGACGACAAAGAGACTGAACCCGATGCCCAGTAATCCGCTGTCATGGATAAAGGGGATGCCGATGCCGACAAACTTGAGTATGAAGGATAAAAAATAAATTAACGCAATCCCTCCTGTAGCCGCGATGACGCCAAGCCTGAAATTTTCGGTTACTTTAATCAGTCCTGACTTGTAAGCGGCAAGAAGGCCGAAGAGTGTGCACATCGTCAATCCAACTGCCTGCATGACGATTCCCGGAAACTGAGCTTCAAATACGGCTGAAATTCCACCGACAAAAAAGCCTTCAAGTACCGAATAGATCGGTGTGGTTATGGGGGCCCACTGTTTTTTAAATACCGTTATGAGGGCAACGATAAAACCGCCAATGGCTCCTCCTATCATCCAGGGCATTACGACACCAGGAGTACCTGTTGAATAAAACTGGTTCCATATCCAGACGGCGGGCACGATAAGACAGAATAACAATACTGCTGTCTTGTTTACGGTTCCCTGAATCGTCATCACCTTGTCACCGAGGGCCTCCGATCCTATTCTATCAAAAGTTTTGGCGTTTAATGCGGGATTTGCTGTTCTCATATTTTAATCCTTGGACTGAAAATTTAGCTGTTCGATTAGTAAGAGTGTATACTGCTTCATGGGCAGCAACTTAAAGACTCGTTGATTCACTGATGATCGTATTTGCGGATACTATTTTTTGTCGCTCCAGTACGAGGGTGGTGCCGTGGATTCAGTAATAATGTGATCAATAGATTCTTGAGCGAATCCTTGCTCGGATGCCCGCTCCCGAGCTTCATCGGGTGTGATTCGCCCATACCACAAATCGTACATGAGCAGGGCAGTTTTTTTACTGGCCTTGAATGGAGGCGCAGGTATCTGAGATTCACGTTTCATTTTCCACATAGTGATTTACGTCACTGCCCGTGTTTAGTTCTGAGCATATTTTTTGAATCACATATTTAGCTTGCTTGTAGTGAACAAGCAAATGGAAGGCAAACATGCAATGCCAGTAGTGCGCGTCAAATTCACCGAAGATGGGATGGCGTTTCGTAATCGTTCCCCGTAGCGGTGAAAGACCTGCTACAACTTTTAAATGGTTTTCTATTGAAGAGCAGAAAGCTTTAATTTGTTCTTCACCGGGATTCGCTGAAGGCATGACGTCTCTTTTAGGGTCTATGGCACCAATGCCTTTCGGTTCCTCTCCCTGGACGAGGCTTCCTATCACGGAGGTAATACTGCGATTCACGATAGTGTTATGTTCGAGGACCATAAAGTAAGACCAGTGTCGCATGTCTTCGTCGATGCCTAACATACACGGCACTAAGACAGGACGCGCGCCACAGTCCGTGGTGACCATTTTTTCAAGTGAAAGGTAATCATCACAGGATTTTTGAATTTGCCTGGAAGCTCTCTCTCGACTGGTTAGAAAAAACCGGGCTCTGACTGCAGTCCTTATTAGTGCCATGCTCATAAAGATGTAACTCCCTCTCTCTGCATTACAGAACGGTAGATTAAGACCCGCAGATTGAGATGCAGTTTCGCGGTGATGGGCACCGCGCTCTGCTGGTTATCGCTTTACCGTATCGAGTCTTGAGGGTAGGTCGGGTGGGGGGGTCCCAACCACGTTTTTCCCATCGCGGAGGAAAGGTTCCGCGTTACCCCACAACCTCGTGCCGTCCGGAATGGTGAGAGGTTCAGCGCTGTATTGCGCGAGATAGGTGCGACGCATGCGGGGTGTGTGGTTGGCGCCGCTGCGATGGAAGTTCAAACTTGTAAAAACGGCGATGCTGCCGGCCGGTGCGATAACCGGAACACCGGGGTCATCACCGTAATATCCAATCTTGTCGTTCGAGCCCTCCTCCTGGGAATGATGTACCCAAGAGCGAATACCGATGCGCGAGAAGGGCATTACCGAAACCGTACCATTTTCCTCCGACATGTCGTCGAGGGCGCACCAGCAGGAGAGATAGGGCTTATGTTCAGGGTAACCAACATACCCGGAATCCTGGTGCCAACCGAATTTCATGCCCTCTTCGGCGCCTTTGACGACATACTGTTCATTGAACAGGTAGGCGTCTTTCCCGAGAGTCGCTCGGCATATGTCCGCGATATAGTCGCTGTATAGAAACTCAAACAACTCGGGTTTCCGTTGATAACATTGAGACACAAAATAACGTTTACCCCGATGGGTAATACCGATCACATCGGTGCCCTCGCGGTCCATCCGGGCGTCCATCTCATCGATGAAATACTGACACAGATCACGTAGCAATTTGAGGTGCGCGTCCGGAATGACCGACTCGAGTATCATGTAGCCGTCTTCGCGATATTGCTCGATTTGATTCTTTGTGATGTTCATAGTAAATAATCAAGTTGGTCTAATCTTTTTTCAGAACGATCCGCAAGCTGAATATTTAAGAGTCGCTTTTTATCCTGCTCCCTGCATTCACAGGACTGGCAACTGCAGTGTTGAAGTATGCTCAGGTATTCCTAATGTGGGCCTGAAAGAGAGATCACCCTCTTTCAACGATGGATAAACTGATGCTTTTTACGGATGGTAGTGTGAATACGCGGTCCCACATTGGATTTGGGGCTTATCTTGTGGTAGCTGAAGATGAACTTTCGTCTGATGTGTTGAAGGCGCGCGTGGAAGTGAAAAGATTTGAGCAGACGTCTTCGACGAAACTTGAATTACAGACTTTATTATGGGCACTGAGTGATACTCAAGTGTGCGGTCGTAAAGTGAGTGTGTATACGGATTCACAGAACATTATCAGGTTAGAGGGGAGACGCGCTCGCCTTGAGGAAAATGATTATCGTTCCAAAAATAATAAGCGCCTCAACAATTATGAGCTCTATCGGGATTTTTTTAAAATAACCGATGAGCTGGACTGTGAATTTGTAAAAGTACGTGGCCATCGAGTATCGAAACAGAAAGATGATATTGATCGTCTTTTTACCCTCGTGGACAGAGCTTCAAGAAATGCGCTGAGAAGTGAAAATTGATGAGCAGATTTTCAATATCTAAAGTCTCAACAATGATAGGTGCGCAATCACTCTTTTAGTTATCTTTAAGTTTAATGTACTATAAAGCAGTTGAAAATTTTGGTCCCCAGGTTGGGGATAGATGGCAAAGTTATCTCAAATTGAGAGGGCTGAATCTGACCAGCTTTGATTCCGTGGATAGTATTTTAAAACCTGATTTTTTCACCCCTGAGTCTGAATTAGACTGGAAAAACTGTGTTAATGAAGATTGTAAATTAAGTCTCATCACGAATATTAGCTACGCGAAAGAAATTCTGGGCCGCTATGATAACGCTGTTCTCACAGGCGTAGAAATTGAACTCGATGAGGGCTATACTTCGAAAGACGGATTGTTGGGTTACGATATCATAGACGGTTATTGTGCTGTATCGCTGATTACCAATTGGGGCTCTAATGAAGATGGTTTCATCAGCAATGCTATCTCAGCTAATGGGCTTATGGGTGATTTAGGTCAATCCCTGCAGATTCGAGATAGACTCAGGCAGGATTATCCGGAAGATTCACACGCAATGAATTGCGAAGTGTGGGCTATTTACAAAGTCGAAACTTAAACAGTTAGGTAATAGAGGACAATATAAGTGTTTACCAATTCACTTGATCCCATCGATTCATCGAATAGGGTCCACACCTGGTAGATGCTTAACCTTGCGTAAAATCAAATATAACTAAGGATAAAAATGAAAATCACCTGTCATTCAGTCGCTTTATTGGCCCCGATTATTTTCCTCATAGGCTGCGGCGTAAAAGAGGCACCGTTAGACACGAACGGAAAGACCCCGCAGCAGGTAATGATGGATACCTATGTGCTGATATTGGAGGGAAATTATGAAGAGGCACAGAAAAATTTCAGTGCTGATTTTATAAATGAATTTATCACTACGAAAAACACGACATTTGTCGACTATTGCAGTATGACCGATGGCTGGAAGGTAGAGTGGTTAAAAACTAAACTGCTTGGCAATGATTATAACGACAACGTTTGGCGTGTCAGGATAATTCCTGATGAAGGCAAGGGTAATGAGAACCGCGCGGGAATCGTCCAGGATCTCTACCTTATTGACGGGGTGTGGAAGATAGTATTTTGGGGTCACTATCCAAAGTCATAAGACTTAACATGAATATTACGATTGGGCTCTTGCTGATTTATTTTTTCAGCGGTAGCGCGATAATAGCTGGTGAAAACTGGATCGATAGCGACGCTGCAGTCGCCGACACGTTGATAATCTCTGCTGACGAACGTGAAAGACTGATCAGTCTCGAAAAGCAGGATGTTCTGACGATCAGACCGGTCGCGTTGCCGGTGGGTAAGTATCTTGCAGGAGAGAACCACCACCTGGGGTGGCCGGTAGGGATTAAGGTAGGGGATACACTGTTGTGCGCGTACCACCAGACACTGCGACATCACGGGGATGGGCCTCGCGAGGATGAGAACAGCAGTCGCGCTATAGTCGTGCGATCAACCGACGGCGGCGAATCGTGGTCGGATCCGATAGACGTCACGCAATTCGGAAAAAATACGGAAAAGCTGGTTCTCGGTTTTGGCAACTGCTTTGGTCTGCTTAACAATAAATTATTTCTTGCGACGACTTACGGTTTGTATCGTTCAGAGGATGAAGGAATAACCTGGGCTCTATTGCCCGATGCCCTGACGCAGAAGCAGACAGGACACAATTACGGGGCCAGCTTTGGCCCGCGCATGATTATTCATCCGGAGATGGGACTCGTAATCGCGGCGGGAGTGACGCGCACTCCCTTTATTGACATGTATCATTCCAAAGATGAAGGCATGACCTGGGTCCATGAGCGGTTTCCACTTTCCGACACGATTCATCCCCTTGAACCGACCGCGATGTATCATGACGGCCGCCTCATCTTTGTTTCAAGGAACCATATCCTTCCATTTAGAGGGCATGGTCTGATTAAAGTACCACAACCTCCTGTCATGATGGTTTCTGACACGGGTTGGTTTCCGATGACACACCGGGATCTTTCCAATATCTCCAGTTACCGCTGGCCCGATACGACTGACGTCGACTTCAATCCGGTGACAAAACGCTATGAAGCTGTCGTTACCAATCGCAGCGGTGGAGCTCTGGATGACGAGCAGAATGAAGAGCACGAGCAAACGGTCAATTTATGGTCACTTTCAAAGAGGGATATGTACGCGGGACGCGCGGACAAGTGGAGATTGGAAGCGACTCTTTTAAGACTGGAATCAGGAATGTTGGAACTCGATCCTGAAAACATTGACGCGGCACATCCCGGCGGCGGGGTGATCGATGAGGCGAGGGGCGTCCAACATATCTTCATCTACTGCGGACGATACGCGACGCCTTCCGGGATCTACAGGATAACACGCGATCTCGATACAAAGAAACTGAGAAAAGCGGTAGGAGCGATTCGCTAACCCCACGAATCATTTAACAAAGCTTCAAAATTTATTTTTTCGTATGATCCCTTGTGGATCTTTTCTGTCTGAGTGACGTTGATTTGGCGGTTCAAGAATTTCACACTGACGCTCCGTCAGTCCGGGAAAATCATTGGCATTATAGTATTCTGAAGACCACGAAATTGAGTGGGGACTGTATTTATAGAATATTGTCCGACGGTCGTCTTTACCGTTCCAGGACATTGTCCCATGCGTGAGCGCTTCGGTGAAAATTACCGCCGATCCAGCCGATCCTGTGATTGTTTCAACAACGGGCTGCATATTATCCGAACTTCGCCATTCCTCGGGAAACGGATAATTGCTCTTATGGCTACCGGGAACACAGCGGAAACCGCCATCACCGGGATTCACATCTTTAAGATTATACGCAACCACGGTCAGCCCATTTCGCATGCGTCCCTGGTGAAAATTAAAATACTGAGTGGGGTCGAAGGGAAAGCGCGCGGCATGAAGTGTTCTTCCCAGAGGGCCTGAACCTGGTCGCATAATTTCGGCGTAATCATGGTCGAGGCGGAAGGTTGGGCCAAGCAACTCGACTAAAAATGGAATGACTGCCGGGTTGTCAATGAGGTTCCGGTAAACTTCCCCCCAGTGTAAAAGATCGCCAAACCGGTACGTATGCGTGTCCGGCTCACACTCTTTTTCAAACTGCTCATCCATGAGCGCGTTCATTTCCGCGACCTGTTCAGTACTTAATGCGTTGGGTACGACAATCACACCTCGCAAGTCAAAAATATACTTTTCGTTTTCAGTCATGATAGGAATCTTCCGGATATTAATAGTAAGAATTAGCCCAAAAAGATGAGTTGTATTCGGTGTGCGTGCAACTCCGTTTTATGATTATATTCCAAGATTTAGTTTCATTTACCCATACCTTTTTATAGTCAAAGCAAACGTCCGACAATACCCCCTTGAAGCGTAGCTTCATGGACGGTCCGCGGTGTGTTAGCGTCTCCAATAGTGTGAATCTCGGGGACAAGACCGCGAAGATCGAGCGCTAATCCATTGCTCGCGGTAGCGCCGGCAGAAATAACCACGGCATCAATGTCATCGACAGTACGTTCTTCGACAAAGCGGTTGTGCCGAACAAGACCGCCCTGATTGTCCCAATGCACGATGTTTTCCTCTTCATTAAATCTAATCCCGCGATCCTGCAGGCGGTTTAGCATCTCTTCACGCGTCATTCCCTCGACCGCGGCCGCGACACGACTATCTGGCGTAATAAATTCGACGGTAATTCCTTGATCCGACAGGTAGTCGCTTACCATCAGTGCTTCCATTGTGCCATTGAGGTCGACGACCAGCACTTTCTGGACACTGTGAAGATCGCGAGTTAAAGCGTCAGCGACCGTCCATACTTCCCTTCCGCCGGAAAGCTCTACAGCCCTTTGGTTGGACCCGGTGGCGACTACAACCGCATCGGGCGCCAGGGAGCGAATGGTTTCCACAGTGGCCGAGCTGCCGAAGCGAATATCGAATTCTCCCTTGTCTGCCTGGCGCTGATAAAATTCAGCGATGCGGATGAATAGCTGGCGCATCGGGCTTTTTGCGGCAAGGTGCACCTGGCCACCGACCTGATTACTTTTTTCTAAGAGGATGACTTCGTGACCTCGCGCGTGAGAAGTCAATGCGGCTTCCATCCCGGCGGGACCGGCACCGACTATAACGACGCGCTTTTTCTGTTCCGCGGGTTCAACGGTCGACCAAGTTCGCTCCCGGCTTGTCACCGGGTTATATACACAAGTCATTAACTCCCCATCGCCGATACAGGTTTGCAGGCATCGTGTGCAATAGCGAATATCCTCAAGCCGATTTTCTATTACTTTAATTGTGAAATGGGGATCGGCGATATGAGCTTTAGTCATGCAAACGACATCAAGCATCCCGGAGGCTAAGGCGTCTTCAGCCATCTCGGGAGTGGTAATACGTCCGGCGTGCATGACGGGTAGCTGAGTTTTACTTTTAATCTTCTGAACGAAGGCGAGCCATTCACCATCCGGGCGCGGCATCGGCCCGTGATGCAATCCTCCATCACCGGCGGTCAGGCTGATGAAGTCCACAAACCCCATAGCTTCAAGCTGAGTGACAAGTTGCACATAATCATCGACCGTCATTCCCCCTTCTTCCTGGTCATCTGCTTTTAGGCGCACGCCGAGCGGCATTTCATCGCCGATCGCTTCGCGCATCTCACTTAAGGTTTCGACGATAAAGCGCATGCGGTTTTCAAGCGACCCGCCGTATTCATCCGATCGTTGGTTCCGTATCGGGCTGAGGAATTGAGAGTGAAGAAAACCTTCGTGAGCGTGCAGTTCTAGACCGTCAATACCACCAGCTTTGGCACGTGCCGCCGCTTCTCCAAATTTGCGAGACAATTCGCGCAACTCCTCGGCGCTGCGATCCGGGCGCCGGGGATTTTGCCGGAATTGGGGCACAACCTGTGCTCTCATGCCAGTCCGGATGCGGTCATCTGGCGGTACGGGGATAAAGTCGTTTATATGAATAAGCTGGGCAAAAACCTTGGTGCCGTGACGATGACCGGCGTCAGCCAGCATCTGGTAACGCGGGATAATGTCATCAGTGCTATTGTGCATCCAATTATAACTCGCATCATACGTCGGACCCGTAGCGCCGATGACAAAGAGACCGACCCCGCCTTTTGCGCGCTCCTCTATATACGCGGCGAAGTCTTCGTTGGGCAGACCATCTGTAACCCACCAACCCGCAAAATGTGCACTGATAGCAATCCGATTTTTGAGCGTAACATTCTTTATCGTGATCGGGTTAAAGCTGTGAGGAAATATGGGGTGTTGTTTTGGCATCGGTGCAGACTCATTACATTGAAAAAGATACACTCCCGATTCTATCTACTTCACCCGTCCCTTTAATTTCTTTATTTCTTAGGGCGTCAGCAGGTATGGAAATTCTTTCTGCGGTTCTCCCAAGGGTGATGACATCACCGGGAAATAAAGTAATATATTGTGTTATATATTCCAGGATCTGCGGAGCCTTAGCAACATATTCGCTTGTTGCCCCTTTAATATTACCAAAGTTTTCAACCGTCAAATACATGTCTAATAATTCCACCTCGTCACTACCAATTTTTACAGGTTGATCTAATACCACGTTAAAGCCATCAGCCCACCTCCCATAAATAGGAGGTAATCCTGTCACATCCGTTTCGGAACGCTCAGCCTTATAGCTAATAGCATCTCTAAAAGATTCATCACATAGGGAAACCATGGGCGTGTAACCTAAAATGAAATCATCGCTCTCTTCCGCGCTAATCTTCGAAGCGATCTTATTAATGACGAGGGCAAGTTCTATTCCTATCTTCAAGGAAGTAGCCCTTGGCGGTATTTCAATTATTGAAGTAGAGCTCGCGAGGGAGGACGCAGGCCCGTTTAAAAATCGGGGACCATAGCTGGCATAGGAATCTCCCTGTGTATCGACAAATTTTTTATAATTCGCGTATACCGTCCAGTAGTGCCTGACTTTATCTATCTTCCAGTCGTCGGGTGAATTAATTTCCTTACCCTCAGAATTTAGAACATCTCTTACCGCGGGCGATGAATGGATTAAAGTGTCATCATTTTTTTTATCCCGCCAATCGTCCTCATCGATGACAATTACGCGATTTTTCAGTGAGCCCACCTTTTCTATCTCCGCCTCGATGTAATCGTCGGGACCAAAATTGACATCGCGTAAACCATCAATCCCCATCGTCCCCAGGTGCATGACATCTCCTGGATAAATAGTCGCGAAGGATGAATACCATTGAATAATTCTTTCTACGCCTTCGAGCAAATTGCCCGTATAAGCTCTATCCCTTAATGTTCCGGATTTTCTTGTATAGACGAGTAAATCATAAGGATCTTCAATCTCATCTCTGGTCACAAGATACGGGCCCATCGGGCACCCCGTATCCGCCTTTTTCCCACACCATGAAGCCGTAGCGCGTAATAAAAAATCGGCGTCCTGTGGGAGTTTATGCCCGATATTCTTTTTGTTAATAGTATTAAAATAACATCCCCCTGCTATATCATTTACCGAGGTATAGCCCGCGACATAATTCATCGCATCATGCCCTTCAATATATCGCCCTTTTTTTCCAATAATGATTCCGAATTCTACATTATAGCCCCAGTCCGTTCCATTCTTTGGAATAACTACCGGTTCATCAGGACCGACGACAGTGCCCTGGCACCGTTGATGTCCAAGGGGATAAAAATTAGCGGCGTTTAAATTAGGATTGCTTCTTATAAACCTGGGGCTGTTTCTTACCAGCCCGAAATATAACCGCGGCCTTGGTATTGGCGCCTTCACTTTCACCGCCTTTATCGGATTACCTATCCCTTCAGGGATCGCTGAGTCAGATTGATTGAAGCATTCTTTGAACGCTTTTTCCAGGAGACTCAAAGCATTCATTCCGTCTTCTTCCAAGGCCAAGAACGAAACCATATCCTGCGGCCACCCGGTCGAGTGTAGGAAATTCAGTTTCTTCAATAATTCCTGCGCCTCTGGATTATTGATTGAAGCTATATAGTCCTCGCACTCATCGGGTGTAAAAACCCAATCTTCTTCAGCCGTCGGGTGAGCTATCACTGTACCCCATCGCTCTTTGTTATTAATTTCAAAAGTAGATAAGCGCATATGTACTTCTGATATTTAGTAGAATGGAAATAGGAAAATTAAAAATTAGATTCTGCTTTGAGAAAGCCTACATGTAGAATTTTGTCAGCAAAGGCTAGTCAATAACGTCAATTTGCACTATTACTTTTTCCATTTTACCACACAATGACACCTACAGATAATTTTATCAATACGCAGCCTGACCCTGATCGCTCACACTCCAGTTTGCATACCTCTGGTCCAAACGGAGCATCATTCTCGTAGTCATACTGTCTATTTTATTGATATCAACGCATGGCTGCTATCAATGGGCTAATTATGATTCGTGGTAATCGATGTGAATGGATCGCCAGATTTTACTTTTTGGTTTCCGCGCCGAAGCTCAATTGATTTTCATCTGGATCATAAGATATAAAATCTCTCATTCCGTAAGGATAGTCCTTCGGTTCCGCTTGTACTTTCGCTCCTTTTGATTTTATCTCTTTGCAGTATTCGTCTACTTCGTCGCAAAAAATATAAATACTTCCTGACCCAGGTACTTTCATATTAGGATTTTCATAGTGTGATAAATGGATCAAAACAGAACCTTTTTTCACGCCAGCGTAATTGCCAAATCTGAATTCTTCTTCGAAGCCTAAAACTTCGTTATAAAATTTCAGTGATTCTTCTAAGTCTTTTACCGAGAAGACGGTGGCAGCGCAGTTTGTTTTCATTATTTCAAATTATGCATATCTGAATCTATGGCTTTTATGCACAGAAGATTGAAATCGCCGAGTCAACTACTCGGATTTCCCTGTTCTGTAGAAGCGGATTTCAACTCTCTCCACGGTAGCCAGACCTTCTTTAACCGCGTCGTCGACTACGGGTAGAAAAGATTCGATATTTTCCTCGGTATCGACGATCTCAACGACAATGGGTAAATCACTCGAGAGTCGAACAATTTTCGCGGTGTGAAGCTGGCTATGGGCGCCGAAACCTTCGATCCCACGGAGCACGGTCGCCCCTGTAAGTCCTCGCTCCCTTGCCTTTTTAACTATCCATTCGTAGAGAGGCAGACCTTCGTGCTTGTCATTCTCACCAATAAAAATGCGCAGGAGTTTACCTTCTTTTGGATGAGCCATGTAAATCTATCCCGATGTTGTTAGTGCGTAGCCCAGCCACACCAAAGCCAGTCCGCATATGACGTGCGTGCCAACATTAATGACAGCTCGAAGGTGTTCGGCGTCCCTGACCATCGCGAGCGTCTCGTAGCCAAAGGTGGAGAAGGTTGTGAATGCACCGAGGATGCCAATGAGAAGAAACATTCGGATTTCCGGACCGAACAACTGACGTGATTCGGCGAGTCCGGTGACCACGCCGATCGCGAGACAGCCCAGGAGGTTGACCGCCAGGGTTCCGAAGGGGAAGGTAGTGAGAGGCATTTGCCTGTGCACAAGTCCACTGAGACCGTAGCGGGCGAGAGCACCCAGGAAGCCACCGGAACCGACAACAACCGCATTAATCAGGTCCGTTTTTAAAGTTAATTCCAAGATTACCCTTTTTATTGATTAATGTTGTGGGTCACAATTGCAAAAAAAGAGCAGCTTTTTTTTGTCAAGCACATCTGTTTATACACGCTTTAATCCTAAAAGAATTATGGAATAAGTCCGCTATCGCAACATCTTACTTATATGGGTGATTCAGACATACTGCTTTTAATCTTTTTTGGCATTTTCATTGCCTTTGCGGTCGTAGGAAAAGGTTGTCCCAGCTGTGGGTTAAGCCGTTGTGTAAAAGGATTGGGTAAAGTGATGACGAATAGGTTTAAGCACAGTATCGATAAAGAGGATTGATCCCCTTGTTTTTCGTGCCGCCTATATTAAAATCTTAAAGCTTATTTTTATTCCTCAGAAGGATATAAAAACACTCCTTGAATACCACAGATCTTTTCGGCTTCGTACTGGGGATGATTTCTGGGTAATACCTGTTCCCCTTTATCGGTGCTGAATGCCATGAATGATTTACCGTCGAGATTGACGGAACTGGAGTAGCCGCCGTCTGTATCGTAATCCTGGATAATTTTCCGGGGCGACCAGGTCACACCCTGGTCTATCGAAGTGTGCATGATCATGTCCTGGTCAGGCGTATACCTTCCGTGGAGCACGAGGGTGTCGCCAACCCAGTGAAGGACTGGGCAGCGGACCGATATTCCCTCGACAAGCCGTACCGGTCCCCAGCTCTTACCGCCGTCAACACTCACCCGGGAATAATTCTTCTCTTCCCCGTCGGGCAAATAAGCCAGGCCCAGGACATAAATGCTGCCGTCGGGAAGAAAAGTGAATGTTGGATACCGCATCACCGCGGTATAGACATCGGGTTCCCATTCTCTCGGAGCGACTGGTGAAGGAAAGACAGCACTGCGTCTCTGCCATGTCTCACCATTATCTTCACTGGTGTATAATAATACCCCGGCGTAAAAGCTGGGTGAGACCAAATAAATAGTGCCGTTTCGGGTGAGGATATTAGAAGTGGATCCTTCTACGTAATGAGGAGTTTCCGGATCAATGTAGCCTTTATATTCATAGGTCTTACCATGATCGTCACTGATGAGGTAAACACACCCGGCAAACTGTTCTCCCCCCAGTACCAGGTTCTTGGCTTCGGCTTCCAGAATAAGCTCGGGGTTTGTTGTTTGGACCAATAGCACCAGTCTCCCATCCGGTGCGCGTGCAAAGGTAGTTCCGTAGGCGCTTTCGCTTGGATTTCTTTTACCATGATCGTAAATTACGCCTTCATAGTTCCATGATTCACCGCCATCCGTGCTGCGCGCTTGCACGATATTGCCTACGCCATGCACGCGTCCCTGGCCGCTCGCGACGAGGAGATCCCCGTTCGCGGCTACGATCGTTGTCGGACAATGAAAATAATTTTCAGGAATTCCGAAGGAATGTGGAATTATGTCAAAGGGTTTGCCGATTATCGGTGCCCCCGAATTATGTTGATCCCCAAGTTTATAATTCCCTTCATCAATTTTAAATCTCGCACTCTCAAAAACAACAAATATCGCGATACCCGCGAGGGCGACAATTAGTAAACGGCGGTAATTCATATTTCAGTTTGGCCAGCGATGAATATCGTATTCCATTGTTAAATATAAGCCAGCATTTATTCGGATGGGTAGATAGGGTATTTAAATGATTTCAGTACTAACTTTGGGACGATTATGTTAAAATCGAGAAAGATTGGATTTACATCTTTTCACACCGCATAAAATATACTATAAATATGTAAGGTGAGAAAATCGTTTTTTAAAAAGAAGGTTACATCTAAGAGGGCTTTTACTCTAGTAGAGATAATGGTTGTTGTCGTCATTGTCGGAATACTCGCGACAATAGCGATACCCTATATTCGCCGAGTACGGGAGTCAGCCCAGAATGGTTACTTGATTAATAACTGGCGTGTATTTGCTGAGGGCTTTGAACAATATGCACAGGCATCGGGCAGTTATCCACCCGATGTCGATCGCGGGGTTATTCCCACTGGTATGGATGTTCACCTGAGTAATATAAATTGGACTCAGGTTACACCGGTTGGTGGTAACTGGGACTGGGATGTCGGCGTTTATGGGTTCACCGCTGGTATCAGTATCGTCGACACTAATTTAGCTGTTATCCAGATGCAGAGACTGGATGCTACTTTTGATGATGGTGATTTAAGCACGGGTTTATTTCGACGCGTAGCCTCTAGCCGTTACTCGTACATACTGGAGCAATAATAAGCAAAAGTTTACCAATAAATTTCCTTCAGGTATACTTTGGTAAACTGATCGGATTAAGATTATCTTTCAGCGATCTTCGGATACAGAACCGAACGATACTCTAAGTATTTGGAAGGACTGACGTCATAATAGTGTTTAAAGACGTGGCTGAAATGAGAGGCGGTTTTAAATCCGAGTTGTATGGCAATTGATTTGATAGAAGTGGCTTCCAATAAAAGATAACGTGCGGCGATCATCCGCTGCTCATTCAACCAATCCTGGGGGCTGCGATGAAAATCACTGTAAAAGTAACGTTCCAATTGTCGAACTGTGACCCCGGTTAATTCAGCTAACTTATGAGCATTGTAGTCTGATAGCGAGGCCATGCGCGACCAGTGTTGAGGACGATCTAAATGATTTAATCTCCAGTGTCTATTCACAATCGTGCCTGAAACTTGCTTCTTACTAATCCCCTGATGTTCATTTAAGCAGCTTTCCCACAGCTTCCTTCAATTCATCGATTGCGAATGGCTTCAACAGCGTATTATCGACGCCCAGCTTTTTTGCGGTATCCATATAGCGTTCAGGCCCAACACTACTTCCCCCGGAAATAGCTATAATACTGGTTTCGGGCATTTGCTTTTTTGCATGCACTATAATATCGAACCCATCGGTATCCTCCATGATAATGTCGGTAATGATCAGTGCAGGTTTTATTTTTTCGAGAATTTTCAGAGCCTCTAGACCGCCGGAGGCTGAAAATACTTCATAGCCTTCTGACTCAAGCACAGTCAAGATCGATTGCCGAAGAATCTCATCATCTTCAACTATGAGGATAGTTTTCATAAGAATATTTATCGCCTGACCATTTATAATCAGCTGATTGATATTAAATAATCATGTAATAGTTAAATCAATCACTTGTGGTTGTTCCAGAACGACATTGATTACTATTTTACGACTTTTATGTTCGAATTGCTGACTGAGTTGTTTGTGAACTTTTTAATTATTAGCGGTCAATTAAAGGCGAGAAAGGAATCAGCTTTTGAATCTAACTCGAGCTCGCTTCCGACTTGGACCCTACTGATTTGTTTTATACCTGAATGCTTATATCAATCTTATCGACCGCCTCTGTAATTTATGCAAAACTCACTGTTGATTAAAAAGTTAGAAATGTGTACACCTTAAATGAAGTTTGTGAGATCAATTATCACGTTATTAATTTTGTCCAGCTTTGCATTCGGTAGTGAGGACAGCCAATTATCAAGTCTTCCAGCTGTTGGAAAAGGTGAGGATGCAGATGCCCTCTATCGCGATGGACTCAAATATCAACTTGGCCTTGGGGTAGAGCAGGATAATTACGAAGCCTTTAAATGGTTTTACAAAGCTGCTATGGGTGGAAACGCTCCAGCCCAATATAGCATCGCGTTGATGTATTACTCGGGCCGAGGTGTCGGTCAACATACGGATAAAGCAGTTAATTGGTATTGGAAGGCTGCTGAGAATGGTCATGCCGAAGCGCAATTCATTATGGGGTGGATGTTTGAAGCCGGCCATGGAGTTGAAAAAAATATCGGCATAGCGGTTGAATGGTACCTTAAGGCAGCAGGGCAGGGTAATGCTGAGGCCCAGTTTAATCTTGGGTGGTTATATGATATCGGACAGGGAGTTAGAAAAAATACAAGCAGCGCCGTTGAATGGTATAGGAAAGCAGCAGAACAGAGACACGGTTATGCGCAAATTTACCTCGGCAGGATGTACGCTAAGGGACGGGGGGTAGAAAAAAATGATATCGAGGCATTCAAATGGTTTCACATGGCCGCGAAACAGGGAGTAATACGCGCCCAATTAAACATTGGGGGGATGTACTATTCCGGTGAGAAAAGAGAGCAGGATTTTGCTAAAGCTGCAAATTGGTATCGTATGGCTGCCGAGCAGGGGAACGCACTGGCTCAATATAACCTTGGCGGGATGTACGCAAACGGGCAGGGAGTAGAGAATGATTATATCTGGGCTTACGTCTGGCTTAGTCTCTCTGCCGAACAAGATTACCGCCCGAGCATAATTCATTTAGAGAGACTAAAAGAAGCGATGACTACAGCACAGATAGCTCTCGCTGAAAAAGAATTATCCAATGAGCGAGCAATGGAGGCAGAAAATAAAGGTGATCGTCCTTTTGAGCCCGGGAAAATGGATGAAACACCAAAAATCGTATACAAGGTTGATCCTGTATTTCCTTCAGCATTGAACCGTAAAGGGGTAGGGGGAAAAGTCGTCGTCTCCTATATCGTAGATGAAGCTGGAATGGTGCAGTATCCACGAATAGATACATCCGCAGATTATGTTTTAGATTTCGCAGTGTTGGATGCGATAAAGAAATGGCGTTTTACACCGGGTATCCACAAGGGGAAAATAGTCAAAACCAGGATGCGTTCTGTCTACTCGGTTCAATAATTACATGCACATTTCCATGACATCGTTCCACCAAGACCTGAGCACTTATTAATTAAACAGGGGAAAATTAAAAAATGAACCACAGTGTTATCGCAGCGATAATTGCCTTGTTCGGCATTTTAATTGGTCTTGCGTGCGTAATAGGGTTCTATTCTCCGATCCGGATAATCGAGTGGGTAATTTCATTATGGAAACGAAAATTTGTTTTTTACATCGCAGTTGGTATACGTCTGGTCTTTGGAGTCTTATTCATAATCGCGGCACCCGAAACCAGATTCCCCCTTTTCTTCCAATTTTTCGGCTATCTTATGATCGCTGCGGCCCTATTATTATCTGTTTTGGGACGTGGGCGCATTAGCCGGCTCCTCGACTCGTTGAAACATCTTCCTCCTATACTCTTTCGACTTTGGCTGTGCGCAGGCATCATATTTGGAATCTTTATTGTTTATGGTGTGATAGGGTAAGGCAGTGTGATTACGGCGGGGAATTACATGCCTAAATTCTTTTCAATTTTTTTGAATCCAAAAGGCTACGATACTGCGTCAAATATAGGATAGAGAATAAATAGAACCTTAAATCAAATCACCTAATAAAAAATGATCAAAATAGCAGTAATAGTATTAAGCCTTGGATTAGTCGGGCTCTTTCTTGGTTTTCACAAACCAAACAAAGATAGGGCCGATATAATGTTCGATGAGTTGTCTTCAAAATTGGACCTTACTGAGAATCAAAGAGCGGAATTAAAGCTTATAGTCGATGAATTCAGGAAAGTTAAGGAAGATGTGAATATTGAGCGTCAAAAACATAGAGAGGATTTCATTAATATCCTGGCCGCGGAATCATTTGACCCGGTCGATATCCAGGAATTAGTAGAAAAGGGTCAGCAAAATGTAGATGAATATGCGTCCCGGCTTGTAGAAAATGTCGGTGAACTTCACGAAAGCCTAAATCTGGAACAGAGAATTAAACTTGTTGATGAAATTAAAAAACACGCACCCGAAAATGGAAATGATGAAAGAGGGTATCATCACTCGCATTGGCATTAATTGGTTTATATAATTAGACACGGAAATTATATAAACATTTGTCGCTGTCTTTCCTGCTTTGCGGAAAGATGGCGGCAACCATTACGGACACAGCCTGAGTAGAATAAATGTAGTCGAACAGGCTCTCTATGTAAATCGGGTACTCCATGCCGCGATCAATTCGGCAACATAGGTCGAATCCTTCTTTCGAGTCAGAAGATGATCAGCATCGTCGAGAGAGATAAAACTTTTTGGATGCTTTGCCGCGTCATATATGTGGCGGGCGTGATCAATACTTACCGTTTGATCGCCGGGAGCGTGCATAACTAAAAGATTCGCACGCGAATCACTCAAGCTCTTGAGCACGCTTTGATTATCAAGATCTTCGAGGAATTGTTTTTTTACTCGGAACTCTCGACCTGCCAGGAGGACCGTGGCTTCGCCCTCGGTTTCAATTTTCTCCAGCTTACTTTTAAAAAGATGGCTGATGTGAGAGGGATCGGAAGGCGCTCCGATAGTCACGATTCCTTTCACCTCAGGTATCTGTGAACCTGCCGCAATTACGGCTGTCCCACCAAGACTGTGTCCAATCAGAAGTGTAGGAGCGGCGACATTTTCGCGGAGAAAATCGGCCGCACTGACAAGATCCTGGATGTTCGAGGAAAAATTGGTATTCGCGAAGTCTCCATCACTGTTCCCGAGGCCGGTAAAATCGAATCGCAGGACGGCAAAACCCTTACCGGCAAGGGCGCGGCTGATCCGGGTCGCCGCCGCAATTTCCTTGGAACAGGTAAAACAGTGGGCGAATAATGCAATTGCTTTGGGCGGTTCTGACGGTTGTTCCAGTCGCGCATCGAGTTCAATACCATCACTGTTAAGAAATGATACTTTTCCACCCTCAACACTGGATTGGGTGACCTCATTCTCAGGGAAAAGCGTTTTGAAATAGTTATCTATAGTCGTAAACGCATTGAGACCCGTAATCCATTTTTCAGGGATACTCTCCAGACCATATTTGCTTCCCAGGACCATGCCTATAATCAAGCCACGTGCGGCAGAATCACCCCCGGCCATTATATTTTCAATGTTTGCGGTTTCAAATGAGTCACCGTATTTAAGGAGTAGATAAAGTGTTGCGGGAAAGGCATGGTCAATGTGGCAGTCCTGTCCGAGTTTTTGTAACGCACTTACAGAGTCCAACTCCAGATGGTTTATCGCCAATTCCAACCACTCTTCGGCAGGAAGATGGTTGTAATCAAAGAGTGCGGCATATTCGATGGCCGCTTCTATCCCGATTCCTTCAAAGATACGGAATACAACGCGAGCGAAGAAGGTTGCGGTTTCGATTACCTGGGGGTCGTTATGGGTCATCGCGGTTTGCTCTTCCACCACAGATTGCACTTCGTTGAAATCTTTCTGCGCGTAAGCGATGAGGATAGGGGCTATTCTTGAAGCGCCCGCCAGATCGTTAGAAGAAGACCCCGCTTTTTCAGGGGAGATACCCGAAGATAGAAGATCCAGTGTGTCTTTTGTCGCCCCGTCTACGTAACCTTCGTAGTTGCTGAAAAGCTGCCGCCAACGCGTGGAAAAATCGGATGAATCAAAAGCGCGCTGTTGGGCAACTGATTCCAGTAGCACCAGTGTCTGGTCCCCGTAATGGGTAAAGTCACCACTCTTCTTCGTCGGATGATATTTGTTTGCTTCGGGTAAGTTGTAGTCGGTGACACGCCCGAACTTACGCTCGATCATTTTTGGATTATAAATCCAAAGAGAGCCCATTGACAGGGCGTCGCCGATAAATGATCCGAGAAGGAGAGCTTTTAATTGAGATTGCATGGTTAGATTGCGCTTAATAGCTCGAAGCTCTACTGATTTGAATATGACACGAGAGGGGTTATCCCATACTCTTAATTAAAGCAGGTGGAAAATCGAGGTTGTTTTCAATTAGGTTAAAGACCCTCAATCGTTTCTTTGCGGTCGCCAGCGAGGTAACGGATGACATCGATGACGTCAATTACGAGAGCAACAGCGTTAAGGGTCATCAGGACCCTGATCCAAATACCGTAAATATCGTCGGAGGGATAATGACTAAGACGGGTCGAAAGGAAATATAGCAAAGGGAACCAGAGAAAATGGCCCAACCCCAATAACCGCGTAAAGCCGGAAAGGCCGGTTAATAGAGTCATGAGAATCATACTGCCAAACAAAGTACCTACAACTACCTGGGCCTCCAAGCGGTCGATGAAAAAGAGCGGCACGATCAGGTTAACTGCAACCAACAACATTACCCACAATTGCCAGTGAAGGGGCATACGCAGAATACCTTTGTTGAATTTTATGAATGCTTTCATTGAGTTTGTTTTTTAAAACTAATCATTCGCTTAGAAAAGAGTTTAAAAATAGGATCTTATTCCCTGCAATTCACAATTGATTATACTCGCCTGACGAATAGGATGGAGTGAGATGAATACAATTACTGCCGAACAATTAAACAACCATAAAACGGATGACCCCAATTTATTGATCATCGACGTACGCCTCTCTGAGCATTTCGACCGGGAGTATATTCCGGGAGCTCTCAATAATTGTGTCTTTGAAATTGATTTCGTGGAACGTATTTTGGAAATGGTTCCGGAGAAAAACTTACCGGTTTGTGTTTACGGCGCGGCGGAAGACAGTTTTGAATCGAAAGTAGCGGCAGAAAAACTAGTGAGAGCAGGTTATGAAAACGTGCATGACTTTCGGGGCGGTTTGGATGCCTGGCGCGAAGCAGGATTTACCGTGGAAGGTAATGGGCAGATTGAAGTTCAGGAGAAGCCACCCGTAGAGGGCGAGCGGCCAATTGATACTGCGGAAAGTTTAATTGAATGGTCGGGCCAAAATCTGGGGAGCAAACATTGGGGATCACTGCAATTGAAGTCGGGCCGACTCGAATTTCGTAACGGTTGTGTGGTGAGCGGCTACTTTGTCCTCGATTACTGATCTCAATATTGAAAATAAAGAGATGAGAAAAGTGCTCGAGGAACACTTGAAAAGTGATGATTTTTTCGATTGCGAGAGTTTTCCCGAAGCGAACTTTGAATTAGCAGACGTCAATTCAATTGCAGGTGCTACACCCGGTACGCCGAATATTAATTTTACCGGTAATTTTACGCTTAAAGGGGTAACACAAAGCATTCAATTTAATGCAGTCAGTGAATTCAACGACGATGGTCAGTGGGTAGCTCAGGCCAATTTCGACATCGACCGCACGCGTTGGAATATTATCTACGGATCCGGGAAGTTTTTCAGAGGACTGGGAATGCATGTCGTGAATGATTTCATAAACTTGCAACTGAAGATTGTCGCCTGATTTGGAGAAAGATATGAACCGTGTTGATTTTAGGCATGTATTAGTGATATATATACTATTATCATTCAGTAGCTTGTGATATAATATATGTATTCTCTATAAATAATTAAATAAAAACAAGAAACTCGCTTGACAACATACCAACTGGTCGGTTTATTACTGCCATGACACCCGTAAAAGCACCCGAGGATACGCGGAATAAAATTCTTCAGACCGCTTTTGAAGAAATTCATAAAAACGGTTTCCAGGGGAGCAGTATAAACCAGATCGTGGAGAAGGCTGGCGTCACCAAGGGCGCTTTGTTTCACCATTTCAAGGGGAAAAATGAACTGGGTTATGCGGTCATTGATGAAATTATCTACGGGATGGGTAAAGAAGAGTTCATCAATCCCCTTAAAGAATCGAGTGATCCCATCCAGGATTTAAAACAGCTTATTTTAAAGAAGAGAGAACAGGCACGTGAAGATCCATCTTTTATTTGCAATGGTTGCCCTTTGAACAACCTTGCCCAGGAAATGTCTCCGCTTGATGAAGGTTTTCGCACGAGAATAGAAAAAGTGTTTACCGCATGGAGAGCTTGTTACGCCAAGGCGTTTAAAAATGGAATTGAAGCGGGTACCGTCGACCCAACAGTATCACCGGAAACAGTTGCCGCCTTTTTTGTTTCCGCCTTTGAAGGCATTGTTGGTACCGCCAAAAGCGCCCAAAACCTGGAAGTTTTCACCCGGTCTGTCGATGGGTTAATTTACTATCTGGACAGTTTGAAACCTTAAAATTTTTTTACAACCGATAGATACCAACTGGTTGGTATCTAAGAATTTAAACACTAACAGGAGATGCCATGATTAATAAGATTCAAAGAAATAGAGAAGAGTCAGGATCAGACAGAACACATAACGAGCTAATCCGCGATGGGCTCTACGTTCTCATTGCGAGTCTGCTTTTTGATGAACAAAGTGGCGGCGATATTCGCCCCTTCAATAACAGGTATAAAAGTTTTTTTGGGCCAACCGTGAGGATCGCAGAGCGATCAATTGTCACCAGACCGTCACCGGTGAATAAAAGTTAATACGACATAAAGAAAGATTCCAAGATGACAAAAAAAATCTTTAATCTCAGTTTGCTCCTCTTAATCGGAGCCATCCTAACGGGTTGCGATACCTACGGGCTACATGCCAAGCGAGGTACTGCCATTGGTGGCAACACCGGAGCGGTGATAGGCGCAGTGGCTAGTCACCAGAATGAAAAGGAAGAGGAAATCCGTCGGCATCGAGCTTTTGAACTTGATCTTTTAAGGGACGACGAATGGGAACCGGAATTTGCACCCCTGTGAATGGAATTTTTAAAAATTTAAACAAATCAACCACAACATCTCATCACTCAGTTCTCAAAAATGAAATCAGAAAATAGAAAATCTTCAAAAATGGAAATTCTCGGCAGATGGATCATCCGCTGGCGTTGGGCAATCATCATCGCGACGATTGCGATAGTAATTGCAGCCGGTAGCGGCGCGAAACGAATCGAATTCAATAATGATTACCGGGTCTTTTTCAGCAAAGAAAACCCACAATTGCTCTCATTTGAGGCTCTTCAAAATATTTACACTAAAGACGATAATATACAATTCGTTCTCTCGTCACGAAAATATGATTTATTCTCGGCTGATTTTCTTGAAGCTGTATCGTGGTTGACAGACGAAGCGTGGAAACTTCCTTTCTCGACACGGGTTGATTCGTTAACTAATTTCCAGTACTCGGAAGCGGAAGGAGACGACCTCATGGTCGACGATCTTGTATCCTCGCCACGCCATCTTTCTGCCGAAGATCTGGCTAAGATCGAGGAGGTTGCCTATAACGACCCGCTTCTTTTTAATCGTCTTGTTGGTGACAAGCGAAATGTTACGGGCATAAACGTCACCCTTACCCTCCCTGAAAAAGATACTACAGAAGGCGCACAAGCGGCAATCGCGGCGCGGGAATTAAGTCATCGATTTGAAGTTAAATTTCCAAAAATTAAAGTCTACCTAACCGGTGTTGTCATGCTCAACAACGCATTTGGCGAATCAGCGATCGGTGATATGTCGACGCTCGTTCCACTGATGTATCTCAGCATCATTATAACGATGGGCGTTCTCTTGCGTTCAGTAACAGGAACGATTGGGGCCTTGACCGTAATTATCATAACTACAGTTACGGCGATTGGATTGATGGGATGGCTCGGGATTGACATGTCAGCCCCGGTATCATCTGCCCCCACGATGATTATGACCCTGGCGGTAGCCGATAGTATTCACTTTCTCGTTACTTTTTTACAACAGATGCGACTTGGCAGCACGAAACAAGATGCTCTGGTTGAAAGTCTTCGGACAAATTTCCAACCCATATTCTTAACCAGCATAACTACAGCGGTCGGCTTTCTAAGTATGAATTTTAGCGATGTTCCGCCCTTTCGTCATTTAGGTAATGTCGTAGCTATAGGGGTGATGGCCGGCTGGCTGTTTTCGACAATCTTTCTCCCGGCATTTATCGCTGTCTTGCCAGTCAGGGTGATGGTAAAAGAGGAAACTGAGAGTGGTTTTCTTGGTCGTTTTGCAGATTACTTAATTCGATATCGTTCCTGGTTCTTGTGGGGACCTGCTGTCGTGATCGTAGTCATGGCGGTGATGATTCCTCGCCTCGAACTTAATGATCAATTCGTCAATTATTTTGGCGAGCGGATTACCTTCCGAACCGATACTGATTATGCGATGGATAATCTGACTGGTATCTACTCCCTTCAATATTCAATAAATGCTGAAGATAGTGGAGGAATCAGTAATCCCGCATATCTTAAAAAACTGGACGAATTCGCCATCTGGTATCGTCAACAGCCCGGCGTCATGCAGGTCATCACGCTTTCCGACACGATGAAACGTCTGAATAAAAACTTACATGGCGACGATCCAACTTTTTACAAAATTCCTGATAATCGAGAATTGGCCGCGCAGTACCTTTTACTTTACGAAATGTCCCTACCTTACGGCCTTGATCTCAACAACCAGATTAACGTAGATAAATCGGCTACGCGATTCACTGTCACTCTAGCCAATCTCTCAACCAATGTGATAAGATCTTTGCTTGAAAGCGCGGATGCCTGGTTATCTGAAAATGCGCCCGCCCATATGCAGGCCACGGTCGCAAGCCAGATTGTGATGTTTACCTATATCTCGGAGCGCAACGTAAAAAGCATGATCGGCGGATCAGTACTGGCAGTCATTATTATCTCATTCATCCTGATATTCGCATTACGCAGCACAAAATACGGCATCATCAGCCTCATGCCCAACCTCGCTCCAGCGGTGCTTGGCTTTGGCACCTGGGCGCTTTTTGTCGGTGAGATGGGACTATCGCTGTCAATGGTAACCGGAATGACCCTGGGCATAGTTGTTGATGATACCGTTCACTTTTTAAGTAAATACAATCGAGCTCGGCGCGAGCATGCATTAAGCGCTGAAGATTCAGTGCGCTTTGTTTTTCAAAGAGTCGGTAAGGCTTTAATTGTGACCACTATTATCCTTGTCATCGGTTTCGCTATAATGAGCCTCTCTTCTTTTCATCTTAATGCCTGGATGGGACAGCTTACTGCCATCGTCATAATTTATGCCCTCATCGCGGACTTTCTTTTTCTACCCGCGTTGCTAATCACCTTAGATCAATCGAAACAATATAAATCTCAACCGAAAAAAAGTATGAAAGGAATCCTTAATTATGAAAAAAGTGAAATTACAGTCTAACATTTCAGAAGTAGGATCTGCTCTCATCGAGTATATCCATATCTCCATCGTCTTTCTCGGCGTATTCGCATCCCTGAATAGCGCATATGCCGCGAATATCGAAGATGCACAATCATCGGAAGAAAAAGGTCTGGCGATCGCTATTGCTGCGGACGAAAAGGACGAAGGGTGGGGTGACTGGAGTGCAAACTCCGAAATGATATTGCGCAATCGTCATGGAGAGTCGAGCACGCGTCAATTGCGCATGATCAATTTGGAGCAGGAAATTGATGGTGACAAGCGTCTCATAATTTTCGACCATCCGCGTGATGTTAAGGGAACTGCATTTCTCGTATTCACAAAAAAAGTCGGCAATGATGACCAGTGGCTATATTTACCGGCTCTAAAGCGGGTCAAAAGAATTGCTTCTAATAATCAATCAGGACCCTTCGTTGGCAGCGAATTTGCCTATGAAGATCTCTCATCCCAGGAAGTTGAAAAGTACACTTACAATTATTTGCGTGATGAGGTTATCGATGGAATCGACAGCTATGTGATCGAGCGTTATCCGGAAGATGAAAAGTCGGGATATACCCGCCAGGTGGTGTGGATCGATAAAAACGAATACCGCACCTTGCGGACTGACTATTATGATCGCAAAGGTGAAATACTGAAAACATTAACCGCTCACGATTATAAGCTCTATAAAGATCATTTCTGGCGTGCCAACCGCTTTGTTATGATCAACCATCAGACGGGTAAGAGTACAGATCTCTTATGGAATGATTATGAGTTCAGTAAAGGACTAAGCGAACGCAATTTTGATCGGAACAGCTTGCAACGTGCACGCTAAAGAAAAACTATTCACAGGATTTTTTATTCTGTGGGCGGTAAGTTTTCAGCCCGCCGCTCTCATCGCACAGCTTTTAGAAGATTGGGAGTTTGCGGGTTATACCTCGATAGAATCACGATGGTTTATCGACGGACCGCTTGACTCGAGGCAAGAAAGCGGTCTTGGCATTTCCCTGAGTATCGAACCGGAGTTTTACCGCGATTGGAACGAAGGTGACCTCTCAGTGACATTTAAACCGTTCATTCGTTTAGACAGTGAGGACACTGAGCGTACCCACTTCGATATTCGCGAACTGTATCTACACAAAATTTCAGACCATTGGGAGTTAAAAGCCGGCGTGGATAAAGTATTCTGGGGCGTGATCGAATCTCAGCACCTCGTAGACATTATTAATCAAACCGATCTGATCGAAAATCTTGATCGCGAAGAGAAACTTGGGCAACCGATGATAAACTTTACCTGGATTTCAAAGATCGGAAACTTTGATTTCTTTTTACTACCCTATTTTCGCGAGCGTACCTTTCCCGGAATAGACGGACGTCTGCGCAGTCAACCTTATGTCGATACGGATCGGCCAGTTTATGAATCGGACGCGGAGCAGTGGCACTCGGATCTTGCGATGCGCTGGTCCCAGGTGTTGGGAGAATTTGACTTGGGTCTCTATTACTTTTACGGAACCAGTCGTCACCCGCTTTTTCAGCCCGATACTAATTCGGCTGGAGAGACGGTACTGAGACCAGTTTATAATCTAATGCATCAGGTAGGATCGGACATCCAATGGACCCACGGTGGTTGGCTCCTGAAGTTTGAGGGCTTAATTCGTTCGGGGAGAGATCAGCATTACCAGGCTTTCGCTGCAGGTTTTGAATATACATTCTACGGACTTTTTGGCTCTTCTATCGATGCCGGTGTGTTAAGTGAATATCACTATGACAGTCGAGGTGATGATGCGACATCGATCTTCAATCAGGATATTTTTACAGGGACACGGATCACTCTGAATGACAATTGGGATACAGCTATTCTCGGGGGTGCATTTTATGATCATGACAACGGTACAACCGCTTATCGCGTCGAATTTGAACGCCGCTTGGGTGACCGCTATAAACTTTTGATCGAAGGACAAAAATTTAGTGAAACTGCGCAGAACGATCTCTCCTACAACTTTCGCCAGGACAGTTATTTGCAAATAGAATTGCGCCGCTACTTTTAAGCGAAATTCATCGGCCGTGTGATCTAAGTAATGAATAAAAGAATTTTTTCTGGAATAAAATACCGACCGGTCGGTTCTTACATTCTAAAGAAACATAAATGAAAAGATTAATAAATATAACCTTAGTAACCATTGGCTTAGCTCTGTTAACGGGTTGCGAAACCTACGGTCCCAATACAAAAAAAGGCACGGTCAATGGGGCGGGCACAGGGGCGTTAATCGGAGCGGTCATCGGACATCAGAGCCATGAGACCGGAGAAGGCGCTCTTCTTGGATCAGTTGCAGGAGCAACGGTTGGAGGCTTCAGAGGCATTAACAAAGACAGAAAAGATAGTCTACTTCACAAGGAAGCCAGGGATCGACTTCTTAATGATCACCATTCGGTCACTATCTGGCAGGCATCCTTCTGATCTAGAAGTAAAAGAATTCATAAAAGCAAAAAATAAATTCAGCGGAATGCTGAGTATCAATAATTAAGAAAGGAACAGACAATGAAGTTAAAAAGTATTAATAGACATCAACTATTCAGGTCGGTTGCCCTTAGCCTGACGGCTTTAGTGGGACTGACTTTCACTTCGCAGTTATACGGTGGTTACTACTATGGAGGTTACGGTCATAGAGGATATGGTCACGGCATTAGTAATTTTGGTTACGGCTATGGTGGCTATGGATTAAGTAATTTCCGACATAGTGGTAACTATCATTATGGTTATCCCTACTATGGATACAGCTATAGTTTCTATGGTCCTACACGTTTTGAATCGGCCTTATATAATGTCCATCCGACGTATGGAAAATTGAATGGAGGCTGGAGGCATTTGGCCAAAGGAAATATTCAAGTCGCCAAGGAAAAGTTTGTAAAGTTGTCGGCGAAATCACCTACGAGCGGATTGCCTAATGTAGGGATCAGTCTTGCAGCGGCTTTAAGTGAAAATCATACTACTGCAGCATTGGCGATGCGCCGAGCGTTCACACTGGACCCCGTAGGCGCGAGTGACTTACCCTCTCGTCTCGATTTAAGGGTAAAGATTCGAGAGCTGACAAATTACTACCGTGATATTGTAAACACGGAAGGTGAAAAAGATGTCGACGCGATTTTCATGTATGCAGCGTTAAGTCATTTATTGAATGATTTCGAAACAGCGCAAGTCGCGGTTCAAGAGGCGATAGCTCAGGGTGATGACTCAATAGGCGCTGAAAATCTGAAAAAGCTACTGGTTTAATACGGATATAGAACGCAATAGTCGGACAAGATAGATTAAGAGCTGCCCCATAAGGGTAGCTCTTTTTTATTTTGGGATAATATAATAAACGTCGATAGCCGTATTAATTGAGTAAGGTTGAGTCTATAAGAATTCGTTTATATTTTGGTCTTAAACTAATTTCTCATAACGTGACCTTACATTTCCAGCGTTGCTAGTCTCCCTCGGTCAATTTTTCTGTCAGGACCAGATAAGGAAATCCGAGCTCATTTTCCATGTTGGTTACTGAGTAGCGATTGCTTGCGAGGAGATAGGCGAGGAGGTCATCTTGAACGTTGAAGCGTTTGTGCCAGAGCTGAGTTCGGTATTTTGGGAAGGCTTTCTTGAAGTCCTCGAAGTCCGCGGCGTGCAGCGGCATTCCAATAAAGTGTTTGTCGGGGAAGCGTCGCATGAAAGCTTGGGGATGATAAAACCCACTGTTAACGAGGTAGTGCGTCTCGGTTAAAGCACCAGGGGGGAGAGTAACAGCTTTCGTGGACACAGGTTCTCGTGGACGCAAATCGATAATTCCAGTAAGACCAATTAAAATAACTGCGATGACAGCTACCCATCGCCTTTGGGGTCTGGCTTTAAGGTAAAGAGTGGTTACATCAGCGACCGCGATGAATATCGGTGGAAAGACAATAAACCAGATGCGAAAGAAATGCGATGAAAGTGCATCGTCGATAAAGAGAAAGTAAATAATCGCGGAGAAGCCTGAGGGGATTACGCTAATTTTACGGCACCCGATCAGGCAGAGCATGGAGACGAGTCCGAATATTATGATTTCCCAACGATAACGCCCATCATAAAGCCATTGCGGGCCACTATGAAATATTTCAATGAAAAGACTGCTGGCAGCATCGACGACGTCAGCATTCAGTTGCGGCACGAGCTTGGAGAGGAGACTATACGAATCCCCGCGCGTGGCGAGACCATCCCAGGTAAAGATAAAAGAAGAATTTGCGATTACTTCGTAATTGCGCCACCAGTGCAATAGAAGAGGCACGGTGGCAGCGGCACAAAAAGCAATGCCGCGGTGTAGGTTTCGAAAGAGCGGGAGAAAAAGAAACGCGGTAAAAACAAAGTGAAGGCGCGTGGAGAGACAGAGCCCGAACAACAATCCACTCACTATCGCGGTGAACACGCCTCGACCGCGAAGAGTTAGCAAGAGTGACCCCGTCAATAAAGCAAGTGCGAAACCCTCCGATCCGTACTGGCAGCTGAATGCTACGGCGGGGCCGAAACAAGCCATCAAAAATCCGCCCGCAAAAGCCCCGCCCGTATTTGCTCCACGCCAATAGAGAAAGAGGGTGAAAAACAGGCAGGAGAGGAGCGAAAATGCGGCGGCGATCCATTGCAAAAAGTTTGAGGGGGCAACAGTCGCTGCCAGGTAATGCCAGACAGGACTGTACCAGATATAGGGTTGGTTTTCATAGAGCGTAAAACCTGCTCCGGAACGAATATTGTCTACCAGTTGAATGTGACGCCAGGGATCCGCTCGGGGTAAATCGGTCCAGGTCACAAAGATTACCCGGCAGATCACGGCCAGTAAAAATATGAAGAGGAGACCAACGATAAATGGTCTGGTAAGCTGAGGAATTTCAGCGTCACTTGAAATCGAATTTTCGTTTTCCTCTGCCATATCAAATGAGTTACATTAATGACGTCGCGAAGAGATTAGGTTAGCTCCCCACGTTTCTGAAATTTATTGTTTCTCCCCATGATGAAAAAGAAAAGTTAAAAAAATTTGCATGTATCTCAGTACAGGTTGTTGTAGCTATTGAACCTTGATTAGAGGACAGGTTTATAAATAGGTAAATAAACGAAATACCATTTGATACTCCTTTACTCTTATTGGGATTTTAAATAAAGGTAGTTCAATGAATAAGAGCGGGCTAAGGCTGGATAATAAAGTGGCACTGATTACGGGAGCTTCGAGGGGTATTGGGAAAGCAATGGCCGTTAGATTTGCCGAAGAAGGAGCAGCGGTTGCTGTGAATTATGTTAATAACAGTGAAGCGGCGGAGCAGGTTTGTCGCGAGATTATAGATTCCGGTGGGCGCGCAATTTCATTACAAGCTAACGTAGCCGATGCCAAGGCCATACAGCAGATGGTGAAAACGGTTGAGGATGAGTTTCAAAACATAGATATCCTCGTTAATAACGCAGGAATTTTAAAGACGATCGATTTAATGGATGAATCGCTGGCTAATCTCGATGAGTTATATGAAATTAATATAAAAGGCTATATTAATACCGTTCAAGCGGTTGCCGGGAAGATGAAAGCCAGGAAATACGGGAGGATTTTGAATATCAGTTCTATTTCTGGTTTGGGGACCTCGTTTGCTGGATCGATGGGATATTCCGAGTCCAAGGCCGCGGTTAATTCTCTGACTAAGAGGATGGCATTTGAATTAGGGCCTTATGGTATTACAGTTAACGCGGTAGCTCCTGGATTTACTAAGACCGACATGACTATGAAATTTGACAATAGTGAAGAGGAACGTCGCTTAGTAAAATTGATGACTGATTCATCGATGTTGAACCGGATTGGAGAACCTTATGATATTGCGGCACCCGCGCTATTCCTGGTTTCTGACGAAGCCAGCTTTATTACCGGTCAAATTCTTGCCGTCGATGGGGGAAGAACACATTTTCTCACCCATTCCAGCTAAACTAAAAAACGGTATTATCTCCATTTTTTCTTTTCCCTTGGTTGTGCGAATGTGTATTTCAATCTGATCTGCTTATCATGGATGAATTACTCTATATACTCGTAACATTAATTTCACTTACCCTCGTATTGTTGGCGACGAAATTGGGGCCACAATTCCTGATTGGAGTGGTTGTAACATTGCTTTTGATGGCAAATATTTTTTCGGGAAGGCTTACCATAGTTTTCGGATTTATTAATACCCTGGCTCTTCCAATATATGCCGCAATATTTCTCGCTACTGATTCCGCGGCGGAACATTATGGTAAGAAAGTAGCATACCAGGTAGTGTTAATGGGTATTCTTGCCCAAATTTGTATGGTAATTTTAAGCCAGATAATCATACGCACAAGTACTTATGGTGACCCTGTTATTGCTGAATCTTTATCAACCGTCTTTGGTTTTCTCCCTCGCATCATTCTCGGCTCACTGATTGCCTATACTTTCAGTCAGTATTTTGATGTTACCTTATATCATTTTTTTAAAGAGAGTTATCGAGGTAAGCATTTATGGCTGAGGAATTGTCTCTCAACGACTATTTCACAAGGAATTGATTCCGCGATTTTTTTAGCCATCGCCTTTTACGGAGTGCTGCCAAAATTAGGTGAATTATTTATCTCTGTCTGGATATTTAAAATTGTAATAGCATTGGTCGATACGCCTTTTATATACTTAAGTTATCTGATTTTAGGTAAAAAACTCCCTTCGGGTGAATCCAGTGAACAGTGATCAGTGACCATAGCTTGAAGAGAAATGACGATTAAACCTTGAGCTTGGAAATCGGAACCCACACTGACTGGTTACGGACTTTGGCAGACACCAAATGTCTCTGGGCTTTACATTTCCCTTCATAATAAATAATGGTTTGAATCGTAATGACGCATAATGAGAGATATTTATTTGATCTTCAGGGATACCTATTTCTGCCACAGGTGCTGCCGATAGCATTGGTGCAACGGTTAAATGCTGAAATCGATAAGCTGGAAACTCTTGATGACGGGGAGGCGGCAGCACTCGGAATTATGAGGAAATACCATGATCAATTTGAGACCAGCGAAAAAGATGAATTTCCTGCTAATCGATCCCGTGACTATGACTGTAACGTGTTAAGATTAGGTGGCCCGGTCGAAGAGCTGATCGATTGTCCGAAGACACTTCCTTACATCGAAGCCATGATCAGTGAGCCGCTCCGACTTGATGTATGCATGTTCATGTCACGGAATCATGGGCGCAGCTCCAGTTTACATCACGGTTACGCTGAGCTTTTAGCATACTGTGAATATGCCTTCGGCGCCGGAGAGTTCAAATGTGTCAGTGTGAAAGTTGCTTATGCCTTGACTGACGTCGCAATAGAAGAAGGCGCATTCGCGGTTATACCGGGAAGCCATAAAAGTAATTTCGATAATCCGATTGCCGGTCAAATACCCGATGAAAACCACTCGTTAATCGAAACCTGCCCCTGCAAAGCGGGAGATGCGGTAATATTTACCGAAGATCTCACCCATGGGGCGTTAGTGAATCGAAGCAATAAAACGAGGCGGACAATTTTTATTTCTTATGCGCCGGCGTTTCAATCACCGAAGGGTAAATTGGCTGAATCTGCAGACGGCTTTGAAGAGAGGGCCACCCCCAGGCAATTGGAATTGGTCAAAGGCCCATCACCTTTTGCCATTGCTTAACCCTGGCAAATTAGCCGAGGTTGTGGATAGAGGTTATCGGGTACGCTTTAGCGGGCATAGGCTTTGCCGTTTAAAGCCTCATGCACAATTATCTGCAAGGATTCAGAGGAATAGGGTTTTTCGAGAATTACATTAATTCCTATATTGTTCAATTCGTTCTTTTCCTTTTCCTGGTCTTGACCGGTAGTGGCAATGATATTCAATTCCGGTTTCACTCTTTTTAGTGTCCGGGCTAATATCAAGCCATCCATATGAGGCATGACGATATCGGTCAAAACCATCCGGATTTGCTTTTGATGTTTAATGAATATCGCCAGGGCCTCAATTCCATCTTTTGCCGTCATAACATAGTAGCCCTGTCCTTCCAGGACATGCACGACCATATCACATATTGCGGGTTCATCATCGACGACGAGTATCAACTCACCTTGCGCTTTAGGAATATTGACTTTTTCACTGTCTAGGGAATTAACAACATCGTTCGTAACGGCGGGTAGAAATACTTTTATAGTACTGCCGTAACCAACCTTACTCTCTGCGGCTATAAATCCGCCATGTTTTTTTATTATACCGTGAGAGATCGATAGTCCCAAGCCAGTACCATGACCTTCTTTCTTCGTCGTATAAAATGGATCGAAAATATATTTCATCGTATCCTTGGTCATTCCATAACCCGTATCGGTTATATCAAATATAACATAGTTACCCGCTTTGGCTTCCGGATATACAGCGACGTAACTTTGATCCAAATATTCCTTTTCCGCTTTTAAATGTATTTCTCCCCCATCAGGCATAGAGTCCCGCGCATTAATGCAAATATTTAAAAGCACCTGATGGAGTTGAGTGGGATCCCCTTCAATGGGCCATAGATCATTGGGTATATTGAAATGGATATTTATATTTTTAGGAAAAGTTTCCTTTGTGATTTGAATAATCTCTTTAGCTATATGCTTAGGGTGAAATAAAATACATTCACCGCTTTCGACTCCGCGAGAGAATGTAAGCACCTGGTTTACGACAGTACAGGCATGATTAGCGCTTTTCTTAATCGTTTTTAAAAAATCAATGGATTTTTCTTGCGATGGATTTGTCAGAAGCAGATCCGTGGCGAGGATAATGGGTGCCAAAAGATTATTTAAATCATGAGCTATTCCACTTGCCAGCGTCCCTATACCTTCCATTCTTTGGGCGCGTAACATTTGATAATCATGATGCTTTTTTTCTGTTATATCAGTATTAATCACGAGAATGGATTTTGGGAATCCTAATTTATCTTGAACTAGCGTCTGGCGACTATGAACCGTAACTTGCTTGTTCTCTTTGGTTTTCTGAATTACTTCACCGGACCATTCTCCGTTACTAACTACAGTTTGCTCAATAGCAGCCAGTTTAGTATGTTCCTCACTATAGAGAAGTTCATAAGATTTTTTATTCAGCGCTTCATCCTCCGAATAACCATAGAGTCGCTCTGCTGATTTATTCCAAAACAATATATCGTCATCCATATTGCGAACAATGATTGCGTCAGGAGTTTCATCAAGCAGTGTAGCCTGCTCATTAATCTTCTCCATTGAGAGTTTGTATTCGGTGATATCGCGGTTTATTCCGACTATACCAATGTAATTCCCTTCTTTATCGGGGATAGGACTTTTACTGACCGACACCCATTTAATATTTCCTTTCGCATCGATATAAGGTTCTTCCTGGTTAACGATGGGTTCCCCCGTCTTAAATATTTTTTGTTCATCAGCGTAATACCTATTCGCAAGTTCCATTGGATACAGATCATAGTCGGTTTTACCCATCAGTTCCAACGGTGATGAGAAACCATTCATTGGCGGTGTAACTTGATTACAGTTTACGTAGCGACACTCACTATCTTTTACATAGATAAAATCGGATATATTATCGATGAGAGCGCGAAACAAATTAAAACCCAGGGACGAATCAGTACTGAGCGCGTTTGCCAGATTTTCCAATCGGTCATCGGCGGTAATCCATGACTCTATCGCGAGGTTGCCGTTTGCAAGAACCTTATAAGGATCCAATCGAGCTGTTTGAGTTTTCTTCATTGATATAACCTATTTGTTGGATAATAGGTTTACCTATCTATCTGTGTGCTATCGTTTGTGCTCCTAATGACGGACAGTATATTGAGTCACTTGGCCTAATTGGAGCAATATTAATTACGACATAATTAGTTAAAAAAAAGTAAAACGAACTATTAGTAGATGAACAAGATGGGAGGAAATTAATAGAGAAGCATTTGATATTCACAGTATACAATTAATGATAGGGCCACCTTTCATTCTTCATTCCCTATGGGACGGTCTTGATCGCGCAGGTGATTTGAGAAGCCCTGGTCAGGACAAGGATACGACCTCAGATGCTTAAAAGATCAGCTAAAACATTGACCGCTGATATTAAATGATCAATAAGAGACTTTCGAGATTTGCTATAAGAGGGCGATGATTGAAATATAGAAAAATGCATTCGACTTAAATTAATGGAAAAGAAAATAGATTTCAAAAAATACGCCATTGTTTATGTCGATGATGAGGAAAAGTCATTAGAGTATTTCAAGCGCGTATTTGAGGATCAGTTCCGCATAATTACCGCATCCAATGCGAGGGAAGGCTATCGTATTTTCGAGGAGCATAAAGATGAGGTTGCGATTCTAATAACGGACCAGCGAATGCCGGGTGAAAAGGGGGTAAACTTATTGCAAAGAGTTAGACGAGCGAAGCCTCGGGTTCTCCGCATGTTGGTTACCGCTTACTCAGATTTAGATGCAGCGATCGATGCCGTAAACTCTGGAGCCATTTATAAATACATTAATAAACCCTGGAGTATACCGGAGCTAAGAGTGATCCTTAGACATGGCCTCGAATTTTTTATTGTACAACAAGAGCGCGATCATCTCATGCAGCATAAGCTTTCGGTGATCAATAATATCGTTATTGCTGACCGGGTGATCAGTCTCGGGATTCTTGCCAAGGGATTGGGGCACTATGTGCGCAATTCAATGACCGCGGTGAGGACATTTCTCGATCTGGCACCGGTCAGATTAAAAGAGGAAAATGTAGACATTAAAAATCTGCACAATCCAAATTTCTGGAAAGATATTTATGATCAAGTGCAGGGTCAAGTTAGTCAAATCCTTGAAATATTTAATGATATTAGTGTAAGCTCCGAGGACAATCCGTCTACCTTCGAGGATCAATTACACATCGGTGAATTGATTGAAACAGTGCTAACTGAATTAAATCAGAGTTATAAGCGTAAAGGTATTAAGGTTAATAATAATATTTCAACTGAGCTGCCGGTATTGACGGTGGAAAAAGTGAGGTTTCATCGACTCTTCGACATTTTAATTAAAAACGTAATCAATACTTTACCTGCAGGTAGTGAAATAAATATCAATGCCAGGGAGCTGGCCACTTTTAATGGTTATGGGCCTAAAATACAAATAGAGATTAAAGATAACGGTCCCGGGTTACCGCAGGATGAACTTCGTTCCTTATTTTATCCCTTTAATGAGCAAGGTAAAGAGAAGAATGAATTCGGTATTAATCTCCTGGCTTGTTACTTCATCGTTTATCACCATGGGGGTAATATTGAAGTTAAGTCTGAGGAAAATGGTGGTATGAACTTTTCTTTGACTTTCAGGACGAAACCAAGACTTCAATCTTCATCAGAAGATGAGAGTAAATATCTCACCGAAGTTATGGTGAATGAAAAAATGTGGGAAAAAATGCTGGCAGAATATTGAAGCGAGCCGGAAGCGGGCAGCGTTTACTTTTACAGGAGCCTATACCTGTCATCAATTTCTCTCCAATAAATACTAATTCTTGCTGAATCGTCGTTGGTCGCAAAGCTGAATAGCGTGTGCAATGACTTGCTGCAATTCGTCAATATCATTTAACGGTTTCTGTATACGAAAGTCGAATTCCAGCAAGCGAGTATCTCCTTCTGGAAGCTGCCATCCCGTGATCAAGACCGTTGTTACAGAAGGGTTCATACGATGGATTTCCCTGGCGACATGATCGCCCGGTAAGCCTGGCATGCCTAAATCGATCACCGTTACGTCAAAATCGTCTCCTGAAAATTTTAATAATGCCTCTTTGCCATTTAAAACCTGGGTCACGTCATGTCTGTCGCTGAGTAGTGCGGTAACAAGGTGCCCCACGACTTCCTGATCGTCGACAATCAATATTTTCCCCCTTCTCACATCGGGCACATCAATCACCTTTTCAGTATCAGTCTTCTCGTAATTAAAGGTGGGAAACCAGATGGTAAAGGTAGTGCCCTTTCCCAATGCACTCTCAACTGCGATTTTACCATCCCATCGAACAACGGTGTTATAAACCGTCGACAAACCCAAGCCGGTGCCAAGTTCCTTTTTGGTGGTAAAAAACGGTTCAAAAATCCGTTTCATTGTCTCCTCATCCATGCCAATACCGTTATCCTTGATTTTCAATTGGACACCACCATCGAGAGGGGTCGTGGTTATTGTAATCTGTCCCCCCTCGGGTAAAGCATCGACGGCGTTAAATAAGATGTTCAAGAGAATGTTAAATAAGCCGGAAAAGCTCACTGGAACGGGGGCGCTTTCCTCGGAGAGTTCAAGCTTTAACTCAATGGGGTGTCCTCGCGCTTCTGATTCGTCTTTCCATTTAGGTTGGGTAGCTATGACAGCTTCATGAATGACTGAATTGATTAATGAATGGTCGGCTTTCTCCGTAAGGTCACCGAGATACGTGAGTTGAAGTCTGGAAATTAAATCCTGGGCCTGCAGACCGGATGAGCGTATCTGGTTTACCATCCCAAGCAGTTTGGGATCGTTCACTTTTCTCATAAGCAGTTCAGAATTAACCATCATCCCCACCAATATATTGTTAAGGTTGTGATTTATTCCTGCTGTCATCTCCCCAAGGGTGCGCAATCTTTCAGTTCTGACATGTTCCTTTTCTGAATTCTCAAGTTGTGCCATCATGTTATTGATCGTTATCCCGAGTTGGGAAAATTCATCAGCACCGATTATGTTTATTCTCGATGATAGGCTTTTCGAGTCGCCGATTTTCTTAACACAATTACTGAATCCTAATATCCTGTTGAGAATTGCCTTTTCTAACAGGAGCAGAATAACAACGCCCATAACTAAACCTGTCACGAGCACAAAAAGAAAGAAATAAGCGATGGAAGTTTTTCCCTGCATATATATTTCATTAGGCATATCGGCCCTTAGAATTAATGCCGGTTTGCCATGAATGTCCTTCAATATAAAGTAACCCGCAATGGTTTCATCGTCGATAGGTTGAATGATAATTTGATCCTCTTGAGTAAAGGAATCTTTGATCGCGGTAAAATCAGGGGCCATTTCCTCGAGATCAAATGAATACATTGCAAGTGAAAGATCTGTAATTTCCGCGAAACGATTCAGTTCGTTACGATCCAAAAATCGACCCATCATAAGTGCCCCCCGAACCGGTCCTTCCCGCGCACTGTTTACAATCGGGGTAATAGCAATCAAAAGTGGCCCTTCGGGCAATAAGACTATACCGTTAACGAACTTATTCTCGAATACCGGATTGATGATCTCTGGCGCGATAAGATCCTCTATCATTTGAGGGGGAATCGGCACTTCGTGGTTTTCATCTAAATTATATCTTTTAATATAAACAATCTCACGTGAAACATTGGTAAACAACATAAGATTTAGGCGCAATCCGTCATTGTCTACTGTGTCATTTGTAAGATTTGATTGGAGATACTCTTCGTTAACATCCTCAATAAACGCATAAGTATCATCCCAGGCGGACAAATCATAGGCGTTAGTGCTTAGACTTGAAATGTCTTCGGACAATACATTTTGAAATCGTTTTATATTCTGCTTAACGCTTCGTTCTGCAAGCTGTGCATAACTATCGAGTAGAACTTTCCTCGATATGGTATAAAGCAGTCCGATTAAAACGATAAAGGTAAGGCAGATAATGCTGATAGTTTTTCTGCGAATAGTCATCAATTATAAAATAAGATTAAATCAATGGTTGCTTTAGGGGATCGATTGATATCGATAGCAATTCAAAAAATCTATCGAGATCAGGAGCGTACTCGGTAGTCATAGTAATATTACGGAATTTATTTATTTTCAGAACTACCGCAAACTAAAAAAACTCTAAAACAACCAATGACAGCATTGACAGATAGGGTTAGTTATTTCTAATTAGGTATAATTAATGAAGGAGAAATATGGCTGTAGACTTGGCGATAATCGAACAATTACGCGAGTTTGAAACACCTACTGTTGCGGAGTCGCTGTTGGCACTGGGCTGCGCTGACAACCACAGGTATTTCATGGGTAGCGAAATCAAGCTTATGACTGCTGTGCACCATCCAATGGTTGGCGTCGCGATTTCACTTGTTGTCGACACGAGCACACCTGAACTCGAAAAAAACGTCGAAGGTATAATGCAGGCAGGAGAAAAGATGAGGGCTTCAAAATTTCCGACGATTGTCGTCATGCACTCCGTCGGCGCGCGGATGTCGCATGAATGTGTAACCGGTGACGGGATGTGCAAAAGCTTTCAATCTCAAGGGGCCGTGGGCCTCGTCGCCAACGGGGGCATTCGCGATATCGATGCGATAAACCAGCTTGGTTTTCCAGCCTATGCCTCGGGAGCGGTGTCTGACCATGCGACCCTCAATTACAAGCTGGCGACGGAACCGATTACCGTCAGCGGAGTAGTTATAGATCACGGTGACTTGCTGCATGGTGATTGCAACGGGGTGCATCTTATTCCGGTAAAATATCACCACGCTATTGTCGAAACCTGTTGTCTGACGCGTGATTTCGAGACACGCGCGCATATTCTCAATCGACGCACCGACCTTAATGCCCGCGAACAACTTAAAAAAGTCGGTCAGCTAGCGGCAGAGCGTCAGGAAAAATGCATGGCACTGATGGTGTAATAAATAATTCAGTGAGGTAGAAAAGTCGAAAGGTAGAGGAAGATTCCAGGCTTCGATAATCGTGAACAGAGTTTCATCAATTTTCGTTGTCGCTTGGACTACTCAGATTATTCCACGGCACTGATTTTAAGACACAGTCTTTCCCTCTTTTGCTGATAGCATTAAAGCGAGTGAAGTTAGGCACCACAAGCAGGTCCTGCGCTTGCGATCTTGACGACTTGAGGAATCGATTCCCTGCTCATCTCAGCGGTGCCTATTTATCTCATTGCCGGTTGGGTCCTTCCGCGTCTGAGAGAATAATTCTAAAAAAAGAAGGATGTGACGGAATAGGTTCTCCGCTGCGAATTTTGCAGCGAACTCTGAATGAATTTCAGTTCCATTAGTTACCCGGTGCCAGCTATTTAGTGGGGACTCAGCGCTACAGTAATGTCCTGCTTATGGTTTAGGTTGCTTCTTTTTATGTCATGGGTAGATTATATGAAGGAAAAATAATTCCCATTACAATAATTACCCCAATTATTATATATATTATTGGTTATTAATATCTTGTGATTTATAAATTCACTCTAAATAGTTTAGTTTTAAATTTCTTCAATAAAAATAGTGTCGCCACTTTGGCATTTATGGTTAATATCCATCTATATTAGTATTAGTTATTTTAATTTATTAACCATAAACTTATTACCGTCATGAATAGAGAGGACTTAATTGCGTTAAAACATAAATTGGAATCGAAGATCGAAGCGATAAATCTTCTTCTGGAAGATGAAGGAATATTTGCAGAAGGCCTTGGAATTGGGAAGAAACGCGGCCAAAAGAAGGGCGCAAGTTCAAGTGCACAATCCGGAGTCGCAGACAGGAGTATCATGGGTATGGTTCGTGAAACGATTACTCGTATGGGAGGAGATTTTACCGCAAAAGATATTTTTCAATCTATCAAGACGCGATACCCGAAAATAAAAGCTAAAGATATTCGGGTGATTAAGAATCCGATGTGGCAGCTTCAACGAACGGGTGAAATTGAAGTTATCAGCAAAGGAGGGGGGCGTCGCCCGAATATATATCGGTGGGTCATGGCAGATGATCAAATGCCACTTCTGCGTACCGAGAGAATAAAATAAATGACCAGGTGGTTGTTAGGTTGCATTTGCGACTGCGGTTAGTGAGTTACGGTAGACAATCGATTGTGGGGAGAGAGTTATTTAATGTTATGTAAGTTGATCTTCACCATTGCCAAGGTGAATATATAGGATTATGAGAATAGTGAGATAATTCATGGCCAGAAAAATTGAGAAACTCTTTCGCGCGTCCTATGCCGCACCTAATGGCTTGCAGGTTACAAATGAAGGGCTGTGGATTGTAGATCAAATAACTGACCGGGTCGCTTTAGTGGAGATTCCCGATCAGCCGATTAAAGAATACGGATTAAGCATGATGATCCGTGAAATACCCAGTGAGTCATCCAATACGAGCGGAATGACTTATGGCGATGGAGCGCTCTGGTTAACCGCAAACGGCCCAGGAACTCTTCGCTACGTTCGGTCGACAGATGCCAAGCCTAATATGTCGGAGATAATAAAGGTGGATAGTCAAACCGGGAAGACTTTACAACGGTATCCGATACCTGGGGGTGGTGGCTCACACGGTGTCGAGTTCGACCACTTTGAGGAAGGCTATATCTGGGTGCAGATTCTCAAGGATCAGACCCTGGGAAAAGTGCGCATCGAAGACTGGAGCGTAGAACATTTAATTCCTCTGCCTTATGTACGCGGGCACGGTATGGTGCGAGTGGAGGACGGGATCTGGGTTGTACACACGGCTGATCGGGTTATTGTCAAACTGGATTTGAATGATGGCGCAGAGCTGGACCGAATCGAAGTACCCAAATCGCAACCGGAGCCACATGGGCTTTCACGAATGGGTGAAGACCTGCTTTACTGCGATGCAAGCTCTGGATGGTTAGCAAGAATTACCCTGTGAAGAAACGGCGGGGATTCGACTGTTATAGTACCTACGCACTAGGTTATTGATGGCAGCTCGATGTTTTAAAGTTCGAGCTTGTCAAGCGACTGATTGCGAAGCCGTGTTGAGCCTTTATAAAGAAGCTTAATACCCACCGATTCTCACGTTAAGGTTATTGATTGGGATGATGACCATAATCATGTCAAGGGAGTATATATTAGCGAGGGGGAATAATTTATGGTGCGCTATTTTAAAACGGTTTTAACGAAATGGGTCGTGAAATAAGCGGCAGTTTTAATTTAATCCATTACGGAAAAAGTTACACTGATAGAATTAATGTAGTGTTGGAATTTCCATCTCACAGGGAGTTAACAGGTGCAGGTGTTAACGATAGTTAGGGTTATAACAGGCAATAAAATAAAACCCAGGTGTTCGCTTTATATACTTCGCTAAAGGTTATACTTTTTCTTTTGTCCTCAAGGCGATAAGCAGTCGAAGCCCGCGTCAAAGAATTGATGTTGATAAGGTGTGAAGTACTGATTGGCGCATCTAACATTTCTCAGTAGATAACATCCCTTGATTAATAATAAGTCACTGATTTACAACGAGATATATTTATATTAAGGGCACAATTTAATATCTCATTTCTTTGGTAAAAAAATGTAAATAACATTCTCCTGACAGGCCGTATCTTGACTCCTTTTAGAGTTAGATTAGTATAGCGACCATGCTTAAATTATACTCGTTTAAATAGGTAGTTAGTAAGCAAGAATCACTTTTTAGGAGTAAAACAATCATTATTTAATTTTATGCTACACTCGACGGCTATTCCATCCAAAAGCAATCTCTTTTCAATAATCTCAGAGAATATAAAACGCAGGTTTCCTGACTCTGAAAACGAAAACGAAGAGATCACGAACACCTCAAATCCTTTTCAAAACATGCACATGATGCCAAGCAGCGAAACCAACGAAAGGTATCTTCGTAAAAGGGCAACCAGGAATAATCAAAGTGTTAACATAAATGGAATTTATCCTTCGCGTGAGTCAACTAATCAGTTAATGGGCGTAGTCGCTCACGACCTGAAGAATCCGATGATCGGCATCCGAGGAATCGCAGAAATTCTCCTCGATGATGGAATAGGGGAAATGACGAGCGAACAAAAGGAAATGATAGGAAGAATTGTCTCCGGATCAAACAGTGTGCTCCAATTGATCGAAGAACTGCTCGATGTTGCGTCGATCCGATCGGGTAAACTGCAACTACAGCTAGAGAAAGCATCTTTTTCAGAGATCGTTACCGAGTCTGTTCAATTAAATTCTATTCACGCGGCTCAGAAAAACATCACCATCGTCGTTGAGAACAAAGCGGAGAGGGATACATTAAAATGTGATTCCTCAAAAGTCAGGCAGGTAATCGATAACCTCTTGAGTAACGCGGTTAAGTATTCACCAGCGGCGACGTCGATAAAAGCCATTCTTCATTCGAAAAACGGGCGTATTGGATTTTCAGTCCTCGATGAGGGACCGGGTATACCGGAGGATGAAAAGCATCATATATTTCAGGATTTTGGTCGTACCTCGGTTCAACCTACGGGAGGAGAAAAAAGCACGGGGCTAGGGTTGGCAATATGCCGTTATATTGTAAGAGCCCATGGAGGTACAATCAGTTTTAAAAATTTACCTGAGAAAGGTTGTAGTTTCACCGTCTACTTTCCAACCCACGCTTAATCATGATCAGTAATCTTAAAGCGCTGGTTGTCGATGATGAAGAACATGTGCGCACTTACATTGTGCTGGTTCTTCGCAAGTTGGGAATTGGTACGATCCTCGAGGCCAGAAATGGCGAACAAGCGGTTGAAATATACAAGCAGGAAAGGCCAGATATCACTTTGATGGATGTTAATATGCCGGTGATGAATGGGATTACATCACTCCAGCGGATAATAGAAATAAATCCGGAAGCGGTTGTAATAATGCTTACCTCGCTCGCCACTCGGCAGATCGTAGAAGATTCAGCAGAACATGGGGCCTCACATTTTGTGCGGAAGGATACAACGAAGGAAAATATGCAGGAGATAATCAATGAGACGATCTCTCTTTTCCTGGATGTAGAGTCTAACGCCAGCGTATCGTAGTTAGAGGATTTAATTTTGACAGATAATTACACGCCCACCTTGTTTCCTCAAAGTGAAGGGATCGAGTCCCAGGATAATCGTTATTCGCTGCCGGAAATGCTATTGGAACTTAAGAACGAACGCGCCACTTCCTACTTCTCAAAAGAAATTCTAGACCAGCTTGAAATATCAAAAATCTTCGAGGGAAAAAGAATAGCACGTGCTAAAGGTAAGAAATGATAAATTCATGGAGCTGCTTCGGCAGCCGCCTTTCTTTCTGGGAAAAGAAGTGCTTGATCCTTATCTGGAAGAGCACGAGGAAGGTAGTTTATCTCTTTTGGAGAACCTGATTGAAGACAAAGTTCTCCCGAAGTGGGATGCGTGCGAGCTATGGAGCAATTGTTTCGGGATCGCATATGTTGAACCCGTAACGACATTAGTGAGCCGCGAAGCTCTAGAGATGATACCACTGGAGATCGCGAGTAAAGCCCATGTTTTGCCGTTATATATATTCGATGACGTTTTAACCGTAGCGATGGTGAATCCGGCGGATGAAGAGCTGAGAGTGAAGCTTGAACAAATTACGCAGATACGCATCAGTCCCGTGTTCAGTCTCCCGGTCGAAATTAATACGGCTATATCCATTCATTACCAGACGGAAGAAGGGCTGATGGAAAGTCTGAAAGAGCTCAAATCTTTGGATCTGGATCTGAGTGAAGAAATGACGGAAGAAAAAATACAAGAGTTAACTGAAAATACTTCACTTATTCAGATTATTAATTCGCTCATCTATTTTGCCTTAAGAGAACGTGCGTCTGACATTCATATCGAACCGAGTGAGATTGTTACTATGATCCGGTTTCGTATTGATGGTATCTTGCGTGAAATGTTGACTTTCCCACAAAAAGTTCACGCTGCCGTATCTTCACGCTTAAAGATTCTCTGTAACCTTAATATCGCCGAGCTCCGCTTTCCGAAAGATGGTCGTTTTTCCCTGGATGTTGGCACTAACCGGGTTGACTTCCGCGTTTCATTCATACCCACGATCCATAGCGAAAAGGTTGTCATCCGTGTGCTTGGAAATAAGCAGGACTTTCTTAAGCTGGATCAGATGATGATATCCGAAGTGATATTGAAACCGTTGAAGCGAATAATAAAAAGTCCGAACGGAATAATATTCGTCACTGGGCCAACGGGTTCTGGAAAAACAACCACCCTTTACGCTGCACTTGAAGAAATTAATTCGTCTGAAATTAATATTACGACGATTGAAGATCCAGTGGAAATGCAAATTGATGGTATTAGCCAATGTCAGGTTAATAAGCAGATCGATCTGTCCTTTGCTCATTTACTACGGTCGATCTTACGACAGGATCCAGATGTAATTCTAGTGGGTGAAATTCGAGATCTTGAAACGGCAAAAATTGCGACTGAAGCCGCTCTTACCGGTCATTTGGTTTTTGCCACCCTTCACACCAATAATGCATTGCAAGCCATTACCCGCCTCGTTGAGATCGGAGTCGAACCCCACCAGGTAGCTCCATCGATAATGGGTGTTTTAGCACAAAGACTGGGGGCTCGCATATGTGATAGTTGCAAGGAACCCTATTATCCATCCTTAGATACCTTGCAAAATTATTTTCTTGAAGACGGTTTGACGGAAGTTCCGTTTTATCGTGGCCGAGGCTGTGAAGAATGCAGATTTACCGGCTTCAAAGGTCGGATATCTTTTCATGAATTAGCACTCATTACAGATGAGATGAGAACGATCATCGCGAACAAGGGAGACATGTCTGAACTGATCCAAGCATCACAAAAAGTCGGCTATCGCTCCCTGCACTACGATGGTTTAAAGAAAGTTCTACTCGGTTTAACAACAATCGAGGAAATTGAAAAGTACGCGACTTTTGACTGGTCCTGATGCGATTACGGATTGTCCAGCGGTCAACGTGACACTATTTTTTTATTTCTGATTAAGATCAGGATAAGTGCTGCGAGAATGGCAAAGTTTCGGGTAAGAAGCAGGGGATAATTTGTCTTTAAAGATCCTGGTTTGCCAAAGCAACCGCAGACGATATCAAGGCCGCGTCCCCAGGATAGGGCAAGAGCGATTATAAAGACGGCAATCAAAGCGGTTAGAATTATGAGTGCGATTTGCTGCCCTTTATTTAATATCAGCGCCAGGCCGCAGACAATTTCCATCCATGGCAGAAGATAAGCACTAATGTAAGCGAGAGGATAGGGGAGAAGTTGAAAAGTCTCGATCGCGTTAAGAAAGTTTGAAGGATCGAGAATCTTTAAAGTTCCTGCGATGATGAAAAGACCGCCCATACCGATCTGCAGGACAATAAAAAGTATCTTTATCGTTTTTGCTCGATGGTCCATGTTTCCCATCCTCCATGAAGGGTATAAATATTATTAATTTGAAGTTCATCCTGCAGTCGTTGAGCCACATTTTTACTGGCTCTACATAATCGGCTGTCGCAATAGACAATAACCTTCAGATCAGGATCCCATTTTTCCATGAATTCAGCCAATAGATATTCCCAGTCGTCTTCATTCAGGAGGATGGCTCCGGGAATATGATCCAATTCGAAATTTTCTTTCGATCGAGCGTCAACCCAGAGTACGAGATCGGTGCTTTGCAGAGCTGTCGTCAATAAAATTTCGCCATCTTCCAGTTCAACTTTATGATAATCGGGAGCACCGGGATGAAAAGACCAAGTTAACAAGCTGAGGAAAAGAGCGATAAGACATATAAGTCCCGATTCTTTAATGAACGGATTCAATTTTAAAAGAGGAAAATATTATATCCCAATGATCATTGAACTCTTAGGTGAAAGAAATATATCTTTGGATTATCCTTTGGAAAATCGGTCTTTACGAGAAGATTTCCGTTTTTAGAATTTCTCGCCGTACCGGGATCAACCGAGATAATGTATTTTTTTCCCGTTAAAACTTCATCCATATCGAGGTTAAATGAGTCGTTACTAATTTTGAGATCTGTAATTTTTATCGGCTCATTGGGTTGGAAGTCGATCGTTATAGTCTTGGGGTCCAAGCTCTCATCTTTTTTCCAGTAGAGAAGACGGGTATTAATTTCTGCGATTTTTGGAATATTTACTTCCAAGATCATTTCATAGCGGGAATTATCGGAATCATCTGTGAGGACAGTTATTTTTTTTCTTTGTAAACCTTCACGTTGTCCAATCGTAAATATGGCTTCAATCTCACCCTCTTCACCCGGCAGATAAGTTATTTTATCAAGAGAAGTTGTCGTGCACCCGCAACTGGAGGTGATAGAATTAAAAGTGACAGGGTAATCACCATCATTTTTAAATTTAAAAATCCGTCTTACTTCCTTGTCGCCAAACTTATAATTTGCTTGATTTTCAATTTCCTGAAATTGCATCTGCCCTTGCAGTAAAAGCGGTGAACAAATAATGAGGACTAAACTAATAATTTTCATAGGATTTAAATTGTAGATAAATAAATTATAATCTCTTAATTAAATTGGCAATGATTTAGACATTATAATAATGCGAGTAAACTCTAACGCAATGAAGGCTGGTAATAATAAGCATAATACGAATGAGGGCAGCCCTTGGGAATAATCGAAATAACCGTTATTGTAATTTATTTAGGTATCCTGGGAACTTTTGGGTTGTATTTTTCACGCCGTCAAAAGACGACTGAAGACTACTTTCTGGCTGGCCGCAACTTACCGGGATGGGTAGTAGGATTTTCAATCATGGGAACGATTGTCGGGAGCGCGACCTTCGTTGGACATCCCGGGGAGGTATTTAAGAAGGACATGTGGGCATTGCCCATGCACCTGGTTTATCCCTTCGTAATGATTTTCATTTCCGTTTTTTTAGTGGCCTTTTACCGCAGGACGATACGCATGACTGCCTATCGGTATTTAGAAATGCGTTTTGGCTACCCCGCGCGGGCCTATGGCGCGGGAGCATTTATTATAAGTCATATTTTAGATTTGAGTATTACTTTCTATTTTTTGGCAGTCGCGGTTGGCTACATGAGTGGATGGGATGTGTGGTGGGTCATCCTGATCGTGGGCATGGCGACTGTCATTTACACGATGGTTGGCGGGATAGAAGCTGTCGTGTGGACAGACGTCATACAAGGCACGCTTCTTGTTCTAGGCGGCTTGGTATGCATATGTTTTTTACTTTTCTCCTCCGATGCTGGCCCCACCGCAATTGTCGCCAAGGCCTGGGAAGGGGGTAAATTTTCATTGGGCAACTGGGATTTCAGTTGGTTTGAAAATAATCAGTGGTTTTACATTTTAGGCGGGACATTAGGCGCGCTCCAATATTTAGCCTGTGACCAGAGTAATGTTCAGCGTTATCTTCTGGCACGGACCGACAAAGAAGCAGCGCAAGGAGCTTATATGGGTGCAGCTGCGTGCGTTCCCATCTGGATACTCTTTATGGTAATAGGTGCTTTAATGTGGGCGTTCTATGAATTATCTACAGATCAACTTCCAGCCGAAGTGCTTCGGGAAAAGGACTTTATCATTCCGTACTTTATTAAAACCCAATTACCTGCCGCTTTGGTTGGGCTTATTTTGGCGGCGTTAATGGCGGCAGCCATGTCGTCCATAGATTCGGAGTTGAATTCTATGGCTGCGGTGATCGTCAATGATTTCTATGTGCGACTGCGGCCAAATTCGATAGATAAACATCGACTGCTCTTGGGTAAAATTGTCGTCGCGGTTATTGGAGCCTCCTCGATCATCATTGCGCAGCAATGGATCGGGATTAAATCGGTCATTGAATTATCCGTTACCGTGGCCTCGATCGTAACGGGTGGAATTCTCGGCCTCTTTGCCCTCGGGTTTTTATTTCGATGGACGACGGCAAGGGGTGCCTATATCGGCATTGTGTTCTGTATTCTCTTTACGGGGTGGGCAACATTGACGCGGGTTAATCTTCCTGGGATGGAAACAGCCTTGCTTGATCTGGGGCGTTTTAATTACACGCTGAGTCCATACCTGATTGGGCTCTTCAGTCATTTTATTTTAGTTGGTGTTGGGGTGCTGGCGAGCAAACTTACAGGTGGCCCTCAACCGGATACAAAGGATCTTACTTTTTGGGATGTACTGGCCAAACGCCGGGGGGATTCAGTGATCAATGAAGAGTAAACAGTAAGTGTAGGTTCCGGGTTCCCGTCCCTGATCGTGAGTGCATAATCCACATTTTCGCATTTACGGATTAGACCTATCTTTATAGCTTAAAGTATTAAGGAAACGATTATCCTGTGAAAAAAAAGAATAAAACGCTGCCGTTGGGGAAATTACGATCAGACATATTAGCGAGACTCATCGGTCGAGCTCCAATCAATGATCCAAGCGTAATCCTTGGACCCGGGGTGGGAATGGATTGTGCGGTCGTAGATGTGGGATCAAAATATTTAGTCTATAAATCGGACCCCATTACTTTTGCGACAGACGAGATTGGGTGGTACGCGGTGCAGGTAAATGCAAACGATATTGCTACAACCGGTGCAATTCCCCGTTGGTTTCTGCTTACCCTCCTGCTCCCAGAGGGAGAGACGACAGAAGATCTGGTCGAAAAAATCACCGATCAAGTTTACAGCGCTTGTGCAGAAATGTCTATCGCGGTGATTGGTGGGCACACTGAGATAACACATGGTCTGAATCGGCCAATTATAGCTGGGACTTTGATCGGTGAGGTTGATCGCGATAGACTGATAACGCCTCGAGGTTCACATCCCGGGGATCGTATCTTACTCACAAAGGGAGTACCGATAGAGGCTACCGCGATAATTGCGCGTGAATTTCCCGATCGCGTGGGCGAATTCTTAAATGAAACTGAATTGAAACAAGCGATAGCTTTTCTGACCACACCCGGGATCAGCGTGTTACGTGATGCACAGATTGCGTTAGGGGCGGGTAAGGTAACGGCGATGCACGATCCAACTGAAGGCGGTTTATTTTCTGCCCTCTGGGAATTATCGGAAGCGAGCGGTCATTCGCTATCTATAGACATTTCAGCAGTGCCGATCCCTCATCTTGCATTGAGAATATGTAAAGCCTTTAAGATGGATCCATTCGCGGCAATCGCTTCAGGTGCATTGTTAGTTGCGACAAAGCCTGATGATACCGACGCCATTCGCGGTGCACTAGAAGATGAAGGAATAGATTGCGCGGAGATTGGTGTGGTCGAAGACGGCCCGGTTGGGGTCTGGTGTGAATCGAGTAGCGATCGAAAAGAAGTGATTCGTCCCGAACAGGACGAAATAGCGCGAATTTTTGAAAGGTGATTTTATTCCATTCGGTTTTATAGATCTTAGATTGCAACATTCGAGTAGCTTTGTTGGGTATTGTAAGCGTGAACAACGAAGAGCAGCTACCACGATTAGTCCCTGGCTATAGTTTCCCCCCCTATGCCTATACGCCCGGTCATTCGCCACATCCGACTCGAGATCCGGAGGGTCATAATTTAAAAATAAAAATAGAAGGTAATGATACCTTCACCCCGACGCAATGGGAGGCATGTGAATCTTATCTCTTAGGATTCGATATGTTTAATCATGGGTTCTACTGGGAAGCACACGAAGCATGGGAAGCTCTTTGGCAAGCCATAGAACGTAAAGGAAGAAGGGCGAAGTTGCTCAAAGGATTGATAAAGCTGGCAGCTTCTGGAGTAAAGGCCAGGCAAGTCAGTAATTCGGGTGTAAAAAATCTGGCTGATGGCGCGTTAAAAGAATTTAAGGAAGTTTATAGCGAGAATGATAACAGCGGTGATTACATGGGGTTAGATTTGAAGGCATTGATTGCTATTGCGGAGAAAGTAAAAACTTTAGACATTAAAAAGGATGTCGTGTCAGGCGAACACAGCCCGCGTGTATTCGAATTTATTCTTCTGCCTAACTTAAAGAAATCATTGGAGTGATATCTTTTCGCATACTAAACGCTGTGGATTACCATCCGATAGCGTAACAGGATCTCCGCTGATCGGCACCGGTGCTGAGCATACCGGTATCCGGATCCCGGCGTGCCACCGTTGCTCCCATTCCGCATACTTCCTTATGCACTATCTTATGTCCTAGAGCTTTTAAAGACGCTTCTGTCTCTGCTGAAAATCCCTCTTCCAGTGCCAGTTGACCGGCAAAATAATCATGGGGGTAGAAAGAGTCCGGCATACTATCGGTGCCAAATCTGGGTGCCTCGACAGCTTCTTGAGGATTCATTTTAAAGAGCAGGGTATTGAGGATTAATTGTAAACAGGCTTGAGATTGATGATCACCGCCGGGACAACCGATTGTCATCTCCGGCTTTCCTTCTTTCAATAATATGTAGTTAACTAAAGTCGTTCTCGGACGTTTACCTGGTTCGACCTTATTGGGATGGTCATTCTCTAAGTTAAACATTTCAATACGAGTGCTCAGGGTGCAGCCCAGCTCTGGGAAAAACACGGCGTCAGCCAAAGCACCACCGCTTGGTGTAGCGCATACCATGTTCCCTCTCTCGTCCATGACCGCAATGTGGGTTGTGCCATGTTGGTGATCATTCTGCTCCGTGGGATTGGTATGTGGGGTCATTGAATTGGAGACCTGCTTCCCCTCATAAAGGGAAAAAGGCCAGGGATTACCGGCTGGTGGAAGCTCAGGGTAAGCGCGGTTTTCATCAATAAGCTCGGCGCGCTCGGCGCTGTAATCTTTAGCGATCAAACCGTCAATGGGAATGGTTGAAAAATCAGGATCGCCGTAGTAAGCCGCTCGATCTGCGAATGCCAGTTTAAAAGCTTCAACGATTGTATGTATGTAGCGTGGCGAATTATGACCCATAGACTTGAGATCGAATCCCTCCAGTATATTCAGGGCTTGCATCAAAACGGCCGATTGGCTCCAGGTAGAGTGCCCGCAAATCTCGTAACCGCCAAATGTGCATCTTATCGGTTGGTCGAACTTCGCATGGTAATTTTCAAGATCTTCGAGGCCGAGAATACCCCCTACACTTTGCGCGTAGTCGATAATTGATTTTGCAATTTCACCCCGATAAAATAAATCACGTGCGGCTTTAAGTCCTGCTTGACGGTTACCCGGTTCCCTCGATTCGGCCTCGACCATTTTTCTTAACGTATTCCCCAGGCTTTTTTGGACAAGGAGTGAGCCGGGTTGAGCATGAGTGCCGTTCCGGAAGAATATTTCCATGCATCCGGGAGGAAAATTCCTGCTCTGCTCACCGATCTTCTCCGGATTAAGCCTGTGAAGCATATATTCATAGAATGGAAATCCGGCATCAGCATAATAAATAACTGATTCCAGGACATCACTTAATTTTTTTGTGCCATAGCGTTCAAGAAGCGAAATATAAGCGTCGACAACTCCAGGCACGGTAATAGCAAGATGCCCTAACGGCCCTGGCCCTTTTGGAATACATTCCAGGTTCTGTGATTTATAAAAATCGATCGTTGCTTTAGCCGGTGCGCAACCCTGACCACTCAAAGAGAGTAGATCGCCAGATTCAGCATCGTAGAGCATAAATACTCCCTCAGCCCCCAATGAATAGGAAGCCGTCGGTTCAAAAACCGCGGCGGCAAATCCAGCTGCGACCAGTGCATCAAATGCGTTACCGCCTTTTAAAAGGATTTGCATGCCTGCCATCGAAGTGAGGTAGTGTCCGCTGGATATTATTCCCTGCTTCGCATGGATGACAGGTCTTCCGGTAGAACCCCAAATGCTTTCTTTTTCTTTCATCGGTTGATGGGTTTAATTGAAAAATGCTAGACTGATGGTGTCGAAGTGCTAATCGACTAAAAATGTAAGTAACGCTATTGTGAATTATTCTATAGTGACTTCAGTGGTCAATATAAAGTCATTTTACGGTAAGTTAAAAAGATGGAGCCATTGAAAAGACCTTGTAATGAAATACCTGATGTGAGAGATGTATAATTACACCCCGTTATTAGTAAGCTGGCAGTCAAATAAGATGCTTCTGAACAAATCAGACGTACAATCCTTTAATTTTCATCCCGCGGTATCCCGATGGTTTGAAAGTCGATTCGGGACAGCCACCGAGCCACAAGAAAAGGGCTGGCCGGCTATACAGTCTGGTAAACATACTTTAATATCCGCACCGACAGGATCTGGGAAAACACTCGCCGCTTTTCTCGCCGCCCTGGACCAGCTTTTTAAAGAAGGATTGGAAGGAAACCTTCCCGATGAAACCCGCGTCCTTTATGTATCACCGCTCAAGGCGCTGAGTAATGATATTCGTAAAAATCTGGAGGACCCACTCTTGGGGATCAGGACTCAGCTTCTCGAAAGTGAGTATCGTGAAGTGAACGTGCGGGCCGATGTGCGAACGGGGGACACACCCGCTTCGAAAAGACAGGCAATTGCGAAAAGACCACCACACATTCTCGTGACAACGCCCGAATCCTTCTACTTGCTGTTAACCTCCGAATCCGGAAGAAAGACACTTAGCACCGTCCAATCACTGATAATCGATGAAATACATGCGGTGGTTGACAACCGTCGTGGATCGCATCTCGCGCTCAGCATCGAGCGACTGGCAGCTTTGGTCGATCATCCCTTACAACGCATCGGTCTTTCGGCGACTCAGAAACCGATCGAAGCAGTGGCCCGCTTTCTCGTGGGCACGAATGCAGTTGATAACAACGGCGAACCAGATTGCACGATCATTGACACCGGGCACTCTCGAGATATGGATCTTGCGGTAGAGCTTCCTCGCTCGCCCTTAGAGGCGGTTATGGCTAATGAGGTCTGGGAGGAAGTTTACGTGCGGCTCTCCGAATTGATAAACGAGCATAATACGACTTTGATTTTCGTTAATACACGCCGTTTGGCCGAAAGAGTAAGCCATCATCTGTGCGAGCGGCTCGGCTCTGAGATAGTAACTTCTCATCATGGCAGCCTTTCAGCGAAACTGAGACTCGATGCCGAAGACCGATTAAAAAATGGTCAACTGAAAGCACTGGTGGCGACAGCATCGCTCGAGCTGGGTATTGACATCGGGTCTATCGACCTCGTGTGTCAAATCGGATCCACACGTTCAATTTCTACTTTTATTCAACGCGTAGGCAGAGCGGAGCATAGGCGAGGTGGTTTACCTAAAGGAAGATTATTTCCGTTAAGTCGTGATGAGTTGGTGGAGTGTGCAGCTACTATTCGTAGTGTTCGCAAAGGTGAATTAGACTGTCTGCAAATTCCCGAGAAACCGCTCGATATACTCGCTCAACAGATTGTCGCCTGCGCAGCATGTGAAGACTGGGATGAAAATGATCTCTTCACGACAATTAAGAATGCTTATGTCTATCGTAACTTATCACGCAAAGAATTTGGGGATGTGGTGAGGATGCTGGCGGAAGGAGTGAGTACGAAATTTGGGCGGAAAGGGGCGCATATTCATTATGACGGGGTAAACCATCGTCTGCGCGCGCGGCGCGGAGCACGCATGATGGCTTTAACGTCTGGAGGCGCTATACCAGACAACGCGGATTACCGGGTGGTGCTTGAACCCAGTGAAACATTTATTGGCACGGTAAACGAAGATTTTGCGATCGAAAGTCTGGCCGGAGACATCTTTCAGCTCGGGAATGCTTCTTGGAGAATACTCAGAATCAATTCGGGTATGGTGCGGGTGGAAGATGCGCAAGGGTTACCGCCTAATATTCCATTCTGGCTCGGTGAAGCACCAGCCCGGACACAGGAGCTTTCATGGGCGGTATCGGAACTGCGAACAGAAATTGAGGAGAGATTGGGCGATATTGAAGATGCGATTCAATGGATAAGGGACGAAACGGGCCTCAGTCATCGTGCCGCGCACCAAATCGCGAAATATTACACAGCCGTCTACAAAGCCTTGGGAGTAATTCCATCCCAGAAGAACCTGGTTATGGAGAGATTTTTCGATGAGTCAGGGGGAATGCAGTTGATTATTCACTCCCCATTCGGCAATCGCATCAACCGAGCCTGGGGTCTAGCGTTGCGCAAAAAATTTTGTCGTTCATTTAATTTCGAGCTTCAAGCCGCGGCAACGGATGACTCGATTGTTATTTCCCTGGGAACCCAGCATTCATTTCCTCTGGATGAAGTGTTTCATTATTTAAACCCAAAAACGGTGAAGGACTTACTTATACAAGCGCTCCTTGATGCGCCGATGTTTTCGATCCGATGGCGTTGGAATGCAGGTCGGGCGCTGGCGGTGCTTCGGCAGCGCGGAAGCCGGAAAAATCCACCGCCGCTCCAAAGGATGGAAGCGGAAAATCTTTTGGCCGCAGTCTTCCCTGATCAGCTTGCCTGCCTCGAGCATATTGTTGGCGATCGTGAGATACCTGACCACCCGCTTGTAAATCAGACGATTGATGATTGTCTTGTGGAGGCAATGGATATTGAGGGTTTGATTTCATTAATCGAAAATATTAACGCAGAAAAAATTCGGTGTATCACGAGGGATTTACCGGAACCTTCACCCCTCGCACATGAAATTCTTAATGCTAAACCCTACGCATTTTTAGATAATGCGCCATTGGAAGAGCGGCGAACACAGGCCGTTTACACGCGGCGTGCACTTGAACCTTCATCCGCCGCCGATCTCGGTCAGTTGGATATCCCAGCTATTGATAAAGTTTGCGAAGACGCATGGCCTCGAGCTGAGAATGCAGATGAAATGCATGATGCTCTGCTTATGCTGGGTGTGCTAAGATGTGATGAAATTGAAAAAGGAATACGAATTGATGCTCCTAAGAACGGACTGAATGGATCCGGGCAAAATAAAGGGGCTATTTTTTTAGAGTCTTTAGCACTTGATTCTCGAGCTGGGCTCCTGCAGGTAGGTGCTGGTAATAATAGATCTTCTTTTTGGGTTGCTGCTGAGAAGCTTCAGCTGCTGATGGCAATATATCCTGAGGGGGAAATATTTCCTCAGTTATCACCTCCCGATGATCAGAGGAATCAAAAATGGGAGCGATCCGAAGCGATCCGTGAATTGATTCGAGGGCGATTGGAAGCCTCAGGTCCTGTAACCATAGTTCAGTTGTCAGAACTGTTGGGCATTACAGACCGCGAGGTCGAAGGGGCTTTATTAAACCTGGAATCTGAAGGTTTCGTTCTTCGCGGTCATTTTCGCCCCATGGTATCTGACCAGGAATGGTGCGACCGCAGGCTCCTGGCGAGAATTCATAAACTTACGATCAATAAACTTCGCGCCGAGATTCAGCCGGTCTCCGTTATTGATTTTTACCGGTTTCTACTGGCTTGGCAAAGAGTGGATAGCGATCATCGCGTTGAGGGACCTGAAGGTCTGGAAGAAGTGCTAGGTTTATTTGATGGATACGAATTGCCGGTTGCCGCGTGGGAGCCCCATGTTTTGGGGCAGAGAGTTAAGGAGTATGATCCGCAATGGTTGGATCGCTATTGCTTTTCGGGTCGTGTTGGATGGGGCCGTTTAACTATTCCTCAAAATCATAAAACTCGGGCGTTTTCATTGGGTCCTTTACGTTCCAGCCCGATGGCTATTTTTAAGAGGGAGAATCTGCCTCATTGGTTAGCCTTAACCAAGCAGGATTTTCCGATCACATTTACACCCGATACCCAGCGCGTATGGGAACTGCTTAATCAAGAGGGAGCAATGTTTTATTCTGAATTAGTCGATAAGACTAATCTGCTTCCAACACAAATTGAGCAAGCGCTCGGAGAATTGGCTGCCCTTGGTTTCGTTACCGCTGATAGTTTTGATGGATTAAGAGCCCTCTTAATTCCCTCTGATAAACGACCGCGCTTAGGACCGGATAAGCGGAAAAGAAAGCAGACTCAAATTGGTAGTATCGAATTTGCAGGCAGATGGTCAGTGTTGCGTAAGCGATTAGCGAATGTTGAAGAGGATGCGGTCGAGATCCATTCATTACCTGGAAAAGTGGATTCTTTGAATCGTCAATCGAATGATCGTGAAATCGAATGCTTTGCAAAAGTATTATTACGTCGTTATGGCATTGTCTTTCGCCGGTTACTGGAGAGAGAGGCCTTAAATATATCATGGTATGAACTTGGCCGCGTCTATCGTCGTATGGAAGCCAGGGGCGAGATTCGAGGCGGTCATTTCATCGCGGGGGTTAGCGGTGAACAATTCGCCTTAACCGAGGCAATTGGTTTCTTAAGGTCGATACGCAAGATGGAGACGAAAAGAGAACTTATCACGCTTAACGCAGCGGATCCTTTGAATCTGGTAGGCATTCTCACCCCGGGGCCGCGAGTCGCAGCGATCTCGGCAAATCGCATACTCTTGCTTGATGGATTGCCAATCGCGGCGCTCGTTTGCGGTGAGATCATAAAGCTTGATCCCCAGGTGAGCGAAACAGATGCAGTGATAGCAGACCGTCTGAAAATCGGAAAATTGCCCGTATCCCTCAGACCCTATTACGCTTAAAATTTATGTGGGGAATATTTATGGTGTTAAAATATCCCATCAACCGGGGACTAATCACAGATAAAAACCATCTTAACCTCTAATAATACTTGATTTTCCTGTTACAAATGGCATTTATTTTCTTTTTTAAATAGATTTTATCATTACACTTTAGTTTAAATAGCTAATATTTCATAAAAATCACATTTAAAAGATTTCTACTTAGTTAAGAATATATCATATGAATTACGGGGGACACAATGCGCGTATTAATTGTAGATGATGATGAGGATTGTAGGGAGTTGTTGTTGGATCACATCGCCCCTTTTGGTAAATGTGAATTAGCTACGAATGGGCTCGAAGGGCTTGAGTCCGTGAAACAAGCTTACGCGGCTGGGGATCCATTTGATTTTATCACCCTCGATATGATGATGCCTGAATTAGACGGCTTAAGTGCCTTGAAACAGATTCGAGAGTATGAAGATTCCCAGGGGATAGAACGCAATTCGGGCGTAAAAGTTATGATGATTTCTGCCGTGGATGATATCAATAAAATCAGGCAGTCATTTAATGACCAATGCGAAGCCTATGTGGTTAAACCTTTTGATCGCGAAAAGGTTTTGTACGGCATGAAGCAGTTAGGTATTATCGGCGATTGAATTTTAAAGCCTATAATTCAGTTTAGGCGATTTATTTATTGTTTGCGAATTGATTGCCACCGGACAATCCAACTTTAAGGGTATAGGATTAATCTTGGGTAAATGATTCGAAGTTGATAAATTTTCCTGAAACCATCAGGTTGATAGTCCTGATGGTCTCAGAAAAATTATTAAGACAATATGAATCGGCGAGATTTCCTACGACTCTCGGCTTCCACCGCTGCTACCGCATCGATTACAGGAAAGACGCTGCTCCCATCCACCACCCAGGCGGTAACCCCTCTGGAGTTATCGACAGAGAGACCTAACATACTTTTTCTGGCTGTGGATGATTTGCGACCAGCGCTGGGATGTTACGGTGACAAGCTGGCGATCACACCTAACATCGACTGTTTAGCGGGCAATGGGATTTTATTTAACCGTGCTTATTGTCAATCGGCTTTGTGTAATCCTTCCCGGTCGTCGCTCTTTACGGGTCGTCGGCCAGACACGACCAAAGTATGGGGAAATCGCGCTCATTTTCGCGAAGCACTTCCCGGGGTATTAACCTTACCCGAGTATTTTATGCATCATGGCTATCACGTGGAAAATATCGGCAAGATGTTTCACGGCCAAACTTATACTTTAGATCCTCAATCCTGGTCCGTGCCGCCACGTCATGACCTGGCCACTTATAATGAACATTATGCGATACCGGAAGCGGGTAGAGGTAAAATCGGTGCATCGGTCGCAAGTCCCAGTCGGCCAGATAACGCTTTTCATGATGGCATGGTTACCGATGACGCAGTGAACACATTACAGAGCGTCAAGAACAGACAATTTTTTTTAGCGGTGGGATTTCGAAGACCACATCTGCCGTTCAGCGCCCCCAAAAAGTACTGGGATTTATACGATAGAAAATTACTGTCCCAACCCGATAACCCCAGGTACCCAATCGATATGCCCAGTTTAGCCATCGATGGCTTAGGCATTAGTAGTATCTGGAATGATATTCCCGAAGGGGGTAAATTATCATCGGAAAAAATTGCTGAACTGCGCCACGGTTATTACGCATGCGTTAGCTATATAGACATGCTTATTGGACGGCTGTTGCATGAACTCGAGGAACTGGGTTTGAGGGATAATACGATCGTCATTCTCTGGGGAGATCATGGGTTTCATCTCGGTGAACACGGAATATGGGGTAAACAAAGTAATTTTGAATTGGACACCCGGTCCCCGATGATGCTTGAGGTGCCCAGCCAGAAAAACAGGGGAGTGAATACCGACGCCCTGGTAGAGTTCGTAGACATCTACCCCACACTTGTCGACCTTTGCGGTCTACCTATACCGGAAGGCCTGGAAGGTGTGAGTATGTCACCGCTCCTCGATGATCCCAATCGTCCCTGGAAAAAAGCTGCATTTAGCCAGTATCTCCGTGTCAAAGAAGAAAATGAATATATGGGATACTCGGCGCGCACCGATCGTTATCGGTACACTGAGTGGCAAGAGAGAGAAACCGGGCGGGTTGCTGCTCGAGAGCTCTACGACCATGAAAATGATCCTGGGGAAACAGTAAACCTCGCCCCTATGCCGGAGTTCACTAAAACTATCACCCGTTTAAGCAATATCCTGAATCGTGGCTGGGAAGCTGCCCTGCCACCGTCTTAAAATATATTATTATTTCTGAATCCAAAAGTGAGGGGACAAGCGTCTAAAAGACTAACGAATAATGAACAAGATTTAACCTTAAATTCCCCGACCTATGAAAAAGACAAACATCCTGGTAATGATTATCCTGGGTATATGTTGTGCCGCTTTAAATATATATGCGCAGGATATAACCGAATCTGAAGAAACAGCTGCTGTAGAGAAAAATAATCAATCTCTTCTTGAAGACGCTACCGCCGACAAGACATCGCAAGGTCTTACCGGGAGTTCAGATACCCGGGATGCGCAGGAGAACATAAAAACCACGGAAGATAATGATCATTTTCCTTTTGGTAATAGGAGAGAGCAGTCCCTGAGTAGAGATATAACAGGTATCATTGCGAATATTAGCATCTTTGGGTTGCCCGTGTTGATTGTGGGACTCGTTTTATTTTTCAGGTACCGAGACAATCAGAACCTATATAAAATAGTCAATAATATGGTCGATAAGGGCATGGAGATTCCCACCCATTTATTACAAATACAGAGAAAGAAGGCGCCACGATCAGATCTGCACAAGGGATTGATTCTCATTTCGCTTGGTTTAGGCATTGCCTGTTTTCTGAAAATACAGGGTGGGGATGCCTGGAGCCTTGGAATCATCCCCCTGTTTATCGGCGTTGCTTATTTAATCATCTGGAAACTCGAAAGTGGTAAACAAAAAGAAAAAACGATAGAAGAGTAAAAGCTCCTAATACCGTGTCATTTTCGGATGCAGATCTTATTACTCGTGTTCTTCTTAATGATGATCGCCACGCTTACGGGGAACTGGTTCGCCGTTACCAGTCCGCCGTTCGCGGCATGTTGCGCAAACTTACTTCCGGAGATGACAGCCTGGCCGACGATCTCTCTCAGGATACATTTATCCAAGCCTATCGCAAACTCAGTAAATATAAAGGTCATGCAAAATTTTCCACCTGGCTCTATCGTATTGCCTATAATTTATTCCTCAGTGATATTCGCCGTAAACGTGAACTCATCAGCATCGATGAAAAACCCGTCGATTTTTCAGTCCCGGCCGCAACTGATCGGATTGAATTAAAGCAGGACCTTGAAATGGCGATGAAACAGTTAACGGTTAACGAATGCGCGGCGATACATCTTTGTTATCAGGAGGGGCTCTCTCACGAAGAGGCGGCCCGCGTGCTTGACTGTCCATTGGGAACAGTTAAGACTCATATCCTGAGAGGAAAAACAAGCTGCGTGAGATTCTCTCGGTGTGGAGGAAAGGAACTTGAGATGAAAGATAGAGAAAAAGAAGACTGGCTGGAAATGAGTCTTTCAGAATCCGATCCCTATATTGATGACGATGGGTTCAGCAAAAGGGTCTTACATAACCTACCCGCGCGTGTCGAGAGACCCGAATGGTTAAAAGCGATGATTCTTCTCAGCGCGGCCGCATTATCATCTATCTGTGTGTTTATACTGCTACCCGATAGTCAAATAATTGCGACGATGATTGAAAACTTGTTCAGTTTCAGCGCGCTTGATTTAAATCTGCTTCTACCGCTTACCGTGGTCCTCTCGATATCAGCTATTTCCTGGATGATCGGTAATAGTGAAATTTAATGAGTAAGTTTTAGACTTTGGAGATTCTTTACCCATCACACACAGGTAAAGGATAAGAAACAGGCGATGATATGAAGGCAGGTTTTAATGCTAGTAATGGTGATAAAAAAGTTGACCATGCCGGTGTCGTGGCGCCGCCCCCTCTTATCTTTCTCTTTTCGATTCTTCTCGGTTTAGGTTTTAACACCCTGTGGCCGGTGGAGATTTTTCCCCAGGCAGTCGAGTTTCCTGTTGGGATGTTTATCGTCGTCGTCGCTGTTGTTATATTTGCCTTTTCGGTGCGGAAATTTATAAAAGCTGATACTCCGCTTCCGCCTTATAAACCAACTGTTCTTATCGTCAGAACCGGCCCATATCGGTATAGCCGCAACCCGATTTACTTATCAATGACACTCCTCCAGATTGGTATTGGCATCTGGGCGGACAATGTATGGATCCTGGTGATGCTGATCCCTGCTCTTTGCACAATGCATTACGGGGTTATTGCGAGGGAGGAAAAGTATTTGGAGAAGAAATTTGGCGATGAATATATGAATTACAAAAGGTCGGTAAGGCGCTGGATATAAACCTTAATCAATTTAGATAATGACACAGGAAATTGAATTTAAGGAAACACGAGACATTTCGATTGAAAGTATCATAAGTCTCTACAAAGCAAATGGGTGGTCATCTGCGGATAAACCGGAAGCACTATATAAGGCGTTAAAGAATTCACACGCCTTGATATCGGCATGGTCCGGCGAAAAGCTTGTCGGATTGGGGAATGCCATTTCCGACGGCTATCTTGTTGTCTACTACCCCCACTTATTAGTCCTCCCTGCATATCAGGGCAGAGGTATTGGAAAGCAGATCATTGAATTATTGAAATCAAAATATAATAATTTCCATCAGCAGATCTTAGTTGCCGATGGTCAGGCGATAGAATTTTACAATAAGTGTGGTTTTGAAAGGGCGGGCAAGACGGAATCGATGTGGATATATGAGGGAAAAGATCATTAACAGGGGTGATCGGCATAATACCTCGAGACGTATAGGCGAATGAAATTGAGACAATGGGTCAGGCTATGTTGAGTGATGGTTTACACTGGTTGGATTGGTCAGTAATTGTATTATACGCTGGGGTTCTAATCGGTTTGGGGTGGTGGTATTCACGCAAGCAAAAAGATACGGGTGATTATTTTCTTGGTGGAGGTAAAATGAACCCTTTTTTCGTGGGTATCTCTCTTTTTGTCACCTTGCTCAGTACCATATCCTATATAGCCATTCCCGGTGAAATAATAAAACACGGTCCGGTTGTCGCCTACGGTGTATTGGCTATCCCCTTAGCTTATATTTTCGTCAATTATATTCTAATTCCAATTTTAATGCGACAGCGGGTCACGAGTGCCTACCAAATATTAGAAATTTATCTTGGACCAAATATTCGTCTCCTCGGCGCCTGTTGGTTTATCTTTATGCGATTAATTTGGATGACGGTTCTGGTATTCGTCGCAGCCAATGCCATTGTTGTTATTTTGGGATTTGGGAAAGAAATGGTTCCCGTCGTCATTATGATTACCGGGTTAGTAGCTGTAATCTATACTTCGTTGGGTGGTATCAAGGCGGTGGTGATTACGGATTTTATACAATTCTGCATCTTAATTTCAGGTTCTCTCTTAACAATTGTCATCGTCAGTATTCACTTAGGCGGCATTCAATGGGTACCTACTACCTGGTCGCCTCATTGGGACACGCAACCATTCATCAGTATCAATCCAACGGTTCGAGCAACGGTGATGGGAGCCATAATTCTGGATTTCCTTTTCATTGTTTGCAGTTCGGGATCCGATCAGACCCAGGTCCAGCGTTATATGTCTACGCGAGACGCCGCGGCGGCGCAGCGCGCATTTTTAATAAAATCCGTGGCGGGTGTTTTAACCTTTATCATTGTCGCGATGACAGGTTTTGCGGTCATGGGATTTTATAATCATAGTCCGGAAAGTCTTCCCCAAGGAGAGAGTCTACGGTCATTTGCGGATCAATTGTTTCCTTATTTTATCGCCAATCAATTGCCGATCGGGCTAGCCGGATTAGTCGTGTCAGCCCTCTTTGCGGCAGCGATGTCGAGTCTCGATTCAGGTGTTAATTCCATCACCGCGGTGGTGATGACAGATTTCCTCGACCGTTATGGGAAACCCCATCGCGATGAACGCGAACACAAACGTATAGCTATGATCCTGGCCTTTGTAATTGGCACCATTATCGTATTGGCGAGTTCACAAATGGGATTCATTCCGGGCAATTTCAAAGAGTTGACACACAAGACAACCGGGTTACTCGTCCCCGGCTTGTTTGGGATTTTTTTTATGGCTCTGTTTGTTCGTTTCGCCACTCCCTTTGGTGTGACCATCGGTTCACTCTATGGCGCAGTAGGCGCTTTCGTCATCGCTTATTGGGATGTGCTCATCGGGTTACCTCGAGTGAGTTATCAGTTATATATGCTTTTTGAACTGGTAATTCAATTAACTCTTGCCAGCACTTTCAGTTTGATTCCCTTAAAAGGAAAACCACGAGTCGTTGTCATCGCCTGGACATTTATCTGTCTATTACCGCTTATCATCGGTCTATCCCTTATCATGCTCCTGCGATTGTCTTAGGAATAAGGGTGAGATAGGGTGTAGAAGACGTAATATAGATTCTTGAAAGCAAAAGTTTTAATTTCGAAAATCAGGTAAGAAATCCAAACACTTGCATCCCTGGTTTTTCAGTTAAACGTACATTATAGAATGTATATTTACAATTTTTTAACGTATTATTCCACGGTTAATTGTTGCGTCTAGAGAGGGTAGAGATAGCTTTTTTAAAGAGGAAGACAGACAGCACAAGCGGTATCAACCCAATGGAATAAATCATATCGTTGAACCTATGAGTTCCACAAATAAATCGTTTCTAGAAGAAAATACCCCGGTGAAGACAGATTCAGAACTGTCGAATAGTGCCTATCATTTAACGCGAGCGCGATTAGAACACATCATGACCGCAAGTCAGGCTGTCATTTACAGTTGCGAACCGGGAAAAGACTTCGCCTTCAATTTTATCAGTAAGAATATTATAGGTCTACTCGGATTTGCACCGCGAGAATTTATTGAGGGCAACAAGCACTGGGGTGAACGTATTCACCCCGAGGAAAAAGAGAAAGTACTCATAGAAAGATCTGAACTCTATGAAAGGGGGATTATCTCTCAAGATTACCGGATTCTGCACAAGGACGGTACTTACCGTTGGATTCACGACGAGTTGAGCTTAATTGCAGATAATGAAGGCAATCCCGACGAGATAGTTGGATCATGGAATGAAATTACTGAACAAAAGGAAGCGCAAAGATCGCTGGAGGATTTAAATAATAAACTGAAAGATCAGATTAAGCTAAGGACAGAAGAGCTTAAACAATTAAACCAATCCTTAGAACAGGAAATAAAGAAACGGGTAGAAACAGAAAAGGCATTGAGCAATTCACAGATCGTGTATCAGTCACTCATTAAAAATGCAGACATATACATGACTGCGCTCAATAAGGATGGAGTATACATAGCAACAAGTGAACGCAACGCGAGTCGATTAATAAAAGGAGGAAAACCTGAAGATATTGTTGGTAAAAATCTATATGACTTCCATCCAAAGGAAAGAGCTGATAAATATATGGAAGAGATTCAAGAGATGTGCCGCACCGGGAAAGGTATTATATGCGAGCGACTTGCGCCCCACTATGAATCAGAACGTTGGCACCGGATTAATTTTTTCCCGATTATAGACACGAATAATGAAGTTATAGGGTTCCATGCCGTCAGTTACGATATTCATGAGCATAAAATGTCTGAGGAGAATCTAAGGCAGGAGCGTAACTTACTTCGTACCTTAATAGATTCTTTACCGAATCTGATTTATATTAGGGATAAAGATGGCAGGTTCATTATTATTAACAAAGAGTATGCTCGAAATTTTGGATTGAAGCATCCAGATGAGGCTATTGGGAGGAAACTTACAGACCTCGTATCTTCTGATAGAGAAGAGTCTGCGAATGAATCATTTGAAGAAGATCAGGAAATATTGGAATCCGGTCGACCGCTAATCGACAAAGAGAGAGTGAACGAAAGCATGCGGGGGAAGACAATTCAATTGTCGACAAAGTTACCATGGAGGGACGAGGAAGGGAATATCCTGGGGATTGTTGGTTCGGCCCTTGACATCACTTATCTCAAGGAAACAGAGAAAGCATTATCCGGAGAGCGCAATTTACTTCGCACACTTATAGACCAATTACCCATTTATATATTTGTCAGAGATACGATGGGCAAGTTCATCGTGATTAATAAAGAATATGCGAACGACCTTAAATTAAAAGAACCACAGGAAGCAATCGGTAAGACCATATTAGAATTGTTGCCTCACCAATTAAAGGATGAGGGTCAAAAATCTTTGGACGAGGATAAGGAAATAATTTTCTCTGGTCGTCCACTGATCAATAATGAAAGAAATTACAAAAGCTATGAAGGTGAGAGTACATGGGAAATTACGACGAAATTACCTTTAAAAGACTATGAAGGAAAAGTAATCGGGGTGATGGGCATTTCGCTTGATATCACCGATAAGAAAAATTCAGAGAATAAGATAATTGAACAAGCTGCTTTGCTCGACAAAGCGCATGATGCAATTGTGGTTCGCGATCTTAACAATCACGTTATGTATTGGAATAAAGCAGCTGAACTTCTTTATGGCTATACAGCAGAGGAAGCGATAGGCCGAAATTCGGAGGAATTATTCTATAAGAATTCTCCGCCCAAATTACCTGAGATGGAACGGGCGCTTAAGAAGAATGGGGAGTGGTATGGTGAAATTAAACAATTTAAAAAGGACAATACGCCCGTGATTATTGATTGCAGTAAAACACTGGTGCGGGATGAAGAGGGTAATCCATCATCAATCTTAACAATTAATACCGACATAACAGAAAAAAAGAAATTTGAAGCTCAGATTTTGCGTGTGCAGAGAATGGACGGCATAGGCACCCTGGCCAGTGGTATCGCCCACGACTTGAATAACCTCTTAGCGCCGATCGCACTTTCTTCAGAACTGCTATTAAACGATGCCTTGGACAGTATCGCGAAAAAGAGACTGAGTATAATAGTGAGTAGTGTAGACCGCGCATCTTCGGTTGTGAATCAGTTGCTTACATTTGCGAGAGGAATTGAGGGTGATCATACTGTGATGCAGCCGAAGCATATACTGTTGGAGATCGTGCAAATTTCTAAAGAAACATTTCCAAAGAACATAAATATTTCTTTTGTTATCCCCCAAGATATTTGGTTGGTGAAAGGTAACCCTACTCAATTGCACCAGGTGATTCTTAATCTTTGCCTTAATTCACGAGATGCGATGGCCGAGGGGGGAAATTTATATTTAATGGCGGAAAACATTCATTTAGATGAAAGTTATGTAACGATGTTTCCGGATGCGAAAGTGGGACCTTACGTGGAGATTGAAGTCACTGATACAGGGACGGGAATGTCGAATATTGAGATGGGGAAGATATTCGATCCATTTTACACAACAAAAAAGGAGGGACACGGAACCGGTTTGGGCTTATCCACTTCCCATGGAATAGTAAAAAGCCATGGTGGATTTATAAAAGTGGAAAGTGAAGAAGGGAAGGGGAGTACTTTTAAAATTTATATTCCAGCTGACACTACAGATGCAGTCGTATCCTCGAGGAAAAAGCATACCTTATTTCCTAAAGCCAACGGTGAACTCATTCTCGTTGTCGATGATGAAAACAACATTTGCGAAATGATTCGCGAAGTTCTGGAGGCGCAGGAATTTAAGGTTATGACGGCGGAAGATGGAACGGAAGCGTTGGCTATTTATGCTAAGTATGACAAAGAAATTCGCGTCGTGCTTACCGATATCGCGATGCCGCACCTGGATGGTGTTGCCGTGGTACAGACATTGAAAAAATTAAATTCAAATCTGGGAATAATTGTTTCAACCGGTGAGGAGCAGAAATATAAAATCCAAAAATTGAAAAACCTTGGTATAGAATACTTCCTTGATAAGCCTTATACGACTGAGGCTTTAGTATCCATTGTTAATAAATCTCTTAAAGCATTAAAATTGAAGAATTAATAAATTTTAGTAGTAAAGCTCCCCCACCTATTTAAATTCATTTAAAACATTATTATATGGTGAGAGGTTCGAGAATTATGTGAGTATGTTCAATTATCATAATTGATTTCCAGTTTAAAAGAACAGACCGAGGTTGTGAAATCTGTTGGGGCGCTACTAAATTACGAACGGTATCGGCGAATACGGCCGAATTAATTGTGGACGCGATGGTTGTTGAAGAGGATACATCTCTAATCCTGAGCACGAAAAAAGCGGTTGAAAAAAGTGATAAAAAAACTGGGCAATTAATACGCGATAGCCTGCAAACGATCAGCGATTCACCCATTCCAGGAATGGCACTGATCCGTGGAAAAGCCCCGTATCGTTTTTTGGCTATCATCCACGATTTTAACCTGACGCCTTCATGGAGTGTAGAATGGGTTAAAGATGCCCTCGATGATATTTTCGAAATAGCCGATCGGTACGGTCTCAAAACGATGAGTTTACCTCTCCTGGCAACGGTCCACGGATCAATGGCAGTTCATGAATTTATTAATATCCTATTTGATGTATTGGAAAATAGATATTTAAATCATTTAAATACAATTTATCTAATTGTTTCTGAATACGATATTGACGAAGTCGTGAATGCCAGTAGTGAAAGATTAAATCATCCTCTTAGTGATTAACGAATCTATACTCAATGCGATCAAGTAAGGAATCACCTTTAGTAAAACCTGGCGCGGCCATCGATGCCAATCGTACACCTTCAGAAGAACACATGGATAGGGTTTTAAATTATGGAAAAAATACATTTATCCGGTTTATCCATAGCCTTGGATTATTTTACCCTCCAGAAGGATTTTTAAATTTTTTCGAATGTTATTACTTGTATAAATTAGGAAAAAAAATACCGGGTCCATTTTTGGAAATAGGACCTTGGGTCGGACGATCCACCGCTTGTATTGCACAGGGAATTAAAAAAAGCGGTAGAGATAAGGAGTTTCACACCGTTGATATCGGGTTTTCTTCGGAAAAAGAATGGGAAGAATTTTTTGGTTCTTCTCTAAAACAAAAAATTCCCAAAGTCAGAAATCGATACCTTAAGCATATTATAAGGGAAGGGGGATCAATTCAGTCATTAATAGAGAATTTGAAAAATCGGAGACTTGATAATTTTGTCACTGTTCACGAAGGCAATTTCAGAGACATAGCTTTCGATAAGAAATTTAATTTAATCTTTTGTGACGCGACGCATGACCTTCAGGAGATAGAGATAAATATCCCACCGATAAAAAATTTATTATCTGAGAGGGGGGTTTTGGTGTGTGATGATATCAAAACGAAGGAGATGGAGTCAGCCTTAAAAAGCTATTTTAATTTCCAAAGCTTTACTAACGACAAGGGATTTTTCATCGGTTATCTCGATGACACATTGGCGATATCGTGAGTTTTAAACCAAGTTGCTAACCCACAGGTGTAGGCGGTTTAATAGGATGAAGAATCCCGACACCTGCAAAAATATACTATTACTTTTTTGCGTATTTTTCGATAGTAACAATAAGCGGTTTTGCCGATTCAGGGACTTCCACCTTATTATCAAATAGAATATCACCCATCATCAGGGAGCTATTTTTGTAGTATTCGGCATTGGATTTGTTGTTGGGCAAAATAAACCCCCCTTCGAAAGTCGCCCCGGCGTATAGACCAGACGAATTACTGTAAACATAGATGGGTGATCCTGCACCGATTTTAGCTTCAAATCCAGCATCCGCGGGACCTGCAGTGGCAGCTGCATCAACACCAATTCGAAATTTAGGTGCCGTCAGGACCATCATCCCTTCCTTATTCATGAGAAGGAAAATATGGACAATGCCTTGTGCGCCGATTTGTAATCCCCAACTTCCCTCGCCGCCTTTCATAAATGACGGGGCACTCCATTTTCCCGTCTTATTATCTCTAACCATGGCGATCCCACCGCCAGCCTTAACTCCAAATCCCAGGCCGACTTTAAATTGGCGTAAGATAATAATGCCTTCAGCATCGCGTAAAAGAGCGGTAGGTATTCTCGTTTGAGAATCACTCATGATCGACTCGAAATCCAAAACCATGCGCCTCATGCGCAAGTCGAGCTTGCTTTCCTTACCCGCAAATAGAGGGATGGACAGAATTACAATCGAGATTAAAGTGAGAAATGATAATTTTGTGGTGCTACGTGTAATCATAATATTTTACTTAGTGATAATATCACTACTTCCGCAAGAACAGAATTTAATTAGGGAATTGGTCTCTGAACCATTATTCTACCGTAACAGGTACGACGATAATAAAGACATTATCTCCATCCTCGTTTATAAAGGTAGCATTAATAGCTTGTGTTGGCTGCGGCGTACCATCGGACTTAAAATTATTTTGCGCGATGAGGGTCGAGAAGCCGCCCTTTTCTGATCCTCCTGAAGCAACTATAATCGACTTACCATTGCTTTGTGTAAGGTCACCTCCGGTAATGCGCATGCCCGGATTAGCCGATGGAGTGAAAAAGGATCCGCCACCGAATAGAAGAAATGGATCCGCCTCGTCGATGGCGTCAATATCACCCACTAATATTTGGGTAGCGATGGGGACACTGGCGGCATCGATACCTATTTTTCCTTTTGAATCTGAAAAACGCGTGTTAGCACATTGAATTCCGCCAACCCCTGAAGAATCAATCACTTCTAAAAAAGCAACATCAGCAACTCCATCATAATCGGTTGCCGGAGGAAAAATACTCTGATTAACAGCATTGATTAAACCAACCGTAAAAACACTAAAAAAAGTACTGTTATCGGCTTCCTGAATAATGAAACTTGGACGACCTTTAACATAATCTACATTCTGGTTATAATTAATTGGTCGAGCTGGACCGCTGAAAGTTTCTGGATCTATATTTATCGTGACAGTGCCAGCACCGGAAAATTCAGCCTGAACAATATCATCGTTTTCATCGATAAACGAGACTCTCGTGATTTGACCTGCGTCAGCGCGAATGGTGATGCTTTGTCCGGTTAGCAGGATCTGGTCAATAGTATTTCCATTAGGGTGTTCGATATTTGTGCCAATTACGATACCTGAACCATCATTAATTAAATCATCTGCGATGAATGTTGCGGTAATCGGGGTGTAGCCGAAATCATCGAAAACGATATCGCTGATATTTCCTTGTGTGGATTTTTCCGGGCTATTAGTAAAAGTAATTTTACCAATCCCTTCCGGAGCGCCTAATGCTACAGCATTAAAATCGAAAAAATCAAAAGGGGTAGTGGTATCAATTCTAATCGTTTGCGGGATATCGTTAGTCGAAGTGAGGAGATTATCATTGGTGTCGAATATCTTGATCTCCCCATCTCCCTTGATAAAAACCGCGGAGTAAAATTGTACTTGGGCAGCCGGGATATTGAAGGTGATAGTTCCTGTTTTGTCGTTTTCCACTAACCAGGATCCACCGACGAAGAATTGGTTGGGCCCGATAGGCGAGGTGTGATTAAACGATTGAATACCAGTCGACGTTGCGATGCCACCGATGAAAGTAGCGGTATTTGGCGAATCACCGATGGTGAAATTCCTGATATCTGCAAATACCGGATTGCCAATTCTAATCTCAAAATCTTCGAATATCGTATTATTAGGCGGCCCCTCGATGTAAGAATAGCCAAGATCATCAATGACGAAAATCCCGGGGGCATTGGTAACTTTTATCTCCTTGATGCCATTGGTAAAATTAAGATCGGTGACATCGAGAAAATTCCCGCTGTAAGCGACATAATTTAGAAATGATATATTATTGGCCGGGTTTATATTAGTCGGGAGGCCATCGGTGATGCCCTGTGGACTCAGGATCAAAAAATTTTTATCTCTAAGTTCAATACGTCCAGCGCCAAAAGATTCGGCGGCATAGAATTGGAGAAGATTGACCCCTCTTTCGAAAATGATTTTTCCCTCTTCGGCATTGGGATTGAGAACTAATGCACGTGTCCCAGAGTGAGCAAAGTTAGGATCATCAACCATTTTAATAGTGAAGCCAATAACGCGAACACTATTCGGCGAATCTCCAATGATAAAATCATCTCCCTCTCCCGTGATGGATTCGAAATCTAAAAATGTATCAAGATCCTCAGGTGCCGCATAAAGTGGAGAAGATAGACCTATAAAAAATAAACTAACTATAATTATGTGTGTAATGCGCATCGATATCAACTTAGAGAAACAAATTGGACCTTTTGTTCCGGGATTACGATGAAATTGCTTTCGCTTTAAAATACCTGACTGGAAGAAAGAGATGCTATACTTTCTCAGTTTAAAAGGGAGCGCAATAGTTATCGTAATGATCATTTTCCCGAGTGCATCTTGTACTTGTTTCTGAATGAGTGAGCGATTCAGATTGACCCGTAAATTGCCGTTTTATCGTTTTCTGACTCAGAATATTATTGTCACACAGTGTGAATAAATCGTACGTAACTTATGATTGTATTGTCTTAAGGTTAATGAATAATACGCCCCTAAACTGGGGATAGTGAGAAAAAAAATATTAATAATTATTGCGTTTATTCTAACGAATTCTGTCATCACATCGGCCCAGGATCATATAGGACCTGGTCATCCCGATGAAGCATCCGCGCTCAATAATCTGGCGGTAAAGTATTATTTTCAGGGTAAATATAGCCAAGCGGAAATCCTCTATAATCGCGCGTTGGAAATATTTGAAGAATCTTTAGGCAGCGATCATCCCTATGTTGCAACCTCTCTCAATAACTTGGGTCTACTCTTTAGTTTCCAGGGAAAACATGCTGAAGCTGAACCACTTTTTCAGAGATCTTTAAAAATCAGGGAACAGAAATTGGGTAAAGAGCATCCTGATTGGGTAAACTCCCTCGATAATTTAGCAGAAAATTATTATTCACAGGGTAAATATATGCAGGCGGAGCCATTATACAAACAGGCCTTAGCAATAGATGAGAAGACTTTTGGCGCTCACCATCTTCAGGTAGCAAATTCGCTCAGTAATCTGGGTGAATTGTACGATTCGCAAGGTATGAAGAAGGAAGCTGAATCTTATTATCTGAGGGCACTGAAAATTAAAGAAAAAGCGCTTAAACCGGGTGATTCCGAATTAGAGAGTTTTCTTTATAAATTGGCTCAATATTATAATTCACTAAAAAAATATAAAGAGGCTGAACCCTTTTTTCGAAGAGCTCTGGAAATAAAAGAAAATTCTGCGGACGATGATATCCCGGGTCTATTAGCGGACATGGACAATATAGCCGAGTTATACAGAAAAATTGGAAAGAATGCAGAGGCAAGGGTGTATCGTAAAAAAGCAAGAGAAATACGCGCAAGTACTCATTGAATACATCCATCGCGTTAGGTTAGTTTTGTTAAGTATTATAAAATTGCTTATGTAATTATATTATTATATAAACCCGCTTAAGGAATGACGGAATCGAATACACAATTACTGCGCGCCAAAATTGATGATCTGGAGGAGAAGTTAATCAACCAGCATCACGAATTGGTAAATTTAAAAAAACAGTTACCACGTGAAGAAGTAGCGGATTATGATTTAATGGGGCAAAACGGTACGGTAAAGCTCTCTGCATTATTTGGTGATAAGAAAGATTTAATCATCATTCATAACATGGGATCTAGTTGCCCCTATTGCACGCTGTGGGCGGATGGTTTTAATGGTGTTCTTAATCATATAAAGGATAGAGCAGCCTGTGCCCTGGTCTCCCCTGACAGTCCTGATCTCCAAAAGAATTTTGCGGAATCGCGAGGTTGGAAATTTGATGTTTATTCCGGCGATGGGTCGTCTTTTATTCAAGACATGGGTTTTCAAGAGGGTGAAGATTACCGGCCTGGAGTTTCGACATTCTATAAAGAGAATGACGGTTCAATCTACCGTGTAGCAAAGGCGCCCTTTGGGCCATTTGATTCCTTTTGCGGTGTTTGGCATTTATTCACTTTGCTTGCGGATGGTGTAAATGATTGGGATCCTCAATATAAATACTAACGACTGGATAGATGAGTGACGAAAAATTTATAAAATCTGAAGAGGAGTGGAAAAAACAACTCACTCCTGAGCAATATAAAGTAACACGTAAGCATGGCACCGAACGCGCCTTTACAGGAGAGTATCACGAGAGTAAAGATGAAGGTATTTATCACTGCGTATGTTGCGGAAATCAATTGTTCAATTCGGAAACGAAATATGATTCAGGTACCGGCTGGCCGAGTTTCTGGGATCCCTTGGCTCCGGATAAAGTTAGTACCAAATCGGACAAAATTCTGTTCATGGAAAGGACGGAGGTCTTATGCAGCCGCTGTGATGCCCATCTGGGCCATGTTTTTGATGATGGTCCCGCTCCGACTGGTAAGCGCTACTGTATGAATTCCGTGGCTCTTAAATTGGAAAAAGAGAGTAAATAACTCTTTTAGTAATCAAGCGTATGTTGGTGTCAGCATATAGATTATTCGTTTCGACCTTTGGTTTAATCTTTCTGGGATTAAATCTCAGTGCTCATACCGGTCATGAGGGAATGAGTGAACAAGCTATTGTCTTCGAATCGGGTGACGGTCCCAAACCTTGGACTGATGTCAATCTACTAAATGACCCCGACAATTTTCAATTTGCCATAATTTCAGATCGGACCGGGGGCATGCGGGACGGGGTTTTTAAAGAAGCGATAGGAAAAATAAATCTATTACAACCCGAGTTTGTTATAAGTGTAGGCGATCTTATCAGTGGTTACTACGATAATGAAGAACAGATTAACCGGGAGTGGGAAGATTTTAATAAAATAATCGATGCCTTGGAAATGAAGTTTTTTTACGTTGCCGGTAATCACGATACCTGGAGCCCTTTTTCCAGTGAGATATGGGAAAAGTATTTTGGTCTCAGATATTACCATTTTCTATATCGTGATGTTCTTTTTCTTATTCTTCATAGTGAGGACGGCTCACGTGCTTCAGTAGGTGAAGAACAAATTCAATATATTGCGCAAACGCTTGCTGAAAATAGAGATGTTCGTTGGACATTCATCTTTATTCATCAACCTCTTTGGGCCTACGATGAGGGTGGCCTTAACACCAGTTGGGAAAAAGTGGAGGCCTTGATTAAATATCGAAATCACTCCGTGTTTGCCGGTCATCTCCATGAATATACGCAATATGAACGCAACAATTCCCGGTATTATCAACTGGCAACTAGCGGTGGTGGGAGTCCGTTAGGAGGGCCCAGTCATGGCCAATTCGATCAAATTGCATGGATTACGATGACTGAAACGGGACCACGGCTAGCTAACCTGGACCTCGATGGAATTTACGACGATGACGTCCGAACTGAAGCAATGGCGGAAACCTCCCTGAAACTGAAGCAATCTTTCGAGGTGGAAATTGATCCAATATACCGGGTAGCGTTGGAGCAGAATGAAAGTGTAGAAACAACCTTACGCATAAAAAACAAAGCAGATATCCCCATGCAAGTGAATGGGCATTTTAAGGCGCATGAAATCCTCCAAGCGGATCCCTATACGATTGATACCGATCTGGCACCTTTATCAGAGAAGGAAATAAAAATAAAAATTAAGTTTTTAAAAAGATTCGAAATTCTTGATGCCCTCATGATGCCGATGAACATAAATATTATTTTTAGCCCGGAAGGATTTCCAGGAGAGCTTATTTGTGAGGAAACAGTAATGGCTGCAATCGACATTTTTCCGACTATCCCGGAAGCAAAAAAAGCTGTGTCCGTAGACGGCGACTTAAAGGAGTGGGATGAACTGCCTTTTAAGATGATTAATCCCAGCCAATTTTACGAAGATCGTGTCGCCTGGACAGGTCCGGAAGATGCTTCACTAAAATTTGGCTTTTCCCAAGATAAGGATTTTCTCTACATGGCATTCGATGTCCGTGACGATTCATTGATCAGTTTGATCAGTAAACCGGGCAAGAATAATACGACAAGATTACAGGACCATTTGGGTATAATAATTGACGCGAGACCAAAAGCTGAACGCGAGGTAAAAATCACCTCAAATACGGATAAAAGGAATAATTTTCTTATGCTTCGTGTTGATCCTAAACCTTTTGAGGAGACTATTGAATATCATCATGGGAGATTACGCGAAGGCGTATATTTTACGGGGGTAAAAACTGAGAAGGGTTACGCTGTTGAGGTAGCGATCCCGCATTCAGTGCTCGATGCCTATAATGAAGGGGAGTGGGAAGATTTAAGATTCAATTTGATAACTTTCGATGTCGATAAATTAACCGGCTCTCTCGTTTATTTATGGTGGCGTCCGTCATGGGCGACTCATAGCTCTTATAAAGACTCGGGTACTTTTCTCCGTTATAATTCTATTAATGAGCAGAATGATGACTGAGAGCAGATAAAGGAATAAGCTCTAAGCTATAAGTGAAAAATTGTTGGACGAGGGGGTGGTCCAATTTTATGATCCCCGGTTCCTGTTATTTAGCCTTCGGTCGCTTTTCCCCATAGAGTGTGTAAGCATTGCCAAGAGTCCCTCCGTCGACGACGAGGGTGTGACCGTTGACATAACTCGCTTCATCCGAAGCGAGATAGGCGGCGGCGGCGGCGATCTCATCGGGTAAACCAACACGGTTCGATAGACTCATTGCTATTTCACCAGGTGGAGCATCATCAGGGAGGTCGACATCGATTGGGCCGGGGGCGATAGCATTCACACGAATCTGGTAGTGAGCCAGATCAGTAGCCATACTTCTGGTGAGGGTGATTAAAGCCCCCTTGGCCGCGCTATAAGCGGTGCTGAGGGTTTGCGGGATGAAACTGTTGACCGATGCCATATGAATGATGTTGCCCTTGCCCGCTTTAGCCATCACCCGCGCGGCAAGCTGAGAACACATGAATACACCGGTTTGATTTGTGGCGATGACATTGTCCCATCTCTCCTGTGTTACTTCAAGGAAAGGTCCGTCCGCGCCTTTTATTCCGGCATTGTTGACAAGAATATCGATCGTATTGAATTGCTTAACCGTCTCGTCTATTAAATCCTCTACCGCCTTCCGCTGCGATACATCAGTTGGAATTAAAAGGGCGGTCCCACCAGCAGCTTCAACTTCATCACAGGTGCGCTTACCACTTTCTGAATTGATTTCAGCAATTACAACCTTGGCGCCCTCCCGGGCAAATCTTTTTACGATCGCGCGACCGATGCCCAACCCTCCTCCCGTAATGATGGCAACCTTATCTTTTAATTGCATTATATATTTTGGTTTATGGTGGAAGCTCTTACCGATCTATTCTTATTTCAAATAGAATTGAGTTGGGTGAAATATCATCTTTTTAACGGTCAATGCAATCTAATTGGCCAATCGTTTCTTGAATATAATTAAAGCGTTGTTATACCTTACTCTATCGAATAGCGCTTACAGTGATAAACCTTAATAATAAATCCTATGAATAACTTTGCACTTTCACAAATAGGGCAGATAGCGATACCGGTTGGCGATCTCGAACGGGCCGTTGAATTTTATCAGGATAAATTGGGGATGAAACACATCTTTACGGTACCCAATCAATTTACATTTTTTGACTGCGGTGGCGTAAGATTACTCCTCGGACTGCCAGAGAAGGGTGAGACTAACCGTAAAACGTCACTAATTTATTACACCGTAAATGACATTCAAGAGGCCTATGAGATTTTGAAGAAGCGCGAGGTTCATTTTGACGATGAACCCCATCTCATTGCGAAGATGGAAGATCACGAATTGTGGATGGCATTTTTCAGAGACTGCGATAACAATCAGTTTGGAATCATGGCAGAGGTTAAGATTTAATACGCAATGACACGTATTATTACATCTTCAGTTATCCACCCAGTTAGTCCTTCCTACTGGCCTCTGAATATACAAAATAGAGATTGGTTCTCGGACCGGGGGAATTTTTTTTATCGCCCATATGAAGCACACACTCGCTGAATAAAACAACGTCACCGGCTTCACCCACCGCACGCACCGAACCGGGCAATTCGATGCCCGGATACGATTTAAAATTTAATTTTAAATTGGCTTTATGTGAACCGGGAACGAGAAGGAGGCACCCATCGTCCGGACCATTTTTGGAAAGGAACCAGCCGGTATTGACGGAGAGACTGCGAATTATGCCGTCATTGAAACTAAAATCACTTGGTTCGTGCCCTGCGTGCCAACTACTGAAGTGCGGACCTTGTGAGTTAGAGATACCCCAGGAACCACGGTACTTCGGTTCTTTCATAAATTCCTGCAAGTAGGGTAGAATGCGCGGGTGATTGACCAAGGTCCCAAAGAGCGGATCCAGCTCATTGAGGCTGTTTAGTCGCACATAATGATCATCAATATGAATGACCGAAGATTTTCCAACGTCATTGGGATGCATCGTTTTCTTTTCTAAATAGGTAGTATCTGTGCCCCTGGCATTGGTTTCATTAAATTTTTCAAGCAGTGCGTTTACCTCCTCTGCATTTAATACACCGCGAAGGATTAAAAAACCCTGGGTATCGAAATGAAAGCGATCTTCGTCAGAAATCTTTACCTGCTCTGCTTTGGATTCGGTATCTGTACTCATGTTGGGTAAAATAAGGTTTAATATTATAGGGTCAAATTCAATAAATTACTTTTGTGATAAGTGCTTAGAGATAATGCATTTTTTTGATAATAGCCATATTGTGGTTTGACGAAACGAGCAGATTTTATAACTTCAACCATGCAAAATCAATCAGTTATAGAAAAACGCGATCTGTCCTTTAAGCCGGTGATTAATGACAACCCTAAGCGTCTTACGGTCGAACAGATAAACTTCTATAATGAGAATGGTTATCTTAAACCTTTTCGTATTTTCTCTGACGAGGAGAACATAAAAAATCGAAACTACTTTGATCATTTGATTCAGCTTTTAAGTGAGCTGAATGATGGTCGTGATGCCTATGCGATAAATTGTTACCAGGCACGTTGTGAAGGTATCTGGGATATTGCAAAGGACTCCAGGATTCTCGATTACGTGGAAGATCTGATCGGTCCCAATATTATTGCCTGGGCCTCTCACTATTTTTGTAAAAGTGCACTTGATGAAAAAATTGTCCCCTGGCATCAGGATGCATCCTATTGGCCTATAAGCCCGGCGCGCACAGTTACCGTTTGGATTGCGATTGACGATGCAGATGAAGATAACGCGGCGATGCAATTTATACCCGGCACGCATAAACTGGGGCATCTCGAATGGAAAAAAGCCGATAAGTCAGCAGTCTTGCATCAGGAGATACCAGAAACTACTCAATATGGTAAGCCGGTATTCGTTAATTTAAAAGCGGGTGAATTTTCATTTCATGCGGACATGATGGTGCATGGTTCAACGGCAAACGCTTCAAATCGTAGACGGTGTGGACTTACTATTCGCTATTGTCCACCTGAAGTGAAATCTACAGATAGTAACTGGGTAGCTGATGCGATCATTTGTCGAGGGAAAGACCCTTATAATCATTGGGTAGACAATCCCCGACCCCAGGGTGATGATTTGTCACCTCGATCTTATGTACAAAACAAATAAACGATGCCCCCAGGCTTTTGCACTGCGTAATTAGAAGGCTCAATCTCAGGCAAAATCGATGAAGATAATCGATCTGAAGATTTTTCCTGTTCTACATTATGTCTATGTAAAGATTATAACCGACAGTGGTCACTATGGTATTGGTGAAGCCTCTCTCAGACCCAGGAATATGGCTGTTGTTGAGGCGCTCAATCATATCAAACCGCTGATAATCGGTCAGGATCCTACACGGATAGAATTCATCTGGCAGGACATTTTCCGGGGAACGTTCTGGCGCGGCGGACCTGTTTTACAATCTGCCCTCGCGGGGATCGATATCGCCCTCTGGGATCTGAATGGGAAAGCCCTCGGGGTACCTGTCTATCGATTGCTGGGCGGTGCTGCCAGGGATAGAGTCTTGGTTTACACGCATTTTGACGGGGACACACCTGAAGAATTGGCGGATGGCGGACAGCAGTTGCTCGAAGAAGGGTGGCGTGTAATCCGTATCTCCCCCATCGTGACGGAAGGGAATTTTAATGCGAAGAAAGCAATTAATAACGGCATTAATCATTTTGAGGCACTGAGAAACAGAGTCGGGGATGAGGTTGAAATAATATTTGAAGTACATACCCGTCTCACACCAGCCCGAGCGATTGAATTATGTAACGCTCTCGAAGAGTTCCGGCCTTTTTATGTTGAAGATCCGATTCGAGCTGAAAACCCGCAATCCTATGCGAACCTGCGCGCGCATACCAACGTTCCTATCGGAACGGGGGAACAATTGACAACGAAATGGGCATTCCGGGAACTTATCGAACAGGAATTGATCGATTATTTGCGCGTCGATATCTGTCATAGCGGTGGCATTACCGAGGGAAAGAAAATCGCTGTAATGGGAGAAGTGCATTATCAGGAGCTTGCGACACACTTTACGGCAAGTCCGGTGAGTACCGCAGCCATGCTCCATTTGAATCTATCTGTGCCCAATTGCGCTGTACAGGAGCATAATCCTCCTGATGAAGTGCTCAATGATATCATCCATTACGACTGGAAAATAGAGGATGGGTACCTGGTCAGTGGTCATTCTCCCGGCCTGGGTATCGATCTCAATGAAGAGGCAGCTGTTGCCCATCCCTACGAGCCTTATGAACCACCCCATCTCAGACGTGAAGATGGTTCCGTGCAGGACTGGTAATGAGTAAAATTTTTTGCCACAATTTTTATGTTACCACGCTAATAATTGACAATCGAGGTGAAGCGTATCCAGATTAATTTGATTACTCAAAATTTATATAATGAAAAGAGAAACTAACTGATGGCTGAAAACTCTATAACCATACTAGGAGGTGGGAACACAGCTTTCTCCGTTGCTGCCCGCTTAACTTTGCAAGGTCATAAAATAACACTCTATGAAATTCCCTCATTTAAAGAGACACTGGCCCCGATCAAAGATGAAGGTGCGATTCATTTACTCGGCGTCGCCGGTGAAGGAAAGGCAAAGTTGCATCACTTCACTTCAGATATTGAAGAAGCACTGGCTGGTGCTAACCTTATTCTTCTTATTGTACCCGCCTATGCTCACAAACCGTTTGCTGAAGTCTGTATCCCTCATTTAAAATCGGGACAGACCCTGGTCATCATGCCCGGCACACTCGGTACTCTTGAATGGGCGCAAATGCTGCGAGAGGCCGGTAAGGAAGGTTTAGTTACACTAGCGGAGGTCGACACCGCGCCTTATGTCTGCCGAAAAACAGCGCCCGACACGGCTACAATTTGGGGGATCGTAGCGAGCCTGGGATTGGGTGTATTGCCTTCTACTGAAACGGACCGAGTCAAAGCCATGTTGGATCCTTTCTTTCCCGGTATTCAATGCTATCCGGATGTCATGGCTTGCGGATTAGCAGCGATGAACCCGGTTGTTCACCCCGCAGGTGTTTTAATGAATGCCGGGCGCGTCGAGTACTCACGCGGTGAATTTTACTTTTATGAAGAGGGTGTATCCGTTTCCGTAGCGAAGGTAATCATGGAAGTAGATAGGGAGCGTTTGAAAATCGGTCAGGCATTAGGGTATGAACTGAGTCCGGTCGATGAAGCCTTTCACGCGGCAGGTTTTGGTCCAAAGGGTGACTTATGGTCGACGATCAATGGCAGCTGGATGCTTACCCGGTTGAAAGCCCCTGGATCGCTGGAGAGCAGATGGTTAACGGAGGATGTTCCTTACGGACTGGCTGCCTGGTCAACGGTTGGGTCACAATTTAAGGTTGAAACACCGACGATGCAGGCGGTGGTAAATATTGGATCCATCGTTATGGGGTTTGACGCCTGGAAGAATGGTCGCGGTGTGAAGGAGCTGGGTATCGAGGGTTTGGGACAAAAAGAACTATCAACATATTTAAAAAGCGGGCTTCGTTAAGAGACAATAAATTGTGATGAAAGCGATTCATTACAAGCAGTACGGTGATCTCTCTCAACTTGAAGAGGTGGAGATAGACAGACCCGAACCAACCGCCTCTCAAATTCTCGTTAAAGTAGAGACATCGGCGATTAATCCTATCGATTGGAAACTTCTCAGCGGGAGCTTTCGTGCTATTATGCCCGTGAAGTTTCCCGCGATACCAGGCTTTGACCTGGCCGGTGAAGTGATTGCAGTTGGGGCTGCGATCACACAGTTCAAGATAGGTGATAGAATATACGCCTGTCAGGACATTAAACAATTTGGCACGGCTGCTGAGTATGCAGTGGTGGAGGAATATCTTGCTGACCTTATACCTGAAGGCTTAAGCGCTGGTGAAGCTGCGGGGATACCGCTTGCCGGATTGACTGCGCTTCAAGGATTACGTAACTGCGCTGGCTTGAATGCAGGTGAGCGCGTTCTCATCGTAGGGGGATCCGGCGGGGTAGGGCATTACGCGGTACAGATTGCCAAGGCGATGGACACAAATGTCACGGCAGTTTGCAGCACCGGCAATGTGGAGATGGTCCGCGATCTGGGTGCCGACACGGTGATCGATTATAATAAACAAACAGATTTTGCTACCGACTTAAAATATGATGTAGTCTTGGACTGCGTCGTAAAATCACCCTATAAAGCGTTCTCCGCGGTGATGCAAGCTGACGCGGTTTACGTTCCCGCACTCCCCAGTATTTCATTTATCATAAAGTCTTACCTGATGCCATTGTATACAAAACGTCGGGTAAAACCGGTGATGCTGAAAACCAATGGGAAAGATTTAAATTTCTTGTCAAATTTAGTAAGAGAAGGAAAGCTGCGGACGATCATTGATAGTTCGTATTCCTTAAATGAATATCGCGAAGCATTTGAGCGAAATCAGACGGGGCGAACGCGAGGTAAAATCATTATCAATATTTAGAAAAATTATAGATGAAAACGCTTGAGGAACACTATGTAGAATTCAAAGAAAACGGATTTACGATACTTCCGAAAGTCTTTGATCGAGCGCAAATTGATGAATGGATTTCTCTGTATCCAAGTCTGATCAAACGTCAGACATCACCCGGAGCTGAGCAGGAACAGAGATGGCTCAGTAGTGTGGTCGAATATGAACCCCATGCAATGCTGCCGGCAGTTGCCAATGAAAAGATTCTGGATTTTGCGGAAATGGTCATGGGGCCGTTCGTTCAACTCGATAATCTTACTTTCATGGCCTTCCCCTCCTTATCCAAGGAAGAGGCCAATGGCAAAATCAGTGGTTGGCACCGCGATCAGTGGTCATCTTTTCCGCTCGGTAATGATTATATCTGGCCCAAGGCCTGTAATGCGATCTGCTATTTACAGGATTTGACCGATGATAACGGCCCATTCCGTGTGATACCAGGATCCCATCGCGCACCTCTCAGTATTGAAGAAGATGATCACCAAAAGAAACGTCCCGATGAGAAGGTCTATTACCCAAGTGCAGGTGACGTCGTATATACGCACTGTGGGGTGTTGCACTCGGGAACACCCAATACTTCTGGCAAGTTACGCTATTTTTTCAGTATCTATTATAATCTCAGTTGGTTGCGTCACCGGGACAATCATTCGGGACCCAATGTAGCAAAGATTATCGCAATGGCGCGCGAAAAGAACGATAGGCGACTGCTGCGGCTATTTGGAATTGATGAACTGGTTTTTCCAAGATCTAATTGGGGCTTTCGCCAACCGGACAACGAGAAATGGGAGCAATGGATCAAAGAAGATCGCGAAGCTCTAAAAAAATAAAGGTATTTTTAGCAGGGTCGCAATGAATCCGTCATCAACCCGAGTTAATAAAGATTGGGTTGAACCTGCCCGTCCTTTATAAACCGTTCATTGGCATCAATCGCCTGTCCACCGGGCATGGGTGAGGCAGTATATTGGGCGAGGTAAACCCGACGTTTTTTTCCGGTTGGATTGGCGCCGCTGCGATGAAAGGTGAGGCTTGAAAATACCGCGATGCTGCCGGCGGGTGCGATCACCGGTTCACCCGGATCATCGCCGAAGTAACCAATCCTGTCATTACTGCCCTCTTCAACGATGTGCTCTGCCAATTTTTTTTCTCCGTAGCGGCTCATGGGCAATAGGTAGACCGTGCCATTATCCTCGTTGACTTCATCGAGAGTGCACCAGCAGGATAGTACTTCAGGATGATCGCCGAGTCGGGCCTGGGCATAACCGGAATCCTGGTGCCAGCTGAACTTCGTGCCCGTTTTATCGAATTTTACTACGTATTGATCGCTCTTGTAGTAAATTTCATCGCCGAAAACTGCGCTGGTGATACTGGCCATCAGGTCGCTGAAAATAAACTCACGTATGCGGGGATGATTGGGCTCGGCTTTCATAAAATACCGCTTACCGCGATGATTGATCCCCATCACATCGGTACCCTGTCGGTCCATTTCCGCGTCTGTTTCATCAATTGCTGATTGACACACTTCTCTCAATAACTTGACGTGCTCATCCGGGATAACGGATTCGAGGATGAAATATCCGTCTTTTTTAAACTGATCAATTTTTTCTTTTGGTATTTTGATGGTGGTGGTTTGCATATCAATTAATAAAATATATATTACTGAAAAAAGTAATATTATTATAGTTGTTAGTCAACTGTGTCTTCGAAATGATTCATTAAATTACAATGAATAAACCAATCACCATTCTATTTATATTCCTCTTATTAATCATTGTGAATAGAAATACTGTAGCCAATGATGAAAAGAAAATGAATGGTCCCTTTTTTGAAGTCGTGGATCTGATACAAGCTGAAGGAGAGGTAGCCGCCTATGGCCTTCCCTTAATTACGGTTACAGCTAAGGGAACGATTCTCGTCTGCAGCAACGCCCGCGTGGGCGACCGCCACGATGCAGGCAATGTTCAGTACGGCGTGCTATTAAGAAGTACGGACAATGGCGAAACCTGGATGAAGAAAAAGTTAGATGCGCTCCCACAGGGGATTGTGTCCGATAGAGAGACGGGAAAGGTAATATTATTCATCCCCGAGAACTCAGAACTGCTTCGACCGGATGGAAAGCGCATGAATGAAGAATGGGCGGTTGAGAATCCTCCCGAAGAAGCGAGAGCGATCTGGCAATATGAAAGTAATGATGACGGAATCAGTTGGGAGAAGGGGCAAAACATAACCCCAATGTTGCAGAAGAAAAAATTTACACACATTGGGGCCCCCAACTATGCGAGCGGAATTCAACTACAGTTTGGTAAGCACAAGGGTCGATTGATTCTTCCGGGGCGGACGTTTATAAAAAATATTTTTGAATTCCAGTACAGCCGTAACACATTAATCTACAGTGATGATCACGGGAAAACCTGGGTGGGTGGAGGTTTGACCCAGTTAGCTATTGGTGAAGCGTGCGCCGTGGAATTATCTGACGGTAGCTTATATCTCAATAATCGCAACGAAGCAGGGCGCGTCTACCGCAATAAGAACAACCCAGACGCCGTTAATTTACTTAACGGGAGAAGCGCAGGCGTCCGCTGCTATTCCATCAGTAAGGACGGAGGAGAAACATTCACTGAATTTGGTGAGGTCGATGAGTTTATCCATGCTACCTGTCACGGGGGGATGGCTCGTCTCACTGATAGCGAGCACGGCGATATTCTTTTTTTCTCCAATCCTGGCACGGAGATGGGGCGAGAAAAGGCGACCGGTGAAAGGCATCATTTAACCGTATGGGCGAGTATGGATGAAGGTAAAACCTGGCCCATTGCTAAAGTTATCAACGAAGGACCAGCTGCTTACTCCTGTATGGCTGTCGGTGTGGATGGTCTGATCTTCGTTGCCTTCGAACGTGGGCCCGAAAATGCTCGTACAAATACAGCCGTAGCTCGATTTAACCTTGCATGGCTTTTGGAGAATAGGGACGCAGCCAGTGTCAATCAGTAGGATAAAGCAACGAGTGACAGCTATGAGTTATGTTATTCTTCCCAGGGATAATTTTCTGCGCAACCGGTGGGCTTCCAACCCAGTACTTCTTTAGTGTGGTCAGTTGATCGCCAGCGGTACTTGTTCTCGGAAATAGCGTCGAAGATATCAAACATCATATCATCCGGTGCGCTGAGACACTTATCAATTACCTGAAGACAATCCGATTGTGAAAGATAGCCGGGATATTGTCGGCGCAATTGAGGTCTGTCATTATCATTCACCGCGCCGAGACGTATGACGAGTGTAGAGATTCCGTACTTATCCGCGTAATATTGCCCCAGGTTTTCACCAAAGATCTTGCCAATCGCATAGGGTGAATCAGGTCGGACCGGCCAGGTCCGGTCCACCATTTCCCAGGTTTCAGGAATCTTATCATCCGGCCCGTTGGCAAGTGTCCCATAGGGATTGTTATCAACCCATTCATAACCCAATTGCGTGCAGCCGCTGCTCATGTGGACGATGCGTTTTACCCCGGCCTCACGCGCCGCCTCGAAGACATTAAGAGTGCCTCGAACGGTTATCGCCATTGTGGCATCCCAATCGTCGGTCAGACCATAGGTTGCCGCCGCGAGATGCAGGACACTATGAATGCCATTGAAAGCAGGTTTAATCGCATTTGCATCACAGATATCAGCACACAGATTGGGAATGCCCTCTAGCGGACGCCTGTTCAAACCGCTGAATTCGTATGTATCGTTCAGATTCTTTAAGACCAGACCACCAAGCAGTCCGCTCGCCCCCGTTACTAACACTTTTTTCTTATCCATAATTTTTTATTATTTCTTAATTCCTATTTCTTAATTCTTAATTGGCTATCACTACTTCTCGTCCCGAAAGTGCTGATGTTTCGCAGGCTTCATGAATTTCCATGACTCGCCGTCCATGCAATTGTGGAATAGGCGTGTCATCATCACCATTAATAATTGATGCAATGAATTCAGAAAACTCATCGAGCATACTATTGCGATCGGTAACCGGCTCCTCCTTCCATTTTCCATCCCTACCGATCCAAAAACCAGTTTTCTGCCCCTCTTCATTCCCGTAAGCTATACGGAATTTTGCCTGTCCCTTCGTGAAAAATAAATCTGCCCCGTAATCGGTGATTCCCGTATCCCAGGCAATACGACAGATGGTGGCGACGACATCGCTTTTCCAACGGAAGAAAGCCATGGAGGTATCATCACAGGGCAATTCCGGATGGGTAAAAGCTCCGAGTTGAGCGCTGACCGTTGTAATGTCATCACCAATAATCCACAGGAGCCGATCTATCATGTGCGTGCCGTCCATCAGCCCCATTCCTCCTCCCAATTCGCGATCCAACATCCACTTTGGCCTGCCTTTTGGTTGATAGGGTTTATGCCAAATATCATAGACCATGAGGAGATCTCCCAGTTGTTTGGATTCAACCAGTTCTTTCATCTTTTTTACTACTGGCATATAGCGTTGAGTGTGAGCGGTCATTAATTTCACGTCATTTGATTTTGCTGCCGCCAGCATCTCATCACACTCGGTGAGAGAAATAGCCATCGGTTTTTCCAGGTAAATATGTTTACCTGCATTCGCGGCATCGATGGCAGCCTGTTTGTGCAGCCAGTGGGGAAGGGTAGCGACAACTACTTGAATGTCATCGCGATTGAGCGTTTCTTTGTAATCTTGAACAATCTCAATATGGGGATACTTCTCTGCTATCGGTGTGGAAAATTCGCTGCGCGGTTCCGCTATAACTTTAATATCGGATCCACAAGTCTGCTCAATGATATCAATGTAATTACCACCTATTCGGCCCGTACCTAAGAGTGCGACTCCCAAATTCACGTCTCAGTTCTGGTAAGTATTACTTTTTATGTAAACCATAATCGCATAGCCGTTTCTCCCAGGATAGCCTCTTTCTCTAAAGAGGATAGTCCCAAATGATCGGTATAGATTTCGAGATGTTGTTGATAGGTAACTTTTGGGCTCCAGAGTGAAGTTGGGAAGTCACTTCCCCAGGTGCACCTTTCGGGAGTGTAAGCGTCAATAACACTCTTTATTACCGGGTGCGAATCGCGGCAGGGAAATGCTTCATCCGAACCGGTGACGAGAAAAGATAACTTGGCGTAAAGGTTTTTATACTGTGCTAAATCCAAAACGGTTTTCAAGTTTTCAGATTGCTGTGTATCCGCCGCTTTCAGATTGGCACAATGGTCGAGCACCACGGGAACATCGGGAAAAGCGGAAAGCATTTTGGCTAAGGATTGGCAATTCGGAGGATCGAGCAGGGCGCAAATAATCATCCCTCCTTTTTGCGCGGCTTTCCATATCTGTTTATGTTCTTCAATCACCGTACCATCAGTATGCCAGCCTATGGATACACGATTACCACGGACACCATTTGACGGCGCATTTTCCAGGATATCTATCGAACTAGGATCAAAGGGATCAACATTCAGGACACCGGTCATCCAGTTCTGGTGATCACGCACCGTGTCGAGAACAAGCCTGATGTCATGTTTATAGGTTGAATAGGTTTGGACCACGACAATACGATCAATGTCATTGGCCTGCTTTTCATTTAATAGGTCATCTATCGTCCCACGACCGGATGGTGGTAAATAGGGCTTAGCAATCTGGGGATACTTTACCGTATCTTCAGAATATATATGCGCGTGTGTGTCTACAATATTCATGAGTGATCTATCGATCAGTGTTAGGTTTTAAGTGTTAAGGTGGAGCGGGCTGATCCCTAGTACGCTTCTTCAATTAAGTTATATTTAAAAGCGCTAGGGAACAACCTTCGTCCCGCAGTCGCGGGGCTACGGCCTTAAGGCAGCGCGTACCACCTTATTGTAACTATTAAATTATAATTCGTGCTTCTCAGCGGCCACGACGGAGCGTGGCCCTCCCTTTTTTATTCTTTCTTTGGAGGGCCACGCTCCGTCGTGGCCGTTTAATGTAGTAAGCAGACGAAGATTTACTCCTCTTCATTATCAATATCCTTAAGTTTCCTGAATAATTTTTTTAAATCGAAATAACCGCCGATGGACACCCACAGAGCCATGCAGGTGAAAATAACAACTGCGAAGATAAATACGATTTTCCAAATTAAGATCCAGAATTCCATTATTTTAATCTATAGTATTATTTGTCTTAGTTAAGGTGCCTTTATCGGGAAATAAGAGGGAGCCAACAATCATAGTTGTGAAGGCCATGGCGATCGTAAAGAGACCCACTTGAGCTCCGGTTAATCCGTCGAAGCCGACCGCATTTCTCACGGGTTCCAGTCCAAAAATAGCAAAAAAACCACAGAGGAGTGCGAGAACAGCACCCGTTGAACTCGCGCGTTTCCAATAGAGCCCGCCGATAAGTAGCGCAAATGCTCCGGTAAAATAAACTGCACCGGTAACCACGAGATAATCCCAGATATCATCTTTACCTTTGTAGACCAGGCCCCAATAGAGAATATAAGCTCCGATAAGAACAATAAGAATACGCGTTAATCGTATACGCACCGCATTGCTCAAATCGCGACGACTTAATGGCACGATAATATCCTGGGTAATGACCGAGCTCCAACAGAGTAAATAGCTATCGTGAGTCGACATGAAGGCGGCAATCATGGCGGCAGTGATTATCCCGATTATTCCTACCGGTAAAATGCGTCCGAGGAATATAGGCATCGCATATAAATTATCGATCGGTTCTCCTCCACCTACCTCAGGGAAAAAGAGTAATTTCAATTCCGGGGCCTTGGTAAAGATAAAAACGAATGCCGCAATGCCCCAAAAGTAAGGAATGAGAAAACGGATCAAATAGGCAACTGATGACCACATGTACTGTACTTTTACCGCTTCCGGACTTTCCATTGCCAGGGCCCGAGCGACCGCGGCTGGCCATACTGCGCAGGCGATTAAACCAAGAAAACCCATCCAGATAATATAATCTATTCCAAAGGTCCCTTCAGCGAGGACAGGATTAAATCCCTTTTCCCCCATTTGTATGGCAACGGTATCAAAAATATTCTGCCAGCCGAGGTGATAGATGATTAACCCGGTGGCAAAGAGTAATCCTAATGATAAAACAATAAACTGGATATAGTCGGTTACGACGACGGATATCATGCCACCGAGAACAGTATAGGCCAACACCAGGATGAGTAATACAGTCATTACCGTTGGAAGAGCCCAACCGGTTGCAGACATCCCGGTAATACCGACAACAAACATCGATCCCACTTTTAAAAACAAACCCATGTTTAATATACCGCCCAACGCCAACATAACCGCACCCAGGATCCGTGTCTTGCGGCCGAAGCGCTGTTCATAGTATTCCGGGATTGTCAGCACCTTCAATTTACGAAGCCGATAGACGATAAGGCCGGTAGCACCGACGATGAAAGTTCCTAATGCTGCCATGACTGCGATGTGAAAAGCGGCAAACCCTCCGGTGAAACCTTTCTGAGAACTGTACATAACCGTAACCAACCCGGTTTCTGTTCCCGCCAGAGTTGCGATACCGAGCCGGGTGCCGAGCGCTCTACCGGCGCCGATGTAACTGGTCATGTTCGTGGCAAAGCGTTTAACGAGAAGGCCGATGACAAGGGAGATGGAAAGATAGACGCCAACAATTATCCAATCAATGAGTGTGAAATTAGTCTGGCTTAAGGCCTCTGAAAAAGTGGATTCCATTCGATAAGACTAATCTTCAATAAAGTTATAATGATTAACGTATTTAGAGATAAGCTCGGTATTTTAATTTGCCTTTATTGGTATATCCATATGCCTTCCTAGTAATGATGAATTGCGAATAACGGGTAAGATTTCAAGAACTTATGATACCCCTGAAATTCATCAGAAGACAGCAACTAAGGGTAGGTAGGCTTTCATCAAATAAAAATTAATTTTACAATGGATGGTTTAGCCGGATTCAGTGGATTAAACTATTGTATACTTTTCGTATACTTCGGCGTGTTATTCAGCATCGGTTTGTTACTGGCAAAAAAGCAGCGAAGCACCGAAGATTACTTTTTAGCGGGCCGGAACATGCCGTGGTTATTTGTCGCGATGAGCATGCTGGCCTCGCTCACCAGCGCCGTTTCCTACATGGGAGTTCCAGGAACTTCCTATGCTGAGAATATCTCCTATATTTTTGCCGCTCCGATGGCACTTATAACGGCCCCGATCGTTATTTTCTTTTTCTTTCCCCTCTACCGAAAATTAAGGATTACCACGACTTATGATTACATCTTGAAACGATTTGGTAAAGAGGCCCGCTATATTGCATCCGCTTTGTTTTTGTTACAAACCCTGGGATGGATGGGCACGATTTTGTATGCTCCCGCCCTGGCCCTGAGCGTAGTTACCGGGATCAACATATGGCTGGCCATCATACTGATGGGAGTACTGACCACCGGTTACACGGTATTGGGTGGACTACCTGCGGTTATTTGGACCGATGTAATTCAGTTTCTTATCCTTGTCGGCGGTGCAATCTGGGTATTCGTCAGTCTTTTAAATGGAGTCCCGGGTGGATTCAGTCAGATTATTGAAATTGCCGGAGATACCGATCACCTGCGCGTCTTTGAATGGAAATTGGATTTTAGCAGAATGAATGCTATTGCCGTGACAATTGCCTGGTTTTTCATCTCGATCCAAGCTTGGGGAATCGGCCAGGTGTCGGTGCAACGCCTGCTAGCGGTCAAAACATATGGTGGAGTAGCAAAAGCTCTAATTGCCAATGGTGTATTTGAAATGATTATGTTGACCCTGCTCCTGTTTATCGGGATCGGCATGTTTGCCTATTTTCATGTTTTTCCTGAGCGACTGGTTGAGGGCCTGGTTGGCGATCGTTTTCTTCCCTATTATATTATTCATGCCCTGCCCAATGGTGTTTCCGGGCTTCTTATCACTGCTATTTTTGCGGCGGCCATGTCGAGTATGGATTCCGCGGTCAATTCATCGGCTACGGTGATTGTCAATGACTTTGTCAGACCGCTCAGTCGCAAACCGAGGACAGATCAACAGGACTTAAAACTAGCGCGTATCATAACTATAGGCTTCGGCTTTTTCGCCATTGTCGTAGCCTGTTATGTTTCCAGAATTGAAGGGGTGTTAAAAGCCATCAACATGATAGGCGGTTATTTCGGGGCTCCCGCAACTGGCTTATTTTTTCTTGGTATTTTCAGTCGTCGAGCAAATTTCCAGGGTTGGGTCGTTTCCACGCTGCTCATTGCGATGCCTTTTCAATATTGGATTCAAAATATTGTGGATGTGCATTGGATATATTATTCAACTTTGGGTCTATTCGTAACGGTTATTACCACCTACTTGCTGAGTATTCTAATTTCAGCACTCTGGCGACTACCCGTAGCTGATGACCAATACACCGTATGGGGCACTCGATTTTCATTTTCTGATTTTAAAGAAAATCAATCGGCGATTAATGAATAACCTTAATGTAGGATGAATCTGCCCGGGAGTTAGTGATTTATATTCAGAAGGGCCATAGCTAAAATTGCGATCGCTATACCGAATGCGCTGCGTTTCGAGAGGGGTTCTTTAAAGAGAAAAACAGCGACCGATGTTGTAAAGAGTAGTCCGCCGGCGCTGATGATCGGAAAGACAATGAAACCGGGAAACTGTTCAAGCGCTTTGAGCAAAAAGACTGTTTGCAAGCAATTCGCAAATCCTACCACCGTCGCGATAATTATTTCTGATAATGTGGGGCGGAGATTGCGGAAATGAATTATCGCCAGTGACGCGAGGCTGGCGATGGAGAAAGCAGCTAAAACGAAGAATGCAATTTCCTCAGGGTTACCATAATATTTGAAGGCCTCCTGGGATGTTCTCGCTGACCCGGCAACTAAAAAAAACAAAAGCATGAGAACAATTATACGAGCGGGAATATTGGATTCACCGATACGCGTTTTATTCTGTCCGATAAGAAGCAAAGAAAAAGTGCCAAAACCGATTCCTATCGTTTGCCATAAAGACGGCCGTTCTCCCCAGAAAATAATACCGAATACAATGGGCATGAGCATGGCCAACCGAGAGGCAACGGCAGTTAATGCCGCGCCTTTCCAAAATAAAACGGGAATCAGTAGTAAATATCCCAGAAAGTAAGCAATGCCATTTACGGCCCCCAAAAGGGTGGCGTTGATACTCAAGGTCTGGTTTTCGGAAAAGAGGAATAGTAGCGCGGCCAGTACTGCGCTCGCGATATAACTTATTGCTCCAACCGTTGTTAAATCTTCATCGCGATCCTGGACCCAGCGAAAGATGAGAATAAAAGAGGAACTGAAAATAATATTCAGATAAAGATAGATCAATTTGTGCCTTGGAAAATATTTATTGCTTTAAGATGAAACAGATAGAAACGGTCATAAATTTAATAGAACCAGTGATATAATTGAGATTACGATAATCGTATAAGTAAGTGAAACCAATCTCTCCTTAAGGAAGAGTCCCGCGAGACAGGTTGTAATTAACAAAGAACCGGCACTGGCCGCGGGGAAAATAATAAACCCGGGTAAAGATTCAAGGGCTTTTAATAGAAAGACCAGTTGAACATTGTTCACAATTCCGAGGACCCCGCCAATCATCATCTCAGGAATCGATGGGCGCTGATGACGCGATATCAAAATGATGATTGAAATAGTACCGGCGATAATAAAAGCGGTAAGGATATAGAGCGTAATTTCATCGGGACTCCCGAGGTATTTAAAAGCTTCCTGTGAGGTCATAGCACTGCCTTCAATTAAAAAAGCAACGGTCATGATGACAGCGATGATCGGAGGAACTTTTGTTCCCGCGATTCCCACTTCGCGTTGTCCAATCAAAATCAAAGAGAGACAGGCAAGGCCGATGCCTACGAATTGGACTGAAGTCGGTCTTTCTCCCCAAAAAACAATACCTGCTAATAAAGGGAGGATCATCGCCAGCCTGGCGACAGCGGAGGTTAAGGCTGCCCCCTTCCAGGGGAGAATAAAAATGGTAATAAAGAAAACGTTAATATAGCAAACGCCATTAATCGCGCCGAGGAGAAATGAGATCCCGCTGTAATTCGAAGGCGGCTTAAGGAGAAATAAAAATACAGCAATAACGGCACAGGTGATATAATTAACAGCACCGACGTTGACGATATTATGCTTACGATTTTGGGCCCACCGAACGATAATGAGAAAACACGAACTTAAAACGATATGAAGTATAAGATAGATCAAACTTTAGGAATTTTTATAGCTTATCTATCTTGCTTTCATCTATTAATAAATAAGAATTTTCAACGAGAGTGGTTTAACCGCAAACTATCATGGCAGAGAAATTACCTATATTAGTCTATCACCGCGTACATCTCGATGATGACGTTACTGAGCCCAACGATGGCGGACGCACTGATCTCACCCTCTTTACACAACAAATGAAGTATTTGAAGGAAGAGGGATTCCAGACTGTCACCTATAAGGAAATTGAATCATGGCTTTATGATGGAGATGAATTACCGGAACGGGCGGTGGCTATCGATTTTGATGATAACCGTTTGAATGTTCTTGAAAATGCTTTGCCAGTTTTGGATGAGCTGGGATTCATCGCAACGGTTTTTGTTATAACGGACCTAGCGAGCGGTAAAAACCCGTCGGGAATGGTTGGTCATCCTGCTCTCGATTGGAAACACCTCGAAGAGCTGCGAGATAAAGGATGGTGCATTTCTCCGCACACCGTAAAACATTTGTACCTCGCCGGTCCTGAACATCTGCCCAGCGATGAGGCAGAATTGATGAGTGAACTGGTAGATTCGAGGCGGGAAGTGGAAGAGCGTTTAGGCATTGATGCACCCAATTTTGCCTATCCCTGTGGCAGTTGGAATGATGAGGTTGAGGCGCGCGTGAAAGAGGTCTATCGCACTGCCCGCCACTGGCATCTTGTCGATAAAGCACCCTGGCCATTGAATACACGGGAAACAAATCCCTACCGTCTCGCAGCAATCAACATGTGTAATGCGATGCCGTTGGAGACTTTTAAGGACCTGATCGATTCATCGAAATGAGGTGATGCAAAAAGTCGAAAGTCAAAGGTCGAAGGTCTAAAGCAAAAATATGTGTATTCAATAATGCGGAGCATCTTCTGGAGGGACGCGCTCCGTCGCGTCCGTGATTATGCTATATTGTTTTTATGGATAATATTTAACGAGGTAGGGATCAGCCGTCGTCTCGCAGTGGCGGGACTATGTCGGACAGGCACCGCGTTCCACCTTATATGAATATATAGGGGTATGTTTTCAGTGGCTGGTGGGAAAATCGAGGTTTAAATTAGAGATTGATTTTTCACACTATTGGTGGGAAATTTTGTGCAGTTCAGTTTAATTCAGCGGAGAGGTGGCTGAGTGGCCGAAAGCGCCTCCCTGCTAAGGAGGTAGACTCTCACGGGTCTCGAGGGTTCGAATCCCTCCCTCTCCGCCAAATAATTTGCATCGCAAATTATTTGGGAGGGATGAGAACCCGAGAAGAGGGTTTGACGGAGCGACTGAAAGGAGCGCAGATGGGGCAACCGAAGGTTGAGGGCAAAGCCCCGAGCAAAGCGAGCCAACTCCCTCCCTCTCCGCCATTTCGATTTTCGAATGCCGATTTGCGATTGTCGATTGATTAACAATTTGCCAAATCAAATATTCATCGGGAGGGATGAGAACCCGAGAAGAGGGTTATGTGAATTGTCGATTTTCGAATGCCGATTGTGGATTGAGTGGAATAGCCACCAGCCGTCGCCAAGGCTATGGCAGGCAGGCAAGAGGCACTACCAGAACGCAGTGAGATCTACCAAAAGCAAAAGAGAAAATTTTATAGATAAGCTTTTAGGTAACCGCCAGGCACAATCGGCATTCGGCAATCCGAAATCGCCAATTCCCCAAAGCTCCCTCCCTCTCCGCCATTTCGATTTTCGATTTCGGATTTACGATGATGGATGTCGGGCTGCACCCTCGGTAGTGGATTGGGGGAATAGCCACCAGCCGTCGCCAAGGCTATGGCCGGCAGGCAAGAGGCACTACCAGAACGCAGCGAGATCTACCAAAAGCACAAGAGATATTCGTTTAGTTAAGCTTTTAATAACCGCCAGGCAAAATCGGAAATCGGAAATCGGTCACCGAGGGCGCAGCCCGACATCCTTCAATCCGCAATCGATTCACTCAATCGTTACCTCATCAACCTCGACGGGGATTTCCACATCTTCTTCATTAACGAAGGTGGCATTGATGCTCCTCGTGGGTTGAGGGGTATTGTCCGATTTAAAATTATTCTGCGTGATCATTCGATCGAAGCCTCGCGTTGTCGAGCCGCTCTCCGCGACTACGATTGATGCACCGTTTGTCTGTTCCAAGTCTCCTCCCGTGATACGCAACCCGGGATTGCCAGCTTCTACGGTGAAGGAGCCTGAGCCAAACAATATGTGCGGTACCGCATCGCCACTAGCATCGATATCGCCAATGGTTAAGCGTACCGCGATCGGTACCCCGCGCGCATCCACGCCGACCTTGCCGGTGCTTCCGCTGAACACAGTGTTCGACAGCTGCATGCCTCCCATTCCCGTGGAGTTGATAACTTCGACGAGGGTCACGTCCGCTTGTGCGTCATAGACCTGTCCCTCGGGGAAGAGAGCCTGGTTCACGGCGTTGATCGATCCAACGGTGAAGATACTGAAGAAGGTATTGGCGTCCGCTCCCTCAATCACCACGCTCGGTTTGCCGGTCACATACATCACTTCTTGATTGTAGCGTGGGGGCAATGCTGCGGGTGAGAATGTTCCCGGATCGAGAGTGATGGTAAAGGTACCTGCACCTGAAAACTCAACCTGCACGATGTCTTCGTCTTCATCCATGAAGGAAACCCGGGTAATCTGTCCCGGCTTGGCCTGTAATTGTATCGACTCACCGGTGAGCAGGATTTGGTCGAAGACGTTTCCATTCGGATGCTGAATGTTTTCACCAGCGATGTCTCCCGAGCCGCCCAGGACGAGGGGTAGCGGTGGAGCTGTTACGGTAATGACTGCAGTATCACTGTCCGCGTTTCCATCGGGATTTATTACCTGCACCCAGTAGCTTTTGCTTTCAGTAAGGAAGAAGGCAAAAGGGGTCAGGCTCTGCATTCTGACATATAATTATGTATGTCAGAATGCAGAGCCTGACCCCTTGCTGCGCTCATGCGATACGCAATAGAAACAACGAACACCAAATTAATATGTGGGTTACCGGCGGTTCTGAAAATCCGTGGATATCCGGTACCTTAACTTGTCCCGTTAGTGATAGTGGTTTCGCGCCCCTTATCGGCACCTGGTATTTAACTAACGGTCAAAAGGGTGTAGCCCCTGTCGGCGATCTCAAACGGTTGCTGGAAATTTATGAGAAAGGAAATAAGCTCCCCCGGAATTTGCGGACGGAACTGGGTAAAGAATTATGGAGAATTCATAGTGATAATCTGTATATGATTGGCACTGTTGGACAATCACCCGCCGTGTACGGCGTTGTCGTGGTGAAAAATAATTTTCGTAATGTTCCCGCCGTTGCACCCAACAGCTCAGCACTGCAAACCCCGGGCATAGCCCGAACGGAACAATTCTTTTTTGAAAACTAGCAATGGAGTAATAATTTTTTATACAAACTCTTATGGTGGCATAAGGGGTCAAACGTAGAATTTAAATGTTATCGACCGATGCCAAATTTCTAATCTTATGAAAATTTATCCATGTTCCATTGTTCATGATCCAAGGAATACTTGTCAGCTTATCAATGTTTAAATTCTTCGTTTGACCCTTTTACCTATTCTCCTCTCCGCCATTTCAATTGACGATTTCGGATTTGCGATGATGGATGTCGGGCTGCACCCTCGGTAGTGGATTGAATAAGAAAGACACTACTCGTTGTCCTCCACAACAGGGCTTTAACTAGCAGTCTAGCGGTACAAGAAATACTTTTTATACATGTTGGTCTGACATCAAGATCAGGATGTTTGGCTTTTCATTTCAGCGCATCATATAGAAGGGCGCACGCGTCGCTCCGGGTGATCGGCGAGTCCTCCCCGGCATGGCCGGGAATGCCGGTCATCTCATGAAACACCACCGTTGAGATTGGGTCTGTGGCCCGTTGTGCCGCCGTCGCTGCTAACCGGGCGGTTGCCATTGGATCCCCGGCAATACCGTTCTTGAGGGCCATGAACGCGTTCGCCCACACTTCCGCCGTGGCACTGTCGAGGGTGTCATCCGCCTTGGCGTCGTATCCGGGGAAAAAGCCTTTTGTGGCGAAGTAGGCTACGGCGGGTATCCATGTATCATCCGAGCCCAGATCGACGTCGTTAAAGAAGGAGATCATCACCCGTGAATCCGCAAGCTTTCGCACCAGCACCTCGTGGGTGATCTCGGCCGGAGCCACACCGTTCCGTGCCGCTATGATTACGGCCCACGCGGCAGCCTCGGCTATGTTCATCCACGTAGGCTCGAGCCGGATGGTGCTCCACCCCACGTGACTGGAAGAGACACACACGGGAACCAGCAGATTGTTGATGCCTTTCGGCAGAATGGCCCGGTACGGTATCTGGCCAGGGAAGGTCTCCTGGTGGAGCGCGAGCTTTCCTTCATGTAGCGTGCCTGGGAGCTTTTCAAACGTACAGGGGTGTATGTCGATAAACCAATCGGTAACCGCGATGGCATCTCCGTGGATACGCGCCCGTTTTACATCGTCTATGAATGTGGCGTCGTGTTCCGTGAAGACGTAGCGTCCTTCGAGCCGCCGTGTTTCCCGTGTATACATTTCGTACGGTCTATGTCCGTTTTTCACAAACTCATCGTTTGGGAGTCCCCACTGGCTTGCCTCTTTTCGCCGGTCCTCCGGCTCCGATTCGTCGTTTCACGCGAAGTAGAGGCAACCGAGCAATGCGTCCCAGTGGTCGTCCTTTACTTTTTTCCGGTCTTCCCACGAGCCATCTACATAAGGGTTCTGAGGCCCCACCAACTGCGGCCGGTTTACACGGTGTTTAACGTTAGGTGGGTCGCACCAGGAACTCCCCAGCGTTTTTATGTACTCCTGGTCGTACCGTACCGGCCTTTCCACCGGCATCCGATTTGCCGCGACGTTAGTAAGCATGGTGCGAAAGTTAAAGGCCTGTACTCTGTCGTCTCCATTTCCGGCTCCTTCCCACTCCACAACCTCCTGGTAGTCTGGTAAAACGAGCGATTTTCGGAGGTTGAGCTTGGCATGTTCGACGCCGAGGAAGGCAAGGCGATCGCTTGGTGGTTCTTTGGACGGCTTTAAGAATATTTTCCCTGCGTGAGGCTCTTGGTACTCAGAGCGCGGTTCTCGGCCGAAACGGTATGCGGCGCCACACAACGCCATCAGGTCTCCCTCGTAACTGCAGTCGGCCCACGAGTCGGCGCTGACCTCAGTTCGCGCGCCGTCAGTATCCGGCAAACAATCGGCGTTCATTTTCCCAAAGGTAACGCTCTTGATGAGCGGTCCAATTCTCACCACTTCCAAAGGATACGAACTCATCAGACATGAGATGTTGGGCTCGGAATCTACCATCTTTTCCACCAGCATCTGTGCGACTTTTGATTCGAAAGTAAGCTGTTGGTTATTGCCCTTAGATGGAACAAGATGTGTTTTTACGAACAGGTTGTGGGAATGGACCGAAGGACCGGGCAGACAGGTACGGTATTGATCGGAGCCTTCACCGTAGGTATCTCTGTAGAATGCAAACAAGGCCTCCCGCAGTTCATCGTAAATAGGCGATCTTTTGCCTTCATACAGCGTATCCCAGCAACAGAGACCGTTGGAAATCATGCCCCCCAAGATTGGAGTGTGGTTGGCAAGAAGGACCGAAAGCCCTTCGCGGGCCGCACGCACCGCACAGGCTATACCCGCCGGTGATCCGTTATATACGACGAGGTCGTAATGACTGATGCTCATTAAGTGTTTCTATAAAAAGTAAATCGTGAGCCACGACTGGCTCATTAGTGGTTATAGATCTTAAGGGGGCTCTGTCCATAAAAACCTATGGGTGGCATAAGGGGTCAAACGTAGAATTTAAATGTTATCGACCGTTGCCAAATTTCTAATCTTATGAAAATTCATCCATGCTCCATTGTTCATGATCCAAGGAATACTTGTCAGCTTATCAATGTTTAAATTCTACGTTTGACCCTTTTACCTATTCTCATTTCGATTTACGATTGCCGATTTACGATGAGGGATGTCGGGCTGCGCCCTCGGTAGTCGATTGATTAAGATTTCCCATCGCAAATTTTTTAGGAGGGATGAGAACCCGAGAAGAGGGTTATGCGAATTGTCGATTTGCGATTTACGATTGTGGATTGAATAAGATTTTTTGATGGCGGAATTATTGTTGGATCAAGTAATTGATCGCCGGTTTTAGCTCAAATCGACTGGTTGCTATATCAAACCTATCGTGCCATATAATAATAAAAACAGCTCACGTAGTCGGCACTCACTTCCACCTTTTTACTATTCGCAACCTTATCATTACCACTCATCTTGGCGAACGTCTCGTGCGTATAATTTAGGATTCCCACACATCCACCAGTAAATGATATTTTATCCGCTTCCCGACAGCGGAGCATGCCGACTCGGGAACCGCCTGAAGGCAGGTCGTCCAACCTGATAATCGCACTGTACCTATCCGACTGCGTTTCGTGGAATCCATAGGAGTAGCCGTAAAAATCCTCGGTTCCCAGATACTCGACCGACGGTTCACTTTCCCCGTTCAGATAAAATTCGTCATTGCCCTCGCAGAGCAGTTCCCCTCGTTTGCAATTCGGATGGTCGCTGGAAATCTGAAACCAGTGAGCCACTATCGCCCCTGTGCCGGAAATATTGCAGAGCTCGAGCTTCTCGCGGGGGATGTGCAATTGACCCCGTCGATATTCGGCAAAAAGATAGCCCGAGGATTCAGGAATTGTCCCTACCTTATCCCACTGGATATCCAGATACCCACGGAGATCGACGTCCGATGAATTTTCCAACTCGATCTTTACATGACGAGAAAAAGGCATCGGTAAACGGAAATTGTGGGATTCCTTAACTCGCGAAAAATAGACCGTATCATAGTAATCACACGATGCTTCGATATCGCCGAGGAAGTCCATTAACGGCATGTGAATAGACGGCGTATCTTCGAAGTCATACCACACCTTCATCATGATCACCGATCCGGCCGACTGATCCGCAGAACCGTTTCGCTCATTGTAGTCTGAGGCGTGGATGCACGTAATAACTCCCGGACCATCCACATCGAGTACCGTCACCGATGTGCCTCCGTAGAGCTCGGGCATGTCAGGATATTTATCCTTGGGCCAGGTTGAGGGAACGACCCGGCTGTCGGCTTCCCCTATTCTCGTTAAGTTTTCCCAGGATCTTATAGCGTTCATGGTGGTCCTCCTAAGACATAAAATCATCAACTTTGGCACGTAACCGTTTCACATCATCGACGTGGGCTTTATTATCTATCAGATTGTGGTTTTCACTCGGATCAGCGTCTAAATTAAATAGCTGTTCAGGCCAATCTCTACCCTCGAAGCGAAAGTATTTCATGTGATCTTGCTTGACCATCACCGACGGCCCGTAACTCGGAGCATATAATTCACTGTAAACTTCATTCGGCCATCCATCTGATCTACCTTCCATAAGCGGAACAAGGGAGCGTCCATCCAACCCGGTCGGTATTGGCACCTGGGCTATCTCGCAGAGGGTCGGGAATAAATCGACCAATGAGACATTTTCCTGAATAATCGTGCTGCCTCGATTAAACTTCTGTGGCCATGATATGAAGAATGGCACACGCACCGAAGAGTCAAAGTACAGATCTTTAAACCATAGTCCTTTTTCGCCAAGCATCTCACCGTGATCGGATAGAAAAACTATTACGAAATCGTCGAGTACATTCAGCGCTTCAAGCTTGGAGATAACACGCCCGAACTGCGTATCCGCCCACTCGATCATTCCGTAATAGGCGGCGGTCGCTCTATGCGCTTCGCGGTAGGTTACATCTTCCCCAACCTTTATTTTGCTAGTATCGGCGAAGTCGAAATTCTCAGGGAGGTCTTCGACGCGTGGCTTCACACGTTGCATGTAATAGTTAAATAGCTCTTCGGGACATTGGAATGGATAATGCGGGCAATTCAGGCTGACCGCGAGTAGTAGCGGACCTTCGCCGGGCCTATCGTGAGTCGCATCGACAAAGAATTCGTCGAGGTACATCAAGGCCCCATCAACGGTGTAATTATCCTGTTTCATCAAAGTACTCATTCCGACACGGGTGTTGGTGATTTCCTTGGCTATCCCCCAGACGCCCGTACCATCTTTGTGCAAGGTAATTTCTTCGTGAAAGGTCATTGCCCGGTGAAGGGGGCGATCCACTGGTTCATAGCCATTACGCCCTCGGATGTCTCGGCCAATTCTCTCATACCAGCCGTGCATCTGATCGGATCCGTCGGCAAAGTGCATCTTTCCCGCAGCGACGGGGTGGTACCCGTAGCGTGAGAGGTGCCCAGGAATGGTCACCACCTCGCTTGGCAGAGGGGTTCCCCAATCTCTAGTTCCGCATTTTTTAAGATAGTTTCCGGCAAGGAAGCATTGCCTTGCCGGCACACATGCCGGTGATGGTGTGTAAGCGTTACGAAAATAGGTGCCTTGGTTGATGAACCTATCGAGCGTCGGAGTTCGAATGATAGAATCACCTTCGATGGGCATTACATCCGGTCGATGCTCATCATCTATTAGCAATAAAATATGAGGGTTTTTTTTAGGATTTTCCATCATTTACTCCTCTCCTCTCAGGTAATAAGAAAGGTATCATGTCAAATTTTTTTCAATAAATTAACTAATATCCTCATGATATACACTGTAGTTATTTTAAAAACGTTATTCCCTTTTATGGTATTCGGATTCTTTTCTGTAACCATCTTGAATTTTGATAATATGACAATCGATCAAATATTGGACGTTGATTTCCAAAGGTATTAAAGCTTCCGTTTCCCCCTAAGACAAAAAATCATCAACTTTGGCACGTAACCGTTTCACATCGTCGGCGTGAGCCGCGTCATTTATCAGATTTTGATTTTCACCCGGATCAGTGTCTAAATCAAAGAGCTGCTCAGGCCATTCTTTACCCTCGAAACGGAAGTACTTTAAGTGGTCCTGTTTGACCATCACCGACGGCCCGTTAAATGGATGGTATAATTCGCTATAAACTTCATTCGGCCAATCGTCAGACCTTCCTTCCATGAGCGGAACGAGGGAGCGTCCATCCAACCCGTTTGGTATCGGCACCTGGGCTAACTCGCAGAGGGTCGGGAATAAGTCGACGAGCGAGACATTTTCCTGAATAATTGCGCTACCTTGATTAAACTTTTGTGGCCTCGAGATGAAGAACGGCACACGTACCGAAGCATCAAAGTACTGCTGTTTTTCCCATAGTCCTTTTTCGCCAAGCATCTCACCGTGGTCGGACAGAAAAACTACTACGAAATCATCGAGCACATTCAGCGCTTCGAGCTTGGAGATAACACGCCCGAACTGCATATCCGTCCACTCGATCATTCCGTAATAGGCAGCAGTCGCTCTATGCGCTTCACGATAGGTGACATCTTCCCCGACTTTTATTTTGAAATAATCGTGGCAGTCGAAATTTTCAGGGAGGTCTTCGACGCGTGGCTTCACACGTTGCATGTAATAGGTAAACAGCTCTTCGGGGCATTGGAATGGATAGTGCGGGCAATTCAGGCTGACCGCCAGCAGTAGCGGACCCTCGCCGGGCCTGTCGTGAGTCGCATCGACAAAGAATTCGTCGAGGTACATCAAGGCCCCGTCAACGGTGTACTTATCCTGTTTCATGTAAGTACTCATGCCGACTCGGGCGTTGGTCATTTCTTTGGCTTGCGGCCATTTGCCGGTACCTTCTTCGTGAAAGGTTGTTGCCTGGTGAAGGGGATCATCCGCCGGTTCATAGCCGTTACGCCCTCGTATATCGCGGCCGATTCGCTCGTGCCAGCCGTGCATCTGATCAGGACCGTCGGCAAAGTGCATCTTTCCAGCAGCAACGGCGCGATACCCGTATCGGGAGAGATGACCGGGAATGGTTAACACCTCGCTTGGCAATGGGATTCCGTAACCTCTGCATCCGCAGTTTTCCAGATAGTTGCCAGTCAGGAAGCACTGCCTCGCCGGCACGCATATCGGCGATGGCGTGTAGGCATTGCGAAAATAGTTTCCCTGGTTGATGAACCTGTCGAGCGTCGGAGTTCGAATCTGCGAATTCCCTTCTATCGGCAAGATATCAGGCCGATGTTCATCATCGATAAGCAATAGAATATGAGGTTTTTTATTAGGACTTTCCATAATTCACCTTTTTTACTCAGATTATAAGAAAAGCGAAAGGCAAAAGTGGTGGAGCGGGCTGTCTCTAGCACGCTTCTTTATTTACGGACATTCTCCAACGCGCTAGGGACAGCGCGTTCCACCTATTCACTTAAAACCCTTGGCACGCCATAACGGAGTGACGGCGGCTAACACTGATCGATAGATCACTCGATAGTGATCTCCTCGGGAACAACATCGATCTCATCCCCATCTTCATTAGCGAAGGTGGCGACAATGCTCAATGTTGGCTGAGGAGTTTCATCGGATTTAAAATTATTCTGCGTGATCAGTGTCTCAAACCCGGTCGTTGTCGATCCACTCTCCGCGACTACGACCGCGGCGCCGTTCGTCTGCAACAGGTCTCCTCCCGTGATTCGCAATCCGGGGTTGCCGGCCGGCACCGTGAAGGATCCTTCTCCGAACAGGAGGTGTGGTACAGCATCACCACTGGCATCGATGTCGCCCACCGTTAAGCGTACCGCGATCGGTACACCCCGCGCATCAATACCTACTCTACCGGTGCTTCCACTGAATACGGTGTTCGATAACTGTACCCCTCCCAGTCCCGTGGAGTTGACTACTTCCACGAGGGCCACGTCGGCCTGGGCGTCATAGACCTGTCCCTCGGGGAACAGTGCCTGGTTAAACGCGTTGATCCTGCCCACCGTGAAGATGCTGAAGAAGGTATTGGCGTCCGCTCCATCGATGACCACGCTCGGCTTGCCCGTTACGTATTCGACGGCCTGGTTGTAGCGTGGGGGGACGGCCGGAGGCAGGAAGGTGGCCGGGTCCAGGGTGACGGTAAAGGTACCGTTGCCTGAGAACTCTACCTGCACAATGTCTTCGTTTTCGTCCATGAAGGAAACGCGGGTGATCTGTCCCGGTTTGGCCTGGAGTTGGACGAACTCTCCGGTGAGTAATATCTGGTCGAAGACGTTGCCGTTGGCATGCTGAATGTCTTCACCGGCGATATCACCTGAGCCGTCGAGAACGAGGGGAATGAAAGGTGCTGACACGGTGACAACCGCGGTTTCACTATCCGCGGTACCCCCGGCGTTAGTAATCTGTACCCAGAAGCTGGTGTTCGCGGTGAGAGCGCCCGTGTCTAACGTGCCGCTGGTAGCGCCGGTGACGGGAGCTGCGGTGTCACCGCTGTTGCCGGTGTACCACTGGTAGGTAAGATCGTCGCCGGTTGCGGCAACAGACAAGCTCGCCGATGCGCCGGATGCGACTTCCTGGCTTGCGGGTTGAGTGGTGATGGTGGGGCCTTGCGCAGGGGGCGGTCCGTCCGTGCCGCTCCCCGGGGCACCGATCGGGGTAAATCCGAAATCGTCGATACCGTTACGGGTAAATACACCAACGTTCACATCTTCTTCATCACTATAAACAATCTTCCCAATGCCTCCTGGTGCTCCCAATTCATCTGCATTAAAGGTAAGAAAAGTAGGTTTAAATAGTGGATCAAGAGCCGTCTCCAAATCTGTTACCGTCACGAGCAGGTTATCATTAGTATCGAAGACTTCAATTGTGCAATCGATATCTGTCTGATCCCTTACAGGTTCACAATTTGCATAAAAATCCACCTCATAAGCCGGAGTTTCAAAGGTGATGGTGAATTCCCCCCCTCCAGCCTCTACAATCAAAGATTGGTTACCAGAATGAACTGATGGGCCGCCGCCACTAGCTCTAATTCCACCTCCGCTACCACCAGTACTGGTAAAAGTAGCGGTATGGGGAGAAGTCCCAATAGAAATAGGTTCCAGTCTACCATCACCTACCCCAAATCCGGAATCACTCGACTCAAACCGGGTAAAGACCGTATTATTGTTGGGCTTATCCGTGGGCGTGTAGCCAAGATCATCAATGGAAAATTTTCCTGTAACATTGAAAATTCTTACTTCTTTTATCCCTTCAAGGAATTCCAGATCCGTAGCATCAAGAAAATTGCCGCTGTCAGCGAGAAAGCTTTGCAAGACAGGGTTGGCTCCCGGGCTGATGTTAGCCGGCAGTCCTACAACTTCGCCATTATCTCCTATCACGGTTATAACGTTAGGAAATCCGCCGGCAAGTCCTCCCTCGTTGTTTCTATCTCCTCTGACCTCGATTTTGCCGCCCCCTGTTGATTCGGCTGCGTAAAATTCTAAGGTATTAATTCCGCGAAAGCTTATAATTTTCCCTTCCTGACCGGGCCCAAGAGTTAAAGCTTTCGTTCCTGAGTGTAAAAGCGCTGGATCTTCTAAAGTCTCTATCGTGAAGCCGACAAACTTGATGGTATTCGGTGGTTCACCAAGGGTAAAATCACCAGATCCTTCAACATCTTCAAAGTCGATGAATACTTCCTGGTCTTGCGGCAGGGCGATGAGAAGAACAGGGGATAAAACTGTGACTATTAAGAACGAGAGCGAATTTTTAAAGGCCATAACTTTCTCTCTTTAGGTGTTAATGTTCGGTGGAGGGGAGGATTTAAAATTGCTATGAGGAATTAGTCAAGTAGAGGGGTGAGAGAGGATACAATTGCGGATTAAATAGAGTCAAAAGGTCAAAACGTCAAAAAGTAGAAGACGCGATCGCGTATAAGGTGGAGCGGGCTGCGCCCGGTGTCAGAATTTCGAGCGTATATTGGAGACTGCTGACCTATCACGTTTGGGTGAAACGGGCAGGGATATCCTGATCGAACGACTGGATGATCCCGACAGTGCAATCCGCTACTGGGCGGTAACTGGGTTGATGTCATTCGATGTGGACGATGAGACTATTAAGAAGCTTGCTCATCTCGTGCAAGATGACTCGTTCAGTGTGAGCCTCGCCGCTGGAGACGCACTCTGTCGAATAGATCAACCGGAGAAATCCATCGCGGCATTCTCTCGGGCGTTAGATAGCGATTTGCTCTGGGCGCGGGGTCGAGCCGGAGCCAACCTCTCTTATTATAATCGGAAAACCTTGTCGAAGATGAAAATTCTCATTCCCGCGTTGCAGTCAGCACTGAAGAACCCTTCATGCTATGGCATCCACGATCCTGACTTGGACACGCTTATCCCATGGTTCCGAAATATGTTCATTAGTGAGAGAGACAGACACGTCGCCGAATGGATCTTGAAGCGAGTAATTAAAAGAGTCGAACTGGCTTGAGGGTAAGGCGTAAGGCTCTCAGGGCAGGCAGGGTTCCCTTCGACCCTTCGACAAGCTCAGGGATTTCATCGAGCTCAGGGCAGGCAGGGTTCAGAGTAAGATAGATTATTCCGTTAGGATCAATCCGCAATCCGAGATCGTTTTAAACGTGAATCGTGAATCTTATAACTTGCTTTAACCTGCATAAAATAGACATGACACGTTGATTCGGATTACAGGTCATACAAACCCTGGAACAAGCACAACAGTTTTTCGTTACGTGAAAAAACCGGGATGCGTTCAAGTGGAGCATCGACGGTGACGGTGGATCCACCGTCCAGGGTCTCACCTGTCCATGCATCCACCCACTGACAATCGGCTGGCAAGTAAACCTCGCGCTCCCTGGCTTGATACTTGGTGATCGGGGCTACGAGAAGATCCGGTCCGAAGAGAAACGCGTCTTCTATCTCGGCCGTATTCTCATCGTCATCGAAGTCGAAAAAGAGCGGGCGCATGGGTGGAATTCCCCGCTCTGATGCCAACTTCATTTGATCCATCACGTAGGGGCGCAGTCGCTCTCTTAACATCATTGCAGCCCTGATGTATTTGTAAGAGTCGCCACCTACGGTCCAGGCTTCGTTGTTATGGCTATGACCATGCGAGCGAAAAATGGGCGTAAAAATGCCGTATTGGTACCAACGGATCATGATCTCATGAAAACGGTCGCCCGCATTATCGGGTGTGACAAACCCGCCAATTTCTGATGCTCCCCAAGGGATGCCACTCATCGACAGGTTGAGCCCCGCCATCATGTACTCATGCAGGTGCTCGAAGGAACACATGATATCGTGGGCCGCCGGCGAGGCTCCATAACGCTGCGAACCTGCCCAGGAACTGCGGCAGATGGTTACGACCTCGTTTTCTCCGGCTGAAAGCAGACCCTCGTAGATGTTCTTCTGGTGGGCGATCGGATAGTAGCAGTTTACTTCAATTCCCGGTCCGATATGATAGAGCACCTGGTCGTAATCTTGTAACTGGTGAAAATCGTCACAGGTATCGAGCCAGAAAGTTTTTATGCCGATATCGAAGTAGTTTTTCTTCCATTTGTTCCAGAGATACTTTCCGGCTTCGGGATTAGTCGGGTCGTAGGAGTACTTCTGTGGATCTTCACCCGGTACTCCGCGAAAATTGACGGTGTCCTTTATTCCATCGATTGAGCTGGTGAACAACCCCTGCTTTTTCATCGGCTCGAAGTTTTCGCTCGTTTTGTCGACCACGGGCCATGGCGATATCATGATACGAACTTCCATCTCATCGAGCTCTCGCACCATCGCTTCCGGGTCCGGCCAGAATTCCGGATCGAGCTTCCAGTCGCCGGTGCAACTCCAGTGAAGGTAATCAATAACCAGCACCGAGAGGGGAAGGCCAAGCCGCTTGAACTCCCTCGCCACCTCCAGAAATTCCTCCTGGGTTTTGTAGCGGTTCTTGCACTGCCAGAAGCCAGAAGCCCAGTAAGGCAACACCGGTGCGTGACCTGTCACGTCAGCGTAGTGCTCCATGATCTCGGCGTAGGAATCACCGGTCGTCAGGTAGTAGTCGACCTGTCTGCAACCGCGAGAGATCCAGCGGGTCAAGTTATGACCAAACTCGGCTCGCCCCAGCGAAGGGTTGTTCCAAAGGAACCCGTATCTTTCGCTGGAAACGAGGAAGGGCACGACATGTTTCACATGGCGCTGGTAGAGGTCGATGACACAGCCTTTCAGGTTCACCCGCCCCGTGGCATTCAACCCCATACCGTATAGCCTTTCCCCATCCTTCGCCGTAAAGTGCGTTTCCGTGTAAAAGAGGCCGTCATCCCGAGGCTGGAAAATGCGCGTTCCCGGGTTGTGCGCGGGGAGGACATAGTCATGCTCACTGAGGATGCAGGTTTTTTCACCGTCTCCTGTGTGGCGAAAAAACTGCAGGTACCCGGGCTGCGTTTTTATATCGCTTATCGATGCTGAGATCTTTCCGTTTCGAATAGTAGCTTCGGCGTCGTTGATAGTGATCTTTGATTCAGTGGGGACAACCTTTTCGGTCAATGCCCAGGCAGTATCGATAATGGTACCACCTGCAGTGACACGGACCCGCAGGCCGTCGGGACCCCACGGTGTAATGGAAATCGTTTCACCATCTCGATTGTGAAAGAGGGAGTCTCCGACCTGCTCTACTCTACCGGCTACTGTGTCTGACATCGTTTTTTATCTTTTCTTTGCATCGGTTTTAAAAGGAGTCAAGCTCTTTGACTATGCTAATCTCAGGCCCAATCAGTTCCTGGCTAGGAACGGTATAGGTTCAAGACATCGTTTACACAAAAGGTTCAGGACATCCTTTACAGATTGCCAAAGAAAGAAGGAAGCTAAGTAACGGTATGATGTCATGGAAGGAAACAAAAAAAATGGACCAAAGATACCAATTCGCCCTGGAGGCGATGCAACCGGGAGTAAAGATGAACGAGCTGTGTGAAGACTACGGGATCAGCCGACCGACAGGGTATAAATGGAAGAAGCGCTTTCTGAGCGAAGGGATGGAGGGGTTGCACGAGCGCTCACGCCGACCGCATGGAAGTGTTCAGGAACTATCCGAATCAGTAGTGTGTACGCTGATCAAACTGAAGCATCATCACCCCACGTGGGGCCCCTACAAGATCCGGGAGCTTTACGACAGACGTTATGGGAAGGCCCCCTCGGACTCGAGCGTGAAACGGGTATTGGAACGGGCGGGCCTAGTCACTAAGCGCCGGCGCAGAAGCGCTCAAAAAAGCGGACGCCTTCACTACGGGGTCAAGGCTTGCGGCTGTAACGAAGTGTGGAGTGTAGACTTCAAAGGGTGGTGGCACACCGTTGATGGCAACCGTTGTGAACCTTTGACGGTACGGGATGAATGGAGCCGCTATGTATTAGAGGTGCGGGTGCTCAGTTCAGCCCGTAGCGAAGCGGTGCGTGAATGCTTCACAAAACTCTTTGAACGCTATGGACTTCCCGCTTGCATCCGCAGCGACAACGGCAGTCCCTTTGCCAGTGCCAATGCCGTGCTGGGCTTGAGCAAACTGGCGGCCTGGTGGCTGGCCTTAGGGATTAATCTCGAGCGTGGACGTCCGGGTAACCCCCAGGATAACGGAGCCCATGAGCGTATGCATCGCGATATCAAACAGGAGTTGCAAAAACATGCCCAGGACGATCTTCGCACCCAACAGGCGGCCTTCGATCTGTGGCGCAAGACCTTCAATGAAGAACGCCCCCATGCGGCTCTTGCCATGAGCACGCCCTCTGAAATCTATCAACCCAGCGCCCGTCCTTACGGCGGCACACCTGCCGATATCAGCTATGATTTGATGACTCGCCGCGTCTCAAGAGTCGGATGTATCAAACTCGATGGCCTCCAGATTCCTATCTCCACCGCCCTCGCCGGTTGGAGTGTTGGACTAAAACCACTAGACACGGTACACTTCGATGTTTACTTTGCCACTCTCAGAATCGGTCAGATTGACCTGTCAACGGCTGCTTTTGTTGGTGCCGCTAGCGGCACCAATGAAGGTAACCAAACCTCTATCTCCGCATAACATTAACTTAACTATATAACCCGATTACCGTTCAGCATCCCTCACAAAGTGTAAACCATGTCTTGAACTAAATCTGTAAATGATGTCCTGGTTGTACCCTATTTTACTTAAAACCTAACACTTAACACGCGCGTCAGCGCTCTTCACTTTTGACCTTTTGACTATCCTATGAGCCACAAATACTCCGTAGTTCTCGCTAATCTCGCCGAAGATGGTGGAGATGTTTGGGAAAACCCGCGCGAAGTATTGGAAACGATCGCGGAAGCGGGATACGATGGCGTCGACCTTGATGCGGAACCTGATCGAATCCCCGAAAAGAAATTCAACGAGGTTCGAGACATGGCATTTTCCCTCGGGTTGAAGATACCGGCTCTCCTTGGAGCCTGGGCTTGCTGGCACGCCGGGGAGGAGCGTGATTTAGCTTCTCCCGATCCATCAGTTCGCGCCAATGCCGTTAGATATGCAAAAAAATGTGTCGATCTGGCAGCCACCTTTGAGGAGCCTCCCTACTATGAGATTGTGCCATGCCCGAAAGATACTGGTTACCCACTCACAAGTATACCTTACAATGAACTTCGCGAGAATTTCTTACAAACGACCGAAGAAATTACAAAGTACGCCGCGGAGCGTGAAGTGAAAATTGCGATTGAGCCTTGTAACCGATTCGAGTCGTATGCCGGATTTATGAACACTATCCATGAAGCGATGGGCATCGTGGAGCAACTGGAGATGGATAACCTCTATGTCCTGTGCGACTTCTTTCACGCCAACATAGAGGACGGTCCGATCACTGACGCCTTGCGGAGAGCGGGCGATCGCTTGTGCTACATTCACTTGGCCGACAGCAACCGACAGGCGCCCGGCACCGGACATATCGATTGGCTCGACGTGATGCGCACTTTAAACGAGATCGGGTTCAAAGGTTACCTGGCGCTGGACAGCGTCCCTGCAATTCCCGATTGGAAAACGCTCGTGCGTATAACCCTTCCGTTTATGAAGCAAATGGAAGAATCCGCCACGCTCCAGGAACAGTTTAGCATAAAACTTTAAGCTGTCGCAGTGTTAAGTGTTAGGTTTTAGGTGTTAAGCTGAGAACTTTATTGAAAATTCTCACGATTCATCTCTTGCCTAAAACTTAACACCTAACACTTAAAACTGAAAAATTCATAAATTTTTCATTTCCTTGAAGCAATATCTCGTATCTCATCGAGCATCTTCTTGGAGTTTTCCATGAGTATCTCCCAGTCATCGCCGCACGAGATCCACGATAGGCCCAGGTCAATCCATTTTTTTATCGCGGCCGGGTCGAAGCCCATGGAATTGCCAACTGGAATATTCTTTTTGATACCTGCTCGGAAGATTGTCTCGACGGCTCCGAGGACTTCGGGATGACTAAACTGACCGGGAAGATTCATCGATAGCGAAAGATCGAATGGGCCGACGGTGATGCTGTCGATACCGGGAACGTTGACGATGTTATCGATGTCCTTGACTGCGTTAATGTGCTCGATCTGGATGATAACCATCATCTCTTCGTCGACTTGTGCCAGGTATTCTTCGAATGGAAGCATCCCGTAGCGGACGCCGCGGGTCGGACCGTAACCCCGAACGCCGCGAGGAGGATAGCGACAGCTGGAAATCGCTGATTCAGCCCGCTCGACACTGTCGATTCGCGGGACGATGACTGCAGAGGGATGCAATTCAAGGATGGGTTTGACAACGACGGGATCGTCGGATGGCACGCGAATCCAGGCCGCCGTTCCTGATGCACGTGCGGCGCGCACGTGTGCCGCTGCATCTACAATGGTCATCGCCGAGTGTTCCATGTCGATCCAAACGAAGTCAAATCCGGCCTCACCGTACAACTCGCTGACGGTGGCTTCGGCCAGTGTGATCTGGGTGCCGACACAAAGTTGTCCTTTGGACCATTTCTCTCGAATACGTGGTGTATGATTCATAAATGATAACGGATAGAGAAAAAAATCTAAAAGTCAAAGGGTAGAGTAATTAGTGAACAGTGGAAATGCCATAGCAGTGTTAAGGTGGAGCGGGCTGTCCCTAGCACGCTTCTTAATTAATCAATTATTATTACAAACGCGCTAGGGACAGCGCGTTCCACCTTTCATACTAATTAAATAAATTCAGCATCCATTCGTATTTACGTATATTCTATTACTCGCATTTACAATATGGATTTTCGATTATTTTCATCTTAACAATCTTCAAACAGTGCCGAGGGCTAAGCCCGACATCTTCCAAATCGCCAATTGAAAAGATCCCTTTTGATAAAAATAAGAGATCGAACATTGGTGTCGACAATGGGCGGTATTTTTGAAGGTAATAAGAGGGCAAGAGGCTATGAGTGATATCAATTTGAAGGTGAATGGTCATTCACAAACAGTGGACGTAGATCCGTCGACACCATTGCTTCACGTGTTGAGTGACGATCTCGAGTTGCGTGGACCTAAATTTGGCTGTGGGCTGGCGCAGTGCGGGTCCTGCACAGTCCTCACCGGCGGCCGGGCTATCCGTTCCTGTGTCACCCCCGTCGGAACAGTGAAGGGAGCTGAGATTACGACATTGGAAGGGTTGGGCACTCCCGAAAATCCGCACCCGATACAACAGGCTTTCATTGATGAGCAAGCCACTCAGTGTGGGTTCTGTCTTAGCGGCGTGATCCTGACGGCCAAAGCACTGCTGGATGAAAACCCGAAGGCGAGCGATGCGCAGATTCGACAGGCGTTGTCGACCGTACTGTGCCGTTGCTTTGCTAACGCACGAATGCTTCGGGCGATCAAGCGTTATTCAAAGGAGTTGTCCGGATGAAAAAACGATCACCAGTCCCTGGCAATGCATCAGCCCTGACTCCGGAGGCATTGGCGGCGTTGAAACGGAATGGATTTTCCCGCAGAGACTTTCTCAAGGGAGCCGGTGCTTTGATTGTCACATTCAGTGTTGCAGGAACCCCAGGGATACTGACCTCGAGATTATTGGCTGCCCCAAGACCTGGGGTCCCTGGAGACCAATTGGACTCATGGATAGCCATCGGCGTGGACGGGGCAGTTACCGCTTACACCGGAAAATGTGAACTGGGTCAGGGCATTTACACGGCTCAAGTCCAGCTGATCGCCGAGGAGCTGGTGGTGCCGATCGATCGCGTTAATCTGATTCAGTGCGACACCGCACTCACTCCCGATCAAGGCACAACATCCGGCAGCATGTCCCACCCGACCAACTTTAACTCGACCAACCTGGCCCAGGCCGCGGCAACCGCTCGTGAAGCCTTGGTCCGTCTGGCCGCGAAACGTCTCGGGGTTGCGATCGAAAAACTTCAGATCGAAGACGGATTGATCAGTGCCCTGACTGATCCTTCCAGGAGCGTCTCATACGGGGAGCTGGTCGGAGGGAGGAAATTTGACCTCGCACTGAACCTCGCGGCTAAACGCATACAGCCAAATGACTGGCGTGTCCTGGGAACGTCGGTCCACCGCGCGGAAATCCCCGACCTCGTCACCGGGCGCTTTGAGTTTGTTCATAACCTGCGTGTGCCGGGTATGCTGCATGGCAAAGTTGTCCGGCCTCCTACCGTGGGCGCTCGACTGGTTGGCGTAGACGAGCGCTCGGTTCGAGACCATCCCGGTTTCGTAAAGGTGGTTGTCAAGAAAGACTTCGTGGGCGTTGTCGCCGAAAAACCCTGGCAGGCGATCCAGGTCGCTGACAAGCTCGCGTGCACTTGGAGTTCCGGTGTCGAATTACCCGAACACAACAATTATTATGAACACCTGCGTCACCAGAAACCAACACGTGATACCTTCGTCGTGAATTCGAATGATGTTCCTGAGACGCTGGCGAAAGCGAGCAAGGTTGTCAGCGCTACCTACCGGCATCCCTACCAGATGCACGGGTCGTTGGGCAGCTCCTGTGCGGTTGCCGATGTGCAGGGAAGCAAGGCCACCATCTGGTCGGCTTCGCAGGCCGTAAATCCCTTAAAGAAAACAGCTGCGATGATCCTGGGTCTGTCGCCAAATGAGGTGCGGGTAATTTTTAAGATGGGATCCGGCTGCTATGGAGTTAATGGGGCGGACACTGTGTCCTACGATGCCGCGCTCTTGTCTCAGGCGGTAGGTCGACCTGTCCGAGTGCAGCTCAGTCGAAAAGATGAAATGGCTTGGGAGAATTATGGCTATGCTTTTATCATCGACCAGAAAATGGGGATCGATGAGAAAGGGCGGATTGTTGCCTGGGATTATGAAGCCTGGTATCCTTCGTTAGGCGCTCGGCCGGGCAGAGAACATCCCGGAAATGTTGTCACAGGGTTTCTCGCTGGTTTTAAACCTCAAGCTTTTGTTCCGAGGACTCCCGCCCCTGCACCTAAGGGTAAGTTCGGTAATAATCGCAACTCAGCTCCCTCCTATCTTGCCGGTTGTGTCAACGGACACTGTGGTGGCACTGGTAGAATTAAGAGTGAACGGGTACTGGCTCACAATGTCGAATCGCGATTCTTCACCGGGCCCCTGAGATCGCCATCACGGCTCCAAAATACTTTTGCCCACGAGGGACTAATGGATGAAGCAGCGGCACAGCTCGGGGTAGACCCGGTGGCTTTTCGACTCGAGCATTTATCCGACCCACGATTGATCGCAGTGGTAAAAGCAGTCGCCGAGAAAGCCAAATGGGAACCCCGTCCTATACCCCGGAAGGGTCTCAGTAAACAAGGTGTCGCAACGGGACGTGGTTTCGCCTGTGTCTTATATAAAGGGTCGAACGGTTATTGCGCTCTCGCGGCAATGGTCGATGTCGATCAGGATACGGGGACAATAGTAGTTAAAAAACTCGTGTCCGGTATAGACTGTGGTCCGATTTCCAATCCGGATGGACTACGTAACCAGATTGAAGGCGGAACCCTTCAGGGAATGAGTCGTGCGCTTCTCGAAGAGGTTACCTGGGACGATGAAAAGGTGACTTCGGTGGACTGGAGAACATACCCAAGTCTGATGCTGGGTTTCGAGATGCCTGAGATGGTAACGGTTCTAGTAAACCGGCCCGACGTAGATGCGATGGGCGCCGGTGAATCGACAATAACCCTGGCGGCAGCGGCCATCGGCAACGCGGTCTTCGACGCCACCGGCGCTCGTATTCGAGAGGTGCCCTTCACCCCCGAGCGCGTGAAAGCAGCACTAGCTAACCGAACCTGACTTTCGATTTACAATTGCGGATTGGTCAGAGATAGCCACAAGAGGCACAAGATTCACAAGAAAAATTAAGAGAGAAGGGGGTAGAGGTAAGGTAGAACGCGCTGTCTCTAGCGCGTTTGATAGTTTTATAGAGACAAGAAGCGTGCTAGGGACAGCCCGCTCCACCTTTGCTAAAAGTTTACTGCGTCCCCCCCTTTTTGACTTTCGACTTCTCCATATCCGCAATCCGAAATCCGCATTCCGCAATCGTTAATCCTGCCAGTATTTATCGACGTATTGCTGGATGCGTTCGCGCATAAACCGTGAAGATTCTTCCGCCTTATCGGGTGCATAGGCAAATGCCTGGCTGGTCATGATACCGTCGAATTCAACTTCGCGCAATGTTTGAAAAAATAAGTCCCAGTCGATCTCTCCCTCACCGATGTTGAGGTGCTGATGAACCCGTGCCGTTGAACCCGGTGGGTTGACAACGTATCGCCAGCCAGCTTTGTGATTAAAAGTGTCGGCGACATGGACGTGTGCCAGCACCGGTGCGGCGTAACGGATCATCGCGGCCATGTCGTCACCGAGGTGAAAAGTGTGCGGTGCGCAGTAGAGATACTTCACATAGGGTGAGCCGATGGAGCGCACCATGTCTACCGCGAGATTGTTGTCTTCGATAAAATCATCGGGATGAGCTTCGAGGTGCAGGGGAAGTTTTTCACGTTCAAAGATCGGCAAGAGTTCATCTATTGATTTCCAGAAAGCGGTTTCACATTCCTCCGCCATCTCGGGACCCACCCGGTAATTAGATCTTTGCGGCGAGGGCCCGCGATCGAATATCGAGTTTATCGTCTGGCATCCGGTCTCGACGGCAATCTCTATGGCTCGCTTCCAATAACGCACCGCTGCCTCACGCTCGTCTTCAAGTGGGCTGGACCAGCGATACTGCACGAGCATCGAGACCAGTTCCACACCGGTTTCGCGTTTCGCCTGATTGAACCCGCGTATACGATCGGCGTTAGCCCGCGGCGGGGAGTATTCCGGGACGAAATCATCTAGTGTGCATAGCTCGAGGTATTCGAAACCCATATCAGCAGCCACCCTTGGCATGTTCTCTATGGGTTCATTCGCGTGGCAAAAAGGATCCAATGCGATTTTCATGGGGACTAGTCAAAAGGTCAAAACATCAAAAAGTCAAAAGGTTGTGTTAAGGTCGAATGCGTTGTCATATTCAAGTTTCTCGCATCTCTCCCCTTTTTGACATTTTGACTCTGACCGCGAGATTTAGCGGTCAGATATACCCAGTGGATCCGTCGGGCCGTATGGGTGTGGTGCGCTGCCAGTGGATATAGTCATCCTTACTGATTGCCTCTTCGTCTACTTCCACACCGAGGCCGGGGCGGTCGCGGAGTTCAAGGTAGCCGTCTTTTGGAATGTAAGGATCATCCAGCCAGTGGTTATCGACCGGAGGCAGGTACTCCAGGATTTTAAAGTTAGGGGTGCTGGCTGCGAAGTGGACGTTGACCGCTGTGGCAAGCGGTCCCATAGGATTGTGTGGGGCAACCGTGACGAAATGCGCTTCCGCAATGGCGGCGATTCTTTTCATTTCCAACAAGCCGCCGCAGGCGCAAATGTCGGGTTGAATAATGTCCGCGCCCTGCGCGGCAACGAGGTTGAGGAATTCAAATCGGGAGTAGAGACTTTCACCCGTAGCAAGTGGAACTTTCATTTGTGAGCGCAGTCGTGACCACGCCGGGATATGTTCAGGTCGCAGTGGTTCTTCGTAGAAGAGAGGATCGTAGGGTGCCAGGGCATTGGCGAGCTGCAGCGCGAGGATCGGCTCGAAAATTTTGGCATGGGGATCGAAAGCGAACTCCCAGTTAGCATCCGTGTGTTCGCGAAGTTCTTCAAAGTATTTGGCAGCGGCTTTGCAGACTAAGCCCCAGCGGTTGGCATTCATGTCGATGCTGTAGGGGCTTGTTTTAAACGCGGTGACTCCACATTCCTCGTTCAGTTTGATCGCTTGCTCTGCCGTTTCCTTCCCGTTCGCACCGCTAGCATGGCAGTAGACCTGGATGCGATCACGTGCCGTGCCGCCCAGAAGCATATAAACCGGGAGTCCCGCAGCTTTCCCGCTGATATCCCAGAGGGCGTGGTCGACTGCCGACATCGCGGCCAACCCGATCGACCCCGGTGGAAAACGAAACTGCTGATACAGTTTCAACATAATGTATTCAATCCGGCGCGGGTCTTCGCCTTTGATCATCTCGAAAATGTAATCGGCAATCGGCTTGATCGCCAGGTCCGGTCCGTGGTTGTAGGCCTCACCCCATCCGTATAGTCCTTCGTCTGTTTCGACCTTAATAAGCGCGCGCGGACGGTTTGCCCAGCGCGTCATGAAAGTTTTAATCGCCGTTATTTGCATGGGGTCTAGTCAAAATGTCAAAACGTTGAATCATGTAAAATGGTCAGACATCCATAAAGATGGATTACGAGAAGACAAGATACTTGATGCAAGTAAATCTTTGCAATTCCACATTACCGCATACACACATATTCGCTTATACGCATTACCGCATCATCGCATACACGCATGTTCGCATTAACGCGCGTCAGCGCTCATTTATCTTCGTGCTTTGCAATAGCTTTTTCGACCGCTTCGTCGGCGCGGCCGATAAATGTCGGTCGATTATCTTTCGCCCAGTTCATGCTCTTATCTCGATATTCATTTAGACTGTTGATGTGTGGCATGACATAGCGGGCAATAAGTTCATAGCTGCGCTTTGTCTGGGCAAAATCGGCCCAATTATGCGCCATCTGCAGAAAGCAGCCGAAGCCACCGGAATGTTCCCAGAGGCGCTCTAACTGCGCGATGGCATCATCCGGGTCGCCGATTACGCCGAAACCCGTTTCATTAAACATGTCCACGAGGGTGTCGAAATCTCCCTCCCAATTGAAGGGCAGCGCTGCCACATTGTTGAAATACCATACGAAATCCTCGAGACCGTAGCGCACGTTTTCCTTTGCCTGTTTGCGGCTTTCGGCGATGTGCATGGGTCCGACCAGGCGCCAATCGTCTCGCTTCATCTGCTTACCATTTTCGGTTGCGCATTGAATGGCAATGTCCCAGTTTTTTGGTAGAGACATGAAACCCGCTTTGCTGGTCGCAGCAAAGGAGAGTAAGCCCAACCCGTGTTTGCCTGCGATTAGGGCTCCTGTCGGAGAGATGGCCGAGGCCACCGCCATGTGCACCCGGGGATGCGTGAAGGGGCGCAGTTGCAACCTGGCATCCTTTAGCTCGAACCAGTCCGCTTTATGTGTAACCGTTTCTCCACTTAAGAGAGGAACCAGTACATCCACCGCTTCCTCAAGCATGTCCCTCTGCCGAATGGGGTCGATCCCCATCATAAAGGCGTCGGAGGGCAGAGCGCCCGGTCCCATGCCGAACATAAAGCGGCCCCGGGTCTGATGATCCAGCTGCATAACGCGATCGGCGAGTAGCAGGGGACTGTGATAGGGCACGGAAGACACACCCGTACCCAAACGTATGCGCTTGGTACGGGCGGCCGCGCCAGCCACGAAAATCTCTGGAGACGCGATGATCTCGTAACCGCCAGAATGATGTTCACCCACCCAAACTTCGTCGTAGTTCAGCTCGTCGAGCCATTCCACGAGTTGGAAATCACGCTCAATTGCCAAGTCAGGATTTTCATTGGCTGCATGAAAAGGAGCCAGGAATATACCAAATCGCATTCTGCGTGTTGTCATGTCTAACCTGTTTGAATCACGACAGAGGCCTCAATGCGAGGAAAATGCACAGTGATGTTTCAGGTATAAAGGTTCAGGGTTCAGGGTTCAGGGTTCAGGGTTCAGGGTTCAGGGTTCAGGGTTCAGGGTTCAGGGTTCAGGGTTCAGGGTTCAGGGTTCAGGGTTCAGGGTTCAGGGTTCAGGGTTCAGTAAACATTGAAGCAATTTTAGATTGTCAATTGATCTAATCAGATACTGCTATCTTTCTTTCAACCTCCAAACCGTGAACCGTGAACGCAGAACCTCTTCCCTTCGGATATCGAACATCGGATATCAGGAAGATAGATATAAGAAAGTCAGGATTCCCTTCGACTGCGCTCAGGGCAGGCAGGGGTACAACCATCCATAAATCTACGACATCGCATATACGCATTATCGCGTAAACGCGCGTTAGCGCTATACCCTTTTGACTTTCGATTGTTGACTTTCGACTTCGCACAATCCGCAATTGATTGGTTTCTCCCATGCACTCACACGCCGGCAAAATTAATATCCAGTTTCCTCAGCCGCTGGTATCCGGTCAATTGGTGACCGTCAAGTTTCAGTACACAGTCGGTAAGACCGGTATGCGTGAGGGAGGACGTCTGCGAATTGGATTGCCCAGTGTCGCCTGGGCCCAGCCTGAGGTGCCGCAATACTATTTCTGGTCGGAGTTCGCTCGGGGTAAAAAACGTCGCTACACCCAGTACGACCGGGTCAATACCACGGCGAAATTGAAAACTGGAAGTAAGGCAGTGCCGCTGCTGGAAACCGATGCTCGGTTTTTTAAGCCGTGGAGCGGTCAACCGAAATGGCTGACCGAATACGACCGCTTCTGGATTACACTTACCCTGGAGGACGATGGACTGAGCGCCAATGACAAAATCACGGTGACTTATGGGGATCCGGATCAATTGCCTTTGACCGCGCGCGTGCAGGGATTTCCAGAAGAGCGAATAAATTTCCTGGTCTTCGTGGACGCTACCGGAAATGGCCACTTTCGTGAGGTGAATGGATCACCATGGATGTCCGAAGTCCGCTCGGGACCTGCTAGTCGGTTAGATGTGATCAGCCCTTCGATCGTGCGGCCGGGTGAACGACCCGAAGTCCGTGTCGCTTACACGGATCAGGTAAAAGGACCGACGGAACCCTTTCCACGCGTGGATATACTGCGCTTCGAAGTGGCCGGCATGAAGCGACGGGCCAAAGGGGTCCGCGTGAAACGTAAGACGGATGCAGTTCGCGTGGTGTTGCCGCATTTGGCAACCGCCGGCGCAAGGCGACGTGCGCGCCACGTCGTCGTGCGCGACACGAAGCGTGAGTGGCAGGCCCGCAGTAACCCGACGCTGGTCCGAGCCCGTGGCGCACGACTGTTCTGGGGCGATCTGCACGCTCAATCACAATATCACGGATGGAACGAAGTTGACCAGAAGGGTATGAGCTGCCATTTGCCCGAGGAGTGTTATCGCTATGCCCGGGATCTAGCAGGACTTGATTTTTGTGCCGTGACGGACACCTGGAGTATCACGAAAGACATCTGGCAGGACACTGTCGAGCAAGCGGACAAGATGTATGAGCCGGGGCGATTCGTGACTTTCCGCGGTTCCGAAGTCGGTGATAATTTTGACGGCCACCGCAACCTGCTCTTTCGTGGCGATGCCCCCGAGGCGAATATCAAGACTGTCACGCCCAGCAAACGAGGCGTCGGCATGGTCGAACTGGAAACGGCCCAGATGCAAAATCGCTATGCAGGTCGCAACGATGTTTTACTGGTACCTCACCACACGAAAATGTGGGCCTCCTGGGATTGTCATGAACCCCTATTAGAGCGGGTATTGGAAATCTACTCGATCTGGGGTAACGGTGAAAAAGCTGGAACGGACCAATGGGAAATCCTCCGCGAAATGACCGGTGGCGCGCAGGAGGCTTGGGCCCGCGGCTACAGATTGGGGGTGATCGCCGGTACCGATACACATACCGGACTGCCCGGCCGTAGCATTCCTCGCTGCGACCGTGATGACTTTATGCCCTACAAAGGTGGAATAGCCGGTGTATGGGCCGATGAGTTGACCCGCGAATCCATCTTCAACGCCCTATATGCTCGATGTTGCTACGGTACAACCGGTGTGCGAATTATTCTGGAGACATTTGTGGACGATCACCCGATGGGCAGTGAAGTGAACTGGCCACGACGCTCATCTCCGCGCGACTTCCGCATCAACATTTGCGCTACCGCGGACCTGAGCTCGGTGACCGTGGTTAAAAACAACGACGATGTTCACACCTTCACTCCACGTGGTGATCACGCGGAACTGGTCTGGCGTGACAAGGCGACCGCCCGCAACGGAGACTATTATTATATCCGCGTCAAGCAGCGGGACGGTGAACGGGCATGGTCCAGTCCGATCTGGTTGGATGTGCCAGGATAAGTCAAAAGGGGAAAGTGGAAATGCGTGAAAGAGATAATGCGTATGTGCGTAAACCCCTAGGGTTATCTTGCATTGTGTAACAACCCGATCTTCTAGCTAACCAAATGTTCGGCTTTCAGGTTTATAGGTTCAGGGTACAGGGTACAGGGTTCAGGGTTCAGGGTTCAGGGTTCAGGGTGGAAGATGTCGGGCTACGCCCTCGGTTCAGGGTTCAGTAAACATTGAAGCAAATTTAGATTGTCAATTGATCTAATCAGATACTGCTATCTTTCTTTCAACCTCCAAACCGTGAACCGTGAACGCAGAACCTCTTCCCTTCGGATATCGAACATCGGATATCAGGAAGATAGATATAAGAAAGTCAGGATTCCCTTCGACTGCGCTCAGGACAGGCAGGGGTACAACCATCCATAAATCTACGACATCGCTTTTACGCATACACGCTTGTTCGCTTTCACGCGTTCACTCTATATGCAGATCAGTCAACGTCCATGTATTCTGTTCATAACTGCCGCCGCCTACGACCGTAGCGAAGGCGCCCTCGGTGACACAGCCGGGAGAGGAGCTGAAAAATCCATTGATGTCGACGGTGTCCATCATCTTTCCATCCATCAGCCATGACAAAGTATTACCGTCATCGGTGAGCAGTAAACCGTATCGATGACCCCAACCGCAGTTGTCCCCGGCCGGATCGAATCGTTGTGCCTGGGTAACCTGGTGACCCGGGAGTGTAATATTGGGGATCATCTCCGGAAATGTGTAATTCTTAGGGATCTCCTTTTCTATTATCCTATCGTTTAATTCGCGGTCGAGAAGGGGGATCTTCTTGGTGTCACCCGCTATAATGTTACGACCGAGATAAAAAAAGATTCCGGCTTTGGAGAACCAGTCGTAGTGGATTTGAACAACCCGTTCAACCGTATCCTCCGGCGCTATTCTACGCGACACGGGCTCATCGCCAACCATCCCTTGAAATGAACTGATCGCGAGGCCAAATCCCGTCACGAAGCTCCCCTTCACCGGATCCTCAAAGTCGGAGCTATCACCACGCATGATATACTTGTTGAGGAAGGGTCCCGAGTGTGAGTAATCCTCAAGGGTGAATTCAAACAGGTTGGTGCCCTTCAGGTCAGGGGTGAATACACGCTGCTTCGTGCACATGTTGCCATAAGCCATGACACCGGGTCCTTCAGGGGCTGTAGTGTCTGCCCGAATACGCGCCTTGCCATTATCGAAGCTGACATCCTTTTGAATGGGAGCTTCGGCGTATGAATTGCGTTGGACAAATAGTTTCCAGGTGCTCGCTTCGAACGGGGCCATGTAACTAGTCAAAAGGTCAAAAAGTCAAAAAGTCAAAAAGGAAAGGCGTTATTGCGCGGGTTAAGAAAAAGGTTCACCGTTTAGAGCTATCAGTACAAACTTAACACTCGCGAAGGCACATTCGTACAAAACATCACCTTCCATTTTGACTTTCTTCTAGGCTTCACTTTAAAAAGAATTCGATATGCAACTTACGATCTATCTCTCAGGTGAAATTCATTCCGATTGGCGGGAACAAATCGTGAAGGGTATAGAAGCACACGATTTGTCGATCGAGGTGCTATCCCCGGTGACGGAACACGCGGCCAGTGATGATGTGGGTGTGGCCATTTTGGGCGATGAAGAGAAGAATTTCTGGAAGGACCACAAGGCCGCAAAGATCAACCGACTGCGAATTGGAACCAGCATTGAACAGGCAGATATCGTCGTCGTAAAATTCGGAGACCAGTACAAACAGTGGAATGCCGCTTTCGAAGCCGGTTATGCGGTGGCGATGGGTAAATCGCTTATCACTCTGCATGACCCCGGACTCACGCATCCGCTTAAAGAAGTGGATGCCTCAGCGATGGCCGTCACTGAAACCCCAGCTCAGGTGGTCGAAATTCTGAAGTATGTCACCACTCAGAAATGAAATCTGAAGAGTCAAAAAGTCAAAAGGATAGAGACACCAGTGAACAAGGGAAAATGTTCCGCTTATACTCTTCCTCGCGTACTCGCATTTACGCTTTAGTTTCCCCATAGAAGCCGAGCTCGCTTAAGCGATCGATCCAGCGTTGGCGCTTGGCACTGCCTTGTCGATTTTCTACCCATTCTGGATGGTACCACAACTGGCCGAATCGATCGTGGTTTTTCGGGATCTGCGCCACCCCCACCGCATGTTTTCGTGCCCATGCCTCCTCCGCGGGTGTTTTCGGGTCAATCAGATAGTAGAGCGTACACAACCTTCGGCCCGTAGATCCGCCCACGCTGGAATGCCATGTCCTTGGATCGAACACGACCACGTCGCCGGGCTCGGCCGGGCACGCTTGAGCCGGTACGCTGGGGATCGGTATTTTCGGTTCCTCTCCGGGTTGCGGAAATGGAAACAACATCGCTTGTAATGCGTCGTGATACGGCTTCCGATGTGATCCGGGAATGAGCCGCAAGGCACCGCTGTCTGTGCCCACCGATTCGAGCATCCAGGCGATCTTGACCCCGCAGGGATGATCGGAGTCCGAGTCGGGGTGCCAAAGTGTATCACCCACTCGCCGATTGACATCCGAAATCAGCCCAAGTACGTCGCCGCCCAGCTGCTCGGCTATGTTGAGCATCCGCGGGTCTTCCAGGAGCGAAGTCATGAAGGGCGTATCCGGCCCCATCGTAGAAGTCACCTGCTTTATTGATCCGTCGAAAGGTTTGTGGGCATAGTCCGTAGCGAGAGCCAGATCCAACTCGTTAGCACAGTGCGCAATTTCTTTGAGACTCAGAACCTGTCGGATTATAACAAAGCCGAACGTCTTATAGTGCACTACCTGAGAGTCTGAGAGCATGCTTTTAGTCAAAAAGTCAAAATGTCAAAATGTCAAAATGGAAGAGCGCTGATGTGCGTGTTAAATTATTAACTTTTAGAAGAGAGGTGGAGCGGGCTGTCCCTAGCACGCTTCTTCAATTACGTCATTCTTAAACGCGCTGGGGACAGCCCGTTCCACCTTAACACTTAAAACTTAACACGCGTAAAACTACTGAGCGCCGTAGCTTCGTCTCCCTCATTTGTGGGAGACGAAGCCATGACAAAATGTATCAATCGAAAATCGACAATTAGCAATCGGTTTATTCAATCGTCAACTCTTCAACGGCAACAGTGATTTCATCGCCGTCTTCATTGGCAAAGGTGGCATCAATGCTCAGTGTCGGCTGAGGCGTTTCGTCAGACTTGAAGTTGTTCTGGGTGATCAGGGTTTCAAACCCGGTCGTTGTCGATCCACTTTCCGCAACGACGACCGCAGCTCCGTTTGTCTGTGCCAGGTCGCCACCGGTGATTCGCAATCCGGGGTTGCCCGCGGGTACGGTGAAGGATCCTTCTCCGAACAGGAGGTGTGGTACAGCATCACCACTGGCATCGATGTCGCCAACGGTTAAGCGTACCGCGATCGGTACTCCGCGCGCATCCACACCGACCTTGCCGGTGCTTCCACTGAAGACGGTGTTCGATAACTGTACCCCTCCCAGTCCCGTGGAGTTGACTACTTCCACGAGGGCCACGTCGGCCTGGGCGTCATAGACCTGTCCTTCGGGGAACAGCGCCTGGTTAAAGGCGTTGATCCTGCCCACTGTGAAGATGCTGAAGAAGGTATTGGCGTCCGCTCCATCGATGACCACGCTGGGCTTGCCCGTCACGTACTCAACCTGCTGGTTGTAGCGTGGGGGGACGGCCGGAGGCAGGAAAGTGGCCGGGTCGAGGGTTACGGTAAAGGTCCCGTTGCCTGAGAACTCTACCTGCACAATGTCCTCGTTTTCGTCCATGAAGGAAACGCGGGTGATCTGTCCCGGTTTGGCCTGGAGTTGGACGAACTCTCCGGTGAGTAATATCTGGTCGAAGACGTTGCCGTTGGCATGCTGAATGTCTTCACCGGCGATATCACCTGAGCCGTCGAGAACGAGGGGAACAGCAGGAGCCGCTACCGTGACGACCGCGGTTTCACTGTCCGCTGTCCCACCGGCGTTGGTAATCTGTACCCAGAAACTTGTGCTCGCGGTGAGCGCGCCCGTGTCTAAAGTCCCGGCCGTCGCTCCGGAAACCGGGGCTGCGGTGTCACCGCTGTTGCCGGTGTACCACTGGTAGGTAAGATCGTCGCCGGTTGCCGCAACGGACAAGCTCGCCGATGCGCCGGATGCGACTTCCTGGCTTGCGGGTTGAGTAGTAATGGAAGGGCCTTGTGCGGGTGGAGGTCCATCTTCGAAACCCGGTGCGCCAATCGGGGTAAAGCCTAAGTCGTCGATGGCTGTAGAGCTGAAAAGGGGATTTACATTTTCATCATCGACTAAAAGGATTTTTGCAATACCGCCCACGGCTCCCAATTCGCTGGCAAGCAGGTCAACTCTAGGCGCTTGCTGCCCCGGTCGGATATTCGGCGGCAGGTTCTCTATTTTGATGAGTAAGTTATCTTCCGTGTCATATACCTCAATGGAACCGTCGCTAGCCGTGCCCGCTTGTACTGTAATAGCGGTCCCATAAAATTGAACCCGGGCGACCGGCGTTTCAAAGGTGATCGTTCCGGTATCTCCATTAAATACTTTCCAGTGAATGCGTGAAGAGTGGGTTTGAAAGAATAGGGGGTCTTCCACAGCCTGGAATACAATACCGCCGGCAAAAGTGGCAGTATTCGGTGATGTTCCAACCGTAAAATCATATATTCCATCGGAAAATTCCGAAAATTCGGTGAAGACGGTGTTATTCCTTGGCCCATTAACGAGCGCAAACCCCAGATCATCGATGACTAATTTACCGGTAACATTGATAAACTTAATTTCTGTCATGCCGTCAAAAAGATTGAGGTCCTCTAAATCCTGGAAATTGCCGCTGAAGGCGACAAATCTTTGTGGCTCAGGATTGGTATCGGGGTTGATACTGGTCGGCAGACCTGTCACTACACTTTGCGGATTATTCAAGAAAAAAGGTAAAGTACCCTCATCTCGAATGTCGACATAACCTCGGACCTCGATCTTGCCCGCACCTGTAGTCTCTGCCACGTAAAATTCGATTTCATCAATACCTTTAAGACTTAGAATCTTCCCTTCCTGACCCGACTCCAGAGTTAAGGCTTTGGTTCCCGAGTGCAGCTGATTTGGGTCTTCCAATGTCTCTACGGTGAAGCCAATAAAACGCATTTGGTTAGGCGGATCACCGAGAGTAAAATCTCCTGATCCTTCAGCATCTTCAAAATCAAAAAATACTTCCTGGTCTTGTGGAAGCGCATAAAGAAAAAGCGGTGTGATTAATGAAATGAGTAGTACCGAAACAATATTTTTATAGTTCATTTTTGATCTTCGAATCTGAGTTAAACCTTAAGCCCTGGTTAATACGACTGATGTAAATAACTAGCTAAGGGTAATAGTTACGCAATTCAACAGATTAATGAGATTGTTTATGATTTTCCCACATCTAGCTTATGAGCCTTATTACTATGACTTTTTGACTTTCTGATCTTTTGACGTTTTGACTAAGCACGATGAATCGTGCTTTAAAATACCTCGGTTTTCTTCTTCTCACGGGGTGTTGTGTATTTGGCTTCTTGTATTTTTGGAGTGATGTCTTAAAGCCGGAACTGGAGGACGATCCCATTCGCTATAGTTCAGAGGTACTCGAGTATACGGATGAGTTAAGAGACGTTAGTTTTACGGAGGAAGATACCTATAAAATACAACGGGATGTCGATTACAGCGAGGGTGAATCCGGCCGTTGGTTTCCCAAGGGTGAGTCGCCAATCCTCGCTGAACTCGTAGAGGAGGGTAAGCTTCCACCGGTGGGCGAGCGTGTGGGGACCGAGCCGGTTGTGCTGGAGGGGGTAAATGGGATTGGCAATTACGGGGGCACCTGGTTTCGCGCCGAATGGTCGCAGTACAATATAAGTCTCATTGAAAGCTTTCTTTCTGGTGCAACCCTCGTTCGCTGGTCACCGCTTGGCTACCCGATTGTTCCGCATGGTGCCAAAGGATGGGAATCCAGCCCTGACATGAAGGAATGGACTGTCACTCTACGCAAAGGAATGAAATGGTCGGATGGTCATCCTTTCACCGCTGACGACATACTCTTCTGGTACTACCAGGAGGTAAAACTTGATTATATCGAAGACACTTTACAGGGAGATTGGATGACCGTGGCAGGCGCGCAGGGAGAAATAGTAAAAATAGATGATTACACCCTGAAATTTATTTTTCCAAAATCCTACGGGGTGTTCATCGAACAACTGGCGCGTGCCTGGTGGTTTTGTTCACCTCGTCACTACATGGAAAAGTATCACCCAGACCTCGGTGACGATGAACTCATCGAAAAGACGATGGAGGCGAGAAGACTGCCATCACGTAAGAGTTTATATCTTTTACTGAAGAAGTGGTTCAACCCTGAACACCCGCGGCTCTGGCCCTGGGTATACCGCAATTACAAAGCCAATCCTCCCCAGGTTTTTGTGCGCAATCCCTACTACTGGGCGGTCGACACGGACGGTAAGCAGCTTCCCTATGTAGATAGAATGCATATCGATATAAAAAGCCAGAAGTTCATACCTATCGTCGCCGCAAATGGAGCCGTTACCTTTTCTATTTATATCATGGATTTATATTACACCATGCTAATGACGGAACGCGAAGCGGGTGGATACGAAGTCTATCACTGGTTTCCCGCTTCCCGCTCGCGGTATCAGGTTTATCCAAATTTCAATTTCCGGATCGATCCCGATGATCCGGTGACCCAAATGAAGCATGACCTCATTAACGACAAGCGTTTTCGCCAGGCGCTGTCCCTCGCGGTCAATCGACGACAGATAATCGACACTGTATACAATGGAGTGGGGGAGCCCGCGCAGTTATCGCCCGGAAGAGAATCGTATTTTCACCATGAAAAACTTCACAAAAGCTTCACCGAATTTGCGCCCGACAAAGCGGACACCTTACTTGATGAACTCGGTTTGACATTGAGGGATTCCGAGGGTTACCGCACATTCAAGGATGGAACGCGCATGGTCTGGTATTATACCCTGTCACAGGGAGAAGACGAGGGGCCTACGGAACTCATCCTTGAGGACTGGGGTCGCGTAGGTGTTCGCTTTATCCTGCGACAACCATCGCACGCTCTCTTTAATCTTGAAGTAAAAACCGGTAAAATTGAGTTCTCCGTTGGACCAGGAAACAGTGAATACAGCCCCATTATGGGTCCAATGTTTTTTGCCGGTTTAACGGCAACTCAAGCTTATGGCTATTGGAGTTGGTATATGCGAGGTGGCCTCTATGGAAATCCTGAAGCTGTGGAATTAGGAGGTGTCGAACCGCCGGAGGATCATCTACTGCGAAGGGCCATGGAATTGGTCGAAGAATCATACGGCGCCATGAACCGCGAAGAGCAGCGGAATATTTTTAATAAACTGTTCGACATCGCGGCGGAGAATCTCTGGACGATAAATATAACTACTCCACCCCCACATCCAGTGGTCGTAAAAAACGGATTTAAAAACGTGCCCCGCAATGCTCTCTATGGCGCGCGTTTCAGTCCACCGGCTTTGACCGGTATAGAAACTTACTTTTTCGAAGAACCTTATGATTCACCGGGTGCCATTGCCCAGATCAAAAATGAAATGATCGAAGTGACCCCTGCTCCTTACGGCACCGATGAAGACGAACTGCAATTGAGCAGTTACGAGCGATTAGCCTGGTTAATAAAAAACCTATTACTAGGCATCGCGGTTTGTGGCATTATCATGGTCGGGGTTCGGCATCCGTATGTAGGCAGGCGATTACTTATCATGATACCGACCCTTCTCATTATCTCGTTGATTTCTTTTTTTATCATCCAGTTGCCACCGGGAAGTTACGTCGAGACCAAGATCTTTGAACTGCAGTTAAGAGGGGGACCCGTGGCTTTCGATGAAGCTAGAGAACTTCGCGAGATTTATCATCTCGATAAGCCCTTCGCCGAACGTTACTCCCGCTGGCTCGGATTGAACTGGTTTACTTCCTTTGAACGAAAAGACCAGGGTTTACTTCAAGGCTACATGGGGCTGTCGATGGAGAACCAGAGCACGGTTAATGAGTTAGCAGGTAATCGTATTCTCCTCACCTTCCTTATATCGTTAGGAACTATTCTCTTCACTTGGACACTGGCGCTCCCAATTGGAATTTATTCGGCGGTGCGGCAGTATACTTTAAGTGATTATTTATTTACCTTGATAGGTTTCATCGGGATGAGTATCCCCAGTTTTCTTCTCGCCTTGATCCTTCTTTACTGGAGCCGGGAGTTTCTGGGGATAAACATTTCAGGACTGTTTTCGCCTGACTATGCGGCTCAACCTGAATGGACGCGGGGCAAGATTATAGATATGTTGAAACATATCTGGGTGCCGATCGTTGTCCTTGGTGTCACGGGAACGGCAAGCATGATTCGCATCATGCGCGGGAACTTGCTCGATGAATTAAAAAAACCCTACGTTATTACGGCGATGGCCAAAGGGGTTCGCCCTTTGAAATTGTTGCTTAAATATCCTGTGCGCCTAGCGATCAATCCCTTTATCTCGGGCATTGGAGTGCTCTTTCCTCAATTGATTTCCGGTGGCGCGATCGTCGCGATGGTTCTCAGCCTGCCCACCGTCGGACCCTTATTATTGGAATCACTTTTACTCGAGGATATGTATGTAGCGGGCTCAATGCTCATGGTGCTCAGCCTGCTCGGAGTTCTGGGCACCCTGGTCAGCGATCTCCTCCTCATCTGGCTCGATCCCCGAATACGGATGGAAGGAGGAGCACGATGAAACGAGAACGCGCATCAGCGCGCGTCAAAAGGTCAAAAAGTCAAAAGGTTGAAGACGCAAATGCGTCCTGGGTGGAACGGGCTGTCCCAGCGCGTTTTTTTAATCATTAATTGGGAAACACGCTGGGACAACCCTCTCCATTACTAATGGCGATTGTTTAATCCCCGAACCCTGAACCCTGAACCCTAAACCTTGAACCCCGAACTTCGTAACCGCATTACCTGTCGCGCATGATCGGAGAGACTGTCCTTGAGTTCGCAGGGTATCGTATCTTCTGTAGGTTCAATCGTCTTACCGCCGTAAAACCAGGGACGGCTGAAATGCATGATGAGATCATCGCGCGGGTGATCGGAGACGTTGGGCGTTCCGCGGTGGAGAAGACGGAGATCGAAGAGCCAGATGGATCCGCGTTTTACGTTGAGACGAACCGGGTAGTAGTTGCCGATGCGATTCGTGTCCTCGCCTAGAACGTGATCGAACCACTTCCCTTTTCTTCCATTGTTTATAGAATAACAAACTTCCTTGTCCGCGATGTAGTGACTGCCGGGCAGCACTTCAATGCTGCCATTCTCCTCCGTGGCATTGACGAGGGGTATGCGAAAAGCGACCATGATCGGCGGAGTCATCAATCCCGGAAAAAGAGGTTCCACGTCACGATGCCACCGCTGATAGACGGCGCCGGGAAACGGCGTGATCGAACTGTAATTTTGGAAGATATATTCTTCCCCGAGAAAACTTTCAAATAGTTTAACGAGGGCGGGTTGATCAAATATCTCCGGGTCGACAAAAGGGCGCTCAAGTGGAACATCGATGGCGTAACGGTTCGGGCCCCGGTTGGGATTGCCCCCCTGCCTTTCAATTTCCCGGTCCCTGATCGGCACCCACGCGGCGTAGATCCGGTCGAGAATGTCAATGGGGATAAAGTCTTCAATGACGATAAACCCGTTGATCTTAAATTCATCAATCAGTTGATCGCTATCACTCTCTGCCGCTATGCTCATGATGGATAAGTCAAGAGGTCAAAAAGTCAAATGGTCAATTCGTTAATGCGGTTATAAGTTTATAACAGTCGAAAGTCAAAAGGAAGAGGATTGCACCACAAAGACGCTGAGACTACAGCAAGTGAAGAGAGCGTTTTGATGGGCTGGGGTATAGCTAGATACCCATTGAAGGTTCACTCAATCGTAATCTCTTCAGTATCGACGGTGATTTCATCCCCATCTTCATTGGCAAAGGTGGCGTCAATGCTCAGTGTCGGCTGAGGCGTTTCGTCAGACTTGAAGTTGTTCTGGGTGATCAGGGTTTCAAACCCGGTCGTTGTCGATCCACTCTCCGCAACGACGACTGCGGCGCCGTTCGTCTGCAACAGATCACCACCGGTGATACGCAAGCCGGGGTTGCCGGCGGCAACAGTGAAGGAACCTTCTCCGAACAGCAGGTGCGGCACCGCATCGCCATCGGCGTCGATGTCGCCCACCGTTAAGCGTACCGCGATCGGCACGCCGCGCGCATCGAAGCCGACCTTGCCCGTGCTTCCACTGAAGACGGTGTTCGATAACTGTACCCCTCCCATTCCCGTGGAGTTGACTACTTCCACGAGGGCCACATCGGCCTGGGCGTCATAGACCTGTCCTTCGGGGAACAGCGCCTGGTTAAAGGCGTTGATCCTGCCCACTGTGAAGATGCTGAAGAAGGTATTGGCGTCCGCTCCATCGATGACCACGCTGGGCTTGCCCGTCACGTACTCAACCTGCTGGTTGTAGCGTGGGGGGACGGCCGGAGGCAGGAAAGTGGCCGGGTCGAGGGTTACGGTAAAGGTCCCGTTGCCTGAGAACTCTACCTGCACAATGTCCTCGTTTTCGTCCATGAAGGAAACGCGGGTGATCTGTCCCGGTTTGGCCTGGAGTTGGACGAACTCTCCGGTGAGTAATATCTGGTCGAAGACGTTGCCGTTGGCATGCTGAATGTCTTCACCGGCGATATCACCTGAGCCGTCGAGAACGAGGGGAACAGCAGGAGCCGCTACCGTGACGACCGCGGTTTCACTGTCCGCTGTCCCACCGGCGTTGGTAATCTGTACCCAGAAACTTGTGCTCGCGGTGAGCGCGCCCGTTTCTAAAGTCCCGGCCGTCGCTCCGGAAACCGGGGCTGCGGTGTCACCGCTGTTGCCGGTGTACCACTGGTAGGTAAGATCGTCGCCGGTTGCCGCAACGGACAAGCTCGCCGATGCGCCGGATGCGACTTCCTGGCTTGCGGGTTGAGTAGTAATGGAAGGGCCTTGTGCGGGTGGAGGTCCATCTTCGAAACCCGGTGCGCCAATGGGGGTAAAGCCTAAGTCGTCGATGGCAACAGAGCTGAAAGTCGAATTTATGTTCGCATTATCGATTAAAAGAATCTTAGCAATGCCGCCCACCGCTCCCAATTCGCTGGCAACAAGTTTATACTGTGGAGCACCGGATGGCGGACGGATATTTGCCGGCAGTTCATTGTTTGTGAAGAGTAAGTTATCTTCCGTGTCAAATGCCTGAATAGTCCCGTCGTTTTCGCCACCTGATGATGATTGGAGGGATCCCGCAAAGAATTGAACCCGAGCCGCAGGCGTCTCAAAAGTGATCGTTCCCGTTTCACCATTTAATACTTTCCAATGTACTCGACCCGAACGGAGTTGAAAGAATGTTGGGTCTTCTCCAGCTATGAATATAAAGCCGTCGGTAAAAGTGGCCGTGAACGGAGATACACCAACAACATTGTCCTGAAATCCTTCAGGAAATTCTTCAAAAGTGGTGAATGCGGTGTTGTTTGTCGGCCCGTCTACGAGCGTATAACCCACATCGTCGATGACTAATTTGCCGGTAACATTGACAAACTTAAGCTCTCTCATCCCGTCAAAGAGATTGAGATCCGATTCGTCGAGGAAAGCTCCACTGAAGGCGACGAAACGTTGTGGCGAAGGATTGGTATCGGGATTTATACTTGTTGGCAACCCGTTTACAACTCCTTGCGGATTTACTAAGTAGAATTCATCACGTCCCTGAGGTATATCTCGGGTATCGATAGTTCCACGGACCTCGATCTTACCGGCACCCGTGTTCTCGGCCACGTAAAATTCGATTTCAGCAATCCCTTTGTTCGTGAAGATTTTCCCTTCCTCACCGGGCCCCAGGGTTATTGCTTTGCTCCCCGAGTGCAACAGATTGGGGTCTTCCAATGTCTCCACCGTGAAACCGATAAAACGGACATCATTAGGCGGATCACCGAGAGTAAAGTCGACCGAACCTTCAGCATCTTCAAAATCTAAAAATACTTCCTGGTCTTGCGGAAGCGCAATGAGAAGAAGAGGAAATAAAAGTGAAATTAGCGATACTGATACGAGATTTTTTATGCGCATTTTGATCCCTTAAATTGATTTAAACCCTGAATTCTTATTAATACATTCGACTGCTGTTTTGAGTTAAATAACAGTAAAAAATGCAGTTTTCAAGTGATAATTCAATTCCGTAAATTTATTCAACAAGCAGTCTTCGCTTTGTATTATATCCGCGTTCATCCGTAGTTTATTATTTCTGTTATCCGCATATCCGCATCCACGCATGACCGCATTCTCACTTGCATTTACCTTTTGACATTTTGACCTTTTAACTTTTTGACTCTCTCCATGAGTGGACTGGCAGCAATCCTATACACGGTTAGGGATTTTACCCAAACCCCTGCCGCGATGGCTGAAACGCTCAAGAAAGTTAAGTCTATCGGCTACAACCATATTGAGTTAGCAGGACAAGGCCCCATTGATCCGAAAGAATTAAAACAGATGGTGGCTGGTGAAGGTTTGAGTATATGTTCAACTCACACGAATTTACTTCGATTGCGCGATGACCTCGATGCCGTTATTGAGGAGCATCAACTCTGGGAGTGTAAGCATATTGCTATTGGAGGATTGCCAAAGGAAGACCATAATGAAGATGGTTATAAACGGTTCGCGAAAGAAGGTTCCGAGATTGGGCGAAAACTTAAAGAGCAGGGATTATCATTCAGCTATCACAACCACTGGATGGAACTTGATAAATACAATTCCCGGACCGGAATGGATATACTCGCTGAGGAGAGTGATCCTGAAACTTTTTTCTTTGAGATTGATACCTGCTGGCTTCAGTTTGCCGGCGGAGATCCATCGACATCGATAAGAAAATTAAAAGGGCGACAACACCTGGTCCACTTCAAGGACATGATATTACCTTCTACCGATAAAAACGCGACTCTTGAAGTAGGAGAGGGCAGTCTGGACTTCCCATCGATTATTGAGGCATGTAAAGACGCCGGTCTTCAGTGGCAAATCGTCGAACAGGATTTTTGTCCGGGGGATCCTTTCGAAAGCATGGCCACAAGCTATCGCAATTTAATAGCGATGGGAGAGCGCTGACGCGAAGCGTCTTCGCTTGTGTTAGGTGTTAGGTTTTATGTGTTAAGTGGAGAGCTTTAGTACAGATTATTTTAAGTTAATTTCTGACCTAAAACCTAACACATAAAACTTAACACGCGCGTCAGCGCTCATCAAACAGCGAGGGGAAGTGACGATAGGGATCGCCGGGTTGTCCGAAGAGAATCTTCTGGCGCGGGGTCAGTTCCGTGTTCGTGGGCGGTTCTACCAGTTTTCCGGACCACGAAATATGTGAGACGCAATATTTATAGAGGAGGGTCCTTCGATCGTGCTTTCCATTCCAGTCTGTAGAACCATGGGTTAGTGCTTCGGTAAATAAAATTACAGAACCTGCGGGCGCGGAGGGGATTACCACACTCGGTGCTTTATCACGTGCATCAAATATTTTTTGTGGCAATCGGTAGTTACTTTTATGACTGCCGGGGATGCAACAAACACCACCCGTGTCGGGTCCAGTGTCAGTTAGATTCCAACTAACGACGACAAACCCGTTGAGAATTTCGTTGTCACGCACATGATAATATTCTCCTGGCCGAGCCTCAGATTTTATAAAACGTTCGGGCAATCCTTTTTCACGCCCTATTATCTTTGATGCACCGTAGTCTGCGTGTAGATCACCACCTGGCGTCCCTTCGCGTAACTGAAAGCCGAATAAACGATCAAGGCGAAAGCAGTCACCCAATCTGAATTGAAGGATCGGCATAATTGTTGGATGATCGAGTAAATCACAGAAGGGCTTTCCCCATTCTAAAAAACCAGATCCCCCCTCCGGTGCTCGACCAAAGTTTTTTCTTTCTCCGGTCATTTGTATATCCTGCTTATCGAGCAGCGCATTGAAGGTGGCGACTTCCTCTTTACTCAAGACATTTTCAATTACGAGGTAGCCCTGTAAATCGAATAAGTACTGTTGCAATTCCAGATCGCTCATGGGGGAATTTAAGAGTCAAAAGGTCAAAATGTCAAAAGGTCAAAAAGGAAAACGCTAACGCGCGTGTTAAGTTTTAGGTGTTAGGTTTTAAGTAAGAGGGTTCCCTTCGACCAATTTCAAGCTCAGGACGGGCCCTTCGGTTAAGCTCAGGACGGGCCCTTCGGTTAAACTCAGGGCAGTAGGGTTCAGCCGCCTTCGTCCCGCGACTGCGGGACTTCTGCCGTCGCCAAGGCTATAGCTTGACAATACAGCGTGCCAAGGGGTTCATCGTTATCCTAACGTATCCCGCATACACGCTTATTCGCATCCTCGCATCTCCCACCTTAGACTTTTGACTCTACAAAGAGAACCCACAACGACTCTAACCCGATGTCGTAGGTCTTGAGTGGGTCGAGTAGTCCGGACTCGAGGATCCGATAGGAGGCGAGTTTACCGGAGGACTGTCCGCCGGCGTAGAGAAATTTTCCTGTTGGATCGATATTAAAAGCGCGGGGAACGGACTCCGTGGGTTGCTGACCGAGTGCGGTCAACTCTCCTGTAGTAGAATCGATGGCAAAACAGGCGATGCTGTCGTGCCCGCGATTACTGACGTAGACATGACTTCCCAATGGGGCGATATGGATCTGCGCGCAGGAGTTGTCTTCGTTGAATCCTTCGGGGAGAGTAGATAGAGTCCGGGATAAGGATAACGTTCCGTGTGTTGGGTCGAACTTGTAAGTGCTGATGCTGCTTCCCTGTTCGTTGGAGACGTAGACCATGTCCAGCTTCGGGTGAAATTCAAAGTGGCGCGGGCCGACCCCAGCCGGGGGAGACACACTGGGAATGTCATTCGGTGTGAGTAGTCCGGAATCGGAATCGAAATGAAACTGAAAGATCGCGTTGCTCTCTCCGACATGGGGGACAAAGGCGTAGGTGTTTGAACGGTCGGTCTGTATGAAGTGCGCTTTAATAGCCGTGGAGATCTGGCAGTTGGGTTCTTCAACGAGCGTCCCGTCTTCATTAATTCGATGACTGGCCGTAAATCCTCCGCCGTAAGAGGCGGAGAGCAGGTTTTTCCCTGATCGATCGACGTAGAGATAACAATGATCATCATCAATCGAAACGCTGCTCGTTTCCGAGAGGGCACCGGTCTTGTGGTCGATAGCGAGGGAGGTTGTCCGCTTGATTCCTCTTCGGCACACGTAAATATGCTGCTGATCCGGAGCCATCGCGAGTGGTCCCGGTATGCCGGAGAGGGGGTAGGTGTCGAGCAGTTTTAGATCCCCATTCGCGGGGTCCATATCGAAGATGAGAATTTTGTCTTCGGCGGAGACGGTGATATAACAATAGCAAGGCATGATGGGGAGGGCGCTGACGCGCGTTTTAAGTGTTAGGTGTTAGGTTTTAGGTGAAGAGATTCGAAAGTCGAAGGGCGAAAGTCAAAAGTCTTTTTCCTTTTGTCATTGCGAGAAGCAACGCGACGAAGCAATCCAGAAAGATTGAAATAATCACTATATAGTCAGTATGTATTATTTTAACTTTTTGACCTTTTGACGTTTTAATCTTTTGACTAACGGATGACACTTTCGGAGAAACAAATTACCCGATACAAGGAGGATGGCTTCATTCACCTTCGAGGTGTTGTACCTGGAGATGTTATAGATTTGTCGCGCACGATTCTCAAACGCTGGGTCGATGAAACGATTCAACAATGGGTTGACGAAGGTCTGCTCACTGACCCGTTGCATGACCTCGATTTTCATGTCCGATTATTACAGGCATGGAAGCAAGCCGGCCGACCAAAGTATAGCCGAAGCCCAAGAAGAGACCTGGTCAGCCGAGAGACTTTTGACTTCTTGCGTCATCCAGCACTCATCGATCTCGCTGAAGCGCTGCTTGGCACATCGGAGATTTCCTTGCATGGGATATTTAATGCCCGTCCTAAACTACCCGATCAGGTTTGGACAGACACTCCCTGGCACCAGGACGCTCAGTACTACCAGGATGCGGAACTCGCCCACGTTGTGAGTATCTGGATTCCTATGCAGAGGGTGGCCGAAGAGAACAGTTGTCTGCAGGTCGCGCGTGGCCATCACAGGAGCAAATTGCATGAACGCTGGAATGACCCGGTCAGCGGGTTTGTCGGGCTCTCACCCGATATTCAAAAAACACTCGATGGCCAATCTGTTGAAATGAATGTCGGCGACGCACTCTGCTTCACGCAACTAACCCCGCATCGGGCACTCCCCAATAAGTCTAACGCCGTTCGCTGGGCGATGGATCTACGTTTTGAGGCGACCGAACACGCTACCGAAATAGGAAAAGCGCGCGGCTTCATTGTCCGTAGCCCATCCAATCCCGCAAGCATCACATCCTTTGAAGACTGGATTAAGAAATGGGAGGGTCAGCCGGCGGGTACGTACTGAGGGAATCGGTAATCAGTGAACAGTAATCAGTGGATAAGTGCTGACGCGAGAGTTGAGTCACAGGTTATAAGATTCCCCTAGTTACTCTTCGGGCAGGTAGGATATACAGTTTTCCGGTCTTCTGGCTTCCATTTTTTGGCTATTCTTGCAGCTTTATTAGCGGTATATATTTGCTTATTTATGTAAGATATTGCCCACCAGTCAGATAATACAGAGGTCAATATTGATTTTTTTTAAAGTAATACTTTACATTTACATAAAATAGGGTAAATTATTCTATATATATTAAGGTATTAACCTTATAAATAGTTAGGGTTAAGTGTCTATTATTAATTATATCTTTAGAAAAAGAGGGAAAATAATCAAAAGCTTAGCAATTTAGATGATTACTCATAACGTAAATATGCAGCGCAATTCAGAGTGCGGCATGGCGAGCGTAATGACTGTTTTTGCCATGCTAATAATGGCGTTTTTAGTCGTCAGTTATTTGAATGTATCAATGAGTGCATTAAATGTTACGGAGCGATCGGTATCGAATAGACTATCACTAAATAGCGTTGAAACAACGGTTGAAAAAACTGATTACACCTTGCACCCTCGGCTTGGCGCCGGAATGGTAGCTAAAGAGAAAATTCAAATTAGTGGTGCCGTTAGTATCGACAGTTTTGATTCTGCTTTTGGACCTTATGATCTGTTTTATAATCGTGGGTCCCAAAATACCGTGGGATGCCTTTCTAAATTACCCGATTCACTGAAAATAGAGGGTGCTGACATTTACGGCTATGTATCGACTGGTGGCGTTATGCCTGTGATTGGATCGGAAGTAAAAATATATGGCACTAATAGGCGATCAGAAGTCGATATCGATTATAACAGGATCACTACTGATTTTACGGGGGAGTTTCCTCTCGTCAATCCGCCGGTGATGACCTCACCGATTACCTCTCTACCTGAACCTAAAATTGCTGGAGGGATAGAGAGGATAGTTATTGGTAAAACGATGTCACGAGCGCCGACCGAGGAATATCACCTTAAAAAATTAAGTCTAAGTGGAGATGACTTACTTCTCATTGCCGGTCCGGTAATTATTATAGTAGATGAAGGTGTTAAGGTAAGTGGGAATGCACAAATCAAAGTAGCTACCAATGGCTCGGTAACATTTTACACTCCGAAAGATTTTGAAGTATCTGGTGATGCTTTAGTAAATGAAACGGAAGTAGCCTCACGTATGAAAATCTATGGCACTTCAGCAATTGAGAAGGGTCAAGCGCTCACCCTGAGTGGCAATGCGACTTTGGTCGCGGTAGCCTACCTTCCCAATGCGCTCGTGTCTTTTAGTGAATATGCGAATATGTGCGGGATGGTCATTGGCCACTCAATTAAGGCAACGGATAATTCATCTATTCACTATGATGAAGCGATAAAAGAATTTAAAGTGGGAAGTTCAATTGAACTCACCAAGAATGAGAGAATCGATTGAGAAGTGAATACGATTTTTTAAGACCCTTTTTATTCTGAGGGTTCAAACTTCAGCCGCAGTATCTTGTCATCGTTAGGACGCAATTGGGCGCGTCCGTCAGTATTGCCGGTTACGACGTAGAGATGACCGTCCGGCCCAACGGTTACGTCGCGTAGACGACCATAGATCCCGTTCGTCAAATCGCGAGCGAACCAGCGTTCAATGCTGTTGATTTCGTAAGCATTGCTATCTTTCTTAAACCGGATGCGAATCAGTGCCTCGCTGCGCAGCGTGGCGACAAAGAGATCGCCGCGGTAAAAAGTCATGCCTCCAGGAGGAACGGAGAGTTTTTTCCACATCGCGATGGGATCGCGGTACTTGGCTATCCGTGGCGCGCCGACGACGAGGGGCCAGCCGAAGTTGCCCCCTTTCTCGACAATGTTAATTTCATCGCGCGCCTGGACGCCTGGCCATTCACCAGACGACCCGTGTTCAGAGTTAAACATGACCCCTGTCTTCGGGTCCCAGGCCAGGCCCTGAACAACGCGGTGCCCATAGGAATAGATCGGTGAGTCGGGGAACGGATTGTCATTGGGAATCTGTCCGTCAGGTGTGATGCGGAGAATTTTTCCGGCCCATGACTTGAGATCCTGAGAGATCGGCTGTACCCAGAGATCTCCCGTCCCCACGTAAAGCATCCCATCCGGACCAAAGGCAATCCTGCCACCAATATGAACCTCGGCACCGGGGATTTTGTCCAAAATGACACGGTCGAATACAGCGGTATCACCATGATGGCGCAGGCGAATGACACGATTGAACAATGCCTTATCGATTTGATAACTGTGTAAAGCGTAGACAAATGGGTGTTGTTTAAATTGGGGATGCAGAGCCATTCCCATGAGTCCGCCATCGCCGAGGGGGGCTACTTCATCGATCTTAATATAAAGCTGCTGCTGGTTCTGCCCGCGGGGAATACGCTGAATTTGACCGGGTCGTTCCGTAACGAGGGCATCACCGTTTGGCAGGAAAACCAGGGCCCACGGAATCATTAAATTCTGCACCCATACCTCGACCTCGACCCCTCTCACTTCTGGGCGGAAAACATCGGCCACCCGCTGCGGTTCTTCCCCCATAATGGGTTGAGCATAAACGCTGCTGGAAATGCAAAGGACGATAGCGATCGCCAAAACCTGTTGGAGCTGATTATTCAAGATCTTAGTATGTCGAGGGAAGATTCTTCTACTTCATTTGCAATCACAAAGAATACTAAGTGATCAGTTTCACTGGTATTGAATAAACGATGATAGGTACCGGGTGCCTGATAAAAACAATCGCCTGCTTTTATCTCATACTCCTCATCATTGCGATACATCATTCCTTGTCCGGATACTATGATGAAAAACTCTGCCATTTCAGGATGGGCATGTTGGGGACAGTTGTGGTGCTTGGGCAGAATTTTCGTCATTTCAACATCAAAAAGATGCAATGGGGATCCATGTTGGCCGGAGCCCAATGCCTTGGAAATATGTTTTCTTTTATAACGCTGATTTTCTCCCCAGAAATTTTCAATTTCCGGGACTTCGGCGGTATTTATGAGAGGAGAAATTTTCATTTTTTAGATTTCTATTGTCATCGCGAAGCCCGACACCCCGCATTTGATAGGGTACCCTTGCGCGTTTTTTTGATAGGGTACCCTTGCGCGTTTTAATTGTTACGTGTTTAGTGTTAGGTGAGAGATGAACTTTAGGGATTTTCAATTAAGATTAACACTTAAAACATAAAACATAAAACCTAACACTGAAAAATTCATGAATTTTTCATCCTTTGCTTTTCCCAGTTTACTATAATAAGATAAAAGATGGATGATCAAATCACGACTTGGGAGAATGAATAAAATGAAAAATATCACAGCAGCTACGCACACTTCACAAAACCTGATACGCTCGACAATAGCAACAATTGCCCTGCTAATCATCTTAAGCAACCCACTTTTTTCCATGAGCAAAGCGCCGAAGGAGGCCGAAGAAATGAAAGTGCCGGAGGTCTGGGTGCATAGCGGGTTTGATGGTTTTTCCCAGGGTCATTTTGAAAACGCGGGTAACAATCTCTACGTAAACGCCAGGGGAGAGATTGAAATCATCAACCATTTCGATGTTAACAGCGATGGCTATGTCGACCTCATTCTCGCTAATTCGCACGACAGAGTCGAACGCGGTCCCACCTGGGTATTTACGCCGGAGAAAGGTCCGGGTGAGAATTGGAAGCGACACGTAATGTCCGCGGACAGTGGGTGGATGAGCCGTGTGGCCGATGTGGATGGTGACGGTCATAACGATCTGGTAACGGTGAACGCTCACAATGGAGTTACTTCGGAACTTCCTTGTTATATTTATTGGGGAGGGCCCGATGGGCCGGAAGCGAGCCGGACCGACCTTCCTACTATTGGGGCCTACGACGTAATGACGCTAGATCTTAACCGAGATGGACGACTTGACCTTATCATGCCCTCCGCGTGGAAAGACAGCCATAACCCGGCAAAACCACGGTTAGCTCACGTCTACATTCAAGGAGATAATCGCAGTTTTGAAGACAAGGGTAAGGACTATGGGATAGAAGCAACCGGCGCTTTGGGAATTGCCACTGAAGATCTGAACAATGATGGGTATTCGGAAATTGTCCTGGCCAGTTACCGAACAGATAGAGTCGAACTCAATACCGAATCGTTATTATACTGGGGAACCGAGGATGGAGTGAATGCAGAGGAGCCATTTATTTTACCCACTTATGGAGCTCGTCAGGTCATCCTTGCAGATCTGAACGGAGACGGGAGCAACGACATTACTTTCAGTGGCAGTGGTCAGGTTCGCGTTTACTGGAATGAGGGAGGTAACATTGATATTGAGAGCTCGGTAGTTATTGAAGCGGCGGGGCACAGCGCGGAATTCAGTACGGAAGTGATTCGCGCCGCTATTTCTGACGTCGATGCTGATGGGACTCCGGACCTCCTCATTGCTACCTCAGATGGCGTACAGATCCGCTCTGGTGACAACCTTGAAAAGGTAAAAGCAACGGTTAAAGTAAAAAATTCACGTTGGATAACGGCTGCCGATCTCGACGGGGATGATCTTCCGGAACTGATCATCAGCAAGCACTATGAGGGGAATGAATTCAGAACGAAGTCTCCCATTTATTGGAATAGCCCAGACGGTTATTCCGATGACAACACCAGCTGGGTGCCGACGATTGGGGTGGTAGGGAATACTGTTGGCGATCTCGATGGTGACGGAACACCGGAAGTAATTTTTAACAATGTCGACGATGGTCATGTGCATGCCGTGCCTTCTTATGTTTATTTGGGAAACGCAGAAGCGGATTATAGTGTTGAGAACCGCCTTGAACTGGAAACCATTCATGGCAATAACTCGTTCGTTGCTGATTTGAACCTGGACGGTTATCCGGAAGTCGTGTTCGGTATCCCCGATGCCTTGCGCATCTACAATGGGATGTCTGGTGGTATAAGCCCCGACAAGTTTACTGATATAAACACAGGGCACATCGCTTACGATCTTGAGATCGCCGATTTTAATCGCGACGGCTACCTCGATATTCTCTCAGTAGCCTTAGTGAAAGTTTTCAAGGATGATCCTGATAAAACGTCGGTCATTTATTATGGATCGGCAGACGGTTTTTCAAATTCGCGCATCGATCGCATAAAGAATTACGGATTCGGCTCCACTATCGGGGATGTCAATAAAGACGGATTCATCGATATTGCCTTCCATGATTTGCGGAATCAGTTATTGATTTACTTTGGTCAAGCTGATGGTTTTTCCGACAACCATATGCAATACCTTCCCTGCGCCGCTACGGGAGATGCAGTAAGACTCAATCTTGCCGATTTGAATAATGATGGCTGGTTGGACCTGATTGCGGGTATCCTTGGAACCCGCCTCCGCCATAAAGATACCCTCCGGATTTTTTACGGCAGCCCTGCAGGTTATAATACTGAGAATATCCAGGAATTGTTTGGCGGTTACAGCGCCAGGTATACGGGAGTAGCGGATTATAATAATGATGGCAATTTGGATCTCATGGTCTCTGCTTATGCAACACCTACGACAAGAGTGCCACCCGCACAGTTATTTTGGGGTAACGGTAGTGGACTGGATCTTGAGAACCCCGTTAACTTTGAAGCTTATGGGTCGGGTGATGTGACTCAAATAGATTTAAATCGAGACGGCTGGATCGATATCGTCCTCGCATGCCACCGTGATGATATCGGCCACCAGGTTGATTCATTGATTTATTGGAATGGCCCCGACGGATTCTTTACAAAAGAACCGACACGACTCCCCGGTCTCGGCCCCCATGGAATGTATGCCAATAATCATGGCAATGCCTTCACGAGAAAGCCCGAAGAAAATTATTTTTCACCTCCCTTCGCGCTGGGTAATCGAGGATCGAGCCGTATTCATTGGGAAAGTAAAGAGACAGAACTGTTAAAAATTAAATTCCAGCTCCGGTGGAGTGAAACAGAAAAGGACCTTGAGGCTGCCACCTGGTTGGGTCCGGATGGGGACAAGTCCTATTATGAAACTTCCGGCGAAGCCATTCAGGGAATTCCAAATGATGCCCAGTGGTTGCAATATAAAGCGACACTTGTTTCACCCTACGGGTGTGGTTCGCCAAAGCTTAAAGAAGTCAGGATTGAATATTTATAAAACCATTCTTTTTACGCTTCCCTTCATTTTGACTTTTTGACCTTTTGACTAACTTCCATGAACGTTATCTTCATCATGAACGACACCGTGCGCCGGGACTACCTCGGCTGTTACGGTAACGCCAGTATCCACACCCCAAATCTGGATCGCTTCGCGGAGCGTTCCGCCATCTTCGATCAGTACTATGCCGCCTCCTATCCGACCGTTCCCGCGCGTTGGGATCTTACCACGGGTATGTTCGGCTTCCCCCTTCACGGTTGGCAGCCATTGAATCCCGGTGACGCGACCTGGGGTCAGATTCTCTCCCGCCAAAACGTTCACACCCAGATGATCTGGGACACGCCCATGCTGGCTATGCATGACTACAACTACACGCGGGGATTTGACGGTCTCCACTTTGTCCAGGGTCAAAAAGGTGATCCCTGGATAACCGATCCGCTTGACTTGAATCTCGGCGCTCAACCCCACAAAATCAAAGATATCCCAAGCTTCATCGGCTACCTGCGCAACCACGCCGGTCGCAAATATGAACGCGAGTACTGTGTTGGCCGCTCGATCTCCACCGCCATGGACTGGCTTGAAACTAACCATCGTCGCGATCCCTTTTTCCTCTGGATCGACATGTGGGATCCCCATGAACCTTTTGACTGTCCCTGGTATGACTACGAACGCTATGCGCCGGCCGGTTACACGGGTGACCTCATGCTCTATCCCCAATACGGTCGACCCAATTACATGAGTGAAAACGAGCGCGCCCACCTCAAAGCTCTCTACTCCGGTAACGTCACGCTCATCGATCGCTGGATCGGTAATTTCTTAGACTTGGCTGAACGCCTGGGCCTCTTCGAGAACACGCTCATCATCTGGCTCTCCGATCACGGTCACCTTTTTGGCGAACACGATCTTCAGGGCAAGCCCGGCGCCGAACTCGGCCGCCTCTATGAAATCACCAACCGCATCCCCTTCCTGATGTCACACCCCGAAGGGCTGGGTGCAGGTAATCATATTCCCGGAATCGTTCAGCCGCCTGACATCTTGCCTACCATCCTGGAATTTTTTGGTCTACCCATCCCGAAACAGATCCAGGGTAGTTCTGTTCTATCCCTGGTCGCCGATGGTAATAAGATTCGCGACCGGGCTTTTACCAGTCGCTATCCCGTATCTGCCGGCCCCCCCGCGAACGCCGGGGCATTCGACACCTGGGTCGGCTCCGACCGCAACGTTGAATCCAGTACCGTCACGACCGATGAATGGGCTTACCTGGCGGCCCCTCAAGGCATGCAGTCTGAACTCTACAATCTCAAAAGTGATCCCGACCAAAAGAATAACGTCATCGACACCCACCCCGATGTCGCCGAATCCCTGCGAAAGGATTGGATCGAATTCTTAAAAGATCACAACGCCACTGAAACTCGTATTCGTCCTTTCTTAGACGCCAACGTCGATGTGCCGACACCTGTAGGCGGAACCCTTTATGCATTTCGCGACGACCATGGTTTGTGGATTGCGTTCCCCACTGAAAATGAAGCCCAAAGCCTCGCCTACCGAGACGACGCGCCGGGACCTAGACACCAAGTGGAAACAATCACCTTCGGAGCACTGATGGAAGACAATCCCAAAAATCTCGTCTACCTATACGGCCAGTACTTCTGGGCTGAAGACCTGGCATGAGGAATCAGTGAACAGTGAACAGTGAACAGTGAACAGTGAACAGTGAACGAACAGTGAACAGTGAACAGTGAACAGTTGGAAAGTACTAACACATGCTAGGCGAGTGTTCAAGTTTTCCAGTTCTCTGGCTTCCCGCTTTCGACTTTCGACCTTTGACTTTCGACGAGGCTTCTCCGAAGCCTCTAAAGATAACTATTAATTAAATTCTCCAGCATCTCCTCGCGCCCGCTGATTTTCGGGGGTTCGCCGTGTTTATGGATGTATCTTTCTAATTCTCTAAAATTGGTCTCGCCCCGCATGACCTTGCGTCCAATACCGCGCTTAAAGGACTTGTAGCGCTCCGAAACAAAATCGGCGAGAACACCGTCCTCTCTTATCTTGTGGGCTATCTTCAGACCGCGGGCAAAACTGTCCATGCCGCCGATGTGGGCGTGAAAGAGATCCTCCTCGTCAAAAGACCCGCGCCGGACTTTCGCGTCAAAATTTATGCCGCCCGTGCCCAGACCTCGCTGTTCGAGTATCACCATCATCGCGAAGGTCGCACTGTAGATGTCGGAGGGAAACAGGTCCGTGTCCCAACCCAAGAGATAATCCCCTCGATTCGCGTCGATACTGCCCAACCTGCCGTCGCTGGAAGCTACAGTCAGGTCGTGTTCAAAGGTGTGACCGGCCAGGGTCGCGTGATTGGCTTCGACATTGAGCTTAAATTCATCGTGCAGACCGTACTTGCGCAGGAAACTGAGCACCGTAGCAGCATCGTAATCGTACTGGTGTTTAGTCGGCTCCTTGGGTTTCGGTTCGACGAGAAGCGTGCCCTTGAAACCAATCTTTTTCTTATGCTCAACGGCCATTTCCAAAAAACGGGCCATCTGATCCTGCTCGTGTTTCATGTCCGTGTTCAAGAGGTTGGAATACCCTTCACGGCCGCCCCAGAAAACATAGTTAACGCCACCCAACTCCTTGGTGCACTCCATCGCCATCTTGATTTGAGAGGCGGCATAGGCAAAAACGTGAGCGTCCGGATTAGTGCCGGCACCGTGGGTAAAGCGCGGATGTGAAAAGCAATTCGATGTGCCCCAGAGTAGTTTCACCCCGGTATCACGCTGCAGCTTCTTCGCCAAACTGACGATGCTTTTCAGGCGCTTGTTGGTCTCCTTGAGATTGTCCGCTTCCGGGGCGATATCGCGATCGTGCCAGCAATAAAACGGAACACCCAACTTGGTGAAAAATTCAAAAGCCGCGCGCATCGTGTCCTCAGCCCGCTGCATACAATCGTCGGCCGCATCCCAGGGCCTGTCATAGACCGGACCCCCAAAAGGGTCGCTTCCCGTGCCTTTGAAGGTGTGCCAGAAGGCGACGGAGAAACGAAGATGTTCCTTCATCGTTTTCTTGCCGACCTTCTTGTTCGGATTGTAGTGCTTGAAAGCGAGAGGATTCTTTGAATCGGGGCCCTCGTATCGGATTTTTTTTATACCTGGAAAAAACTGTTTCATAATTTACATTCTTTCTTAGTAAGGATAGTGCTTATGTAAAGGCCGAATATGCGCGCTGACGCGCGTCAATAAGTCAAAAGGTCAAAAAGTCAAAAAGGGGGAAGATTCCATTAAACAGTGGAAGAGCACTGATGCATATGCAAAGATCTCGCTTGTCTACTGTTATGGAAAGAAGCACTGTCAATTAGGTTAGAAAATGATTGATCTTTATTGTGAGCGTCTTTGACCCGGGTTGTGGGCGGAACCTTTCAATGCCACTACCAATGTGGCTTTTATTATTGCTGCAGTTGCAGCGTGGGTTATTGCTAAGCAGCGCAAGGCTCTGACGCCGGGAATATGGATTCTCATAATATTAGCGACGATGGTCGGGGTGGGTAGTGGCTTGTTTCACACTTTTGCAACAGGATGGGCCCGAGTTTGCGATGTTGTGCCGATTCTTCTCTTTCAAGTCACCTTCCTGTGGCTTTATTTTCGAAAGTTTATCGGACTCAACACCGTTATCGCGTCGCTGGCTGCTGCAGTTTTTATTGCGGTGGTTCTCGCTTGCCGTGGATATCCAGTGCTCAACGGGTCATTTACCTATTTACCAGCTCTGATCATCTTGACGGGGCTTGGGATCTATCACTTCCGAAAATTCGAGACTGAAAGAGGCATTCTCCTTATTGCGGCGGGAGTGTTCTTTTTTTCTATCACATTTCGCGCGATTGACCTCGTCGTGTGTCCGGTCATGCCGATAGGCACACACTTTCTTTGGCATCTATTAAACGGGGGTCTACTCTATTTGAGCATGCGAACAATGACCGGACGACGCGTTGATATGAGTTAAAAGTCTAAAGAGAGAGTATGCATGGATGGTTGGAATGATGGAATGTTGGTAATACCTTGTGGTTAAATCCCAATCTTCCACACTTCTATTCTTCCAATATTCTATTCAACCTCTAAACCGTGAACCCTGTACCGAGAGCAGCTCGACATCTTCCACCCCGAAACCCAAAAAAGAGATGTTCCTGGGGTGAGCAGGATTCCATGATTGACTATCATGATAAGGAGTGGGGCGTTCCCGTCCACGATGACCGGCAATTGTTTGAGATGCTGACCTTGGAAGGAGCGCAGGCAGGTCTATCCTGGGCAACTATATTGAAAAGAAGAAGTGGTTATATAAAAGCCTTCGCAAATTTTAATATTAAGAAAGTTTCACAGTGCGGAGAAAAAGAGATTGAGAAACTGATGAGCGATACCGGGATAATCAGAAACAGGTTGAAAATAATTTCGACGATAGAAAATGCTAAGAGCGTTCTCGAAATAAAAAAAGAATTTGGCAGTTTTGATAAATATCTTTGGGCTTTTGCAGGGAACAAACCGCGGGTAAATAAATATAAAAGTTTAAATCAAATTCCTGCTCAAACAGAGATCTCTGAAAAGATAAGTAACGATTTGAAAAAGAGAGGTTTTAAGTTTGTTGGACCGACAATCATTTATGCTTTCATGCAGGCAATCGGCATAGTGAATGATCACGAAGTGGGTTGTTTCAGATTTAATGAAGTTCAGAAATATTATTGATTGCATGATCTCGCGGACGCGATCAGCCGTCGTCCCGCCGTTAGCGGACTATGGCCGACAGGCACCACGCGTCCCTCCAAAAGAATTTAAAACATGGAGGGTCACGCTCCGTCGTGACCGCTGAGTGAAAGGGTTATATTTTAACGCGGTAGGGACACCGCCTGTCCTGAGCGTAGTCGAAGGGACACCTGCCAATCGTATATCTTTCTTAGAGATATCAGACGTTTGATATCCGATATTCGATTTGCGAGGGGTGTGGAGTCGAAGGGAACTCTTTCTTTAATTACCAACACGACGCGCCTGGGACTCGATATACACATCGTGGGACAAGCCTTTCAAATAATCATATCCGTAATGATTGAGAAAGGCCAATGCACCGAGATCGGCGGGATCACGAACCGCGGATGCCCATTCTGAAAGAGCGGTTTTTAAAAAATCTAATGACTGATTCAATAGCTTATCAGTTTCCGCCATATTGCGGTCATAGTCGGTTGCCTTATGGTCATTGCGGGCTTGTTGAGCGTTATCATAATGAGTCCGCGCGCGTCTAATCGCTTGCACCGCTTCGATGTATGCGACACTGAATTTTACCTGCCCCAGCAATTGCTGCACATATCGTTTCCCTTCCGTTCGGCTTTTGGCGTATGCCGATTCCAATAGCGGAAGAGTTGTCCGGTATTGGTTGGCGAGCTCATTCCAATTCGGATCCGGTCCCGAAGAATCAGTCCAATGTTTACGAACCACGGCAGGAACAGGGAATATTAAACCGGATGCAAAGAGTTCTGCCTTGATCGTTGTTTCACCCAGGATCGAATAAACATTAAGCATCTCCTGAACTACGGCCGCACCACAAACATTACTTACCTGGTCACGGTAAATCGCTTCCGGTGTAACGTCAGTTGACCAGGATGATTGGGCGAGATATGCCGTTCCCACTTCCAGCTTGGTGACGAGGAAATTCCGGCCGAAAAAACCGGTGACCTTATATTTTTTCATCGCCTCAAATATTCGGTGAAGTGAAGGCACCGTTACTTGCGGTAAAATCCCAATGTTATCGTCAGCCAGCGTGGTCATCGGCCCAACCCGCATCGATGACTTGGCGGCAAAAGCGAGCATCTCGGTTCGTTTAGCCGCTAATGAGGGGAAGTAATCCATCTGCATCTGAAGCATTATTCGAGCGCCAAATATTTTTTCCATAACCGGGTAGAATTCGTCACTGTGGGTGCTGGCAATGATCGTGGCATCGGGATTAGCGGTTCCTTCAAATACCTGCTCCTCATTGATGAGCTTATCTAAGAGATGAGCGTAGGCGATGGAGGCCTTTAGCTCTGCGACAGGCCGCTCACCCTGTCGAACGCCTTGGGGAAGCGTATTTTTTTTCGCAGACTCAATCATTTCCTCTAATTTGAAATCTGACTCGAGTTCATACTTGCTGTTCAGTTCATGCCAAAAATCCAAATATTCCTCGCCCGTATTAGGCATCTCCTTCTGGTAGATACCATAGTAGTCGACTTCCGGATAGGTATTGATCGTCGCGCGGATTATTAACTTATTCAATTCTATGATCACGGGGTTTTCCGGGGAGAGGTAGGGAAATGCGATCGGGTCCACCCCAACTTCTTCAACGCCAAGTCGTCCACTGTAAGTTCCTTTCATGTGTTCTTCAGGAACATAGGTGTGATCAGACCACTCCGGTAAGCGCCTGTTGAATTCATCGGTGAACTGGTTAATAATGAACATGAGCCCGGTCTCCATGCCACGACTTTTAGCGTGCGTGAATATACGATGCAGCATTTCAGTAGCGACCCTGTTTCGCTCTTCATAATTCTCAGCCTTCTCCATGTCCGGGTTCATGTATTCAGATTTACCCTGAAATAATTCTTTGCCGATCGTCTTTGAGTGAATGGGAAGCTTCCAGCCGTAGTGGAGAACACCGGTTGTCTTCTTTTGCCCGCGAAACTCGTAGTGAACAAATGGCTGGAAGGGATAGATTTGCAGGTAAAAAACGTTGAACTTCATTTTTGCCAGTTGATCTATCAAGTGCCGATAATCTTCGATGCCGAAAAAGACTAACGATGTCGCGAGATCGTTAACGCCGCGATAGGAGCGAAAGTGTAGTTGTGGTTCTATTACCACATCCAGTTCATCCGGGGGAAAAGAGGGAGGATTTTCCGGCAGTACATCTTTCTCCAAGAGAAAGCAAACACCCAGGTGTTTTACAAATTCATATACGGCCCAAAGTGTCGCTTTTGCACTACCTCCACCGAGAATTAAAATGGTCGTGCCATCAATTACTCCTCGCTTAAGGACGATCCCCTGGTCACTCACTTCAGGCCATCCTGTAATACCTGAAACGTCATTCACCGCTGGGTTCGACCTTGGATTCCCTATGAAGAAAGCGATATTTGCGTTAGCTTCTATACCCGTTACAGGGTGAGTTCTGATCCCGTAAATTGTTTCCAGGTACCGGCACAATTCACTGGCCGCAAACACTTCCAATTCATCTGCCGCGGGGCCAGTTACGACTGATACGTTGTACTCACTTGTCATACTAATTGTTCAGGGTTCAGGGAGAAAGATATACGATTTTTGATATCTGATATGCGATATACGATTTAGTTGCAACATCTCGCACATCAAACGTCGGATATCAGGTAGAATGATATACGGATGACAGGGTTCAGGTAATATTGTACCTTATGAAATTTCAATTAAACATTCCATTTAAAACCGTTACTGAGTCCTTCCATTCTCTTTTTCTCTCCCTACCGGGAAAATCAGTTATATATAATGAAAAATTAAAAAGACGTTTGACCTTCGATATTAAGCTATCGACCATGCATTTTCTATGGAAGCAAAAGCATTAATCTGTGATGAAAAACAATCATTCTCGATAGAAGACGTAGTGTTACCGGAATGCGTACCCGATCAGGTTGCGATCCGCACCTATTACTCCGGTGTGAGTATCGGCACGGAGTTCTCGCTGATCCGCGGCAAACTTTCATGGAAATCTTATCCGTTGTGCACCGGTTATCAGGGCACGGGAATCGTGGAGACCGTTGGCTCCGCGATCGACAATTTCTCAGTCGGTGACGAGGTTTACTTTCGGGGCAATGACAACATGGCTTTGGCCGACGGTACCGAGGTCGGCAGCGTCACCGGTGCTCATTGCAGCCACATTGTGACTAAACCTAACACAACACACGGTGTCGCTCATCTTCCTAAAGGCGCGCCGCCCGACGTGGCATGTATGTACGTCATGCCCGCCGTCGGTCTGAATGGTGTGGATATGGCAAATCCGAGAATGGGTCAGACCGCGGTTGTCTATGGTTGTGGTCTGATCGGGTTGGGCGTCATCGCCTTCTGCGCGCAGCGCGGCTGTACCGTGATCGCTGTAGACATTAACGAAAAACGGCTCGCTGTCGCCAAGGAGATGGGTGCTGATCAAACGATGGTCGCGGCCGACGCTGAGAAGGAGATTGGACCAGAGGGTGCAGATATCGTTTTCGAAAGCACGGGCCTGCCTGAGTGTGTCGATCCGGCAATAGCTCTCTGTCGAACTCACGGAAGCTTTGTCTGGCAGGGAAACTACGGTAAGAAACCGATAACGATGAATTTTCTGCGTCCGCACGGCCGCCGCCTGCAGATGTTTTTTCCCTGTGACGACGGCCTGCAGCCCTGTCGCCGAGCCGTGGTTAAGAGTATGGCGAATGGATCACTTAATTGGGAGCCGTGCATCAGCCATCGCATTTCTTTTGCGGAAGCCCCCGCGATTTTCCAACGTATTAACGAAGGAGATACAGATGATATTATCGGCGTCGTCATCAATTGGCAGACCTGAAGGCTGCTCATTTTTCAGGTAATGAGCACGGTATTAATTACAGGAGCCAGTGGCTTTATCGGTCGGGCGCTTGCACCCGCGATGGCTGCAAATCACAACGTGCTTTGCATGAGCCGAAAGAATCCCGAGTTGGATCTCCCCTGGGTTCAAGGTGACTTCGGTTCTTTCGAAGATCTGCGAAAACTCGATGGACATACAATCGATGTGGTCATTCATCTCGCCGCGGTAACCGGCGGTTGCACCGAGCGCGAGGGAATACTTGTCAATGTCGAGGGCTCGCGTTGCCTGATGCGCTACCTGATGGATACCGGTTGCCAAAAGTTTGTTTTCGCCAGTTCCATTGCGGCCGTGGGTTTCCAGAATAAAGCTTTTAGACCTTTGCAACTTCCCATGCCGGACGAACACCCCTGCCTCGACCGCGATGGCTACGGATTTTCAAAATTCATGATGGAAGAAGTTTCGAAATACTATCAGCGGCAGAACGAATCAATCGATGTGATAAACCTTCGGCTGTCTTCTGTTGGTAGAGACGACAAAATGCCCGACCTCAAAAAGCCGGCTCCGCTGACCGCGTGGGCCCTGGGTGGCATTTCGTACATGGTGCACAGCGATGCCATCCGTGTTTTCGCCACCGCGGCCGAAGCGACATATAAACCGGGAGTGCGCACGCTGAATGCTACAGCACCACGGGCCTGGGCTGCGGTACCGGTCGCCGAATTACTGGAGAACTGGTGGGGGAGTGAAGTCGACTTGTCCCACTTTAAACAGCCCGGACACGAGTACGATGCCGTCTATGACGTCAGCCGCATCGCAAGTGAGCTCAGCTTCGTAGCCGAAAAAACAGAGAGCATGCACTGATGTGCGTGTTAGGTTTTAAGTTAATAAGGTTCACGGTTCACAGTTCAGGGTTCAGGGTTCAGGGTTCAGGGTTCAGGGTTCAGGGTTCAGGGTTCAGGGTTCAGAAAACATCGAGGCGGTATTCGATTGTCAAATGATCTAATCAGATACTGCTATCATTATTCCAACTTAAAACCTAAATCATAAAACCTAACACGCGCGTCGGCGCTTTCCCGTTCTTCCTTTTTGACATTTTGACATTTTGACATTTTGACCCCCTATTTCGTCACCATCGGAGAATTCAGCGGGTTCAAAATATATTCACTTTCACTAGCCAGGTGGCCGATTTGATTATGGTGAAGAATGCGTGTGCGCTCGGGGGTTTGATGGATCTTACTGAATGCTGCGTTATGGTGTGTGAATCGATCCGCGTCATCATTTGGCGGTAAACCGAGTAGAGTACTAAGAAGAGTCGATCCAAAAGCGCCATGTGAAACCGCGGCTACTTTTTCATCATCTACGGGGTGGTGTCGATCCAGATGGGCAATGAAGCTAAGGGCATTTTCGTAGGCAACCTGAACCCAGTTGTTTCCATGTGATGGATCGGGATCGATACTGTCCCATTTTATGAAACACCAGCCATCGTCTGTTACGTCTTCTGGCAATACAACATTGGCACAGATTTCGCGCATTTCCGATCGTTTCAACCCGGGCAGTACCGCTTTTTCTTCAAAACATGGACCACCCCAAACCCCGCCCCATTCATGGAGCCCAACAAAGACGTGTGGATGAAGGTCGAGATGCTCTCCAATAATTGTGGCGGTTTGTAAGGTTCTCAACATCGGGCTGCAGTAGAGCCGGGTAATACCCAGCTCACTGAGCGCTTCACCCGCTCTCCGTGCCTGTTCCACTCCCAAGTCTGTCAACGGAGGTTCAGTACTGCGTTCATCTCCCCGGTTATTGGTCGATTGTCCATGACGTATGAAATAAAATTCCACGATGAGTAAAGTATAAGTTAAGAGGGTTCAGGGTTCACGGTGTCGGGTGTCAGATATATATAGATGTAGCCATTAGGATCAATACGCAATCGGCAATGGATATGTTTCCCCGCTGTCGACCTTCGACGCTCGACTCCCCCTCTAGTATAAACTCATGAGTCCTTCTGTCTCCGGCGGTGCCTTCGACTCGAATGCCTCGGTGATCCAACGGGCTTCGGATGGTCTGCCCGGATTTCTGTAGGCATAGACCACCGCCCATCGCGTGTCGCTGTCCGGCTTTCGGGGTGTAACGCCATGGGCTGCATGTGTCCACATCACGATCACCGTTCCGGTAGGAGCATTCAACGGTATTATTTCCAGCGGTCTCCCTGTCGCGGGGTGTTTTTTACCCGCCATCCAGCAGCTTAACAGTTCTTCATCGCTCTGTGCCCTAATTGATTTGTCAAGGTAGAGATGACTGCCGGGCACTACCTTCAGGCCGGCATCATCCGCCGTAAATCCATTGACATAGAAAAATATTCGAATGAACCCCAGATCGGTATTGTCTTCTCCGTATTCATGGCTGTGCCAAGTATTCGCCGCGGCACCTCCCCGACGGTTGAGTGTCACGCAGTGGTCAAACCGGATATCTTCTCCAAGGATGGACCTGGCCATCGCGAGCATTTGTGGATGTGCAATCAAGCTAGCGAGATAATCGTTATACTCTGCAGCGTACATATTCGGTTGAGATTGATATTCATTTTCATCAAACAGCGTCTGAACACAGGTTAATGCATCGGTCAGTTTTTCACACGCCTGTGGCGTTAGTAAACCGGGTAGTATGAGTTGTCCATCGCGATCGAGGAGTGCTTTTTCTTCCGCGGTAATGGTATGCGGGTGGAAAATAGGATCGGGGGGCATGCTTGGTGAAAGGGGTCGTGGATATCAGTGAACAGTGGAAACTCAGTAGCAGTTTTAGGTTTTTGATTTTAAGTAGTGAGGTGGAGCGGGCTGCCTGTCACGCCGTAGCCTTGGCGAAGATTGGTCCAAAGCACGCTTATTATTATTAATTTTTTTTAAACGCAGTAGGGACACCGCGTTCCACCATTTTTAAATTATAAATCTATATTATCTTTTTTGTGCTTCTTACCTGCCGGCTATCTCTTCTTTTTCTTACCCTTTTCTGCAATCCTAATTTATAATTCAACATTTAATATGGTGGGTCCATCACCCGCAAGCGTGGTGCGGTGCATGATGCGTTTGTGACTTTTGGTGTCCCAAGGTCGGCCCCGGTGAAGACAGTAGCGATTGTCCCACATTACCAGGTCGTTCACACGCCAGTGGTGTCGATAAACATACTGTGGCTGCGTCGACCACTCCAGCAGTTCCTTCAACAATGAGCGTCCCTTCTCGATCGGCCACCCTATGATGTGTGAGGCATAAGAACCAACGAAAAGAATCTTTTCGCCAGTATCCACTATCGTGCGAACGACAAGCTGCTTGACCGGAGGAATCTCGTCCTGAAATTCTTTGGTTAGCAGATTGGGTGCGATCTGGGCTCGTGAGTAAGCCATACTGTGTTCAGCAATCAGGCCTTCCAGCTTGAACTTCTTTGCGTCGGACAGGGCGGCATAAGCGGCACGCAGGTTGGCGTACTCGGTTTCGCCTCCTGAAGGTGGTAAGACCTTCGCCGAGAGCAACGATGCTCGCAAAGGCACTTGCCGAAAGGAGCCGTCGGAGTGCCAGAGCAAGTTACCAGCCTGATACAGTGTTCTCTTGTCTTCCGGCGGTAAGATCCGGCCGTTCTCGTCAACATTGGAGATATAAAACACCGGTCGACCGTGACCGAAGGGGTCATTTGCCAGGCTCGGTTCGATCGTACCGAAACCTTCGCTGAAAGCTACCTGTTGTTCGTCGGTGATATCCTGATCGTGAAAGACGAGCACAACGTATTTTTGGAATGCGTCCCGAAGTTGCTGGAAGTTTTCCTCATCGACACCCGCGGTGATATCAACACCCTCAACTTCGGCTCCGATGTGTTCGCTCAGTTTTTTGATCGTGAAGGCTTTGCTCATCAGCGCGTGTTAAGTGTTATGTTTTAGTTTGCTAGGTTCCCGGTACAGTGTTCAGAGTTTGAAAGATCGTATTATCCGTTAGGATCAATCCGCTACCGAGCCCAGCTACAGCGTGGGCGACACCCCGCCATTCCGCAATCCGATATCCGTAATCGGTTTATCCGGATCGGTATCGAAATATTGATGAGCTGCATCCTTCTGCGCTTCGTAGATCCCGATCGCGCCACTTGGCGGTGGCAGTGGGATTCGGACCGGTACCTTTTCAAGGCGCGGCTCGATCGTCGGTTCACCGGCTACGATGCGCGCGTTGTAGGTCTCAAGATCGGGAATCAATGGTCCGGTGTAGGTGCCGGACAGCGGCCATGCGTCAGCGGCGGTAAGCTCATAGTAGAGCACGCGTCGGGGACGCTGAGATCGATTGAGATCCGATCCGTGTACCATGCGAGCGGAAAAGAGAATCAGGGAACCGGCCGATGCGGTCAGCTTCACTGCTTTCGAAAAGTCCAGGCCACATGTCTTCGGATTCAGGGCACCGGTAAAGCGGCCCTTATGATGGTGGTCAAACACGGGACCCTTGTGCGTGCCTGGTAATACCAGCAGCGCTCCGTTGTCTTCGACAATGTCATCGATCAAAACCGCGCTGACCAGGACGTCATCATTTGTGTGCGGGTAAAAGGCCCAGTCCTGGTGCCACTGGACGGGTGCACCGAAACCTGCCAGTTTCAGATTGATTTTGGCAAAATGCAGTCGGATGTTCGGTCCGATAAGGCGGCTGACTACGTCGACATATTGGGGTTTTCGGACGAAATCCCGAAAGACCGGGTGTTGGTCATCTGGCTTGATGATCCGCCGGATGCGGGGCCGTTCCGTAGTATGCGACTCCTCCAACTCAACCACACCGTCGCTTTGTGTCATGGAACTGCCGCGTTCCACGAACGTGGCAATCACCCTTTTGAGTTCGCCGATCTCATCCTGCGAGAACAAGCCTTCAACCACGAGATAGCCTTCGGATTTATAGAAGCCGACCTGCTCATTACTTATCATGAATCTATCTCCATAGTGACCGCTCGGTAATGCTTAGAGTCTCAATCACCTGCGAAAGTGCAACACAAAAGGGGGCTGAAAATCAGTGACAGTGAACAGTGAACAGTGAACAGTGAACAGTAGTCTTTGTCGAGACAACGGATTCTAAAGAGTCTAGCTTGATTATAGGAAGAATGGAAGTATGGATGAATGGGGATTAACTTAATACTTGCTCTGATTGTAACCGAATGGGCTTTCCAGCATTCCACTATTCCAACGATCCATGCAACCATCGTCTCCCCGCTTTTGACTTTTGACCTTCGACTTTCGACTACCCTCTATCCGGTGTCTGAGTCAGCATCCACCAAAGTTGTTCCCATTCGATTCTCTCAAAGTTATCCTGTTTAGCGCCGGGTGTGCTTCTACCGTTATTGACATATTGTGTAAGCAGCGACTTTAACTCTTCAACAACCTCAGGGTGTTTTTCGTATACATTCCAACATTCTCCGATATCAGCGTCGAGGTCGTAAAGTTGAATCGGGGGCAAGCCAAAGTAATCACTATCCGGGCGTGGATAACTCCACCCCCCTGATCCTTTACACATCTCCAGTTTCCATTTGCCCTTCCGAATCGAAAAGGATCCATCCATGGAATGATGGACCGTGGCTTCACGCACTGAATTGTCAGCGGGATCGCCACGCCACACACCGAGGTTGCTCGCGCTGTCTTCTCCCGCGTTGTCCGGTAGCGATACATCGAGAATGCCTGCACAGGTCGCCAGTAAATCCGCAAGGCAAACCGTTTCATCACTGGCACTGCCGCCAGCGATTTCAGATGGCCAGCGAACGACGAGCGGAATGCGGTGGCCCCCTTCATATATATCTGCTTTATGGCCGCGAAAGACATAACTGGGGTTGTGACCGAGATACGCTAATTCATTGTAGTCGGCACGTGGAGAACAGCCGTTATCTGAGGTAAAGATCAAGATGGTGTCTTCAGTAAGACCCAGTTGATCGAGAGTGTTGCAGATCCGACCCACAATAGCATCAACCTGTAAGCAGAAATCACCATACTCATTCGTTCCAGATTTTCCTTGGAATTCTGAACTGGGCAGGATGGGGGTATGTGGAGCGGGTAACGGTAAGTAGAGGAAAAAAGGTTTATCCTCTTGTGCGCTCTCTTCGATGAACCCTATCGCTTTTTCCGTCAGCGTTGGTAGAACATCTTCGTGTTTAAAGTCGGGTGCGATCGGTCCTTCCCGCCAGAACATTTTTCCCTTACTTTCCGGGACTATACGATCGGGGACCACCGTCGCTTTGTCATTTTCGACATAGACATAAGGGGGCATGTCCAGTGAAGCACTGATGCCAAAAAAGCTATCGAACCCTACGGTCGTTGGCCCATCTAAAATCGGCTTCTCGAAATCTACATCCTCTTCGCTTGTGCTCTTTGTGGGCCAGGTCCATCCCAGGTGCCATTTTCCTATACAACCTGTAGTATAGCCATGGTCCTTTAAGAGGGAGGCAACCGTCATCCTACCGGGTTCGATAATCGGCTTGGAATATCCAAAGAGCACACCTTTCTTTAACTGTGATCGCCAGTTGTACCTTCCCGTCAAAATACTGTAGCGAGAGGGTGTGCAAACCGCAGAGCTGGCATGGGCATCACGAAAAATCATTCCCCCGGCGGCCACTTTGTCGATACTCTCGGTACGAATCTTTGAGTTTTCATTCAAACACGATACGTCGCCGTATCCCATGTCATCCGCTAGTATGTAAACAATGTTTGGTCGCTTCGGCATTTGTTATCCGGTCAAGTGTTAAGGGTGTTTATGGAAAAGTGAACAGTAAACAGTGAACGGTGAACAGTGGGAGAGCACGGCTGTGAGTTTTAGGTTGTAAGGTGGAGCGGGCTGTCCCAGCACGCTTATTTTTATTACTTAAAATAAAAGAGGTAAGGATCTTGGCTATTGTTTGGCCTCATATTACTCAAGCACGCAGTTGACGACCCAGAGAAATCTGTTCGGAGTGGTTGACGAGTTGCTGGTCTTTAACAGCAGGTGATTGTCGCCTTTCTGTAATTTCACAGAGAGCCTGGCGGTTTCAAGTCCTGGTTTGTGCTGAAGCGTGTCCAGGAGTTCACCGTTAAGCCAGATAGAACAAAAGTTGTTAATCGAGATACGGAGAACCGCGTCCCGGGACTCCTTACTTTCGATCGTCGTGCGGGCATAGGCTGAATGATCCTTCACATTGTAGAATAGATGTTGAATATCGATCCAACCATGACGGCTTAGCAGCTTGGAGACTTTAAAATTGTCGTCGTTATTCTTCAACTCATCCGGCCAGACGCCGGGTGCCAGTTGCTCGACGAACTCTGCTTTTAGAAACGTCTCAAAGTCGTCTGCGCCGAGAAACGGTCCAGTGACCTGCCATTCCAAAGGCGTCTCAATTTCCGGTGCGCTGCTGCCGTGAATCTTGTAGTAATATACGACGGTCTCCATGTCGTCTCCACGACAGTTAGCAAGGAACGAACACGAGGATTGAAAGGCTATGGGGTCGGGTCCGAAAAAGCGATAGAACACACCATCCTGATCGGTACGGCCACGATTGTCGTGTTGAGGGCAGCCAATCCATTGCGCCTGAAAATCATTGAACCCCCAGGTGAAACCGTAATCGTCTTCGACATTACAACCACGAATAGCATTTGGTTTCGTCTCGCCATCGAGCAGGATGGTTACACCTCCGGTATGAAAGACCGCATCCTCATGGTTCTTCTGTATGTAACCGGTGAGAAAGCCAGCGAGGAAGCCACTCCCGGACGTATCCGCCATCTCATGCAGCCCGCGCGTAGGCGTGCTTTCATTGCGATTGTGCTCCGCATGGAGACGATAGGGCGTAAGTTCGGTGTCCTCCTCGTACTCGTGCCAATCTATCATCGTACCCAGTATCGCGTCTTTCGGACCGTGAATGCTGATGCGGCACGATTCGTTGAAAGGAATAGGAAGAAAGAGGTTGTAGCCGGGATCGCCCGGGATACGGGGATTTTTTTCCCTCGCGACCCAGTTGGGCAATACAGTGTAGGCAGCGCAGTTGACGTAGTACGGATCTCTGCCCTGCATAATGCCAAAGAACGAGTTCATCGGAGCCAACACTTGGGGTTCCTTCGCCCCATCAACATTAATCTCCAGGGTCAGTTCTCCGCCCCGTAGAAACCAGATATGCCGGATGCATCCAGGTCCTACAATGTTCGCGACTTCAGTTGAACCATTGTCGTCAATCGTCGAACTGATATTGAGCCGTCGCGAAGTAAACAGAGTGGGCAGTGCGATCAACGGCACCGCCGGGTCCGAATATGTATGCGGTATACCTTTCATTGAGTAATAGGGTGTCGGGTGTCGGGTGTCGGGTGTCGGGTGTCGGGTGTCGGGTGTCGGGTGTCGGGTGTCGGGTGTCGGGTGTCGGGTGTCGGGTGTCGGGTGTCAGAAATTGATGGTCCCTATAATAATTCTATAAAGCTTTCCACTTAAAACTTAAATCATCTTCCCACTGTTCACAGGTCTTTCTCACTTTCGACTTTTCATTCCTGAACATCAAATTTCCCGAAGCAGATTCTTGTTCTTCTATGCTGCATATCCTGTGAACTATCCCAGACTGCATACCAGCCGGTGTCATTTCTCGCGACGAGGGTGGGATAACTGTTGCGGTTCTCACCGTCATAAAAAACGCGTGGTTCACCCCAGGTTTCGTCACCGGGAGCTTTTTTAACCCAGGACAATCCGGGTCGCTCCCTGATTTCGCCGGGTGAGTAGATATAGACCTCGGTTCCGTCGGCTTCGATAAAGTACCAGGATTTGCTCCAGGTGTTGTGACAGCCGTGTTCAGGAACTGAACTCGACCAGGTTTTCCCACCGTCATTGCTGTCACAGCGGTAGGCGCAGTTTCTGTTTGTTGGTAGTGTCGGACGTGGTCCATACTTTGCAGCACGGTAGACTATCGTCAAGGTGCCGTCTTTCCGTTGAACAAGACTGCCCTCGGCCAGAAAGATGGGATCGGATTCATCAAAACGGGTATAAGCACCTATTTTCCAATGAAGCAGATCACTGGACTCGAGAAGAAATGCTTTTTGATCGGCATCGATATCGCCGCGAATGAATGGTCCGCGATGAACTGGCATAAGGTACCGTGTATGACCATCGCGCTGAATGGGAACCGGCGCGTTACAGGTGATCAACGGTGACCAGAAATCGCAGGCGAGGGGAATTTCCTGCCAGCTCCAACCGCCGTCTACCGTGTAGGCTGCGACCAGTTCATTGTCATCGCCAGACAACTTATACATGGGGCAGCGTGTCGCGAAGCACCAGAGCGTATCGGTCCCCTCCGGCTTGATGAAACTTGGGTTCAGATAACCGTAATGGCGATTGCCAATCAAATTGCGATGGTCGAAAATGTATACCGAGGGATGCCAACTGTTGCCGCCGTCTTCGCTGACCGACGCGCATATGTCCCCCATATCCACTTTACCGCGAAACTCCGCCCCGTAGCAGGTGACGAGATGGTCGTTTCCCAGGTTCGCAACATACGGCTGCCAGAGACGATGATAAATCGATTGAGTATCAAGTTCCGCAATAATGCGTACGTCGCTTACATCACCGTTATAATTATGGGTCATTTCTGTATTACTCATTTCTTTAAGTCAAAGGTCAGACAATTTACGATTTTCGAATTACGATTTGCGATTGCAGAAATGGGTAAGAACATGAAGAGATAGCCACAAAAGGCACAAGAAACACAAGAAAGAAACTGACACCCGACACCTGAAACCAAAATCATTCTTCCCGAACCCTGAACCCCGAACCCTTTTATATAACACACTTCTTTCCGTCTGTATTCCTGCAACCAGAGGACGGCGGCTGGTGACTTTTGATTCTTATTCATTGAATCGGACATGTGAATGAGTCGTCCGTGTTTGCGCACCATTGGTGCAATAAAGTGCGATGCGCTTCTAGTTCTTTGCGCCAATTCGTGTCGTGTGACAAGTTGCGGGTTTCCTCCGGATCTGATTTTAGATCAAAGAACTGTTCGGGGTTTCTGCCTGTGGAGAAAGCGACATACTTGTAGCGCTCAGTGCGAACCATGCGGCCTTGCATTTCCAGGTCGTTCGGGTCGGAGTGGAGTTCTGATACGAGAAAAGAAGTGCCGGATAAGTCGGGGTGCTCGACCACCGGGCGCAAGCTGTTTCCAGTTACCTCGGGACACGGTATGGAGGCGTAGTCACACATCGTTGGGAGGATGTCGATGCCGGAAGCCAGGTGTGTGTTGTCAATCGTGCCGGGCGGAATAATGCCTGGCTGTGATAGGATGAGGGGTACGCATAAGGGCTCCTCATAGAGTCCGAGTTTGGCTACCCACTGATGGGCAGCCATGCCTTCGCCATGATCGCTGGTGAGAATGACGAGAGTGTTTTCGTCCTGATCAGACGCGTGCAATGCGGCCAACACACGGCCTACTTCAATATCGACCATTTCGGTCAGTCTATAATATGCGTGAAGGTAGCGGCGCCATGTCTGTTCATCCCAATCCCAAGTGAATGTACTTTCACCATAGTAAGGCCGTCGACGACAGATGCCAATGAATTCGGGTTCATCTGGGTCAATCGCGAAGTTGCGCGGTAGAGGAGGGAGAACGCCTTCCGTGGGGAAGTTGAATGACAACGAGTCGGATATCTCTTTTAGCCTGGCTCTTTCTGGGTGCAATTTTCCCGGGGGTGTGGACTGTTGCATCACCCAGAAGCAGATGTCGTGGGGGTTGCACAGCGAGACACCAGTAGAAACGGCATATCGTGATCCTGGGTGAGGAAATCGATCGCACAGTCAGCGACGTGACTGTCGCCAAACATGCCCAGGCCCAATCGTTGAGAGGTGTCGTGAAGACATTCGAAGCCGGGAATGTCTGGCCCGTCTTCTGGCAGACCCCATCGACCCGACCAGGCAGTGTGGTAGCCAGCGGCGCGAAAAATTTCACCCATCGTCGGCATATTCGGTAAAATTGACATGCCGTTTATAAGGACACCGTTTTCGTGAGGCAGTCGGCCCGTTACCACACAAGCACGTGAAGGTCCGCAAACTGGAGCGGCACAGTACGATTGATCAAAACGAATGCCGGAGGTGGCAAGCGCATCCATCTGTGGCGTGTGAAGATAGGGGTTGCCCCTACAACTCAGTGCACGGTTGGATTGCTGGTCCGTGATGATGAAGAGAATATTGGGCCGTTTCAATGGGGGGAAGAAAGGTTCAGTGTCCAGAGCTTAGCTGGAAGATTGGAAGTATGGAAGGGTGAATTATAGGGATGGTAAATTTAGGTTATTCTTAATCTTCTATTTTTCCAACTATCCATTCAGCTGCCGTATCGTTCATATAGACAAGTGGACGCTTCGCAGTTTTACCTTTCCTCTCGGTAGCGACATTCTGACCGGCTCTAGTTGCCTTAGCTTTGTCTTCTTATCTTTCATGATTTGATTTCCTTTTCAGCAACTTGACCTACTCATTCCATTTAAGAAATCTCCTTCAAAAAAGTCACCCGTCCAGTTCACCGTCTTCAAGTCCCAGTGGTAAAGGCGCAGGTCGCTCAGTTGTGCTTTCAACAAGAATGTATTTCCCCTTAGTAGAGGATTCAATAAGCGACTCCATCACATCAAGTACGTGATAGGCCAATTCACCATTACAGCGGTTTTTCCTGTTACCTCTTATCGCGCAGGCCATGTCTGCAACGCCTATTATACGCAGTTGGTCGGTGTAACCATGAGAAAGGGGAACTGACTGCCAGCCTTCTTTCCCGGGTTTGTTGATGTAAACCGGGCCACCGAAAATATTCGGATCGGGAACTTTCAGACTGCCTTCCTCTCCATGAATTTCTATAGGGTGGTTGCTATGATGCCATACATCAAAACTCATGACCATCGTTATCAGGGCACCACAGGTAAATTCAAGTGTTCCTGCAACATGAGTGGGAACTTCAACGGGAATTACTCTGACCGCTTGATCTTCACAAGTGGCAATCCGTTTTTTAAAGGTAATGGCCGATAATGCGCACACGCGTTTGACAGGACCCAGCAGGTTAATGAGTGCCGTAATATAGTATGGACCAAAATCGAATAATGGCCCGCCGCCTTTCTTATAAAGGAATTCAGGAATCGGTTGCTCGCCTTCACTACCCTGTTCCATCAAGAAAGCAGTTCCCGCTACCGCTCTCCCTATACACCCTTCGTCAATCATCTTGCGGCAGGTTTGAAGACCTCCTCCCAGGAAGGTGTCAGGTGCGCACCCTACCAGGAGCCCTTGCTTTTGCGCCAGGGTGATAACGGTCATCCCCTCGCTTCGTGTAAGAGCCAATGGCTTTTCACAATGGACATGCTTACCGGCATGCAAAGCTTTCAAATTAACGTCGGTATGTGATTGTGGTGTTGTGAGGTTAAGGACAATTTCGACATTACTCGCTTTCAGTAAACGCTCAACCGGCATCGCTTCGATTCCATGTTCTTTTGCCTTCTTTTTCGCCACCTCCTGCTTTATATCCGCGCAGGCAACGATTTGTATATTGGGAAATGATTTTGCAGCTTTCAGATAGATTTCGCTGATTTTTCCACAACCAATGATTCCTACATTTACTTGTTTATCCATTTAAAAAAACCCTCCTTAGCAGGTTTTTAGTCAAAACAACAAAAATCAAAAGGGCAAAATGGAAATTCACATAAGCAGTGCTTTTTATGGAGGGACGCGCTCCGTCGCGTCCGCTTCAATCGACAATCGACATGGCCTTTTGACTTTATACAATCGACAATCTGCAATCGCAAATTGATTATGTCCGCCCTGGCAGTAATACTATTCACGGTAAGGGATTTTATTAAAACTCCCGCGGCCATGGTTCAAACGTTTAAGAAGGTTAAAGCCATCGGTTATGACCATGTTGAGTTAGGGGAACTGGGCCCCATCGATCCAAAAGAATTGAAGAAATTGGTGGATGCCGAGGAGTTGAGCATATGCGCATCCCATGTGGAATTGTCTCGATTGCAGAATGAACTCAACGTCGTTATTGAGGAACATCATATCTGGGAGTGTAAGAATGTCGTTATTTCGGCATTGCCTAAGGAAGACCAGAATGAAGATGGCTATAAGCGGTTCGCTGTAGAAGGTTCTGAGATTGGGCGACGGCTTAAAGAGCAAGGAATAAGCTTAAGCTATCACAACCACTGGTGGGAGTTGGAAAAATTTGATTCTCGGACTGGGTTGGAGATACTGTTTGAGGAGAGTGATCCGGATGCGTTCTTATTTGAGATTGATACCTGCTGGCTGCAGCACGGGGGTGGAGATCCGTCGGCATGGATAAGAAGAATGAAGGGACGACAGCGTTTGGTCCACTTCAAGGACATGATTTTACCTTCTATTGATACCAGCGCGACTCTTGAGGTGGGGGAGGGCAATCTTGACTTTCCCTCGATAATCCAGGCTTGTAAGGATGCCGGAGTTCAGTGGTGCATTGTGGAACAGGATTATTGTCCGGGTGATCCTTTCAAAAGCATAGAGATAAGTTACAGGAATTTGAAATCTATGGGATTGTAATAAAAAATGAGATTGCTCGTTTTCGCTAGCAAGACGTTTAAAGATCTATGATATGAGCCGTAACACATCTCGCGAGAGTAGCAGTCGACCAGGGTTAACCGCTGTGGTTATCTTGGGTGTGCAAGTGGATAATGACAGGGAGGCATTGGTTCCAGCCCTCGAACATTTGCGGACTTACTGGGAGCGCTTTTTCGACAAGGGGAGTTTCCGCATAGCTCCGGTGGGTGATAACGGGTCTGCAGATTTGCGGATTCTCATCGGTGCTGGGGAGACATTAACCGAGATCGACACTCTGGAGAAAGAGGGAAGGATACAGAAGCCCTCGCTGGATCAGGAGAGCTTTGCCTTGGACATTACCAGTGTTGCCGGACAACAACTGGCTGTACTCCGTGGGGCAGACAGACTCGGATTGCAATACGCGGTGTATGGTTTTGCCGAGCATTTCCTGGGAATGCGCTTTGTCCATCCGCATTTCGACGTGGGGCCGGCGGAACCGCCGGCACCTGTGGAGTTGCACCTGGAGGAGAAGCCGTCTATGCCGTTGCGCGTTCTTTATGAAACCTCGCATGTTAATGGAGGTTGGCTACGTGGCACGAGGAGGCAAAAAGCGCATTTCAGCGATATCGGAGCTTGGCGCCTCGAAGACTGGGCGGGCAATCACGAGCGCATGCGGCTTTACGTTGATTGGGCTGTCAAGAATCGCAGCAACGTGATCATGTATGACGACACCTTTCTGGACGAAAACCTGAAATTGGTCTCGGAGGCGATCTGGAATTACATGGACCGTCTCGGGCTAAAAACTATTTTAGATGTCAACCCCGGTCACTGTCTTCCTGATTTCCCGGGAATCAGCGATGATGATTGGTGCCATCCTACGGAAAGTATCGGCAAGCAATATCCTTCGCCGCTGTGTATTGAGAAACCAGGTTTTTGGAAAGTTGTGGAGAATAAGCTGGAGATCGCCGAGGCCCATGCGCATCGGCTGGCCGGATTGGTCTGTTTCTGGGATGAGGGAGCCATCGGCTGGGGTGCGTTGGAAGGTGCCGGTGACGGATCTTACACTACCCTGTCCGGAAATCCGCTTGATAATGTCACCACGCGGTTTGTGGATCCCATACTTTTCAATGGCGGCTGTGTTACCTGCGGTGACAAACCTAACACCCTGAAGTGGTCACAGGTGCTGGGCCATCTTAATGGTCCAAAGGGCACAGTCACTCGGGGATTGCCAGCGGTAGGCATGGGCCGTGCGCACTGCGGCATAGCCGATCCGGACGATGCCCTGGTTGCCCGGGAAGTGGTCCCCCACCTGCCTCCGGGATCATTGAGTCTGGTCACCGCTGAATCAAACAGTCAGGGATCGGATCGAATTGAAGCATGGCCGAAGCTGATTGACGAGGCCAACGCGGTGGATAATGGGAAAAGACAAGTGATGATGCGGAGAGAACTCACCTACGGCTGCGAGGGAGATTTTCCCCTGGCGCATCCTACTTCTCTCGATCGCACTGACGATGACTTTCGCGTCTTAACCAAATACGCGAGCACGGCAACTTGTCTCGGCGGAGTCTACACTTTTCATTCGTTGGGCTGGCTGCTCGCTTGGTATTCACTGCGAAAACAATGGCAACCTTCCGGTGCCTGGAAGGACCGACTCACCTCGGAGCTGACCGGTTCCATGGGCGAGGATGCAATCCACCTCACGGTCTCTGTTCTCGAGACAATGAGGGACATCCAATTATACGACGGGCTCGAGGTGGGCGAGTATGTAACCTACTACAGCTGCTGGGGGCTCGATCTTCATAAACTGGCACCCGAGACGCTTACGGGTGAAAGTCCATTTGCGTATTCTCCCGATGAGGGATTCTGCCCATTCATCCGTATTGTCGCCGAGGGTGCAGAAGATAAGCAGGAGCTCTATACGAGAAGTAACTGCGCACCCGCTGAGGAACGCCTTCGTGGACTGCGGGCGAAACTAGTAGATGTGGAAAGCGATGTCGAACACCTGGAGACCATGCTGTTTGCGAGGCGAGATCGCTCTTTCTGGGAAGAACACCTGATTCGGCCGCTGCGATGGACGGCAGCCTTCTTGAAAAGCCACGCCGCACTGGCTCTCACCTATTGCTGCTACTCGAAAGTCAGAGAACAGTTAGCCCAGGGAAAGGATACTTCTGACCTCGTATCTGAAGGTGAGGACTTGTCCCGCGAAGCTCTCGAAGCGCAGAATCTCTACATTTGTCTGCGCCCCGGTTTCAGTATGGTAGACTACCCCAAAGAGGTCAACCCGGAGGTCATTCGCCACCTCATCAACGCGTGGCGTAACCTTATCACACATCCTGAACAGTGTCAGGGAGTTTCCCTTTTAGCATTTCTTGACCGCGCAGAAAAGCAAGCTTGATCCAGAAAGCCGGACAGCCAGACATCCGGAAAGCCGGAGGGCCGGAAAGCATTGATCAGTAACTAAGTTAGTGTTAAGTGTTATATAAATCACCCGACACCCGACACTTAACCTACGCATTAGCGCTCCTCCTTTTTGACCTTTTGACTTTTTGACGAAGGGGGACCCGCGGTTCACCGCGCCCCACCTTCCATGCGTATGCGTGGATCCAGCCACATCAGCAAAAGATCACTGACTAGAGTTCCAAGCACACCCAATAGACTTAAGATCATGAGCAGGGACCCGGCCATATAGGTATCTTCGGTCATGAGCGCTTCTAACATCATCGGGCCCACGGTGGGCAAACTGAGTACCATCGCGACAATCGCCCCACCGGATACCAGTTGCGGGAAGAGCATGCCTAACCCTGAGATAAAGGGATTAAACGCGATACGCACGGGATATTTAATGAGCAATTTGAAAGGTCGCACCCCCTTGGCCAGCGCTGTCGTGACATAAGGTTTTCGCAGCTCGTCGAGTAGGTTGCCGCGCATCACCCGGATCATACTGGCGGTACCGGTAATCCCCAAGACAACAATCGGTACCCAGATATGTTGTAAAAGATCAATCACTTTGGGCAAAGTCCATTCCGCCTGCCCGGCATGTTCGGGTGAGTAAAGCCCGGTCATGCTGATACCAAAATAGACTTTGGCCCAATACATCAGGAGGAGCGCGAGAAGAAAACTGGGCACGCACATCCCGATAAAACCGAGGAAGGTAAAAAAATAATCGCCAATTGAATACTGGCGTACGGCCGAATAGATTCCGATAGGCAGGGCAACCGCCCAGGTGAAGAGAATAGAACCTAACGCGATTAAGACCGTTAGCAGGATGCGATCGCCAGCCACATCGTTGACGGGTCTCCGGGTCTCCATGGAGAAACCCAGGTGACCTTGCAGCAGGCCGTGATCTTCGGTTTTAAAAGATATAAACCAGGGAAGGCCCAGCCAAACTCCGTACTGGGTTAAGACAGGTTCATCGATGGGAAATAATTTTCGGAGCTGCTCCGCTTCGATAATGTACCGATAATCACCCGTTATTTCCGCCTCTAAAATCTTGTTATCAATGTAATTACTCGGGGGTAGTTGAATTATGGTAAAGGCAACGATGGATATGATAAGAAGCGTGGGCACCATAATTAATAAACGGCGACCGACATAGGGATGCCTTAAACCGGTGAGGATAATCCCCACTGCGATGATGCCAAGGAAAAGATGGCGGACAAACCTGCCTATTCGTATTCCATTTCCGTTTTCAATAGGATGCGTTAACTTCGTGTCACCCCGCGATGTGATTTCCGTCATTTCCCTTTTTATTTGAGCAATTGTCCCGGGTGAATCCTTCGGGTTTTCGAAATAGAAAGTTTCCGGGCCGCCATTGGATGGAGGCGCATACCAATATATAAGATTGCGGGGCACGTTTTTGAAATCCTTCTTTACGATAGCAAGTTTCGGAGTCGGAGTAGAGATGCCGATACCCCAGAGTTCTTCAGCCATAATATCTTGAATTTTCCGGTAAATCTCCCTCTGCTCGTGACGCGTTGGCGCCTGGTAAACGGTCTCTAAGATCTCCATACACCTCCGTACCGGGTGTCCTGGCGGTGGTTCAATTCCACCCTCTTCGGTCGCCCTGGGATCACCGTAAAGCCCACCGTGAACGTACCATGAGGTATAGCCCCGCGCTTGTGACCAGTTGGGTAGAAAGCTTTTATTTTTTAGAACTGGATTGAAACCTCCACCTTCACCGAAGACATGAAAATCATACTTTCGTGCCCGGCTTATTACATTTTGGTAATTCAGAGTTAGCCCACGCTCAATGGCATTGAGGCCGACCCTTTTCCAATCTTCGATCACAAAGGAGGAAGGACCCTGGGCAAAGTTGGGGACGATATCGAGATACCATACCATGCGGGTACCGTCCTTGAAAGTGCGATACCCTTCTGCGTCCCGATGGGTCAAACCGATCTCATTCAACAACTGGTTGGCGCGATCGGGATCGTACTCGGTGTATTTTTTTTGCTGTTTCTCGTGATAAAAAAAAGATTCTTTACCGGGCGCTACTTGTGCCGGTTCTCCCCTTCGTTCATAGATGGCATTAATAATATCCTGCCGGTTTATGGCGAGTGAGAGCGCTTGACGGAATCGCTTGTCATTAAGCAGTTCCCATTTTTTTCCCGTTCTTGGATCACTCGGATCGATATAACGATTAAGATTAGGAAAAATCGCCCAATCAGAAACCCCAGCGTCGAACCAATGGTAAACTTCATAATTATTTTCTTCGCGCTGAGACATGAAGAGGGTGTAAAACAAATAATAAATATTAATTGCCTGCATAGTAATACCGCCTTCAGCTGCGGTGATTGGAACAAGGGCAATGTTTTTTACATCGAGCAATACACGGTCCACATAAGGGAGTTGGTTCCCCTCGGTATCAACGGCCCAGTAGTAGGGGTTACGCACGTACGACCGCGGGGGATTGGCTTTGTAGGTGCGATAAAGCCAGGGCCAGAGTCGGGGATGCTCGGGGTTATCATAAAGTTGCAACTCAACATAAAGTCCAAGCCGGGTGGGAATTTTTTTTGCCTTCATCGAAGCTTCAATGAGAGCGTCGTCACCGATTTCGGGGTGATATTTTTCCATAAAATGACGGGGTGAACAAAAGGTGTGACTTTCGGCCAACCGCTCCAGAAAAAGCGCATGCGGCTCTGAAAAAACGAATTTTACAGTGTGCGCATCGATTTTAATAATATCACCTTTTTTGCCAGCGGTTATCATCCATCGATAACTCTCTTCACCTGCAAATGGTGTTTCATAATTCCACCAGTAGAGGATATCATCCGCGGTAAAAGGGTGACCATCTGACCATTTCATACCCTTACGTAAATAGATCGTCCACTCTTTACGATCCGGTGAAGCTTTCCAACCCTTGGCAATGTGAGGCACGATCGGATAACCGAGAGGCGACAAGCGGACAAGAGTCGATCCAGAATACCAACCATCGACCAAAGTTTGGACATTCAGCGTATTGTTTAACACCCCAATCCATGTTCCTCCGTATTTGCCAATACCGTCTACTCCTTCTATCACTACCGGTTCCGGTCCTACCCGTTCCGCTACCGGCGGCAGCTTTCCCTCTTTTACTAATTCGGAGAGAATCGGTGACTCATATTTCGGATACCAGGAAGCCTTTTCGCCTTCACTATAGTCGACATCCCGTTGAATCGCGTATTCATCTTCGGGACGAAAACTAATATCACGTAACGCTTCTGTTTCCTCAATCAAACCTTTGCTGTATTGCAGCGGCTCATCCAGTAGTGCAGGTTTTGAAACACTGCTCCAAAAGTAGATAAACCCAAATAAGAAACATCCCGTGAGAACCAGAAACCCGAGGAGTTTAAAACCTTTCTTCATCAAGGGAATTGATTGGCGAAATTCAAAAGTCAATGGTCAAAAGTAGGGGAGTAATCTGTAAACAGTGAACAGTAATCAGTGAACAGTAAACAGTGAAAAGCGCTGACGAGCGTGTTGAGTATTAGCCGCCGTCGCTCTAATATGGCGTGCCAAGAGTGTTATGTGTTAAGTAAGCAAGATTCCTTCGGCTGCGCGCTGGTAGGCACCGTTCGAATGTCGGGTCTCGGTTTCTTCTTGATTAAATTTTTCTTGTGCCTTTTGGCCGCTTGCCTGTCGGCCATAGTCCCACCACTGCGGGACGACGGTTGGTGGCTTTCTCTCTGGTAATCTAACACCTAACATATAAAACATTAAACGAGCGAAGGCGCTTTGCGTCAGTGCTCTTCCCCCATTGGCTTAGACGGGCCGTCGTAAACACACCGAGCCGATTATTTATTTGACCAATATTGTTTACGCTTGGCATCCTGTGTCTTGGATAAAGCAAAATCTGCGAATGCAAAAAGGGAATAAATGGAAATGAGCTACCAACCGCTTGCTGAAGTGCGAAAGACGCTCCGGGTCGAGTGGTATAGAAGTCCCATTGAACGTGAAAAGCTTCGTGAGCTTTCGAAACGCAGCGATTTACAGGGTTGGTTTCAGGCCGGTGGGCACCTCGCATTATTTGTGTGCACCGGCATCCTGGTGTATGTCTTCTGGTCACAACAGAACTGGCTCGGCTTCGCTGTGGCGCTCTTTGCGCACGGGACGAGCGGGACTTTTTTTTCTGGAGTGGCTCCACACGAACTCGGTCACGGCACGGTCTTCCGCACGAAGTGGCTGAACAAGTTCTTCATGTATCTGTTCAGTCTCTTGAGCTGGTGGGATCCTTTCGACTATGCGAACAGTCATACCTATCACCATCGCTATACGATGTACCCCGAGGGAGATCGAGAAAATCTGCTGCCGCTCGAACCTTCTTTAAGCCCTACGCTTTTGCTCCAGTTGTTTACCGTAAACCTGTTCTCTAAACCCGGTCGTGTTTTCAGCAAAGGCGGTGCTATCTCGACGATTCTCGTTACTCTCAAATCAGCTTTCGGTGTCGTCGGCTCCTCTAAGATTCCGATCAATGAATGGTTGCAAGCGCTGCACACCGACCAACCGCACGATCACCGTAAGTCAACGCGGTGGTCACGGGTACTGCTCTTCTTCCACGGATCCGTGCTTGTGTTTTCGATCGCCACCCAGCTCTGGGTCCTGCCTCTTATCGTAAGCTTTTTTCCCTTCATCGCGAATTGGTTGGCCTATTTCGTCGGTTTGACGCAGCATTGCGGTCTGCATGATAATGTCCCTGATTTTCGCAAAAGCACACGCTCGATCCACTGGCTGAGTTTCTCTATTGGAGAATGAATTGGCACACTGAGCACCATATGTACGCGGGTGTCCCCTGTTATAACCTCAAGAAGCTCTACCGGGAGATCGCCGATGACATACCGAAGCCGCGCACGCTGCGCTGCGCGTGGCAGGAAATGCGCGAAACATGGCGACGCCAGCAAACGGATCCGAACTACCAATTCGACACTCCGCTTCCTTCAACCGCGGGAAGAATTTCGACCGAAACAGTAGACGAATTAGTCACTTCAATCGGGGAGTTAGCCCCGGAAGGTTTGAGATAATGACTACCGCACTACCACTTGTCGCATACCCTAACCTGGAAGAGCAAGTCGAGGCAATGGAACGTGACGGGTATGTATATTTCCCGAACGTTCTCAGCGTCGATGAGATAGCCGAACTCCGCGATCTATCAGAGCGGCTTGAGCCGTTGGCTGAAGCTTTTGACATCAATTTATTACCGGAAAAAGACGGTCACTTCCAGCGATGCATCAACGCGGTATTCAACCGCGACCCCCTCTTCCTTAAATACCTCGACAAGCCGGGACTGATCGAGCTGGTCGAGGAGCTTCATGGCGCTGACTGTCACATCGTCAGCATGCACACCTGGGCAGTCGGCCCGGGGCGCCCTGACCAGCAATTGCATGCTGACTGGCTCCCGGCGGTTATGCCTGAGGAGTTGCACGCAGATCCGCGGTTGCAGCTTCCGCTATACATTACGACCGCGCATTTTTATCTCGACGACATGACTGAGGAACTTGGTCCCACGAAGATCGTGCCCGGCAGCCATCGGTCGGGACGTAGGCCCGACAAGCAGAAGACAGACGCAATCCCCGATACTGAACAGGGAACCAACTGGAATGAGGTAGGGGAGCAGAGTTTTCTCGGCAAGGCGGGTGATTGCATTCTCTTCCGAAGCGAAATCTGGCACCGGGGTACGGCGAATATCAGTAACCAGACCCGTCACACTTTCATGGTTCACTACTCCAAGCGAATGATAACACAGAAGTTTCCACCTTATCTTCACTTTCAATTCAATCCGGAAGTGATTGCCCGTGCGACTCAGCGCCAACGCCGGCTGCTAGGCGAGCATGTGCAGAGCGCCTACGACTGATGGATGTCCACTATGGGCAAATATCAACCTAAACATCCAGACATCAGCTGGCAAAAGGACTCGGAGCGTTTAAAGTTCGTCAGGGGTGAAATTGATTCCGCGCAAGGCGAAAACGTATCAGCGATAGACGTAGGTCGAATGGCCACCTACCGATTTAACCGTCTTCAGGAGCAAATTGTCAGTAATGATTGTGCTGGAGCCCTGCTCTTCAGTCCGATGAATGTGCGCTATGCAACCGATACGGTCTACGCTCCCATCACCAACATGCATTCTGCAACACGCTCGGTGTTTGTTCCGAACGAAGGTTCTGCAATCCTCTATGAGTCGGCTGTACCCGGCTTCAATCCGTTACCGGATTTCATCGGGGAACAGCGCGCGTCGCCGCTTACTCCTTATTTTATCGCAGGAGATGCCTACGCTGATCGCACACGAAAGTGGGCAGGGGAGATCGCGGACCTTGTCCACACTTGCGGCGGCGGTTGCAAACGCATCGCGATCGATAGTTTCGAGCCTGAATTCATCGTCGCACTTCGCAACCATGGTTTGGAAATCGTCAATGCCGAAAGAATGGTCGAGCGAGCTGCCACTATAAAATCAGAAGACGAACTGCAATGTATCGTCACCTCGGTGACTGTAGCGGAGCGAGGGCTAAAAAAAATTCGAGATCAACTGCAAGCAGGGGTGACCGAGCAAGCGCTTTGGGCACATCTTCCTTTTGAAAACGCGGCACATGGCGGCGAGTGGTTCGAATACTCAATACTGGTATCGGGGGAGAGAACTAATCCGTGGGGAAGGGAATGTAGCGACAAAATTATAAAAACTGGTGAACTGGTCGGAGTCGATACGGGCATGATCGGACCCTTCGGGTACGGGGCAGATATATCTCGGACCTTTCATTGCAAACCGGCGAAACCTTCAACGGAGCAGAAACGCCTTTATCAAACAGCGATCGAGAATCTCAGTTTCAATATCGAACTCATTCGAGCGGGAATGAGCTTTCGTGAGTACGCTGAAAAGTCCTGGCCCGTTCCGGAAGAGTTCTGGGCTCGACGTTACAACTCGGTTGCGCATGGAGTTGGCATGGGGAACGAGTGGCCACACATACCCTTTGCCGCAGATTGGAATGATGAAGACAAGCGTGAGGGTGTCTTTGAAGAGAATATGGTAATGGCCATCGAGAGTTGCGTAGCTCTTGAAGATGAGGGCGAATGCGTCAAACTGGAAGATATGGTCGTGGTGACAAAAGGAAAATGTAAATTGCTATCGACATTTCCGTTTGAAGAAAACTTGCTCAGCTGAAAGGAAAGAGGAGACAGATAAGATGATCAGTCTTAATACCGAAGTCAAATGGGGGCAGGTTTTGCAAGGGCGATGCGCCGGACGCCCTGACGGGTGCCTTTGAACTTTAATGTTAGCGGACAACGGAATTGACAAAAAGATACATTATGCTACATTTTGCTACATGAGTACAGTAATTCGAATTTCTGAGTCTCTTGCGGGTCAAGCTAAGAGGCGAAGTTCCGTTGAACATCGGTCCATGACCGCACAGGTTGAATACTGGGCCAAAATTGGAAAGATTGCTGAAGAAAATCCCGATTTGCCATTCACCTTCATCAAGGAAGTGCTTCTAGGAATAGAAGAACTGAAAGAGAAGGAAAAAGAAGAATATGTCTTCGGGTGATTTCAAGGTCTATCAATCATCTCTGTTTGGACGAAAAGCCAAAAGGCTAAAGAAAAGAGAAAAGGACGTGTTGGATTCCCAGGTCAAACGAATCCTGCAGGACCCAGATATCGGTGAAGAAAAAAAGGGAGATCTACAAGGTGTCCGGGTACATAAGTTTCAGATGAATAAGAAGCTGATGCTCCTGGCTTATTCGATTTCGAGGCGAGATATAAGCTTGATCACGTTCGGATCACACGAAAATTATTATCGGGATATCAAGAGATACTTGAAATAGACGCTAACAATGCGATTCACATCAACAGATGTTACGTGCTTCGCGCTACGACCTGCGAGTGATCTGGATATTTGTTAGGCATAAAAATCGAAATATGATTAAAGAAATAAAATTAGAAGACCTCGATCTGCTCGTTCCTTTATTCGACCAGTATATGGTCTTCTAAGGAAAAGAATCTGCTCCAGGGAAGTATAAAGCGTACCTACGGGAGAGAATTGAAAAGTGTGAAGCCACCGTTTTTCTGGCGTTTAATTCTGAAAAGCAATCGCTTGGCATTGTCTTGAATTATCAATCATTTTCTTCTGTCTCATTGGGAAAGATCATCGTACTCAATGATCTTTATGTTGCCGAAGAATTCAGGAATCAAGGTATTGGGCGGCTGTTGATTGAACGAACCTTCGAGCTGGCAAAAGAATGTGGTGCCGTTCGTGTAGATCTTGGAACAGCTAAAACAAACACAGTAGCTCAAGGTTTATATGAGAAAATTGGTTTTATAAAAGACACAGAATTTTATGCGTACAGTTTCACTATTAAACATTGACAACCATACAAACCAAGCGGGTTAGAATATGAGACGAAGGTCGAATGTCGGGAACTAATGAAAAGAGATAGCCACTGTATCAAATTAAGATTTATGAAAGTTGAATTAGGATTGCAGGAATGGGTAAGAAAAAGATGAGATAGCCACAAAAGGCACAAAAAAGAATTAATCAGAAAGCAACTGACACCCGAACACCTCTTGGCACACCGTAGTCCCGCCATCACCGGACGACGGCTGCTGAACCCTGCCTGCCCTGAGCGCGGTCGAAGGGAACCCTCTAACTTAAAACTTAACACAGCCACTGTCATTACTACTGATCACTAATCACCTTGACCCTTTTCCCCTCCCCACAAACTGGCTCTGCCCCAAAGCGTCAGTTCTTTTGGAGCCTGAGGACCTCCCAAGAGTAAACTTGCAAAAGCTCCGACGATAAAACTAATGCCAAAACTGAAGGGTGAAAAAAAGAGGTCAAACGTCGAATTTAAATGCTTTCGATTCTTAATTGTATTACTACCTCGAAAAGAGAGCCAGCGATTTAGCGTACTGTTATTTCTGAATTACTTACCATCCCACTTATGTTTAAATTCTACCTTAGACTCCTTTGTAATTACTTTTAATATTTTGACTCGCGATGACGCTTCGCTTCATCGCGCCCCCCCTTCCATGCGTATCCGGGGGTCGAGCCACAGGAGCAAGAGGTCGCTGACCAGGGTGCCTAAGACACCTAATAGACTTAATACCATGAGCATTGAACCGGCCATATACATATCTTCTTTCATCAAGGCTTCCAACATTAACGGACCCACCGTGGGGAGGCTAAGCACCATCGCGACGATGGCGCCCCCTGAGACGAGTTGAGGAAAGATCGCACCGATACTGGAAATAAACGGATTGAGCGCGATACGCACCGGGTATTTCATTAAGAGTTTAAAGGGTCGCAGACCCTTGGCCATAGCGGTAATGACATAAGGTTTTTTCAACTCGTCCAGGAGATTGCCTCGCATCACCCGGATCATACTCGCGGTACCCGTGACCCCCAAGACAACAACGGGTACCCAGATGTGCTGCAAGAGATCCAAAATCTTTCCCCTCGTCCATTCCGGTTGGACTGCATACTCGGGTGAATACAAGCCCGAGATATTAATGCCAAGATACTTGGCACTCCAATAAAGCAGGATCAATGCGAGGAGAAAGCTCGGAACACTCATCCCAATAAATCCGATCAAGGTAAATAGATAATCACTTAAGGTGTATTGGCGCACTGCTGAATAGATACCGATGGGCAGCGCGAGAGCCCAGGTAAAGAGAATGGTGCCCAGCGAGATGAGGAAAGTGAGAAGAATGCGATCACCGACAACTTCATTCACCGGGCTCTGGTTTTCCATCGACAAACCCATGTGTCCCTGCAGTAGACCCTGATCTTTCTTTTCAAAGGAAGTAAACCAGTTAAGACCGAGCCACCGTGTATAACGTTCGACGACGGGTTTATCGAGGTGAAAAATCTCGCGCAACTTTTCAGCCTCATTGATATTCATGCGCCCGCCTTTTAACCGTAGCTCCAGAATTTTGGTATCGATAAAATTTCCCGGGGGCAGTTGAATGATCACAAAGGAGATTATCGAGATGATGAGAAGGGACGGCACCATGATGAGTAAGCGCCTTCCGATGTAAGGGTGTCGCACACCGATCATAATTATACCACAGCTGAAAATACCGATGAACAAATACTTAATGAGCCTTGCCAGGTGACTAACGTTTTTCGATTCGAGATTGTCGCCAACCAGACCATAAGGCGCAGGAGTGATTTCGCTTATTTCCTTTTTCAATTGTGCAAGGATTCCTGGTGAATTATAAGGGTTTTCGAAGTAGTAGGTTTCTAATCCCGCGTTGGAAGGTGGTAGCATGCGTCCGCTATAGAATGCATTGCGCGGAACATTTTTAAAACCGTTTTTGACCACGACCGGGTGCGGTGGAGGAGTGGTTACATTGATCGACCAGACATTTTCTGTAGCAATGTCGAATATTTTATGAATATATTCGCGTTGCGCTTCGCGCGTGGTCGCACCGTATGCTGATCCGAGTAGTTCTATTGATCGCCTTATGGGATGATCGATCGGGGGCTCGATGCCGCCGAGTTGAGTGGCTTCGGGGTTACCTGATAGTCCGTCTCTCAAATACCAATTAAAATAGCCGTATGCTTGTGTCCCGGATAAGGCCATAAATCTCTCCGGAACCAGGATCGGATTAAATTCGCCGTCCGAGGGTATAACGGAAAATTCAAGTTTGCGTGATCTTTCTTTTAAAACAAAGAAGGCTGTAGGCAGCGTGTGTTGAATCGCACGAATGCCAACACGACCCCAGTCTTCGATAATGAGCTCAGTCGGACCTTCGTCTTCTCCTTCCGGCAGTTCATAATTCCACAGCATGCGCGATCCGTCCTTGAAGGTGCGGTAGCCTCCGCCATCTCGCCTCGTAAGGCCTATCGCATCGAGCAGTTCGTTCGCTCGGTCGGGCGCATACTCGGTAAAGCTTTTATGCAATTTTTCATGGTGAAAATAGGATTCCCTCCCCGGTGATAGTTGGGCCGGTTCTCCGATCATGTTGTAGACGATATCAATAATTTGCCGGCGATTGATCGCGAGGGAGAGCGCCTGGCGGAAGCGTTTATCATTTAATAGATCGTGTTTCATTTGGGTTATCGGATTGTCGGGGTCTATCCAAAGGTTAAGATTCGGATAGATTAGATACCGAGAGCGCGTAGCCGGAAACCAGTGATAAACTTCGTAATCGTTTGCTTCGCGTTGCGACATGAGCAGGGTATAATATAAATCCATGCTATCGAAGATTCTAAAAGGCATGTCCCCGCTGGCCGCTATTATCGGTATAAGCTTATTGTTTTTTACGTCGAAAAATAATTGATCGATATAGGGGAGCTGATTGCCCGCGGTATCGACTGCCCAGTAGTAGGGATTGCGGACAAATGATTGGGGAGGATTGGCTTTATAAGTACGATAAACCCAGGGCCAAAGCCGCGGGTATTCGGGGTTTAACCAGTGTTTCAATAAAGTATAGAGGCTCTTGCGCGTAGGCAGTCTTCTCGCTTCCATTGTAGCCTCGATGAGGGTGTCATCACCGAATTCCGGGTGAAATTTTTCCAGGTAATGTCGCGGCGAACTAAATTCGGTCGCTCCAGTCAATTGTTCAAGAAATGCTCCATAGGGTTGAGGGAAAACAAACTTAACCGTGTAGTCATCGACTTTGACAATCTTTCCCGTCTTGCCACCGATTTTCATCCACCGGGGTGGAAGAGATTCGTATAATTCAAGCGTTACTTCTTTATTCCACCAGTAGAGAATATCATCAACCGTGAAAGGGTGTCCATCAGACCACTTCATCCCTCTGCGCAAGTAAAATGTCCATTCCTTCGCATCAGGACTGGATTCCCAGCTTCTAGCTACGTGGGGCACGATCGGGTAACCGAGAGGAGACCAGCGAACAAGTAAGGATCCGGAATAGAATGAACCGATGAGACTGATTTCTAAAACTTGTCCAACTACTTCGGGATACGTGCCGCCATATTTACCGATACTGTCCACTCCTTTAAGGACCAATGGCTCGGATCCCACACGCTCAGCTAGTGGTGGCAGTTTGCCTTCAGCTACCAGTTCAGCAAAGAGGGGTGATTCAGATCGTGGAAACCAGGAGCCGGATTCTCTCTCACTGTAATCGACATCCTGTTGTATTTTGAAAAGATCATCATCGGTGAAACTGATATCTCGTGACGTTTCAGTTTTGTTAATTTCTTCCTCGCTATAGTGAATGGGTTCCACTTCCAATTCCGGCTTTAAGATATCGCTCCAAAGATAGTAAAATCCAAATACGCAACAACCGGTAAGAAATATAAAACCGAGGAATAGGAATGCACTTTTCACTGTGGTTAGTCAAAAGGTCAAAAAGTCAAAATGTCAAAAGGTTGAAGACACGAACGCGTTCCACCTTTTTAAAATCATTATATCTTGTATCGTGAATAAATCCGGGTGTCTGGCTTTCAGGCTTGTATGATGTCGTTCAACGACTGTCCTGTCATGAGCTCAGTCGAATGGCCGAACTCGGTACTGGCTCTCAGATTTGGAAGATGTCGTTCCGTAAATGCGGAACTCGGAACTAGCTGTCCTTTGTCAGGTCGGCGATCGCCATTTTGTAATAGGCGGTGGGGGTCGGTCCTTGGAGAATGGGGTCCTTCACCTCTTTGAGCCAATTCAAGAGTCGCTCGTTGAGATCCACACGTATCTGTTCAAGTTGAGTATCCGTTCCGAGGTTGTTCAGCTCATGGGGATCATTGTGCAAGTCATAGAGCTCCATTACCGGGCGTTCCTGCAATCCTCCTTGACCGAGTCGAAACGGTGCATCCGGAAGACGGCTGGGGGAAAAGTTTCGGATGAGTTTGTATTGAGCGGTGCGTATACAGCGCGACTCAACAAACATGCCATCGGCTTGCATCATAGCATAAACTGAATCACGGGTTGGAACAGCTCCCTCGTTGCGGAAGTAATCAGCGAAGCTACAGCCTTGCAGGTTTTCCGGACACGGTAAATTAAGCAGGTCAAAGAGGGTTGGCACCACGTCGATGTTGCTGATCAGCCAGTCGCAGACACTACCGCCCTGGGGAAGGCTCGGGGGTAATTGCATCAGGAGAGCAGTGCGAATGCCGCCATCGTAGAGATGACATTTGCAGTGAGGAAGCTCAACACCGTGGTCAGCGACATAGATGACGATCGTATTCTCTTCCAGTCCGGTTTCTGAGAGTGCTTGAAGGATCTTTCCGACAGCCTCGTCCAGACTTCGGATTGCGCCTTGAAGTCCGGCAATATGCTGCCGTTCTTTCTCTTCATCCGCGATATAGGGCGGTGTGCCAATACCGAGACTGTCGTCTGGTTGAGCATCGCCAAAGTTATAGGGTGTATGGGTCTCAAAGAATCCGACTTGCGCGTAGAAAGGGGCGCCGTCTCTGTCGTATTCCCCGAAAAACTTGATGAGCTCATTAGCTGTTTCGTCTGCGGTGGAGACATGTTCTCCCGTCAAAAGCTTCTTCGAACCCGTGTCTACCACCCGGCGTTCGCGAAAGCCGAGAGGGTCGTCGAAAGGCGCTTCGTGCTGAAAATTAAAGAGCACAGGGTGGTAGCCCTGCTCACCCAGCAGATGGGAGAGATGGCGTTCGCCCTCGTTATAACGCCAGCGATAGGGTGTCTGAATGTTTCCCATGATGCCGTTAGTCTGGGGATATCGGCTAGTCATCATAGCGCTCCGGCTCGGTGCGCAGATCGGACTGGTGCAAAAATTGTTGTCGAAACGGCAACCCCTCGCTGCGAGCGCATCCAGGTTCGGCGTGTGCACGGTCTCATGTCCGTAGCACCCAAGCCAGTCCCCGATATCGTGGCTCGTCATTAAGAGAATATTAGGTAAATCCATACTCAATCGTGCATATATTTAGACTGATACCGCCCTCTTTGTAGCACTAATTCGATTCAAATTTTTTCAGAAGATCGGTCACGAGAATTCCTTCGATTGTCATACCGTCGTAATTCGCATTCGCAATCTTAGCATGGCTAAAATTAATATCTTCAAAAACGGCAGCGGAAAGATTGATGTCTTCAAAGCGAACATTTGCCATATTAACGTTTTTGAAAACGCTGCTTGCCAGGTTAACATCATCAAAGGTCGATTCGCTGATATTCTCGTTTTTGGAAAGGTGCTTCCCGCTCTTGATTGTAGATTCCATGATTATGCCCTATTTTTTTTATTTTTTTTAATAAAATAGCCTACAGGCTAACGCAATTGTCTTCGCTATCAAAGGATAAAGTCAAATCGCAAAAGCAGATGCTTGACACCGCTGAGACCCATGTTCTCCATTGCGAAATAAATTTATGAGCGCAAAAAACGATAAAAATAATTCACACACAAAACGCGACCGCTACCTGGTTCTAGATTCGCGAATCATAGAGGCGAAAGAGAACGTGGAGCTGACAGTAGGTGTCGTCCAGAAGGAGAAAAGCAATCCACTCTTCAAAGAAGACAAGCCATGGGAACCTCGCTTCGATAATCCCTATAGCAGTGTCATCTATGATGAGGAAGAAAATATCTACAAGTGCTGGTACAGTATTTTCACTAAGTCCGCACCGAGAGAGGGTTTCCCGGGAGAGGGACTGCCAAGGGAAGAACGGGCCTGGGTCGATTGGCGAGAGGGGCACCGCGGTTACGGCGTCTGCTACGCCACGTCCAAAGATGGCCTCCACTGGGAAAAACCTGAACTGGGACTGATAGATTATGATGGCAGTAAGAAAAACAACATCGTCATCGAATACACCCATGGCGTTGTGGTCATCAAGGATACGCATGAAACCGATCCGGAGAAACGCTACAAAGCTTTACACCCGGAAAAAGAGGAGAGTGCGGCATGGTTCTCGTCCGATGGCATCCACTGGGGTGAACAGCATAATGTTGGGGTAATCGGTTGGGGCGACACCAACCAGTCCCTCTGGTGGGACACTGATATTGAGAAGTACGTAGTTATAACGCGACAATGGGGTGGGGAAAAAACGAAGATGGACCGTTACGGGGAAACCGGGCATCACAGCAAGTCAAGGAGCGAGTCTTCGGATTTCCTGAATTGGTCTAAACCTGAATTCGTTATTGAGGGGCTCGATCTGCGTATGCAGATCCACGATATACCTGTGGTCCCCCACGCCGGTGTCTACCTGGGAATGGTCGGTTTGTTCGACATCACAGTCAGCAAGCAGTGGTGCGAACTGGCTTGGAGCCCTGATAGTTTCGAGTGGCACCGAATTCAGCCCGGCAAACCGTTAATTGCCAACGGCCAGGTCATGGGTGATTATGACTGGGGCTGCATTTTCACATCCAAGCCGATCATTCGCGAGGACGAGATTATCCTCTACTACGGTGCTAACGACGGTAGATTTATGGGCTGGCGCAACGGTTTCCTCTGCCTCGCCCGCATGCGGCCCGATGGGTTCGCGGGCTACGAACAGTTTGAAGGCGGAAGTAACAAGACCGGGTCTATCACAACCGTGCCCGTTTCGGTGGTCGCCGGTTCGCTCTGTATCAGCGCCGATGTTGCACCTTCCGGTTTTGTAAAGGTCACGGCCTTCGATAGTGATGATAAAGAATTGGCCGAAGGTGAGCTGGTTACAAAAACCGTTTCAGACGCGAAGATAGAATGGAAAGAAGGATTCTCATTGAAGGAACTCGAAGGTAATGAGATCAAGTTGAAATTTCTCCTGCGAGAATCAAAAATCTTTTCCTTCAGTTTCAAGGATTAATAACATCAGTGAACAGTAAACAGTGAACAGTGAAATTTAGTAACAGGTTTAGATTATAATGTGAATTTACTTAACACTTAAAACCTAACACGCGCGTCAGCGCCCTTACCATCCATTCGATGGCATCATCTCCCATGTTTCGATCTCAGTAAATGCGGCAGTACCCCCCTGGCAGAAGAAACTGACGTGATCACTGTCATCCCGTTCCGGATATACCCGTCGGGTAATTACTTGTCGTTCGTTCGCGAATACCTCAAGTATCGAGTTGTCGATGAAGACGCGTAAATTGAGACGTTCGTTTTTAGAAAGCTCAAAGGGGGCTTCTTCTATAATCGTTCGCCCCAAGGGTCCGCTAGCCGTGGAATCAAATACAAGTTTTTTTTGTGAAGCGTCATAGTAGAGGACAGTCGTCTCTTCATTCTTTAAACTGCTGCGCACCCTTATACCCGCTTGCTGTACCGACTGCAGGTCAACACTGAAAGCAATTTCACACGATCGCCCGTTAATTCCCTCCAGCTCGAATGCTGAGTCTTCGGTAAGGTCGATGTCATCGAAACTTTTAGGGTTATAGCGCAGCGTTTGTAACTCTTGAGTCGGCGCGATACGTAGTGTGTTGTCATCTCCGAGCCAGAGTACTCGTGGCAGACCGTAGACTCCACACCACCCGTCTTCGATCGCAACGTCGATTTCCTTGTGCGCGTTGTCCGTAAGCCACGCCCACATTATTTGCCGTCCCTGGCTGTCGATGAGCGCTTCGGGTGCGAAAAAAGTATTGTCTACCCAGGTCATCCGTCCGTGGGTTTCAGGTATAAAGAGGTCGCGCTGCTTATCGTAGTCGCCGATGTAGTATTGGCATCCCAAGTTATGTGAAATGAAGAGCTGCAGATACTTGCCGCTCATCTCTCCACCCTCGCGTGAAGTGGGTAAGGGGAGAAAGCTCGGACACATATCATCCTCGCTCTCCTGGGTCCAATTATTTTCCGTGTCGCGCTGATAAAAGCGGTGAACGAACTCCCAGTTTATGAGGTCCGGGGAGGAAAATAGATCAACCCAGTCGCCGCGGTATTGTATCGGTGAATCCTCCTCTCGCCCGAGTTTATTCAAAACCAGTAAATTCCCTGCTTCCATGTAGTAGACGCCGTCCTTCTTCCAGATATTGCTCGGGTCGGCGTTGCCCAGATACTGTAGGTTACCCTTTTCGTCTTTGCGCTCGATAATTCCAAACTCGGTGCCGTCGAGACTTGGAATATCCATCTTCTCCCAGGTCTCATAGTGTCTGTCACTGCTACGCGCGATGCCGATACCGGTTCTCTCGACACCATCTACCGTGGTACCTAGCCTCCAGTAGGAGAGGTATGCCGTGCCGTCGTCATCGACGAACCCACCGCCGCTGAAGCAGCCGCCGTCGCCGTCGCCGGGACCGATAGCATCGGGATGATGTCGCCAATGCACCAGGTCATGGCTTGAGATATGGCCCCAGCAGAAACCATTGTCTTTCCACGCGTGCACGCCCCTGCGGTTATAAAGATACATGAGATGGTACCGTCCGTTCGCGTAAAAAGCGCCATTGGCGTCACCGGGGCGGCCAATGTCCTCGGGTATCGCGAAGTGGTAACCCGGGCGGTGTTTGTCCCGCAGTAAGTGTTCGCGCAACTCCCGCGCGGCTTGTATTCTCTCGCTCTGTTTGTTCGCTGTCATCGAAGTATCCCCTGTTTATTTAATTTGAAATCAGCCGCCTTCGTCCCGCTATGGCGGATCTATGGCGTGCCAGGGTGGACAGTGAACAGTGAACAGTAAACAGTAAAGAGTGAACGAGCGTGCATGCGCGTGTTAAGTTTTCGCCGTCGTCGCTCAGCTATAGTTGCCAAGAGTGTTAGGTGGAGCGAGCTGCCTGCCAGCCATAGCCTTGGCGAAGGTTGGTCCCAGCGCGCTTCTTAGTTCAATCTTTCTCAATTTATTCTTGTCTCATCTTGCCTGCCAGCCATAGCTTCAGCGACGGCTGGTGCATCTTGTGGCTATTTCTACTCAATCACCGCGAGCTCTGAAACTTATTTTTTATAAAATGAAATCATCCAAGAGAAACCTGAGTCCACAGTCTATGTTCGTGCACATGGCGGACGATCATCAACCACAGTTTCATTTTGAAAACTGGGCTGGTGACTTTGAAGCATGGAAGGCGACGGCTAAACCGGAAGTGAAGAAATGTCTGGGTGCATTCCCTGAAACCGTAGACCCGAATCCGGAATTGAAGTTGGAGTGGGAGGAAGAAGGAATTCGAGGACAGAGATGGATCATCGATGTTAATCCGAAACTTTCAGCGACGGTGCTGATTTTTTCCCCGACAGATATGAAGAAAGGTGAACAACGCCCGGCTCTTTTGTGTTGGCATGGTCACGGTCCCTACGGCAAGGAGTCCGTAATGGGCAACCGTTCCACCCCCGAACGAAAGGCGGATATTGAGAGCACTAATTACGACTACGGTCTTCAAATGGCACACGCGGGTTTCGTGACTTACGCCGTCGACTGGCTCGGCAATGCAGATTTGGACGATAATTCCAAGCCAAACTGGTGGGGCAACGGACATAATCGAGACTGGTGCAATATTTATTATCTTCACTCCACAATGTTTGGTATGACATCTATTTCGATCAACGTGGGCATCGGCATGGCGACAACGAGTTTTGTCTCCAGCCTGCCGGAAGTTGATTCCGACCGCCTGGGTGTGATGGGCCTGAGCGGCGGCGGGACAATGACGCTGTGGACCGCGTTATGCGATGAGCGGTTCAAAGCAGCGGAGATCATTTGCTATAGCGATTTGTGGGCCGCTTTTGGCATGCGCGATATAAACTACTGCGGCATGCAGGTCGCTCCTGGCCTCTATGCGCTTGTCGATCTGCCCGATCTGCAGGGCTTGCTCGCACCGCTTCCACTCCTCATCGACGTCGGCGTCCGCGACATGTGTTTCAGGGTGGATACCGCCATTGCGTGTTACCACGAGTTGGAGAAAATTTACTCAGCCGCCGGTGCGACTGAACACTTGGACCTCGATCTTCATCCTGGTGGACACGCTTGGGGTGGGAACAAGTCTCCGGAGTTTTTCAGGAAAACGCTCTAAGGAAAGGCGAAATAAATGAAACGTTATGTCATAGTCGGTACCGGTGGGCGGTGCACGCACAGTTATCTCGGGCCGCTCTCCTCCCGATTCCAGGGCCGTGTCGAACTGGTTGGGTTATTCGACCCTAATGCCAAGCGCATGGACGCAGCCAACCAGCTGGTGGGGACGGCAGTGCCGACATTCAACAATTTCGATGAGATGATGCTTACCGTAAAACCGGATGGCGTCATCGTAACTTCGCAGGATTCGACGCATGCCCAGTACGTAGTCAGCGCCCTCGAACAGGATTGCGAAGCCATTGTCGAGAAGCCCCTCTGCACATCCGCCGAACATGTCCGCGCTATTCGCAGTGCTGCTGAAAAAAGTAAAGCCAAAGGGCACGTGACCCACAACATGCGGTTCAAGCCTGACATTGAGATAATCAAGCGCGAGATTCTGGACGGCCGAATCGGCAAGGTGCTGCACATCAATTTTGCCGAGACCCTGGACAGATCACATGGGGCCGATTACTATCGCCGCTGGCACCGCTTTATTGAGAATAGCGGTGGATTGATGATTCACAAGGCCAGCCATCACTTCGACTTGATCAACTGGCTGGCGGATTCTACTCCCGAGACCGTGACCGCACTTGGCCGGCAGTCCTTTTATGGAAAGCACGGTCCCTTTCGCGGTGAACGTTGCTCAAATTGCGAGCATGCCGAAAAGTGTAATTTTTACGTGGATATGTTTGCGGAAGAGGAGAATCGCATGCTCTACCGTGAAGCGGAGAGTGAAGACGGATACATCCGCGACGGATGTGTGTTTGATCCGCGCATCGATATCCCGGATACTTTCAGCGCGTCGATCGCTTACAACAATGGCATCATCGCGAGCTTTTCGCTGAACAGCTACGCAGCATACGAGAGTAACTCAATCGCAATTGAGGGCACACTCGGCAGGCTCGAAATGCGGGCTGTGCATTCAACAGGATTTGTCGCAGGTCAAAAAACGCAGAACGTCACACAACTCGTAAACGATGAGTCGTTCGGGGTCGGACGCAAGGTCACCTTGTTTCTTCCGCACGAAGGCAAAGTGCTCGATCTCACCCATGGGGATGTCAAAGGCGATCACGGAGGGGCAGATCCCAAGATGCTCGAGTTCCTCTTTGGCGACGCCGCGGGTGATGATCCGCTGAACCAGTTTGCACCACTCGATCAGGGTATTCAAGCGGTACTCGTGGGTCTCGCAGCTAACAAGAGCATCCAGGGCAACGGCTGTCCGGTGGCAGTGCAGGAGTTGGTTTGAGTCCCTTCGACTATGCTCAGGGTTCAGGGGGTGAACAGTGAACAGTGAACAGTGAACAGTGAACAGTGAACAGTGAACAGTGAACAGTGAACAGTGAACAGTGAACAGTGAAATGCTGTAACATCTAACACATAACAAGTGTTAAGTCTCCTCCATTTTGACCTTTTGACGTTTTGACTCTATTCGATCGTGATTTCTTCGGTCACAACCTCGATCGCATCGCCGTCTTCGTTTGCGAAGGTGGCGTCGATACTCAGTGTCGGTTGAGGTGTGTTGTCGGACTTAAAATTGTTCTGCGTGATCAGGGTATCAAACCCGGTCGTTGTCGATCCACTCTCAGCGACGACGATCGCGGCGCCGTTCGTTTGCAACAGGTCTCCACCCGTGATCCGTAAACCGGGGTTGCCGGCTGGTACCGTGAAGGAACCATCTCCGAACAAAAGGTGTGGCACGGCATCGCCACTTGCATCGATGTCGCCGACGGTTAACCGTACAGCGATCGGCACCCCACGTGCATCGACACCGACCCTGCCGGTGCTTCCACTGAAGACGGTGTTCGATAACTGCACCCCTCCCATTCCTGTGGAATTAACGACTTCCACGAGGGCCACGTCCGCTTGGGCGTCATAGACCTGTCCTTCGGGGAAGAGGGCCTGGTTAAACGCGTTGATCCTCCCCACGGTGAAGATGCTGAAGAAGGTATTGGCGTCCGCGCCGTCGATGACTACGCTCGGCCTGCCCGTCACATACTCTACGGTCTGGTTGTAGCGTGGGGGGACGGCCGGGGGCAGGAAAGTAGCCGGGTCGAGGGTGACTGTAAAGGTCCCTGTGCCTGAAAACTCTACCTGCACAATATCCTCGTTTTCGTCCATGAAGGAGACGCGGGTGATCTGTCCCGGTTTGGCCTGAAGTTGGACAGACTCTCCGGTGAGTAAAATCTGGTCGAAGACGTTACCGTTGGCATGCTGAATGTTTTCACCGGCGATATCGCCCGAGCCGTCGAGGACGAGCGGTACAGAGGGTGCGGCTACCGTGATCACCGCGGTATCACTGTCCGCGGACCCTCCTGCGTTAGTAATCTGTACCCAGAAGCTTGTGCTCGCGGTGAGCGCGCCCGTTTCTAAAGTCCCGGCAGTCGCTCCGGAAACTGGGGCTGCGGTGTCACCGCTGTTACCGGTATACCATTGATAAGTGAGATCGTCACCGCTGGCGGCTACGGACAAGCTCGCGGATGCACCGGATGCAACTTCCTGGCTTGCCGGCTGCGTCGTGATAGATGGAGCGGTGGCGGGTGGGGTACCTTCGGATCCCGTGCCCGGGGCACCGATCGGGGTAAACCCGAAATCATCAATGCCAGTACGACTGTAATCAGGGTTAACATTAGGATTATCTATCAAAACTAACCTGCTAATACCGCCCGGGGCTCCTAATTCATCTGCATTGATCGTTAATAAATTGGGTTTGAATATCGGGTTTAGATTTGAATCAAAATCTGAGTAAGTCGCGATTAAGTTATCATTAGTATCGTAGACTTCGAGTGAGCCATCAGGGTCGGTGCTGGCTGCTGTAACTATAGTCCCGGTGAACAGATCTATTTCATAGGCTGGGGTTTCAAAAGTGATGGTCGCCTCAAAACCATTGTATAATCCATAAGCACCAGGATGCGAGCGCACAATATTACCGCTACCTGTAAATAAAACTTCAATTAATCCTCCATCAAAGGTAGCAGTATTTGGAGAAATCCCAATAACCAAGGGTTCTGATTGACCTGCTCCTGTACCAAATTCACTAAACGTGGTGTAAACAGTGTTGTTCGAGGGGAAATCGGTCAGGGTGAAACCAAGGTCGTCGATCACGAGTTTTCCCGCAACATTAAAAAATTTTACTTCGTTAATTCCGCTGTGGAAATTAAAATCTGTATCATCCTGGAAAATTCCACTGTCTGCGACAAAGCTGTACGAGGGTGGATTGGCGCCGGGGCTGATATTGGTGGGTAGTCCTTCGATAGTACCTTCGTCACCAATGACAGTGCCAATTTCTTCTTGTCCGCCGCCGCCTATATTAAGTATTCCTCTTATCTCAAATTTACCACCGCCCGTCGATTCACCCGCGTAAAATTCTATAAATTGTATACCTCTAGTGGAGATGATCCTCCCTTCCTGTCCAGGACCCAGGGTCAACGCCTTCGTACCCGAATGTAATTGCGCCGGATCCTCTAGAGTTTCCACCGTGAAACCGACCAACGTAACTACGTTTGGCTCCTGGCCGATGAAGATCGTCCCTTCACCGCTGACATTTTCAAAATCCGTAAATATTTCCAGGTCTTGTGGAAGAGCGATGAGAAGAACGGGGGATAAGAGTGAGACAATGAAAGACGCGAGCGATTTATTTAATTTCATGATGAGCTCTTAATAGGTTGTATATCAATAGGTTGTATATCAAAGGTGATGGTTTTTCTAATAAGTGCTAAAGTGGTTGTCAAATATAATTTCGAAATTACGAGGATCTGTCGGACTTGTGAGAATATGGCATAAAAGGTGGAACGCGGTGAAGCGCGGGTCAAAAAGTCAAAAAGAGAAAAAGGGAAGAGCGCTAACGCGTGTGTAGGGAAGAAGGTTTACTGTTCAAGGTTCAGTGAACAGTGAAATGCTGTTTAGTCTTAGGTGGAACGCGGTGTCCCTACCGCGTTTGAGAATGTCCACCAGTAAAGAAGGTTACAAGTAAAGAAGCGTGCTAGGGAACAACCGTCGCCAAGGCTATGGCTGTCATGCAGCCCGCTCCACCCTAACACTTCTTTTGTCATTACGAGGACGGCTATCAGCCGACCGCGGCTACCGAGTGCAGCGACATCTTCCATTCCAGGGGAATGTCAACACGTGATCGGCTTTCCCCTGGATTGCCGCGTCGTGCTACTCCTCGCAATGACAAGAGGGAATTATATATAATTACCGTTAGGCACAATCCGCAATCGCTACCGAGTGTATTACACGACATCTATCAATCCGATATCCGCAATCGGCTCACTCAATCGTCAACTCTTCAGTCGTAACTTCAATCGCATCGCCGTCTTCGTTGGCGAAGGTGGCGTCGATACTCAGTGTCGGCTGAGGGGTGTTGTCTGATTTAAAATTGTTCTGTGTGATCAGGGTCTCGAATCCGGTTGTTGTCGATCCACTCTCGGCGACGACGACTGCGGCACCGTTTGTCTGCAACAAGTCACCACCGGTGATTCGCAAGCCGGGGTTACCCGCTGGTACGGTGAAGGAACCTGATCCAAAGAGTAAGTGTGGCACGGCATCGCCACTGGCATCGATGTCGCCGATCGTTAAGCGTACCCCGATCGGTACCGCCCGCGCGTCGATACCGGTCTTGCCCGTGCTTCCACTGAACACTGTGTTCGATAGTTGTATGCCGCCCATGCCCGTGGAATTGACAACTTCAACGAGGGTCACGTCCGCTTGCGCGTCATAGACCTGTCCCTCGGGGAAGAGGGCCTGGTTAAACGCGTTGATCCTACCCACGGTGAAGATACTGAAGAAGGTATTGGCGTCCGCTCCGTCGATGACTACGCTCGGTTTGCCCGTCACGTACTCAACGGCCTGGTTGTAGCGTGGAGGGATGGCCGGGGGCAGGAAGGTGGCCGGATCCAGGGTTACGGTAAAAGTCCCATTACCTGAGAATTCAACCTGCACGATGTCCTCGGTTTCATCCATGAATGAAACGCGTGTGATCTGTCCCGGTTTGGCCTGGAGTTGGACAGACTCTCCGGTGAGTAAAATCTGGTCGAAGACATTACCGTTCGCATGCTGAATATTTTCACCCGCGATATCGCCTGAGCCGTCGAGGACGAGGGGAACGGAAGGTGCCGCTACCGTGATGACTGCGGTATTGCTGTCAGCGGTCCCTCCTGCATTTGTAATCTGTGCCCAGAAGCTGGTGCTCGCGGTGAGCGCACCTGTGTCTAAGGTTCCAGCCGTCGCGCCGGCGACAGGTGCAGCGGTGTCACCACTGATACCAGTAAACCACTGGTAAGTTAGGTCATTACCGCTGGCGGCAACGGATAAGCTAGTCGAAGCGCCGGATGCGATTTCCTGACTTGCGGGCTGCGTTGTGATAGCGGGAGCAGCAACGGGTGGGGGACCCTCGGAGCCGGTTCCCGGAGCGCCTATAGGAGTATATCCAAAATCGTCGATCGCTGTATGACCTTCTTCATTGATAGCAGGATGGTCTCTCAAAATAATCTTACCAATGCCTCCGGGGATTCCTAATTCATCCGCATTAATATTTACAGAACCGGGCTTATTAAGGGGCTCAACTCGCGATTCTAAATTATTGACGGTGAAGATTAAGTTGTCGTTTGTATCATAGACGTCAATAAAGCCATCGGGATTTATGCCCTCTTTTGGTGGTGTACTCTGTGTTGCGAATACGTCTATTTTATAAGCTGGAGTTTCAAATGTGATCGTTGCTTCATCACCATTAAATAGTCCATAACCATTAGGTGCTGATCGCGAAGGGCAACAATTTGAGAATTCAACCAGAATAGATCCACCCTCAAGCGTAGCAGTATTTGGCGGTGTCCCAAGAATTATCGGTTCCTGCAGTCCCGCACCTGCGCCAAATCCATCAAACTCTTCGTAAACAGTGTTGTTTGAGGGGAAGTCGGTCAGTGTGAATCCCAGGTCATCAATCACAAGTTTTCCCGTAACATTTAAAAACTTAACGTCTTTTATCCCGCTAATGAAATCAAGATCGGTTATATCAAAAAAACTGCCGCTGTCTCCGACCCAGCTATATAAAGTCGGATTGGCGCCGGGGCTTATATTTGCCGGCAGTCCTGTGATAACAGCATTAGCATCACTACCGCCGAGGACGAGCTCAGTATGACGATCAGAGCCTCCGGAAGAACCTACATTTTTAACCCCTCTGACTTCTATTTTGCCCGCCCCTGTCGATTCACCCGCATAAAATTGAATAAATTGTAGACCTCTGCCTGAGAGGATCTGCCCCTCCTGTCCGGGTCCCAGGGTGAGCGCCTTGGTTCCCGAATGTAATTGCGCCGGATCTTCTAAAGTTTCCACCGTGAAACCGATCAACGTAACCACGTTTGGCTCCTCGCCGATGAAGATCGTCCCTTCACCACTGACGTTTTCAAAATCGGTGAATATTTCCAGGTCTTGCGGCAGGGCGATAAGAAGAACAGGGGATAAAAATGAGACAAATAAGAAGGCGAGCGATTTTTTTAATAGCATGATGAGTATTTTATGGGATTTAAATGTAAGTGAATGAAATATAAAAGCAGGAGAATGGTGTAAACAGTGAACAGTGAAATGCTGCAACACTTAACACATAATAGGCGTTAGGTCTCCTCCATTTTGACCTTTTGACGTTTTGACCCTATTCAATCGTCAACTCTTCGGTCGCAACCTCGATCGCATCGCCGTCTTCGTTGGCGAAGGTGGCGTCGATACTCAGTGTCGGCTGAGGGGTGTTGTCGGATTTAAAATTGTTCTGCGTGATCAAGATATCAAACCCGGTCGTCGTCGATCCGCTCTCCGCGACGACGACTGCGGCACCGTTCGTCTGTAATAAGTCGCCACCGGTGATTCGCAAGCCGGGGTTGCCGGCGGGAACGGTGAAAGAACCAGAGCCAAAGAGTAAGTGTGGCACGGCATCGCCACTTGCATCGATGTCGCCAACGGTTAAGCGTACCGCGATTGGTACCCCGCGCGCGTCGACACCCGTTCTTCCCGTGCTTCCACTAAACGCGGCGTTAGACAGTTGCATCCCGCCCATGCCGGTGGAATTAACAACTTCTACAAGCGTAACGTCAGCCTGAGCATCATAGACCTGTCCTTCGGGGAAGAGAGCCTGGTTAAACGCGTTGATCCTACCCACTGTGAAGATACTGAAGAAGGTATTGGCGTCCGCTCCGTCGATGACTACGCTTGGTTTGCCCGTCACGTACTCAACGGCCTGGTTGTAGCGTGGAGGGATGGCCGGGGGCAGGAAGGTGGCCGGATCCAGGGTTACGGTAAAAGTCCCATTACCTGAAAATTCAACCTGCACGATGTCCTCGGTTTCGTCCATGAATGAGACGCGGGTAATCTGGTTCGGTCTGGCCTGTAACTGGATGGTTTCTCCGGTGAGTAAAATCTGGTCGAAGACATTACCGTTGGCATGCTGGATATTTTCACCGGCGATATCACCCGTGCCGTCAAGCACGAGGGGAACGGCTGGGGCTGCTACCGTGACGACTGCGGTTTCACTGTCTGCTGTACCACCTGCGTTGGTAATCTGTGCCCAGAAGCTTGTGCTTGCGGTGAGCGCACCCGTGTCTAAAGTTCCGGCGGTCGCGCCGGCGAGGGGACTGGCGGTATCACCACTATTGCCGGTAAACCACTGGTAAGTAAGATCGTCACCACTGGCGGTGACAGACAAGCTCGCCGAAGCACCGGATGCGACCTCCTGGCTTGCGGGTTGAGTGGTGATCGAAGGAGCTGCTGCGGGTGGGGGACCGTCGGATCCGGTTCCCGGGGCTCCTATCGGTGTATAACCAAAATCGTCGATCGCGGTATGACCATCCGGATTAACAGTCGGATGATCTCTCAAGACAATTTTGCCAATGCCCCCCGGAGCTCCTAATTCAACTGCGTTAATCGTTATAAAACCGGGTTTGAATGTGGCTGATATATCGCCTTCTAAAGTATCAATCGTAAGAAGTAAGTTGTCGTTTGTATCGTAGACATCGATAAAGCCATCTGGATTGATGCCCTCTTTTGGGGCTGTACTCTGAGAGGCGAATGTATCAATTTCATAAGCCGGGGTTTCAAAAATGATCGTTGCTTCCTCACCATTAAATAATCCATATGAAGTAGGAGAGGAGCGCGTGTATTGGAGACCATCTGAAAATTCAACTAAAATAAGTCCTCCTTCTAAAGTCGCAGTATTGGGTGGCGTCCCAATGACCAATACTTCTGACTGTCCTGCACCCGGACCAAAGGAATCAAAACTCTCGTAGACAGTATTATTTGAGGGAAAATCGGTCAGGGTGAATCCCAAGTCATCGATCACAAGTTTTCCCGTAACATTTAGAAACTTAACTTCTTTTATACCTGTTAGGAAATTTAAATCTTCATCATCAAAAAAACTATTGGTATGTGCGACATAGCTGTACAAAGGAGGATTGGCGCCCGGGCTGATATTTGTCGGTAGTCCTTCGATAACACCGTCTTCGGCGATGATAGTAACAACACTTGTGTCCGCCTGGCCTCCCTGTTGAGCGGTATTCACTTCTCCTCTTATCTCAAATTTGCCCGCGCCGGTCGATTCACCCGCATAAAATTCAATAAATTGCAGACCTCTGTTGGAAATGATTCTCCCCTCTTGTCCGGGGCCCAGGGTCAGTGCCTTTGTTCCCGAATGTAATTGCGCCGGATCCTCTAAAGTTTCCACCGTGAAACCGATCAGCGTAACCACATTTGGCTCCACGCCGATGAAGATCGTCCCTTCACCACTGACATTTTCAAAATCAGTGAAGACCTCCAGATCCTGCGGCAGTGCGATGAGAAAAACGGGTGATAAAACTGAGAGGATGAAGAAGGCGAGCGATTTTTTTAATAGCATGGTGAGTATTATTTATGCGTTAACAGTATGTGTACGAAACATAATATCAGGATTATCAGGGTGTCAAATAATCAGTGAAAAGTGAACAGTGAAAAGTGAAAAATGAACAGTGATAAGTGATAAGTGAACAAGCGCTACTGCTCGTCAAAAAGTCAAAAAGTCAAAAAGGAGGAGACCTAACGCTTGTTAGGTGTTTAGGTGGAGCGGGCTGTCCCTAGCACGCTTCTTTACTTGTACCCTTCTTTATGCGTGGACATCCTAAACGCGGTAGAGGCACCGCGTTCCACCTATCTTCTTTGCGACGCCAAAACCTTGACGACGGACTATTCTTTCTACAGCAGTTAATTAAATACCCTGATAAATGTTATCATTGACATGGGATCAAGTGCGCGAACGGAGGTTAATGCGAAACTTCCTGACCAAACCTGCCGCACGTAGAAATCTGTCTAACACTGTTGGTGAGTTGTGCTGTGTTCAGGCACAAGTACTTTCGGCGGCAGAATTGGGTATAGGGTTTCGGGTATCAGCAGCGGACCAGGATACGGTCCGCGATGCTCTTTGGAAACGACGCTCGATAGTGAAGACGTATGGGCCAAGAGAAACTTTACATATCGTCCCGAGCAAGGAATTGAGCCTATGGATGGCCGCGTGCAGATATACTCGTGGGATTAATTGCTCAAAACTTGATGACCTGACAATCGCAATCGGCGAGGTTCTCGATGGTAGAAACCTGACAAGAATTGAACTGGCTGCCGAGGTGGGAACGCGCGTGGGCTCATGGGCCAAAGATGCGCTCTCTTCAAATTGGGGAGGCCCAATCAGGACGGCGGCGTATACTGGCAGACTCTGTTTCGGTCTCAGTCGTGGTCAGAATATAACTTTCGTACGCACCGATCAATGGATCGACGACTGGTATGAAATGGACGAAGAGGAAGCTATCGCCTCTGTCATCTTGCGCTATGTAGGGACATATGGCCCCGTAACGCCTGAACATTTCAGTGGATGGTTTGGACTAAAACGTGAAGAGTCAAAACGGATTTTTGCATTGCACAGCTCCTCTCTTGAAGAAGTTTCCGTTGAAGGCGAACAAGCGTGGGTTCTAGCCAGCGAGATGAAAAAACCATGGAAGCAGATTCTTGAATCCGTTTTTCTAGTACCGCGCTACGACTGTTACGTCCTGAACAGTCTCAAGCAGCGAAGATCCAAACGGAATGACAATAAAAATTTACTTCCAGATAAATTTAGAAGGCGCATTCTTAGCTATGGCATGGGTCGCTTAGAAGGAGCCGTTGGCTTGAAAGTGCTTTTGATAAATGGCAGAGTCTCTGGCATGCGGGACATGGACATCCGTGCAAAGCATGTCAGCATTCGCGTAGAGGTATTCGAACGAGCTTCCGCCAAGCTTAAAGAAAAGATAGCTCAGCAAGCAACGCGCATAGCGCGATTTTACCAACGCGAACTCAAACTAAGCTTCGGCAAACTTGGTTGAGCTTCGGGGTTCAGGGAGAAAGATATACGATTTGGAAGATGTCGGACTTCGTCCTCGGTACGGTATATGAAGTAGGTTCAAAATCTCGCACATCGAACGTCGAATATCAGATTCTTTCTGGTGCTTTTGGTGGATGTCGTCCCGAATACACGGGACTCGGTAGTGGCTACCTATTCTTTATGTTTCCCAATCCGCTACCGAGGGCAAAGCCCGACATCCTACATCAAAAATCGCACATCGAATTCTGAACCCCGAACCCTGCCTTTCGTATATTTTTCTTAGTTATATGAGAAGTGGATTGATATCCGACGTTTGATATTCGATATTCGATTTGCGAGGGGTTGAACCTTCTTCCTACATCGTATATCTATCTTCTCTAAACCCTGAACCCTGAACTTTTTTACTTAACACCTAAGATCTAAAACTTAACACGCGCGTCAGCGCTTTCCGCAATTGACAACCCTCCTTTGGTCTTTCGAGTATTCATCATGCATACAAAAAATTTTACGCGTCTGGGTGCGCTTATTTTCACCCTCTTAACGGTAATAGCCGGCAGTGCTTATAGTGACAGGCCCTATACGGATTCAGTTGGGGATAGTGCTCTCAATCACACGGACATTCGCTATCGGCGTGCTACGGTCAGTCCCTCGCTGGTGCATCTGGATCCGGGCGAGCAACAAAAATTCAGGTCGGTGATTGTAGCCGCCCGTTTAATGGCGGCGACAGTGCCGGAATCAGTAAAGTGGTCGGTCAATGATGTGCCAGGCGGCAATGCCACGATAGGTACGATCGATGAGCAGGGCGTTTACACCGCGCCAGCAGTAATGCCGTCTCCCCGTGAAATCAATATTGGTGCATACGTTTCTTCCGCCGCGAATAAATATCTCTTCGCTACGGTAATTATTGGCGATGCGCTGATCAGGTATAAGTCGATTCATACCTGGTCCGAGAAACGGGATAAAAAAGGGTCTCACCTATCCACACCCCACGGAATCGGGATGGACAAGGACGGCAATATCCTGATTGCGGATATGGGTAATTCCCAGGTGCACCGTTACACGCGAAAAGGTAAGTTTATCGATCAAATAGGTAAGGGGACCGGCAGTCGCCCGGGTGAAATCAGCAAACCGCGAGAAGTAACCAGCGATGTAGAAGGGCGCATTTTTGTTTCCGACAGTAAGGGGGACAGGCCAAGGCTTCAAGTATTCACCCATGAAGGGGAGTTTCTGCAAATTTTCGCCGAGAAAGGGCGCCTGCCCGGTATGCTCCTTCGCGCTCACGGCATGGATCACGATTCAGCGCGCAATCTCTATGTCGTGGACGTGGATAATATGCGGGTCAACGTCTACGACCAGCACGGTGTGTCTTTGCGCGACTGGGGTACGGAAGGATTGCTGCCTGGTGAGTTCAATGCATCCCACGGTTTATTCGTAGACCGGAGCGACGATGTCATTGTATCCGGCTACTATGGGCCCACCCAGAAGTTTAATCGCTACGGTGAATTTGTGATCAGCTTTGCCCATGGTGATCCCCCTGACGGGCCGAGCTATTTCCACAGTGTTTCGGGTGACAAATGGGGTAACGCTTATCTCTCGGTGCGGAACCAGGGTGGTTACGACGGCGCTATCCAGCGAGGAGAAGAGGGTTACTACAGTATCATGAAATATAATAACAACGGTGATTTCATTTGTGGCTGGTCTTATACCGAGAAAGATCACTCGGAAACTGAAGTAGTCGTCGATGATGGGGGAATAGTCTACTGCCTGTTCAACGGTGAAGATGAAGCCGGTGTGGAGACCTTTATGCAGGAGTAAGGGGGGGAGCGCTAAAGCGCGTCAAAATGTCAAAAAGTCAACAGCCGTCGCCAAGGCTATGGCCGTCAAGAAAGGTCAAAAAGGGAAGAGACGAGTCTGTAGTAGGGGGAGCGCTGATTCGCAATGCGAAGCAGCGCGTTTTAAGTTTTAGGTGTTAGGTTTTAAGTGAAGAAGGTTCCTTTCGGCTACGCTCAGGGCGGGCATGGTTCAGTGGTTGGAATTGGAATGGAATATTGGAAGAATGGATGTGTGGAATTTTTGGTTGACCGTAGGGTATTTGCTACCATCCATCATTCCAACCATCCATGCATCCCTCTCTTTCGACTTTTCCATCCTAACACCTAACACTTAAAACCTAAAACGCGCACCAGCGCACAATGCCATTCAAATTTGTTGACGTTAGGAGTTAATATATTTTTTGGTAATGTGTGATTGAGATTTACCTGGGATTCATAAGCCGTTTCTCTGCTCTTTACAACGCGTCTGAGCATTCGGAAGATATGACATGAGCAGTTCATCGCCGATTATACATCGTGGCTTTGAGGACTTTTCCTTTGGGTCTTTCGACAACGGCGGAGACAATCTCTATGTCAACTCCCGTGGTGAGATCGAGATCATTCATCGTTTTGATGTGAACGGTGACGGACATGTCGATCTCATACTCCCGAACGCGCATGGCTACGATGAACGCGGTCCGACCACCATCTACACGCAGAATTCCAACGGCGGGTGGGATAGTAAGACGCTGCCTAATGACAGTTGCTACATGAGCCGCATTCTTGACGTGGACGGTGATGGATTTCCCGATCTGATCGTAGTAAATGGCGCAAACGGTGTTACCTCCGAGCTAGACTCCTACATTTATTGGGGAGGACCTGACGGTTTGACCGGCGAGCGCACGGAGCTTCCCACCGCCGGAGCGTATGAGGTCGTGGCCACCGATCTCAACGGGAACGGACAGCTCGATCTCATTTTCCCTTCCGCGTGGTTGGATCATCACAATCCTGGTATATCTCGGTTACTGCAGGTATATACACAAATAGCGCCACGGCGCTTTGAAGACCAGTCGACGCAATACGGGTTATCCGGAATTGCCGCTAGAACTATTGCGGGAGCAGACCTGAACCACAATGGTAAGCTTGATCTCGTAGTCGCCAATTTTCGCGAGGGGTTTCAGTTCGATATCGACTCGTATGTATATTGGGGAAAGGAGGGAGGATTCGATACCGAGTCACCGCTGATATTACCTTCACATGCTGCCATGGAGGTTACGGTTGGAGACCTGAATAACGACGGCTGGAGTGATATTTTGTTCGCTGGCGGTGGGCAGATCTGGATTTACTGGAATCGCGAGGGTCACTTCGATGAGAAGAACCGAACAATACTGGACTTCTCTGCTGAATCCACTGAATTCAGGGTCGGTGCTGTCGTTGCGCACATCGCGGACGTGGATGGCGACGGGAGAAACGAATTACTCGTCGCGGCTGAGGATGGCATTTATATTCACAGCCAGGATGATCTGACAAAAGCGAGTGCCCACCTGCCTTTACCGGCGTGCACGTGGATAGAAACAGCGGACCTGAACGGTAATGGCCGCCTCGATATAATCGCCAGTCGATTTCATGACAGCAAGACCTATGATTGTGAGTCGGTTGTGTTTTGGAACAGCGCCGACGGTTTTTCCAAAGACCGGGTAACCTTGCTCGAGACGGCCGGTGCGATGGGCTGTGTAGCGGGAGATCTCGATGGAGATGGTATTCCTGAAATTATTTTTAACAGCACTCATAGCGGGTGGTTGATCGGTAATCCGGATTTTCCACTCTATGTATACCTGGGAAATGAAGAACACGAATACAGTACGGATCGCCGGCTCGATCTACCCGTTGGTCATACAAATGTCTTCGCTCTGGCTGATCTCGATCAGAGCGGATACCCGGATCTGGTATGCACGACGAAAAGTGGCATGCGGATCTTCAATGGCAGCTCGAAAGGATTAGATCCATCCCAATATTACGACCTGCCAGAGCGATCTCCGGGATTGTATAATGTGTTGATCGCAGACCTGAATCATGACGGCTGGTTGGATCTGGTCGGCATACCTATGTCTCTAGATTATAAACCCGAAACATTGGCCCACTCCTCGGTCATTTATTACGGTTCCCCGGATGGATTCACACGTGAAAATATGCAGCCGTTTCCAACCAGCTGTTGTGGAGCTGGAGTATTGGCGGATGTTAATCGCAACGGCTGGATCGATATCATCTGCCCGGACATACGCGGTTACCTAGGAATATTCCTCGGGGGTCCATCCGGATACTCACCCGATCGTATGTTAAAAATTCCCTTGGAGGGAATTGACGTCACTTTTGTACCCGCGGTCACCTGTGCTGATCTTAACGGGGACGGCTGGTTGGATATTATTGTAACCTTCATGGGACACTATACGCGCGAACGCTCAGGTTTTTTCATTCTCTATGGGAGCAGTGAGGGATATTCGAACGAACGAATGGAATTCCACCCCACTGATGCCTCGAGTATTCTCATTTCCGCGGCTGATCTCAATAGCAACGGTCATCTCGATCTGCTTGTTCCCGCGTATTCGACAGAAGATTCACGCGTGATCCCCGCCCATATATTCTGGGGCGATGGAAAATCTTTCGATTTTGAGAACCCGCTCTCCATTCCCTGCGATGCCAGCTGTGCGTTCATGGCCATAGACATTACCCAAAACGGCTACAAAGATTTGCTTACGGTCTGCCATCGCAATGATGTGGGCCATAGGGTGGATTCACTGCTCTTTTGGAACGGGCCCGATGGCTTGGATTTGGATAACCCGGTTAAACTGCCTGGGCTTGGTCCGCATCTCTCGTGTTCCCGGGATTTCGGCAACGCTTTTACGCGGGAGCCCGTCGAGCACTTTGCCTCCGCACCGATTGAACTACAGGGTCGTCGGCCCACTAAACTGAGTTGGGAGGGAGAAACACCATTCAACACCGAACTTCAATTCGAGCTCCGCTGGGCACAGCGAAAGGATGACCTCGAAAGCCAGAATTGGAGCGGCCCATCGGAGCAAGAGCCTTTTTATCTGAAGTCCGGTAGCGACATAACCGGCGTTGCTCCGGATGCCGCCTGGCTCCAGTACCGCGTCGGATTCGTTTCCCCGAACGGCTGTGGTTCACCCAAGCTGACCGAAGTCCGTATAGATTGCCTCGAAAATTAAAAAGGAGTTATGTCGATCTTTTTGCAAGGCATTGTGAGTTAGTGCGTCCAGTATAAAAAAGAGTGACATGACCCCTTTAGGTTTTTCTTTACTGTTCACTGTTCACTATTAACTGACCTCCACCTACACAAGCATGAGCGAAAAACCGATACCCTTTCCGGCCCTGACACCGGCCCAGCGTTTGCACATCGACATCCATGGCTATGTCATAATTAAAAATCTTCTTACCGAGAGCGAAATTGCTACCCTCAAAGACACGCTTTATGGTATAGAAGACGATTTTCGCCGCACGAACGAATTGCCCAGCCCGTATAGCTGGAACATTAGCACTACCGAGGAGTTCTTTCGCGTCGACAACTTGCCACATCTGGCGCCCTGTTTCTTCGACTATATTTCACACCCATACATTTTAGGCATGGCCGAAGAAATCATCGGCGGCCCGGCAAGACTTGAACAGTCTGATGCCCACATACGACGTCCGGTAGCAGATAAAAATCGGCCCATAGGATTCCACCGAACTATTAATTCGGCTTACAATCACAATGACAATGGGCTCTACCACTACTCCTTTATCAAAGCCCTAACCAATCTCACAGACCTTGGCCCGGACGATGGCGGTACCACGGTCATTCCAGGTACCCACAAAATACCAATCGATGTTCCGGACGAGGTGATCATCAATGCGGCCCTGGAGGATCCGTCCTTCATTCAACAGGTAGAGGCACCTGCTGGTTCCACCCTGCTTTTTTTCGAATCTCTCATCCATTCCGCAGGCAATATCAAATCCGACCAAGACCGGCTACTCATTCTCGGTGGGTACGCGCCGACGATGTTTCAGACCTGGAAAGGTTACGATCCCGATCCCGACTTTGTCAAAACGCTATCGGACAAACATCGTGCACTGCTCACCGGTGAAGATAAATATAGTTGGAAACGCAAAGCGCGCGATCTCGCAACGCCAGCAGAGACGTATTCAGTGAACAGTGAACAGTGAACAGCAGAGCGGAATTGTCCAAGGTCAAAGGTCGAAAGATAAAGAAAGATAGGTGGAACGCGGTGTCCCTACCGCGTTAGAGGGATTTGCAATTGAAGAAGCGCGCTAGGGATAGCCCGCTCCACCTAAAACTTATCAGAGTTACTGCATTTTCACTGTTTATCTTTCACTTATCACTGGCACGTCCCTCCTTAGACTTTCGACCTTAGACTTTCGACGAACGCGTTCACCTCGCACCGCCTTCATAACGAATCCTTGGATCGAGCCACATGAGGAGAAGATCGCTGACGAGGGTGCCGAGGACACCGACGAGGCTGAGGACCATGAGCATCGATCCGGCCAGGCACATATCCTGATTCATTAGAGCATCAAGCATCAGGGGGCCGACGGTGGGCAGACTCAGGACCATAGCCACGATTGCCCCGCCGGAAATAAGTTGGGGAAAGAGGGTGCCAATCCCTGAGATGAAGGGATTAAGTGCGATGCGTACGGGATATTTAAAAAGTACATTAATCGGCCGCAATCCTTTTGCCATCGCAGTTACGACATAAGGCTTTTTCATTTCATCGAGCAGGTTGCCGCGCATCACACGAATCATGCTCGCGGTGCCAGTGACCCCGAGAACAACGACTGGGAGCCAGATGTGTTGCATGAGGTCTGCCGCTTTGCCCCAACTCCATTCGGGACGCCCTGCGTATTCGGGTGAATATAAGCCCGTCATGCTGATGCCGAAATAGAGATTGCTCCAATACATAAGCAAGAGGGCGAGGAGAAAACTGGGAACGCACATCCCGATAAATCCAAGGAAAGTGAAGAAGTAATCACCTATCGAATATTGTCGCACGGCAGAGTAGACACCAATGGGCAGGGCGACCGCCCAGGTAAAGAGTATGGACCCCAACGAAATTAAAAATGTAAGAAGGATGCGGTCACCGACAACTTCGTTTACCGATGTTCGGCTCTCCATGGAAAACCCCAGGTGACCCTGGAGCAGACCACGTTCTTCAGACTTAAAGGAGAGAAACCAGGGAAGACCGAGCCAATTGACGTACTGTTTGAAAGCGGATACATCGGCGGGATAGATTTCCCGCAATTGCTCGGCTTGAATTTTCGCTTGATCATCACCAGAAAACTCTGCCTGTAAAATTTTTAAATCTATATAATTTGAGGGAGGTAACTGAATGATGGTAAAAGAAATGATCGAGATAATAAGTAAAGTGGGCACCATAATAATGAGACGTCTGCCTAGATAGGGGTGTCTATATCCCATGAGAATCAGTCCCACCGCGATGATACCTAATATAACGTGGCGGACAACCCGCCCGAGAGAGTCATTCCCTCTTGTTTCAAAGGTGACTGCATCAAGTGTGTGGGACGGGGGTGTAATCTCGGTCATTTCCCTTTTTATTTGTGCGATAACCCCCGGTGAATCGTCCGGTTCCTCAAAATAGTAAGCTTCAAGTCCACCACTGGCAATGCTCTCATAGGCACCCCCGTAAAGCGCGTTACGGGGCACGCTCTTAAATCCCTTTTTCACGATCGCTACCCAGGGCTGACCGGTCGTAATATTAATATTCCAGAGATTATCCACCGCGATATCCTGAATTTTGCTGTAAATAGCCGTCTGTTCTTCAAGGGTCAGCGCGCTGAAAGCCTCATCGAGCAGCTCCATTGAACGCCGCAGGGGATGACCTACCGGGGGTTCGATGTTACCTTTTTTCTCCGCCTCTGGATTTCCATATAACCCTCCATTCAGATACCACTTTTTATATCCTTCCGCGGCGACATCGCCGGGAGCGTAGCGATCGACATTTATGAGAGGGTTAAATGAAGCGCCTAAACCGCTGATGATAAAATCATAAAAAAGAGCGCCGTTTTCGACACTAGAAAGAGTGAAGGAACGAGATCGCTCAATCGTTTTCAAGCCGACCTTATTCCAATCTTCAACGACAAAAGGCGCAGGCCCATCACTGTAATTCGGGGTTACATCTAAATACCAAATCATGCGCGTGCCATCTTTAAAGGTACGGTAGCCCTCGGAATCGCGGCCCGTTAGACCCAGTTCATCGAGCAGCTCGTTAGCGCGATTGGGATTGTACTCAATAAAACTGTTTTTGAGTTCTTCATGGTAAAAGGGCGATTCCACTCCCGGTGAACCCTGTGTGGGCACACCGACTCCATAGTAAACAGCATCGATGATCTGCTGTCGATTGATGGCGAGAGACAGCGCCTGTCGAAAGTGTTTATCCTTGAGTAATTCCCTTTTCGGTTTGGACATGGGATCATGGGGATTAATATTTTTATTAAGATTCGGTAAAATACCCCACATCCTAAAGCCGGATGGATACCAATGATAAACCTCATATCCCCCCGCTTCCCGTTGAGACATAAATAGAGTGTAGTGTAAAAAATAGATATTAACGGCCTGCATCGAAATGGCTCCACTCGCCGCGGCGATGGGGACCAGTTTGGATGACTTTACATCGATCATAAAGCGGTCGACATAAGGCAATTGATTGCCCTCGGTATCAACCGCCCAGTAGTAGGGATTGCGAACATAAGCTTGGGGTGGGTTGGACTTATAAGTGCGATATATCCAGGGCCAGAGACGGGGATGGTCCGGATTGTTAGGGAGTCTCAGGGTAATGTAGAGTGCTTTTCGCGTAGGTATTTTATTGGCTTTCATCGTGGCATCGATTAGCTCTTCATTGCCAAACTCAGGGTGATACTTTTCCAGGTAGTGACGGGGTGAAAAAAAAGCATCTTCAAATGGCAGGCGTTCCAGAAATAATCCATGGGGATGGGAAAAAATAATCTTCACTGTGTAGGGGTCTATTTTTAGAATTTCACCGCTTTCTCCCTTCACTTTCATGGACTGTGGGAAGGCTGTTAATTTTTGTTTTACCTCATAGTTCCACCAGAAGAGAATATCATCAGCGGTAAATGGATGGCCGTCGGACCACTTCATCCCCTCGCGCAGGTAAAATATCCATTCTCTCTTGTCAGGCGAAACCTCCCAACGCTTAGCGATGTGAGGGACAATGGGATCACCTAGAGGTGACCAGCGTACAAGGCTAGTTCCAGTCATATAATCATCAATACGGTTGACCGTAAATATAGTGTTAGTGATCAGATTCCAGGTGCCGCCGTAATTGCCGAGGCCGTCCCTTCCCTGAATGACCACTGGCTCGGGTCCCACGCGCTCTGCGACCGGTGGCAGTTTTCCCTCTTCTACCAGTTCCGCCAGGATTGGAGACTCCCCTTTAGGGTACCACTTGCCGGATTCGCCCTCGCTGTAATCTACGTCGTGTTGTACTTTGTATATATCTTCTTCACCAAAACTGATGTCTCTCAATTCCTCTGTCGCTTCGATAGTCTCAGGACTGTAATAAATCGGTTCGCGTTCCAGTTCAGGCTTCATCAACGCTCCCCATAAATAAGTAAAACCGAATACGCCGCAGCAGGTAAGGAGGAAAAGCCCGCAATATTTAAAAACACGTTTCACGTGTATTTAGTCAAAAGGTCAAAATGTCAAAATGTCAAAAAGGACTCAAGATAGCATGTGTATTAATTAGGGATTTTAGGTTGATTATTGTAATCCAAATCTGTTGACAGGAAGGATAGGCGAGCGGAACATTTTGCGTACCATGAGAACGTACAGCGAATATCTTGGAGATAGCATGAATGAATGACACATCGCCATTCGTAGACTGTACGGATATGATCGGGAACCACGATCGACTCCTCGATCACGGTCGTCAGCATGGCTATTTCTTTTTTCCCGGACTGATACCCACAGGTCCGGTGCTTGAGCTGCGTCGCCAGGTGCTCCGTGTGGCGGAAGAGCACGATCTCCTCGAACCGGGCACTGATCCCAATGACGGCATACGCAGAAACGGGGTCTTTATTTACGAAGAGGATGGAACCGAGACCTTCAGACGATATTATATCGACATCCAAAAACTCAGACTTTTCCACGAACTTCACCATCACGAACGTATAGTAAGTGTGCTGGAAACACTTTTCGACGAACCCGTCTTCGTTCACCCCCGTCACATCCTTCATATCGTCTTCCCCGGCGGTGATCTGGCTACTACACCTCCACACCAGGATTTCCATCCGGTGCGCGGCACGCGGAATACATGGACGGTTTGGACACCCTTGGGAGACTGTGACGCCGAGTTGGGCGGTCTGACAATCGCGAGCGGTTCGAACCGTTGGGGTTTCCTGAAAGACGATGATGTCCGTTCAGGGAAGTTGTTTGAAGACGATACAGAATGGGCCTGGAACCCCTTTAAGTGTGGCGATGTCCTCATGTTTCACAGCCTGTCGATTCACCGCGGCCGTGACAACCTGACCGGAAATCGCATACGACTCGCAACGAGCGCCCGCTATCAGCCTATCACTGAACCTGTAGATGGAGCGGCTCTCAATGTACACATGAATTGGGTGAAATGGGAGCAAGTCTATACTGAATGGGAAAAACAGGATCCACTGAAATATTACTGGAAGTCGATCAACCTTGATGTCCAGCCCGCTTACCATCTCCGTAAATTAGCAAATAAGAAAACCGCAGAACGGTGAACCTTTTTAACCTGAAACAACTTTTTGACATTTTGACGTTTTGACCTTTTGACAAAAGAATAAACGATGAAAATATTATCTGATATCGTTATTTACCATGACGGTCGGCACAACGCCTTCACTTCGCTCGTTCCATGGAAGGGTAAATACTGGCTTACCTTTAGAAACGGGACACATCACAAATCCGACGATGGACGGATTTATGTTATCAACTCAGACGACCTTGAAAATTGGTCTGAACCGCAGTCGCTTATTGATACAGATATCGACGATCGAGATCCGACCTTATATGTTCACGATGACCAGCTTTTTCTCATCAGCATGTCTTACGATCGTCGCTTGCACCCGGGAGAGAAAGAGCGCCGCCTAACAGGAAAAAAAAGCTATCTTGTCCACAGTAAGGACGGTGTGACATGGACCGATCCCCAATTAGCTCTGCCGGAAAACCGTGTGATCTGGTGGGTAGCCAAAGGACCCGACGCAAACTATGCTTCCGTTTATCACGTGGACACTGCTTTCGACGGTCCCGCGCGTTCATCATTATCAGAGCTGTGGCGGAGCGTCGATGGACTGCAATGGGTAAAGGTGAGCGTCATTTCTGATGAAGACAGGGCGACTGAAGTGGCACTCGCTTTTTTACCCGACCATCGTCTGTTCGCATTCATCCGGCACGATGCGCACGATAGGCCGGAGATAAAATATTCATCGCCGCCGTATACCGATTGGACGACAGCTTACCAGTTTGATTTCAGACACAATGGACCTTGTATAGGGCTTGTCGGCGACAAGCTGGTAACTTCAAGCCGAGCGTTTTTTTTCGAAGATGAAAAGACACCGCTGGCGGACGAACGCTGTCGGGAAAGTAAGCGCGGATTGATTATGGGGGTGTTTGATCCAAGCACCCTTCAGTGGGAACCTGAAATGGCTATACCCCATTCCCGCGGAGTGAGGGACCCAGACGATCCGGACTGCCATGAGGTTCCCGATATGAACTGGCCGGATGTATCCTATGCCTCCATCTTCGCACTAAATGACACCCAATTTAAAATGGCCTACTACGAAGGTTTCAAAGGCTGGCCCTCTGATATCCGGCTCGCGACTTTTTCCTTGTAGATGCTTAAGATAGAAGAGTCGAAAGTCCAAGGTCGAAAGCGGAAAGAAATCAGTAAACTGTGAACAGTGGTAAACGCCGTGTTATATTTTATTTAATGAGGTGGGACGTACAGGCTGTCAGCCATAGTCTTGGCGAAGGTTGGTCCCTAGCACGCTTAGTAATTAATAATTGATACAAACGCGGTAGAGACACCGCGTTCCACCTTGTCTTAGCCCTCTTTTTTGTGCATCTTGTGCCTCTTGTGGCTATCTCGTCTAAAATCCACAATCGTACCGAGGACGAAGTCCGACATCTCCCAAATCCACAATCGTAAATCGAAAATCCGCAATTGAAATGTCCCCCTTCATCGAGTCTAACGATATCATAGACGATAGTGATGCATTGCGCTGCCGCGCGGATCGTGATGGCTATCTCTTTCTGCGAGACTTTGTCGACAGGGAGTCGATCCTCGAAACGCGGCGAGACATCACCGCAATCCTGCAAGGTGTCGGTTGGATACAAGCGGGCACGGATCCACTCGAAGCAATAACCACTCACCCGGCGATCTTATCAGGGATGGAAGAATTCAAACCTGTCTATGACGAAATTCTAAAGCTCGAATCGTTCCAGACTCTTGCCCACGCTGCTACTCTTTTCAAACTCGCGGAAGCGCTTCTCGGACCTGATGTGTTGTTGCAGCCGAGCAACATCTTGCGCATCATCTTTCCGAGCGACCTCGACCAGACAACACCGGCGCACCAGGATTATGTTCACATTCAAGGCACTCTGGATGTCTGGACGGCTTGGATTCCATTGAGCGACTGCCCGGAAAAACTGGGTGGACTGAGCGTGCTGAGTGGGTCGCACAAGTCAGGTATTTTCCCCGTGACGAAAGCCTCCGGTGCCGGCGGACTGCGAAGTGAAACTGAAGCATTCGGCGAGGGCTGGGTTTCGAGTCCTTTCAATCTCGGAGACGTATTATTATTTCACAGTCACACCGTGCATCAGGGGCTTCCTAATCGGTCGGGTGATCGCCTGCGTCTTTCAGCAGACTTTCGCTATCAGAGGGCATCGGAACCGGTCATTCATCAGGTCCTCACCCCGCACCAAGGCCGCCTGACCTGGGAAGAGGTCTACGCAAACTGGAAATCAGATAAGTATCAGTTTTATTGGAAAAAATTCCCCCTCACGACAGTGACCAAGGTGCCTTGGGAAGTAGACGCGCAATAGGGGACAAGCGATTGCGCGTGTCAAAAAGTCAAAAAGTTTGGAGAAAATAGTAAACAGTGATGCAATGGCGGGGAGTCGAGCTACGATCTCAGTAGCGAATATATCCTAACGGTGTAAACTCTTCTTATCTGAACCCTGAACCCTGTACCGAGAGCGTAGCTCGACATCTTCCACCCTGAACCCTAACACGCGCGCCTACGCTCATCACTCAATCATGATAATCAAAAACAATCCGGAATGCGTCAGTACCGATCAGGTGGTCCTCTTCCCTTTCGATGACTACAGTATTCCGTTTCAGCACGGTGTCCGCTTGCACCTGGTGAGGTATAAGGCCGCGGTTGATCATACGAGAATCGTAGTGAAGCCCGGCCCACCCGGTTCACCGGACTGCGGCGGTGTTATGTACTATGGTACGGTCCATCGCGTGGGCGATGAACTATGGATGTGGTACCTCGGTCAGGGTGAGGACGGTCCCTGGCTGGAACGGGTGAGCCTGGCGAAAAGCCGCGATGGATACAACTGGGAGAAACCGGAACTCGGCCTCGTGGAATACAAGGGTTCAACGCGAAATAACCTGGTGAATATGCTGGACGGACAACATCATATTAAGGCGTGCGTGGTGTTTTATGAACCAGGTGATCCCAATCCTTCGCGTAGATTCAAAGCGATCATCGAAACTACCAAGTATCCCAATCAGTTCACCGTCGTGTTCAGTGAAGACGGCTTGCAGTGGCACGAAGCTGAGCGCAGGCCCGAGGTACCTGCCTGCGAGATGTCGGGTGGCACGAAGTTCAACGGCTGCTATTACCTGAGCGGCCACGGCGGAAAACATTTCGGATCCTTGCGGCAACTGGTGATGTTCACATCCTACGATTTCGAACACTGGATAGAAGCCTCTTGCCTGGGATTCCGGCGCGAAAATATTCCTCCCAGACCGATGGTAAACGGAGAAAACCAGGGGGAGCAGGTTCACTTGGGCGCGGCACTGTGGAATCGCGGCAATGTGATTGTCGGCCTCTACGGTCAGTGGCACGGACAAGATAATAACGACCGTCGGCACGTTGAGATGGATCTTGGTCTGGTCGTCAGCAACGACGCGTTGCATTATCGAGAACCGATTCCGGATTTTCGCATGGTAGAAGCGGGTGAGGATGATTTTGAACACCTGCCCACACCGATGAATTTCAAACACGCGGGGTTCGTACAGGGGCAGGGCTTCGAGAATGTGGGCGATGAGACGTTGTTCTGGTACGCGCCCTGGCCGGAGCAGTTAAGTAACGGAGTCCGCGTGGCGAGTTGGAAGCGCGATCGCCTGGGCTACTTCCAGGCCTCGGACCTGAAGCTGAACTCATCGCAGCCGCGACACGTGATTTCAGCTCCGATCGACCTCGAGGGACAACCCGGCTGCCTGTCCCTGAATGTCGACGGCTTGTCCGAGCACGCTCAGATAACCGTCGAGATCCTGGACGAACGCTTCCAGCCGATCGAAGGGTATTCCGGAGAGGACTGTGCGCCACTCGAGTCGGGATTTGATCAGACGGTGACATGGAAAAACCACAAACGGATCGAAAAGAGTGATGGAGCCATTCGAATTCGACTCAATTACGTCGGGATACGTCCCGAAGATCCCAAAATTTACGCGATTTATGTGGAGCGCGTTTAAGCGCTCTAGTCGAAAGTCAAAGGTGGAGATGCGAGGATGCGAATAAGCGTGTATGCGAGTATGCGGAATAAATTAGGATAAAGATGAACCCATTGACACGCTGAAGTCTTGACGAAGGCAGCTGAACATTGAAATAAATTACTATTCAACTAAAACTAAAATAGCTACTGCATTTCCACTGTTCACTGTTCACTAATTCTCCCCGACACCTAAACCCTGCCTGCCCTGAGCGCAGTCGAAGGGAACCCTGAACCGAGAGCGTAGCTCGACATCTTCCACCCCGAACCCTCTAAATCCATCATCGAAAATGACCATCTCACTCAACAACCTGACCGCTGCCCCGCACGATGTGGGGTTGTCAGTGGAGGGACTGGAGCGGATCACCGCGACTGCGCAGAAGTTTATCGATGACGAGAAACTTGCCGGCGCGGTTACGATTGTGGGCCGGCGCGGCAAGGTCGCTCACTTCGAGGCCTACGGGATGATGGACATCGAAGTTGGCAAGCCGATGCAGAGAGACACCATCTTTCGTATCTATTCGATGACCAAGCCGACCGCCGCAGTGGGAGTGATGATGCTGTGTGAGGAAGGAAAGTTGGAGCTCGACGCTCCGGCTTCGAATTACATGCCCGAATTCAGCGATATGAAAGTGGTCGTGGACCCCGACGCCGACGAGGTAGAAGGTGTGGATGCGGAGCGCGAAATGACCGTCCGCGATCTGCTGCGGCACAGTTCCGGACTGCCCGGCGCCGCCCTCTACATGACGAATAAGTCAGCCCTCGGGGTTCTCTATCGCGAGGCGGGTCTGCACCGATTACACGAAGGCAATCTGCAGGATATGGTCGAGAAGCTGGGGACGATTCCACTGCTCTATCAACCGGGAACGAAGTGGCACTACAGCATCTCGGCCGACGTCCTGGGCAGGCTGATCGAGATTGTTTCCAGTCAGTCGTTCGACGTGTTCCTGGCCGAACGTATTTTTGAACCATTGGGAATGGAGGATACTGCGTTTTATGTGCCGGCTGATAAAATCGACCGGTTCTCGGGCATGTACGGTCCATCACCGGACGGAGGTTTGCAGAGTGTCGAAGCCGCAGCGGGAGGCACCGGGAACTATTCCGAGACCAGTTTTATAGAGTTGCCGAAGTTACTCTCTGCTGGTGGAGGACTGGTCTCGACAGCCAGCGATTTCATGCGTTTCTGCCTGATGCTTTCGAATAAGGGCACGCTAGCCGGAAAACGACTGCTTAAAGCGGAGTCCGTCGAACTGATGACGCGCAATCAATTACCGGAACACTTGATACCGCTCGACAAGAAACCGGATGACCGATACTCAGGGCTTGGTTTCGGGTTGGGTGTCTCGGTTCGAGTCTATCAAACCGACTGGGTTCCGGCCTCCCAAATAGGTGAGTACGGCTGGATCGGCGGGACCAGCACCGAGTTCTGGATCTCCCCACGCGATGAACTCGTGGCGATCACCCTCGCCCAGCACATGCCTTTCTCCGAACTAAGCGAAACCGTCAAGCCGCTCGTATACGAGGCGCTGGAGCGTGTCAAAAAGTCAAAAAGGGAAGAGGCTAGTTAATATGGCTCTCTTCAACTGTTCACTCGTATTTCTCGCCTTCGGCGATCTATGGCGTGATAAGTTTCTTATTAATCCTAACGGTGCTAAAAATTCTTACCTGAACCCTGTACCGAGGGCGTAGCCCGACATCTTCCACCCTGCCTGCCCTGAGCTCGATGAAATCCCTGAGCTAGTCGATGGGTCGATGGGTCGATGGGACCCTCTTACTAAAACCTAACACTTAACACTTAAAACGCGCGCCTCCGCGCGCCCTACGCCCAAACATAGATCTCTTCGTCGTCATCGGACATGGCGAAGAAAACGGCGAGAACGACTCGCGCCCGCTCCCCCTTAGGTGCCGGTAATTCGTGTACCGTCTCGGAGCAGAATACGTAGAAGTCTCCCGGTTCGAGATTAACACTCACGCGTTCGATTCCCTGTTCTTCGGCGTAGGCGCGAAAGTCTAGCAGTTTGTCATTAATTTCCGGTGACCACTGCTGGCGATAGAGTAGGGTCTGGCCCTTTTCATCATCGAGAAGCGACTCCTGTATGCAGAGGATGGCGGCAAACTGCTTATCGAAACGCGAGACCTGCATGTCGAGCAATCGCGTCCGATCGCGCACGGAATCGAAGTGAGGCTCATGTCCCATGCCCTCGTAGTATGTGCGAAAGATGGCCGGACCGTAGAGCTGCCCGTCCGGTTCGCGGGCAACCATGACACGTTTACCGGGGGCCATCGCCCCGATCTTCTGGTAGATAAAGTCGACGGGATCGTCGTACCCCTTAAAGAGCGAGGCGAACAGTTCGCGCGTTCCTTTGGCGTGGGAAAAAAATTTCTCTCTATCACTATGTCTCATCCCCAGGCTCGTGCCAATGTCGATGCGCGGTACCGGTTTACCATTGAGATTTATCCTCGGATCGTAGAGCAGTCCGCGATCATAGAATCGTTCGATCAATGCCGCACAGTGGTCTACCTTGTAGGCGCCGCGCATAATGAATGCAGGCACGTCCCCATCGCCCAATGTTTTAAGAGGCTGGGGATAGTCCTCGAGCAGGGCAGTCAAGTCAGCTTCGACTGGACACCACGGTGAAGTAGTTTTCATCGGGAAAGAGTTTAAGAGTCTAAAGTCGAAGGTCAAAGGTCTAATGCCAGGAAATATAAAGAATAGATAGCCACACAAGGCACAGAAAGCACAAGATAGAAATTTGGAACTCAGGAACTCAGGGATTAAATAAATTTGAACCGCAGAGGCGCTGAGAGAACGGAGAAAATGAAGAGTTGGCCACAAAAGGCACAAAAGACACAAAAAAGAAAAGAAAAGTTTTAATAGAATAAATATCAGGTTAATCGCGAAGATTCATCGCAATGTCATACCACCCGCAAATGCGGGAGGGACTGATAAACTCAGCTGTTGCTGAGAAATTGCAATGAATCTTCGCGATTAACCTGTATGATACCTTATTGTATTCTTGGCGCTTCCATTTCTCAGCGGTAAAATATTCTTAGATTTCTGACTTCTGTATTTCTATCTTGTGCTTTTTGTGGCTATCTCCTCTTAAGCGTTCATTTGCTTTATCTCCGGTTCAGTCTTTCCGTTCTCCCCGCTCTTCCTGTTAAAATCTTCCTCTTCTTTTTCTACCTGCCCTGAGTTTAATCGAAGGGAGCGGTGCATTCATTATTCTTAATTTACTTTCCCATTGGCCTTCACTAAGGTAAGTAAAGAATGGAAGGAGAAACATCGGTGTCTATCACGGCTAAAGAAAAAAAGGAGCAACTTATTAATGAAGGCTTCTGTGTCTTTGAAAATGTTCTCGAACCCGAGATGGTAGATAAGCTTAACGCCATGAGCGAATGGACGATCGCGCAGGAGGATCCCGCTCACTTCGAAGAACGCCGTTCTCAGGGCTGTATCATTCCCTATTGGAAATTTCCTCATCCCGCTTTTACCGAGCTTATTGTCCATCCAAGCGCGCTCTCAGTTTTCGCCAAACTGGGATTTAACGACCCCAAGGTCTGGAGCGGCTTTGTAATAAGCAAACCGCCGCATGCCCCTCCACTCTACTGGCACCAGGATGGCGTTATGTGGGGTCATCCTCTCAGCTTTACAAAAAAACCGCAGCAGTATTTTCTGATGTACTACCTCGTCGACACAAGCCGCCAGAATGGGTGTTTACGTGTGATTCCCGGCTCTCACTTAAAGCGTCACGCCCTGCATGATGACAATCGAACGGCTCACGAACGCGACGAAGTAAGTAGCGCCTCCAATCTAGATCTTCCCTCCTTTCAACATGCCGAGGGCGAAATCGATGTCCCGGTAAAAGCCGGCGACGTGGTCATCGGTGATTCACGTCTGCTCCATTCTGCTCACGCCAATCAAACAGACCAGCGGCGAACCGCGCTCACGATCTGGTATTGGCCGGCTTACGACAGCTTACCCGAGGATGTCCAAATGTTGATCGTCAAACATTACATGGACAATTCTGATTGGTCCTCGTGGATTGAAAAAACGCGATCTATCACCCAGCCCTTGATACCGACCTACGAAGGCGAATCAGGGGCCGCCGCTTGGAACAACTCCTGCGCGTTGCCTTGAGCCTTTCGGCTGCAAGTCAAAAGGTCAAAAAGTCAACAGCCGTCGCCAAGGCTATGGTCGTCAAGAAAGGTCAAAAAGTAAGCTCAACCCCAGAAACCCAATTTCCTCTCCCAAACAACCGCTGAACCTTGAACCGTGAACCTCGCTTCCTGCGGAAGCGAATCGACTTTCATTGATTTTAGACTGGCTTATGCTATGTTCATTATAATAGTAGGGGTTTAATCAAAATCACACTATCAGGACATGGCTGAAGACAAACGTTACAGAACGATACTTTTAGTAGGTAAACCCGGCTCCGGAAAAGGAACCCAGGGCAAATCGCTGGGTGCACTGCCCGGTTTCTTTCATCTCTCCTGCGGAGAAGTCTATCGTCGGCTGAATCATCAAAGCGAGTTGGGAAAAATCTTTCTCAAGTACTCAAGCCAGGGTCTGCTCGTGCCCGATGATATTACCGTGCGTCTGTGGTCTGAGCACATACACAAGCTGGCTCATACGAATGACTTTCGTCCCGAGGAAGAAATCCTGATTCTCGACGGCATTCCTCGCAATAAAAATCAAGCCGAAATGATGGAAGAACATATCGACGTCACTCTTGTCTTTTTATTAGAGGCGGCGGAAGAGGACAGACTGATTGAACGCATCCGCCGGCGTGCCCTGCACGACAACCGACTCGACGACGCCAGAGATGAAATCATTCAGCGCCGTTTTCAAGAGTACAAAGAGGAGACGGAACCCATCCTGTCCTACTACCCGGAGCACTTGATCCGTTCTATCGACGCGACCTTAGTTCCCATCGACGTTGTTTTCACCATCATCAATATAGTCCGCGACGAGATCGCGAACCCCGTACCGCAGACGACTTGAGCGCGAAGATACCTTCGCGCGTTTTAAGTTTTAGGTGTTAGGTTTTAGGTGGGAGAAGGTTTCCTTCGACTTTCGACTCCTAATCAACGCGCGCCAGTACATCTTCTTTTAAGATGTCTCTTGTTTGGATCGTGCTTCTTCCTGGAGTTTGTAAAGCGACTTCTTTTGGGCGTCGCCTGGAATGTCCGGGATCATGGGCACGAGATTTCCGAAGCGGGCATGACGTGATCGTTCACCGCGCAGGTGATGGGCGTGCAACTCCAATTCGTGGACATAAATACCGGAGTATATCGGGAAAGCGTCTGAAGCGCGGTATTCAAAAATTATTGTACGGCGGGGCTTGTCAGAAGTATTGGGAAGTGAACTGTGCGGCGTATTGACATGCATCATAAATATACTCCCTGCCTCCGCAGCCAGAGCGACTGGTTTTCCAAATTGATTGTCGTCGATCGATTCTGTGATCATGCCTGCAAACTTACCGTCGGGTAAGCGGTGATCAAAGTGATGAGTGTGTTGGCGTGGCAGCACTTGAAGGCAGCCATTTTTTTCCGTAGCATCATCGAGATAGATCAGCGTCGTCACCAAGTCGTCGTTGGTATGAGGAAAATACGCCAGGTCCTGATGCCATTCGACTACTGAACCGACTTTCCCCGGCTTCATGTTCAACTTGCTGTGGTGCAATGCAATGTTTGGGCCGATAAGTGATTCGATGCGGTTCAAAATGCGATCGTCGGTTGCCAGTTTACGAAAACATTCATGCTGATCAAACGGGTTATATATGCGTCGCGGCACGTATTGACCATTCACCGGTTGTGGCTCCAGCTCCATGATTTTATCCGATTGGCCCGATTCAATAGCCTGGTCGGTCAAGTCGCGTATTGTTTGATCAATCTCCCCTAAATCGTCTTTGCCAAACACCGACGGAATCACGAGGTGGCTTTCCGTTCGATACTGTTGGATCTGTTCCTCAGACAATGAATATTCAGACATGGGAAAAATTCAGTTAGTTGGTGAAATTGAAAAACACATCTAATTTATTATTCATATTTTAATAATATGATCAATCGCATTTATACAATCTATCACGGTATATATTAAAAATATAGCACAACATCGATTAGTTTTGAAGCACGATATAATTAAGTCGAAAGTCGGGGAGAAGAATAGTGAACAGTAAACAGTGATCGGTGAACCTCTCCATTCGTATATTATTATACCTGAAATCCGACGTTTGATATTCGACGTTTGATGTGCGAGACGTTAAACTTACATCGTATATCGCATATCATATATCGGAAATCGTATATCTTTCTCCCCAAACCCTGCCTGCCCTGAGCTCGATGAAATCCCTGAGCTAGTCGAAGGGTCGATGGGGGTATAGGTTCAAGACATCGTTTACACAAAAGGTTCAGGACATCCTTTACAGATTGCCAAAGAAAGAAGGAAGCTAAGTAACGGTATGATGTCATGGAAGGAAACAAAAAAAATGGACCAAAGATACCAATTCGCCCTGGAGGCGATGCAACCGGGAGTAAAGATGAACGAGCTGTGTGAAGACTACGGGATCAGCCGACCGACAGGGTATAAATGGAAGAAGCGCTTTCTGAGCGAAGGGATGGAGGGGTTGCACGAGCGCTCACGCCGACCGCATGGAAGTGTTCAGGAACTATCCGAATCAGTAGTGTGTACGCTGATCAAACTGAAGCATCATCACCCCACGTGGGGCCCCTACAAGATCCGGGAGCTTTACGACAGACGTTATGGGAAGGCCCCCTCGGACTCGAGCGTGAAACGGGTATTGGAACGGGCGGGCCTAGTCACTAAGCGCCGGCGCAGAAGCGCTCAAAAAAGCGGACGCCTTCACTACGGGGTCAAGGCTTGCGGCTGTAACGAAGTGTGGAGTGTAGACTTCAAAGGGTGGTGGCACACCGTTGATGGCAACCGTTGTGAACCTTTGACGGTACGGGATGAATGGAGCCGCTATGTATTAGAGGTGCGGGTGCTCAGTTCAGCCCGTAGCGAAGCGGTGCGTGAATGCTTCACAAAACTCTTTGAACGCTATGGACTTCCCGCTTGCATCCGCAGCGACAACGGCAGTCCCTTTGCCAGTGCCAATGCCGTGCTGGGCTTGAGCAAACTGGCGGCCTGGTGGCTGGCCTTAGGGATTAATCTCGAGCGTGGACGTCCGGGTAACCCCCAGGATAACGGAGCCCATGAGCGTATGCATCGCGATATCAAACAGGAGTTGCAAAAACATGCCCAGGACGATCTTCGCACCCAACAGGCGGCCTTCGATCTGTGGCGCAAGACCTTCAATGAAGAACGCCCCCATGCGGCTCTTGCCATGAGCACGCCCTCTGAAATCTATCAACCCAGCGCCCGTCCTTACGGCGGCACACCTGCCGATATCAGCTATGATTTGATGACTCGCCGCGTCTCAAGAGTCGGATGTATCAAACTCGATGGCCTCCAGATTCCTATCTCCACCGCCCTCGCCGGTTGGAGTGTTGGACTAAAACCACTAGACACGGTACACTTCGATGTTTACTTTGCCACTCTCAGAATCGGTCAGATTGACCTGTCAACGGCTGCTTTTGTTGGTGCCGCTAGCGGCACCAATGAAGGTAACCAAACCTCTATCTCCGCATAACATTAACTTAACTATATAACCCGATTACCGTTCAGCATCCCTCACAAAGTGTAAACCATGTCTTGAACTAAATCTGTAAATGATGTCCTGGTTGTACCCAAATAAGCTTTTCTCTTAAAACCTAACACTTAACACTTATTCTTCACTGTTTACCGTTCACTGTTCACTGGTCTTTCTCCCGCCTTAGACCCTACTTTCCCACTGTTCACTGTTTACTGTTCACTGAATTCATCCCAAGATGAGCTTATTCCTTTAGATGAATAAAATTTTAAAAACCTTCCTTCTCCTCCTTCTCACGGGTTGTTGCTTTTTTTGTTTTTTATATCTCTGGAGTGATATCTTAAAACCGGATCTGGAGGAGGAACCCATTTACTATGACCCGGAGGAAATTGAATTCATAAATAATTCAAGAGATGTGAGTTTCACCGAGGATGATATTTTCCAAATTCAACAGGATGTTGACTACAGTGAGGGTGAATCGGGTTCGTGGTATCCAAAATCCGAATCACCCCTTTTTACTGACCTGGTTGCAGAGGGAAAACTGCCTCCGGTTGCTGAACGTGTGGGGCCCGAGCCGGTAGTGCTCAAAGGAGTGGACAGTATCGGTAGTTATGGCGGTACCTGGTTGCAAGTGGTGGGTTCCCCAACTGAGGTGGGTGTCGTCAAGGGATATTATGCCGGATCCACGCTAGTGCGCTTCTCTGCGCTCGGTTACCCGATCGTGCCTCACGTCGCCAAGCGTTGGGAATCCAGTCCCGACAAGAGGGAATGGACCTTTTACCTGCGCAAAGGGATGAAATGGTCTGATGGCCACCCTTTTACCGTCGATGATATCCTCTACTGGTGGGAAAAAGAAATACCATTTAATATCCTTGGGATGGAAACGGCCGATTGGATGGATATAGGCGGTAGGACAGGGGATGTTATTAAAATCGATGATCACACCGTAAAGTTCGTTTTCCCTCAACCTTATGGAACATTTCTTGAACGCCTGGCTCGAGCCACTGAATATAGCGCGCCCCGTCATTACCTGGAAAAGTATAACCCGGTATTCGGTGATGACGCGCTCATCGAGGCTACCATGGAGGAGAGAAGACTGCCGTCGCGCAGTAGGCTCTACTATTTATTAAAACTTTGGTCAAACCCCGCAATCCCGCGGCTTTGGCCCTGGATCTATCGTACTTATAACGCCAACCCTCCCCAGGTTTTTGTCCGCAATCCCTACTATTGGGCCGTTGATACCGAAGGCAATCAGCTCCCCTACGTGGATCAATTATTTTACGAAGTAAAAAATTATAATCTGATACCTCTATCAGCAGCCAGCGGGGCGATCACCTTTTTAATTTGGAATATGGATCTCTCATACACCCTTCTCATGTCACAACGAGAAGACAATGATTACGAAGTGTATCACTGGTTTCCCGCTACGCGCTCACGTTACCTCATCCATGCGAATATGAACCTTTTGGTCGATCCCGATAATCCGGTCACCCAGATGAAACATGATCTTTTAATAGACAAGCGCTTTCGCCAGGCGCTCTCCCTCGCCATCAACCGCCGGCAAATTATCGATATCGTTTATAATGGGATGGGAGAGCCCGCGCAGTTATCTCCCGGAAGGGAATCGTATTTTCACCATGAAAAACTGCATAAAAGTTTTACCGATTATGCGCCCGAACAGGCTAATCAAATACTCGATGCGATAGGTCTCACCGGCAGGGATTCAGAAGGTTTCCGCACGTTTAAGGACGGCACGCGTATGACCTGGCGTTATTCATTGCCGGAGGGGGAAGACGAGGGACCGACTGAGCTCGTCATCGAAGATTGGGGCCGTGTCGGTATTCGCGCTATCCGACGTCAGCCCTCGCTGGCGCTCTTTTCCGCAGAACAAAATTCGCGCCAAGTGGAAATTTCCATTTGGGCCACCGAAAGTGAATTCAATCCTATTGTGGGACCTGAACGATTTGTTGGGTTAACAGGTCTTCAAGCATTCGGCTATTTTAAGTGGTATTTAGGAGGGGGACTTTCAGGCAATCCTGAAGCCACTCAATTCGGCGGGATCGAGCCCCCGATCGATCATCCCTTACGGCGATCGATGATACTGCTCGAATCCGCTTTCGGTGCGACCACCCGTGAAGAGCAACGCGAACAATTCCATAAAATATTCGACATCGGGGCAGAAAATGTGTGGTCGATCAATATAGGTACAGCGCCGCCGCACCCGGTCGTGGTCAAAAACGATTTTAAAAATGTTCCTCGCCTCGCGTTTTATGGTAATCGCTTCCACCCACCCGCCCACGCGGGCTTAGAAACCTTCTATTTCGAAGATCCTTATCATTCTCCTGGAACCATTGCGCAGATAAAAAAAGAATTAATCGAAATCACTCCTGCCCCTTACGGTCTGGTTGACGTCGAAGGTGAATCGAAAAGTGTTAATCGCCTGGGAGTACTGATTAAGTATTTGTTTATCTTTGTTTTTGTCTGCGGCATTTTAATGATCGGGGTGCGACATCCCTACATCGGCAGGCGATTGATCATCATGATTCCATCACTTCTTATCATCTCAATCATCTCTTTTGTTATCATCCAGCTGCCACCGGGGAATTTCATCGATACTAAAATCATGGAGCTGCAGTTAAGAGGCAGCAGCGCTGATATGAAAGAAGTCGATAAGTTGCGCGAGATTTTTAACCTCGATAGGCCCATCGTCGAACAATACGGGCGCTGGCTCGGCCTCTACTGGTTTATGTCCTTTGAAAAAAAAGACCAGGGCTTGCTGCAGGGTCACATGGGGTTGTCGATGGAGAGCCAGAATACGGTCAATGAAGTGGTAGGTGATCGTATTCTCCTAACTTTTCTCATTTCACTCGGCACTATAATCTTCACTTGGGCTATCGCCCTGCCCATTGGTATCTATTCGGCCGTTCGCCAATATACCCTGGGTGATTATCTATTTACCTTGATCGGTTTCATCGGGATGAGTGTTCCCAGCTTTCTCCTCGCACTGCTCCTGCTCTATTGGAGTGCGAAGTATCTGGGCATCAATGTCACGGGTCTGTATTCACCTGAGTACGCTGTTCAACCGGAGTGGACAAGAGGAAAAATTGTCGACCTGTTGCAGCACATCTGGGTGCCCATTGTCGTCCTCGGTGCCACTGGAACCGCGAGTATGATCCGGGTCATGCGCGGCAACTTGCTCGACGAGTTGAGAAAACCTTACGTTGTTACCGCGATGGCCAAGGGTTTGCGACCGTTTAAAGTGTTGATTAAATATCCTGTGCGCCTGGCGATCAATCCGTTTATTTCCAGTATCGGCGCGATCTTTCCCCAACTCGTCTCCGGTGGTGCCATTGTCGCGATGGTGCTCAGTTTACCCACCGTCGGCCCGCTATTGCTCGATGCCCTGATGCTAGAAGATATGTATCTTGCCGGATCGATGCTCATGGTACTCAGCCTGCTCGGAGTCTTAGGCACCCTCGTCAGCGACCTCTTGCTCATGTGGCTCGATCCTCGGATAAGGATGGAAGCAGGAGCACGATGACATGCGTCATCGTGTGTCAAAAAGTCACCAGCCGTCGCCAAGGCTATGGCCGGCAAGAAAGGTCAAAAAGTCAAAAGGTAGGGGAACTGGATATAAGCCGACTTCGTCCCTCTTTCTTCAACATTTTGACGTTTTGACTATTCACGCCAGTGAATAAAATAACTGCTAATCGTTACGATTAACCAACAGCGATTCGATAGTTGCAATTCGCTGCTGTCGCTCACGTAACCTTGTTCTCACCACTGATTCGAGTTTACCCGTCAGTTCGTCGAGCCCGTAATCTCCGTCAATGGCCTTCGTTACCCAGGATTCCTTGAGACCAATTCGTCCGACAAAAGCACCGGATATACCGCCGACCATGGTCGCGATTGTGTCGGCATCTCGGCCCATATTGGCGGCAAGCGGAATTGCAACGTTTGGATCGCCCGCCGCGAGGTGAAATATCCCCAGTGTGCAGGGCACGGTTTCCCGCGAATCGCTGATGATATCACCCAGGCAGTTTTCGTAGTGCCAGGCGCGAAATGCTTCATATGTTTGTTGGGTGCGAAGAAACTCCAGCACACGGTTAATGCAGTTGATCATCTCTGCAGCACTCCTTGGGTGCAGGTATGCTGTCGACGCCTCGATAACAGATGCGATGCTGCTCGTCGGATTCATCGCTTCCGCTACCGCGGCCGCAATCGCACAGGCGCCGTCACGGCAGAACGAGGAGGCGCCCGAATGAATCAGACTTGCGACATCAAAAGCCTCTATGGCAGCCTGGCGCGGATCACCCGCATTGATGATACCAATCGGTGAAATACACATCGCTGAGCTCGAGCTGTGCATGTTTCCGTAGCCGGCGTCCACGGGCAGCGCCAGTTCACTTTCGATCTTGTGAAACATATTCTTAACTGGGATGTAGAAGAGGCGGTAAAATCGATCTTTGTGCTTTAAAAACGAAGCGGCGAAATTGTCAGCAGACGCCCAGCCGCCCCCGTCAAAAATAGCTTCGCAGAGGATGAGCCTGATCGCTGAATCGTCGGTGCCTGATCCCTCGAAATCGTCGATCCAGCCCAGCTCCTCCTCAATTTGTTGAAATGTTTTCCCTTCTGCCGGGGCCCCCATCGCATCTCCTATTAAACCACCAAGCAGGCAGCCAGAGACCCTGTCCGTGAGGTGTGTCCCACTTGTATTCATCCTATCTTTCAACCCCACTCAGCTTGCTGAGTCAAGTGACTCAAGTGACAATTAGAATTTATGTCAGATATAATCAATGATCCGTTCAATTATGGACAAACCCTTCGACCCATCGACCCATCGACCCATCGACCCATCGACTAGCTCAGGGATTTCATCGAGCTCAGGGCAGGCAGGGTGGAAGATGTCGAGCTATACCCTCGGTACACCGTTCAAGGTTAAAAGATTTGTTAATCTGTTAGGTTCAATGGAAACGTTCTCCATTGATTACTGTTAACTAACATTCTCACCCGCCTTAGACTTTCGACCTTTGACCTTCGACTATTCAATCTTCGTTTGAATGTTCCACTGGAACGTGAATATGCGCATTGGCTTCCGCCAGTGATTCTGGATCTTCCTCCAGTTGCTTAAATCCCACCTTCGCGCGATGCGCGGCCGCTGCGGCTCGATCGAGGTTCGGCTGCTGTAAGGTGTCATGTTCATCGGGGCAGAGATGCCGCATCAAAGGTTGCAGCTCAGGGGGCAGGGCGAGGTACTCCGCGTGGGATAGCGGGCGGCATACCGTGTTGAGATTGTACTTATCTCCGGGTGCGAAATCGTCGACCGACAACCACCAGGGGGCCCAGCGGTTCACCATCGCGACTCTCGTATGACTTGTATTGCGCAAAGGGGACGCATGCCAACACCTAGAATCCTGGATATAGACAGACCCTGCTGGTGCGGTCACTTGCATTTCGTCGGGGATGGGAGCGGTGTTCAATATTCCGTCGTTGGGGCTCCTGGGATTTCGCTTGTCCCTATGTGATCCGGGAACAATCCAAGTGCCACCCGAGTTTTCATCCACGTCCGTTAAATACCAGATCATAACCAGGCACATGCGTAGGTCGGGAAAGGGCTGGCGGATGCAGCCGACGTTAGTGTCGGGATTTTTATTGCCGTAAGCTGAAAGGTCGTGTGGCCAGTCCGTGTGCCATTCACGGCTGTCAGCACGGCCTCTATGTTTGACATTGCCGAACCCTCCGGGGGTGCCATCCTCTTTGTCAGTCTCGATGATACGTGTATGCAGCTGTGCGATTCTAAGGTGGTCGTCCAGTGTCTTGTGTGCGAGGGCGGTAATGACCGGTTTGGCCAAATGTCGGGCGTACTGCGGCATCCAGATTATATCGTTTGGAGGTTTCGGGGGGTGCCCGACTCGACGCACCCGTCTTAACTCAACATTCTTTTCCACGGCCTTGCCGCTGAGTAATTCCTCTGCGTTCGCCCCCTCATTATCAAACAGTTCTTTGATGCCCTGTTTGTTGCGTTCCATGATGGCATGCGCGGCTTCAACTTCCTCGCGTATGGCATCCACCTCATCAGGTGGAATCACATTCTCAATGACGCAGAAACCATATCGCTCGAGTGAATCTGCACAACCCGCGACCACCTTCTCGAGCGGCAACGCCGACGCATCAAACGCATAGGCACGCGTTCGCCGGAGTTCTTTGGCGACTGCTCCCGGTTCTTGCCTCGCCTCAACCAGAAGATCACGCGTCTCCCGCAACTCCCTCTCCAGTTGTGCTACCTTAGCTTGTAGTTCGTTGATATCCATTATTTAAGGATTTAATTTCTAAACAACTGCCTCCCTGAATAGAGATTATAAAGGGCAATTAGATGAGCTGGTCAAGCCGTGTTAGAGTATAGTAAAAGTCGAAAGTTTAATTACAGGGGAAAAAGAAAAGAGATAGCCACAAAAGGCACAAAAAACACAAGATAGAAATATTGGTGTCAGGAACCAAAGAATAATTTACCGCGGAGGCGCTGAGATCGCAGAGAATACCATAGGTTATATATCAGGTTAATCACTCAGCTTTGCTGAGTGATTGCTATGAAGCACCGCGACTAACCTGAACTTTCAATCTATTAAAGTCTTTCTTTTCTTTTTTGTGCCTTCTGTGCTTTTTGTGGCTATCTCCACTCCACCTCTGTGATCTCAGCGCCTCTGCGGTTCAGTATTCGCTTTCAACTTTAGACTCATGTTCAATGCGCTACCGATCCATCGTCATGGAAATTGCCCGTAATCTGACGGCCGACAAAGGGTGTCTTTTCACAACGGGCTTCATCTATTTCAACGCCGATACCGGGGCGGTCTGGAATTTCCCGATAACCGTCACACACTTGAAAGGGACGGTCGACAAGCGCGAGCTGTTCATCGGTATGGGCATTTACTTCCATTACATAATAATTGGGAATGGCCGCAGCAAAATGGGTGAAAGCCGCATTGTTAACCGGACTGCCCATGAGGTGAGGAAATATTTGCACAAAAGCAGATTCCGCAATGCCCGCGATTTTTTTCACCTGGGTAAAGCCGCCTGCAAGGGAGACGTCGGGACGAATAAACGCCGCGATTTTTTTATCAATCAGCTCCTTGAATTGAAACAGATTGTAGCTGCGTTCACCTACCGCCATCGGGATGTCAATGTGTCGGGCGATATATTCAAGGGCTTCATTGCACTCGGGCGCCAGAGGGTCCTCATAATACTTGAGTTTAAAAGGTAGCAGTTCCTGTGCGAGAGTGATCGCTTCATCGGGCTGAAGGTTACGGTGGATTTCAAGTCCCAGGTCAATCTTATCGCCAACCGCACCGCGCACGGCAGCCACCATCTCTACCGCCGTCGTGATCACCTCGGTAGAATCCTTTTCTTCAAACCCACTGAAGAATGGTGTCATTCGCAACGAGGTGAACCCGTCAGCAACAGATTGTTTTGCCGACGCGGTTCTTTCCTCGAGAGTATCGCCATTGACGTTATTAAAAACACGAACTTTCTCGCGACATTTACCTCCAAGGAGTTGATACACCGGCAGGTCAACCGACTTTCCTAATATATCCCACAGCGCAATATCAATCGCGCTGAACGCCGAACTGATTACCGCTCCCATAAAATGAGTCTGCCGCGACAACACCTGGTGGTGGTGCTCAATTGACCGGGGATCTTTACCAATAAAGTAATTGCTGAATTCCCTGATCGCTTCGGCCACTGGTTTATGATGCGCCCAACAACCGGATTCGCCATTGCCCACAATACCAGCATCGGTATAGACACGAACAAGAAGATAACGATCGGTGAGGATGGGTTTGATCTCAGTTATCTTCATATAGGTTCCGTTTAAAACAGCACATTGCCACCGCACACTGATATCGTCTGTCCGGTCACGTAGTCTGACAAATCCGTGACCAGAAACTCAATGACTTTTGCACAGTCATCCGGCATACCCAATCGCCCGAGGGCAATAGTAGCCTCCAGTTTTTCACGTGTCTCCTTCTCTCCTCGACCTCCTGCAATAGCGCGCGAACTTAATATCCAGGCCGGTGCAATGCAGTTTACATTTATCTGATGCGGACCCAGGTTCAGCGCCAAACAGCGGGTATAATGAATCACTGCTGCTTTCGCTGTTGCATACGCACCGCCTTCACCTCCCCGTAATCCCGCCTGACTGCCCACGTTAACAATCTTGCCCGATCCCTGCCGTTTCATAATTTCCGCGACCGCCTCGCAACAGTAGACCGTCCCGTGAAAATTCAAGGCAAACATGGGATCAAAATCACGGGCTCCCCAGAGCGCGCCACCCGCATTGTTTATTAAAATATCCAGTCGGCCAAACTTTGCGTCAATATCGGCCACCATCTTATCGACCTGCTTTCTATCGGACACATCAGCTTCAATCCCCACACCCTGCACACCAAGATTTTCTATCTCTTCCGGAACGGAGTCCGCGCCGATCTCCTCATTATATTCTTCATGCGCTTTCATGCTGATATCATTAACCACCACATCCGCACCAAGCTTCGCCAGGTGCAGCGCATAGGCCCGACCAAGTCCACGACCACCGCCCGTTACCAGCGCAACTTTACCCGTTAATTTCCCCATGGTGTTTTCCAGATTGATAACACTTCCCTTTTCTGCAATCGAAATTTGAGGGAGTTCATGTGAACAGTGAACAGTGAACAGTGGGGAAGCGCTGGCGCGCGTCAAAAGGTCAAAAAGTCAAATGGTAGAAGAGCGCTAACGCGTATTTTCCGACACCTGACACCCCTTGGCACGCCAAAGCGAAGCGACGGCGGCTAACACCTAACACTTAAAACTTAACACGCGCGAATGCGCTTCGCGCTTCCGCGCATCGGATCTTCCGTTTTTTCCATCCACTCAAAGAGTTGGGATCGATAGAAAGCTAAATGTTCATTATCCTGATCGTTGTTTGCCAGGTTAACTTTTTCCCAGGGGTCTGATTCCAGATCGTAAAGCTCTTCGCACTCACCGCGATTCCAGATATACTTAAACTTATTGTCCGTCACCATTCTCCAATCAGTCTCAAGGTGATAATCCCCATCCGGTTTGTGCTCGCTGAAGAGTGCCCTGCGAGCAGTCCGATCACTCTGCCCGTTTAAAATCGCAGACAAATCTTCGCCCTCGTAAGAATCGGGTATAGAACAGCCCGTGGCGCTGAGAATTGTCGGGGTTAAATCGATCAATGAGGTAAGCGTAGTTGAACGCTTATCGCATTTGATCCATGGCGCACTGAAAACGAGAGGGACGCGAATCGACTCTTCATAAGCCTGCATTTTGTGCCATAGGCCATGCTGGCCCAGCATTTCACCGTGGTCGCTGCAGAAAATAATAAGTGTATCATCATATACGCCTTCGTCTTTGAGGCATTGGACAAGACGTCCGACCTGGTCGTCGATGTGGGTGACAAATCCCCAGTAAGCCGTCACCGATTTTTTCCACGCTGACCAATCCGTGCCATGGTCTTCCCAAAGTTTATGATAGAAACTCTCTTCCTTGCATTTGGGTTTTCCTTCCGTGAGATGGAAATTGGGTGGCTCGGGAACCTCTTCATCGTCATACATGCTAAAGTAAGGTTCCGGTATTTTGAAAGGCGGATGGGGTCCGATCATACTGCAGACCGCCATGAAGGGTTTATCTTTTGGGCGCTGTTCTATCATCTCGATCGCCAGGTCAGCGATCCACGCATCGTTACTCTTCTCGTGAGGAATTTTATTTTCTTTGGCCACGGGGATAGACATCGGGGGATCACGGTGACTGCGAACCGACGAATCGCTCAAAGACCAGGCGTCTGGATATCCCTGTTCGGTGGCCCAATCAATATACTGCTGGTCTGTCTCGCCGTGGTGGTCTTCAAACCAATTATCCAAAATATCGTTGCCGAGGTGCCATTTGCCCGCGTTGCAACAGTAATAGCCTTCTGCTTTAAGGGCGTCCGTCAGCAGCGGTTTTTCTCGGCAAGAGTAATCGCAGAGCAGCATGTCTGTCGCATCGGCCGTCATCTGATCATCGCTGAGAGGACCGACATGATCTTTAGCAAAGGTTCCCCTGGCTTGATGGGCGTAGAGGCCGGTAAAGATGGAAGCTCGGGCGGGGGTGCAGACCGGTGTGGGTGTGATCGTCTTCTCAAAAATAACACCGCGTTCAATTAATGCATCGATATGGGGTGTGCGGCAAGGGCTGCGACCGAGATAACCGATTGTGTCCGTGCGTTGCTGATCCGAAATAATCAGCAATATGTTTTTTTTACTCATCGTATTGGCGCGAGTGTTAGTCAAAAAGTCAAAATGTCAAAAAGTCAAAAGGGAAGAGGATTAGTGAACAGTAAACAGTGAACAGTGAACAGTGAGAATGTGGTGTCGGGTGTCAGGTGTCGAGTGTCGGGGGGATCAGTAAACAGTAAAGAAGCGCTGACGCGCGTTTTAGGTTTTAGGTTGAGAGGTGGAGCGGGCTGCCTGACGGCCATAGCCTAACATTTCACAGCGACGGCTGTTCCCTAGCGCGCTTCTTTTTTTATTACTTAATTTTAACGCGGTAAGGAACAACCGTCGCCAAGGTTATGGCGGTCAGGCACCATATTCCACCCTAATTCATAATTTGCCTCCGACTTCCACCACTGTTCACCGTTCACTGTTAACTCTCTCCCTTCTCCGGTCCTCCGGCTATCCGGCTTTCTCCAGTATCCCCACTACCTCCTGGTGGTTCCTTGCCTTCGCCCAGGCTAGGGGCTTTGCCCAGGGTGGATTCTCGGGAAGGTTGGGATCGGCTCCGGCATCGAGCAGGTGTTTGACCACTTCCGCTTGTCCGCCTCTTGCAGCGAAGCCTAGTGGGGTGGACTGGTATTCCATATCGATGGGATCGATCTCGGCGCCGAACTCCAGGAGGAGGTTCACTTTCTCCAGCTCACCATGGTAGGCGAAATGATGGAGAATGGTACGCTTGAGCCAGTTGCAGTGATTCGGACTGGCGCCATTTTTCAGGAACCTTCGAGCGAGATCGAGATGCTTGAAACTGTAGTTTGGTCCCCAGTTGGATTGATCAGGCGTCGTTGCGCCGTGTTCAATGAGAAGGTCGATAATCTCCGTAAAATTGCGTTGCGCGGCAATTGCCAGGTAACCTTCACCGTAGAATGCTTCATTATTCGTTGCAAGCGCCGGGTTTTCATCGAGGTAGCGGCGAACTTTTTCGAGATCATTATCGAGTATCGCCCCAACAACGGGATCGACGCCCTTATGTTTTCCCGGATCAGGATCAATTGGTTCTTCAGTAAAGCGTTTAAAGATCATGAATACTTCCGGATGATTTTTCCCCGCGGTGAAAGCAGTCCCGCAGGCGTGAACCATGGTGTGTGGATCGGCCCCGGCATTGAGGAGCACTTCGACGATTTCCGGATGATTTCGAAAGGCTGCAGCCCAGAGCGCATAACCGTTCGGTGCGTTGCTTTCCGGCTTCATCGGATCGGCTCCATTCTCGAGCAGGAGTTTTACCATCGCCTCGTTGCCTTCTGCGGCGGCTGAAGAAAGCGGGCGCTTGTCGCAGCTATCGTTGAAGTTGCTAAGGGAGGGGTCTTTAGAGAGAAATGCCTGAACTCCCTTCAGATCACCGAACAGGGCGGCGAGATTGATGTTGTACTTGGTGCCGTTATCTCGCAAATACTCGGCAAGTGAAAGGTCTTTGTTTAATTTAAGCCAGAAGTTGTTTTTAAAAAACGCGAAGTGGATAGGCTTGAATCCGTCTTTGTTAATCGCATTGGGATCAGCTCCCTGTTCGATGAGGTAGTGGGTGAGTTTCTCGTTCCCACTTTCGACCGCGATGTGCAGGGGCGTATTACCTGATTCACTACAGATGTTAACCTGGTCAGGCGTTGCTATGAGAATGCGTTCGACGGTGCTCATATCGTCCCCCTTTACCGCGTCGGAAATTGAGTGAGGTCCCGGCGCGTAATAGGGAAAGCGTTCTTTCAACGCTTCGATAAGAATCTCACGCATGTGCGTTGACTGGCGGTCCGTTGTGGTGGTGACGAGCGAGTCTTTGAACGAGTAGTTGTCGCAGGTTATGTCGGCTCCATGCTCTACGAGAAATTGTGCGACATCATCGTGACCATTGATGGCCGCTAAATGTAGCGGGCTCTGGTAGTCGTAGTAGCAGTTGACCAATTTTAGTGATCGCTTTACGAGGGATTTAATGGTCGGAAGATCTCCCGTAAAAGCCGCGTTCGCCATACTCCAGATATCGTGCCCGGAGTTGTCTTGCAGATCCAGATACTGGGATATATTCCTGGGCTCTTCCAGGGCGAATAAGAATCGCGTCAGCTCATGATTTCCCTCTTGCAAAGCGATCTGAACAGGGAGCAGCTTGCTTTCCTTTTCGCGGGCTCCCTTAAGAGCCGGATACTCTTTAAGGAGTAGTTTGATCTTACGAAGTTTGCCTTCGGCCAGGACGGCGAAGAATACATCGGCGATACTTTCTTCAATGTAGTTGCGAAGTTTTCTCCAACTTTCGAAGCCCCTTTCGCGAGCGATGATCAGCTGGGCATTGGCGAGCTTGTATTTACTCGCTGTCTGGGTTGAGAAACCGTATTTTGCGAAGCGACTAGTCGCTTTGCGATCTCCCAAACGAGCGGCTTTGAGCAGGGACTTGGCCTGCTTTTTGAGTTGCTCTAAATCGTGAAGAGCAGGGTCTGTTTCCGACATTGTATAATCTCCATTGCATTGCGTCTGCGACCCGCGAACAGACAGCAATAGAGTTTATCACTGTCGATTCAGATAATTTTATTCAGACGGGCATAGCCCTTTGCGCGAGTCCGGAAGCTTCCTGAAGAGCGTGTGATAATTGTGGGGTATTGGGCAGGGGAGGTCAAATAAAAATTGGGAGGTTCACGGTTCAACGTTCAGGGAGATAGATATACGATTTTCGATATCCGATATGCGATATACGATGTAATTTAAACACCTCAAAAATCGAATATCGGATATCAAACGTCGGATATCAGGGAGGAATGATATTCGAATGACAGGGTTCCCTTCGACCAGGCTCAGGGCAGGCAGGGTTCGGTGAGAAAGATATCTGATTTGGAAGATGTCGGACTTCGTCCTCGGTACGATATGCGATATTTGATATGCGATGTAAATTAAGCACTTCAAACATCAAATATCGGACATCAAACGTCGGATATCAGAGAGAAAGATACATGAATGGCTGCTTAACTTCGACCCATCGACAAGCTCAGGAATTTCATCGAGCCTCGGGTGTCGGGTGTCAGGGAACACGCGTTTTCGCTTTCTCGCATTCCCGCTTATACGCATTTGCGCATTCCCCTAATTCCTAATTCATAATTGGGTTCCGTCCACCGGAACCCTGATGTGCGCATTGGCCTCTCCCAATGACTCCGGATTCTCCTCCAGTTGCTTAAATCCCCAGTTTCCGCGTGCAGCGGCTGCTCCAGCCCGATCGAGGACCGGCTGTTGTAAGGTGTCCCGCTCATCGGGGCAGAGATGGCGCATCAAGGGTTGGAGGTTAGGGGGCAGGGCGAGGTACTCCGCGTGGGATAGCGGGCGGCATACTTGATTGAGGTTGTACTTATCTCCGGGCGCGAAGTCGTCGACGGACAACCACCAGGGAGCCCAGCGGTTCACGATAGCGATCCGCGCCCGTCCACTCGGATTGTGCATCGTGGACGAATGCCAGCTGCGCGAGTCCTGAATATAGACCGACCCGGCAGGTGCGGTCACTTGCAAATCACCGGGAATGGGTGCGGCGACAATCATATTGTCGGCCGGTCCCCGTGGGTTCCGCTTGTCTTTATGCGATCCGGGTACGACCCAGGTTCCGCCCGAGTTTTCATCAGTATCGGTTAAATACCAGATCATCACCAGGCACATCGGCACGTCGGGGAAGGGTTGGCGGATGCAGCCGACGTTATGGTAGGGGTCTTTATTGCCGTAGGCTGAAAGGTCGTGGGGCCAATCGGTGTGCCATTCACGGGTGTCGGCGCGGCCACGGTTCTTGTAAGAGCCGATGTTGAACCCCCCCGGGGTCCCGTCCGCTTTGTCGGTCTCGATGAAACGTGTATGCAGCTGTGCGATCCGCAGGTGATCGTCCAGGACGTGGCGTGCGAGGGCGGTAATGACCGGGTTGGCTAAATGTTGAGCGTACTTTGGCATCCAAATAATGTCGTTCGGAGATTTCGGGGGGTGCCCGACGCGGCGCACCCGCCTTAACTCCACCTTGTTTGCCGCGGCCTTACCGTTGAGTAAATCCTCAGCGTTCGCCCCCTCTTGTTCAAACAGTTCCCTGATGCCATTTCTGTTTTGTTCAATCGTGGCATGTGCGGCCACAGCTTCCTCGCGTATGGCATCCACCTCATCGGGTGGTATCACATGGTCGACGACACAAAACCCGTATCGCTCGAGAGAATCGGCGCAACCCGCCACCACCTCCTCGAGCGGCAGCGCGGCCGCATCGAATGCGTAAGCCCGTGAGCGCCTAAGTTCTGCCGTGACCGCCTCCGAGTCGTGCGTCTCCTGCGCCAGCAGTTCCCGCGTCTCCTGCAACTCCCTCTCCAAGCGAGTAGCTTTGGCGTGCAGTTCAGTGATACTCATTTGTTAAGAAGGTTCACCGTTCACGGTTCAATGTTCAAGGTTAAAAATTACCTTCGGTGATGCTCAGGGCAGGTGTCGGTGAACAAAAACTAGATAGAAATACGGAACTCAGGGACTCAGGAAATAAAGAATGCTTTACCGCAGAGGCGCTGAGAGAGTGGAGAATTCCAAAGGTTATAATTCAGGTAAAACACGATGCTTTATCTCAATAGCTCAGCATAGCTGAGCGCCGGATGTTTCCTCCGCGTTTTTTTAAATCATCATTTAAAAAAATCGCTAGGGATCACCCGTAGTCAATCCTCCCGCAAATGCGGGTTGGATGACATTGAGATAAAGCATCGTGTTTCACCTGATCTTTCTTCCCGAACTTTCCGATCTTCCTGTAAAATCTTTCTTGTGCTTTTTGTGCCTCTTGTGGCTATCCTAATCTTTCCCATGCTGCATTCCTAATTCATAAATCTGCATTTACTGCAAGTGGCTATCTCCACTCCACATCTGCGTCATCAGCGGTTCAGTATTCCCTTTTTTGAAAATTTTTCTCGCCTATACAATTAAGTTAGCAATTACTTTTATAAACTAGTTCTCATCTTTAATATAAAAAATATGCCAAATCCTAACGATAACTATCAAGTGGTGCATGGGTGGCCACAACTGCCGGAAAACGATTCACTCGGTCAAGTGACGGGTGTCAGTGTCGACTCTCACAACCGGGTATTTATTTGTCATCGGGGCGCGAACAAGGTGCGCGCTTTTGATGGTGACACCGGGGAGCAAATTGTCTCCTGGGACGACACATTTATTAAAAACCCGCATGATGTTGAAGTCGATGGGGAGGATAACCTCTGGGTGACGGATGCGAAAAACCAGCAGGTTTACAAATTTGGCAAGGATGGGGAGCTGTTGATGACCATAGGGGAGCTTGATGTGAGTGGGGACGATCACGATCATCTCTACGGTCCGACGGGCGTTGCCGTTTTAGCCAATGGTGATTTTTTTGTCTCCGATGGCTATGGCAATAACCGCGTGGTGAAATTTGATAAGGACGGGCAGTACCTCACTGAATGGGGTAAACTGGGGAAAGAGCCGGGAGACTTCGAATTACCCCATGCGATAACGTCCGATAATGAAAACAGGGTCTATGTCGCCGACCGGTCGAATTACCGAATCCAGATTTTCGATAGCGAAGGCGCATTCCTCGATGAATGGATCAGCGAAGAAAATGGGAGACCCTGGGGATTGCATGTGGGAGAAGATGGTTTTCTTTACATCATCTATGGAGGCGATCTAAAAGAGGCACCGCCCGATCGCAATGTTGCAGTAAAAAAGGATTTAAACGGAAACGATCTGGAAACCTGGGGCAGTTTTGGAAAACACGACGGCCAATTTTACTGGGGCCATGACATTGCCCTCGGAAAAGACGGCGCCGTCTACATAACCGATGTCAATGTAGGCATGCGCGTGCAGAAATTCGTGTTGAAGGGTTGAGTTGTTCCCTTTGATTATCCTGAGCATCGTCATTCGTATATCATTCTACCTGATATCCGACGTTTGATATTCGATATTTGATGTTTGAAGTTCTTATATTACATCGCATATCAAATATCGGACATCTGAAATCGTATATCTTTCTCTCTGCACCCTTCCAGCCCTCCAGTCTTCCGGTTGTCTGATTGTCCGGCTATCCGGCCTTCTGGTTGTCCGGTGATCCGGATTTCGCGCATCAGCGCTCTATTCCTGCTTTTTCAAAAGCACATGTCAGGGTTTTATAGGATAGCTCGGCTGCGGCGAAGGGGTCGTAATCTGGACGTCGTTGGGCCATAACGCTTACTTCGACGGTAATAAAACCATCGTATCCTGAGCTCTGCATCGATTTAAGGTAGCTCACGTAATCAAATTCTCCCTCTCCAGGGATAAGGAATTCGTGGTCTGGGTGACGTCCTTTTTGGTCCTTAACGTGGGTATGCACAGAGTGGGGTGCTAAGAGGGAGACTGTTTCCTCTATTGACATTCCCAGCACGTCGTAGTGGCTGATGTCGAAGTTGATTTTAAAGTGTGGGGAACCAATATTTTCTAAAAGCCAGAGAACTTTATCCGGGGTATCAAGGGCCATAGAAACATGGGGTTCCATTGCTATGGTAACACCTTTGGTAGAAGCGTAATCCACTAACTCCTTTGTTCTATCCAAAAGGATGTCTTTGTCTTGATCCCACTTCATCTCATTCCCTCCGGAACAAGTGTTAATCACCGGGGGCACCACACCGGGTTTCAACTCCTGGGCGAGGTCAACGGCTTTTCTTAGTTGGCCCATATTATTTCTCAGGATTTGCGGATCCTCCTCAAGAATACTATGATGGGCAGAAATAGCCGTTAATTCTAGATCGTGTTCAATGATTAGTTTCTTGATCCTGCCAACCTCTCCATCGTCCAACTTATCCAGTTCCGTTGTATACCCCGGTATCACCTTCAATTCAAAACCATCATACCCCAACCCCTTAATACATTCGAGCGACTGATCAATCGGAACTTTCGGCATCCCCCATGTGCTATAACCCAGTTTCATCTATCCACTTTCAATGTTGCTTTTCACCAAACTCTTCCCGCATACACCCGTTTTCGCATTTACTCGTTCCCTTTTGGCTGTGTATGCTCATAGCCAAAATCACAGCCCCAAACTCTCATTTATCTCCTTTTGATAATCGTTTGTCTTATCATCCATCACCTCGTCAATCGTAACCGGCTTTCCCGACACTCCTGATTCAAGAAAGGCGTAGGAAACAGCGACTGATCTTGCGCCCGTGGATGCGTCCACTTCCGGGGCTGTCCCTTTTTCAATGGACTTAAAAAGGTCGTAATGCTCGATCGCGATTATCTTGCGATCCACTTCTTTAAAGGGAAAGTCATAAGACCATACCCTGTCCCCGCCGAAGAGGTTGGCCGTCACTTCGTCGAGGTGATAGTCCGGGACCGCGTCTAAAATACGTGCATCGTTGATTGAGTCACTATCATCCAGGTGAAGGGTGATGGGATTTCCATTTCTGTCTCCGGGAAGCGCTAGTGAACCTTTGGATCCGAAGATAATTCTCTGCCCTAAGGGTTCACCATGACCGCCGTGATCGTCGAGGTAACTACCGACTACTCCGCTCTTAAAGAGAATCGTTCCATAGGCGGCATCCTCAGCGGTGGCTTTGAAACTGGCCGGCATCTCCTTCTGCCATTTGCCATATACCTGACCGATGGGTGATTCGAGATCTCCCCCTTTTCCCGCAGCGGGGTTTATCCGGGTGGGTTCATGAAGCCTTGTCTGGGCGTAAACCGAGGAGATATCCCCGAGTAAATATTCCATGAGATCAGAAAAATGTACACCGACGTCGAGGAGTATACCACTTGCGTTTTTCTGATGCCTCCAGACTGAGATCATCATACGATCCCTTCCACCTATATAATTCTGGACAAACAAACGCGGCTCTCCGATCACACCGGATTCTAAAAGAGACTTAGTCAGCCGGTTGATAGGATCCCGACGGTAGTTCTCAGCGACGGCGAGTAATCTCCCGGTTTTTTCCGCGGCTTTGATCATGACATTACAGGTTCTCGAGGTCAGGCCCATCGGTTTTTCCACCATCACGTCCCAATTGTTATCCATCGCTTCAGCCGCGAGGGTGTGGTGATAACGCGGGTCGGTTGTGATATCAACCGCCCTGATATCACTGATTTTTTTAAGCTCATCCAGGTTTCCGACAACAGCAGGTTTCGCCCCGAAAACTTCTTCAGCCAAAGAGGCCAGGGACTGGGCGTTAGCCTCAACCGGATCGCATACACCCGCCAGTTCAAATGCGCATAAGTTGGAAACATCTAATTCCTTCAATCCATGAAGATGACGATGCCCCATGCCCCCACAGCCTACTATCGCTAAGCGAATCTTTTCACCCATAATTGACCAACCCCTTTTTACTTTTAATTATTCATCGATTCGATAAAGCCCCACTTCTCCAACCAGTTTATCCAGCGCGATCTCTTGGAGCTGCCTTCAGGATTGGCTAACCACCACGGATGGTAATAGGGTGAATTTTGCGAATCCATTGCCGGACTGATGGTTTTGGCATCTTCCACCAGAACATGCAGATACTCTTCTTCTTTAGCAGTCGTTGGATTGCTGTAAAAGGAATAGGAACAGTTCCTGCGGTCTTCATAACCACCAAAAGCCGCGTGCCATGTATTCTGGTTAAAGGTAATGACATCGCCTGGCTGCGAACAAAATATATAACAGGGAATATCTTCTCCACGCATGCCGGATTCTTTTAGAAACTTCGATTCGTTATTATCAGATTTACCCAACCCTATGCGAATTAGCTCATCGAACAAAGGACTCTTATGCGAACCTGGTATTAGACACAATGATCCGTGGTCACTGGTTGTAGGTTGCAGATAGACAAGATTTTTTACCATACACAAATGTCGCTGCCTCGAATCCATGTGCCAGGCAGTGTTATGTCTAAAACTGTTGGCATTGGAACGCACAGGAACGGTGTCCTCTCCCAGTAATTGTTCTGTGGATACGTAAATGCGTGGATCTTCCAATAAACTTGCCATACAAGGTGTCTCCGGAATCAAGTTAGACCATTTACAGCCCCAACGACCCTGGCAGTCCCAGCCCCTGAGATCTTTCTTTTTATCAAAATCATCTTCTATGGTGGCAAGATGCTTATCGAATTCCTCATTAATCCTGTCAATTTCCTCCTGGCTAAACACTTGGCGACGGACAAGAAAACCGAAGGTTTCAAAATGTTGGATCTGCTGTTCTGTGAGACGGTGATTTCCCTGAATCATGATTATTATTTTTTGATTACTTAATACTCAATAGGGTTTCAATGTGGCACCTTAGGGTCCAACGCATCCATATCAAGGACGCAACCGATTACGGCCGCAATCAACATCTCTTCGCCCACTGCGGCAACGTCGTGCTCGACTTTTGCTGGCATATACGAAGAGCTTCCCGGCCCAACGATCCGTTTCTCATCCCCAACGGTGATCTCTGCCTGACCTGCAATGATGTAATAGCACTGCTCCCAGCTTGGATGATGGTGAGTGCCGTGATTCTTACCAGGAGGCCATGTATGAATGGCACATATTAACCGCTGTGTGGGAAACTGATTCAATCCCAGTTTGCCGTATAATTTATCAGGCCCGGCAATTATGACCGTGTAGCCCTCCTCTTCATCCGGAATGCCGGGCACCGTATCATCGCCGAATCCAGTAAAGGTCCCCGTTGAATCTTCCGGTGTGTGAATAGACTTCATTTTTCTATCGCCTTTCTTTATGAGATTTTTCATCTGATATGTAATCGCTTCTCAGGCGGTACGAAAAGCACAATCAGTAGAAACAGTAAACAGTGAACAGTGAACGGTTGAGGGAGGCAGCGTGTTTCCTTTTTGACCTTTTGACTTTTTGACGCGCGCCAGCGCTTATTCAGGTTTCATATTAATATCGGGACCCCTATTGCAATTCAGGGGGTTGAGGGGGATTTTCCAATCGGGAAAATCGCGCTTAAATGCTTGGAGTAATTTTTCTTCATCGTTCGGCAGAAAATATATTTTACTGCGCGTCAGTGAGGTATTGGTGGAGGGATCATAAGATTCACTGATCTGGGGTACCGGATGTAGGCAATCGATCCATGCCTGGTTCAGGACGCCGCATTGAGGATGGGCCCAGGCAACGAGATAGTTGTTATCTCTGGAAATACAGCCGATGATCGGTAACACCGGCCGGTCGGTACTTCGACCAAGCCGCTGTCCAGGTTCCTGACCGGGATGTATTCTCCAGGTGGGAAAGTAATCTTGTGTCCAGGTGAGGGGAGCGTTCGCTCTTTTGGCCAACAAATCATTACCGTAGCGTTTTGCGGGCAACCTTTGTGTATCTTTCATGCAAGTTAAACCGCGATCGAGAAAAACGAAACACCGAGCGACGAAATCTGTAACGTAATTTTCAGGATCTCCTCGATGGCAAAAATTATCGGCCCGTTTTAATTGCCAGCAGGGTTCCAAATACTCGACTTGCTGAACACTTTCTTTATCCGGGCCGCTTACTTCTACCGTGAACTCCGCTCCATCTTCGGCTGGTTCGACAATGGTTTTGATTGTGGTCTGCGCTAAATGATGGGTAAGGACTAATCGATTATTCTCTAAATGATGATCATCGGCTTTCCAAACCGGTCCTTCATAGCACCAGATCTCACAATGAGAACCCGGAACAGCGAGAGAATTTAAAACAACATAAGATTGTCGTTTTTTTTCATCAGCTAATGGGCCTTGGACGCCTTCTTCCTGGTAATCTATTGTAATATTAGGGTTCACGAGTTCGGGGAGAAAGATATGCGATGTAATTTAAGCACTTCAAACATCAAATATCGGATATCAAACGTCGGATATCAAAAAGAAAGATACATGAATGGCTTGTTTCCCTTCGACTTCGCTCAGGGCAGGCAGAGTGTCGGGGAGAAAGATATACGATTTTCGATATCTGATATTTGATATGCGATGTAATTTAAGCACTTCAAACATCAAATATCGGATATCAAACGTCGGATATCAAAAAGAAAGATACATGAATGGCTTGCTTCCCTTCGGTTTCGCTCAGGGCAGGCAGGGTGTCGGGGAAAAAAGACGAGTGAACAGTGAAAATGCGGAAGCAGGTGTCCCTTCGGTTTCGCTCAGGGCACAAAGGGTGTCGGGGAGAAAGATATACGATTTTCGATATCTGATATTTGATATGCGATGTAATTTAAGCACTTCAAACATCAAATATCGGATATCAAACGTCGGATATCAAAAAGAAAGATACATGAATGGCTCGCTTCCCTTCGACTGTGCACAGGGTAGGCAGCCGCCGTCGCTCTGCTATGGCGTGCCAAGGGGTGTCTGGTGTCGGTGGCAAGTGCTCTTTTCATAATTTTTAATTTCTAATTCCTAATTTGGTTCAGTGTTAGGTTTTAGTTAGAGAGGTGGAGCGGGCTGTCCCTAGCGCGCTTCTTTTTTATTACTAATAGTAAACGCGGTAGGGAACAACATTCGCCAAGGCTATGGTGGTCAGGAATCGCGTCCCACCTTATCAAAATCCTCTTTCTTGTGCTTTTGGAAGATGTCACTTCGTTCGGTAGTGGCTATCCGGTTCTCCGATTTCCCCGCTTTCTACTTTTTGACCTTTTGACGCGCGCTTCTGCATCTTAGTTTGAGAAATAATTAGATTTTTCTCGAAAATAGGTTGATATAGATTTACTAATCTAATTCTATCCACTTAACTGGCATTTGAAGGAATCTCCATAGAATGCCTGAAGGCATAAAGAATTCAAATCTCAAAATATATAAGGCCGCCAATGAACAAGGAAACTTTCTCAAACCTTAAATTGTTGCTCTGCTCGGGCATTTTAATCCTCACATTGGCCAGTTTAACCGGTTGCGCCAAAAAAGAGCAACCGACAGTTACCGAAGCAGAACAACCGGCTGCCGTAGCCGAAGCAGAACAACCAACCGCCGAAGCAGAAGCAGAACAACCGACTGCCGTAGCCGAAGCAGAGCAAGCGATCGCCGAAGCAAAAGCGGAAATACCGATTGCTGTAGCAGCTGCAGAGCAAGCGATCGCCGAAGCAAAAGCGGAAATACCGACTGCCGTAGCAGCTGCAGAGCAAGCGATCGCTGAAGCGGAGCAAGCGATCGCCGAAGTAAAAGCGGAACATCCGACTGCCGATGCAGAGCATCCGACCGAAGTAGCAGAACACCCGACCGAAGAACATCCGACTGAAGGAGTAGGAGAAGAGCATCCGACGGAAGAACATCCGACTGAGGTAGCGGAACACCCGACCGAAGAACATCCTACTGAAGTAGCGGAACACGCGACTGCAGAAGCAGGAGAAGAGCATCCGACTGAAGAACACCCGACTGAAGAAGGGGAACAACCAGCTGAAGAAGCAGAACATCCGACTGAAGGTGGGGAGCACTCTGATGAAGAAGCGGAACACCCGGACGAGGAAGAGTCTTCCAAGGACGAAGAAAGCGAGCAAACCCAGGAACAACCCCAGCGTGAAGTGGGATTGGCAGACATTTCAGATGGCATCAAAAAGCATATCGCTGAATTATCCTCCCAATCCACTGATGGCATGTTTCACGCAGATTATGACGGTGCGGACCTCGCATTAACCCTCGAAAAGGTGCACGACGAAAAATTGGCTATTTTAGGTAGCGGGGCTTACTTTGCCTGCACCGATCTCAAGGCTGCTGACGGCAGCATCTACGACCTGGATTTTTTTCTCACCGGTGAGGCTGGTAATATGAAAGTTACCGAAACTACGGTCCATAAAGACAATGGCACGCCACTTTACGGTTGGAAACAACGGGATGATGGCGTCTGGATAAAAAATCCGTTGGAATAATTATCCTTTTAGAAGGATTTATAAATTTATTTTTTGAATCTCAGATAACTGAAATCCAAATTTTGTCTCCACGTTAGCGTGTGGCTTCCCGTCGATTTCCACATAGGGATAAACGAAATAATTTAAGGTGTCTCCCTTTTGTCTGGGCTCTAAAACCAGGTCTCTCCCCTGGGTTAATTCAATGCGGGCATCGGTGAGATTTCCAAAATAATATTCTTTCAGCGAGGGATCTTTCCAGGCTTCTGAAATATCTACTGGAATCCAACCCAGGTTATCATCATAAAACGCTGCCCAGCAATGATACCCTGTATGTTGTGGCGTCTCTTTCACAAAGGGGACACCCATATAAAACTTGGCGGGTATTTGACTGGCACGACATAGCGAAATGAAAAGTGAGTGAAAATCCGTACAGTTTCCCGTTTTCACATCACAGGCTCGCGCCACGTTCCCGTCTCCCCACCCGGGAATACTTTTGTCGTAGGACATATTATCAAAAACATAGTCGTAGATAGCTTTCGCTTTTTCAACCGTCGTAAAACTACCTTCGGTAACTGCTGATGCTATTAACCTAATCGAATCATTAATGATAACCAGTTTGTTGGGACTGAGAAAATTGTCTAATTCGGAAGGGGGCTCGAGCAAGGCAACCGGGAAAATCGGCAACGGCTTTTGGGTCATGGAAATTTCAAAACGAATGACCCGATAACGAAGGTTAAACGCCATCGTCCCAGAGGTGGGCTCTATCGAGGTGTAATATAACTTGTTTTTATATTTAGGATCTGTGGTTGTGACAAAACTTTTCACCCCTGTGGATTCAAGCAATTCAACTTTCTGATACTCATTCTGGGGAGGGATTGGAATCCAAACCTGTAATTCTTTAGTCTCCGCAGGTATATCTTTTACTTGAAATGCATAATCAAAAACAAAACAGCTTCTGTTCGGCTCCTGCCCCGAAAGCAGACCCGTAGAAAACCACAGAATAAGAAATACCGTTAGAACGAGATTCCATTTAAACCGAGTTTTCCCATTTGTTTGAAGCATCTGATCTTCATTGAAATATTGAATACTGTCGTGTCGATCTTTTTGTAATTAAATAAGTGGTGGGTGTCCCTTCGACTTCGCTCAGGACAGGCAGGGTTCGGTGGGAAAGATATACGATTTGGAAGATGTCGGACTTCGTCCTCGGTACGGTATCCGATATGCGATATCCGATGTAATTTAAATACTTCAAAAATCGAATATCGGATATCAAACGTCGGATATCAGAGAGAAAGATACATGAATGGCTTGTGTCCCTTCGACTTCGCTCAGGGCAGGCAGGGTGTCGGAGAATATACTCTCTTTTCATAATTCTTAATTCCTAATTCCTAATTTAATCCGCATACACGCTTACTCGCATCATCGCATTCCCTTTTTTCCTTTCATTAATCAACTATTAGTAGTTAAGATTTCCACCTCATGAGAATTGCCATAGCCTATTACATGCAAGAGACGAGCAGCTTCAGCCCTGTTCTAACAACCTTAGATACATTCAAACTGCACGGTCTCTATGAGGGTGATGATGTCCTGGAGAAAAGTAAAACTGGAGACCTTCGAGGATTTATGGATGCGGCGAAAGAATCAGCTCTTGACTGGACTCCCGTGCCAATCATCTTCGGAGCGGGAGGGGCTCATGGCCCCATTACGGCTGAAACGCTTTCCTATTTCGAGGAAAAGATTTGCTCGGGTATAAAAGCTGCTCAACCGATAGACGCGATCTACTTCGGCTTGCACGGGGCTGGCGAAGCAGTAAATGCACCCGATTCAGAAGGTTATCTATTAAATAAATTAAGAGAGGTAATTGGAGATGATCTACCGTTAGTTATTTCTCTTGATCATCACGCTAACATTACCCAACTGATGATTGACAAGGTAGATGGTCTGGTGGCGCATCGCACCCAACCACACGATTTATATGATACCGGGAGAGAGGCTGGACGAATGTTATTTTCCCTCCTTAAAGGAAAAACTAAACCAGTCATGGCGTGGAAGAAGATCCCACTTATCACGCACCAGGAGCAATATTTAACGTCAAAAGGTCCAATGAAAATTTGGTTTGATCTCGCCCGTGAAATGGAGACTCGACCCGGAGTTATATCAACAACGACCTGTCCCATGCAGCCTTGGCTGGACGTTCCTGAAGGTGGCTGGTCGGCAGTGGTCGTGACTGACAATGATCTCCCACTAGCTCAGCGTCTATCCGAAGAATTAGCTGACAAAGCCTGGGAACTGAGAGATGACTTTCTTCATCGTGAAAGTATTCCTGTAGCAGAAGCTGTAAAGCGGGCGGTAGATGCAGAGAGAGGACTGGTGGTATTATCCGATACGGGAGACAGCGTCTACGGTGGCGCACCGGGAGACAGTAATTGTCTCTTAAATGAAATGCTCACACAGCAAATCACAGAACCGGCACTTGTGCCGATGGTTGATGCTGAAGTTGTTGAGAAGGCGATTAAAGCCGGAGTCGGTGAAATGATTACCGTAATGATAGGAGGAAAACTCGACACAAACTTTTGCCAACCGGTGGAGATTACGGCGAAAGTTGCTCGCATTGGCGGGGGCATCATTACCCGAACACCCAGCACACCCGATTCTGGCACAACTGAAGCGAACGAAGATTTAGGCATTTCTTTTGATATGGGACGAGCAGTCCTCCTGGAGAGTGGAAGTATCAAAATCGTAGTCAGTGAAGAAGTTGGTATTGGTGGAAATAATCCTATCGTATACGAGCACTTCGGATTGAATCCGGGTGACGCGAAAATGGTAGTCGTTAAAACGGCGAGCAACTGGCAGTCTTACCAAGAGTATATATCTGAAGTCATCCGCGCGGACACCCCCGGTGCCACGATGTCGAATCTAAAACAGTTTAACTGGAAACACCTTCCCCGTCCGATCTATCCCCTTGACGAATTTCCAAAATAGCAGTGTTCGGGTGTCTGGTGTCGGGTGTCAGGGAAGAAGCGTTAGCGCGCGTCAAAAGGTCAAAAAGTCAACAGCCGTCGCCAAGGCTATGGCCGTCAAGAAAGGTCAAAAAGGGAAGAAAATTAGTGAACAGTAAACAGTGAACAGTGGGGAAACATTAGTGCGCGTTTTAAGTTTTAGGTTTTGGAGGTAGAGCGGGCTGCCTGTCCGATATAGCCTTGGTGACAGTTGGTGCATTTGGTGGTTATTTCTTTACTTCATATCCCTGCTTTTGACTTTCGACCTTTGACTTTCGACAATTCAATCTTTGATTGAATGTTCACCCGACACCCGACACCCTTTGTACCCTGAGCGTAGTCGAAGGGTCACAACACCGTTCACTGTTTACTGTTCACTCTCTTATTCTCCCGGTCTCCCCGCTTTCGACTTTCGACCTTTGACCTTCGACAATTCAATCTTTGATTGAATTGTCTACCGACACCGTTCAAGGTTAAAAGAATGTTTAATCCATTAGGATAAATCCGCATTCCGCATTCGTAAATCCGCAATTGTTTCACTGTTCACTCTCTTCTCTTCCGTTCCCTCGTAGTCGTATTTCTTATTCCGGCTGATGTAGTCGATCGGCTCTTTCACGAACTTCGTTACGGAATTCAACGGGCTCCCTTCGAAAAAGGCTTCCGTCCCTATTGGAAACACCAGCCCTTTATTGACATGCCACCAACGGACAAAGTGGACCATGGCGATCATCGGCCGTGGGGTGTCGGTGTGATTGGGCATGCCACGGTGCCAGAGACGCATGTCGCGGATGAGTACGCTCCCAGCGGGGACGTTAGGTTGGAGGGGTTCGACTTCGGCTCGGCGTCTCGCCTCATCTTCGGGCGGGATCTTGATGTCTTTTTCGTCATGCGAGCGGGTGGTATCGAGGTGGGTGCCGGGCCAGATTTCGGTGCTGCCATTTTCCGGGGTCATGTCGACAACCGGGACATTGGCGACGAGGGAAAAGGCAGGTGTAGCCGTTTTGAGACCGGGCCACAGTTGGCCGTGGTCGACGTGCAACGGTTGCTGAGTCTCGTTCGGCAGACAGGTGTTACCGCCGTACATTGTATTTTTCACCCCCTCGCCCAGTATGGCCCTCGTGATTTGCACAACGAAGTCATTCATGAGGACATCGCGGAAGAGGTAGGGTGGAAACGGTGGCGGATCCTGTTGCAAGTGACCGTCGTTGAACTGAAAAGGGACGTCGTTGAGCGCGAGGATGGAGTCGACATCGGCGAGCATGCGCTCGCGCAGGACCTCGATATGTTTAGATGCGATGACTTCGTGGAGAATAACGAAGCCGTCTTTGCGCAAAGCTTGAAGAGCAAGTTTTAGCTGCTTGGCATCGAAGCTCTGGTTCTCACGTTCATCCTGACTGAGGCGCAATTCTATCATCTGATCATTACAGAGAAATCAATAAGGGATCATGTCGATCTTTTTGTAATTGAATAGGTGTCTGGTGATAAGCGCTAGCACGCGTGTTAAGTTTTAGGTGTTAGGTTTTATGTTGAGTGGTGGAGCGGGCTGTCTCAGCGCGCTTCTTTTTTATTAATTATAATAAACGCGGTAGGGAACAACCTTCGCCAAGGCTATGGCGGTCAGGCACCGCGTTCCACCTTATCTTAGCTCTCTATCTTGTGCATCTTGTGGCTACTCTTCTCTTTCTCCTCAATCCACAACTTGTCACGCCATAGCCTTGGCGACGGCGGATCCGCATTCCGCAATCGATAGCCTCTCTTGACATCCATAATCCATCGAATAGCGTTGAAATCGCGTGAGTGAAACTGAGACACCTGTGCTGACGAGTGAAGAAGTCAGTAAATTTCTGAATGATGGGTTTTTCATCGTTCGGGACGTGTTGCCGCGCGCGGCAATTCAGCCATTTATCGATGAATTAATACTGAAAGTTGATGTGGCGGCAAAGGCCGCCGTCGAAAAAGGTGTGCTCGATCCGGCAGATACCTTCGACGATGCGCCGTTTGAGATTCGTCTCGGTTTGATTTGCAAGGCTTGTTCGGAGCGCAACTGGGTATGGAAGCATTATTTTGGTGAGGCGAGTATCTACGATGAGATTCAAAAACCGCGATCGAATGGCATGTTTACCTTGAGAACATGGCGATCGCTCCTCGATGTTGTCGAATCGGTAATCGGTCCCGAGATATTTGCCCACCCGCAATACAATATTCGCACGAAACTTCCCAATCAGGCAGAGACTGTCATTCCCTGGCATCAGGATCTGGCCTTCTTGAACGCGGAAGAAGTCGGGGATACCCTGGTCTTGAATTTCTGGATTCCTCTTGTCGACGCGCGGGCTGAAAATGGCTGTATGCAGATGATGCGCGGGACCCACGCGCTGCCGCTGTTGCCCCATAATCTGCAGCTACCGGTGCCTGAAGGCAAGATACTCGTCGGCATTGAGGACCGTGATCTTCCAGACGGGGAGATTGTGACGGGCGAGATGAATGTGGGCGATGTGCTTATGACCACTGAACGCGTCCTTCATCGATCGCTGCCCAACATCTCGGACACCGTCCGCTGGAGCGTTGATACCCGGTACAGCGCCCTGGGAAAACCGACCGGTCGTGACGACGTACCGGGCTTTGTCGCTCGTAGCCGTAATCATCCTGATCACGTCACCCAATCAGCACTCGATTGGAAGCAAAAATTTGAAAACGTTTAAGTGCAATAACGAGAGAGAGGAAATATAAAAATGACAAAAATTAAGCAGGAAGTACTGAATAAATTGCGTACTATTGATACGCCAACGATCTGTAATCTAGTTGAACACTTTGAACTGCGTCCCCGTAACACGGGTTACATGGATGAGCGCATTAAAGCGTGTTATCCCGAAATGCCACCGATGGTCGGTTTTGCCCTGACCGCGACCTATCGATCTTCGGCCCCACCTCCCGATAATACCGCAATGACACTCAAAGAGCTGGCAGTTGAAATCGAACAAATGATAAAAACAACGGGGCCACCCGTCATCGTCGTTCAGGATTTAGATAATCCTACCGTTGCCGCAACCTTTGGCGAAATTATGTGCACGAAATGCAAAGTTTATGGTGCGGTCGGTCTTATCACCAGTGGTGCGGGACGGGATCTCAACCAGGTCCGATCGATCGACTTCCCCGTCTTTACAAGCGGCACCATTTGCGCACATGCCTACTGCCATCTCATTCAATTCAACGTTCCCGTAAGTGTGGGAGGTATCACCGTCAATCCGAGTGATCTGCTTCATGGCGATCTTAACGGAGTAACGACAATACCTAACACGATTGCGGAAGAACTGTCAGAAATGGGCGACGAGTATCTCGCCAATGAGAAGAAAACATTAGCCGCCATTCGCAGTGAACGGTGAATCCAATTATGAATTAGGAGTTTAGAATTATGATGCGGTGGCAGCTTTTCCATAGTGTATATTATAAATAATAAAAAAGAAGCGATGACATTTAATTTCAATGTTTGACCCCTTTCCCGCGCCCCATGAAATCCAAAACCATCGCGTCAGTCGTCCTGCTACTGACCGTTTTCGCAATGCCGCTACCCGCCACCGATCCCATCGACATTGACTCGCGGCGGGAACTGTTTATTGATCATCATTTGATCGGATCGCTCAACGGTGTACGCCTCGTGTTGCATCGTCCGCAACCGCGCGAAATCGTCTTCGAGTTTGATCAGCCCTGGGAGGGACTCTACAGCGGGTACGAGACCGTGCTCAAAGACGGCGAGACGTACCGGTTCTATTATCGGGGGATGCCCGAAGCCAAACACGATCTCGATACGGAAGTCATCTGTGTCGCGGAAAGCAAAGACGGTATTCACTGGACGCGGCCCAAACTGGGCATATACGAGGTCCGCGGTACGAAAGACAACAACGTGGTGCTGGCGCGTAATCGCGGCTGCCACAACCTCGCACCGTTCATCGACACCAATCCGAATTGCCCGGCCGAAGAACGGTATAAAGCGCTGGGTGGGACCGGCGAGCCGGGACTGTTGGCTTTTGTATCGGCCGACGGTCTGCACTGGAAGCAACTCCAGGCGGACCCTGTAATCACCAAAGGCGCGTTTGATTCCCAGAACAACGCATTCTGGTCCGTCAGCGAAAAACAGTACGTTTGCTATTTCCGGGTCTTCCGGGACGAAATTCGTTGGATTGCGCGTACGACGTCGATGGACTTCGTCCACTGGTCGGAACCAATCGACCTGGAGCTTGGCGGCAAGATCCGCGAACACCTCTACACGAACCAGTTCGACCCCTACGTCCGAGCTCCGCACATCTATCTGGGACTTCCTACGCGTTACCTGCCCGGGCGTCGTGTATTGACGGACGAGGAAGCCAAAAGGATCGGCACACCCACGAAATGGAACTACGTCGATGATTGTACGGACATCCTGCTTGCATCAGCACGCGGTGGAGACAATTTCCAGCGCACATTCATGGAGGCCTTTGTTCGGCCGGGAGCAGACCTGCAAAACTGGACGTCACGAGCAAATTACGCGGCGCGCGGCATCGTGCAGACGGGCGAACGAGAATTGTCCCTCTACGTGAAGCACCACTCCGGCTATCCCTCGAATCACGTCCAGCGCTATGTGATCCGACCGGACGGCTTTGTCTCCGTGCAAGCTCCTTACAACGGTGGCGAGTTTATCACCAAACCGTTCACCTTCACCGGCGCGAAGTTGTCGCTCAACTACGCCACTTCCGCTGTGGGTGGCCTATTCGTCGAGATTCAGACTCCCGACGGCAAACCAATCGAAGGATTTGCACTTGCGGACTGCTTGGAAATGATCGGAGACCGGATAGACCACACCGTAAACTGGAAGAAAGGCTCGGATGTGAATCCCCTGGCCGGCAAGCCCGTCCGGTTACAGTTCGTGATGAAAGATGCCGACCTCTACTCGATGCAATTCACTAGCAGAACAGGGAAATAAGGGGTCAAACGTAGAATTTAAATATTAATAGAGTGGCAGACATTCTATGGATCTTATTAAGCCAGGTTTTATTCATCCCTTTCTGATTTGTAATTTAGTATTCGAACTATGACATTTAAATTCTACGTTTGACCCCTTACTCTCCTGAAAGAGGATTATTGAAGGATGAGGTTGAAATCAAAGAGTGGCCAGGAGTTTATTTTGCGCGAGATATCTGCATGTGATTCAGAACCACTGGGTCATTATTTCGAATCTTTATCAGCTGAAACACGAAAAAGGTATGGCCCTCATCCGTTCACAAAAGAAATTGCCGTAGAACTTTGCACAAGAAAGCAAGACAGTGCTAAGAGATTTGTTCTCACTCTTGTGGATAATACACGTTTCGTTGGGTATTTCATTTTGGAATTTCGAATGTCAGAAGGATTACTTAGTCGCTATAGAGAACAGGGAATTGATCTTTCAGATGGCAAAAATCCGCTGTTTGCACCTTCTATTGCAGATGACTATCAAAATACTGGATTAGCATCATTAGCAATGCCAGGTCTCATCAAAGCCGCGAAAGATCTTGGCGCAAAAAGTTTAGTATTAATGGGAGGAACTCAAGCGACTAATAAAAGAGCAATTGCGTTCTATGAAAAGTTTGGCTTTGTGCATGTTTGTGAATTTGAAACGAAAGTTCTCAATTATGATATGCGGATGATGCTAGGTAATTAGTCTAAAGTCGAAGGTCGAAAGTCGAAGGCGGGGAGAATTCAGTGAACAGTAAACGGTGAACAGTGAAAGAGCACTGATACGCGTGTAAAGTTTTAGGTTAAAGGTATCGAGTATCGGTATCGAGTATCGGGTATCGGTGTCGGGTTGGAAGATGTCGGGTTACGCCCTCGGTACGAGTGTCAGGGGGTAATCAGTGAACAGTGGGGAGCGCTGACGCGCGTGTTTTAAATTAGTCTAAAGTCGAAGGTCGAAAGGCGAAGGCGGGGGAGGGGAAAGAGATATACGATTTTCGATATCCGATATTTGATATACGATGTAATTTAAACACATCAGAAATCGGATATCGGATATCAAACGTCGGATATCAGGTAAGAATGGTAGGGTTCAGGTGTCAGGTGTCGGGGGGAAATCAGTGAACAGTAAACAGTGAACAGTAAACAGTGAAAGAGCGCTGACGCCCGCGTAAAGTTTTAGGTTAGAGGTATCGATATCGGTATCGAGTATCGGTATCGGGTTGGAAGATGTCGGGGCTACGCCCTCGGTACGAGTGTCGTGAGTCAGGGGTTCAGAGAATACGCGTCAGCGCTCTTCTACTTTTTGACTTTTTGACCTTTTGACATTTTGACGCGCATATTCGTGCGCCACCGGCACTTTGATATGTGCGTTGACATTTTGCACGGATTCTGGATTTTCCTCCTCTTGTTTCAATCCCCACAGCGTGCGTGCATGAGCTGCTTCGGCCCGATCGAGCACCGGCTGTTGCAAGGTGTCACGTTCATCGGGACAGAGATGCCGCATCAACGGTTGCAGTTCAGGGGGCAGGGCCAGATACTCTGCGTGGTTAAGCGGACGGCATACGTGGTAGACATTGAACTTGTCTCCTGGGGCGAAGTCGTCGACGGACAACCACCAGGGGCACCAGCGATTCACCACCGCAACCCTCTCCCGACCACTTGGATTGTGTCTGGCAGTCGCGTGCCAGCAACGTGAATCCTGGATATAGACAGACCCCGCTGGCGCGGTTACTTGCATCTCGCCGGGAATGGGCGCGGAAACCGAAATACCATCGTTCGGACCCCGTGGATTCCGCTTGTCCTTATGCGAACCCGGCACGACCCATGTGCCCCCCGAATTTTCATCGACATCGGTTAGATACCAGATCATCACCAGGCACATGGTTACGTCGGGGCAGGGCTGGCGGATGCAGCCGGTATTAAGATAGGGGTCTTTATTGCCGTAAGCTGAAAGGTCGTGGGGCCAGTCTGTGTGCCAGCCGCGCTTTTCCGAACCTCGCATTTTCTTGAATTCGTCTACTCCCTCATTCTCGATAAATGCATCGTCGTTCTTAATGTGTCGGGTATGCATCTGTGCGATTCGAAGATGGTCATCGAGAACGTGGCGTGCCACAGCGGTAGTTACCGGGTTGGCGAGATGCCGGGCGTACTGGGGCATCCAGATAATAATGTCGGGAGGTTTGGGAGGATACCCGACTTTGCGCACTCGCCTTAACTCCACGTTGTTTGCCACGGCCTTGCCGCTGAGTAATTCCTCTGCGTTCGCCCCCTCTTGATTAAACAGGTCTTTAATGCCCTGAATATTGCGTTTAGCAGTATCATCTGCCGCCATAACTTCTTCGCGAATGGCGTCCACCTCGTCGGGTGGTATCACATGGTCGACGACACAGAAACCGTATCGATCGAGTGAATCGGCGCAACCCGCTACCACATCCTCAACGGACATCTTTGCGGAATCGAATGCATAGGCTCGCGTGCGGGCGAGGTCTGCAGTGACGGCCACGGGGTCGATGGTCAATGCCAGGAGATCGCGAGTCTCCTGCAGCTCACGTTCCAGGCGCCTTACATTGGATTGTAATTCATTGATATCCATTTTAATCGCTGGCGTGAATTAAAAAGTCAAAAAGTCAAAAAGTCAAAAAGTCAAAAAGTAAACGCCAAACACTGAAGCGGAAGGGTTTCCCTTCGACTACGCTCAGGGCATGCAGGGTTCATGAAGAAAGATTTTCGATTTTCGATATCCGATATGCGATGTAATTTAAACACTTCAAAAATCGAATATCGGATATCAAACGTCGGATATCAGGTAGGAATGGTAGGTTTAAAGGTTCCATTCGACTGCGCTCAGCTTGCCAATGGTGTCAGGTGTCGGGTGTCGGAGGGGGAATGAGAAGTGAAAAGTGAACAGTGGGAGAGTTGCGTATAATTCCAAACGGTTTTTACTATCTTTCCCTGAACCGTGTACCGAGAGCGTAGCTCGACATCTTCCACCCTGACACTCCTCCGTCAGGATCAATCCGCAACTTGTCACGCCATAGCCTTGGCGAAGGCGGATCCGCATTCCGACATCTGCAATCGAAAGTCACGATGCTGGATTAAAGCGCTTGTTGCGGGAAGCGGTTGTAGCGCCTCCGGATTCTGGCCAGGGACCTCCAAGGTGTCCCTCAGACCGGAGCGGCATGGCGGCATTGCCTGCGATGTGGTTCCAGGTTTTTACCCGGAGATCATGGTCGGTCCCGTACTCATTTCTAGAAAGTGTCGACGGGTGTTCGTTATCTAACCGTAACCGTACCTCAGGAATATTCCCGGCGTCGTGATCCCAGGACGGTTCAGTATTTTCCTGGCTCCTCGAGAACAGGAACTTGAACATGTAGCGCACCCGGTCGCTTCGGTTACCCGTGCCCGCATGCCAGATGTCGTAATGAGTCAGGAGGACAGTACCGGCGCTGACAGTCGAAAACACCTGGCCTTTTAAATTCACAAGCGTGACCATAGTTTCAGGCGCAGCAACGCGCCTCTGACTGCCCGGCAGCAACACCGTGGGCCCCATGTCTTCAGTTACGTCCTGTGGGTAGTACATCAGCATCACGTGTTTGATGTGATCGATATCCCTGTCCTGGTGACCCCTCCCGAAACGCTCGTCCTGGTGCCAGGGCTGGGCGCGTGTTTTGGGAGGGTTCATGTGAATGTGTCCACCCGGATCCTTGACGATGCCCGGACCGAGCAGGCTGGTTAATGCACCGACGACCGAGGGGTGCTCCAGGACTACCGAGATTTTTGGCAATGCCTCGACGATACGCTCACCTGGGTTTTCGGGCATCTTTCGGAGGCTGTCACAGATCTCGTCGTTGTAACCCTGAGGCAGGTCTGGCTCGACGATGTGATACCCGCTAATGATGAACGATGTGACCTCGTCATCATTTAATAGATTCGAGTTATTGTATCTATTCATCGACATCCACTAACTGATCCAGAATAAACTCGTAGCCGAACACGCCGACCGCTTCTGGATCGACGTCCGATCGCTGGGCCGGGAAGCTGACTACCCGCCAGCCGTCCAGGATGGCACCGTGCACTGTCTCGTATGGCATCTCTACGCCGGCTTCGATCTGTGGGGCATCAGACTCAACAGGTTCGTGGACGGCAAATCCAACGACGGGGGCTCTCAGGCTCCTCGATACGGCGTTCAAATAGAGAATTCTCTGTAATTTCATGAGGACGGATTACTCCTTGATCAAGACCGGAATATGACAAGGGGTCAAATGTAGAATATAAAGAGCGCTGACGCGCGCTTTATATTAGTCTAAAGTCGAAGGTCGAAAGTCGAAAGCAGGAGAGGGATTAGTAAACAGTGAACAGTGAACAGTGATAGAGCGCTGACGCGCGTGTTTTAAATTAGTCTAAAGTCGAAAGCAGAGAAGAATCTAATACACAGCCTGACTTCTTTTGAGTTTCTTGACATTTAAATTCTACGTTTGACCCTTTTTGACTTGCGAAAAGAAATTGGAAATTCAGCTTGTATTTTAAGTGTTATCACATATGATAACACTTATGTATGAGTAAAACAAGACGGGGAAATTTAATATTTCTATCTTGGGCAGGCGACCATACCCCCAAACACGTCCATGTCTATAAAGATAGCAAATTAGTTTTAAAGTGGGATTTGGAAAACGAAAAAGTAATGAAAGGTAAATCAAGTAAGAAATTAATCGAGATAATTCAGGAGCTTCAAATAGAAGGTAAACTATGAAAATTAAAAAGGTAAATTTAAATAATCGGAAAAAACACTTTGAGATTATAACTAGCAAGCAAGAATATATTTACCCATATGTTAAACTTAGATTGAAACCAACTAGCGCTAATAAAATCAATAGTGTATATGTTGATAAAGAACTAGCGAATGAAGCATTTACTTATGTTTTAAGTTCGGGTGAAGAAGACAGTGTTCATATTGATCAAGTATTAGATTACAATAAAGACCCTGTATATTTAACTGAAATGTTGATCTATCGATTAACACTACTTCTTCAGGAGAATGTGAAAAGTAGCGACATAAGTTTAAGGCAGATAGCAGAAACTCTAGGAACATCACCTGCTCAAATCACTCGGTTACTTGATCAAACTAATTACAATAAATCAGTGCAGCAAATGCTAACAATTTTACATTTACTCAACTGCCATATAGAATTCACCGAAGTAGATAGTAAGTATAAAACATCTAAATATCCTTTAAGAAAAAAACTAGCGCATGTCTAATAGAGTTACGAATAAGCCCCCCTTTTCCCTTACCATTTTTATACCCCTAAACATATCGATGATAAACGCATTCTGTATGAGGAATGTGAATCGTTCACAGGAGACCTAACGCATGTATACTCCAATCTGGATTAAAATACCGGCAGGTAAATTTTTGATGGGTAGTGATCCAGCGGGCGATGTCGTACCTTACGAGAACGAAATCCCGAGACATCGGGTGCATGTCGATGAATTTCAGCTCGCACGTACGCACGTAACGAATGCTCAATACGCAGAATTCGTCAGAAAATCCGGTTATCAAACGCCTGGGCATTGGCTGAATGGAAAAATCCCTGAGGGCCTATCCGATCATCCGGTCACCTATGTTGACTGGCACGATGCCCTGGCATTTTGTCAGTGGGCGGGTGTGCGACTGCCAACTGAAGCCGAATGGGAGAAGGCTGCGCGCAGCGACGATGCGCGGCTCTGGCCCTGGGGCAATCATCCACCCGATGCTCACCGCTGCAATTTTGCCAAACATATCTTTACAACCAGCCCGGTACACGCATTTCTCCAGAGCGCCAGTCCGTATGGTGCTTTGGACATGGCCGGCAATGTCTGGGAATGGACAAGTAGCCTTTCCCGCGCGTATCCATACAATAAGAATGACGGTCGAGAAAATCCAGCAGTGGGTGAATCACGAATTGTACGTGGCGGATCCTACACGCATGACGCACGCAATATTCGTGCTGCTGATCGGAACTCTTTTGTGCCTGGTACGAGAGGAGTATATCTCGGTTTTCGCGTTGCTCGCACGAGTCCTTCGAGAACCACGCGCTTAACTTTTAAGTGGGTCGAAATTCCATCGGGCGAATTTCAGATGGGCAACGATCTGCGTGTCTTTCACGACCTGGCATTACCCAATGAATGCCCGTACCACGAGATTTCGTTAGAGGAATTTAGTATTGCTCAGACACCGGTCACCAACGCGGAATATGAACTCTTTGTGCGCGCTACCAATCATTTAGTCCCTGCTCATTGGATCGAAGGCGACATTCCACATGGAAACGAAAATCATCCCGTGACGAATGTATCCTGGGGCAGCGCTCAGGATTTTTGTGAATGGGCAAATGTACGTTTGTCAACCGAAGCGGAGTGGGAAATGGCAGCACGAGGTCCAGGTTTGGGAAACGCGCGTGTTTATCCATGGGGCGACGAAATACCGAAAGAACGATGCGCAAATTATGCACGGGACGTAAAAACAAATTCAACAACACCTGTCGATCAATTTCCCGGTGGCGCAAGTCCGTACGGCGTATACGACATGGCAGGGAATGTGTGGGAGTGGACGAGCAGTGTGTTAGCGGATTATCCGTACTGCAACGATGATGGGCGCGAGGATTTAACGTCGCGCGCGCACCGGGTATTGCGTGGGGGCTCGTTTTACAGTCCGAGTGAAAGTTATATACGTTGTGCAGCGCGCAGTTCGAGTTATCCACAGCGCCGACGCGATCATATCGGATTTCGAATTGCAAAGAAGTAGCCAACACAGATGAAGGAGAAGGGGGGAGCGCTGACGCTTTTTTTAAATTAGTCTAAAGTCGAAGGTCGAAAGCGGGGGAGGTGGAGAACGACAGTGATGTGATCACTGTAAATTGCTAAATTACGACATACCGCCTCATCAATTGCAAAATGATCGACATGACCCCTTTTGATTTCAATCACTGATTAAATATAACGAAAGCACATTTATCTGTTGAAACCGAGATCTTTTACCGTTACGTTATCAAAAAACAGCTGTCGAATAAACTAGGATTTAGGGCATAAATTAAATTATGGGGGTCAAAATGTGTTTAAAAAATATTGTTCTCGTATCGCTAATTTCACTGGCTTTTCCTCTTCTTCTCCGAGCGCTTCCGCAGGATCAGGTAGTATTTTTAGATTTTGAAGATGCCGAAGGATCGGGTGACTTTTTACTCGGTGATCCGCCCAATGCTATCCAATTTATCGGGTTTACGGTAGAAACGTTGGAGGACCCAAGTCTGTTGCACTCGGGAACGAAAGCATTAACCCTGGGACCCGGCCAGGAGGGAAAGATCTTCACTAGCAAAGGGATTGCTGAAATCGAATTCTACGTGGCTGAAAATACGGGCGCGGGCAAGATCGAGGTTCGAGAAATTAATGCAACTTCTTTAGGTCAAATAGAATTTGCATTAACTCAGCAGGGTGTTTTTTCGGGTTTTCCAACCAGCATCAATTCTGATTCCAATCCTCCGCTGCAAAGAATAGTAGCCTTCAGTGGCAATTACCTCGACGAATCAGATCTCAATTACATTGACGGTATGAATGAAATTAAATTCCTGAATGTAACGGGTAAATTAGTCATCGACGATGTGGGTTACACCCTCATTGATGGGCCGAGGAACAACACGGTATTTACTTTCTTTTCAGAATTCACAACCACTAGTGATGATATTACCGTTGGAACATCGCCTTATTCCGCCACCTTATCAGGCGCAGATATATCCTCGGAACAGGATTTTTACGAGATCGAAAAAATCCGCTCACTTCCTAGTCACTGGAGAGTCCAGAATGGCAAAACCGGAACGATCACTTTTGAAACACCGGCCGCCCGGGTGCAATTTTTTGCCGGAACCATCACTTCAGCAGCTAGCAGTGCCGGCGAATCCGATGGTACTATTGAGGTATATGATACTGAAGATAATTTAATCGCCAGGGAAGTAGAAATGCAGTCGAATATCCTGCAGGGATCAGGAGTTCCGCATTATACATTTAATGCCAGTGAATTGGGAGCAGTGGGTGGCATTGCTAAGATTCTTTTAATCGATGATAAAGATGTAAATCCATTGTTCAGTGTAACGGCTATCGACGACTTCGGATTTTCCCCTATTGGAATCCCCGGTTTCGACGGCGGCGGCGAACCGCCCCCCGCAACAGGTCCATCCATCACCACTCAGCCCGCGAGCCAGGAGGTGCAGTCCGGCACGGCTGTTGTTTTATCCGTCGCGGCCAGCGGTGACGATCTTATTTATCAATGGTATACCGGCAACAGCGGTGACACCGCCAACCCCATCTCCGGTGCCACCGGCAGCACCTTAACTTCCGGCGCTCTCACCACGAGCACGAACTACTGGGCACAAATAACTAACGCCGGTGGCAGTGCTGACAGCGATACCGCGGTCATCACCGTAGCGGCACCTTCTGTTCCCCTCGTCCTCGACGGCTCTGGCGATATCGCCGGTGAAAATATTCAGCACGCCAACGGTAACGTCTTCGACCAGATTTTACTCACTGGAGAGTCTGTCCAACTCCAGGCCAAACCAGGACAGATCACCCGCGTCTCCTTCATGGACGAAACCGAGGATATTGTGCAGGTAGAATTTTCAGGTAATGGGACCTTTACCGTCACCCTGGATCCGGCTACCTTCTTACCCCCGGCCATCCCTCCACGCTACAACCAGACCGTAGAGTACGTGACGGGCAAGCCGAGCGTGGTTATCGACGGAGCGGACGCCAATACCTTCTTCAGTATCTTCACCGTGGGTAAGATCAACGCGTTTAACCAGGCCCTCTTCCCCGAGGGACAGGTCTATGACGCACAAGCGGACGTGGCCCTCGTGGAAGTCGTTAATTCCACAGGAATGGGAGGGGTGCAGTTATCGAACACCGTCTTCAGTGGAAGCACAGGTAGAGTAGGCGTCGATGCGCGCGGAGTGCCGATCGCAGTACGCTTAACAGTAGGCGACATCGATGCCAGTGGCGATGCAGTGCCGCACCTCTTGTTTGGTGAAGGCTCCTTCACCGTAGCAGCCGGAAACCCCGGGTTGAGAATTACCGGTGGAGACCTGGCGCAGACGAATGGCGCCGCAGTCGTAGTCGCGGAGAGTGGATCGACAACGACCGGATTTGAGACACTGATAACGCAGAACAACTTCAAGTCCGACAACACTCCTCAGCCGACACAGAGCGTTGTCGCCACCTTCGCCAACGAGGACGGCGATGCGATTACAGTCGCAGTTGAAGAGTTGACGATAGAATGATCTAACGATCAGTGTTAGGTGTTAAGTTTTAAGTGTTAAGGTGGAGCAGGCTGCCTGACCGCCATAGCTTTAGCGACGGCTGGTTCCCTAGCACGCTTCTTTACTTACGGACATTTCTCCATCGCGCTAGGGAACAGACGTCGCTGTGTATTGTTAGGCTATGGCCGTTCATCCATCGCTTTCAGCTATGGACGACAGACAGGCAGCGCGTTCCACTCTTTTGTCATTGCGAGGATCACGCACCGCGTGTGACGAAGCAATCCAGGGGAATGTCAACATGTGACCGACATACCCAGAAATGGAAGATGCCGCTGTACTCTGCTGATAACTTCCATCCCAATGCGATATCCGATATCCGTACCGAGGGCAAAGTCCGCCTGCCGTCCATCTTGTCAAGCCATAGCCTTGGCGGCGGCTGAAGCCTCGCGCGAAGGATGGACATCCGCAATCTGCAATCGATTAATCTTCTCTAGGAAGTGAAGTATAGAGGGTGAGTCCCTCCATGGATTTCTCCTTCTCCGGGATAATAAGACTCGCCATATATCCTACGATGAAACAGATAACGAATCCAATAAAAGCATAGAGATAAAAATTTATCGGGGTATAGAATTTTATAAAGTAGAGAGCGCTCGCGCTCGCGATTGCTCCTGTAAAAGCGCCAATCCCATTGGCCCTTCGGGTAAAGATACCGAGGGCAAATAGCCCCCCAGACCACTGCTGAATAACCCTAGCACAGATGTAAAAAAAAGAGCAGCAGACTTGATATCAAAGGTAACCATGATTAAGGCAACCGCGGTAGCAGATATCCCTATAATCAGAGTGGCCCATCTTGCGAGTTTTAAACAGCTGTGCTCTGAGGCTTCAGGTTTAAAACGTCGGTAAAAATCGGTGACAAAGGCTGTGGCCATCGAGTTCATTCCGCTGTCCAAGCTGGACATTGCAGCGGAAAAAATAGCGGCAATGACAAAACCGGCAAGACCCACGGGTATTTTCTGCGAAATAAATAAAGGTAAGATGGCATCATTCTGCATGCCCATGTTAAGGCTTGAAGGGTGGAATTTGTAATAGACGTATAATGCTGTTCCCATGAAGTAAAATAATAATCCGGTAGGGATAATCATCGCTATGTTTAACCATAATCCTTTAGCGGCGTCTTTTTCAGTCTTTGTTGTGAGATATCTTTGGATCATCGACTGATCCGCGGTATACTGAATTAAGGTGCCAAACCCACCACCAACAACGACTACCCAAAAGGTTGTCGCGGTTATATCCCATTCCAGATAAAGAATACGGAATTTATCATCAGCCATCCCGGTTTTGAACATCTCCACTACCCCGCCATCGATATGAAAGGGAATAATAACGAGGGCCATGATGATCCCGCCAAAGAATATAATAACTTGAAATACATCAGTCCAAACCACCGCTTCAATACCACCAAGTACGGTATAAAAGGTACTCAGCAGTCCCATCGAAAGGATGCACATATAAATGTTTATACCGGTGATCGTGGAGAGAACGATAGCGGGTAAATACATCACGATACTGATTCGGACCAATTGAAAGATAATAAACTGTGCGCTGCCGTATAAGCGGACCGGGAGGTTAAAACGTTTTTCAAGGTATTCAAAAGCGGAAACGATCTTGAGCCTTCTGAAGAAAGGCAGATAAAAGTAGATCGTAATAATAGGGACGAGAATAAGCGCTACCTCCCCGGGGTAAGGAAACCAGTCTGTGCCATAAACTAAAGCAGGCAGGGAAATATAAGTGAGCGCGCTAAGCCCTGTCCCTAAGACGCTAAGCCCTGAGGCCCACCACGGAACACGTCGACCGGCGAGGAAGTAATCATCTGTTCCCTTCTCTCGTTTTGAAAAATACAGGCCCATGTATACCAGGCCGGTCATGTATAAAATAACAAAGGTGTAATTGATAAAGCCAAAGGTCGCGCGAGCGCCAGTGTCATGCACCATCAGCTGGACCTTGGGGGTTCTTCTGCTTGGTCGAATCTGACCACTTGTAAGCGCGATCCCACCTCCCCAGGACACCGCCTTCGCAGTGACTACACTTAATGGAATTTCACCACTCTTTAACCAGTTATCAGTGATGGTGTGATAGACGAGTAGATCGGGAGAAAACCCAGGATGATTATCTCGCAGGTCTTTGCCTGAGTGCTCGCCGGTAGCTCCACCAAATACCAGGATGTGCGATTGGCCGTAGGCCTTCCCCGGGGCAGCGGTTATCGCGTGCGGTGCATCGGCAATACGCTCCCATTGCTTAAACCTTAACGAGTAACGATAGCCATCGGTCAAAGGAATAAAAATTAGCTTTCCCTCCCCGTCATGAATAAGATCCTCACCTCCTAAAATGTATAAATAAATTCTATCACCCATATTTTGGACAGCGACGATCGATTTTCTACGGGCAGGACCATCCCATGGCATTAATACTTCCCACACTGCATCCTTGTCACTCAAGTTAAGAGCCCAGAATACATTAGTTAAGCCTTCACTTTCTTCACCGACCTGGCCCCCGGCAACATACAAGGTATTCCCTATTATCGCTGCATCGGTATGGGATATCGCTTGCGGCAGAGAAGGCAGATATTCTTGCTCAATCTTCTGGGTTTCTGGAATCCATGTGAGTTGAGTGACCACATCGTAATTAAGCTCAGCGTCACTGCCACCGATAAGGATCAGGCTTTCTCCCGTGTTTACCGAGGCGCCGTAAGCGAGGGGTTGATTAAGTTTGAATCCGGTCAACCACTCCTTGTGCTTATTTTCAGGAGTTAAAATATAAATAGCGTCATACCAGACTTTTTTTCCCCCTTCCCACTCGGGTTTGTCGGGGAAATTTGCGCCACCGGCGACGATCAATGCGCCGTTGCTGACTCCGGCAAACGCACCACCCAGTCCAAGGGTATAAGGGAGCTCAGGAAGTTCTTCCCAACGGATAGTTTCCGGTTTTGGGGTTTCACTTTCACTGCAACCCGCAATAAATAGAGCACCGACTAAAGATAATAAAATTATAGTTAGACGTTTCATTGGATCTGGGATGACGGTGCATTTGGAAGTAAATACTGTCCAGTTTTAAAACCCTCTATCTAATGATAAGAATCGGAGAAAAAAGGCAGGTCCCAATTACAAGGACAATAAAAAAAAGCCGTTATGGGATGCGCTCGTTTGCTGATTGTATTCCATCCTGCATGCAAGAAAGCCGAGACCGTGATCAGGACAACTGCGGTCAGCATCATAAGGGGATTGAGGTATTAACAAAGGTGATGCGCTTAATCATTCATATATTGTTGCAGGAAATGCTGAACATTTATCGGCTGTCCGGTATGCGCGGATTCAACAGCTGCGTAGAGTAGTGCGGCGCATTGTATATTGTCTTCCAATCGAGTGGGATGCTCTTCTCTTTCTCCTGACAGCCAATCGCAAAACATCTCCGCAAGCCACTCGTTTCGCCAGACTTCACCATTGATCATGGGTAACTCAGTCCCTGTAATCTCCCCCTCAATACGTGAATTGAGCAGCCGCAATCTCCGGGCATCAAGTTCAAGCGTGCCGCTTTCGCATTCAGCGCGTATATAATCTTTAGCCCACCCATTCAAGGTAGTGGCATTGCATTTCGCTCCCTCCCAGAAACATTTCACGCCATTAGTCATTTTCATTGTGATGAGAGCCTGGCTATCGCCACCGTATTCACCCCATGTGGGATTCCAGCTAACCGTGTAAACGGTCTCACAGTCTGATCTTGCCAAACCGCGAAAGATATCAAAATGGTGCACGGTGCCTTCGATGAGAAGTGGGTCGGGCATTTCATGACGAAATGCACCCCAAGCGCCAAATTTTCTCAGGGCCATGGTGAAACGCCCCACGACATAATCCAGGTGCCCATATTCGCCGCTTTGCACAGCGGCTTCTAATGATTGTTTATCCTGATCGAATCGGTGGGTCATGGTCACCGCCATTTTTTTTCCGGCGGATGTGACTTTCTTATAAATACGACAACAGGTTTCCATCTTATCTGCGATCGGTTTTTCCGAGAGGATGTCCATATCGTGGGCGAGTGCCGCATCGACAACCGCCTCATGAAAATTAGGTTGGGTGACAATAATCGCGAAGTCTGCTTTTACCTTGTCGAATGCGGTATTAATATCGGTAAAACAAAGGTCTGTCGACAGCCCCAAATAGTCTTTTGCATTTTGAAGACGGTTGACGTCGATATCGACAGCGGCTGCGGGTATTGCTTTCCCTAATTCAGCAAGACGAGGCAGCGTTAATTTACACCAAGACGTGCCCATGCTGCCAATTCCTACAATAATATAACGCAGTGGCTTACCCATCATGACCGAACTATGAATATGCGTAAAAAATAAATATTACGCAGGAAAATCAGCGGGAAGAGGCTTCGCGGTAACGGGGTGTCCTTGAGCTTTCTCATCGCTTTTGTGCAAGTGTCCAACTCTTCCTCCTTCGGGAGTTGTGTCTTCAAAATAAAAAGCTTCCAGATCTTCATATATTTCCAGGACGTCGTGTTCATCTCCCGTCCTGGTAAAAACGATGTCACCGGATTTCACGTAATATTCTTTTCCCTCACTGATGATTTTTGCCTTACCCTTGAAGATAAGCCAGTACTCGTCGCAGTCGTGATAGTGACAATCAAATTTACCGTCTGATGTTGAAACGCGAAATACACCGGCTGCTGTTTTATCACATCCTTCCGGTCGGTTGGTGCGTTTAAGTGAACTTTCGCTGGTTCTTATAACGGGCATTTTTATAGTTCTGATTAGAGTGTAAAAAAACAAGTGTATAGGATGAATTAGTTGATTGAAAGATTTTTTTATCGAGCTGCACTACATGGAATGGCGAAGAGTAAGAGAAGGAATTCAGAAAGGGGTCATGTCGATCTTTTTTGCAAAATGGATTTTGTGAAAGTAATAGGTTTGAATCCTCTTCCGTTTTTTCAATCCGCAATCTGAAATCCGATATCCACAATTGATATGACCCCTTTTACCCCTCCTGGATCTTCAGAATTAAAGTAAAGAGTTACAGCGGTTTCTAATTGCTGCTTTGCTGTATCCAATTTCGTAATATCAAGGTGTTTTTGCAGGGAAAGAATTCCGTTGGCTCATTCAGGTGGTGGATTTAGTATTCTGCTAATTGATATTCTTAGGCTAGTAATTGAAAGTCCTAGGAGCACTCCAATTGGAAACGCTAATATACCTGCGATCCATCCTGACAACCATATCGATAATGGAATAGAAAGCAGAGGTATGAATACTAGTGTGTTCCTTATCCCACGGTTACGCGTAAATTTTTTAGTCACTATATAATGCAGGATTTGCCACAGCGCAATGAGCGCAGTGAATAACAACGCCCATCCATTCCATACCAAAAACAATTTATCACTCATCGTCACGATTTGTTTCTTCTTCTGCCTGCGCTTCTTACGGGCGAACTCAATTTGATTGTTAGGGCTGACAGAACGTTCATTTATAGGAAATATAATAAAGAAATATAATAAAGTGTCAGACTGCGTATTCTTATTTTTTATTTAAGGCTCTGTAGTCATTACATCTGCTCTTCTGATTCCACCGAAAGACACTGACATTGTGACTTACCGAATTATACTCACTCCTATTCAGACCTCACAGGGTCTTTTATCAATCCTTATCAATATATGTTTTCGCAGTCTGACCCCTTTTGAATTCATCCTTTTGAATTCATCGACCCCTTTTGAATTCATCTGTTTTTCGTACCAGTTTAAGTGAGAGAGTTCCCGGGTGATAATGGTTTTAGTTGAGATTTGCCATATTAATATTCATATGGTAAATCTCAGAATAATTAAATAATCGACAAGTAATAATCATGATTCAGGAACATCACAGTCTCACAGAACAGCAGATCCAGCATTTTGAAACCTTCGGTTTTCTTGTCCGTCGTCATGTGTTTAGCAATGAGGAAATTGACAGGCTCAACGAGGAGTTCGATAAGCATCTCGCCACGATAAAAGGTGATTTTGATCAAAAGAAAGATCTTCGTTCCCGTAAATGGCCTAATTGGTCTAACCTGAATCCGGAGACACCTTATATTGCAAATTTATTGGAAGATCCGCGCATTTACCTACCCACAGAACAATTACAAGGAGAAGATACCGTTCCCGTGCGTTCCAATGCCAACAGCTTTAGACATAACACCGACTGGCACCCGGATTCGAGGCAGCGACATTTGCGCATGCTTAAAAATCTCGTCTATCTGCAACCCACGACCGGTGACCGTGGATCTTTGCGTCTAATCCCAGGTTCGCATAAGAGTCCATTGTTCGATGAGCTGATTCGCATAGGGTTGAGTAAATCTGATGGTAACGAATCGAAGTTTCTAAAAGAATCCGGCATGCGTGGCGAAGATATTCCCTGTTATATATTCTGTTCGCAGCCGGGTGATGTCATTACCTTTAACCAGAATGTATGGCACGCGGCTTTTGGTGGTTATGAAGACCGCAGGAACTTTTCCCTCGCCTTTTACAGCAATCCAACGACGGCTCAAGAAGAAGAGGATCTTCGTGCACAGGTGGAAAATGCAAAAACCATCAGTCCGGCAATGGATCTGCAAAATTCGCAATACTACCATCCGTGTTGGTTGGACAATCCAGAAGGTAGCGCCAGGCGCGCGCGCTGGATAAAATGGTTGGAGAAGTGGGGCTTTATCGATGCGATGAATAATTAATAATAATATTTAAGACTACACTCTGACCCTATCAGCTTTTGATTTTATGAGATACTTAGATGAAAAGGAGATCAACCTTTCCGGTTCATTATTGGCAGCCCATCCGGGCTTACTCGATCAGAACTTTAAAAAATCGATTCTCCTTCTGACTTTGCAGATACCTCATAAATGATGAGCAATCATATCAGTTGTTTTCAAGACGCGGGTTCTTTATTTCACTTATGCGTTCCATAATCCGGTGTGAAGCTTCGGCATAGCGTGTTTTGGCGGGACCTTCAGTATCGTATTCTGTGGGCATCATCTGTTTTCCGTAAACTACAGAAAGCAATCCCTTAAATTTTGGGAATTTATGATTACGGCTGAAGGCTTCGTAACTGCCGAAAATACGACCCGGGACAACGATTGCCTGTGAACGGCAGGCGAGGAGTCCGATTCCTGATTTAGGCTCTTGTAAATTGCCATCTGGAGTGCGTGTTCCTTCGGGAAAAATAAGCATGCCGTGTCTTTCCTTGAGGATATTGAGGACACGCTTAATGGCGGCGATATCAGACGGCCCGTCGCGATCAACGGGGATTGTATTTAAACGAGGAAAAAGCCAGGCTCCAATACAATAGCGGAGGAGTGTTTTGCGAGCAAAAGCATAAATAGGTCGAGGTAATGCATAACCAACGAGCGGAGGGTCAAAATAACTTGCATGGTTGGTAGCGAGAATAAACGCACCTTTTTCTGGGATATTTTCGAGTCCGGTAATTTTTACCCTGTAAATGCCTCTGTATAATATTCGAGAAAAAATTCGGGCTAGTTTATAAACATAGGTTTCTTTTTCCATTTATTTAGGTGGAAAAAACGCGAGTATCCTAAAATGCCTCTTCATACACCGGAAAGAAGCCGATTCCATTAATATTGCTTGCTGAGTTGATAGGATGCGTTAGATTTATTTAAGTGTCAAAAGCCAAATAGGAAAAGGAGGTTAAGCATCATGCCAGTCTATGATTACCGATGTCAGAAATGCAAAAACCGTTTCTCCATCACGGAAAGTATTACCGAACACGGGACGAAAAAAATGCGGTGCCCCAAGTGCAAGAGCACGAGGATCGACCGAGTCTACGGATCGTTCTCCGCACAGACTTCAAAGAAAAGCTGATTAATTCTGTTAGAGGTGCGGCCGCATCATCGTCTTAAAGTTTGCTGCTAAACCAACTACCGATCGTGACCTCAATGCGCTTAATAATACATAATCAATTTTCTACCCAGGAGTAATGTTTTTCGATCCCATCAGAAATTTCTCAATCGTGAACGATCGCGTATTCGAGGTATGGTAAAAAATCTCATCGAACTTGGTGCGAAATTTTAACCACTATCCCATGCCATAGTGATCTTTTCTGTCTTCGCTAGTTATTATTAAAACCTATTTTCTATCGTTAAGGCCCCATCGCCGAATAGGACTGCATAGGTCTCATCCTTTGATGTCTGGGTGGCGGCATCCATATAACAGACACTGAAAGCTCGCCGGGGAACCTCTGAAAAGAGAAGGGGTCAGGCCTCGCATTTAAGCATTTTTATGATTTTGCTTAAATGCGAGGCCTGACCCTTTTTGACTTTTTTTTATCTCCGACAATTTGCAAGTGCCGTCGACGCCGAAGAATGTGCAGTGGCCATTCAAATAGATCTGCGGCGACGGTGCTTCAATCTCTACCCTTATTACCGACTACCTCCTTCCATTCGTATTCGTGGATCGAGCCATAAAAGCAACAGGTCGCTGACCAGGGTGCCTAAGACACCGAGCAAGCTGAGAACCATGAGCATCGATCCGGCCAAGTACATATCTTCATTCATCAGAGCATCCAGCATTAAAGGACCAACCGTGGGTAGGCTGAGGACCATGGCGACGATCGCACCCCCGGAGACTAATGATGGAAAAATTCCCCCGATTCCAGAGATAAAAGGATTAAGCGCTAAACGCACCGGGTATTTCATTAACAGCTTAAACGGTCGCACTCCCTTGGCCATAGCAGTAATGACATAGGGTTTTCTCAACTCATCAAGTAAGTTGGCCCGCATAATCCGTATCATGCCCGCAGTACCCGTGACGCCCAAAACCACTACAGGCACCCAAATATGCTGCAAGAGGTCAATTATTTTACCCCTCGTCCATTCTGGTTGGACTGCATATTCAGGTGAAAATAGACCCGAGATATTAATGCCTAGATACTTACCGCTCCAATAAAGCAGGATCAAGGCGAGGAGAAAACTGGGAACACTCATCCCGATGAATCCTATCAAAGTAAATAAATAATCGCTAAAGGAATATTGGCGAACTGCTGAATAGATGCCGATGGGCATGGCTACCGCCCAGGTAAAGAGTATAGTGCCGAGTGAAATGAGAAAAGTGAGAAGGATGCGATCACCTACCACTTCATTGACCGTGCTCTGATTCTCCATCGACAATCCCAAGTGACCCTGCAATAAACCCTGGTCTTTTTTTTCATAGGAAGTGAACCAGTTAAGACCGAGCCAGCGGGAATAACGTTCGGCGATGGGCTTGTCGAGGTGAAAGATCTCGCGCAGCTTTTCGGCCTCATCGATATTTATGCGGCCGCCTTTTAGCTGTAGCTCTAAAATTTTGGTCTCGATGTAATTCCCCGGAGGCAGCTGGATGATAACAAAAGAGATTACCGAGATGATAAGAAGCGTTGGACCCATGATGAGTAGTCGTCTTCCAACATACGGATGCCGTATCCCGACCATAATTATTCCGCAAATCGCGATACCTGAAAATATGTATTTTATAAGCCGGGCCAAACGCTCATAACTGGTTGATTCTAGATCGTCTTGACTGGATCCGAAAGGAGCAGGGGTGATTTCTACTAATCCTTTTTTTATCTGCGCAATGGTTCCAGGCGAATTATAAGGTTCTTTGAAGTAGTAGGTTTCTAATCCTGCGTGGGCCGGCGGACTGTAGCGAGCGCCATAGAATGCATTGCGCGGAACATTTTTAAAACCGTTTTTAACCAGGACCGGGTGCGGTGGAGGGGTGGCAATATTTATCGACCAGACATTTTCCGCAGCGATATCGAACATTTCATTGAAAATCTCGCGTTGGGCTTCACGCGTGGCTTTACCGTAAGCTTCTTCAATGAGTTTCATCGATAGACGTACGGGATGATCTTTCGATGGCTCGAGGCCGCCGAATTGTGTGGCTTCAGGATTGCCTGAAAGTCCATCTCTATTATACCAATTAAAATAGCCGTAAGCTTGGAGTGCAGTTAACGCGAGGAAACGTTCGGGTCCTATGATGGGATTGAATTCGCTCTCCGAGGCCCAAATGGAAAATTCCAGTTTGCGCGAGTTTGTTTCTACTTGAAAAAGAGCAAGCGACGGTTGGCGTCGGATGGCGCGAATGCCAACGCGGCTCCAATTTTCGATTATGAGCTCAGTCGGCCCTTCGTCTTCCCCCTGTGGTAGAGTATAATGCCAGCCCATGCGTGTGCCGTCCTTGAACGTGCGGTAGCCTTCGGTATCCCGCCGGGTGAGGCCTATCGCATCGAGCAGTTGATTAGCTCGGGCGGGCGCATACTCGGTAAAGCTTTTATGAAGTTTTTCATGGTAGAAAAAGGATTCCTTCCCGGGTGATAACTGCGCCGGTTCTCCCACCCCATTGTAGACTATGTCAATGATTTGCTGGCGATTGATGGCGAGTGAGAGCGCCTGGCGGAAGCGTTTGTCATTGAGGAGATCATGTTTCATTTGGGTAACCGGATTATCAGGGTCTACCAAAATATTAATATTTGGATGGACGAGGTAGCGTGATCGTGTAGCTGGAAACCAGTGATAGACTTCGTAATCGTTTGTTTCGCGTTGTGACATGAGCAGGGTGTAATAGAAATCCATAACAAAAATTGTAAAGGTGATGGCCCCGCTGGCCGCTGCTATAGGTAACAGCTTATAGTTTTTTACTTCGATATGTAATTGGTCCACATAAGGGAGCTGATTGCCTTCGGTATCGACTGCCCAGTAGTAGGGATTGCGTATAAAAATCTGAGGTGGATTGGCTTTAAAAGTGTGATAAACCCAGGGCCAAAGCCGCGGATGTTCGGGATTGTACCACTGTTTCAATAAAGCGTATAGGCTACTACGCGAAGGTATCCTGCTTTTCGCCTGGGTGGCCTCAATAAGCATATCATCGCCGAGTTCCGGGTGGTATTTTTCCAGGTAATGTCGAGGTGAACAAAAATCCCAGGCTCGAGCCAAGCGTTCAAGAAACGTTCCATAGGGTTGAGAAAAAACGAATTTTACAGTGTAATCATCGATTTTGATAACTTCCCCTGTCTTTCCACCTATTTTCATCCAATCTGGCGGAACACCCCCTTGTAATTCAGGAGCTGTTTCTTTATACCATCTGTAGAGGATATCGTCGGCAGAAAAAGGGTGACCATCAGACCACTTCATGCCTTCTCGCAGATAAAATGTCCATTCCCTCTTGTCAGGGGTGGATTCCCAACCCTTGGCCACGTGAGGTACGATCGGGTAACCAAGCGGTGACCAGCGAACAAGCGTGGATCCGGAAAAGAAGTTTCCGATGAGACTTATCGCGTTTTGTGATCCTCTCACTTGGAACCAGGTTCCACCGTATTCACCGATACTGTCCACTCCTTTAAGGATCACAGGTTCCATCCCCACACGCTCGGCCACCGGTGGCAGTTTGTCCTCGTCTACCAATTCGGCAAGGATGGGTGATTCGGATTTTGGATACCACTGGGCGCCCTCTCCCTCACTGTAGTCGACATCCTGTTGTATCTTAAAAAGGTCATCCTCGGTAAAACTGACATCCCTTAATTTTTTTGTATATTCAATCACCTCCTCACTATAGCGAATAGGCTCCTTCTCCATTACCGGTTTTAAAATATCGCCCCAAAAATAAATAAATCCGAATAAGAGACAGCCAGTGAAAACAGTGAACCCAAAAAATCTGAAACATTTTATCACGCCAATTTTTTAAATCATGAATTAACACAAATCACACGAATAAACGCACTAGGGAACCAGCTTTCACCCCGCAATCAGCGGAACTGCGGACGACCATCTTTTGTTCCGCTGTGGCGGAACTATGGACAGCAGGCAGGCGGGCTTCGATGGGTCCAAGCGTATAGGGTCAGACTGCGAATTCTTTGATTTTATTCAAAGTTCTGTAGGCTTTACTTCTGTTCTTCTGCTCACGCCGAAAGATACTAACATAGAGCCCGTCGTTACTTTCAATCCTTGATTTTCGAGCCATTCTCTCGCAATTTCAGTCCTCCCATAGTTTCTTATCAATCAAAGAATTCGCAGTCTGACCCTATTTGCTTTGTCCTATTTGCTTTGTCCCTGGTCGGCAGTTTCTGACTCTTGGGACTTGCGATGGGCTTCCAGAATTTTCTGCGTATCAGTCTTGGCCGGTGTGGCTTTAAATTGAAATTCGTTGCAATATTATTGGGAGTTATTAGCCTTATGGTTTTGATATGGGGAATATCAATTAATAGACTTTCCCTTTATAAATTGCGAAATATGGTATAATTAACAGTGAATTAAAGTAAAAAATGCTTACCGCGCATCAACTCACGCACTTCAATACTTTCGGTTTCCTTCCCCTGCGAGGATTATTCAGCCCGGGTGAAATTGAAACCTTCAAGGAGGAATTCAAGTCTAAGCTGGAAACCACCCGGCGCTACACAGAACCTGAAGACACGCCTCCCCAGGTTATAAGCTGGACCAACCTGGGTGCGCAGACGCCCCTTCTCGCCACCTTGATCGAAGACCCGCGCATTGTAAGCATCGCAGAACAGATAATGGGGGAAGATTGCGTTGGAATATCCTGCAACTCGATCAGCTACGTCAATGATACTGCCTGGCATGCCGATGATTATAATTTTCATATGCACGATCTAAAATTCCTCTTCTACCTCCAACCGGTTGATGGGGATAGCGGCGCTTTGAGGGTGATTCCCGGATCCCATAAGAAAGCTTTTCATAAAGAAATAGCAAAGTATGACGGTCTCACGGGTTATGATGATGCAGAGAACCGCCTTGGAACAGAACGAATTAAAGAAGGACCAGCCTATATTTGCGACGTAGAACCGGGTGATGGATTTATCTTCGATTCCCATGTATGGCATGCCAGTTGTGGCGGATCGACGGATCGGCGCACGTTTTCCATCGTTTATTCTGGAAATCCAAAGAACGCAGAAGAAGGAAGGGCTCTAACGGAATATTTGCATATCACTAATGAAATCAGGACATCGATAGCCGAAACAACTTTTGATTCTCCGTCTCCGGAATACCCGCTTGAATGGCTGGATAATCCTGAGCAGAATCCCAGGCGGCAGCGGTGGATAGATTGGCTGCATAAGTGGAGATTTACAGAGATCGCCCAGGGCACGCTAATCCCGGACGATTCGACCTTACAAACCTTAAAAGCATTTTCTGATCCCTTTCGAGATACCCCGGCTGACGAATAGAGTCTGGTCGTGACCATTTATACCAACGATCTATAAGCAGATTTTTAAAAATCTCTGGCATTTAATTATAAAATAGCAGTTACATTTGCTTCCAGATTAATGGGAGAAGTAGACTCCCATTAATCTGGTGTGAAAGGCCAGCTAAGACGATTACATATATCGCTCCAACGATCCGACATCACAAAGCCAACCAATTCTTCTTTGGAGTATATTCCCATAGGTACACATTTTGAATTTGACGCGATCAGATTTGCTTGATCATAGGTAACTGAGAGTGCAATGCCGGAGTATTGCTATGATCTGTTCTGTTGTGTATCTTTTTCTTTTCATTGAGGTTATCCGTTTATCCCGATAACCTCTCTCTGTAAATGATACGATTTTTTGGGGTCACTCCACTTATGATCGGACCCCGTTATTCGTACCAGATTAAGTGAGAGAGTTACCGGGTGTTAATGGTTCAAATGCAGTAGACATTCCTGTATCTACCGATGACGCCCTATTCCCCATCCTTCTATATATATTACTACTTCTTTTCTTTATAGGGATTAGAAAAGGGGTCATTCCTTGAATTGTGCGTTAAGCTTATTCATCAATTTCGTCATCTTTTTTACTCTCGATTCAGTGTGGACTTAAATTAGAATGTCATGATTCAAGGAATGACCCCTTTTTAACTTTCCCTTACTCGTATTTTTGCATCTATGCTTAACTTGCCTTGGGGTGCACCTCGGTGGTCGAGAGTTCGGGTACGATATTGAATAAGGGTAAGCCATTGCGAAAATTGTTCAGATTTTTGAGAAAAATGTCGCACAACCGCTTCCCGTAGTTTGTCGCGATACAGGCGATGTGCGGGGTTATAATAACGTTATCCAGGTCCCATAGAGGACTATCCGACGGTAATGGTTCTTCACGAAAAACGTCTAAACCCGCGCCTGCGAGGTGACCATTTTTCAAGGCCTCGATTAATTCAGATTCTACTATCACCGTACCACGCGAAGAATTGTAAAGATAGGCGCCCGGTTTCATTGCATCGAGGAACCGCTTGTCGACAAGGTCTCTGGTTGTAGGTCCTCCGATGACTGCCAGGACGACGTGATCCGATTCGGCGAGAGCGTCGTAAAGCTCGTCGGTCGTATACAGTTTTTCGACCCAATCGGGTTTTTTTATACCCTCGATGTCAACCGCGATTACACGCATCTGAAGACCGGAACACACCCGCGCGATTTGGGATCCGGTACTGCCGATACCTACGACACAGACGGTCGATCCATTTAATTCTCCGCAGAAAAATTCCTCGCCGTTCCAGACAGTACGGTTGAATTGCCGATTCTGTTGTCCCTGCATATGCCGTAAAATTCTTCGGCTGAAAAAGAGCATCATCGAGAGGGTATTTTCCGCAATGCCGATGCATGCCGCGCCCTTGACGTTGCACAGGGTAAAGTTGGGACGCGACTCAATTCCGTGACCGAGGTAACCATCAAATCCCGCGCTGCCGAGTTGCAGTACACGCACGGGGGTTCCTTCCAACCAATCTGCCTTAGGATTGCCAACGACAAAATCCGCGCCCTCAAGGTGACTGCGATATTCTGCTTCAGGGATTTGGGGATCAATAATTTTCAGCTCGGACCAGCCGGAGGCGGCATCTTTGAGCTGACTTAACAGTGCTTCATTTAAATACGGAATTGCGTAGAGAATTTGCGAGGACATTAATTAATATAGAACGGCAATTGATTTACTATCAAAATAAATAAATACATTTGATAAAAATTTTTCTATCACGTTTGCCCCTTTTGACTTTCCCTTATTTGTTATCTACTCGCGTTTTCAAATTGATCGCTTTGCCCAGAAGAGAGGATTCCATACCTCCTAACATGATTTCCGTCACATGGCGAGCGGCCTGCGCATTGGAAAGTGGCGGTTGGGTCCCCGCTCGAATGTGATCGGCAAAATGCTGGTGCATGTTACCCGGATTGGCATCTTCACATTTCACCGGCTGAACGTCAACTGGCGCGTTTTCTCTGGTATAGGAGGTCGGTGTATGCAGACTGACTGCGGCTCCATTTCGCCCCGATAGGGTGAACTTTCCTGCTGTTCCGTGGATACTACCTTCTCCAGTACGGGCAGGATCACACCAACTGGTTTCCGCCGTAATGATGGCTCCAGACTCGGTTTGCAAAACCAGGGTAGCGACATCCTCCAAATCTGTGGGTTTGTCAAATGTTGTAACGAAGCCAGTAACTTTGGCAAACGATCCTAAAATGGCCACCAAAAGGGAGATCGGATAAACCCCCATGTCAAATAGTGCACCGCCACTGGCACGTTTAGCGTCAAAGAACCACAGGTCATCATCGGTTTCGCCGAAGAGATCGCGAACCTCAGCATAGTAAATCTCTGGGCCACCGTGGCTCGTTCTATAGCGTGCACCTGATACTCTACCGATTGCGCCTTCTGTAATCATCTGGCGAATTTTGTAAACCTGACTGCTAAAATGAGGTAGACACATCACCGTTTGGTTACTCTTTTCAACAGCTTCCACGAAAGCGTTTGCCTCGATCATGTCACCACACAGCGGCTTTTGCATCAACACATGCTTGCCAGTTTCAATGGCCTTAATTCCCCAGGAAACATGGTGGGGGTGAGGTGTTCCTACAACAATAGCATCGACTGAGTCGTCAGAGATAACCGCCTCATAATCCTGCGTCCAATTGGGAATCCCAAATACTTCACACTGTTGTTTCAGCCGAGACTCTTTACGGCCACTAATCAGAACTACTTCGAAGTTGTCGTTTTGGTTCAGATCGGGCAGATGCAAGCGACGGACGATACCGCCCGCGCCAATCACGCCGACTTTAATTTTACTCATTAATTTTTCCTTCCAGTGGGACTAAGGTGTTTTCTTGTGAAAGGAAATATGGGGTCAAACGTAAAGTTTAAATATTAATAGGGTGGCAGATATTCCCTGGATCGTAGTAAGCAAGATTGTTAGTCATCCCTTTTTGATTTATACTATACGAACTGTGACATTTAAATTCTACGTTTGACCTCTTCTGATTTTCTCTACAATTCGTTGGGTAAGTAGTAAACACAAAAAGGAAATCTATCATGCTTGGAAAAGCTAATATCGAATATCTGGTGAACTGGGTGCCTCTTCTGATAGCGGGTGTAACTGTAAACGCCCAAGAGATACAGAATCTACCTGTTGTTGATATATCCAACGAGACAAACCGGCATGTGATTATTGCACAGGGAACCGAGAAGGTTTACCAGGGGCATCCCACAACTCTGTTGATGCCCGATGGCAAGACAATGTTCGCGGTATGGTGCATTGACCACGGAGGATACGCCGGACCGATGTCTCGTAGCGTGGACGGCGGACAAACCTGGAAGCGACTTGACGAGACGCTGCCCGAGGGATTCACAAAGCACAAGAACTGCCCCAGCATATATCGCATGGTCGATCCCGAAGGTAGAGAGCGTCTGTGGGTGTTCTCGGCGGAGCCGCTAATGCCAAGCATAATGAGCGAAGACGGTGGCAAAACGTGGAAGGAAATGAAGCCGCTGGGTTTTCCGTGCGTGATGACATTCAGCAGTATTGTAGAGCTCAAGGATGGGAGCTACCTTGGCATGTATCATCGCCGGGGCGGAGATTCGCTGCAAGTCATGCAGACCGTCACCCAAGACGGCGGACTTACGTGGTCCTCGCCGACGGTAGCTGCCGACGTCGAGGGTAAAGCCCCCTGCGAACCGTTTACCTTTAGATCACCCAATGGGGATGAGCTGTGCAGTCTCATGCGCGAGAACAAGCATACGGGCCGTAGCCTGATGATGTTCAGCAGGGATGAAGCAAAGACGTGGAGCAAGCCAGTGGACACACCTTGGGGACTTACCGGCGATCGCCATATAGGCGTGTATACGAAGGACGGACGGCTTGTGATCGCGTTTCGCGACAGGGCCCTCGGGTCAACGACGCATAGCCATTTCGTTGCGTGGGTAGGTACCTACGATGATATTCGCGGATCTCTACCTGGTCAGTACCGGATTAAACTTCTGCACAGCTATGCCGGTAGGGATTGTGGTTATCCGGGTGTGGAATTCCTGCCTGACAATACTATTGCTGCAACCACATATATCAAATACCGACCCGGCATTGAGAAACATTCCGTGATCAGTACCCGCTTTAAACTGGAAGAAACGGACGAGAAATTACAGCAACAGTTGCACAATCATCCGGATGAAAGCGACGGGTGACCCCTTTTGACTATTTGTCGGAGAGGAATCAGTCGCCGTCGCTATGCTTTGGCGTGCCAGGGTGAACAGAGGGGAGCGCTGGCGCGCGATGGCGCATCAGCGCGTGTTAAGTTTTATGTGTTAGGTATCGAAATCGGGTATCGAAATCGGGTTGGAAGATGTCCATCCGTCGCACAAGGCTATGGACGACAGGCGGGCTACGCCCTCGGTACAGGGGAATCGAGAATAGAGGACAAGTCGAGAAATTATCAAAACGCAAATCACAAATAATATTCAAATTACAATTACTAAATAACCAAACTGTCTTTTCATTTATTTCATGAATTGGAATTCGCAACATTGGAATTTATTTGTGATTTGGTAATTGATGTTTGTTGCTCGGTCAGGGGTCAAGTCGATCTTTTTGTAAATGAAGGTTCAGGTGTCGAAATCGAAATCGAAATCGAAATCGGGATCGGGTATCCATCGACTGCGCTCAGGGCAATCGGGTGTCGGGTGTCAGGAAATACCGTTAAATTAAATCCGCAACTTGTCACGCCATAGCCTTGGCGAAGGCGGATCCGCGATCGTAAATCGTAAATCTGAAATTGATAGGGCCCCTTTTGACTTTTCGATCATCAGAGCGCGGGGTTCAGCAGCCGCCGTTCCTCGTCAATGGCGGCGCGCCACTGCTCCTCCTCACGGCGCAGCGGGCCGCCTTCCGCCTTGTCCGCTGCGAAGAAGCGCAGCACGCGCCGGTCGCCGCGCGCCTCCGCCTCCGCCACCAATGCCTGGACAAGCGGCGGGTCAGTGAAGTCGTCGCGGTGGGGCAGGCCGGCGCGCACGACGAAGGAAGTGACCATGTAGCGCCAGGTGGAGTCCGCGCGATTGGCCGAGCCGGAGTGCAGCATGTCGCAGTGGAAGAACACGACGTCGCCCGCTTTGGCGTCCACCGGCACCACCGCCTCCTCCTCGGCGCCGACCGGCTTTTCGCTGACCGCGGAGCGGTGCGAGCCCGGGACTGCGAGCAGTGGCCCCCCCGGGCCGTCCATGTCCTGGAGGTAGCAGAGCATGTGCGCCGCCAGCGGCGGCGTGAACGGCTGCCCCCCGTCCGCCAGGTCGTCGGCATAGCCCGGGTTGCTGCGCCACAGATTGTGATGGTTGTACGCATCGCGGTGCCAGCCTGCGGCTTCGGCCAGCAGTTCCTCCCGAGACGCGACCCCGGTCGCCCGGCCGGTCAGCTGAGCCGGTGGAGTGCCAACCACGTAGAAGCCGTCGCCCTGGACGAAGGGGCCCATGACGCGCTCCGCCAGGTCGAGTAGCCTCGGGCTCAGCAGGAAGGGCTTGATTAGCAGCTCGGCCACCTCCGGCGCCGCGGCCAGCAGGCCTGGGAAGCCGATGGAGGCTGAGTCGGCGGGGCCACCGATGCTGACGATGTGGCCCGCCGCGGCCAGCTCCTCGCCAGTCGCTGGCTTTCCCTCCAGCTCGCCGAGCCGCGCCGCCAGCTTCGCGGCCATCCGCACGTCCAGCCGCTCCCGCACCGCCGCCACCTCAGCCGCGCTGAGCACCCCGCGCAGCACCGTGAAGCCGCGGCTCTTGAACTGCTCGCCCTGCTCTGCCAGTATGGTCTCCGCCGCCGCCGTCGGTACGCTCCCGCTCCGCACCGGCAGCAAACCCCCAACCGCATCTTGTTTCACCTCAGCCATTCTCGAAAATCCCCCCGTTTTTTATAAAAACAATAACAATTGACGAATGATAAATATAAATATCGCTCGCATTTACAAGAATTCTAAAAGGGGTCATGTCGATCTTTTTGTAATATAAGAAGGTTCACGGTTCACGGTTCAGGGTTCGGGGTGGAAGATGTCGAGCTACGCTCTCGGTACAGGGTTCGGGTATCGAAATCGAAATCGGGATCGGGTTGGAAGATGTCGGGCTACGCCCTCGGTACGGGTGTCAGGGAGGAATCAGCCGTCGCCAAGGCTATGGCCTGACAAGTTGGCGTGCTAGGGTGAACAGTGGTGAATTGCGTATAAATCCAAACGGTTTTTACTATCTTTCCGTGAACCGTGAACCGTGAACCGTGAACCGTGAGGGATGACGAATGCCTGTGCATGTGGATCACCGTTTACCTCGTCTATGACGATCTTGAAAAAGGCATCGGCAATCTCAACACCTGTTGCTATAATGATTATAGTTACTAAAGAATCGAAGATCGGCATAAAAACGACTCTTCGAGAAAATCAATATATTTTTAAATTTAATATTTTCCGCTATGACCCTATTGGCGAATATTAAATCAGAGTCTGGATCTTCCCCAGAGGGTGAGTTCCTTCGGCCCTTTTGGCCCTCCCAATAACAAGCTGGCAATGGCACTGACAATGAAACTTACGCCAAAACTAAATGGAAAATAATAAATAAAATGTGCTTTTAAGCCGTAAATGAACCAAACAGTTAAAGGGGTAGAAACAAAAATTCCTGCAATCCACCCCCGGAAAGTCGCGCGCGGCATCAATATTCCAATGAGAAAAAGGCTGAGGATGGGCCCGCCAAAAACACTTCCTAACATGCCGGCAGCTTTGAAAATATGACCAATAGTTGTTACAAAACAAGCCGCGGTGACAGCTAATGCGCCAAGGGCGAATGTCAGCATGCGCGCCAATTTAACATCTTTGCTTTCTTCAACCTCACGAGTTCTGAGAGGCTTGATAAAATCGTTAATTATGACTGTAGACACGGAGTTTATACCGGAATCCATACTCGACATAGCGGCCGCCAGGATGGCCGTGACAAGAAGACCGGAAACGCCATTCGGCAGATGATGGATGATATAATAAGGGAGTAATTTATCACCAGTAATCCCAGCAGAGATCTGCTCGGGATTATGCTGGAAGTAAGCAAGCATACCCAGCCCTATAAAAGTCAATAAAGTCACCATTAACAACGTAATGAATGAATTTATCCATGTTGCTTTGACCATGCCGCGAAAGTTTTTAGTCGCTAAAAGCCTTTGCACTGTAATCTGATCGGTTCCATAATCCTGCATCGCAGCAATGAAAGCGTTAATTGCCATGGCGAGAGCAGACAATTCAAAGAGATTCATTTTCAAGCTGAATATATCCAGTTTACCTGAATCGCGGGCTACCTCGATAATCCCAGACCAACCTTCGGGAACATTGAGAAGCAGGCTTACTCCTACCCATATGGCACCTCCGAGCAGGATTACGAATTGCAAAGCATCCGTCCACAAGACGGCAGCGAGTCCTCCCAGCACAGTGTAGGTAGTTGCGAGAAGCCCCATGAGAATAATCGCCAGGTATAAGTTAATATCGGTCACGACGGAGAGGGCCAGCGCGGGTGAATAGATAACGATCCCCAACCAGCTTAATCGCAGAAGGATAAATAGTCCTGATACCGTGAATCTGCCATGTCTACCGTAGCGCAGGCCGATATACTCATAGGAGGTGGTAACATTAAGTTTTCGATAGAAGGGATAAAATAAGATAATAAGGAATGGAGCCGCAGCGATATACATAACGCCTACAATAATGTAGGAGATGTTCTCCATATATGCTATACCGGGAATTGCCATATACGAAGCGGCGCTGGAGAGGGAGACGAACAAACTAATAGCCACGATGAACCAGGGCATCTGACGACCAGCCAGGAAATAGTCTTCAGTGGTTTTTTGTTTCTTCGAAAAATAAATCCCGACGCCAAACATGACTCCAAGATAGATAATACAAATACTATAATTTAGAGTGCCAAATGACGGTGTATCCTGCATACGCGAATTCCAATCTTCTGTAGTTTATTCTAATTCCTTAATTTAATAAGGGGAAATAAGGGGTCAAACGTAGAATTTAAATGTTAATAAGGAGATAAACAGTAAAGGGAATACAGTAAGCATATTTATGTATTTGTTTTCTCGGGACAGTAATTAAAATAAACAGACGAGGACATTTAAATTATACGTTTGACCCCTTTTGCTTTCCCCGTATTTGGCCCGTGACTTACACTTTGTAATTTTTTACCATCCATCACCGTAAGGGTCAAAAATGCTGTGAGCATGAAACGCATAGATAACTATAATTTGTGGGTTGTTTACCTGCTGGCTGCAATCACCACAGTATCATTAGGCTGTTCCAGGAATAACGACCCGAAGATTTTATCCAAACAGGACACAACCAAACGGAGCACTGTCAGCACCGAGGGGTTCAGCTTTATTTATACGGGCCAAATCCCCACGACTTTCAGTGAAGCTCCAGAACTTTCTAAGCGAGTTGCGGAGGGGAAACTGCCACCGGTTGAAGATCGCCTTCCAGAAGAACCCCTGGTGATTCCCACGATTGAACGGATCGGTGAATATGGAGGCACTTGGAGACGCGGGTTCACCGGTCCCGCTGATCGTCAAAATGTCGACCGGATTATGCATGACCATTTAGTTTACTACGATCTGGACGGGTCCACCCTCATACCGCATATCGTGAAAGGGTGGGAGATAAGCGAAGGCGGGACTACCTTTACCTTCCATTTGCGCAAGGGTATGAAGTGGTCTGATGGAATGCCATTCACCGCAGATGATTTTGTCTTCGCCTATGAAGACTTGACCTTGAACGACGAGCTCAATCCGGCAAAAGCCAGTTACCTGAAAGCAGACGGGAAACTGTGCCAAATGGAAAAGCTGGATGATTACACAGTTCGTTACATTTTTCATCAACCTAATTACTCGTTCATCGAGAAAGTAGCGAGTCTGACAGGTGCCGGCCAAAGTGCGCGTCAATTTGATTGTCCCTTATATGCCCCCCGTCATTATTTAATGCAGTATCTCCCTAAGTATATTTCCTCGGTGGAAATGGATCGTAAAATTAAGGCCTTCAAAATGGCGAGCTGGGTTCAGCTCTTCATGCGAATGTCGAGGTTTCATGAGAATCCGGATTTACCCGTGGTGGGGCCATGGAAGACAATTACTCCTATTACCGGCGACGTCTTTTCCCTGGAGCGCAACGCTTATTACTTTGCTGTCGATCCGGAGGGAAACCAGCTGCCTTATATCGACCGCATCGTGATGCACCTGGTTGAAGACATGGAAGTCTTCAACACGCGGGTAATTAGCGGAGAAGTCGACATGCAGCATCGTCATGTCCTTCTCGACAAAATACCGGTCCTGAAACGAGAGGCAAAGAAGGGAAACTACCGGGTGCTTTTATGGCCTAACTTAGGAGGATCTGATGCTGCCGTTTTTGTCAACCAGACATGGCAAGGAGATCCGGAAATTGAAAAACTGTTGAGAAACCTGGACTTTCGCATTGCCCTCTCCCTCGCCATCGACCGCGACGAAATAAACGAGTCTATTTTTTTGGGAATCGGTCAACCGCGAACGTTCATACCACCTCCCGGGCACATGTTCTACCCTGGACCGGAATACGAGAAGAAGTACATCGAACGCGATCTTGTCAAAGCCAATGAAATATTGGACAGGCTCGGCTTAGAGAAGAAGGCCAAGGATGGATACCGTTTACGTACTGACAGAAAGGAACCGCTGATCATATCGCTAGCGGTGCTAAGTCGGACCTTTCTAAATTTCGAGAGCATTGGTGAACTCGTGGTAAATCACTGGAAAGATATCGGCATAAATGTACGATTAAAAGTTGAGGAGCGCAGTCTGTTTTTTGCGCGTGTTGGAAATAACGATCAACAACTTACGCTATGGACCGAACCCACCCCAAATCCATGGGCCTACCCACCAACTACTATCCCGATCAACAGACAAAACGTATTCGCATCGCTTGTCGGTATGTGGTACGCAACGGATGGTCAAAAAGGAACAGCTCCGACGGGGGGCCTCAAGCAACTGCTTGATATATTTGATCAGGGCAACAGGATACCCTTAGAGAAGCGCGGCGAATTGGGCAAAGAACTGTGGCGCGTCCATGCCGACAATCTCTACGCTATAGGTATTGTTGGGAACACCCCAGCCTTAAACGGAGTGTTAGTGGTGAAGAATAACTTTCGCAATGTGCCGGATGTAGCCCCCAACAGGTCGGCTCTTCAAAACCCAGGCGTTGCTCGTCCCGAACAGTTCTTTTTTGAGCGAAGTCCAGGAAGATAAGCTTTAAGCTGTATGCGATAAGATTAGAAAAGGAAGATTAGAAAAGGGGTCAGTCCTTGAATATTGCGGTAATCTTAAATATCAAGATTCAAGGACTGACCCCTTTTGGTTTCCTATGCATTCCTGCAAAAAGTAAGAATGTCAGAATGCAGAGCCTGACCCCTTTTGACTTACCCTGACCCCATTTGACTTTCTTTTTGACTTTCTTCATTGGTCAAGGATGGTCGCCTGAAACTGGAGGGACCCCGGAGTGTTGCGTCACGTGGTTCCACGAGAAAATTGGTTTTGCGCCTGAAAGCACCCAGTATTCATCAGGATGCGTTGGGCTAGGTTCCTGGATCACAATATCTTCAGATTCGGGCGCGATCTCTACGAAATGGTTTTCGTAGTTGTTGAAGTGGATATGCGTGTTCTGCAGCTTCGAATTGAGGGGCATTACGACGCCACTAACATCTAGGACATGACAATCTTGTGCGTAGATCAGCTTTGCGATTGATGTAGGTCCTTTTGGTGCTCTCCAGAGGAAAAGATAGTTTCGCTCAGTATCTAAATGCACACTGCCATATTTTGCGACGTCGAGCTGGTAAACTGGGTATTGGCCAGTGTCATCAACCCAAGAGTAGTCTGAATCAACAACGCCTGTTTGCAGAGTGGTGTGCTTCTCCATTTTCTTGGTCACCTTCGAGTTTGCGCATCCCGATTGAAGCGGGAATTGATAACCGCACACCGTTCCATTGTTGAATGTGTTCGTGCAGGAGCCAACCGGGTCGAGGAGAGATGTTTGCCCACAGTTCGGACATCGATATTCAAATAATGGCATCTTTTTAGGCGGTTAGATTTGGTAATACGCGATCGTCATTCATTTGATGTTCACTACATACGGACCGCTTCTCGCAACGCAGACGCCATCCTTAACAATGAAACATTCGACCCAATGCATCCCTAAGTAGAGAGTTCTCTCTCGGCGGAGCGGACCAGGAGCCGACGTGCTTTGAAGTCCTCCAGCGCCAACCGAAGAGGACTCGACAATTCCCCCGCGCAAAGCCCCAGAGTTAATGGCTTCGCTTCCTGTGTTTACCACCTGCCAGGCCACACGATAGGGTTTTGGCGTATTGGTCTGCCCCTGAAAGCGGAGGTATAAATGCTTTGCAAGGGGCAGCGAATTGCTCGCGAACCCTTGCCAGTTAGCGCCATGCTCGCTGTTTCCGAACTTGCCACGGAGTGTTACGTCAAATTTGATGCTCATCGGCCAAGGGGGAGCGTCTCTCCATGGCACATCGAATGGTGAGCGCTCAACGGACGCAGCGCTCTTTTGAATCGATGCGGCTTCGTCAAACTCTTTGAAGAACCCATTACTCTTGAAAATCCAGTCCCAAACTGAACGAGCACTCGGGAGTGAATTGTTCTCGGAGGCGTCGAGCTCATCCAATTTATCCAGAGCATCCTCAGCCTTGGCCAATAGCTCGCAGACGTTCGCATCGTTTTCGGACCGAGTGATCTTCGGCTGATCGGGGTGCGCCAAATTCCGTATGACTTTCGAATCCTCCAACCGAGTCTTCAATTCGTCGAGCAAGCTTCGGAAAACGACGTCAATGCGTTCGTCGAATGGAGGCTGAACCTCGGCAACGAGCATCGTCAGCTTCATTCCGTTCGGAAGGAGATCGAGCCAATCTTTTCGGCTTCTGCAATACCGCTTCAGAAGCTGAACCAAGTGTCGGAACTGAGTTCCCCAACCGTCCGCTTCCAGATTCCGATCCTTCACCACGTCTTCGAGCCACGAGTTCACTTGAGTCGGATCCGACTGAACCCAATCGGACTCACTCGCTAACTCACGGATAGAATTTCCATCAGCATTCACCCACTTCCGGTATACGGGGAAGTCTACGTGGTGCTTCTCCTCGTCTTCGTCTGCGTAGAATACTCGGACGCAGTTGGTGTAGAGCTTAGGTTGACGATCGAAACGCTTGTCTTTTAGGGCATCTCGAACAGCTTCCCTCACCTCGGCGGCCGTCTTGTCAATGCCTCCGTTTGTCCGCAGTTGTGAGCGAGCAATAACCAAGCCATCATCAATGTCGTATTCCTCGTCCACGAATTTAGTTTGGATGACCGTCCCCATTGCCACGGAGCCTTGGGGTTTGAAGTTCGACTCCCCAATGCGGACTCGTTCGAGAAAGTTTGGTAGCCGACTGATCAGTCGTTTCCTGTTTGCTGCTCGGTGAGCAAGAAGTCTATCCTTGAACTCCGAAGACAAGCGGACCCGCTTGTCCCTGAAGGCTTCAATCTGTCTGGAATAGTCAAACATTGTCAGCAGGTGGATCAGCGGGCTCGGTTAGCCGATTTGCATACGCCATCCAGTCGACCGCTGGGACTGTAGCCAAAGCAGGCGGAATGCAAAATACGCCAGCGCATTGTCTTCGGGACCAAAAGTGTATGCGTTCTGGTCAGCAAAAGTATCGAAACAAGCGCCACTGGCTGCAAATCCGCAGTCGACCTGTTTATCCCCGGTTAAAGTCTGGTGATTTTTTCTGAAGGATTCGCCGAAGCCATCCGCCCAATCGACGCCTCCTGCAAGGATGCCTCCAACGATTTGAAACAGTTTCTTCTTTTTGAAAACTCCACCAGCGTGGTGAATGTCTACCGATGTTCGGTGGAGTTTCCGGACGGAAGCAATCTTGTCGCCCGCGTATTCGAGGATAACCCTTGTCAATAGTCGGCTTGCACTCGAAGACGGCATATACAGCTTCCGCGGGCACATAGCGGTGCTTGTCATTGTCCAAGAGCGTCGGAGTGTATTGACGGTCAAAAACTACGACATCAATTGATTCACTGACCTGTCCGAGGCTGTCGAGAACGATAGCTTTTTCAACTGTGTAGCGGTTGGGGAGATAGGCTCTTAGGAAATCGATAAAGAATTGTTCATTTACCTCACCACGGTCGCCGTTGTGAGTGATTCGAAACGACGATTTCAGGCTTGCGGCAAGACACTCCTGTTCGGAGGCAAATGCATCACGGAGGAATTTTTCGTTCACGGGTGAATCTGTTTCGTCAGTGCTCATGTGGTGATCTCAAGTTCATGAACGCGGGTCTTTGCGGTCATCAGTTCGTGAAGGAGGGTGCGGAAGAGGTCCTGGAGCGCCGCGACTTTCTTCTCGGCGACTTCTACCTTCGCTTCGAGTCCGACGAGCGGCTTGGCGATGGCCTGCTGCTCTTCAATCGACGAAGGAATTGCGACGGCGATTGATGTGAAGCGTCCTTTGCTGAGGATCGAAACGGGTCCGAATGTCGCGAAGCCCTTCCAATATTCCCAGTGGTGGCTCAGGAGGTAATAAACGAATTCGGGGTCTCTTCCCTCTTTACAGATGATCGAATTGATTTGCTGGTTCGTCGCGGACTGTTCCCGATAGCTCATGCCGACCTTCCCGATGCTTGACCCGATACAGACACACATCACGAAATTTAATAAAGGGTAAGACTGCGTATTCGTATTTTTCATTCAAGGTTCTGTAGTCATTACTTCTGCTCTTCTGATTCCACCAAAAGACACTGACATTGTGACTTACCGAATTATACTCACCCCTATTCAGGCCTCACAGGGTCTTTTATCAATCCTTATCAATATATGTTTTCGCAGTCTGACCCCATTTGACTTCCGACCCCATTTGACTTCCGTTGTAGTATAAGCCCGCTGTTTTGGTTTCTGTTTAAACTGCCATCTAAACATTCTTCGGAATATTTTTTTAATATTTTAGACGGAATATTTTGCAGAAATTCTCGAAATTCATGGGAACAAGTTGAACCATCAGATAGCGTGCCATTTCCACAAATGGCTACAATCTGTTCTACTCTTTTGCTGTTAATCGCGTTTTGATCATCTAGAAATGCTGATAACGTACGATCCATAGATTATAATTACGTCGGCATGTTATATTGCTGTATAATTGCATCATCGATATTACTACTTAGCAAGTTTACATATTGTATTCAATACACATTAATTTATTATAAATAGTGCTATGAAATGTAGGGAGGAGGGGTTATTAATTGTTCTTCACTGGCGATGAAGTTTAAGCTCTTATGAAAATTAAAACATGAAGCCTGACCTCTTTTGAATTTCTCACTAATTAATTAAACTATAATTACCAAATGTGAAATAAGATGAAACAAAGAGAATTAATGAAGCAATTATTTGTTGAGCACAACGAAGACGATAAAGAAATTATTGCTGCTTATGCTGAGGCTGAGAAAAGAGGTCTTGTTTCGAGAAAAAGTAATGAATATAATTTTAGCCCGGAACAATACGCAAGAGCACTTTATAATGATGGCATTAGAAAAGGGTGGATAACAGATTCAGCCTAACAGCAATATGTTTCGGGCCAATGAATATTGTAATACTGATCTCTTTTGGTTTTGGCTAATTTAAAAATCTATTACTAGTTCCCCAAATTGACTGTGGTAGACCGAATATCAGAAGAGCGACGCTCATGGAACATGAGCCGGATCGGCGGTAAGGATACCAAACCGGAACTTCATGTTCGTCGATTGCTTCACGCAATGGGTTATCGGTACCGACTTCATAGAAAAGATTTACCTGGAAAACCAGATATTGTCCTTCCGAAGTATCGATCGATTATTTTCATCCATGGCTGTTTCTGGCATCGGCACCAGGAATGCAAGTTTGCATATACACCAAAAAGTCGTATTGGGTTTTGGAAAAAAAAGTTTGACGAAAATGTCAGTCGAGACAAAAGAAACCATAAAGCTTTAACTGATATGAATTGGAATATTCTCGTGATATGGGAATGCGAGGTTGATAATTCAACTAAACTTATCCAACGTATTAATAAATTCCTAACGTCTAAATAGGAGAATTGATGATGACACTATTCGCTCACGCACAACAGGGTATGTCCCATTTGAAAATTGCCGTTTATGAATTACTCAATTCAGCAGATAAAGATGGACTCAAGAATGTGCAAATTGGGCGTGAGCTAGGTATTTATTGCGGTCATGTGGGTCACGAGGGGCATATATCAAGAACCATTCTCGCAATGCTGGAGCACGACAATCTTGTAACACAGGACAAAAAGTCTAAATCCTGGCATGTCGTGCATCATTAAATCCGGGCATCTTCAAGAATGCTGTAAATCAGACCAGCTATCTGCCGGGCAAGCAATGGTGGGACGGCGTTTCCCACTTGGACATACTGCTGGGTTCGTGGGCCCTCAAAAAAATAATTATCTGGGAAAGTCTGAAGTCGAGCTGCTTCTCTTACAGTAAGGCACCGGCACTGACTTGGGTCAGGGTGAATATAATAGTGACCATCTTTGCTGATATGGGAAGTAATCGTTGACGCGGGTTTGGATGCAACCTGCACACGAAATCGATCATCAAATATTGGTTTTCCCCCTTTAGCTCGAAGATCGTCAACATTGCGATGGTTTGGAAGTAATCCGACTGGAAATTCTACAAGTTTGGGAGAATATCCGTGCGCTTCTGCATGCGCTGATGCAAACAGATAACGATGTAAATCTGAAGGAAGATGTCCTCGCGATGCGTGGTTGCAATAGCCCTTTAATCGTCGATCATAAAACCAACTCTTCAGGTATTTCGGTGAGCTATTGGATTTTGTAAAACCACTGCCTGAATTTAAGCTTTCAGCGGATATTTGCTTTAAAGCTTTGAGAATTGTTGATCGAGTGTTCTTATCTACTAAATAATCTGAGAACCAATCTTGCCGTATTGAGCTATTCATCCATTCCTTCCAAGAATAGCCATTATCACCTCGATGAGAGAATTCACTTCGGATTCTAGGAAGGTCACTGATTGAGTCCTCAACAGTTCTTAACCCTTTGCTTGAAATATTACGCAAACGCGGTGGCTCATAATCTTCTGAAAATAAATCACTTCGTAAACCTAATACAAAAACACGGTGTCGTGATTGAGGTATTCCGATATCCTCAGATTTCACGGTGTAAGCATTAGGTAGATACTGCCCGAAAAGATCCACAGATCTGGAAAGGAGTGGTAATACCCTGTATTTGAGCGTTGATACTGACTTCTTGGATTTAAAATCTACTGCTTCCTGTGGATTTTCAAGATCACTTAATATTTTTTGAAAAATCAATTCGCCATTATGCTTAGAGGAAAGAATTCCTTTAACGTTTTTTAATATAAAAACTGGAGGTTGATGATCAGCAAGTATATGTAGGTATTCCTCATAAAGTCGATGCCTTGGATCATCATCATATTGAATACGCACATTACCATGCATAATTCTAGATCTTCCGATAAGGGAATAGGCCTGGCAAGGAGGTCCACCGATTAAAACCCAGCTCCTTGAGCCTCCCAATGCAGCATTTATTCGTTTCTTTACTAACCCGTGCGATGTATTTCCTAGCTCTGCTTGCCAGGCTTCACTATGGGCAGCTTTCGCTTCGCTTAAATTTTTCCCTAATAAAAGGTCCAAAGTGCATTCACCACGTAAATATGAATAATACTCAGCAGGAACTCTTCGCCCGTGAAACTGACGGAAAAAGCTTCTTAACTGAAGAGTTTTATGGGCAACAGGATCCTTTTCTATTGAAAGAGCAATCTTGAATGGTCGTTTGTGATTTGGAGTATTAAATGCCGAAAATCCTTCACCTAGACCACCGGGTCCTGCAAATATATCAATGACTGGTACATCAATTGCCATTCAACTTAAACTAATGGTATAAAAGTCATCCTGCACTTTTCCATTTATCAAATTCTTGTGGAAGAAGCTCTAAAAAAGCATTGGCGTTTATGCCGAAAAGGTCATAATTTCGGCAAAGTTGGTTATGAACAGAGTAGAATCTTCTCAGTGTCCCTTTGGCTGGCCATCTCTTGTTTGTACGACGATCTTTTTGATTAGAAGTGAAACCGCGTTTTGTGCTAGATTCCTCTTTATTAGTGTAAAGATACGCAAGAGTTTGAAGTGCAGCACGATTACCAACCAATTCTTGTCTGGAACCAACTTGTTCTTCAAACTCCCCAAGTATGTAAGGTTCAGTGAATAAAAATCCTTTCACGAATTCACCACCAAATTTTACGAGAATAATTGGACCAGATATTCTGTGTCTGTGTCTTAATTTCCAATCATCAGAATAGCAGTAGTGCTCCATTCTGTTAGGTTTCCAATGGCCATTCGCCAACTGTGGACAAACATATTTGAAATATTGAAGTGATAAACTATCCCAAAAATTAGGCAAAAGATTGAGATCAAATTCAGATTTCCTGATTTCTTCAAAAACTGGAAGCAAAGAGTTCGCAAGTTCAAACTTGTTTGGGCTTTCTAGTTTAGGTAATGAGATTTCAATGTCTATTTTATATGATGTTGCAGGGTCAATCAACAGTGATTCTGGAGGGGGGGGAGGCCGGAGTACATTTAAGAGATTTGATCCATTTTATATATTCCTCGTGCCCTTTTGAATTGAAGATTCTAATCATAGAATAATTATCCACGTTTAAAATCACAATACCTCTGAGTTATAGACATTTTTTGAGAAAATAGAGTAACTACATTCTCAATCCAATTACTGCGATTTTGTCTTTCATCATCAGTATCCTCTTCCAATTTCGGAAGTTCTTCACCCGAGATTTTTTTACCAAAGATAATCCATTCGTTATCATCGAGCGTATCAATATCACAATCGTTGTACAATAAAAATTGTTCTAGAATTGTTCTGAGCATATCGGGAAAAACGAGGCATGCAAAATCTGAATCATATTTAACGATTGATGTCATTTCCTTTGCATCACTCACTTTCATATTTACACACAATACGGGTCTCGTCGGCTCATCCCAATTAAGTTGCCAGATTTCATCCCCTAAATTCATAGACTTTACAGGAAGAATTCCCTTGTGCGGGTTTCCCTGTCTATCAATGCTAACAGGGCGAATACCATCTGCCCATGCACGTATCAATTTGTGAGGATCAGAACTATCTAATATCTTAAGCCGAAAAAGCACAGGTTCACTCGGATCGAAATTGTTAAGATGCATATTAGATCTTGGTTGGAATTCATTGATTTTACCACATTCGAACCTCATTATAAGAGGACCTCTATACGCCTCCAGGATTATATTACTATCCGGTTGAATTCCTTCAAAAGCTATGGGATTAATCTTGAGATCAAATACTGATGGTTGAGGTGTTTTATCATATAAAGTTATCATACAATAAGAATGTGCAATACGTGAACGGTTTGTGTAATTAAACCTTCTAATCATTTTCTGATTTCTCGATTTGAGTTTGACGTTCTGCTTTAGCATCAACAATCAGATCTCGATTTAAATCGAAACCGCTTATAGTTAGTGAAAATTTATCGTCTCTAACTACAACGATGATTCGGTTATCGAATTTTTCTAGTATTGAACATCCTACGGATTTAAACTTCACGTTACTTTGGCGTTCGCTAAAATTAAAATCCGCGGGTTGCCATTGGGTGAACGGATTCCCGCGTATAGTTTCATATGCAACTCTAATGTTGATCCGATCTGGCTTTGATGTTGCTTGAATATTATTCTTGATTGCAAATCCATGCTGAAACTTATCAATGCTAAGATACAATGACCGCGGTGGTAGTGGTGGTACAGGTTCAACTGGAGGGTTTGGTCCCGGTTTTGGTTGGGGTTGCGGCGGTATATCCTCTCCGTCTTCTGGTATGCTGAAAATGTCACTTAATAATGAAATAAGTTCCATACCTTCAACCTTTGCCAGGAAATTGGCTAATCTGGCAGATGAATTCTTTATAAACGAAAGTAAAGTTGGCCCCTTGTTATATTTTCCTCTAAAATGTTTCGTTGTCGTTAACCATTTTGTATGTGCCGGGTTTTCAGCATCCCCAAGAAATTCAGTTATTGGTCCGTCTTCTGCAACCATAAGTGTTCTTATTCCTGGTTCTTTAAGTGCTCTCTGTCCTATGATTGTTAAACCATTCCTTATAAACGTTTCAGACGGTTTGTTAAATTCAGTATCTTTTTGCACATAAATCATAAAGGATGAATCTTTACCATTTTCACTGTCATTACTCTTGCTTATTTTAATTGGTACTTCAATTGCCAGCATCTTATCTTCGCGAAACATTTTGCGTGCACCTTCAGGATCAGAGTCTTTATCAAATAGTGATTTAACGTCATTCCATTTAAAATTTTTGGACCTCTTTAAAATAAAGTATCCATCGTCTCTTAGTTTCATCTCATTTGCCGCATCACAGAACTCAATCATTCGGCGAATCTCAGTTTTTTTATCAGGTGTGAATCCAGACCATGTTTGAACAAAGTTGCTGATGTTTTCTTTGCTTAGCTCATAAGATTTCTGGTTATTAGAAACTGTAACTACTAAATGCTCTGCTAATATCTCCCAAAAATAGTGATCTATGACAGATTGAATAAGCCCATTAATTGTAATCGAATCATCGGGAAAAGGGATTACAAGAGAAAGACCTGGTTGGTCATTTTTCCTAGTAATTTTAAAATCTGAAATAAATTTATTAATGAAGGACTTATCTGATGATGGTGTTGAAAAGTACTTATGCTCGGAACTTTTATATTCTCCGAAGTAACCTTCTGAATCGAACTCACCGTCATCTGTTCTATGGATAGTCAATACTGAACGACCGACAAGAATGCTTGTTGGGTCATCATTACGGATACTGTAAGCGAAAAAGCTATGTATTCGTGATGCAGCAGCGTAAACTATTTTACCAAGTCCCCATCGCCCGCGATCACCAGCCTTTTTACCGGATCGACCAACATTTCTAATGAACCAATAAAAATCATTTCTATTCTCATTTGGATTTGGGTCTTCAGTCTGTTCTACGTCTCCCTTAAGTCCAGTTGTATTAAAATCTTCTATGACAAGATACGGAACTGGATTACCGAGTTGAAAAGGTTGTTCCCGAAGTTCATCCAGCACTTGCGGTGCATTTATGTGTTCTTGAAAATTAGGAAACCATTTTTGAATACTTGAATCGGGGAGTCCCTCAGAGTTCAAAAAATAGGACACCCTCACTGGCCAGGAATTGGATTTAGCATCAAGCCGATTTTGAATATCTTCGCGGATTAGGGCATCAATAGGATTTTCTAAAACTTCACTTCTAAAGAACTCCAGATGTGATGGATCGCCTTTTGTGTCGTCTGGTGTTAATTTTTTAAATTTCCATTCCATTGTGATTATCTCTTGTATTTTACTCCATTAGTGGCTTCGCGAGTTGAAAACTACTTTTCAATACTAAATTCAGGTTCAGTCCCCCCCCTTTCTTCATGGAACCGCTCTTTCATTGCATTAACTTCTCGTTTTAGAGCATTATATATTTTTGTAACATCCTTATCGTTATAGGTATAGTTACTTCTGTTAGATAAATTCCCAATTAATCTGATGTTCTTAATCGAATTATTTACTCTTTTGTTAGCTAAATTAACAAATTTTTCTCTTCTGGATATTGATTTCATGGCTGTAAATAATATGAATTATATTTATTTAATCAATCTATATATTCAATATGTAATGTTATATATTTTATATATAATATATATATTGATGTTAAATATTTTATAAATCAACTAATTTAAATTAAAATAGTCTCTCAGCATAATTTATGGACTGATTGTAGGCCTATTATTGGCATGAATTCCTGTCTGTGCTAATTAATGAATCACTGTATGAGTATAAGGAATGGAGTATATCCCATAAGGGGGCTTATCACCCGTTATTGACCTTAACATCATCAATTACTTCAACACCGAGAATATGCTTGAGTGGCAATAGTTCATTGGGGAATGAACTTCCAAGAATTAGGACAACCCTTGCATTCTGTGGAAGTTCTCTGGCTACTTGCCTTGCTTCCAGGATGGCCAGATATTTCACGCATTGAAATAGTCCACGTACGATGTCATGCTTGGGAGATATATGTGACTTTACCTCTACACCAATATGCTCATTTTTTTTATGAAAAAACACATCCAAGATATCACCTGATGGTAGAGGATGCTCGGTCTCTCCGCGCCCTACATGTTTTGGAAGGTTAATAATTTCAGGATGGCTTGCTATGTATTCCTTGAGTTCTCGGTGTTCGTGGCTTTCACCGCCACCCCTGAATTTTGACGCCTGTATTATGGTTTCTTTGAAATTTGCTTTATTGGGTTCAAGACCAAATGTATGTAACACTTGCGCCCACTTCTGAAATGAGAATATCTTTTGTAATTCAATTTCGACAATTTGACGCTTTTGCTGATTGGGCATTTGCTTAAAATTAGCCAAATCAGTTACGAACCATCCTACCCCATTACCAGGTAGGCCGGTATCTTTGTTAATGACGAGGCACTGAATGGGAGGAACTTTCTCATCCCATTTCTCAGATAGGTTGATAAGAGACCTACCGATGCAACCTAGAACATAGTTAAGATTTCTAGGGTTAGGCATTTCAAGCTCGTAAGCTAAATCCGAGTAGATAATAGGTGATCCGGCATGTGCTTGACGTACCAGGATGGGAAGTGCTTTTCGGGCACGCTTCTGATACAGCATATCCCCGGATAGTGGTTTTGCAATTTTTGCGGTTTCCATACGGATCCCTTAGGTGCTAAAATATCATTTAGTGACTATATTGTATTCAAGTCATTTAGAAATACAGGTCTCTTAATTTCAATGAAATATATAACATTTATTTAATGGTTATATAACAGCGACATCATTTGTATACTAGCGACAAATTGGACATATAATATCTCAAAAACTAAAAATTCAGGAAATACAAAAGGGGTCATGTCGATCTTCTTGTATAGGGTTTCTTCAATTCATTATAGATCAGGACTTGCGGCTCTATCATCATTTCTTTGGTTCGCCCTCCAGCGAATATCTTGACATTCCCAGGATGGGTAGCGCTAGCACGAAGACGCACAAGCGCGTGTTAAGTGGAGAAAGTTCAGGAGTGGAAGATGTCGGGTTATACCCTCGGTACACCGTTCAGCGGTTCAACGGTTGAAAGAAACACAGCTGTTCCTAACGGATAAAAATTCTTTCAACCGTTGAACCGTGAACCTTGCCAGCCCTTTTTACCTAATAATTAACACCGCCCCGATTTCGATTCTTGACCTGTCTTTAAGTCCCGGTAGGTTGAGCGGCATGATTATGACCAACACTTTTCGTGAGAAACTTAACGCGGGTAAGCCGACGGTTGGCACCCATTATCTCTCCTCCGATCCGGATCTCCCGGAGATCATCGGGGATACGGGTTTATTCGACTACGCTGAGTATAGCGCCGAGTACTCCGTATTTGACTTTCAACTGCTCTACCATATGGCCCGTTCCGGCCAGTGTTCGAATCTGCCGCTTTTGATCAAGTTGGACCAGGAAGGCCAGGGTTTCTGGGCGCAGGCCGCCCTGGGTGCTGGTTTTAAGTCGATCCTTTTTACCGATGTGCGTACCCCCGAGGATGTCACTATTTGTCAGCAGATAATCCGGCCCGATTCTCCGGGTGTGGATGGGCATATGGGCGTTAAAGTGCGTCGCCCGATGTTTGGCGATTCCACTCCCGATAGCTACCTCGAAGATCTGAACTCGATTGTCTTTATGATCATGATCGAGAAGGGCTCCGCAGTCGACAACCTCGACGCGGTGCTATCTGCGGCGAAAGAGAAAAGCGTCGACATGATCCAATGGGGACCGGCCGATTACTCGCTCACCCGCGGCAAATGGGGCAAGATAACCCCCGAGGAAATCCGCCCAACCGAAGAACTCGTGATTTCGAAGTCGCTCGAATACGGTCTTCATCCCCGGATCGAGATTGGGAAACCCGAACAGTCCAAACGCTATATCGATCTCGGCGTCCGCCATTTCTGTATCGGCTGGGATAGGTTTTTATATGAATCGCATTTAATAGAGATAGGCGAAGGGATGAGGAAGATCACTGATGCGCTGTAAGCGCGTCTAAAGTCGGGAGAAGATTTTACCGCTGAGACGCGGAGACGCGGAGATGAAGAGGGAATAGCCACAAAAGGCACAAGAAGCACAAAAAAAAGTTTTGAACCGCGGATAACGCAGATATGCGCGGATGTTGATTTAGATCAGTTGAAACAAGGTGCTTTATCTCAATATCATCTCACCCGTATTTACGGGAGCGATGTTACAGCTATTCCCTAGCGCTTTTTTTAAATGATCATTTAAAAAAACGCGTAGGAAACATCCGGCACTCAGCTATGCTGAGTTATTGCGATCAAGCACCGTGTTTCACCTGATAGTTCTTCCAAGTGATGCAGTAAACATTCTCAATCTTTAATTTCTAACCTAAAACTTAACACGCGCTTTAGCTCTAATCGGCGTACATCCGCGTTATCCGCGGTTAAGTCTCCCCGTTCTTCCCGAACTTACTGTAAAAATCTATCTTTTCTTTTTTGTGTCTTTTGTGGCCAACTCTTCTTTTACTCTGCGCCTCTGCGGTGCAAATTGATTTAGGCTTTCGACTCTTGAAGTCTTAAGTATGCATCAGCATACCGATGTCCGAATTCGCGGAGGGACTTGGCGTCGAAGTGGACGTTATCGCTTAGGCAGCTGAGGCCATCGGCGGGGACGTAGGCGGCATTCTCATCTTCTTGCGCTATCGCAACGTGGGCGGAATTGACGGGTCCGTCGGGATGAAACTCGGTGCCCAGAAATCGCCCCATTTGACCGATGATGAAGGGTAGATCCGGGCTGTTGAGATCGTCTCGGAATCGCTTTATTAATCGGCGCAATTTTTTTTCGTAAATATCTGCGAGGTCTGGCTCCCGCGCATCGCTTTCTCCCTGGTGCCAGAGTATGGCTTTTAACTCGCCATCTTTCATCGCTCTATTTGTTCTGCTGATGGCATCGTCGTAGGGGTGACTTTCGGTTGCCTTAAAATACATTCCGGGTTGCCAGACAGAAATGGGAGAGCCGCCACAGGCTGCGGGGATGAGTCCGACCACGATATCTTGATTCTGTTCTGCTATATCGATGCCGAATGTTCTGCCCAGGCATACCCCCTTATTCGGCTTGTCGAAGTGGATGGGATCGACCGCCGGAATCCAATCTCCGTTTGGTGACAGGGTAAGGACCCGTTCGTGCGGAATGGTGTCCTCTTCCTCAAGCAAGCCCCGGCCCGCCATGTTTGACTGGCCCGCCAGGAGGAATAGATGGGAGGGAGTATTCATCGGAGATGATGAATAGTCAAAAAGTCAAAAAGTCAAAAAGGAAGATAAAGAGAGGAGATAGCCACAAAAGGCACAAAAAGCACCAGCCGTCGCCAAGGCTATGGCCGGCAGGCAAGAAAGAGTTTTGAACCGCGGATAACGCAGATATGCGCGGATGTTGATTTAGATCAGGTGAAACACGGTGCTTGATCGTCAATGTCATCCATCCCGTATTTACGGGAGCGATGTTACGGCTATTCCCTAGCGCTTTTTTAAAATTTTGATTTTAAAAAACGCGTAGGAAACATCCGACACTCAGCTCAGCTGAGTTATTGCGATCAAGCACCGTGTTTCACCTGATAGTTCTTCCAAGTCATGCAGTAAAAATTCTCAATCTTTAATTTCTAACCTAAAACTTAACACACGCGTTAGCGCTAATCAGCGTACATCCGCGTTATCCGCGGTTAAGCCTCCCCGTTCTTCCCGAACTTACTGTAAAAATCTATCTTGTCTTTTTTTGTGCCTCTTGTGCCTTTTGTGGCCAACTCTCCTATTCCGGCTTGTGCAATTCGTTTGAAAATCTACAGTGTCGTGTCTGAACTACTTTAGAACATGAAACTTTTGATTACGGGTGCGGATAATGTGTTGGGGGAGTGTGCGGTGAGGCACTTTTCGAAGGAGCATGAGGTGAGGGGGGTCGGTCGGGAGACTGACCTTCGGGATCCGGTGGTTGCGGCTTCGCTGGTCGAGGGGGTGGGGGCTGTCCTCCATCTGGATGGCTATGCGGCTGATGCCATGCAAGCGGAGTTTGAATTGCTCGATATGTCGGCGCGGGGCACTTATGTGCTTATGCATGCTGCCCGTGATGCTGATGTCGCACGGGTTGTGGTGGGGAGCACGCTAGATTTTTTCGAGGACTATCCAGAGGACTACATCATCAATGAGGATTGGCGGCCGTTACCGAAGCCGGAGGCCGCATCGCTGTCTCCGTTGATGGTCGAGTTGACGGCGCGGGAGTTTGCGCGCGAGGGGGGAATCGAGGCGGTCTGTCTGCGGTTCGGAGCGCTGGACGATTCGGGCACGCTAGAAGAGGACGCGATGAAGGCAATTGAAGAAGCACTGAAACTTAAGTTCAACCAGCCCGGCTACCGGTGGGGGTTGTTTCACGTTCACTCGGATGGGAATCGGTTCGCGTCGACGATGCTGACCAACCCCTTGCGTATAATAGGACAAGTAGACTGATGGCTAGCTCAGGACAAGCCCTTCGACTACGCTCAGGACAGGCCCTTCGACTATGTTCAGGACAGGCCCTTCGACTACGCTCAGGACAGGCGGACTGATGGCTAGCGTTAACTCAGGACGTGTCTGCATCTTCGGAGCCGGGGGACCGGTTGCCGCTTCGGCGGCGCAGTCGCTCAAGAATGACTACGAGTTGCGTCTGACCGACTTGAAGGATGTGAAGGATATTCTTAAGGGTGAGCCGCAGTCCAAGGGTGCCCCGATGCCGAAAGTTCCCGAACCGCCGCACGAGTGGCGCTGTGTTGACGTGACGGATTATAAACAGGTCCGGTCAGCGGCCGAAGGGATGGACGCGTTGATCAATTTGACCGTGTTGAGACCCGACCCCGTTCTGGCTTTTCATGTAAATTTAATCGGGGCCTATAACGTGATGAAGGCTGCGGTGGATTGCGGGATCACGCGGATCATTCACACCGGGCCGCGACACATCCGACTCAACCACGAGGGTGACTACTGGTACGATTTTGATATCCCGGATGAAGCACCCCTGCACCCGGGATCGGACCTCTATGCATTGACGAAATATTTAGGGGGGAATGTCGTGCGCGTATTCGCGGAAGCGCACAAGCTCGAGGTGGTGACCTTTCTCTACTGTGGTTTCCATCCCGGCGACGGGGGTGATCTAAAGGACGGTAGCGGGATCGGACCTTTTTTTACTTCCTGGGAGGACACGGGCGAGGCGTTCCGCTACGGATTGCGATCGACGAAGTTGACGCAGCCCTATGAAGTTTTCGATATCGTTGCCCAGCTGCCGCACGGGAAATTCGGAACAACGAAAGCGGAAAGATTGTTAGGATGGACTCCAAAACATAATTTCGAGAGGTTGTATAAGTCAAAAGCTGGTAACGCGAAAGAATAGCCACAAAAGGCACAATAAAAGAAATTTGCACCGCAGAGGCGCGGAGATCGCGGAGAAGACCATAGGTTATTAATCAGGTGAAACGCGGTGCTTGATCTCAATCACATCTCACCCGTATCTACGGGAGCGATGTTACGGCTATTCCCTAGCGCTTTTTTTAAATTGTGATTTAAAAAAACGCGTAGGAAACATCCGACACTCAGCTAGTGCTGAGTTATTGCGATCATGCACGATTCGACTGAGCTCGTCACAGGCCGTGTTTCACCTGAGCTTTCTCCCCGAACTTCCCGATTTTCCTGTAAAAATCTATCTTTTCTTTCCCTAATCTGCATTCCAAATTCATAAATCTGAATTTACTGATGTGGCTATCTCTTCATGTTCTCTGCTCTTATGCGGTTAAATCATCTGAACCCCTTTTGGCGCAACCGCGAAGGGGGAAGGGCCTTTAATCAAGGCTAACTGGCTGGCGTTAGCCCGCTCTTCGAAGCCGTCCGCGGTGTCGACTAACTTTCCCCAGGGCGACTGGAATGCGGGCGCGTAGGAAATAAATAGGGTGCGTCGCGTTTTATTACTTTTGTTCATCATTGCCCCGTGCGTAATATCTTCGGAGAAAATTACCGCGTCTCCGGCCTTACAGGGACAGACTTGAATTAACGGGTTTTTTTCATCGGGCGTCGAGCCGGCAAACGGATTATTGAAATTACTTTTATGACTTCCCGGCATGACAACGAATGCGCCTTCTTCGACAGAGACATCGGTCAAGGCATAAGCGATTTTCATACTGATACATTTGAACTGTCCATTCTCTATGGCGAATTCACTATAAGGTAAAAGCTCCGCATAACCATGATGTAAGGGGGAGCGCTGCCCTCGATTCCTTGACATAAAAGCATAACTATCAAGACGGACAGGGTCGCCAATCATTGCTTCGATGTAAGGGAGGGTCGCCGGACAGTCGATGAGTTCCTCAAACGGTCCTCCTAATCTAAGGGCGTTACAGTCATAATCTCGCGAACGAGAAGGACCGCTCTCTTCACGCGCCGTCTTTTGAGGAAAATCGCTCCCATCAGGCTCCTTTTTTTGATGGTAGGCGCGCATAATTCCCAATGATGCCGCTTCTTTATGGTCAAGTGTTTCAAGCCTGTCGATTTCGGCGTTTATCTGCTCTACCAGGTCACTCGACATGACTTGCCTGAGAACCAGGTATCCCTGCAAGTCAAATAAGTATCTCTCTTCCGGCGTCATATTATTTTATATCCACAAGTATATGCGACTGATCTCAATTTATCGCATTTAAAGTAATTAACGAGTCAAAAAGTCATTTCAATTGCGGATTTGCGATTGCGGATGTCGGATTGAAGAAGAGATAGCCACAAAAAGCACAAAAGGCACAAAAGAAAATTTTGAACTCAAGAACTCAGGAAAAAGAATTATTAACCGCGGATAACACTACCGAGTCGCGCAGCAGCGGGACGACATCTTCCAATAAGCGCGGATGTAGAATTATATCAGGTGAAATATGGTGCTTGATCGCAATGTCATCCCACCCGCATTTGCGGGAGGGATTGACTACGGGTGATCCCTAGCGCTTTTTTAAAATCATCATTTAAAAAAAACGCGTAGGAAACATCCGAAACTCAGCTTTGCTGAGTTATTGAGATCAAACACCGCGTTTCACCTGAGTTTAGTCCTCTTTTTTGTGTTAATGAAAGATGCCGCTTCGCTCGGTAGTGCCTCTTGTAGCCAACAGTCTTCAATATACATATTATCGGCGTTCATTCGCGTTATCCGCGGTTCAATCTTTCCGATCTTCCCGGCCTTCCTGTAAAATCTTTCTTTTCTATTTTTGTGCTTCTTGTGCCTCTTGTGGCTATCTATTTTCTTTCCCCATTCTGCATTCATGATTCATAAATCTGCATTTGCTGATGTTGCCATTTCTTATCTTTATCTTCCGCATTTACACAATATAGGATGTCGGGTTTCACCTTCGGTACGCATACACGCTTATTCGCGCACCAGGGCTCCCCCCTTTTTGACGAAGGAGGTTGTTCGGATTACCGAACTCCACCTTCGAATCGTATTCTTGGATCGAGCCACATGAGGAGGAGATCGCTAATGAGGGTACCTAAGACGCCGAGGAGGCTGAGAACCATGAGCAGGGAACCGGCCAGGTACATGTCCTGGTTCATGAGAGCTTCGAGCATCATGGGGCCGACGGTGGGCAGGCTTAATACCATGGCGACAATCGCTCCGCCCGAAACCAGTTGAGGGAAGAGGGTGCCGATCCCGGAGATAAAGGGGTTGAGGGCAATGCGCACGGGATATTTCAATAAAAGTTTAAAGGGTCTTACCCCTTTAGCCAGGGCGGTGATGACGCAGGGTTTTTTCAATTCATCGAGGAGGTTGCCGCGCATCACCCGAACCATACTCGCGGTGCCGGTTACCCCGAGAACAACCACCGGGACCCAGATATGTTTCAAGAGGTCGGCCACTTTTCCCCAGGTCCATTCGGGTTGACCCCCGAACTCGGGCGAAAATAAACCGCTCATGCTTATCCCGAAATAGACATTGCTCCAGTACATAAGGAGGAGAGCGAGAAGAAAGCTGGGGATGCACATCCCGATAAAGCCGAGTAGAGAAAAAAAGTAATCGCCGATCGAGTATTGACGGACGGCAGAGTAAACACCGATGGGCAGGGCGATGGCCCAGGTAAAAAGTATGGACCCGAGAGAGATTAAAAAGGTGAGGAGGATGCGGTCACCGACGATGTCATTCACCGGCGTTCGGCTCTGCATGGAAAATCCGAGGTGACCCTGGAGCAAACCCTGGTCCTCGGACTTGAAGGATAGAAACCAGGGCAGACCGAGCCATTGAAGATACTGGGTAATTGCCGGTTCATCGTGGGGAAAGATCTGGCGCAGTTGTTCGGCTTCAATTTTTGCCTGGTTATCGTTCGCTATCTCCGCTTGTAAAATTTTCAATTCGATATAATCAGCGGGCGGCAATTGAATGATGGTAAAGGAAATGATCGAAATGATAAGTAAAGTGGGCACCATAATAAGGAAACGCCTTCCCACATAGGGGTGTTTAAATCCTACGAGTATCAATCCAGCGGCAACGATACCCAATATAAGATGGCGAATGATGTGCCTGAGAGAATTACCACTTTTCTTATCAAGGGTGACATCCAGTGCCCTGGGCTGTGGCGTAATCTCAATCACTTCACGTTTTATTTGTGCGATCGCTCCCGGTGAATCGTACGGATCCTCAAAATAATAAGCTTCAGCACCGCCAGCGGCCGTGTTCTTATAGACTTGCCCGTAAAGCGAATTGCGCGGTACGTTTTTAAAGCCCTTCTTCACGATGACGATAGAGGGTTGACCCTGCGTGATGTTAATATTCCAGAGATTATCTACGGCGATATCCTGTATTTTCCGGTAGATGTCTGTCTGTTCTTTGAGGGTAAGCGCGCTGACCGCCGCGTCGAACAGTTCCATCGAACGGCGCAGGGGGTGATCGACAGGGGGTTCAATACTGCCCGGTATATTTGCTTCCGGATTTCCGTATAAACCCCCGTTTTTAAACCAGATGGTAAATCCGGCGGCTTCGACATGGCCGGGCGCATAGCGGTCCGGATTGATCAGAGGGTGAAAATCGTCTACCGTTCCAGAGATGCTGAAATCTTGAACGCGAGCGGCAATTTCGACCGCTCTCAAGCCGGCAGAGCGATATCGCTCAATAGTATTCAGGCCGACCTTATTCCAGTCTTCAGCGACAAAAGGTCCGGGACCTTCAGCATAATTCGGGATGATGTCCAAATACCATACCATGCGGGTGCCGTCCTTAAAGGTGCGATAGCCCTCGTTATCGCGACGGTTAAGACCCAGTCCATCGAGCAGTTCGTTAGCGCGATCGGGGTTGTACTCGACGTGGCTGTACCTGAGTTTTTCATGGTAAAATGCTGATTCTTTTCCCATCGAGCTTTGGGCGGGTTCACCAAGTCCAAAATAGATTGCATCGATGATTTGCTTTCGGTTGATAGCAAGTGACAGTGCCTGGCGAAAGCGTTTATCGTTGAGCAATTCCCATTTTTTTTTAGTCGTTGGGTTTTCGGGATCGATATGCAGATTGAGATTCGGGTAAATAGCCCATTCGCTCATGCCGGAAGCATACCAGTGATAGACATCATACGCTCCCGCATCACGTTGAGACATAAAAAAAGTATAATGCAAAAAATAGATATGAAAGGTTTGCATCGAAACAGCGCCATTGGCGACGGCGATCGGGACCAGTTTTTCTGTTTTCACATCGATCATAAAACGATCGACATAGGGAAGCTGGTTGCCCTCGGTATCAACAGCCCAGTAATAGGGATTGCGGACTGATACCTGGGGTGGACTGGATTTGTAGGTGCGATAAATCCAAGGCCAGATGCGAGGATGTTCCGGGTTGTTAGCAAGTTTCAGGGTAAGATAAAGCGCCTTCCTCGTGGGAGTTTTATAGGCTTTCATCGTGGCCTCGATAAGCGCAACGTTGCCAAGCTCGGGGTGATATTTTTCCAGGTAGTGACGGGGTGAATAATACAGGGGTAGAAATGACAATCGTTCCAGGAGCATGCTATGAGGGTGCGGAAAAACAAACTTCACGGTATGAGGATCGATTTTTATAATCTCACCTTCTTCCCCTTTTATCCTCATCCAGAGAGGGTATACGACTAATTCCTGTTTTACCTCATATTGCCAGTAATAGAGTATATCATCGGCGGTAAAAGGATGGCCGTCCGACCACTTCATCCCTTTGCGCAGGAAGAAGGTCCATTCTCTTTTATCGGGGGAAACTTCCCAACTCCTGGCAACATGAGGGACGATGGGATTACCGAAAGGTGAAAAGCGTACGAGAGTATCGCCCGCCATCATTCTATTAATCGACGTGATAATATTGGGGGAGTTCGCACCCAGGTGCCAGGTACCACCGTACTTGCCCAGGCCGTCTATTCCTTGAATCACCACCGGTTCGGGTCCCACGCGCTCAGCGACCGGCGGCAGTTTTCCCTCCGCTACCAGTTCGGCGAGGATCGGCGATTCCCCATTTGGGTACCATTGGCCGGATTCACCCTCGCTGTAATCGACGTCGTGTTGTACTTTGAAAAGGTCTTCTTTACTGAATCTGACATCTCTTAAATCCTCCGTGGTATCGATCATTTCCGGACTGTATCGAATCGGTTCAAGCTCAAGCTCCGGCTTCAAGACATCGCTCCAGAAATACAAAAACCCGAAAAAGCAGAATCCCGTGAGGAGGAGTAACGCGCAATATTTCAGAAGTTTAATCATCGAAAGAAATTTAACCACGAAGAAACACTACCGAGTCAAGCGAACGCGTGGACGACATCCACCAATAGCCACGAATGATTTAGAGAAGTCAAAGGTCGAAGGTCGAAAGGGTGAGATAGCCACAAAAAGCACAAGAGGCACAAGAGGCACAAGAGGCACAAGAGGCACAAGATTAAGATAAGATAGATGTTACCACAGATGACACGGATTTCGCAGATATTTATTTTGGGGTTAATTCCGGTGAAACAGGGTGCTTGATCGTAATGTCATTCCAACCGCAGAAGCGGTGGGAATTGACTACGGCTATTTCATAGCGCTTTTTTTTAAATTGTGATTTAAAAAAACGCGTATGAAACATCCGACACTCAGTCCCGCGGCCGCGGGACTGAGCAATTGAAGTCAAGCACCGTGTTTCACCTGATTTTTATAACTAAGTATTCTCTGCGATCTCAGCGACTTTGCGGTGTAGTCTTCTTTCCGCTCTTCCCACTCTTCCTGTAAAAATATTTCTTGTGTTTCTTGTGCATCTTGTGGCCAATAAATATTCTCCTAAAATTTTATTAGTGTTTATTCGTGTTCATTCGTTGTTTTATTTTCTCCCAATCGATAAACTAAAATTGTCAGGCCTTTGACTTTTGACCTTCGACTTTTCACTCGTCTATGACCCAAGTCCGTAATCTAACGTGCGAATATCGGAGTGAACCTTTGGGGATCGATGTGGTCAGACCTCGGCTGAGTTGGCAGTTGCAGAGTGATCGGGTGGGTGCTCGCCAAACTGCTTATCATATCCTGGCTGCCTCTAAAGCTAAACTGCTCAAACCCGGTCAGGCCGATTTGTGGGACAGCGAGCGGGTGGCGTCAGACCAGTCGCTTCACGTTACTTATGCGGGGAAAAGGTTAAAGTCGCGTCAACGCGTTTATTGGAAAGTAATAGTATGGGATGAGGAGGGAAAGTCCGCCGCAAGCACCTCGACTTGGTTCGAACTGGGTATGCTCAAAAGTAGCGACTGGGAAGCCAAATGGATTGGGGCGGCGCTTACCGGCGGGCCGCGAGCCAGCATACCGGCTCCATATTTGCGCAAGACATTCAGACTGCCGGCCAAGGCCAAAACGGCTCGCCTCTATATCACTGCGCTGGGTTTGTACGAATGCTCGATTAACTGTAAACTTGTGAGTGAAACCGTTTTAAATCCGGGTTGGACTGACTTTCACAAGCGGGTGCGTTACCAGGTCTATGACGTAAGCAGATTGTTGCGATCGGGGGATAATGTCATCAGCGCGATCCTGGGAGATGGCTGGGCGGTCGGACACCTGGGAATGGAAAACCGCCAGCATTATGTGGATCAGCCCCGGCTTTTAGCGCAATTGGAAGTTACCTTCAGTAACGGGCGCTCGAGGAGTATAGTTACGGATGGTAGTTGGAAGCTTCAGTTTGGACCGATTCTGGATAACGACACGATCATGGGAGAGGCTTACGACGCCCGCCTGGAAATGCCCGGTTGGGACAAAGCGAAATTCAACGACAAAGGTTGGCAACCTGCGATAATCTATAAGGATCCCGGTTCAGCCCTAGTGGCGATGAATGGGCCGTCGATGTGCCGACACGAAACTTTATCAGCCATCACCGATCCGGTAAACAAGAGCAGCTTACGGATCGCTCAGTATATTTTTGATCTGGGCCAGAATATGGTAGGGTGGATCCGCTTCAAGGGTCGGGCGCCTGTCGGAACAACAGTCACGCTTCGCTACGCGGAAGTCTTGGATGCAGACGGCTCAATTTACACCGAAAACCTGCGCTCGGCTCGAGTGACCGACTATTACACCTTCAAAGGTAAAGGTGAAGAAGTTTGGGAACCTAAATTCACTTTCCATGGCTTTCGCTACGTGGAGATTATTGGGTACTCGGGCGAGGTGAATCGCGACACGATCACGGGTATTGTCGTTCACTCAGATATGAACCAAACCGGCAGTTTTACCTGTTCGGATTCAAGTCTTAACCAGTTGCAGCAGAATATTCTCTGGGGGCAAAAGGGTAATTTTGTAGACGTGCCAACTGATTGCCCTCAGCGCGATGAACGACAGGGTTGGACCGGCGACATTCAGGTCTTTGCCCAAACGGCAGCTTTCAATATGGATGTGGCCGGTTTTATGACTAAGTGGGCGCAGGATGTGGCTGACGCTCAATCAAAGGAGGGAATGGTGCCACCCATTGTACCCAATGCCGGTATGAGTGGGAAGCAGGTTGATGGCGGTCCAGCCTGGGCTGATGCGGTCATCATCTGTCCCTGGACACTCTATTTCTGCTATGGCGACAAGCAGATCCTGAAGGAAAACTACGGGGTGATGAGTAAGTTTATGAAATGGGTCATCGCTACCAGTCCCGGCGGCATTCGCTGTGCGCTTGAGGATGACAGCTGGCCGGGAGTCGGTGATTGGCTTGCGATCAACGCCGCCACGCCCCGCGATCTGATCGGCACCGCTTACCTCGCCTATGATGCCAAGCTCATGGCCCAAGTTGCCGAAGTTTTGGGCAAGAAAAAGGATGCTGAAAAATACGCGCAATACTTTGGTGAGATAAAACAGGCATTTGCCAATCGCTTCTTAAAAGGTGGCAAACTTCCAGCTGATCATACATCACCAGCGAAGTGGCAGAAAAGGATGGACTACGTTGATGCTTTAGCGCACGGCAACAGGAAACCCGTTGATTACGGTCCCATCAGCTCCGAGGTCTTTAACACGGATCTCTTCACGCCTACCCAGACCTCGTATGTGCTGGCCCTGCACTTTGACCTGCTGCCGGATAAGCTGCGTCCACTGGCCGTTTCCGAACTGGTCGCCGATATTAAACGGCGGGACATGCACCTTTCTACCGGCTTTGTTGGTACCTCGTATCTGCCTCACGTGCTCTCCCAAAACGGCCGGCTCGATGTCGCTTACCAGCTGCTGTTCCAAAAAAGTTGGCCATCCTGGCTTTACCCCGTCACCCAGGGAGCGACAACGATCTGGGAACGTTGGGACGGATGGACTGAGGAGAACGGCTTTCAGGCCCCACGCATGAACTCATTCAACCACTACGCGTATGGAGCCATCGGCGCGTGGCTTTACAGTACCGTCGCAGGCATAGAGATCGATCCGGCCGCCGCGGGTTATAAGCACTCGCTGCTGCAGCCGCAGCCCGGTGGCGGTTTAACACAGGCCGGCGCGAAACTTATGACTCCCTATGGTGAATTGGTTTCAGCATGGCAGATCAAAAAAAACAGGTTCGAGTGGAAGATTATTCTGCCGCCAAATACAACCGGAACTGCTCATCTGCCTCCACAGGCACGGAGCAGGATTAAACTTAACTGCAAAGCTGTTAAAGAGAAGGTTCACCACTTAGAAGCCGGTGAATACTTTTTTACTGCGGGGGTTTAGGAGGAGTCTAAAGTCGAAGGTCGAATGTCGAACAATTTTCGATTTGTGATTTCCGATTGAAGAAAAGATAGCCACAAAAAGCACAAGAGACACAAAAAAAGAAATTTAACCACGAATGAACACGAATAGGCACGAATAAGAAAAGAGTAGAAAAAAATTTGGAACTCAGGGACTCAGGAATTAGAGATTGATTTACCGCTGAGACGCGGAGAGCGCGGAGAAGAAAAGAAAAAGAGATAGCCACAAAAGGCACAAGAAGCACAAGATGATAATCAGGTGACTCGCGGTGCTTGATCACAATGTCATCTCAACCGCATTTGCGGGTGAGACTGATTCGGATAAACCCTACCGCTTTTTTTAAATTTATGATTTAAAAAAACGCGTTGGGAATATCCGACACTCAGCTTTTGCTGAGGTATTGCGATAAAGCACCGCAAGTCACCTGATCTCTATTCTTTAGTATTCTCTGCGACCTCAGCGTCTTTGCGGTGCCATCTTCTTTCCGTCTTCCTGTAAAAATATTTCTTGCCTGCCGGCCATTGCCTCGGCGAAGGTTGGTGTTTCTTGTGCATCTTGTGGCTATCTCCTCTTTTTTATAAGCAATCCATACCGAGGTGAAATGTGATGAAATTCGATAATGTCCGCGCGCTGACTTTTGATTTGTTTGGGACGGTCTTCGATCTGGGGGGGAGTTTGACGCCATTCATTGAGGAGTTTTTGAATGAGAAGGGGGCTTCCGCGGATGCGGGGAAATTCTGGCAGCAGTGGCGCTACCGTCAGCGGATTGAACAGTACCAGGACTCGCTCGTGATGTTAGGTCATAGTGGTTACCTGGAAACTGCACGCCGGGCCTTTGTCTATGTGCTTGGACTAAACCTCGTCGAGGCGTCGAAAGAAGAAGTGGACAATTTTATGGAGGCATGGCTGGAATTGAACCCGTTTCCCGACGTCCTACCTGCATTGAAACAGCTATCATCCCGTTACAAGTTGGTCGCGCTCTCGAACGGCAATGCCTGGTTCCTCGAACATCTCGTTGCCAATCGCATCAAGTACGATTTCGACGCAGTGATCTCAGTCGATACTTTCGGCGCATTCAAACCCCATCCCTCGGTATACCGAGGAGCCGCTCGCATTCTCGAATTGGGGTTAGAGGAGATAATGATGGTCTCAACGAACTCGTTCGACGTGATGGGCGCGCGTATGTGCGGCAATCGGGGAGCCTTCGTCAATCGCGAAGCGCTGCCCTACGAAGACACACCCTATCAAGCAGATGTCACGGTGGAGGATTTTGGGGAGCTTGCTGAAGCGATTTAGGGAAGCGAGCACCAGCTCGCGTCAAAAGGTTAAAAGAGGGATAGCCACAAAAGGCACAAAAAGCACAAGAAAGAGTTTTGAACCGCGGAGGCGCGGAGGTCTTGCCCTTCGACAAAACTCAGGGTAGTGAGAATACCATAGGTTATATATCAGGTGGCTCGCGGTGCTTCATAGCAATAACTCAGCAGTAGCTGAGTGACGGATAGACCCAAAGCGTTTTTTAAAATCATAATTTTAAAAAAGCGATTGGGTCTATCCGGATCAGTCCCTCCCGCACTTGCGGGTGGGATGACATTGCGATGAATCACCGCGAGTCACCTGAGTTTTGGTTCTTTTAAAACCTTTCTTATCTTTTTTGTGTCTCTTGTGCCTCTTGTGGCCAACTCTTCTTTTACTCTGCGCATCTGCGGTGCAATATTCTGTCTTTGAATCCGGCTATAGCTGATGGATATAAATCATTCGTTATTCAGTGCATTCTTATCATCTTCGATCATTTGCTGCCAGGCGGTTTGCTGGCGTTGGTGGAAGCCTTCGTCGATGCCGAAGAGGCGAAGGATGCGGCGGTCATTGCGTTGACGGGCGTCGGTTACGATCTTTTCGATGACGGGGTTTTCAAAGGTGTCGCGGTGGGGTAATCCGATGCGGCAAAAATAGCTGCTGATAAAGTAACGAATTGCCCCCACGGTGTTGACCGTCCCCGTATGATACAGGTCACAGTGAGTGAAGACCATATCGCCGGCTTTCAGTTCGACGAGCTTCTCTTTGGGGTGGGGCTCCTTCAGCTTCTCTTCGGGAATCATCGTGTAATCGAGGTGCGACTTTGGGATGACGCGCAGCGGTCCCGAATCGAAGTTCATATCCTGTAGATAAGTCAGGTAGTTACAGGCCATGGGGGGAGTGTAGTGTCGGGGTTTTTGCTTGTACGGAAAGTTGTGGCCCGCCCACTGCTCAGACTGATTAAAGGCGTCGCGGTGCCATCCCGCGACCTCGCCTTTTCTCTCAACGTCTACCGTGGGATAGCCGGAAATTTCCATGCCGTCCAATTGCACATAGGGGCCCATGACCGCTTCCGCGAAGTCGAGCATTGTTGTGTTCACGATATGCTCACCCATCAAGAGCCCATAGGTCTCATGTGAGAGAATACCATTAATTGTCGCGCGCCAGTGGTCCGGTTCTTCGGCATGGCGATGCGTGAAGTCAGGGTCGAGGAGTGCGCGCAGCGCCTCTACCTTTTCCGGGGGATAAAAATTCCTGAAGATGGTGTAACCATCGCGCTCGTAGGCTGCTACACGTTGTTGTAAACTAGGCATTGGGGGATAGTCAAAAAGTCAAAAGGTCAAAAAGTCAAAAGGGAAGAGAGGGAAATTTTACAGGAAGATCGGGAAGAGCGGGGAGAAAGAGGAGATAGCCACAAGAGGCACAAAAGGCACAAAAAAGAAATTTGCACCGCAGAGGCGCGGAGTTCGCGGAGAAGACCAAAGGTTATATATCAGGTGAAACACGGAGCTTTATCTCAATGTCATCCATCCCGCAGAAGCGGGTGGATTGACTACGGCTATTCCCTAGCGTTTTTTTTAAATTTTGATTTAAAAAAACGCGTAGGAAATATCCGACACTCAGCTGTGCTGAGTTATTGCGATCCAGCACCGTGTTTCACCTGATAGTTGTTCCAAGGTGTCTGTAAAATTGTTTGTAATTTCACATCTCTGACCTAAAACCTAACACTTGCTTTAGCTCTTATCCGCGCCATCAGCGTTATCCGCGGTAAATTTTTACTGTGAATCTTATCATTCATACATTAACTCTGCGCTCTCTGTGCCTCTGCGGTGGAATCATCTGTCCCTGATAGCCCAATGAAAATTACAGTATGTAAAACGGAAATGGACTTCCCTGGGGAGGTTGGGGAGCTGCGGGAGTCGAATGATCTTTTGGGGGATATGGGTGCACTCCATAAGCGGATCGAGAAGGATGGCTGTTTGCTCTTGCGCGATTTTCTCGATCGTGAGGATGTGTTTGCGGCAAAAGAAACATTCCGCAGGAAAATTGAAACAACGAAAGCGGGTAGTATTGAATTGAATTCTGAGCTCGTTGCCCATGAACCAGAATTTGTTAAGATATTTGAATCGCCCAGGCTCTTTACTTTTTTTGAAAAGTTTTTTGGTGAACCCGCGTTGACGTTCGATTTTAAATGGCTGCGAAAAGTTGCGCCTGGTAAATTCTCGGGTCTGCACTTTGACAATGTCTATATGGGACGGGGATCCGATCGTCTTCATACGGTGTGGGTGCCAATTGGTGATCTCACACCTGACCTCGGCACTTTAGTTCTCAATGTCGGTTCCCATAAAGAAAGAAAACAAAAGCTGATTGATAGTTACGGGATGATGGATGTCGATCGCGATAAAGTAGCGGGCTGGTTTTCCCATGACCCGCGTGAGTACACGGATAAATATGGCGGCCAGTGGCAGACGACCAGTTTCCAAGCGGGGGACATCGTTATCTTTACGATGTTTACGATGCACTGTTCGACGCTTAATCTCACAGACGGCGATCGCTACAGCGGTGATATCCGTTTTCAACCCGCCAGTAATCCCGTCGATGAACGCTGGTACGGGAAAGACGCGCCCGGACATACGGCCGCTGAAAATCAAAAATCAATGGAGGAGTTTAGGAAAGAATACGGGATTTAGCGCGCGAATAAGCGTGAATGCGGTTAAGCGTAAATGCGGAAGAGAAGGAGCGCTGGCGCGCGTGTTAGGTGTTAAGTATTAGGTTTTAAGTAAAATAGGGTACAACCAGGACATCATTTACAGATTTAGTTCAAGACATGGTTTACACTTTGTGAGGGATGCTGAACGGTAATCGGGTTATATAGTTAAGTTAATGTTATGCGGAGATAGAGGTTTGGTTACCTTCATTGGTGCCGCTAGCGGCACCAACAAAAGCAGCCGTTGACAGGTCAATCTGACCGATTCTGAGAGTGGCAAAGTAAACATCGAAGTGTACCGTGTCTAGTGGTTTTAGTCCAACACTCCAACCGGCGAGGGCGGTGGAGATAGGAATCTGGAGGCCATCGAGTTTGATACATCCGACTCTTGAGACGCGGCGAGTCATCAAATCATAGCTGATATCGGCAGGTGTGCCGCCGTAAGGACGGGCGCTGGGTTGATAGATTTCAGAGGGCGTGCTCATGGCAAGAGCCGCATGGGGGCGTTCTTCATTGAAGGTCTTGCGCCACAGATCGAAGGCCGCCTGTTGGGTGCGAAGATCGTCCTGGGCATGTTTTTGCAACTCCTGTTTGATATCGCGATGCATACGCTCATGGGCTCCGTTATCCTGGGGGTTACCCGGACGTCCACGCTCGAGATTAATCCCTAAGGCCAGCCACCAGGCCGCCAGTTTGCTCAAGCCCAGCACGGCATTGGCACTGGCAAAGGGACTGCCGTTGTCGCTGCGGATGCAAGCGGGAAGTCCATAGCGTTCAAAGAGTTTTGTGAAGCATTCACGCACCGCTTCGCTACGGGCTGAACTGAGCACCCGCACCTCTAATACATAGCGGCTCCATTCATCCCGTACCGTCAAAGGTTCACAACGGTTGCCATCAACGGTGTGCCACCACCCTTTGAAGTCTACACTCCACACTTCGTTACAGCCGCAAGCCTTGACCCCGTAGTGAAGGCGTCCGCTTTTTTGAGCGCTTCTGCGCCGGCGCTTAGTGACTAGGCCCGCCCGTTCCAATACCCGTTTCACGCTCGAGTCCGAGGGGGCCTTCCCATAACGTCTGTCGTAAAGCTCCCGGATCTTGTAGGGGCCCCACGTGGGGTGATGATGCTTCAGTTTGATCAGCGTACACACTACTGATTCGGATAGTTCCTGAACACTTCCATGCGGTCGGCGTGAGCGCTCGTGCAACCCCTCCATCCCTTCGCTCAGAAAGCGCTTCTTCCATTTATACCCTGTCGGTCGGCTGATCCCGTAGTCTTCACACAGCTCGTTCATCTTTACTCCCGGTTGCATCGCCTCCAGGGCGAATTGGTATCTTTGGTCCATTTTTTTTGTTTCCTTCCATGACATCATACCGTTACTTAGCTTCCTTCTTTCTTTGGCAATCTGTAAAGGATGTCCTGAACCTTTTGTGTAAACGATGTCTTGAACCTATACCGAGAAGAGATAGCCACACTACCAATTGTGGATTGGGGATGTCGGGCTTTGCCCTCGGTACGGATATCGGAATGCGGATTGGGGAGAAAGAGGAGATAGCCACAAGAGGCACAAAAAGCACCAGCCGTCGCCAAGGCTATGGCCGGCAGGCAAAAAAAGAGTTTTGAACCGCTGAGGCGCGGAGATTGTGCCCTTCGACAAAACTCAGGGTAGTAAGAATACCATAGGTTATATATCAGGTGACTCGCGGTGCTTCATAGCAATAACTCAGCAGTAGCTGAGTGACGGCTATACCCAAAGCGTTTTTTAAAATCATAATTTTAAAAAAGCGGTTGGGTCTATCCGTATCAGTCCCTCCCGCATCTGCGGGATGGATGACATTGCGATGAATCACCTGAGTTTTGGTATTTATTAAAACCTATCTTATCTTTTCTTGTGTCTCTTGTGGCCAAAAATCTTCACTATTGATTTTATCCGCGTTATCTGGGGTTAAGTCTCCCCGATCTTCCCGTCCTTTCTGTAAAATCTTTCTTGCCTGCCGGCCATAGCCTCGGCGACGGTTGGTGCTTATGGAAGATCTCGCTTCGCTCTGGTAGTGACCAATTTATTTTCTTTTTAAAATTACATTCGTGTTCATTCGTGGTCAATTATTTCGTATTTCCTTTATGACTATTGACGTTTTAACCTTTTCACTCATCCATAACATAAACATAAAATTCAAATAGGAGAACCTTATGCTTAAGACATTAATTCCTAACATATTTTATTCAGACATTGAGGTGGGGCTTAGATTGTTTGTGAAAACGTTAGGGTTTTCGGTGACCCATGAAGACCGGGAGGCGGAACAACCTTTGATTGTGGTGGAGAGGGATTCTGTGAAAGTGCATTTAGTAGAAAATGCTGAATACGCGGCGAAAGATCGTCCATTATTTCGAATTGAGACCGACGATATTGAAGCGGTCTATAACGAGGTCGTGGAGAATAACAAAGATTACCTCCATCCCAATTTAAGTGAACCCACTCTTAGGCCCTGGGGTTGTACCGAATTTGCAGTCCTCGATGAAACGACTGTTGCTGTCGTTATGCAGGAGTGGTAGCGCGGTAGCGCGAATAAGCGTGTAAGCGAAAATGAGATGATGCGTGAATGGGGGGACGATTTAGCGCGTCAAAAGGTCAAAAAGTCACCAGCCGTCGCCAAGGCTATGGCCGGCTAGAAAGGTCAAAAGGGGGGGAGAAGAACCCAGTGAACAGTGAACAGTGAACAGTGGGGGAGAGCGCTGGCGCGCGTGTTAGGTTTTAGGTGTTAAGTTTTAAGTTGGATGATTCAAAAATTCGATCGTTGTATATTCCGCAATCCGCATTCCGACATCCGAAATCGTAATGCTCTGCTTGCCCCGTCATTCTTATATCATACTACCTGATATCAGACGTTTGATGTGCGAGATGTTGAACATACATCGTATATCGGATATCGGAAATCGTATATCTTTCTCCCTGAACCGATCGCCTTCGACTTTAGACCTTCGACTTTAGACTTATTTCCCCCGTCTGAGCAGGCGGGCGAAGATCATGATATGGGTGACGAGAAGTAAGGGGACAACGAATGTTGGGATGTACCATGTCGCTCCTAAACTTGGGACGACGTCGGCGTGGCGGAGGGCATTTAAAAGGTCTACGGTACCTACGATATTGAAGATCCAGACCAAGGGGAAAGCGATTCGCCATCGTCCTCGAAGCGCTAGCATACATATTATTGCCAGCAGGCCGCTGATAAGATCCCCATATGCCGCAGCGTTGGCAAAAAAGGTCGGCAACGGATGGGCATTTACGCCCGGGACAAGAAACATCAGCCCTAAATGACGCAGGGCATGAGGGATTAGCAGTAGGGTTATTGCCGAGTTGATGGGTTTATTTACCAGCCATGGCGCCACGTACCACTTCGCAAGAAGAGAGTAGACAATAATACTCAGGACAAGCTGCAGAGCAAAAATTTCTAGAGCTTCCATCGGGTTACCTCCAATTTGGAATTAATAAATCAGGACCTGTGTCTAAATAATGATAAGTATGGAGGGATGTCCATCTAATTGCGTATTTCGGAATGCGGATTGCGGATTGCGGAGAAAGAGGAGATAGCCACAAAAGGCACAAGAGGCTCAAGAAAGAAATTTGGAACTCAGGGACTCAGGAAGTATAGATTTTTTTTAACCGCGGATAACGCGGATAGACGCGGATGTTGAATTAGATCAGTCGAATCGTGCTTGATCTCAATCACATCTCACCCGTATTTACGGGGCGATGTTACGGCTATTCCCTAGCGCTTTTTTAAAATTGAGATTTTAAAAAAAGCGTAGGAAACATCCGACACTCAGCTATGCTGAGTTATTGCGATCATGCACCGTGTTTCACCTGAGCTTTCTCCCCGAACTTCCTGTAAAAATCTATCTTTTCTTTCCCTATTCGGCATTCCAAATTCATAAATCTGAATTTACTGATGTGGCCTGAAACCTTAACTATTCATTTTATCGGCGTACATCCGCGTTATCCGCGGTTAAGTCTCCCCGTTCTTCCTGTAAAAATATTTCTTTTCTTTTACTCTCTGCCCTGAGTTTAGTCGAAGGGTGCGGTGCAATCTACTTTCGACTTTGGACCTTAGACTTTCGACGGTACTTTCCTTTCAGGAAAGTACCTCCGGTGCGAGATCACCGATGGAGACATCCAGGGCATCCTGGTCTTCTGGTGGGAGGCGGCCGGCGGTTTCGGGGAGGGGGGTGTCGAACTGGTAGCTCGGGTCTTTCAGCTGTCGTTTATAGGTTTCGCGCATCTCGCGCCAGGCCCCGATCATCGTTCGTGGTTTCGGCATATCGTCGGCGATCTCATGATACAGCTTCTTCAGGTTGTAACAGGGAACGCCCGCGTACATGTGGTGCTCCGCATGCCAGTTCATGCGCCAGTATAGAAACTCCGAGAGCGGGTCGAGGGTGATGCTTCGAACACAGAGGCGGAAATCCGGAATATTGTCGCGCAGACCGCAGTGCATAGGCGCGCCGCAGAGGTAGCGCCATAGGCCCCCGATAAAAAACGAGAAGGTAAAAAGCAGGGGCAGCAGCCATAGTTTGAAAACGATCGCCACCACAAGAACGGACAGATGGAAGAGGAGGATAACCCGCGCATTGTTCACGGCTTTCTTGCGCTCCTCAGGGCAGTCCACATAGACGGCTTCTATCCATTCATTGTCGCCAGGAAATTTTCCGAAAGCGGTCCAGATAGTCCGCTTCATGGTCGGGATAAGTCCGGAGGACTCAAATCCGCCGGTAAAGTTGAAAGTTAGCAACTGTAAGACATAAAGGAATTTTAAGGTGGGGATCTTGGGCAATTCGACCTCCCGATCGCCGTCCGGATGCAGGGTGTAACGGTGATGGTAGGTATGGCTCATCGCATAGTCGCGATGGTTGTGGTAGCCAAGGACACAGTATATCCAAAGAAAGAAACGGTTGAGCCACTTCGTTTTGAAGACCGTGCCATGTCCCAGCTCGTGATTAGGAAAAGCGAAAAAGGTCGTAACCACACCGTTCAGGAAGAGCGCAAACCCGAACAACACCCAATGCTTCTGTAAGAATAGATAATAGGTCAGCGCACCGGTGCAGGCGAAAAGAAAGAGGTGTCCCAATGACTGGAACCAGCCCTGCAGGTCACTGCGTTGGCTCAATTCGAGCAGCCGATCTCTTGGAACCGGACATCGATACCATTTTACGTGCAGGTTCTTGCGGGCTTCTTCGAGAGGGGGATAGGTTGTATTCATTATTTAATCTTATAATCAGGGCGATGATTCTATATGTCAAAAAGTCAAAATGTCAAAAGGTCAAAAAGTTAATCGACTGCGGATGTCGGATTTTGGGGAGAAAGAGGGATAGCCACAAAAGGCACAAGAAGCACAAGAGGCTCAAGAAAGAAATATGGAACTCAGGGACTCATAAATCTAAAACCTAACACCTAAAACTTAACACGAGCGTTAGCGCTCAACCTTTCCGCTTGCCACGCCATAGCTCGACTGAGCGTCGGCGGGTTCTCCCCGCTCTTCCTGTAAAAATCTTTTTTGTGTCTCTTGCCTGCCGGCCATAGTCCCGCGACTGCGGGACGACGGCTGTTGCTTTTTGTGGGTAATAAATCTACTCCTTATATTGTATTCGTGTTCATTGGTGGTTAATTTTCTTCATATTTGATTAAGCTCAATTCCGAAAAGTTTGGCGGAATTGCTTATCAAGGATTGTAATATGACTTATTCAGCAAGAAATGTGATGGTAATTTCTATACTCGTGGCGCAATCTATTAGTTTCGTGATTGCAAAGGAGGAGAGAACTGATTTTTGGAAAGCTGAAGGCACACTCGGCGTCGTCGCTACGGGTGATGAGTTATCGGCTGATGCTGGCATAAGAATTCTTAAAGATGGAGGTAATGCTGTCGACGCGGCCGTCGCCAGCTTGCTTGTTCTAACGGTGACCGACACTGGAAATTTTTGCTTTGGCGGTGAAATTCCTATAATCGTATATGATGCGAATCGTCGTGTCGTGGAAGTTCTGAGTGGTCAAGGAGCGGCTCCCCGGTTGGCAACCTTAAAATACTTCAGGATGAAAGGTGAGGGTTCTGTTGATGGACCGGCTGTCCCGGGCGCACTGGACGCCTGTTTGACGGCATTGGAAAGATATGGCACACTAACTTTTGCCGAGGTAGCAAAACCTGCATTGATCATCTTAGATCAACATAAGGAAACCTGGCATGCCAACATGGCTAATACTATGCGCCGGCTCATTGAAGCTGAAAAACGTTCACCCAATGATCGACGGCGTGGATTAAGACTTGTTGCTGATTGCTTCTACCGTGGCCCTATCGCCCGAGAATTAGATGCCTGGAGTCGAGAGCATGATGAACTATTGCGCTATTCCGACTTAGCGACGCATGTGACCCGAATTGAGGATCCCGTCTTAATAAGTTACCGCGGATACACCGTGTACAAGTGCGGTCCATGGACACAGGGACCCTCCCTTTTACAGGGATTGCGTCTACTTGAAGGGTTCGACCTGAAAGCCTTGGGACATAACAGTCCGGATTACATTCATGTTGTTATCGAAGCGATGAAGTTAGCATTGGCTGATCGGGACACCTATTACGCCGACCCGCTTTTTGAGGATGTTCCGTTGAAAGCATTGTTATCTGAGAGCTATGCCAATATTCGCCAACCTCTGATCGATATAAATCGTGCCTCTTTAGTCCATCGGCCCGGGGACCCACGTGCAGGAAAAGCTTTGTTAAATAAAAACCAAACCTCTCGTGGTAGAAGTGGACAGGTCAATGATACGACAACTTGTCTTGCCGCAGATCGATGGGGTAATGTCGTGGCGGCTACCCCTAGCGGTTGGGGTGGAAGGCTTGCCGGTGACACCGGTATTGTGCTCGGCACGCGACTTAAAAGTTTCAATGTATGGAAAAATCATCCGAACGTCATTGAGCCGGGTAAACGCCCGCGAATCACTTTAACACCGACATTAGTAATGAAGGATGATAAGCCAGTGCTTGCTGTGAGTGTCGCTGGAGGTGACAAACAGGACTTGGCGACGATGAATTTACTCTTGAACTACATCGAGTTTGGTTTAACGCCTGCAGAGTCAATAGTCACTCCCCGTTTTGGGACCGATCACCTCGTTGGTTCTTTTCAGCAGCCCCCACCAAAACTGGGAAGTTTATACCTTTATTCTGCTGTAGGTGAACAAACAATGGATGCATTGAAAACCCGCGGTCACCTTATAGAAATCGTGGATCCTGAGGTATTACCTTATGGCAGGTCCTGTGTTTTGAGTTTCGAAACAAAGTCGGGGCTTATGCAGGCGGCGGGCGATCCCACCGCGGATCATCATGCACGGGGGTTTTGAGCGCTTGCGCGCGTGTTAGAAACGATGTCGCAGTTTTAAGTGTAGCCGCCGTCGTCCCGTCCCGCAGTTGCGGGAGGACTATAGCGTGCCAAGGGTGTTAGGTTAATAAGATTCACGGTTAAATGGTTGATTTTCTCCAAATCGGTAATTGGTCTTCCCCTGACATCAGACACCCGACACCTGAAACCCTGCATCCTGGATCAATCCGCAACTTGTCACGCCGAAGCCTCGGCGAAGGTGGATCCACATTCCGTACCGAAGGCGTAGTCCGACATCCTTCAATCGGAAATTCCAAAGAGTTTCGCTGTGTTGAGGCCGAGGATGAGGTCTTTTTCGTTTTGGGTGAGGAAATCGCAGTGGAGCTGAATGAACTCCAGGGACTGTCGATAGGTGCACCAGGCACTCATGCTGTGAGGGCTGTCCGTTCCCCAGATGAGTTTTTCGGCACCGACGACATCGCGCAGTTCCTTGAGTTGCTTCTGTCCCTCGGGATAGGGATAGACCGGCCACTTGGCGGGAAAAAGAATCTCGGCAAGACTGTTCGGTCGTTTTAGTACCTCGATGAGTTCGTCGGGGATACCGATGTTGTGAATAATCGCAGCGGGGACGAGGCCGTGCGTGATGATCGACGGAATATCGGGATGCTTTTGCGTCCATTCGTCCATCTCGGCAACCCTTCGCATGAACATCTCGATCCGATTATGGGTGCGGTCATCGAGGAACCAGAATACCGGTATTTCCAGCTGCTGGACAAGATTCCAGAGAGGATCAAACTTCGGATCGTTGAGCGAGACATCCATTTGCATCACCGAAAGGGGCTCGACACTGAAATAAATTCCCTTGTTTCCGTATTCGCTTATTCCCCGCTCCAGTAATTTTAAGCGATCAGTGCTGTCGGCTTCCGGTTCCCAGATTTGTGCCAGTCCGATGAAGCGACCGGGGAACTTTTTTCTCGCATCGGCAAAGTATTCATTGAGGTCGCCGTAGACATGATCGCATTGCAGGACACCCATGTCTACACCGGCAATGTTCATCTCCGCGACCATGCGTTCCGGGGGCGCGTCATTGTCTGATAGCGCGGGCGGGAAAAGTTGCATGGTGTAATCTACACCATCGACCGTGATGTCCACCTGACCGAATTGTGTGAGACGGAAATTTACGTCGGGCATGTCGTCGAGATTATTGGAATCAAAGCGCAGGAATTGCTCATCGGTGTGTGAGCCATCGTCCTTGCGCCAGAAATTATTGCATTCGCGCGAATGGTACTGCCAGAGTTTTAAACGTAAGGCTGGGTCGATTCCCTCTCGCTGCGAACCGAGTCGCGGAAAAATATGGTAGTGCGCGTCGATGATCGGGCAGCGCTTGCGGTCCTTCGAATCATTGTCGACGACCCAGCCGCCGCCGCTGAAGGTCATTTTATCTTTTCTCATCTCAGAAAACTTCAGATATAAATATGAAGATTAAGAAGAGATAGCCACAAAAAGCACAGGATGCACAAGAAAGAAATTTGGAACTCAGGGACTCAGGAAATATAGATTTTTTTTAACCGCGGATAACACGGATGTATAAGCGAGGAGTCGAAGGTCGAAAGTCGAATGAGGGGAGAGTCAACACCCGTCGCCAAGGCTATGGCTTGACAAGATGGCCGGCAGGCAAGAAAGAAATTCCGAACATTGGAAATAAAGAATTATTAACCGCGGATAACACGGATATACGCGGATGTGGAATTAAATCAGGTGAAACACGGTGCTTGATCGTCAATGTCATCCTTCACGCAGATGCGGGAGGATTGACTACGGCTGATCCTTAGCGCTTTTTTGAAATTATGATTTAAAAAAACGCGTAGAAAACAGCCGACACTCAGCTATGCTGAGCTATTGCGATCAAACTCGATTCGACTGAGCTCGTCGCAGGCCGTGTTTCAACTGAGCTCTCTTTCCGAACATCCCGTTCTTCCTGTTCTTCCTGTAAAATCTTTTTTGTGCTTCTTGTGCCTCTTGTGGCCAACTCTACTTTTACCCTGCGTCTCTGCGGTGAACTTTCTTAATCTAAAACCTAACACTGATCGATAGATCACTCGATTGTTATTTCATCCACCTCGACGGTTATCTCTTCATCGTCCTCATTGATAAAGGTTGCATTAATGGTCTGTGTGGGCTGAGGGGTGTTGTCGGACTTAAAATTGTTCTGGGTTATCAATCGATCGAATCCTCGGGTTGTCGATCCGCTCTCGGCGACGACGATGGATGCACCGTTTGTCTGTGTGAGGTCTCCACCGGTGATGCGTAAACCGGGGTTGCCGGCGGCTACGGTGAAGGACCCTTCCCCAAATAAGAGGTGCGGCACTGCATCGCCATCGGCATCGATGTCGCCGACGGTTAAGCGTACCGCGATTGGTACTCCGCGCGCATCGATACCAACTTTGCCCGTGCTACCACTGAAAACTGTATTCGATAACTGCATGCCTCCCATACCCGTGGAGTTGATCACTTCGACCAGGGTCACGTCTGCCTGAGCATCGTAGACCTGTCCCTCGGGGAAAAGCGCCTGGTTCACGGCGTTGATTCTACCCACAGTGAAGATACTGAAGAAGGTATTGGAGTCGGCACCATCGATGACAACGCTGGGTCTGCCGGTGACATACTCGACTGCCTGGTTGTAGCGTGGAGGTACTGCCGGGGGCAGGAAAGTGGTCGGGTCGAGGGTTAAAGTAAAGTTGCCTGCGCCTGAGAACTCTACCTGCACAATGTCCTCGGTTTCGTCCATGAAGGATACCCGGGTGATCTGGTTGGGTCTTGCCAGGAGCCGGATGCTTTCCCCGGTGAGTAAGATCTGATCAAATACATTACCGTTAGGATGCTGAATGTTTTCACCGGCGACATCACCCGTTCCTTCAAGCACGAGGGGCACGGCCGGGGCTGCGATGGTGATAACCGCAGTATCACTGTTAGCGGTACCTCCGGTGTTCGTTATCTGTACCCAGAAGCTGGTGCTCGCGGTGAGTGCGCTGGTGGTCAAGGTGCCGGTTGTCGCGCCGGCGACGGGACTGGCGGTGTCACCGCTGTTGCCGGTATACCACTGGTAGGTGAGGTCGTCACCGCTGGCGGCAACGGACAAAGTTGCCGTAGCACCAGATGCGACTTCCTGGCTCGCAGGTTGAGTAGTAATGTTAGGAGCATCAGCAGGTGGAGGTGCCGAGGTGTCAGTGCCGGGAGCGCCGATCGGAGTAAATCCAAAATCGTCCATAGCAGTACGGCTTCTTGCAGGATTAATATTGGGATCATCCTTCATGACTATCCTGCTAATGCCGCCCGGGGCTCCTAGTTCCACTGCATTGATCGTTACAAATCCTGGTTTGAAATCAGGGGTAATATCCCCTTCTAAATTTGTAAAGGTAGCGATTAAGTTATCGTTTGTATCGTAGACATCAACTGAGCCGTCAACATCGGAGCTGCCTGATAAGACCACGGTAGCCCCGAAAAAATCAATTTCATATGCCGGAGTTTCAAAGGTAACGGTCGCTTCTTCACCATTAAATATCGCATAAGTATGCGGAATTGATCGCACACGTCCGCCAGCAGCAGGTTCACCAAAAAATTGGATAAGACCTCCTTCAAAAGAAGCAGTAGTGGGTGGCGTTCCAATGACTAACGGTTCTGACTGACCTGCACCCGCGCCAAATTCACTAAACATTGTGTAAAAAGTGTTGTTAGAGGGAAAGTCCGTCAGAGTGAATCCCAGGTCATCGAGTGATAATTTTCCGGTTACATTCAAAAGCTTTACTTCAATAATGCCGCCGAGAAAGTTAAAATCATCTTCATCAAAAAAATTACCACTCTCTGCGACAAAGCTATATAATGTGGGGTTGGTATCGGGGCTGATATTATTCGGCAGTCCTTCGATTACGCCATCCTCGCCGATAAGGACGATCGCCTGACTATCTGCTCCGAACGCCGATTCATTGAGCACTCCCCTGATCTCCATCCTGCCAGCACCCGTGCTCTCACCCGCATAAAATTCAATAAATTGTATCCCTCTTGAAGAGATGATCTTTCCCTCCTGTCCAGGTCCCAGAGTTAGTGCTTTGGTTCCGGAGTGCAGGAGCGCAGGATCCTCTAAGGTCTCCACCGTGAAGCCGATCAACTTAATCTGGTTTGGCTCTTCTCCAATGAAAAATTCACCTTCACCGCTAATGTCCTCGAAATCTGTGAACACCTCCAGGTCTTGAGGCAGAGCAATGAGAAGAAGAGGTGAAAAAACTGAGAAAATTATGAGCGCGAGAGAATTTTTGAAGAACATGGCGATCCCTTTTGTCCGGTTAATATTTAAGCGATTGAATTTAATTAATAGCTATGAGCCCCCCCGTCAAACTGTATGTTAAAAAGTCAACCGATTGCGGATATCGGATAGGGAGAAAGTGGAGAAAGCCACAAAAGGCACAAGAGGCGCAGAGGTGGAATTGGAGGAGTCTAAAGTCGAAGGTCGAAAGTTGGAAAAAGCAAAATATTGTTCAGTTGAAACACGGTGCTTGATCGTCAATGTCATCCTTCCCGCAGATGCGGGAGGATTGACTACGGCTGATCCCTAGCGCTTTTTTAAAATTATGATTTAAAAAAACGCGTAGGAAACATCCGACACTCAGCGATGCTGAGTTATTGAGATCAAGCTCGATTCGACTGAGCTCGTCGCAGGCCGTGTTTCAACTGAGCTCTCTTTCCGAACATCCCGTTCTTCCTGTTCTTCCTGTAAAATCTTTTTTGTGCTTCTTGTGCCTCTTGTGGCCAACTCTACTTTTACCCTGCGTCTCTGCGGTGAACTTTCTTAATCTAAAACCTAACACTGATCGGTAGATCATTCGATCGTTATTTCATCTACTTCGACGGTAATCTCCACATCATCCTCGTTAACGAATGTAGCATCAATACTCCGCGTGGGTTGAGGAGTATTATCGGACTTAAAATTGTTCTGGGTGATCAATCGATCGAATCCGCGGGTTGTCGATCCGCTCTCGGCGACGACGATTGAAGCTCCGTTCGTCTGAACGAGGTCTCCTCCGGTGATCCGTAACCCGGGGTTGCCGGCGGCTACGGTGAAGGACCCTTCTCCAAATAAGAGGTGAGGAACTGCATCGCCATCGGCATCGATGTCGCCGACGGTTAAGCGCACCGCGATCGGTACTCCGCGCGCATCGATACCAACTTTGCCCGTGCTACCACTGAAAACTGTATTCGATAACTGCATGCCTCCCATTCCCGTGGAGTTGATCACTTCGACGAGAGTCACGTCCGCTTGTGCATCATAGACCTGTCCCTCGGGGAAGAGAGCCTGGTTAACGGCATTGATTCTACCGACGGTGAAGATACTGAAGAAGGTATTCGAGTCGGCTCCATCAATGACAACGCTGGGTCTGCCGGTGACATACTCGACTGCCTGGTTGTAGCGTGGAGGTACTGCCGGGGGTAGGAAAGTGGTCGGGTCGAGGGTTAAAGTAAAGTTGCCTGCGCCTGAGAACTCTACCTGCACAATGTCCTCGGTTTCGTCCATGAAGGATACCCGGGTGATCTGGTTGGGTCTTGCCAGGAGCCGGATGCTTTCCCCGGTGAGTAAGATCTGATCAAATACATTACCGTTAGGATGCTGAATGTTTTCCCCTGCGACATCACCATTACCTTCAAGGACCAGAGGCACGGAGGGAGCCGCAACTGTGATGACTGCGGTATCACTATCGCTAGTGGCACTTCCATCAGGGAGGCTTATCTGTACCCAATAACTTTCATTTGCGATTAGAGCGCTCGTTGTAAAAGTGCTGCTGGTTGCACCGGCGACAGGATTGGCGGTGTCGCCACTGTTGCCGGAATACCACTGGTAGGTGAGGTCGTCACCGCTGGCGGCAACGGACAAACTCGCCGAAGCACCGGATGCGACTTCCTGGCTCGCGGGCTGAGTGGTGATAGCGGGAGCATCAGCAGGGGGCGGAGATGAGGTGTCAGTGCCGGGAGCGCCAATGGGAGTAAATCCGAAGTCATCAATTCTGGTTCGACTGAACAGTGGGTTGACATTGGGATCGTCTATTAAGACCAACCTGCTAATGCCACCCGGTGCTCCCAATTCAACCGCATTGATCGTTATAAAATTAGGTTTAAAATCGGGACTAAGATCAGCTTCAAAATCCGAAAAAGTTGCGAGCAGGTTATCATCCGTATCGTATACTTCAACCGAACTATCAGGATCGGTACTGCTCGAAGTTACAATCGTTCCTCCGAAAAAATCCACTTCAAAGACTGGAGTTTCAAAAGTGATGGTTGCGGTTTCGCCGTTCTGTATATTGTAAGCAAAAATGGTGCGCCCACCGTCAAAGATAAACCCACCCGTTAAGGTGGCGCTAAACGGCGATTCCCCAACGATAATTGGTGACGTTATGCCGTCACCCCCACTAAGTTCATCAAATGTAGTAAAGACGGTGTTGTTGACGGGTCTGTCAGTCAGGGTGATTCCCAAATCATCAAGGGAGAATTTCCCTGAAACATTGATGACCTTCATTTCTTCTATGCCGTTAAGAAAATCAAAATCAGTGGTATCGAGAAAACTATTACTGTCGGAGACAAAACTATATAAAGGGGGGTCGGCACCCGGGCTGATATCGGTCGGCAGACTTTCGACTAAGCCATTATCGGCGACAGAGGTTAATATTAAATCATCTAAATCTATATAAATTTTTCCTCTGAACTCGATCCTGCCAGCGCCCGTCGATTCGGCCGCATAGAATTGAATTAATTGAAACCCTCCTCTTTCCGCTACTATCTTTCCTTCCTGACCGGGCCCCAGGGTTATCGCTTTGGTTCCAGAGTGTAGTAGCGATGGATCCTCTAAAGTCTCTACGGTGAAGCCCACTAACTTGACCCTGTTTGGTACTTCCCCGATGAAAAATTCACCTTCACCACTGATGTCCTCGAAATCCGTGAATATCTCCAAGTCCTGAGGCAGAGCTGAGAGGAGAAGTGGGGATAGAATGGAAAAAATTATGAGCGTTAGAGAATTTTTGAAGAACATGGCGATCCCTTTTGTCCGGTTAATATTTAAGCGATTGAATTTAATTAATAGCTATGAGTCCCCCCGTCAAAATATATGTCAAAAAGTCAAAAGGTCAAAAAGTCAAAAAGGGGGGAGGAAGAGGAGATTCCAGTAAACTGTAATAGATGGAAGAAGCTTCAATTTAAGTAATATCGCATTCGCGCATAAACTGATTTCTTTTTGACGTTTTGACCTTTTGACTTTCTGACAATCGACTGATCGGTAGATCATTCGATCGTTATTTCATCTACTTCGACGGTAATCTCCACATCATCCTCGTTAACGAATGTAGCATCAATACTCCGCGTGGGTTGAGGAGTATTATCGGACTTAAAATTGTTCTGGGTGATCAATCGATCGAATCCGCGGGTTGTCGATCCGCTCTCGGCGACGACGATTGAAGCTCCATTTGTCTGCACGAGGTCTCCTCCGGTGATGCGTAACCCGGGGTTGCCGGCGGCTACGGTGAAGGACCCTTCTCCAAATAAGAGGTGAGGAACTGCATCACCATCGGCATCGATGTCGCCGACGGTTAAGCGCACCGCGATTGGTACTCCGCGCGCATCGATACCAATTTTGCCCGTGCTTCCACTGAAGACGGTATTCGACAGCTGCACCCCTCCAAGTCCTGTGGAATTGACTACTTCCAAGAGACTTACGTCTGCCTGGGCGTCATAGACCTGTCCTTCGGGGAAGAGGGCTTGGTTAAAGGCGTTGATCCTCCCCACGGTGAAGATACTGAAGAAGGTATTGGCGTCTGCTCCGTCGATGACCACGCTCGGTTTTCCCGTCACATACTCTACGGCCTGGTTGTAGCGTGGGGGAACAGCTGGCGGCAGGAAGGTGGCTGGATCCAGGGTTACGGTAAAGGTACCATTACCTGAAAATTCTACCTGCACAATGTCCTCGGTTTCGTCCATGAAGGAGACGCGTGTGATCTGATTCGGTCTCGCCTGTAACTGGATGGTTTCTCAGGTGAGTAAAATCTGGTCGAAGACATTACCGTTGGCATGCTGAATATTTTCCCCTGCGATATCACCCGTTCCGTCGAGGACGAGAGGAACGGCCGGAGCCGCTACGGATACGACGGCGGTTTCGCTGTCCGCGGTACCACCGGCGTTAGTGACCTGTGCCCAGAAGCTTGTGCTCGCGGAAAGCGCGCTGGTGGTCAAGGTGCCGGTTGTCGCGCCGGCGACGGGACTGGCGGTGTCACCGCTGTTACCGGTATACCACTGGTAGGTGAGGTCGTCACCGCTGGCAGCAACGGACAAACTCGCGGATGCACCGGAAGCGACTTCCTGGCTTATCGGTTGAGTGGTGATCGAAGGAGCAGCAGCGGGTGGGGGACCCTCTGATCCGCTACCCGGGAATCCAATCGGGGTATATCCAAAATCGTCGATGCAAGTAGTACCGTCTTCATTATTAGTAGGGTGATCTCTCAATACAATTCTACTTATACCACCTGGGATCCCTAAGTCATCTGCATTAATATTTACAGAACCGGGTTTAAAGAGGGGGTCAACTTGAGATTCTAAATTATCAATCGTAACGACTAAATTCCCTTGCGTATCATATACGTCGATAAATCCATCGGGTAAAATCCCTTCTTTTGGTGGTGTACCCTGAGTTGCGAACATATCAATTTTATAGGCCGGTGTTTCAAAAGTGATCGTTGCTTCCACACCATTCGTTACTCCATATGCATAAGCTGCAGATCGAACCTCGCACCCGAAACGAGCGAATTGAGAATGAACAGCTCCTCCCTCAATAGTAGCAATATAAGGCGGCATCCCAAGGATTATCGGTTCAAACTCCCCATCACCTGCACCATATGCATCAAACTCTTCGTAAACAGTGTTGTTTGAGGGGAAGTCGGTCAGGGTGAATCCGAGGTCATCGATCACCAGTTTTCCCGTAACATTTAAAAACTTAACGTTTTGTATCCCGCTATGGAAATCAAGATCGGTTGTATCAAAAAAACTGCCGCTGTCTCCAACCCAGCTATATAAAGTCGGATTGGCGCCGGGGCTTATATTTGCCGGTAGTCCTTCGACAACACCATTAGCATCATCACCGCCGAGGACGAGATCAGTATGACGATCAGTCCCATCATTAAAACCGATATTTTTAATCCCTCTTACTTCTATTTTGCCCCCGCCTGTCGTTTCACCCGCGTATAATTGAAGAAATTGTAGCCCTCTGTTGGAGATGATTTGCCCCTCCTGTCCGGGGCCCAGTGTGAGCGCCTTTGTTCCCGAATGTAATTGCGCCGGATCTTCTAAAGTTTCCACCGTGAAACCGACGAGTGTAATTACGTTCGGCTCCACGCCAATGTAGATTGTTCCTTCACCACTGACATTTTCAAAATCCGTGAATATTTCCAGATCTTGAGGCAGGGCGATGAGAAGCAGCGGTGAAAAAACTGAGAAAATTACAAGTGTTAGAGTATTTTTGAATAACATGGAGATTCCTGATAAAGCGTTAAAATATAAGTGATTGAAATTTATTAAGCGGTGTTAACTGGAGAGTCAAATTTTAACCGCGGATAACGCGGATGGGAAATAAAGGAGTCGAATGTCAAAGGTCGAAAGTCGAATGAGGGAATAGCCACAAAAAGCACAAGAGGCACCAGCCGTCGCCAAGGCTATGGCTTGACAAAATGACCGGCAGGCAAGAAATAATTTGGAACTCAGGAATTAAAGAGGATTTTACCGCACCCTTCGATTTAACTCAGGGCAGGGATAATAAGAAGAGTTGGCCACTACCGAGCCGAAGGCGACATCTTCCAAAGGCACCTGATAGTTGTTCCTGTTTTTTTACTGTAGAACTCTTTGTGAATTCCAAACTAAAACCTAACACGCGCTTTAGCGCTTATCTGCGGTACATTCTTCCCGCCTTGTAAAATCCTCTATTCTTTTCCTGATTTCCTGAGTTCTAAATTTCTAAATCTTCTTATTATTTTTTATCCGTGTATATCCGCGTCCATCCGCGGTTTATTTTAGGTTTGAGAGATCGTAGTCGGGGTGGTTTTCGGTGATTGCCTGGAGTTGGATTTGGGCAAATTTGGGATCGTCGAGGGCGAGCTTATCAAAATACACGAGCACTTGTCCCTGCTCCATCAGGGTGTTCTGTAGTTCCTGCACATCGATGTTCCGCGGTGCACACTCATTTACGAACGCCATCGAGGCGGCCTGTCCGGCGGCTTGCCCGAGGGCCATCCAGACGGGTTCCATACGCAGGGAAGAAAAGGCGACGTTCGACGATGAAATGGACGCGGTGACGAGGAGGCCGTTAACTTTTTCCGGAAGAATGGCCCGATAGGGGACGGTTGCGGGTCGATTGGGTGACTTCAATCGATTGCGAAACCAAATTGTGCCTTCGAGGAGTTGAAATCCATCGCTCGTCTCGGCGATGGCGCCTTCATCCTCACGGTTGCGGCAGGCATGGCCGTCGAAGCTGTGTTCACAGATACCGATCGTGTCCTTGTGTATAGGCGGGCGGAGCCGTCCCTCTGGGGGTATGGAATCATGTTCGGTTATTGTATACTCGCCCTGTATTCGGCGACCCTGACGCACGTAAAGTTGCCAGGGGAAATGTTCACTATCCGGGTATTCGTCAGCCGGTAAGCCGAAGCGTGAGACTTCTGTTTGCGGCACGCGGGCTACGGCCGGATCATTTTGCATAAAGTAAAGTAAACCCAGGGTATAATCTTTGTATTGCTTGTATAATTTATCTCGGGTTTCCCAGTTCCCGTCTGGCCAGCCGCTGCAGAGTGTCGCGAGATCGATACTGGTTAATGCTTCGATGTGTCCGTTGACGCAGTATTTCCTGTTCGCAAGTGGATTGAGCCAGAGTATCTCTGCCAGACAGCGTACCCTTCCGGTTGAGAAGTCGGTAAGTATGCTTTTGTACATAGGGTAGAAATCATCATACGCATCCGGCTTGGCAATGGGTACGCGTTTTTCCGGATCATCAGTCAATGTAAGTCGAAAACAAAAGGCCTGAATAAGGTCGCTTGGTTCACCTGAACTCAACGGGTGTAACTCCTGATGGTTTTGGCGCCAGTCGTGGTAAATTATACCGGCGTATTTCTCGTCATAGTCCTTCCGCCCCTCGCGTCCAACGCGGTAGCTCACTCCCGATGCGGCAGCGAAATCCCCTTCATAGGTGCCGTCGATGGCTACTTTGTGCTGAATGGAAATTGTGTTTTCGTTTGTTCGGTCCCGGTAGCATGATCCGACGACGGTATCGCCTTCTTTAATTACCTCACTCAGTTCAAGATTTTTGAGAGACTGAAGATTAGTTTCCGCGGCAATCATCTGATCGAGAATTTTTTCAGAAACACCGGGTTCCATGAAACGCCCCCCGAGGGTCAAGCTGTACTGATCAGAAGCGGGTCCGTATTGGTTTTCATAATAGGTGCGAATGTGCGAAAGAAATTCTGTGTGGATGCCACCAAAAGCATTCTCACGCAGGGAATCGACAAGGCCCAGCCCCGAGGCTGCCATGCCCCCAAAATGATTGCCGCGTTCGATAAGGATAGTTTTGCGGCCGCAACGCGCCGATGCGAGGGCGGCGGCAATGCCCGCTACCGTACCCCCGTAGACAAGGACTTCGTAGGGGCCGATGTTTTCATCGTTTGAATTCATGAAGTGTAAAAAAGCAAGAATAGCCACAAAAGGCACAAAAAACACAAGAAAGAAATTTGGAACTCAGTGAATCAGGAATTAAAGAATTATTAACCGCGGATAACACGGATATACGCGAATGATGAATAAGATCAGGTGAAACACGGTGCATGATCTCAATGTCAATCCCACCTGCAACTGCAGGTGGGATTGACTACGGTTGTTCCCTAGCGATTTTTTAAAATTGTGATCTTAAAAAATGCGTAGTAAACATCCGACGTCCCGCGGTGGCGGGACTATTGAGATCCAGCACGATTCGACTGAGCTCGTCGCAGGCCGTGAATCACCTGATAGTTGTTCCAAAGCATGTTGTAAAAATTCTCAATATTTCTCATCAGGTATAGGTTCAAGACATCGTTTACACAAAAGGTTCAGGACATCCTTTACAGATTGCCAAAGAAAGAAGGAAGCTAAGTAACGGTATGATGTCATGGAAGGAAACAAAAAAAATGGACCAAAGATACCAATTCGCCCTGGAGGCGATGCAACCGGGAGTAAAGATGAACGAGCTGTGTGAAGACTACGGGATCAGCCGACCGACAGGGTATAAATGGAAGAAGCGCTTTCTGAGCGAAGGGATGGAGGGGTTGCACGAGCGCTCACGCCGACCGCATGGAAGTGTTCAGGAACTATCCGAATCAGTAGTGTGTACGCTGATCAAACTGAAGCATCATCACCCCACGTGGGGCCCCTACAAGATCCGGGAGCTTTACGACAGACGTTATGGGAAGGCCCCCTCGGACTCGAGCGTGAAACGGGTATTGGAACGGGCGGGCCTAGTCACTAAGCGCCGGCGCAGAAGCGCTCAAAAAAGCGGACGCCTTCACTACGGGGTCAAGGCTTGCGGCTGTAACGAAGTGTGGAGTGTAGACTTCAAAGGGTGGTGGCACACCGTTGATGGCAACCGTTGTGAACCTTTGACGGTACGGGATGAATGGAGCCGCTATGTATTAGAGGTGCGGGTGCTCAGTTCAGCCCGTAGCGAAGCGGTGCGTGAATGCTTCACAAAACTCTTTGAACGCTATGGACTTCCCGCTTGCATCCGCAGCGACAACGGCAGTCCCTTTGCCAGTGCCAATGCCGTGCTGGGCTTGAGCAAACTGGCGGCCTGGTGGCTGGCCTTAGGGATTAATCTCGAGCGTGGACGTCCGGGTAACCCCCAGGATAACGGAGCCCATGAGCGTATGCATCGCGATATCAAACAGGAGTTGCAAAAACATGCCCAGGACGATCTTCGCACCCAACAGGCGGCCTTCGATCTGTGGCGCAAGACCTTCAATGAAGAACGCCCCCATGCGGCTCTTGCCATGAGCACGCCCTCTGAAATCTATCAACCCAGCGCCCGTCCTTACGGCGGCACACCTGCCGATATCAGCTATGATTTGATGACTCGCCGCGTCTCAAGAGTCGGATGTATCAAACTCGATGGCCTCCAGATTCCTATCTCCACCGCCCTCGCCGGTTGGAGTGTTGGACTAAAACCACTAGACACGGTACACTTCGATGTTTACTTTGCCACTCTCAGAATCGGTCAGATTGACCTGTCAACGGCTGCTTTTGTTGGTGCCGCTAGCGGCACCAATGAAGGTAACCAAACCTCTATCTCCGCATAACATTAACTTAACTATATAACCCGATTACCGTTCAGCATCCCTCACAAAGTGTAAACCATGTCTTGAACTAAATCTGTAAATGATGTCCTGGTTGTACCACCACCAACTTTTACTAAAACCTAACACTTAAAACTTAACACTTATGAAATGGCTTAAGCTTGCTTAAGCCATTTCATAAAATCGCTGTCGCGCCAGGTGTATTGGGGTTGGTAGCCGAGGAGCTGTGTTGCCTTGGCGTGGGAGACGAGGGTTGCGTAGCCTTCAAGCGATTCCTTGAGTGGCACTTTGGGGTAGTATTGTTCAATGAGTGTTTTTGATTCCGTGGTGCTGCAGGTGTCGTCTGCGTTGATCTGAAAGACTTCGTGTAAAATCTCTGTATTCTCAATCGCGAGACGGAAGGATTGGATGGCATCTCTTACATCGGTGACTGCCCAGAGCAAACTGCGTGGGGAGGGTGGTCCCGGCCGTGGCCAATCCCCTTCGGGGTCTTCGATGACTTTGCGATAGCGTTTCTGCCAGAACTCTTCAACCGAGAGACCTTTTGCCCAACCGGACTGGACGGCAATACTGGCTCCCTCGCGGTCAAGGCACCAATTATGATTGATGCGCAGGCAGATAGTCTGCAGTCCGTAGAGATCGGAGTAGCGCTTGCACACCTGTTCGGCAAGCAGTTTGCTCAAGCCATATTCGTCCTGTGGCGCGCAGGGGTGTTCCTCGTCGAGGGGGAGATATTCAGGAATGATCTCCTTTGACTGGAAGGAAAATCCGGTCGCCGCGCCGGATGAGGCGAAGACAAATTTTTTTATACCAGCGGCGACCGCAGCTTCGATTACGTTCACCGTTCCCATGACATTGAGATCCAACAGCTCTTCAGTTGTCGCGCGTCCAGGTCCCGGCACCGCGGCGAGGTGAATAACGGCGTCGTGTCCCTGGCAGGCGGATTTGAGACGATCGCGATCATTAATGTCACCCTCTAACCACTCGGCATGATCTTCAATAGGTTTGCTACGGCTGTAGGAGGAAAGGGAATAGCCGCACTGTTTTAATTCACGCAGCAGATAGCTGCCGATGACACCGCTGCCACCTGTCACCATGATTTGCATGGACTTTAGTCAAAAGGTCAAAAGGTCAAAAAGTCAAAAGGGAAGAGAAATCAGTGAACAGTGAACAGTGGGACAGTGAACAGTGAACAGTGGAAGATGCAGTAGCAGTTTTAAGTGTTAGGTAAACAGAGTGGAAAAGGAAGAAATTCTGTAAGTAAATAGATGAAATTTATTAAGGCCACGACGGAGCGTGGCCCTCCATTTTATCTTTTGGAGGGATGCGCTCCGTCGCGTCCGCTCAATCGACAATCGCAATCCGCAATTGATTGACCTTTGGCTTTCGGCGGTTGCAGACTTGCAACCCTATGGAGTATGTGAATTTTGGATCGGCGGGGTTGAAGGTGAGTCGGTTGGCTTTGGGCCTGGGTTTTCGGGGGCAGAAGAGTGAAGCGGAAGCTCAACGGGTGGTCGAACATGCGATCGAGCGGGGGATTAACCTGATCGACTGTGCCAATGTCTACGGTATGATGGATATTCGCGAAAACAGCGGGGGTTCCGAAATTGTCCTGGGTAAAGCGCTTAAAGGTAAGCGGGACGAGGTGGTCATCACTTCAAAAGTGTGCAGTCAGATTGGCCCGAAACCTAACGATAACGGTCTGTCCCGGTATCATATCCTGCGTGAAGTAGAGCGCTCTCTCAAACGACTGGAAACCGATCATCTCGATGTCTATCTGGTTCACAATTTCGACAAGAGCACCCCTCTCGAAGAAACGATGCGGGCCCTGGATGATCTGGTGCAAAGTGGAAAGGTACGTTACATCGGCTGCTGTAATTTTGCGGCTTGGCAAGTCTGCCGCGCGTTGTGGATTTCAGATGTAAAACATCTTACTCCTTTCATGTGTGTGCAAAACAGATATAGCCTGCTCAATCGCGAACTTGAGCGTGAGCTGTTCGGTCTTGTTCGGGAGCAGGGCTTGGGTGTAATGGCTTTTTCACCACTCGCGGTGGGGCTTCTCAGCGGGGACTATATTCCCGGTCAGCCCCCACCCGCAGGTTCGCACTGGGAACGTTCCGATCGATCTCTGGATGAACTGTTTCAGGGCGCGAGTGGAAAAGCGGTTACCACTTTGATCAACCTGGCAAAGGAAATCGGCAAAACACCCGCCCAACTGGCCCTGGCCTGGGTGCTTTCGCAGCCCGAAGTTACGGTCGCGATCACCGGGGGTGACACCATCCAGCACCTCGATGACAACATCGGTGCGCTCGATATAATTTTGGATGAAGCGGTGCGAGAAAAGTTGGATAAGGTTACTGAAGCTTTTATCAGAGATCCGGTGGAGGTTTAAAAGCGCGCACGCGCTTTTAGTCAAAGGTCAAAAGGGAAGATGAGTATATGCGCATAAGCGAATATGGGTGAATGCGGAAGATAAAGAAAAGAGATAGCCGCAAGAGGCAGTACTTCCACCCATTTGTCATCGCGAAGGAAGCGTGGCTGACTGTGGCGATCCAGGGGAATGTCGTTTGCGTACAGTCAGCCCCCTGGAATGGAAGATGTCGCTGCGCTGGGTAGCCGCGTCTTCCGCAAATGCGGGATCCTCGCAATGACAAAAGGGGAAAAATATACGCGGACGCGCGCCACACCTTTGCGCGTGTTAAGTATTATGTTTTAGGTGAAGAATGGTTCAAGGTTCACGGATTCCTTCGACTGCGCTCAGGGCAGGCAGCCGCGCGTCCCTTCAAAGTATACTGCGCATTACCGCATACACGCATGTTCACTTATACGCATTACCGCATTCGGCTTTTGACCTTTGACTTTTGACTCCGATTTTAAAAAAATCGGAGCCATGAGCAGAGTAATTTCATTTATATACGGTGCTGTTGGGCATGTGGGGTTCTTGTTGGTGTTTTTATACCTGGTTGGATTTCTTGCTAATTTTTGTGTTCCGAAGGGTATAGATTCGGGTGAAGTGGGGCCCACTGGTCTGGCGCTTCTCATTAATGTTCTCTTGCTCGCGATCTTTGGCATTCAGCACAGCTCATGGCACGACCGGGATTCAAGAAATGGTGGACTGGATTTGTCCCCAAACACATTGAACGAAGCACCTATGTGCATATCAGTAATTTGCTCTTCATCCTTCTGTTCTGGTTATGGCAGCCGATGCCGGGAGTGATATGGCATGTTGAGAATGAAATAGGTTCAATCGTTTTATGGTGCCTCTTTGGGATCGGTTGGTTGATCGTCGTTCTCTCTTCATTTATGATTAATCACTTTGATCTTTTTGGCACACGCCAAGTTTACCTGCATCTTCGAAAACAGGAATACACCCATCTCGAATTTAAAAACCGGGGGTTCTATAAAATCATCCGCCATCCAATTATGTTGGGATGGATAATAGCCTTCTGGGCGACGCCGCATATGTCAGTCGGCCATCTTGTTTATGCTATCGGTACCACGGTATACATTTTAATTGCGATCAAATTTGAGGAGAGAGATTTAGTTAATTTTCTCGGTGAAGCCTATGAAAACTACCGCCGTGAAGTATCCATGTTGTTGCCTTTGAGGTGGAGGCGCTGAAGCAGCGCCGTCAAAAAGGTAGATGAGTATATGCGCATAAGCGAATATGGGTGAATGCGGAAGATCAAGAAAAGAGATAGCCGCAAGAAGCAGTGCTTCCACCCATTTGTCATCGCGAAGGAAGTGTGGCTGACTGTGGCGATCCAGGGGAACGTCGTTTGCGTATAGTCAGCCCCCTGGAATGGAAGATGTCGCTGCGCTCGGTAGCTTCGTCACCCGCAACTGCGGAATCCTCGCTATGACAATAGGGAAAATATACGCGAACGCGCGCTTTTAGTCAAAATGTCAAAAAGTCAAAAGGTCAAAAAGTTGGGGATTATTGGTTGTCGATGATTCAGGACGCATTTCCCTTTTGACTTTTTGACGTTTTGACCTTTTGACTCTGAAATCGGAGATTTCAGCAATGCCTATCGTATTTAAAGATAAGTTATCCCCGTTTCCGGCGATGACGCCGGGGCAGCGGCTCTACCTGGACGTCAATGGTTACGTGGTGGTTGAAAACACGTTGACGCATGATGAGGTGAATCGTCAGCGCGATGCGATCTACGAATTGAGACAGAAGTTTTTTGACGCGGAAGACCCGTTGAAGCATTCTATTGGCACATGCAGAGTGAGCGCCGACAAATGCAATAAGTATTTTGCTAGCTTTCACCGTATTTTAGAGGCGGACGAAAGGTTCCTGGAACATTTCATCCACCCGCGGATTGTGAACCTGGCGGAGGAGGCAGTCGGTGGAAAAGTGCTCCTGGAAGAGGCTGCGGTGATCGTCAATTCGCGCGACCCGGAGGTCGATCCAGATAAACCATTTACATACGGCTTTCACCGGGGAGGTCAACCGGGCTTCGACAGTTATATCTATGACGATCTCTACCACTGCACGTTCACCCGGACGCTTACTAACCTGACTGACATAGGTCCAGATGATGGGGGCACGGCCCTGATCGCCGGCAGTCACAAGCTCAGCTGCAATGAGAATGAAATGGTCGCCGCCGTTTATGAAAATCCCGATTTGATTCACCACGTTGAAGCGCCAGCGGGTTCCACGATGATCATGTATGAAACAACGATTCATTCCACGAGTCCCATCCGCAGCGACCGCGAGCGAGTGATGATCCTCGGCAGTTACGCGCATCCCAAGCACCAGGTGCAGGGTGGTCCGTGGTCCGACGCGGTAATTGCGAAAGCCCCCGAGGAATCGCGCGAGATACTCACCGGGAGACCCTTCTGGACATGGCCCGAGCGCCATCGCAAGTTAGGCGATGCACCGAATAAAGAGAATCAACCTTATGTGGCAAGAATGTGGTCAGTTCATGACGAAGCATGACGTGTCACGCTTCGTCATGAACTGACAGTCAAAAGGTCAAAAAGTCAAAAAGTCAAAAAGTCAAAAGGGGAGAGCGCTTACGCGCGTTTTAAGTGCACAATGGCAACAATTTATTTCCTTTTTGACCTTTTGACTTTTTGACTCAAACCTATCGGAGAAATGTTTAATGCATCTAAACATGCCAAGGAGATCGAGGACCAGGGGTTTACGTTGGTGCCGGATACGTTGAGCGCGGAACAGATTAGGGATGCGACGGAGGCGATGCTTGAGGTTTTTGAACGTGAACGCGAAGTTGCGCAGGGCTGCGAAACACAAACTGAACACGCGCATGTGGTTCACCACCTTTTCGCGAAGCATCGCTACTTCGAGGAATTTTATCTCAATGAAAAAGTAAACGCAGTCATTCGACTTGTGTTGGGCGACGATATGGTTCTCACGGAAACCCATGCGCGGTCCGTTTTACCGAGCAGCGGACGCGAGGAGAAACATGGTTTCCAGGTTCACGTGGATCGCGAAGCGTTTAGTGTCTTACCATTCGAAGGCAGCTCACACCACTACCCGATGGCGGTTAATAACGCGTGGTTTCTCGTCGATTTTACTGAAGACAACGGAGCCACCGTGCTCTGGCCGAATTCACATAAGCTGAATAAGGTACCGGACCCGGAAGGAGACTACTCGGAGATGCCGCAGGTAAGAGCGCTCGGTCCCGCGGGAACCTGTGTTATCTGGGATGCCTCCGTCTGGCACGCAACGGGAAAAAATATCAGCGACCATATACGTCATTCGGTTCTTGGGTTTTTTCACCGCAAGTGGATACGGGGAACGATCAATGTTGAACACGTGATACCACCCGAGGTGCTGGCCCGAATGTCACCGGAGATGCATCGCTTGATTGGTCTTTACGACTGGGCGCCAGAATATTCCGCGGTCAAAAAAATGACCACCGAGGAGATCGCCGCCCTTACGCCGGAGCAGAGGGATGTATTGGGATTTATGATTTACTGAGAAATGCGCGTTGCGCTTTCTCAGTAAATCATAAATCCCAGTCAAAAGGTCAAAAAGTCAAAAGGTCAAAAGGGGGGAGAAGCGCGTACGCGCGTTATAGGTTTTAAGTGTTAATTGATGATGTGTAGGTTTCATTTCGACTACCTAGAACAGGTTTTGTTTAGATATTAGAACTTTCTGGAATGGAAGATGTCGCTGCACTCGGTAGCGCGTCCCTCCAGTAGATGCTCCGCTTTTCCGCCTCATCGCATTCACTCATAAACGCAAAAAAGCATTTCCTTTTGACTTTTTGACCTTTTGACTTTTATACTAAAGCCATGCTTTCACAGGCACAGATTGAACATTTCAATGTTTTCGGGGTGCTCATCCTGAGGGGTGTTCTGAATGAGGAAGATGTTCGGAAGTTAAACGCGGAGTGGGACGCTAAACTGACGACGACCACGGATGGGGGTGCTCAAGGGGAAAAAAAGTATATAATGAGCTGGCCCAGTCTTGGACCGGAAACTCCATTCACAGGATTGCTCTTAGAAGATCCACGGGTAAACGAAATCGTGGAGTCGATATACAAGGATGGGTATTACGGGATTTCCTGCAATTCCAGCAGCAAAGTGGGTGAAACTTCCTGGCATCCCGATACAGATTTTCAAAATTTTCACGGGATAAAGGTGGTCACCTATCTGCAGAAGCTCAATGGCGATAATGGAGCCCTGCGTGTCATTCCCGGATCGCACCGTTACCCCATACATGACGAGATCAGGCAAATCAAAATGCGTAAGACGGAATTCGATGGTGTAAAGCGAGAGAAAAAAGTTGGTGATGCCAATTCAGAGACAAACGGTGGACTCGCTATTGGTGAAGTCCCCGCCCTTATCTGCGTAACGAACCCAGGGGATATAATCGTCTTTGATTTTAGAGTATGGCATGCAAGTACCGGTGGGGCCTATGATCGACGCTTGTTATCGATGATTTTTATGAAACAGGCGGTTACGCCCGAAGAAGAGGATGCCGTCAATAAGCAAGTGCAATGTTCGCAAAGGGTTCGAGCAGATCGCGCCAGGGAATCCTTTGGCAAGCCCAGACAGGAGTACCACCCGGACTGGCTAGCCAATCCCGATAACAATCCCCGCCGGCAACGCTGGATAGATTGGATGGGGCAGAAAGGATATTTTTGAAGCGTTAGTTAACGCTTCAAAAATAGCCTTTCTGTCTAGTCAAAAAGTCAAAAAGTCGAAAAGGAATATGTGAATACGCGTGAATGCGATTAGGCGAAAAAGCGTATAAGCAGAGCATATTCTGGAGGGATGCTCTGTGCCTGATAGCCATAGTACCGCATGAGCGAAGACGACGGCTGGTGCCTCTTGTGGCTATCTCTTGTCTTTATCTTCCGCATTCACGCATATTCGCTTATGCGCATATACTCATCTACCCTTCAACCATCTCCAGATCAGTCGATAGTTACTTTATCGAGGATGGGGTAGCGGTCGCCGTTATCGGATTTGAAAATGGCTTTGTACTGGAGGGTGCGGTCTGAATCTTTCAGGGTAAATTTTCCCGACTCAAGGGGTTGCCAGGAGATTTCCTCTAATGTTTTTTCATCGACTGCCGCGCGGACTAAAAATTTTAACTCAGTTCCTTCAGGGATATCGGCTTCATAGTTCAGTTGTCCTTTCATGGAATTTTGGGAAAAGAAAATGGGAGATGACACATAGGACTGCTGCCAGGAGCGATCGTAGATGTGACCCATATCTGTGTTATAGGACCAGTGGGGACCCTGAGTTGGAACTTTCATTACCTGTGGTTTTGCGAACCGATTGCCATCATTGATAAAAATCTTCGAATCGGTATTGTGATTGCCGTCGACGGTATGATTGGCAACAGAGAGATCAAGCAGACCGTCTTTATTGAAGTCGGCAGCCAATCCATCAGCGGCTGAATTATTTATAAGATGTGTTCTATTTTGCCTGAAGAACCCTTCGGCACTGCCCCAAAAAAGATAGCACGGTTGTTTTTCACGCGAGATATCCCCATGATAGTGAGGATTGAAAAGATCGAGAAACCCATCGTTGTCCCAATCGGCAACCACGGGCCCGAGCGGGGAAAATCCAGGAAGCTTTTGGCTATTCCACTCTTTAAACCCATCCTCACTTCCCCAGAATAATAATACTCCCAAGTCGTTATGGGTGTTCACGAAATCCCGGTAGCAGCAGACTACTAAATCGAGCCATCCATCCGCATTGAGATCAGCGGTCTCGAGATCTGAGACCGCGGGGGCATCGAGATTCACGGAGCGTGAGGTAGCGTAACCCTTATCACTTCCAAAAAATATCCTCACTCCGACTTCCTGATAAGAATTGGCGGCGATATCAAGCCAGCCATCTTTGTCGTAGTCGGCCAGTTGAATACTGAGCGAACGTCCGTAACAGGGGATGGCGACACGTCGGCTGAGATTAAAGCCCTCTTCGGCGCCGTAATAAATGATGACGTGTGTTTTAAATTCTCCTTTGAAATACTGACCGAGGACTAAATCAAGGTAGCCATCCTTATTGAGGTCGGCGGTATTGCTTGAACCCAAATAGGATTCAGATAATACGGTTCTACTTTCAATCTCAATACCGTCAGCATTTCCCCAGAAAATATTCACTCCGGCCCACGGATCTTCAGATACATCGCCACCGTGATGCATCTCATCCATGATCGCGAGATCCGTGTAACCATCGGCATTGAAATCGGCCGCTGTCCCTTCATATCCGCTTCTCATGGGAATCTCTAAGCGCCTTTCCGGACTGAAGCCATTCGAACCACCCCAATAGATGAAAGCGGGCACCTTTTCACCAACCGCTCCACCGACACTATTACAAAATACAAGGCGATTAGATTTTCCCTTTTCGGAGGGTAGGGTGAGGACGTCAAATGCGCCTTCCGTAGTTATGCCCTGATCCCCTTTTTTAAATTCTCGCTCTCCCTCGCCGTAGAAGATGTAAGACTTCGTTAAATAAGTTACATCACCCTGGTGAAAAGCCACTGCAATATCAGCAATACCATCACCATCGAAATCGCCGATCGCTGAAGCTTTCTGATTTATCGCTTCAATATTGGTGGAATGGGATGCCGCGAATCCATTATTGCCACCCCATAAAATACGAATGTATTTAGACGAACCTTTATCGGCACCTGCCTGTTCACCACCACCGGCCCGCTTGAGTTTAAAGAATGAAAGGACCATATCCTGGTAGTTGTCGCCATCCAAATCACCGACTTCTATGTGTGATGCATTATAGCCCTCAACGGTGACGGGCGATCTCCATGAACGGCCTTTTTTGCCGTGGACAATATGCAATTTTGCCCTGTCACTACCAATAATTAGATCGAGTGTGCCGTCATTATTACAGTCAGCGGCAGTAATACCTCGATGGTCATCACCTGCGAGTGAAATACTGGACGGGGTGATACTTACACGGTCGGCATCGCTAATTTTTGCCCAAAATATTTTAATGGTTTTATCAGATGTAAGAATGGCGACATCGTCGGCACCGTCTGAATCGAAATCTCCAGAGGCCATATCAATAGCATTCTCAACACCTGCGTCATGGTATCGGGTCAGGATATAACCTCTTTCACTCCCCCAGAAAACCCGAATAATGTTTCCCGAGGGTTGACCATGAAGCCAACCTTTCTGGTTAAGCGTTACGATATCAACCCAGCTGTCATGATTAAGATCAGCGAGCGCTATAGCTGACGCCCCATGAACGGGTAACAATGAATTACTACGGTGGGTCGGCCAGCCGTCGGGGCCGCCATAAATGATTGTTACAAAGCGTCGAGGATATTGGATTCCACTTCTATTGGGACAAAAAATCAGGTCGAGCCAGCCGTCCTTGTTAACATCAGCCGCTTCTGCTTGAAAACTACCATCTACGGCAAGCGTCGTCTCCTCAACAGTTCGGTTTGAAGAAATATTCCCTAAGGTGGCGGGAATATAGTTAACCTGGTTATGCGTCTGAGAGTAATAGAGATCAATCCAGCCGTCATCATTCAAATCGTAACGATTGATAGTGCGAATTTTTCCGTCTCGGCTGACATAAATATTATTTCCCGAAGCGTCGAGCACACCATCGACAAAATCCTCGAAGCTGTCTTCAACCCAGGTTTCTGCATGCAGAATTAAGGCTGCACAGAATAGGGTAATGATGAGGAGGAATTTAGTCAAAAGGTCAAAAAGTCAAAAGGTCAAAAGGTTGGAGATAAGAGTGAACGATGAACAGTGGAAGATATTAAGCTTATACTCTATTTTCACATCATGGCAAAAGCGTATTTACTTTTTGACCTTTTGACTTTTTGACTTAGCACTTCACTTGTGTCATTCCTTCATCGATGATGGCTAAGATTTCATCGATTTGTTCGTGGGAGGCGATGAGGGGAGGGCTGAGGCGGAGGTCGTCGCCGTTAACCCAGTCAGCGGATCCCTGGCCTGCAGTCATGGAGAGGCATTTTTCGAAGGCGTAGTCGGCTATTTGTTGACCGATTTTCAGTTCAGCGGGAAAGGGTTCTTTAGTTTCGCGGTTCTTCACGAGTTCGATCCCCCACAACATTCCCTTGGCGCGAATATCACCGACGAAGGAATGTTTCTTGAGCGCTTCTGCTTTTTCCAAGAAATATTTTTCCTTTTCGGCCACTTGATCGAGTATCTTTTCTTCCTCGATGATTGCCAACACTTCCAACCCGACACGCATCGCGACGGGATTGTCGACGTAGGTAAATACGTGGGCAAATATTTCGCGGGAATCGCGAAAGCTGTCGTATATTTTATCCCGCATGAGCACACCACCGAGGGGGCTGTAACCGCTGCTCGCACCCTTGCCAAAAACAATAATGTCGGGGATCACATCCCAATGTTCGACCGCGAAGTATTTTCCCGTCCGTCCAAAAGCGGTTATTACTTCATCGGCGATGAAGAGGACATCATATTTATCGCAGATCTCGCGTATTTCTTTTAAGTAGTTATCGCCCGGTACCCCTGCGGCAATGCCGGCTGAATTAACGGGTTCGGCGATAAAGGCGGCGACATTTTCAGGTCCAGCTTCGATGATAGCCTGCTCCAATTCACGGGCGCAGCTCAGGTTGCAATCGCCTTCACACCCCGTAAACTTGCAGCGATAGGGATAGCAGGAGGATATTTTCGGAAAATTGGGAAACCAGGGGGTAAATTGGTTTTTCAGTAAAGGCATGCCAGAGGCCGCCATCGCTCCCAGTGTCGCGCCGTGGTAAGCTTTCCAACGTGAAATGATAAGTTGCTTCTGACTGTTGCCGCGCTGCAGATGGTACTGGCGGCATATCTTGAAGGCACTCTCGTTTCCCTCTGATCCACCGGATACGAAGTAGACATGATTGAGATCACCGGGCGCGAGGTCAGCGATGCGTGAAGAGTATTCCAAGGCGAGTCGGTTTGTAAAACTGGTGGAAAAACAAAAGGCCATCGTTTCGGCCTGGTCCCCCATCGCTTCGGCAATACGTTGCCGACCGTGACCGAGGGTAACATTTCCCGCGCCCGCACAACCGTCGATGTAGCGCTTGCCGTCTTCGTCGAAGAGATAAATCCCTTCGCCCCGTACCATGACGGAATATTTTTTATTCAGGTCGCGGTGGAAAAGAGAGGTGGAGGAAATTGAGGGATGTCGGGCAGCGCCCTCGGTAGCGGATTGGGTTTTGGGCATGGGTAGAGTCAAAAAGTCAAAAGGTCAAAAAGTCAAAAGGTTTAAGACGCAAACGAGATTGTCATGATTTAAAGTGAAAATTTCAGGGTATATAGTAATTCCATTGATCATAGTAACTTTCATTTATATTCACTTTTACTTTTTGACCTTTTGACGTTTTGACCTTTTGACTAGTGGGCGATGCCTACTCCCACACCCAGTCACGAATTTATTCTTACTAAAATTATCGCGACGTTGGGGCCTGCGACTTCGGAGGTCGCAGATATGGTTGAGATGATCGAAAATGGGGCCAATGTCTTCCGTGTTAATTTTTCGCATGGTGAACTGGAGTCATTTAAAATACTTTTGGATAACATTCGGGAAGCCTCGAAAATGACGGGACATAATATCGGGGTGCTCGCGGATTTATCCGGTCCGAAATTTCGGATTGGTAAGGTTGCCGAGGGCGGTGTTGAACTGGAACCGGGGAAAGAAGTAATATTAACGTCAGAAGAAGCGGTTCAGCAGAGTGATGCAAAAACCCTGACGGTGTCGGTTAATAACACGGTCTTTATTCCTGAATTGAAAGTGGGACAGCATATCCTGCTCAATGATGGTGAGTTTGATTTGGAATGCAGCGGAGTACTGGATGGTGATCACCCCCAAGCGCGGTGCAAGGTAGTTAGCGGTGGTCGGCTAACTTCAGACAAGGGAATCAATCTTCCGGATACAAAGCTGTCCCTCCCCTCATTGACCGAATGGGATTTGCGCTGTATAGATTTTGCGGTGGAGCACGGATTTGATTTTCTCGCCTTGAGTTTCGTGCGCAGTGGTAAAGACGTTCAATTATTAAAAGCCCGCCTTCGTGAGTTGGGCGCGCGCTCGTCTATGCCCAAGCGCTCTACCGGTGGAAGTGGACCACGGTTCAGCTCCTACGGGGGCGGCTCAAAAAGTTTCATTCCGGTGATGTCTAAAATTGAAAAGACGGAGGCGTTGGATGACCTCGAAAGTATCGTGGACGAATCGGATATTATCATGATCGCTCGCGGTGATTTGGGCGTGGAGATGGATCTGGCAAAGGTGCCCGTCATCCAGAGAAAGATTATTAAAACCTGTCACGATCACGGGAAACCGGTTGTTGTCGCGACCCAGATGCTACAGAGCATGATTGAAGCGCCGTCCCCGACACGCGCTGAAGTCAGTGATGTTGCGAATGCCATCCTGGAAGGTGCCCACGCCGTTATGCTGTCGGGGGAATCGGCAGTCGGCAGTTACCCGGTTGAGTCCGTAAAAATGATGCGGCGCATCGCTCGTGAGACAAACATCTATCGACGGACTGAAGCGATTGACAGCGCACCGCCAAGCAATCCGAGGGCGTCACGCTATCGCACTGCTGCGTTGGCGCACGGAGTCAGCGTCGTCGTTGGCGATCTCGACGCAAAACTGATTGTGATGTGGTCTCAACTTGGGGGTGGTGCCAGTTACGTCTCACAGATGCGATCTTCAGTGCCGGTCATCGCGCTCAGTTCTAATCCGGAGGCTTTGCGCCGGATGTCTATTCTTTATGGATTGTTTCCCTATTACATGGAGCAACCCGAATCGACAGCCACTTTTATTATTCAGTTGGACAAGCTTCTAATCGATCGGAAATGGGCGGAAATAGGAGATCCCATCGTCCTCGTTCTGGGAGAACCGATTGGCGAGGAAGGTCTCACGAACAAGATTCAAATACATTATGTGGGGGATGCGTTGACCGATGAGGATTAGCGCTTCTGCGCTAATCCTCATCAGTCGTTTTAGGTGTTAGGTTTTAAGTGTTAGGTTGGAGAATTCTGTCAAAGGTCAAAGGTGGAAAGTCTAAAGGTGGAGGGAAATTGAATATAAATCTTTCTGGGATGGAAGATGTCGCTGCGCTCGCAATGACAAAAAGGGTGGAGCGGGCTGTCCCTAGCGCGCTTCTTAATTCAGTGTAACTATTGACGAAGACGAAGATGGGGGGAGGGGGAATTAGTGAACAGTAAACAGTGAACAGTGGGGGAGAGCGCTGATGCGCGTGTTAAGTTTTAAGTTGGATGATTCAAAATTCGAACGTTGTATATTCCGCAATCCGCATTCCGACATCCGAAATCGTAATGCCCTGCCTGCCCCGTCATTCGTATATCATACTACCTGATATCCGACGTTTGATGTGCGAGATGTTAACCCTACATAGTATATCGGATATCGGAAATCGTATATCTTTCTCCCCGACACCCGCCCGCCCTGAGCGCAGTCGAAGGAAAACCGTGAACCGTGAACCCAAATAACAATAGACGAAGACGAAGTGGCAGACGAAGACGAAGATGGCTTTCGCCACTTAAAACTTAACATCTAAAACGTAACACAGAAATACTTTTCAAGATGCTGAAGCATCATGAAAAATATTTATATAGTTATATTTATGGAGCCAATCGATCCAGCGCTGGCGCACAGGGTTGTCATCGGGGTTGGCTAACCATTCAGGGGGGTATTCCGAGGTGGGATTTTCGAAGGTGTTTTTACCCATACCGACTCGCGTCCGATTTGTGATGTCTGCTTCATTGCGCAAGGCCGCTTCTTCTTCGGGGGATCTGGCGTCATCGATGTAAATAAGCGAAACCATGCGACGGTCGAGGGAACCGCCCCAACTGGCATGCCACATATGTGTATCAAAAAGAAAGGCGTCACCGGGCTCGGTCTCACAGATATAGGTGGGTGGGCCCATGATATCTGATCGGTCTATGTATTCTACGTCATGGTGCAAGGGGGGTCTATGAGAACCAGCGATAAATCGCAGCGCACCGGTCTCCCCATTGAGCGATTGCAAATAAATGGGGAACTTGATCATGCGGACATTGAAGTCGCGGCAGTCCGGATGCCAATTTGTGTTATTAATATAGCTGCCGGAATTACAGGAGCGCCCAATGCAATTTTCTCCCAGTATCTGTTCGGCAATGCTCAGGAATCGCTCGTCTTCAATGAGAGATGCGAGGAGAGGGGTCTGCGCTCCCAAGCTGGACCAACTGCAGTATTTTACTTCTTCCCGTGGTCCAGTGTAACGAAGTGTGGATTCCAGCTTAAGTTGTATCTCTTCGTTGAAAGTATTGATCTCGTCCTGACTGATTAACCCTCGCAGTGGAACGAAACCGAATACGTTGAAGTGAGTGAGTTGGGATGGGGTTAGCATTTATTAATTTTAATCAAATTTGATTAAAATTAATAGTCAAAAAGTCAAAAGGTCAAAAGGTGGGGAGAATTCGAGTGAACAGTGAACAGTGAACTGTGAACTGTGAACTGTGAACTGTGGAAGATATTAATTTTATACTCTATTTTCAAAACAATGCAAATGCACATTTCATTTTTGATATTTTGACGAAGATGAAGAGGCAGACCCGTCTCCGTCCCGTGAATTCGGGACTACTCCGTGGCAAGCGAAGACGAAGATGGCTTACGCCGCTTAAAACTTAACTCTGGATATTTTCAGGATGTGGGTGCGTCCTGAAAACTTTCAATATAACCCCACTTATGGAGCCAGTCGATCCAGCGTTGGCGGACGGGATCTTTATCGGCATTTTCCAACCATTCGAGTGGGTATTCGGGTTGGCGTTCGGCATAAGTGTTCTTAGCGAGATTTTCACGCACGGCGTGAGCACCTTTTACATTTTCACGGAGCGCGTCCTCTGCTTCGGGCGTTGTTGGGTTCTTTATATAAATGGGTGAAAGCATACGACGGTCAATTTTCCCTCCCCATGAGGCGTGCCAGATATGGGTGTCAAATACAAGGACATCACCGACTTCCACTTTACAGGCATGCGTGGGGACATCTTTAATCGAGTTACCTTTGCGTGTAGCATCATTATCATATCCCGGTGGGTCAAATTTGGTTACGGCTTCATGAAATGGCTGCTTATGTGAACCGGGGATAAGGCGCAAGGCCCCGTTGTTTGCGTCAAGGTCTTGTAAGTAGATGGGGAACTTAATGGATTGATGATGGAAATTGCGACAATCGGGATGCCACCTGGTATCGTTGACATAGCTGCCGGCATTACAGGATGCGAGGTTACAGTCCTCACCCAGTATCTGCTCGGCGATACTTAAAATTCTGGGATCCTGAGGGAGCTTAGATATAACAGGGGTCTCGGAAGTCAAGTTGGACCAGCTGCAGTAATTGGCATCTTCATCCTGAGGTCCGGTGAATCGCAGCGTCGATTCTAACTTTAACTGGAATTCTTCGTTGAAGGTTTTGATTTCGTCAGGACTAAAAAGCCCTCGCATCGTTACGAAACCAAAAGTTTTGAAATAGGTGAGTTGGTGTTCGGTGAGCATGGTTTTTAATTTTAATCGAATTCGATTAAAATTAAAAGTCAAAAAGTCAAAAGGTCAAAAAAAGGGGGAGAATCCAGTAAACAGTGAACAGTGAACAGTGGGGAAGGGTGGTGAGGTGGAATAAGTGGATGATAGTTAAGTTAAAAAGGAGAGACAACATCCGGTCGTCGTCCCGCAGTCGCGGGACTATGGCCGGCAGGCAAGAGGCACAAGACAAATTTAGAGAGTAGGGATAGAGATAAGGTGGAGCGGGCTGTCCTCAGCGCGCTTCTTATTTTAATGTAGCTATTAAACGCGCTGACAAAAGGGAGGATGCGTTTATGCGAAAATGCGATTAAGCGTGAATGCGACAACATCCAGGATTCATTTGAATCATACAATAATCCGCAATCGTAAATCGCCAATTAAATCACCGCACTCCGGCTTCAAAACGGATTCGGGGATCGAGCCAGAGGAGGAGGAGGTCGCTGACGAGGGTGCCGAGGACGCCGACGAGGCTGAGGACCATAAGCATTGATCCAGCGAGGTACATATCCTGGGTCATGAGGGCTTCGAGCATCATGGGGCCGACGGTAGGTAAGCTTAAGACCATGGCGACGATCGCTCCGCCGGAAACGAGTTGGGGAAATAGAGCGCCGATCCCAGAGATAAAGGGGTTGAGGGCAATGCGCACGGGGTATTTTACAAGCAGTTTAAACGGTCTTACTCCCTTAGCCAACGCGGTCACAACATAGGGTTTTCTCAATTCATCGAGCAGATTACCGCGCATTATCCGGATCATGCCGGCGGTGCCGGTGACCCCGAGAACGATGACGGGGACCCAGATGTGTTGCATGAGGTCAGTGACCTTTCCCCAGGTCCATTCGGGTTGTCCCGCGTATTCGGGTGAAAATAATCCGGTCATGCTGATGCCGAAATAAATGTTGCTCCAATACATAATGAGCAAAGCGAGGAGAAAGCTGGGGACACACATCCCGATAAATCCGAGGAGGGAAAAAAAGTAATCACCGATCGAATACTGCCGCACGGCAGAGTAAACCCCAATAGGTAGGGCGACGGCCCAGGTAAAGAGGACAGAACCAAGCGAAATTAAGAAGGTTAGCAGGATGCGGTCGCCAACGACATCGTTCACCGGTGTTCGGCTTTGCATGGAAAAACCCATATGACCCTGGAGCAGGCCCTGGTCTTCAGCCTTAAAGGAGAGAAACCAGGGAAGGCCAAGCCATTGAAGGTACTGGTTTACTACTGGTTCATCGAGGGGAAAGATCTCACGTAACTGTTCCGCTTCAATCATCGCCTGGTGGTTATTCGTCAACTCCGCCTGTAAAATTTTTAAATCGATATAGTTAGAGGGGGGGAGTTGTATGATGGTAAAAGCAATAATCGAAATAACGAGTAGGGTAGGCAGCATGATGAGAAACCGTCGTCCAATATAAGGATGTTTAAAGCCTACGAGAATCAGTCCGACCGCTAAAATTCCCAGAACAAGATGGCGGACGATCCGGCCAAGCGAGGAACCTGTTCTTACTTTGAGAGTGACTTCGTCGAGAGCACTGGCTGGACGGGTAATCTCGGTCATTTCCCGTTTTATTTGCGCGATTGCTCCTGGTGAATCGTTGGGCTCCTCATAATAGTAAGCTTCATGTCCGCCACTACTAATACTTTTATAAATAGACCCGTAAAGGGCATTGCGCGGCACGCTTTTAAAACCTTTTTTCACGATCACCACCCAGGGTTGGCCATTGGTAATATTTATATTCCACAGATTTTCGGCAGCGATATCCTGAATTTCACGGTAGAATTCTCTCTGTTCCTCCAGGGTAAATGCGCTGTATGCATCTTCCAGCAGTTGCATCGAACGTCTCAAGGGATGATCGAGGGGAGGTTCAATATTACCTTTTTTCGCTGCCAGTGGATTACTGTATAAACCCCCGTTTTGGTACCACGCGTCAAAACCAGCAGCAACGACAGAACCAGGTGCATAGCGGTACGGTGAAACGAGGGGATTAAATTCCCCTTCATTTCCACCGATGGTAAAATCATAGACGCGTGCGGCATTTTCGACGACGTAGAGGCTAAAGGAACGGAATCTTTCAATGGTGTTAAGGCCGACTTTTTTCCAGTCTTCAGCGACAAAAGGGCTGGGGCCCGAGCTATGATTAGGGATGATATCCAAGTACCAAACCATGCGCGTGCCATCATTGAAGGTGCGATAGCCCTCTGGATCGCGACCGGTGAGTCCCAGTTCATCAAGCAGCTTATTGGAGCGGTCGGGGTCGTACTCGACGTAACTGTGCCTGAGTTTTTCATGATAAAAAATGGATTCTTTGCCCGGCGAACTTTGGGCTGGTTCTCCGATTCCATAGTAGACTGCATCGATAATTTGCTGACGATTGATAGCGAGCGACAGTGCCTGGCGAAAGCGTTTATCGTTGAGCAATTCCCATTTCTTCTGGGAGGCGGGTTCCTGAGGATCCACATAGCGATTGAGATTCGGGTAGAGACCCCACACAGTAATCCCGGACGGGTACCAATGATAGAGATCATAACCGCCCGCTTCGCGTTGCGCCATAAATAAAGTGTAATGTAAAAAATAGATATTAAAGGTTTGCATCGTGATAGCGCCATTTGTCGCGGCGATTGGAACCATATCTGCTGTTTTCACATCGATCATAAAGCGATCGACATAGGGGAGTTGCCTGCCCTCGGTATCGACGGCCCAGTAATAGGGATTGCGGACAAAGGCCTGGGGCGGATTGGGCTTGTAGGTGCGATAGATCCAGGGCCAGATGCGGGGATGGTCCGGGTTATTCGTTAATTTCTTAGCAGCATAAAGAGCAAGTCTCGTGGGTATTTTTTCCGCTTTCATCGTCGCTTCGATAAGCGCATCGTTGCCAATCACGGGGTGGTATTTTTCGAGGTAGTGCCGGGGTGCATAAAAATCGAGGGTAGATGCTAACCGTTCAAGGAGTAACCCATGGGGATGAGGGAAAACAAATTTCACAGTATGCGGGTCGATTTTTATTAATTCTCCTCCTTCACCCTTCACCCTCATCCATGTAGGGACAGCTACGGATTCCTGTTTAACTTCATAATTCCACCAGTAGAGGATATCGTCTGCAGTGAATGGATGACCGTCTGACCACTTCATGCCCTTGCGCAGGTAAAAGACCCATTCTTTTTTATCTGGTGAAACTTCCCAACTTTTCGCGATGTGGGGAACGATGGGATAGCCCAACGGTGACCAGCGCACAAGCGTGGTCCCTGTCATCCATTCTTTAATATCCAACACGTTTTTGGGACTATTCGTGACCAAATTCCAGGTGCCGCCGTAATTACCGAGACCGTCGCTTCCCAGAATGACGACCGGTTCGGAACCTACACGCTCGGCGACGGGCGGTAGTTTACCTTTTTCTGCCAGTTCGGCGAGGATGGGTGACTCCCCTTTAGGGTACCATCGGCCAGATTCACCCTCGCTGTAATCGACATCGTACTGCACCTGGTATAGATCTTCTTCACCGAAACTTATGTCTCTCAATTCCTCCGTTTCTTTGATCAACTCCGGACTATAGTAAAGCGGTTCAAGTTCCAGTTCCGGCTTCATCACCGCACCCCAGAAATAGATGATACCGAATATGCAGCCGGCGGTTAATAAGAGAAGCGCGCAATATTTCAAAATATTAATCATCTAAGTGAATAATATAATTGCGCGCTGTCAAAAGGTCAAAAAGTCAAAAAGTCAAAAGGGTAGATGCGAATCCGTGGGAAGGTGGAACGCACTGTCCCTAGTGCGTTAAATAGTCACATTAAAATAAGAAGCGCGCTAGGGAACCAGCCGACGCCAAGGCTATGGCGGTCAGGCAGCCCGCTCCACCTCTTTGCTTTATACTTATTGCCTTCGACTTTCGACCTTCGACTTTTGACGAAGGTGGGTGTTCGGGTCACCGAACTCCACCTTCAAGACGTATCCTTGGATCGAGCCACATGAGGAGGAGATCACTAACGAGGGTTCCGAGGACGCCGACAAGGCTGAGGACCATAAGCATTGATCCGGCGAGGTACATATCCTGGGTCATTAGGGCTTCGAGCATCATGGGGCCGACGGTAGGCAGGCTTAAGACCATGGCGACGATGGCACCACCGGAAACGAGCTGGGGAAACAGCGTGCCGATTCCGGAGATAAAGGGATTGAGCGCGATGCGCACGGGATACTTCATAAGCAATTTGATCGGCCGAACCCCTTTAGCCAAGGCGGTTACAACATAGGGTTTTTTCAATTCATCGAGGAGGTTGCCACGCATAACACGGATCATGCCGGCGGTGCCGGTGACGCCGAGGACGACGACGGGAAGCCAGATATGTTGCATGAGGTCGACGACCTTGCTCGATGTCCATTCGGGTTGGCTCGCGTACTCGGGTGAAAACAACCCGGTCATACTGATCCCGAAATAAATATTGCTCCAGTACATGAGCAGGAGAGCGAGAAGAAAGCTGGGGACACACATTCCTATAAATCCGAGGAGGGAAAAAAAGTAATCACCGATCGAATACTGCCGCACGGCAGAGTAAATACCGATGGGTAAAGCGACAGCCCAGGTAAAGAGGACAGAACCAAGCGAAATTAAAAAGGTGAGGAGGATGCTGTCGCCAATAACATCATTCACTGGTGTTCGGCTCAGCATGGAAAAACCCAAGTGGCCCTGCAGCAGGCCCTGGTCCTTGGACTCGAAGGAGAGAAACCAGGGGAGTCCAAGCCAATGAGCGTACTGGGTCAGGACCGGTTCATCGAGGGGAAATATCTCGCGCAATTGTTCTGCTTCAATTTTAGCCTGGTTATTGTTCGATAACTCAGCCTGTAAAATTTTCAAATCGATATAATTTGAGGGAGGCAATTGGATAATAGAAAAAGAAATAATCGAAATGATAAGTAAGGTGGGTACCATGATAAGGAAACGTCTTCCCACATAAGGATGTTTAATACCTGCGAGAATCACCCCAACTGCTAAGATACCAAGTATAAGATAGCGGATGATCCGGCTGAGAGAGTTACCCGTTCTTGTTTTGAGAGTGACTTCGTCAAGGGCACTGGGTAGAGGGGTGATATTCACCACTTCGCTTTTTATTTGAGCGATTGCACCCGGGGAATCATTGGGTTCTTCAAAATAATAGGATTCAAGTCCACCACTGGCAGGACTCTTATAGGTAGATCCGTAAAGATGCTTACGCGGTACGTTTTTAAAACCATTCTTTACAATCGCTATTCTGGGAGGAGGTGAAGCAATGTTAATACTCCAGAGATTTTCCGCCGCGATATCCTGATTTTCTCGATAAATGTCCCGCTGTTCTTCGACGGTGAGTGCGCTGTATGCGGCGTCGAGCAGTTCCATCGATCGTCGCAGGGGATGGCCAACTGGCGGTTCAATACCACCGTTTTTAATTGCTTCGGGGTTGCCGTACAGCCCCCCCTGTTGATACCACGATGAAAATCCAGCAGCGGAGACATTACCGGGCGCATAGCGGTTCGCTGCTACAAGGGGATTAAACGACGCTTCTAAACCGGAGATTAGAAAGTCATTTATCCGAGCGGCGTTTTCAACGATGTAAAGATTATAAGACCGAAATCTTTGAATCGTGTTCAGGCCAACTTTTTTCCAATCTTCAACGACAAAAGGGGAGGGACCTTCACTAAAATTTGGGATTATATCCATATACCATACCATGCGGCTACCATCTTTAAAGGTGCGAAACCCCTCGGAGTCACGGCCGGTGAGTCCTAATTCATCGAGCAGCTGATTAGCGCGATCGGGGTCGTACTCGATGTAACTGTACCTGTGTTTTTCATGGTAAAAAAGCGATTCTTTACCTGGTGACGCCTGTGCTGGTTCAACCACTCCATGGTAAACTGCATCGATAATTTGCTGTCGATTGATGGCGAGAGAAAGCGCTTTGCGAAATCGCACATCATTGAGGAGCTCCCACTTTTTTTCAGAAGTTGGATCATGGGGATCAATATGCTTATTTATATTTGGTAAGACGAACCATTCGGCAGTGCCGGATTCATACCAGTGATAAACTTCATAGCCCCCGGCCTCGCGTTGAGACATAAAATAGGTATAATAGAGAAAGTAGATATTAAACGCTTGCATTGTAATGGCACCATTCGCAGCAGCGATCGGTACCAACTGTGCGGTTTTTACATCGATCATATAGCGGTCGACATAGGGGAGTTGATTTCCCTCGGTATCGACGGCCCAATAATAGGGATTACGGACAAAAGTCCGGGGCGGGTTGGGTTTGTAGGTGTGATATACCCAGGGCCAGATGCGGGGATGTTCCGGGTTGGTGGTGAGAATCAGGGAATTATAAAGTGCTTTTCTCGTGGGTATTTTTTCTGCTTTCATCCTCGCCTCGATAAGCGCATCGTTGCCAATGTGGGGATGATATTTCTCCAGGTAGTGACGGGGTGAATAAAACACGAGATCAATAGCCAGACGTTCAAGCAATAGTCCATGAGGGTGTGGAAAGATAAGCTTCACGGTGTAAGGATCAATTTTATGAATTTCTCCCCATTCTCCCTTCACCTTCATCGCTGTAGGGACTATAACTAAATCCTGTTTTATTTCATAATCCCACCAATAGAGAATATCGTCGGCGGTAAATGGATGGCCGTCGGACCATTTCATTCCCTTGCGCAGGAAAAAGGTCCATTCTTTTTTGTCGGGGGAGGCCTCCCACCTCTTAGCGATGTGAGGGACAATGGGATTGCCCAGTGGCGACCAGCGTACGATATTTGATCCATTCATCCAATGATCAATGTGATCAAGGGTTTGCGGACTATTCGTTACCAGGTGCCAGGTGCCGCCGTAATTACCGAGACCGTCTTTTCCTTGAATGACGACAGGTTCGGGACCGACGCGCTCGGCGACGGGTGGTAGTTTGCCTTCTTCTACCAATTCAGCGAGGATGGGCGACTCACCTTTAGGGTACCATCGTCCAGATTCACCCTCGCTGTAGTCGACATCGTGTTGTACCTGGTATAGATCTTCTTCACTGAAACTGTTGTCTCTTAATTCTTCCGTCGCTTCGATAAGCTCTGGGCTATAGACAATAGGTTCAAGTTCCAGTTCCGGTTTCATCACTGCTCCCCAGAAATAGATGATACCGAATAAGCAGCCGGCGGTTAATAAGAGAAGCGCGCAATATTTCAAAATATTAATCATCTAAGTGAATAATATAATTGCGCGCTGTCAAAAGGTCAAAAAGTCAAAAGGGTAGATGCGAATCCGTGGGAAGGTGGAACGCACTGTCCCTAGTGCGTTAAATAGTCACATTAAAATAAGAAGCGTGCTAGGGAACCAGCCGACGCCAAGGCTATGGCGGTCAGGCAGCCCGCTCCACCTCTTTGCTTTATACTTATTGCCTTCGACTTTTGACGAAGGAGGTGTTCGGTTTACCGAGAACCTCCTTCTAAACGTATTCTCGGGTCGAGCCACAGAAGGAGGAGATCGCTGACGAGGGTACCGAGCACACCGATGAGGCTCAATACCATGAGCATCGATCCGGCGAGAGATAAATCTTCGGTCATGAGGGCCTCGAGCATCATGGGGCCGACGGTGGGAAGGCTTAAGACCATGGCCACGATAGCCACGTCGGAAACCAATTGTGGGAAGAGGGCTCCAATACCTGAGATAAAGGGATTGAGCGCGATACGCACAGGATATTTAAAAAGCACTTTAATCGGACGCACGCCTTTTGCTATCGCAGTCACAACATAGGGTTTTCTTAATTCATCGAGCAGGTTGCCGCGCATCACCCGGATCATGCCCGCGGTGCCGGTAACACCGAGAACGATGACGGGGACCCAGATGTGCTTCATGAGGTCGGCAACCTTGGCCAATGACCATTCCGGCTGACCGGCAAATTCGGGAGAAAATAATCCCGCCATGCTAATGCCGAAATAAATATTGCCCCAGTACATCATCAAGAGGGCGAGAAGAAAACTGGGAATGCACATTCCGATAAAACCGAGAAGGGTGAAAAAGTAATCGCCGATAGAATACTGCCGCACTGCTGAGTAGATACCGATAGGCAGGGCGACAGCCCAAGTAAAGAGGACAGAACCCAGGGAAATTAAAAAGGTGAGGAGGATGCGGTCGCCAACGACCTCGTTTACCGGCGTTCGGCTCTGCATGGAAAACCCCAGGTGACCTTGGAGCAGACCCTGGTCTTCGGACCTGAAAGAGAGAAACCATGGAAGGCCAAGCCAATGAGCGTATTGTATAATGAATGGTTTATCGAGAGGGAATATCTCGCGCAATTGTTCAGCTTCTATTTTTGAATAATTATCACCTGCTAGCTCAGCCTCTAGAATCTTTAAATCAATATAATTTGATGGCGGCAGTTGAATGATGGTAAAAGTAATGAGTGAGATGACCAATAGGGTAGGTGCCATGATAATCAATCGCCGTCCAATATAAGGATGCTTGAATCCCATGAGAATAGCTCCCACCCCGACGATTCCCAATAAGAGATGGCGGATGATACGGGTCAGAGAATTACCTTTTCCTCCTTCATGGTTAACTGCATCGAGGGCGTTGGGCGCGGAAGTAATTTCCGTTATTTCGCGCTTTATTTGCGCGATTATGCCCGGAGAATCGTGAGGGTGATCATAATAAAAAGCTTCATGTCCACAATTGGAAGGGCTCTTATAAGTAAAAGCATAAAGCGATATTCGCGGCACGTTTTTAAGATCCTTCTTAACAATGACCAACTTAGGTGGTGCAGAGGCTATATTAATACCCCAGAGATTATCTGCTGCGATATCCTGATTTTCTCTCCAGATATCTATCTGTTCATTGAGCGTCAATGCAGCGGAGGCGGCAGCGTGTAATTCCATCGATCGCCGCAGCGGATGATCAATCGGTGGCTCAATAGCTCCGTGTTTAAAAGCATCGGGATTTCCATATAAGCCTCCCGATTGATACCACAGAGTATATCCGGGAGCGGAACCAGTACCGGGAACATAGTTCCATGGACCCGCAAGGGGATGAAAATTTCCACCCAAGGCTCCGATGGCAAAATCATTGGTGCGAGAAGCACCCGCAACAGCGTGCACGGCGTAGGACTGCATTCTTTCGATCGTGTTAAGGCCAACTTTTTTCCAATCCTCAACGACAAAAGGCGAAGGCCCCAGGATATTTGGTATTAAATCCAAAAACCATACCATGCGTGTCCCGTCGTCAAAAGTGCGGAACCCTTCTGAATCACGACCAGTGAGACCCAGTTCATCGAGCAGCCCGTTGGCGCGATCGGGATTGTATTCGATGTAGCTGTTCCTTAATCTTTCATGATAAAAGGGCGATTCCCTACCCGGCGTCCCCTGTGCGGGTACACCGAAACCACTGAATACCGCATCAATAATCTGTTGTCGATTGATAGCGAGAGAGAGCGCTATCCGGAAGCGCAGGTCATTGAGCAGTTTCCATTTCTTTTCTGTTCTCGGATCTTTTGGATCAATATGCTTGTTCAGGTTGGGACGGATAGTCCAATCGCTAGCGCCGGAATTATACCAATGATAAACTTCATAGCCCCCAGCTTCGCGTTGGGACATGAAATAGGTATAGAATTGTATATAGATATTATACGGCTGCATCGTAATGGCCCCGTTCGCGACAGCGATAGGAACCAAATTATGTGATTTAGCTTCGACCGTTTAGCGGTCGACATAGGGCAGTTGGTTGCCCTCCGTATCGACGGCCCAATAATAGGGATTGCGGACATAGGCCTGGGGAGGATTGGGTTTGTAGATACGATAAATCCAGGGCCAGACACGCGGGTGGTCAGGGTTGTTAAGAATTTTCAAGGAAACGTAAAGCGCTTTTCTTGTCGGTATCTTTTCTGCTTTCATTCTAGCCGCGATAAGCGCATCGTCGCCAAGCACGGGGTGATATTTTTCCAGGTAATGACGGGGCGCATACACATCGAGATCAGCGGTGAGGCGTTCGAGAAAGAGACCATGCGAGTGCGGAAAAACAAATTTCACAGTGTAAGGATCAACTCTTATGATTTCACCCCGTTCTCCCCTGATCCTCATCGATTCAGGAGTCGCCACTAATTCATGTTTTGCCTCATACTCCCACCAGTAGAGAATATCGTCCGCGGTGAAAGGATGGCCGTCGGACCACTTCATTCCCTTGCGCAGGTAAAAGGTCCATTCTTTTTTATCGGGAGATGATTCCCAAGCTTTAGCGACATGAGGGACCATGGGATAACCCAGTGGTGACCAGCGCACGAGAGTCGCCCCTGCCATCCAATGATGAGAGGCACCAAATATCGACGGACTGTTCGATACCATATTCCAGGTACCCCCGTATTTACCCAAACCGTCGACACCCTTAATGACTACCGGTTCGGGGCCTACACGATCGGCGACCGTTGGCAGTTTGCCTTCCTCTACGAGTTCAGCGAGAATAGGTGACTCGCCCTTAGGATACCAGCGGCCGGATTCTCCTTCACTGTAGTCTACATCATACTGTACTTTATATAGGTCATCGTCACTGAAACTGGTGTCTCTCAATTTTTCCGTCGCTTCGATAATCTTCGGACTATAGGTGAGGGGTTCACTTTCCAGTTCCGGTTTCAATACCGCACTCCAGAAATAGGAAACACCGAAGATGCAACAGCCGGTGAGGAGGAAAAGCCAGCAGTTTTTGAAAATTTTAATCACTTCAGTGAATAAATTAATTGCTGGCTGTCAAAAGGTCAAAAAGTCAAAAAGGTTATACTTTCATTTGATAGGGACAGTGCGTTTCACCAAGTCAAAAGAGAGAAAAGCACGGACGCGACGGAGCGCGTCCCTCCAGAAGAAACTACGCATTGCCACATGTTCGCTTAATCGCATCATCGCAGATACTCATTCTTGTCAGTTAATTCATTAATTATTTTTGCGAGGTGATCGTTGAAGGTTTCGGGATCTTCCATCATGATGAAATGGCCGACGTTATCCATGTAAACTACCTTAAACGCTGGGTTATAATGTTGCATCGTTTCAATATTCAGGGGATGCATCGTGGAACTGATACAGAGAATGGGAGCTTGAATAGCAGGCAGGGACTCGACGCATTCGGATGTGTACCATTTAAAAATTGCCTGTTGAGCACCAATACCAACTTCATGGGGCGCTGAAGATAAGTCGGCAACAATTTTATCGATTAATCGTGCATCCGAATTTGGGGTAAACATGAAGTTGCGAACTTTATACGCGGTGGCTTCAGCAAAATTATCAGGTGTCGTCGCCATTATAGCTTCGATTTGTGCGGGAGAGTAATTTTGTCCTACTGAAGAAAAAGAATCTACTCCCACTAACCCTAATATGCGTGAAGGTATGATCCGCGCAGCCTCAACAATCACGGGTCCACCCATTGAATGTCCGACCAGGACAACGTCGTTGAGGTCAAGTTTTTCGACGACGGCGACAACGTCTCGACCAAACGCGGTCATTGTCCAGTTTTCGCGATCGAGCCCCGATTCTCCATGTCCGGCGAGATCGATCGTGACCACAGTGTACTGTTGAGAAAAGCGTGTTACCTGTGCCTCCCAGTAAGTACGGTTGCAGCACCAGCCATGAACGAAGACAAGGACCGGATTGCCATTACCGTGAATTTGATAGGCTATTGGCACTCCGTCGAATGATGGGATGTGAATCACATTACTGGTAGTTGATGCAACCTGGGGATGATTCTCGGCAGGTTTGTTACAAGATAAGAATAGCAGAGTAAAAATTGAGATAATAGCTATACGAGGAATTCTCATCCTGTTTTCAATATATAAGAGATAGCCACAAAAAGCACATAAAGCTCAAGAAAGATATAAAATTAGGTTTTTACTAATTGATTGTGAAGAATAGAGATATGCCAGTTATAGGCACTGACATTTGTGCTCAGTATGCCGTAGCAATGTTAGTTTTTAGGAAGAGAGGTGGAGCGAGCTGCCTGACCGCCATAGCCTTGGCGTCGGCTGGTTCCCCAGCACGCTTCTTAATTCCATCGACTTTTGACCTTTTGACCCGCGCGTTAGCGCGGTTCCGCTTTTAGAGTCAGCTCTTCTTTGTTATCGAGCCCTGCGACGACGACGAAAGTCTTCTCCTTTGCTTGACCATCTTTGGGGACATAACGGACATTTGGAGAGAAGTAAGCATAGAGCGCTGTATTTCTTGAATGGGGGGAGGTGTTTGGATTCGACCCATGCATAATGAGGCTATGAAAGAATAAAATACTTCCCGCAGACAGGGGCACCTCTATCTGACCGGATAAATCTACGCCATCGACAAGTGCTCTTACTTCCAGACCGCTGACAAGGCGCCCACCGGCTGGTGTGCTCTCTTTCATTTTCAGCCCCCATTTATGACTTCCGGGAACAACTTTAAAACAACTGTTAGCGGTGTTCGCGTCGTCAAGTGCAATGCTCACGGTAACCAGTCTGGGTGGCTCCATCGGCCAATAGGCAGAATCCTGATGGAACTCGTGCCCTGAACCATGAAAGGCGGGTTTCAGCATCAAGGTGCTTCTAAACAGAAGCAGATCGGGTCCGATTAAATTCTGCACGACTTCAATCAGTCGCGGGTGCTTAGCAAGTCTATTGAAAATAGGTGAATGGATGCGGGTATTCTCAACTTTTCTCAATAACGGTGTACCGTCATCACGATTAATATCTTCGGCGTTCGGTTCGCGCTGGAAGTCAATAGACCGTGGATCAGCTTTTGCTTCAAATTCCGCGGCGAGGGTATGCAATCGTTGGATTTCCTCGCGGCAATCAGCTATATCTTCAGGGCTGATCAGGTTTTCCATAACGAGATAACCCTGGTCCTCGAAAAATGAAAGCTGTTTGGACTTATTGATCATATGATTAATAAGTCCAAAGGTCAAAAAGTCAAAAAGTTTAAATCAATGTAATTTTATTTAATCGCATTTCCGCATCTACGCTTTCACTCATAAACGCATTTTCCTTTTTGACTTTTTGACCATTTGACATTTTGACTAAAAGCCTGCGGAAGCAGGTTTTTATGCCACGGATTAATAAAAGCATTGAGTTGATGGAGCGGGGTGAGACGGTCTATGTAACCTTAAAAATACCGGAGCTCAGCTATGACGCGGGCCGGGACCAGGCGCAGACCTGGGCAGATTTGATCGCAATCGATCTTGAGCACCTCGCTTACGATATCATAGGCCTGACACAATTCATGCGCGGCCTTAAAGATGGCGGGCCTACGGCGAGCGGGCACCTGACACCGACGGTGCTCGTATCTCCCCCGGCGAATTGCACGAGTGTTGAGGAGGTCATTTATAACGCATGGCAAGTCAGACAGATCCTATCAACGGGTGTTCACGGTATCTACTACCCGCAAGCGCGCGATGCCGAATCAGTGAGGGCCTACGTAACGACCACCCGTTACACTTTTCAGACGATTGGACGCGACCTTGGCCTGTCCGAGGGATTACGCGGCCACGGCGGTGAGAATCAAGCGTCAGAGATCTGGGGGATCAGTCCCACCGAGTACCTGATGAAAGCAGATCCTTGGCCTCTGAATCCCGAGGGGGAGCTTTTACTGGGTCTGAAGATCGAAGACCGGCAAGGTATAGCTAACGCCGATGCAATCGCGAGCACGCCAGGACTCGCATTTGTTGCCGTGGGCGTGGCAGATCTTTCGATGTCTCTCGGCTATCAGTCTTTTCCCGGTTGGCCGTACCCGCCTGATTTACTAAATGGACGGTTGGCTGCAAAATCAGCCTGTGAGAAGGCAGGCATTGCCTATTTTACGGGATGGCCTGATTCCTCATTACCCCATGACGAACAATTGAAACACCTTTTCGAGGAAGGGAGTGACAAGATGTTATTGGCGCAGAACAGGGAGTTTGCCGAAGCAGGGAGGAGTTGGTCAAAAGGTAAAGAAGGAAAATGCGATTATGAGTGAAAGCGTAGATGCGGAAATGCGATTAAATAAAATTACATTGATTTAAACATTTTGACTTTTTGACCATTTGACTAGCAAATTGCATTGCAGGTTTTTATGCCACGGATTAATAAAAGCATTGAGTTGATGGAGCTGGGGGAGCCGGCCTATGTTACGATGGTGATGAACGAGCTCACTTATGATTCGGGCAGGGAATGGGCGAAGACATGGGCGGATATCATCTGGATAGATTTCGAATATAATATCTATGACTTGGTCGGCCTCTCGAAATTCATGCGCGGGCTCAAAGAGGGCGGACCCACGGCAAGCGGACACGCGACACCGACGGTCGTTGTCTCTCCCCCCTCGCACTGTAGAAATCCTGAGGAGGTTTACAATAACGGATGGATGATAAGATCGCTCCTCATGACCGGTATACACGGTTTTATATACCCACAGGCGCAGGAATCGGAAGCGGTGAAAGCCTACGTTGCTACGACACGGTATGCATCTCAGACAATCGGACGAGACCAGGGCCTGCCCGAAGGATATCGTGGTCATGGCGGGGAAAAAATGGCAGCTGAGATCTGGAGGATCAGTCCCCAGGATTACGTTGATAGAGCAGACCCCTGGCCTTTGAACCCTGATGGTGAACTCTTGTTGGGCCTTAAGATCGAGGACCAGCAAGGGTTGGCGAATGCCGACGCGATCGCGAGCACGCCCGGAATCAACCTCGCTATCGCAGGGATGGGAGACATGGCGATGTCATTGGGTTATCAGAAAATCCCCTCCTGGCCCTTTCCACCAGACATGGTTAACGCCTGGAATACAGTTCAATCAGCCTGTGATAAAGCGGGCATTCCCCTTCATACCGGCTGGCCAGAACCGTCAATAACTGAAGGACAACAGCATAAGACCGACGAAGAGGTAATGAAATTTCTCATCGAGGAAAATAGCGCGAAGATAATAAGAGTATCCGAGGAGTTAACAGCTATAGGGCGGAAGCTTACCGGGCGGGAGATGCCCGTGTAGGTCAAAAAGTCAAAAGGTCAAAAAGTCAAAAAGTTGGACACGTGATTAGTGATGATGAGCTACTAGTACGAGGCACTGTATAAACATTGATCCGCATATGCTTTTTGACCTTTTGACTTTTTGACTAAACCCTAGGATACCCGATGGCGGCGGGCCAGGTGTGGGTGATGTTTTCACCTTCATAGACAAACATGTCGCGATGGAGGGAACAGGTCATGCAACAATGACTGGGGATGATGTGAACAAAGTCACCGATTTTAAGTTTGTGACCGGGAAAGCGAACGCTGGTATGCTCTTCAGAACCGAAGCTGGGAATTTCTGCCTGGGGGTAATCGCGTAGTTTGGGTGGGCCCATTTCATGACCGATCGATTTGACACCGGCATTTAAAACAAGGTTGTCTCCATTTACACTGATGACGTTTGCGAGCACGGTAAGGGCAACATCAAATTGATCATCCACTCTCTCCTTGTAAGACCAATCCATCGTTACGTAGCTGCCGATCTGAAGTTCAGAGACGTCTTCGAGTGTACCGGTGGCGCGAAATGAACCGGTCCCCGCACCGGAAATTATTCGGCACGCGTGTCCCGCGGCTTCAAGCTGACGTTTCGTATCAATCGCCTTTTCCATTGAGCTTATTGCTACTGATTCCCGTTCACTCGTATCGAGAATGCCGACCGCGTGTCCTTCATAAGCTTGAAGACCATCAAAACGTATTCCTTCAAATGAAGCGATCTGTTCAGCCAGTTTAACTGCGGCTTCCCCCGGTGCAACGCCGCAGCGACCCATACCGATATCGACCTCGATCAAAACACCGACGATAGTGCCGCGGCTTTTCGCCTCCTCAGCAATTGCTTTTGCGTTGTCTGCATTTTCAATCGCCACGCGGATCTTGGCCCGTTCCGCCAGTTCGACTAAGCGCGAAATGCTTGTGGCGCTGACGATTTGATTGGCGATCAGGACATCATCAATGCCGCCATCAACTAAAGCGATCGCTTCAAATATCGTTGCCGCGGTCATACCCACGCAACCTCCCGCTGCCAACTGTTTGTGGGCCAAAGCGACGCGTTTATGGTTTTTAAAATGCGGCCTTAGCCGGACCTGCTTATTTTCGACGAACGCAGCGGCATGCTCAATATTTCGATTAGCCGTCGGCCAGTCGAGGACGAGCGCCGGGGTGAGAAGATCGTAAATATAAGACATGGAATTAGTCAAAAAGTCAAAAGGTCTATCGATTGTGGATTGATAGAGATAGCCACCAGCCGTCGCCAAAGCTATGGCCGGCAGGCAAAAGGCACTACCAGAGGGAAGCGAGATCTTCCAGAAGCACAAGATTAAATTTTGAGAGAAAAGAAGAACTATAAGGTGGAACGCGCTGTCCCTAGCGCGTTTGTTTATATTATTAATTAAATAAGAAGCGTGCTAGGGACAGCCCGCTCCACCTACCACGCATTAGCGTCTTCAACGTTTTGACTTTTTGACCTTTTGACGTTTTGACTAGTTTCGATGAAACATGCTTTCAAGTATTGCGGATTTTTTTTGATAGCGAGTTGTTTCTATTTTGGGTTTTTGTATTTTTGGAGTGATGTCTTACTGCCGGAACTGGAGGAGGAACCCATCCACTACAGTCAGGAGAAGCTCGATTACACGGAAAAATTAAGAGACGTCAGTTTTACGGAGGATGATGAATATAAAGTACAGCGGGATGTAGATTATAGTAAAGGTGAATCCGGCGGGTGGTATCCCAAGGGTGAATCACCGATACTGGCTGAACTGGTAGAGGAGGGTAAGCTGCCACCGGTAGCCGAGCGCGTGGGACCCGAGCCGGTAGTAATTGAGGGTATAGACGGTATTGGCAACTACGGTGGCACCTGGTATCGCGTATCAGGATCGCAGACCAATATTGACCTCATTTATAATTTCATGTCCGGCTCTATGCTCGTTCGCTGGTCCCCTCTCGGTTACCCAATTGTGCCGCATGCGGCTAAAGGATGGGAGTCCAGCCCAGACTTAAAGGAATGGACCGTTTATTTACGCAAAGGGATGAAATGGTCCGATGGTCATCCATTCACCGCTGACGATATTCTCTACTGGTACTACCAGGAAATAAAGACTGATTATAGCGCCGATTCTACTGGTCGATCAGACTGGATGGTCGTGGGTGGCGAGCAGGGTGAAATTGTTAAAATAGACGATCACACCGTAAAATTTATTTTTCCTAAACCCTACGGCGTGTTTCTCGAACACCTGGCACGAGCCTTCTGGTATTGTTCGCCTCGCCATTACATGGAAAAGTATCACCCCGATCTCGGCGACGACGAACTGATCGAAAAAACGATGGCGGCAAGGAGGTTGCCATCGCGTAAAAGTTTATATGTATTACTGACGAAGTGGTTCAACCCTGAACACCCGCGGCTATGGCCATGGGTCTACCGCAATCACAAAGCCAATCCTCCCCAGGTTTTTGTACGCAATCCTTATTTCTGGGCGGTCGACGTGGAGGGCAACCAGCTTCCCTATCTGGACAGAATGCATTGGGATATCAAAAATCAAAGGTTTGTTTCAATTGCATCCGCTAGTGGAGCAGTCACCTTTACCATTCATGTCATGGATTTGTATTACACCCTGCTCATGGCGGAACGTGAAGCAGGAGAATACGAAGTCTATCACTGGTTTCCCGCAACCCGCTCGCGCTACCTGATTAATCCGAACTTTAACTACTATGTCGATCCCGATAAACCGGAGACGCAAATGAAGCACGATCTCATCAATGACAAGCGCTTCCGCCAGGCACTATCCCTTGCCATCAATCGACGACAAATAATCGAAAATGTATACAATGGAGTGGGAGAGCCCGCACAGTTATCGCCGGGCAGGGAATCATACTTTCACCATGAAAAACTTCATAAGAGCTATACCGAGTATGCGCCTGAGAAAGCAAATGCCTTACTCGATGAGCTCGGTCTCACCCAGAGGGATTCCGAGGGCTACCGCAGGTTCAAGGACGGCACGCGCATGGTTTGGTATTTTACCATTCCACAGGGAGAAGACGAGGGACCGACGGAACTCATCCTCGAGGACTGGGGTCACGTGGGTGTTCGCTTTATACGACGACAGCCATCACTTGCCCTTTTTAATGTAGAACTGAGGGCACGTACCTTGGAATTTTCCGATTGGCCTGGGGAGAGTGAATATAGTCCTATTCTAGGAGCTGATCGATTTGCCGGATTAACGTCTCTCCAAGCTTACGGTTATTGGAATTGGTATTTGAGAGGGGGGCTTTACGGAGACCAAAGAGCCACCGAGTTAGGAGGCATCGAACCACCAATGAATCACCCAATACGGCGATCGATGGAACTGATCGATGAATCTTACGGCGCAACCAACCGCGAAGAGCAGCGAGTCATTTTTAATAAGTTATTCGATATCGCAGCTGAAAATCTCTGGTCAATTAATATTACCACCCCTCCACCGCATCCGGTCGTCGTAAAGAACGGGTTAAAAAACGTACCCCGCAATTCATTTTATGGCGCGCGTTTTTGTCCACCGGCTCCGACCGGTATGGAAACCTACTTTTTCGAAGCGCCCTATGATTCACCGGGTGCGATTGCCCAGATTAAAAATGAGATGATCGAAATCAGCCCCGCCCCTTACGGCACCGACGAAGGCGATCTTGAATCAACCAGTTATGACCGTTTAGCCTGGCTTATAAAAAATTTATTTTTAGGTATCGCGGTTTGCGGCATAATTATGATCGGGATACGGCATCCGTATATTGGAAGGCGACTGCTGATTATGATTCCGACGCTTCTCATTGTCTCGGTGATATCTTTTTTTATCATCCAGCTGCCACCGGGAAGTTTCATCGAAACAAGGATCCTTGAGTTGCAGTTAAGAGGAGGGCCATTAGCTATCGATGAAGCGAAAGAACTGCGCGAAATTTTTCATCTCGATAAGCCCTTCCCCGAACGTTACTCCCGCTGGCTCGGGCTTAACTGGTTTACTTCATTTGATCGAAAAGACCAGGGCTTACTGCAGGGCTATATGGGATTGTCGATGGAAAACCAGAGCACGGTCAATGAAATGGTGGGCGATCGCATCCTTCTCACATTTCTCATATCATTAGGGACCATTCTTTTTACCTGGATGATAGCGCTGCCTATTGGCATCTATTCCGCGGTACGCCAGTACACCCTGGGTGATTATTTATTCACCCTGGTAGGATTCATCGGGATGAGCATCCCCAGTTTTCTCCTCGCCTTGATCCTGCTTTATTGGAGCCGCGAGTACCTGGGGATAAACATTTCTGGACTGTTTTCACCTGATTATGCGGCCCAGCCTGAATGGACGCGAGGAAAGGTTATCGACATGCTGAAACATATCTGGGTGCCGATAGTTGTTCTGGGGGTCACGGGGACGGCAAGTATGATCCGCATCATGCGCGGGAACCTGCTCGATGAATTAAAAAAGCCCTACGTCATTACGGCGATGGCAAAAGGGGTGCGCCCCTTTAAACTGTTGATGAAATATCCCGTGCGTTTGGCGATTAATCCCTTTATCTCGGCGATTGGCGTGATCTTTCCTCAATTGATTTCCGGTGGAGCGATCGTCGCTATGGTCTTAAGCCTGCCCACCGTTGGACCGTTATTATTGGATTCGCTTATGCTCGAAGATATGTATGTAGCGGGATCAATGCTCATGGTACTCAGCTTGCTCGGGATCTTAGGCACGCTGGTCAGTGATCTGTTACTTATGTGGCTCGATCCAAGGATTAGGATGGAAGGCGGAGTTCGGTAAACCGAACTCCACCTTCCGTCAAAAGGTCAAAAAGTCAAAAGGTAAATGCGTGTATGCGATGAAGAAAAGTGCGTATAAGGGGAGCGCCTATTACTTTTGATTGATCCCCCCTTTTGACTTTTTGACCTTTTGACGTTTTGACTATCGCTTAAGCGATCACCGCTTCTTCGCCGAGGTGTTCGCGGATCCAGGTGCGAAGGGGAACATCTTCATCCTGGGGTGAGGTATAACCAAAATTACCGGTGGGGGACGCACCAAATAATTGCTTACGGATGGGGTCGAGTTGATCCCAGTATTTATCGACCGTAATATCATCGCGGGGACGAATCCAGCGATAGCCATACCCATAGAACAAAGTTCTTCTCGGTTGGTTCCAATAATTTGCGCTCGATGAGTGCCAGAGACGCCGGTCAAAAAAGACAGCTGATCCAGCGGAAACTAAAACGGGTACGCCTTCCTCTAAATCAGTGCTTCGATCGTCATTCGGGAGGTTGATGTTTTTCCTGAGATGACTGCCCGGAATTACATATAAATTCCCGCGGTCGGGTTCACTGCAATCGGTGAGAAAGTAACCGATCTTGAAGGAGATGCGTGGTGGGGGGTCGGATTCGATCTCTTTATTTATACGATCGCTGTCCTGGTGCCACCCAAACTTTTTATCCCCCTTGTTTTCAGCCGTTTCGCACGGTGTCATAACGAAATGGTTATGGTATAACTGAATATTCCAGCCCAGGATTCCCCAGACTTTTGGGAAGGTGCGGTACCAGTCGACAAGTTCGATATAAGCTTTATCTTTACCGATGAAATCCATGAACAAAGACCTGTCGCCAGGCGCTGTACCTTTTTTAACACGGTGCACGCTATCGAGACGATCGGTGAGCTCAATTAATTTCTCGATCTGGTCAGTATCGATTACATTCTCGACAATAAAATACCCATCCTGTTCAAAAGCCAGGCGCTCAGCTTCAGTCAAACAATAGTCTAAGCATTTGGTATCCATTAATCTTTGATTGCAGATTATTTATTTAAAGAAAGAGATAGCCACAAAAGGCACAAAAAAGACAAGAATAATTTATATTCAAGGGTATTATTATGGTGGAGCGGGCTGTCCCCATCGCGCTTCTTTAATTCTAAAACCTAACACCTAAAACTTAACACAGCGCATGAGGCGTATCGCCTCATGCGATCACGGCTTCTTCACCGATGTTTTCGCGGATCCAGGTGCGGAGGGGGACATCTTCATCTTTGGGGCTGGAATAGCCTCCACCTTCTGTTGCAGAACCGAATAACTGCTGACGAATCGGGTCCATACCGGCGAAATCAACGGTCATATTATCGCGTGGTCGTATCCACCGGTAGCTATAGCCATAAAATAAAACTTTTCGCGCATGTTCCCAGTAGTTCGCACTTGCCGAATGCCAGATGCGCCGGTCGAAATAAACGGCTGAACCCGGGGGGGCCAGAACAGGAATACTTTCTTCGATTTTAATGCTTCGATCGTCATTTGGGAATTCGATATCTTTCTTCAGATGACTGCCGGGGATGAGGTGAAAATTACCGCGGCCCGGTTCGCTGCAATCGGATAGAAAATACCCGACCTTTAGAGAAAAACGGGGTTGTGGAAAAACGTTATCTATCTCTATGCACATGCGACCGCTATCCTGATGCCAGCCTAATACTTTATCCTGCTTGTCTTCAGATTCACGTGGGTAGGTGACATTGAGATGGGAATGATATAACTGGATATTCCAACCGAGTATTCCGAAGACTTTTGGAAAGGTGCGATACCAGTCAACGAGGTCAATAAAGTCTTTATCTTTACCGACAAAGTCACGGACAAAGAGGTTATTTCCATCGTTTAATAGATACCCTTCTTTTCCATGATATTTGGCATCGATGCGATCGGTGGCTTCAATTAATTTTTCGACATGGTCTGGATCGAGCGCATTTTCGACAATAAAATACCCGTCTTGTTCAAAGGCTTTGCGCTCAGCTTCAGTTAAGCAGTGATCCAGGCTTTTAATATCCATCGATGGATAGTCAAAAGGTCAAAATGTCAAAAGGTCAAAAGGAAAGAGCGCTGGCGCGCGTATATGCGAATAAGCGATAATGCGGATACGCGTAAATGTGAAGCATATTCTGGAGGGAAGCGCTGGCGAATGGGTCAAAAGGGAAATGCGAATACGCGAACATGGGACTATGCGGAGAAGCGTATAAGCGGAGAACCTTCCATTATTCACGGGTTCTCTCTCCCTTTATTTTGACTTTAAACAATCCACAATCCGATATCCGCAATTGATTCAAGCGATAACTGCTTCTTCACCGATGTGTTCACGGATCCAGGTGCGGAGGGGGACATCATCATCTTTTGGGCTGGTATAGCCGCGTCCGCCGGTTACCGAAGCACCATACAACTGCTGGCGGATCGGGTCCATGCCCTCACTATCGACGGTCATATTATCCCGGGGCCGTATCCAACGATAACTATAGCCGTAAAATAAAACTTTGCGTGAATGTTCCCAGTAGTTCGCGCTCGCCGAATGCCAGATACGGCGGTCGAAAAAGACAGCTGACCCGGGGGGTACCAAAACGGGGATACCATCCTCGATTTCATAGCTTCGATCATCGTTGGGAAATTCAATATTTTTTTTCAAATGGCTGCCGGGGATAAGATGAAAATTACCACGGCCTGGTTCGCTGCAATCACTCAAAAAGTAACCGACCTTGAGAGAAAAACGCGGTTGTGGAAATACATTATCTATTTCCCTGCACATGCGATCGCTATCCTGATGCCATCCTAATACTTTATCCTGCTTGTCTTCAGATTCACGCGTGTAGGTGACATTGAGATGGGAGTGATATAACTGAATGTTCCAACCGAGTATGCCGAATACTTTGGGAAAGGTGCGGTACCAGTCAACGAGGTCTATGTAGACTTTATCTTTACCGACAAAGTCATCAACAAAGAGGAACCCCCGCTCGGTTCTTACATAGCCTTCTTTTTTACTGTATTCGGCGTCGACGCGGTCGGTTGCTTCAATTAATTTTTCGACATGATCTGGATCGAGCGCGTTTTCGACAATAAAATACCCATCTTGCTCGAAGGCCTGACGCTCAGCTTCTGTTAAGCAGTGATCTAGGCATTTTGTATCCATCGGCGATGGATAGTCAAAAGGTCAAAAGGTCAAAAAGTCAAAAGGAAAGAGCGCTGCGCGCGAAGACGCGATCGCGCGTGTTATGTGTTAGCCGCCGTCGCTCTGCCATGGCGTGCCAAGAGTGTTAGCTTTTAGGTTGATTTGCTTAACACCTAAAACATCGCATGAGGCGCATCGCCTCACGCGATAACTGCATCTTCGCCGAGATGTTCCTGGATCCAGTTGCGAAGGGGGACAACATTCCCTTTGGGGGCGGAACAGTCTCGACCACCATTTGTCGTAGCACCAAACAACTGCTTGCGAATAGGGTCCATGCTATCCCAGAATTTATCGACCGTTACATCATCGCGGGCCCTTATCCAGCGGTAGCCATACCCGTAGAATAATACTTTGCGTGGGTAGTCCCAGTAGTTTGCGCTTGCCGAATGCCAGATACGCCGGTCGAAAAAAACCGCTGATCCTCGTGGCGCCAGTATCGGGATGCCATCCTCGATTTCATAACTTCGATCATCATTGGGGAATTCGATGTTTTTTTTCAGATGGCTGCCGGGGATAAGATGAATGTTACCACGGCCAGGTTTACTGCAATCGCTCAAAAAGTAACCGACCTTGAGAGTAAAACGCGGTCGGGGAAAAACGTAATCTATATCCATTTCTAAGCGATCGAAGTCCTGATGCCAATCCAGTAATTTGTCCTGCTGTTCTTGAGGATCACGTGTGTAGGTGACATTGAGATGGGAGTGATATAGATGAATATTCCAACCTAGTATTTCAAACACCTTGGGAAAAGTACGGTGCCAGTCAATAAGGTCAATGTAGGCTTCATCCTCGCCAACAAAACTGGGAACAAAGAGGTAACTCCTTTCCGTATTATGGAATCTACCATCCAAACTTAAATGGGCTTCCACACGGGTGGTGACTTTGATTAACTTCTCGACATGCTCATCATCAAGCGCGTTTTCGACTATAAAATATCCATCTTGCTCGAAGGCCTTACGCTCAGCTTTAGTCAAACAGTGATCTAGGCTTTTTATATCCATCGATTGACTAGTCAAAAGGTCAAAAAGTCAAAAAGTCAAAAAGTCAAAAGGGAAAGATGCGTATACGCGGAGCATCTTCTGGAGGGCCATGCTCCTTCGTGGCCGTTCAATCCGCAATCCGATATCAGCAACCGCCTCAAGCTTTCGATTAAATTCATAAATCTTAATACCTGACAATAACAACAGAGGAGTGCTCTTTCCTTTTTGACATTTTGACTTTTTGACATTTTGACTAAAGCCCTATGAAAGTTATCGATTACAGAAGCAGTTTTACGATCAATATCACAGCTGACGAAGAGGGTGAAAATAACACCTGCCGTACGCAACTCCTGGCGAAGTGTGCACTGACAAATGATGACAGCGGTCAATCGGGGGAATACTACCTGGGAAAGGATTGCATCGGTGAATACATGTATAAGGAGAGAGGCATCGCTCAGGAGCCGACAGCAAATGTAGGTGTAATATTTGGTGAAAAGGAATCCTCATTATTTAAAAAATTTGCCAATCATGAAAGTGATGTCATTCAGACGGGTGCACAGGGCGTTCGCAAAAAAACTTTTGCGGGAACCTTAGCCTACTCAAAAGAATTAAAATTCAAACTAAAGGAGGTGGAAGCGCGCCCATTAAAAACCAATGAAGAGATTATCCGCGCGACCTTGGAATGTGAACCGATGGTCGGTCGAACGCTGCTGAGCGACGAAGAGCAAAAATGGCATGCGGTGCTTGAATATCCGCTCTACTATATGAACGTACATCCGCCCGAGGGACGTTTCCAAGTGGATCTCGGCCCGATTCTCTATCCCGATTTTGATGTAAAGGGTGAGTCCCCGATCGAGTGTCTTAAGTTGGCTTATGTAATGTATAATCAGTTGGATGCTGTCGAGTTTGCGATTCGCGTACCCACACCGGTCGTGGAAGGGCAATCCACTGAAACGCTGCACTATTCAAAGGTCATCAAGATACCAGCCCAGAGCGAGCTCTTCAGTTTGGCTGTTTGAGAGGAGTCAAAAGGTCAAAAAGGGGGGAGGAGGCTGGTAGACTGTTAATAATACTTGTTTACATTTTTTAGGTAGCTTCGCTTGAACGCAAAAATCGTATATCTTTTTGACTTTTTGACCTTTTGACTTTTTGACTACCACATGGGTGGTCAAAAACATTACTGGTTAATAAAATCGGACCCGGAGACGTTATCGTTTGATGAGGTCAAGGCGCGGCCGAATAGCACCATTGACTGGAACGGGGTTCGCAATTACCAGGCGCGTAATTTTATGCGTGACGAGTTGAAAAAGGGAGATCCGGTTCTCTTCTATCACTCGCAGTGCAAAGATACGGGAGTTGTCGGTTTGGCTGAAGTGGTGCGCGAATCTTATCCCGATCATACGGGATGGGATAAGAAACATCGCTATTACGACCCGAAAACCGACAAGGATAATCCGACCTGGTACATGGTTGATTTAAAATGGAAGAAAGCCTTTAAGCGCACCGTGACATTGGCCGAGATGAAAGCGACGCCTGCGCTGAAATCTATGCGCGTAGTACAACGTGGGCAACGGCTGTCGGTACAGCCCGTGACAAAGAAAGATTTTGATCGGGTGTGTAAGATGGGGGGAGTTTAGTCAAAAGGTCAAAAGGTCAAAAAGTCAAAAGGTGGGGATGGAAGAAGTCTAAGGTCGAGGTCTAATGAGAAAAGCGAAAATGCGTGAATGCGGAGAAGGGGGATGCAGTAGCAGTGTTAGGTTTTAGGTGTTAAGTTTTAGGTTTCGGATAAGGGTGGATGAATTGAGGGGAAAGTAACTATGAGAAAATTAGTTGGATATCTTGATGGAGTAATAATGGTATCTCTTTTTATGTTGGTTGGGAACATTGGGTATGCGTCGGCGATGACAGAGTCGGGACCGGTTTTTGAAATGCAGGAGTTGTACAAGGGGATGAGGGGACCGAACATTGTAGTTGCTACTGATGGATCAGTCCTGGTCTTTGCAAGATGGGGAGAGTTATTGCGTCGCAGTGAGGATAAAGGAAAAACATGGAGTGCTGTTAAAGAGGTCGGAGTAGACTCGAGGGGCAGCGCAATCGTTGACGATAATCGTGGTCATGTCATGGTCGTTGATGGCAGAGGGGGTCACTTGTGGAGAAGTCTCGATCATGGAAAAACGTGGAAAAGAGAAGAGGTCGAGTTCAAGCCCAACGGAAACGGTCACGGGATTCCAAAAACTGTCCCGGTAGATACAGGCGCTTCTGAATCCGGGATTACGCTGCATTATGGAAAGCATAAAGGAAGACTGTTAATGCCCGGTAGGATTCAACCGCCCTATGGCACAAATGATCAGGAGTGGTGGATGTACAATTACAACACGGCGATCTACAGCGACGATGGAGGTAAGACCTGGCAGACGGGAAGTCCGGTCCAGAGCGGAACAGGTGAGGGCACATTGGCCGAACTGTCGAATGGCAATATCTATTACAATTCCCGCTCTCATATGTCGGTCGATCACCGACGGCAGATTGCCTGGAGCTATGATGAGGGGCATATGTGGACGGACTGGCGTGTATCCACACAACTTTTTGAGATCGGCCAACCGCACTATTTCAAGTATGGGAAAAAACCAAGCTACGGGTGCGCAGCGGGTCTGGTGTGCATGCCTTTGGAAATGACCGGTGGCAAGGACGTGCTATTGTACAGTGCGCCCGACGACCCGGGTGGTTCCCGTGTGCGCATGACAGTGTGGGCGAGTTTCGATCAGGGTGAAACATGGCCGGTAAAACGCCTGGTTTACGAAGGGCATAGTGCCTACTCTTCACTGTCAGCAGACAGAGACGGTAATGTTTACCTGCTATTCGAGTGGGGAAAGGATAAACTCTACGAAAGTATTTACGTGGCAAAATTCAATCTCGACTGGTTGGCGAATGGGGAAGATTGGCGGAGATATCAGTGAAAAGTGAACAGTGAATGATGCAGTAGCAGTGTTAGGTTTTAGGTGTTAAGTTTTAGGTTTCAGATAAGGGTGGATGAATTGAGGGGAAAGTAACTATGAGAAAATTAGTGGGATATCTTGAAGGTGTAATGGTGGTATCGCTGTTTATGTTGGTTGGTAATATGGGTTACGGATCTGCGATGAGTTATTCGGCACCGGTTTTTGAGATGCAGGAACTATTTGAGAAGACGCGTATCCTGAACATCACAGTTGCGACCGATGGGACCGTTCTGGCTTTTACGAATGATGGTCGGTTACTGCGACGGAGTGAGGACGCGGGTAAATCCTGGAGTCCGATCCAGGAGGTAGGACCAGATTCGGGGGGAACCGCAATCGTCGATCAAAAGAGTGGAGATGTTCTGGTGCTTAGAAGTGGGAATGGACTCCTGTGGAGAAGCCAGGATCACGGGAAGACCTGGCAGAAAGAGGAGATCGTCGTCAAACCGAACGCCCTTGGTCACGGGATACCAAATGTTGTTGGGGCGTCAACGCACGGATCGGAATCAGGCATTACCCTGCTATATGGAGAGCACAAAGGGCGTTTAATCGCGCCAGCGAGGGTCACTGCGCCCCATGGCAGCAATGACCAGGAGTGGTGGCCCTACCATTACAACATGGCGGTCTACAGTGACGATGGGGGCAAAACCTGGCAAGCGAGCGGACCGGTGCAAAGTGGTACGGGTGAGGGCACTCTGGCTGAATTGTCGAATGGCACAATTTACTATAACTCCCGTTCGCACCTGGCTGTAGACCATCGGCGACAGATCGCATGGAGTTACGACGGGGGACATATGTGGACAGACTGGAGTGCATCTGACGAGCTATTCGAAGTCGGTGAACCGTTTTATTTCAAGTACGGGACGAAGCCCAGTTATGGGTGTAGCGCGGGTCTGGTAAGTTTACCCTTGGAAGTGACCGGAGGAAAGGACGTGCTGATATACAGTTCTCCCGACAATCCTGGAAAGAATCGTTTTCGTATGACAGTCTGGGCGAGTTTCGATGGAGGTGAGACGTGGCCTTTGAAACGATTAGTCTATGAAGGTCACAGCGCCTATTCCTCGTTGGCTGCAGACAAGAAGGGCAATATCTTTCTCTTATTCGAATGGGGTGTGGACAAAAATTACGAAGCCGTATACGTGGCTAAGTTTAACCTCGACTGGCTGGCTGAGGGATCAGTAATCAGTAATCAGTGAACAGTGAACAGTGAAAAATACCGGAAAGTTAGAAAACCAGAAAGCCAGACAATCGAAAACCGAAGGACCGAAAATCTGAACGTTAAATTGAGAATAAAAATGTCAAAATCCGCATTGCCGCTTTATCGCATTTACGCATACACTCATAAACGTATTTCCTTTTTGACATTTTGACTAAAAACAGGTTTTTAATATGGCTAATACTGACAAAGTAAGTAATACCATTTCCTGGTATCGAATACCGCTGAAGGGGGAATCTTTGAGGGGGCTGAGTCAGCGCAGTGATTGGAAAGGATTACTCCAGGCGTGCGGTCATTTGGGATTGCTTGTCTCAACCGGCGCAGCAGCTTTTTATGCAAATGGTCGGTTTCCGCTACCCGTGCTGTTGTTTATTATATTTCTGCATGGGACATTTTATAAATTTATCCTGAATGGATTTCACGAACTCTGCCACAGCTCAGTATTTAAGACCAAAGCCCTGAATGTTTTCTTTCTGAAATTATACAGTTTTCTCGGATGGTATAACCCCGTCATGTTCTGGACGAGTCACAGTGAGCACCACAAGTATACCTTACATCAGCCGGACGATCTCGAAGTGGTGATGCCGATCAAGTATACGCTCATGGCTTTTCTTAAATCCGCGTTTGTAAACCCGATACAGTTTTTTATCTCACTGGAAACGAACATCCGCTTCAGTTTCGGTAAAATAAGTAAGAAAGATATGCCGGGTGAATGGGAGGTGGATGATCTATTTCCCCCATCGGAGGTTGAAAATCGCCGACGCTTGTTTAATTGGGCTCGCACCCTGCTCGTGGGTCATGGGCTCATCATCGGCATCTCTATTTATACCGGCCTCTGGCTATTACCCGTCTTGATAACCTTTGGAAGATTTTATGGCGGGTGGCTCCTGTTTTTCTGCAACAACTGCCAGCACGTTGGGTTGCAGGATAAAGTCCCGGATTTTCGTCTCTGCTGCTGGACGGTGATTCTAAACCCATTCGTACAGTTTCTCTACTGGCATATGAATTATCACATCGAACACCATATGTACGCCGCGATTCCGTGTTACAATCTCGGTAGACTGCATAAGGCGATTGAATATGACCTACCGGAAAGCCCAAATGGATTGTATGCCGTTTGGAATAAAATTGCGGAGACTCTGAAAAAACAAAAGGCAGACCCTGATTACCATTACGTCCCTGAATTGCCTGGGAATTGATAGGGAATGAGTTTAAAGTCGAAAGTCTAAAGCAGCGGCCACGACGGAGCGTGGCCCTCCATATTAATTTGGAAGGATGGATCCGCTCAACCGACAATTGAAAGGTGAACTGACAGGAATCAGCAAGTTTCTCAGTCTTGTGCTCCGGCACAAACCTGAAGTGATTGGCATCACGCTTGATGAATTTGGCTGGGTTAAAATTGATGAGCTGTTGGCGTGTTCGGAACGGAATGGGCGTGTTATTTATCGAGAGCAACTGAATGAAGTAGTAAACAGGAACGATAAGCAGCGATTTGCAATTAGTAAGGACCACACACGTATCCGAGCAAGGCAGGGTCATTCGATCCCCGTCGATCTTGGGCTCAAACCAATACAACCGCCTGACGTTCTCTATCACGGCACTACCCAACGCTTTCTCAGCTCCATTCTTGAGCATGGGCTTCTTAAACGAAAACGAGAATACGTTCACTTGTCGCCCGACGCTGCAACGGCACGCAAGGTCGGGTCGCGTCATGGCCCGCCGGTCATTCTCCGGATTCGGGCAGCTGATATGCACGGACAAGGTGCGGAGTTTTATCGCTCAGAAAATGGTGTTTGGCTCACGGAGATCGTACCCCATGGTTACATCGAGCACAATGAGGAATAATATGTTAAGAGCGAGTAATGATCCATGTCCCTTGTAACACAATACCAGTCCTCCTGGCCCAATGATTTTGTTAAGATTCGGAATTACCTCGAAACGGGAATCACTTACTATCATTCGATAGAACATACCGGGAGCACCTCGGTACCGGGTATGGTAGCTAAACCGATTATTGATATTATCATTGTCGTTCAACTAGGAAAGATGAGCGACATGATTGAAGAACTCTCACGATTAGGCTATAGTCATCAAGGGGACTTAGGAATCCCAGGAAGAGAGGCCTTCGATTATCTACCCGCTCATCTTCAACTTCCTACCCACCATCTTTATACCTGTTACCCCGACGCTAGTCAATTGTTAGGACACGTTGCGTTTCGCCTATTCATGCGGGAGAGTCCCGAATGGAGAGAAAAACTCTCAGCATTAAAACTTGAATGTGATAAGAAATATGATTCGAACCGTCAGCAATACATGGATGGGAAAAAAGAAATGGTTGAACATATTATCAAACTTGCACGAGAAAAACATCCAAATCCCAAAATTCCGTCAAGACCGATTCAGCGTTCTGGATGATTATAAACCGGGCTCACCTATATTATTTAACACTTAGATATTATGGAATCATGACTCGACTTTTTGCGGTGTTACCGACAACTATACTGTAAACACCTTTCGCGGTACACTGTCAGAACTACTGGCCCGCATCTGTGCTGAAATGTTGTAGGGAAATGAATAAAATACTGCATATTACGAATGGGGGACATGCTAAGGAAAAGCTGGAGGGCTCCGGATTTGAAGGAGAATTTTTACCTTGGGATGATATCCTGCACGATGGTTCAGTCCCTGAAGGGCTCACGCTGAGGGAATTATCAAAAGTACGGGCCGAGTACATCTCCAGTCTTGGATATGATTCTTTTTCCAAGATCCATGAAATTTTTCAAAAAAGAGATGAAATAATAGAATCTTTGTCAGATTACAGCGAGATTACATTATGGTTTGAACCAGACCTCTATGATCAATTACAGTTATTACAAATATTGGATTCGATAGAAAACTTATCCTGTAAACTGGACAATATATATTTGATCCATTTTTCATCCGTGACAGGTGTCGATTACGATGACCTTAATCATCTTTATGAAAATCGACTTACGATAAGTGAGGAAACTGTCGCGTGCGCACAAAAAGGTTGGGCCGCTTACAGATCTCCTTCGCCGGAATCGATGAGTGAATTATTAAATATTAAGGTTATACAATTTCCTTACCTGGGGAGAGCTTTCCAGCGTTTGTTTGAAGAATATCCCGATTACCGAAATGGATTATCGAGGACGATGCATCAGTTTCTTCAGATCATAAAAGATGATCAGAGTAAAGGTCCATTCGATATTTTTCTCGAGAATCAAAAACTCGAAGATTACGCATTCCTGGGAAATCATACCTTCTTTACTCAAGTCGAGAGTATAGCCAATTGCCAAAGGGCGTTGGTAAAGCTAAGAGACGGATCAAAATTCACACATTCCTTAACGGATAAAAAGTACTCGAAGGAGTTTCTCAAAAATAGATTCAAGGTCACAGAAGATGGAGTAGATGTATTAAACTCTAATGCAGATTTCATAAAATTAAATGGAATAGATCGCCATATTGGAGGCGTCCATCTGACAAGCGACAATGACTGGAGATGGGATGGAGATGAAGAGCAGTTCAGGAAGAAGAGTTAATAAAGTTATGCGTAAATGAGAAAATGCGTAAAAGCGTCTATGCGTAGATATTAGATAATAAATAAACTGAAGTTGAATTGCCATCAGATGTCGCAGAGGCTATGGCCGGCAGGGAAGAGGTACTGCCAATGCAAGATCTTCCAAATTCATAAGAATAATTTTAGAATCGAGAAACATGATAGGTGGAACGCACTTCCCCCCTAGCGCGTTTAATAGTTACATATAATAAAGAAGCGCGCTGGGGATCAGCCGTCGCCAAGGCTATGTCGGACAGGCAGCTCGCTCCACCTTTTCTTGAAGTCCACCCCTTTTGATCTTTTGACTTTTTGACTAAAAACTGCAGAATGCAGTTTTAATAGATGGAGAATTCTGAAAATTTAAGTAATACTATTTCCTGGTACCGATCTCCTTTGAAGGGGGAATTGTTGAGTGACCTGAATCAGCGCAGTGACTGGTTGGGATTTCTCCAGGCTGGTGGTCACTTAGGATTGATTTTTTTAACAGGTGCGGCGGCCTTTTACGCAGAGGGTCGGGTTCCGTTACTGGTACTATTATTTATTATTTTCATGCATGGAACCTTTTACACCTTTCTCCTGAATGGTTTCCATGAACTTTGCCACAGCTCGGTATTTAAGACGAAAGCGTTTAATACACTTTTTCTGAGGATATTCAGTTTTCTTGGATGGTATGACCCTGTTATGTTCTGGACGAGTCACAATAAGCACCACAAACACACTTTACATCAACCCGATGATCTCGAGGTGGTGCTGCCGATGAAACTTACTCTAAAAGAATATATCAGAAGTGCGATCGTTGATCCCTGGGAGTTTTATGATACCTTTCGAAGGACCTTACGTTTCAGTTTAGGAAAGATAGTAAAGGAAGACTTGATAGGCAATTGGGAGGTTGACGATATATTCCCGCCATCGGAAGTTGAGAAACGCCGTCAATTGATTAACTGGGCGCGCATTCTGATCGTAGGGCACGGCACAATAGCCGTCGTCGCTATTTATACGGGGCTTTGGTTACTGCCGGTGTTGATTACTTTTGGACGATTCTATGGAAGATGGCTCCAATGGCTCTGCGGTAGAACCCAGCATACCGGGCTTACGGATAATGTTCCGGATTTTCGACTCTGCAGCCGGACGGTAATTCTAAGTCCATTCGTCCGCTTCCTTTACTGGCATATGAATTATCACATAGAGCATCACATGTATGCCGCGGTTCCCTGTTATAATCTCGGCAGACTGCATAAGGTGATCAAGTATGACCTTCCCTATTGTCCGAGGGGATTGTACGCAGCCTGGAAAAAAATTGTAGAGATTCGAAGAAAACAAAATGTAGATCCGGAGTACCAATACCTGCCTGAATTACCAGCTCATTGATTAGCGGTAGATGTGAATACGCGTGAATGTGATAAAGCGTATATGCGTGGTTGAGAAAGGGATATTAAGATTTAATTTAAAGGGTGGAGTTCGGAATGATTGTCAGAAAACTTGTAACTCGACAGGCTGAAATCATATAGGCGCGATAAGCACCGAGATAGGAATAGAAGATGAAAAATACAAAATTAGAGAGAACACAGATATCTATAATCCAATCGCTTCAGGTACGTCTTTTATTACTCGTAGTTATATTTGTCCTGACATCGACGATTCTATTGGAAATCTATACCTTACGACAATTTGAGAAGGTAACGACTATTGCCATCGAGCATGAGGGCAATTTGTTGTCTGATTTACTTAAAGCGAGTATTTCTCCCTATCTCGAGACGCGGGACATTGAAGGGATGCAGGCGAATCTTGATCGCATTGCTGCGACTCGTGAAAAGAACGACATTGAAATGAATATAATGTTGTTAGAAGGTGACGGTTCGGCGACGGTTGCGAGTAATGTTCCCAGTAATATTGAAGGAGCAGATCCTGAAGAACACGAAGAGCTATTAAAATCACTGGCATTCAATAAGCCCATAGTTTTTATCGAAAGTCCTGAAACAGGTGAAGATCCGGATGAAGAATTTATCGACGAATCTCATCCAGATTTTTATATTTCGAGCAAGAAACGAATAATAAGCATAACGACTCCCTTAGTCATTAATGAGCGCCAGTACGGGAGTATCAATGTTGCATCCTCATTGGGTTCACTAGATGATGTTTTGGAACATTCCCGTTCTATAATCTTGGTCGCAGCTTCGATGGAGGTATTGATCGTCATGATTGGCCTGGGTTTTATATTTAATTACACGATATTTAAACCGCTGCGACTATTGACGAGTAATATGTATCATGTTGCTGCAGGTGATCTGAGCAGAGAGTTGAGTTCATCCAGCCGGGATGATGAGATTGGACTTATGTCCAGAGCTTTCAATAGTATGGCCCAACAGCTTCTCCGCGCGCGCAATCAACTCCATCAGTATCTTAACCCCATGGCGATTGAAGAAGCTTATCGACGCGCCGGTACAGAAAGCACTGAATCGCTAGCGGAAGAAAGGGAAATTTCCGTATTATTCGTTGATATCGTTTCCTTTACGACGACATCTGAACGTCTCGGACCAACGCTTACCGTCGCGTATCTGAATCGGTACTATGATCTGATATCTTCGGCGCTCATCGACTCAGGCGGGTATATAGATAAATTCGTGGCTGATGAAGCGGTCTGTATTTTTGATGGTGTCAGTCACGCTGAGAATGCTGTGACAGCAGCGCGAAATATTCTCCGCTGCTTGAATGAAGACTCACCGAGCGACCCCGTTCAGGTCCGTATTGGGATTAATACGGGAAAATGTATCATCGCTGATATCGGCAGTCAGGAGATTGGAAGATTAGACCGAACGATCATCGGGGACACGGTAAATGTGGCGCAACGCCTGATGAGCGCAACTCAACCCAACACCGCACTCTTATATGAATTTACATTCGCCTCCTGCCCTCAGCACGAGTCTGATATTTCTCCATTCGGTGAGCAGCAATTAAAGGGGAAGAAGAGTGCCGTGATGACCTATTTGCTTCAGTGAATGAGTAAATTGGTCAAAAGGTCAAAAAGTCAAAAAGTCAAAAGGTGGGGAGAACAGTGAACAGTGAACAGTGAACAGTGAACAGTGAACAGTGCGATGCTGAGTATAATCGTTATTATTGAAATTGCTATTTGATTCTTGCAACATTCAATTTGCAGCCATAACAAATCTGCAATCGACAATCGTAAATCAACAATTGAGATGACTTTTTGACTTATTTCTAAATGAGCAAAGTAATTATTGTAACAGGGAGTAGTCGCGGCATCGGTGCGGCGACAGCGCGTCTTGCAGGAGAAAATGGCTATGCGGTCTGCGTAAATTATTTTAAAAACCCGGAAGCTGCTGAGAATGTTGTCAGTGCGATTAAAGATAGCGGCGGACAGGCGATTGCAGTAGCGGGTGACATGAGTTTAGAAAGCGATGTGGATCGTCTATTCACTACGGTGGATAAGGAGTTAGGAACGGTAAACGCGCTGGTAAACAATGCGGGGATTATAGCTCTACAGTCGAGAGTCCAGGATCTAGACGTTGCCAGAATGCAAAGAATATTCGCGGTGAATATCATGGGGTATTTCCTCTGCGCGCGGGAGGCGATTAAACGGATGTCGACAAAAATGGGGGGTGTCGGGGGAGCGATTGTCAATGTATCGTCAGCGGCCGCCCGACTGGGATCACCAGGTGAATTTGTCGACTATGCGGCATCGAAAGGCGCCATTGATACGATGACAATAGGACTGGCGAGAGAAATTGCCGATGAAGGCATACGTGTAAACGCCGTGCGGCCAGGTCTAATCGATACGGAGATGCACGCTGCTGCGGGAGATCCGGACCGGGCAGAGAAATTGAAAGATTCAGTCCCCATGAAAAGAGTGGGGACCGGTGAGGATATAGCGAAAGCTGTCTTGTGGTTGCTTTCTGAAGGCGCATCCTATTCGACCGGAACGATTATCGATGTATCGGGGGGAAGGTGAATTTTTGGTCAAAATGTCAAAAGGTCAAAAAGTCAAAAGGGGGGGAACTAACGTAGATCTGCATTCTTTCTTTTTGACTTTTTGATTTTTTGACATTTTGACTAAAAACCTGCCTAGCAGGTTTTTTATATGGAAGAGCTAGTAAAAGTTGGAATGATTGGGTGTGGTAAGATCAGTGATACTTATCTGAAGACGTCCAAAATATTTCCCAATATAGAGATCGTTGCCTGCGCCGACATCGTGCCAGAGATGGCGAATAAGAAGGCGGAGGATTATGGAATCGAAGCCTTGTCGGTGGATGATTTACTGAAAGAGAGCGCTATTGAAATCGTTCTTAACCTCACCATCCCAAAAGCTCACGCCGAAGTGAATCTACAGGCACTCCACGCGGGTAAGCATGTCCACTGTGAAAAGCCGTTCGCGCTTTCGCGAAAAGAGGGGATACCTGTTATCACCCTGGCGCAAGAGAAAGGGCTAATGGTGGGTTGCGCGCCAGACGCCTTCCTGGGTGGCGGTCATCAAACCTGCCGCAAGATGATAGACGACGGCTGCATAGGAAAAGCAGTCTCGGGAACGGCTTTCATGTTGAGTCATGGTCCTGAACATTGGCATCCGAATGTGGGCTTCTATTATGAGAAAGGAGGAGGACCATTATTCGATATGGGTCCTTACTATATTACAGCACTCGTTAACCTCCTGGGTCCTGTAAATCGTGTGTGCTCATTTTCAGGTAAAGCATTTGAAGAACGAATCGCCACTTCTAAGGAACTAATGGGCAAGGTGATTCCCGTTGAGACGCCAACCCATGTTGCAGGAACACTTGAATTTTCCAGTGGTGCCCTGGTTACGATAATAATGAGTTTTGATGTTTGGTATCACAGTACCCCCCCTATTGAAATTCATGGAGAGAAACGCAGTCTGAAAGTTCCCGATCCGAATGGATTCAAAGGTCCGGTCTTCATCAATAAGGAAGGGGAAAGAGAATGGGAGCCGGTTTCACTATCTCATGGTTACATCGACCCAATGCGCGTCATAGGTGTCGCCGATATGGCCAAAGCGATAAGAGGGAACAGGAAAAACCGCTGTAGTGGTGAACTGGCCTATCACGTCCTCGATGTAATGGAGTCACTCCTTGAGTCCGCTGAAAAAGGGAAATTCATTGAACTTGAAAGTACAACTGAGCGACCGGATCCACTGCCTCTCGGCCTTGAAGAGGGTGAACTGGATTGAACATTAAATTTTAAAAATGGAGTGAGAGGAATAAAATGACAAAGAAAGCTTTAATATCCTGGGGTGGCTGGGAAGGCCATGAACCGAAAGAAAATGCTGAGCTGTTTGGGCCCTTATTAAAAACAGATGGCTATGAGGTCGTAGTAACCAACTCACTGGATACCTACGAAGATGCCGAGAAAATGAAATCTTTTGATCTTGTCGTTCCGATATGGACGATGAGTGATATGACACCGGAGCAGGAAGAAGGACTTTTAGAGGCCGTCCACTCTGGGGTTGGAATAGCTGGATGGCATGGCGGCATGGGTGATTCAATGCGTAATAAACCTAAATTCCAATGGATGGTTGGCGGGCAATTTGTTGCCCATCCCGGGGGAATTTTCGACTACGAGGTAAATATAGTGAAACATGAGGATCCTATTGTCGCAGGTTTAAAGGATTTCACTATGCATTCGGAACAGTATTACCTGCATGTTGACCCAGGGAATGATGTGCTGGCGACGACGATTATCCCCGGTGATCCCGGTGATGCTCCTTGGGTGAAGGGCACACTAATGCCGGTGGTGTGGAAACGAATGTACGGCAAAGGCAAAGTGTTCTATTCGTCACTCGGTCATGTGACGAGCGATTTTGATGTCCCTGAAGTCAGGGAATTAACACGTCGAGGATTGTTATGGGCGACGAGGTGATTAGTCAAAAGGTCAAAAAGTCAAAAGGTCAAAACGTTGATAGATGTGGAAACTATGATGCAAGATAATCCTAACGAATTCCACTTTTTTGGATTCAACAATTGATCATAATTCATAATACGCATGCCAGACTTCTTTCATTTTGACCTTTTGACTTTTTGACCTTTTGACTAGCTACATGCGCTACGTAGAATTCAAAGAGACAATTGGTAAGGAACTCCGCAAAAATCCTGGGGGATTGACCTGGGTGGCGCTCAGGGACCGGTTGCAGTTACCTTACGAACGTCCCTGTGGTTCCTGGACCCGGCGGCTGGAAGATGATATCAGATTGATTCGAGTGAAAGGATCGGGTCGAGCCTATATATGGAAAGTCCGTAAGTGTTCACCTGTCACTTGAAGCATTATAATTCGAAAGTGCGCAGGTGATTTGAATTATAAGTCATGTTGAAAGTTGAAATACTTGAACCCGGTGAGGTTGACAAAGTGGCAACCGTATTTCATCGCGACGGATTTGTATGCGTTAAAAATCCTCTGAGCGAAGAGCAGTTTGCGAACAATAAAGCCGGCGCGGAGCGCGTGATGCAGGAACAGGAGAATGAGTGCGGCCGCGAAAACATGAATCGCGGTTATGCCCGTCACTCCTTTGGCAGCCAGGTTCATAATTGGGAATGGTGTATCCTCATCGATTTACCGACGATCTTGCCTATCCTCGATGCGATCTGGAAAAGCGACGATTACACCTGTTCGGGGAGTGGAGGAGATTATTCTCTTCCGGAAGCAAAAATCCAGCATCTGCATTCAGACGGGAATAGGGATTACTTCAACGATCCCTGGAACAGGGTTAATCATCGGGACCCACCCGCTCCCTTCATCGTAGTCAACTTTACGATAGTAGATTTCACTGTGGAAAATGGAGCTATCCGTTTTATTCCCGGCACTCACCGTTCGCATGCCCCGATACCCTCTCTCGAAGAGGAACCGGAATGGATGCGGACAAATCATCTCTGTGCTCCGGCAAATACCGCGATCATACGCGATGTGCGTTGCTGGCACGGGGGTACTGCGAATAATTCCAATCAGAAAAGACCGATGACCAGTGTGGGATATTATGCGCCATGGTTTCGACCGAGTGAGGAAAAACTACTGCCACGTGAACATCATAAACGCTTATCACCGCGCGGACAACAGCTGTGTAGGTATATCGTTGGGGATAAGTGAAACGAATTGGAAATGCGTGGAAGCGTAAAAGGGATAAAGCGGAAAAGCTTGAATGCGAATTAAAGACATAGCCACCGGCCGTCGCCCCGTGGTGTAGAACACGCCTATGTGTGGTAAGTTAATGAGCGTTCACCTGTCGCTTAATCTACTGCTGGATCGACTTAGATTGACGCTGTAACGCATACCTGTTCGAGTGAGTGCAGGAATTATTATTCATTAATGAAGAGATGAGCAATCATCATGTTGAATGTAGAGATATTTGATCCGGGTGATGTTGACAAAGCGGCCTCCGTATTTCATCGCGATGGATTTGTCTGTGTTAAAAATCCACTGAGCGAGGAGCAGTTCGCGCTCAATAAAGCGGGCTCGGAGCGTGTAATGAAAGAGCAGGAGGAGGAATACGGTCTCGAAAAAATGACCCGCGGCTATGCTCGTCAATCATTTGGGAATCAGCTCCATAATTGGGAGTGGTGTATCCTCATCGATTTACCCACAATCTTACCTATCCTCAATGTGATTTGGAATAATGACGACTATACCTGTAGATTGGGAGGAGGAGATTTTTCCCTTCCCGGTGCGAAAATCCAACATCTGCATGCAGACTTTAATAAAGATTATTTCAATGATCCCTGGGGAAAGGTAACGGATAGAGATACGCCGCCAGCTTTCATCAACGTCAATTATACGATGGTAGATTTTACGGTGGAGAATGGAGCCATTCGATTCATTCCAGGGACCCAGCGTTCCCACGCGCCGATTCCCACCCTCGAAGAGGAGCCGGAATGGATGCGGACAAATCATCTCTGTGCGCCGGCAAATACCGCGATCATTCGCGATGTGCGTTGCTGGCACGGGGGGACGGCGAATAATTCCAAGCACAAGAGGCCCATGACCAGCGTCGGATACTTTGCACCCTGGTTCCGTCCGTATGACGAAAAAATACTGCCACGTAAACATTATGAACGCTTATCACCGAGGGGGCAACAGCTGTGTCGGTATATCGTAGAAGATGAGTGAACAGTGAACAGTGAACAGTGAAATGCAGGAGCAGTGTTAAGTTTTAAGTGTTAGGTTTTAGGTTAAGATAAGAGATAGCCATATGAGTCGTTACCAAAGCGAAGATTGAATCCCTGTGGCCGTACCTATTGATATTCCCGAGAGTTTAAGGCGAGCGGTGGGTTACAATGAAAAGGGTGTTGCATGGTTGAACCGACTACCGGAATTGCTAACCGCGTGTGCCCAGCGTTGGGAGCTTTCGGTAGATGTGCCGATGGCAGAAGATTACGCGGTGATGTCCTACAACTATATTACTCCGGCGACGCGAGGGGATGGGAGCGATGTAATAATCAAGATAGCCTCTTCTAAAAAAGATTTTTCAACAAAGCGTGAATCGCTTCAGTTCTATGGAGGCAAAGGAGCGGTCAAATTGTTGGATAGCGACGAGGAGTTGGATACACTTTTATTGGAGCGTTTGATTCCGGGTGTTCCTCTTTCTGAGAATAGTGATGACGAAGAAAATACGCGGATCGCAGCGAGCGTGATGCGCCGGTTGTGGCAAAAGGCGCCTCAAAAGCACGGGTTCAGGTCGGTTGAAGATGAGGTTACAAAGCTCAGTGACGTGCGTATCCGATTTGATGGCAGCACCGGTCCGCTCCCCACCAAGTTTGTGGAAAAAGCGGAGGCGCAGTTTGCCGAGTTAATAGCGACGAGCGCAGAATCCGTGGTATTACACAGCGACTTGCATCACTGGAATATATTGAGCGCTGAACGCGAACCGTGGTTGGCAATTGATTCCAAAGGGTTGGTTGGTGACCCCGCTTATGAAGTCGCCACGTATATGCACAACCGACCGCCCATTTCATGTACGGGTAAAGATCTTCGAAAACTTATCGCGAGACGGGCAGCTATTTTTGCCGAGGAACTGGGTTTTACGCGTGAGCGGATCCTGGCATGGAGCTGGACTCATTGTCTGCTCTGCGCCTGGTGGGGAGTGGAAGTCGATGACGATAACTGGCAGGGAAGTATAGAACTCGCAGAATTAATTGAGAGTGTGCGGTAGGGGATGGGGGATGAGTGAAAAGTGAAAAGTGAAAAGTGGACAGTGGACAGTGGATAGTGGATAGTGGATAGTGGATAGTGGATAGTGGATAGTGGACAGTGGACAGTGGACAGTGGACAGTGGACAGTGGACAGTGGACAGTGGACAGTGGACAGTGGACAGTGGACAGTGGACAGTGGACAGTGGATTTGTAATGGCAGTGTTAGGTTTTTGGACTAAAGTAAAGATTATTACTCAATGGAAAGACTTGAGTGGAGATTGGTTTGCGTAAGCACTATGAATGTTCGTCTGGAATGGAAGATGTCGGGCTCTGCCCTCGGTAGCTTCGCCTCGCTCGCAATGACAATTTAATAAAAATGCATGATGTATTAAATTACTTTCGACTCCTAATTTTAATGAAAAAAACGGGAATAATTTCAATACTACTATCGGGTTTGGTTTTTATAGTGTGCGCTATAATGGCGATCGGGTATTGGCGACGGCCGGACCAAGTAAAAAATATTGGTGATTGGATCACACTACTCACACCACTAGCTGCTCCCCTGGTGGGGTTTATTCTTGGAGTAGCTGTCCTAAGATGCAAATTTCGGAATCCGTTGACAAAGGGATGTGTCGTTGGTGCATTTTATGGAGCAACAATTTACATGTTTGTTCCCGCTATACTGATTTTGAAACAATACAGTCTCATTGCACAGGATGGAACAGCGTATTGGGGCATTCTAATGTTGCCCGTGCTGTTTCTTGGATTACCACTATTAATCATCGGTGCGGTCATCGGATTAGTTATTGGAATATTAAGCGCCAGGAAACTGGACGCGCAGCGATAATGTATAAAACCTTATTGCGAAATTGAATTTAAATAGAGAAAGGAAACACGATGCCATTTATAAAAATTGACGACTACGAACCCATCGAGCTGGCGCCGGGTGCTAAGGCGCGCACGCCGTACGGTGAAAACATCATGCTGTCGTACCTGGAACTGGAAGCAGGTTCGATTATACCCCTCCATAAGCATCCGCATGAACAGGCGGGTATGCTGTTAAAAGGGAGAATGGAACTGACGATTGGCGATGAAACAAATTTATGTGAAGCCGGGGAGATGTTCATTATCCCGGCCAATATACCGCACACCGCAAAACCAGTGGATGGACCAGCTGTCGTCCTGGACGTCTTCAGCCCGGTGCGTGAAGATTATGCAGCGCTCTTCAATAAGTATGTTCGTGAGGAACAGGTTTAGTTTTATAGATTTAATACTGGAGGGATGCACTCCGTTGCGTCCGCAAAATAATTAAAAATTGTTATCCAGTCTATTTTCTTACCTAACGGCTACGATCAGCCGTCGTCCCGTCCCGCGGTCGGGGAGGACTATGGCCGACAGGCTACACTTGGCCCTCCAACAATTAATTAAATCAAGGTGAATTGTCCACTATGTCATACATGCGGAGGAGAAGATTATTATGAAGATGCTAAGCGCAAATACAGGCAGTGTGAAATCTGTGACCTGGTTTATGTGCCAAACGAATATTATTTGTCGAGGGATGAGGAAAAGGCAGTCTATGATCTGCATCAGAACTCTCCTGATGATCCCGAATACCGACGGTTTTTAAGTCGCCTCTTCAATCCCCTATTGGACCGGATTAAACCCAAAAGCAGGGGTCTTGATTTTGGGTCAGGGCCGGGGCCGACCCTATCCGTGATGTTTGAAGAAGCAGATCATGAAATGGCAATTTATGATTCGTTTTACTCGAGGGATGAAACTGTGTGGGATGTGAATTATGATTTTATAACGGTCACTGAAGTGGTGGAACACCTGCATCACCCGGGAAAAGCACTGGATCGGTTGTGGTCTTGTTTGAAACCGGGAGGGAATTTAGGCGTGATGACGAAATTGGTGCTTAACCGGGAGGTATTTGCGGACTGGCATTATAAAATGGATCCGACGCACGTTAGTTTTTTTTCAGTGAATACATTTACCTGGCTGGGAAAACATTGGTATACCAAAGCAGAGTTTGTTGGTAATGATGTAATCCTGCTAAGGAAAAATTATGACACATCATTATCTAAATAAATTGAGACAAAGATGAAGATGCATTACCCTCCTACTTTGGAACTAGATTTCTTATCACGCATATTCTTGCTGGAGGGCCACGCTCCGTCGTGGCCGTAAGGCATAATGAATTTTTTAGCAGTGAAAAGTAATAATTATTACTGCGGACGCAACGGAGTGCGTCCCTCCATTTTTCTGTCACTAATAATTAATAATTGAAAGCACCGCATCTTGGACGAAGACGAAGAGGCAGGTGCTGACGAAGATTTAGTTGCACATTACTCAGTTTTAATAATATAAATTCGTTAAAATTATAATGAAATTATCCCCCGAGGAAATTAACTTTTTTAAAGAAGAAGGCTATCTCATCAAGCGCAAGGTCATGGATGAAGCTCTCATGGCCAAAGCTCGGGATAGATTGTGGGATAACAAGCCGGTCGAATTGGACCGCAACAAACCCGAGACCTGGGTGGGGCCGATTAAAGCGTATAAGGGAAAGATTGATGTCAAGGGTGATAAAAGTAGAGATTCCATTGGCAAGGGTAATGAAGGTCAAAATTTTAGGTGGCATTTTCGCAGTATTGGTGACGAAGATTGGATAGTACGAATGCTGGCGACAGATCCCTCGATTTGGGGTATGGTTGAACAGGTTTTAGGGGTAGGGGAAGTTCAAATCCCAGACCAGATACGGGGTATTTATTGCACCCTCCCAGAAGGAGATGTTCCACTTCAACCCCACAGATGCCATACTGATGCGCACGCGTTCCATCTTGGGGTAGTCGGTTACATCGATGATGTGCCACCCAATGGCGGCGGATTTATAGTCTGGCCCAAAAGCCACCGGACATTCTATAACGCTTATCAGACTCAACACGGAAACGATCACGCCGATCAATACGATGAGTGTATCGAGAAATTCAACCAGCTGCCCTATGTCGAATGCCATGGTGAGGCAGGTGACATTATATTCTGGCATCATCGATTGGCACATACAGCCGGACATAACCGTTCGCAGGTGATTCGAAAAGCAGTGTTGTATGATTTTCGGAAAGTAGACCTCGAAGTAAAAACAGGGGAGCCTCCCTGTGAAAACATGTGGAGGGATTGGCCGGGAATTCGTGAGTGCGATGCAGTAAGTCGATAAGAATGGCTGTGCGGTCAAAAGGTCAAAAAGTCAAAAAGTCAAAAGGTGGGAGACATCAGTTATCGGTAATCAGTAAAGAGGCGAACCTTCAATGGGAAGAATTGAATGTGATTGGTGCATGTAGGCACAATGACTATACGCTTGGAATGCCGCGGTCGGCTGATAACCTCCTTTGCAATGACAATAGGGGGTATGCTATAAAGAAATATTTAGAACACGTTACCAATTCTTTCCGTTGTCATTGCGAGGATCCCGCAACCGCGGGAGACGTGGCTACCGAGGGTATTTCCCCGACATCTTCCACTCCAGGGATATGTCGGTCACGGGGTGTTCGGCAAGGGGATGTCAGTCTTCACGCTCGATATACGATAATAAATGAACTTTTGGATCGAAGTTACGGTGTTATGTGAAAAGTTTAGTACTGATAAACCGCTAATCTATTTAAATTCGGAGAGTAAATAAAATGAAAATATTAATCATAATTTTTGCACTCATTACATTGACCACAGCTCTCCACGCGCAATTTTATGGAGACAACACAGATCCAAGACGGACGATCACCGTTTCAGGAGAAGCAGTGGTTCGCGTGGAACCCGACGAGGTCGTTATTCACTTTGGAATTGAATCGCACGATAAAGTGATAAAAACAGCTCAAGATGAAAATAAAGAAATTCTTAATTCCGCTATATCCATTGCTGCCGTTAAGGGGATAGAAAAAGGAAAGATCAAAACTGAATATCTTAATATTGAACCGCGATGGGGAGATTACTACGAAAGAAAAGATTTCCTTGGTTACATCGCGAGAAACAGTTCTACGGTTACTCTCTCTGATACAAGTAAGTTTGAAGATTTGACAAGTGCGATGCTGGAAGCAGGCGTTACGCACATCCACAATATTCAATTCAGGACTACAGAGTTTAAGAAATACCGAGAGCAGGCAAGAAGCCTTGCCCTGGCGGCAGCTAAAGAGAAGGCCATTAAGATGGCATCTGAGTTGGGATCGGTTGTCGGCGATCCGATTCGAATAAATGAAACCAACTACGGAAACTGGTATTGGTATAATACCGGATGGTGGGGTGGGTCACGCAATTCTGGTATGAGCCAGAACGTGGTTCAGAATATTTCGAGTGGAAGCGGTGGCAATTCAGATGGGATCGCGCTGGGTAAGATTTCGGTGAAAGGTTCAGTCTCTGTAACCTTCGAAATCGTAGAACCCGAAGTTGACGACACGCTTAAAGCAGAGAGCTGAACTAGGCTAATGTTGAAAGGTTTTATGGAAATGTCTGTCATTATCGGACGGAGCAAGATACTAAGCATTAATTTTCTTCTCAGCTGTGTGCTTATACTGGTGGCGGGTTGTGTGCCCGAATCTATCGATCAGGGAGTTAGTCTCAATGATGTTCACTCGCGATTGAATCCGACAACGGTCGCTCAGTATTACGAACCTCAAACTGCACGGGAGATTGCCGCGATAGTTAAGCGTGCGAAACGATCAGGGTACGCGGTAAGCATCAGTGGCGGCCGTCACGCGATGGGCGGTCAACAGTTTGGTGAAGGCACAATTCATATAAATCTTTCGCAATTTAATGAGGTGCTGTCTCTGGATGAAAAACGAGGACTCATCACGGTCGAGTCTGGCATTCAATGGCCGGTATTAATGCAATGGCTATTAACGGAGCAAGAAGGTCGCAAAAAGCAGTGGGGGATTCGTCAAAAGCAAACCGGAGCTGATGGTTTATCAATCGGCGGTGCGCTATCTGCGAATGCTCATGGTAGAGGGCTCACCTTAAAGCCGATGATTGGAGATGTCGAATCTTTCAACCTCGTCGATGCCAAGGGAAAAGTGCGAGAATGCAGCCGTGACAAAAATCCCGAGCTTTTCAGTCTGGCAATAGGGGGATATGGATTATTTGGTGTTATTACTGAGGTGACACTTCGATTGTCTCCACGCCAGGCGCTGGTTCGCGATGTAGAGATGATCACCGTAGACGAGGTGCCGGAAAAAGTAGAGGAGCGCATACGCGAGGGATACATTTATGGTGACTACCAGTTTATGACTGATGAGGCATCACCCGATTTTCTGAGTCGCGGGGTGTTTTCGTTTTACAAACCAACGAATAAAGTTGTTCCCGACAGGCAGTCGCAAAAAAAATTGAGTAAGGAAAACTGGATTCAACTTTACCAGCTGGCGCACGTAAACAAATCAAAAGCTTTTGATCTTTACAGCCAATTTTATTTATCCACTGATGGTCAGATCTATTGGAGCGACACTCACCAGCTCAGCACTTATTTGCAAGGGTATGATGGGGTGGTCGATAAAATGCTCAAATCACACGCACCCGGTAGCTTGATGATATGTGAGTACTACGTCCCACGGTCAAGACTCCCCGATTTTTTCAAACGAATGGGAGCAGCACTAATCGAGACGAAAGCAAATTTGATATATGGGACCGTTCGTTACATTGAGGAGGACAATGAATCCTACCTCGCATGGGCCAAGCAGTCATACGCCTGCACGGTCATCAATCTCAGGGTAGTGCATGACGAAAAAGGAATTGAAGAAGCAAAAGAGCAATTCCGAACGATCACCGATATTGCACTGGATATGGATGGCAGTTACTTTCTGACTTATCACCGATGGGCGACCAAGGATCAGATCTTGAAAGCCTATCCACAGTTCCCTCAGTTCATCCAAAAAAAGCTTCAATTCGATCCGGAGGAACGCTTTCAAAGCGAGTGGTACCGTCATTATCGAGCGATGTTTGAGGGGAGTGAATGAAAGGCGGGCGACCAAGCGAGACCGCGCTTCTGATCGCAAAAAGCACAGTTACAACGGCCGCGAATGCCAGAATTGGGAAATTTGTTGCAACTGAAGCGGCCGAGACCTGTGAGTGGTTTTTGAGAGATCACCTCTTGTTTGGAAGACTGCGCTTGGGATTATTCAGGAGCGCCTGGTACCAGGCTTACCAGAGGGCACTCGAGTCGCAAATCATTCCCGGGATTCAACTCCACTACGCATTGCGAAAGCTGCAGTTGGAGCGATTTGCACAAGCATCGCTAGAGCGCAACGCCCGACAGGTAATTGTCCTGGGCGCTGGATTTGATACCTTGTGCCTGCGGCTCACGGACCAGTATAGGCAGGTTACTTTTATTGAGATTGACCATCCCAATACGCAAACGCTGAAGATTCAAAGTTTAAGCGAACGTGGGAAGCAACCGGACAATCTACATTTTATTTCAAACGATTTTATGGAGAAAGATTTATCAGCTGTCCTTCAAGACAGTGATAGTATCGATAAAAAAGCCTCAACGCTTATTATTGCGGAGGGTCTATTGATGTATCTTAACGAAAAGGTGGTAGGGACGCTTTTTAATACGATAAGGGATACGTTTCAAAGTGGTTGTTTCGTCGCATTCACCTTTATGGTACCCGATGATACAGGAAAGATTCGCTTTCATAACTCGAGCCGCCTCGTCGATTGGTGGCTGCAATTCAAGAATGAACCATTCACCTGGGGGATGAAGGTAAAGGATGTGAATGAATTTCTGTCCCCCTGTGGTTTTACCACAATAGAAATAATCGATGATGACGTATTGAGGAAAACATATTTAGATCCCAACGGGTTAGGACCAGCTACCCTAGCTGTCGGCGAGTGCCTCGGGTTTGCTGAAGTAGGGATATGAATATTACTGAACCGGCCACTTTTGCCACGGACTTGCTGATCAGCGGATTTTCCTGTTTTTTTCTGCTGCAACTCATACGTAAATATCGAGACGCGCATTCACTCTCCGTTTTATTTTGGGCTTTGGGATTTTGTTCTTTAGCGATAAGTGCTTTGATGGGCGCGATCTTTCACGGCAGTGGTTACTGGTTTGAGCAGTCACTCCGCGATGCCATCTGGATGGTGACGCTCGTTACGATGATCGCAATGAGTGCCTTTATTCTGAGTGCGGTCGCTTTTAATGCTCTGGAGGGAAGGTATAAGACGGTGGCATTGTCGTTGATTATTGTGAAAGCAGTGGTTGTTTTAATCTGGATACTGAACGATACCCGATTCGTTGTTGCGATCTGTGATTATGGTTCTTCGATGGCATGCATCGCGGTTATGGCAATACTCAGGCTTCGGGGAAGCTGGAAGAAACCCGGCCGGTGGATACTCAGTGCGATTGCTTTGTCAATCGTGGGTAGTGTCATCCAGATAATGAAGTTGGCACCGCACCCGCACTTTAATCACAACGATGTATTTCACCTCATCCAGCTCGCAGCCAATTGGTTATTTTATCGAGCGGCCCTGGTCTCGGACGACCGAAGTAGTAGAGTGAATGAGGAATTAGTAATGATGAATGATAAATGAAAAACGGGGTGAGGATTCTGACGTAATCTTACTTACTTTTCTTCGAAAAAAACATTCTGTGAGAGTGAATGGGTTTTGTCTCAAAACTGAAATGTGTATAAGCGTATTTGCGATGATGGGGTAATACGTAAAACACTAGGATGATTATGATTACTCTTTTGTCACTGCGTTCGGTAGCCACGGCTGACAAGCAGCCTTCCCCCGTCGCACGAGGCTATGGAGGACAGGCGCGATGACAAATGTAAACAATCGAAAGTCGGTAATGGAGTGGGATTGACCTTTTTTGGCTTCCCCCGACCTATAAATTTACTAAGAGTAAATATCGTTTTATGAAATTTTCAGGAAAGATGGAACAGGCATTGGCTGACCTCGGTGTCACGTCGGATCTTTTGACGGAGGCTGAAAGGCAATTCCTCGATGATCAGGGTTATTTAATTATTCGCGATGTTCTTTCACAATATCAGGTACAAGCATTTACTGCACGACTTGATGAGTTGGCGAAACTGGAAGGAGAAGATGCTGGGAAGGAAGTCCATCAGGAAGAAGGGACTGACAGGTTGAGTAACCTTATCGATAAAGACCCCATGTTCGAAGTCTGTATTACTCATCCAAAGGTGCTTGCCGCCATCGCGCATGTCTTGCAAAAAGATTTTAAACTTTCGTCGTTAAACAGTCGCGCGTCATTGCCGGGAGCAGGACACCAACGATTTCATACTGATTACAGTAAACCGGTAAAGCCCGGCGAATACGTTGTCTGTAATTCTATCTGGTTAATCGATGATTTTAATAAGACTAATGGCGCGACAAGGGTAGTTCCCGGCAGTCACCGGAAAGAAAAATTACCACAGGACGAGATGGATGATATTCATGCCTCGCATCCTGACGAAATACAATTACTTGCACCCGCGGGAACGGTTGTCGTTTTTAACTCTCATCTCTGGCATGGAGGTTCTACGAATGGGAGTAGCGCGCCGAGACACGCCATGCACTCCTACTTTTGCCAACGTGAAGATGAGCAACAGCTCAATCAACGCGAGTACCTGAGATCGGAAACTGTAAACCGGCTTTCAGTTGCAGCCCGTTGGATACTCGATGTAGGTTGAAGGCTTTCGACTTTCATGGCGCTTGTGCGCCTTGCTTCACTTTGTCGATTAGTTCGAAATTGAGAGCCGTGGTCTGCATCCGCCGCAAAGAGAACTTTTGAATTTTACCATGACCGTAAGACAGGGATTGATTATCATCTGTAACTGGAAAGCCCATCGAAGCATAGCGTTTACACTCCTCGGCATTCAGGCGAATGGCCTTTTGTACCGCTTCCCGGGTTAACAATCGCTGACGTTCGTGGCGTGAAAAACCGGGCCAAGTTGCACCAAAATTTTCGTCGTATGGTCCCCAGCGCCCTAAGAGAATACCGGTACCATCACGCGGTTCCACCCAGAGTACGGTTTGTTCAAAGACAGCCTGGAAAGCGGCTGTTATGTAGACACTATGTTCAGGTGTAACGAGGTGAAAAGGAAGCCACTGAGCGACAATGGCACCCTCTTTTAGACGCGTTGCCATGACCTCGTAAAAATCCTGCGCATAAAGAGCATTTGATCCTGCAAAGTTTGGGGGCATGGGTTCCAAGGTGATAATATCATAGGTGCTATTCGTTCGTCTCAACCAGGCTCTTCCATCCATTGTTATACTCTGGACACGTGGATCGTCGAGCACACCGTGGTTCGAGGTAAAGTGTTTAGCCATGGCAAAGACAGCTGGATTGATGTCGACGATATCGAGCTGTTCCGGCTCTTCATCCCGCACCGCATGGGCGGTTCTGCCGGTACCGAAACAAATGACAAGAGCCTCTTTTGGATCGGGATGCATAAGCATGGGTAGCCGCCCCATCCAATCCATATAATCGGTATAATCCGTTTCACCGGTTGTTGTGAAACCATCAATAAGTAAAATGCGCCCCTGTTCTGTATCCACAGTCGCCGAGGTGACATCGGCTCCTTCGTGAATCTCAATAATCTGATGGGGTTTGTTGCGCACCGGGCGCCCTTGCGCTCGGTAACGGCCAACGCCGGAATCAAAAGCAATTGCTACAAAGAGCGACGCTCCCCCAAGAACGAGTCCGACAAAACGTTTTCGTCCTTGCATTAATCCGAAGGCAAACAAGAGCAACAAGAGAGCAGTAAACCAGGCAGTACGGCTCGAACCTATGGTCGGTAACAAAACCCAGGCCGCAAATATGGATCCAGTAATAGCGCCCAAAGTGTTCAGACCATAATACAATGCCCACTGCTTTGGTGTTTCTGACAAGTCGAGAATCCAGGGAAGCGTTACTCCAATGACTAAAATAGGCGGGCCCATAACGCCGAGGGAAAGTCCTAACCAGCTCGCGGTCCGCACCCAATAATTTCCTGGAAAACGAGCGAACAAATCGAAACGTTCAATAAGCGGTGTAGCGATTAAGATAAGACAACCCGCGAGGAATAAAATCCAACTCAGAGCCACCCCCAGTTTACGCAATCGGTTGGCTAGAGCGGCACCTAGAGCTAAACTGACAAGCACGGCAAACAAGACCAAGGCAAAGACTTCGGTGGTGCTTGAAAAGGCGGCTCGAATGGAGCGAAACCAAATAACTTCGAGGGTAAAGGTAACAAAGCCGGTAAGAAAGACCGCGACACAAGCGGAACGAGGCGACAGCTCTAATTGATCCATAACTTGTCGGTCAACCTTTGCAGGTATTTCAACTTTTGGCTTTCGTATCCAAGCAGCGATGACGATTGCAAATAAGGCGACGGAGAAATTGATTATGCTGATCACCGTTGTCGTGAAAATAACTCCCCAATTTGGAAAGAAAACAAATGCCAACAAATACACGCCCAAAGCGGCCCCGGCCGTGTTGATCGCGTAAAGCCGCGCCAGTGACAGATTAAAGTTGCGAGCTAAGAGCCCAATAACCGGAATGGTCGCGCCCATGGCCATCGCCGGAAGGCTCAAGAGGAGAGACACGCCAATAATATTAAAGAGAGAGGCTAATGCTGGAAATTGCCGATAAACTTCACCATCAAGATAGGATAAGAGCGTGAAACCCGGTTTTAACAACAACCCGGACACACCAATGATCCCTTCGAGAAGCGCATAGAGCCGCAGCGGAACAACGGTTTTTTGCCGACTCAGCAACGCTCCCATTAAGAACGAGCCAACGGTCATTCCACCCATCGTTGTCGCGAGGGTGATCGCCGTCCCCTCCGCTGATACGCCAAAGGTCAGCGATGCATAATGCTGCCATAACAACTCCCACGACAAAGCCGCAATCCCGGCACAAAATACAAGTATGGCCAGCCCAACACCTTTTGTCTTTATGACATTCACTTTAATCTGGAAAATGTTAACTGACTAACCACTGCTGCTCGGCGTAAACCCGTTTTAGGTTAAATTAGCTTAGCCCATCTTTTTAATTGCCGTCATTTTATTCGTCTTAAAGAATGTAACTAAATAAACAGGAACATAATTGGAAGATTATACGCAATATAAAGAGAGCTACGATCGCGATGGATTTGTCTTAATACGAAACTTTCTATCGGCGGATGAATGCGAGCCGTTGTTCGCAGCCCTCGATCGCTATATCCGCGAGGTGGTACCTTCAATTACAGACGAGTCCGCTTTCTACCAGGACAAGTCACGACCCGAGACCCTGAAGCAGCTGCAGCATTTGGAAAAATATGAACCCTACTTCGAGGGGTATAGTAGTCACTCAAAATGGAATGCACTGGCCAGTACCTTGATCGGCGAAGAAGCCCACACGTTGGGTCCCAAGTGGATGGACAAGCCACCAAAAATAGACCATCCCACACCGCCTCACCAGGATAACTTTTATTTTAAGTTCAACCCTCCCCATGTTGCCTCGGTCTGGATGGCCATCGATCCGGTCGACGAGGGGAACGGGTGTTTACGCTATATCCCCGGCTCTCACCAGCGGGGAATTCGTCCGCACGCCCTGACTACGGTCCTCGGGTTTTCACAGGGCATCACCGATTACGGCCCCAAAGATGAAGAGATGGAATTGGTTGTAGATATGCAACCGGGTGATGTGGTTGTCCATCACGGAGAAATGATCCATCGCGCCGGCCCGAACCAATCAACAACCCGGCATCGTCGCGCTTTTGCCATGGTATATTATGGGGTGAATTGTGAAGTTGACGAGGCGGCAAAGCAGTTGCATGTTGAAACTTTAAAAAACCAGCATCGTGGGATGGGACTTGATACTGAAACACCTGTGATTAACAATTAATAAAGTCAAACAGGACTAAAGATGGAAAACTATACGCAATATAAAGAGAGCTACGATCGCGATGGATTTGTCTTAGTACGAAACTTTCTATCGCCGGATGAATACGAGCCACTTTTCGCGGTCCTCGATCGCTTTATCCTCGAGGTGGTTCCGACAATCCCAGATGAAGCCGCTTTCTACCAGGACAAGTCACGGCCTGAGACCCTGAAGCAGATGCAGCATATCGCAAAATTTGAACCGTATTTCGAGGAGTATAGTCATAACCAAAAATGGAATGCACTGGCTAATGCCTTGATCGGCGAAGAAGCACACACGACAGGTCCTGAGTGGTTTAACAAGCCGCCACAAACAGACCATCACACACCGCCTCACCAGGACAACTTTTATTTTAAGCTCAACCCTCCAAATGTTGCTTCGGTCTGGATGGCAATCGATCCAGTCGACGAAGAGAATGGCTGTTTACGCTACATCCCAGGCTCTCACCTGCGGGGTATTCGCCCTCATGCACTGACATCCGTATTGGGTTTTTCGCAGGGCATCACCAATTACGGCCCTAAAGATAATGAGATGGAGGAGGCAATATTTATGCAACCGGGTGATGCGGTTGTCCATCACGGAGAAGTCATCCATCGCGCCGACCCGAACGAATCAGCACGCCGACATCGTCGAGCTTTTGCCATGGTATACAAAGGGGTGAGTTGCAAGGTCGATGAGGAGGCGAAGCAGTTACATATCGAAGAATTTAAAAACCAGCACCGTGAGATGGGACTTGATACGAAGACACCTGAAGCGAAAGTTAGATAAAAGACTATTGGTCAAAAAGTCAAAAAGTCAAAAAGTCAACAGCCGTCGCCAAGGCTATGGCCGTCAAGAAAGGTCAAAAAGAGTGACATGGCCTGTCCTTACCGAGTATGATCAAGACCACTTAACGCGCATTGCCTTACCCCTGGGCGGTATCGGCACAGGAACTGTTTCACTGGGGGGACGAGGTGACCTGCGTGACTGGGAAATTGTCAACCGACCGGCGAAAGGGTACGTACCGAAAGAAACGTTCTTTGCAATCTACGTTGAAGGTGGTGGAGATAGTCCGGTTGTTCGCGCTTTAGAAAGTGTTCTCGAGCCACACGAGTTAGAGGGCTTTGGTGGTTGTCTGACACCTAACCACCACTACCCGCGATTTCGAGCAGCATCGTTTCAAGCGGCGTATCCACTTGGGCGCGTGCAACTGTCCGACCCCGACGTCCCTGTCGATGTCGCGATTGAAGGATTCAATCCCTTTGTCGGTGCCGATGATGATGTCAGCGGTATTCCGACTGCGATTCTTCGCTTTGTAATCTCAAACAAAACCAATAGTCCCCTTAAAGTCTCGGTCTGTGGTAATATCAATAACTTTATTGGCCGGGATGGTGGCGAGGGTACGCCTTCTAAGAACCTCAACGAATTTAGAAAGTCGGAAGAAGTCCAGGGCCTCACCATGTCTAGTAAAGGAGTTAATGAGCGAGCGGAAGGTTACGGCACCATGGCATTGACGACGACGGCAACTTCGGGTGTGAGCCACCGCACCAACTGGGGCAATCGACCTAAGGGGCAGGATTCACGTCTAGGCTTCTGGGATGATTTCAGTGCTGATGGAACTTTAGCGGAACAAACAGGAGGTGAATCGGATGACCCCACTGCATCTCTTTGCGTTAAGACGGAGATTGGGCCGCACGGGAACGAGGACATTAGCTTTCTTATCACCTGGCACTTTCCTAATCGAATGACCTGGACGCCAAGGGCGGATGCTTCATCCAATGCCAACGAAGGAGACAATTGCTGTGCCACTGACCCGGACCGGATCGGGAACTATTATACAACCCAGTACGAAGATGCCTGGGATGTAGCTCAAAAAACAGCCGCATCTTTAGATGATCTGGAAGCAAGGACGGTCGAATTTGTGAGAACGTTTTGCGAAAGTGATCTTCCTCGGGTTGTGAAAGAAGCTGCCCTTTTTAATCTCAGTACCCTGCGCACCCAGACCTGTTTCCGCACTGATGATGGAATGTTTTACGGTTGGGAGGGCTGCCGTGACGATGAGGGTTGTTGCACAGGATCGTGCACCCACGTGTGGAATTATGAACAGGGAACGGCGTATCTTTTTGGGGCGCTGGCGTTCAAAATGCGCGAGATCGAGTATCTCCATGCAACGGACGATCGAGGACTCATGTCATTCCGTGTTAATCTTCCTCTCGGAAATGCTCTCGACTGGGGGTTTGCGGCTGCCGATGGCCAGATGGGCTGTATGATGAAACTCTATCGTGACTGGCAGCTATCAGGTGATGATGAGTCGCTGAGAAAGATGTGGCCCATGGCGCGCAAATCGCTGGAGTTCTGCTGGATTCCTGGAGGATGGGACGCGGACAAAGACGGTGTAATGGAAGGCTGTCAGCACAATACGATGGACGTAGAGTATTACGGCCCTAATCCACAGATGGGGATCTGGTACCTCGGTGCCCTGAGAGCGGCTGAAGAGATGGCGAAGTATCTTGGAGAAGACTCATTCGCATCAATTTGTTCTGATCTTTTCAATAGGGGAAGAGCGTGGCTCGACAACAACCTGTTCAATGGTGAGTACTATGAACACAAAATTCGTTCACCGAAGGCGGGAGACACGATCGCCGAGGGTCTGCAGCATGTGACAACAAGTTCACCAGATGAAGAGCCTAAATATCAATTGGGGGCTGGCTGCCTTGTGGATCAGCTTGTCGGGCAATTCTTAGCCCATGTTTGTGACTTGGGTTACCTGGTGGAGGAAAAAAATGTCAAGACAACCTTAAAGAGTATTTTAAATTACAATTTCAAAGAAAACTTTTATGACCACTTCAACCCAAACCGTAGTTATGTTTTAAACGACGAGAGTGCCTTGTTAATGGCCTCTTTTCCACGGGGTCGCAGACCGGTAATTCCTTTCCCCTATTTCGGTGAGGTCATGACTGGCTTTGAGTATACCGCTGCCATCGGCATGCTCTATGAAGGAAAAATCGAAGAGGGACTGAAATGCATACAGGCAATACGCGACCGCTATGATGGAAAAAAGAGAAATCCGTTCGATGAAGCCGAATGCGGTCATCACTATGCCCGGGCTATGGCTGCATGGGCGGCGGTCCTCGCCCTGACAGGATTCCATTATTCAGGTGTAGAAAAATCGATGACCTTTACGGCGAAAGACGGAGTCCATTTCTGGTCTAACGGGTACGCCTGGGGAACCTGTGAACAGAGGTTTGAAAATGGCGGTGTCGAAGTTGGACTCACGGTTAAGCATGGAGACTTAAGCTTGAGCCGCTTTGCACTGAAAGAATACGGTGAGATTGCATTTGACACGCCGCAAATAATCCATGCAAAGGAAAGTGCCTCTTGGCTTATAGAAAAGACGAGGTAAATGGAGTTAGTAGAAAGCTATAATGATAAGCATAAGTACCGAGAAGCGTGAGCAATTCAATAAAGTCGGCTATTATGTGTTCGAAAATATCATCGAACCCAATGTGTTGGATCAGTTAAGAGAGCTTACTGATAATATCCTGGCCAAGCAGGACAAATCCCATTTCGAGGAGCAGATAGCGACCGGCAGCATGGTCTTGATCGATTGGGAAATGGTCTACGAACACAAAACCATGGCTGAGTTCATCGCCCATCAACGGATGCTCGCAGCGCTTGCTGAACTTGGTTTCGATAAACCGAAATTTGGTCATGGACGCATAATCAGCAAACCGCCTCATAGCCCCCAGCTTTACTGGCATGAAGATGGTCGATTCTGGAATGATCCGGTGAGCTATACCACGCAGCCCATACAGTGTTTTCTGATGGTCTACCTGACAGACACGACACCGGAGAACGGCTGTTTACGGGTGATACCCGGATCGCATTTGAAGCGCCACCCGCTGCATGACCAAGTTCCTCCAAAATCTACCGAAGAGCTTCGTACTTATGCCAAACCAGATGACATCGTGTTTCAACGCGTCGAAGGGGAGATCGATGTACCGATGAAGGCTGGCGACCTGGTGATAGGGTACGGTACCCTGTTCCACGCTGCTCATAGCAACCAGACAGATGAGCGTCGGACGGTGCTCACGATGTGGTATTATCCCGACTTCGTTAATTTGCCTGAGAACACCCAGGCCACAGTTGCCCATGTAGAATCCACGGGGGCCTACAATCAAGATGTCGCGGAATCATCGCAAGAAGAGGCGCGGACTTTGATGAAACCGCTGAAGATCAACTATGCAGGGGATGCCGAACTCATCCCGATACAGTGGGTTCCGGGAGCGGATCTTAAGTAGGTAAGAACCATGAGTTTTATATTACAGATTGGCTCCTATTGACCTCATGATTTCAGATCTCGACATTTATCTATTTGATCTTCGCGGTTACCTCGTTCTGGAGAGAGCTATTGAACCCAATCATGTGAAGGAATTGAACGTGATTCTCGATGGGATGCCGCATCTCAAACCTGGAGAATGGCACGGTTACTTTCATGGAGGTGTTCTCGATATCCCAACAGTGGGAACCACCCTGTATCAGATCTATGAAGCAGGTGAACCTTTCGAACGACTCATCGACAGACCTTCCTGGATAGAACATGTGAAGACCTTTGTTGGCGGTCAGAATTCTTTCGACTCTCAACACGGGCCACTTTTTATTGACGAAAATTTCGTCATCATACGGGGACCGGGCGAAGCGGCAGGCCTGCATGGCAGTTGCATTCCCTGGTCAAAGCGAACGCAGTTTCATGTCCAGAACCAGGAATTCAACTGTGGGATGATTAACATCATCATGGCCCTTTCCGATATCGGCCCCGATAATGGACCGACGATGGTGATACCAGGCAGCCACAAATCAAATTTTCGCAATCCGGATTTTGAACCTGAAAAAATTAAAGCCAGGAATAAAGCTGCGGATAGCGCCACTGGTGCGATTGAAGTTCATCTGAAAGCCGGTGACGCACTTCTATTCGTCGATTGCCTCAACCACGGGGCTAAGCGTATGATTTCCGGTGAACGTCGCACCGTTATTTATCGTTACGGACCTTCTTGGGGATTTTTTCGAGACGGTTACCGACCCTCAAAGGAGCTTCTCGCCCGACTTACTCCCGAACGGAGAAAAATTGTCTGGCCGCATGATAAGATTGAGAATAGCCCATATTGAATGTTGTCATAAATTGATATTCAACTGGAATTTATTAAGTTTTGCGTTTTTTTCTAAACCGGTGGACTATCCTTTGACGCTGATCATGCGTTGCATTTTTTTAAAAATTAAAATTTAAATGAATAAATTAATATCATGAGCTTTACATTAGAGATAGGTGATTCTGCACCGAATTTTAAATTGCCGGCCACTGATGGGAATACTTATCAGTTATCGGATTATAGTGATGCGAAAGTATTAGTAATCTTTTTTACCTGTAACCATTGTCCTTTCGTTACAGGATCCGATGAAGTAACACGAGAGACTGCGATAAAATTTAGCGATCAAGGCGTTAAATTTGTCGGAATCAGCTCTAACAGTATAACAACCTACCCGGAAGACGATTTCGATCACATGGTTTCTAGGATGAATGAGCACCAATTCCCCTGGACTTATTTGTTTGATGAGTCGCAAGACGTAGCCAGAGCGTATGGTGCATTGAGGACCCCTCACTTCTACGTGTTTGATGGGGATAGAAAATTAATTTATACTGGTAGGGCAGTAGACAATCCGAAAGACACGGATAAGATGACCGTGAATGATCTCGACAATGCATTGTCGGAGCATTTATCCGTTCAGGCGATTAGTAATCCCGTAACCAATCCCATTGGATGTAACGTCAAATGGACGGGTAAAGATGCCCACTGGATGCCAGCTGAAGCCTGTGATCTAGTATGATATTACCAGCTTGAGATAGCTGGTTATCATTCACCAGAGAGGGATATTCTTATACTGAAATAAGCAATGGGTTTTAAATGCGGAATCGTTGGCTTACCTAATGTTGGTAAATCCACATTGTTTAATGCGCTGACCAAAGCAGGGATCGGTGCTGAAAATTATCCTTTTTGTACGATAGATCCTAACGTAGGTGTTGTTCCAGTCCCTGAACCCCGATTGCAACAGATTGTCAATATAGTAAAACCCCAGGAGAACATTTCGACGCATATGGAATTTGTCGATATCGCAGGTTTAGTAGCCGGCGCTTCACAAGGAGAGGGTCTTGGGAATCAGTTCCTGGCACATATTCGTGAAGCACAAGCTATTGCCCAGGTAGTACGGTGTTTTGAGAATGAAAATATTGTCCATGTAACGGGTAAGATAGATCCTTTATCAGACATTGATGTCATCAATACAGAACTTTGTCTGGCAGACCAGGAGTCATTGGATCGCGCTTCTTTAAAATTAAATAAATTGAAGAAGGCGATAGATAATAAGGAAGCGCTTAAGAAACTGGAATTAATCGAACGAATTTCTGAAGTAGTTAATGCGGGTAAATCGGTGCGTAGTATGGGCCTGAATCCAGAAGAAACTGAGTTGATAAGTGACCTGCACCTTTTAACCGAGAAACCGGTATTTTACATTGCGAACATTGATGAGCAAGGCCTCGCCGGTAATAGCTGGGTTGAAAAAATGACTGAACTAGCTGAAGAGGAAAAGACAATCGTTATTCCCGTGTGCGCGGCTATTGAAGCAGAAATTGCTCTATTGGAAGAGAGTGACAAAGAAGAATTTCTCGCAGATCTTGGATTAGAGGAACCGGGATTAAATCGGATAATTCGCGCCGGCTACCAACTATTAGGCTTACAAACTTTTTTTACAGTAGGTCCGAATGAGGCTCGTGCGTGGACGATGCGTGCCGGTGATACCGCACCCAACGCTGCAGGTACTGTTCATACGGATTTTGAAAAGGGATTCATTCGTGCCGAAGTTATCGCCTTTGATGATTTTATTGCCTGTAACGGTGAGCAGGGGGCGAAGGATGCCGGTAAGTGGCGATTGGAAGGGAAAGACTATCTTCCACATGATGGTGATGTGATGCTTTTCCGGTTTAACGTTTGAATGAAAGCGTAGCGATTTTCAAAATCACTCACTTGTGGGGTAGGTGGCACTAAGTGGTGGAATCCATAGGGGAAAATAACTTGCCTACCCATTCAACCCATGAATTATAACCAGTCTTCAATCTGAATTTTCAATCGATCTTATTTAAATCTTTATCCTGATATGAAAAAATCCTATGAAGCGCTCGAGTCTCTCCACCTGCCATCAGCGGATCGGTTAGTCGAGTCGAGTGTTGGTTTTAAGGACGGTGGCCAATACCGTATAGAAATACCGAGTACCGAGGGTCCTGAAGCTTTCAAAATCGTCCTCGAAGAAGCCGACAAACTCGATTGTCCGGTCCATCGGATCAGTCAGGGAAGCGGCATCCAGATGCTGAGCGACGACCAGATCGCGGAGATGTCGCGCATAGGTGCAGACCGCAATATAGAAGTCTGCCTCTTTACCACACCAAGAGCAAATTTCGATATAGGTGGTTTCTGGAGTGCGCCTGTCGGCCCCATGATTCAATGGCAAGTTCGAGGAGCGGACCAGTTGCGCTACTCAATGGATGATATTTTTCGGGCCTGCGATTTGGGTATACGCAGTGTATTAATTGCCGATGTTGGGTTGATTCATATCGTAAAGCAGTTGCGCGACACGGATAAATTACCGAGCGATCTTATAATAAAATCTTCCGCGGTATTGGTCCCGGCTAATCCGGCCTATGCCCGACTCCTTGAAGATATCGGTTCAGACACAATAAACGTTTCCACCGATTTAACGACCAGTCAGCTGAGTGCAATCAGGCAAGCGATCACGGTTCCCCTGGATATTTATATCGAAGCACCTGACGGATTGGGTGGATTTGTCCGCCACTTCGAAACCCCCGAGATGATTCAGTTTGCCGCCCCTATCTATGTAAAGCTTGGGTTGCGCAACTCAACTGATATTTATCCTTATGGCGAGCAATTGAAAGTCGTGGCACATAATTTGAGTCGTGAGCGCGTGCGACGCAGCAAATTAGTATACGACCTCATTCAGCGAGAAATTCCTCAGGCCAAGATGTCTGAAGTGGGTGTCAATCACGAGGACCTTGGAGTTCCTGTTCTTTAGTTAATTTAACGACTCATCTCTAACTCAAGCAAACGCATTAGTGAAAATGGAAATCAAAGGGGTATCTATCATAGGTTTTAACGATGGAGCGGACAGCGGCCAATCGGTAAGAGCGGTCAATCCATCAACTGGACAGGAAATCGAACCGCCATTTATCCAAGCCACAACGGAAGAGGTCGATCAGACGGCGGAGCTTGCGCATAAGGCATTTCTCAAATACAGCCAATTAAGCGGCGTCGACAGGGCACGATTTCTCAATGAAATCGCAACGCAAATTGAAGCCATTGGAGATACAATTACCCCACGGGCGATGGAAGAGTCCGGACTACCCGAGGCTCGTATTAAAGGTGAAATTGGCAGAACTACAGGGCAGTTGCGATTATTTGCCTCTATCGTTGAGGAGGGGTCCTGGCTGAATGCTCGCATAGACACGGCCTTACCCGATCGGCAACCGCTCCCTAAACCTGACGTTCGAGCGATGCAACGTCCCCTTGGCCCGGTCGTTGTCTTTGCCGCGAGCAATTTTCCCCTGGCCTTTTCCACCGCGGGTGGTGATACCGCATCGGCTTTGGCCGCAGGTTGTTCAGTCATTGTCAAAGCGCATTCCTCGCACCCGGGAACCGCGGAACTGGTAGGTAGGGCAGTGAGAGAAGCCGCCACTGTGACGGGTATGCCCGATGGCGTATTCAACGTGATTTTTGGCAGCGGTCGCTCTGTAGGATCAGCTCTTGTCAGCCATCCGCGGGTCAAAGCTGTCGGATTTACAGGTTCGACCGCCGGCGGTACCGCACTGATGAAGCTGGCATCTGAACGGGCCGAGCCCATTCCTGTCTACGCTGAAATGGGTAGTGTAAACCCGGTTTTCATACTTGCGGGAGCTCTTGCCGAGCAGTCCGATTCGATCGCCAGTGGTCTCCACGCATCGGCTACGATGGGGGTAGGGCAGTTCTGCACAAATCCCGGCGTAGTCATGGTGCAGCAAGGTGAGGAGGGCGAGACTTTCAAAGAAAATTTCACAAAGCTGATGAGTGAACACGCCGATGAAGTGATGCTCAACCGTTCAATCCAAAAGGCTTATTGCGACGGTGTGTCTTCACGTGAGAGCAATAGCAACGTGGAGGTTTTAGTTTCATCCGACACCGACAGTGAGTCCGGACCCAGTCTCGGGGCCACGGCAGTTTTTCAAGCGACCACTGAACAATTCCTCGAAGACTCAAGCTTGAGCCACGAAATTTTCGGACCGGGGACAACCCTGATACGTTATAACTCAAAGGAGGATTTACTGAAGATTGCCGAGAACCTGACGGGCCAACTTACCGCTACGGTGCACGGATCGAAGGCGGATTTAAATGAGCACACCGATTTAATTGCTATTTTGGAACGTAAGGTAGGGCGCATTTTGTTTAATGGTTTTCCCACCGGTGTTGATGTTTGTCCCTCGATGGTTCATGGCGGACCGTTTCCCGCTACCTCGGATGGGCGCAGTACTTCCGTAGGCACTTTCGCGATAGACCGATTTACCCGACTTGTGGCCTATCAAAATTGTCCTCAATCCTTGCTGCCCGATGAACTGAAAGATAGCAATCCACTGAAAATTTCACGGATGATCAACGGTCAGCGGACTGAAGACTGAGTAGACTACTCCACAGGGTCCTGGTGATTCAGAACGTCAAACATCCTTTGTGAACCTATTGAGGACATTCCGTGTAATGGTCTCTGTGTAGTAGTCCTTAAATTTCAGACCCGCAACCCATTCACAACTCCCGGCGTGAAAGACCGTACCCTTGCCACGGGTGAAGGTGACAATCATGCCGTTCCCCCGCGCGCCAGCCTTCCTGGTTTCTTCCGTTACCTCTCCCTGGCGGATCCGACCGATCCTTTCCGAGTCATCACCGTAGTACAAGTTGGTGCCCCTATGGCCGTGGTCGGATTCCTTATTGGAAGCCAAAGCCATGGCGAGAATCTCTGTTGTTTCCGGTGCGCCGTCCTTGAAGGTCGGAAACGGCTCACCGTCGCGGAAGGTGTAATCGAGCCCGTCGACCTCATACCCAAAGATGCGCGCGTTCGATCCGAAATCGTCACCGTAGTAGAGGTCAGTGCCTGCAAAAGCCCAATGTTCCGGCCGGTAGACCGTGAATCCCCCAGTGCCGCGGGGGACATTGACTCCTACGTGGGCGTAGATCCCATAGGTTGAATTGAGCCCGAAAGTCTCGGCCCCTGGCCAGCCAACCTGGGGATCCTCCCAGAGACTGGTTAAACGGCGTTTCCTGTCCGTCTTCAAGATAGGATCTTTTTGTCCGGCCAATTCCTTGTAGCAGACCTGCGTGCGGCCCTCGTCTTCCAGTCTGATTTGCCAGGCGAAGTTGCCGGCAAAACGTGCAACATGGCCGCCCCTCTCCACGTAGCGGTCGATAGCCTCGCGCATTTCCCAGGACCAGTACTCATCATGGCCCACGAGGACGACGCACTTGTAGTTATCGAGCAGGTCCGGACTGTAGTGCAGATCCAACTGGGTGGCAAAATCCATAGGGAAGCCGTTTTGCTCCGCCCATGTGACGAAGGGCCGTTCGTAAGTGGCCCAGCCGCAATTGGAGAACCACTTGCTGTAACCACGTGTGTGGGCAAAATCGATCACAGGGTAGACTGGGATCGAATTGGGAACGATGGGGAAATGATGAGGCTTGCGGGGCGAACCCTCAGGCGACCAGATGATGCCGCGAGCAAAGGGTCGATGGATCGAAAGTCTCGGTGCGAAGGTGAAATCATCGGGCAAGTTATACCCCATATAGTGATTGATGCCACCCCAGTCGTTATAGGCTGTCCAGGTGCAGATGGCCGATATGAACAGGATCTCTGCGTTCCTGCCGGGCTGGGTTGGACGGACAAAAAAACCATGCTCCTGCTCACGCCGTTCACCCACCTCATTGGTCACACGGGAAATGATCATGTAGAAGCCCGAGGGCAAGTCACGGGGTAGTCGCCAGCTGTAGCTGACCGGCCAACCACATCCATTCTCATAAAAGTCCGCTGGCAACGGATTGATTTTGCCCGGCAACTTGTCGACTTTGTGGACGGTCTTGGGTGCGCTACCGTCTTGAATGATCTCGATGGAAAATTCTTTCGCCGTAGTGCTGGTATGAAAGTGAACTTCTTCACCGGGGAGATAGGAGATCTTGTCTGTGTAGCACCAGACTTCGAGATAGTCGGGATCTTCCAATGGAGCTTCGTAAAACTCCGCGTTGGTTGCATCGAATCCCTGACCACGGGGGATGAACATGGCTCCCTTCGAGGTGAAAAAGCCGCGACCGATTTTCGGTATCGTATTCTTCGTCATCTCGCTATCTTCCGAGTTTTCAGATAAGAAATCGCCTTTGCGCCGTTACAGACACTCACCCTTAGAGGCCGGCATGAACCAGCGAATTCATGGTGATTCATTGTGAGACCATCCTCAAACTGCCCTGAAAATGCGAGAAGAATGTGAGATCACCCTTCGCGCTTTCTTTCTGCTTTAATTATTTAATTTCTAAATTTCTCTCTTGCCTGCCGGCCATAGCCTCGGCGACGGCTGGTGCATTTGAAAGATGTCGCCCCGCAGCCGCGGGACTCGGTAGTGGCTATCTCATCATTTGACAATCAATCGATTGTCGATTCCCGATTGAGATTTTGGGATATGATGCAGGGTTCGGGGTTCAGGATGGGAGAGCAAATGAGATCATATCATCAAGAATGTTTACGTATGTTAAACGGAATGGAACGGACTTTAGAAAAACACCTGCCTGAGCGCGATCGTCGTCAGCCTCCGATTGTAAGGGAGGAGCCCGCCGAATAAGACGCCTGTCCTCCCGGCTTTCCTGAACCCTGCTTGCCTCGGCTGAGCTGTCTCTGCGAAGTCGACAGACGTAGACGGAAGCGCCGCGAAGACGTGCCGAAAGGAACTCTTTTTTACTTGCGAGCTAAAACCCGAACTCATGTGTTGTCTTCTATCCCATGCGAGATTCGCTTCTAAACTTAATGCTCTCAGCCACGACCTCCGTCGCGATGGTTCTCCACACGGCTTTCGGGGAAACCGCGGCCCCCGACAATCCGGACGCCATCGCCAAGGAGACGGACACAGCGGCTGCCGAAGAATCAACCACTTATGACCGCATCTGGCGCTTTGGAACACTCTACAAGAACGAAGACAACCCGGTCATACAGAAATTTGTCCTGACCGGACGAGCTCAAGCGGATGCAGCGTTCTTCGATGGCGGCCAGGGAGATTATGACCGGCTCGACTGGCGCCGATTCCGTTTTGGCTTCAAGTCCTCCCTGTTTCAGAATTTTGTCCTGCACTTTGAAGGTGACTTCAACTTGAATAATCTTGATTCGGATCAGAACGAGGATGTTTATGTGAGATTCACCGACTTCAACCTAAGCTGGTCTCAAGGCGATGCCTTTATGTTGAAGATCGGTAAGCAATCCTCTCCTTTTACCCTCGACGGCGCCACCTCGTCCAAAAAACTCCTCACGCTCGAGCGAAGCACGATCGCGACGAATCTCTGGTTTCCCACTGAATACTTCACCGGTGTGGCGGCACTCGGCAAGATTGGCAACTGGAAGTACTACACGGGGATATTTTCCTCGAGCGGCGATGATGAGTTCGGTAGCTTCGACAGTGGCTACTTTGGTCTCGTGTCTCTCGAATACAACTTCGCCGATTCCACAGGTCTCGACACCTCCCTCGTCCGCATCGATTACGTTTATAACGATCCAGACTTCAGCGGTAACGTCGGAACTCGCGAACTCAGGCAAGTGGCCTCGTTGACGACCAAGTTCGAGAACGGACGCTACGGAATCTGGTCGGACATCTCATTCGGTGACGGTATCGGGAACCAGAGCGATCTCATTGGCTTCCTGGTAATGCCTTACTACGAAATCACGGACAAGTGGCAGCTGGTATTTCGGTATTCGCTGGTCACCAGTTCGGCGGATAACGGGGTCCGGCTCAACCGCTACGAAAGCCGGATCGAGTCCGGTCGCAGCGACGAAGCTCACGAGTACTTTCTAGGCCTCAATTGGTATCTTTATGGGCACAAGCTGAAGTGGCAGAATGGCGTTGAGTACACGCACACCTCCGATTCAGCACGGGACGGCGGAGCCTACGACGGCTGGGGCTTTACCTCAGGAATCCGCCTCAGTTGGTGACCTATATTTTGACTTGCCATCGAAATGAGGTTGTTTGACCTGCCTGAGCGGGATCGTCGTTGGCCTCCTTATGTAAGCGAGGATCCCGCCGAATACTTGTGTGTGAAACCAAAGTATAAAATAATTCAAGCGATAGTAGATCTCATAAGCCTTTGGTCGGGAGTTCTTCACGAACGTCAGTGAGAAGGCCTGACACTCTCCCCCCTGGCACCATGAATATCAATTACTTACAAACACCTACCGTTAGGTTGTTTTTTCTAATGGCCTAGTTTTGGCCTAGATTTTAGATTTAAAATTTAGGTAATAATTAACCTGATCAGCATAGTAATAGCAGGAGATGTAAAAAGTATTTTTTCGGATTTAGCAGAAGAAATAACTTCATACTAAGTACCCAGTTTCCCAAAAAGTAGGTTTAGCAACCTGTGGACCAGTTTGTGTAACCCGGCCACTATGAAGAGTAAAATTTCAAAAAATGAGATACAATCTCGTGTTATCAATGCCAAAGGATCACATTAAAAATACAATGAATATTAATTGATTAATTAATGGTAACTCTCTCACTTAAACTGGTACGAAAAACGGGGTCCGATCAATACCTATAACCATGAACATCCTCACAGTCGTTTAGGCTTTAAAAGCCCACAAGAGTTTGTCAGATTCCTTTCCGATCTTGGCCGCGTTCGGGCTACGCCCTCACTTCGCCAAGATCTCACATATACATCAATCCTAAAACCATTAACACCCGGTAACTCTCTCACTTAAAAATTGGTACGAATAACGGGGTCCGATCACCGCTTAAAAATTTCAGTTTACCTCAAGCTGCGCAGAATCAGATAGGCTCAAGCTTTGCGCGTTATTGGGTGAGAGTGCTTATGATTCTATCTTAAAGGCATAGACCTTTGCCGTACCGCCATTCTGAGTTGGTATCTTCTCTTCAGGCCTTGCTCTACCTTGTTTGACCAGACGTGGTATAATTCCGTTATAAAGTTCGTTTGTTTTCATAGAACTTTTAAACCCTGCAGGACAAAAAAAATTAGTAAGATCGGTTTTCTTTAGATAAATATAATCATTCTTTAGTTTATCATCATATAATAATTGTGTAGGTAGTAGTTGAATCCTAGCGTACACTTGCTCCGCTTTATTTTCGATCTCTTCCCGCTTAGAAAGCTATAATGGATAAGAAAACGAATCTATCAGTTGTTACTTATATATTCATATCAAGCCTTTTTATTTTTGTTCTCTTTTATTTCTGGGGAGGGGTGACGAAACCGGAACTGGAGATGGAACCGATTGTTTATCCTCCGGAAAAACTCCGGGAACAGGAGGAGCTTTGGGATTACAAGTTCGACGAGGATGATTTATTCTCCGTTCAGCGCGAAGTCGAATACTCGGACGGATCATCTGGCGCCTGGTACCCGAAAGGGGAAGCGCCGATACTCGCGGAACTCGTTCAAGAGGGAAAGCTCCCTCCGGTAGCGGAACGGGTGGGTCCCGAACCGGTGGTGATTGAGGGTGTCGATGGCATCGGCAAGTACGGAGGAACTTGGAACATTGTGACAAACAGCCCGCAAACGCTGGCGACGATTGAAGTCTGGATGGCTGGCTCCTGTATGGTGCGCTGGTCTCCGATGGGGTATCCGATTGTCCCTCACGTGGCCAAACGCTGGGATGTGACTCCCGATAAAAAGGAGTGGACGTTTTACCTGCGCAAGGGCATGAAATGGTCCGACGGGCACCCCTTCACTGCAGATGATATACTCTACTGGTGGGAACATGAGGTGAAAGACGAGATAATAGGGTTCCCGACCTGGATGAAGTTGAAGGGAGAAAAGGGAGACATCGTCAAGATTGATGCCCACACCGTGAAGTTTAAATTCCCCACCTCATATGCGTTGTTGCTTGAACGCCTGGCGCCGGCACATGGAATCGAATTTTTCTCACCCCGGCACTACCTGGAGCCCTATCACCCGTTACATGGAGACAGCGATCTTATCGAGGGTATGATGAGGGTTAATAAACTAACCCATAAAGAAGCGCTCTATATTACCTTAAAACAGAGCAACAACGCGGAACATCCCCGCATCTGGCCCTGGATATACCGCACTTACAAAGCCAACCCGCCTCAAACCTTTGTCCGCAACCCCTATTACTGGGCAGTGGATACCGAGGGAAACCAATTACCCTATGTCGACCGTTTCATGGTCGATGTAAAAACAGAAAAGCTGGTTCCTATCGCCGCATCAACTGGAGCTATTACGATGCAGGCCTTTAATATCTACTTCTATCACTATACTTTGTTCATGTCACAGCGCGACGCCGGAAATTATGATGTTTACCACTGGTATAAAGCAGGCTCTTCCGATTGGACATTATATCCTAATCTCAATCGCTATATAGACCCCAATGATCCGAAGACCCGTAATAAGTGGGAATTGCTCAACGATAAACGTTTTCGGCAAGCCCTCTCCCTAGCGATCAATCGTCAGCAAATCATCGATGCGGTTTTCCACGGCTATGGAGAACCCTCACAGAATTCGGCGGGAAAAGAATCCCCTTTTTACCATGAAAAATTAAAAAACAGCTATACCGAATACAATCCCGATCGGGCCAATGAACTGCTCGATGAAATTGGGCTCACTGGACGTGACTCCGAGGGCTTCCGTACCTTTAAGGACGGCACACGCATGGCCTGGTATTTAAACATGATTCCGAATTTCAGTGAAGGCCCCTCCTCTTTTGTCGCCATTGACTGGAAAAGGGTCGGTATCAATACGATTGAAAAAGTTACTTCCTATAATCTTCATGCTGCAGAACACCCAGCTCGCAAATTGGATTTTCAAATCTGGGGTAATACGGGTGTGTACCACCCCTTAGTTGCACTAGACCACTTTGCACCGGGGGGCGTTGAAGCTCAAGGCTATATGCTCTGGTACCGGAATGGCGGTCTTTACGGCGACCCGGAATCGAAAAAGCCCGGCCGCATTGAACCGTCACCCGATCACCCGCTGCGACGATCCATGGAATTGCTCGATAGCGCTTACAACGCGCTAACCTTAGAAGAGCAGGTAAAAATATACCATGAAATCCAGGACATCGCGGCTGAAAATGTCTGGAATATAAATATTACAACCCCATCGCCCTGGATCGCGATCGTGAAGAAAGATTTTAGAAACGTACCGCGTAAAGCCATCTACGGTGGTCTTTATTCGACTCCGTCCAGCGGAGGATTCGAATCCTATTATTTTGAAAACCCAAAGGATTCCGCCGGTGCAGTTGCGCAGATCAAAGGAGAGATGACTGAAATTGCGCCATCACCCTACTCGACTGACAGGTTCACTGTTGAAAGCAGCAGCGGTAAAATCCTCAGTCGGATAATCCGTCTCCTCTGTTACGGGTGTGTCGTCGTCGGATTGGTTCTTGTCGGGGTGAAGCATCCCTATGTCGGCAGGCGTTTTCTCATCATGGTGCCAACTCTCCTCATCATTTCCGTTATCGCATTTACGATCATCCAATTGCCCCCGGGAAATTTCATCGATTCGAAGATATTACAAGCGGAATTAACAGACGATCAAAAAGCTATAGCAGAAGCGCAACAACTGCGTGAAATCTTTCCGATCGATAAACCTATCGTCACCCAGTACGCTCGCTGGTTAGGCCTGCCCTGGTTTTTCTCTTTTAAGCCGGCAGATCAAGGACTGCTCCAGGGCCACATGGGATTTTCCATGCAAAATCGCCAGCCCATCAATACAGTGGTCGGCGACCGCATTCTGTTGACCTTTTTAATTTCACTTGGCTCTGTTCTCTTTACCTGGGCGGTCGCTCTGCCGATCGGCATGTACTCCGCGGTGCGCCAATACTCGATCGGCGACTACTTTTTCACCCTCTTGGGGTTTATCGGGATGTGCGTGCCCAGCTTCCTGCTCGCACTATTACTCATGTATTGGAGCAATGTTTATTTTGGGATCAGTATGTCGGGATTATTTTCACCCGATTACGCCACCCAACCGGAATGGACCTGGGGCAAAGTGGTTGACCTGATGCAGCATATCTGGATGCCGGTCATAGTCCTGGGAGTGACGGGAACCGCGAGCATGATTCGTGTGATGCGCGGCAATCTGCTCGACGAATTGAAGAAGCCTTACGTAATTACAGCGATGGCAAAAGGTGTCCGTCCCTTTAAGCTGCTCCTGAAATACCCGGTTCGCATCGCGCTTAATCCCTTTATTTCCGGTGTTGGCACCTTGTTTCCCCAACTCGTATCCGGCGGAGCGATAGTCGCGATGGTCTTAAGTCTGCCTACCGTCGGTCCAATGATGCTCGAAGCACTGATGACCGAGGACATGTATTTAGCAGGATCGATGTTGATGGTCCTCAGTCTCCTCGGCGTATTCGGCACATTAGTCAGCGACCTCCTGCTCATGTCGCTGGATCCGAGGATTAGGATGGAAGGAAATGCTCGGTAGAACCGAATTTTCCTTTTCACCAAAAGTCTTAATTTTGATATACAGACTAAGATTTTTTTAACTAGTAAAAAATAAATACTTATGTTGTTAAGTGTTTGGTTTTCCGTTAAGGTACGCATACAGTCTCTTCAATATCAAGGTCGGGGTGTTTTCGCTTCGCCGCACGGTCACCTTATATATCCATTAGCCTGTTCGACGAAGGGGTCAAAAAGGAAATACCCCTTTAAAGATTACTCAATGGTCACTTCTTCAGTGGTAACCTCAATAGTGTCACCGTCTTCGTTGGCGAAGGTGGCATCGATGCTCAGTGTCGGCTGAGGCGTGTTGTCCGATTTAAAGTTGTTCTGCGTGATCAAGGTATCGAATCCCGTCGTCGTCGATCCACTCTCCGCTACCACGACTGCCGCACCGTTTGTCTGCAATAGATCTCCACCCGTGATCCGTAACCCGGGGTTACCGGCGGGAACAGTGAAGGAGCCTGAGCCAAACAATATGTGTGGTACCGCATCGCCACTGGCATCGATGTCACCTACGGTTAAGCGTACCGCGATCGGGACTCCTCGGGCATCGACCCCTGTCTTGCCGGTACTTCCACTGAAGACAGTGTTCGACAATTGCATCCCGCCCATACCCGTGGAATTTATAACTTCCACCAGGGTCACGTCCGCTTGTGCGTCATAGACCTGTCCCTCAGGGAAGAGGGCCTGGTTAAACGCGTTGATCCTACCCACGGTGAAGATACTGAAGAAGGTATTGGCGTCCGCTCCGTCGATGACTACGCTCGGTTTGCCCGTCACGTACTCAACGGCCTGGTTGTAGCGTGGGGGAATGGCCGGGGGCAGGAAGGTGGCTGGATCCAGGGTTACGGTAAAGGATCCTACACCTGAAAATTCAACCTGCACGATGTCCTCGGTTTCATCCATGAAAGAGACGCGGGTGATCTGTCCCGGTTTGGCCTGGAGTTGGACGGACTCTCCGGTGAGTAAAATCTGGTCGAAGACATTACCGTTGGCATGCTGAATGTTTTCACCGGCGATATCACCCGAACCGTCGAGGACGAGAGGAACGGCCGGGGCTGCGATGGTGATAACAGCGGTATCGCTATCGGCTGTACCTCCAGCGTTAGTTATCTGCACCCAGAAGCTTGTGCTCGCGGTGAGCGCGCCGGTGTCCAGCGTACTACCGGTTGCTCCAGCGACGGGAGCGGCGGTGTCACCGCTGTTTCCGGTGTACCACTGGTAAGTGAGATCATCACCACTGGCGGCAACGGACAAGCTCGCTGAAGCGCCGGACTGCACTTCCTGGCTCACGGGCTGTGTGGTGATAGAGGGAGCATCAGCGGGTGGGGGACCCTCGGAGCCTGTGCCCGGAGCGCCAATGGGAGTAAACCCGAAAGTGTCGAAAACCGTCCGGCTTCTCGCTACATTTACATTGGGATTGTCTTTAACAACCAGTCTGCTAATACCCCCCGGAGCACTCAATTCTGCCGCATTGATCGTTAAAAAAGGGGGTTTGTTAATAAATCTTAGAGGACTATTACCAGTAGTTCCACCACTAGAAAAATCCGTAAAAGTAGCAATAAGGTTATCATCAGTATCATATACTTCAATCGAGCCATCGGAGTCTGTAGAGGCTCCCGAAATAACCGCGGCAGCATAAGTATCCACTTCATAAGCCGGGGTTTCAAAGGTGACTTCGAATGAATCACCATTAACTTGAATCCCATAGGATACACTTCCCGAGTGAGTCGGATTTCCTGCTGCTCCGGCCATAATCTGACCGCCATCAAAGGAAGCAGTAAAGGGCGATGTCCCAATAACAAGAGGTTCGAACTGTCCTGAACCCACACTGAATTCCTCAAAATATGTCAAGACCGTGTTATTGGATGGTTTGGCCGTGAGGGTGAAGCCCAGATCGTCGAGGGAAAATTTACCTGTAACATTCTTGATCTTTATTTCTCTGATGCCATCGAGAAAGTCAAAATCCGTGTTATCGATAAAACTACCACTATCTGCAATACCACTCTGTAATGGGGGATTTGCACCGGGGCTGATATTATTCGGCAGACCATCGATCACACCATTATCGGCGAGAATGAGTTCTATACTCAGAAACGTTGAGAAATTTCCTCGGTACTCGATTCTGCCGGCTCCCGTACTCTCGGCCGCATAGAATTGGATTTCATCAAGCCCTCTATCCGATACAATTACCCCCTCCTGACCGGGCCCGAGGGTTATCGCTTTTGTTCCGGAGTGTAAAAGCGCAGGATCCTCTAAAGTTTCAACGGTGAATCCAACTAACTTGACTCTGTTTGGCTCTTCGCCGATGAAAAATTCACCTTCACCGCTGATATTCTCGAAATCTGTGAATACCTCAAGGTCTTGGGGCACTGCTATTAGAAGAAGAGGGGATAAAACTGAGAAAATAATGGTCGCTAACGAATTGTTTTTCATGGTTATTTCATATTAGGTGTTAAATTCAATAGATTCAATCTCCCTTTAGGCAATATACTTATCGGACCCCATTATTCGTACTCGTTAAAGTGAGAGAGCTATAGGGTATTAATTTTTTTGTAATCTCATAAGCCTTTGGTCGGGAGTTCTTCACGAACGTCAGTGAGAAGGCCTGACACTCTCCCCCTTGGCACCATGAATATCAAATACTTACTAGCATATACCGTTAGGCAGTATTTTCTAATGGACTAGTTTTGGCCTCGATATAATAGATATATTTTATCATTAACTTGATCAGGCTAGTACTAACAAGCGAGTGTCTAAATTGATCTTCATCTTTCATGCATGAGATCCCAAACAATCAAAACCCTGAAACTCCCTCACTTAAACTGGTACGAAAAACGGGGTCCAATCAATCAAGAGTTTAAATTTACCGAGCCGTAAAAGAGATACAGCATAAAAACATACCACTCTACAAGGACTAAAAAAATGGCAGATTTTTTTCACGATAAAGTCGCATTAGTAACCGGTGCCGCTTCCGGTATCGGTCGAGCCAGTGCATTGGCTTTCGCCAACGCCGGAGCAAAAGTAGCTGTTGTGGATTTACAGGAAAAAGCCGGAAACGAAACCGTTGATTTGATAAAAAAAGATGGCGGAGACGCAATCTTCATCAAAGCCAACGTCTCTAACGCTGATAATGTTGAGGCCATGGTCGATGAAACAATCAAAGCCTATGGTTCTTTGGATTTTGCACACAATAACGCCGGCATCGAACCGCCGTTGGCAAAAACCGCTGAAGTTCAGGAAGCAGATTGGGACAAAATCGTAAACATAAATTTAAAAAGCGTTTGGCTTTGTATGAAATATGAAATAATTCAGATGCTTAAACAAGATCATGGCTCCATCGTCAACACCGCATCGGTAGTTAGCATTTTAGGTCAACCCGATATGCCTTCTTATGTCGCCTGCAAACATGCGGTACTTGGACTAACCAAAACAGCAGCTCTGGAATATGCGGAGAACAACATACGAGTTAATGCCGTTTGCCCCGCTATTGTTTCCACGCCTATGCTCGACCGTTTTACGGGTGGAGACAAGGAATTAACTGCTAAACTTACTGCTGAATATCCTATAAAAAGGCTAGTAAGTACTGAGGAAGTTGCCGATGCCGTTCTTTGGCTATGCTCTAATAAAGCATCCTATGTAAATGGACACTCGTTAATGATTGATGGCGGATTCAGCATAAAATAATTAGTGAAATTTATAGAAAATATTGGAGCTTAAAATGTCAATAGTACCTATGCAGGAAATTTTAAATCCAGCTTTTGAAAGAAAATATGGTGTCGCTGCTTTTAATATAGTTGATGATTTAAGTACCTTATTTGATTTTGATTTGATTGATTGATTATTTGATTTCTTATTTGATAATTTGATCGTAATGATGCTTCCTCCTTCAGGTTGAGCGATGATGGCGATGGAATCCTCAGTTGCTTGAAAACAACTATCGACAATATTGAACTTAGCGTCGGTCAACCAGCGCAGTGATTCACCAGGCGATGAGTGATCGAGGATGTTCGATGGAGAAATATTAAAATGGATATTTAACTTTTTGATCATGAAATCCCAGAATGATTCGCGATTTTGAATAGACCACTGAAACAACTCATCATAAGAATTAATATCTAATTCTTTCATCGCTGTTGCGATTTTCGTTGATGAGCTAATCTTGTCACTAGGTATCCAGGCAGGCGGTGGCCCTTTAGTTGAATCTCAGTCGGCAAAGATAGAGCTGTATAAATAGAGGTGAAGCTCAAAAGGATGTTCTGGAGTCAGTATTTCTTTCGAAATCACCTGCCAAAATTTATCTGTAGATAGTGACGACGGCAATTCATTGATCCGTTGTGCTATTACCTTCGCAGTAGAATATTCCAAGCCAAGTCTGGTTAATTGCGCATCGTTCACATTCATATTTATCATGTTTCTTACTTGCGCACATGCCGGCTTTGGACTGAGTTTAATACTTTAAGATTACGCCACCTGGCGGTCGCACCTTGACCAAATATGCTTTGTTTATAATTCGGATCCAATCCGGGAATAGTTCCACCTCGACCGTCTGGGAGATCATCGAGGAGAGTGAATATAGCCATGACCACTCGAAAATTGGCAGGCTTGATAATAGGGGCAACGGGAGGATCTTTAGTGCTGATCCATGAGACTTCATGGACAATATTTCCATCGACCAGCCACGTGGCACAATCAGAGCCTGGATTGAACCAACCGTCATCACCCGGATGATAAATTATCTCATAGCGGTGCCATGATCCTGGCTCAATATTAAAATCCGTGAGAATAGGGTCTGCTAAAGAAACGACTGTCCCCGGACCCTCGGGAGCAGTCACCGCAAACCGTTCTCGCAAAGCGAAGACGCGTCTGTTTGAAACTTCAAAATTTAAGACTGTACCCGATACATCGTCGATTAGAGCTATAGAACCAGAAGCTAATCGAGGATCATCAGGATCAGCGTCAAATGGATTTTTTTCAGTGCCATGCGTATTGACAGCGAGTTCCACCGATACCGTTAAGCCGTCACTGGTAGGGAAACGGCGATCGGTAATTACCATAGCTTTTACATGATCGAGAGGATTGTCTTGCCCGAGAGTGAAGCGAGGAATATCAATTTTAAATTCCGGTAGCTCGTGAGTTGGGACGGTTAACTTTGCCAGGGGATCAAGTATATCTGCTCCGTCGATATTAAATAGACTCCAACCCGAACCGATTACCGGAGAACCCGAAGACCAGTCATTAAATTCACGTCCTTCACCTTCCATGAAATAAGATGGGGCAGGGATTCCGCGCCACACATCCACGGTCTTTGGTTCGTTTTTCCATGCACGGGGTTGATAATTCTCTTCATCTTGAACGAGAATCATCTCCGTACTTAATTCAATCACATTACCAGCGGCATCGGGGATATAGATAAAAAGATTTCCACCTGGTCCGTGGCGGCTCGGTCCGTAGATGATCGGTATATTATTAAAGTGAAGTGAATCACAAATGTGTTTAAACACGTTCCAATCAGTTAAATCAAAACAGTAGTGATTCACTTTTGACACTCCGGCATTCATTATTGCAATGCCGTGGTGTTCTTGATTACACCGTAGCCAGACGAGAGAATTGTCTTCTAAAGTGTCAGAGATGCGAAAGCCTAAGAACTCGGTATAAAAGGCGAGGGAGGTTTTCAGATCTTGTGACATCAATGTGATGTGGCCAAATTTAACGGGTCGCAAATTGTTTTTTGGGAGTGTTTTATTAACGGATTCCATACCCTCGTATATTTCGAGCAGAAATCCATCCGGATCCTGGTAACAGTAAGCTTCGCCGTGACCCGGTTCCTCGTAAATTCTTTTAATCGGTTCATGGCCATGGCTGGATAATTCTTCTCGCACGGCCTGCAACGCTTCCTTGTCATTTACTTCCAACCCAAGGTGATGTAATCCTCTCTTTTCGCCTGGATATAATGCGAGACAATGGTGATCATCGTTACAGCGCAGAAAAACGGCTTCACCGACTCGGTCCGAAATCTCCATCCCTAATATTTTTTCGTAAAAGTCAGCTGTTTCTTTGACGTCGGGAACAGAAAGGGCAACGTGGCCGAGGCGTTTAATATTTATCATGGATTATTTTTCTTCAACCTTATAAATCATTCTTTGAAGGTTTTCACAACTTGTTCGTGTGCCGTCCATTAATGTTTCCAAAGTACTGTTTACTTTTCGTTCATACTCAATCGACCATAACCCTTTAAAAGATTTTAAAAGCTTACTAATGATGGGTGGCCAGTCGATATCTCCTTCACCGAATGCTCGATACTCGACACCTTTATCTGTATGAGCGACATCTTTCCAATGGGTATATTTAATTCTATCTTCTATCTGAAGCAGTGCCTTATAGGGGTCTTCACCTCCATAGGAAAAATTAGCAGGGTCGAAAGTCACCCCCACTGATTCATAGGGAATCATATCGAGTAGTCTCTTCAAGCGTGCTCCCGTTGCAGAGCTACCTCCATGATTTTCAATGGCAAGAGATACATTTTTGCTTTGGGCATATTCCCCGACTTTATTAAAGGCTTCACCGAGGGTTGTGTAAAGTGCATCAGTTACTCTTTCGGCGGGTAGCACATAATGCTGGGAAGCAGCAAAATCATGTTCAGTAAATACCCTGATCACACGTGCATCCAAAGCATCAGCTATATCTATAATTTTCATAATCTCAGTAGATTGGTCATTAGCATTATCTCCTTCAAGTGCCACTACAGCTCCACCCCCCAGGGCCGCTACTTTCACTCCCGCATCGGAAGCTATCTGCTTAACTTTTTCTATATCTTCTGGAGTAGCATCTAATGAGATTGCGTTTTTTGCTTCCCCAACGAGCCACCCGGCGTCAATTTCCACCGAAGATATCCCTATTTTTTTTGAGGCCTCAAAAAAATCTTTTAAGTTATATTCTCTGAACCCATAGGATGCATTACCAAGCGTAATTGCCGTATACTTAGACATGGTTTTACTCTTTAAATCTTTCGCATATTAAGTGTAATTAACAGGACCTATTTGGCGGTGATGCCACCGTCGACTGCCATGATATGACCGGTTACAAAAGATGCTGCGTCCGAACAAAGCCACACCACTGCTTCAGCAATTTCTTCCGGTTCACCTATTCTCCCTAATGGATGCTCCTTGATAAATCCTTCTACCGCTTCCGGATTACTCTCCTGTTGGCGATGAACCATGGGCGTGGATATGAGACCGGGATTGATAGCGTTTACCCGAATGCCTGAAGCTGCAGTTTCTAATGCAGCCGTGCGTGTTAACTGTAATATACCGCCTTTCGATGCGCTATAGGCCGGTAATTCCGGAACACCTCGAACTGCAGCGTTAGATGCGGTGTTAACAATCGCCCCACTACCTTGCTTTACCATTTGCAGTATTTCATATTTCATGCACAACCATACACCTTTGAGGTTGGTGTTTATGATACGATCAAAGTTGTCTTCTGTGCAATCTGCGGTCGTAGCCATTTCACCGAGAATACCAGCATTGTTAAAGGCACAATCCAAGCGGCCGAAATTTTCCACACTTTGATTGATCAGTGCCTCAACTTCAGTCGCTTTTGAGACGTCACAATTAATAAATACAGCTTTACCTCCCATTTCTTCAATGAGGCCTACGGTCTCATTTCCATTTCCATCATGAACATCTACAATCACAACTTCGGCCATTTCACGCGCAAAAGCCAGAGCCGTAGCACGACCAATCCCGGATCCACCTCCGGTCACGAGAACTATTTTATTTTTCAATTTTTCATACATCAATCCTCGATATTTTCTTCTTCCTGATAGATTTCAATAGTATTCGTTAATTGATCACAATTCTATGAATTTATTGACTCATTCTTTTTTGAGGAATAAAAAAATGTTATTTTTAATGTTACTGAAAATGATTTGAAAAATTTGTACAAAGGAGGAGATAAATGAAGGATGCCGTGATTGTGTCTCAACCCGATGGCTTTACCGAAGTCTACGGCATGCACGGAGGAGTTGGCCTAATCCAATGGAAGCGGATGGTGGTCGGTGAACACCTCTTTGGAGACTGGCAGTCAGTGGATTTTAATCGATTCGAGCCCGGCCCTTTAAGTCCCACAAGGCGGTATCTACAGCAGCGATGGCAAAACTAACCGGTGCGCCGCGACCGGCATAATGGTGCCGGTGCCACATGCTGTGCCAGAGAAATTCTATGTTGCGTGAATCCTGTTTCATGAGCTTGTCGCGAAAGACCTTATCTATGATTATTGCAATGGCCTTGCCCTGCCCTTCAAGCATGACTGAATAGCCAACACCAGTGTCTCCGTTTTGGGTGTTTATACGGACCATCACCATGTCAAAGGCGCGCATAACGCCCGCCGCCGACGCTTCCATGGCAACGGGAAGTGGAATGCGAAATGTATCGACCGTCAGTCTTTCAATGAGCATTTTTTATCCCTCGTCCTTTGTTTTCTCAGTTCAGAAATCGCTTTAGGTCCGGTATAGACACGCACCCGTTGAAGCCGCCTGAAACATAGGTTTTATGATGACTTTTTTGCGAGACCATGCTCCAACTGCGCCGAGAAGGCGAGAACAATGTAAGGTTTACCATCGCGCAGTCGAGGATTGCGCATCTCATCTGCAACAGCCCCGTACCATAGCTAAGGTTTAACCGTTCGCGTAGATCTTGACTCGTCTGCGGGGGGAATTCAGATTGGCTCGTCATGGAGCGAACACTGAATCGATGATCAGTCCGGAAGAGAAGTTCAGGTTCGATCTAGAAGGTTATCTGGTGGTCAAAAACGCCCTCGCGCCCGAAGAGGTGGCGGAAATGAATCATATTGCCGACGAGATTTATACGGAAGATTACGACGAAAAGAGAATGCGTTCCCGTCAGCACGTATCGCAGTGGGGTCCACCCTTTCAATCGCTTATCGACCATCCCGCAGCCTTACCCTATCTGGTGGAATTCCTTGGACCGAAATTCCGTATCGATCATGATTATAACATTTTTATGATTAAAGGAAGCGCGCACGGGCGTATTCACGGGGGACCCGCGCTGGAGACCGGGATCGAGGAGGACCACTGGTACCGTTGCCACAAAGGAGTGATCCGAAATGGACTGACGGTTTTTACTTATTGCCTTACACCGGCGGGTCCGGGAGATGGGGGTTTTATTTGTGTTCCAGGATCTCACAAGAGCAATTTCGTGATGGATATCCCGGAAGAGGTGAAGTTACAGGAAAGGGATGCCGATTACGTTGTCCAGCCGACGGCGGAGGCTGGCGACCTGATAATATTTACAGAGGCTCTCGTTCATGGCACTCGGGCTTGGACGGCAGATCACGAGCGACGTACCCTGCTCTATAAATACAGTCCGGGGCACTCTTCATATAGCCAGACTTACTATAGTCCGGATGATTACCCAAACGCGACAGAACAGCAGTTGCGGATCATGGCAGCTCCGTCGGTTGGCAGCCGCCCTGATAGTATCCAGGCTGAGTAAACGGCGAGTCACGCATGCACCACGGATTAAGTCCATAACCGGGTGATGTGGAGGTACAGGAAGATCGACGACGTTCAAGGGGACTTCGTTGCGAATCAAAACCCGATCAGCTTCCGAGCCAGCCCAAAACCGCTCGTTACCGCAAAGATGATGAGAATGACCGATGATATCGCCGACCCGATCAATATCGGTGCGCGGGTACGATAGACAGCGGGGAGCTTGAAGTTCAAATAGAGGGCGACGACCATGATGAGAGCGATGGAAAAATTAACGGAGAGAAAACCGACGATCTGAATGAGCGTATTGAAAGGAATATTCGACCATACAAGCACTATGGTGACGAGAAAGATGTAGAGGCAGATGGCGCGCTTGACTCCGCGAAAGGACCACCTGCGCTGAGGCCAAATGGAACCAAGGAACTCATGGGACACGCGAGCGTAGATTTCGGGCAGCGCCTGCAGCGATCCCCACAGCGCCGCGGTGACACATACGTAATAGATCCAAACGAGCGTCGGATGTATGGCGGCCCACACGTGCGCTTGATTCGTCAATAAACTCCAGCCGTCGAACCGGCTCTGAAGCGGCATCAGAACCACTGCCCCGGACAGCATGAACGCCGCCGTTACGATAAACAGGACGAGAGCTCCCATGCTGACATCCCAATGGAGCGGTGAGCATAGCCGCCGCAGGCGGTCGACTGACTCGGGATCTTCGGGAAGATAGTCGATACGCTCTCGCGTCAGGGCGTGGCTACGAATAGCGTCGATGTCCTTGTGGCTGTTGAGGCCCCACTTGTGCATACCGACCCAGTGGGCGTAGACGACGTACGCCATCACCGAGCCACCGACGTATCCGAATGTCGTCGCCATCGTCAGCATGCGGTGCTTGACGGCGTCATCCGGGGCCCACGGGGGAAACTCCGGAATATAGCCGAAGCTGAACGTGCCGACGAGTGCTTGAAAGAAATCAGGCCGGACCAAGAGGGTTCCTATGATGGTGCCACTCACCAGAATCCCACAGATCAAAAGCTGTTGCTTTTCCACCTTCTCGTACGAGAGGCTGATACCGAGTCCCAGCGCGAGCGCGATGAAGAAGGTGGAGATGAGATTCTCCCACACGGGTTCCGAAAACGTGTCGGGGAATGGCAGGACGTAGTGAAACAGATCCCCGCACGGTTTCGCAATGGCCACCCATCCCATGGGCGCGGCAATGAGTTCCATCAATAGAATGAGGATGAGCACCCAACCACGCGGTCCCGGGAATTTCACTATCCGGTATCCGATAAACTCGCCGCTGACCGCGGTGTAGCGGCCGATCAAGTAGAGGACGAAGATTCCCTTGACGAGGCAGCTGATCAATACGAGCCACAACAGATCATAACCTGCCCAGGCACCGGCTCGAACGACGACTATTGTCTCACCCGCACCGATTGCCACGGACGCAACGATGGCCGCCGGACCGAACACGCCGACCAAGCCGGTGAGCTTCTTCCACGACCACGGCTCAGAGAAGATCCCTTCGAGTTGGGGTATGTCGAACTTCTTCATGGTTACAATAATTGCACCCTGTCAGTTATTCAGATTTCAGATAAAAAATCGTTTTTCGGCCGGTAGAGACACGTGCCCGTTGAGGCCGACCTGAAACAGCGGTTTCATGGAGATTCATTGCGAGACCATGCCCGAACTGCCCCGAGAAGGCGAGATTTCGCTCTTGTCTAGCACACCGGGGATACAGAGCCAGCTGCGGGTGTCGAAGATGTATTTTTGCTCGTGGGTCAGTTCGACTACGGGTAATCCATCCGCGTTGGTGAGTTCGGACATTTTGGATTCCTCGATTGTGGGATGGTCTGATAGTCAGCGGTGATTAATGTTCGTGTGAATGCCCGTGATCGTGCAGAGGCGTATGTTCGTGGAAGACGCCGTGCTTGTGCATGCGCTGGTGCAGGCGGTTGTGAGCCGCTTCAAGGGTGGCGCGTAATTGCTTGTAGCGCAGGGCTTCGGGCCGGGGGGCCAGGGTGTCGACGTAGGCGATGGCGCCTTCGATCTGTTCCAGCACGGTCATGGCGTCTTGTTTGGAGAACAGCGGTTTGTCTTCGACGACGACCTGGACGGCGCTGGTGTGGGCGGCGATTTCGCCGTGCTCGCCCTTATACGAGCCGCGCACACGCAGGGCCACCCAGATGGACGAATCGATCTTGACCTGGGCGCTGCCTTCGGCTTCCAGCGCCTTGTCAAAATTGGTCTGCTCGACGGCCAATCCGCCGACGATGATTTCTACCTGGTCGATGGGTACGCCGACCGATTCGACCTTCCAGGAAACGGCGACGTGGCCGCCGGATCCGGGCAGGTCGATGCGGCTGCCCGGCGCCTGACCTTCCACTTCAATAGATGCCAGCGGGCCGACGGTGACAAAGGTGTTGCCGGCTTTCACCGCGTCCATCCAGTTGTCGTAAGTGAGCTCGTGGCCGTTGAGGTTGGCGTAGGTGCGCACGCCGCCCAGTTGAGCGTCCGCCGCCATTTTATCGGAGCCGCCGCAGACCGGCACGTGGTAGCCCAGGTTCAAGTAGCGGTACCAGTCGGCCAGGCCGTAGGGGTTGAGCTGGTTGTAGAGCGGGTTGAAGGTCATCATTTCGACGGCGTGGACCAGGCCCAGGATGATATCGGCGGCGCGTTCGCACTGTGGGGGTTGGGGGCGTGTGGCATGACCACCAGACCGTTCTGCCTGATGCACTGTTCGGCCCATTCGGCCATGGTCAGTTCCTGCGGGTCGCCTACGGCCGATTCGGAGGGGCCGCCGGTGCACAACGGGTGGATCATGGCGCCGGAATAGCCCAATAGGGAAATGTGGCCCAGCACCTGCATGCGGTTTTCCGTGCCGACACGCACCAGGAATTCGCCGTTGCCGCCCAGTTCTTTGGCGCCGATGGTGGTCTGGCCGTCAAAGTCGGACACGTTGCTGAACATTTCGCCCCACTGGCTAGCCAGCAGGTTGACGACGTTGACGCCTTCGCCCTCGCCTTCCAGGCGGGCGGTGGTCGGCGACAAAAAGTGGACGTGAGTGTCGGCGGTAACCCAGCCCCGGCTGCGCCAATCCAGCACATGTTCCAGTTCAAAGGTGAGTTCGTCGGTGTCGGGGGTGACGGTGAAGCTGCTGCGGATGGGCTGGATCTCGTAGCCGCGGCTGATATGGATAAAGACCTCGCCCAGCGGTAGGTCGGCGACGCATTCGCCAGGGACGTAGCAGTACTGGTTCTGGCCGGCGATAAACTCGCCGTAGTTGTCTTCAAACCAGTTGGCGTTGACCTTGCGGTGGTAGCCCTTGGGCGGCAAGTATTCGCCGCTCTGACCGTGCAGGTGGAGGCGTGCGGCGACGGGTTGGCCGCTGGCTTTGTCGACGATTTTCAGGATGACCGGGCGGTGCGCCGGAGCCACCTCCATGGCGCCGTTAGAACCGGGTAGATCGTAGACCTGGTAGTCGGCGTCGCCGGTGGCGATATAGAGTTTGGCCTTGGGGTGGGCCGAGTAGTCGATGACCACTTCGCGCTCCAGGCGGGTGGGCTGCACGTCGGCAGCGTTGCTTGCCCAGGCTTGGGGGTCGTAGTCGAGGACAGCGCGGGAGGAGATGACGGTGCCCAGGTCGATGTCGATGTCGTCGAGTTCGTAGATGCCGTTTAGCTCCACCCCTTCGGGCAGGGTCAGGCGCATCTTGCGGCGCACGCCGGGGCGTAAGGGGTGTTCATCTAGTTGGGTCAGGGTGACGGCGTAGATCAGGGCGCGCTCGGTTTGCGGCGTGCAGGTGATTTGGGCAATGGGCTGGTCTGGGTGCGGGTTGGGCAGGGCGTAGATCCACAGTTTTTCGCCCATGCTGTCGCGCGGCGAGCCGTGGCGGGTTTCGCCGCGGCCGTAATCATGGCCTTTGTTGCCCAGCCTATTGTTTTCGGTGTTGGTCAGGAAAACTACCGGCTTCATGGCGGGCATGGCGGCAAAGGCGCTGGCGCCCCAGCCGATGTGGCTTTGCTGAATGGTAAAGCGGCGCAGCATTGGCACGCTGGCGGTTTCGCCGTTTTGGTAGTGGAGGGCGTAGTCGGCCACGTGGTCACCCAACTGGTTGCCGTCCTGGGCGCCTTCGGCAAAGCCTTCCTGGTACTTGGTAGGACGGTCCTCTACCCGGTGCAGGAAGAGGATGTAGCTGGCCTGGGCGCTGCCCGCGTCCAGGGTGACCGGATCTTTATCAAGCAGCACAACGTTGTCCGCGCCTTGCTGGCCTAAAATGAAAGGGATGCCGAGGAAGTCCTGGGCGCCGAAGGCCTTGCCGGTATCCTTAAGGGGTGTCAGGCTGCCGTCGAGTTGGTCGCGGTCGGTGTTGAAGGCCGCGTCGAGCACTAGGGGGGCGAAGAGATCGGATGGGGGGATTTTCATGGTAGCACCTCAATGGTATGGGCGTTGTATTGGGCCGCGGCAAGAAGCTAAGTTAGCAAAAGGAGTCTAGCCGGGGCAAATCTAATATTGCGTGGGAAAATATCCGGTTGGGGTGGCTGACCGGATTCGAACCGGCGACGCCCGGAACCACAATCCGGGGCTCTTGGTTTAGCTAGAGACGCTCAGTTGTAGCGGGAAGCTCCTAGGAATTGAAGTCGCACACTGTGTGAATGCCCACCCTTTAAATCAGCTCACATGAGAGTAGGCATTGAGGTCGGTAACCAACACTTAAGTTTTTAAAATTACTTGCGGACATTTTCTACGCCCAGTTCCTCAAGTCGCGCGATCATTTTATTTCGCGCGGGGCTGGCATTTCGTATCATCTGTTCACTATACAAGTACGGCCAATCCTCGCTTAAGTGTTGCCTATGTTGTTTTACCGTATTTCTCAATTCAAATGTCTTGAGCAGGTCATTTCCGGGATCCGGCATGTATGTGTTAAAGAGCGTCCTTCGCGGGAGACCGTCTTTTCGTTTAAAGGCAGAGTGCCAGAGGTGGTTGTTCCACAAAATAATGTCTCGTGGTTTTGTGTGCACGGAAATTGCCCCAGGAATTTTATCCGGATCGAGATGCAGGCGCGGACGGTTTCCATTTTCCCAGTAACCACATGTCTGGAAAAGGGAAGCTGAAAATTCCGGGTGATGGCTACCGGGAATAACATTTAAAGATCCCCTATCTCTATCCTGCTCATCCAGGTAGAGTGCCATTTTAAGAGTTACGTTATCATGAGCGGGTTTGCCATCACAATGCCAAGGCGTAAAATCTCTGTTCTCCAACATGCTTGACCCTCCAATATAGAGACATTCAGTCCCCCAGATTTCGCACATCGCTTCCATCACTTTAGGGTGTTCGATCAAATTGGCCAGGATCTCGTCCTCAAAAACGAATGTCTCTGTTTTGTGTGTGCCGATTTCAGAGAAGCGAGTGTATAGCGGACCAGTTGCGATTAACCGCGTATAGGCCTTTTCTACCTGTTCAAACTCATCCACGCTCAAGCAATTTTTTAACACCACAAAGCCAAAGGCGTGGAACTGTCCTACTTCAAGTTCTGATAACATATCGGCGTGAGAGAGGATTAGGATTGAAGCATAGTTCTTCGGTAATATTTTTCTCTTTATAGATCAGAGTTTGTCAAAAAGCCATCAAAAAGCCCCCGCTTTCCGCTATGAATGTCGAATTGTCGGTCTAACGAAAACGATCTTCTTTGGCTTGTCTTAGGGGCAATTGCCGAGATGATATGTTATGCATGTGCAGAACCTGAAACTCGAGGAAAAACAATGGGAATTGGAGTAGGAATAGTTGGCTGGGGTGCGATCTCGGAAATATTGCATGGCCCGTGTCTGGCGGGGATGGAAGAATGCGAATTTGTCGCTGTTTGCGACGAGCGAGAAGAGCGATTGTCGCATGCGAAGGAGGTCTACGGATGCAAGGGATATAAGGACATCGACGCTTTTCTCGAGGATCCGGATATTCATTTGGTGCTGGTTGCGCTGCCCAATTTCCTGCACGGACCGACAACGCTCCGCTCCTTGGAAGCCGGGAAGCACGCCATCAGTGAAAAACCGATGGCGTTCGGGCTTGCGGAAGCAGAGAATATACTGCGAACAGCGAGGAAGAAAGAGCTGATCGTAACAACCCATCAGAACCGCCGATGGGATCCCTATTATCTTATGATTCGGGAATTTATTGACGAAGGGAGGTTTGGGAACCCCATTTTCTTCCAATCCAGAGCACTCGGCGGTCCCTGGAAGAAGACATGGGCGGGGAGCAGCAAACTCACCGGAAAAGGCCCGTTCATGTCGTTTGGGCCACACCTGCTGGACCAGATGCTGACGCTGGCTCCTCAGGGTCCTATCTTCGTGTCCGGCGTGGTGAAATCGATCCTGGCTGAAGACGACTACTTCAATGCCTTCCTTACCTTTTCGGATGGTTCGACGGCGCTTATAGAGTTGAGCAAGGCGACGCGATTGAAAGGCGCGAAACGGTTCCACATATCCTTTGAAAAGGGCGACCTCATGGTTACGACAGCTGATTCGGAGACTTTCTGGTGGCACCTGAGAGGGGACGGAGAAAAGGCACAAAAAGAGAAAGTTCCGGAGTCTCCTCCCTTTCCTATACAGAGCCGGCCGTTTTATCAGAATGTATTTGCCGCCATCCGGGGAGAAGAGCCCCTCATTGTCAAACCCGAGCAGAGCCGCAGGTACGTCGCCGTCGCTGAAGCTATTGTGAGATCTTCCGAAGAGAAGAAATCGTTCGTCGTAAGCTGTGACGAAGCTGCGGATGAAGGTCGGATTGATCCGGCGTGAAAGCAGCTCGAAGAGAATTGAATACTAATGTAAATCTCACATTGTTCTCGTCTTCTCGGGGCAGTTCAGGCATGGTCTCGCAATGAATCACCATGAAACCGCTGTTTCAGGTCGGCTCAAAGGGCGCGTGTCTGTACCGGCCCAAAAGCGATTTCTTATCTGATAGGAAACGAAGATGGATTATCGAAATTTCGGACGAACGGGGGTCAAGGTCAGTCCGCTCTGTCTCGGGTGCATGATGTTTGGAGGGAAAACAAATCCCAAGGATTCATACTCGATAATAGATCGGGCAATCGATGCGGGAATAAACTTTTTGGATGTAGCTAATGTTTACAATAGGGGGCGCAGTGAGGAGGTGACGGGTGAAGCGCTCAAACGTAACGGAAAGCGCAACCGTATTTTTCTATCCACTAAGGTTCACGGCACTATGGCTGACGACGACCCCAATGCCCAGGGTAACTCGCGTCGCCATATCATAGAACAGTGCGATGCCAGCCTTCGCCGCCTGCAGACCGACTATATTGATCTTTACCAAATCCACCGGCCACAGCCGGACACGCCTATCGATGAAACCCTGCGCGCTTTAGATGATCTCATTCATGCGGGTAAGGTCCGCTATATTGGCGCAAGTACTTTTGCGGCGTGGCAGTTTACAGAATCGCTGTGGGTGGCAAAAGAACTGGGATTAAACCGGTTTGTCTCTGAGCAGCCCCCCTATAATATACTGGATCGACGCATTGAGCGTGAACTCATACCCATGGCCCAGACTTATGGAGTGGCCGTCATTCCCTGGAGCCCCCTGGCAGGTGGCATACTCACGGGCAAATATTCCAAAGAGTGGAAATCGCCGGGTGTCGCCCGATATAATGAGGCGAAGCCTTTATGGAGCCAAAGACTTACCGACGCGGCATTTGTAGCCACGGAGGCGATTAAACCGATCGCCGAAATGAAAGCTTGTCCTCTCTCACAATTATCACTCGCGTGGTGCTTGCAGCAACCGGGTGTGACCAGTCCTATTATCGGACCCCGAACTATGGAGCAGCTCGAAGACAACTTGAAAGCACTTGATCTGGCTATTACTGATGATGACCGAAGGAGTATTGACGCGGTAGTGCCACCTGGCCGTATGGTATCTCCCTATTACGAGGCAGATTTTGGCCCCCACCTTTTCAACTGGTGATGAAAATAAGCGGTAATCTTTAAGCGTATATATAGTGCAATCCCATCACGGTAGGTCGAACCTATTGCCCTGAAGTGGTCTTGGCTATTACTGATGCGAAGTGCTGACATACTTCGAAAGCACATTTTTCTCGCCTAATCTTTGCCATCATTCTAATCGTTATAACGTCATGAAAAATCACCTTATAAAAATAATTTCGATTATTTTTCTTTATTTACCGGCACAGCTCTATGCCCTTCCACAAGATCTGGAGGTGTTCACTGATTTCGAAAACGTTAGTGGTGAAGGCACGATTGTCATTGGGCAGGAGCCAAACACGGTTACTATAACAGGTTTCACGGTGGAAACATTAGAGGATCCTGCTCAATTACATTCAGGGACAAAGGCTTTAACCCTGGGACCGGGACAGGAGGGGAGAATTACTTCGTCAAGAGGAATTCAATTTCTAGAATTTTATGCGGGCGAGAACACGGGCGCAGGTAAAATGGAGATAAGGGGAGAACTGCAACCGGAACTCGGGCTAGATGACGTTGCAATTAACGTCGTCATCGGCGGAGGAGGTGTGATCGATGGTTTCCCGACAAATATCAGCCCTGGCGCCAATCCCCCCTTATACAGTTTTATCGCCGACAGCGGGTTTTTTCAGGATACTACCGATTTTAATTTTCTCAGCGGTATGCAGGAAGTGAAATTTTTTAATGTAGCAGGAAAATTCGTCCTCGACGACCTGGGATTTACACTGACCGAATTTCCATCAAACAACACTGTTTTCGAAAATTTTGACGATATTGGTGTAGGGACAGAGTCATTGGTCCTGGGGACTCCGCCCAATACTGCAACCTTTGAGGGAGGAATGGTTATCGTCCGGTTTTCAGGCAATCTCGTTTATGTACGCTCGTATCGTCATTCTTATGGAATATTTAATGGAGGGGAGGCAACGATTACCTTTGAAACTCCAGCCTATGAAATAGATTTATTCGGAGCTACCACCGTGGGTGCTGGCAGTACCGATCCCAACGGCGCAATTGAAGTCTATGATACGAACGATAACTTACTGGCAACCTTTTCAGATTTAGAAGGAAGTATTCAAGCTGAGTTCAAACCCGCTTTTTTAACGATCAATGCGGATGAATTAGGAGCCCCCGGCGGCATTAGCAGGCTGGTGATGAAGGATGATCCCAATGTTAGCGCTGCTTTCAGTCGTACTACGGTCGATGATTTTGGATTTACTCCGATCGGTGCCCCGGGCACTGGCTCCGAGGGTCCCCCGCCCGCGGATGCTCCTTCGATCACCACCCAACCAGCGAGTCAGGAAGTCGCCTCTGGTGCTTCGGCGAGCTTGTCCGTTGCCGCCAGCGGTGACGATCTCACTTATCAATGGTATACCGGCAACAGCGGTGACACAGCCAGCCCCGTCGCCGGCGCGACCGCCGGGACTTTAGAAACGGGCGCGCTCACTGCAAGCACAAGCTTCTGGGTGCAGATTACTAACGCGGGCGGCACCGCGGATAGTGAAACCGCGGTCATCACCGTGGCGGCTCCCTCTGTGCCCCTTGTCCTCGACGGCTCGGGCGATATCGCCGGCGAAAACATTCAGCATGCCAACGGTAATGTCTTCGATCAGATTTTACTCACCGGAGAGTCCGTTCAACTCCAGGCCAAACCGGGACAGATCACCCGCGTCTCCTTCATGGACGAAACCGAGGATATTGTGCAGGTAGAATTTTCAGGTAATGGGACCTTTACCGTAACCCTGGACCCGGCCACCTACCTGCCGCCAGCTGTCCCCCCACGCTACAACCAGGCCGTAGAGTATGTGACGGGCAAACCGAGCGTGGTCATCGACGGTGCGGACGCCAATACCTTCTTCAGTATCTTCACCGTGGGGAGGATCAACGCGTTTAACCAGGCCCTCTTCCCCGAAGGACAGGTCTATGACGCCCAAGCGGACGTAAGCCTCGTGGAAGTCGTTAATTCCACGGGTCTGGGAGGGGTGCAGCTTTCAAACACCGTCTTCAGTGGAAGCACCGGAAGAGTGGGTGTGGATGCGCGCGGAGTGTCGATCGCGGTACGCTTAACGATTGGCGATATCGATGCCAGTGGCGATGCGGTACCTCACATATTGTTTGGCTCAGGTTCCTTCACGGTACCCGCGGGCAACCCCGGGTTACGCATCACCGGTGGAGATTTACTGCAGACAAATGGAGCCGCGGTCGTAGTCGCGGAGAGTGGATCGACAACGACAGGATTCGATACCTTGATCACACAGAACAATTTTAAATCGGACAACACACCTCAGCCGACCCTGAGCATTGACGCTACCTTCTCCAACGAGGACGGAGATGCGATCGAGGTTGCCGTTGAAGAGTTAACGATTGAGTGATCTATCGATCAGTGTTAGGTGTTAGGTTTTAAGTGTTAAGTAAAGAGGGTTAAGGATTCATTTTTCAAGCGCAACCTGATCCCTTTCCTATTTGATAATTATGATAGAGCGCTGTAGTGAAGTCGTAACCAGGCAGCTGTTCCATATTCAAGGAGCAACATGAACACAACAGAACAGCACTTCGTCGCCAAAGCAATCACCCAAGGTCCCAAACACCACTTCTTTGGCTACTATGGTATCTGTCCTTGGGATGCCACAGGTCAGTACGTCCTCTGTTTGGAGTCGGATTTCCACGACCGGCCACCGGGCGCAGGGGACACGGCCGTGGTTGGTTTGGTAGAACTATCATCGGGCAAATTCGAACCGCTGGCGGAAACCCAAGCCTGGAATTTGCAGCAAGGCTGTATGTTACATTGGCTGCCCACCGCACCGGATCGCCTGATCACCTATAATGCCCTGCAGGATGATCGGTTTGTCAGCGTGGTACTCGACATTCATTCGGGTGAGAAACGCATTCTTCCCTATCCCATTAGTGCGTTGAGCCGTGATGGCCGCCAGGCACTGAGTCTCAACTATGCTCGACTCAAGTCGCTGCGCCCGGTGGTCGGTTACGCCGGCTTGCCTGACCCCTTTGCCGATCAGAACCACCCCACCGACGATGGGATTTATCTGATGGATACGGAAACCGGCCAGACCAAAGTATTGGTCTCATACGAAGCTGTGCGGGCCTTCTTCAGTGACAATTCTGAAGTCCAGAGCCATAAATTATGGTTCAATCACACCGTTATCAATCGAGACGACACTCGGGTTGCCTTTGTCGTGCGCTGGAATGAGCCAGGGATTGAGATCAAGCACACCATCCTTATGTCAGCCAGCCTGGAGGGCGGCGATCTGCGCGTGCTGACAGACTTGTGTGCCTCCCACTTCGATTGGCAAACCTCAGAGATGCTTTTTGGCTGGGTCATGATGCCGGAGGGGTACCACTATTACTTGATCAACGACAGCAGCGGCGAATATCAGATGGTTCGACCTGATATCCTGACCAAAAATGGCCACTGTAGCTTCACCCGAGATGGCACCTGGCTTCTGACGGATGAATCCCCGGACAAAGAGAATCGCCAAACCTTATTGCTGTGGCACATGCTCGAAGAGCGCCTGGTCGTTCTGGGGCGTTTTCTAGCTCCTCCGCCATTTAGAGGCGAAATCCGCTGTGATCTGCATCCCCGCTGGAGTCGGGATGAGACGCAGGTTTGCTTTGATTCGATTCATGAGGGGACGCGGCAGGTTTATGTGATGGATGTGTCCGCAGCCGTTAACGTATAATAGAGTAATCAATATAACTGTATAGGAATTCAATCTATCACCAAGGAGGTGACATTATGCTATGGGTGCATGGTTTATTGGCTGGGGAAAAATTGTAGAAGATCTGCATGCCCCCTGTTTGAAAGAATGTGATCTGATTGCAGTTTGCGACCTCAGAGAGGAACGGTTGGCGCATGCCAAAATCGAATATGGCTGTCAGGATGTCGATGCCTTCCTCAGCCACCAGGACGTACAATCAGTCATTGACCGTAATTAATTTATACGCAATTTTATAAATTGCCTATAGCTTCGCCTTTTATTTTATAATAGTTAGGTTAGTTTATTAACCAACCCGCCAAAAAAATACCCAATAAGCGTATAGTCCTTGCGCTGATATTTGGCATCGCAGCAATCTTTATAACAGCATGAGAAGAAACCCTATAAAAATAATCCCGATACTGATTCTTTTTCTCTATTTACCGGTGCACCTGTCGGCCCTTCCTCAAGATCTGGAAGTGTTCACAGATTTCGAGGACATAAGCGGTGAAGGTGAATTTTTCATTGGGGAGGAACCCAATAGGGTCAAGATAGTCGGATTCACGGTGGAAACGCTGGAAGATCCGGCGCTCTTACACTCCGGAACAAAAGCGATAACCCTCGGTCCCGGTGAGGAAGGGAAGATTGTGTATGAAAGGGGGATTGATGAAATCGAATTCTACGTGGCCGAAAACACGGGCGCGGGTAAGATCGAGGCCCGAGGTTGGCAATTAATCTTAAATGAAGATTTTATATCCTTATTACCACAGTATGTAGTAACTGGCTTACCGACCAGTATCAGCCCTGATAGCAATCCTTCTGTGCAACGGTTCGTCGCTGTCAGAGAAGATTTTCGGGATCTCGGCTTCGTCGCCTACTATGATGGTATAGCTGAAATTAAGTTCTTTAATGTCACTGGAAAATTAGTCATCGATGATCTTGGTTTTACCCCTTCAGATGAGCCAAGGAATAATACCGTGTATACCACATTTTGTGAATTCAACGAAGCAGAACAAGAGATTACGGTTGGATCATCTCCTTTTGCCGCCACGTTTACTGATGGCTTTGTAAGAGTAGGTGAATTGGGAAATCAACGCCGAACATGCAACCTCTGGAGAGTGTTAAATGGTGAAACCTCAACGATCATTTTCGAAACCCCGGCAGCGCGAGTTCAATTTTATGCCACAGCGGTATTTAACACAGCAACACAAGGCCAAAGTGACGGTACTATTGAGGTATTTGACACAGAAGATAACTTGCTCATTACGCTCGAAAATTTCCCGGCGGACATACGAGAAGAAACCCTTCCTCTTAATTATAAATTGATTGCCAGTGAATTGGGAGCCGTGGGCGGCATTGCCAAAATGACCTTAAACGATAAAGAGAATGTAAATCCATCGTTCAGCCTAACTGGTATCGCCGACTTCGGTTTTACCCCTATTGGAACCCCGGGGTTCGAAGGCGGCGGCGAACCACCACCCGCACAAGGCCCTTCTATTACCACCCAGCCCGCGAGCCAGGAAGTCGCATCCGGTGCTTCCGCGAGCTTGTCCGTTGCCGCCAGCGGCGACGATCTTACTTACCAGTGGTACACCGGCAACAGCGGTGACACGTCGAACCCCGTTGCCGGAGCCACAGGCGTCACGCTAACTACCGGGGCGCTCACCACGAGCACAAACTACTGGGCACAGGTTACAAACGCCGGCGGTAGTGCGGATAGCGATACCGCGGTCATCACCGTGGCAGCGCCCTCAGTGCCCCTCGTCCTCGACGGCTCGGGCGATATCGCCGGCGAAAACATTCAGCATGCCAACGGTAATGTCTTCGACCAGATTTTACTCACCGGAGAGTCCGTTCAACTCCAGGCCAAACCGGGACAGATCACCCGCGTCTCCTTCATGGACGAAACCGAGGATATTGTGCAGGTAGAATTTTCAGGTAATGGTACCTTTACCGTAACCCTGGACCCGGCCACCTACCTGTCGCCAGCTGTCCCCCCACGCTACAACCAGGCCGTAGAGTATGTGACGGGCAAACCGAGCGTGGTCATCGACGGTGCGGACGCCAATACCTTCTTCAGTATCTTCACCGTGGGGAGGATCAACGCGTTTAACCAGGCCCTCTTTCCCGAAGGACAGGTCTATGACGCCCAAGCGGACGTAAGCCTCGTGGAAGTCGTTAATTCCACGGGACTGGGAGGGGTGCAGCTTTCAAACACCGTCTTCAGTGGAAGCACCGGAAGAGTGGGTGTGGATGCGCGCGGAGTGTCGATCGCGGTACGCTTAACGATTGGCGATATCGATGCCAGTGGCGATGCGGTACCTCACCTATTGTTTGGCTCAGGTTCCTTCACGGTACCCGCGGGCAATCCCGGGTTACGCATCACCGGTGGAGACTTACTGCAGACAAATGGAGCCGCGGTCGTAGTCGCGGAGAGTGGATCGACAACGACAGGATTCGATACCCTGATCACACAGAACAATTTTAAATCGGACAACACACCTCAGCCGACCCTGAGCATTGACGCTACCTTCTCCAACGAGGACGGAGATGCGATCGAGGTTGCCGTTGAAGAGTTGACGATTGAGTAATCCTTCAAGGGGTATCCTGTGTATCTCTCAGCTCATCAAAAAGCTCTCATCACTCGTCAGCGCGAGAATGGTATGCTGTGGAAGAAGTGGTGATTGAGCAGGAAATTTGATTGCCAAATATTTTCAGCCGATTTATCTAAGTCTTACTGTAAAATATATACGGCATTCTTTAAATCCACCCATAGCCTTCGCCTATAATTAAATAATGGTTAAGCCAGATAACTAACCAACCTGGTGAAGAATTGCTCCGATATTGCGAAGTTCTCACCGCTAATTATGGAAACGCTCTAATCGTTATAACAACATGAAAAGAAAACCTATAAAAATAATCCCGATTCTCATTATTTTTCTCTATTTACCGGTGCACCTGTCAGCCCTGCCTCAAGACCTCGAAACTTTCTTCGATTTTGAAGATGAAACAGCCACTGGGACGGATTTCACTCTGGGCGTTGCACCATTCACCATCCGGGTTATTGGCTTTACCCTGGAGACAGTAGATGACCCAGCACTAGCGCATTCGGGAGCCAAAGCATTGGTTCTTGAAGCGGGTCAAGAAGGGAAAATAATATTAGAAAGAGGCGCCAATTTACTCCAGTTTTATGCTGCCGAATCAACCGGTGGCGGCCGTATGGAGCTTAGAGATAGAAATCGATTTTTTTTAAGGCAAGGTGGGACCATAGAGGGGTTGCCAGCAAACATCAGTCCTGGCGCCACCCCACCCCTTCAAAGTTTTATTGGTTTCAGCGGCGATATTAATGATGATGCAGACCTTAACTTTTCGAATGGTGTCCTGGAAATTAAAATTATCAACGTAAATGGCCGAGCGGCCATCGATGATCTTGGTTTTACTTATGTTGTGGGTCCCCCTAACAATACCGTTTTTGAAGATTTTGCGGATATTGTGAGCAGCCCTGTTTTTCGAACACCAGGAAGTAGAACTGCCGATTCAAGATTAATTTTCACTATCGGTGAGTCACCGTACACGGCCACTTTTACTGGTGGCATCGCGTCCAACTCAGGCGGAACGTTTTTTAATCATACTATTCCTGACGGTCCCGATCAGGATAATGTTGCTTTTACCCCCGGTGCTTGGAGAGTTGAGGACAAGTCTTTTTTTGGCGATGGTATAGGAGTTATTACTTTCGAGACCCCTGTCGCTAAAGTAGAATTTTACGCCGCTGTATTCCTTGAGGAAGATGGAGAATTTCAGATTTTCGACACTAATGATACCTTGCTCACTTCAACCAAAGATATACCACTAAATATAAGTCACTTTTTAGAAGCACCCTTTGATTTTCTATCTTTTAATGCTGCGGAGTTAGGGGCACCTGAAGGGATTGGAAAGATTCATTATCTCAATTTGGATGAAGTCTCTTTTCAAGGGAATGTGCTGCACAATGTTATTGATGATTTCGGATTTACCCCGGTCGGTGCTCCCGGAAGTGGTTCTGAGGGGCCACCCCCTGTAGCCGGTCCCACCATCATCACCCAACCTGTGAGCCAGGAAGTGCAGTCCGGTACAGCTGTCGTTCTATCGGTCGCGGCCAGCGGTGATGATCTTATTTACCAGTGGTACACCGGCAACAGTGGTGACACCGCTGCCCCTGTCGCCGGCGCCACCGGCAGCACCTTGACCACCGGTGCTCTCACCGTGAGCACGAACTACTGGGTGCAGGTAACGAACGCCGGAGGTAATGCTGACAGCGAAACCGCGGTTATTACCGTTGCTGCTCCCACTGTGCCCCTCGTCCTCGACGGCTCGGGCGATATCGCCGGTGAAAACATTCAGCATGCCAACGGTAATGTCTTCGATCAGATTTTACTCACCGGGGAGTCCGTTCAACTCCAGGCCAAGCCGGGACAGATCACCCGCGTCTCCTTCATGGACGAAAACGAGGACATCGTACAGGTAGAATTCTCAGGCACAGGGACCTTTACCGTAACCCTGGATCCTGCCACCTTCCTCCCCCCGGCCATTCCCCCACGCTACAACCAGGCCGTAGAGTACGTGACGGGCAAACCGAGCGTGGTCATTGATGGAGCAGACGCCAATACCTTCTTCAGCATCTTCACCGTGGGCAGGATCAACGCCTTTAACCAGGCTCTCTTTCCAGAGGGACAGGTCTATGACGCCCAGGCGGACGTCACCCTCGTAGAAGTCGTTAATTCCACGGGACTGGGAGGGGTGCAGCTTTCAAACACCGTCTTCAGTGGAAGCACCGGAAGAGTGGGTGTGGATGCGCGCGGAGTGCCGATCGCGGTACGCTTAACGGTGGGAGACATCGATGCCGATGGTGACGCGGTGCCGCACCTCCTGTTCGGAGAAGGTTCCTTCACGGTACCTGCGGGCAACCCCGGGTTGAGGATCACCGGTGGAGACTTACTGCAGACGAATGGAGCCGCGGTCGTCGTCGCGGAGAGTGGTTCAACGACAACAGGGTTTGAGACCTTGATCACCCAGAATAACTTCAAGTCGGATAACACTCCTCAACCGACGCAGAGCATTGGCGCTACTTTTGCTAATGAGGATGGAGATTCTATCACTGTTACTGTCGAAGAACTGACCATCGAGTAACTCATTATTTTCAATTATCTCTGAGTAGCTGCTTGAAAAATACTATATGTTGACTCCAGAACAAATAGCACACTTTGAAACCTTTGGTTTTCTTTTTTTGCGGTAGATTTTCTCCTCACTGAAGATGGAAAAGATTACACGCGAAGCAGAAAAACTATGGGAGAAGTATCGTCGCAATGAGGCTGTAGGTGATGATGGTATACACATGAATTAACGAGTCCCGTATTAATCGACCTGGTGGAGGATGACCGAATATTTCAACCCGTTGAACAATTGCTTGGACCCGATTCTATCTGGTTTGGATCTGAAGGGAATGTTACGAAAAGAGCAGTCCATAAATGGCATTCGGACCGTAAATGCTGGCGAAAAGAGGAAGAAGAAGATGTAAGTTATCGCCGCCTGAAAATTATGCTCTATCTTGACCCGGTCACGAAAAATACCGGATGCCTGCGCATTATTCCGGGTTCACATCAGATGCCTTTTCATCAGGAACTGGGAGCCCAGGAAATGGATCCTCAATCGATGCCATTTGGTGCACTTGGAGAGGATCTTCCTTGTTATCCACTGGAGTCAAATCCGGGTGACGTTGTTTTATTTAATCAATGCCTCTTTCACAGCGTCTTCGGCGGCTGGGAAGGTCGCCGCATCATCGCCTTAAAGTTTGCTGCTAAACCAACTACCGATCGTGACCTCAATGCGCTTTATAATACATCATCAATTTTTTACTCCAGGAGTAAAGTTTTTCGACCCCATCAGAATTTTCTCAATAGTAAACGACCGCGTATTCGAGGTATGGTTGAAAATCTTGCCGCACTGGGTGCGAAAATTTAACCACTACCCCAGCCATTTCAGGAGAGGAGAGTGAATTGGGTGTCGGGGAATCAGTGAACAGTGAAGAACCCTTGAACGGTGTACCGAGGGTATAGCCCGACATCTTCCACCGTGTATCCACCGTGTACCTTCTTAACTTAACAAAAAAACCTAACACGCGCTGATGCGCCTTCGCAAGTCAGCGCACTCCGCCTTCCATGCGTATTCGGGGATCGAGCCACATTAGGAGCAGGTCACTGATGAGGGTGCCCAGGACCCCGAGCAGGCTGAGAATCATGAGCATCGAACCGGCTAAATACATATCTTCCTTCATCAGTGCTTCCAGCATTAAGGGTCCTACCGTGGGAAGGCTGAGGACCATCGCGACGATTGCGCCCCCGGAGACCAGTTGAGGGAAAATTGCCCCGATACTGGAAATAAATGGATTAAGCGCCAATCGCACGGGATATTTCATCAACAGTTTAAAGGGGCGCAACCCCTTGGCCATCGCGGTAATGACATAAGGTTTTTTCAACTCGTCCAGCAGGTTACCTCGCATTACCCGGATCATACTCGCGGTTCCCGTGACACCGAGGACGACAACGGGTACCCAGATGTGCTGCAAGAGGTCAATTATTTTACCTTTAGTCCATTCTGGTTGGATTGAATATTCAGGTGAATATAGACCCGAAATATTAATGCCCAGATACTTACTGCTCCAATAAAGAAGGATCAAGGCGAGGAGAAAACTGGGAATACTCATTCCAATGAAACCTATCAAAGTAAATACATAATCACCCAAGGTATATTGGCGAACGGCTGAATATATTCCGATGGGTAAGGCTACTGCCCAGGTAAAGAGTATAGTGCCCATCGAAATGAGCAAAGTTAGAAGGATGCGATCGCCTACCACTTCATTGACCGTGCTCTGGTTTTCCATCGATAAACCCAAGTGACCCTGCAATAAACCCTGGTCTTTTTTTTCAAAGGAAGTAAACCAGTTAAGTCCCAGCCAGCGCGCATAACGATTGGCAATGGGCTTGTCGAGGTGGAAGATCTCCCGCAGCTTTTCAATCTCATCGATGTCTACCTGACCACCTTTTAACTGTAATTCTATAATTTTTGTATCGATATAATTTCCCGGTGGCAGCTGAATGATAACAAAAGAGACTATCGAAATAATGAGAAGAGTCGGACCCATGATGAGGAGTCGCCTGCCGATATAAGGATGCCGTATCCCGATCATAATTATTCCGCAAACGGCAACACCTAAAAACAGTTTTTTTATAAGCCATGCCACGCGGTCATAACTGCTTGATGTTGGATCATTCTGCCTGGATCCGTAAGTAGCAGGGGTGATTTCTATCAATTCTTTTTTTATTTGCGCAAGGGTTCCAGTCGAATGATATGGTTTCTCAAAGTAGTAGGTTTCCATTCCCGCGTTAGATGGCGTAAGGAAGACTCCACTATATGCAGCATTGTGTGGAACGTTTTTAAAACCGTTTTTGACCACTACCGGGAACGGTGGTGAAGGGGTTATATTAATTGACCAGACGTTCTCTGCAGCGATGTCGAAGAGCTTATTGAAAATTAACCGTTGTTCTTCACGATTAATTGCACTGTATGAATCATCGACCAGCTCCATCGCCCGTCGAATGGGGTGATCTATCGGTGGTTCAATGCCGCCTAACTCTGTGGCTTCAGGATTTCCGTAAAGTCCCCCTCCCTTGTACCAATTCTCATAGCCATAGGCTTGATATCGTGATATTCCAGCAATTCGTGTAGACCCTATAATAGGAATGTATTCTGCGTCCCCGGGATAAATGCAAAATTCGACTTTGCGCGAAGTCAGTTGTATACCAAAGAGAGCAGACGGCGGCTGACGTTGGATGGCGCGAATGCCAATACGGCTCCAGTCTTCGATGATGAGCTCCGTCGGTCCTTCGTCTTCTCCCTGTTTAATGCTATAATTCCAGACCATACGCGTACCGTCCACAAATGTACGGTATCCCTTGGAATCCCTCCGTGTTAGACCGAGCTCGTCGAGTAAGGCGTTAGCCTTGTTGGGTGAATACTCGGTAAAACTTTTATAAAGTTTTTCATGGTGGAAATAAGACTCCCTCCCCGGGGACAACTGTGCGGGTTCTCCCACTCCATTATATACATTTTCGATTATCTGGCGGCGATTGATGGCGAGGGAAAGTGCCTGGCGGAACCGTTTGCTGTTGAGGAGATCATGTTTCATTTGGGTAACCGGATCGTCAGGGTCCACCAATAAATTAAGATTTGGATGAATGAGGTAGCGTGAACGGGACGCTGGAAACCAGTGATACACTTCGTAATTGTTTATTTCACGTTGTGACATGAGCAGGGTATAATAGAGATCCATACTACCAAAAATTTTAAAGGTGACGGCCCCACTGGCCGCGGTTACAGGTATAAGCTTATAGGTTTTTGCCTCGGTAAATAATTGGTCCACATAGGGGAGCTGATTGCCCTCAGTATCAACTGCCCAGTAGAAGGGATTACGGACAAACACCTGGGGTGGATTCGCTTTAAAAGTGCGATAAAGCCAGGGCCAAATTCTCGGGTGTTCTGGGTTGTTCCAGAGTTTCAAAGATGCATACAGGCTCCTACGCGAAGGTAACCTTCTTTCTTCCATGTTCGCTTCGATAAGGGCGTCATCACCGAATACCGGGTGGTATTTTTCCAGGTAATGTTGAGGCGAGGAAAATTCAAAATATTTAGCCAAACCTTCTAAAAATGCTCCATAAGGTTGAGAAAAAATAAATTTTACAGTGTAATCATCGACTTTTAAAACTTCCCCTGTCTTTCCCCCAATTTTCATCCAATCTGGTGGAATACTCAATTTAAGCGCTATTTCTTTTTCCCACCAGTATAGGATATCATCGGCAGTAAAAGGGTGACCATCAGACCACTTCATGCCTCTGCGCAGGTAAAATGTCCATTCTCTCTTATCGGGACTGGAATCCCAACCCTTAGCCACATGAGGGACGATTGGGTAACCGAGCGGCGACCAGCGAACAAGCGTAGCTCCGGCAAAGAAGCTCCCAACGTAAGCTGCCTCATGTGGTGACCCTACCACTTGAAACCAGGTGCCACCATATCTTCCGATACTGTCTACCCCTTTAAGCACTAATGGCTCGTGTCCCACGCGCTCAGCCACTGGTGGCAGTTTGCCCTCTTCTACCAGCTCGGCAATGATGGGGGATTCGGATTTTGGATACCACGGACCAGATTTGCCCTTACTGTAATCAACATCCTGTTGTATTTTGAAAAGGTCATCCTCGGTGAAACTAACGTCTCTTAACTTTTGAGTATATTCAATTGCTTCCGGGCTATAGTGAATGGGCTCCTCCTCCAGCTCCGGTTTTAAGACATCACTCCAAAAATACAAAAATACAAAAAAGGAACAACCCGTAAGAAAAAGAAATCCGCTATACTTCGAAATTTTATTCATCTACAGGTCTAAGCTAAATGTTGGTTGTCGAAGACGCGGTTTAGCTCGGCATTGTATAAATCATAAGTCTCTAAATAAAAATATCATATGATTAAGCGAAGTGGGGTGGCTGACCGGATTTGAACCGGCGACCCCCGGAATCACAATCCGGTGCTCTAACCAACTGAGCTACAACCACCACGTATAACGGGATCAGAAATTAGGATTCAAAAGGGATGTGTCAATAGGATTGGGGGGAAGTCAAAAAGTCAAAAGGGATGAAACCAGTGAACAGTGGAGATGCTCCGCTTATGCCAATTAACGTATGATAGCGTAAAACTTAACACCTGACACTTAAAACATTTCAAGAAAAAGAAGTGGATTGCCGCAGTCGGTTGCGCCTCCTTCGCAATGACACTTTCAGTGTCAATTATAAACGATGGGGATACGGACGAGGCCCATGGCGGGTTTTCCGTCTCTTAGGGAGGGAGCAAAGCGCCATTGTTTAACTGCTTTCAAGGTCGGTTCTTCCAATTCCTTATGGGTAGATTCTTCGACTTCGATACTAGTGACATAACCTCTTTTACTGACCTGTAATCTAAGGAGGACACGTCCTTTAGTAATTTTATCCATAATGTAACCTGGCAGTTCGGGCTGTGTCACATCGATCGGACGAGGTGGTTTGTATTTAATACTCCCCCTTACGTAGTCTTCGCGCTGCTGTTTTAAATAATTCTTCCGGTGGCTATATGATTTAGCACGTTTCCAGAATTTATCGACGGTAGTGTGCATATCCTCTTTCGTTTCGTCGAGGGCAGCCAATATACCGTCACCCACTCTGGAACCATGCTCAGCTGATCTAATCACCCAATAATAAAATAATTCATCATCCTGATCGACAACGATTCCTTTATAATACCAATGTGCGAGGCGCATCTCCGCACGATGATAATTTTGTGCCGCTGATGCTCGTAGTAGCTCCAGGGCTTTTTCGATATCCTGATCAATCGCAAGTCCGAGGAAATAATATTCGGAGACGAGAAGCTGTGCCCGGGCGTAACCGAGCTCACTTGCTTCCTGGTAATAGGCTAAAGCCAGGTTTTCGTCGACCTCTACACCCAGGCCTTTTTTATGGATATGTCCGAGTAAATATTTAGCGAGTGAGCTGCCTTGTTCACTCGCCTCGGTAAGCAATTTACGGCCTTTTTCATAATCAGTTTTAACGCCGCGGCCCAATATATAAGCGCGTCCTAATAAGGTTAAGGCACGGGTATCCTTTTGCTCGGCCGCATAGCTGTACCAATGGATGGCCTGATTGAAATCCTGTTCAATGTTAATACCCGATTCATACCAAAAACCCAAATTGCTTTGAGCATTGGCATCACCCTGTATAGCAGCCTGTCGATTCCAAAGGAGGGCTTTTTCCGTTTCCGCTTCAAAACCTTCATCACTTTCTAAAATATCAATTAATTGCTCGACTGCGGGACGGTAACCCAACGCTGCCGCTCGTTCGTAATAAGCAATCGATTTCTTCAAATTTGGTTTTCCCGACACGCTTTTTCCATAGTAGAGACCTAAGCGCCACAGGGCTAAGGGGTGGTCGAGCTCAGCTGCTTTTTCCCACCAGGATACTGCTTTCTTAAGATTATACGGTACACTTCGCCCTAAAAAGTGAAGCATTCCCAGGTTATAATAAGCGGTCTTATTGTTGGAGGCCGCTTGTTCTTTATTCCAATTTAAAACGCGGTCATAGTTTTGAGAAAATTCTGCAGCTACGGTAGTCATCCATCCAATCTTTTTGGTAATTGTCGGATTGGCAGCCAGATTTTTTTTAGCAAGAACGCGATAGCGAGCAGCGACGGCATTTTCTTCAATAGGTTTCGCACTGTCAGAAAATTTCCACGCCATATAACGGGCGGCTGCGACGTCACCGCGGACGGTCGCCTGACGCAGATAGAGTTCACTGAGGATATCATCCAGGTCAACGCCGAGTCCAAGTTCATGCATTAACCCCAGCCATGTCAGGGCCTCTGTATTTTTTTTAAAACTTAAAGGGAGAAGGATAGCTTGAGTCCTTGCGTAATCACCTTTTTCGAATGCGCTGAGTGCCAGAGCCAATTGCTCGGAAGGGACAGCATTCTCAATGCTTTCTTCTGTCTCGGCGATTGCCGCGCTTAGCAGTAAGAAAAGACAGCAATAAGACAGGATAATTGTCCTGAGTAAAACGACAATTAACTTAAATTCTTTTGCCGTTAAATACATGCAAAAGTTTTGGATTTAGGGTGTCGCACAACTGTTAAAGTTAAATATACTAAACACTTACATACCTAGCGTCAAGCGAGGGAGGGAGAAAAACGATAAACTGAAAACTGGATGCTATGGTAATCGGGATAGAGAGAAGACTTGTGCAAAAAATGCGTATGAGCACGATGCAATCATAAGAGTTTAAAATAGCAGATTATTCCAGCCGAAGGTGCGTCTGCTCACGCTAATTGACTCTCTAATCCACACTATCTCCAAATTGTACAAAGATTGACGACAGGTATCGGCATTCGATAATCAAACTCGTTGTTAGCACCTTCTAAGGCTAACCGGGAATTACACAATGCCTACAGGTCACGGACGACAGCTTTAGCAACACCCTGAATGATGAGTTCGGCGACGGGATAAAGCTCCGGGAATAGTTTATTTTCTGCTTTAAGGTAAGGGGCACAACCGGATTTTTTTACAAAGCGCTTTAATGTCGTTTCTCCATCGATAAGCCCAGCGACGATATCGTTGTTTTTAGGTGGTCGTTGTTCGAGGATGACGGTGTCACCATCGTAGATTCCAGCATCGACCATACTTTCACCTTGTACTTTAAGGGCGAAACAGCGACGTGAGCGATGATGCCCCGCAGTCTCTATATCGACTTGGAGCCGACCGATTTCACCGGAAGCTTCCACCCCATCCGGGTAGCCGGCGGCGATATTGCCATAGACGGGTAGTTCGATTATATCGATAGCATTTTCAGGCTTTTTCTCATCTTCAAATTCCATCGTGATACGGAAAGTGCGCGCCTGGCCGGGGACGCGGCTGATATAACCTTTTTTCTCCAGAGCACGCAAGTGACCCATGACCGCATTGGTGCTTTTAAAACCAAAGTGTGACTGAATTTCCCTGAAACTCGGCCAAGTATTATTGGTTCGCATGTGAAGGATGATATAACCCAATATCTCCTGTTGTCTGATGGTGAGGTCTTCCATCGTGGTCATTTGTATAGATAAACAATTGTTCACTGTCAAGGGGATTATTTGATAACGATGATGAGTAAATGTGATAAAGCGTTTGGCGGCTGGGGATTTGGAACGCGTTTTCCGCTGATAAGACAGCTGCGCCCTTTATTTCAAAAATCCGCGCTACCCGGGGTGCGCGGGAAAGGGATAACATCGCGGATATTAGGGACACCACTTAAAAACATAAGCATGCGCTCAAACCCCAGGCCAAATCCACTGTGTGGGACGGTCCCGTATTTGCGCAATTCCAGATACCACCAGTATTCATTCTGATCCAGTTGATGGTCTTTTAAATTATCTAAGAGTACGTCCAACCTTTCTTCCCTTTGGCTACCTCCGACTATTTCACCAATCCCAGGTACAAGCACATCCATTGCTCTAACCGTATCTTCATTTTCGTTTAAGCGCATGTAGAAGGGTTTAATTTGCTTGGGATAATTGTATACCGTGACGGGACATTTGAAATGTACTTCCGTAAGAAATCGCTCATGTTCGGATTGAAGATTGGCACCATAGGCGACAGGGAATTCAAAGTTTTGTCCGGACTTTGTAAGAATATCTACGGCATCACCATAGGTAATACGCTCGAAGGGCCGTTCGACGACAATGTTTAAACGTTTGAGCAGTTCCTTATCAACAAACCGGTTAAAGAGCTGCAAATCTTCATCGCAATGGGTCAGAGTATCCTGGACGAGATATTTTACAATGGACTCCGACAAGTCCATGTCCCCATCGAGATCGCAAAATGCCATTTCCGGTTCGATCATCCAGAATTCACTCGCGTGTCTTGAGGTATTTGAATTCTCTGCGCGAAAAGTAGGACCAAAAGTGTAGACTTTAGTGAAGGCGGATGCAAAAATCTCGGCTTCGAGTTGGCCGCTTACAGTTAAATACGTTGGGCGAGCAAAAAAATCTTTTGAATAACCGATTTCACTATCACCCTTACCCTCTGACTTGCCGTCGAGTGTAGTAACGCGAAAAAGTTCACCCGCACCTTCGCAGTCACTTGCAGTGATGATCGGGGTATGCACGAGAATAAAATTTCGCTCCTGAAAAAAGTTGTGAATGGCGTAAGATAAACGATTGCGCAATCTAAAGATACAACCAAAGAGATTAAAGCGCGGACGCAAGTGCGCGATCTCGCGAAGGAATTCCGGGCTGTGACCTTTTTTCTGCAAAGGATAGGATTCATCTGATGATCCGATAAGCTCGACCCCATCTGCACACAACTCCCACTGCTGGCCTTTACCCGCAGATTCAACTAACTTACCAGATACCTTGACCGAAGCCCCTGTTGTCAACTGATCAATGATTACATAATCTGGCAGAGCGACATCGACTATGATTTGAAGATTCTTCAGGCAGGAGCCATCATTGATCTCAATAAACGAAAATGTTTTGGAATCCCTCCGCGTGCGGACCCAGCCTTCAACCCGTACACTATCCCTTGGTGACTTACTGGAGAGCGCCTCCTTTACGAGTAGTTTTTCCATAACTTCTAGTCAAAAAGTCAAAAGGTCAAAATGTCAAAAAGGAAGAGACCAGTGATCAGGGGATGACGCTCCGCATTCACGTATTATCCATCAATATTAAGCCGCGTATTTCGGATTCGTTATTTACTGCACTGGTATGAAAGACACAATAGAGCTCGCCGCCTGGCAAACGTGCGATCGAAGGATATCCGCATGCTGAGGCCCATCCGTTATAGGGACCGGGTGACTTGTATAATTGTCCCTCATAATGCCATGATTGACCGCAATCATAACTGAGACTGTAGCTAATGCCCGATCGATCGGGTTCCATATCCCGATAAACACATATAATAGCGGTCTCTAACTGAAACACGAAGGGGCAATGTCCTTTAAAACCTGTTTTCTCGACAGGAGTCCAGGAGATCCCTTTATCGGTGGAATAAGCTTGGTATGTATCATAGGGCTCGTCATCAGTGCGAATAGACGCTAAGAGACGTCCATCGCGAAGTCTCAGTAAATCAGCTTCACGGAAATTGATCTCCGAATTTGAGGCGATGACGACAAGTTCGTTCCAGGTTTCCCCCTTATCAGCTGAAAATGCGACACCGACTACAGCAGGTTCGTCTTTCACATCGGCGCCCTGGAATGCGACCATTATTTTATCGTCGGGACATCCTTGGGTTATACCCTGTCCAGAAGGTTCGTTCCAGTCCTTAAAAATGTGAACAGCAGGTCCAATCTTATCCCACGTGCGACCGTGGTCGGAAGAAAAAGTCGAATGTATAGTAAAACGGCCAGTATCAAAGTTTGATTTTTGTAAGAGCATGACCAATTGACCCTCTGAAAGTTGCAGTATTCTTTGTGCACCGAGCCAGGCCCAACCAGGTTCAGCAATCAATGCCATGGGTTCCTCCCAGCTTCGCCCTACATCCTGCGACCAGGTTCCGACGACGGCTCCATGAGAGAGATTGAAAATGTCCCAACCTACACGATAGGCAACGAACAACTCTCCATCCGGTAAGCATTGCAATCCTGCCCGCGAGCGATGTCTATTTGATGGACCGCCTGCGATAACGACCTCGTCAATAATTTCAATCGGATTGTCTTTCATCAGTTATTATTTTTTCAATCAAGCAATTACTTAATTGCTATGAATTCACACTTATTTAGTTATCTTTATAATAACTTTGTTCAAGCAATACTCATTTTATATCCCTGACTTAAACTTTCATTGATTAATTTATGGCAAAAAAAAATTATAAAGCGGCGATCATAGGTGTTGGTTTCATTGGCGGAGCGGACCAGGTTTCTGGCGATGCCTTGGGCCAACTAGTAAGCAATATGGATGGCACCCATTACCAAGCTTTTGATAAACACCCACGTGTCGAAGTCGTAGCGGGCAGCAGTCGCGATGCCGGGCGGCGGGAAAGATTTGAAAAAAGGTCGGGAGCAAAAACCTACGAGGACTGGAGGGAAATGATCGACAAGGAAGCCATTGATATTGTCAGTGTGGCGACTTATACACCGGTCCATGCCGAAATTACGATCACCTGCGTGGAGAAAGGGATTCCAGTTATATATTGTGAAAAACCCATTGCCACTTATCAATCTGATGCAGAAAAAATGGTTCAAGCCTGCGAGCAAGCGGGGGTTCTTTTAGTAATCAATCATAATCGACGATTTAATGATAACTTTCGACGATTACGCGGCACGATCGAAGATGGCATTTTAGGGGAGCTGACTTCCGCTACGATGCAGTGGCCAAATGGTCGATTAGGAAACGTTGGCACGCACATGATCGATAGTATGCGCATGCTTCTTGGGAGCGAAGTAAAAGCAGTATCGGCAACGCTCGATCTAGCGGGTAAACCTGATTGTCGTGGACCTGATTTCAGTGATCCTGGAGGATGGGGGATGATGCGAATGGAAAATGGTTTAATCGTGATAGTTGATGCAGCTGATTACTCGATGACACCCCACAGCATTAATATCAACGGTAAGAAGGGCAGGGCTATCGTCCATGGGTCTATAGAAGTGTCATTTGAGTTCTGGGAAAATGAGCGAAAAGATCACTGGGCTGATCCACATCCAGGGACAACGTCAATGGATACCGCAGTCAATGAAATCGTAGAATGGTTAGATGAGGGTAAAACATTTCCCTATCCTGCGAGCGAGGCTCTAGGGACGCATGAAGCGATTGTCGGATTTCACGCTTCACACGCGCACAACTCAAAGTGGATTGAATTACCGCTAAAGGGAACTGATCGTGAGATTGCGGTGAACAGCGGCTGAGAGAACTGAGGGATGTCGGGCTTTGCCCTCGGTAGCGGATTGATGCAGGAGTAGAAAGCCGGAGATCCAGAAAGCCGGAAAGCTAAGTTTGTTCAGGATGCAAGATTGCTAGACAGAGATAAGTGGAAGAGGCTCCGCTTTTACGCATTACCGCGTGTTCGCATTATCGCTATTCCTCAAGAACCCTGGGCGATCCAAATATTATATTCGCCGTAAGATTTAATTCGCGCGCGCGAATTTTTCATTTTGATATCGGGGTTAATGCTGGGGACAGATTTATCAATATATATTTCCCCCCCGGGGCAAACCCCACAAAGCCTGCTCGCGATATTAATTGGCCTGCCGATATAATCATTATCGAATGATAGTTTACTGGCCAGTCCAAATGAGATCCCGGCGCCAATCTCTTCTGGAGCGCCGTGGGAAAAATGAGGGCTCTGTCTAACTATCTGCCAGTTACTATTAAGCGCGGAGGTTCCCTCGACGCAGACATCAATAGCAATTTTACGGTCTTCGACGCCTGTTTGCCAAATGGCCAAGTATCCATCGTCCGCAAATTTAATTAAATCCGGTGGGTATTTGGAAAATCCCCGGTTGGCAACATTGTAGAAAGAAGACATGAGTCCACACAAGTATGGGGACTCGATATTCGGCTGTTCACAAAAGGTTGAAAAGCCACGCATATCAATTGAGGAGACAAGAATCTCGCAGGGGTGACCGAACTCGATCGACGATTCCATGTAATCCGCGAGATCATAGTTATTAAAAATCAAGTCTTCGAATTTATATAAAGTAAGCTTCGAAGCTGCATTGGTCGTTAGATATAAACCGTGATCATGGAGATCATGTGCCCGGGGAAAGTAAGAGAGTTCCGTACTCTCTTCGCCATTCGATGAGGTGGTATGAAACCGAGCTATATAACTGCGAATATTATCACGCGCACCCGATAGGCTTCTTAAGATTACGGCAACATCTGTTTCTTCCGAAACGATAGGATCACCATCGCCGTCAATAGTGTAAGCTATCTGCACGTATTGCGGGTTGACATGCAAATAGTGACTACAAATATCCCAGAAATCCCGAAAGTTCAGATTAGGAATTGGATAATGTCGTTCTATGGAATCGGCACACATCGAAATAGACTATAATTAGCTAAGATCCCTTGGTACTAAAGACTTAGGTAGACAGTAAACTAAATTCAAATCCTTCATTGTTAATTCAATCAAGATTAAAAATAATGTAAATAGCCATTTTCAAGCTATATTAGCCAATATTCAGGAAATGTAAAACTGCTTTAGCAGGACCGTCTTTGACTTAACTTACGCTCTGTGGCGAGTTTAAAGACGATAGGAAAGCCGCAGATTAAGACAATTCTCGGTAGTACAAAAATTAATTACTTAAAATTTTCGAGGGCCGATTAGTCCCGGTTGCGTATCCGCATGTCAGTATAAACGACTCGGAACATCTGGAGCACAAGCCAGAACAGCCCTGAAAGGCAAGAGGCTGTAAAGACGGCGAACACATTAGTGTAAACTTCAGTCTGTGCTGGAACGTAGGGACGTAAGATCCAGGATAAAAAACAAAAGATGATGGCGGTGAGAATAAGATCTATGACAACGCCATTTCTAGTGACCAGTTTATGAGTATTGTTGTCGCTCATTAACTTGAAAACCAAGAATAAAACTTAAGATTTGTCCACATAAAAGAGAGAAACCAGCAGCGAACCGCTGCCATCTTGTATTTCAGTTATATAAAGAAGCCGAATGAGAAGCAATTTTATAAAAAAGCGGGATGTTACCCACGAGGTCGCTAATTATAGGGTGGTAGCGTTCGAAAAATGAAATTTAGGATAAATAAATGAAATTTATTTTGCAGTATTGCCATCTAATAATATTAACAGGAGTTGGAATATATAGCTAATGAATACATTAGGTAAAAAAATATAGGTATAAAAATCAGGATAAGCTTACTGACACTCATTTTAATTTTACCTGGTCTTTTATTTGGTTTCAAAGAGATCAGTACGAAAAGATTGAACAACGTAGCTATTAGTGGTTACGATACGGTTGCTTACTTCACAGAAAACAAAGCAATAAAAGGCAGCCCGGTTTTCATGGTGGAATGGAAAGGAACTGAATGGCGATTTTCCTCTCAATCGAACATGCACCTATTTGAAAATTCACCTGAAAAGTATGCCCCGGCATTTGGCGGCTATTGTTCTCTAGGCATCTCGAAGGGTAAACCTTTTGCCTGCGATGCTGAGTCTTATGTTATAGTTAAGGGAAAACTTTACGTCCTTAAAAACAAGAAGGTCCGTGACATATGGTTAACAGATCCGGAGGGTTATATCGTAAAAGCTCAAGAATTCTGGAAGCGGATGACGAGTAATATCAAGTAATTCAATTGTTAAATGTCGATTTGGAAGATTTCGGATTTTGCCCTCGGTGCGATTGGCGATTTCTAATTGTTGAATGAAATAGCCTGAAACGGGGAAAATTTTAAATCGAATATTCCATGCCCGGTATACCTGCATACGCCCGGTTTTACCATGATCTACCGGTTAGCGAGTCCTTTATTGTTATTTCTGAGGAAGAAAATTTTGTCCCCGTCCCCCGTGGTTGGTCTATTATTATCAGTGATGTCGTAGATTCAACCGGCGCTATTGATCGAGGTTTGTATAAAGAAGTAAATATACTTGGAGCGTCGACCCTCATTGCGGTGTTGAACATAACGAGTGAACTGGAGATCCCCTTTGTCTTTGGAGGTGATGGTGCCAGGCTCTTGGTTCCGGATCTATTAATGTCGCGTGTTATGCCCGTCCTTCAGTCGACCCAAAATATGGCCACTGAAGCATTCAATCTGCAATTAAGAATCGGAATCGTGCCGGTCGAGAAAGTAATTGAAGCCGGATTGGAGGTTAAGGTAGTAAAAATCCGGCTCTCAAATCGATTCAACTTGGCAGGATTCACGGGGGGTGGGATCGGCTATGCCGAGCAACTTATTAAAGACCCATCTGAGGGGGAACCTTATCAGCTGGAGAGGGATCCTCATTCAATCAAAGCCAATTATTCTGGTCTTGAATGCCGCTGGAACCCTATCCGGAGCATGCATGGGGAAATAATATCTCTCCTCGTCGTCGCTAATATGAATAAGCTTCAAAGTAGCGGCCGTATCTACGGCGAGGTGCTCACTGTTCTCAATGAGATCTATGGCATGGAAGGGGATGACCATCCGATCAAAAAAGAAAGTTTGAGATTAAATCTTAGCACTTCGAATCTAATGTCTGAGTTTCTGGTAAAGAATTACCGAGCCCGCTCCCTTTTGAGAGCGATCAAGTTTTTTTTGATGCGTTTAGAAACGAAAGTGGGGGGATGGTTTATGGATAGAAAGTTTAAGACACCCTGCAATAAATGGACCCGTTACAAAGGCGATCTTGTCAACAACTGCGATTACAAAAAATTTGACGACATGATACGCATGGTTATTTCGAGTGATTCTCAACAAATAGAGCGACTGGAAAATTATCTTCAATCCCGGTTTCTTAAAGGTGAGCTTGCCTATGGACTGCATCGGGCCGATGAAGCTTTAATGACGTGTCTCATTTTTGAACGACACGGTGGACACCTGCATTTTATCGACGGCGCTAACGGTGGTTACGCTCAGGCTTCAGTGGGCCTGAAGGAAAGATTGTCTGCCCTCGCGGGTTGAGTAAAGTCAATCCGTTTTTACGCTTACCCGCTATAATTTCCCACCGTATACTGCGTGCTTACCGAGTTCTTCTTCGATGCGTAAAAGCTGATTATACTTACATATTCGATCAGTGCGGCTGAGGGAACCGGTTTTGATTTGGCCGGCATTGGTCGCCACCGCGATATCAGCAATGGTCGTATCTTCGGTTTCACCTGATCGGTGAGAAATTACCGATGTATAGCTAGCTTCCTTAGCTGCTTCAATAGCGTCGAGTGTTTCGCTTAGGGAACCAATCTGGTTAACTTTAATAAGAATGGAATTAGCCACACCTAATTTAATTCCTTTTTTAAGAAATGCGGTATTAGTGACAAAAAGATCATCGCCTACGAGTTGGACATTATCGCCCATGGCGACCGTTAGTTTTTTCCAACCCTGCCAGTCATTCTCATCACAACCATCTTCGATAGAAATGATGGGATACTTCTTCAGTAAATCCTGGTAAAAAGAAATCATTTGGTCTGCACTGCGTTTTGATCGGTCAGATTTCTTAAAGACATACTTTTTCGTTTTGGCGTCATAGAATTCGGAAGCCGCGACGTCGAGGGCAATAAATATATCCTTACCTAATTTATATCCGGCTTGCTTTACCGCTTTAGCAATTGCTTCCAGCGCGGCTTCATTCGATTCAAGGTCTGGGGCGAACCCTCCTTCATCACCAACCGCGGTTGAGAGTCGATTAGCTTGAAGCACTTTTTTCAAAGAATGAAATACTTCAGTCCCCATACGCAGAGCTTCGCGAAAACTGTTTGCACCTTTTGGCATGATCATGAATTCCTGGATGTCTATAGGCGCATCAGAGTGGGCACCACCGTTCAGGATATTCATCATCGGTACGGGTAGAACTCTGGCGTTCGGACCGCCCAGGTATTTGTAAAGAGGTTGACCGAGGGCTAGCGCCGATGCCTTGGCGACTGCAAGTGAAACACCGAGGATAGCATTCGCACCCAATTTCTTTTTGTTGGGCGTGCCATCCAACTTAAGCATTCGGTTGTCGATTGAGAGCTGGTCAGTGGCGTCCATGCCCAATAGAGCGGGGGTAATTATTTTTTCTATATTGCCAACCGCCTGGAGGACTCCTTTGCCCAAATATCTGTTTTTAGGACGGCTACCCTTGGGAAATTTATTAGCGGGAACGTCGCCATCGCGAAGCTCGAGGGCTTCATTTACGCCGGTGCTGGCTCCCGAAGGTACCGCCGCGCGTCCGATGACGCCATATTCAAGTTCAACATCAACTTCAACAGTAGGGTTGCCTCTGGAATCGAGGATTTCGCGTCCTTTTATTGCTAGAATAGATGTCATGGTTAATAGTCAAAAAGTCAAAAGGTCAAAAAGTCAAAAAGGAATATGAGTAAATGCGATGATGCGAAAATATGGCAAGATGCAATTAGGCGAATTGAAGCTACTGACCTGTTCTCTTAATCATCCTCAATATTTCATTTAACCTATGCGGTTCTCTGGCAGGTCGCCTTGAAAGTTGTCATTCCGCGACTGCGGAACTCGGAACTGGCTTTCTGGTTGTACCGTCTCACCCAATTTTATCACGGAGGTAAGGGGCGCTCGGGCTGCGTGCGCATTTCAATAATCCTTGAGGTGCCCCTTGATATAAGATTTCACCGCCCTGTTCACCTCCTTCAGGGCCTATCTCGACTATATAATCAGCTTCCGCGATGATGTCAGGGTGATGTTCGATAACAATAACGGTGTGTCCCTGATCGACGAGTCGATGCAATAGTTCAATCAGTTTCTCACAATCGCTGAGGTGTAAACCGATAGTTGGTTCTTCGAGAATATAGAGATTACTTGAAATTATTCCCCGTGATTTTTCACGAAAACTTTGCAGTCCTTTTGCTAATTCGCTAACCAGTTTGAGACGCTGTGCCTCGCCCCCAGAGAGTGTAGGGCTGCTTTGCCCAAGCTTTAAATAGTTCAGCCCCATTTCAACCATTAGCTCGAGCATTGCTTTCAGTTTGCTGTGAAAAGCGAAAAAATTAGAGGCTTCTTCAAAGGTCATCTCAAGAACCTCATTGATATTCTTATCCTTCCAACGTATTTCCTCGAGTTCCAGTCCATATCGGCTGCCACCACAAGCGTCGCACACGATATAGGTATCAGGTAGAAAATTCATCTTGAGTTTTATACGACCCGCGCCCTTGCATTTTTCGCAACGGCCGCCGCGGGTATTAAATGAAAAAGTTCCCGCGTCATATCCTTGAATTTTCGATTCCGGCAGCGAGGCAAAAAATTGTCGTATAATGTCAAAAGCACCGATATAAGTAGACGGTGTCGAACGCGGAGTTTTCCCGATTGGACTTTGATCAACTTCAATGACATGGCGGAAACCGTCACCATTGATTAGTTGGGAGAGGGGAGGTTTCAATTGACCGTTTAAATCGAATAATGCGGTGCGTTTTAACGCTTCGGCTTTTAAATTTTTAATTTTATTTTGTGAAGCATAGGCAACAGCGGGATTTAACAAATCGCAAATCAATGTCGATTTTCCCGCACCAGATATGCCGCAGACCACGATGAGTCGAGCGAGAGGCAAGTACAGATCATCCCCCTTAAGGTTGCGCAAGGATACACTTTTTGCCACTAACCATTTTGCCTTCTTAAGCTTAGAGCGAGGATTCCAGGGGGAGGGCAGTGAACGGTAATGACCTCGCCGAGGGTGACTAATCCCTTTTTTTAAATATTTTCCCGTCAGTGACTTTTTATTTTTTTTGATTTCAGAAATGTTACCATTTGCGAGAAGGTCACCGCCGTGCAGTCCCGCTCCTGGTCCAAGGTCGATTATTCTATCAGCGTGGCGCATGGTCTCTTCATCGTGTTCGACGATAATTAGGGTGTTACCGCGGTTGCGTAGAATTTCCAATGTTTTGAGTAAACGTGCATTATCTCTGGCGTGGAGGCCGATTGTCGGTTCATCGAGAACATACAACACACCCGACAGATTGGATCCTAATTGTGCCGCGAGACGAATACGTTGAGCTTCACCGCCGGAGAGAGTATTCGTGGCGCGGTCGAGGGTGAGATATTCAAGACCGACTTTATCCATAAACCTGAGTCTTTCCTCAATTTCCGGCATAAGATCTCGAACAATTGCACGACTGCGGCGGTCTAATTTCAATTGGTGTAAATGATCCAGGAGCTTACTTGGAGTAAGCATGAGCAGTTGAGGGAGGGAAAGGGCGGAGCGGTCCTTAAACTGTAACCGTACTGAGCGACTGATTTCATTTAACCGTGTCCCTTGACAGGAGGGACAGAGGGAACCGTTTTCTATTTCTTCTACTTCATCGGGGTAATCATCGTCTTCCGACATCCACGCGTAAATGCGGCCATGCCCGCGGCAAGTCGGGCACCACCCTTTGGATGAGTTCCAGGAAAAATGCTTAGGGTCGAGTTCAGGAAATGATTCACCGGTGACGGCGTCTGTGCGGGTGGTTGAAAACCAGGCAATAATTTCACTCGCGTGTGTCACGAGAAAGCAGGATCCTTTACCTAGTTTTAAACCTTTATTTAAATTTGAATCATTTTCTTTTTCTCTCAGCCGATCAATATGAGATTTAATTGATTTACCTTTAAGGACTATTTCAGAAACAACGACCTCGATGTCATGTTCACGATAACGATCTAATTTTTGAAACGCAGACAGATTGATAAATTGGCCATCGATTCGCAGTGTTTTAAAACCGTGGTCAATGGCCCAGGTCGCCAAGGGTTGATAATGACCTTTTCGACTACGAACGAGAGGTGCGCAGAGATATAAGAGTGGCTGATTTTTTTTCTTTTGCTCTAGCAATGTATCTTCGAATCGCTTTTTTAAAAGCGTCGGACTGAGGGCGACTACCGGTTCACCACTACGCGGACTGTACTGGACCCCTACGCGTGAATAAAGCAAGCGAAGGTATTGCGCGACTTCAGTGATCGTCGCGACGGTAGACTTGCGAGTCCCTCGAGTCACGCGTTGCTCTATAGCGACGGTCGGTGGAATGCCTGTCAGACGATCAATATCAGGACGCGGAAGCTGCTCGACAAACTGACGGGCGTAAGGCGACATCGATTCCATAAATCTTCGCTGGCCCTCGGCGAAAATTATATCGAAGGCGAGAGAAGACTTCCCTGATCCGGATACACCCGTAATAACCGTGATTTGACGATGTGGGATTGAGAGGGTTAAGTTTTTCAGGTTGTGTTCACGCGCGCCAATAATTTCAATCGCGTTTACTCTATTAGATTGAAGATTATAGGTTGCCGATGACTCAGCCGCTATAAGGTCTTCAGTATCATTTAATCTTTTGTTTAATTTTTTCGACTCGAGTCTTCGCCCCTTACCATTGCCACCCGACCGCAATGACTGTTCGATAAAGGGTGAACTGGCAAATCGCTTTTTACCGAGTGCTTCAGGGGTACCGGTGAAAACGATTTTACCCCCACCAGCGCCCGGCCCCGGACCCATTTCGATAATACAATCAGCAGATTTTAGGATGTCGAGGTGGTGTTCTATGACAACGAGACTGTTTCCTTGATTTACAAGTCTCTGCAGTACCGCAATGAGACGTTTGACATCATCGCGATGCATGCCGGTCGTTGGTTCATCGAGTAATATGAGCGCACTATTCTCCACCTCTCCGTAATGGGACAGGTATTTGACCAGTTTAAGCCTTTGCGATTCACCGCCGGAGAGAGTATTGAGCGGTTGGCCCAGCGGTAAATAACCCAAGCCAATATCGATTAAGGTTTGCAGACGATTTAGAATAAACGGTTGGTCCCCGAAAAATACCGCCGCTTCACTCACATTTAATTCGAGTATGTCGGCGATGCTTTTCCCACACCAATGGATTTCGAGAATAAAAGGACTGAACCGGCGACCTTCACAGTGAGGACAAGTGACGTATACATCCGCCATGAATTGCATTTCCACACGTTCGTATCCCAATCCCTTGCATTGGTCACAACGCCCATTGCCGCTGTTGAAGGAAAAGCTGGACGCGGTAAGACCCGATGCCTGGGCGGCTTCAGTGAAAGCGTAGAGCGTGCGAATAAGATCCCATGTATCCGTATAAAGGGCCGGGTTGGAGCGCGGTGTTTTACTGACGGGAGATTGATCAACAAGGACAACTTCTGAAATACTCTCACTGTTATCAATGCGTTGTATCCGAGCAGGTGTATGCACCGCTTTCCCTCTTTTCGCAAGCAGGCCCTGGTAAATAACATTATTGAGTAGTGTTGATTTTCCTGATCCGGAGACACCGCTCACGCAGATTAGCCGCTGCAGGGGTAATTGAAAGTCCAGGTCATTAATATTATAGAGGGAAACGTTTTTAAAAAAGAGGGGGGGAGGATATTGAGTAATCGCGCCTGAATTTTTTTTGTGATCGCGAGATTGTTTTCCGCTCCACCGTTTCCCATTTAAATGAATCGGCCTTCGGTTGTGGGGGGCATCGATTGTCTTTTCTCCCGAAAGGTAGGCTCCAGTCAGCGAATTAGTATCTTTCACCAACTCCGCGCTATTGCCGGAAAAGGTAAGTTCTCCACCGCGAGCACCGGGCTTGGGACCAATTTCGATTAGATGGTCCGCAGCGCGTATAATGCTTTCATCATGTTCTACAACAACGACGGTATTACCGAGCCCTGTGAGGCGCTTTAGAATACTGATAAGACGCTCAATATCTTTTGCGTGCAGACCAATAGATGGCTCATCGAGAACAAAAAGGGTATCGACGAGAGAAGTTCCCAGACAAGAGGTTAAATTGACACGTTCAACTTCACCACCTGAGAGTGTACGTGAAGTACGATCGAGGGTGAGATAGCCGAGGCCAACCTGCTCAAGATAGGAGAGTCTGCTCATGATAGACTCGTAGGCGATATCGACCTGATGATCGTTAAGTGGTTTTTCATATTTCCGTAAGCGGGAAAGCAGGTCGCTGACCGGCAGGTGATAGAGGTCGGGCAGAGTTGAACCATGCCATTTCCAGTTTAGTCCTTCCGATTTGAGCCGGGTGCCATGACAATCCTGACAGGTAGTGTATGTACGATACTTCGAAAGAAAGACACGGACGTGCATTTTATAAGTATTTTTTTCCAACCAATCAAAAAAACGTTTAACACCATACCAAAGACGAGGACCTTTTCCTCCCTGTTTTCCATAATGAGGATCTCCGTCGATAATAAAATTTATCTCAGCGGCACTTAGATCTCTATAGGGCACATCGGGACGGATATTATTTTTTTTACAGGTCCGCAGAAGGTCGCGCTGGCTCTCACTATAGACATTACCTTGAAATGCCCTTATCGCCCCACCGCTAAGACTTAGGGTGGAATCGGGAATCACCAAACGGTAATCAATTTCAATAATACGTCCAAATCCCCGGCATCGGGGACAGGCACCAATAGGCGAGTTGAAAGAAAATATAGCGGGTATAGGTTTTTTAAATATCCTTCCGGTAATTGGCGAACGAAGACCTTCCGCATAATTAACTAATAATTGACCCTTTAGTGAAAAAATAAAAACCTCACCATTTCCGTAATGCAACGCGGTCTGTGCGGCATCGATAAAGCGAGTTTTATTCTTTCGCGTAACTTCCATGCGGTCCTGGATCACATAAAGAATGTCACTTTTAATTTCTGATGCTTTGGTCTCAGTAATTTTTTTTATTTTATGATGCGTGATTATCCGGGTATAACCTTGACCGCGCAGTGAATCGAAAATCTCTTTCCATTTTATGGATGATGGACGTTTAACAGCAAAAGCGAGAATGACTGATTTACCCTCGACCCTAACGAGGGCTTTTTTCCAGATTGACTGTGGATTATCGTCCTCGATCTTTTCACCGGATGCGGGATCGAATAGGTTGGCAATATGACAATACCAAACTTTAAAAAAATCGCATAGTTCAGTCATCGTTCCGACCGTGGAGCGCGATGTTTTTACGGTGTTGCTTTGCTGGATGGCAATTGATGGGCGGATGTTTGAAATGTTGTCCACCTTTGGGCGGTCCAGCATTTCGAGGAATTGACGGGTGTAGGGGCTGAAAGTTTCGACGTATCGCCTTTGTCCTTCAGCGTGTAATGTTTCGAAAACCAGTGAAGATTTTCCAGAGCCGCTTAACCCGGTTACAACGACAAGTTTTCCAATCGGCAGATCAAGATTGAACCCCTTAAGATTGTTCTGCCGAACACCTCGCAGTTGGATAGATTCATTTCTTTTTTCTTTTTTTTCATTCATGACCGGCATTGATGAACTGAATCGGCAATAAAGAGGGGTATGAGAGGTAAAAATCCGGTAGACGTCTCGTCCTTACAGGAGTTCGGTGGGTAATGAGTTAGGGTCATCTTCGTCATTCTCAAACGCTACTCGGATATTATCTTCAATCTTAATCTTACTCCCCTCAGTATTGAATAAAAGGCGTTCACATAATGGGGCGATTAATTCTTCCAATTCATTCGCGTCGAAGGGCTTTTCACTATCATACCGGTGAAGGAAACCTGGCAGTATGAAGCTGAATAAACTGGAGATTACGGAATGGAGATCATTATTTCCGATATTCAAACCGCGAAGCAGATCTCGTTCAAATTGATCGCGTGCCCTCTTGCAACTGGTGACTAGAGGGTTATCTTCAACGGGTTCCCAACTTAATATCTGAAGGGTGAGCGGACGATTGAAGATTTCCTGAATATATCCAGTTATGGTAGCAGTCAATGCAGAGGTATTGTCAGCGTCTTTTGGCTCCAAGCTTTCCCTGAAAGCGGGTAGATCAGGAAAGAATTCACTCTCCTCAGCGACGGCGGTTAAGAGCCCATTGAGGTCCCCAAAGTATCTATATATAAGGACCTTATCATGTCCGGCTTCCTTCGCAACACTGTTGATTCCGAAACCGTGGAATCCCGACCGCGTAAGCAGGTTGATGGCCGCTTGGAGAATTTTTTCTTTAGTTTTGTTTTTATCACGAGACATGAATTTATCCCGTTCACTTCGTAGTGACCGAGTTTCTGCCTGTCAACTGTGCATGTGTAACGACTAGCTGAGAGGAGATAAGCTAAAGGCAATAAGGTTTTAGCGTGAATGGCGCGCGCTACCCGGGGCGTGTTGCCCTTAGAAAAGGGGGAATATTAAACTTAGAGAGGCTCTTCTTTATCGAGGAGTAAAGTTATGGACAGGAAATATTTAAATAAAAACATGTATAAGAGTCCCCTCTCGGGGTTTTCTTTAAAAGTGTATTCGTATTTTGTTGTTTTCTTAAAAACGGACCCCAGAAAGTTACTCAGTAAATTTGCGGTATAGCGATAGGAGAGACGAAGATTATGATTGCCGCTAATTTCTGAAATCTCTTTGTGATTAATATAATGAACTAAGCGACTAAAGTAGTCGGAAAATTCCTGTGTGAACTGATCGAGGTTGTGTCCATACTTTTTGCGATAGGCGTGAAATTTACCCATCCCCAACTTACTAAATAGCTTAATTGTATTTTTGCGGCTATTTAAATTCATGATTTTATGGACAAAGGGTAAATTAATATGAGGATCGATAATAATATCTTTAAAGGGAAACAAATGGGCAGACAAACCATTCGGTTTTAACGTCCGATTTAACTCGGAGAATAACTTCGAGTGATCTTTAACATGCTCCATAACCTGGTTCGATAGAATGATGTCAAAAAACTGATCGGGGAAGGGGATGGGGTCATTTTCTGAGATTAATTTTATGCGCTCGTTCCAATCGATCTGCGGAAATTTCTCGGTTAAATTATGGATGAGATTTTGCAGATAACCTTCTTTAATACCTCCATGCTCGTTAATATCGTAACCATATATTTCAAATTTAAATCCCGGATTTAACTGCGGCAGGTTATCGGTCAATAGTAATATGAGATCACCATTACCACAGCCGAGATCAAGAATACGGACCTTACTTCGATCGAAGCGTTCAGGTTTCCGTTTCAGTTCGGTATTTACAACGCACATTAAATGTCCGTGCGTAACTTTTTTTGCTTTCGCTAGCATTTACTGAAAAAGAAAGTAATTCCCTTAATATAATTTGTAGATATTTGAATTAAAGGTAATGGAGTGTTATAAGCAATTCATTTTGTATATACGTATTATAACCTGCAAGGCAGAAAATGCCCCGTCGTTTAAACTCCATTAATAAAATACTCTGTCCATGCTGAGACCTCGTCCCGGAGCAGTATAGACACGATGGGTTCGTTGCCGGCTCTCAAGTATTTCAACCAAACTATCAGGAGAAAGCTTATCGCAACCGACATCGACTAGAGCGCCCACCAGGCTGCGGACCATTTTGTATAAATAACCATTGGCTTCTGTCGTGATATTGACGCGCGGTCCATTTTTCACAATATCGAGGCGGCGAAGGTCTTTTACCGGGTGTTCATCCGGGTTTTCCCTCTCCGCGGCAAAAGCTGTAAAGTCATGTTTACCGAGGAGTTGTTTTGCTGCTAAACGCATAGAAGTGATGTTTAACCTGCGTTTTCCGAGCGACCAACAATAGCGGATTTCTGATGGTGGCGCATAGCCTTCGTAAAGCTTATAGATGTATTTTTTTCCTTTCGCTGAGTAGCGCGCATTAAAATCACTGCTTACTCTTCTTGCGGATGAAACAAGGATACTCTCAGGTAATCCGCCACGTATCGCGTTCAAAAGATCATTGCCCGGTGACTTCCAATCGCCATCAAAGTGAAATACCTGGCCCTTTGCATGCACCCCGCTGTCAGTTCTGCCGCTGCCATGAATTCGAATCGGCTGCTTAAAAATGACCTTAAGTTGATGCTCAATCAGGTCCTGGATGGTGTTGCCTTTTTCCTGGCTTTGCCAGCCGAAGAAGTCAGTTCCATCGTAAGCCACTGTGCATTTCCAACGCATGGGGCGTTAATTCCCCTCTTCGAAAGGAAGGTGTTGGTCGAGGAAATCCTGTAAGATTATCATGGCCGCGTGTGAGTCTACTTCACCGCTACCCCGCGATTCGCGCGACATTTTTTTCCCTGATTTCTTTAAACTATCGACTGCCTGATAGGTGGTTAAGCGCTCATCTACGCGGTGAACGGGTAATTGAAATCGAGCTTCTAATTCAGAAATGAAAGCGTCTACTTCTTTAGCTTTAAAACCTATGCTATCGTCCATGTTATAAGGGTAACCAACGATTAAATGAGTAATCCCGCGCTCACCGATAAGCGTTTCAATGGCATTAAAGCGATCGACACTGTTTGGGGAAACGGCCGCTGGTAAGGGAACAGCTACACCGAGTTCGTCCCCATAACTTAATCCGACACGTTTTTCACCGTAATCAATTCCCAGGCAGCGCATATTTTGCGATCGTATAAACAGATTGTTAAATCAAATGTTTCCAATCAGGGTTTTCGGAAATCTTCTGCACTAATTTTTTTATATCTTGTGCTTGTGATTTATGGCAGACCAGCGTGGCATCCGGAGTTTGAGCAATTATAATGTCATTGACACCAATCAGGGCGGTCAGGCGGTCATCAGTATTGAAAACGATATTTCCGGAAGCATCTTGTGCGATCATTGTGCCATGTGCTATATTTCCATGCTCGTCGGCTTCGTAGTGTCTTTCTATAGCCGGCCATTCACCGACATCGTCCCAATCAAATTCCGATTCGATCGTTAGTACACGTTCAGCTTTTTCCATCACCGCGTAATCAATAGAAATTTTTTCAATCTTCGGATAGTACTCATCGAGTAGTAGATCGAGCTCGTCTCCCTTTGCCAGGCGCTGATCAATCTCTTTAAAGACATCCCATAATTGCGGTCGATGAACGGCGAGCGCATTGGTAATTACTGGCACCTGCCAAACAAACATACTGGCATTCCAATAATATTCACCCGATTTGAGATAGGTTTCAGCGGTTTTGAGATTCGGTTTTTCGACAAAACGCTTCACTTGATAAATATTTTTACCGGATATTTCTTTCTCTACCTTTCCTTTCTGAATATAGCCGTATCCAGTTGCGGGATTGGTCGGTTTAATGCCAATCGTTACGAGGGCTTTTTCGCTTTCTGCAGTTTCGAAAGCGACATTAAGGTCAGCTTGAAAACGTGCGGTATCGTGAATAATATGGTCTGAAGCTAACATCGCGAATATTGCGTCGGGATCACGATTCTTGACTAGAAGCGTAGCGAGACCGGTGGCGGCTGTTGTATCGCGCCCCACGGGTTCACCAATTACTTGCTGCGAAGACAATTGGGGACAGATTTCGAGAACTGATTTGCGCTGCTCCCGATTGGTGAGAACATAAATGTTCTCTTGCGGTACCGTATCGCCAAGACGATCGATGGTTTGCTTGAGCAACGGGGAATCGCCAACGATAGGGAGCAGATGCTTAGGTCGGTGCAAACGGCTATGTGGCCAAAAGCGTTCCCCGCGTCCTCCGGCCAAGATTACAGTAAATCGGTTACTCATTTTAAGTGTTTATAGGAGATAGTGATAATAAAGGTCAATGAGGATGCGGTAATTATCGACTGTCTTGCAATTTTTAACTTATCCCATTCAATAGCGTATGATTAGAGTAGAATAAAATAACCTATCGATAATAAGTGGAACAGAATAATAATAAACTTTCGTCAAATGAAATCGCCCGCTACAGCCGCCACATTATTCTCCCCGAGGTAGGCGTCGAGGGTCAGGAAAAATTAAAAGCGGCGCGTATTCTTGTCATTGGAATGGGCGGTTTGGGCAGCCCTTCTTCACTTTATCTTGTAGCGGCGGGCGTCGGAACACTGGGTCTAGCTGAATTTGACCAAGTTGAAGAACATAATCTTCACCGACAGATTCTTCACCATCGAGCGGATATAGGTAAATTGAAAATTGATTCCGCCGAGCGAGAGCTGAAGGCTATAAATCCGGACTGTAAACTGATCCTGCACCGGGAAGGCATCACCCTCAACAACGCTTTAGAAATTCTCTCCTCCTATGATATGGTCGTCGATGGATCGGATAATCTACCGACTCGCTATCTCGTTAATGATGCCGCGTATTTCGCGGGTATACCTTACATATACGGCAGCATATTTAAATTTGAAGGTCAGGTGTCGGTTTTTGATTCAAGGGCTGGGGGGCCTAATTACCGGTGCCTTTTCCCCGAGATGCCGGACCCGGGGACGGTGCCCAGTTGTGAGGAAGCCGGTGTTTTTGGCGCACTTTGTGGGCTGGTCGGCAGTTTGCAAGCGATGGAGGCTATTAAATATCACTTGAAAATAGGAGAATCGCTGCTCGGGCGCTTGCTTGTTATTGACGCGCTTTCGATGAATTTCCGCACCCTTAAATTAAAACACGATCCGCAATGCCCGCTGAGCGGTGATCACCCCACGATCACGAAACTTGAAGTAAGCAATTATGAATTTAGCTGCGAAATACCGATTGAGGAAAATGCGGCTTTGGGCGAAGACGAAAGTGAAGTGCCGATTGAAATCGATGTCGGGCAGGTAAAAGCCATGTTGGATTCTGACAATAAGCCCTATTTACTCGATGTTCGTGAAGATTTTGAAGTAGAGATCTGTAAACTTGATAGCAGTCATTCGATACCGATGAGAACAATTGCCGAGCATATTGACCGCATCCCTCGCGATCTTCCGGTTGTTGTCTATTGTCACACCGGGGTGCGCAGCCTGAATGTGGCAAGCTTTCTGCGTGATAAAGGTTTCGATAATGCAACAAGTATGGTTGGTGGGATAGCCGCATGGGCTGACCAATACGAACCTGAAATGGTGAGGTATTAATGGAGTGCAGAATGCCTTTTGACAATTGGGGATTTTGGGAATTCTATTGTCAAAGGGCGCATCTTCAAGGAGAGGGAACACGTTGTCTCAATCTTGTTATTCTATACCCAGGGGTCTGTGGAATATGAATGAAGTTAAAAAAAATAATGAAACCGAGTGAAGAAACACACGGGCTGATGAGCCTTCAAGATTGAGTAATGGATTTATCTTATTGCCTTTCTAATTTAGCTCTTTTCTACTCTGACATTTATCAAATTACTTTTATTATGCGGTGCGAGTTTCAATGACTCTGACAAACTCAATGAGAAACCTTATCTGCAATAGCTGAAATATTAAATGTGGACTGGCGGCAAGGGAAGTAAGCATGAAATTTCTATCAAGAAAAAAAGCGAATAAATCAATGTTTCAGGTGGAACTCATCAAGCCGTCCCACTACGATGACGACGGCTATGTGGTTCAGTGGTGGAAATCCTGGGTGCCTTCAAACTCACTATCGGTTCTATATGGATTGACCTTAGACGTTGCCAAACGGCGACAACTCGGTGAGGATGTGGATATCGCCGTCTCGGCATATGACGAGTATAATTTCCGCATCCCATTCAAGCAGATAATCCGTCGATTCAAGAAAAATGGAAACAAAGGCCTCGTCTGTTTGGTTGGTGTGCAGAGTAATCAGTACCCGCGCGCGATAGATATTGGCCGGAAGTTTCGAGCAGAAGGTATTCAGGTCGCAGTTGGAGGTTTCCACGTCAGCGGTTGTCTTTCGATGCTGCCGGACTTGACGAAAGACCTGAAGGAGGCCTTGAACCTGGGTATTACGCTGTTCGCGGGGGAGGCGGAAGGGCGCTTAGGTGAGCTCCTCAAAGCGGCCTGCGAACGGCGCATGAAACCTATTTATAATTTTCTAAACGATCTTCCGAACTTGCAGCATGAACCGACACCTTTTTTGCCCAAGCGACACATACGACGGTATGTCCGGGCGCTCGGTTGCTTCGATGCCGGGCGAGGTTGTCCGTTTGCCTGCAGTTTTTGCACCATCATCAATGTTCAAGGCCGGAAGTCGCGTTTTCGTGATGCCGATGATGTAGAGCAGATTATCCGTATCCACGCCAGTCAAGGCATTAACAGCTTTTTCATCACGGACGACAACTTTGCACGGAACAAGAACTGGGAAATGATTTTTGATCGACTCGCCTACCTTCGGGAAAAAGAAGGATTTGAAATCTACTTTGTCATGCAGGTTGATACACTGTGCCACAAAATTCCAAACTTTGTAAAAAAGGCCCAGCTTGCCGGTTGTCGCTTTGTATTCATTGGCCTGGAAAATATAAATCCCCAGAGCCTCAATACGGTTTCAAAAGGTCATAACCACATAACGGAGTATCGAAAGATGCTGCAGGCGTGGCGCAGCGTTCGTGTTATTACCTATTGTGGTTATATCCTCGGCTTTCCCACCGACACCCCAGAGAGCATTGAGCGGGACATCAAGATCATCCAACGGGAGTTGTCCGTTGACCTTATTGAGTATTTCATTTTAACCCCGCTACCCGGTTCACAAGACCACAAGGAACTCTATCTTAAAGGGGTTTGGATGGATCCCGATCTTAACAAGTACGATGCCGAGCATGTCACGGTTTTACATCCTCTCATGAGCAAAGAGGAGTGGCAGGGCATATACGACCGGGCCTGGCATCTCTACTATTCCTGGGAACATATCGAAACCTTGATAAAACGCGCTATCGCGACGGGTATCCGAGTCCCCCGGTTAATCTCTCTCATCTTCGAGTTTTATGGCAGCTACCGGTTTGAGAAACTGCACCCACTTCAATGTGGCCTATTCCGGCTTAAGATTCGTACTGAAAGGCGATATAGCTTCCCTCTTGAGCCGGCCTATTTATTTTACCCCCGCCGGGTTTGGGAAGTATTGAGTACGTATATCCCAGCGTGTCTCTTTCTGTTGAAGTTGGTGCTCCTCTCGTGGCGAGTTCAAATCGACCCGACTACAAAAGGATACGCTGATATCGCGATTATGTCGGTTGATAACGAAGAGGAGGAGAACTTGGAGTTGTTTGAAGTTACTGAAGCAGCGCGCAACGCTGTCGCGAAAGTAAAAGCAAGTAAAGAGATCAGACGCAAGGTCCGCGAAAGCGTTTCTGGAAGTAACACCTGATCATTACCGTCTTAATTGGATAGGCAAAGGGATCCCCAGCAACGGGACTTGAGATCGGCAGATAGTCGGCTATTCCCTAGGGCGTATTTCTTTGAACCAGAATTATTAACATATTCGTGACACCGGGCGTTAACGGCATATGATGGATGAAATAGATTTTGATAAACCTTGAAGCCGAGTGAAGAGATTAACACGCTACTTGATGCATTCACAATGTAAGATATATTTTGTCATAACTGTATTGAAATGATTAAAATTTATAAAAATCATTGAATATTATTCTAATGGAAAGTTTGCAGCCCACTTATTTGGTAATCATCGGTGTAATACTGGGTGTGATTATTACCTGGGTTTTATCGCGTCCACAATCACGTGAATTAAAAGATCGGCTTACAGCGAGGGAGTCTGAATCGACCGCACTGAACGAGGAAAACCGTAAACTCGGGGAGGAAAAAATCCGTTTGGAAACGGAGATCATGAGTCAAAAAGAGCGTGCCGAAGAAAAATTAGCGGTCATTGAGGAGGCTGAGAAAAAACTCACTGATGCTTTTAAAGCACTATCTTCAGATGCTTTAAAAAGTAATAATCAATCCTTTATAGAATTAGCCAAAGCGTCACTGGAAAAATATCAAGAAGGCGCGAAAGGTGATCTGGAGCAGCGACAAAAAGCGATCGACCAAATGGTTAAACCTATCCGTGAATCGATCGATAAGGTTGATGTAAAAATTCAGAACCTGGAGAAAGTCCGTGAAGGGGCTTATGCCGGATTAACGGAAAAGATAAATAACCTCCTGACGAGCGAAGACAAATTACAGAAAGAAACAGCCAACCTTGTTTCCGCACTCCGCAAACCCAGCGTGCGTGGTTCGTGGGGAGAAATTCAACTGCGACAGGCCGTTGAGTTTGCCGGTATGGTCGAATATTGCGATTTTCTTGAGCAGGAATCTGTGACTGATGGAGACGGACGCTTTCAGCGGCCGGACATGATTATCAAGCTGCCGAACGGGCGAAATATTGTCGTCGATGCTAAAACTCCAATGGAGGCTTATTTGCAATCTCTTGAGTCAAAGAGCGAAGACGATCGTTTGATAAATCTTAAATCCCATGCCCGTCAACTTCGCGATAAGGTGAAGGACCTGAGTATGAAAAAGTATTGGGAACAGTTTACTCCCACACCTGAATTTGTTATTTTATTTTTGCCTAACGAAGCACTTTTCAGTGCCGCCCTTGAGCAAGATGGTGGACTTATAAACTACGGGGCAGAAAATCATGTAATCATAGCTACCCCGACTACCTTGATCGCTCTCCTTTTAGCAGTTGCTTACGGTTGGCAGCAAGATACGGTGGCTGAAAACGCTCGTCAAATCAGCGATTTAGGACGTGATCTTTATGAGCGCATGGGAGTTTTAGCCGATCATTTTTCAGCCCTGGGTAAGAACCTGGATCGCACAGTCGATGCCTATAATAAGGCTGTCCGCTCGACGGAAAGTCGACTTCTGGTTTCCGCTCGGAAATTTAAAGAACTGGGTAGTGGAAGTGAAAGGGAAATTGAACTCCTGGAAACAATTGACCATGACACCGCATTGGCTCAGTCCGAGGAGCTAAGTCAAGAAGATGATAAAACAGCAGCACTTTGATCCTCAATCGAGTATGTGACGATGGACAATCAGGCTCCGATTGAGTATCCGATCGACGGTACACTTGATCTTCATACTTTTCGTCCGCGGGAAGTTAAGGAACTGATTTGCGATTATCTAACAGCCTGTCATGAAAAAGGAATTTATTCTGTCCGCATAGTTCACGGTAAAGGTACCGGTGCTTTACGAGAATGTGTACACGCCCAATTATGTAAGAATAGTTTAGTCGAAGATTTTCGATTGGGTGATGAGTCCAGCGGAGGATGGGGCGCAACCCTTGTACGCCTCAGACATTAAGCAGGTCATCAGCACCTTATAGCTTCTTCTTCTTCTTCCTCTTCGTCACCGTTTCCACGGTTTGCATCGGTTTAAGAATTAACCTGTATGTGTCATTATGATACATATAAAGCTAGCGATCAGGTATGGGATTAAAAGTGTGACATATTGTCCTATATGAGATGCGCTCTTTTATTATCTAAGTAATTAATAATAAGATGTTTAAGAATTAATATAAAGCGGCACGTATTATGCACTAATACCAGCAACTATCAGTTTAATTAACTAAAAAAACAAAGAAAGGAAAATAGAATGAAATTAATACGTTACGAATTGCCACAAATTGCCAGGTTCAACGACATTGACCGCTGGTTTGATCAAGCGCTCGGAAATTTTAATTTTGGGCCGAGCCTATACGATCAGGGACGGAGGCTCAATCGTTTAACCCCGGCTGCAGATCTATATGAAGATGACAACAACTTCTATGCTCGGATTGAACTTCCGGGAGTAAAGAAAAAGGAGATTGATGTTAAACTCGAAAACGCGGTTCTCACGATAAGTGGTAACCGAAAATCTACGGAGAATGAGGGAGAGCAAAGCCTAAGCTTTAATCGTTCGCTCTCCATACCGGATGGCATTCAGGGGGATAAGATAAAGGCTACTTACGAAGATGGTATTCTCACGGTAACATTGCCAAAAGTCGAAATAAGCAAACCCAAGTTGATTGAAGTTAGATAATTTCAATTACAGATGATAAACATTAACGTAAATAGATAAGGAGAAAATAATATGACGACTGCACTACAAAAAGATAAGAGTGGAACTGTCGCCGAATCAACAAGGCAGGTAAATTATATACGGCCTTATTATGAAGTTGATGAAGGTGAAGACAGCTATGATATACGCATCTTCTTGCCGGGGGTGAATAAAGGCGGAGTGGATCTATCTCTCGAGGGTGATACCCTAGAAATTACAGGGACACGAACGCAAAAGACACCCGAGACATGGAAAACTATTCGCAGAGAGCAGCAATTCGAGGACTTCCAACTCCAGCTTCAACTCAATGTCAAAATTGATGGTGGAAAAATCACCGCCAAAATAGAGGACGGGGTATTGGGATTAATCCTGTCGAAAGCGGAAGAGATTAAACCAAAGTCAATCACGGTGAATTAATAAAAACTAAAAAGGCCGGGCTAATTTAAGCCCGGTCTTTTTTTTGTACGGTATGGAGCGTTGAAGTGCGTGTGTTTTTTAAGTTAAGAGAAGATATAGCCACTACTGAGTACCGCGCATGCGGGACGACAACCACCAAAGGCACAAGGACACAAATTAAGTTTAGTTAGAAGGAGAGGGATAAGGCGGAACGCGCTGTACCTAGCGCGTTTAATAAATATGAAAAGTTAAAATAACATCTCGGTGAAAAGCGGCGATGCAGGATAAATAAAGCGGTTCTTTTTTATCGCTTTTACGCCTTATCACATTCGCGCGTATCCGCATTCCCGCTTACCCCAGACAATGGATGGCAGTTTCGCGCATGACAGATTCCTGTTCATTGGGCCGTTTAAGTATTTCCTCAAAGGCTTTGATGAAGGAGCATTGAAAATCGATAAGATTTTTCAAGTTCAGGTGAACAGCTGCTTTACCCAGTCGTCCTAAATACCAGGGGTTCTGGGTAAAGATGTTAAAATTCGATTTATCATTACTTTCACCAAAGTGCTTTCCATAAGTGCGAGCCGCTTCATCGAGATGGCTCTGATTTAAGCCCCGTTCACCCAGTCGTATCAATCCGGCATCGTGAATTACACGCAATTGGATCATGAGCCGGTTACGGTTTTGCATAGAGTTGATTAGGGGTCGGGCATCGTTATTGTTGAAGAAATGGCGCCGAATGGCATCCAGAGTCCATTCGAGGTCGAGGGTGAAAAAAGCTTCAGCTACTTCGAAGAAATCGCCTTCGCCAAAATTAGGCACCAACTCAGCGACATGGGTTTCTTCGATACAGCCACCCTCTTCACCAAGATAGGTTGCAAGTTTACGCATCTCCTCGACGATGAGACGCGCGTTTCCGTTGAGTTTTTCAATGAGAATTTTGCCCGCATCGGGGTTTATCTCGACACCCAGTTCGAGCCTTTCATCCTCAAGTAACTTAGAGAGATCATTCTCATTTTTATGGCCCCCATCAATTATATGAAAGTCACCATTCGCTTCGCACCACTTGGGAAAACTACGACGACGGTCTATCGGGCAGGCGGTGACAATTACAGTGGCACTTTGTGGATCGATTCCTTTTAAAATATCCTGCATTAACGCGACTTGCGATAAGGTTCCTTCGGCACGACCTGTTACCGAATCACCAAGGAAATTTACATCTTTGAACCAGACGAATTTTTTATTTCCAAATAAGGGCAAGGTTTGCACGGCGTCCCGAAACAAAGAAACAGCTTTTTCTACCTCGGTAACATTTCCCGTCGTTCCACTGATTATCTCTTTGGCAAAATCATCGTCAATTTCATGGGTTAATTCATCAAAAATGACTTTGCCTTGCCGGGTAACAAGAAAGTCATCTGAACCACAGATAAAAGTGAATGATTTTAAAGCCATGGATGCGTAAGCTAAAAGCTGACGGATACAGGATGCAAGATATTCATTTACCTGATGACAGCTGCGTTTTTTTACATCTCGGATCCTTTTTTCTGTCTGAGGGCTCAATATTTCTGGTTACAAAATAATGGTTAGATATTCAAAGTCATATAATTGCTTTTTACGCCGAATTAGATTAACTTTTTGTATGAAAAAACACAGCCCTCTTTTGCTTCTCATTGTGTTAATCTTCACGTTTTCGCTATTTGCGAATTCCGCAGAGAATATAAATATTGGTGATTCCAGGGATACAGTAATCTCACTATTTGGCGCTCCTAGCGGGTGCGTTGAAAGAAGTAATAAGGAAATCCTTTGTTTTTCAAACGGCGAAGTTACCCTGGTTTCCGGAGTTGTATCGAAGGTAAATCTTAGAAGTAATCAAGAACAGGTTCTCTATCTTGAGCGCAAAATGTCGATGCGAGAGAATGTAAGACAGCGCATCGATGCACTGGAGAAAAAGCGTGTGGAAAGGGAAAATGAGATAAATCAGAATCAGGGTTACCGGGATGTACTAACGCAAGAGGCGCAGCAATGGGAAAATAATCTTTTGGACTATCAACGCTCGTCAGGATACCCCCTGGTAAGGAGAGAAAATTTCCATCGCCCCTCCTTATCAAATCGTACTCCTGGGATAAGAGGATCGCATTCTCAAAGGTTGAGCAGTTCTAATTTACGCGGTCGTTCAATTAATGGTAACTCACATATCCCGCGTAATTCAGTGAATCGTTTTAGTAATGATTTGGGATATCGCCAACAGGTTAACTGTTCAACACCTAACAATTTTACAAACCATATAGGGCAATCATCCAGGGGCGTGACAAGGGGTGGATCGCGATATTATGTTGAGCGCACTAATCAGATAAATAGATCCAGTCACATCAATACACACCGTAGCGTACACTTAGCAAAATTATACACGACGCAAAGAAATAGTCTTGCTCATGCATCCAATCAGGGCTTCCGAAACCAAGCACAATTTTGCCGCAATCAAAATAATATAATCAGGACGAATCATTTAGTTAATCATCATGCGGCGCACCGTGCAAAACTAAACCGCCAATAAGGTTGAGTGATTACCTGGGTAAGCGGATCGGCCGCTCTTTCCAATTATTTTCTGGAAGATGAGAGGATGAAAGTGTTTAAGGCGCTTCCTTTGTCTGTTCTTCCTCGAATAGAACATCCTCTGTTCTTCTGTCCTCATCGGCGCGCTTAATGATTTCAACCTTATCGACGAGGAGTAAAAATTCTGATCGGTAGCCACCGGTATTATACCCCTGGGCAAGTTCCGCGATATTCTGAACGAGAGATAATGTGCTCGCACTTTTATAAGGTGAGTTTCTGAGAATCATCCCGAAGCTAGCTACCGCGGCAGCGAATCGGAAATCTTCTGAGGCATCTTCAAATTTCAAGTTGTTATCGATAACGGGAACTTCGATTAATTCACTTTTGTCCGCATCGGGTTGTTTATAACGCAGTTTCACCGTTAGCAGTTCACGGCTCACATTGTCCCGTGAGATTTCAGCAGATTTTTGATATTTCAAGGGGTCGACATCGGGGAGATCTATTTCGATTGCTGCGGGCACGACTTCATATAGTGCGGTTACAGTGTGACCGGCGCCGATTTCACCGGCATCCTTGGTGTCATCGTTAAAATCCTCTGCCGCAAGTTTTCGATTCTCGTAACCGATCAAGCGGTAGGCATGGACCTGCGCGGGGTTGAATTCGACCTGGATTTTCACATCTTTTGCAATTGTGAACAGGGTGCCAGAGATTTGCTCAACAAACACTTTGCGCGCTTCGCCTAAAGCGTCGATGTATCCATAGTTACCATTGCCTTTATTCGAGAGTTCTTCGAGCGTGGCGTCTTTATAATTATTCATTCCGAAACCAAAAATACTCAGGTATATACCACCCCGTGCTTTTTCCTCGATCATGCGAACGAGATCTCCGCGATTGGTCACTCCGACATTAAAGTCGCCATCGGTGCAGAGAATGACGCGGTTATTGCCATCTTCAACAAAATGCTTTTGCGCAATCTTGTAAGCATTTTCAATTCCTGAACTGGCGTGCGTCGATCCACCGGCGCGTAAACCTGTTATCGCGTGCAATATAGTTTCGCTATTGTTTGCGGTCGTGGAGGGGAGGGCGATTTGTGAACTGCCGGCATACGTGACAATAGCAACCCGGTCTTTTTCACCGAGGCGATTGGTAAGAAGTTCGAGTGACTGTTTGACGAGCGGTAGCTTATTAATGGGGCTCATCGATCCACTGACATCGATTAAGAAAACGAGATTGCTCGGCGGGCGTTTGTCCCACGGAACTTCATATCCCTTTATACCAATGCGTACCAGCCGGTGATCAGATTCCCAGGGACTGTTTGCCACTTCGACGTGGGTAGCAAAGGGGACCTTTTTATCCGAAGGTGGATCATAGTCATAGGTGAAGTAGTTAATCAGCTCTTCAATGCGCACCGCATCGATGGGTGGAAGTTGATTCTGGTTAAGAAAGCGACGCATGTTTGAATAGCTGGCCGTATCTACATCGGTCGAAAAAGTAGAGAGAGGGTTCTGCCCTGCACCGAGGAAAGGATTGTCAGTGATCGAATCGTAGCTCTCGGTATTGAAAGCACCATTTGCGATTACTGGCTGTGGACTGGGAGGAGGTGGAAGCGGAGGTTCGGGAACAGGGATAGAGCGAGGATAATAGGTAGCACTATCCTTTTTGCCGACGATTTTGCTTTCAAGGATTTGGTACTTTGCCGATCGTCCGTCAGTCAAACGGTTAAGATAGGAAGGTTTGCGCTCAGTTCTTGTCGGACTGCCATTTGTTAATTGTCCAGCTACGAAGTTCGACACTTCTTGCGAAACTTCAGGCATGTCATGACGCCTTTTTTCTTTTTCCTGAAGTCGGTAATTCGAAGTGACGAGTTCGTCGACAGGATAGGCCTGCGCTTTTTTTGCCACGTTTTTAACCCTATCTCCTACAGTACCCATCGCGTCGTCAAATTCTTCATTCAGGCCACGTTGGATTTCCAGACCAGCCGTAAGTTTATCGGAAGAAACTGCGCCCACTGCAGCCATTTCAGCACTTGCGAGGCCTTCACCTTTCACGACTAAGTCATTGGTTTTCTCATATTTGAGCTGCTGTCGTTCAGATGGTTGAATATTGCGATCACGGCCCACAGACTCCGCGTCGGAACGCCTGGGGGTATCCTGTTCGAAATGGGAGACCTCTAAGGGTTGTCTCACTTTATTCATGGCAGGAATAAACAGCATCGGCACGGTAAGTATCAGGCAAGCGGCCAATGCCAAATAAGGCCAGAACTGTGATAGATTACTTTTAGCTGCTGGAGTGGGAGATGCTTGCAAGTGGGTGTCAATTATTTGCTTTTGCTCATCGGTGAGATCGGCTGCAGGTTCATCTTTTAACGCTTCTTCGAGAAGACTGGAAACCGATCGAATTTCATCGAGAGATTTCTGCAACTCAGGATTATCGCTAAGCGCTTGTTCCACTTCGGCGCGATCCACTTCATTATGAAGTTCGCCCAGAGCATAGGCTGTGAATTTTGGATCGTCGGGATTCATGATTGAGATTCTCCGGGTTTTGGCATCAAGTCGTAGTGACTGCCTAATTCTTTTCGGATTGATTTTATAGCGGTATGCAAGAGGAAGCCGACATTGCTAACGGATAGTTCCGTCACATCGGAAATTTCTTTATAGCTGAGTCCACTTTGGAATTTGAGGCGGATAACTTCACGTTGATTAGAGGGGAGAGTATCAAGTGCTTTGTGTACCAGTTTTGAACTCTCTTTCTTTTCTGCGGCAATCGAGGGCGTGGGTTCGAGGGAAGTTTCACGCTCCAGGCTGGAATCTTGAAGTGGTGTCATTCGCCCCTCCTTGCGGTGATAGTCAAGAGCGCGACTGCGGCAGACTTTAAAGAGCCAGGGTGTGATATAATTTTGGATTTTCTCTCGCTCTTCACGGCAAAGACGTAAAAACGTCTCTTGGACCACATCACGCGCACTTTCAATGTTACCCGTGATACTAATCGCATAACGGGTAAGAGAAGCGGCATGGCAATCGACCAAAGACCGTACCCAATCCTGATGGCTGGTGCGTGTGTCATCACTCATCTCAACTTGTATGTCTTCATCTTCTTTCATAAGGATAACGCACGAAGAGATAATTTATTAGATGAATACATAAATAAATGATGTTCAAAAGGATGGGGAACCATAAAATCAAATCGAGGTTAGCTTTATCTTCGTCTTTCTCTATGTTTTCGTCTCTTTTAGCTAACTACGAAACATATTAAGAGTAGTATGACATAATTTTATCATTCGTATTCAGGAGAAGGTGGATATAAGAAAAAGGAAGACGAAGACGAAGATTAATTTTCTGCTTTCATGCTAATTAAGCTGCTGTTAAAAGGCGATCCAGGCGTGTGAATGTTTCCTCAGGAAAGCCCATGGCTCGTTTGAGCTGATAGTCACGTTCTAAAACGTTAGTATGCCTCTGCCAGCGCAGCCACGCGCTTATGGGCAAGTGCCCGCGTAAGAAAGGACCCAAACCCATTAACCGGAATAGGGTAATCGCTCCCATGGATAATACGATCAACGACCGGGGGCTTTAGTATTTTGTGGAGGGCGCGACTTCTTACCGGGCTATTTAACGCACTATTATCACCGTAAAGGTTGGGATAGAGAGGAAACATTTTGAGTAATTGATCAGTATAATCAGGGTCATTAAGACAACTGCGACCGGCGCAGTGAGCGGCGATTACATTGACCCCGCATTCAAGAGGAAGTTTCAGCGTTAGTGGGTCGGCGTATGCTGCATTAATTACCGGAAGGGTCAATTCTCCACCGGTGTGAGAGAGAAGCACCATACCGTTCTCCGCGACACGATCCCAAAAGGGTTTAAAGCGCGGATCGGAACAATTAATATTCTGACAATTGGGCAACAGTTTTAGCACCCGCGACCCAGCCGCCAGGCACCGATCTAATTCATCTAAGGCATCGGCACGAGCGGGATGAATGGCGACGGCGGGTATAAATTCTGTATATTCTCGGGCAAGCTTGAGGACGTAGTCGTTAGGGACATACACCGCACCGGCGTCCAGGGGATTCCCGTTGTCATCATAAGGTATTTCCATCGCAAGAATGAGTATTGCGTCAAGCGATGAAGCGCGCACCAGCTCCACTAAGTGTGAAACATAGCATTCGTCGAGGCAGCCTCGAATAGATGAACGAGGCATTTTAAACTGCTGAGCCAATTTATATTCCAGGAACTTGCTCCAAATCGAATGAGGTCGATACCAGCAACCGCTTCCGCTACTTCCATCACCAATAATATGAACATGTCTATCTATTATTCGCATCGTGATACTCGGCGATTATTACACTAATCTTCGGCTTCGTGTTAATCGTCGTCTTATCTTAAAATTCGTAACAAATTTTTAATTCAAGGACGCAGAAATTTGAATATCTAATCGCAATTTACGGATCTGATTGCGACTGCAGTGCCAGTCTTTCTAATGCTTTAAGATCGAGCTTGCCGGATGCTAGACAGGGGATGCTATCTACTCTTAATATTTTACGGGGGATCCAAAGATTCGGTAATTTTGCGGAACTCATACGTTCACGCAGAGAATCTCTATCAATCTCGATCGTAGTTAAGAGGACAAGACTTTCACCTTTTACTTCATCAATAGTCCCTGCAACGGCAACAACAAGAGTGTCACTATCGTCGTATCCATAAGCTTCAATAATGCATTGCTCTACGAACCCATGGGGAACCATCTCTCCCCCGATTTTTGAGAAACGAGAAAGGCGTCCTTCTATATAGAGAAAACCATCCTCATCAAAACGCGCGAGGTCACCAGTGACAAACCACTTATCAGCGAAGACTGACGCTGTGTTCTTAATGTCATCAAGGTAACCGGGGAAAATGTTGGGTCCCTGCAAGTGCAAAACTCCCGTATCGAAAGGGGATACTATATCACCTGATTCAGTGTCAGCGATGCGCCCTTTCATTCCAGGGAAAAGGCGTCCGACAGATCCTGCTCGTGTTCCAGGTTGGGAATTACCAAATGTTTTTTGATAATTTTCATCTGGAACATTAACACTCACGACAGGAGCTGTTTCAGTCAGACCGTAGCCTTCAAGATAAAAACTGCCAAATTTTTCCTCCCATTTTTTCTTAAAATCAGGGGGCGTTTTTTCAGCACCACCAATAACCATAATGAGACTCTTAAGGAGTTCTGGATTTACCGTTTTATAATAGGGTCGGAAGAAAGTGGGAGTTCCCAAAAGAACGGTTACTTTCTCTTCATTGATCGCCTTGGCAATTCGCTTAATCTCCAGTGGAGAAGGCAGGGTAACGATGCGCAAGCCAGTGATCATCGGAAACCAAACCGTAACCGTGAATCCAAAACTATGAAAGATGGGCAGGCAGGCCATAAGTATTTCATTTTCACTAAAGAGGCCGCAATGCGAAATCTGCAAACAGTTACTGATAATATTACGGTGAGTGAGAATAACCCCTTTGGGATCACCGGTGCTCCCGCTGCTGAAGAGAAGAGCGGCTTCATCATCACCTCCTTCCGTCGGTAGGTCGAGAAAGCGGGTCAGCCAAGGTGTAGGGAGTAAATGGAGAGCAGCCAACCAGCCAATGATTGCCATTTTTGAAACCGTTTTCAGTTCCAACACCAGGTCACGGGTGTCTTCCAACCAGGGAAAATCGGGTATTCTTTCTCTTACCGCTTTGGCCGTTATTATTGTTTCGATGTGGGCTTTACGGATACAAGATTCATTAACACGTCGCCCAACGGTAAAATTAAGATTGACTGGGATTTTTCCACTGAGAACGAGAGCGAGGTTAGTAATGATCGCACCTATACCAGGGGGTATGACAATGCCGACACGTTTACCCGGAATTTTATCCTTCCATATGCGAGATAAGACAACGGATACCGCTAATAATTTACCGGCTGAAAACTCACGACGCTGTTCGCTCGTTCGGTCGGTGATCAGTTTCCTTCCCAAATTGCGCTTAAGAGAACGAAAACAAATATTGCCCAGATGCTCATTGAGTTCGGGCATTTTCTGATAGGCATCCGCATCGCGATCAATCGTAAATTTATCTCTTTTAATTTGCATAATAAATTAATTCCATTCTTTGAATTAGGTCATAGCAAACAAAAGTGTCTGATAAGATTTAAGCGCGAGTAGCCTGCGCGGGTCTGAATTTACACCATGATTAGTGTTAAGATCACGACAGTTCTGAGCTATAGCCAGCATAGTGCGAATTTCAGAAAAATTAATAATAGTTTTATCGGCTCTATTATTAGGGTTAAATTTCAAGGGTAAGTCCAGTTGCGGACTATTTTAAATGCTGTTTTTCGATTTTAAAAAGAAGTTGATAATTAATATTTTAAACAGTACTCTTTATGAATTAAATCATTTGCTAACATATTGCCGCAAATATCATAGATAAGAATTGATAAATTATAAAAGGGGGATGGCATCACACTAAACTTAATCAGCAATTATCTCATTCGGCTATTCGCTTGGAGTGGAGCGTGGTTCACACCCTAAGAATTAATTTATATTCAGTCTTCATGCAGCTTTCAAATGTGAGTTTTTATTTCGCTCGTTAAACCCCATTTATTCCCCACTTTGTAAATGAATACGAAAATATACATAATCGAAGATGAGGAGGTTGTGCAACAATCACTTATTGAAATTATTAACATGGATTTTGAGGACTGTAAAGTAGTCGGTTCAAACATTAACGGTGAAATCGGTTTAAAAGAATGTATTAAGATTAAACCTGACCTTGCGATAGTTGATATACTATTACCCGATGTAAACGGATTAGAAATTTTGCATATACTTAAGAAAAAGAATCCTGAGATAAAAATCTTGATTTTCTCGGCGATTCTAGACTTACGCACGATGAAGCATGCTTATCATGGGAAGGCTGATGGCATACTTGAAAAACCAGGGTCGGTTAAAGAAATCAGATCTGCGATTAAAACCGTATTGTCGGGAGAAAATTATTATAGCCTGCATGTGATGAAGAATTTATTAGCCCACGAGACCGTCGCCCCTTTTCGATCAAATAAATCGTAAATCCCTTTTTTACGTAGTGATAATAACGTTCTACCTGGGTGTAGTGTCGCTGTTTTTTTTAATCAATGTCCGGACAAAAATGGTTCGGGACTGATCAGAATATGAGTGATTAAGGGTGATTATCTCGTGCTTCTCAGCGCGATGCACAACGTCTTTGAACGATCAGAAAGTATTGATCTTAGAGGGGTTAACAGATTGACACCTTTGTCTGTACATAACTATTTTTAGGCATTATTCCAATCCTCAGTCATTGATAAGCTGAGAGATTAAAGGGGAAATAGCTGAATATCAGTTTAATGGGGGTTTTCCCTATTTGATCTGACGGGCAAACCAGCACCTTTGTTGTTGGAACGCTAAATAAGACGCTATTTTCGGTGCTAGATCCATTATTTGCGAGTAAGTGTAAAAAGACTGTAAAAGTGTATACCCTATAAAATGTATAGGTATTAAACACTAGACTTGCAATGATAAATGCTTATTATCTAATGGTTACTACTACCTGATCATTGAGCGTTTGAATATAAAACAGTCATTTCAGTTTCAGAAAAGGGGGGCCACTGCTTTTTCCCTTGTTGAAGTCATTATGAGTTCAGCCATTTTCGGTTTGATCTTTGCATCGGTTGCAACCGCGCTGACGCAGGGATATACGATCATTGAAAATGCGCGTGACAACGCGCATATCAATCAGGTTTTGCAAAGCGAGGTAGAAAATATCCGCTCGATGAACTGGGAAGAGTTGGACGCCATGGACGATTGGGAGCGTATCCAACAACAGGCAGGATTTTCGACTTCAATCAGCGACCGTTATGTTTGCGAGAGGTTCATCAATGAACGCAGAGTCGGGCAAAAAGAAATTATTTTAACGATTACCTGGACGGATAGAAGACAGACAAGTCACTTTCGCAAATTCGTCACTTACTACACCAAAGAGGGAATGTATGATTACCAATACTGAATACTATCAAGAGCGTAAGCGACAGCGATCACAGGCTTTTACCCTCGTTGAGCTCATGGTCGCGTTATCTATTTTTATAATCCTCACGGCGATTCTCTCTACAAGCTTTATCCTTTTTTTAAAAAGCACAGTGATCATGAGAAATTACGCGGACATGACGGTTCAAAGCCAACAATTTTTAGAAAATATCAGCTATGAAATGCGGATCGCGGAGGGAGTGCGAACCGCGTCCAATAATCAACTAAGCATTGATATACCGACTGCAAGCGGGATCGAGACAGTTGAATATATTTACAACCCGAATGATCAGCGTGTTACCCGCGAGCAAGATACGGTCTTGCGACCAGTGCTTAGCAACGTAATGGAATTCAATTTTAGATATTTCAACTTTGATGGAGAATTGACCACTTCGCAACCGGAGATAAAGGAGGTTCAAATCGAAGCCAATATGATGAAGAAAGTTCTATTTTTAGAAAACACAAATCACTTAATTTCATCGCGAAACATGATGCGCAATCTGTAAATGCATAAAAAAAATTATAGTTTAAGAGAGCAATTGAATCAAGATCGCGGCTCCGCGCTCTTGATGACGCTAGTTATAACGCTGGTAGCGGCGACGATGATTGGCAGTTATTTAAATGTTACAATAAATGGATTAATCATTTCGGACCGGTCGATATTAAATAACACGGCATTAAATCTAGGTGAAGCGGGTGTGGAAGAAGCTGCCTGGGCATTAAATAATAAAGATTGGTCGGATTGGAATGGAACTGGGAATAAAAAAATCCGTTCCATTTCGAGTTTAGATCTGGGAGCAAACAAGTCCGGAGACATATGCATAGTGGTTGAGAATTTTGGGGATGATCCGACTATTATCGCCGGAGGTCATTCGCAGTCAGTATATGGAGGCGAATATGAAAAACAGATTAAAGTAAAACTTACTCGGCGTTCGCTTTTTGGTAATGGTCTCATCGCCCGGAATACTATTTCGTTTGTCGGTGCTAATGTCACAATAGATAGTTTCAATTCCGATGACGGAGACTATGATCCGTTTTTTAATCGAGGCGCTAATGTGACGGTAGGAAGTCTCTCCACCGCGGCAAATGCAGTTAATATTCAGAATGCTAATGTTTTTGGCTATGTCAAAACAGGGGGGGGCGAAGTTGCGGTTGGCCCTCAAGGGTATGTCTCTGATCTGATTGATCCTCCCGTTCATGATCCGACAAGAATTAGTCGAGGCTTAAGAACGGTTTTACCTGAGATAACGGCGCCGACATTAAGTTTTCCTCACACCAGTCTGCCTGAAGGGGATATCAAGATAATCGGAATACCGGGAAGTCTGTTTCCACAGGAGTATCACTTAAACGACATAAATATCGGATCAAGGCAGTATCTGATTATAAACGGACCAGTTGTTATCGTCGTGGATGATGACGTCGATGTGAAAGGTAAGATTATTGTAAGCAATTACGGGAATGCCACTTTTTATGTTGGCGCCGATTTTACGGTTGGTGGACGCCGAGGGGCGATAAATAACAATAGTGTTGCTTCATCATTTACTCTTTATGGCACCAATGAAACACCCGGGGAACAGAAAATAACATTGGGTGGAAGTGCAGATCTTAGAGCGGCCGTTTTCGCTCCGAATGCAAGATTTAATTTAAATGGCGGTGGTGGGTCAGGAGCATTCTTTGGTGCTGCTTTAGTTTACGATATTAAATTTACCGGGACCTATGTATTTCATTTTGATGAAGCGCTTAACAATTTTTATGGAGCCAATCCTAAATACAAGATGGAGAGTTGGGCTGAATTAATGGGAGAAAATAAAATCGATTGTTCCGCGCATCATAATTAACGGGAAAATTTATATTTTTAGATAATAAAAGAACAAAAACTTTACTGATGAAACCATTTCTCACACCATTTAAGCGTATATTTGACGGCGATAGGCCGTCTGCGTTGTGCTGTGAGAATCGCTCTTCCACTAAAAGGGGTAAGAGGGGATTTACGCTGTTAGAGATCATGGTTGTCGTCGGGATAATCGGAATGCTCGCTGCGATTGCAATACTGGTATACAGAAAAATAACCCTCGAGACCCAGAACATGAAATTGATCTCCGAGGTAATGGATTACTCAGATGCCTTTAACAATTATAATTTTCTTAATGGAACTTGGCCACCTACAGCTGGAATGAACCAGATACCCAATGGCATGCTAGGTTTTTTACCAAGCGCTTATACCCAGGGAGGGGCATTTGGGGGCGAATTTCACTGGATTGGAACCGGGAAACTACAAATAAAGAATTCAGATGCGACGACAGAGACGATGACTGAACTCGATGAAAAAATTGATGATGGCGACCTGTCTACAGGTCAGTTCATAAAACAGGGAGCCCAAATGTATGTCCTGCAATTTTAATTGTAAATTAATATCCCTTTTGATAAAGTGAGCACACTTCCAAATATAAAAGCTATAAAATCACATTTTGAATATAATTAAAAATCAATAAAAGATGTTAGAAAAACTTCGAAATAATAAATATTTTTTATCAGCCGTGATACTATTAATTATCGTCGGCAATGTGATTTATCATGTTTTCTATTACGACAATTATGAATTTGCGGAAAATGTAGAGTCCGTCGAATGGTTGCCCCAATCGGCGAATAATATCTCTTTTTATATGTACCGCGATTCGAATATTTATGAATTTTCGATGGAAGAAAAAGATTTTTTGGTTTGGGTAAAAGATCAAGGGTTAAAGGTTAAAAAAATTGAAAGCGGCGCTGTGGCGATGGCCAGATATAGCTTCTATGCTGATTTAGCAAACGAAGAGATGGAAAATATGAGCGAAGAAGAACAATACGAAAAATGGAAAGAGCGAACCCAGGTCAGCATCGATAACGGTTACATTTTTGAAGGTAAATCCGAAGATAAGATTAATTTAGGGAGTTACGATATAATCGAGAAAAAGGTTTATTATAAATCACTCTAGAACAGGATTTATTAGAACGCAGGTCAGTTCGACTTCCTCAGGATACTGAGCGGTTATTTGAATTGTAGTAGGGTGTGTATGAATGCGCCCATATCACGCTTTTGAGTGATACACTGTCACGACTTGCGAACCGCGTTGAGATCTTACTAAATTAAATAATTTTCCGTTTTAATGTGAGGCTATATTGCTTTCAATATATCTTAAATAATTTTCGACTCCCCCCGCTTTGTAGCCGACATGCCTGGTTATTTCTTTCCCTTTCGGATTTAACAGGATGATCGTTGGAAACGCTCGCACCGCGTATTTTTTTAATAATTGGTCGTTTTGCTCGCTTATGGATTTATCCAATTTTTTTTTGCGAGGAAAGTCTAATTCGATAAGGACAAGTTTATCTCCAGTATAATCTTTAAAGGTTTGTTTATCAAAAATGTCTTTTTTCATCTTGATACACGGTGGGCACCAGTCTGAACCCGTGAAATCAATGAGAATATGTTTTCCTTCATTGCCAGCGATGGCGATTGCTTTCTCATAGTTGGTTTCCCAATTACCCGATGCGTTTACAGCTCCAAAGAGCAGGGTGACAAAGGTGATGTGTATGAGTTTAATCTGTAGATTTATCATGATATAATTTAATTAGAACAAATGTTATCATTTTTGAGAATGACATACTATAAATAAGAATAAAGTTCTCAAGAAGTTATTCCCTACTCGTCGGTGGAGATTTAAATTCTTAAGAGAAAAATGAAATAGAAGTGAGGGGACATACTCAATCTATCGCGTGAATTCAAAATTTCATATGGAGACAGCATCCTGATAAGCAGCTTAAGTCAGCTTTTCACCATCTGGTGATTCATTTTTTAAAAATGAACCCAATCCAATAATTGCAAGGTTTACAATTAAGCCCCAGAGCCCCGCGTGAATGCCAAAAGGCCTGACTGGAATATCAGATCCTAGTTTAATAGCTATGACATAAAGCAATGTAATTGCGGTCCCTACGATAAGTCCGGCGAAAACTGGTACCGCGCAGACTTTTTTTGTATGTATACCTAAAAAAATTGCGGGGGCGATCTGGATGAGTAATTCCAATTTTATCTCTATAAGTCGCCAAATAGTGTCTTGAGTAATGAGAGCGAGAACAGTCATTGCCGCCATTAGCATCCAGGAAATTAATTTTCCAAATAAAGTAAGCTCAGCTTGCGAAGAATGCGGGCGTAAGGGAGCGTAAATGTCCTTGGTAATGGATGAAGAAATGGAAAGAAGGCTGGAGTCGACGGTTGACATGATGGCGGCAAAAACCGCGGCAACGAAAACAATTAATAGAACCTGCAGATGCGGCACTTCTGTAATGATGAAATTCAGCATTTGAACGGTGATTGTGTCGCTCGCTTCCTTACCCAGATCGGGAATTTTCGCGGCGCCAACCCAGCCTACGGTGAGCATGAAAAGGGTAGTGACTATCGGTAAAAACACCATCACTTGAAGTGAGCGTTTTAACACCGATTTGCTTTTAGCCGCATAAATTCTCTGTATCGCTTGAGGATAGAGCGAGATCCCAAACCCAACTATGAGTATTGAGCTCAGCCAGCTCAATTTCTGGTCGAATGTTGGGGGATTCCAGAATTCAGGACGCACTTCGCGCAAATTCACCGTTAGTACATGCAATCCGTCCAATTTGAAGATGATGACACCAAAAATGAGGAGACACCCGACGAAAAGAACTAGACCCTGCAGGACGTCTGTCCAAGCCACACTGCGCATTCCTCCAAGTGTTTCATATAATACGACGATAAATGCAAAAGTGATCACACCCTGAGCCATGCTGATGTTGGCTGAACCGCTTTCAACGAATAATCCAATGGCTTTTAGATTACTTAAAATAAAATTACATAGGGCAACAATACCAATGAGACTAACTAAAATACTTAAGGGACGGAAATTATAACGGTCCTGGATAAAGTCTGAGGTAGTCAGATAGCGTTTATGCCGTGAAAGGTAATAGAGTCGGGGGGCGAAGAGGAGATAGCCCGCGATCACGGCCATCATGAAGGTAACGGATAATAAAAACCAGAATCCATTGCGATAGGCTGATCCTGAGAATCCAAAAAGCGTATTTCCACTGTACTGTGTTGCGTAGAGAGTCAACAGGAGGACGATGATGCCAAGATTTCTCCCCCCCAAATAGAAATCATCCAAACTATTCTCTTTGCGGGCAAAACGGCCTGCGAGGCCAATAATGATCAATAATATTAGGTAGACAATGACGACCGCAATCCCGGTGGAATCGAGAATGAATATACCCTTTTCCATCAGTCTTTTTTATCTGGATCGGAATCCATTGAATTCTCACCTGCAAGCTGATCCCAAAAGCGACCGATTGCATAACTGATAAATAAACTGAATACGACAGACATGAATAGAGAATAGATGAACCAGTTGGGGAGCCCTTCATCTACCGGGCTGGCTTCAGCGGTATAAAACCATGGTACCGTAATAACGATCAGGATGAGAACCGAAATAAAGAGTTTAAGGACGAGCGTCATAAAAGGTGGCAGATAATGAGAGGGGAGCTTTTAATGTTAAATTTTATAGCAGGTGTTAGATGACACACTTAAAATCAAATATCTCGAGCGCAGCGAAAGCCGCAGTTATCAGTAGAACTATCCGGGGTATTAGAAGTGCGCGCAGCAACGCGATAACGATTGCAATAACTCTTATGGCATAAAAATGATCCGCCTTTCATTATTTTCCTCTCCCCGTTTTCCGGGCCAAGAGGATATTCTCGAGAAGCCGTGAGATGCCAGGTGGGGCTGAACCAGTCATTGCACCATTCCCAAACATTTCCTGAAGTGTTATGAATTCCGTATCCGTTTGGCTTAAATGATCGAGCAGGAGCAGTACCAATATAGCCATCTGCACCTGTATCCTGATTGGGAAAATTACCTTGCCAGATATTACAACGGTGTTTGCCGCCGGGGGTCAATTCATCACCCCAGGGGAAACGATTTTGCTCTAACCCACCGCGTGCTGCGTACTCCCACTCAGCTTCGGTGGGTAATCTTTTACCGGCCCAGCGGGCATAGGCAATAGCGTCATTCCATGATATGTGAACTACAGGATGGTCCATCCGTTTTTTAATATTAGAGCCTGTCCCTTCCGGTTTTTTCCAGTAAGCTCCTTCGATAGCATACCACCATTGCAGGCCCATTACCGTATGAGTCGTTTTCAGCTTTCTTTGTTTTGATTTTGGAAGCAGAGAGTGAAAGACATAGGACCAGGTAAATTGCTCCGCCTCAGTTTTGTAATGAGTGTCTTCAATAAAAGCTGCAAACTGTTCATTGGTAACTGAAGTCGCATCTAGATAAAATGGCTTGACTGTGACTTGACGCACAGGTCCTTCTCCATCTTCAACCCACGCATCATCGTCTTCGGTGCCCATGAGAAAACGAGCACCTTCAAAATGGACCATGCCTTCTGTAGATCCGGTATTTGCAAATATTAATGGATTGCTCGTATCACCATGGCTCTGCGGGTTGCTCAATCGATTACCCGAGCCGCAAGTTCTATCGTCAGTAGACGGAGCGCAGCAATTATCAGGATTTTCCGATCGCATGATTAAAGGAGTAGTCAAAGAGTAATTTCCACTCACACATCTGTATCGCACGGCAGAGCTGTTCTTTCTCCGATCCGCTGCCTAACGCAGATTCACATAGATCGATAAATGCAAAAGGATCCCATACCTCCTGTTTTTGGAGAAAATCAATAGCTGCATCCGATCTATGTTCTTTAGCAAGTTCCTTCGCACTGGGACAGAGGTCAATCCATACGGGGTGTTTTTTGAACTGCCGGAACCAGTATTTAGAATTGCTGAAATCTGGCTCTCGTCGATGCATCAGTCCATGCCAGTAACTACCGGTTGGGTTTTCAATTTCCTGGCTGATCTTGTGCGAAGCTTCAAGTCGGTTATGCAGTAGGAGTATACCGGCGATACAACTTTTCGCCATTGTCTGGTCTTTGATTTCGAATTCCTCAAATGCAAGTATTTCTGTAAGACCGTTAAATAAGCTCTCAACAGAGCTGTCGGGTTCACCTGGATCCAGGGGCGGTAAGTTATTACACGCGACCAGTGGGGCCAGGACGGGACCATATGCTGCTGATTTCTTTTCTGACATTTTCTTTCTCAATGATGAGATGAAAATGCATATCTATCAAGGCCCTGTTCGTCTGTCTAGCATTTAGCAGGAGCAAAAGCACATAAAAGTATACTTCTAAGAAATCTTTAGAGTAGCATTTGCATGCATCGGTCAATTGGATTGCTGATTTTTTGGGAATAAAATGCCTGAACTGGCGCGAATAATTATTCGGTATAGATCAGAGAAATCCGGGTGGCTAAGCGATCCCTTGATGGAAAAGCTCGGACCTAGAGAGTACCCCAGGTTGTCTTGCTCATTACTAAGAAGAGTTAATTCTTGAAGAAGGATCGCGATATCATTTTTAGCGGAAAACTGCGTTTTTATATCAACGGGTTGATCGAAAATGGGGACCCCTTCTAGATAGGAGACTCGACCTTGCCCGGTTAAATGAATGTCCCGGCTCTTGACAAGAAACTCAGTCAAATGGATATCGAGATTTTTATCGCGAATGGCTTCAATTCTAAATGTATCAAAATTAATTTTACGTAGAAAATCAATGAGGCGATCAGCGGTTCTCAATTCGCGCACCTTATTACCCAAGAAAGAACTGAATGCGTTTAATAAATCTGCCCCCGTACTGACATTATCACCAGCTGCATCGAGCGCACGAAATATGCCCTTGTCACTTTTTATATTTATCTGTCCTTGCGCCTTATCCAACAAGTCGTCCAGGTTTCGGCCATTAGCTCTTAAATCACTTGTTAAATCAACAACGGCGTTCAAGACCGGTCTACTATTTGGCGCTCTCTTTTTTAAATACGCCCCAGTGTCGAAATTGGGAAGTTGAGCCTGGGCTTCAAGGTAATAGGGCTCCGGACTATCGGTAATAAAATTTAATGCACCTTTGAGGTGAAAGGGGCTCTCGTATATAACGGCGACACAATCTTTAATCGTGATTTTGTCATTATCGATGTGAATCTCGCTCGCAATATTATCGAGGTAATTTTCGCTATTAATATCAATTCTCTTATATTCAATGACCGCTCGACCTGAATAGTGCGACCAGAATGGTTCCATCGCAGGTTGACTGTCATGAAGTGGAAGTTGGATGAAATGACGAGAACTTGATGTCGAGGGTAAATTAACTAATAAAGGAATGTAAGAAACAGGTTCTTCAAGCGAACTGGTTTCTACCGGTTGATAGACCGTCGGCAATAAAATGAAGTCGTGCAGGAATAAACGATTTCCCGTAAGTAAAGCATCCACCTCATATCCATTTTCAATCCAATTGTATGACAATTGGAGATTTCCATCACTAATACCTGCGGTCCCTTTCACGGTAAATGGAACAACGAGATCGACAGTCCCCTCTTGATTCAGGTGACCTGTAAGATCAAATTCTGCAATAGATATCGGGGTGGAGGAATTGTACAAATTCAGCTCTTTAATTTGCAGCTTGAGATTGGTATTCCAGAGATTGTTAAGTTCTAACTCACCAGCCAAACTGAACTTACCTGCTTCAATGTTTCCAAAGTCACGCAATAGCGGTTGTTCAAGACAAGGTGGCAAATTGCCACTGAATTCCCCCTTTGTCTTTACGAAAAGCTGATCATTATCAGTTGTCATCAAAACGCTGCATTCACCGGTCATAAGCAATGCTCCCCTAGATGACATGTTTACATCAGTGAATATGATCTCTTCAAAACTTGGATCGATAACACCCTTGAGAAGGGTAGTTACTTCCATTTCCTTTAATAACAAACGGCCATTATGAGCAAAAAAAGCATTTTTAAAATGAATAGGCTGAGTGGCAATCAACTCATAAGCGGGGAGCATTCTCTTTAAAATAAAACTACCTTGGAGATTTTCTGCCTTTAGTTTTGAACCCAACTCTACGGAAGGTATTTCTCCAGGTTGAGATTGATGAGGAAAAACAACCGTTAAATCCGTAACGTTCAGATGATTAATATTAATGTGATCTTCGGTTAATAAACTTATGGCCAATAACTCGACCTTTAATTTATTGAATTTAATCTCCGTTCCATTCTGGGAGAAATGTAAACTGTCTATCTCAATTCCCCCCCATCCCATTTTTATGCGCTCAATACTGATTTCAGTACCTGGCTGATCTAAGATCTCCAAAATGATCTTTTTCTGAATCCCCGGTGTCAAAAGAAGACCGATACCAATACCCGCAAGGATCACGACTAAGAGCACAAGAACGGAGAGGTATTTGAGTGCCTTCATCAGTGAATTCAAGCCGTGCTAATGATAGGAGAAGACAATGGTAGTGTTCCGTTCACAGGCAGGGAAAATCTTAAAGAATGATAGGAGAACCCTGTCTGGTGATCCACATTAAGTTGATCCCTATTATGACACGCTTCGTTTACCGCACGAGTAGCGATTCGCGTGCGGTAGGTTGAAATTATCGCTAAGATTTACCGCCACCTTCAGCGGTTCTCTTTTCATCAACTTTAGTTGCTCTTTTCCCGATACGTTGGCGAAGAAAATACATGCGAGCTCGCTTGGTTACGCTTTCACGATCGATTTCAATTTTTTCAATATTTGGTGAGTTTGTAGGAAACAATCTTTCCACACCTTCACCGTGGGAAATTCTCCGTACCGTAAATGTTTCATGGATACCGTGTCCCTTGCGCGCGATAACAATTCCGGCAAAAATCTGGATGCGCTCTTTTTCTCCTTCACGTACCCGAGTGTGAACGCGAACACCATCGCCGACCTTAAATTGATCACGACCAGATATTAGCTGATCTTTAGTAATTTCGTCTATAATCGGTTTCATTGTTATATATTCTTTTTAGAGATTAAGTCCGGTCTATGTTTTTTTGTGCGTTCAATACGTTGTTCTTCCCTCCACTGCTCAATCTCGGCGTGGTTACCTGTAAGCAGTACATCGGGTACTTTTTTCCCGCGATAATCAGCAGGTCGTGTATATTGGGGGAAAGAGAGTAAATTCTTGTTAAAACAGTCTTGGGTCAAAGATTTTTCGTCACCCAGGACATCCGGAACAAAACGGCAGATACAATCGATCATTACCGCAGCGGGAAGTGTTCCGTTCGTGAGAATGTAATCGCCAATGCTCAATTCCAGGTCGACTAAATCTTCACGAATTCTTTCATCAACGCCTTCATAGTGACCGCTGACGAATATTAAATGACCGGCAGCAGCTAATTTCTTACCGATCAAAGAAGTGAGTGTTACCCCATCAGGAGCCATCAGGATAACCGTGGATTTTTCCGTCCGCAGCTCTTCGATCGCCGCATAAAGTGGCTCTGGTTTTAAAACCATTCCGGCGCCACCGCCAAATGGACGGTCGTCGGTAATGTGATGTTTATCGGTGGCCCAATCCCGAAGGTTATGGACTTTGATATCGAGGATTCCGTTTTCTCTGGCTCTGCCAATAATGCTCTCAGAGAGAAAACCGCTGATCATCTCGGGAAACAAAGTAAGCAAATCGATTTTTAATTGAGATGACATGGTTTTCAGCAGTTATGGATAACATCACAAAAGAAATTTACTTAGTCCCAATGAATTACTTTTTAGTGGGGGGTTTTTTTTAGTCGTAGCCTTCTTTGCTGCCTTGACTTTTTTAACCGTGCCTTTGGCTGCTGATGCAGTGCTTTTTTTTGCCTTCTTTACGGTTTTTTTAGTTGCGGTCTTTTTCTTAACAGTGGCGACCGGTTTTGCACTGGGTTCTTTGGCAGGTTTATCTGGTTTTTCTTCGACCGGTTTTTCTGGCGCCTCCTCTACAGGTTCTGGGCTTTTAACTTCGGCAGTCTCAGCAGGGGGGGGTATCAATGGGTTTTACAGGGGAAGCTTCAACAGGCTCAGCACTGGGTTCTTCGGTGGGTTCCACCGGGGAAGCTTCAACAGTATCAGGACTCGATGCTTCAACAGGGGGCACTACTTCAGCAGTCTCTGCACTTGCTGCTTCGGCAGGTTCAGCACTGGGCGCTTCGGCAGGCTCAGCACTGGGCGCTTCGACAGGCTCAGCACTGGGCGCTTCAGTAGTCTCAGGACTGGATGTTTCAACAGCTGCTTCAACAGGAGCCGCTGCTTCGACAGGCTTAGCACTGGGTGCTTCAACTGGTTCGGCAGGTGGTTTTTCAGCAGTCTCAGCGGATTTAGCTCTTTTTTTGGATCTTCTTTCTCTTTTAGCTTCGGAAATTGGACCTTTTTTAGCTTTATTAATAAGCGAGCGAGCAGTATCGGAGGGGAGAGCACCCACACCCATCCAATGGTCAATCCGTTCAATTTTAAGATTAATGCGATCCCCAAACTGCGCGGCTTTTGGGGCATAGGTGCCAAGAATTTCTACGAATCGCCCATCTCTCGGAAAGCGAGAGTCTGCGACGACCATTCGATAATGAGGGGAGTGTTTGGCCCCATGGCGTTGTAGCCTGATCTTAAGTGACATTGTGGTACTTGGGTGACTTTTCTCTAGAAGAGGGAAAAGAGGACAAAAATGTAGTCACCGAGGCGATTGTCAAGCTGGTTTACTCTCTTATGTCCTTTTTCCTTAGATTGATTGCAATGAACAATATAAAGGCTACATGAGTTAGACTTCAAGGATAGTTTGTCTCTAGAGAGAAAATTTTCGTGCATCACTGATAATTCATAATATTCCTTAAAGACAAAAGCTTATAAAAAGAGAAAATGAGGTTGAAAACAGGTGTCGTCAGAGCTCACGCTACGGGCATTAAATGATTAGATTTTATGGTTAATCCATTCAAATATCCAAGTCGCAGTATTATGTCCATTGCAGCGCTGTTCTTAATAGGCTGTAAAAGACAGCAGATTGTATATTACGAAATTGCGAAAGAAGATAACAGAATTGAGCAGGTAGCAGGAGACATTTCAGGGAATTCGGAACTTAACATGGAAAGTAGGGGACTTCCTCCCGAAACACTGGGCAGCGCTACTAATCCACACTGGACACTACCTGAGGGATGGCTGCCGGGTAAAACTTCGACGATGAGACGTGGAAGTTTTACCGTTATGGGTCCTGACAATCAAGGGGTGGATATCTCGGTCACAACATTCCCGGGTGATGTCGGCGGTGAGGTAATGAATATAAACCGCTGGCGACGGCAGATCGGGTTGAGTCCTATCAGCATCGACTCTCTTGATGAGCATATAGTGACAAAAAAAATAAATGATATGACATTTCGGATAGTTGATTTTAGCGCGGAACTGCCGAAGCTTGACGATAATTATCCACAACGCACGATCGTCGCTACAATAAACCACGAAGGTAATTCATGGTTTTTTAAGATGACTGGAGATGCTCCCCTCGTAGCTTTGCAGGAGGAAACCTTTATGGGATTTCTGACTTCGGTTCATTTTTGATTTATTTTATTTCATGTTACTAAAAATCATCAGTTCGTTGAAACTAACCGTATGGTTATTGGTATTATCATTGGTGTTGGTTTTTTTCGGCACCTTAGATCAAGTCCATTTTGGAATCCGGGCAACGCAGCAGAAGTATTTTGAAAGTGTCATCGCACTCTGGCAATACCCTCTGCAATGGCCTCTGGGCGAGTCCTTGCATTGGATTCATTTCCCCATACCCGGAGGTTATTTGATTGGTCCTTTGCTCCTCGTTAATCTCATTGCTGCCCACGCCACTCGTTTCGTTTTAAGATGGAACAAGGCAGGTATATATATTATTCACCTCGGGTTGATCCTTCTTCTCTTAGGCCAGCTGAACACACAATTATTTCAGGAGGAAAATTATATGTGGGTCGAAGAAGGGAAGAGTGCAAATTACCTGGAAAGTCATCATCACGACGAACTGATTATTACTGATATTACAGACCCGAAAGTTGATGGTGTTGTCAGTATCCCCATAGATCTCATTGATAAACAGCCAACATCATTACAACATCCGCGCCTTCCCTTTCGCGTTGAGACTAAAGCTTTTTACCCAAACGCGGCGATTGTGCAACGCCGTCATTTAACAGAAAAATTGCCGGAAATGATATTTAACCGCGGATTGGGGCGTGAAAAAGATTTCGTCGTATGGGAGAGACCGATGACCTATATGCAGGATGAACGTAATGTAACTACAGCGATCATAGAGCTGGTAGGAACTGAAGGGTCACTTGGGATATGGTTGGTATCCAATGTATTTGATGAAAAGTTTCCCCACCAACATTTCAAATATGAAGAGCGTGATTATGAAATCGCTCTGAGAATCAAGCGCACCTACCTGCCTTATAAAATTGAACTCATCGATTTCACGCACGACCGCTACATGGGAACGGATATCCCCAAAAATTTTTCCAGTAAAGTGCGTATAGTTAATCCTCAATCTTCAGAGGATCGCCAAACACTGATTTATATGAATCATCCCCTGCGTTATAAGGGGCGTACCTTTTTTCAAGCTGCCTTTGACCAGCAAACAGAGAAAAGCTCGATGTTTCAAGTTGTCAATAATCCCGGGTGGTTAATTCCCTACATCTCATGCGGGATGATTTCAATTGGACTAATTTTTCAGTTCGGATACAGGTTCATAAAATCTAGCGGAAATAAAAACTGATGAAAAAAGCGATAACACTTAGCCTCATTCTATTTGGTATCCTTTATATCGGACGTAGTTTAGTGCCGCCGCGATATAACCCTGCGATTGAGGTAGAACAGTTTGCTCAACTTCCGCTTTTATACAAGGGACGGCTTAAACCGATGGATACAACTGCTCGCAATGCGCTGCTTATCATTCACGGTAAACAGACTTTTAAAGATAAGTCGGGAGAGAGAATAAGTGCCATTGAATGGTTAATGGATCTTACGATGCGATCTGATGTGGCTGACAATTATAAAGTATTTTACGCGTCCCATCCCGATATTTTAGGGCTTTTCAATATACCGCATGAAAAAGCCGCTGATTTTAAATTCAACTTTTCATTTAATGAGCTTTTACCTCATCTTGAAGAAATTGAGAGACAAGCAAAGCTAGCTAATCCAGAAGCACAATTGCGAACCCCCTATGAGCGTTCGATACTTAAATTGAGACAAGACTTAGTCCTCTATCAACAACTGGCGCATAGTTTAACTTCCCCTCAATTTGTATCCTCTCTCAAAGAGGAATATCAGGTTTACCTCGGATTAATGCCTGAGGGAGTGAGGGCATTTAATCAACAACAAGCAGGTGAAGATCACAATGAAGACGCGCTCAATCATTTTATGAGTTTCGCCCATCGTTATCAGATTCTCTCCGAGACAGCCGCTTTCAGCATCATCCCACCACGAATGGGGTCACCTGACTCTACTTATTGGCAATCAACGGGGCAAAGTCTGATTGAAACGATCATGACGGGAAAAATCGATGAGGTGGTATTAGCCTATGCCGGGGTGATCGATGCTTACCGATCAGAGAACCACGGAGATTTCAATGCCACACTAACCGATTTACAAACGCTCATCGACAAGCGCAATAACACCGGATGGAATAGCTTTCGATCGGAATACATATTTAATTATTTTTCCCCTTTTTATCTCAGTCTGACAATCTATGTATTGGTATTTATCCTTGTGTGTATCTCATGGCTCGTTTGGCCCGATACCCTGGGGCGTGCCGCCTATTGGCTGCTAATACTCGCATTTTCTGTGCACACTTTAGGGTTGCTCGCGCGGATATTCATTCAGGGGAGACCACCGGTGACTAACCTTTACTCGTCTGCAGTATTTGTTGGCTGGGGAGCAGTGTTGTTTAGTGTTATTCTGGAGCGTATTTATCGAAATGGAATAGGGAGTGCCGTTGCAGCATTACTTGGTTTTTGCACACTGCTCATTGCGCACCACCTCGGCGGTTCTGGAGATACCCTCGAAATGATGCAAGCCGTCCTGGATTCAAATTTCTGGTTGGCTACTCATGTCGTAACAGTGACGTTAGGCTATTCCGCAACTTTTTTAGCCGGGTTCCTCGGCCTTATTTATATCTGTCGTGGATTCTTAACCAAGAGTCTCGATAATTCTACCGCTCTTGCGATTTATCGGATGGTCTATGGTACAGTATGCTTTGCCTTACTTTTTAGTTTTGTTGGCACTGTTTTGGGTGGAATATGGGCGGACCAGTCATGGGGGCGTTTCTGGGGGTGGGACCCAAAAGAAAACGGAGCACTCTTAATCGTCATTTGGAATGTCCTCGTGATTCATGCCATCTTGGGTAAAATGGTTTTGCAACGTGGCTTAATGATACTCGTTGTCGTAGGTAACATCATTACAAGCTGGTCATGGTTTGGAACAAATATGCTGGGTGTGGGCTTGCATTCATACGGCTTCACGGACAGTGCTTTTTTCTGGCTTACGCTATTTTGGTTGAGTCAGTTTATTTTTATCGCCATTGGATTGTTGCCGCATGGCTATTGGCGTAGCCGACTAGTAGTCAGTGAATAGTTGGTCAAAAAGTCAAAAGGTCAAAAAGTCAAAGTGGCAGAAGAGCTGTTGCGCGTGTTAAGTTTTAGGTGTAGATAGTTCAGGTTCCATTATTCCAACTAAACATAGGTCCACATTATCTGCATCTGGCAGCCACAATAAAATATTTCTGAACTTTTATCTCTTTGTGGTGTTATATACTAGTACCGTGAGAGCATTTTTCCTCAGTGTAATATTTGGCCTGGCATTAGCGTTATTAAGCGGGTGTGAAACTTACGGTCCGCACGCCAAAAGAGGTACCGCCTATGGTGGAACGACAGGTGCGGTGGTAGGCGCAGTTATCGGTCATCAAAGCGATGAAACAGGAAAAGGCGCGCTTATTGGTGCTGCAGCCGGTAGCGCGATTGGTGCACTTTTAGGGAGCGCGAAAGATCAGCAGGAAATCGAGCGAGAAGAGGAAATAAGACAGCGTCAGGCTTATGAAATTGATTCCGAAGCTCCACTCTCCGGTGGTGTCGTTATAAAGTAGTCAAAAAGTCAAAAGGTCAAAAAGGAGGGAGCGCTGACGCGCGTGCCAGGTTTTATGTGTTACGTATTGAGGTGGAGCGGGCTGTCCCAGCGCGCTTCTTTATTCAACGCCTTGTTTCTATTCTAAGACGACAATTGATTTAGCTCACAAGTAATTCTTTTGCGTGATTGAGTGCGGATTGAGAATGACGATCACCAAGCATACGCGCTAACTCAACAAGCCGGTCCGACTTTTTTTCGTGAATCGACTTTATTGAGATCGAGGTAGAATTTTTATTTTGGTCTTTAGTGACAATAAAATGTCCACTTGCTTTACCTGCTACTTGCGGAAGATGGGTTACACTAAAAACCTGATGTCGTTTCCCGAGAGAAGCGAGTTCCACGCCGACGACATTAGCGATTTCACCTCCCACATTGGCATCGGCTTCATCAAAGACGAGGACGGAAGTATCGTCTACCTGGGCGAGGATTGCTTTAAGCGCAAGCATCACGCGTGCAATTTCACCGCTCGACGCGATTTTATTTAACGGCAAGAGATCCTGGCCCGGGTTGGGAGAAAAAAGAAATTGGCAGGAACAATTTCCATATTCTTTTAGTTCAGACTCACGTATTATTCCGATTTGTATGTCTGCCTTCTTAAAACCTAATAGTCCAATGAGCACAGCTGCTTTTTTACTCAGTTCCCTCGCAGCTTTCTGCCGTTTCACTCTTAATGATTCAGCTCTTTTTTCGAGTTTATCCCCCAGATCTTTAGCTTCTTTTTCCAAGTGTTCAATTGAACCATCAATATCACCTTGCATTAGAATCTTATTCGACAAGCTCTTGCGCTTTTCCAAAACCGCCTTTACACTATTCCCGTACTTACGGCTGAGCTCGAGCCATAGGTTCATCTTTTCATGGAGTGCATGCTCGGCCTCCTCATTAAATTCGCAATCGCTTGCCAACTGCCCATAACACTCACTCAAGTCTTCTAATTCAATGATTGTAGACTCAAGGCGGTCGGCCAAAGCATTTGATTCACCATCGATTTCGGCAAGTTCTTGCGCTGCCTGGAGAAGGATTCCAAGTTGCTTGATTACCCCCTCATCACCCCGCAGAGCAGTTTCAATATTAGTACTCAGTCCGGTAAGCTCTCGCGCTTTAGTCGAGCGATTATAGTCACGCTCAAGGGCTTCAATGGAATCTTCACTTATCTCTGCCTGATCGATAAGACGGATCTGATTCTGGATAAATTCAAGTTCATCGGGACTCAAACGATCCTGCGTTCGGAGCACATCGATCTTTTGCAGGAGCTGCTTCCAGTTTTGATAGCGATCCTGGTATTCCTTTAACTCTGTTCCTATCTGCGCGTAGCGATCGAGAAGTTCGCGTTGCCACTTTTCTTTTAATAACTTTTGAGGTTCTCCGGGACCGTGGAAATCAATCCAGGACTCTCCCAATTCCTGCAGATTTCCTAATGTGGTAAGTACTCCATTGATTTGTATTTTGGACATCTTGGAACGCGCTATCGATCGACGCAAAATCAAACTACCGTCCTCACAGGGAGGTAACCCAATGATTTCGAGTTGGGAGTCGAGCCGTTGAGTATCAGCAAAATAAAGCCCACCCTCCACTTCGCAGACTTCTGCATCTTTGCGAATGATCGTTTTATCTACTCGGGATCCAGAGAGAAGAGCGAGAGCGCCGAGTAGGATGCTTTTGCCCGCTCCCGTTTCACCGGTCACCGCGGTAAATCCTCGGTCAAAATTCAGTTCCACCTCATCCATAAGGGCGAGATTTTTAATCTTCAGATACTGCAACATGTCTGGTTGTTTTTATAAATCAGCTGAAACCCTCTTTGGCAATCAAAGGTTATTTACATAAGTGTAGCGGACTGTTGATCGAAATGCGGTTTCCAATGCACGAGATGAAAACGAAATGCCCGCCTTCGCTCTTCGAGCTACAGCGCGCAGCCTTCGCCTGGCGGCGGTTAATCGATGTTCATTGGGTGACAATAGCTGATGGTTGGCCTGCCAGCCGTAGCCCAACGGGCGTAGGAAATTACTTTGGATTCATGCTGTTGGTCACATAGTTCGATATAGTCACAAAATTCGTTTTGAGTACGAAATGCCCGCCTTCGCTCTTCGAGCTATGGCGCGCAGCCTTCGCCTGGCGGCGAAGGCTGTTTTCAAATGAAACGGCGTTTCATGAACGACTTACCAGACCCGGACTTTAAATAGTTTTCAAAATCTCTAGCTTTCTTTTCATTCGCAAAAGCGAAGTAGCACACTAGTTGCCATGGTTTGTATCGTGCTGTGTGTGACGACTTACCAGCATTATGATCGCGTAATCGTATTTTCAAATTACCAGCAAGACCAATATAATGCTCTTTTCGATTATATACACTTTCTATGATGTATACATAGGTCATATACGAAATTTCCTTTTTCGTAGAGACTAGAGAAAATGTATATTCATGAATCTAATAGTTAAGATCTAATCTGAGACTTATTTCTATGATCGGCATTATTTCGATAAGCTAAATGTTCGATCTAAGCGAAATGCCCGCCTTCGCTCTTCGAGCTATGGCGCGCAACCTTCGCCTGGCGGCGGTTAACCAAAGTTCAATGGGTGACAATAGCTGATGGTTGGCCTGCCAGCCGTAGCCCAACGGGCGTAGGAAATCACTTTGGATTCATGCTGTTGGTCACAAAATTCGTTATGAGTACGAAATTCGTTTTGAGTACGAAATGCCCGCCTTCGCTCTTCGAGCTATGGCGCGCAACCTTCGCCTGGCGGCGAAGGTTGGTGGGAGATGGCAGACTCGAACTGCCGACTTCTTGCGTGTGAAGCAAGCGCTCTAACCAACTGAGCTAATCCCCCGTAATATGGGACGGTATTTATGCCGCATACTATCTAATGCGTCAATTCAGGAAAAACATCGCTTCTTATATTGAACACCTTTGGATATTTTTAATAATGAGCTAAATTATTTCTTTCTTACGATGTCTCAATCAATTGATTTCCAGAAAATAGCCCGGCTTCCATCGCCGGGAGATAACGTGGCGATTGCGACAAAAAATCTGGATGCTGGATTGAAAATTGATCATGAGGGTGAGCAATTTGATCTCGATTACACCGTTCTTATCGGCCATCGCTTTGTGGTGGAAAAGATTGCCGTGGGTGAGCCTTTACTTTCATGGGGTCTACCTTTTGGCATAGCGACAGTGGAGCTTGCACCTGGTGATTACGTGTGCAATGCCGCTATCCTTTCAGAACTTAAAATAAGAAATCTCGGCGTAAAATTTCCTGAGGAACCCAATTTTAAGGACAAGGTTGCTCCTTATGTCCTTAATGAAAGCAAATTCAATCCGGGCACTCAGGTAAATCGTCATGATCACTCACTCACTTTTAAAGGTTACCGGCGATCGGAAGCTAGAGGTATAGGCACAAGAAATAACATTGTAATTCTAGGAACGACTTCACGAACCGCGAGCTATGCCCGCCAGCTAGCTGAGCGTATGCAGGGTTTGTCTGATAAGTTTAATAATATCGATAAGATCGTTGCTGTCGCTCACACCGAAGGGGGTAACCTTTCACGTCCCAATAATATCGATCTTCTCTTGCGAACCCTGGCGGGGCTCATTGTTCACTCTAATGTCGGCGCTGTTCTCGCAGTCGACTACGGTACGGAGCCACTGACTAATCAAATGCTTAAAGCGTATTTGCAGTCAGAAAATTACCCTCTCGATTCAGTGCTCCATAAATTTTTAACGATTAAGGGTAGCTTTCAGAAAAGCCTGGATGAAGGTGAAGCGATAATCCGGTCATGGTTACCTCAAGTAAATGATACTACCCGCACCCAGGAATCGGTTGAACATTTAAAAATTGCTCTTCAGTGCGGAGGATCGGACGCGTTTTCAGGGATCTCAGGCAACCCCCTTGCTTCCTGGGTCGCACGTGAGATTATTCGATATGGAGGATCCGCTCAACTGGCGGAAACTAATGAGTTGATCGGGGCCGAATCCTATGTCCTGAAAAACGTGAAAGACCTGGCTACAGCAAAGCGCTTTCTCGAGATGATCGAGAAATACAGAGAATACTCTTCCTGGCACGGGAATTCAGCCGAGGATAATCCATCTGGAGGCAATAAGTTCAGGGGACTCTATAATATTTACCTGAAATCTATCGGTGCCGCCAATAAATTGCATCCGGATCTTCGTTTAGATGAAGTGATAGATTACAGTGAGAGGATGAATGCTCCGGGTTATTACTTTATGAACAGTCCGGGTAATGATCTTGAAAGTATCGCCGGTCAAGTCGCCTCGGGTTGCAACATGATTTTTTTCGTCACGGGCAATGGGTCGATTACTAATTTTCCCTTTGTTCCGACGATAAAAGTTATAACCACGACCAACCGTTATGAGCTTTTGTCACACGAAATGGATGTAAATGCCGGTGCGTACATGGATGGCAAGCAAATGGATGAACTGGGAGATCGCATGTTGAATTACAGCGTGGAGATTGCCTCGGGAAGATTGAGCAAAGGAGAAATAGCGGGCCACTCCCAGGTTTCTATCTGGAGAAACTGGCAACAAGTGGACGGAAGTAATCTCGATCAACTGCTTCATCGCTCTTCGCCCGACGGTAAACCCATTACCATCAGGACAAATGACAGAATGCCTCCGATGAATTTTAACGGCATTCGTTCAGGAGATGGATATACCACTGATTGTATCGGGCTTATTCTCCCCACCAGTCTTTGCGCCGGTCAAATTGCCAATATTGCCGCGATACAATTAACAAAAAAGCAACTGGGCCGCGACAAGGGATTATCCCGTTTTGTCTCTTTAGTCCATACCGAGGGCTGTGGTTTAGGAGGAGAATCTGCGATTAACCTCTACAAAAGAACTTTGATTGGCTATCTCACACACCCATTCGTTAAGTTCGGACTTTTACTCGAACACGGGTGCGAGAAAACGCATAACGATTTTATGCGTCACTCACTTCACCAACGCAATCTCAACAGTGAAAATTTTGGCTGGGCCAGTATTCAATTAGATGGTGGTATGGAAAATGTATTAAAGAAAGTAGAGGACTGGTTTACTTCGAAAATATCAGCCGACAATTCACTCGCTTATGAGCGGACCGGACTTGACGCCTTGAATATAGGCTTTCTCTGTTCAGGGCCCGTATCTGAAAATACCGCAATGAGTGTTGCCCATCTTATACAAAATCTCGTCGGCACGGGAACGACCGTAGTCGTTCCGGAAAATGCTGAATTCTTTGAAAATCATACCTTTCGTGAGAAGATCCTGGGCGATCATCCTCTAAAACCCACCCTTGCCTATGGACAAAAAGTTGAACAGCCCGGTTTTCACCTCCTCGAATGCCCAACGAATCACTGGGTCGAAACATTAACCGGTTTAGGCGGCACGGGTGTCGAAATTATAGTCGCCTGCATCGGGGAACATCCCATGCAAGGCCACCCCATGATTCCAGTGATTCAAGTTACCGATAAAAAGGATATTTATGCTCAGTTTGAAGAAGATATCCATTTAATATTCGATGATAATCTTAGGCGCAATGCAGAAGCACTGCTGAACCTTATCATAGCCGTTGCCTCGCGAGAATTTACTCCAACTTCATTTCCCCAGGGAAATACCGATTTTCAGCTGACAAGAGGGCTGCTCGGATCGTCCGTTTAATATCGATCGTCTAGCTTCTTTACTTGAATCATCACATGAGTTATTGATATAGTGTTTGGCCTTGCGAAGTATTTTCTTGCACCTCTAATATAAAACAATGAACCCATTTATTGATTCTACAGCTATAGCTGATAACGGACTTGAGTTACGTAAACGTATGGAGCGCGACGGTTATTTATTTATCCGCGGATTGATGCCCGCAGACAAGCTGGAAAGCCTGAGGCTACAACTATTGGAAATTGCGCGCGATGCGGGTTGGGTTAAAAGAGATGCGCCTCTGGATCAGGCTATTGCCGATCTCAACGGATTTTGTGTCGAGCCTGAACCGAAGTATAGTGAAGTTTATCTTCAAATGTATAAACTTCAGGATTTTCAAGCGATCTATCATCATCCTGATTTGATCGCATTATTTGAAAGGATTATAGGTGACACTGTATTATTACACCCGAGTGTTATCGGCCGAACAATCTTCCCTCAACGGGATGCATTCACTACACCGGCGCACCAGGATTTCATTCCCATTCAAGGTACTCCCGAAACCTATACCGCGTGGATTCCTTTGTCTGATATCCCGGAAGAACTGGGGGGCCTTCAGATTGCTTCTGGCTCACATCGACAGGGTGTTCATGAACATCGCCCTTCGCTCGGTGCGGGCGGTATGGAGGTCATTGATCCACTCGAAGGCACCTGGGTCGGTAATCCATTCAAACAATCCGATCTCCTTATATTTCACAGTTTGGCCGTGCATAAAGGTTTACCCAATCGATCAAACCAATTGCGCCTGTCGTTAGATGGCAGATACCAAAAAGTCAGCGAACCTATATCAGCCAAGACTCTGGTCCCTCATGGGGGAATAGCTGAATGGGAGGATATCTATGCCAACTGGCCAACTAAAGACTTTCAATATTATTGGAAAAAATGGGATCTGAACATCAAGGAATACGATTATAGTTATCATCAAAAACGTGACGAAATGGCTTTTGAGATGGCTGAAGATGGTAATTCACAGGCGGTCTCAACTTTACAACGTATCATTGCGCGTGATGATGATCCTGCTAAACGCAGAAAAGCGACAGAGCTCCTCACTAAACTGGAAGCTATAGCTGACTTGTCCTGATTTTTACGAATTGCTAGATAATCCATTGTTCCACTTCCTTCAGATTTTTGCGCTATGAAAATTGATGCGATCGAAATTGCGCACGTCGCCATGCCTCTGATCTATCCCTTCAGGACTGCCTTTGGTAATAACGACACCATCGAGTCCGTTTTTATCCGACTTTCATCAGGTGAACATTATGGTTGGGGGGAATCCTCCCCGTGGAAATTGCCCGCTTATTCCCCTGAGTGCTGCAGCGCTCAATTTCTAATATCCCGTGACATCATGGCGCCACTTTTATTGGAAAAGGATATCGAATCCGGGGATGACCTACAGGGGCATTTATCAGGGTTAAAGGGAAATTACTTCGCCAAAGCTGGGTTTGACCTCGCCTGGTGGGATTTACATGCGAAAATGCAGGGGATACCCCTATGGCAATTGATTGGCGGGAAGAACGCGACCATTGAAGCAGGCGCTGATTTCGGTGTCATGGAGACGATAGAAGAATTGTTCAAGGAGATGTATTCTGCCGAGGAACATGGATACAAACGCGTGAAATTGAAATTTCGCCCCGGATGGGATCTCTGGATGATTGAAGCGGTGCGCAAAGAATTTCCCGATACGATCATTCATGTCGATTGCAACAGCGCCTATACATTAAATGATCTCGATACGATAAAAGAACTGGATCGCTATAATCTTGCGATGATCGAACAACCGCTCATGCATGACGACTTGCTCGATCATGCCAAGCTTCAAGCTGAAATCAAAACTCCGATCTGCCTGGACGAAAGTATTGTTTCTACAAATAGTGCGCGGAAAGCTATTGAATGCGGAGCTTGCCAATGGGTTAACATAAAACCCGGTAGAGTGGGGGGTATTACCAATGCCGTAGCGATTAATAAAATTTGTATGGATGCAGACATCCCCTGTTGGATAGGCGGCATGCTCGAGTCGGCAGTAGGTGCCGCCCATTGCGTCGCTCTCGCAACACTTCCTAACATGAAATATCCAGCAGACATTTTTCCCACCGACCGTTTTTATCACGACGATTTAGGTGAGCCGGAAATGGTGCATTCTGGTCCTTCCGAATTTCAAGCAACAACGAAACCAGGTATTGGGGTTGAACCCAAAGCAGAAGCACTGGACAAGCTATCGCTAAGCCGCGCTTCACTAGTGGGCTAATGAACGAATTATACATAAGTAAGACGTTCACTCCACTCCATGGCTTTACACATGGCATTGAGGGCCCAGCTTGTGATTCCAAGGGCAATCTCTATGCCGTTAACTATGCCCGCGAGCATACTATTGGGTGTGTCACCCCGGATGGCGAATGCAGTATTTACGTCGAACTCTCCGACGGCAGCATCGGCAACGGTATTCGCTTTAATCAAGCCGGAGAAATGTTAATAGCCGATTATACTAATCATAACATTTTAAAAGTTGATAAGGTGACAAGGGATATCTCAGTTTTCGCGCATGAGCCGAGTATGAACCAACCGAACGATATTGCGATTGGCGCTAATGATATCGTTTATGCCAGTGATCCCAATTGGAGGGAATCCTGGGGCCAGCTCTGGCGTATTGATACCAAGGGAAAAGTCACTTTACTTGAAACAGAAATGGGTACCACTAACGGTATCGAGGTAAGCCCGGATGAGCGTACTCTTTATGTCAACGAAACGGTTCAGCGGAATATCTGGGCATACAATCTCTCTGCCACAGGGGAGATTAACAACAAGCGCCTGTTAATCCAGTTTCCTGATTTTGGAATGGATGGGATGCGCTGCGATAGCGAGGGAAATCTTCTCGTGACGCGCCACGGTAAAGGCACGGTGGCAAAAGTGTCACCCCAGGGTAAAGTGCTTGAAGAGGTACAACTTGCCGGAAAGGAATGCACGAATATCGCGTTCGGTGGGCCTGATGGGCGGACTTGCTATGTCACGGTTGCCGACCATGGAAATATAGAATGTTTTCGCAACGAATCTCCTGGTCGTAGCTGGAAATTATTCCAGGACAGGGTAGATAAATAATACTTGCCTTACGCCATGCCATTTAGGCATTAGCACAATCCCCTTACAGCTTGCCCCTGTGATTCGCTAACCAGCTTTTTATATTTCGCTCAGATTCCTCGATCTGTGCTGCAGTCATCTTTTTTTTGAGATTGGTTATATCTCTATTGTTTACATTTTCACCGGATGCATCAGCAATGTTCAACCACATATAACCCTTCACATAATCCTTTGGAATCGATATTCCGGCTCCTTCGCTATAAATTGTTGCGAGAAATATTTGGGCCATGCCCTGTCCCTGATCAGCCGCCATTTGCATCCACTTGATGGCCTCTTTATAATTCACTTCTCCTACACCTTGCCCGATAGCTAATAACTCTCCCAAATGCGCTTGCGCCTTGGCATGTCCCTGTTTAGCCGCCTTGCGATGCCATCTAACTGCTTTATAAAAATTTTGCTCCTGGTCTTCACCCTTTTCATAAATAACCCCAAGCTGGTACTGGGCTTTTGCGTCACCCTTACGAGCGCGTTCATTTATAGCTGTAAATGAATCTCCTTTTGCATCTGTTCCCATCATGAGAATCAAGAGCACGGTAATGGGTAAGATACAATTCTTCATCATAGCGAATATTTTAATTTCTACGGTGTCCCTCAAAGATGAGGAATTTATAATATATAATGCGAAACCGTATGTTCATTAATTGTCTATGCAAGATTATTTTACCCGAGAAACATCGTCAAAACATTCACTATTTCAGCAAAATTATAGAATGTAGTGTTAATACCTTTAATTTCAGCTTACGAACGTTATTACTTGAATTTAATATCCTGTTTAAAAACAAGGGATTGCACATCGAATTAAAAAAAAGTTGCCATCAACAATTTTGAACACCTCAATTTGAAAGAACATATTTATTAACAAATAGAGAGGTTAAAATGAAATTAATTATAGTCGGATGTGAGTATACGGGAGTGACAACCTTATGTGAAAGTCTCATTAATTGGGGAAATGAAAGAGGAATAAATTTCCATCTCGATGACCATTTCACGATACCCGATCGGCAGCAATTGTCACCTGAAGATAGGGCAACGATAGTTACCTTATCCCCATCCCTTAAACAGCGATGGCAACAAATGCAGATTGTCTATCATGTCCGCCTCATGAACATCTTCGATCATATATTGCTGGGCGGATTTCATATAGAAGAAGAAGTTTACGGCCCACTTTACTACTATCCAGGAAGTGCGGTAGTCGGATCCCGGCAATTTGAAACAGAGTTGCCCAACGACGGGATCCTCGTGCATTTGACGGCTCGACCTGAGGTCATCGAAACGCGTATGGAATCCCAACCTCACGAATATCCGGTGGTCAAAAAAGAGGACATCCCGATGGTCCTCGGTCGCTTCGAAGAAGAAGTTAAAGCTTCCTGGCTTAGGCAGAAACTGGAGATCGATACCTCCGACTTGACCCCGGATCAACTTCTCCAGACCTTCCTCAAGAGCGCCAAACCTTTGATGTCCACCCGGGACTTGCTCATCCTCGCAAACGAGAAAAATTAAACTTTTACCAGGTCCTACAATCGCTGGATATCCTTATTCAGAAAATAGAGGCGACAGATTTATATTAACACTAACCGAAACGGTAAAAAAATATGTTGTTTCTGTCGTTGTCTGATTTAAACTTGCTTTAATTGGATAGCTTTTGGGCTTTTATAGATTGTTTTACGGGGGATTAGCTCAGTTGGTTAGAGCGCTTGCATGACACGCAAGAAGTCACTGGTTCGAATCCAGTATCTCCCACCAACCTTCGCCGCCAGGCGAAGGTTGCGCGCCATAGCTCGAAGAGCGAAGGCGGGCATTTCGTACACATAACAAATTATGTGACCAACAGTATGAATCCAAAAGTTGATTTCCTTCGCCCGTTGGGCTACGGCTGGCAGGCGAACCATCAGCTATTGTCACCCAATGAACGTCGATAACCGATGCCTGGGTTACGGCAGTGCGCGGAAGCAGCTGTCCCAGCGTCTAAGCAAAATTTACAATTCTCGCCGTCGCGGGACTACTTAAAGAACTTCCGGTGGTTCTTCCTCACTGTCTTCGGGATTGGCACTTGGCACATCCACCCCTTTGGATTCGAGGGTTGCCGCGAGTTGCTCTAATTCCGTCTCTCTTTCCAGCAAGCCCTGCGCTTTATCAAACAATGTATTTTCGCTCGCCTCTAAAAAATCTTCCCTTTCCTTGATCATCGCCTCCGACTCCTGCAGCCTCAATTCACGTTCATCCAACTCCTCTTTAAGCTTCAATAATTCAGGTTCAATATCCTGCGACACTTGAATTCCAGATCCAGCAGAAGATTCACCCTCGCTTGGTTGTTCGGTTTTCGCATTGGCTAAATCTTCCTTGAGCTGCTCTAATTCCGTCTCTTTTTCCTGCAGGCTCTGTGTTTTTTCCATCAAGGTATTTTCACTTTCCTCTAAAAAAGTTTCTCTTTCTTTTAAAGTGTTTTCCCGCTCATCAAATTCTGACTGCAGCTGCTGTAATGCCTGCTCCGTTCCTTCCTCGATCTTTCCCTCTGCCTGCATATCGCTTTGGGTTGATTCAAGGAGCTTCTCACGGGCAGTTAACAAGGCTTGGGTTTCACGCAAATTCATCTCACGAGCGGCGAGTAGCGCTTCATTTTCGCGCAAAGTTCTTTCGCCATCATCGATAAAACTCTGTTTTTCTTGCAATATGCGCTCGCGCTCATCGAGCTGATGTTCTTTCTCCTGTAAAGACTTATTCTGCCCGTCTAATTCAGTTCTGACCTTTTCCTCGTAAACATCTTTGGAGTGTCTTGTCTTGGAGAGAATGGCATCGATCGACCCCGAAGAACCCAAACTGGAACCGGAAGCAGGACTCTCTTCATTTGAACCTGCGGCACCTGATCGTCTCAAGCTCAGTTGCGGTTTTTTTTGGGGATTTACTTGAGGCTTCTCCATAATATTGAAATATCAAAATTGGGAGTAGAAGCAAAACTGAAAATTAATCTTTTAATTCTTTTTCCACAGACTGGATATGGATCCCCACAAGCCTCTTCTTCCGGGCAGCACTTTTTCAGGCTGAAAGTATAAGGTGATTAAAATTGCCGCCTTCTTTTCTTTAGCGGGGTCATTCAATACAAGAAGATAACGATTAAGATCACCGCCCTCAACCATAATGTTATTCAATACACCTTTCTCTTCGGTAAACCAATGAAACAAAGCATTCATGTTTGCGTTTATGAGCTCGGCGTTTTCTTCCGTTAATTCTTCTTCAAAATTTATATTATCTTCTATTTCAAGAGCGTCCACTAAATGACCGATAGCTTCAGGAAGATAAATTCCCTTCTTGCCTACTCTGAAGGGGAGAAAGGTGGCAATACTTTCTTCGTCGATGTTGGCAATGCTATTAAGCAGGTTTCTGAAATCACCTCCCACGATAACGTTTTGTGCCATGTTCTGAGAGAAACCGATAAATTCACTCAGGGTTTTTATTTCTTCATCTGCACAAAGTTCTTTCGTTGCGACTGATATTCTCGAAATAATTATGGGAAAGTCCTCGGGAATTTCTAAGCGCTCTAAATTTTTCAATACATTGTCGTCCCGCTGGGAGGAAGCTTCAACCTGAACTACCATATCTCCAAACGGATCGTCGAAAGCCAAAGTCTCTTTCATTATAACTACGAGGAGATCGATTCTTTTTGGGTGTTCACCGATTTCGGGAATCATTCTAAGTTCATCAAAAGTCAGATAAATGTATTTACTCGGGGTTTCTTCCGCGCCACTTACTGGCCACTCGGTTGTCCCCACATTTTCTGCCAAACTGCTGAGCTTGGTATCTACCATGATGGAAGACTGGAAGCTGTTTCTAATCTCATCCCATTGCTCAGCCGTGCATTCGACTCCCTGACTTTGTGATTCGGACCCTTCCATGTTTCTTATTATTTTTTGCTGACGAACAAGACTAACTTAACCCAAACGCGTAATCAGATGGGGTCTTCATGTCGACTAATTTCTGTCGCCAACCGAAGATAGTCATTCGAGACATTATCCGCATCATCCTCTTTCTCAATAAGACCTACGGGTAGGCCCAAGGTTACAGCCCTTCGAACGACTGTCGCATCGCGGATTTGCGACTGCATTAATTTTGCTTGGGGTGAAACCCTTTTCTGATTGCGGAATTGATTAAGCCTGAGCTGCATTCTCATTTTCGGAACGTCGATATCAACGTTACCTTTAATTGAATTGAAAATGATACCTTTAACCTGTGCCGGTTTGCCCATGCCACTTTTTCTGAAACTCGCAGAGCGATTGTGGAATATGATTAATTTTTCCACGAGCAGGGTAAATCCAATAAGACTGAGAGCGTCAGGATTTGAAGGGACGTAAATTTCGTTACTCGAGAAAACGGCACATTGAGAGGCCCTGAGAATATTAGGGGGGCAATCGAATACAATGTAATCGTAGTTAGATTCTATCGCGGTGAGTTGTTCCTGTACAATAGAGTAAGGGGGATTTTTGGGATCGCCTTCAAAATCACTTTCAAGATCTACCAAATTGAAGGTCGTTGGAACCAAATCTAAACCGGGAAGCAGTTTTTCACCGGTTTTACTTTGGACGACATCCTTGATGAGACAATCTTCAATGGTTTCCTTACCGGGATCGAAAATTGAGTAAATCTAACCTCTTCCCTCCGTATTCAACTTATTCCAACGTTCAAGGCGCATGAGCCAGATACTGGCGTTAGACTGGGTATCAAAATCAAATAAAAGTACCCGTGATCCTTTTAGGGCCAAGCTGGCAGCAGTATTAACGATAAGGGAAGTTTTACCTACTCCTCCTTTATAATTGAGAAAACTTATCTTTCGAGCCATGCAAAATTGGAATTCAAATTAATATAAACACCTGTTCTCACCATAATAAAGTTTAGACCACGAGTGTCATTTATAAAGTTAAATATGGATAATGATTATTAATGTCCTTAGAAATTGAGGATAACGTTCATCATTGTCAACGATTTGCCAATTTAAAATGAGACGTCGTATTTCTTCATGAGGGAGGAATTCTTAAGTAATTCGGGGGTAAATAATCTGGAATATATTCATTTTATAGTTGTCCCGGTAGACAGTAGTCTCCTTGAAAAGGGGTAATATCATGGTTTCTGGAACGAATGCATGGGCGAGGTAAAAGCTTTATTTTATTGGGGTATTAGGGGTTATACTGATTTAATAGTACCAGGTTGAATGAAGGCTTCAATTGAATTTTCTTGAATTGTTCTTTAGGACGACGATAATGCTAACTTAAGATCATGGCTGAAGATAAAATAATTGATCGGTTGGGGGCACTCCCTTTTTTTTCCGGGTTAAGCACTGTACAACTGGGAACAGTTTCAGAGCACATTAATTGGCTTAATCTCGAGCCAAATACCACGGTCTTTAAAGAATCAGATAAAGGTGATGCCATCTATTTTATTTTAGAGGGGTCGTTCGAGGTTGTGATTGAATCTGGCAATGGAAAATCCATTCAGCTCGCCACTTTAACGGAGGGGCATTCGTTTGGAGAAATGTCGCTCATCGATAATCTTCCCAGGTCAGCGACAATCATGGCGAATACCAAGTCTGACGTCCTGCAACTAAAAAAGAATGATTTTGATGAGCTCTTGAAAAAGCATCCACCTATCGGTGTTATCCTCTTAATGGAACTTACAGATTTTCTATGTCAGCATGTACGCGAGGCGAATGAAAGCCAATTAAAAGAACCGCCGATGGCGTTCGAATAATAGAAGACGCCAGGCTGTTTTAATTTATATTTAATTATAATATGTCAGATGAAAAAATATTAGCGGAGCTGAAAAGCTTTCCCTATACTTCCGGATTAGACTCAGATCAGTTGGAATTGTTTTCCGGTTTTGTTGAGTTGCTCGAATATGAACCCTATACCGCGGTCTTTAAAGAAGGAGACGATGGCGATTCTGTCTATTTTATTTTAAACGGCGAACTCGATGTTTCAATGGATTCTGACTGGGGTGAAGATATTAAAATAGCCACCCTGACCGATGGAAGCGTATTTGGTGAAATGTCTCTTATTGATGAGCTCCCAAGGTCTGCTTCCATCACCGCCCGCACAAAGACTTTAGTTTTAAAATTAAATAAGATTAATTTTGAATTGATTCTTGAAAAACATCCGGCGATTGGCGTTATCTTACTAAAAGGACTGGCGCAGATCGTTTGTCAGCGTGTGCGAGAATCAAACTCATCGCTTTCTGAATTCCTTGAACCCATTTAAATGTTTAGCGATAACTAATATTATCGTCATAGATTTCTGCGTATAATATAATTCAATAGGGATATAGACGATGGGAAATGAAAAAATAATTAAAGGGCTTTCGAGTCTGCCTTTCTTCTCCGGATTAAACAATGATCAACTGTCAGCCATCTCGGATCATATTGAGTCGCTTGATCTTCAACCTGAAACCAAAGTCTTTTCAGAAGGAGACGTTGGAGATTCGGTATATTTTATAGTCGAGGGGACGCTCGAAGTAATCAAGGATTCTGACTGGGGAGAAACGGTGAAACTGACCACTTTAAAAGAGGGAAACTCTTTCGGAGAAATGTCTGTTATCGACGACCATCCACGTTCGGCCACCGTCGTTTCACAAACAAAAGCCTGGGTCCTGAAGCTTAGAAAAGATAATTTCAATATTATCGTCGATAAGCATCAAGACATTGGCTTGATCATGCTCAAGAAAATTGCTCGCTTTCTATGTCGGCACGTGCGCCAGGCGAATGAATCGCTGTCCGATTTCCTTGAGCCTATCTGATTCTGAATAGTTTGGGGTTAACTGGAAATTCCCAGCGATTTCGATCCAGAATATACCTTTGAGAATGGATGATGAACTGCGTCTAGTCGGCAATCCCAAATTCGCGCATGCGCTCTATCCAACTGGCGCGGAGCGGGCTGTTTTCTGTATTTAAAAACCACTCTTTTCTATAATAGGGTTTGGCGCTCTTCTCATCAGTGCGAGTATTAATCAACTGTTTCGACCACTTGACCTGTCCCAGCATCTGTTCAATATGGTCGGTGGACTTAGGATAAGCATAGTAAACAATCTCGAGCATTGTCCGGCCCGCTTTGCCTCCGCGACTGGCATGCCAGCAGTTGAGATTAAATAAAACAACATCTCCCGGGTTGCTTTCACAGGCAAAGCCGGGAAAGGTTTCAATATTTTCTGGATTGCTGATTCCCGGCATTTTCTTCAGGTCTCCATAGTAAGGTTGCTTGTGGCTGCGAGGGATAATACGCAGCGCGCCGGTATCAGCAGTGAGCGTATCGGTATAAAATCCAAACTTGATTCCATAGCGGTGGTCGGGATAGGGGTTAATGGGTGGATGATCGGGGTGCCAGCGCGTATCACCGACAAATAAACTAGCGTGACATTGATGGCCGATGAGCTCCTCACCAAAAAGCTGTTTTGCTATACCATAAACTCGTTCGTCTTCCGAAAGCGTAAAAATAACGGGCGAATAGGAATTGGAAAGTTGGATCGTTTGCAGTCGATCACTTGAAGGAATTGTCGGATCAAAAGGCAGGTCGGTAAAAGTAATTTCCTTCGCTTTTTCAAGTTCCTTATTTATTTCCTCAACTTCATTCTCAGAGAAAAACTGCTTAAGGACTATAAAGCCAAATAAATCAAAAAATTGGAGTTCGTCACTGTTCAGGGCTATGCGTGGACCTGTAATTGGGTTGGGAAATATAACGGATTGGATCATATTACTCTTCTTTTCAAGGTGCTTTTAATTCTTCTTCTAAAGATCCACTTTCGTAGTCATAATAACCAAACTCCCGCTTGTATTCTATCCATTTTGCACGCAGGGGGCATTGAAGAGGATTTTGATCCCACTCCGATAAAGGCTTAGGTTCTTTCCCCTCTTTGGAATATTTCTTACTCAGAATTTTACTATGCATGTATGTTTCGCGAAGTTCCTGGGCCTGATCCTCGGTGCGTGGATAAGCATAGTATCCAGCGGCAATCATGGGGCGACCACTTTTTCCCCCGAGACTGGCATGCCAGCAACTGTGGTTAAAAATAAGGACATCTCCTGGCTCTGTGGCGCAGACAAACCCTGGGAGGCTACGAACATTTTCCGCATCTGTAATTCCCGATATTTTTCGAAGCTCCCCATAAAAGGGTTGCCGATGGCTTCGCGGTAGAACGCGAAGGGCACCCGTGTCGGCGTCGACAGGTTCTAAGTACAAGGCGAACTTGCAGCCAAAATTGTGATTGGAATAACGACTGTATTCTTTTGGTTTATCAATCACCGCAGTTTTATAACGACCATCGGGAACCCGGTCGGGATGCCAGCGTGTATCACCAACATAGAGACAACCACCAACTTGGCCACCTATGATTTCACCGCCCAAAAGTTGCTCAGCGATTTTATAATAACGTGGATCTTCAGCTAATGCGGCTAATAGAGGAGTAGTAGAATCTGAAAACGCCACGCACTGGGCGCGCTCGCTTGTCGGAAGATCTTTTTCAAAGGGTTTATTTTTAAATTCTAACTCTACGGCGTGGTCGAATTCATCCCTGATCGTCTTCATCTCATCTTGGGTGAATTGTTTTCTCAGGATGAGAAAACCAAAAGTATCATAATATTGAACTTCGGTTCGCGTTAAAGCTGTTCTCGCATCGCCAATTTCAGCGGGTTCTGCTATATTATGAATCATGTTATAAATACCTGCTCATTAGTTTAACGAAGAACATAGGGGACTTAATACCAGGTTCATAATGGTTGAATGTGCTTAATTGTTCAATCTAATTTGTGTCGCCTGTCCCACCATCACCGTATGCTGATTTGTGAACTTATAGCAATCTCGGGGTATAAGCATAGATGGCAGCAATTTCTTAGAATATCCTGTTTTTTCATAAACACCGATTTTGAGTAAAATGTATGGCCAGTGATAAGTCATGCAGGTGGGGATATATAGGTCTGTAAATTTTATAAATACTTGTCTATCAATCATATATTATAAAGATAGAGCCTGCCTTTATTGACGGATATTAGTTTCTTAGCAAGAGTTATTAAAGTTTTAGGGAGAAATACCGTATTGGTATCTAGATAATCGCATTATCCAATAACAATTACATGTACCGCCATACGCCAGAGTCATCTGACGGAGATAGAGCTATTAGGCTGGGTATTGATCAATCAATGGATTCTTCTTCAGAAAACGATAAAAGCAATTACTTCCCCTTTGCCTTGATACGCAAAGATAATGTAAAACTAGGTATGGAATTAGCGCGTGATTTAAATTATCCCGACGCAAAAATTATCAATAAACTTTCGTTATATTTTACCGAAAAATTTATTAACGAAGAGCAAGATTCTGTATAGCAGTTAGTAAATTTATTATCTTTTATTTTAAGGTAAGTTGCGTGTTTCCCCTGGTCAATGAACCATCGCTGAGAATACGCGCGCGCAAACCGCCTTCATCCTTCAAAAAAGATTCGGCGCCTGGTGCAACCGCTTCGTCCATCCAATAACAGGGCGCGCATTCCTCACTGCCCGAAAAAATCACATTCTGAATAATGAACTCCCTTCCGATGAGAGTGTTCAAATCTATACCCTTTAAAATGAGATTTCGACGAAAGACACTGGTAGAGAGATCGGGTTTATTAAATTTGTTACGCATGCCTTCATATATTGCCCAGTTGAAAAAAGTAATTTGCCCCTTGTAATTATCTCGAAAGTCGAAATAGCGATCACCGACCAACCCCTTATCTGTAACACAATCGACACTCTCTACGGTGTGCACGGGATTATGATTTCTCTCCATCCCGTGTCGTCCCTTGAAGTCATGGCCTGGTGATATATAGATGGCAATAATTTCAATGGGTATCTCTTCAGCCATGTATAGAGTTAATATTGAATAGAGCCACGGGTTGCAAGGCTACCGTGGATAATTAAGACTTAAGATAGGTGAAAAATAAACTATCTGGAAGGATCCGGACGGTCTCTAAAATAACAGTCCTTACGTTTATTTCCGCTAGGGCCAATATTGTGCGAATTTATTTCGCAGGAAAGCAGCGCTTCTATGCATCTGGTCCATGCCATCAACCCCATCTTCAATGCTGACCCACCCATTGAAACCGGCATCGTGAAGCATGGTAAAAATTTTATCATAGTCATTAAGACCTTCTCCAATTTCACCATGTCGCATACGACTGGCATACCCCTCAACATTTTCTTCTTTGCGAAGGTCTTCCAACGTACCCTCTGCGACATAACGGTCGCTCGCATGCATGGTCACGACTCGGTGTTTAACACGGTCTAGTAATTCCAAGGGGTCTTCACCTGCAATGAGGGTATTACTCGGGTCGTAATTGACCCCAAACTGAGGGGAGTCAATAAGATCGACGAGATCGCAAAACACGTCGATATATTGGGCGAATTCGGGATAGGTCCAGTAATTATCTTTGTAATGATTCTCGAGGATAAGCGTAATGCCGCGTTCAGAGGCGTAAGGAATGCATGCGTTAATAGCATCCGCTGTATAACGCAGGCCGTCTTCGCGAGATACTTCAGGGCGTCGTTGGCCGGAGAGCACGCGGCAATAGGAACCGCCAAATTCAGCACACATATCAATCCAGCCTTTTTCCAAGTTAATTTGTTCTTCTCTAAACGCTTTGTCATGATGCGTGAAGTCAGGCGAGCAGCACATCATGGGAACCTCGAGCTCATGGTCCTCAACCATTTTCCGGTAGTCGGACCACTTTTTCGGATCTTTTAAGTCGATTATTCCGGTATAGAATTCCAATCCATCAATATCGAGGGTGGCTGCCAGCTCAATCCATTCTTTGAGAGACATTTTACCGTTGATGCACAACTCATCTAAATACGCTTTGGGGAATGCTGCTAATTTAGGCATATTAATTTTCTTTTTTGTCGTCACCCTCTTTGAGAGGAATGCGACCAATTACTGGGTATTGTTCGAGATCGATGACACTGCCGGTAATCGGTCTGCTGTCATTACTGAGCCAAAAAACAACATGTTGTGCAATATCTTCCGGCTTCGTCATTTTGCCGGTGGGGACATACTCAAGATCCGGTTTTTCAGACCAGCCCTCGGGTAACCCCTCTGAGATTTTAAGATTATATTCGTTGGGCGTGATAACCCACCCCACATTGAAGTGGGTAATGCGCACCTGATCCGAGGCCAATAGATTAGCCAAGTTGCGGGATTGTGTCATCAGTGCGGCCTTTGCCATGCTATAATCAAGTTGATTGGGTTCACCGGTATAGGCATTGATTGATCCAATATTTACAATCGCTCCCTGGGTGCGCTTTAAAAATTCTATCCCCGCCTTTGTCATGAGGAGAGGAGCGCGGACATTGACGGCCATAACTTTATCGAAAAGGTCTACGTTAGTCGTGTAAAGATTGCTGCGGATAATGTAAGCGGCGTTATTAACGATTCCATCCAGTTTACCGTAAGCGTTTATCGCTGCGTCAACGAGGCGTTGAGGGGCGTGGGGATCGCTCATATCATCAATGTGAAGTTTAGCTTTACCGTCCAAGCTGGCAATGATCTGCTCACCCCGCTCCTTGTTTCGGCCATGGACGAGAACATTCGCCCCTTCAGCCGCGCAGGCACGAACGGTCGCTTCACCGATGCCGGTCGTGCTACCGGTTACAATTATTACTTTATCTTTTAATCGCAATGTCTCTTCTCCCATGCCGATTCAAAATTGCTGCGGCTTTTGCGGATAACATCCGACGGATCAGCCTGCCATAGCGAGTCTGGAAGCTCGTCGATGGAAAATATTTCAAGACAGTACGCTCCTCGATAGCCGGTCTTCTCAATCGCGCCAAGCAGACGCGGGAAATCAATTACCCCTTCACCACAAATTCGTCTATCACCCGGATGCCGCGGTTCACCTTCCGGCCAATCGCTTAAATGAACACCGAATAAACGGTCCCCGAGAGCCTCAGTGCGATTATATATTTCCGGCTCGCGCCACACGTGATAAACATCGAGCATAAGTCCAAAATTGGAACGATCGACGTCTTCAATAAGATCCATCGCTTCATGCATGGTGCAGGTAAAAGTGTCATTGTTCATGAGAACCGGGCTCAAGGGTTCATACATGATACGCACATTTTTTTCAGCGGCATAATCTGCTAGATCAGGATAGAGTTCGCGCGCCGTTTTGTGAGCTGACTGAAAATTCATTTCCGGCGCACTCCCGGAAATCGTTACGAGGATGAGATCTTCATCGGGAAAAGCCTCGGAAAATAAATCAATAGATTGACGAAACCGTCCGTGTCGCTCCACGGGATTTTCGATATCCGGGCACATAAAGTCTTTGAAGAGCGCATGGACACGCGGTTGAACGCTGGTCACTTTTAACCCGCACTCGCGAACGGTCGCCAATTGATTGAGCGCCTCACTATAATCGGTGGAAAGCTTTCGTTCACAAATCTCGATGCCTTCGATTCCCAGGGAATGATAGAGCCTGACATCCTCTTCAAAACTCTGGTGCCAGGTGGTAAACTCACTGACAGAAAAGGTCGGGAAACTTGAATTTTCAGCCATGGGTAGCGGTCAATCGATCTTGGGATCGAGCATAGCTTTTACAATGCGCCCGCTATGCATCGTCTCAAATGCTTCATTCCATTCCTGGAGAGACCAGATCCCGCCGACTATAGGCTCTATGTCCAATTGTCCGGAGGCTAAGAGGGCGATCACCCTATCCCAAACCGGCCAGTTGTGACTGAAGCTGCCCTGCAGCGTGACATTTTTTGCCACGAGGGGATCGAGAGAAAAGCCGAGCGGTTGTTTTCCCCATCCGACTTTGGTAATCCAACCTGCGGGACGAACGAGATCGAGTGCCGTCTTCATGGTTATTGAAACACCGGCGGTATCGATTACCCCATCAGCTCCCAAACCATCTCGCTGTCTCGCCCAGTCATCAGCGCTACCGACAATAGTTTCACAGCCGTACTTTTTGGCCACTTGAAACCGGTGCTTGTCAGATTCCAGTCCGACGATTGCGACTTCAGCACCACAGAGGCGAGCGACAGCCGCACAGAGAACGCCAATCGTCCCCGGTCCCAATACCACGACGCGGTCTCCAGGTTTGATGCGCGAGTTTTCTACAACCGCATTAAAGGCAACCGAACACGGTTCGGTTAACGCCGCATGCTGCATCGATAAATTATCTGGTACTCTATGGAGTAAACGGGCGGGAACGCGGACGAATTTCGTCATCGCTCCATTGACACCGTAGCCGAATCCCTGGCGATTGGGATCGAGGTTATAAAGACCTCGTCGAGTCATCGGACTGTCATTATCGATAACCGCCGCGGTCTCACTGACCACGCGGTCGCCCACAGCCCATTTGTCGACGCGCGAACCACATTCACTAATTATTCCACCGAATTCGTGTCCGAGTATGACAGGATAATTCACCGCCCAGCTGTGTTGTGCCGCCCATTGGTGCAGATCACTGCCGCATACTCCGACGGCGTGAACTTCCAGTAAAACATCCTCATCACCAATTGTTGGCAGGGGGACTTCACGCAATTCAACGGCGTTAGGTTTATTTTCGAAGTTTACTACGGCGGGTGAATTCATCGCTCTATTTAAGGTGATTAACTATTATAACTGTGGACTTTTTCACAAATCAATCTCAGAGATCCTTCAACATCACCTGATGCTGTTTTGAAGGAATCGGCATCAACCGTCAAGGGAGCCCCGAGAACAACGAGGGGGGCACCATACTCCGGTGTACGCATCGCCTGTTCGATGGTCAACCCGCCAACAGCTTGAACGGGGACACTGACTGCTTGCACGACTCCCCTTAATTGATCAAGTGGACTAGGCGCATTTTCTCCCCGTTCGTGCATTCCCCCGCGCTCATCATAGCCGATGTGATGAACGATGTAGTTACATCCGAGGTCTTCCAGGTGCTTTGCCGCGCCTACCATGTCGTCACAGGCTAAATTATCACCCATCACCTCAATCCCGAAATCCTGACAGGCTTTAACTACACGTATAACTGTTTCATCATGTGCTTTAGCCATCACTACCACTTGGGTGGCCCCGGCTTTAGCCATCATTTCGGCTTCGAGGTAACCTCCATCCATGGTCTTAAGATCGGCGACAATCGGCGTATCCGGAAACCGTTCGCGCAGCGCTTTAACCCCATGTAAACCCTCTGCGAGAATGAGCGGAGTCCCCGCCTCGAGCCAATCGACACCCGCCCGAATCGCCATCTCTGAAGTTTCCAGAGCTTCTTCTATATTAGTGAGATCGAGAGAAATTTGAACAATAGTTTTCATAAGAATTTATCACACTTCGAGGGCAATTATACTTAAATTAAGAGGGACCAGAGATGATTTCACACGCTGACGGTAAATAATAAAACAATACAGCTCCCACTAATCCAGCCATTTCACTATATTTTAGTTACAAAAATGAAGAGAGTAAAATAACAGAGCCCGGGATTTATGAAATTACCTGAGTGAATTCTCAGCTGTTTCAAACCATACGGTGATGTCAATGACGTCGTGAAACATAACGGGAAAAATATTGGATAAGACTTGCTAATTAGTTTAATTAGCAATAAATCATCGTAACTTTACGTTACCCCATGACTGCTTTACCACATTCAAAGATGATGCATATTTAATTAACCACTTTTTTTATGGGCAGATATTTAAATAATCTCACGAGCTCTGAAGCTATTCCAATTGAAAAAGAGTATGACTCTATTGCCAGCAAATTGTATTTATTTAGTAAGACGATTCTTTATCGCCATTGTCCTGCTGTGCCTGATTTTAAACGCGTCAAGCGCGGAAGAGGGACCTGATACTTCTCGCGAACTGTCACTGCGGGAAGCGGTAAACCGAGCCCTGGAACAGAATCTTGGATTAATCATAGAACGCTATCAACCGGGCTTGTTCGAGGATGATATCACGGTAGCCCAATCGCAGTTTGATCCGGAGATTCGTATACGGAGCAACATTGATGAAACGTTGAGTCCATTAGCCCAGAGCACTCTCGATGGTGCAGACCAACCGGAGGACGACTCCAGGTTTTTCTCGGTAGCGGTAGATAAGAAGATTTCTACCGGTGGAACTGTTGAATTGAGTACCTGGATGAACCGGTCCGAAACAAATTCGTCATTTGCCATTATCAATCCCGATTTCCTCTCGGAAATTGCGATAAGTTTTGAACAACCCTTGCTCAATGGGGCGTGGCGAAAAGTTAATCTCGCGCCCATTGCGAGGGCTAAAGCGGCTCACTCGCAATCCGTACTGGAACTGCGCCGACGGGCATTTAATGTCCTGGCCAATATTGAAATTAATTACTGGCGAATAGCTTATGCCGCAGCTCGAAAAATATTACAGGAGTCGAGCATAGAAGTCGCCGAGAAATTACTGGAAGAAACAAAAGAAAAAGAACGTGTGGGCCTGGCTACGCAAGTAGATGTGCTTCAGGCGAGCGCAAATCTTGCCTCACGCCGTGAAGCCGTCATTCTTGCCTCTCAAGCTATCGACGATGCTTCTGATCGTCTATATTCAAGCATGGGTGAACTAAAGGTGAACAATCCTTCCCTCGCTGTGGATCCGCTGCCTGAATCGGAGATTACAATTCCAGACTTTAACCTTACTTATAAAAAAGCACGTGAACTCGATCTGGATATGCGGATCCAGCAGGAAATCATCACCAGAAGTGAAATCGATGTCACGGTAGCGCGTAATAGACGGCTTCCGGATCTCGACCTTACACTCGCCGGTGGATATCAGGGCCGTGATTCGGATGGTTCGGGTTCTTACAGTAACGCATTCGACGGTGATGGTTATGCCTGGAGTGCGGGTCTCGAATTCAGCGTGCCCTGGGGCAATCGTGAAGAGCGAGCCCGCCATCGGCAAACGAAGCGAGTTCTGGAACAGGAAGAAGTGCGTCTCGATGATATAGAACAGGATATGTTGGGCAATCTGCGCTCTGCCTGGCGGGCGGTTGCCGCGGGTAAGGAGCGGCTGGAAGCAAATCAAATATCAGTCGAAGTTAATGAAGAACGCTTCGACAAAGAGCGCGCTAAATTTGAAGCCGGGGTTTCGACCTTCCGCGTGGTGCTCGAAGCCCAGGAAGATTTGGACGAAGCGCGACTGCGCCACCTTGACGCCCGCTTCGACTCGATCCGTGCGGTGGTCCAGCTCACCCGGCTCGATGGGTCGATTCTCGAACGCAATGGCTTTGTCTGGCAGGATCTGGATCGTCTCAACGAATCTCCAACGCCTCTCGATTTTACAAAAACAAAGGATACTTCGGAAGAAGTAGCAAATTAGTAATCTCAGATTTAAACGGGAAGAAATTTCGATGTTAATTGAACTCAAAAACGTTCGCAAGATTTACAAGATAGGTCACCAGGAATTGCATGCCTTGAAAGGGATTAACATGAATATTGGTGAAGGCGAGCTCGTCTCAATTGTCGGGCCATCGGGTTCGGGGAAATCAACGCTTTTGAATATACTGGGGATATTGGACGGATTTGACGAAGGCCACTATGAATTGGCGGGAACGCGAATGGAAAAACTATCGGAAAATAAAGCGGCCTATTACCGAAATAAATTCATCGGTTTTATCTTTCAGTCATTCAATCTCATTACCTTTAAAAACGCGATGGAGAATGTCGCGTTGCCGCTCTATTATCAAAATGTAAGTAGGAAAAAGCGAAACGCACTGGCTTTGGAATACCTGGATAGAGTGGGATTGAAAGACTGGGCTGACCATCTGCCGAGTGAATTATCAGGAGGTCAAAACCAGCGAGTGGCAATCGCCCGGGCATTGATCTCCCAACCTAAACTAATACTCGCCGATGAACCCACTGGGGCACTGGATTCCGAAACCTCGGCTGAGGTCATGGATCTTTTTAAAGAAGTAAATAAATTAGGGATTACGGTTATCATCGTGACCCATGAACATGATATCTCCAAAAAGACAGAACGGATTATCCATCTAATAGACGGACAAATTGAAAATGACGGAAACATTAACGAGCTTAGATGATTAAGTGAACGAGGAGTTTAGTAATGTTTAATTTAGACCAATGGCAGGAGATTGCCGCCACTATCCGAAAAAATAAGATGAGAACGTTTCTTACGGCGTTCAGCATTGCCTGGGGGATATTTTTACTCGTTGTTCTTTTGGGAGCCGGATCGGGTTTTCTCAATGGAGTACTTTACCAATGGCGTGATGACGCGATGAATAGTTTTAAAATTACTCCTGGCACCACGAGCATGCCCTATAAAGGGATGAAGCCCGGTAAGAAAATTCAATTAACGAATGAAGACTTTGATAAGATTGCCAGCAATGTTCAGGGAGTGGAGCATATCACCGCGCGCTATTTTCTATCCGGTGAATATCCTATCAGGTATAAATTAAATCACGCAAGATTTATGGTACGTTCAACCCATCCCGGTCATTTATATTATGAGAACACGATTATTACCCAGGGCAGGTTTCTTAATGAACTTGATCTAAAAGAACGGAGAAAAGTGGCAGTAATAGGTGAGAACGTTTTAAAAGTATTATCGATAAATGAAGAACCGTTAGGAAAATGGATCGAGATCAACCAAATCCCCTATAAAGTAGTCGGGGTATTTATAGATGCAGGAGCAACTTTTGAATTGAGCACCATTTATATACCGATATCGACGGCACAAATGGTCTATAATGGCGCTAATAAAGTACACGAAATTTTATTCACTACCGGCACTGCCAGTTTAAAAGACACCCGATTAATGTTCACGCAGACTAAAAATATTCTTGTCGAGCATCATAAATTTTCTCCGGACGATTATCGGGCGATAGATATTTCGAATAATAACGAGACCATGCAAAAATTCTTAAATATGATTTCAGGTATAAAATTTTTCATTTGGATCATAGGGGTAGGAACGATTACCGCTGGCATTGTGGGAGTGAGTAACATTATGATGATTTCTATTAATGAGCGAACACGCGAGATTGGAATCAGGAAAGCGATTGGCGCTATGCCAGCTTCAATCATCAGCCTGGTTTTACATGAATCATTCGTTATTACACTCATAGCCGGTTATGTTGGGCTGGTCTTAGGAGTCGCTACGATTGAATTTGCCAGCTGGGCGTTTGAGCATTTCAAATTGCAATCTGAATTTTTCAGAAATCCCGAAATTGATTTTAAAACGGTAATAACGGCTACTATTTTTCTTGTTTTCGCCGGAGTTCTCGCCGGTTTTTTCCCCGCCCGATTAGCGGCCAAAATAAAACCCGTTGAAGCGCTTAGAGAAGAATAAGAATAAAAGAAATATGTTTGATTATGACAAATGGCAGGAAATCCTGATCACGATCAGGAGAAATAAACTGCGGACTATTCTGACAATGTTCGGGGTATTCTGGGGTATACTTATGCTAATGTTATTAGTGGGGTCAGGACAGGGTCTTGCCAATGGCATGAATAGAGAATTCGCCCATTGGGGATTTAATAGCGTATATCTTTGGTCAAACATGACAACCAAAGCTTACGAGGGAATGACACCCGGTCGTGAAATACAATTTACTGATGAAGATACAAAAGCGATAAAACGAAATTTCAAGGATGTAGAATATTTAGCGCCCAAAATTCAGTTGGGTGGCTTCCGGGGAAATCAAACAGTTAAGCATAAGAATAAAGTAGGGGAATTTCACGTTATGGGTGAAGACCCGGATTTAAGAAATATCATTTCTATCGCCATTGTCGAAGGGAGATTTATTAACGATCTGGATCTTCTTGAAAAAAGGAAAGTAGCGGTGGTCGGTGAGAATATTATTAAGATACTTTTTAAAAAAGGAGAGAATGTTATTGGTGAGTCTATAACTGTTAACGGGATACATTTTACAATTGTGGGCAGGTTGAAAACCGAAGCCCCCTATGAATTTTGGACAGAACGCGACAGGAATTCGATAATGATACCCTTCACAACCTTTCAACAGACCTTTAATAAAGGTAATAGAGTTGGGTGGTATGCGATGGGAATTAATCCATCAGTCTATGGAGATGAGATGGGCGACAATATCAGATCAATGTTAATGAAACGGCATAAAGTTCATCCTGAAGATTTAGCAGCATTTGGATATTGGAACAGCCACAAGGAGTTTTTAAAGGTTCAAGGTTTATCTAAGGGGATGCGTGTCTTTATCTGGTTTGTCAGTCTATGCACCCTCTTAGCGGGAGTGATCGGGGTGAGTAGCATTATGATAATTGTCGTCAACGAGCGGACTAAAGAGATAGGCATCAGAAAATCGATCGGGGCAACGCCATACAGTATTGTCAGTTTGATCATGCAGGAGTCGGTGTTTTTAACCTCCATTGCCGGTTATATTGGGTTACTCCTGGGCATCGCGATGATTGAAATTTTGCGAAAAGTATTAGGGGTGATTGGCGAGAATATGAGTTTGATATCCCGTCCTGAGATCAACTTACAAGCTGCCGCCATAGCATTGTTAGTCATAATCATTGGCGGTGTCCTTGCCGGTATCCTCCCCGCGCGCAAAGCAGCTTTAATAAGCCCTATGGAGGCGATCAGGTATAAGTAAACAAGTAATAAATAAACTCAGCATATGAAAAAAATTTACGTCATTATTATAGTTGCATTTTTAGTCCTAAGTTTCTTCGGCACCCTTGTATTCCTTTACCAAAAAGCGGTGGAAAAGGACGTTATATTTGAAACGGAAACACCCTTTTACACGGATATTGTCAAAAAAGCGGTGGCTACAGGTACGATTACCCCTCGTCGAGAAATTGAAATAAAGTCACAGGTATCGGGAGTGGTAGAAAAGCTTTATGTCGAACCGGGCGAAATTGTTAAGAATGGAGACCTGCTCGCCAAGATCAGGATAATTCCGGACATGGTAAATCTTAACAATGCAGAATCCCAGCTTAATACGGCGCGAATTAATTTTGAAAACGCGAAACAGGAAAAGGAGAGACAGGAGCAACTTTTTGAAAAAAAATTCATTTCTGAATTTGATTACGACCAATATGTTCTCGAGTTTAATCTTGCCGAAGAGCGGTTGGAATCAGCGGAAAATAATGTTCAGTTGATTCGAGAGGGGACATCGAATAAGGAGGGGCAGGTTACGAATGAAGTAACCGCGACGGTTAATGGGATGATTCTCGATGTCCCGGTACGAGAGGGGAGTTTTATTATTGAATCAAACACTTTCAACGAGGGAACGACGATCATGTTCATTGCGGATATGAAATCGATGATCTTTGAAGGTTTTGTCGATGAATCAGAAGTCGGAAAAATCAATGACGGGATGGAATTGATCTTAACGATTGGCGCTATCGATACAGAGAAATTTAAGGCGCTATTGGAGTATATTTCGCCAAAAGGTGTTGAAAAGGAAGGTGCGATCCAATTTGAAATCAGAGCAGCGGTTGAATTAACGGAAGCACATTTTATCCGAGCGGGTTACAGCGCCATTGCAGATATCGTTCTCGATACGAGGGAAAATGTTCTCGCGGTGCACGAAAGTAATCTCACTTTTGAAAAGGATAATATTTTTGTTGAAATAGAGAAAGGGGATCAGGAATTTGAGAAAAAACAGATTGAAACGGGGCTATCCGACGGGATCAATATCGAAGTCCTTTCAGGGGTGACGGAAAAGGATAAGATTAAGAAACTGTAGTGCTATGCCGTGAGGGGATAGTGAATCTACTTCATACTTGTTTATAATAAGAAACGCGCCAGGGACAGCACGTTCCACCTTTATAAATGAAATCTAAAAAATGTACCTAGAAATTTAGAGGAATAGGTGGAGCGGGCTGTCCCCAGCACGCTTCTTTATGCCTTATTTCTTAATATAAATCAGTTTTTATTTAAAAAATATTTATTAGAATAAACATGAGTAAAAAGACTATCAGCCCCTATGGGTCTTGGGAATCACCGATAACGATGGACACGGTTCTCGCTGATAGCGTGCGCTTTTTTGAATTAGGTCTGGACGGTGAATCCATTTATTGGCTTGAGGGACGGCCCCAGGAAAGTGGGCGGTGTGTAGTCGTAAAAAAAAGTCCCGAGGGAAATATATCGGATCAATTACCCGCACCCTTTAATACCCGAAGCCGGGTTCACGAGTACGGGGGTGGTGCTTTTGTCGTCAATGAGGGCACACTTTACTTCACCCATTTCAATGATCAACGCATTTACTGTAAGCGAGGAGATGCCGATCCCTTTCCCATTACCGAGGAGGGAAAATGCTTTTATGCTGATTTCAGGTACGACCGAAAACGAGACAGGTTGATAGGCGTACGTGAAGATCATCGTGATGAAAACCATGAGCCGATTAATACAATTGTCAGTGTCGACTTCAAACAACCCTACAAGGTTGAAGTGTTGGCATCGGGGAAGGATTTCTATTCCTCACCACGTATAAGTCCCGATGGTAGACATCTCACCTGGCTAAGTTGGGACCATCCCAATATGCCTTGGGATGGTTGTGAAGTGTCGATGGCAAAATTTGCAAATGATGGCAGCCTTGATGATCCCGTCCTCGTTGCAGGTGGGCTCGACGAGTCCATCTTCCAACCGGAATGGTCACCGGATAATATACTTTACTTTGTCTCAGACCGGACGGGGTGGTGGAACATTTATCGCTATAAAGAGAGTAAGGTTGAGGTTCTCTATCCCATGGAAGCTGAATTTGGGCAATCCCAATGGGTATTCGGCATGTCTAAATACGGATTCGAGTCGGAGCAGTCTATCCTCTGTGCTTATTCTCAAAACGGTGTCTGGAACCTGGCGAGACTCGATACGGTTAATAAATCGCTCGAAAAAATAGATACACCCTACACTTTAATTGAAAATATACAGGTCGGCGCTGGTAAAGTAGCATTTTTTGGAGGATCACCGACTGAAGCGAGTGCGGTTCTCACAATGGATTTAAAAAGTCGAGAGATTGAAGTAATACGCAAGTCCAATTCACTAGAAGTTGATTCCTCATATCTCTCAGTCCCAGTGACAATGGAGTTTCCGACCGAAGATAAGCTGAAAGCCCATGGTTTTTTTATCCTCCCAATAACAAAGATTTAACTGGGCCATCGGGAGAATTACCACCACTTATCGCCGTTATGCATGGCGGGCCAACCGGAGCAACGGATGCGGTTCTGGATTATGGAATTCAATTCTGGACGAGCCGAGGTTTTGCCGTCTTCGATATTAATTATGGCGGCAGCACCGGATACGGCACCGAGTACCGGCGACGGCTAAATGGCCGATGGGGTGAAGTCGATCTGAATGACTGTGAAAATGGTGCGCGTTACCTGGCTGACGAGGGTTATGTCGATTTCGAAAAGATGGCGATACGCGGTGGAAGTGCAGGGGGGTATACCGTTCTCAGTGCACTGACCTTTGGGCAGGTTTATAGAACAGGTGCGAGTTACTACGGGGTCAGTGACCTTGAAATTTTAGCTAAAGACACGCACAAATTTGAATCGCGATATCTGGACAAAATTATTGGTCCCTACCCGGAATCCGCACAATTGTACCGCGACCGTTCACCGCTCTATCATTTAGATAAATTAGGGAAGCCGATAATTTTTTTCCAGGGCTTGGAAGATAAAATTGTTCCTCCCAACCAGGCGGAAATGATGGTCGAGGCCTTGCGAAAGAAGGATATACCCGTGGCCTATATAGCATTCGAGGTTGAACAACACGGATTTCGAGAGGCGAAAAACATTAAAAGGGCGACGGAAGCGGAATTATATTTTTACGCGAAAATATTTGGCTTCGAACCGGCTGACCGTATTGAACCGGTGAATATTGAGAACATATAAGGGGGTTTTGGTCAAAAAGTCAAAAGGTCAAAAAGTCAAAATGGGGGAAGTCTAGTGATCAGAGGTAGACGTTCCGCATATACGCATCATCGCATTATCGCATTCACGCTTAACCTAATACCTACTCGATTGTCTCCTCTTCAATCGTGACTGGGATTACATCACCGTCGGCATTTGAAAAGGTGGCATTGATACTTTGCGTGGGCTGTGTGGTCCCGTCCGACTTTACATTGTTTTGTGAAATCAATGTCTCGAAACCCGGTGTTGTCGATCCGCTCGGTGCAATGACGATTGAAGATGCATTGGTCTGAACAAGATCGCCTCCCGTAATTCGCAACCCGGGGTTAGGTGTCGCTACGGTAAAAGAATTATCACCGAAGAGGAGGAGTGGCACGGCATCTCCCAAGGCATCGATATCACCTATTAAAACCCTGACCGAGACAGGTACTCCTAGCGCATTGAGTCCAACATTTCCCTTCGAAGCGCTGAAATTTGTATTCGCACAGAGAATTCCTCCCATGCCTGTCGAATTTATAATTTCAACGTATGAGACATCAGCCTGGGCATCGTAAACTTCCTCCTCGGGGAATAGACTTTGATTTACTGAATTCAGGCGGCCGACGGAAAATATGCTGAAAAAAGTGCTATCGTCAGCCCCATCAATAACAATGCTTGAACGTCCTTTAACATAATTAACATCGGGTTGATTATATTTACGGGGTGGTGCAGGTTCTTCAAAAGTGTCCGCGTCGAGAATTATTGTCAGCGTCCCGCTACCGGAAAATTCTACCTGAACAATATCTTCATCTTCATCAATAAAAGAAGCACGGGTTATCTGGTCGGGATCGGCTCGCAAAGTAAGGAGGGGGCCTTCAAGAAGTATCTGATCGAAAACATTGCCATTTGAATGCACGATATTAAATCCGACGACCGTCCCGCTCCCATCCAATGCCACTTCATCGGGAACAACTGTAACCTCGCTTATAACTGAAATAATAGAGGTAACACTGTCAGTAATACCTTCTGCTCCTGTGACCCGAACCCAATAAAAATTAGTGCTGCTTTGTGGGCTTGTCAATAATGTGCTCTGGGATCCGGTCGATAGGATAGTATTGCCACCGCCGTCTGAAATAGGATTAGAGGTATCACCTCTCTCACCCATAAACCAACTATAAGTACTGCCATCTCCTTCCGTTTCGACGAATAATTCAACTGCCGTATCGGTATCCACTCTCTGGCTTTCAGGTTGACTGAGGATTGTCGGGCCACTCGATCCGTCAACGACCAAGGTGAGGATAGAACTGAACGCAGTTCCAATGGTGTTACTGATTTCCACGGTATAGTTACCGACGTCCGTACTTTGAACGTTGTTGATAGTGAGAGCACTACTTGTAGCTCCCTCAATAATCTGTCCATCTTTTCGCCATTGGAAACTCAACGGTTCCTGTCCTTCGACGACGACTGTGAATTCAGCTGTTGACCCCGGATCCAATTCAAGCAGCCCAGGACCTACCGTGGATATCAAAGGAATACCTGTTCCGAGCAAGGCCAGATTATGATCTGCTCCCGCGACAACTTCAGTGACACCTGAAAGTGCTTCCGGTAATTCTGTTTGACCATCTGCATCATTACCCCAGGCGACAACTGTTCCATCGGCGAGTGATATAATGTTATGGAAGAGACCAGCGGCTATGGAGGTGACCGAACCGGCGTTAAACTGTGAATTGATAGTTCCTTTTGCATTCGCGGTTGAATTAAGAGATCTTGAAGCAATTTCAGGAACATTCAGTTGCCCCAAACTATTATCACCCCAGGCGATGATGGTACCATCTGATTTTACCGCGAGACTGTGCTGTGCACCGGCAGTGACAGCGATTACTTCACTTAGACCAGCGGGTACATCAATCTGACCAAATCTATTATCACCCCAGGCGACGACGGTACCATCTGATTTAATAGCCAGATTGTGTATGGCACCCGCTGCAATAGATTCAACATTTTGAAGATCTTCCGGGATATCTGTTTGTCCGACTCTATTATTACCCCAGGCGACGACGCTGCCATCCGATTTTAAAGCGAGACTGTGGACACCACCACCCGCAATCGCGACGACACCGGTAAGATCAGGGGGCGGTGTCGCCTGACCGGCATTATTTAATCCCCAGGCGACGACGGTGCCATCTGATTTCAGTGCTAAACTATGAAAGAAACCAGCCGCGACAGCGACAACATCAGATAAACCTGGTGGTACTGAAGCCTGGCCACGATCATTTCTCCCCCAGGCCGTCACTGTTCCATCAGGATTTAACCCGAGATTAAAACCTACTCCACTGGAAGCTGCAGTGAGCTGGGATAAATCCGGTGTAATGTTCGTTTGTCCATTATCATTTTTCCCCCAGCTGGTAATTCGGTTAGAAAATATACGTCGGTAACCACGCGCAACTATACTGAAATCACTGGTTCCATTTGAATTAACAGCCTTGACCCAGTAATTAAAAACCACGCCTGCTTCAGCTGTAAAGTCATTGTAGAAAGGTGTGGCAATGTCGCGTTGAATGAGGAGAGCATTGCTTCTATCATTTTCAGTATTGCGATATATATTATAGCGTGAGGCATTACTAACCTCTTGCCATGCAACACGAATGCGATCGGTAGCCTGGCCCCGGCTCGCTCTTACGGAAAGAGGAGGATGAATCTCACCGGAAGTTAATATTGTTCCGGAATTACCAACGGTGACAAAGACATCGATCCCAGATGCGACATCAAATAATATTTTAAGGGTTCCAGAATTTCTTTCGAGCCAGTTCATTCCATTGGGAGAAGTTGCTATTGTCCCGGCAGCACCGACAGCGGTAAATAAACCTTTGCCAAAGCTTACTCCATGGTAGCTGGCGGTGCCGGCTAGAAATGTATTCCAATTCATGCCGTCCGATGAAACTTGAACATTCCCGTTATCGCCAACGGCAACAAAGATACCTTTCGCAAAGGTAACATCATTTAGTCCATTTCCATTGTGATCATGTTCAGTCCAGTTAATACCATCGGTAGATGTCATGATGGACCGTTTCGTGTTTCCCGTAGCGAAATTACCGCGACCTACGGCAACGAATCTTCCATTACCAAAAATAACACCTTCCAGGCTGCTGGGGCTATCGGCGGCTTGCACTGTCATCCAATCACCTCCATTCAATGAGGTCTGGATGATGGATCCATTGCCGACGGCGACAAAAATTTGATTGCCGAAAGCGATACTATTTAAGTTTGCATTGGTTCCTGTGTTAGCTGCTGTCCACTCAAGTCCATCTGCTGAAGTTGTCAGGTTGCCGCTGCCCCCTATGGCGACAAATCTACCATTGCCCAGCGCAAGATCAGACAATGATCCAGAAATTCCAGAATCCAGAATAGACCAAGTCTTTCCATTTGCGGATGCCAGTAGTGTCCCCGAAAGTCCGACGGCAAAAAATCTGTTATTTAAAAATTCTGTGCCCAACAACCATGCGGTCGTCCCCCTAATTTGATCCGTCCACTCAACAGTATCTGTCGACGTGATAATTCTGCCCCCGATACCAATTGAGACGAAAGAGCCGTTGTTAAAAGCAACACTTTCCAGGGAACCCACATTCTCTATTTCCCGTGGTTCCCAGAATTGAAAAGATGAAGAGGTTAAGATAACGGCCTGACTTAAGAGCGCGCCACCACCGCCAACAGCAACAAAAGTTCCATTATTAAAGGTGATATCATTTAATGAAAACGCGGTACCGGAACCTTGCGCTGCCCAATTAACTGCATTTCCTGAACTTAAAATCGTCCCGTTCTCTCCTACAGCAAGAAAACTTCCATTGCCGAAAGATATGCCTCGTAACCAATTCGTTGTCCCGGAAACTTGCGGAATCCAATTGTCACCACCGGTTGAAGAAATTATAACACCATCCATGCCAACAGCGACATAAATACCATTGCCGAAGGTAACATCGGAATATTCATGACCTTCATTGGTAACAATGCTTAAATCCCAATTCTGCGCATCGATGGAAGATAAAATTCTGCCTCGACTTCCGACGGCGACAAACCGGCCGTTTCCAAAACTAATACCGTTTAATTGAATTCTCGTCCCGGATGTTTGGATGCCCCAATCTTTTCCATTTCGAGAGAATAGAATAGTCCCTTCAATGCCCACCGCAGCAAAAAATCCATTTCCAAAGGCAACAGCTTTTAATGATGCTCCCCTGTTACCGGAGACCGGAGTTATTTGTTCTTCCCAATTTTGGCCGTCGGCAGAAGTTAAGATAGTACCGGCATTACCGACGGCAACATAAGTATCATTTCCATAAGCGATACCGGATAGGTTTTCTCCCTTGGGGATGGGATTTCTCCAGGTCCAGACTTCTTGAGCTTCTGTAAATACAAAGGGGGCAAGAAATAAATATGCTAATAGAAATGCCGATAGTTGGCGCATAATGTGAAAATAAAATATTATTCCGTCGCAAATTTTATAGATATAGTAGATAATTAATAAAAAATATGGATTGAGTGTAGCGGTGAAATGTTACCGAGTCGAATATAAAGGGTGGATGTTTAATTTTGTAAATGAAGATGTTCAATTGATCGACGTTCTTGTCGGCAACGATGCTCAAAAAATAGGATGAGAAATATATTAATTATTTCCCTGCTCGTGGGATTATTTCCTTTCTTCGTTTTCGGACAAAAAGAAAACAGTGTCATTGTAGCGATTGAAAATCAGGTTGATTTTGCGGTCAAGGAAGGTCCCTGGATCAAAGCGCAAGTGGGTCAGAAGCTCAACTATAGAGACAGGGTGCGGACCGGTGAGTTCAGCCGGGCTACGATTCACTTACCCAATGACAGTGTCATGCGGATAAATGAACTCACGACGATCACCTTAAAACCGCCGAAAAAAACAACGGGAAAACCCGGCATAGATTTACGAAAAGGAGCGCTTTATTTTTTCAGTCGCAACCAACCTGATGAATATGAATTTGGCACCCCAACCGCCACCGGTGCGATTAAAGGCACTGAATTTGAACTTCATCTGGATTCAGAAGGGAACACCGTGATGACACTTTTCGATGGTGAAGTTGATTTATCCAATGCACAAGGATCAATCGCTCTCGTAAGTGGAGAGCAGGGAACAGTAAAATCGGGATTACCACCGATAAAAACAGCGGTAATTAATGCGGTTAACATCATTCAATGGTGTCTCTATTACCCCGCAGTTATTGACGTCGATGAAATTTCATTCTCACAGAAAGAAATGAGTGCGTTCACCGCATCAATAGAATCCTATCGTAAGGGTAATATACTGGAAGCGCTGGCTCGTTATCTCGCAAGTGGCGCTAAAGCCGAAAGCGAAGCGAGTCGCATTTACGCAGCCGGGCTTTTCCTCGCGACGGGACAGGTTAATAAAGCGGAAGAACAAATAGCGGAAGTAAAAAATGATCACCCGCACACCCTGGCCCTTAAAGAATTAATCAGCGCGGTGAAAGAGCCACTACCGTCTACCCATGCCGAGCCGCAATCGGCATCTCATTGGCTGGCACGATCCTATCTCCTACAGGCCGGAGGGGATTTAGAGCTGGCTTTGAAAGCCGCTCGCAATGCCATAGAGCTTTCACCTGAATTTGGTTTTGGTTGGGGGAGAGTAGCAGAATTGGAATTCAGCTTTGGCCGATCAGATGCGGTCAAAGAGTCCCTGGATCTGGGGCTAAAATTAGCGCCTGAAAACGCGCAAAACCTCGCTTTGCAAGGATTTATTTTAGCGGGAGAAAATCAGCTTGATAAAGCGCGTAACAGTTTTGAGCAAGCCATATCCATTGATGGCGCATTGGGCAACGCCTGGTTGGGTAGAGGGCTCACCAGAATACGTGACAATGATCTCGATGAAGGGATGCAGGATCTACAGGTCGCAGCCGCAATCGAGCCAAACAGATCTTTATTACGAAGTTACCTGGCTAAAGCATTTTCCGATGCCAAGGAATTCTCTCTTGCAGCAAATGAATTGACGCTGGCTGAAATGCTAGACCCCAGTGATCCTACGCCCTGGTTTTTTTCCGCTCTTTTGAATCAAAAAATTAATCGTTACAATGTTGCGGTCACTGACTTGAAAAGATCTATGGTCCTCAACGAAAACCGAAGGCTCTATCGATCTAAATTTCTTCTCGACTAGGATCAAGCCGTCCGCAGCGCGAATCTCGCCGCGATCTACAATAATGTAGGGATGAGAGAAATAAGTATTCGCGAAGCTCATCGAGCAGTGCAGAATGATTATACTAATTACTCGGCCCATCTTTTTCTTGCGAACAGTTACGATGCACTGCGCGATCCTCGAAGATTTCAACTCCGGTTCGAAACTCCGTGGGCTAATGAATTACTCTTAGCTAATCTCCTCTCCCCGGCCAGCGCGGGAACACTTTCTCAACATGTTTCTCAGCAGGAATACACCCCTCTTTTTGAGAGACAACGTTTAGGTTTAAATGTACACAGCACGTATCAAAGTCATGGAGAATTTCGCCAGCTCATTACTCAATACGGACTCTTTGGTGACACCAGTTATGCGGTAGATTTTGACTATCATACCTTTGACGGGTACCGCCTGAATAATGAATTCGATCGCATTGAAGTTTTTACGCAGCTCAAGCATCAATTGACAGAGCAAGGGACAGTGTTTCTACAGTTGAAATTTCAAGATTTTGATGGGGGCGATGTTTCTCAGATTTGGGACAATTCTCAACTCCGACCGGATTTTCATTTTGAAGAAGAGCAAGTTCCGCTTGTCTTTGCGGGTTATCACCACCGGTGGTCTCCGGGAATCGACACCTTATTTCTTTTTGGACGACTTACAGATGACTTAGTCAATCGGGATCTCCAAGTTCCACAACTCATTCTCAGCACTGATGGGGCAGGGGAGAGAGTTGTATTTCCATCAGCCGATATGGATTTATTTTATCGCAACGAATTGGAGATATACTCAGCAGAAATAACCCAGATATTCCAGCTCGACAAATGGACTTTTATAGGTGGACTGCGCTACCAGGATGGGGATTTTGAAGTCGAGAATCGGCTCTCTGGGATTACTCTCATTCAGGAACCCTTCTTTGACGATCCGCCAGCGGATTTAAAATTTACGGAAGGTTTCAACCGGGTAAATTTATACTTATACTCACTCTGGGAGGTGTTAGAAAATTTAACAGTTACAGCCGGAGTCTCCTACGATAGTATAGATTATCCTTTAAATTTTTTAACTTCGCCTATTAGCAGTGGGCAATTGGAGGATGACCAGGTTTCACCCAAAGTCGGGATGAATTGGGACGTAAATGATCAAATAAGTATACGCGCAGCTTATAGCCAATCTCTCGGGGGATTTAGTTTTGATCAAAGTGTACGCCTCGAGCCCAGCCAGATATCTGGTTTCACCCAGGGATTTCGATCCCTTATTTCAGAATCCGCAGTCGGTGCGGTCCCTGCGTCCGAATTTGAAGTCGCTGGTTTAGGGATCACGCTTAATATAGATGCGCGAACTTACCTCGATCTTCATGCCACGATTCGCGAAGCTGATGTTGTGCGTTTTGATGGTGTTTTCAATGATACCGGCAGCACATTCTTCAGGCCGGGAGTAATCCGCGAGGTTCTCAATTACGAGGAGGATAACTTTACCGTTGCGTTAAACCATCTCCTCGGGGAAATGTGGTCTCTGGGTGTGCGTTATGAATATACGCGATCTGATCTCGACCAGATTTTTGACACTATTCCCGACGCGAATTTTAATTTTCGCTCTACCTTACATCAGCTAAATCTTTTCGCGATTATAAATCATCCCTCAGGCTGGCACGCAAAAGCAGAGGGTAGATGGGTGAATCAAGACAATCGGGGGTTTTTACCTGATTTTGGGGACGAGGACTTTTTCCAATTTGATGCTTTTTTGGGGTATCGAGCACCCGGCCAACAATGGCAATTAACCGCGGGAGTCGTGAATTTAACGGATGAGAATTATCGACTCAATCCCCTAAATACTTTTTTGGAATTTCCACGTGAAGTAGCTTTCTGGCTTAAGTTCGATTTGAATCTATAGAGTATTCATTTTAGGAGATGAATATTTTCAAAAATCGATGGGCTAAATATATCTGGGGTTCGGTTCTGGTTGTGGGCATTGGATTACTTTTTATCCTTCTACCTCTGGGAAATAAGTTAAGATATTTAAGCTATGATTTTTTATTCCTCTTTCAAAACCAAGAACCACCCGCTGATGTGGTTCTTGTTTATATGGATGAACAATCTCATCATGAACTTGAACAGCCGTATGATAGAACTTGGGACCGTCGCTTGCATGCGGAGTTACTTAATAAAATTACCGAGCAGTGAGCTCGTCTTGTCTTTTACGACATTATTTTTGAAATGGTTAGTTCTAAACCTGAAAGCGACACCGCACTCGCGGATGCTATTAAGAAAAATGGTTCGGTCGTTCTTGCAGGAAGTTTAACCCAGAGAAGGGAATCCCTATCCAGTCAGGAAATAATTATTCCGCCCGAAGCAAGTTTCCGGCGGGTGACACGCGCCTGGGGTGTGCTGCAAATTCATGCGGTCAACCCACGTCTGATTTTAACCGGCACGCCCGACTTCGAATCAGCGACTTGGAAAGCAGCTGCAATTCTCGATCCCAGTATAAATGAACGCATAGATGATCGACTGAGCGAACGTTGGATAAATTATTTAGGCCCTCCCGATTCTTTTCCCTCGATTAGTTTTCATAAGGCTTACTTAGATGATCCTGAAAGTAGAGATTTGTTTAAAGATAAAATTGTTTTTATCGGCTCAAGATATATTACGGGATTTACCGGTACCGCCAAAGACACGTTTTTCACCCCTTATTCTCTTTTAGGATTCCCCCCAGCTAATGGAATAGAGATTCATGCCAACAGTGTTATTAATCTATTAGAGGGTAATTGGTTGAACCGCCTAAACCGCGGGTCAGAATTTGCAATTATCACTGTTTACGGAATCTTAGTCAGTCTTTTGTTAGTTTTACTCACTCCAAGGGTGGGGATCATAGTCACCCTTTTCTTAGGGGTTACAGTCGCGATTTCATCTATTTTATTGAGTTGGCAAACCTTTACTTTTTACAGCTGGTTGGTTCCCGCTGGCATACAGACAATGACTGCTTATGTCTGGGCCGTGGGGACAAAATACTATCAGGAAACAAGAAGAAAGATGAGACTTAAAAAAGCGTTTTCCGCCTATCTCTCGCCGGTCATGGCTCAGCAGGTGGCGGAGAGTGATATTGATTTTGCGCCGGGTGGAGAACTTAAGGAAGTGACAGTATTGTTTACCGATCTGGAAGGATTTACCACGCTATCAGACAGTTCCAATCCCAGTGAGATATCAGAAATACTTAACACCTATTTTAGTCTGACTAGTAATCATGTATTAAACGAAAACGGCACCATTCTTAAATATATCGGGGATGCAGTATTTGCGGTGTGGGGAGCTCCCCTTGAAGATCCGCAGCAGGCGAGTAATGCGGTCAAAGCTGCGTTGGGTATGATAGAGTCAACGCGGGATAAAAAAGTATACGGGCATCCCCTGCGAACACGAATCGGTATAAGCAGTGGCAGCTGTCTGGCTGGAAACCTGGGTTCAGATTTACGATTTGATTATACGGTCATTGGCGATGAGGTAAACCTGGCCTCGCGACTGGAGGGATTGAATAAATATACGGGGACTGACATTGTGGTGTCTGAGACAACTGCGAGACAAATATCAGATTTATATAAAATGAGATTGATGGGGCGATTCCTTCTCGTGGGAAAAGAAAAGGCGGTTGAAGTTTATGAAATACTGGGAGAAAGCAATGGAAAGGAGCCAGAACCGGAGTGGCAGACAATTTATTCCGAGGGTCTTTCACTTTTTTCTCAGAAAAAGTTTGATGAAGCGAAAAACTGCTTTCAAAAAACGATTGATATTCGGCCGGAAGGTGATGGTCCCTCGGAATTTATTCTCAATCAGATTGATCAGTTATCTAATGGAAAAGATTTACCAAAAAACTGGAGTGGAGAAATTATTTTAACGGGTAAATAAAACTTTGAGTCAGCACACAAAAAACGTCATGGGCCAGACGATGTTGAAAGTAGAATAAAATAACAGGATGAAAGGAACAGTAAATGAGGCGGAGCTTGATACTTGAAAAATTAAGACGGGGCGAGTATGTGGTCATCAACCAGTCTTGGATTATACCGCACTGGAAAATGGTAGATGTCATGGGAACGGTTGGGTTTGATGGTGTCTGGATAGAGAATGAACACAGTGATTTTAATTATAGTGAAATTTCTCAAATGATCCTGGCGGCCAGAGCGCATGATATGGATTCAATTGTACGTGTTGAACGGTGCGGCTACACGGGCATCATTAAACCTCTAGAAGCGGGGGCAACCGGATTAGTTGTGCCCCAAGTCGTGGATGGGGAGGATGCTAAATCCATTGTCCGCGATGCCAAGTACAGTCCGATGGGACTTCGAGGAGCCGGTGGAAGTACAGATTCGGTCTACGGTACCCAAGCGAGAGAAGAGTATATTGAGCAATCGATTCGCGAAACCTTTATTGCCGCTCTGATCGAAAATAAAGAAGCGATCGAAGATATTGATGCGATTGCCGCGACTGAAGGTATCGATATGCTTTTATTGGGCCCAGGCGATCTTTCACAAAGTTATGGAATATTCGGTCAATCTGATCATGAATTGATTATAAAAGCGACGAATGCGATGGCAGACGCCTGTGATAAACACGGTAAATGGTGGGGCGCCCCGGTGTCGAATCGTGAACAGGCAGAATCCATTCTCAAGCGTGGTGCGAGAATAATTCAAACAGTTAATGACCAGGAGATCATCGTCTCGGGATTCAGGAAGTTAAAAGAGTCCTTTCAGGATATTAAGATTTAAGCTACACATAAGGGTGACCCATTGAAGGTAGATCTCTATTAGAAATATTTTAACCTGGGAAGCCCAGGAGTGCTTATGGCGAAAACCAATCTTACGGACCTGGCAGATTACGAGGCGTTTTGTGAATGGCGATTGAATGATCCATACCCCTTGATGCATCGGCTGCGCGCCGAAGATCCCGTTCATTGGAATGAGCGTATCGGAGGTTGGATGCTTACCCGTTATGATGACGTCGTAAATGGCTATCGCGACCCGCGACTATTATCTGACCGGGCGTCGATTAATATGAAATCTCTGCCTGAACCCCTGCAAAATAAATATCAAACCTTGGGGGAACATGTATCGAATTGGCTTGGCTTTACCGATGCACCTAAGCATACGCGGCTCCGCAATCTGGTGGGCAAGGCATTCACTCCCAGGGTAACTTTAAACCTGCAGCCACGTATTCAGGAAATTACAAATAGCTTACTCGATAAGGCCGAGGAAAAAGGAAAACTGGATTTAATTGACGACTATGCTTTCCGATTACCGGCAACCGTGATCTGCGGGTTGTTGGGGATCCCAGCCGAATATCAGGATAAATTTCGTAAATATACCGAATATTTAGCCACTTTTGTCGGTAGCATGGGGCCTGAAATGATTAAAATAGCTGATCAAGCTAACGAAAGTTATAATCAACTCGCCAATTATTTCCGTGAGCTCGCGGCTGAACGACGGCGCGAGCCCAAGAATGACTTAATAAGTGTTCTGGCCAGGGTTGACGAAGACGGAGATGCGCTCGATGAAAGAGAGTTATTAGGGATGGCGGTCTTTCTCTTCGTAGCGGGACATGAGACAACAGTTTGTCTCCTCGCTAGCGGGTTTCTCCTGCTATTTCAGAATCCCGAGGAATTCGGAAAATTAAAACGTGACCCATCACTGATTGAAACTGCCGTGGAGGAGATTCTCAGGTATGAACCGCCGATATTGTTGAATACAGGATTAGCGTCGGAAGATATTAATCTCCGCGGCAAGCTCATTAAAAAAGGTCAAGCGGTGCTTCTGATGATGAGCGGCGCCAACCGGGACCCCGATCAATTTCCGGATCCGGATCGGTTCGACATTTCAAGAGGGGATAATCAACACCTGGCCTTCGGGTATGGACACCACGTCTGCATCGGAGCACCCCTCGCGCGACTTGAGGCAAAAATTGCGATCAGCTCCGCTATTAAGCGATTTCCCGACTTGCGTTTAGAGAATAAAAACTTTCAGAGTCAATGGCGCCGAAATTTGTCATTGCGCATGCTTTTAACATTGCCAGCGGTTTTAAGTTAAATTCCGGCTCTAACAAAGTAATATATTTACTTAACGAAGAGATTTAAATAACCTGTGGATAGGGTGTATTAATAAAAGAGAAATCAGAGTTATCGGATAATGGATACGGCAATTCAATATGATATCGATCAGCAATTAGAGGAATGGAAAATAAATGGGTTTACTATTTTCGAAGATTTGATTCCGCTCACGACCATCGATCGCATACGTGAGGCATGGGTCCCGTACCGTGATGGGGAGATCAAAAAACGAGACCCTGATCTAATAGAAAAACGCTACAATTTCAGTGTCCCCTTTAAAAAACCTTTCGTCGAACCAGAAATATTTGAGCACCCGGCAGTAGTACAATTCCTGGAAAAGGCGCTCGGACCGGATTACGTTTGGGACGAGTTTGATTCGAACACGCCTTTTCCCGGTGTCGATTACCAGGAATGGCACCGCGATACCCCCTTGCTGTTTTCTGATCTGATGACTCCCGCCTATAATATTGGTGTGAAATTTCCCCTTGTGGACACCTTTGAAGATAATGGCAGTTTTGAAGTTATCCCCTCGACACAATACTTAGCCGATTCAGCACTCTGTGAAAAAGAAATCAACGGTCGTAAGAATAAATGGTTCGACAATGTATTCGGTAGCGGTGCGGAACATATAGGTCGTTACTACCCGGTGCGTTTAAATTTAAAAAAAGGATCACTATGGATGCAAGACGGCCGCGCTTTTCATCGGGGAACACCGAACGTATCAGATCACACACGCGATGAACTCTGTATGTCTTTCAATCGCCCCTGGTTTAATAACCATAGGCAGCAAGAAGAAATGAAGACTGATTTTCCGCAGGATTTCTGGGACAGTCTATCTGATCATGCGCGTCATGTTTTACGTTGGCAATGGATTAAAGAAAGTTAGGTTGAATTAAGAATAAAAGCGGAAAAGAACAGCGATGAGCGTAGCAACAGAGTATAATGTCGATCAGTTGGTCGAAGAATATAAAATCAACGGTTTCGTTACCTTTGAAGACCTTATTCCACAAGAAGTTATCGATCGGATATACGAGGCATGGATTCCGATTAGGGACCGGGAAATTGAAAGGCAGGGAGATAATCCCAACCGAGGGCCGAACCGCTATTGCATTAATATTCCATTTGAGCATCCCTTTCTCGATTCGAATATTTTCGATCATCCCTCGCTCGTAAAATTTTTTGAAAGTGTTCTTGGGGCCGATTACGTTTGTGAACATTTTGACTCGAATACACCTTTCCCCGGATCCGAATATCAAAAATGGCATCGGGATGTCGCAATGCTTTTTCCCGGATTGATGACACCGGCAATAAATGTCGCGCTTAGAATTCCGCTCGTTGATGCCACTGAGGAAAATGGCAGTATAGAAGTGATTCCGTCCAGTCACTACATCGCTGATGAAGAGGTCTGTAATAAAGAAATCGAAGGGCGAAGAGGGAAGTGGTACGATAATATTTTTGGGGAGGGCCCAAATCGCAAGGGCAGTTACTACCCTGTTCATCTCAATGTGAAACGCGGATCCGTTTGGATTTGTGATCCTCGCGTTTTTCATCGGGGAACACCTAACGTTTCAGATCACTCGCGTGATGAGCTCTCCATGGGATTCAGCCGCCCCTGGCTATTCAACCCATGGCTGCATGAAAATACAGAAAAGTATTTTCCGCGCGATCTCTGGAATAGCCTCTCTGATCACGGTCGACAAGTGATGCGGTTGCAACGCGTGATGGATTAATTGCATTGAGTATTAATTTTATATTATCGGAAATAGATTTACTATAAATTATAAATTAAACTAGGGGGATTAAGAATATGTCATTTGGATCAGGCAAATATACCTATGAAGTAGTAGAGGGGTGGGGTAAATTACCCGATGGATGGAAATGGGGTTGGATGCCCGCCGTGGCCTGTGATTCCCAGGACAGGGTGTTCGTTTATTCCCGGAGTGAACATCCCCTTGTCATATTTAACCGTGAAGGTGAATTCATCGACTCGTGGGGTGAGGATGTTTTAATCGATGCGCATGGTATTTATATCGATGGCGAGGACAATGTCTACTGTATCGAGCGAGAAAATCACTGTGTTTTTAAGTTCAATAATAAAGGTGAGCTGAAAATGACAATAGGCACACCCGGTAAACCTGGGGAGAAAGATGGAGATCCCTTCAATTTACCAACCGACCTGGCTATAGCTTCTACGGGTGAATTATTTATTTCTGACGGGTACGGTAATCACCGCGTGCATAAGTACACTGCTAATGGTGAACATTTACTTTCCTGGGGTGAGGAAGGAGATGGGCCCGGTCAATTTAATCTCTCACATAGTGTCCGTTTGGATAAAGACGACCGTGTGTGGATCTGTGATCGTGAAAATAATCGTATCCAGATATTCGATACAGACGGTAACTTTTTGAGCGAGTGGACGGGACTTCTGCAACCGGATACGATATATTTTGATCCCAACGAGGACATTCTCTATCTCGCTGAATTGCAGCAACAGGTAAGTGTTTATACTTTAGATCGCCAACTCCTCTCCCAATGGGGTGGTGCAAAAAAAAGTGACAAGCCGGGTGAATTTAAAGCCTGTCCTCACGGTATTTGGACGGATTCACACGGTGACTTATACGTCGGTCAGGTTCAAGTAGATGGTCAGTTACAAAAATTTGTGTTGCAGGGATAATGATTAAGCGAAGATGCGTGGAAGCGATAATGTGGAAATGCTTGAATGCAATTCCCGATTAATATTTTTTGCTAACGCGAGTTCGACTCAACATCTTCATTTTTCGCCGATCCGGAATTCTCGTTATAAACTTATTATATTGGTTTTCCTCTTTGTGCTTCTTGTGGCTATCCTCCTCATTAACCACCTGACTACTTATCCCATAAATTCATCCTTGAGCCACCCATGAGCGATCGGAGTTGGCGGCTTTAAAAGCGTCGCGAATTTTTGTTACGACTTCGTCCGGGAGAGGCCCCTTCTCGGCTACCGCGATGTTCGCACGCGTGTTATCGGGGTTAGTGGTTCCGATAATGGCTACGTGAACACCCGGTTGGCTGATCGTAAAGCGAAGAGCAATTTCCGGCCACACTGTTTCCGGTGCTCCGTCGAACCCGAGATCGGCGGGGTTGAGGTTCATTTGCTGCAAGCGCTCAGTGTAGGTTTTTGCGTAATCTTTATACATCCCCTGTTGGTCACTCAATTTTTTCCAAGCTGCATTCGCAATGGGGCGTTTTACCATCACCCCTATTTTATTCTCTCTCGCTCCCGGTAATAGACCATCAATATTGACCTGGTCGGTGATGTTGATGGACGTTTGAATGACTTTTACATCTTCAAGTGTCGCCGCATAGGCAACCGTTTCATTGTCTCCGGAATAACCGGGAAACCTGATTTTACCCGCATCGCGAGCTTTGACCAGAGCAGCGAGGGCATCCCCTTTCTGTAAAGTCTCTAAATCACATGTGTGTAGGAGCATGACATCCAAGCGATCTGTTTTCAGGCGTTGCAAAGAGCGATCGATAGTTTTGGTGATCACGGCGGGAGACCACGCGGGATCATCAAATTCATCGAACCCCCCCCCGCATTTACTGACGAGAATAAACTCATCACGACGATGACCTACGGTTTTCCCAATCATTTCTTCAGATCCGTAATAGGAAGCAGCGGTGTCAATAAGGTTGACACCGGAATCGAGAAGAAGGTTAAGGATTTTGTCTGTTCTCGATTCTTCCGTATCGAGCATGCCGATTGGCGCGCCCCCAAATCCCAAGGGTGTGACTTCTAAACCGGTGTTTCCAAATGCACGTTTTTCCATAGCTTGTATTGATTAAAACTTATGTGTTCGTTGTTACTGAGTGCTAAATCTGACAATGTAAGTGTTCATAAACAATATTTTTATGTCAATACCTGCACCACACTTTCAATTTGTCATTGCTCAGGAGACATAACTCACGTCTTACATTTTACAGGTTATTGACCATCAGATAGACTCCCCCTGGAATGCCATGGCTGACTTATTCAATTGACAGAGCAGAACAATCCAATTGCAAACAAGCTATGGCCAAAAAGCCTAATGTTCTCCTGATATGCACGGATCACTGGAGTGGTCTCCTCACACCGCAAGCGGGGCATCCAGTAGTAATGGCGCTGACTTTAGAACGACTCGGCCGCAACGGGGTGACTTTTACCAATGCTTATTCTGCATGTCCTTCCTGCATCCCGGCACGGCGCACGTTAATGACGGGGATGACAGCACGTTCACACGGTGACAGAATCTTTAATGAGGAACAACCGATGCCCGATGCCCCGACGATGGCGCAGTGTTTCAGGGAAGGTGGATATCAGGCCTATTGCGTGGGTAAATTACATGTGTATCCTCAGCGCAATCGGATCGGATTTAATGAAGTGATTTTAGAAGAACAGGGTCGGCATCAATTTGGAATTAAAGCAGATGATTATGAACGTTTCCTTGCTGTTAAAGGATACGCCGGGATGGAATATGCAGGTGGAATGGCACATAATGATTTCCTGGCACGCCCCTGGCATCTACCGGAATATTGTCATCCCATCAATTGGGCGGTGCGCGAGATGTCGCGCGTTATCTCTCGCCGTGATCCAGGTAAACCCGGGTTCTGGTATTTATCCTTTTCTGCACCGCATCCACCCCTTACTCCACTACAAGCTTATCTGGACCTTTATCGGGATATCGAAATGGATAAGCCGACAACAGGTAATTGGTCAATGGACGCTGAGCGTCTTCCCAATTCCCTGAGATCGCGAAATCTGGGCGCTCTCGTTAACGCGTCCTGGCAGGAACAGGCCCTCGCAAGGCGTGCATTTTATGCGACCCTCACGCACATCGACCATCAAATCAGGTTGTTAATCGGTATTTTACGAGAAGAGGATATCCTGGATGACACGATAATAGTATTTACCAGTGATCATGGTCATATGATAGGTGAGCATGGGCTTTGGGTGATGACACCCTTTTTAGAAATGTCTTCTAAAATACCGCTCATCGTTATACCGACTGCAGGAGATAAGCGTTATCCCACCGATGCAATGGATGACAGAATTGCTGAGTTTGGTGATATCATGCCAACCTTGCTCGATATGTGTGGATTACCTATTCCCGAAACAGTTGATAGTAATTCTCTCTGGAGCGATCAGCGCCGTGATTATCTTTACGGTGAACATTTCGAAGGAGAATATGCAGCACGTATGATTCGAGCTGGACGATTCAAGCTTATCTATTACGCAACGGGAAATATTGTGCAGCTCTTTGACATTGAAAATGATCCCCGGGAAACGACAGATTTATCCAAAGATGAGCAGTATGCCAATGAGTTGGCGCGTCTTAAAGATTTATTAATTCAGAATTTATACAATGGTGACGAAGACTGGGTTCGCGACGGTGAACTTGTCGGCTTGCCGGATAGAGAATTCATTGCCCCGGATAATCGCGGGATGCTGGGTCAAAGAGGGTTGCGGTTTTGAGAGACGAGAATGTGATTGTCCTTCTTCTTGGTTAAGCTAAAAAAACGCCATGAGTAATAATAATCCCTATCTTAATATCGACCGCCAAATGGTGGGTGATATTTATACCTCAAATGAAGTGATGGATAATTTGACAGTGTTGTGTGATGATTTCGGTTCACGTTTTCCGGGAACACCGGAAGAGCGAAAAGCAGCGGAATTTATAGCAGAATCTTTTGACCGCTACGGTCTCAAAAATTCGCATTTAGAACCCTACCCCTACGCCGGGTGGAGGCGAGGAGAAGCGACTTTGGGAATTTTGGAACCGATACAGAAAAAAATCCCCTGTATCTCATTGCCTTACTGTCCCGCTCAGGAAGTGCGAGGAGAGTTGATTTCAGTGGGTTGTGGGACACCTGAAGATTTTGAGCGGTTAGGTAATGAAATTGAAGGGCGAATTGTGCTCGCCAGCAGTGCTTCACCATCGAACCTAGGACGATGGGTGCACCGTCAGGAAAAATATGAACGCACGGTTATTGGAAATGCTAAGGTTTTTATTTTTATCAGCGAGCTCCCGGGGGTAGGGCCAGAAACAGGGAGTTTGCAGGATGATAAACCGGCACCGATACCAGGAATTTCCGTCTGTAAAGAAGATGGAGAGTTTCTCATCCGGTTAATGGAAAGAAAAGGTAAAGTAGAACTGATGGTCCGTACCCTGGACGTTAACGAACCGCTGACTTCACAGAACGCGATAGCTGATCTACCGGGTAATGATAATTCAGAGGATATGGTAGTAGTCGGATGCCACTTCGATGGCCATGACATTTCCCAGGGAGCGCATGATCCCGCTTCAGGCATGGTCATGGTGATGGAAGCGGCTCGCGCGTTATCCGCTTACGCGGGGGACAGCCTTAAGCGCACGATCAGGTTTATTGGCTTCAGCACGGAAGAGATTGGTCTTATCGGTTCCTACCGATATGTTGATGCCCATCGTGACGAGCTCGATAAGATTAGATTTTATTTTAATCTCGATGCCGCTGGCGGACCCGGTCGCAAAGGAATAATTCTTCACAACTGGCATGATTTGGAGCCATTCTTTCGCCGTGCTGGAGAAGAGATGGCTGTTGAATTACCAGTTGGACAACATGTAAATTCATATTCAGATCACTTCCCATTTTTTTTGGAGGGAGTTCCATCCGGAAATATGGGTGATCCGGAAAGAGGGCCGAGTGGCAGAGGATTTGGGCATACCCGCTACGATACCTTGGATAAAATTGAAACTGAAAATTTACGTGCGGGAAGCAGTGTAGCTGCACAGATTGCATTGCGTGTTGCGAATACCGATAATTTCCCCGCATTGCGGCGGGACAAAAAAGCGGTTCAAGAGATCATAAATTCTGAACACAATTTAGAAGGCTATAGGGTTAAATGTGAGTTGATGAAGAATAAGGTAGATTCGTAATATTGGGGTGATTTGGTTGGCGATCATACCCCAAAGTGCATGATAAAAATCTGCAGCTTTGACACGAGGCGATTGGCTGCCCGGCAAGGGTTCGAACCTCGACTACCTGGACCAAAACCAGATGTGCTACCATTACACCACCGGGCAATTCATGGAGGTATATAGGGGAGAAGATATAGCCGTCAAGACCCCTACTGAGAAAATTGCCAAATTGCTTGATATACGATAATTGCAAAGCGTGGGATTGACCTCCTGGTAAAATTACGACTAGATACATTTTTTATGCGAAAAAAGACTAGCGCGAACCCAAAACCTAAATATAAGCGTATAATTATTAAACTGGGCGGTGAAGGCCTGCGTAATCCTGATACCGGCGAGGCGATCGATGGAAGAGTCTTAAAAAAAATCAGCTCTGAACTAAAAGAGGTTCACGCGATGGGTGTGCAGATTGGCCTTGTCGTAGGTGGGGGTAATATTTTTCGCGGTTTAGCTGGAGAAAAACGGGGTGTGGACCGGACAACCGGAGATTTCATGGGCATGCTCTCTACCGTTGTTAACGGGTTGGCCTTTATGGACTTTCTTGAAAAGCTTGGTGTTCCTGTTCGCGTTCAGAGTGCTTTACCAATGCATGAAGTTGCTGAACCCTTTATTCTGAGAAAAGCAATAAGGCATCTCGAAAAGAGGCGGGTAGTTATTTTTGTCGGGGGCACCGGCAACCCCTATTTTTCGACCGATACGGCGGCGGCGTTACGAGCAAGTGAAATAGGCGCAGATATCATGATGAAGGCGACTAAAGTTGATGGTATCTATGATAAAGATCCTATAAAATATAAAGACGCTAAAAAGTACAACGAAATTTCATTCACCGACGCACTGAAACAGAGGTTGAATGTCATGGATTCCACGGCCTTTTCTCTTTGCCTCGACAACAAGATGCCGATTCTTATCTTCAATATGAGTAAAGCCGGTAGCATTAAAAAAGCCGTTGTCGGGAAAAAGATAGGATCTTTGGTAAAATAATCAGCATTTATAACGTAATATGAGTCAAGATACCGTTATTAAGTATGCTCGCGATATGATGGCCAAGGCTGTCGAGCACACGCTAAGCGAATTTAACAAACTTCATACGGGAAAAGCATCTCCCAGTATGGTGGAAAACCTACAGGTGGATGTCTATGGTTCAAAAATGCATTTGCGCGAAGTAGCTGCAGTTACTACTCCCGACCCGCGAACGATTCAGATTCAGCCATGGGATAAAACAGTTGTCAGTGACATAGAAAAATCGATTCAAAAAGCGAATTTAGGTTTTAACCCTGTAGTGAACGGCAACCTTATACGAATTCCGATTCCCGAGTTGAGTCGTGAACGCCGTCAAGAACTTACAAAAGTAGCGCACACGATGTCGGAAGAAGGACATATCAGTGTGCGTCACGCGCGCCATGATGCTATTGAGTCGCTAAAAAAAATGCAAAAGAACAAGGAAATTTCTGAAGATGATCAAAAGCGTGCAGAAAAAGAAATCCAGAATGACACGGATAAGCAGAATGCTGAAATCGATCAGCACCTTGAGCATAAAGAAAAAGAATTGATGACGCTCTAAGGAGATGAAACTATAGGAAATTAAAGATCGCACACCATAATGGGATCTGTCCTGAAATCCGCTATCCTTTAACTGAATACCTCTTGTAAATGCAGTTTCTTCTGCAAAACGCCCGGCGTGTTGTAATTAAACTCGGCTCACGCCTGCTAACTTCCGGCATCGGAAAACTGAATGTCGATCGCATTAACTCGTTATGTGCGCAAATTGTGTTTTTACGAAATAAAGGGGTGGAGGTTATCATTGTCAGTTCAGGTGCAATCGCATTGGGGATGGGGAAATTAAAATATAAAAAAAGGCCCACGGATCTCGCTACTCTTCAGGCTTGTGCGGCGATCGGACAGTCCATTCTTATCGAGACCTGGCAGTCTGGCTTCGACCCCCATGATCTAACAGCGGCACAGTTGCTTTTAACGCGAGAAGATCTGAGGGCAAGGGAGCGTCATATAGCGGTTAAAAACAGTTTCGATAAGCTTCTCTCCCTCGGGATCGTCCCCATTGTAAATGAAAATGATTCAGTCAGCACTGAAGAAATCAAATTTGGAGATAATGATGTGCTATCCGCTTTAGTAGCCAGTTTAGTTAAAGCCGATATGTTAATTATTCTCGGTCTTGCTCCGGGTCTTATCGACTATAAGGGTTCAGGCAAAGTTGTGCCGGTGGTCGATAAAATTGATTCAAGTATAAAAGCGATGGCTGGAGATACAAAAAGTGAAACCGCTACCGGAGGGATGCGCAGCAAGGTCGAGGCCGCGAAAATAACGAGCCATTCAGGCTGCGGCGTTTATATTGGCAGTGGCCGTAATCCTAATGTCTTTGCCGATCTTTTGCAGGGTAAGGCTAAGGGGACTTTTTTTGTACCGAGCAAAATCTCGCTTGCTTCAAAAAAACGATGGATGGCTTTTTTTGAACGTTCTCTCGGCGCTGTGATCATTGATGCGGGTGCAAGTGATGCCTTGCGCAATGACGGTCGTAGTTTGCTCGCCAAAGGGGTGAAAGGGCATAGAGGTAAGTTTTCAGCAGGTGATATTATAACGATCGAAAACTCGAAGGGAATCGCCATTGCTAACGGGGTATCTCAATTCAGCAGTGAAGAGCTTTCAAGCATCTCAGGCAAAGATACTAAGGAGATAAAACTTCGCTATCCCAGCCGTAAGCGTTATGAAATTGTACATCGTGACAGCTTAGTCATGCTCGCCGACTAGAACCTGTCTTTTTAAGCAAGAGTAGGTGATTTTAATTCGCGAATATACTTTGCAATTGGTGCGGACCTTGTGATTGTTTTGATAATAAATGGAATTATCGAGTTCATTCAACGAGTCACCTGCGGACTTTTCCCCCATTGATTTTCGAGCTGAATTAAATGATGAACAGTATGCAGCGGTTAGCGCTGAGCCAGGTCCGGCTTTAGTATTAGCCGGTGCCGGTTCGGGTAAGACGCGAACGCTCACCTATCGCGTGGCGTGGCTTCTCACTCACGGTGTTCATCCGGGAGAAATTATGCTCCTTACATTTACGAACAAAGCCGCTCGTGAGATGCTGAAGAGGGTGGAAAATCTAACCGGTGTTGCGATGCGTAAATTCTGGGGTGGCACTTTTCACCATATTGGACAGCGGGTCCTTCGCATTCACGGAAAAGCGATTGGTTTGGAACCCCATTTCAACATCCTCGATCAGAGCGATGCAGAGTCACTTTTAAATGCGACGATTCGAGAAGATGATAAAGACTTTTTCAAAAATAAGGATAATCCCAAAGCAAGAGTGATATCAGACATCATTAGTTTAGCACGGAACACGCTACTTCCGATCGATGAAATTATTGATAATCGCTACAACTATTTTGAACATCTCGCCGATAAGATCAAACACTTCAACCACATTTATCAGGAGTGTAAGCTCAAACAGCAGGTAGTGGACTTCGACGACCTCCTTGATCACTGGTTGAAATTATTGCGCCAGGAGGAAGCTGTAGCTACGCAATTTCAGGAGCGGTTCAAACATATCCTTGTTGATGAATACCAGGATACCAATAAAATTCAATCCGATCTAATTGACCTATTGGGATTAAACCACCAAATCATGGCGGTAGGAGATGATGCCCAATGTATCTATACCTGGCGAGGGGCGAACTTTGAAAATATAATGACATTTACTGACCGCCATCCCGGAGCGGTCATCCATAAAATTGAAATTAACTATCGCAGTACTCCTGAAATACTTAATCTCGCTAACGGGATTCTATCTGCCCAACCGTTGGGAACGGGCTATCGAAAAGAACTCCGCGCAGTGCGCTCTTCAAGCATGATCCCCTTTGTCGTCCCTGTCATGGATGGGAGAAAACAGGCACAATTTATTATGAAACGTATGGAGGGGCTTCTCGATCAAGGTTACCAGCTTTCAGATATGGCCGTACTCTACCGTGCCCACTACCACGCGATTGATATGCAGATCGAGCTTTCACGGGCAAGTATCCCATTTGTCATCACGAGCGGGGTTCGATTCTTTGAGCAGGCACATATAAAGGACTTAGTTTCGCAACTGGCCTATGTCTATAACCCGCAAGACAGTTCCGCTTTCCAGCGGTTTACATGCCTTTTACCAAGGGTAGGTGAAAAAACGGCCGGCCGTCTCCATCGTCTCGTAATCGAGCAAGCGAGAGAGAAAAGTATTAGTCCGATTCAGGCCTTTAATGTTGATGAAGTGATAAAAAAAGTGCCCGTCGATGCGCAGGAAGATTGGCAAGACTTAGCATACACGTTGCAAGATGTGGCTGCAGCTGTTGGCAACCGATCACCAAAGGAAATCGTAAAAATAACGATTGAAGGATGGTACAGCAGTTATATCCGCAATCTCTATAGCAATTGGAGCGACCGGATTGATGATCTTGAGAGTTTAGCGGGATTTGCTCATCGCTTTGATGATATGACCGAATTACTCTCCCAGCTTGTTCTTCTTAACTCGGAAATAAGTGATCGCGATGTAAATGAAGATTTCGATGCACTCCGTCTGACCACAGTACATCAGGCCAAAGGACTGGAATTTCCCATTGTATTCGTCATCGGCTTAGCGGATGGCCTTTTCCCTAATAAACGCGCAATGGACGAAGATAATCTGGATGAGGAGCGGCGGCTATTCTATGTAGCTATTACTCGCGCTAAGGATGAACTCTATTTGACCTATCCCATGATAAATGAACATGGAGGCCCATCGATGCGGTTGAACCCAAGTCGCTTTCTCGATGAAATAGACCGCGAACATTACGAGATTCTACGCATAAATGAAACAACCGACTGGTAGGAGAAGGGGTTCACCATGAATTTTAGCTCTTCCTATGCGTTAAGATTCGGACTTTGAATTTCGATAAATAGATGACTTGAATTTATCGGGATGAAGAGAGCTAAGGGTAACAATTTTACAGTGGGGAAATCCATCTTTTAAACCAGGTGGTGCTTTTTGGTCGTAACCAAGTGCAATAATATCCGGATTTATTTCTTTAACCACTTTTAAAAAATTCATCCCAGGATAACCCAGCCTCGCGTCATCGACAAAATCAAGTTCTTCAACTTTTTCTAAACGTTCTACTTCCTTGTGTGAGGGATATCTCCCTTTAATCTTATTTACGTTTTCATCACGAGCGACGACAACATATAGTGCACTCCCCAACCCCGATGCCTGCTTAAGAAAATAGAGATGGCCGGGATGTAAAAAGTCAAAAGTTCCGCAGCATAGGACACGTGTTTTCATAGAGATAAAAAAATACGGTTAAGATAAATATTCGGGAGTATTCAGCGGTCTTTTTGAGCGACGGATTCATGCCAATGGCGAAGAAGATACCAGCTTAACACTAACACGATGGAGACGAAAATAAATCCAAGAGCACAGGCGACAATGGCGGTTGCGAAGAGTTCAGGGATTTTTAATTGTGAATTATAAACGACTACCATGAATCCCAGTCCTCCGCTGCCAGAAGCACTGCCGGCGAATATTTCTCCGGTCAAAGCGCCTATAACGGCTAAGGAGGCCGCAATTTTCAGTCCGGTCAAAAAGTAGGGCAGCGCATAGGGGACGCGCAGGAAAAAAACTTCCTGTAGCTTGCTTGCGTTATAGAGGGTAAACAGATCGACCATATTCTTTTCAGTAGATATTAGCCCCTGCGTCGTATTGGCAACGATGGGAAAAAATCCAATCATGAAAGTTATAATCGCTACGCTGGGCAAACCGGGACCTAACCAGAGGACAAAAATAGGTACCATAACGATTACCGGAATCATTTGGAGGAACAATACCCAAGGATAGAGTGAAGCTTTTATCCAAGGCGAAGAAGAAAGGATCAACGCGAGAGCGAAGCCAATACTGCCGGCAGAAAGAAATCCGATAACTGCGCCGACGATGGTTTCCCGAGCGGCCTTAAACAGAATATCCTTTTCTGCAAAACCGGCACGAATAATTTCATCGGGACTGGGCAATATATAGTGAGGGAGATCATTAGTCCATTTAATGGCATACCAGATACCAATCATAAAAAAACCAGTGATCAGAGGAAGGGCCCAATATAAACGATTATTCATTTATTATCTCTCTACAGATCTGAGATGGTGTGAAACATCGGCTACAGCCTGTTGGTATTCTAAGGATTCTCTCAGTTCCGGTTTGCGTGGATATGGAAAATCAATCGCGATTGTTTTATAAAGACGACCCGGGTTAGCAGAAAGTATGATGATGCGGGAGGAGAGAAAAATTGCTTCGGGGACAGAGTGAGTTACGAAAAGAGCCGTCCAATCTTCCTGCGCACGAATCGCCAATAATTCTTCATTAAGATGGTCTCGAGCCATTTCATCGAGAGCACCAAAAGGCTCATCGAGAAGTAAGATTTTCGGTGAAAGGGTGAGCGCACGCGCAATGGAAACACGCATTTGCATACCCCCCGATAATTGTCTCGGATAGTAATCTTTAACTGATGACAAACCGACCAATTCGATCAACCGATTTGCGATTTCTTCTCGTTTACTTTTTCTCCAATGAAGCAATCGAAGCGGAACCTGTATATTATTGGTAACCGTCAACCAGGGTAGCAAGGTTGCTTCTTGAAATATATAGGCCATATCCTCTCTCGCATTTTCCGGACTCTTGTTGTCAACTTTGAGTTCGCCTTCGGTGATAGGCGTCAACCCCGCGACCAACTTGAGGATCGTTGATTTACCACAACCACTGGGCCCGATCAGACTGACAAATTCGCCATGAAAAATATTGAGATCGAAAGCTTCAATTACGGCTTTTCCTCGGCCATAGCTTTTCCCTACATTTTCAAATGATAGTTGGGTGGATTCTTTAATCATGATAAATTTCTGCCGCTAATGTTTGAAGGTGATCATAGTGAGGACAAGAAATAACTTGTCATCAAATTGATAATATTTAGAACCGGAAGCCATGAATATTGTTGTATTAGATGGTTTTACTATGCACCTGGGCGCTGAAATCTGGGATCAATTTAAAGACTTTGGAGAGTTAACACTATACGATCGAACTGAAGATAAAGACATCATCGATCGGGCTAAAGATGCTGAAGTAGTCCTTACAAATAAAGTTCCATTGAGCGCTGAAATCTTAGCTCAATTACCTAAGCTGCGTTTTATTGCTGTCACTGCAACGGGTTACAATATGGTTGATATTGAAGCGGCGCGAAGTCGGAATATCCCGGTTTCCAATATTCCTATTTATGGGACCGATTCTGTCTCCCAGCATGCGACATCTCTTATTCTTGAATTAAGCAACAACGTCGGGATGCACGACCGGTCAGTTAAAAGCGGGGATTGGAGCAGCAATGAAGATTGGACATATTGGAATAAAGATGTACTGGCCCTGACCGGACTTACTTTGGGAATAGTCGGATATGGCCGCATCGGTCGCCTCGTTGGTGAGATTGCACATGCCTTGGGAATGAAGATTTGGGCTGCTGATGTTATTGAAGCGAATCCCCCCGATTACGAGGGATTTGCCTGGAAAAGCATAGAAGATTTGTTTGCCGGTGCCGATTTCATTACCTTGCATTGTAATTTAACTCCGGAAAACACAGAATTTGTAAATGCCGACCTGCTCAAAACGATGAAACGAACCGCATATATCATCAACACTGCTCGCGGGCCTCTGATCAATGATCAGGATCTGGCTGATGCGCTCAATAATGGCATTATAGCGGGAGCGGGAGTAGATGTTGTCTCTCAGGAACCGATTCTCCCGGACAATCCTCTTCTGAAAGCAGAGAATTGTATCCTCACCCCGCATATTGCGTGGAGCAGTAATTTAGCCCGTGAACGCTTACTGAATATCGCGGTGGATAATGTTCGCGCTTTCCTGGAGGGGAAGCCGGCCAATGTTGTTAATTGATTCGCGGAAAATAAGTCTTAATAGTTTCGGGTAAATTTTAATATTCACGTAAGACACTTTGTTACGTGGATCTACCGCAGACGGGAATATATGAAGTTTAAGTTATGGGCTCTCATTATTTACCTGGCCGCATTTATGGGCTATGATGAGCCTTTGGAAGCAAAGCTCACTCTATTTTGGCCAATCCCTGGTTTCAATTTCACCAAGGGAAGCAATCCGGAAGACTTTGTTCAACCGACTGAATCAGGAAAGATTAATTCGGCTTTGTTTGGCTGCGTTCGTAATGACGGCGAGCGGTTTCATGAGGGATTAGACCTCGCTCCCATCAGACGCGATCGAAAGGGTGAACCAACGGATCCCATTCTTGCCGCAATGGATGGGCGAGTTGTTTATCTCAACCGGACGGAGGCGAATAGCAATTACGGTATATATTTAGTGCTTGAGCATCCCTATGTTAAGCCCGCGGTTTACACTTTATACGCCCATTTGCGAACCATAAAACCGGGTATAAGACTTGGGGACAAAGTAAATGCGGGCGATAAAATTGGTGTCATGGGACGTACTGCTGGAGGCTATGCAATTCCGGTTGAGCGCGCGCACCTTCATTTTGAAATGGGTCTGCGACTCAGTGATGCGTTTGATAATTGGTATAAGAGGAATAAATATTCAGAATCCAATTTCCATGGTAATTATAATGGCATAAATCTATTGGGAATTGATCCGCTCGACTTTTTTGAGAAATATAAACATCGCGAAATTGATAGCATCTACACTTATATTAAAGCGTTACCTACAGCCTATATATTAAGAGTTTTCACTCATAAGTTTCCCGCGTTTTTACGCCTCTATCCTGAGCTTATGCAACGTCAAATACCATCCGACTCTATAGCCGGCTGGGATATTCGTTTTACCTGGTGGGGTTTACCCGTAGGTTGGACAGCCCTCAAGGCTGATAACTTTTCTTCAATAAAAACAGGCCAAGTGCGCGTGATAAGCTATGACCGTAAAAGTTTGGAAACAAACAACTGCAGAGAGACAATTTTACTGACAGAAAATGGTCCGGAAATAGGGGATCGATCTCGCCAGATATTGGATATTATCTTTGGTCAACCCTAGTACAATTGCGGATTTACCTTAACGGTTTTCTCAAGCACTCTCTTTAATCGTGTATCCTATGACTGTCTTTCGTTTGTCAATCCGCAATCGAAAATCCGCAATTGATTCAGCTCCAATCAAGCATTCGTTTGATTGGCTTATACGCCGCTTTGCGGATCTCCTCATCCAGTTCTATCTGAGGTTCGAGGCTTAAGAGAGAGTCGCGCACTTTTGCGATCGTATTCATCTTCATGTAGCGACATTCGTTACAGGCACAACGATCGGTGGGACCGGCAACGAATGTTTTCTCGGGAACTTCTCGCTGGAGTCGATGGAGCATACCCATCTCTGTGGCCACGATAATGGTGTCCGCTGCTTGCTCCCTGGAAAAGGCAACCATCTTTTCTGTACTGCAAACTTCATCTGCCATATCACGGACCATGGTTGTGCATTCAGGATGGGCGACAACAGGAGCACCGGGAAATCTCTCTTTGAGACCTTCCAAGGTTCGTACCGTAAATAGTACATGGATATAACAACTGCCCGGCCATAAGCGCATAGGGCGTCCGGTTTTATTTGCCACCCATTGGCCCAGATTCTGATCGGGGACAAAAAGAATCTCACGATCTTCAGGAACTTTATTTACGATAGTTACCGCATTACCACTCGTGCAAATCACGTCACTCTGGGCCTTCACTTCAGCTGAACAATTTATATAGGCGACTACATAGAGATGAGGATTTTCTTCTTTATAAGCTCTTAACTTTTCTGCGGAGCAGGAATCAGAGAGTGAACAACCCGCCTCAAGGTCGGGTAGAATAACACGCTTGTCCGGGTTAACTATCTTAGCTGTTTCCGCCATGAAATGTACGCCACAGAAAAGGATGACATCGGCGTCTGCTTCAGCTGCTTTGTAAGATAATCCTAGAGAATCACCCACGAAATCAGCAACCTGCTGAATGGGTTCAATCTGATAATTATGAGAGAGGATGATCGCATTGCGGTCTTTTTTTAATTTTAAGATCTCCTCCTCTATTGGGGTAAAGGAATCCTTATCCCGGCCAGTGTCAGACTGGAAGATCATGGGGTCAAAAGTTAACTCAGTTGTGGGCATGGCTTATTCCTATTAAACAGGTAACTCATCATCGAGCATTTTTCAAATGTGATCACCGCTAATTTACGGACTCAAGGATCTCATTCTTCAGGTTTCAATCTTATGTTTTTCGAGGATTTGTTTGAATTTTGTATAATTATGAAGCCCCTTAAGATCCTGATCCTGCATCATCCATTTGAAATCATTATAGCCTTTTTCGATCGCATCTTTTAAACTTCGGACCGCTTCTGCCCTGCGCTCCAGGAGCGCGTAACTGCAGGCAAGATTATAGTGGGCCGTAGGGTTTTCAGGTTTGAGCCGTACCAATTTACGGTCCAGTTTCAATCCTTCACTGTAACGTTTGATGCGCGTATAAAGTTCCCCTAGTATTTCAATGACTTCAATATTATTGGTGTCTTTTCGCAGTATGCTCTCGAAAAATTCAATCTCGAATTCAAATTTATCACTCATAGCGGTATTGATAGGGTTCATACCATGCGTTCTTCCTGGTTCTCACAGGTCTGTAGATCCTTCATCTTTAAGCAACGGGCATGTACCTGTAAGCGTTGTGTTTCCGGCTCGAGCCCTAGCTTTTCTGATACTGTATTTCCATACCATTCTAAAAAGGGTGCATCTATCTCAAATATCTTTTCGCAATCGAGACAAACTACCTGTGCCCGTTCAGTTTTTTGACCTTTATTTGCGAGGTAAAACTTGTTGTCACGACCGACGTCGATTTCTTTAACCAGTCCGCTTTCGGTTAAAATGGGTAAGGTTCGATAAACAGTAGCGCGGGAAACTGATGGATCGATTTTTCGTGCAACATCGAGTAATTCTTCCGCTGTAAAGTGTTCCGCGTGATTGAAAGCGGCATCGAAAATTGCCAGTCGCTGATTGGTGATGCGAAGGCTTTTTGTCGCAAGGAAATCTTTAAAGGTGGTCCTCGACTTATCGACGATATCGGATTTTAGTGTATTCAATGTCCGGCTTATTAATAATGAGACTAATTAAACAATAAGATTCCTTAATTAGAGCGCAAGTCAGAACCTGAAAATGCAATAAATATTAGCGTGGAATAATATTATTATGGTAAATATGGAAAGCCGATCGGTAACTGTTGTTCCGATCACAGGGATGGACAAGGTACTTGGCTATAAAGTGCCAGCGGGAATGTTAGACCACGTTCAGATAGGGTCACTGGTAAGTATGCCACTTTTGCGGCGATCAGAACTTGGGATAGTGAAAAAGCTGGAGGCCCCTGGAGATTATCCTCTGAGCAAGCTCAAATACATTTCCAGCGTCATCTATCCCAGGCCGGTCTTAACGCCAGATTTACTAATATTAGCCGATTGGATACAGAAATATTACGCAGTGTCTGCAGATTCGATCTTCGAAGCGATGATTCCCTCTTTTGTTAGAAAAGGAAAGGGCAGGAAAAAGCTCAGTTACATCTGCCTGAACGATGATGTAAGTCAGGAAGAATGGGAATTACTTAAGCATCGTGCACCCAAGCAGGCAGCGATTATTGATTTTCTAAGAAAACATCGTGATCCGCTGCCCAAATTGACCGTGCTCAGAGATTTAAAGATAGCAGTCTCAAGTTGCGGCGCTCTGATAAAAAAAGGAATGATCAAGGAGAGTTGGAAGCAAGTGGTGCGCAGCGCGTACGATGATGAACTTGCATTGGGAGAAGAAGTGCCGGCATTGAATTTCGAACTCAATCCCGAACAAAATAATGCAGTCCAGGATATTATTTCCGGTATAGAGAGAAATAAATTTCGCGTAAATTTACTTCATGGTGTAACAGGTTCGGGTAAAACTGAAGTCTATATTCAAGCGATTAAACAAACACTCAAGCTTGGAGGCGGTGTAATTTACCTTGTTCCCGAAGTAGCCCTTACCCCGCAAACCGTTGGCCGACTTCGCTCGCGGCTGGAAAAAGAAATCGATGCTAATATCGTAGTCTGGCATAGTCACCTCTCCGATGGAGAGAGACTCGACGCCTGGCACGCGCTTGCCAATGGCGAAGCCCGAGTCGTGGTTGGCGCGCGATCGGCTATTTTTGCACCTATTGATAACCTGCGTCTCATCATTGTAGATGAGGAACACGAACCGGCATATAAACAGGAAGAGACACCGCGTTATCACGGGCGAGACGTTGCCGTGTATCGTGCAAAATTAAACAATGCTACTTGTATTTTAGGTTCTGCCACACCTGCGCTAGAGTCCCTCTATAATGTTAAGTTGGGGAAATATCATCTTAACCGATTAACAAAGCGCGTTGATGACCAAAAGCTCCCTCTCATGCATGTCATCGATATGAAGCGGGAAATCATTAATGGCAAAGGTTCAATGACACTGTCCAGACTCCTTGCAGAAAAGATGCGAGAACGCTATGAAAAAGGAGAACAGTCCATTATCTTCATCAATCGCCGCGGCTATTCCCGAAGTATGCTCTGCCCCGACTGCGGGTACGTCGTGATGTGTGAAAATTGCAGCGTTCCGCTTATTTACCATCGAACGGATAATAGCATACGTTGTCACCTCTGCGGAGTTACGGCAATTGCACCTCGAGAGTGTCCAGAATGCCATTCAATTAAAATCCGCTGGCGAGGGCAAGGGACACAGAAAGTTGAAGAGATCGTGCAGAAATTACTTCCTCAGGCACGGATTACGCGCATGGATGCAGATACGATGCGAAAAAAAAACCTATTCCGTAAGATATTCACGGATTTTCGTAAGGGAGACATAGACGTTCTCGTGGGGACACAGATGATTGCTAAAGGATTAGATTTTCCCAATGTGACCTTAGTTGGATTGATCGATGCCGACTTATCTCTTCACATTCCGGATTTCCGGGCCAATGAAAGAACATTTCAACTTTTAGTGCAGGTGGCAGGTCGTTCCGGTCGCGGGGACCGCTCGGGTGAAGTAGTCGTGCAGAGTTATCTTCCTCATAGTGAGCCAATACAGTTTGCCCGTCAGTCAGACTTTGATGGATTTAATACCGAGGAATTAAATCATCGACGTGAATTTCACTATCCACCATTCCGTCATCTCATACATCACCTATTTCGTGGAACAAACCCTGAAAAGGTAGCATTCTATGCTGAACATTGGGTGAAATATGTCGAAGAAAAGATGGGAGAAAAAATTGAAATCAGAGGGCCGGCGCCATCGCCAATTGAAAAAGTAAAAAACCATTATCGGTTCCAGGTTTGGTACTTCATAACGAATGTTTCTAAAATTGTTCCACGACTGCGAGCACTGCGCGATGAATTTAAAATGGACCCCGATGTGATCGATGTTATTGATGTTGATCCCGTTCATTTAATATAGATATAAACCTTAAAGCCAGTGGTGGAACGGGCGGCCTGGCCGCGGTAACCTTACATTGCACAGTGATGGCCCGCTTTTTAGGGTAAAGAGACATACAATGATAAAAAAAATCGATCATCTTCAGCTTGCGATGCCCCCTGGGGCCGAGGTAAAAGGGCGCTTGTTTTATTCCGGTATTTTAGACATGTCAGAAGTTGAAAAACCGAAACCACTGGCATCTCGAGGCGGTTGTTGGTTTCAAATTAATAATGTCATTCTTCATTTGGGTGTGGAAAAAGAATTTACGCCGGCTAAAAAGGCGCACCCTGCATTTTGTGTTGAGGAGATAGATGAACTGTCAGTAAAACTTCAGGAGAAAGGTTATCCTGTTGAATGGGATAATGCTTTACCTCACATAAAGAGATTTTATACGCATGATCCTTTTGGCAATCGGATTGAGTTTATGGCTGATGGTGATGGGTTCAGTCAAAATGATTGGAACGAAAATCCATAAATTAAATTATAAGCGACAAGCAGGTGTCGTCTCTTTATCGAAGTGATTACCGTGAGCTCGAGGGAATCACTGGATTTTAGGCTCGAAATTGATCCTTGTGCTGATTTACTAAGAGTTGACGAAACGTAATGGTTATCTATTTCAGGTCTAGTGAGTGAATATCGTTGAATCCATCAAGCAGTTTTTCCGACAGCGCGAATTAGGACTTTTCCTTTTACGCATAGCAGTGGGTGTCATCATGATCATTCATGGTGTTCCCAAATTTTTAGGCGGGACGGAGACATTGAAAGAAGTCGGTTCCGCAATGGCCAATCTAGGTGTGACTTATGCCCCTGTATTTTGGGGTTTTATGGCCGCCTTTTCAGAGGTCCTGGGCGGTTTGCTTTTGATTGTGGGTTTTCTCTTTCGGCCAGCTTGTTTTTTCCTGGGTTTTACAATGGTCATTGCCACTTTATTAAATTATTCAATCGAAAGTAGTTTTGGAAGTGTAGCCCATCCACTCACAATGACCTTCCTCTTTTTCAGTTTTATGTTTATCGGGCCCGGTCGTTTCAGCGTGCAGAAAGAGTGATAAACGCTCCTTAGCTATTATTGTTAAATCTCCGCTAATATTAATGTAAGGTTGGAGTAGTATTTTATATTCTCTTCGTCTTCGTCTCAGATTAATTAATTACTATTTCGTCATAAATCTTGTGAAACTAGGTGGAGCGGGCTGCCTGACCGGCATAGCCTTGGCGACGGCTGATCCCTAGCACGCTTCTTCATTTACAACTCACTCAAACGCGCTAGAGACAGCGCGTTCCACCATAATTTTGTTTGTTCAATCTAACCTAGACGAGGACGAAGAGCATACTACGCCAAAGTTTCGCAGTGACCCACGCTCCACAGTTATTAATCCATGAAATCGTAAATGAATTTAAAATATTGCGCGTAGTAGCCGACTACCTTGATCGCAATAAAGATCGCCAGGAGGAGAAAAAGCAATTTTGGGTACCAAAAGCTGACGACGGCGAGTCGGCGATTGGCCTTTTCTTGAAATTGATGCGTCAAGGTAGCAAGGACCGTGTCCAGTTGGCCGGTTTTCTCTCCATTTTTATAGAGAGATATAAATTCAAAAGGAAATATCCTGCTTGTTTCGAGGATAGATCCAGGCGGCTTGCCGTTTTTAATTTCCTGAGAAACGTTCAAGGAAAATTTAGTGAGCGCAGGATCCCCAGAGACAAGCCCTGAGCCATACCAGGCATCGTCCATCGGTGCACCTGCGTTAATAAAGGCTTCGAGGGCAAAAGAAAAATCGGCGATGGCTTGAGCTTTACGGTAACCGCGCAAACCGGGAACAATTCCCATGATCCACCTAATGATAGGATTTCTTTTTTTAACAAGAACTATAAACCCGCTTAAGAGAAACCAAAAGGGTAGGAGAACAGGTATGAGAGCTGAAAAGTAACGATCCAGGTTCATACTGGATCCCGTCTCCACATCGAATTCCATCAGGTTGAGAACGGGGAATAAAAATATTCCCAAATGCAATACTGCAAGTGGATAAATCGAGGCCAATATAGCTTTTGATATATTTTCTGCTGTCTGCATATGTTTCTCGTTAAGTTTATGCAATGTTTCAGGCAGACGGCCGCTCGATCCTGCTGCAGACAGTAAATAACGATCGGTTTGCGGTAGCCATGGCGGGACATTCTTGAGCATATCATCGATCGCGAATCCCGCGGTAATATTATCGGCCATTGTCATCGTATCTCTTCGCGGAGGTCCTCCAGCCATGCGTAAAGCTTCGGACAGATTTATACCGGCTTCTAAACTATGCGCCATTTGTAGATACCAGGAAGCCAACTTTTTATGAGATACGGCCATATCAGTGGGTAAATTTTTAAATTAATTTCAGCGGCACCTGCCGTATGTGGGGGATAATTAAAGTCTTGACCGTAATCTTCATATGATGCGATCCCTCTCTTCGACTTATCGAATTAACTCTTGAGGATGGTACTTATTGTCGGCAGCCTATCGTGGTCTTAGAGGAGAGGCAAGGTTCTTTAAGTCAATAAAGACGATATTTCCAGTATTGGATGCTCTGTGTTAGAGTTTAATTTCTCCTTCAGGGTAATTATGAAATGTTTTTAAATTTTATGTTTAAGAAGCTCGACAGGAGCAGTCCCTTTACCTAGTGGTAAGCGTTATCCACTTGAATGAAGGTAGCTGTAGTTCAGTTTCCCGGATCGAATTGTGATTGGGATGCATATTATGCATGTTCCCGAAGTCTAGGCCTGAACACAGAAATGGTGTGGCACAAGTCGACCAGCTTTGGCGATGCAAAAGCAGTAATAATTCCGGGCGGGTTTTCTTTTGGCGATTATCTTCGGTGCGGCGCAATCGCGCGGTTCTCCCCGATAGTCAATGCTCTAATTCCTTATGCTGAAAATGGTGGAATTGTCATTGGCATTTGTAACGGCTTTCAGATTCTGTGTGAGGCTGGCTTGTTGCCGGGAGCGCTCATTCGTAATAACTGCCTGGAGTTTCGATGCATGTCTGTGGACCTTGCAGTTGAAAATTCAACAAGTGAATTTAATCGCGATATTCTGGGAGCGCGTCTACGTCTACCCATTGCACATGGAGAAGGCAATTATCGTATTGATGCTGAAGGTATGGCGGAAATCGATGCGCATAACCAGGTCCTTTTTCGTTATAGTGAACCCTCGGGTAACCCTAACGGTGCGATGGGTGATATTGCGGGTATTCGCAATCGAGCAGGCAATGTATTTGGCATGATGCCTCATCCGGAGAGAGCAGTGGAAAAATTTCATCCTTCAAGTGATGGGATAAAAGTCTTGAAATCTGTTCTCGCCTCAAATCTTATTCACGTTTGATGAGAAATCTTATATTTCTACCAATACCTAAAATGAATTTTATGCTAAAATGGTTGCTGAAATTTACTGTGTTTACGCCATTTGATCATTAATGCGCTATGCCAGTTTCCACCATGGTGCTTACTAACCCCGATCCAGCACTGAATCTTCTCGTTACTCCTGATGATGTTGAAGCATTAGGGCTGCTGCCCGAGGAATATGAGAAGATCCAGAAAATCCTCGGGCGCGATCCCAATATTACCGAGCTGGGTGTTTTCAGTGTTATGTGGTCGGAGCATTGTTCCTATAAAAATTCCAAACTTCTCCTCAGTTCTTTCCCGACTGAAAAGTCAGATCATGATTCCCCTCACCAGGTCCTGGTAAAAGCCGGTGAGGAAAATGCCGGGGTTATCGATATCGGTGACGGGTGGGCTATTTGTTTTAAAATTGAATCACATAATCACCCGAGCGCCGTTGAACCGTTTGAAGGTGCAGCCACGGGGGTAGGGGGGATTATCAGAGATATATTCACGATGGGTGCGCGGCCCGTCCTGCTCACCAATTCCCTGCGCTTTGGTGAAATAGATTCCCCTCCCGTCAAGGGCCTTATACGGGGTGTTGTGCAGGGAATAGCTCATTATGGAAATTGTATAGGAATTCCCAATGTGGGCGGAGATGTCTATTTTGACTCCTGTTATGAGGGTAACCCGCTGGTCAATGCGCTCTGCCTGGGAATAGTGCGGCACGATCAAATTAAACGCGGGGCGGCAGTGGGTATAGGTAACCCAGTTTACTATGTCGGTCCTGCAACAGGCCGCGATGGGCTTGGAGGCGCCAGCTTCGCCTCAAAGGAACTCTCAGAAGAGAGCGCGGCGGATCGCCCTTCAGTTCAGAAAGGTGATCCATTCATGGAAAAATTGCTTTTGGAAGCCTGCCTGGAAATGATGGCCGTTCCCGGGCTGGTCGTTGGCATTCAGGATATGGGTGCAGCCGGATTAACCTGCTCCAGTTGTGAAACCGCAAGCCGCGGAAACTCTGGATTGGAAATTGACCTCGACCGTGTTCCGCAGCGAGAGACCGGGATGAACTCCTATGAAATCTTACTTTCAGAAAGCCAGGAGCGGATGCTGGTTATCGCGCAGGAGGGACGCGAAGCCGAATTAGAAGCCATTTTTAAAAAGTGGGATTTACCGGCAGTGGTTATTGGTAAAGTGACCGAAGGAGAGGATCTGGAATTAATACAGAACAATGGTCCAATTGCGAGAATACCTGCCAAGGCACTTGCTGATGATGCCCCGGTTTATAACCGTGAATTTAAAGAACCGGGCTATCTCCATGAAACACAAAACTGGGATGAGACAAAATTGCCTGACCTCGATGACGCTGGCGCTCAAAAGACGTTACCTCTTTTGCTGTCTGCGCCGACCATCGCCCACAAAGACTGGATATGGAGACAGTATGATCACATGGTTATGACAAGCACGGTTGTAGGCCCGGGAAGTGATGCGGCGATCGTCAGGTTGCGACTCGGGGAGGACCTGGAAAAAATTATAGCCATAGCTAACGATTGCAACAACCGATACTGTTACCTGAATCCTTATCGAGGAGGACAGATTGCGATCGCTGAATCCATTCGCAATCTTGCCTGTAGTGGAGCCCGACCACTTGCAATGACCAATTGCCTTAATTTTGGTAACCCCTACAAGCCGGAAGTATTTTACATGTTAAAAGAATGTGTGCGGGGTCTGGTCGATGCCTGTACGTTCTTTGACCTGCCGGTTGTGGGAGGCAATGTAAGTCTATACAATGAAAACCAGGATGGTGCTATCGACCCAACACCGGTTGTTTCCGTTGTCGGAATTGTCGATAACGAGGAGATGATTACGACGCAAAATTTAAAAAATGGAGACGAAACGATCATTTTACTCGGAGGGCTCTGTGATGAGATTGGCGGCAGCTATTATTTAAAAGAAATTCACGATTTAAAGACCGGTGAGGCACCCATGCCTGATCTTGCGGCAGAAGCGCGGATTAACTCCCTGCTCTTATCGCTTATCAAAGACAGGAAGGTCGTTGCCGCGCATGATATTTCCGAAGGTGGACTCCTCGTTGCTCTCGCTGAAATGCTTTTTGCTCAAGAGCGAACCTTTGGGGCAAAATTGGATATGGCGTGGAAAACAGAGGCGATCCGTTTTGATGCACAACTTTTCGGTGAAAGTCAGGGAAGAGTCCTTATTGCGGTGAATCCTGATGATCTTGATTCCGTCCTTAAATCAGCTCAAGCGGTGAAAGTTGCCGCATTGCGTTTAGGCCTTGCCACTAATGATCCCCGCTTAATTATCCAAAGTATTACTGGAAATGACGAAATTGTGTGGGACACAGGCGATTTGCGAGAAGCTTGGGAATGCTCTCTAACCGATTCTATGAATGACAAATAATAAATATAATCGATATAATTATGGGTGAGGATTTAAAACATGATTGCGGTATAGCCCTTATCAGGCTCCTGAAGCCCCTCCAATATTATGAACAAAAATATGGGACGCCGCTTTATGGGTTTAATTTACTTTTCCTCTTAATGGAAAAGCAACATAACCGCGGGCAGGATGGAGCTGGTATTGGCGCGGTGAAGCTGAACGTCACTCCGGGGCAGCCCTATATGTTTCGCGAGCGCGTTGAAAATTCCAATTCACTTGATCTTATCTTCACCCGGCAGCTCGGTCAATATAATCACCAGGTGCGCAATGGTATTATAATTCCAGAATTTCCACAGACCGTAAAAGAGCATTTCGATTTTGGAGCTGAAGCGTTAATTGGCCATCTCCGTTATGGTACTTCGGGTAGTTATAATAAAGAAAGTCTACATCCCTATATTCGACGCAGTAATTGGCCGACAAAGAATCTGATGGTCGTTGGCAACTTTACGATGACGAATACTAAAGCGCTTAATGACAGTCTTATTGAGCGTGGTCAGCATCCAATTTTTGAAACTGATACGCAAACGATCCTGGAGGAGATTGGCTTTTATCTGGATGAAGAACACACGAAGATATACCGCGCCATGAGGGATTCCGGAATTGCCGGTAAAGAAATTCCAGAAATTATCAGCGGCGATCTCGACGTCGCTAAAATCCTGAACCAGGCAGCGCGAGTATGGGATGGAGGCTATAGTATAGCTGGTCTCATCGGCAATGGAGATGTGTTTGTGATGAGAGACCCCCATGGCATTCGTCCCTGCTTTTACTTTAAGAATGAGGAAATTGTCGCATTTGCATCTGAGCGAGTGCCCCTAATGACGGTATTCGAACAGTCTAAGGATTCAATTAAAGAAGTGCCGCCCGGTAATGTCATTGTTCTTAAAAGTAATGGTGAGTTTATTGACCAACCATTTGCCGAGCCCAAGAAAAAATTATCCTGTTCCTTTGAACGTATATATTTCAGTAGAGGCAACGATCCCGACATATATCTTGAACGCAAAGCATTAGGAGCAGCACTCGTTTCACAGATCAATGAGGAGATTGATCATGATCTCGAACACACCGTATTCAGCTATATTCCCAACACTGCGGAGACGGCCTATTATGGATTGATGGATGCTCTCCATTATAACCGTCGAGAAGAAGTGAAATCCGCGATTCTGGAAGCTGGCAAAAAGGGAGAAATTGATGATTCCCTGCTCGACAGACTGGTAATGAATAACTGGCCGCGCGGAGAAAAAATTGCGCATAAAGATATTAAATTACGCACTTTTATCAGCCAGGAGAGGGGGAGAAATCAGCTCGTTTCGCACGTCTACGACGTCACCTATGGTGTAGTCAGGCCGGATGATAACTTGGTGTGTATGGAAGACTCTATCGTGCGCGGTACTACGCTTAAGCAATCAATAATAAAAATTCTTTCGAGAACAAATCCTAAAAAGATTGTCATCGCATCGACCGCTCCGCAAATCCGCTATCCGGACTGTTATGGAATCGACATGTCGGAACTGGGGAAATTTATAGCCTTTCAGGCTGCGGTGGAACTTCTCAAAGACAAAGGAAAAAGCGATCTCCTCCTGGATGTTTACCAGGATTGTATACGGCAGGCAGAAGAATCACCCGAAATATTTAAAAATCATGTCCTGCGAATTTATGAGCCGCACAGCACGGTTGAAATATCGAACAAAATTGCCGAATTAATCAGACCAAAGGAAATCGAGTGGGATGGTGAAATTACGATAATTTACCAGAATATAGAGAACCTGCACAAATCGATACCCGAGCATAGTGGTGACTGGTATTTTACCGGAGACTATCCAACTTTGGGTGGCTATAAGGTACTCAATAGGGCATACATCAATTATTACGAAGATAAAAAAGGCCGAAGTTATGATATCTCGAATAAAGTAATCGGCAATGAGTAGTAATAAAGCTTACGCCAAAGCCGGCGTGGATATCGATTTAAAAGCCCGCTTATTGAAATCGATAAAAGCCGATGTGAAGCGAGCGTCGCGGCCAGAAGTACTGGGCGCGATTGGTGGTTTTGGCGGTCTATTTGATTTATCAAAGACTAAATACAAAAAGCCCGTTCTCGTTAGCAGTACCGATTCGGTGGGGACAAAATTAAAAGTGGCTTTCATGACCGGTAAGCACACAGGCGTAGGGGTTGATATCGTTAATCATTGTATTAATGATATAGCAGTGATGGGTGCTGAACCACTTTTCTTCCTCGATTACTTTGGGACGAGCAAACTCGAGAAGAAAGCGTTCCAAGCTGTAGTCGCAGGTGTAACGAGGGCCTGTAAAGCTTCCAATTGCGCTTTTATTGGTGGTGAAACTTGCGAATTATCAGGATTTTATAAACCAGGTGAATACGATCTGGTAGGGACAATCGTCGGTATTGTAGAAAAGAACCGCATGCTAACGGGTGAGACTATCCGCCCGGGCGATCGGTTAATTGGATTGGCATCCAATGGATTGCACACCAATGGCTATACCCTGGCACGTGACATATTTTTCAATAAACTAAAATTGAAACCAAAAGACAATATACCGGGTGGTCGACAAAACCTGGGTTCGGCTTTGTTAAAGCCCCATCTCAGTTATAGTGATATACTGCTGGGTCTTACTCGGAGGTTTAACCGTGCAACGCATTCAAGAAAGCGCAAGGAGAACGCAGTTTTAGGCGCGATTCATATTACAGGGGGAGGTTTCAGGGGTAACATTCCGCGCGTACTCCCACAAAATTGTAGTGTCACGGTGAATACTCAATCATGGCCGAAACCATCTATTTTCAAAGCGTTGATTGAATACGGGAAGGTTTCATTTGAGGAATTATACGAAGTCTTCAATATGGGAATAGGTATGACCTTAGTCGTTGCACCGGGTGCTGCCGACGCCATAATTAAATTTTGTAGAGAGAAAAAACTGAGAGCATATCTTATTGGTGAAGTCATAACTGGGCGAGGTGACGTTCAACTCCAGTAAATTTTTTTGATACAGAGCGTTAGGTCGCCCTTGTAGATCTCATTCACCTTGATTCACTCGGTAGACGAGAAGCCGAATCAGGCAGATCGGGGTTTTAGTTGACATTGTTTGTTGATCAACACATACCACAGAATCACGATGGGGTTCACAGTATCACAACGTGTGTTGATTCTGAACCGGCTTTGGCAAGCGGTTAATATCGTTGGCGCGAAGCGGGCGTTTGGGTTATTACTCCAGGATAATGCTAAAGTTATTCATTCTACGGATGACGATTTTCAGGTTTTAAAATCGGATGAGTGGATTGCTTATTCTATGAGCAACCCCCCGATGAACGATGAAGATTGTGTCCATACGGTGCGGTACAAAATTCGTATCCCCAGCATCCTCCTTCTGAATTATTATGATAAATTGCCCATGAAGGAGGTGAAGTTTACCCGCCAACACCTGTTTGAACGGGATAAATACACCTGCCAATATTGCGGTGGCCATTTTTCACAACGCGAGCTTAATTTAGATCACGTTATTCCAAGAGATCGAGGTGGTAAAACCAGTTGGGAAAATATCGTTACTTCCTGTCTCCATTGTAATACACGAAAGGGAAATCGTTTTCCTCATGAAGCAGGTCTACGATTAAACCATAAGCCGATACGCCCTAAATGGCGGCCCTTCATCAGCTTTTTTTTGGGTCCTGAATACAATGAAAGCTGGAAGCATTTCCTCAAGGCCCAGCGTTCTTAGCCATGGGTTTTTGGTTTTTGTTGTAATTTTTTGCATCTATCACTTGAATCTTTCAGCATAATGGCGTTTCTTATGAGTGTTGAAATGTCTAGTGATAGCTAACGACCCTAATTATTCTTTGTTCATACCATAATGGCGAAAAATATCAGACAGAATAAAGGGATTAGTAGAATAGACTCAGGTTCTACGCATGGTTGGTTTGTGCGAGGTTATAAAAATGGCAGGACTTTCTCCAAGCTGTTCAGTGATCTAAAAAGTGGGGGCAAAAGAAAAGCACTGCTATTAGCACGTCAATATCGTGACCAGTTATTGAAAAAACTCGATAAGATGCCTGTTAGAACGAGAAAACGTCGTGTTTCTTAATGTGACCTTGGGTAAAGCCTGATTAATTATTCTCTGCCCCTGATTTCGAGTAGCAGAGGGATTGTATCCTCCCGCTAGGCGCTGCATTCGGATATCCTCTACTTTAGCTGATTAAAGGCTGCCATCGCTGCGCCTATCATTCCTGCATTATTGCGGTGTTCTGCAGCTACAAGGGGCGTCTCAATTGTCAGATAAGGGACATAGTTATTCGGTTCACTAGCGCCCCCTCCGCCAATAATGAAGAGATTGGGTGAAAATAAGTTATTTAGATATTGGAGATAGTGATCAAATCGTTTGGCCCAGTCTTCCCAAGTCAGATTTTCTCGCTCGCGCACGACTGATGAAATTGACTTTTCAGCGTAGTCTCCATTCATGATAATCAGGCCCATCTCGGTGTTTGGCAAAAGCTGACCGTTAGTGAAAAACGCGGAGCCTATACCGGTTCCGACGGTTAGAACGATAACCACCCCATTTTTATTTCGTCCGGCTCCAAAATGCATTTCAGCAATACCGGCAGCATCAGCGTCGTTAACAATACAAGTTGGGTTGTTTGTCTTTTCGATAATTTTATCGGCCAGGTTAATGCCGATCCAACTGGAGTCAAAATTCGTAGCGGTATGCACAACATTCTGGAGTATCACACCCGGGTACCCGCAGCCAAGAGGTCCCTCCCATTTGAAATGATCGGCAATGTCCTTAATGACGTCGAGAACAGGTTCAGGCTTTAGCGACGATGGTGTCTTAACGCGCAGCTGATCACCCAGCAGTTCACCGGTCTCTACATTTATAAGAGAACCCTTAATCCCGGTACCGCCTATATCAATTCCAAGTACGTTCATTCGAGCCTGAATTACAACAATTAGCTGGGGAGGTGAATACCCTTAACTCGTCAATTATTCGATACAGGTATAGTATCTGCGGTCGCTTCTACCCTGATCTTCGGTTTTACCGTGGGAGCGGTTTTCCGTTTCGTGTGTCCTAACTTCGAGAGGCAGATATAAAGTTCCCGACTGATCCAGGCATCGGTTGCGGCATATTTGATTTGCGTTTCGCTCAGCTGCTTGCGGTTCCAGTTCGTAATCTGTGCGCCTTTAGAGATTCGGCGTTTGAGGAATATCGCTGCTAAACTACGTAAACCGGTATTAATGATTCCCAGTTTTTGCGTGATATCACTTATCTCGACAATACCGGCTGGTTTAAAGGTATCGAGTTCTACGAGTTTACGAATATCGTCATGGATAGCGACGCCGGCTTTGATGATTTTGGGATCTGAAAGCAAGGGAGCAATGGACTTCAATCCATTTAGTCCACGCAATTGGAAAAGATAGACGGTCTGCTCACCTGCCAGCTGTAGAAGCGCTGGTGGAAAAGATTCACCTTTTCGAAAGGTCGGTTTCGTTTCCGTGTCTAGCCCCAGAATCCGCTCCTTTTTTAATAGAGCAACTGCTTCTTTTGCTTCTTTGGTATTACTTACAAAACGAATAGGTCCATTAAAACGGTGAAGCGGAAGGTGATTAATCGCTTCTTTAGTTATACTCGTCTGTAGAGTTGTAGCGTCTGTTTTCATATGACTGGCGGCATGTACTTTCTTTTGATAGAGAAAGCGCCCCACCTGTTCCTCGAAAAAATTATCATTCTATTAATAATTACTTTTAGTCCTTAAAAAGCTCTAGCCAATCGGGAAAAGATTTGAGGGCGAGAAAAATTACATCAAACGGTTAGTTTCACAACATGAATATGATAAGTTATTATCATAAAATGACAAATGAAGTCATTTGTGTCTTTTTCTCCCTTAAACGGGCAGCTATCTTAATGAAGCGAAAATTTGAGCTGGAAAATCGGTAGTGATCATTTTTGCACCAAGTGAAGCCCAGTTTTGGACATCTACAGCATCATTCACTGTCCAGACGGATAAAAGAAGCTGAGAATAATTTAGGCTTGGGATTAATTGAAGGGTTTCGAACCATGAATTGGCTAAACCCAGCCCATCGGCACGCACGTTTTGAGCATCAACAATTTTACTGGAAAGTTCTCTTAAAGGATCAATCCCTGGATTATCGACGAGGAGTAAGGTTTGCCAATTTGAGTGCATGGATTTGACCTGACTTACGGTTGGGAGATCAAAGCTCATAAACCACAAGTTATTCCAATTTACTGATCTCGATATAAAAGTGCGTTCAATCGCGGGTATCAATTCCGGCCCCTCTTTCAGTTCGAGGAGGAGAATTTTATCATCGGGTATTGCAGCTATTACAGTATCCAAAGTAGGGATTCTTTCACCTTTCCATTTTGGATCCTTCCATTGTCCAACGTCATATTGGTTGAGTGATTCCACCGTCTGATGACGAATGGGTAAATTAACGCCCGCGATACGTTGCAGATCAGCGTCATGAAATAGGATGGGGCAATTATCGGCACTTAGACGAAGATCGATTTCAACTCCATCGGCGTTCAATTCCCAAGCCAACTTAATAGCGGCGAGTGTATTTTCAGGGGCGTCTCCGGAAGCGCCTCGATGAGCAATAACTTTCAAGGCGAAGATGTTTGCCACTTATTCGCAGAGGGAGATGTCATTACCATTAATAATATTTTACGGTTGGTAATTATTCATTGTCCGCGATTGCGGTGCAGATTATTTTCAGGCTTTTTATCCCTTCCTCAAGAGGGCAGAGCGTTTTGGTATTATCAGTAATAGCTTGAAGGAACTCCTTATCTTCTGTGCGGAACATATGGTCCCTTTCCGTAGCCATCACTTCTCTTTCCCAATTCCCTTTTTCTGCCTCGTAGACTGAGACCGTGCACTGATCCCAGCTGCTGAATTCTACTGTGATCGTGCCCTTGGTTCCGATAAGCTCGGTTATTCGCGTTCGCGGTGTGCCGAAGAAATTCAGGTAGACACTGGCGATGCATTTTTCACCGAAACGCAAATTTAATTGAGCTAAATCCGGAGCGGTAAATCCTATTCCACCATATACACCATCCATAGCCTGAACTTCGGTTACTGGTTCATTTGCATACCAGCAGGCCAGATCAATTTCATGAGATAGATCGTAAGCGCCCAACTCCTTTAAGGTGAATAACGATTTATAATCGGGTCGCGCTTCGGGTAAGCTTTCGCTCATGCGACAACAAATAGACACCACTTCACCGATTCGCCCCATTTCAATATATTCTTTAGTTTTTGTCAGCCCTTCATGGTAGCGAAAACAGAGCGCAACCATATAAGTTTTGCCACTGCTTTCGATCGTCTTGGCCAATTTATCCAGACCTTCGAGAGAATCGGAAACGGGTTTTTCACTGAGGACATGTATGCCAGCCTCCAATGACTGGGTCGCCATGGGAATGTGTAATTTGGGAGGCGTTGCGATTAAAACAGCATCGGGTTTCGCACTGAGACCCTCTTCATAAGAGGTATAGGTTTTACTAACGGAACCCTCATCGGTCAGGTTTTTTATCTGTTCTTCTGAGGGGTCACATACACGAATGTCACGCAATCCAAAAGAGCGCAGCACACGTGCATGGCGTTTTCCAATGGAGCCACAACCGGCAATCAGAATACTTCTCTCTATCCAGTTGTTCTCACTCATGCCAAGGCTCAATCACTTAAAGATGCTGAACCCGCCGTCAACTACCAGGTTGTGGCCAGACACGTAGTCGGAGGCAGAAGAGGCAAGAAAAAGGGCTGCTCCTTTTAAATCCACTCCCATACGCCCCATTCTTCCCGCCATCGTCATATCACCAAAATCTTTTACAAATCCATCGGGTAAATCTCCCTTATCAAAACCACCTGGAGAAATGGCATTTACGTGGACACCCATGGGTGTGAGTAGCCCCGCCAGATCCATAGTCATTCCAATTACCCCGGATTTGGCTGCGGCATAATCAATGGGTTGTTGTTCTTTATTGTTACGTTCATACATACTACGGTCTCGACCGACAAGCCCTCCCGCTGAAGCAATATTAATGATTTTTCCTCTCCCTTGTTCAACCATGTGACGACCCACTTCCTGGCAGCAAAACAGAGGGCCTATAAGATTCGTGGAAATCAATTGAATAATATCATCGGGTGATCGTTTGAATAAGTAACCGGTACTTTTTCCGCTGCCACCGCCGGCATTATTTATCAGAATGTCGATATGTCCTTTCCACGCTTTAGCTTTTTCTGCCATCGCTTGGACTTCGTCATGGTTACATTGATCCATCGTTAATGCCAGCGTATCAACGCCATATTCCGTTTTTATTTTCCCCAATGCATCTTCGGCGCGATCGAGGGTGCGTGAAGTTATTATGATATCACTGCCGAACTCAGCCAGGGCACAGGCCATATCATAACCGAGCCACTCACTTCCGCCCGTTACAATCGATACTTTGCCTTTTAAATTAAACATCTCACTTACGCTGTTCTCGTTCATTTTTTCTCCTTAATTATAAGGTGTATAAACAGAAATATCTGTTCAATCGTTGTTCATGCTGAGTCTAATCCCCGAAGCTAGCTATTGAAAAAGTTTCGTCAAGGGATTAGCCTACAAGCTTTACAGCAAAAGCGCTGGGAGAAGACCCAACCTAACCGCGTTGCTTCCAAACCGACTTATCGCACACTGCAAATGCTTATACTGCCGCTTCTGCAGGAAGGGCTTCTTCCTTTTCCTCATCATGGAGTTTAACCATATCCGGCGGAATATTTGCAATCGCTTCCATCATTGTCGTCACCCCTTCTTGAACCTTATACATGCTGTCTTGATGAAGCGTTCTCATTCCAGTGCGCATTGCGATACGTTTGATCGTGGCAGTCTCCGTTCTATCATTAATAGCTTTAATGATATCCTCATTATTTTGCATGAGTTCATGGATGCCGACGCGACCTTTGTAGCCTACCCCTCCACAAGTCGGACAACCATCTTCTGGGGCGCGGAAAATCTGGCCGCTCCATTGAATGGCACTTTCAATAATTTCTTTCTCATTTCCTTCCGGCTCATAAGACTCTTTACAGTTTTTACAAACGCGGCGTCCCAATCGCTGGGCACAGACAACCAGGAGTGAGGCGGATATCATGAAAGGCTCAATCCCCATATCAGTAAAACGGGCAACCGTGCTGGGTGCGTCATTGGTGTGGAGCGTACTGAGAAGCAAGTGACCGGTAAGCGCGGCCTCAACCGCAATCTCGGCCGTTTCCGTGTCCCGGATTTCCCCTACGAGAATGACATCGGGATCCATACGCAAATAACAACGCAAGGCGGTTGCAAATGTGAGCCCGATCTGTTTGTGCATTTGCATCTGATTAACACCAGCGAGGGTATACTCGATCGGATCCTCAGCGGTCTGGATATTGATCTCAGGAGAGGCGATTTCCTGCAGCGCGGAGAACAGGGTCATCGATTTACCGGAACCCGTAGGCCCGCAGTGTAAAAGCATCCCATAGGGCTGCCGTATACAGGCTCGATATTTTTCAAGGTTATATTCGGAGAAACCAAGTGCGGTAATAGGGAGTGCCGCCTGGGATTTGTCAAGAATACGCATGACCACTTTTTCGCCAAAATTCATCGGCCCAATAGCCACACGCAAGTCAACATCGATGTTCTTTTTAGTAAAATGTTTAAAAACGATACGTCCGTCCTGCGGCAGTCGCTTTTCTGCTATGTCGAGATAACTCATGACTTTAAGGCGGGCGACGAGCGAACCTGCCACGGCAATTGGAAGGCGTAATTTTTCCTGGCATATGCCATCAATGCGGTAGCGAACAAGCAGTTCCTTTTCCAGCGGCTCAATGTGAATATCACTTGCTCCTGAAATATAGGCGTCTTCAATAACACGGTTAGCGAGTAGAATTACCGGAGCTGATTCCTCATCGCCTAAATCACCGTCGGAAATATTACCACCCCCGCCGCCATCGCCATCGAACTCCGATCCAATAACATCTGCTAATTCCGACATTTCGGCACCCATTTCGCCGGGATCAATTTTGCCACCGCCATCACCTTTAAAATATTTTTTAAGCAGACTTTCGAAAAATGATGCAGGGGCGACGTTTACTTCCTCGACAACGAGTTCAGTGGCAGTGGCAAAACTTTCGCGCCTGGGATAATCAAGCGGGTTGGTCATGAGGGCGGCAATACTGGTAGGACTCAGCCGTTTATAGGGAAATATTCCCTCACGTTTAATTACCGCATCACCGACAACTTCGAGGAGTTTATCATCAATCTGAATCTCCTCTTCTTTAGTGATTATGGCGCAATTGGTAAACTTGGCAATGAATTGTGCGGTTTCAATATCACTGATCTCAAATTTCGGATCCAGCATGCGCTGTATAAGCGGGGCCGAATATTGCGCCACCTCATTTACAACTTGAAGATCAGGATCGCCAAATTCCCGCGTCGGGGCGTCCGGTTCCTTATTGAGAAGCTGAATAGCGCCGATGACTTTTTTCGTTTTTAAGGGTACCGTAAGCATCGAGGTAACTTCAAACCCGGTATCCTTTGCCATGGAGTACATGGCTTCACTGTTTTCTGAAAGTGAGAAGAAGGCGGGTTCACCCGAATTGATGACCTGGCCAACGATGCCGGTACCCATGGGTATTTTCAGTTCGAGCAGTTTCTCTTTTTTTTCCTGAAATTCTTTTTCCTTGTCCAAGTCGTTATTCCACAAGGTGGGGGAATAATAAACATAACTAAATGCAATATCATTACCATCTACGAGGTAAAGGGTCATGGATTGGGCCTGTAATCCTTCCACTACTTTGCTCGAAGTCAGTTCGATCACGGAACTGACATCTTCCTTGCTCGGTTGTGGTTTTGAAATGACCTTGAGAAGGAGTGTTCTTCTCAGTGTTCCCGATAAACCCGGCTGGGAGATAGTAGCCATAAATCAAATATTTTAAATAAGGGGATATGAACAAACGCTATTAATATAATCGGTCGCTGTTCGATATTAATTTAATAATATAATAAAACTATTATGCAATTTTTTTTGTGATAACACATTTAAAATAATATTGAATTAAGGGTTTGGCAATCAAGTAATTAAGGGTTTCGTAGGAAAAAAATACGATTTGAGGGGATTTTTTGTTAATGCTGGAATTTATTAACCGTATCTTGCATGGACGTATTTCAAGTAAAATAGTAACCCCGATTGAAATTGGGCGATTCGGCGAATATCGAGCGTTAGAATATCTGCGGCGGGTAAAAAAATTTCGTATAATCTGCCGCAACTGGAAATATCGTCACGGAGAGATCGATCTGGTTGCCTGGGATAATGATGTGCTTGTCTTTATCGAAGTGCGCACCCGCCGTAAAAGTGCTCTCGTCTCCGGCTTTTATACGGTAGGTTATCGCAAAAAGAATGTTTTACGTCGCACATGCCAGGCTTATATGAATGGCTTGCGACGACCGCCAAATCATTTTCGTTTTGACATCGTCGAAGTGAACTATGGAAAGGAAAATGATTTTAGTGTAAGTCACTTCGAGAATATTGATTTGTTTTCCAAGTATTATTACCCGAATTAAGCATTAAATGAGTGAAGAAAGCAGACATCCTTTCCTTCAAGGATTGAGTAAATACCGCGGCGTGTCTCCGACAATTATTGTGATTTTTGGCGCTTCTGGTGACCTTACTGCACGCAAGCTGCTGCCAGCGATCTACAACCTGAGTATCGATAATCTATTGCCGACTGACTTTTATTTCATTGGATTTGGGCGCAAAGAGATTCCGGATGATGATTTCCGAAAGCTTTCAGATGAGTCTATTAAAAGTTTTTCACGCAGCTCGATGAAAAGAGAAGTCTGGGAGAGAATCCGAAACAGGACATTTTATCTTTCCGGTGGTTACGATGAGATTGAAGCTTTTCACCGGTTAAATAAGAAAGTGTCAGCTCTGGAAAATGAAGCGGGACGTGAACTGCAGTTACTTATATATTTATCCACACCCCCCTCCGTCTTTGAACCCATATTAAACCATCTGGGGAAGAGTGGATTAGCTTCGCGACATGAAAATTCACAGAACTCATCCAAGATAATTATTGAAAAACCGTTTGGGCACGACTTGGTATCGGCGCAAAGGCTAAATCGAATTATAAGTCAGGAAATTTCAGAAAGTCAGGTCTTTCGCATCGATCACTACCTGGGGAAAGAAACAGTGCAGGACTTACTCGTTCAACGATTTGCTAATGCTATTTTTGAACCTATATGGAACCGAGAATACGTAGACTGTGTACAGATTACGGTGGCTGAAGCTTTAGGCGTGGGATCTCGCGGTGGATATTATGACAAAAGTGGTGCGCTTCGTGATATGGTTCAAAACCATACGATGCAGCTGCTTTCCCTTATTGCGATGGAACCACCTGTCTCTCTTGATCCGGAAGCTATTCGTGATGAGAAAGTCAAAGTTTTAAAGTCTATTCAACCTCTCGGTCTAAATAAGAATACAAGTGACGTGATACGCGCGCAGTATAATGCAGGTTTTGTTGACGGTGAAAAAGTGATCAGTTATCTTCAGGAAGATGGCATACCCCAAGGATCGAATACTGAAACTTATGCCTCGCTTCGCTTATCGATAAATAACTGGCGATGGAAAGGGGTGCCTTTCTATATGCGTTCTGGCAAACGTATGGCCCGTCGCATCAGCGAGATTGCGATACAGTTCAAGCGTCCACCCGGTATTCTTTTTATCGAAGATGATCGATACGATGTCGCTTCGAACACGATGGTCATCCGCATTCAACCCGATGAAGGGGTCACCCTGCTTTTGAATGCAAAGATTCCCGGCCTGGAAACACGCACCCAGCCAGTAAAAATGCACTTCCGTTACGCTACGACCTTTGGCTCTAATACTCCCGAAGCCTACGAGCGCCTGATATTAGATGCCATGATCGGGGACAGTACGCTCTTTATTCGAGGAGACGAAACCGAAGCGTCATGGAAAATTATTACACCGATACTTGAATTCTGGGAGACCTGCGGCAATGAAGGGCTCGATTCTTACGTCGCCGGTTCATGGGGACCAGAGTCAGCTGATCTTCTCTTAGCGGAAAATAGTCACGAATGGCGCAAGGCGGGCCCCTGATCGAAATATTGAGCACACTTTTTTCTCTTATGACATCACTCCTCGATTCACTGCCAGGCATGTCCTTACCGGTGGCTAAGGTGACAGATATGATTGCGGCAATGTGGCAAAGTGAGTCCACCGATGGGGGAGCGGCACCGTCTGAATTTCGCGCTTCTCAGATGAATCTTATTCTACATTTTGGGCGGTCGACATCGCAGAAGGAAGCGCTCACTCAGTTTGAAATTGCCTCGCGATTTGCTCAGCGCTATCCCTGCCGGATTATTGTATTATGCCCGGTCCTCGATGAAACGGAAGATTATCAACTGAGTGCCAAACTCTACGCGCAATGTTATATGGGTGAATCGTTTGACACCAAGACCTGCAGTGAATCACTCTTACTCGGGTATTCGCCGGAGCACTTAGATCATTTAGAAAACCAGGTTTCTACCTGGTTGGAAAGTGATCTGCCGATTTATATCTGGCTCCACAAAGTTCACGCAAGTGAGATAATTAAAAATTTCTCGGGAATATTAAAATCCTGTCGGCGGTTGGTCTACGATTCATCGATTGAGGGTGATCCCGACAAGGCCGTTCCCTGGCCAACCTATCTCAAGGTTAGGGATCTTGCTTACTCGCGAACATTACCTCTGCGCCAGTCAATAGGCCAATTTCTCAGTGCATATCCACCCGTTGATTTGATCGATGGATTGGAGGAGGTGGAGATAAAATATGCTGCCGGGAGAGGAGGTGAGAGTCACGGGCTCCTCGCGTGGCATCGTGCCAGTCTCATTGATTGCGGGCAAAAAAAAGAAATTAAATTAGACGACAAAACTTTTAAAACACGTCTGCTCGATGATTCTACTGATTTGGAATTAGATGTGAATTGGACTTACGGTGATGGTAATCGATTTTTCCATTGGGAAGTTAAAAAAGGAACTAATCTAGGAGAATTGAGAGCTAATTTTGGAAAAGGTGAGCTGACCTTTCCTTTTTCCATAAAATTACTCGATCCGGAGACGGCCCTGAGCGAGGCATTATTTTTTTAATTTTATTCCTGATTTATGGGGAAAATTTTCAACTATTATAACGACGCTAACCGTAAGGAACATCACTTGACTCTACAGTCTTGTTGCAACAAAGATGGCCTATGCATTCTCTTGTAAATTATAATGTCCCGTCAGGTAAACTCGCCGTCCATTGGTTCGGTCAGAGTTCATTTGCGATTAAAACACCGGGGGACACGATTGTACTCGTAGATCCTTATTTCCCACACGATCGACTCGCCGATGTATTCATTCATGCAGAACCGCCTTTGGACGAGTCTACCTTGCCCGTGCACGGAGTGCTTCTCACTCACGATCACGGAGATCATACGCATCCGGAGACCTTGGAACGTGTTATTAATAAATCACCAGAAGCAGTCTTATTTGGACCGATTGAAAGTAAAATACGAGTCGGTGAGCTGGGTGTGGGTGACGATAATTTCACAACCGTGGAGGATGGAAGTTCCTATTCGCTAGGTGACTTAAATATTCATGTCGTTTACGCGAAACCGCCCGAGGGTGATCCGGACAACAATATCGATACACCAGATGTAACCCACATCGGTTTCGTCGTCGATAGTGATGATGTGCGCCTTTATATAACGGGAGATCCGATCAATACTTTTGCGGACATCGACACCTTAGTAGAACCCGTCAGAGCGCTTGCACCTCAAGTTGGCTGGATAACCTGTCATCCGACAGAAGGAGAATTCCCGTTTTTTGAGGGTTGCGTGAAGATGGCTCAGCGCATTGGACTGGAGCAAGTCTTTCCCTCTCATTACCAGTGTTTTGTTGAACGTAATTACGAACCTGACGAATGGGCTTCAAAATTTCCAGCAGATGGACCAAAACCGCGCGTGGTGAATTATAATGATACGGTTCTTGTTCCCTAGAACCTAAGAAATAGATATGAGTGACGCGAATATATTGAAACTTGCTTTCGTCGGCTGTGGAGCCATAGCCAGCTATCATCTCAATGGAATAAAAGAACATGCCCCAGAGATTCAAGTTACTGCAGCTATTGATACAGCGAGGGAAAAGGCTGAATTAATTGCGGCAGAAACCGGGGCCAAAATATACACTTCTTTAGAGGAAGGTCTAGCGGAGGGAGATTTCGATGCGGTTGATTTGATGTTGCCCCATGACCTCCATGAGAGTGCGGCAATCCAGACACTTGGAGCGGGTAAACACCTTGTGTTAGAAAAGCCCATAGCTCCAACCATAGAAGCGTGCGATCGTATATTCGCGGCGGCCAAAAAAGCGGGCACTATATTTATGGTAGCTGAAAACACGCAGTACTGGCCAGAGATTGTAAAAGCTCAAGAAATGATACAAATGGGATTAATCGGTGAGATTATTACCGCGCGCGCTGCTTATGAAATGGAATTTAATGATTACTGGTTTAAAGATAAAAAACCATGGCGTTATGATAAATCGCGCACGGGTGGTGGCATAGTCGTCGACGGAGGCGCTCACTGGATACGGCCCTTACGCATGTGGATGGGAGAAATTGATGAAGTTATAGGTGTCCTGGACTATCCTCTTGACGAGATGGAAGGTGAATCAATGGCCAAAGCTGTCTTTCGTTTTCAGTCGGGGAAAATTGCCAGTTTTGAAGCGATGCTAGCAAAAACCATTATGGGACCGAGTACCTGGTTTCGTATAACGGGAACGAAAGGGGAAATCCATATCGAAGGGGGCTTGGTAGGCAGTATAATCCTCTATGACGCTGACAATCGCGAAGGAAAAAAGATAATGGAAGCGCAAGGCTATCCCCAGTCCTTTGGACCCGAATTAAAGGATTTTGCACGGGCCGTTTTAGAAGGCAAACCTTTGGACGCAGGGCCGGAACAGGCTTACGGCGAATTGCGCACTGCGCTCGCTCTCTACCGATCAGCTGAATCAGGTCATTGGGAAAAAGTTTGGGATTGAAGCTCTTGATGCACCCAGGTTATTCTACACCTTCTCACTGTAGAACCCGTTTTAACGCCATCATTATCGTCTTTAATAATAATTAATATGGATGCTATACCCGCGATAACTTATCACCAGGTGTTGTCAGAGGCTATGCCGGTTCGAGAGCGTAAACCCGGCGAAGGAGTCTTGTCAGGACAAATATACCTGAAGGAATTTATTCAACATATGGATTACCTGGCGGAGGAGGGATTTACTACAATCACGCATGATCAATTATATCAATGGCAGACCGGGAATGAGGAATTAGGACCTAAGCCTATTGTTATCGATTTTGATGATCATTCAATGATCTCCTATATCAATGCATTGCCTGTGATGCGGGAGCGTGGGCAAGTGGCGACAATGTATACAATCAGTGGGGTTGCCGATGGTGATCCAACTCTACCCGTGGACATGTGGAGTATAGCGCGCATGCGCTGGTCAGAGTTGGAGGTATTGATCGAAGCCGGTTGGGAAATCGGAGCACATACGCGAACGCATCTTTACCTTACGACCGCTCCCCAAGGATCCCAGGGCGACGCGCGAATCATGCGTGAACTGGTACAGGGGATGGTTGACATTGAAATCAACCTCGGTGTAACCCCGCATCATTTCGCCTATCCTAATGGACTTTGGGATGACCGTGTTGAAATATTAGTAAAGCAGGTTTATAAATCCGCTCGCCATTTCAAATGTTATGGACGCGCAGAATACATTACTAAGGAGACCGATCTTTTCCGGCTTCCTACAATGAATATAAACTACCTGCTTCCATTCGAAGATTTTCAACGATTAGTCAATCGTACCGATCCCGAATTTTGCTATTATAATGAGAGCCAGGAAATCGGACACGCCGGCTCGTCTAACTAATACCGAGAGATTGATTATTCTTTTCGAAACGGGAAAAAAATTGCCAGCGACCTAACAGCGCTTGCAGCGAATTTTTTTAAAAATCTCGTCCCAATCTCCATCGACTGCAACATAGTCTAAAAGGCACCTGACAGTTTTTGAAATGTCCGGCAGCTCATATTTATCTTTGATCGTGTTTAACATCTCCTGGGCGTCGGGTTGTATTTCAACGGTTATTTCAACTTTTTGGCCGGCCATATTTTTCCTTATTTTATTTTTGTTTATTTCTTTCAGGTTCAGTGTGTTATCTTTAAGAAAGTGCGTTTACCGCTTTGAATGACAATTTCAGTTTCAGGTCTAGGAACTGATGCGTTTGGATCCTGACAGCGGTTGCCATCAATTTTTACGGCGCCCTGCTCGACCAGCCTGCGTGCTTCTTTTTTACTGGTGAAGAGCTTCGTTGTCCCGAGTAGATCGATAAGTCGCGAAGCTTCGCCCTCGGCTAATGAAGACCACGAAAAAGAGGGCATCTCATCGGGTGTTTTTCCTCCGCTGAATACATTCTCAAACTGGTTGAGCTCATTCTCAGCAATCTCTTCATTGTGAATTATAGCGGTCAAATGTCGGGCTAGTTCTTTTTTTGCGTCCATGGGGTGCCCCTGCTTTCGATCCTCAATTTCACCGTCATCAGCATTGAGTAATAATCGATAGTAATCCCACATTACATTGTCATCCACAGACATCACTTTGCCAAATATCTCCTTTGGGGTGTCGTTAAAGGCAATGTAATTGTCTGCACTTTTAGACATTTTCTTTTTGCCGTCGAGGCCCACGAGCAGTGGCATAGTGAGGACAATTTGCTCCTGCTTTTTTGCGTCTTTTTGTATTGTTCGTCCCACGAGCATATTAAAAAGCTGGTCCGTTCCGCCAATCTCTACGTCCGCATCGAGAACCAGGGAGTCGTATCCCTGAACGAGAGGGTAGAGAAATTCTACAATCGAAATAGGAGTATTTTCTTTGTATCTTTTAGCAAAGTCGTCGCGTTCCAGCATGCGGGCTACTGTCATCTTTCGTGTCAGGCGCAGGGCATCTTCGAAACTCATGTCTCCAAACCATTCGCTGTTGTAGCGTACGCTGGTGTTTTTTTTATCGAGGACCTTGAATGCCTGCTGCAAATAAGTTTCAGAATTTTTTTTAATTTCATCCTTTGTAATTACCGGTCGCAGCACGGATTGACCAGAGGGATCGCCGATAAGGGCTGTATAGTCGCCAATAATTAAAATGGCTTCGTGACCGAGATCCTGGAATTGGCGCAGCTTGTTAAACACGACCCAGTGTCCGAAGGTGAGGTCAGGCCTGGTAGGATCGACACCCAGCTTGACCCGCAGTGCGCGTTTTTCCTTGAGCCGTTTGGCCAGATCATCATCGGTGATAAGCTGATCGGTATTAAGCTTGATTAAATCCAGAGTACTCATGACAGGAAGGTTAACACACAAGAGGGAGCTTAACCCAAGGATAAACCCCAATGTTGAATAAATGCATTAAATCAAAAGAATTAAAAAAACTAATCGAGAATCCGGGTGTTAAAATATTATCAGTGGTCACGATTCGGTTTCTTCTTGCTTATTTATTGCTCCTGTCTCAAAAGATTAAAGCTCATACACTAAGCTAACAAAAACAAGATAAAGCAATTAAAAATGGCACTTGAAAAAGGACAAAAAGCACCGGATTTTACTTTAAAATCTAAAAACGCAGAAGGACTTGACGACGTTAAGTTGAGTAATAATTATGGTAATAAGAACACCGTGCTCCTCTTCTTTCCACTCGCATTCACCGACGTATGCCGGGACGAGATGTGTTCGGTCAGTGAGGGGATTGGTGAATACGAATCCCTTGACGCCAGTGTTTATGGGATCAGCGTCGACAGCCCCTTTTCCCAGGAAGGCTGGGCCCAGGTAAACAAAATTACGATCCCTCTTTTAAGTGATTTTAATAAAGAAGTTTGTGCGGCTTACGATGTTATTTATGAAGATCTCCTGGGATTTAAGGGAGTGGCAAAACGTTCCGCCTTCGTTGTTAATAAGGATGGCGACATCGTCTACAGTTGGTCGAGTGACGACCCTCATAATCTTCCGCCATTTGATGAAATAAAAGCAGCGCTATCTGCTTAATCATAGAAAAATCCCTCGTGATCTTGAGTTTCTTTATTGGGAACATTTATGTTTATTTCACTGTATTATAAATAGGTGAAGAGACGATGAGCGCATTACCTAATCCATTTAATTCTTTAAAATCATTTAAAGGAGGAAAGGCTGAAAAGGGATGCATCTATTCGCTTCCCGCTTTGGAAGAAGCAGGATTGGGAAAGATTTCAAGATTACCGGTTTGTCTGCGTATTGTCTTGGAGTCGGTCTTGCGCAATTGTGATGGGAAAAATATATACGAAAAAGATATTGAAACTTTAGCAGGTTGGAATCCATCACAACCGGCAGCGGTTGAAATACCGTTTACTGTTTCGCGCATCGTCTTACAGGATTTTACGGGAGTTCCATTGCTTGTTGATCTCGCCGCGATGCGCGACACGGTAAAAGCGCTGGGCAGTGATCCTAATCTTATTGAACCGCTGGTTCCGGTAGATCTGGTAATTGATCACTCGGTACAAGTTGATCGTTCGGGGACGGCACAATCTTTTCTCGATAACTTAAACATCGAGTTTGAGCGAAATCGCGAACGTTACCGGTTTTTAAAATGGGGACAGCAAGCCTTTAAAACCTTTAGTGTTGTTCCTCCATCGATCGGTATAGTGCATCAAGTCAATCTCGAATATCTGGCGAGTCTCGTCTTTGAACTTGATACCGGTGATGAGACTTTGTATTTCCCCGATACACTCGTCGGTACCGATTCGCATACGACGATGATAAATGGACTGGGAATTGTCGGATGGGGTGTAGGTGGAATCGAGGCGGAAGCGGGCATGCTCGGTCAACCCATTTCAATTCTTACACCTGAAGTAATCGGTGTTCATCTATCGGGGTCCTTATTGGAAGGTGTTACCGCGACCGATCTTACCCTTCGTATCACAGAAATGTTGCGCAATGAAAAAGTGGTCGGCAAATTTATCGAATTTTTTGGCGAGGGCGCAAGTAATCTGGGCGTAGCGGACCGCGCGACAATAGCCAATATGGCCCCAGAATACGGGGCGACAATCGGGTTTTTTCCCGTTGATGATAAAACATTGGATTATCTGCGCATTACCGGTCGTACCGATGAACATATTGAACGCGTAAAATCTTTCTATGAAGCGCAGCAATTATTTGGGATCCCCCGTTTAGGAGAGATCGACTACACGAAAGTAATCGTACTGGATCTGCATTCAGTAAAGCCCTGCGTCGCAGGACCCAAACGTCCACAGGATCGAATCGAACTTCCGGAGTTGAAAAAAACTTTTACTGATTTATTGACGCGTGAAAAAAGTGAAGGCGGTTACGGGATAGCTCGTGATGCTTTATCTACAAGCGTTTCCATCCGCGATTGGCGTGGGTACGGGAATGGCAGGGATGAAGCGGTGAAAAATTGTGAAGTTGGGCAGGGATCGGTCTTAATCGCCGCCATCACCAGTTGTACCAATACGAGCAACCCCAGTGTGATGATCGCGGCTGGTCTGCTCGCAAAGCATGCTGTTGAGCGAGGTTTAAGTATTGACCCCACGGTTAAGACCAGTCTTGCACCTGGGTCTCGCGTAGTAACGGATTATCTCAATGAAACGGGATTGCAGACCTATCTTGACCAGCTCGGTTTTAATCTGGTCGGGTATGGTTGTACCACATGCATCGGTAATAGTGGTCCACTCGATGCACGTATTGACGCGGCGATTAAAGACAGCGACCTGATTACAGCAAGCGTGCTTTCGGGGAATAGAAATTTCGAAGCAAGAGTCCATTCCTCGGTTAAGGCCAATTTTTTAATGTCCCCACCGCTTGTCGTTGCTTATGCCTTAGCGGGTCGGGTTGATATCGATCTCACTACCGAGCCGCTCGGTGAGGATAAAGAGGGGGCCCCGGTGTTTTTGAAAGACCTGTGGCCAACGCAGGAAGATATTCAAAAGAATATTACGGCTGGTCTGAAGCCGTCTATGTTTAGAGAAAAGTATTCACACATACTGGATGGCAATCCGCAGTGGGACGAAATTGAAGTAACAGGGGGGAACCTCTACAGCTGGGATAATGATAGTACCTATATTCAACCCCCGCCATTTTTCGAAAATTTTGAAATTGAGCCCGGGAAGATAGAATCTCTCCATGAGATGCGTCCTTTAGCCATCGTTGGCGATTCCGTTACGACCGATCACATTTCACCTGCGGGTTCTATTTCTAAAGATAGTCCTGCCGGTAAATTTCTACTAGCTAAGGGTGTTGAAACTGCGCAATTTAACTCTTTTGGTTCACGACGCGGCAATGATCGTGTTATGACCCGTGGTACTTTTGGCAATGTCCGCTTCAGAAATCTAATGGCTGATGGAAAAGAAGGAGGCTACACGAAACTCATGCCCGAAGGTGAAGTCATGCCTATCTATGACGCCTGCCAATTATATGCGGAGCGTAAAAATCCTTTAATCGTATTTGCGGGCAATGATTACGGGATGGGTAGTTCACGAGACTGGGCGGCAAAAGGTGCGCTGTTACTGGGTGTCAAGGCAGTTGTTGCGAGTAGTTTTGAACGCATCCATCGCAGTAATCTCATTGGGATGGGAGTTCTTCCCTTGCAATTTAAAACAGGTGATAATGTTTCCAGTTTAAAACTAATGGGAACAGAAACTTTTTCTCTTCCTGATCTCGATGACAATTTGCAACCGAGTCAGGATCTTGCGCTTCATATTAAACGTGAAGAGGGTACGACTGAAATAGTTTCGGTAATTGTACGAATCGATACTTTGGGTGAAATAGAATTTTATCGACACGGCGGTATTCTTCAATATGTTTTAAGGGACATCATTCAGTCTGCTTAATAAGACCCCATATAAAATGACTGAAAATCCTGAGCCAGTGTTCCAGGTGAATGCTTACTCTGAACCCGTAGTTTTAAAGATTTCGGGGCGAGTCAGTTACCTTAACGCGCTGCCGGTAAATGATTTTTTCAGACGTATGGAGAAACTCGATAAGCGAAATTTTGTACTCGATTTTGCCAAATGTACGTCGATGGACAGCACCTTTCTTGGGATTGTTGTCGGTGCCGCGTTAAGGGTCAGGAAAAAAGATCCACCCGGCAGCTTTGTCCTTTGTCGTTTAGGCACACGTAATCTCGAGTCGGTGAGAAATTTAGGGCTGCACCGCATCGCGAGTGTCGATGCGGGTGACTTTCCCATGGAATATGAATCATCGGGACAATGCCTGGAAGCGACGAAAAACGGCGATATCGAAAATGCAAAATTAGTTCTTCAGGCGCACGAAAATCTCATCGAGATTGATGAAAAGAATAAATCCCGGTTTCAGGATGTAGTCGCGTATTTAAAAAACCAGGTTGAATAGCATCGCTTCCTGTCATATAGGATTAAAATGATTCCGTTTGCATTGGGTTTAATCCTCGGTGGGCTTATCGGTTGGATTCTCTACACTATGACCCGCCGTGATTATTTACGCGTGGATGTGGAGAAGCAACGACTCGTCCAGGAAAAACAGATTGTTCTCGATTTCATGCATAATATGGTAGAGGCGATTGGCGCAGGCGTAACCCGCGATGAACTTTATCAACGCATATTACACACCGCGATCATAAGCACCGGAGCGCTCAGTGCCTGTATATTCGAAAAAACAGAAGAGAACAAGCTGCGCGGATTAGCGGTGGAAGGTCTTTTCCCCCCGCAGCGGCCGCTTCCGGCAAATGCGCAGAGAAAAATTTCAACCCGCGCCAAATTTATTGAACAGGTGCTGCGGTCGGAAGAATTTGAATTAGGAGAGGGATTAATCGGTGCGGTGGCAGTAAGTGGAAAGGGCGAATTTATTCCTGACGCGAGAACTGATTCCCGGGTGATTGTACATGATGATCCATCATTAATTATTCGCTCGCTGATTCTCGCCCCAATCCTCTACGAGGAGGAAAATATTGGCGTGCTCGTAGTCGCGAATCGGGCAGACGAGAGATCTTTCAGTGAAACAGATTATTCCCTCGCGCTTTCTCTCGCTGAACAATCCGGACTCGCTATTCACAATGCTGATTTAATGAACCTTCAGGTAGAAAAGAACAAACTGGATATGGATATATCCCTGGCGAGCAGTATTCAAAGCATGCTCTTGCCAAAGACCTTCCCTCAACAAACGGAATTTGATGTCGATGCGCGCTATTTACCTGCGCAAAAGGTGGGCGGTGACTTCTATGACATTTTTCCCTTATCAGAGAGTAGGATTGGGGTGGCGATTGCAGACGCCTCGGGAAAGGGGATACCCGCATCTTTATTGATGGCGATCTGTCAAAGTAAGCTGCGCTATTTAGCCCGTCAATTTGATTCCCCATCGCGGGTCCTCATAGAGATGAATCGTGATGTCGCGGAAGAAACACGTGAAGACATGTTTGTTACACTAATCTATGCTATTGTCGATAGTTCCACGGACGAAATTGTAATAGCACGGGCTGGCCACGAATTGCCCATGCACGGTCATTGCGATACTAATGATGGATTATATAAAACAACAATGATTGGCTCCGAGGGAATTGCCCTCGGGATAGTAGAACCAGAATTATTTGAGTCCGTTATCGAAGATAAAACAATCCCCTTTGTCAGGGATGATGTTTTACTTCTCTATACCGATGGAATAACAGAATCCGCCAATTGGGACGGCACGGAATTTTCATCATCACGGTTAGCTGAATTACTCAAATCACTGCATGATCTGACGGCAATAGAACTCAATCAGGGAATACTCGACAGCGTTTCCCGGTTTACCGGTTCTGCCGGACAGCGAGATGATATTACCCTCGTGACAGTGAAACACCGTTAGTTTTTTCACTGGGTGAAAGTCTGACTTATAGATATGAGGATAGTCTTTCACCGGGAATGAACAGCCAACACTTACTACTTGATCATTTCAGGTAATTTACGACAATGTCGTTTTAAATACCCGCCGTTATAATACATATATCTATTACCGAGTATAACAGGCTGAGGAAATAGATGTGAAGGCTGATTGATTGTTATTTAATTAAACATGCAGACAATATCTGATATTGATAAAATTTCCCGATTTTCATTGCCAGACAAAGACGGGCACTTTGGGGATTATGGGGGTATTTATGTCCCGGAAACATTGATGACCGCATTGTATGCGTTGCGTGAAGCTTATGAAGACGCACGTAAAGACACCGCATTTGAAAATGAATTAGCATTTCATTTACGTGAATATGCTGGGCGTGCTACACCCTTGTATCATGCTGAGCGACTGAGTGCGGAGCTGGGCGGAGCGAAGATCTATATCAAGCGTGAAGACCTGCTGCACACCGGGGCGCATAAGATCAATAATGTACTCGGCCAGATACTGCTTGCTCGCCGCATGGGTAAGAAACGTATTATCGCGGAGACCGGTGCCGGACAGCACGGAGTTGCAACCGCTGCCGCCTGCGCGAAATTTGGACTTGAGTGTGTCATCTATATGGGCGCAATCGATATGGAGCGCCAGGCGCTTAATGTTTTCCGTATGCGTCTCTGCGGCGCCGAGGTCCGTGCGGTAACTGCGGGACAACAAACGCTTAAAGAAGCCATTAACGAGGCGATCAGAGATTGGGTGACGAATGTGCGAACCTCTCACTATCTTTTAGGTTCCGCCCTTGGGCCTCACCCTTATCCGATGATTAATCGTGATTTTCAACGCGTCATCGGGCAGGAAACGCGGGAGCAAATATTGGAAAAAGAAGGACGCCTACCCAACTTGTTGATAGCTTGTGTGGGCGGGGGGAGCAACGCGATCGGATTCTTTTTTGATTTCCTCGAGGACGAGGGTGTAGAATTGATCGGGATTGAAGCTGGCGGACATGGATTAAATGCTGGTGAGCACGCGGCCCGTTTTGAGGGTGGAAAGATTGGGATTCTACATGGGTGTAAAACATACGTGCTTCAAAATCCGGATGGGCAGATCGAACTAACGCATTCCGTATCCGCAGGTTTAGATTATCCCTCGATCAGTCCGGAACATGCATTTTACCGCGATCGGGGGCGAATCAGTTATGGTTATGCGACTGATGATGAGGCGCTTGAAGCCTTTCAGCAGCTTTCAAAAGATGAAGGTATCATCCCTGCCCTTGAATCGTCCCACGCAGTAGCTTATGCGCTTAAGCGTGCCCCACAAATGAACCCCAAAGATATCATGATAATAAATATGAGTGGAAGAGGGGATAAAGACGTGGATCAGGCTGAGAAAATATTATCGGGATCGGAAGAAGGGAAGAGATGAACAGTATGACCGGTTTTGGCCGCGGTTCCGCGGCTAACGATCAACTGGAAATCGTTGTCGAGTTGACATCGGTTAATCGGCGAAACTTTGAAATGGCCGCTTCACTACCTAAAGAATGGCAGTGTCTTGAACATAAGCTTTCACAATTTTTGCGCCAATCATTGAGGCGCGGACGGGTAAATATTGTCGTGCAAGTTCAGAACATTCTCGCGGGCGACGCGTTGTCATGGGATGAAGATTCTGTAAAAGCGACTTTAAAAAAACTTGAAAGTCTTGCCGAGAAATCGGGTGCCTCATTCGATCTGGACGCCCGTGTTCTTTTCGACGTCGCGCGCTCTCATTTGATAAGACCGGAGTTACCGAATGCGGAGGACGGCTGGCATCTGATGGAAAAGGCTTTGTCTGAGGCGGTTGATAATTTATGCGCGATGCGGTGTGAGGAGGGGGCTGTTCTCGCCACAGATTTAGAAATGCGAATGGGTATAATTAATACCTCAATAGATGAGATATTCGCTATCTCGAGTGAAGGCGTTCAGGATTATCGTGAAGCACTCATGAAACGATTGAAGCAAGCTAACCTGGATTTGGACTTGAACGACGAACGTGTGCTAAAGGAAATCGCTCTGTTCGCCGATCGCAGTGACATCTCGGAGGAAATAACGCGATTGAAAAGTCATTTATCCCAATTTCAACAATCCATCGGTGGTGACGAATTAATTGGGCGAAAACTGGAATTTATTCTTCAAGAGATCAACCGTGAGGTTAACACGATTGCGAGCAAAGCTAACCAAACAGAAATTATTAATCGCGTTCTTAACTGCAAAAACGAAATCGAACGTATCCGTGAGCAGTTACAGAATGTGGAGTAGCGCTTCTAACGGAGCTTACCAACCAATCCTGTTTTCCAGAAGAGGTTTTCGAAGCTTTTCCTGGCAACTTTTTCCACAATATCCTCCGGACCGGATAGCATGCCGACAAATACGAATTTATTCACCATGAGATAATATTCATAGTATTTAGTTTTATTTCCCGTTCCCGGTTCGCCAATCGTATAGATGACAACGCGGTTAAGTTTACCCAGGGGCCATCTTGATTGCTTCGTCGGACGGTAATAACCATCGTCATTTAAAAATTCTATATTACCTTTATGTCTTTTCTTCAAACCTTCGATATACCCCTTTATTTCTGCCGAACCGATGTTCGGCATGAAGGCCTCTTTTAAATAAAGACTCATGGAAAATATCGTTTGAGGATTCCCTTTGAAATAATAACTGATCGAATTTTTAGAATCGTTTTTTCGGGACCACTGCTTGGGTTTTTTCATTTCTATGCCGAAATAGGGCGTAGAAACATAATAGAGTTCAATTATATCTCCATCGGCGTCAAAGCTGCGAATTTTAACATCGATAGGGACATGGGGTTTTCCCGGTTTTATATATATCGGCCCTTTATAGAGTTCCTCCTTTTCAACCTGGGCTTGAGCAAGGATCGACAGGGATAGAAAAACTATCGTTAATGGGGTATATAAAACGAGGCGTGTGAGCAAAGCAGCTTTCATTTCAGTCATTATTATCTCAGTTTAATCCCTCATATGTCAATAATGGATAAGGGCATAAGAAATTGATTCACTAACGTAAACAGGTGGGGTAAACGATGAGGGCCAGGATAAGTGAGCAGTTTGTAATGCCCCTCATCCTGGCCCTAATTAAATGTTCTATGTATTTAAATGATAACGCTGATAATTAGAATAGATTGGCGATAGCGGTATCGTAATCAGCCTTCGTCATGTCTCTAAAAGCGGTGCGACGGAAAGTGCGTACGATCGGGGCACCCGGTGGATAACGGCCTTCGGCGAAGTTTTGGTTAAAGCCAAAGTCACGTGACGGCCACCGGTAATAGCTGGTATAATTAGTCGGCCGTGACTGTGGGTGCACCTCGCTTTCAAATAAAGAGACGAGCGAACCGCGGATAGTCATTGTTCCCCCTCCCCAATTTTCAATCATACGGGGAAAATTATGAAGTCCACCACTCGAGGTTCCATCCGCGTTGGGTGTCCCATCGGGATAAGTGGGAGCGAGTCCCGTTATTAGAGCGGCAGATATTTCAATGTAAGTCTGGTTGTTCCATGACTTTGCCGGGTGAGCGCCATCCGTGGGGTGATTGACGGCCGTGCTCCATTGCATGTTTTCATTACTTTCTTCACGATTTTGTCCATATTTTGCGGAGAGGATTGTCGTTGTATCACCAGCGAGGAGCGCGGGTGGTTCATCTTCCGGGTTAACATCATCGGGTTCCGTTGAATCATTGGTGTGTGCAAGGCCGTTAGCGTTATAGGAGCCGGCGATGTAAAGCGGGGAATTGGTCGCGAGGGACATGCCGCGCTCTTCGCTAAATTGTCCGGCTTGAGCACTGTCCTGTTTCGGGTCGGGAATCTCTATTGCGTTGATCGTTTGCACGACCAAGTCGGCGTTTTTGCTAACAACGAGTTTGTCGTTTCCCGTACGGTTTAGTTCATCAGTGTCAAGCGGCTCATGTGGAAGTTCGATATAGACAACCCCGTTCCACCAGCTGGAGGGTTTTGACGAATCATCTCCGCCAGAATCCCAATTTGTGTTGTCTTCAATTGCATCTTTGAGCCCGCCAGTGCCGACGTTGAGACTGATCACATCGAGGTCACCGTCACCATTACTGTCCACACGTTTGTCGAACATGCCACCTATGACATTATTGTCAGCTGTACCATCGGTGTCATACTCATCTACATGGCCGTCAACTACTAAAGCTGCGTCTTTTGTAGGATCTATTCCAGAAAACTGGTTAGCTGTTACCAGGGCGCCACCGATTACGTTTGCCGGGAAATCATCAAGCTCGATCTCTATGGGGTCGCCGTTGCCGTCGAAAACAAGATCACTGGTTGGGTCCTCGTTATCAACGCGCTGGTAGCGATAGGCTTTCACCTTATATTCATCTGGATCATCACCCGTGACTCTGAAAATTAGGCCTGCTTTGAAAGCAAACTTTTGAGCGCGCACATTAACTCCCTTATAATTGGGATCGGTTGTCGATAGAACCGGTTCGATAATTGAATAGGCGTAGTTTTCAAGTTCGTTGCCGCCAGGATCATTTTTATCGGTCGTCGGGTTATCGGGAATATAGGGTAAAACTTCCAGGGCATTCAGAGTGGGCACACCGTGGTCTCCATCCTGGGCGTTACCATCCCAGGTTTGATCGGCGAGTTCCACCCAATCACCGTCGCGGTTGTCCAACCACGATTCGTCATTCGAAATAGGTCCACCTTCATACATGCTGACTAAATTACCACTTCCATCTTTAATATTTACGTTACCGGTATAGTCATGCTGGCCGTTTGCTTTTCGACCATGCATAATTCTTCCCCCGGCGGTGACCGTGCCATGCAGGTTTAACGGGCCACTCGATTTAGCCATCGCCCAGACGTCCGTGTTAGTATGAATGGGGCCGCCTATATCCATCGTTGAACCCGAGTGCATCTCCAAGTCCATATTATAAAAGACGGCGTGGCTGAGAAGGGGGGCATCGCGGACTTGAAGCGTCTGCGTAGTGTAAGAATTTAATGCTTTGCCAAGCGCTGGAGCGGAGGTCGCTTTTCCATAAATCGTTACTTCCTGCACCCGACAGAGTTTGCCTTTCAAGGGGTCGAATTCATTCGCTGGATCGAGGGGATCGATATAGACACCGGGTGGCAAAGGGAAATCTGCGACTTGCCCCCCGTATAGTTCACCGGCGGCAGTATCCACACTAGTCCCCGCATAAAAAGTATCAAAGCTGTAGTCCGTCAAGACGAGCGGATTTGCCTGGAGGTAATCGGTGGGCAGGGAAGAAGAGGTCGTAAACTTTCTTACCATTTCCGAAAATCCGTACTCCACAATGGACTCCGAGGCATTTTTGGCTTCATGCCGCAGGATATGTCTTTTGTTTATCATTTTTTCTGTTACCCCCCAGCGGAGTGTGACTCCGATGACAATAAAGAAGGCAACGCCGATAATAAGAACGCTTACCAAGGCTGACCCTTTTTGAGAAAGGAGAGAACCTGAACGGAAGTTATTTAATGTAGTAGTTATATTATTCATAATAATTATCCTCGAGGTGAGATTGTAAAATTGTAGGTGTCAGTAACGCGCTTGGCGTCATTTCCATGATAAATTTGTCCATTTACCATAATGCTGCGCTCCCGGAAATTATAAAAAAGCCGTTGATTGGCCAATCCTTCCGACATCGCAACAATCGTTCTATGGGTGCCGACAGTCGAAATAGCGGGAATCAAATCTTCGACCGTATCATTTTGATCGGCTACCGGAATAGCGATATCGAATTTACGGATGGGGCCGGTGTTATCAGGCACGTTATCGATCGAGCGATAGTACCCGACAAGTCTTACAATTGGCGGTGGTGTCGTGTCCCACGGCGCAGGATCAGTGCCATAAAAAATAAATACAGCACAATCGCCGGATTCGGCGTCACGCTGGCGGTAATCGGCCCCTGTCGTCGGGGCTGTGGGATTGCGGAAATCATCATAGAAACTATCGTAGAGCGTGAAATGATTGGCGTTTCTGGCGTTGTCGGTCATCTCATTAGTGACAGCACGAATATCGCGGTTAATCTGTAGCTTTGCGGTACTCGTAAAGAGCATCTTATTGGTCTGTAAAAAGAAACTGCCGATACCAGCCATGACCATACCGAAGATGGTCAGGGTTATAAGAAGTTCGGTTAAGGTTAAGCCCGCCCGCGTGGTATTATTGTAATTATTTTGTTTCATTATTAATATCCTTTTTAAAATGTGGGCACCCATGATTTGACGAATCTTGTCGTACCGGTTCTCCAGGAGGGGGTCCCCGTTTCCGGACTTAAAAATTCATAATCCAGGGATATCTCGAGTGCCTGGATCCCCAAGGTGGGTTGACAGTTAGTAACCGTAGGGGTGATTTTATATTGCATGACGATTTCATAAAAAGTTCCCGTACCCGTTCCATCATCTCTTAAATCGATCGCAATGGTTTTTATATTTTCCGCCCCGATTTCAAGAGGGTCGTCGTCTTCGATATTCGGACCGGCTGCCAGAATGGAAATGCTTTTACAAGGTAGGGGATCGCCCGTTATCATGCAGTCGGTTATAACGGTATATTCCATGCTCTTTATCTGTTCCAGATAGCCCTGGGTGACAGTGAGCGCGGTGTTTTCATAAACATTGGATTCAGCGAGACGTCTGCTCAACAGAACCGAAGAAAGAATGGTTAAGGAAATCATCGTCAAAACGCTCAGGGCCAGCATGACCTCGATGAGCGTTAAAGCCCGATTGTTAATTGGAATTTTTATATTCATTTTATTACAGTATTTAAATCTTTGAAGATTTTTTAATATTAAAGTATTCGTGCCTTTAGATCAACGTGTATAACATAAATAACTAAATAATAAGGAATAAAAATAGAGGATATACCCTAATAACACAAATTTAAAAATAAGGAACCGTAGAATTTTAAATATTTTTTACTTAATAACGGAAATAGGGTATATCACATGCTGAATTTATGCGAAAAACCGTAATAAAACAGCGATTAGACGGATGTTCTACGATTAGAGATCGCAGTGAACAAGATAACATTCAGCATTGAATAGAGACGAAAACCTCTGTCTCCCGAATACTGAAAATTTAAATTTAAGATGAAGAATCTGTCGGCTTCTCTTTACGACTTTCCGACCAGATTTCAGATAAATTTATAAATAAGTACCCGATTATTCCGATACAGATTCCACTGTCGGCGAGATTAAATGCGGGCCATCGATAGCCGGGCAGATGGAAGTCAAGAAAGTCGACGACGTGGCCGCGAAGCATGCGGTCGACAAGGTTACCCAGGATGCCACCGCAAAGTAATCCGAATGCAACTTGCATGTACCAGCGCCGCAGCGCTAATTCATTTCGAAATAAATAGATCGCCACGAGGGCTCCGATAGCGAGTAACCCAAGCCAAAACCCGTATCCGACAAAAAGTCCCCAGGCCGCGCCTCGGTTGCCTACATGAGCGATATAGAAAAACCCGGGGATGATCTCCATCCCACCATAGGGCCAATAGCTGCCAAGGGGCAAATCCGGACGTCCGATGATCCATAATTTAGACAGCTGATCAGCGATGAAGACTCCACAAACCAGAATGTAAAACAGCTTGTAGGCGCTTATCTTCTCCAGGAAATTACCGGGTTGTGTCGGGTTATTATTCAGAATCGTCGTCGGTGAATTGAGCTGAATTCTCTACATTGGAATCAATGAACAGACCGCCACGCTGGACGCTTTTACGATTTGTGCTTTCATATTCCACTTGTCCCTGGACCGAGAAGCGCGTGAACGGCACGGCTACTAAGCGCTCACGTTTAATTTGCTGGCCGGTAATTTCACAGATACCATAAGTCCCATCAAATATTCTATCGATCGCCGCTTCGATTTCACTGAGTGCTTCCTGTTCATTGGATACGAGACTGAGGGCAAAATCACGATCAAAATTATCGGTGCCAGCATCAGCCATATGCTGACTGTAACTGGATAGATCGCCGGTGTCATCCTTTGAAGAGCGTTTAAGCGTATCTTTGGTATGAAGGTCCAACCCTGATCTTACATGATCGCGTAATTCGATAAGCATGTTATAATATTTTTGAAACTTTTTCGGCACCTTATTGGGATCGTGACGGTCATTCACTGGTTCCGCCCCTTTTTTCGCCGGATTGAAGCCCAGAATATCCGCGATGGATGCAGCACCCAATTTTCGACTCTTTGTTTTTCTCTTTAATTTAACCTCTTCTTTGCGTTTCGGTGCTTCTTTGGTTTTAGCTGTGGTCGACTTTTTCCCTTTGCTTTTAGTTATGGTTTCAGTCTCGGTTTGACGGTATTTCAATACGTCCCTCACTTCTTCGAGGGAAAATACTATGGGCGTATGTTTTCTCGAGGGCAGATTGAATACAGCAGGTGTTTGCTTTTGTTTACGCACGAGGTTTTTAAGGACAAGGTCTTGATTGACGGTGTCTTTAATCTTGCCTCTTTTTCTGGTTGCTACCACTTCATCCCCCTTGGTCGTCGCCTTGGCCACCTGTTTGTTTTTGCCCGATTTAACGGTGGAGCTCTTCTTTTTAGACTTTGCTTCACTTGCTTTTTGCTTGACCTGCCGCGGCTCCTTTTTCTTTTGGGCTTTTTTTACAGCGGGCTCCACCGTTTTTTTGCGGCCTGGTTTCTTTGTCTTAGGCATCTTTTTGTTCGCCGCGGACTTTTTAGAAACGCCAGTGCTTTTCGTGGTAGTTTTTGTGCTTTTTTTCTTGGTATTTTTCATGGCTATGATGCCTGTTAATGGGTTCTGCTTATTGCTTCTACACAGCGTGAACAAATTTCTCCATGATCTTCAGTTGCCTTAAGTTCATTTAACCAGCGCCAACAGCGGGGGCAACGATCACCTTCAGCATGATGGGCTGAGATCGACAAAGAGCCATTCTTCTGCTCATCGGATTTCAAATGGACTTGGGAAACAATAAAAAGTTCCGGTAGGTAATTTTCATATTCCTGCAATAACTGGAAGTCATTATTATTTTGATTTCCAGAAATCAAAACCACGGCATCAAGGGATTGTCCAATCTCCTTGTTCATGCGTAGCGATTCCAGTTTTTCATTAACCCCATCGCGTATCGCAAACATTTTATCCACGGCTTGACTTTCAGTTGGATAAGACCAGTCGGCAGGGGCCAGGGGCCATGACTCAAGATGGATTGAATGAGGTGAGAAATCCTCATTGGCTTGCGCGTATGCATGGGCCTCATCGGTAGTAAATACAAGGATGGGGGCTAAAAGTTTTTTTAGTGTATCAAAAGTAATCTTTATTACCGTTTGCGCAGAACGCCGGTCCTTCGAATCAGTTCCGAAAGTGTAGAGACGATCTTTTAAGATATCGTGGTAAGTCGCGGAAAGTGTTACGGAGCAAAACTTATTACAGAGCTGATAGACTTTATGGAATTCGTATGCTTCGTAAGCCGCGGTCACCAAATTAACTAATTCCGCGGTTTTGTGAAGTGCCCATTTGTCAAGCGGGTGTAGATCAGACAGCACGACAGCATTTTCAGCCTCATCGAAATCGAATAAATTAGAAATCTGGAAGCGAAGCGTATTACGAATGAGTCGGTAGGTATCCGCTATCCGCTTCAGGATTTCGTCGGATATTTTGATGTCATTGCGATAATCTTCACTTGCAATCCAGAGTCTAAGATTATCTGCGCCTATTGTCTTAATTAATTTTTGTGGAGATACAACGTTGCCTTCTGATTTACTCATCGCAATTCCCTCACTATCGAGGATAAAACCATGGGTTAATACTTCCTTAAATGGAGCTCGGTCTCTCGTTCCAATTGAGGTGAGCAGGGCAGCTTGAAACCATCCTCGGTGTTGATCGCTACCTTCGAGGTAGAGATTTGCGGGCGAAGATAATCTACTATCCTGTTCGAGACAAGCAACATGGCTGGCGCCTGAGTCGAACCAAACATCAAGAATGTCGTACTCTTTCTCGAAATCATCAGGATCGTCTTCTCCCGTAGGCTCATAGACATAGCCGTCGGGAATGATCTGATTGAGCGGTTGGGAAAACCACACATCGGTGCCTTTCGTCCCAACGAGCTCCATGAAATTTTCAATGATTCGCAGATCGAGAATAGACTCACCACTTTTTTTAGAGCGAATAGCGGGGATGGGTACACCCCATGAGCGCTGTCGTGAAATACACCAGTCAGGTCGTGATTCAACCATCGAGCGAATGCGGTTATGACCCCAACTCGGAATCCATTTTACGGAATTGTCGATTGAGTCGATGGTCTTTTTTCTAAGCTCTTTAAACTCTAATTCAATGAACCACTGTTCCGTCGCTCGGAAAATGATTGGTTTTTTACTTCTCCAGCTGTGCGGGTAATCATGTGTCACTTTATCTGCAGCAATGAGAATGCCTGTCTCCTCTAATTTTTTAATAATCTCTGGATTGGCATCGAAGACATCTTTGCCTTCCATTTCGGGATACTCGTCAGTAAATCTTCCACGATTATCGACGGGTACAATTACCGGAAGACCATATTTCTTCCCGATCTCAAAATCATCATGCCCATGCCCAGGCGCGGTGTGAACACAACCTGTTCCTTGTTCAAGATTAACATGGTCCGCGAGCATAATCAGGCTTTCTCGATCGGGAAAAATAGGGTGTGCGCAAATTCCCCGTTCCAATTCGCTCGCAAGGAAAGTGGCAACGACTTTTGCGTCGTCAATCTTGCAGTTTTTAAGAAACGATTCCATCAAGCCCTTGGCGACGATGGAAACTTGCCCTGCGTGTTCTAGAGCTACATAGTCCAGTTTCGGGTGAAGGCATACCCCGAGGTTTGCCGGCAATGTCCAGGGGGTAGTTGTCCAAATTACAAGTGAGACATTCTCAAGGTTTTTTAAAGAGGGATAGTCCTTCGTATTGCTTAAGGGAAACCTTACGTAAATAGAATCTGATTCTCGCGGGTGATATTCAATTTCTGCTTCAGCGAGGGCGGTCCGAAATACCGTATCCCAATGAACACATTTAAAACCCTTTTGTACCAGCCCCCGGGCAACGAGATCACGAAGAACACTTAAAATACCATATTCATATACAGGATCGAATGTAGTATAGGGTTTTTCCCATTCACCAAGGATACCGAGGCGAGTGAATTGATCTCTCTGCAAATTTATGTACTTAGCTGCATAATCATGACAGAGCTGCCGAATCTTCGACGGCTCCATCTCATGAATCTTTGAACCGACCTTTTTTAAAATTTGTTGTTCAATTGGCAGCCCATGACAATCCCAGCCGGGAATATAGGGAGTCCGAAACCCCCGCATGGACTTATAGCGGAGTACGATGTCCTTAAGAATTTTGTTCAGCGCATGTCCCAAATGGATATCGCCATTGGCATAAGGCGGCCCGTCATGCAGAATAAAGGTATCGCCCTCGGCATTCTTTTTCTGAATGGCAGAGTACAATCCCTCCTTTTCCCAATGAGCAATCCGTTCGGGTTCCCGGGCACCAAGATTAGCCCGCATCGGAAATTTTGTTTTTGGGAGATTTAGAGTGTCTTTATAATCGTCAGCCATATAGCTTACACAGCTCCCAGCAATGGTGAATAAAGCGGAAGAAGGTTGGTGAGTTCTTGCACCAAGTCAAGCCAAGAGAGGGAGAATTTTATAAAGGACACAAGTAAAGGTGGAAACTGCGTTCAAATGAGCTAGACGCACACATAGCGCACCATGAAAAGTCATGAAGATATATTAACAACAGTGATTTATGCATCCCTTAAGGATTTGGGGGAACGATTTAAATTCTCCATTGACAGAAGTGAAGCCCGAAACGAACTATTTTAAATGTGCGTTGTTGTGCATAAATAATGGGTATCGAGAATAATCAGCATGAGCTTTTTTAAGACACTCCGTGACGATTGTTATTGGTGGGTATTTATTATTTTCATCAGTATCGGTAGCGAAGGGTTGAGCGCCGTTAAAAAGGAGGGGTTTGAGAATTTGCTCAATGCCGTTGTTCGGATCGATGTGCTTGAAACGACGTTTACGGCCGGGGCAAAGCGAAGCATTCGAGGCGTGGGGTCGGGAGTCATTATGTCAGCTGAAGGACATATTCTGACGAATGCTCATGTGGTCAGCAATAATGCGGAAGAGATATCTGTCACCCTCTCAAACCTCGAGCGTCTGAAAGCTAAGCTTATCGGCTGGGATCATTGGACAGATCTAGCGCTTCTGCAACTCGACTTGGATGAGCTTGTGCGGCGACAATTGCATTTCTCGATCGCGACTTTTGGCGATTCTCAATCATTGTACACCGGACAAACTGTATTTGCGGTTGGCACCCCCAATGGTCTTTCCAGGACCGTGACGCGCGGAATAATCTCAAACACCGATCGCTACTTCGAGGGCACGGACTTGATCCATGGACACGAAACAGGATATTTTAATACCTGGCTTCAAACAGATGCCGCGATCAATCCCGGTAACAGTGGGGGACCTCTGGTCACGGAGAAAGGTAAGGTTATAGGTATTAATACGAGAAGCTATCTGGGAGCAAATAACCTGGGTTTTGCCGTTCCTGCCACGATTGCTGAATATGTGATGCATGGCTTGTTAAAGGACGGTAAAATTACACGCAGTTATATTGGGCTTATCCCCGGACCCCTGCAAGATTTGGAATCCTTTTACGATATCGAGGTTAATATTGGGATGCTTGTAAACAGTATTGATCCTGGTTCTCCGGCGAGTAAGGCCAATCTTCGGCCGGGCGATATCGTTCTTTCTATTGATGGGGAGAAGGTTGACGGGCGATTTCCAGAACAGCTGCCACCAATTCGTAATATAATATCCAGTTATCCGGTCGGCTCCAAAATAGAGTTGGAAATAAAACGTACGAGCGGAATTAGTAAAGTCATTGTCGAGACTGAAACACTTGAAAGTAGAATCGGAGAATTGTGGGCCTTTGACGACTGGGGGTTAAGTGTGGAGAAAGTGACGCGCGCTATTGCCAGAGAATTAAAGCTATCTTCCGAAGACGGTGTCCGCGTCATTGGTATTCAACCAGCATTTCCAGCTGAAAATTCAGGCTTAAGAAGGGGTGATATTATATCCACCGTTAATAGACAACCCATCAATTCTTTGCAGATGCTCAAAGACATCTATGAGGGATATGAAGAGAGTCCTGATAAGATTCTCCTTGAAGTTTGGCGTTATCGAAAAATTTTATACTTTGTCCTGAAACCTTGAGTAGTAATTTTGTATTATCACCCCACTTAATAAATAGCCTTATGCTGTGTAGATGTTAAGAAAGGACATCCGGGATGATGGCGTAATATATTTTTAATTAGAAAGTTATGATGAAGATTAATTCTATTCGGGCTTTATTAGTTCCCCTGTTTTTCTGGGGAAGCTTAAGCAGTTCTCGCGCTGATGTTTTTCCCGATAATATCGACGAGCTTTTTAAAGAAAGGGTCAAAAGCATAGTTGCAGTAGAATATTTCATCCAGCGAGAGATAGAGCGTCAACCGACCGACACCGCGGGTTTGGTGCTGGATGATGAAGGCGTTATCGTTGTGCTTGGTAACGCGGTTCCGCTTTGGTTGCCTCCGGAACAATTTAAAGATTTTAAAATCTATCTGCCGGGTGAAGGAGGTGATGGCTACGACGCGGAATACCTGGGGCACGACTATCTCAATGGGTGGCATTATATACGCGTTGTAGAAGAAGCGCGATCGCTTTTAACACCGATTACACAATTTGAAAGTAAGACACCCGCGATCGGAAATTCTCTCTGGGGGATTGGAATAATGGGTAAAGACTTTTATTTTGAACCGTACTTACTCGATGGAAGGTTATCTCAGTTACAACGATTGCCCTTGACGATGGGGTTTTCCCAAACACCGTTATCCGTCCCTGGGGGGCCGGTTTTTGATAGTGAAGGGCGTTTTGTCGGTTGGGCTAATAATTCCCTCACCCACGAGCGTTTTATCTATATGCCGACTGATCAATACAAAGTCAGGCTTCATAATCCTCGCGAAAGCGAGACATTCCTTTTGGCCGATGAGTTTTTTAATAATGCCAATCGTATTCCGTCTCACAAGGTTGGCGATCCACTCCCTTGGATAGGGGTAGCCGGGGTGCAGGCGGTGGACCACGAGGTTGCGCGATTTATCGGTCTCGAAGATCAAGGGGCGGTAATAATCAGTACTGTCCTTGACGAGGGGCCCGCCTCAGAGGCAGGTCTACAGGAAAAGGATATCGTCGTCGCCATCGATGGCGAAGCATTACCTAAATTTCGTCCGGATGTGGTAGTAAAAACCTATTTCGATCGGCAGATAATGCTGAGAGATCCGGGTGATTCCTTAGCCTTGTCCGTAATTCGCGGGCAAGATCGAACAGAAATTTTATTGACGGTCGGGGTTCACCCTAAACCTTACAATCAGGCGCAGCGTAATTATTTTACTGACTTAGGATTCACCATCAGGGAGTTTGTGTTAGGCGATGCTATCACACGTCAGCTTTCCAGAGATGAGATGACCGGTGTTATTGTCTCTTTCGTCAATCAAAACAGTTCTATCAATAGAGCAGGTCTTATGATTGGGGATTGGGTTAAGGAAATCGATGGAATTGAATTCGGGGATTACCAATCTGCGGTAGATTTACTGAATTCTATTATGTCAGACGACAGACGTGAAGATTATGTCCTTTTAATAAGTCGTGACAATGAAACCTCTGTCTTGCGTGTTGGTTTAAGGTAGTGTTAACTTATACCCCGTATGTTTTCAGGTATTGTTGAAGAAACCGGCCGAGTAATTCACCTTGATGAGGGTCCGGAATCATGGATCCTCAAAGTGAGCGCGGTTAAGGTACAAAAAGATATGACCGTCGGTGACAGTGTCGCTGTCAATGGATGTTGTTTAACCGTTACCGCGTTTGATTCAAATACGGTTACATTCGATTTATTGAACGAGACGCTGACCGTAACTTCATTTGAAGGTATAAAAGAGAACGCGACTAAAAACCAATCCCAATACAGTGGAACGGATGTTATACCGATCAACATTCAAGGTAATGGAACGAGCGTGAATCTGGAATGCAGTTTAAGGTTTGACGGTAAAATTGGGGGCCACTTCCTGACTGGCCATATTGATACGGTAGGGCAGGTAATAGTCATTGAACGACGCGGAAAAGATTGTTACATGCGTATTGAACCCCCGCCTGACACTATGCGTTATATTGTAAATAAAGGTAATATTGCGATTGACGGTGTTTCCCTCACCGTAGCCGAAGTAGATAAAAATGGTTTTGCTGTCTGGTTGATTCCCCATACCTTAAAGGTAACAAATTTCCATGAGCGACAAACAGGTGACACGGTAAATCTTGAATTTGATATTCTCTCAAAATACGTCGAAAAGCTGATAGCGAAGTCATAACGAATGGCTTCAATTGATGAATCTTGTGGCGCTTAAATAAAAATAATAATACATATTTTGAAATGCGTGCCGAACTGGAAGCAATTGTAAGTGAATTGAAGCGACTGAAAGCAGAGGGAAAGGAAAATATTTTTATTGGAGATGATTCACTGCAAAATCTGAAGGCGGTTGTTACGCAATATAAGACAGATCACGCAAATGAAACAGTTTCGTCAGATGATGAAACCGTTTCCACGGTGGAAGACCCATCTATCCCTCAACCCTCAGAATTAGAATTACCACCCGGCGATAAGCAAACGCGCTGGGAATGGCTGAAAAACCGGGTTCTTCAATGTCCGGTTTGTAATGAGCACGTAGGGGTGGGAAAAAAAGTAGTTTTTGGAGTGGGTAATATTGATGCTGATATTTTCTTTTGTGGGGAAGCACCTGGAGCAGATGAGGAAATCCAGGGAGAACCTTTTGTCGGCCGCGCGGGGCAATTATTGACAAAAATCATTGAAGCGATGGGGCTTCAACGCAGCGATGTCTACATCGGCAATATTATGAACTGGCGACCGGAAACAAATACCTCATTTGGAAATCGGCCACCCACACAGGAGGAAATGAATTTCTGTTTACCTTATCTTCGCGCTCAATTGGAAGTCGTGAAACCTGAAGTAATCGTCGCGTTGGGGAACACCGCGGTGAGCGGGCTGCTGGGACATGACCCAAAGCGAAGATTAGGAAGCATACGTGGAAAATGGTTCGAATTTGAAAAAATTCCCCTTCTTGTAACTTATCATCCCTCTTATATTCCCCGCAGTGGATCCATTTATAACAAGAGGATCATATGGGAGGATATGATGCTGGTATTGGAAAAAGTGGGCATGGAGGTTACTGAGAAGCAGCGACAATATTTTAGAAGTGAATCCTGAAACCGTTGATAGCATTCAGGCGGTGTGATTCGCCCGTGACTGCAATGACCCAGTCGTTAAAGCTAAAACTTGAAAAGCTGGTCGAGGTGGGAGTCTATGACAGCTATAAAATAGCAAATGAGTATGCATTGGTGATATTATCGATGCGCTTGCCTTATTGGATGTTTCGCAAGGAGGAGCAATATTATCTCTGCGTTGAAGATGCCCAGGTTGACACGGTGATGGTACAGCTGGAGAAATATAATAATGAAAATCACACTGTAAAACCGCAGGTAACAGTAGAAAATGAAGAGAAAACCGATCTCCACATTATAGCTGTATATCTATTGATCCTTATAACTTTTTATCTCGGACAGCTTGATGAACCTCAATGGTATAGGGATAAGGGTGCTTTAGATGCGAATGCAGTTATTAAGGGTGGAGAGTGGTGGCGAATAGTTACTGCATTGACCCTTCATGCTGACATTGGTCACCTCGCCGCAAATCTTGCAGGGGGAATGTTTTTTGGGATTTTTGTGAACCGTTTACTGGGTTCTGGCCTGGGATGGTTATTAATTATTTTAAGTGGGATGATAGGTAATGCTTTGAGCGCGTATATCTATTATCCCACACCACATTTGGCCATCGGTGCTTCAACCGCGATCTTTGGCGCGCTCGGTAATCTCGTTGGTTTCTCTCTCTTTACTCGTTTGCATCCATTTGACGCGAGCGCCTCGAGAAGAAGCATTATGCCTTTTGTGGGAGGCATTTGCCTTCTCGCGTTGTTGGGTGCAGGTGGGGAAAATACTGACGTTATTGCTCACGGGTGTGGATTTGTTGCGGGCATCCTATTTGGGATTGGTGGATTGTTGATTAAGAATAATATCTCTCGATCAATAAACTTCCAGCGCATCTTGCTAATTTCATGTTTATTTATTCTGTCGCTGTCTTGGACTATTGCGGTCTATCAATAAGTCTGATAAGAATTATCGCTCGTCAGTATACTTTGCTTGAGATTTATGTAGAATGAACATTAGGATTTATAAAATTAAAAATTATGAGTGTATTTAAAGTTACCGTCGCCTCTCTACAATCACTGCTTATCGATCCTCAAGCAAATCTCGATCGAGTTATAAAAGCCTGTCACACAGGCAGTGAAGAGGGTGCGCGTATGGTTTTTCTACCAGAGTTGATGCTTACCGGGCATGGTGGGCATCCGAAAATGATGGAGAACGCTGAGCCCATTCCCGATGGGCCGCTCTGTCAGGCGATCCTGGAGTTGTCCGGGGAATTAAATATTTGTATTTGTGTGGGCATGGCTGAGAGAACGAGAAGTAATGTCTACAACAGCCAATTGGTTGTCGACCGGGGGCAATACCTGGGCTTGCAACGAAAAATATATCTGTCGATGGACGAGTATCACTTTTTCGCTCCAGGTCAGTCTGTAGAAACATTTGATCTCGGTGAATTTAAATTTGGTATCACCATCTGCTATGACAATTGTTTTCCAGAGATGGCACTTATTCATGGACTCAATAAAGTAGATCTCATTCTTGCTCCCCATGCGGGGAGATCGGGTATATGGCCGGATGAATTAACGCCGGAATTTTGTGCCGAGAAGATTCAAGCACAGCAGGATCTTTGGAGGAAACCACACACCGCCCGGGCAGATGATCACAACGTATTTGTGCTCTGTAATAATGCCGTAGGTCCTTCGACAACAGGACTGAAGGATCTCGATTCCTATCCTAAAAATTATACGACGGGCATAGATCCAAGAGATGTCATCGCAAACCATGCAGGGACGGTTATGGGATTTGATCCGACGGGTGAAGTTTTCCTGAAAACAGCGGTAACGGAGTTTGTCGATGAAGTCGTTACGGTGGAGATAGACCTGAGTAAGCGAGTCGCAGACCATGACACGTCACGGAACAGGCAGCCTAATTTACTCTTAAGAATGATTGAAGACAGCGTATTGAGATGATTGATTTAAGACCCATAGCGGGTAGACCTGACAGGCATTTAGAGAATCAATAAATGGGGTCTGACAATTCACCTGAAAGTACTGATGCATTGTGTGTAGAACCCTTCGGATTTAATGGGATTATTGGTGTTGCGAGACGGGACATTACGCCTCCAGTCGGGATTTATGCACGTCAATGGGGAGCGGCGTTGCATGACGTTGCAGAGGGGATTCACCGCCCTCTTTGTGTCACTGTTTTATCAATAAGCGACCATATCGAAAATCCCCCGCTGATCCTTATCGCTTTGGATGCCGGCTGGTTTAGAGATACTGCAGACGAACTCTATATAAGGGAATCCGTTCTCGATGCAATGAATCTCGACCCTTCCAGGGTGATACTTAATTTAAGTCATACCCATGCTGCGTGTTCGGTCAGCTCTTCAGATGCAGATAAACCCGGTGGACATTTAATAAAACCATATTTGGATAAAATAAGCGGGGCAACTACCGAAGCGGCGCTGGAAGCACATAATGATGCCTGTCCAGCCAGTCTTAGCTGGGTTGTGGGTTCCTGCAAACTCGCTTCGAACCGCGATCTGCCTGATCCCAATCAAGATAAGGGCAGAATTATTTGCGGATATAACCCGGAAAATGATGCGGACGATACGCTTCTCGTTGGTAGGGTTACTCGGGAATCCGATGATAAGATTTTTGCGGTCATTTTTAATTATGCTTGTCATCCCACAACACTGGCGTGGGAAAATCGATTGATCTCCCCCGATTATGTTGGCGCGGCGCGAGAAATAATTGAGGCACAAGCTGAGGGTGCTCTCGGCTTGTTTCTACAGGGTGCATCAGGTGAACTGGCCCCAAATCTTCAGTATACGGGAGATACAGCCGTTGCCGATCGCCACGGCAGACAATTGGGCTATGCCGTATTAAGTGCACTGGAGTCCATGTTACCGGGTAGTCAGAGGATGCGTTTCGGCGGAGCAGTAGAATCGGGAGCACCGCTGGCTAAATGGAACACGGAATTGTATCGTATGTCCGATGATCTCGAAAGCTTTACCTTTTCAGTGGATCTTCCGGTAAAACCTCAACCTGCAGTCGAAGAAATTGATAAGGAATTGGAAAACTGTGATGATCGTGTCATGTGTGAGCGTCTCAGACGAAAAATTGCGAGAGTCAGAAATCTTGGTGGGAAAAGTACGATTGAAACGCCTGTATTTGTCTGGCGTGTCGGTCAGGCGATCTTTATTGGACAAACCAATGAGTGTTATTCGAATTTCCAGATCGATTTGAGAAAAAGATTCCCTCGTCATGCGGTTATAGTCATGAATCTGGCAAATAGCACTGCTTTGAGTTATCTCTATCCCCGCGAAAAAGGAGAAGAGGATATCTATCAAGTGTGGGTAAGTCCATTCGATCGAGAGGCATTGCCGATATTAACCCAGGCATGTATCGACAATCTGGCTGAAAAAATACCGAGTTCATCTTAAAAGGTATTTAAGTTACGAAGAGGAATATATTGCTAACCGTCCTTACTTTAATACCGTTAGCTTGTATGCTTCATCCTTTGCTCACAAACAGTTTCCTTTATTTACCGGGATAAACCGGTAATGCCGGATGTATCAGGACCAGTGAATAATAACCCCAACCATATCAAGTTCACCTTCGTCCAGGCGTCGGTAAGCCTCACCTATTTCGTTCCATTGAAAATGGTGGGTAATTATGGGAGCGAGCGAGAGCTTACCTTTTTCGAAGAGATTTAAATTTAAGGTCATTGTATTATTATAGTCCCATCGCTGACCTTCTGGATCTGCTGTATAAGAAGAGACTAAAGATACATCTTTCCCAAGATAGGGATCATTTACGGGGCTGAAGTTCGGCATATCGGTGTGACGGGCGACGACGACGACTTTGCCTCCCGGACGGGCAATTTCCATACTGGTTTGAATAGCCGGCCAGACGGAAGCAGCTTCGATGACTAGATCAGCGCCTCTCCCCCCACAGAATTCATGTACTCGTTGATTGAAATCTTTTTCATTGGGACTGATGGCAAGATCGGCTCCCAATTTTCTGGAAATCTTAAGACGTGATTCATGCTGGTCGATAGCTATAGAGGGATGTCCAAAAGCCTGGCATAATGCGAGGGTGGATTGACCAATAACTCCCTGACCGATGATGGCCACTGTTTCCCCAGGGGTAGGATTTCCTCGGCGAATCGCGGTTTGAGTAACGCGAAGCAGACTTAAAAAAACAGCTTCTTCATCAGCGATACTCGAGGGTAATTTAACGGCATCTTTTGCCAACTCTACCGCATATTCACCATGTGGTTGAGCGACAAATGCACGGTCACCAACGGCGAAATTATTCACTTCCGCTCCTGTTTCTACGACTTCGCCAACCATGGAGTATCCATTTACACAAGGAAGCTTATAAGGATAATTAGTATGTAAAAACTTCCCTTCTTTATCCACGGGAATAGCCCGGTAGACGCGGATTTCAGTGCCACTACTAACGGCAGTTATTATTGCTTTGACTAGAATGCCATCGGGTGGGCAGACGGGGGTTGGCACTTCCTGGAATTCCACCTCGCGCACTGCGGTTACAAATAGTTGCTTCATCGTTTAAATATAAAACTAAAATATGTGTTTTTGATCTGTGAGTGATCAGGGGTAAATAGTGGAAGATTACGATTAGTGTATAGTCGCAGAAAGAGTCCAGACTACTTTTTAATCGGTTTGAACCCAATGACGATAGAGAGATTTCACTTTATCTGGTAGTTGATTGTATACTTCAAGCGTTACTTTCGCTTGTTCTTTTTCCGCTAAATTTCGTTCTTTCGCTATCTGCATACGCTCTTCGGATTTCGGCATGAGTAAATCCAGGTTTAACCACCATGGCGCAAATCTAATCGCGACGGCAATACGCGCTTCGTCAGTATTATTTACCGCTCTTGCGTGCCATAACTGACTGTTCATTATTAATACACTTCCTGCCGATCCCACGGCTTGTATCTCGTCAGGGTATGATTTTAAACTATTGGCTTCTTCTCCCTTCTGCGTTGGATTCGTTGGTAATTTATGGCTTCGCGGTCTGAGTAGCGTCCCTCCATTTTTTTCATTAAAAGGAGTGAAAAACCACAGGGAAGTAAGATGAAAAATGGCTTCCGTTGGATAAGGGGCAATGAGATGGCCAACATTATTGGCATTAAAGGGCCAATCTGAATGCCAGACACCACGATCGTTTTTTGATTCATTGACAATCGCAGTGGTGAAAGAGATCCGCGCATACTTACCGAGGAGTGAGTCAACCACATCCATCACTTGGGGGTTTGCTATATAGGGAGTGAATGACTGGCAGTGATTGATAAATCCAGGGGCAGAAGTGTGCCCCTTTGGGTTATTTTTAACACTGTTTCTCCGTGAGGTTTCGAGGATTTCTTCACCCATCGTTACAACCTTGTCGTCAGGTATCACCTCTTTAATTACACACCAACCTTCTTCTCGTATCTGCTCTATGGCCATTTCCGTCGTGCCTGATTTTGTCGTTTCCATAATATTCTCTTTCATTCCGATAATAAAATTCGATGGTTTTACTTAAAAATTAATTAATGGCATCAGTGTTCAAGTTGAATTAAGTATATTTCGCTTGCTTATAAAATAAGCAAATGAATTTAATATCAATTATGAATAAAAACATCCTTAATATCGTAATCTTATTCGGGCTAACTGGGCTTCTATCCGCACAACCGGAGACGCTTGATAACTTTATTGATTTTGAGAGTGCGGAAGGCTCGGGTGATTTTATTCTCGGTGAATCGCCAAACAGTGTCCGGTTCATTAATTTTAATTTGCAATCGGTGGGTAACCCCAATCTCTATCATTCGGGCAGTAAAGCAGTCATGTTGGTTCCCGGAGCTGTTGAGGGTAAAATCATCTTTGAACGGGGAGTTAATATTTTACAATTCTACGCGGCCGAGACTAATAGCGCGGGACGCATTGAGCTAAGGGACAGAAATGCTTTTCAATTACAAGCCAACGGAGTAGTAGAGGGATTACCGACTAATATCAGCCCGGGCTCAAATCCGCCGCTACAAAGTTTTATCGCCTTTGGAGGAGACCCCAATGACCTTTCCGATCTTAATTTTACCAATGGTATTTTTGAAATTAAGGTTATTGATGTTTCGGGGCAATTCGCTCTCGATGACCTGGGATTCACCTATGTAGTAGGACCGCCGAACAATACCGTATTCGAAGATTTCGAGAATGTAGATACAGATCAGAAATTTTCCAATAAAGCTAACTTTGTTCTCGGTCAATCGCCAGTAACTGCAAGCTTTAGTGGGGGTATCGCGCAACCAATAAGTGTCTCTCAAGGATTTGTCGCCTTTAATCATACAAATCCAATTAAACCTATACCCATAGGCGCAATTAATGATGGAGCAGGAGCCTGGGTGGTTTCAAATGATTTTACGGGAACGATTACTTTTGAAACCCCCGCGGCTAAAGTGCAGTTTTACGCGGCGGTATTTGTTTCAGGTGATGGTAAGATTGAAGTTTTCGATACTGAGGACAATCTTCTCACTTCGACAACAGATATTCCACAGAGTATCTCTATCACTTCTCCAGTCCCTTTTACATTTTTTGATTTTAATGCCGAGGCATTAGGTGCACCCGGTGGGATAGGAAAGATAACTTATACCAATGGTCCGGAAATTACGACGAGTGGATCCTTTTTCGAAATCGCGCTTGATGATATTGGATTCACCCCCATCGGCGCACCGAGCGGTGGTGGTGAACCGAGTGCACCCTCCATCACGACGCAGCCCGCGAGCCAGGAAGTGCAATCGGGAACGGCTGTCGTATTGTCAACTGCGGCCAGCGGCGAGGATCTAACCTACCTATGGTATACTGGTAACAGCGGTGACACCGCCAATCCCGTCGCCGGTGCCACGAGCGGTACTTTGACCACAGGTGCTCTCACTGTTAGCACGAATTTCTGGGTGCAAATTACCAATGCCGGCGGCAGCGCAAACAGTGAAACGGCAGTCATCACTGTAGCGGCACCTTCCGTCCCTCTGGTACTTGACGGTACAGGAGACATCGCGGGAGAGAACATCCAGCATCCGAATGGAAACATCTTTGATCAGATTCTCCTTACGGGTGAAACGATCCAGCTCCAAGCCAGACCGGGACAAATCACCCGTGTCTCCTTCATGGATGAAACCGAAGACATTGTGCAGGTTGAGTTCTCGGGCACAGGTTCCTTTACCGTAACCCTCGATCCGGCGACCTTCCTGCCCCCGGCCATACCCCCACGCTATAACCAGGCGGTTGAATACGTAACGGGCAAACCGAGTGTGGTCATCGATGGAGCGGACGCCAATACCTTCTTTAGTATCTTTACCGTGGGATCGATCAACGCGGTTAACCAGGCGCTCTTCCCCGAGGGACAGGTTTATGACGCACAGGCGGACGTGACCTTGGTAGAAGTGGTAAATTCCACAGGCATGGGCGGCATGCAGCTGTCAAACGCCGCGTTTAGTGGAAGCACGGGTAGGGTCGGTGTCGATGCGCGCGGGGTACCGATCGCGGTACGCTTGACCGTTGGTGACATCGATGCCGATGGCGATGCCGTTCCCCACCTCTTATTTGAATCAGGTTCCTTCACCGTAGCGGCTGGCAACCCTGGCTTGCGGATCACCGGAGGTGACTTATTGCAGACAAACGGTGCCGCGGTTGTCGTCGCGGAGAATGGATCGACCACGACCGGGTTTGATACCCTGATCACGCAGAATAATTTCAAGTCTGACAACACGCCTCAGCCGACACTGAGCATCGATGCCACCTTCGCCAATGAAGACGGCGATGCGATTGAGGTGTCTGTCGAAGAGCTCACGATTGAATAATAAGTGTTCTATCGACCAGTATCAGGTGTTAAGTATTAAGGTGGAGCCGGGCTGTCCGAGCGCGCTTTTCTTCTATGAGCAAACTAAATGCGGTGAGGCAACCTGCTCACCCCTTGAGTTATCAACTTATAATGATTTTCATAGTCTGATCTAATCAATTTATCATGCCGACAGAGAATTCCAATGAGATCGTTTTATCTTCCCCGGCGAAAATTAATTTACTTTTAGCGGTAACAGGAAAACGCCCGGATAATTATCATAACTTAATATCCCTGGTTGCGCCCCTTAAATTTGGTGACACGCTTCGGATGACCCCACGTGTCACGGAAAAAACTGACCGTTTAGAGTGTGATTATCCGCAGCTCGATTGCGGAGATCAAAATCTTATCCTTCGCGCAGTGGCTGAATATCGCGTTAAAAATCCTCTCCCTTACGGTCTCAATATTAAATTGAAAAAACAAATTCCTGTCGGCTCAGGATTAGGTGGGGGAAGCAGTAACGCGGTAGCGACGCTTAGAGGTTTAAACATGCTTGCAGAAAATCCATTAAGCGATGATGAACTGATGGAGATCGCTGTTCGTTTGGGGTCAGACTGCCCCCTGTTTCTCTATAATGAACCTCTGATTATTCGCGGTCGCGGAGAAATCCTGCAGACTTTACCTGCGGATGTAATCTCAGATATGTCCGGTCACTCTATTCTTCTATTTAGACCTGATTATAGTATAAGTACAGCGTGGGCCTATCGCCAGTATACTAAAAACGGTAATCAACTATTTTCCTCGGAAAGTAAAATTGAATCCAAGCTCAAGAATTGGATCTATAATAAAAAAGACATAAAAGAAATTCTCTACTCGGATATGGAACGAATTGTATTTGATAAGCATCTTGATTTACCCATTGTTATTGAAAAAATACGGACTGATTTTAATTTACCCTGCCAGTTAAGCGGATCAGGTAGTGCCTGTTTTGCTATTTTGTCTGAAGATTCCCCTCGAGAATTAATATTTGATTATATACGGAGTGTTTGGGGTGATTCTACATTTATAGTTGAAAGCTCGATTATTTGAGTCTTAACTCAGTTGGCTAAAAAATAGATCCAATATGTACTGAGGTTTTTGAAGACCTAAGATCTGCACATTAAAAGCTTTCCTAGAAATGTCAAAAGACGAGAAAAAAGAGATTACTGTAAAAGGGGTTGCCGCTTCTCCAGGTGTTTCCCATGGCCCGGTTTTTACTTTTTTGCAGAAAGAGTTGGAAGTGCCGACTTATGAAGTTGCAGAGAAGGATCGAAGTCGAGAGGTGTCGAGATTCGAACAGGCAATCATGGAAACAAGAAAACAGATTCATTCTATTCGGATGATAATCGCTGAAAAACTGGGAGAAGATGAAGCGAGTATTTTTGATGCCCATCAACTCGTCCTTGAAGATGCCGCTTTACTGGATGCGACAATACGTGAACTCGAGGATACCAGTTTAAACATCGAGCATTGTTTTCAAGAAGTGTCCAATCGATACATTGACGCTTTTGCTAATATCAACGATGAATACATCAAAGAACGCGTAACGGACATTCGTGATGTGACCCGTCGGCTCATGGGAAATCTTTTGGGGCATTCGGATTTGGCAGAAGGTAAACTTACCGAGAAAAAGGTTGTCGTAGCGGAGGATCTATCGCCCTCGGATACGGCGAGCTTGGAAAAGAGTCATCTTCTTGGTATTGCGACCGATAGGGGTAGTCGCACGAGTCACTCAGTGATTATGGCACGTTCATTAGATATACCCTCTGTAGTCGGATTGCATAATATTTCAGATCTCGTTCACGCGGATGACATATTACTGATCGATGGTTATAATGGAATTGTTATCATTAATCCCAGTGAACAAAACCTATATCAATACGGTCAGATCGAGCATGAACGGCAAAGTATTCAGAAAATTTATCAGAAAGAAACTGATCTCCCGGCTGAAACGCGCGATGGACACAAGATTGCGATTCGGGCGAACATAGAAGGAATTGAAGATACTGAACGGTTAAAAGGAAGTGGGGCAGATGGGGTAGGGCTATTCAGGACAGAGGGAATCTATTTAAGTAGCAGCGAATTTCCAGACGAGGAAGAACAATATGATTCCTATCGGAAGGTCGTTGCCGCTCTTAATCCTCGTTTAGTTATTATACGCACGCTTGACCTTGGCGGCGACAAAGTTCGCTCCCTTTTCCTCGGTGGCGAAAAATCACGTTTTGGCAGTACGGATATACATGAAGAGAGTAATCCTTTTATGGGCCTTCGGGCAATTCGCTTTTGTTTGGAGAACCCGGATATTTTTAAAATCCAGCTACGTGCAATCCTCAGAGCGTCAGCTCATGGCAAGGTCAAATTATTATACCCAATGATCAGTGGGGTGCCCGAACTTCGCGATGCCAATCGGTTGCTCGAAGAATGCAAACATGAATTAAAAGAAAGTGGGCAAGATTTTGACTCAGAAATTGAACTGGGCAGCATGATTGAGATTCCCAGCGCGGCCAGCACGATTGATCTTTTATCTGAGCATTGTCATTTTTTCAGTATTGGGACCAATGATTTAATCCAGTACATGCTCGCGGTAGACCGGGTTAATGACAGTATCGCTCATCTTTATGAACCCAATCATCCCGCTATTGTGCGCACAATTAAAAATGTTATTGATGTCGCACATGACAATGGACTCCCGGTTTCGATATGCGGAGAGATGGCAAGTGAACCCATTTATGCTATTCTTCTCGTAGGTCTTGGGGCCGATGAGTTGAGTGTTACCACGAGTTTAATACCGGAAATAAAATATTTAATCCGACAATTAAATAAAGCTGATGTTGTAAAATTGGCGGACGAAATACTGAAAATGGGTGATACGGACAAAATCTACAATACTCTCCGCAACTATTATCAGCAGTTAATGGATAAAATATTGGATAATTATTCTTAAGACCAAACTACTTCTGTTTGAGTATGTCTTTTGAATATTTTGACCAATCGTTCAAGCGATCAATAAGGCCAGTCGCCAATTAGAATTGGGAATGCCAGTCGCTAAAATGAATAAACAGGTTAACTGGACGAAGGGAAAAGGAACGAGCTATTTCACATCAACGTAACGGGAGATCTTATTGATCGTCCATTTTTCACTCGTATTATCGATATTGGTTTCTACGGTTTCTCCAATCCTCTTGGCTAGAAGGACGTAACCAAGGGGTGTTTCATAGGATAAAGTATTGTTCTCAGGATCGCTGTCCCAAGCTCCTAAAATGGAATAACTGGTATTTTGACCCGTTGAATGCTGAAGCAATTCAACCACGGTGCCGATACCGACAACATCGGCAGGGGCATCGGTAAAATCAGTGATTTGCGCGCGAGCCAAGTCCAATTCAATCTGCTCTTTGCGGGAGAGGAGTGTGTCTTGATCCTGGCGTGCCATTTTATATTCTGCATTTTCTCTAATATCACCGAGTTCACGAGCAGTTGCAATCGCCGCCGTATTTTCAGGAATCTTTTCATTAATCAAAATATCGTATTCTTTTTTCCGAGTATCATAACTTATTTGTGATACGATGAGGTGATCCTGAGCCAGTTCTACTTTATCATCAGCTAATAGATTTTGTACGTTGGGGAATTGTTTTATAAAACGCGCAAGAAGAGAATTTTTACTTAGGTTTTCAAACCCCTGATTAAGCATCAAAGTGGTGGCCAGATCACCTGCCGTTTCAGGTGTGGCCGATGATAATAATTCTTGTATTATTTCGGTGTCATCGCTTAAAAAATCAGCGAGTGGGATCCGTCGGGTACCCGCATTTTGCAGTGCTTCATAATCGATGGCATAAAAAATTACGTTAAGCATCCTTGGGGTAATTAGATCTTTTACTATCGTTTGAAATTTTTGGCCGTGCCGATTTTTAACGATCCAGAGAAGAATAGGGCCTTTCAAGGTCTGCTCATCTAACCAACGTTGGAGCATAAACTGAAGTTCGTCTTCAGTTCCCATCTCCATGAGAAAATTAATACATTCGCTTGTGAATTTTCCGCTGCTGTTTTTCAACAGGTCAAACATGATTTTTTTCCATTCGTCTGGGTAGCAGCGGTTAATTAGATCCAGGAAACGCTTATAATAACTGGAGGGTATTTGAGCGGCTAATTCCGAAAGTTCCTTATTCTCATAAATCATCGATGCCGAAGTCGGCTCCAGGATCTCGACATCCTCATGAATGTAGCGCGCGAGATCATTTCGTATCCAGAGGCCGTGTAGTCGTTCACCAGGATTGAGGCGTCGAGTTTCTTTTATCGCCTCGGTGAGGCTCATAAGTACGTCTGGCAAATGTTTCTTAAGGTTGTCATTTGAAAAGGATAAGTCTTGCAGCTTTTCTGCCAGTGTAACTTTCTTTATCGGTGCCTTAGTTGAGAAAAATTGCTCAAGAATTTCATCTTCTGCAGCAATCGGCTCATCACGTAATACATAGGGAGCGGTCTTTTTTGACGGCACTGCAATCCGGGGATCCTTAACGAGAAGTTTTTTTGTGGCGGTCCACCATTTTTTATAGCGTTTTTCCCCTAATAGACGACTTAACTGTGATTCCAATTCCGTATTCGTTGCTCCTTGATTAGGGGCATATGAGAGTATTTCTACAATCAGGTCAGCCGGTCTTTTCTTAATGATTTCTTCAACCACATCGGGTTCTTCCCGATGACGGGCAATCATGCTTTCTGGAGCCAGGATGTCGAGCCGATCAATACAAAATACCGGGTCCATCGCGTGACCTGCTTTACCATCTTCAAAATCGATAATGAGTTTACTTTCTTGTGCGTCATATTCTGTTATCTTGCCAAGACCCCAACTTCGATGAATACAATACATACCCGTTTGCATCGACTCGAGTTTTTCTCGAGATGATTCAAGACGGGGTTGTCTTTGAATGAGCAAATCAATATCGTCTTTATTCATAATCTATTTTGCAGCGTGATAATTAGATATACTAATAGTATACCTAGCCCCAGTCAATCAGATGAACTGATATTTACTGGAATATGAGCACTAATTCCGATTTTTCCAAAAGTGGTTGGCATAGGGCGGTAATCCTTTGCGAAGTCTATTTACGTAAGTCGCAAAAGGTAGACAGACTAATCGCTGACCACGCTTCCGGGCTTTCAAGAATGGAACGACGACGTTGCCAATTCCTGCTATTAGGCGTGGTGAGAAATTTACAATTAATTGAGTATACGCTTAGCAAGCTTCTAAAAAAGGAGTCAAGACCACGGTTAAAGTCAATTCTTTTTATCGGAGCAGCTGAAATACTCGCGGAAGATCCTGGTTTATCTCCCAAGATCGTTCACCATGCGGTTGAGGAGGCTAAAAACCTTGTGAGCATTAAAGAATGTGGAATGGTGAATGCCGTTCTTCGCAAGTTTCCAGCCCAAATACAAATTGTCCGGGGTGGGGAAGATAGTAGCGTTGAAAGTCTGGCCCTGATAAATAGCCATCCAGATTGGCTTGTACGCCGTTGGTACAAAAACTTCGGTCTTCTTAATACCCGGTCATTGCTCGAGTGGAACCAGCAACCTTCGCCGGTTTACATACGGGTCATGGATACTAATAAGAAAGATCTACCCGCGGGATTGATTTCAACACCTTGGTCGTGTTTTTATCGCATAGAAGATTCATGTTGGGAGACCATCATTGATATCGTCAATCAAGGTTACGCTTACATCATGGATCCGGCCAGTCGCTTACCGTCCTTTATCCTTGATCTTCAACCCGGCGAATCAGTTCTCGATCTATGCGCTGCCCCGGGAGGGAAAAGCAGGTTATTAGCAGAAAAGCTCAGCAACACTAACGGTCGCCTGGTGTGTCTTGATTTGCCCGGTCCACGGGTCGAACTTTTAAAAAATAACCTTAGGACAATAGAAAATACACCGTGTGATATTGTAGAAGCGGACCTTTTAGAAATAAAACCTGAAGAATTTAAATTACGTGGATTACCCCCTCTTTATGACGCCGTACTTGTAGACGCACCGTGTAGCAATACTGGGGTTCTTCGACGCCGACCCGATGCTAAATGGCGACTCAAAGCTGATGATATAAATAAAGCGTCGGATATGCAATTGGCGCTCCTCGAAAAGGCATCTGTATTTGTTCGGCCTGGTGGACGCCTTGTTTATAGCACATGCAGTCTCGAAGAGGATGAAAACCAGGCCGTGGTCCAACGATTCATGCAAAAAAAATCACCGTCCTGGCAATTAATAAAAGAAGTGATCAGCCAACCTTGGAAAGACAATCATGATGGTGGTGCCGCATTTCTTTTCACTAAGCCCGCGATTAATTAATCGCAGATGAAGGTGCTGCGATAATGAGGTTAGACTCACTGGATGGCGTCAGAAGCCATCAGGTTTTAAATTTACCAGGACCTTCTTTGCCTGCGACTTTATGATAAGTTCCAGTAAGCTTATCACGTTCATATTTAGAAAAGCCCGCTTTTTCGACATTTTTATTATCAAGCTTATTCTTGGTTTGGCCGGGGGTATATTTTATAGAAATATTAGGGGGAAGGTAAATGCGCTTTATAGGCTGACCGGTGACAGGATGTTTTGTTAATGACTCGGCCTTCATTGATTGTTCGATTTCGAATATTTCTCCTTCGGACCCATCATCAGTAGAGACTTGGTAAATATAAATCGGCATCGTTTTAAATAATTTTATTTATTATATAAATCTTTTATAACAATTCAATCGGAATTACTTTATATGATTAAAATTAATTCTGTAATTTTAAGAGAGGAAAATAATTTCATTCTGATCGTCTATTCCTGTTTCACACACGAAGATTTACTCATTGACTGTCGCTATTCATTTTTAGAAAATTGGACTTAAGTCCTACTATTACTTTTTGAAATTAAATATTATTTTAATTTCATTGTTTCGTTTATTACATTACAAATTTTCAATTTATCTCAACCGTATATAATTTTTAATAAGGATGCATGGCAGAGCAGGATTCTAAAATTGAACCTCTACCCAAAAATGCTTCGGAGTGGAGCATCTTCCTGGCGAAACTGCTAGGGATCGTCATTATTTATTGTACAATTGCCGGCTTAGGGTTGGATGTTGCTCTTTGGGAGAATTACGCGCCACTAATCTGGCCGCCAGCGGGATTATCTTTTGCGGTTGTTACTCTCTTTGGTTATCGTTACCTCCCAGCAATCGCCGGTGGTGCTTTTCTTACCTATTATTTTCAGGATAGTGCGGTTATATATTCACTGGGTGTTGCCCTCGGTTATACGCTTAGTACTGCATTCGCTGTTTACATATTAAAAAGGTTTTGTGCTTTTCAAGATTCCGTCGAACTCATAAATGACGTGCTCTACTTCATTGCTGTTGGGGTTCTGCTTAGTTCATTGATAAGTTCGATTGTTAGTTCTTCCTTGCTCTGCCAGTTAAATCCTGAATTTTGGGATGATTTCAAACGTATCTGGTCTATCCGATGGTTGGGTGATGCCGTCGGGATGATTATCTTGGGCCCTTTTCTTTTAGGGTGGTTTGCCAAAACACATATCACCTGGACCAACCGTCAGGCAGCAGAAGTATTGGGTTGGCTTATCGTCCTCATCTATATTTCAAAAGAAGTTTTTCAGAATTGGGCACCTATTGACACGCTGCGTTATCCACTCGAATTAGCGATGATACCGGTCCTTGCATGGTCTGCGATTCGATTTGGTCAGCGCGGGGCTACTACCGGCATTCTTATTATCTCTTTAATAGCTTTCTGGGAGCTAAAAGATGTCATTGGCCCGGAGGCTACTAAATTCCACTCTCAACCTCCTTCCTATTTATGGGTGTTTATCGGTGTACTCGCGGTCACGGGAATGTTTCTTGCCGCAATTTTAACTGAGCATAAATATCGTGAGGACTTAATAAGCGCTAACGAGCAGCGGTTGCGTGCATTTATCAATGCAATGCCGGATAGTGCATTTGTTATTTCAGGAAATGGCCGCTACCTTGAAGTTTTTGCTTCTTCTGACAGTATTTTTAATGGGCAGGAAGATGCACTCATTGGACATAAATTCGATGATTTATATCCTGAAGATAAAGCTAAGCTTTTTAATCAAACACTTTCTGAAACGATTAATAGCAGGCAATTGCAGATTATCGAGTACTCCTTCCCTCATGAAGGTAGAGAGCACTGGTTTGAAGGACGCATTGCGCCTATTAATCCACTTAAAGATAGTGAGACTCTCGTTATCTGGATGGCGCATGATATTACCGCTCGAAAAGAGGCGGAAGAGGGGTTGAAGAAAGCTAAAGAAGCGGCAGATTCAGCAAATAAAGCGAAAAGTGATTTTCTCGCGATGATGAGCCATGAAATCCGAACACCAATGAATGCGATTCTAGGATTTGCCGATTTACTGGAACGTACCGAAATGCAACCGGGACAACGCGAATACCTTAAGATTATAAACCGAAGCGGTAGATCGCTACTCGACCTCATTAATAATATTTTGGATTTCTCTAAGATTGAATCACGCGGCATCGAATTGGAATATGCGGTATTCCGTTTGGAAGATACCCTTCTTGAAGTCCTCGATCTAGTGCTTGTTAAAGCAAAAGAAAAAGGAATAAAGCTGGATTACACGATTAATGATTCAAGTGACGGTAATTTTATTGGTGATTCTCACCGTTTATATCAAATAATGCTTAATCTTGTAAATAACGCGGTTAAGTTTACGAGTGAGGGTGAAATTGTTGTTGAAATTACAACGAACGCAATTGGGGAAAACCGTTGGGAATTAATTTTTGCGGTTAGAGATTCAGGGATTGGAATACCCCCTGAAAAAGTGGATCGCCTATTTAAGCCTTTTTCTCAAGTTGACTCTTCAACGACACGCCAATTTGGGGGAACAGGACTCGGGTTAGTCATTTGTAAGCGCATTTGTGAAAAAATGGGTGGAGAAATCTGGGTTGAAAGTGAACATGGTAAAGGATCCACTTTCTTTTTTAATATTACTGTAGACGGTACTGCGGAAACCCAGGTTGAAAGCGAGGCTCCGATGGATAGTGAAGTGTCCCGGGCACTTGCCAATGAATATCCTCTCAAGATACTTGTTGCCGAGGATGAAAAGGTAAATCAGCACCTCATTCTTGAAATGCTAAAGGAATTAGGTTATTCCGCAGATTTTGCCTCTGACGGTGAGGAAGCATTGAAAATGACTAAGGATAATAATTATAATGTCATTCTTTTAGACATCAGAATGCCTGGAATCGATGGTCTGGAAGTTACACGCTCTATTCGAGAGGGTGAATGTGGAAAGGAAAAAAAAGATCTTTATATCATTGCTACTACAGCTACAGCTCTCATCGTCGATCGTGATAAATGTTTAGAAGCGGGAATGAATGATTACATTTCAAAACCAATCCTCATTACTCAACTCAAGGATTCTCTAATTACTGCATTTGATGCAGCTAAATCGAGGATCGCCTGAGAATATAAACATTTATAAATTTTCCCCCCAGGGAAAATTCGTTATTTAATGTTCATTCTACGAGCGAAAAGTAATCTTATCCTCTTTCCCTGCGTTTATTTTTAGAGATTTCATTTATTATGGCCCGGTTGTATTTTTAACTATTGATAATGAATAGATTCCAGACTATTTTTGATTGATTATTGATATTTAATAGGAGAATCGCTAAACACTACATATCGATATAATTTTTTTATTAGCTGAATTTCAAATTTGATTAAACTCGGTTTAGGCACTGACTATTTCTCAATAAGTAGTACGTTACTAACCCGTTCTCATTACTTAAAAGTTGAAAGACTGACAGCGAAAAATCATGAGAGCTAAAGCATTACGACCACGAATGTCCATTGGCGGACTGGTATTAGTGATCTTGGTCATTTTATTGTTTATCGCTATCTATCCATCCTTGTTGTTGTCGATGGAAATTGATCCCAGGCTGATACTCTCTAGTTTTGTCATCATTATTTTAGTCCTCATATTGATGGATTTCCGCTACCGAAGAAGCCGATTACAACAGTTAGCTATGGTGGCAGATTTGATTGGCCAAGGTAACTACGGTACGCGATCGGGGGAAAATACAACTGATGCACTCGGACGTCTCGCAACCTCCGTCAATAGTATGGCGGAAAAGATTCAAGTGTCTATCTCCGACTTTGAAGCGTCGCAGTATGAAATAGAAGATTCGAGTACCAAACTTGAGGATCAAAACAGAGAGCTCGCTCTTTCGGTAGAGAGACAAGAGGAGTTTGGAGATTTTCTCTCTAAAACGGCATCCATTGATATCAAGACGATCGCGGACACCGCGATGGAATATTTGATGGCAGTTTCGAATAGCCAGGTTGGCCTGTTTTATATTTATGAAGAACTGGATAAAGAACTCGTTATGATGTCACAAAAGAGCCTGGACCAGGCATTTCTTCGCGTTCTCAATGAAGATGAAATATTGAAGAAGCTGCCCGAGGATGTAATGCGCAAAAAAAAGTGGATTAGCTTGGATGATATAGAGGCGGACTTATTGCCAGATATCAATCTTGGGTTTTCGAAAGCCAAGGTAAGAAACATTTTTGGAATTCCGATTCTTTTTCAGGAAAATTTTCTCGGGGTCGTCATTCTGGCTGGACTGGGTAAAGTAGATGCCACTAACCGTCAGCATTTATCCAATTACATCGAAGTACTCGCGAATTCTTTAATTAATGCATTTACCTACCAGTCGGTACAAAAACAATCCGTTCTGCTGGAGGGAGCAAATCAAGAACTGCTGGTCGCGCATAAACAAAAAAGTGAATTCGTGGCTAATATGAGTCACGAACTGCGCACGCCACTCAATTCGATCATTGGTTTTTCAGGAATCCTGCAAAAAAACCGTAAGGAAAATCTTTTAACGACGGATGTGAACCGGGTAGAAAAGATAAATAAAAACGGAAAACATCTATTATCATTAATCAATGATATTCTCGACCTCTCAAAAATTGAAACCGGGAAAATGGATTTCAACATAGAAGATACAGATATAGCTACCGTGATACGAGATGTAGTAGAAATGTTGCAGCCGCAGGCGGACGCTAAAAGTCTGGAATTAAAAAGTGAGATCAATGATCCTGAAGTCAGAATGGAAACTGACGGTCATAAATTGAAACAGGTCTTAATAGATATGGTAAGTAATGCGGTTAAATTTACGAGTGAAGGATCAGTTACCGTTCGTTGTGATCTGCATGATGCAGAATCGAAAAAAATGAGAATTAATGTTATAGATACGGGTATCGGTATTAAGCCTGAGAAATTGAAGGATATCTTTGAAGCTTATTCCCAAGCTGATGATACAACAACCAGAGATTTTGGCGGTACAGGTCTAGGGCTTACAATTTCCCGGAACATTATTGAACAGCTCGGGGGCTCTATGAGTGTAACGAGTGAAGTAGGCAAAGGAAGTAACTTCATGTTAGATTTTACGGGAAAGGACGATAAATCATCGAACGAAGAACAGATGGGCGGTAAGGAATCTGGTGAAACGAAAGATGTAAATTCAGCAGCTGAAGTATCTGAAAAACTTAAAGAATACAAATTACGCAGACAGGAAAAAGGTACACCGTTTGTGATAGATAGTAAAACCGGGGAACAGGAATTAATCTTAGCGAAAAGTGAGATAGAATCCTTGGCTAAGGCCGAAGAATCAAAAATAGCGCTCAAAGATCACCTACCCATCGCTCCGGGGAATCGAATTTTAGTTGTCGATGACGACCCGGACGCGCGTGAATTTATTGGCCAATATATTAAAGAAGTTGGGGCAGATTACCGAGAGTGCGGTGATCCGGATAAGATATATGAAATTATCCAGGAGTATAAGCCGGATCTTATCACAATGGACATCATGATGCCGCAGTGCAATGGTTTGGAATTGATGATGCGATTGAAGAAGGATCCTGAATTGTCTAAAATTCCTATAATCATTATCAGTATGGTAGCAGATGCTAATAGAAACAAGGCCATCTCTCTTGGCGCCGTAGATGCTTTGTCTAAACCAGTTGTCCAAGCTGAATTTTTAGGTTGTCTTCGTCGGTCTCTAAATGTGACCGAGATCAAGGATAGAAAAATATTAATCGTAGACGATTCGACCGAGTATCAGGAATTAATTAAGTTGTGGCTCAATGAAAATAATAATGAAATTCGAGCCGCTGCAAATGGAGTTGAGGCTTTAAAAGTATTGGAGGTGTTCGAACCCGACGTTATTTTTCTCGATCTGATAATGCCGGTAATGGATGGGATTACTTTTTTAAAAGAATTCCGAGCACAGAAAAAGTTTTCCCATATCCCGGTTGTCGTTGTCACGGCTAAAGATCTCTCCCAGGAAGATCGTGACTGGATCAATAACCAAGCGGGTAATGTCTTTTCAAAAGCTTAGGTTTTAAGCATAATGGGTTTAAATTGACTAGGCTTATCCTTTCTTGAAGTAATATGCATAGGCGAAAATAACGAGATTTTTAATTTGTGATTATAGCCTCTCATCTGTTCATAGCTCATAACGGGAATAATAAAACCCTTAATTAAATTTAAGTTTATCAAATACATGCCAGAGACCGTGCTCATTCAAGACCTTATCTTAAGCACAGAAGGAGAGAATTAATATTTAACTATCTCACACGTATTTTATATGGAATCGGATATAAAAGTTAAGATGCAGGAGATGGGGATTCTCGTTGTCGATGACATTGAAGATAATATCGACTTAATTCTCGCGCTACTTGAGGAGGAGGAATATAATAATCTTTTAACGGCTCCAAACGGAAAGGAGGCCCTGAGTATACTGGAAGGTGATGAGAATATAGACTTGGTGCTGTTAGATATCAATATGCCTGAGCTTAATGGCTATCAAGTCCTCGAGTATATAAAATCAAGTGAGAAACTTAGGGCGATACCGGTGATTATGGTTTCCGCGCTTGATGAAATGGATAGTACCATCCGTTGCATTGAAAACGGTGCCGAAGATTATATTACAAAACCGGTTGATGAAACATTATTGCTTGCGCGTGTTAATGCCAGCCTCGAACGTAAGTTCTTGCGTAATCAAGAAAGAGAGCTTTTCCGTCAGGTTGAAATTGAGAAGCAAAAGTCTGAGACCGTTCTCTATCGGGTGCTCCCTGAAAGTGTTGCCGAACGTTTAAAAAAGGGGGAAGAAAATATTGCAGAGACGATTGAAGACGTAACCATCGTTTTTTCCGATCTTGTTGGATTTACGCGTCTTTCAAGTGATATGAGTCCAAATAGACTGGTAGAGATATTGAATGATATTTTTCGATCTTTTGATCACCTAGTTGCGGAATTGAAACTGGAAAAGGTAAAAACCATTGGTGATGCTTACATGGTAGTTGGTGGTATTCCTCCTCACAATGAAAATCATGCGGATAGATGTATGGAGTTTGCTCTATCTGCGTTAAATGAAATTGATGGATTTAGTAAAAAATATGAGTTGGACCTTAAACTGAGAATAGGTATGTGCACCGGACCAGTAGTGGCAGGGGTTATCGGCCAAACGCGTTTTACCTACGATTTATGGGGTGATACAGTTAATATAGCTAGCCGTATGGAGACACTTTGTTTTCCCGGACTGATTCAAGTTGTTGAATCAACTTATTTAAAATTACAGGGTAAGTACCCCTTTGCGCATCGTGCTGAAATTGAGGTCAAAGGGAAAGGTATGATGAAAACATATATTTCAGGAAGAGAAAATATAGATGAGATTGAAGCTCTTATTACTTCCGTAAATATTAAGGCAACGTCGTCAGGGAGTAGCTGATCGAACTGTTATTAGTTCTCGGAATTCTCCCGATGTATATAATATAGCAGAAAAAATTCTGCTCTTTAATTCTGGAATGGATTTTTGTATCGAAAATGATTTTAAGTATCTAGTTTGATAAACAATGGATCGTATTACACAAACATTTGCTGCCGCACGTGACAAAGGAAGAGCCTGTTTCATTTCTTATCTATGCGCGGGTGATCCGGATTTCGACACCTCCTATCAAGCCTGTCGCAAATTGACTGAGCTTGGGGTCGATGTTCTGGAGCTGGGTATGCCGTTCTCCGACCCTCTAGCAGACGGGAATACGAATCAGCTTGCTGCTCAACGTTCTCTTGAATCGGGAATGAATCAAGCTAAGGTTTTTGAGTTGATTAGAAAGATACGGGCGATATCTGAAGTTCCGATTGTACTTTATACATACTATAACCTTGTATACTCCCAGGGCGTTGAACCCTACCTGAAAATGGCTAAAGATGCGGGGGTAGACGGGTTACTTACGCTCGACTTGCCCCCTGAGGAAGCTGCCGATGTCATCGATAGTTGCCGGAAAATAGATTTAAAAAATATATTTTTAGTTGCCCCCACAACTCCTCCCCAGCGAATAGAATTTATTTCTAAATTCGCGACTGGATTTATTTATTATTTATCGGTGGAAGGGGTCACGGGAGAAAGGGTAAGATTAGCTGACAATATCAAAGAGGCGGTCGCGAACATTAAAAAATACACGCAACTTCCAGTAGCCGTTGGGCTCGGCATATCTACTGCTGACCAAGTTCGAGATGTTGCCTCTTCTGCAGATGGTGTTATTGTTGGCAGCGCATTGGTAAATTGTATAGCTTCCAACCCGAACGAACCAGAGCTTATCCTGAAACGGCTATCAAGTAAGTTATCAGAATTACTGGGAGGCCTGGCTTGAATACTCTCTTCAGTGAGGAGTGCAAATTATTTTTAATTAAATTAGCAGTTTAGAATCGATATTCTGCAGTTGTATTCCCTAAAAATTAAGCAGATCCAAGCTCTTTAGCATTCTTGAAGTGGCGACATTGTATTTTATTGTAGGTCCGACGGCAGTTGGTAAGTCAGAACTTTCAATTTCTTGGGCAGAATTAAATAATGCTGAAATCCTTTCTTGTGATTCATTACTTTTATACCGTGGAATGGATATCGGTACGGCCAAACCATCACTATTAGAACGGAGCCAAATAGTCCATCATGGAATCGACCAAGTTTCGATAAATACCCGCTATTCCGTCCACGATTATCTGCAACTGTCTCAAAAAGTAGTTTCTGATATTCATAATCGTGGTCTAAACGTTGTAATTGTAGGAGGTAGTGGTTTTTATCTGAAATCTTTTTTTCGTCCCGTCGTGGACACGGTCGATATACCACAACACATCAGATCACAAGTCGACGAGCTATATGCTGAGAAGGGGAGAGAGGGCTTACTTGAAGAGCTGTTTAAGTGCAATCCAGACGGGACAGGCAAGCTTGCAATAGAGAATCCCAGACGAGTTATAAACGCTTTACTGCGCTGCCTGGCATCAGGCAAAACTCTGAATCAACTCAATTTAGATTTCGCTAAATTACGTTCGCCATTTGATGTATTTGAAAGAAGGGTTTGTTTTCTTAACCGCAGTCGTGATGACCTTCTTCAACGAACGCGCCGGCGTGTTAAAAAGATGATTGAAGATGGTCTCATAGATGAAGTACAGCAGTTACTTGAGCAGGGGATCGATGAAAATTTAAGCGCAGCTTCTGCAATTGGGTACCGTGAAACGATTGATTATCTAAAAAATGGCGGCGAGAGAACAAAGTTGGAAGAGGATATTATCCAAAATACTCAAGGGTTGATTAAAAAGCAATTAACCTGGTTCAAAAAGCAGATTCCGATAGACCAGGCATTATATCTTCAACCGCATGAAAATGGAAATCCAGAACAGGTGTTTACTAATAGCCCCTGATTTTATCTGACCTCAGTTAAAAATAAGGAGAACCGTGAGCAATAGCTCACGCCTAATTTATCTGGGATTTATCCAGTTCATTAGATCTTAATTCTAAGATCAATGATTGGCCGCTATAATAGTTAGTAGCTTGAACTATTTGACTCGAGGTTGATTCTAAAACGGAAAAATCGCTACTCTCCTCCGGGACAATTTTATTCTCGAGATGAACAAAATATCCATTGTTCTCAATGAACAGCATCGGAGTCACATCGCCAGGCGATAAATTCTCGACCGGGGTAAAGAGAGAAAAATTGAAGCCATCAGGTGGTTCGCGCCGGGTAAAATCCTTGTAGGTTTCTACGGAAAGATCCAGATCTACAGCAATAGCTGAAAATAGCTTACCCTCATTCATGGCAGTAGTGAGATTACTGTTAATCGTTTTACCCTCTTCGATAAATAATCTTTTACGTTCACTTTCTTCATAATCTGTGAGAATGGATTCCCGGACTTCTTCAAAAGAGGGAATGTACTTTTTAACCTTGTTTTCATAAATGAGAACTGCTGATCCATCTTGGGTTTTAATGATATCAGAAAAATATCTGCGCTCATCCAGATTAAAGGCGTCGATCAGGGCCTGACGTGATATTTTAGTATCCGTCGTTGGATCTGTCCGGGAATAAAGTGGAATCGAAGCTTTATGCCCATTTTTTTCGACAATAAGTTGGTTAAAGTCTTCTGAGTTTTTTTCGATTTTATCGCGATAGAGGCGAAGAGTAAATTCATCAGCGGCTTCAGCAGTGAGCTGCCCCGCTTTTTCGTCCAGGTAAGCTTCTCTAACTTTATCTCTTACATCGAAAAAGGTTAATTCTTTCTCAGAATCTTCTTCATTTGAATCAGAATCATTTTTAAACCGGGAGGGTTGGCTATCAAAAAAAGATTCAAGTTCGCTATCTTGCGGTGCTGCGATAGAATCACGAAAGTCAATAAGCGAGAAAACTATAGCCGTCACTTTTATCTGAGAGGGGACTTCATAGCGAAATTTATTACTCTCGTAATAATTTAATAATTTTGATTCTTCGATTAATATAAAGGGCTTGTAATCTTCATAGCTAAGTGAAGCCACATTTACCGACCATAGGGTATTTAAAAGCTCAATTTGTTTTTTAACTTCAAATGGTTGAACATAACCGGGGCCGATCATCGCTTGTTGAACTTTTTCAATGCGATAATCTTCACTCATAGTCTGGGCTACTCGTTCTTGGGAGATTCTAGAGTCGGCTTGAATGGCATTTTTAAATATAAAGTATAGTTGCTCGTTGAATTTTCCATCTTCACCAATAAATGCGCGTTTTGTTGTGAGATAATCGCGCAACTGTATATCGTTTGGTCCAGGGACACTGAGGTTTTCTGCCATCGCGAGATACGCGGTACGATTAAAAGCAAAGTCTTCAAGCATCTCCTGGCTGTAGGGGCGTCGTCCAGATTGTATCCATGCGCTGATTTCCGCTCCTAAATAAATGGTTCGTAAATCGCGATCTGATGCTAAATTGTAGCCGAAATAATCGATTTTACGTAAAGTATCTGCTTTCGGCAGACCACTTCGTGCTGGAGTGATAGTAAAAACGAATGCGACTATCACCGGGGCGAGCAACAGAAGAAACATCCATTTACCGTATTTCTGAAAGATTGATTGGAGCCAGGTAAACATTATGTGACGTGAATTAAAACTCCCATTAAAAAGATTTTTAATCCATCAGTTATCAGGTTTGAATACATTATTAATAGAATAGCAAAAGCAGAAGTAAAATTCGGTATTATAAATTTTAAAAGAGATTAATAGCTTGAAAACTTTCAAATATAATCCAAATACCTGCAACGATGACAATTATTACAATACTAAAATAAACATAACGGCGGCGCTTATAAGGAGATTCATACTTACTTAAGTTAGATCCCCATAATTTGGATGATTGCAAATGTCCTAAGAATCCGGGCCCGAATAAAGGCTTATCGATTTTACGATGGATTTTATATGCAGCCGCTTTATGCGAACGCTTGAATTTCCATTTAAAATACCACCTAAACATGGGAATGATTATCTAAAAAATCAGTCGAAAGTAATAATCGACTGCTAACACAAAATTTTGTAATTAAGATAAAAGCAATACTGCTCTTGGCAAGTTTTGAATTGTGCTGTTGCTTTAGAAATTTTTATTGGTTTATGCTATAAATAAGGAAAAATTTCATAATATTGCCAGGGATCAAATTTAAGGCATAAATTATATATTAATATGAAAGTTACCACTCAAATCATACGCAAACTGAAGGGCAATCGGCCAATAGTTGCCTTAACGGCATATGACAATATTACAGCCAGGATCCTCGATCGTTCAGGGGTGGATATCATTCTCATCGGTGATACCGTAGGGATTAGTTTTCTTGGATTCGAATCAACCGTGCCGGTGACTGTTGATATGATTTTGCACCATGCCAAAGCCGTTATGCGAGCAAAACCCAATGCCCTGGTGGTGGCCGATCTTCCATTTCCTGAAGCGCACCGTAGCATGGATCATCTTCTTGAATCTTGTCGGCGGCTAATGCAGGAAGCAGAAGTAGAAGCAGTTAAGCTTGAGGGGGGAGAAAACATTGCGGAAAAAGTTGCTAAATTAGTCGAAGCTGGAATTCCCGTTCTCGGACACATAGGGATGCTGCCTCAGCGTAAGCACCAACTCGGCAGCTATTACAAAGTGGGAAAAATACCAAAACGTAGAAATCAACTTTTAGTTGATGCGCAAGCGCTGGAAAAGGCAGGTGCCTTTGCCATCGTCGGTGAGAATATCGAATCGGGATTGTGCAAAGAAATCAGTGAAACGGTCAAAGTTCCCCTAATAGGAATTGGCAGCGGTCCTCACTGTGATGGTCAGATCCTTGTTTCTACAGATCTATTTGGGCTTACGCCGGGCGAGATACCACCTTTTATAAAACCGTATATTAATCTCGCTGATGTCATGACGAAGGCTGTTTCCAAATGGGCCGATGATGTAAAGCAGAAGAAATATCCGTAATGAATATATGTATCTTGGGGGCGGGCGCTTGGGGAACGGCGATGGCGGTCCATTTATCGCGTCTTGAACATACCGTTACTTTGGTTCCGCGACGTTTAGAGTTAGCGATGGAAATTGCGACGACGCGTGAAAATAAAAAGTATCTTCCCGGCTTCAATCTTGATTCCAATCTTCAAATAGGGTGTGAAGTTAAACCGGTCATTATGGAAGCTGACACGCTCTTCCTGGCCTGTCCCTCAAAATACCTACGTGCACTGTGTCAGGATGTGCGTAATTACCTGAGAGAAGCCCGACAATTAAAATTAATTATCACCTTAAGTAAGGGTCTTGAAGAAAAGACAAATAAAACTCCCATTGAAATTATTAAAGAAATATTACCTGGATACAGGGTCGGCGCTCTCTGTGGGCCGAATTATGCTGGTGAAGTCGCCGCCGGAAAACCAACAGCCATTGTATTTGCAACTTCAGAAAGTAATGATGTAACGAAATCTCTTCAACAAGCGATTAGCAACGAGAATTTACGCGTATATACTTCACAAGATGTAATCGGAGTTGAGTTAGGTGCTTGTCTCAAGAATGTTTATGCCATTGCGGTAGGTATCAGTGATGGGCTTCAACTTGGCGACAACGCTAAAGCAGCACTGATCACGCGTGCCCTTTCAGAAATGGTTCTCGTAGGTACTTCTCTCGGTGGCCGAGAAGAGACTTTTTACGGCCTCAGTGGTGTGGGTGATCTGGTTGCTACCTGTAATGGTACCTGGAGCCGAAATCGATCTTTTGGTGAAAGGATAGCGCAGGGAGAGTCGGTGAAAGATTTAATCGAAAAACATGGGTTAACCGTCGAGGGTTACCGCTCTACAGCTTGCTTTTTTCAGATTTGTAAAAATAAAGGATTGCGAGCCCCCATTATGGAAGAAGTAAATGCTGTTCTTTATCATGACAAGCAACCGAAAATTGCATTAGTGGACCTGATGACGAGAGAACTGAAAGCTGAATCATAAAGATAGAATCGTATTTTCTTAATGGATGAAAATTAATGTGCAGTCTCTTGTGAGGCTTCTGTTTGTTTAATTGGTGAAATTAATCCAAATCCCATAATAAGGGGTAAGATTAATATCACGGCACCAGAGATATAAGCCATATTGGATCCTGAGTACCAGTAGAGAAAGGCAAAGAAAAGCGGACCCATTGCCCTGGCGAGGGATCCTGCTGAACGAAATGCACCAAGATTACGGCCTTGATCGTTCTTCGGAGAATAAAGAGAAGCGAGGGCTGATAGGGTGGGTGAAGTGAATCCTATGCTAAAACCGAGCAGTCCTAATCCAAAGTAAAAGAGCGGCCAGTGAAGTGCTCGCGCAAGGCACATAAAAGCGATTAGACCAAAAATCATACCCGTCATGACGAGTTTCTTTTCACCCACGACAGGGGCTAGATAACGCACGAGGCCTCCTTGAACACCTATGAGGACTAAACCGATAAAGAGAAACAGTTTAGTGTTGTCTGCCGGACCATAATCCAGGCGTTCAAGTGCTAAAAATGTAATTGTAAATTCCAAACCACTGAATGCCATGATAAAAATAAAATAAATAATCATCACCAATCTGACATCACGGTTTTTGATTAAAAATAAATTTCTGAGACGTCCTGAAGCACGCTTCGCGGTATTCTCTTTTACCTTAGGTGGAGGAGAAAAAGTTTCCGAGAGTTTTGCGATAACCCAGAACAAGTTTATTAAGGATAATGTGAATGCGATTAGTGCAGGAATCGAAAATGGATTAATACCCGATCCTTCCCAGGATGGTTTTATTAAGGTCAGGTCAATAAGAGAAGATAATCCCCCAATTACCGGCCCAATGATAAAGCCTAATCCAAATGCGACGCCAACCAACGCCATGCCCTTAGACCGGTCCTTCTCGCTCGTAACATCAGCAACGGCAGCGGTAGCCACAGCCAGGTTCCCACCCATGATGCCGCCGAAGACACGTGCGAGGACTAAAAGATTAAATGAACTTGCGAAAACCCATAGAAGGTAACTCAGGGTAGTTCCGGCAATGGTGAAAATAAGTATAGGCCGGCGTCCGAATCGATCGGACAAATGTCCCAAGATCGGTGAAAAAAAGAACTGAAGGAGAGAATATATCGATCCGATAATTCCTCCAAACAGAACCGTGGTCAGAAACTTTGTGTCCGCGCCGCTTTTCCTCGATAGCCCTTCGATAATTGAGATCAGATGACCAAAAATACTATCCGCTCCCTCCTTCGGAAGATAATATTCAAGCATTGAAGGAAATAACGGGAAAATTATCGAAAATCCGATTAAATCAATAAAAATGGTGAGAAAGATCACCCATAGTTTCCCGTTTTTTGTAGGCGAACTTTTTTTCACGCGTGATCTTCAGTCTTGCTCATCATAACGATTTGAAGCCGTTTTATAACGATGGTGGCTCAATTATCTTTTTAGTAATTAGCTACGGCTATTTAAGGGTATTATCTTTAATTCCCTTAATGTAGCTTATTTTATAGACAAGCAAATTTACGAATTGAAACGTTCCTTTAGCGAACGCGATACGTTATCAGGAACAAGTCTATCGATCTCACCACCTAAGCGAGCTACTTGTTTGATCAACCGGGAACTGGTAAAGAAATATTCCTGCCTGGGCATTAGGAAAATTGTTTCTACCTCATCATCGAGGTGGCGATTCATTTGTGTTAATTTAAACTCAAACTCAAAATCGGAAACGGCCCTTAATCCTCGAACGATGGTCTTTGCGCCTACTTCTTTCGCATAGCCGACAAGCAATGTATTGAATGAGCAAACTTCAATATTTGCATTATCGGGTAAGTTAGCGCGAATCAATTCTTGTCTTTCCTCGAGTGAAAAGAGAGGCCCTTTTTCTTCATTGAGGGCAACGGCTATAAAAACTTTATCAAAGATATTACATGCACGCTCAACGATATCGAGATGGCCATAGGTAATGGGATCAAAAGTCCCTGGGTATATCGCGGTATTCATTTAAGTTTGCCCAACGGATAAATATTTTTTTATCATTTGTGAGTTTAATCTTATGCTTTGTAGCTAATGGTTTGTAATATTTTTGATGTATTTGCAACAACGCAGCTTTAGAATATGAAGTTGCCAACATTGTTAACCCTCTCTCGTGTGCCCCTTCTCTTTATTATTGTGGGTTTGCTTTTTATTGATTTGCCGGGTATCCCGTCCCTCGTATTTTGTTTGTTTGTCTTTGCCGGCTTGACGGATTGGTTTGATGGTTACCTCGCACGGAAGCTGAATCAAGTCTCTAATTTAGGAAAGCTCATGGATGCCCTGGCCGATAAAATAATTATACTGGGAATGTTTATTGCTTTGTTAGTATTCGATCTATTACCGACGTGGGCTCTTGCATTAGTTCTTTTAATAGTCGTTCGAGAACTACTCATTACCGGTATGCGTATGGTAGCGGCGAGTAATGGTATTGTCTTGGCAGCTGAATTATCAGGTAAACATAAAACGGTATTCCAGATTATCAGTATTGCAGTGCTACTTTTTTCTCTCGTGATTCAAAAAGACCTTAGCAATTGGTTCGACCACGATTTGAGCCAAATCGCAAAAACCTGCCACGATGTAGGAATTTTGTTATTCATTTTTGCAAGTGCCCTGACTATTTATTCAGGTGCTGTGTATTTAGTTAAATATGGGTCCATATTTGCTGGAGATGATAATAAATAATGAAGCAGCGGTTAACATGGACTCGCTTGTTACCATCACCCGTCGTGAATAATATTGCGACTCTAGGTCCATTGGGTTTTTGGGGAAAGGCACCCGGGACGATAGGATCGATTGCTGGTATGTTATGGTTCACGACAATGTTTTTAAATTTGAGTCCGATTGGTTTTTTAATCTTTTTAATTTTTACCGCCTATCTAGCCACGGAAATTTGTGGTGAAGCTGAAAAGCGAATGTTAAAACGTGATCCTCCCGAAATTATTCTCGATGAATTTGTTGCGATGCCACTCTGTTACCTGGGGATTCAGCCCTATATTTTTAGCGGGACAGCCTGGCATTATATGCTTGCCGGGTTTATCGTGTTCCGGTTCTTCGATATTATTAAACCTCTTGGTATTAATAAGCTTCAAGCCCTACCCGGCGGCTTGGGTATTGTTCTCGACGATTTAGGATCAGCAATGGCAACTTGCCTGACCCTGCATATAGGTTTGTGGGGATTGAAAAGTTACGGGATTATTTAATCATTATCCCGAAACCCCTTAATCTCTTTCAATCCCCCAGCCAAATAACGGAGGGCACACACATAGCCGTAGAACCCGAGCCCGGATATAATACCTTTTGCAATGGGTGCGGTGAATGATAGATGGCGAAATTCCTCCCGTTCATAGATGTTAGATATATGCACTTCCACCGCGGGCAGATCCGTTCCTGCCAACGCATCACGTAGCGAGACACTGGTGTGAGTTAATCCACCGTGATTGAAAACCACACCATCGATTTTATTATCTGCCAATTCGGCATATTTTTCGATTAACTCACCTTCGTGATTGGACTGGAAGAAAATTAATTCTACCCCAAGGGACTCTCCCTCTTTTTTTAAATATGCTTCCAAATCAGCAATAGTTTCACTTCCGTATATTTCCGGTTGGCGTTTTCCCAGGCGATTTAAATTGGGTCCGTTAATGATGGCGTATTTTTTCATCTAAGATATATAATTTCTGGCACTTTCAATGTGATTTAACATACCTAATTCCAGGTCTCTTTATTTATCCTTATAGTGACGTTATAAGGATGGGGCACAATGTAATAAATTATAAATGTATCAATTTTGATGCTTTGTATATTTTTAAAATGCCAGATTGCGCAAATTATTACCTGTAATAACTGAAAGTAATATTGAATAATCTAATGATTTTAATCTGAAGCGAATAAGTTTATTAAACACTTAATATAATTCTGGATAGTATTAGTTATAAATAGGATAATGAAAATATTGCAAGAATATCGGTTTCGAAAAATAAGTTCGAGCCTCGTTGAAGGATTGATTGTGGTTCTGATATTTTGCTTATTCCTTCTAGTATTCGAGAAAAAGATAGGATGGGCTTTAGCTGACTGGCCACTGATTATCTCCTCAATATTTATCTTATCGGTTATAAAACTATTTTTCCGACTGGATGAAGGATTATTTTTGTCTCTGAAAGAACGTGGGTTTAAGAGACCTTACATTCTGGAAAAGAAAATCTATCGATGGGTTGAACCCAGGAAGACCGCATTTTCGATCACCCTTGTAACCGCTGTAATAGCTCTTGGATTATTAGAAATAACGTTACGTCGAACGCTCGATTATCTACCTGCAGATTTAGCCAATCATTTGGGTCATGGTTATCAGCTAACTGGTTCTGGTATATACCGATTTGATGGAGAGAGAAAAACAGCGAGGATGAGGAAAAATTATGAGCGGGAGATTTATTTTAATGGATTCCGCTGGTGGCACAGGACGGACAAGTTTGGCTATCGCAATCCGGGAGATCGCAATCGTGCGGACGTTGTTTTATTAGGTGACTCCATCATTTATGGGCATGGATTGGAGGAAGATTTAACCGTCCGGAGTCACCTTGAAACGATGGTCAATCTGCCCGTTGCGAATTTAGGCCAACAAGGTGCGGGCATACATTGTGCGTACCAGATTCTCAAGCATGATGGAGTCCTTTTACAACCCAAACTGGTTTTTCTTTTCTTTTTAAATAACGATATAAATGATCTCACCCTTAATTTGAATGAATTGGATAGAAGCAGTTTTCTGAAGATTCCTATTGGAGATCATACCTCTCGTTATGTCAGCACTGATAAAAAGGTAACACGATTGTTAAGGAGATGGGAAACAGCGTTCCAGGAGTTGTATATTGTTAAGGGAGGAACATTTTTTCTTAATTCGTTGACGAAGAAAAGACGCAGTTCTTTATACCCTGAAGGGAATTCAGCGCCACCAGATTTATCTGTAGCTAACTCGGAGAATCGAAATGAACCGAGGGATCTGTTAAGTCCCGATCCCTACCTTGAATCTAAATGGCGGATGCTTCCTCCATTTGCTAGTAATTCAGCGTTACAGCAAGCGATGCAATTTCACTTAAGAGCGCTACTGAAAATTAAAGACCTTGCAGAAAATAATAAATTTAAATTCACCTATGTCTTTATTTATACGGGGTTACCCTACGATGATTTATTTTTGGATATTTTAAGTTCATTCTGTGAAGTGAATAACATTAATTTCTTAAACATGAAATCGATCTTCGAAAATGCTCAAGCAAATGGTGATGAACTATTTTTACCTCGGGATGGTCATTTCACGAGTAGAGGGGCCTATGTGACGGCAGACGCGCTGGCAAATATCTATCCTCTGCCAAGCGTGTCAGGCGTTAAGGAATAATATTTCTTTAAATGATAATACGAGGTATTAATGCGTAATGGAGAGGTTAAAACTGGCGCTCGTATTTTTCATCCCCCTTTTTTTTAATAATATTTTGCCAGTACGTCTGAGTATCTTTTCTTTTAAGTTTTAATCTGTCACGCCCTGTCAATCGGGAGAATAGGCCAATAGGGGTTAAGATGAGATAATAAATCATGATCAAAGATACGTAACCCAAAAATTGTGTAAGGGTATAAATGAATCCCATCCATAACCAGTAGAAGGGCAAAGCGATTGATTTTCCAGTGATGCAAAATAAAAAAAAAGTTGTACCACATGCCCAGAGAAAATAAGCAAAACCGATCTTAGAAAAAACGAAAAAGAACAGTGAACCGGCAAGCCCCATTCCAATAAAAATACTGCAACCAAAAATTCGTAATTCTCGAGAACTTGGTCTCCAATTAATTTTAATAAAGGACATCCTGGAATAGACTTTAAAACAGGGTATATATGAATGGAGCAGCCTGTGAACTCCCGAGAATGATTAATGCACCTGTTAAGAGTAAAAGCACGATGATAGGGGCCAACCAATAGGCCTTGTGCTCCTTTATAAATACAAATAACTCAGAAATAATTGATTTTCTTTTAACCATATTACACCTTGGAAACTTAGAATAGAATGAAATGTATTCATTCGTTAATCGAGCTTAAATTTATTTTTGTATTCATCGGCCCCTTCCATTTCGGGTTGTTCTTCTTTATTACAAATACAGTTTTCCAGGATAAGAACATCGATATCAGTATACATAAAACAGCGGTAAGCGTCTTGTGGAGTCCCGACAATGGGTTCTCCTCGTATATTAAATGATGTATTTACTACGAGAGGATATCCCGTCAATTTATGAAAAGCTTTTATGATTCTGTGAAAACGGGGGGATGTTTCCGCGTCAACCGTTTGTATCCGCGCTGAATAATCGATATGGGTGATCGCCGGCACGTCGGATCGCAATTGTTTAAGTTTGTCAGGGCCAAAAAGCTTTTCCTGGTCCTCATTCATTTTAATTCGGCGATTTTCTTTTATCGGTGCTACTAATAACATATAGGGACTTTCGTGATCCAAATCAAAAAATTCATTTGTATTTTCTATAAGACAGCTGGGTGCAAAAGGTCTGAAGGACTCGCGAAATTTTACTTTTAGATTCATTTTAGTCTGCATGTCCGGATTACGGGGATCACCTATGATGCTGCGATTACCTAGAGCGCGAGGCCCAAATTCCATCCGCCCCGCAAAATGGCCGATCACTTTGCCTTCAGCAAGTAGTTCAGCTATATTTTTTGCGAGCGAATCTTCGTCATTGTACTCGGTATACTTTGCTTTGCTCAGTTGCAAAAAGTCCCTGATTTTAGACTCAGAGAAAGAGGGTCCGATGAAGGATCCCTTTTGTGCATCTTGTTTCCTTACCTTCCGTGGATTGCCCATTATTTGATACCAGGTAAAGAGGGCGCTGCCCAGAGCGCCACCCGCATCCCCAGATGCCGGTTGAATCCAAATTTTACTGAATGGTGTTTCTCTCAGGATACGGCCGTTTCCGACACAATTAAGTGCAACCCCGCCCGCCATGCAAAGGTGGTTTAGTCCAGTCACCGCATGGGCATGGTTAGCTACTTTCAACATAATGTCCTCTACAACTTTCTGAACACTCGCGGCGAGATCCATGTCTCGCTGGGTCAACAGGCTCTCGGATTTCCTGGGGGGTCCACCAAATAAACGGTGAAACTTATCACTCGTCATCGTGAGTCCGGCACAGTAGTTGAAATAACTTTGGTCTAACCAGAAGGAGCCGTCCGCTTTCAGGTCGACAATATGTTCAAAAATTAAATCGGAATAAACAGGTTTCCCGTAAGGTGCGAGCCCCATCACTTTATACTCTCCTGAGTTAACTCTAAAACCTGTATAATAAGTAAAGGCGCTATAGAGTAGGCCTAGAGAGTGAGGGAATTGAATCTCTTTTAATAAATTTATATTATTATTACGACCTATCCCTATGCTCGTAGTCGTCCACTCTCCAACCCCATCGAAAGTAATGATCGCTGCTTCTTCGAATGGGCTGGGGAGAAAAGCGCTCGCGGCGTGAGATTCATGGTGGGTAGTAAAATAAATCGGGCCTTCATAGAGATTGCCCAAGCCCTTATCAATTTCTCTTGGAAGGTATAATTTTTGCCCTAGCCAGAGAGGCATAGCCGTGAGAAATGATTTCAAGCCTTTTGGGGCATAGGCTAAATAGGTCTCTAAGATTCGCTCAAATTTCAGAATCGGCTTATCGTAAAATACCACGGCCGACAATTGATCAATCGTAATATCTGCCTCTTGAAGGCAATAATCGATCGCATGCTGAGGAAATTCATGGTCGTGCTTTTTTCGCGTAAAACGTTCTTCTTGCGCAGCGGCTAAAATGTTTTCGCCCTTGATTAGAGCAGCGGCACTGTCATGATAAAAAGCTGAAATACCGAGAATATAAAGATCAGAAGACATCAAGTTCTTTCGATAGAATTATTATTACTTTTTTTCGAGACCCAAACAATTTAAAGTATTTTATGCTATGATCCCGATCTTCACATATCAAAAAAATAGAATTTTTTAAAAGCATATAAAATGCACAAGAAAATTAGAACAACTATTATTTTTATATTAAGCAGTATCGCGATAGTAAATGCTTATGGAGGTGAATTAATCGATCGATTGCAGGTAGGTGATAAAATATATCGCGAAGTGGAGATAAAAAAAGTGACGCCGAAAGCTCTACTTATCAAACATTCCACCGGCATAGCGCAGGTGCTACTTGCTGATCTCAGCCCGGAATATCAAAAGAAGTTTGGGTACAATGCGGCAGTTGAAGAGGCATATAATAAAAAAATTGAAGCTCATAAACGCGAAGTTTTAGAGGCGAGAGCAAAGGAGGCGGCCAAGCCCAAAATCCCAAAACCTCAAGTGTTGGTCTCAGACCGTATTCTGCAAAGGTTTGGTCAGGTGCCGGAGTTGCAAGGTGAAGTGGATCTGCGACCTCGATACCGCGATTTAAAATTGATCTCTAAAGCTCAAGGTCGACGTCCGAGCTGTTCAGTTTTTGCCGTCATCAGTGCACTGGAGTATCAAAATGCAATCGTCGTTGGGGAGGCAGAAAAACTTTCGGAAGAATACCTGATTTGGGCGACGCGGAAAACGCTGGGATTTAATGCAAAACCCGCGGCGACTCAGGATGGAGAAAGTAAGGATGATCCCAACGATGCCGATGCGGGTTTCAATTTGGTCGAGGTTGTTCAGGCATTGAGGAGTTACGGTGTCCCCCTTCAAGAGGAGATGCCCAATACATTTGGTAAAAGCATGGCAAAAATAGAGGAACCAACTTCAGAATTGATAGAAGAAGCACAGAATCGAAGAAAAGTTTATTCCTATGTCATTACGGGAAGAGAAAATAAGGAAAAAATTGACGGCATTGTTCACGCGCTGAACGAAGAAGTCCCCGTGGTTATAGGAATGGCCTGGCCGCATTATAAATCACTGCAAAATGTTCCTATACTACGCGGCCAGAAGCCACGTGAAGATTATGCCCATGCGGTAACTCTTGTCGGTTACCGATGTAAATCGGGGCGCCGAGAAGATATTTTATTTATCTTTAAAAATTCATGGGGACAAGAGTGGGGGATTGCCGGTCATGGTTATGTGGCTTATACCTATTTGGAAAAGCACATTAACTCGGCAATATTCTTAGAAGTTGCACTTTAATATCGCGTCGATGATCTCCGAAGAGTTATGACGAAATACCGAGATACGGTTTAGTTTTTGAAAATTAAATAAACCTGAACGCGTTCAAGTAATCTTCACCATTATGAATTCAATTCAATCCATCATCTTTGATATGGACGGCCTCATGCTCGATACAGAGAAACTGTCGATGCAGGCATGGATGATCGCAGCTAAAGAGGTTGAAATTGAATTTAACGAGGACGTTTTCCTGCGTATGATTGGTCGTAACTCAAGGGATATAAAATCAGTTCTTAGAGAATATATTAAAAATGAAGATCAAAGAGAGGCGTTTTACAAATGCGCGTGGATTAATTACGATCAGATCATTACGGATAATCCGATACCGATAAAACCAGGCTTGACTGAGTTGTTGGATTTTCTGGAAGAGCATAAAATAAGTAAAGCGGTTGCGACCTCAACTAAAAGCGAGATGGCTGAAAAAAAATTAAAGTCATTAGGACTTTATGACCGATTTTCATCTGTAGTAACAGGGGATCAAGTGAAGCGTGGTAAACCTGATCCAGAAATATATCTAAAGGCGGCAAATAATCTTGGCGCTTCTCCGGAACAATGTGTTGTTCTGGAAGATTCAGAAAACGGCATCCGCGCCGCAAATGCTGCAGGTACCTGTGCGATTATGATTCCCGATCTCATCGCACCTTCGGTGGAAATGCGTAAATTAGCTTACAAGATTTTTGACTCGATCAACGAATTTCTTGTGTTTTTTAAAACCTCCCGAAAGGTCGGTTAATATCCCTTACATTTGACGGATGCTACAGGAGTGACAGGAAAAGCCCGCGCCGAATGCCGTGAGCCAAAGATCATTTTCTACCTTGTTATTTTTCAGATACTCTTCGAGTGCGAAGAGGACAGAAGGACTACTCATATTACCGTAATTTCTAAGTACCTTTGCTGATTCAATCAGAGAATAGTCGGGAAGTGCGGATTCTATAGCTTTAAGCACATCACGACCACCGCTATGGGATATGATGCGTCCCACATTATCGCATTTACCATTCTGTCGATAAAATAATTTGCTGACCGACTCGCTGGCCAGTTCAGGTACGGAATTGTGTAGCCGATTGCGCAGTTTACCCTGGCTGTTTTCGAATCTTAATTTATTTCGGTTTTCAGGGAGATGGAGCGTATCGAAATCATAGCAATAGAGCCCCGTCGCTTTTTCGTCAGTGGACCAAATACTGGCAGAGGCACCGTCACCAAATAAGCAGGCGCTGATAAGCACCCCGGGATCATTCTCGAGAAAAAACGCCGCAGAACAAATTTCTACCGCGATGACTGCCACATTGGATTTTGGGTTGGCTGAGAGAAAATGGCTGGCGCTCCTGAGCGTAGGAATAGCCGCGCCGCAACCAAGACCGACAATATCTTGTAAAAACAAATCGCGGCGTAACCCCTTCTGTTCTGCTACATGGCTGGAGATACCTGGACATAGGTAGCCAGTACACGTGCATACAAACAGAGCATCGATTTCTCCTGCACTTAAATTCGTCATAGCGAGAGCTTCATCAAAGGCTTGACCGGCGAGGGTAGGCGCTTCCCGTTCAAATGCGCGGTTGAGCGATTCTGCATCCAATTCAAAAAGTGTTTCCAGTTCTGGAAGGGCAAAGTGGCGTTTATCAATTCCATTATCTCCAAGCAGGACTTTTTGTATTATATTGATTGAACGCTGCTTTAATCGTTTGGGCGTTTCCGATTGAATAAATATATCCCAACAATCCTTTTGCGTGAAAGCGTGGGAAGGAACGGCATTAGCTAAACTTTGAAGGTACATAATTTAGTGCAGGATCTTAAAAAGAGTTTGAAAGGGCAGCAAGTGAGTTCGGTTTAATCCAGAAAGAATATGCTGAAGAGAGGGTGTATAGAGCCATGGATGCATTAATCGCGATATGATCAGCCGTAAACGGAATTTTTGTCGTATTAACCAATTCACCGAATTAACTGTTTCCGACCAGGATAGTTTTTCTGAAGCATAGGCAGCGATAGGTTCAGCGGCCAAAACGCCTGCTTCAAAAGCCATTGTCATACCATTGCCGGTAAATGGAGGGATTACCGTAAACTGGTCACCTAAATAGATTTTATCATGCGCTTGATGGCTGTGATTGAAATCAATTGCAGCTACCCCGGTAGAGCTTGTGGGGTCAATTCGTGAATTGCTCAGTTTGTTTGCCATTTTATTCATACCGCAAGCTTCGAGGTAGGCTAAAAGTAATGCTTGTTTTTTTTCTCTAATGTACGGTCGGCGACGAAACAGACCACAAATATTAATATGTCCATTTTCCACTGATGAAGCACCCGCATATCCATATTTTCCTAAGTGAACTTCCAGATCGCTTTCTAAGGGGTAATCAAGGCTGTGTAGCTTAATGCCAATCCAAGTGGTTTTCGCCAATTGCCGCCCTGCCGCCCATATCTGGCCTTCACCACCGGAAGCATCTCGAACACGATGATGGGTATGTATCGTCCCTCCCAGTCTTACGAACTCTTTGGCGAGACGATCATCGAGCGCGAACCTTGATATTCCGAGTACCGGTTCGGGGAGTACATCCTCTCTTACTTGCCGGTTGTGAAGAAACCAGGCGGTTTTACGATGATGGCAGGCATCTTCCAGACATCCCGAGATACCGAGTTTATTCAGGGTTTCAGGTTTTATCCCCGCAATGAATTCCCCACATACTTTGTGTCTTGGAAATGTCCCCGCTTCATAAAGTGTAACAGCGATCTCACGCCGGCGCAATGCTATACCAAGAGACAAACCCGCAAGACCACCGCCGATGATCGTTATTGGATTCATTTTCTTACAGCGATCATGCGGTATTGTCCAAGAAATCCAACTTCGCAGTTGCATTCCCATTGCTTAAGATCGAGACCCAGCAATTCAGGTAATTCATCGTTAATAAAACCCGCTTCGATACTGACACGAGCGTCATGGTTTGTCACGTAACTGGTCCCGAGTAAACGAGCAAATTTTAACTGAAATAGGTGCAAGTTGCGCCGTGCGGGTTCAGAAATTAAAATAAGCTTGGCACGCTTGCCAATTTCCTGCCCGAGACGGTGTAATTCCTGATCTTTAAATTGATGTAAGACGAGATTAGCTAAGACAATACTGTAACGATCATAACCATCAAATGATCGAAGATCGACCTGATGCCACTTCCATAACTCTGGCCAGTTTTTGGGGCGAGAAAATTGATCTAAGCCATCATATAAAACATCCTGTTTATTTAAAACTCTTGGATATAGCCATTTTCCCAAATCGCCAATTCCGGAACCTATTTCAAGTAAGCGATCATCTTTATCTAATCTTTTTTTCAGTTCACGGTAGAACCAGCGAAAATTCCCCATGAGATGATTAAAGATTAATAAATCTCTTCTGTTATGAAGTGCATCCGGATGATTTTCAGGGAGACGATCGAGAATCTCGGGTTTTACCGTTCGGATCATTGTACTATGTATCAATCCTTCTCACATCTCAATCACGAGGTCAACCTTTACAGGCTTACTCCATTTGATACAATTGACCTGTTAAAAATAAAAAAACCCTTCCAGCGCGGAAGGGTTATAGCTTATAAATCAATTCAGCGTATCTGGGACGAGTTACTCTTCACCTTTAGTTTTCATCAATCCAAATACGGGATCTCCCGCTTTCCATTGACCGCGTTTTTTGAGCAGGAGGACGCGTTCAAAACGTTTGAGCACATTCCGCTTTTTTAAGGATTTTCCTCCTCCTTTTTTAAAACTGTTATGTTGAGACATAATTAAAGTAAGTAGGGATTAAAAGACCGCCATGAAAACGAATCTTTAAAGAAAATCAATATATTTATTAAGTTTTATCCCTAATTGCAGTCGTTCTTAAAAGGAAAAGCATTATAACCACTGACATTCTGGTCCTTTTTTGTTCGTCAATTTTCCTGCAATACGTGTTTTTGCAACCCCTACAGAGACTTTCCCAGATAAGAGTTGTTCATAAGCCTGATTCATAGGGCAACGGTTTAAGAGGGTAGAAATATCAATTGAATAGAATTTATTCTAACTTTTGGACATTACTCTGCTATCAATTCATTCCCTTCTGAACTGAATGCGAATTTCAATATAATATTCTTTAATTGGTAATTTAAGAATGCGGGGAAGGGGAGCTGCTCGATGAATAGCTCACGAACTGGATCGGTCCCAAAGTGTAAGATTTTTCGGTGCCTGTGGACCACCTAAGAGTAAACTTGCGAATGCTCCGACGATAAAACTAATGCCAAAACTGAAAGGAAAAAAATAAACAAAATGCACTTCTTTTACTAATATGATCCACAACATAGCGGGGATGTTGACAATGGTACCTACGAGCCATCCGCGTAAAGTCGCACGTTTCATTAATATTCCCAACAGAAAAAGAGCTAATATAGGACCGGCAAAGATACTGGTTAAGACAGCCCCCGCCTTTAATATATGCCCAATCTGAGTTACAAAACAGGCTATGGTGACAGCAAAAGCGCCAAGACCGAATGTCAGAATTCGTGCTAATTTTACGTCTTCGCTTTCCTCAGCTTTACGACGCCTGAGCGGTTTGACAAAGTCGTTAATAATGACCGTAGACACGGAGTTAATGCCAGAATCCATACTCGACATAGCGGCGGCTAAAATGGCGGTGATAAGTAGACCTGAAACACCATTTGGCATGTGACGGATAATGTAAAAGGGAAGTAATTTATCACCGGCAATATCAGCAGATAATTTATCAGGGAAATGCTGAAAATAAGCTAGCATTCCGAGCCCCAAAAAGGTCAATAAACTTACCATGAGCAGGGTAATGATTGAATTTATCCATGTTGCTTTAACCATGCCACTGAAAGTTTTAGTCGATAAAAGTCTTTGTACTGTAACTTGATCAGTTCCAAATTCCTGCATCGCATTAATAAAAGACGATATAGCCAAGGCGAGCAAAGACATTTCAAAAAAATTAAGTTTCCAACTGAATACATCGAGTTTACCGGATGACTGTGCCACTTCAATAATACCAGACCAACCTTCCGGAACATTGATGAGTAGGCTTACCCCTATCCAAATCGCACCAACGGTAAGTATTATAAATTGTATTGCGTCTGTCCATAAGACAGCAGAGAGCCCGCCCATCACAGTATAGGTGGTTGCGAGTAGCCCCATGAGAATAATAGCGAGGTATAGATTGATATCAGTAACTACGGAGAGAGCGAGTGCCGGGGAATAGATGACAACACCCAGCCAGCTTAAGCGCACAAAGACAAATAGACCGGAAACGATGAATCTTCCCGGCTGTCCGAAGCGTCGGCCGACATATTCGTAGGATGTGGTCACATTGAGTTTCCGATAAAAGGGGTAAAACAATAAGACGAGGAAAGGCGCTGCAGCGACGTACATAACCCCTAAAGCAATGTAGGAGATGTTCTCCATGTAGGCCATGCCGGGAAGTGCCATGTAAGAAGATGCACTCGCAAGTGAGGCATACATACTAATGGCTACGATGAACCATGGCATTCGACGACCGGCGAGGAAATATTCTTCCGTGGTTTTTTGTTTTCTCGCGAAACTAAGTCCAATGCCAAACATGACAGCAATGTAAATTAAACAAATACTGTAATTAAGAGCGCCAAATGATGAGGTTTCCTGCATGTGTTAAATCCAATCTGCGAAGTTTAAATATTTAATTATCAATAATCATGCGAAAAAATAATCATCCTCAAAGAAGATGCGTTTTTCTTTGGAATACAATAGAATTATATTATGATTATTAAAATCACAGCATATGTAGTTAGGGTTCTTCTTAATAAATGACGAAAAAAAGGATGTATTATGGCAAAGATAAATTATGAGTATATGCTTCCTCACGAAATATTATCTGCGCGAAAGGCTAACCCGATAGCCTATTTGCCGCTCGGACCGATTGAATGGCATGGAGTACATAATCCTGTCGGATTAGATGCGCTTAAAGCTAAAGCGCTTTGTGAACTTGCTGCTGAAAAAGGGGGGGGGCTTGTCATGCCGCCACTCTGGTGGGGTGAACACAGAGAAATACAACTTTTAGAAGCAAACCCCGCAACGCGTGAAGCCGCGGCTCAAAAGATGGAACTACGTCCTGAGGATTTCAGTTTTGGGTCAATGGGGGGAAAAACAATTGAAGAGCAGGCTCATTTTTACAATGAGCTTTTATTTCACATCTATCAGCAGTTAGCTAATCTGGGATTTAAAGCTATTTTCGTTATGTGCGGCCATGGGCCCTTGCCATTATATGCTAATTTTACAGCGGAAGTATTCATGAGAAAAAGTCCGGTCCGTGTTTTTGCCACTTCAGAGGCGGCACTTATATCGGCCCATGCCAAGGAACTGGGTTGCCCGGTTGAGGAAGGTAAAGATTGGGGAGGAGACCATGCAGGAAAATGGGAAACATCAATCCTCATGGCACTTTATCCCGACCTTGTTGATTTATCCCTTCTTCCCCAAGAAGAAGATGCTGAACTTATTGGCATCATGGGGGAAGATCCTCGAAAATCTAACCTGGAGTTTGGTCAGCGTGCTGTTGAATTGATACTCAAGGCAATGGTGGATAAAAGTAAACATTTGCTCCAGGAAGCAGAAACGATTTAGATTAAGAAAAATTAAATCAACGTTCGCTATCAGCTGAATTCAGTGTTGCTCTTGAAAGATTCGCATTCATCCTTAAAATAGTTGAAGGGTTGTTTTTTAAAGCAATGAGAGTCATAAAACTAATATCGCTATTAATATATTTAGTTATCATTGTACCCCTTATTGCTGAGCCTGAAGATCTCGAAATATTCATTGATTTCGAAAATATAGAGGGTCCCGGTGATTTTAGCATTGGGGAGCCAACGAGAAGTGTCCATTTTTTCGGTTTTAAAGTGGAATCGGATGAGGGGGCCAACCTTGCCCGTTCGGGGTCAAAAGCATTGATTTTGGAGGAGGGCGAGGAAGGCAAAATCGTATTTGATCGGGGGATTAATCTAATTCAGTTCTATGCCGCTGAGACTACGCTTGCAGGCCGAATTGAACTAAGGGATAAAAATGCATTTCTTTTGCATCCCAATGGTTTAGTAGAGCAATTACCCAAAAGCATTAGTTTAAATGCCAATCCACCCTTACAGAGTTTCGTCGCTTTTAGTGGTGATATCCAGGATATCGACGATCTTAACTATACCAACGGGATCAAAGAAATTAAGATCAAAAATGTGACTGGGCGATTTATTCTCGATGATCTCGGTTATTCTCATGTTATTGGCCCTCCCGACAATGTTGTGTACGAAGATTTTGAAAAATTAGTGGATAATCCAACTTTTCGGAACCAAGAAGTATTTTCGCTTGGCCAATCTCCTGTTAGCGCGTCCTTTACGGGTGGCATTGCAAAAAATGTTCTCGACCGGCAGTCTGTTTTGGCGACCCCTTTTAATCACATCTATCCCGTTGAGTTAAATTACTTAGCTCAAGCTGCTTGGGTGATTCCCAATGATACGACAGGAACCATTATATTCGAAACACCAGCGGCTCAAGTACAGTTTTACGCCGCACTATTTATTCTTGGAGATGGAATAATAAGGGTGTTCGATTCAAATGATAATCTCCTTGTTACGAGAACAGATATACCTCGCGGTATATCAATTGAATCTGATATTCCCTTTACTTTTATTGATCTGAATGCCGAGGAGTTAGGTGCAGCCAGTGGTATTGGACGGATTACCTATACTAACGGTCCTGAACATAGCCTCGCGACGGGATTTGATTCAATAACCATAGACGATATTGGGTTCACCCCCATTTCTCAACCTTTCCTTGGTCGCCAATCGATTTTGGTCCCTGATGATCTGATTGTCGAAGGGTCGGGAGTAATTGTCGGGACAAATATTTCACACCCGAACGGAAATATTTTTGATCAAGTATTGCTCACCGGAGAAAGTGTGAAAGTCCGCGCAGACACAGATCAAATATCGAGAGTATCATTTTTAGATTTGAACGATGATATAGTGCAAGTGGAGTTTTTCGGAAGTGGACTGATGACTGTGATCATGGATCCTGATTCATTTACTCCACCGGCATTTCCTGTAAAATATAATCAAGAGATTGCGTATGTTCAAGGTCGCCCTCGCATTCAAATTGAAGGTGCAGACGCAAGTACTTTTATCAGCATATTTACGGTGGGAGAAATAAATTCCGTAAATCAAAATTTATTTCCTCCGGGGGTTGTATATGACGCAGTGGCAGATGTTTCTTTACTCGAAGTTGTGAACTCATTAAGCATGGGCGGTATACTATGTGCCAATACACGGTTTTCCGCTTCAAAAGGTAAAGTGGGGATTGACGCCCGTAATGTTCCTATTGCCGTGCGCTTAACGGTGGGTGAAATTGATGCAGTAGAAAATGCTTCCCCTTACCTTATGATAGGTGAGGGTTCCTTTACGGTTAATGCACCTAATCCTGGTTTAAGATTAACCGGTGGTAATCTCCGACAAAGCAACGGAGCATCAGTAATCGTTGCGCCGGGAAGTTCATCTAAGCCAGGGTTTGACACATTAATTTCACAGAACAATTTTAAATCTGATAATACTTCTCAACCCACTCAAAGTATCAGTACCGGTTTTATCAATGAAGAGGGGGCGGATATTTTTTTAATCGTATTAGAAACCACCGTCAATTAAGCGATAGAGTGATGCGTGCCCACACGCATCAAATAGTAAAGATTTTAATTTACGCTAGACCAGATAATATCTGATGTGGGAAAGGGGTATAATCAGCGAGGCTGGAGTGAATAGAACTGAATGAGTCGAACTTACTTTAAATAGATCTAAAATAAGCTCTTCCAGTATCTGAATCATAGCCTCCCGCATTACCTTTTTCATTTTCACTCGATTTAGTTTCAAAAACGTACCCGGCATTAATAGTCGTCTTAGTCAAAGAAATCCACAGTTCGTATTGTTCTTCTTCCGTCATGTTTTCTAAACCCTCGATCGGGACGTCGGCGTAAAAACGGTATCTGGGAATATTAACAGGGTCACCCTCGATTTTTTTTACATCCAATCTCTTTGCTGTCGACCACTTTAAAAAACCGTCCTCACTTATAGTAAATTCGTATACATCGGCTTGGCGATCTTTATAGTAAGATACATTTTTTGCAGTTTCAGGTAGCCATTTTACTCTTGGAACGTTTTCAGCAAATTCAAACCGGTTATAGTAATAAACATGATATACAATATTTCCCGCGATAATTAAAATTATAACTGCTGCAAGAAGATACCAATCGTATCTCGTGCTTTGTACCGTTTGCACCGTATTGCGCAGTTTGTCGGAAACAGTAGCTTGTACTTTCGGGGGAGGTGCTTTTCTCCCTTCCAGTTTAAAGGATTGAAAGCCTTCTTCTGATTCGGTTGAGTCCCCCGCCATTTCTTCTTCTACTTTATCTATCGGTAGGCGTTCAACAAACCCATTGTTATTCATGGCGCTTTCAGCGTCATATATATTAAAATAATATCCAATTATTTCACTCGCCCCACCTTCATTCGTTTTATGAGCGGCATACATCATTACAGTGCTGAATGTCTCACCCGCTGGAACTTCATACGGCTCAATTCTGGAATCGGCCATATTCGTATCGCTTATGTATGCTTCAGCTTTTTTCCTGCTGCTGTATACGGCTGCAGCTAGTTCGGATCCATTTGAGCGGGTAATTATAATATAGAATGTCATATTACTTATCTAATAATAACTTCCTATAGACATTAATAAAAGAAAATCCTAAATGGTTCAAGAATTGATTATCATTTCCTGTCTTTCGATCGCTTCGGAGCGCGGGAATGGGGTGAAAATTCATAGTTAAATATTTTCCACTCTGTTCGCTGCTAATGTCTTTTAAGATTAATGGATATTAATTGCCAAGTGATCATTAAATTGGTGGTGGGAACAGGATTCGAACCTGTGAAGCTATAACGCAGCAGATTTACAGTCTGCCCCCTTTGGCCGCTTGGGTATCCCACCATCAATAAATAAAAATTTGAAAATTGCCCGTCCGAGGCAGTAATGCCAAGATTAATTTTGAATTATTTAATTGTGATACGCTTTAATGATCAAAGCTATAGTGGAATACACAATATATAAAATTAACTCGCTTTATAGGTGAGATTAAGGCAACTTTCCAATCATTCTGTTCATAATCTGAGCTCCTTATAACAGCTTCATTAGATCTAGTGGCCGGCTTAGCTCAGTTCGGTAGAGCATCCGCCTTGTAAGCGGACGGTCGCCAGTTCGAATCTGGCAGCCGGCTCCATTTTCAATTAACCCTATTACGGTTGCCCGAAAAAGAATGTTGAATATTATAAAACACCGGATTTTATGGGAGCTCTTTATCGCTTTATGCCTGGTGGTGTAATGGTAGCACGACAGACTCTGACTCTGTTTGTCTAGGTTCGAATCCTAGCCGGGCAGCCATTCGATACACACACCAGGTTCGTTTTCTCATAACATCCCAGTGTTTCCCTCCACGGAGTCGATTGCCGATTACCCAGTCCGATTTTTTTCGATAACCTTTCGGCAAAAACGATCATTTGCTTACCTGTCGTCCGGTCACCTGTCACCCTGGATATTATCTCCGGTGCGGTCTCTGCTATGACTGCGAAGTTCTATCTGTTCTTAATGTTTTATCCCGTGTTCCTCGTGAACTTCATTAATCACAGCTAGTCTCTGTTCATCATAATTTTCGTCCGGGCATACAATGTGAATAATTTCTGTAGTTTCCACATCAATTACCTGTCCTATTGCATTACCGTTAAAGTATTTAATAATGCATAAAAATAAGGCGATAAGAAGAAGGATTCTTCGAATATTAATTTTGTCCATTTGGATTTTTTGACGATGTTAAAATTTATTGGCACATCACAGGTACTAGTTAAGAGTGTCACCCATTTTTAATGATAGGACATTTTAATTGTTTTCCCCTGTTATTCAATCATAAGATGTTAATACATAGAAATTTATAAAATTTTAACAAAACCTATGTGTTTTATTACATCTATTTGTTAACAGATGCTCTTATCCCAAACTTACATAGATGAATCTGCCTCTTAATTAAGAGGCACAGGATCTGTTAATTGATATTCTGCGATCAATGTTTATCAGATACTCTTTTCATTTAAAATAGCGTCATTAGGCACGTCTATCTATTACCCTATTCGTTGATTACTTTTTTAAAGCTCGAGACTAGAATTTTTTTTAATCCATCAAGGTAGAGATTATCCCAATTTTTGTTATTTAAATCTTTTCCCAGGCGATGGGCGTATTGTTGTCGGCCCATATGCCAACCCTCAACTAATGACCATACGAGACTGAGGATGATTTCCGCCGGTATATCATCGCGAATATTGCCATTCTTCTGCTCTCGCTCAATGACCTGCATGATCTGTTCTGATTTACCTGCGGATTCTTCGGGAGGTGTTCCCTTTTCAGCGATGATCCAGGCAAGCAGTTGCATAAATTCTGGAGCATCCCTGAGGTATTGATAATAGTTGTGCGTGAACTCATTGAGAAATTCATTTCCGCGAGCGGCAGCACTCAAACCAGGGCGCAAGGATTCAAAAATCTTTTGAAAGCAGCGTTTTCGCACGGCCGACCATAAACCCGCCTTGTTATTATAATAATGATGGATAAGGCTTTGTGTAACACCAGAGGCCTTTGCAATGTGTTTCATTGAGGCGCCTGAATACCCCTGGTTTAAAAATGTTTCTTCCGCGCCATTGAGAATCATCTCACAAGTGTGTTCTCGCTGCTTCTGCCGAACATTCATATTTAATTGATTGATTAATCAATTAAACAATTATGTAAAGCTTTTATGTTCAATTACAGAAAATAATGCTTATGGCTGCTGCGTTCATCAAATCATCGCGAAACGAAACAATAAAACAATTCTCGATATTCGCCGACAACAAGGTAGGGCGATTAAACGAGCTCATACGCCTGCTTAGCTTTCACAATATTCAAGTCGTGGCCTTAACGACCCAGGACACGACAGATAGCACGATCATACGAATCATAGTCAATTACCCTGGTGATGCTCGTGATATGCTAAAGGAGAACGGGTATTCTTTTACATCCAGTGAGATGATAGCAGTAGAGATTGATGACGCGTCAAAGCTGAGGGATGTATTGTATGCACTTGTCGAAGCAGAATTAAACATTCATTACATCTATCCCTTTATCATCAGCCCTTGCGATGCATTTAGAGGACAACGAAATTGCAAAAAACACTCTCGAAACACACCAATTAAAAGTGCTCAATCAATCTGACATAGCGCGTTAAAATCGAAGGGGGTCCCTACGGGAATCAAACTACTTCGACGTCATCGTATAAACACCGTCCCAGTTATCACCAGGGGGTGATAGTTTTAACAAAAGGCAGCGTGTTTTCATGATAAGTGAAGGATTAGTACTAACGCCTGGCGTGATATTTGGCATATTGGGTTCTATCTCCGATGATTTTCCAAACAATTCAATCGCTTTATCGAAGTCCTGATCGAGATATTTATTTATCGCCGTGTCGAATATATCAAGGCAATCATATGTTTTTTGAGTGAGGTCCTTTTTAAAACCGACGACCTCGTATACACCGACCGGTTGTTGCCTGCCTTTAACAATTATACGGTCGAGAAATCGGTATACGCAACCATCTCCTTGCTCTTCGGCCATCTTCATCGTGTCTTCGGTGATCATTGTGAAAACGCCATAGCTTTTGGCACCACTTTCACATCGGGACGCAAGATTAACGGCGTCACCCATCATCGTGAAATTAAAACGTGTTTCTGATCCCATATTACCTATAAGCATTAGACCGGTATTGAGCCCGATACGGGATTGCATGGTGAAGACAATTTCAGGCCATTTGTCCCCTTCTGATTTCCATTTTTCGCGCAACTCGGCCTGGCGAAGCTGCATCCGCTGGGTAGCAATACAGGCCCTGTTGGCGTGATCTTCCATCGGGAGGGGAGCACCAAACATTGCGACCATAGCGTCACCGATATACTTGTCGAGCGACCCACCTTCCTCCTGAACAATGTCAGTCATCGCCGTGAGGTATTCATTCATGAGGTCTACAAGCCTTTCGGGAGTCAGGTACTCGGAAAAAGAGGAAAAGCTCTGAATATCACTGAAAAAAGCAGTTATTGTCTCCTCACGTCCGCCCAATTGAGGTTCCTCTTCCGACTCAATCATTTGATGGACCACTTCTGGAGATACATAAGTACCAAATAGATCCTTGATCCGGCCTTTTTGCTTTTCTTCAATAATCAATTGGACAAAAGTGCCGATCAAACTTGTTGAAAGCGCGGCTCCAACCGGGGCGATAAGGGGTAAGACAATATGTAAATTTGAAAAATACCAGAATAAGATAAAGATATAGCCGAAAAGAATCATTCCGCTCGCCATTTTCAGCAGTCTACTATGCTGCCCGGTACTGGTTGCCATCAAGGCTACGACAATGGTGAGCGCGATTGTGATGAGGTATTTCGACCAGTCGGGGATACGCCCAATATATATACCGGAAAAAATAGTTTTAAGAACATTGCCATGAACTCCGACTTTGGGAACGGGATAATCGTCCATTGGGCTGGGAGCAAGGTCCTGAAGGAGGGGGTCGGTCGGGCCGATGAATACAATGGCGTCATTAAATTCACGGAAAAACTCATCTGCCTGTGCCTGTTGTTCTTCATCCCCTTCCGTGTAAAAAGCATAGGCGGTGGCGACTTGGTACATACTGTAGCGTGGATTTTTAGGTGAATTAAATTTTGAAAACCAGTTAATTTCCAGCATTTGTTGCCCCACAAGGGAATACTTAAAAGTGCTAATCCATTGGAATCTACTAATTCAATTTTGTCTTCACTACGTTTGATAGCTTCGGGAGGCAGTCCGTATGAGACGCGCGCCATTTGTAAGGCGATTTGGTAATAGGTAAAATTTAATCCATATTTAGAAGCCTCGGAAAACATCGGTACCCACCGCGGGGTAATGCCATCACTGATTTCCTGATCGTAACCTATCAGTCCCATTTGGTTAATGCCATTGCGTTGGATAAATCGAGGATGAGGGGTCTCTGGAAAATCAAAGTTTTCCAGATCCGTTTCACCCTTATAAATTAGCGGCATGTCATCGCCCTGGGAATAAGCGGTCGCGAGAATTATATTCGGGTTTCTATTGGTGACACGTGCAAACTCTTCGACATCCTGATCTACATATTCCTGTGGGACAAGAATGGAGGCATTAAATTTTGATAATACCAAGTCAAAGCCAATTGCCTTAACCTTGCCGAGGACGAATAAAATTTCGGAAATTTTTCCAAATTCACTGCGTGGCCACGGTCTCTCGCCAAGGTAATCACGAAAGGATTCAGCATCGAGGTCGACATAAATTAGTTTAACTGGAGCGTCTATTTCTCCCCGCTGGCGAAAGCGCCAATCCATGGCTTTATTTTCAAAAAAGCTCAGTGCTCCCATGTGAGAGAGCAAAATCCAGATTAAAGGAATGGGTAAGAGCCATAAGGTCCTTCTCAGTGTATTTACGACAGCTTTATTCATGATTTTTAATCAGCATTCAATCGTAAGTCCTAATCCTATAATTACTGCATTCTCTAAATTGGCAATTCTCATTTTATTTCTTATCCCGCTGCTTCATTTCTTAGGGATTGTGGAATTGAAAATAAAAATATCATGAGCTCGAAGGTTCATTTATTTGTCCCTCGATTGTATAATTGTCGAGGAGCACGGCATCCCACCAACGGTCATCTTCTGCCCGCATGGAAGGATCCGCAAAGGTATAATGATAGAGTTGAATACGGAAAAAACGTGGCGGGTTTTCAGGAAAGGGATTGGTGTCGATAAGATTAGTTACCGCAGCGTTTCCTTTAAGCAATTCCTCGAGAAATCGGCCAAACCATTGAGGAAGGGTATGTGATCTTTCATAAGATAAACCTGCGAACCACATTTGCCAATCAAGTCTAGGCATATAAGGCAGGCAGAATGAGGGTCTACGCTGTGGATTACCGGGTTTATATTTAAAGTGGTATTCTTTCCAATCGAGACCGGTATCACTGCCTGAGATTACAATTTCCGGTCGTGTCATCGTCATGACCCTGAATAAGCCATATGCATTAATCGTATGAAATCGACTGATCCAGAAATAGGTGTCACGTAGTTTTTCATGTTCTTGCATCCATTTTCTCGTCGCACTGGATTTACGTGAGTCTTCGCAGCTTTGAAGCAATTGAAAACTGCTTACACAGATATAAATTAATGCAATTGGAACGAGCATGACCAAGTGGGCATTGCGAACCCAAAGCCGTGGATTATTTTCTTCGCGGGATGTCCTAATTTTAGTACGCAAAATATGAGGAAGGCTCTGATCATCAATCAGGGGTATGCACAAGATGATCGTTAATATATTAAAAAACCCATAATTACCGGTCAGGATTATTGCGACTTGCAACAAGACCATTCCCAAGAATCCAAGGTTGCGAATTCGGCGTGGTCCTAAAATTAAAAAAGGTAGCCCTAATTCTACGGTATATAGCAGGTAGAGTGAAAACTGATGAAACCATGTGGGGAGGTGGTGAAAATACCAGCTTGTCCATGTCGGCAGCGGTTGACTCCAATAGTGATAATTGAGAGCAGTTAAGTCGCGCCAGGTATTTATCTCACCTAATCCGAAACTTTGAAATTTAACAATACCGGATTCAAAATAGAGACGAAATAGGAGTAGCCAGATCAACAATCGTGCGAGACGGGAGGGGTCAGAGTGAAATCGCAGTCTGTCTCTCATTTTCCAACTACTGAAGAAGATGGTTAGAAAACTCATTTCCAGAAGCAGGATGTCCCACTGGAAGCTAAGAAAAACCTGCCCGGCTATGACAAGAGAGAGGTAAAATAGCCAAAATAAAAATGTAGCCAGAGCAGGGCATAAACCAAGCGTAAGACAAACGGAGGCAATCAACCCGGCAGAAAAAAGGGTATGAATCGCAACGTCACTTTGATTAAACCAGAATAGAGTGGGTAAATATAATAATTTACTACCCTCTAAATTAATACTTTTTAAGTATTCCTCAACTCCTTCAATAAACCTGGGTAAGGGTAGGATACCCTCGCTTTCAATCAGGCCATTTGCCTGGACCCAAAATGAAATAATCGCAATCATGCCGATTACACCTAGGGCTTTAGTAAACAACCAACTTGAGAATTTGTAAGTTGACGGCTCAAGGGTTCTTCCCCACATAAGCCGTGACCAAAAAGAAAAGAAATAGCGTTTTCTTGAAACCATCCGGTATGCCGCTTCCGAACATCTGGCAAACAGTGGTAGTTTGCGGTATAACCAATAACCCCACGGTTTTTGCGCTGAGTATTGCTTAAATTTAAATATGGCTTTCGCGCCAAAGAAAACCTGTCCCTCAGTATCGATAAAGTGTATCGCCTCTTCGAAATGTTCGCGGGGAATTTCGGAAAAACGATTGTCTAGATCCTGAAATGGCTGAAATTCAACAATATCATCAGTTTTAACCCGCCATCTAGCGATCCATCTCCTGCAGAATTCGCATTCACCGTCATAGATAAGGATGGGTCGTTTAAGGTGAAGATTAGATAACCTTGAATAATTAAATGTCATCGAGAATTTTAGTTCCCATTGGGTTTCATGGGTTGTGATCTCTTAACTACGATCGCGTTTTATGTGCCGATATAAATTAATTTAGCTTAAGTTTCAGCTCGATGGATAGCGACAATGGAAAAAGAAAGTGACTGTGATTTTATATTCTTAAAACCCGCTTCAGCAATCTGTTCGCTAATTAATTTCTTAGTGGGAAAAGATTCAATACTCCCTGCCAGGTAGTGGTAGGCTTTCGATTCACCCGTGATTAAATAAGCTAAGATTGGAAGAATATATTTTAAATATATTGAGTATAGAGGACGAAACCAAGGGTGTGTTTGAGTAAATTCAAGAATAAGTAATACGCCATTGGGTTTACTCAAAACCCTTCTCATTTCTCTCAGCCCTTTAGCCCGATCTTCGAGGTTGCGAAATCCAAATGCGATTGTCAGCGCGTCAACGCTATTATCCGCTAATGGTAGATGAAGTACGTCTCCCAGAATAAATTCTATATCTTGAAAATCTTTATTTTGAGATTTCTTTTCGTTTGCCTTTGCGAGCATTGGCTCACAGAAATCGATACCTTTTATCTTTACGCTATGATCTAATTCTTTTTTTAAGGCAAAAGCGACATCACCGCTACCAGTAGCAAGATCCACGACTGACTTAGGGCGACTCGCTTTAACCTCTCTAACCAGTCTGCGTCGCCAATAATAATCGATGCCTAAGCTGAGGAGGTGATTGGCTAAATCATACCGCCCGGCTATACCGGCAAACATCTGTTTGATGTCAGGCCCTTTGGGCATCTTTGTTATTGAGAATAAATGAGGTAAAGTAATTTATTGCCATCGCAGTTATGGATTCACTGATTAGCACTCTTGATGGCCCTGCGAAGAACTAAATAATTACATTGAGATGAAGATTGCTTGTCCGCTAGGTTTTATCTTCATCGCGAAAGCTTTCCACTACCATACGCGAAAGTTCCTTGTCTGGATTTTCAACAATTGCTTTTGTGATTGAGAATTTTTCAGTATGAGTATTGCGAGAAATTATTTTAAGGCCATGTTGAAAGTCATGAAATTTCTCCTCACAGATGGCGCGGATCGTTTTATCAAGATCGGTAGCTGCAGCGATGAGTGCTTCACAGGCTTCGTCATCAAATTCAAGTTTTAACCCATGTTCTTTCGTAAAGCGATCGGAGAAATCCTCAATGTCTTTGCGCAGTACTTCACGCTGGGCATGCAGGTTATCCTTAAGAACTTTATTTAAATTTTCTTCCGGGTGAGAAATAGTATCGGAAGTTACCTCAAATGTTTTAACTGCGGTAGAGGGTAATTCAAATTTATAATTGCGAAATACTTTTTCAAGAACGGTCATTAGACCACGGGCGCCAGTCTGCTCATGCATCGCGCGACGGGCTATTTCCTCGATAGCTTCAGGAGTAACTTTGAAGTCAATGAGATAGCCTCCAAAGTCACTTTTATACTGTTCAAGTATACTGCCTTCAGAACCCGAGAGAATCATCACTAAGTCTTCCATTCCAAGTATCTGACAGGCTACCCGTACGGGTAGTCTGCCAATAAATTCAGGTTCGAAGCCATATTTTATAAAATCCGTTGTTTCCACTTGTGTGAGATAATCAAAAGTGGATTTTTCCAAGGCATCCCGGTTTGAGGCAAACCCGATTTGATTACTTTCGGCGCGTTTTTTAACTGCTTCTCCTAATTTCTCAAATGCACCACTGACAATAAAAAGTATATGGCGTGTATTGATACTTTTTTTACCCGCCTTACCGCCCCGCGAGACTTCCATCATCGCTTGCATTTGAGCCATCATATCGGTGGGACTAAAGAGGCTCACATCAGTCTCCTCCATCAGCTTTAAAAGATTGATCTGCACTCCACGACCTGAAACATCGCGCCCTTGAATACTGCTTGCGGATGCAATCTTATCAATCTCATCAATGTATATGATACCGTACTGAGCGAGTTCAATATTTCCATGTCCGACTTTAACTAGATCACGGACCAGATCTTCCACATCGTGTCCGACATAACCAGTTTCGGAAAATTTTGTCGCATCAGCTTTAACAAAAGGAACGCCAATCAACTTGGCGATGCAGCGCATGAGGTAAGTTTTACCGACTCCGGTAGGCCCTAAGAGTATAATATTTTGCTTTTGATATTCCTTTTCCGCCAGATCGGGATTTTCGATGCATTGCCGGACGTGGTTGAAATGGTCACAAATAGCGACCGAAAGCACTTTTTTTGCCTCTTCCTGTTTAACGACAAATCGATTCAAATAATCCCTGATTTCACGCGGCTTGAGATTAAACTCATGTATGCGCTGCAATATTTTTTGATCTGAGTCTTCACTCTCCGGAGGAGGCGACGCTTCACCCTCTTCTTTATTTTGAGGAGGAGGAGCCTCACTGAATTTTTTGAAAGCTGATATGACTTGAGGATTACGCATTGCATCCTGAAGTTGATTTTGTAACTCCTCCAATGGATTTTTTGGGTCCTTTTCGCTCATTATTTATGGGTTGACATATTTAACTGAGTTTACAGAAGTATCAGATACTTAATAACTTTTACTGGAATATCAACTCTCGGCCTCAAAAAAGTATCCACAATGCCAGGCAATTTAACAAAAAGAGACATCGTACTTTCTATCTACGATAAAACGGGATTTCCTCAAAAAGAAGTACGTGATGTAGTGCAGCAGACGTTGGATACAATTGCAACCGCTCTCGCAAAAGGGAGGAATGTGGAATTACGGAATTTCGGTGTTTTCGAGGTGCAGAAACGCAAGTCACGAATTGGAAGAAATCCAAATAAACCTGAAACGGATGTAATTATTCCCGATCGTGCGGTAATTAAGTTTAAAGCTGGAAAAGAGCTCAAGGCAGAGCTCAAAAGCATCAACCTCGAAAATCTTCGTTAAAATCACTCCGCGCCGCAGAGCGGTAACGGATGGATGGAAAATTCCGTATGTTCGAAAGTCTACCGGGATTTCGCGACTTTTACCCCGAGCAATGCGCAGTTCGTAATCATATTTTTAAGCTCTGGAAAAAGGCTGCTCGAAGTCACAGCTTTTCTGAATATGATGTGCCTATCCTCGAGCCACTGGATCTTTATATTGAGAAGAGTGGGGAGGAAATCGTCGGGCAACTCTTTAATTTTACTGACAAGGGGGGGCGCGATGTTGCTCTAAGGCCTGAACTAACGCCCTCTTTGGCGCGTTTGATTGGCTCCCGTGCCGCGAGCCTGAAAAAGCCGGTCAAGTGGTTTTGCATCGGAGAAAACTTTCGCTACGAGCGACCACAAAAAGGGCGTTTACGTTCTCATTATCAATTTAATGCCGATATTTTTGGGGAAGCGGATGCGAGCGCCGATGCAGAACTTATAGCTTTATGTATCCGAGCGCTTACAATATTCGGATTGGGGTCTGATGATTTTGTAATTCGACTCAGTGATCGAAATATCTGGATAGATTTCCTTGCGCATCTCGGTATTGATGGAAAACAGGCAATTGAAGTTTTATCGATTATTGATAAAATTGAGCGCGAAGATAAAGAACAATCACTGAAAAAACTTAAGACGTATTTTGGTGAGGCCACTGAAGAAATTTTCAAGAAAATCGAAACCTTAGTCGGGGTTCGAACATTGGAAGACTTTCGTTCATTTATTCTATCTCAATCTCTTGTTGATGAGAACAGAGATAAAATTGAAGCACGATTGGGCGAGTGGAAAAAACTCTTCGATTATCTTAATGCACTCCAACTGACCTCTTATATCCAAATAGACTTTGGTATTGTTCGAGGGTTGGCTTATTACACTGGGTTTGTTTTTGAAGCATTTGAAAAATCTGGTAAATCGAGATCTCTAGCAGGAGGAGGTCGTTACGACCACTTGGTTAAAAAACTTGGAGGCCCAGAATTATCAGCGACCGGGTTCGGAATGGGAGATGTTACCTTAACTGACTTTCTCATAGAAAAAGAATTACTTACCCAAGTGGATACGACATCCGGTATCTATATAATTATCGGTGGGGAAGTCGAAAGAGAAAAAGCGCTTGCATCGATCAGCTTTTTGCGTGAACGAGGATACGCTGTAGATTATTCATTTAAAAACATTAGCTACGGTAAGCAATTCAAACTTGCCGATCAGTCAGGCGCACGGTTAGCACTAATATATGGCGCTGAAGAAGTCACCGCAAATAGAGTTAAGATACGCGATCTTTCGACAGGGTCTGAAAGTGAAGTTCCCGATAACGAACTGGAGCATGCAGTCAAAAAATATTTTGAGAATTGATTAATATCTGGGTTTTAATGCTGAGAAAACTTTAATTAAACACCTATCGATACACACAAACGATAAAAAGATAATTCTTTTTAGAGATATTAGTCATGTCATACGAAGAATGCCTTAAAAAACATCTTACGCAAAATCCTGCTATTGCACCCACCGCTTATATTGCACCTGAAGCGGTAATAATAGGGGATGTACGTATTGGCCAGCGTGTAAGCATATGGCCACAATGTGTCTTAAGAGGAGACATTAATTATATTGAGATTGGCGAATGCAGCAATGTTCAAGATGGAACGGTCATTCATATGGCCGAAAATATACCGGTAATTATTGGCCGATACGTTACTATCGGTCATTTAGCCATGTTGCATGCCTGTACCGTTGAAAACGAGTGTCTCATTGGAATGCATGCTACAATTCTTGATGGTGCTGTCGTGGGACATAATTCGATAATTGGCGCGCACACACTGGTTACGCAAGGTATGGTCATACCACCGGGGTCAATGGTGCTTGGCGTGCCGGGGAAAATCGTTCGCTCATTGAGTGTAGAAGAACAAGCAAAGTTGCCGCAATGGGCTGAGAATTACCTTGTGATAACAGCGGCATATAGATCCGATTCAAATTAATTCCATCGGGTTTTAGGCCGAAAGATTTATGGCGAGATCGACTGGATAACAAACATAGGTGGCGGTAAATGATATGTGGTCATTAAAATGTGCTAATGCGAAAATCGATAAAAGATTACAATATTATCTAATAGGTTGTGTCTTTGGTTGTCTTCTATTAGTGATCTTACCAAAACCCTTTAAAATAAAGCGCTCTACAATGGGAGAAAAGAGTAGCTTACTTCATGGCGATTATCCATATACCCATACTGATGGCTATAAGCGTAAGATTAATCTACCGGGTCCGCCCCAACGCGTCATTTCTTTAGCTCCAAGTATTACCGAAATAATATACGCGATTAACGCCTCAAAGTATTTGGTAGCAAATACGCTCAACTGTAATTATCCAAAAGGAGCACGCAATTTGCCCAAAATTGGAGACCGTGTAGATCCCGATATTGAGAGCATTCTTCAATACAAACCAGATCTGATTTTGGGCGATCTGTTTAGCTCCCCGGCACAATACAAGCAGATGGCTGATTTAGGATTAGTTGCCATCGCGATGAAGCAGACCCACCTGGATGTAATTATGCAGGATATGCTAATCGTAGGTAAGTTGCTCGGGCAGCCAAACGCGGCCATGCAATTAGTAATGAAGATACAAAACAAACGTGATTTAATTATTGATAGAATTTCAGTTTTAAAAAAACGTGAACCTGTTCGTGTAATATTTCTTTACGATTTGGACCAGTTGGTAATTGCCCGGAGTAATCTGTGGGTTAAGGAGTTTGTAACCCTTTGTCAGGCGACTGATATTGCCGATGAAGTATCAAATCTGGCATCACCATTATCCCAGGGATTGATGGCTGAAACTAATCCGGATGTCATTATCTTAGCTTTATCTTTAGAGGCTATTGCGCTCAACAAAAGGGAAGGTAATATTGATAATCTTGCGCATCATTCAGTTTGGAAAAATAGTGCTGCGGTGCTCAATCATCATATCATCGCGATGGACAAAGATCTTCTTTCTTCTTCAGGTTCGCGAATATTAATTGCCATGGATGCGATCGCACGAGCGATCCATCCCGAAATCTCTCTATCGCTTTAAAGCGTTGAACTTTCCATGTATTTCCCTTCTTGAGTTTGATTAAACTCAACTGCATTGAGGGAATAATGAACTGACTAAGCCATACTTTTTTCTTGATTTAGGAAATCACGGCTTTGTCGTTTTAATTTCTTAAGTTCAGGTTTTATCGCATCCAAGGTTTCTTTTTCCATTCGATCAATAAATAAAATTCCATTTAAATGATCTACTTCGTGTTGTATTACCCGTCCGAGAAAACTGCTACTTTGAATTTTATGGTACCCTCCTTTTAAATCTTGAAATGTCATTTCTATATTATTTGGTCGAATTACATCTCCTTTAATTTCTGGAAACGATAAACACCCTTCTTCATAGACGCTGCTTTCACCCGGAAAAGTGGTAATCACCGGATTTACCAGAACGAGGGGCATAATTAGCTCGAGAGGGGGAGATTTATCGTCAAAAGTAAAAGACTCATTAGCGCGTTCATCGTCAGGAGGAAACCGAAGGTCCACAACGCAAATCATTTTATCTTCATCTACCTGCTGCGCAGCCAACCCCACCCCTTCCTTAGCGTACATCGTTTCAATCATATCAGATGCTAATTTTTCTAATTCTTTATTAAATAGTTTAACTGTATCTCCTTTTTTCAGGAGGATTGGCTCCCCATATTTTGTGACGCGTAAAATCATTTTGTTTTTAAACTTAATCCTGGTAAATTTGATTTCAACTTTAAAACCGCTGTTTTCCGATGCAATTTATTAAGCGATGTAGCGTATGGTTTTTATGATTTAATGAGGATTTGCCAGGCGGATAAAATAAGATAAACTTATCAAGAAATGATTAGACTTTCCTCGCTGTTGGAATGCCTGCTTTTTTTTATCTTGGCTTCATTACTCGCCTTATTCGGAGCGGGGATTCCTGTCCATTTTAAAGCCATGGCTCCCGGAATTCTCGTTGAGGCGGGGCGGGAATCCGAGAATATAAAAGACCTTGCGGACAGTTTTCTCAATGCCGGTGAAGTTGGACCTGCAGCGCTCCTTTGGTCAGCGGATGAGCATCTTCCCGGTTCCGATAAGGCACAATCCAGACTCGATGAATTACTGAAGTCTAATCCTCTATACCGGCTCTCCGGCGGTCCAGCACCTTATTTTGAACAGTTTCTGCAGATGATTGGTTCTAGCCCGGGTGAGAATAATAAATTAAAAACACTGAAGTTACTAATCCCTCGAAGGAGCCGAGAAGCCCTATTAAGTTATCTGAAGTTTAGCAATAACTCTTCAGTTCACTCCCTATTATCCACGCGTGACTTAACTAGCTATACGCACTTTATGCCTGTCAGCAGCCCAGCTGGTCAACCTTTAGATGCGACTATTTTTATGAACGCTCTTCTCGTACAGGGCGGGCACTTTTCATCTGAATTTCTTCGCATACTAAACCCCGTCATTGATTTAGCGATACAAAATGGATTGGAGGGTGAGAGTGAAACACTGGAATCTTTTTATCTAAACATGCTGACTTTAGGTAAACGTTTTAATTGGTTGCAACTCACTTCCTTGACGCGACTCTTTACCGATCTCGACGCGGTAGCGAGTACGGCAGATGTTTTCCGCCGATTTCCCAATAGGACACCTCAACTCTACGCGATGATTTTATTGTCTAAAGATCCCTCCGGTGTGGCAGCCTATATTTCTGATCAAGATAAAGAAAGGATAGGGGACATGCTATATGCATTACCGTTGGGGCGTGGTGCAATCATAAGCCTTATGCAATCTCGTAAACCCTTATACCGCCCACCGGCGTTTGTGCAATGGATTGATAAACCCATTGCCTGGGTGAGACAGGCACCTCTCCTGAGTTTTACTCATCAGCATCCACAAGCAGCAATTAATATTAAACTTGTCGTTATCCTCATCTCCGGATTCGCGCTCGCGCTTGGAGTAAGCAGTTTATTTGAAACGAATGCACGTAATTCGGGCTCGAGTAGACTCGAGCCCTTGCTGATACTACGAAATACTATAATTGCTTTATTTTTTTCCGCTACTATATGGGTCCTCATTGAGCCATCTCTTTTAGATATTGGACCTGAACCCAAAGCAAAGTTGCGATTAGTGTTCGAATTTGCTAATACAATAGAATCCTTAAAATCAAAAAATATCGGATCAGCCATGTTAGACCAAATCACCATACTTATACTCATTATTTTCTTTCTCGTTCAGCTCATCATCTATGTTGTGGGGATAATTAAAGTTTCTGAAATTAAGAAGCTGGATGCATCACCACAGCTAATGTTAAACCTTCTCGATAACGAAGATAACCTTTTTGACCTCGGACTTTACATTGGACTGGGAGGCACCGTATTATCACTTATTTTACTCGCTATGGACATTGTCCAGGCCAGTCTGATTGCCGCCTATGCCTCCACACTATTCGGCATTATCTTTGTTGCTATTTTAAAAGTATTTCACGTTCGTCCTTTGCGTAGGACAATAATCATAAATGTAGAGAATACGGTTAATGAATCGAGCGTTACTACTGATAGTTTGTGATTTTCTTCTTATAAGTTTATTAGCTTTGGCTCGTTTTGATTCGCCCAAAGAGGATATTCTCGTTCCAGAATTAGAGAGTGAAGAATTGCAAGACAATATAGGTCAAGATCTTATAGATGTATTGAAATATTCATTGGAAACAGAAGAGAATGAGAACCGAAGAGAAATTGAAGAACTGGAAACAGACAAAGATACCCTCGAAGACCTACTGCGAGATACGCGGGATGATTTGAATGAGAGAGAAGAAATTACAACTCGCCTGGAATCAGAAAAAGAAGATCTCACTCAACGGTATAAAGAAAAAAGTGAGCAGTTAATAACAACAGATAAAGAACGTGCTGCTCTATTAGAGAATCTTTCAATAACGCGGGAACAAGCAGGTGCCAACAAAGAGCGGGCCAAACTATTACAAAAACAGCTTCAATCTCGCGAGCAGGAACTTGCACAGCAAGAGAGAGAATTGCAGTCTGCAATTGAAGAGCGAATTAATGTTGAGCGTGAAAAGCAGAAAGTAATTACTGAACTCAAAATTCAAGAGACGGAAAATAAATTACTCGAACAAAACCTGATAGCAGCGAAAGCTGAAATTGATACGGTAAGAGTTGAAAAAGATGTTATTCAACAACAAGCGACAAAATTAGCTGAAGGAGTAACAAATCTGACGGAGCAGTCTACGCTTATACAAGAAGAAATCAGGCAACTGCAGCCGCGCTCACCTAATAGTATTTTTAATGAATTCAAATCCAACAGGGTCCAAATTAGCTTTGATGCTGAATCGCGGGGCATCATTGGTTTACGCAGTCGACGATACGATGCGAAATCTATACTCATCTCGGATGGTAAGAGCGTGTACGCGCTAGTTCATACGCGTGATACTCCCTTTCGTCTTTCGGATGAAGGAGCGGGTTTGGCAAGCGTTACGGGTAGTTTAAATGTCGGTGATAAGCAGATGTCGATTCTTCAAGTAGGATTTCTAACAGCTGATCCACGACTGCTTGTCGTTGCAGTTTCAACTCAAGTCGGAGAACAATTGGGGATTCATGCATTTTCAGTCTCTAAAGAGCCACTGAAATATTCCGAGGCGGTATTAATCGGCAGTGTTGAAGGCTACTTCGGTGAAACAGATTTTAAATTAGATCACCGTGATGATCGATTTCTAATGATGCAAACCAGGTTATTTAATCGACTCTTCGGTGAGTTTTCGCCATCTCGCAGTGATCTGGTATTTGCTAAAACCGGCAATTTTATGGGATTGATGATTAATAAACAGTATTGCGCGCTTGTGGATAATTTCAAAGTAGATGAAAAATTTATAATTGGATCCAATTTCAATAGCGAGGAGTCGGAAGCAGTTGTTTCAAGACAATACAAACGACTGCTTAATCTGCCTTTGGAATTACAATGAGCAATAGTAATTCGTTAAAATGGAACTTATCCTTTTTGATTCAGCTCAGCGATTTTATGAACGCATTAAAAGTTTTCTCCTTGAATACGAAGATGAAAACAATCTATTTATTGGAATTCTATCTCGTCTTGCAGAGAAGGATGACTATCAGGAAAATTTATTCTTAGCGGCAGTTATAGTAAAATCTAAAATTGCAACGGCCGCTTTACATATCCCTCCCCGAAATTTAATAGTAACTCGTGCCAGGGCCGGTGCGATAGCTCTTTTAGCGAGTCGTCTAAAAACCCTGAACATACCTATTCCCGGCATTGTCGGTCCACTGAGTGAAGCTCATGAATTTGTCAAAATCTGGAAAGAGATAACAGATGTGGATCTCTCTATTCAGCGGACAATGCGAATATACCGGCTGGACAAAGTGATTCCCCCTGAGAAAGTGGCGGGAAGTATACAGCGGGCTCAATTAAAGGATGTGAAGATCCTCAGAAGTTGGTTTGACGCTTTTTTCAGTGAAATTAAATCCGGTGATTCATCGGATCTCACTCATGCGGTATTGTCCCATGCACTCGAGGAAGGTAATTTATACCTCTGGAATGATGGAGAAATTGTCTCTATGGCTGGTATCGCAAGAAGTTCGCCAAACGGAAAGAGTGTTAATCTTGTTTATACACCAAAAGAATTTCGCGGTCGCGGCTATGCCAGTAATCTTGTTGCATCATTGAGCGAAAATATAATCCAGTCCGGAATGAAGTTTTGCACTTTATTCGCTGACCTTAAAAATCCAACGAGTAACCAAATTTACATAAATATTGGATACTACCCAGTCGGTGACTTCATTGAGTATAAGTGAAGGCCAGAGGGGGATAGGAAAAATAGCTCCACTATCGGAAATGCCCCCAGGATTATCGGTGGAACGGGCTTAGGAAAAAATATTAGAACTCAATAGGGTTTTCTGTAACGTACGCCGTTTTTATCTTTAAAAATTAAATGTCGAGCGCTGCCGTCTACTTCAATTAATCTTATTTCCAATTCATCACTGACGGTGGAATTCACATTATATACGGTACCATTCAAAAGTGCGGCGTGGCGATTACCTTTAGATTTTACCCCCTGAACAACAAGTCCATTCAAAAAATCGACAACTGCCGGATCGGGAGTTGGTTTATGAACAACGGGTGGAGGCGAGTAATTAACCTCTGACGGGGCTGTATCTTCAGTTAACGGTTCACCACTGCTTGGTGGCTGAGAAGGACTGGGATCTTTTGCAATACTGGGTCGAACATTCCTCGTAATTGTTGGACTTGGTTCTTTGGTATCAGTGGGTTCCGAAAAAGGAGAATTGGGATCCATATAGATTTCACCAAAATCTGAATCGGGGTCCGTATAGGGGCTTTGAATATCACTAATAGAACTTGGTAATTTTGTGATCGATGAAGTGGGAGCGGGTGGTGGTGTTACTTCCTGGGTTATTGCTTCTTCATCTGCAGGTTCTGTTGTATCTGATGTAAAGGCTTTAGTGATGAGATAAATCGCCCCGACAAATAGCAGTGCGACAAAGATAAAAGCTGCTGCAATTTTGAAAAAAGCCCCAGTATTTGAAGTGGATTTAGGTTTTTTTTCTCCAGCAGTTTCAACTTTTGGTGCCTCTGGTTTTTTAACTTTCGGGGGTGGTGGAGGGGGTGGTTTTACGTTATCACTTTGGGGCTCTTGTTCTTCTTCCTTAGATTTAATTTTCTGGGGAGGAGGAATTGGCGGTTTAGTAGAAAGTTTCTTTTCTTCTGGAACTGGTGATGGTGATGGTTCTTCAATCTCTGGCACTAATGGGTCAGCCGAAACATCTTCCGAAGATGGTGGCGAGGGGGGCTCTTCAGTATCGGGGACTAATACTTTTTCCGTAACTTGCTCCTGTTCTGGTGGGGAGGCGATTTCTGGAGGCGGTTCGCTGGGTTGCTCTTGTTTTTCTCCTGTATCATCAGCGGGTTCTCGACGCAGACTCATTTTAGGTTTAGCTTGTTCAGCTTCCTGCGCCGGTGGAGAATCACTCGTCTCTTTTTTCTCTTCTACTTCAGCGGAGTTTGCCTCTTCCTCTGGTGAGGGCTTCTTTAAAGAAAGGCGAATTTTAGGCTTATTTTCTGTAGCGCCTGATTCGGAGTTGTCAGGTGAATTTGCCTGATCTTCAGAATTGTTTGGAGTAGATGAATCCGTCATCGTCAATTAATATTACTTCTCTAGGTTTAATCTCTTTAACTCTTAAATTCAACTCATTATTTATCATCGAATCTACGCCAAATACCTTATTCCCCATCAAAATCTTACTATTTCGATCTGAAATTCGTATACCTCGGATTTGCATCTGTTTTACGTAAACTATACTGGCGGGATTTGGTTTATCTCGATCACCATCAATTGAAAGCGATTGGCGTGTAATAGATACTGGAATTGAGCTCTGAGCTTGGGTATCGATAGATGATGACGGCGCGACTGAAGTTATTAACTGGGGATTAACGCCATCAGTCCCTGGCGATTGGGTTGATGCAAGGGTGTCACCTGTATGAGGCGCTGTAACGTTAGTATTAGAAGACACATCACTTTGGGATGAATTAATTGAGTTGGGGGCTATGCTGTCAGTATTATCACTCACTGTTGCCTGAGATTGACCCCCGGCAATGTCATTTGCCAGAGAAGACTGCTGTTCAGGTGTTACGCTTACAGGTTGTTGAGGCACAACAATAATCTGTCCACCCTCACTATTCCTATCCATTATATTAATAACGATAAATGCGATAAAACTGGCAATAATGATCGTGAACATCATAACCCCAAGGAGAACTTTGAAGATATCTGATTGTCCTGATCCTGTTGCAGATGGTGTGGATGAGAGCGAAGACGATGCTGGCGTTGCGACGGCGGATGTCGCTTTACTTTCAGTCTGCACCTGCTGGGCCTTTTTAAGGGCTTCATTAATAAGGCTCATTTTATACGCAACTCCTTTAATGCCCGCCTGACGTCCCAATAAGTCACTTCATCAGAAGACCTGATATAGGAGGAAAGTAACGATTTGTCACATATATTATTAATCATTCTGGGAATGCCTTTACTTGCATTATAAACTTTCTTTAAAGCCGGATGAGTAAATCGCGGACGACCTTCACTCCCTGCGAGTGTTAATCGGTGATGAATGTATCGCTGCGTATCTTCATAATTTAGCGATTCGAGATTATAATAAACTAAGATTCTCTGCCTTAGTTGTCTTAAGCGGTTCTGAGACAATTTTTCTTTCAGCTCGGGTTGCCCGAGCATAATGATCTGCAATAGTTTTTGCTTGTCTGTTTCCAGATTGGAAAGCAGGCGCAAGTGTTCCATTGTTTCAATCGCTAAATTTTGTGATTCGTCGATGATGAGGACAATATCTTTTCCTGCATGGATGCGATCAAGGAGCACGCGGTTTAGATGATCAATAAGATCAACTCGGCTGCTTTCGCGAGCCATTTCTGTTTCTCCCAACTCCATTAGTATGGCTTTAAGAAGCTCTGTTTCGCTTAAACGAGGATTAAGAATAAGCGCAGTTTCATAGCGCTCCGTATCTATTTCATTAAGTAATTTTCGACAGATAGTGGTTTTGCCACACCCAACTTCACCCGTTAGGACAATAAAACCTTTTTTCTCTTCAATCCCGTATAGTAAGTGCGACAGAGCTTCCTGATGGGTCGCACTCAGGAAAAGAAACTTGGGATCGGGACTGATATTAAAGGGCATCTCCCGCAGATTGTAGTAACGCTGGTACATTAAGCATTAAATAGATTAACAATCTATATATCAAAAAAAAATGATTAGATAACAGCAATGTGCTTTTTTCTTCTCATACGCTATCTTAAATGTTATAATAAAATCCCAAGACGTAAATTGGCGATGAAAATATTCAGATTACCCAGAATCATTCTAATCCTTCTTTCAGGTACGCTTTGTTTAATTATTTTTTCTATTGCTATGGTGCTTATGCAGACGTCACGCGAATATAAGAATTTTAAAGTACGCGAACTTCAGTATGAGCAACGCTTGTTGCTAGCACGTAAAGAATTTCAAGCTAAAGAAGATTATGTTAACCGAATGCTTAACAACCCAGATTCTCTTGAGCGATTGGTAAGAGAAAAGCTCGGTTATGCGCGTCCGGATGAGATGATTTTTCGATTTTAGGATTCGTTAAATCGCTAATTTCCAATACGATTAAATCGCTACTCAGCGTATACGATTTGTGTATATAATTACTATTATAATTATAATTCGATATTTATCAAGAACATAGATAGAAGAGGATTGCTTCCTGTCTTGATTTTATAAAGGTAGAAAACTTCTTCCGATGAATATCCTAAATAAAATTAGATCTGCAGGTGAGCATGGCAATCTCTTTGAGGTTACTATTGCTAACCTTGAAGCTTGGATTAACAGTAATTTTCTTCCCGACTGGGCGGTAGCAAGTATTGAGGAGTTAGTAGGGAAGGAAGCCTGGAACGAACTCAACAATCGTTTTTACAAATATCTTGAGTTTGGTACAGGAGGAATGAGAGGACGCACGATAGGGGAATTTATTACCAAGGCTGAGAGGGGAATTCCCTTGGAGTTCGAGTCTCCTCAGCATCCGGCAGTCGGTGCCGCAACGCTCAATGACTTTAATATTATACGAGCTACGATAGGGCTTTTTCATTATTGCGAGCAGTATCTGCAAAAGAAGTCACCGGATGATAGGGTACCAAAAATAGTTATCGCCCACGACGTCCGTTTTTTTTCGAAGCATTTCTGTGAACTCGTCGCCTCAACATGGGTTCTGCTTGGCGGTCGAGCAGAGATATTTAGCGGACCACGTTCTACTCCGCAGTTGAGTTTTTCCGTGCGTTATCTCGGTTCCACATGCGGCGTAGTTATCACCGCCAGTCATAATCCACCCCATGACAATGGCTTTAAAATATATTTTGATGATGGGGCACAAGTAGTCGCCCCCCATGATACTGGCATTATAAAATGTGTAGATGAAGTCAAACTGGCGGACGTCTCAACTTATTTAAATAAAGAACTGGACGGAGTCGTTACCTTACCCCTTTCACTTGATCAAGCCTACCTCGATGGGCTTGAAGAGAATATATTAGACCCGGAACTTTTTAAGAAAAATAAACTACGAATAGTTTTCACGCCCATCCATGGAACGGGGGGTATCATTTCCTTGCCTTTAATGGAACGGTTCGGAATCGAAGTGATTCCAGTAGAGCAGCAGATAAAGATGGACCCACGATTTCCAACCGTAAAATCTCCTAATCCTGAAAATGCTGAGGCACTTTCAGAGGCAATAGCGTTAGCGAAGACTATTAAAGCAGATCTGCTCTTTGGGACTGATCCAGACAGCGATAGAATGGGAGTCGGAGTAGCTGATAAAAATGGAGAGATGAAACTGCTAAGCGGGAACATTATAGGTGCATTACTGGCAGATTATCGGATTACTAAATTAAAAGAACTCGGAGTAGTTCCTCCAAACGGCAGCCAAAATGCAGCGATTATAAAAACATTTGTTACGACCCCATTTCAGGATTCAATAGCTGATATTCATGGAATTAAAGTTATCAACACCTTGACCGGGTTTAAATGGATAGGAGAGAAATTGAAGATTTACGAGGATCAGTTACGCGAAAAAATACTTCATACCGAGAATATAAGTTTGAATTATGATGCCACCCCCTATCGCAAACGTGCTGAACTTCTTTTACGCTATAGTACTTTCACTATATTCGGTGGTGAAGAAAGTTACGGCTACCTGGGCACTGATCGCGTTCGAGACAAAGACGCGAATGCGGCAATTGTTATTTTTTGTGAATTGGCGGCTGCTCTAAAAAGTAAAGGTAAAGATTTCATCGAACACCTGGATGAATTATATTTAAAATACGGGTACTTTCTGGAAGATTTACTTAATATCTATTACGAAGGTGCAAGTGGCGCAGCTCGGATAAAGAGCATTCTTAATTCATATCGTTCACAAACACCTACCGAGATAGGTGAATATAAAGTAACAAAATTTACCGACTTCGGTAAACAGACATTGCACGACTTAGACGGTAAGGAAATCCCCAAGCAGGATTTTTATATGCTTGAGCTGGATAACGGATACTCTTACGCCGTGCGAGGTAGTGGGACAGAACCTAAAATCAAGTTCTATTTATTTGCTCAAGAAGAGGTCAGTGAACCCGGTGAACTCGATAGCGTTAAAAGAAAAACCGCAACTACTCTCAAAAGTCTAAATCAGGCAATTGAGGATGATGCTCATCGACGCGCAGGTTAAATAGGTGGATCGATATACAACTCGAATATAAGTAATTCAGCTGTGGCATGAGGAATTTAATTCGCTAGTTTTATAAAACTAAATGGACAAAGAATTGCTCACTTGAAATACGCTGAAAATAATACTTAAAGCGATAACCGTAACGAGAATAAATGCAAAGATCAAAGCAGCAGAAGATATAACGGCCGTTAGAATCTGCAAATAACGCGTGAGTTCTCGCCGATAAATTTTAGTTATTTCTCGAAGACTATTGACGAGATTACCCGTATTTTCTCCCACCGTTAATATGTCCAATGCAAGATCAGGCATAAATTGAGTTCGATTGAAGGCGATGGAAACGGAAGCTCCTTCTTGAATCAGTTGACGGCTTTCACTGAACTTTGCTCTCAGCTGGGTGTTGGTGAAAGTTTTTTCTGAGAGACGTAGACTTTCCGTAGTATTGATTCCACTTTCCATTAAAGTTGCCATCAGGCTTGATGATTGAAAAATTTCGGAATAGTAAAAGATTTTCCCAATGAAGGGCATGCGTAGCAACCAGTTGTCGGTTTTTTCGCGACCAACTGGTTTTTTTCGCCATTGAAGAAGAGCAATGAGAAGAATTGCGAAAACTATAATTACTAAGGGGGCAGATTTGAGCGCAATATCTGAACCATTAATAAGAATTTTAGCAAATAACTGTATTTCTCCACCAAGAGTTAAAAGCATGGATCGAATTTTCGGGAGGAGGAAAAAGAGAAAGAAGCCGACGACGGCAAAAGCTATTACACAGATAAAAACCGGATAAGCGAGGCTACTGAGAATACGATTACGCAACTCTGCGGTTTCTTCCATATGGGTTACGATTTTCTCAAGGATTGGTGTGAGGTTGCCGGTAGCTTCACCAGCTTCCACGAGGTGGACACTGGATTCATTGAAAACCTCTGGCATCTCGGCCATTGATTTAGACAGGGTGTAACCTTCGCTAAGATTCCTCCAAATTTTATCGCAAAGAACTTTAATATAGGGATCGTTCAAGCGTTGACTCATCAACCGGACCGCATCTCCAAGCGGCATACCACTGGCAAGCAGCTCACTTAATTTTTGCATAAAATTAAGCGCTAATTTCCGTTTTGATTGTATCCTGAATGTCGGTCGAAAATGTTTAAACCAACGACTGCCTTTTAACGTATGAGGCGCGTGATCTTGATTCTTATTTCCAGTTTGGTCTAATAGGGTAATTGTAAGCGGTTTAATATCCTGAGCCGTGAGCTTCTGGATTACCTGCCTGCGATCTACAGCATCCATATCACCTGTTATCGTATCGCCGGCAGGAGCAATAGCTTTATATAAAAAGGTAGGCATAGAGCTGAATCAAATATGAAAATACGGGATCAGGAACTTTAAGCATCATCACCTAATTTTGACACACGCATGACTTCATCGAGTGAAGTGTTTCCCTGGAGTACCTGATTCCAACCTGCTTGCTGCAAGGTCATCATTCCAGATTTAATCGCCTGTTGACGAATTAACCTTGGAGTCTGTTTCTGAATAATCAGGTCATGAATTACATCATTGACCCGGAGATTTTCATAAATGCCAATCCTCCCTCGATAGCCAAGGTTGTGACAATTTTCGCAGCCAACAGGTTCGTAAATAGTAGCTGCCAGATCTTGATCTGTAGGTTCTATTTGCAGGGCCTGAAGGCTTTTCGCTAGATATTCAGGATCATGTTGTGCGGTTTTTTTACACACTTTGCACAGACACCTAACCAGTCTTTGAGCGATGATGAGCTCAACTGAGGATGCAATCAAAAATGGCTCAATTTCCATATCGATTAGTCGCGTGAGGGCACCTGGCGCATCGTTTGTGTGCAGAGTGCTGAATACCAGATGACCTGTAAGAGCGGCGCGAATCGCAATTTCTGCTGTTTCACGATCTCGGATCTCCCCAACCATAATGACATCAGGATCTTGTCGCAGGACATGGCGAAGGGCACCAGCGAAATTAAGGCCAATTTCAGGATGGACTTGAATCTGATTAACACCGGGCACTTCGTATTCGACAGGATCTTCGATCGTGATGATACGATTTTCGGGTTTATTAATATCACGAATAAATGCAGTTAGTGTAGTCGACTTGCCAGCACCCGTAGGACCGGTGACGAGAATTATGCCATGGGGGAGATCGAGTACTTTTTTAATCACCGCTTGATCTTCCGGCATTAATCCCAATTCCTGAAAGCCCATGGGTTGATTCTTCTGATTAAGCAGTCGAAGACTTACGCTTTCCCCATACATCGTAGGCATTGTAGAAATTCGAATATCGAGTTCACTGGAACCATCTCTGTAATTAATTCGCCCATCCTGTGGACGGCGTTTTTCAGAGATATTTAACTTAGCCATTATTTTAATCCGAGAAATGATCGCTCCCTGGAATTGAACGAGATTATCCGGCACGCGAATGGCCACTAACTCACCATCAATGCGGTATCGAATTTGTAGTGAATCTTTTAATGGCTCAATATGGATATCAGTTGCACGATCTTCTACTGCTGTTCGGATGATATCGTTTACGAAGCGAATGATTGCTGCATTCTCATCTTCACTTTCCTCAATCTCCCGACCACTGTGGTCATCTTCATCCATTCCGGAGTCACTCAGGCTACTCGAACCGACTCCATATTTTTGCGTGATAGTATTGATTATGTTCTTAGGTACACCGAGATGCCAATTAGGACGTTTTCCACAAACGGCGTAAATCCAATCATCCATCGATGCGTCCGGTGGCCACAGGGTAATTAAACAGAAAGCATCTTTATTGGAACTGACGAATGGTAAGCATTGGTATTCATGAATAAGTCGCAACGGAATCAGGTCTGTCGCATCTGGGTGCAGCTCAAATTGTTCAATGATCTCGAGATTACAGCGTTCACCGATTTCCTGAAGAACCTTGTTTTCGTTACTATCCAGGAACTGGGACAAAAGAGTGAGCCGATTAGGTCGTGGTGAATCCTCTATCACTGCCTGTTGATCAGGATTCAGTCGCGAAATAATTTCTGCTAGAGGGTCACTTTTGATTTGAACAATCATCAGGAGGATAAATTACTTATCAGCGGTAATGACACGTCGACGAAGAGCTGACGTGTTTTTAACAATACTCGACTTACGACCATTAATAGAGGGTATATTTAATACAGCCGGTTGCACGATTTCATTTCGCTGTGAGATTATTACGGGTAAGGGATCATGCGTGGGCCTTACGAGGGTCAATTTCTCAGTTCGACTATTAAATGTAATATAGATTAAATTTCTATTTCTTTCAAACCGTAGCACCTGATAGGGTGATTCTGATTCTCTTATTTTTACCCAGTCGCTTTTCTGTTTAGCATTATTATAGATGTTAAAATAGTAATCCCCTCCTAGAGAATAAAATCCCCGAAATTCGAGCATACGCGTTAATTCTGTATTTGAATTTCCTGGGACGTTGATTAATCGAGAATAGTCAGGGCTGAAATCATCAGGGACAAAGGGTGAATTATCGATTAAATCGCTGGCCTCAAGTGATTGAGCGTTAAACATCGTAAAATACATCCCAAGAAAAAAAATCATGAATCTAAATAGCTGAAATGCCAAATATGTCGGTTTAGCGCTCATTCTTATTTTTAATATTGGTGTCGCTGTCTTCGATTTTACCTTTTTCCAGTAAACTTTTAATTTTTTCTCTATTAGTAAATCTCTCAATACTATCTAACGTATTACGGTAGGCATCATCAGTGGTTAATAATATTTCAGGTCTGATGAAAATAAGTAGCTCTCTTTTCGTTTGTTCGTCCGCGCTTGACCTGAAAAGACGTCCCAGTAACGGGATCTCACCGAGGAATGCCATGCGTCCCCGTATTTCTGTATTGTCAATTTGTTGCAGTCCGCCGAGGACAATTAATTCTTTATCGGCTACACTTATGAATGACTTCGCATGGCGTTTACCAATAATTGGTTGGTCATTGCCATCTATGGATACCGTATCCACTACACTTTCGACTTTCTGATCAATCTCCATTTGGATTATGCCGTTCGGGCCAATAAGCGGCTTTACTATCAGCTCAATGCCAATATCGCGAAACTGGACACTACTGCGTAAGGAGGTTCCCCCAAAATTATCGGATTGAGTCGCGGTAATGACGGGACGAGATTCTGCCACGGTTATCGAAGCTTCTTGATTGTGGGTTGTCACCAGCGTAGGGGTAGAAAGTATGGTGACTTCAGTGTTTCGCCGAGCTGTATTGAGTAAAGTGTTAATCGAGAAATCTTTTAATGAACCACTTATCGAATAACCTTGAGGAAGTCGTGTCGTGCCGGGGCCTTGGACGCCAAAGTTCACCTGGCTTAATCCGGCGAGGTTAAAATCGATATTAAAGGCATCAATTCCGCGCACTATATCCTCACTCAGGGTGACTTCAGCGATTACTACCTCGATTCGCACCTGGGCTAAGAGGGTATCTATTTTATCCACAATTTCACGCAGGTATACGAGGTCATTGGTAGTGCCCGAGGCGACAATGGCGTTGCTGCGTGGATCCGCTACGATAGTGAGATAGTCACTAAACTGAAGATTATTGGTCGCCATGTCTGAAAGGATTCCCGCACGAGCGGCCGTTTGTCTTCGCGCAGTAGCCCGGCTCCCTCTTTCACTTGTTGATTCATCTCTTGAACGCTGCTGGCCGGTGAGAACTTGCTCAATCAATTCAGTAACTTCAGTGGCGTCTGCATGTTTAAGAGAAAAAATCTCAGTTTGCGTGATCGGGGCAACATCAATATCAAACTTTGATATAAGATCGTCAATTAGGTCCTTGTTACTATGGTGGGTAAAAACAACAAGTTGATTACTTCTTTCAACCGCTTCAAAAGTGGTATTATTTTCAAAGTAACGTTTCAGGCTACCAGTTTGCATTGCTTGCAGGCGTTTTACAATATCGGTAGCTGACACATGTTCGAGGTGATAAAATAAAATTTCCACCTTCACTTCAGCTGGTTGGTCTACCTTAGAAATTACATTTTCAATGCGTTGGAGATTTATCAAAGGATCAGTGACCAGGATGGCATTAGATTTCGGGAAGGCGATGGGTGCACCTTGTGTAAGCAATGGCTGAATCAAGGGAACAATCTCTTCAGTATTTAGATAATCGAGATAAAAGAATTTGGAGTAAATTTTCTGACTTGGGGTGCTCTTGAGAGTAGAATCATTTATCATACTAGGAGCTTGGGTAGCGATGCTTGTTGCTGGTACGGCTTTGAGGAATTTCTCACCGACTTCGGTAATGGCAATACCGTTCAAGCTAAGAAGACTTTCCATCGCTAGAATGGCATCTGCTTTAGTCATTGCGCTTTGACTACTGAAATTTATTTGTACCTTTGGTAGGTTTTGCTGTCTTAATATGGATTTACCCGTGAAACGTTCCAACATCTCGATGACTTCATTTGCTTCCATATCACTTATGCGGATCACACCAACTGAATCCATCCCTTGTGGCGTAATGGAAGGTTCCTGTGCCGAAAGAGAAAACAGCACAGGGAATAATGATAGAAGCAGGATATGCAGTAAGCTGATGGGTTTAAGGGCTTTCATACCTTAAACGATAGTTTTCGCTTTAGATTGATTTATTTTTCAACTCGAAAGAAGAGACAAGGAATTGTGCATCGAGCTGTCTGGGATCAGCTTTATTGGCCACAATGCGCATTCTTTCCAGGCCGAGGTATGGAGATTCTTCTTTTATTTTTTTGTCAAATTCTATGAGGTCCGCGATTCCACTTTTCTTGAACTGAATGCGCACCGTGTGGGCATTGAAAATATCACCTTCTTGAGTGCCAGGTGAATTGATATCGAAATTTAAACCTGCCTTGCGCGCTATATTATCCAGTTTTTCCACTAATTGTGAGCTGGTATATGTCTTCTCTGGTTCCAAGCGTTGGAGCGCATGGTTTAAGCGCAATTTGATATCATCTTTCTCGCTGATTATCTGATCCTGATATTTTAATTGATAACCAATATTTCGCAAATTCGTATAGACGGACTTACTGTCTTTAATTAAACTGCCTGCCCAAACGAATAGAATAATCCAAATAAACACTGTTAGTAATGCCCGCTCTCGCAGAGACAATATATTGTAGAATTTCTTGAACATAGTGAAAGATATTGCAGATTAATTATTCCATGAGCTGTGCGCCTGCGACAATCTCTTCAGGATTAAAGGGCGAGGGGTTAAAAGTGACGACTACTGTAAAAGGGGCATTACCACTTCTTGATACGATCTTTTTAATTTTCGCATCCGAGACAAGGGGTAAATTACGCAGATTTTCCATATAACGGTTGACGACTTCTACATTACTGGCAGCCCCATCGACTTGAATCTGATTGAAGCTGTCAGATACAGCTTGGGTAAAATAGATAGAGCTCGGCCTTTTCAAATTCATTGTTGCGAGCATCTCGAAGGGTTTAAGTTCATTTTGAGCAATTTGCTCGATACGTAATAAGAGATTATTTTTTTGTTCAATAAGCGCTACTTCATCACTTCTTTCTGCAACTTTATCTATCCGAAAATCCGTCCAGGTATCTGTCATCATAAAAATAAACTGTAAGAGCAGAAATAGGGAAGCGGCAATACCTGCGAGTTGTGTCGATGACCATACATAGCGAGAATAATTACGCTTTCGACTCGCCTTTAATTTAAATGAGCTCGCGCGAATATCGGCATCCCATAATTTTTTTTCATCCATCGGTAAGCGCGTGGCGGTCGAATTCAAATCTGATTCAATTTCACCTGATACGAGACGATGCTTGAATCGTAATTTGTCATCAGAATCAACTAATGCCGACGTGCCTAAATAAATGCTGTTATCAATTTTATAGCCTTCATTTTTTAATGAGACGAGAAGGCTGTTTTTCACTTTCAGGAGAGAGGTATCTGAATTATCAATATTTTCCAGTGATAGAGTAAATACGTTTTCTGGGACGGTACTATGGGCAGAAAAGGTGAGGGCGGACATCGAATTATTCTCCGATAAGAAAGTAATCGATGGTTCGTCAAAGGAGACTCCATTTATGGTGATAAAGCTCGGTAAGACATGGTAATATTGATCAAGGTTTTCGACACCTAAATTATTAATACTCTCGCGATAGGCCGCGTATATTAATATTAAAGAGGTTTTTTCATCGCGTAGAAATCCCCATAATAATTGATCAAGAGGAAAGGGAGAAAGACCTTCAAGGGACAATTCAGCAAATTGATCTATTTCGCTGTCACTGATTTCAGGTGGTAAGGTTAAGGAATGACAATAAAAAACCTCACCCGGAACGAGTAAAACTTTCCGGTTAGCAAGCTTACTACCCAGCTTAGCTTCGAGAAATTGTACCAATTTCTTCATTAAAAATGTGTAACTAATAAACTCATTCGGTTGTCAATGTCGATTAAATTCGTTGATTCTCAGTGAGGAGAAGAATATCAAAAGGATATTCCAGATTAAGTTTAGTGTTACTATCTTCGTCAGTAACTTTAACCGAAGAGTTCCCTTCAAGGTTATTACTTTCTTCTTCATTGTTATTTTCAGTCGTGGAAGATACGTTTTGATTTTTGATGATTGCTGAAAGAAGAAAATTTGAATCACCACGACTAACGCTAATAGTTATTTTTAAAACATGAGCATAAATATTTGCCATGCTGATACCTGGATTCAGCGCGGGGGGATAGTAGGGGTGCGTACGAGAGTTAATGAGTTGATCATCTTCGCTCCCAGGAATTTTATCTTCACCTATGAGGTAATTATACAGAGGCCCCGAATCGTGACCATCGACTCTTGAAATGACTTTATGCACGAGGGTATTGGCGGTGTTAAGGTTGACCGATTCATTATGGTAGATAGAAATAGCCTCCTTAAATTGATTATATAAATAATTGGGAATTCCCTCATCGTCTAAAAAAAAGATATCAAAATCCTGAATTAAAAAAAGTTCACTCAAGCTTTTCAGTGAATCGTCGGCAGGTTTATAGGGAGGTGATAGACGTTCGTAGTAGTCTAATTCAGCGCCATTGAGTCGTGTCAAATCATCGCTGTCCATCCAGTCGAGCAAAGAGTCGGTCAAAATTTCTGCATCGGATAAAGGGATGCCCATCTCTTCAAAAAGGGTGTTTAAAATAAGCGGAGTCGCTTGGGTGAGAGAAAGTTTGCCGGTTTCATCTTCAATATTTATTTCAAACTTCAGATCATCATTAAGCTGAATTTGTGCATACCCTACAGGATCATTCCAACCTTGGCTTGGTGAATAAAGCCCACCATCAATTTCCTGGATTTCACTGATCACTGCAATGGTGGCATCGAGCAGGGAGTAGGCTTCAATCCGAAGTTCATCACGGTTTTGGAAAAGGCCTGAATACTTGATCCTGTCCGTGGCTTCTTCCATGAAGGCGAGAACAACAAAAGAAGCCATTGCAATCATACCTAGGACAGCTGCCAGAATGCTGCCACTGTTAAAATATCTGATATTAACGTATTTAAAAATCGAAGCCATTCTCTATTAAAAAATGGAAATATTCCCACTTATATTTGGTAGTTGAAGAGGAGTTTCGCGCAATTCTCCTTCGTATTCAAAATCCAAGAATAAAAAATCCGGTATGGTCAGTTTTCGGCTGCGATCTTCTTGCGGGGTGTTGTGAATCTCCCATTTGTCATCATCAGATTTATAGTAACAGTAACGAATATTACTCAAGAGGGGAGAAACCAAGGTACGTTGAACATCGTCGCTATCTTCAGTTTTTTGCAGATTGGAGTACCACAGTATAAAAAGACCATCCCCTTTGCGAAAATAGAGGTGACAGGTTATAGCTGTAAATTGCCGGTCGGGCAGAGCTAATAAAGCAGGGGCTTCCTTCAAGCGAAAGGTAAGGAGAGGATCTTCAAATTCACTGAAGCCGGGTGGTCTATTCCACGAAATGGATGCTAGTTCTGCTTCTTGTGAAGTCACCGAATTTTTTAACGCATGGTTAAGGAAATAAGTCACACCTTCTACATGCTGATTAAAATATTGGTCGTCTCCTCTGATGAACCAAATGTTAGCGAGTGAGACCAGATATACCGAAATTGCCGTTAACAACATTCCACCTATTGTAAGGGCAAGAAGGATTTCGATGAGCGTGAACGCGTTTATGCGCAGCTTAGACAACATAATTAGTATTTCTTTAAACGGTTAAATAGTAGCCGATCACTGTTTTCTGCGAGTATCGTTGATCTTTCTATTGGGTCAGACCATGTAGGGCGTAGTAACAATAGGTTCTGGGTGTATTCATTGGACTCCCCAGAATCAATTGAAGATAATTCTATGATCAGGGTCACATAAAAGAGATCACTGACCAAAGCTTGTTCTATTTCAACTCTCCAATATGCAGTTCCTGAAGACAATGTTTCCATACGTCCGCCATTTTCGAGGATATCTCGATCTGGCGTTCGAATTATTTGAGAACGAACAAACTTTAAATCTGCTTCCAATGCCGTCTCATTGTCTATCGTATTAAGACTTATCATTGTATTAACATAAGCTTGCGTAAGCACGACAACAGCGAGTGAGAAAATAGCGAGAGACACGGTGACTTCGATCAGGGTGAAAGCCGTACTAGTGCGAGATCTTTTCATTTATTTTCTTTTACAAATTCGAGATCGGAAAATGGATCAAAATGATGGTTTGATTTTTCTTCATTATAATCCAGCGATACAAAAAATGGTGTGGACGATCGATCTGGATGAAAAACAATCCAATTTACCTGTTCAGATTTTTGCTCCTGTGAGGTGGGATAAAACATCCCGCGTTCCGGTAGAATCTGATAAAAAGCGACCTCAATATCATGAGCCTCATTCTGGTACCCGCTGTCAAAAGCATCTAATATTTGTCCATCAATATCGGTAATTATGAATTGTTTAATCTCATCATCAAAACCGAGGTAGGCAGGTTCTTTACGAATAGCAGCCAAATAGCGAGTTTCGCGAACCGCGGACTTTAAAATCTGCGATAGTGATTTTTCATTCAAACTGGAAAGTATCGTGCCGATGTTGGTAATTACGAGGCCCGCAATAAGAGTAAAAATGCCCAATGCGAGCATCATTTCAACAAGAGTGAATGCTTTCACCTGAATTAACCTAGTCACTAATGGTGATTTTAGAATAGGTTTACGCTGATTCTATAAAAGAAGTAAGCCCTAATCGTTGATAATATGCTCTATTAATATTTACCCTTGACCCTTTTGAGTTAGGGATGCATTATCGTTATTATTCAGCTCATCCCGAGCCGTATATCGAACTTTAACTAAAATAAATAAAAGCGAGGTCTACCAGTTTCCAATATCATCACCGCTCTCTACACCATCAGCCCCAAATGAATAAAGGTCGTAACTATCAATTTTTTTAGTTCCGGGATAGCGGTAATGGTAGGGATTACCCCATGGATCTAAGGGAATCTTGGCGTCTTTAAGATAGGGCCCTTTCCAACGATTGATATGAGCGGAGGGCGCTTTGAAGAGGGATTCCAAGCCTTCCTGGGTGTTGGGGTATCTTCCAATATCCATGCGATATTTTAAAAGGGGTGTCTCCAGGCTATTTTTTACGAAGGTACGAGCCGTATCTTCCTGAGCGCCACTAAAAATACCTGTAAAGTTTGCTACGACTATTCCCGCAAGAAGGGCTATGATGGCGAGAACGATTAATATCTCAATTAGAGAAAAACCGGAGCTATTTCGTATAGAACGCATTGTCTAATTACTAAGAGATGTGACGGGATAATCATAAAACCCTATCACCAATAAATATATATAGAAACCGTAATTCCTGTATAGGATAGTTAATTGCACTCTATGATTTAAGAATCGCGGTGACATAAGTTATTTTAAATAACTTGGTTTGTCAAATGACAACTCATCGCCCTTCTTTAGCGATAAGGCTAAGGTTCTCCTTACAATATAATCGACCGCAGGAGAATAAAATCAGCGAATAACGAACAAGCGGTGTAAATGTGCGGTCAAAAATTCGTGGCTGCTGCGCGGCGGATACGCTCTACCTGTTCGAGAAATTCTTGAACAGAATCCTTATGATAAGTGCTTTGCGCATCGCGTAAAAGTTCGGTTGCGTCACTCCAGCTTTTCTCAACTACCATCAGTCGCGCATGGGCAACAAGCGCTTCGGCGCGGAAATTATCCAGTTGCTCCGCACGTTCGAACATTAGTATGGCCTGTTCAACGTTTGCATTATCACCATAATATTCACCTAGAGTAATTAGTGCTCGCCCTCGAAGGGGATCACGATCAGTAATCTTGCCCAAGGTTGCCCTGGCCTTTTCTCCATTACCCTGGGCAATGGCAATTTGAGATTGCATGGTCAATAATGTTAATTCCTCATCATCGGTGGTTTTACCACGGTAGACTGATCTTAGTTTGTTAACCAAGGGTGCCGCATCGTCAATGGCGCCAGATTGAATTAATGAATCAGCCACTTGCAAGGGACCTTCTATACTATTGTCAGACCCTTTGTCTAATGAAGCGAGATACGCTTTTCGTGCGGGCTCATACATATTTTTCATCAAATAGATGTCGCCGAGTAAATGCATGCTATCGGACTGAGCAAGACCCATACGCGTTATAATTTCAATGTTCGCTGCCGCTTCATCAATTCTATTAAGACCGATTAGACTATTAGCTTGTAATACCCAGTTGTCGGCATTACCCGGGTCTTTAAGTATTAACTTTTCGAATAGGACATAACTCTCAAGAAATTTATCCTGATCTAATAGATTCCTCGCTAATCCATTTTTCCAATCATCGTTATCCGGCTCAGTTATGACAGCAATACCATAGGCTTTTTCGGCGGCCATGGGTATACCTTGAGCTTGAAAACAGTAACCAAGAAGTCCATAAGTGCGCCCTTCCATGTCACCCAAAGAGATAGATTTTGTAAGATGCTTAACTGCTCGGTCGTAATCCTCCTGACGGACATTAATCAAGCCTAAGGTTCGTTGCGCGCGCAAATAATTTGGGTATTTCCTCGCGGCCTCTGCCATGTGAACTTTCGCCTGCTGCAGGTTACCAATTTGAAGATTTAGTTGCCCAATAATGAAATCCAGAGCTGCACTGGATGTATCGGTAATTGATTCTTCCAGCAACAAAATTGCTTCGCCTACACGATTGGGCAATAGATTCTTAATCTCATCGAGTAATTCCTTTTCCTCAAGATTGATTCTCGGTTCTCTGTCAGAGAGGAAAGCGAGATCTCCAACAAATCTTTTTTGCCAGTAGGGGTCTTTATACATATTTGACAAAGGATTGCGCTGGCGCTTGGACTGAGCGGAAAGGTGACTACTTAAGCTCAAAACGAGGATAATAAACCAAATTATATTTTTTTTCATTAGAAGCATTTACTACACAGGTTAACGTACAGAGAAAGATATAGGCAGACGCATTTTAGTTTTCACTTTTCTCCCATCTTTAATACCGGGGGTAAAGCGCCACTTTTTAATTGCATCTAAAGCTGGTTTATCAAAGGCGTAATCGGATGAATTTTCAATCCGCGGTAGACGCACCGTGCCTGATTCATCGACAATAAATAGAACAACAACTCGACCACCAGATCCACTGCGCCGCAGTGAAGGTGGATAAACAGGGCGCACCTGGGTGATTACTTTTGGTATTTCATCTAGATCTTCAAGATCGAATGCAAGGTCGCTTAGATTGGCGCCGATTTGAAATGCGGGAATGACAAAAGCACCCGATAAATTTGCATTCAACTCGGTACTTAAAGTTAGTTCGAGTTGTTCGAGTGTTGGCGGCTCACGTTCTTCCTCCATTTCAGGATCCTCCTCTTCAAGATCTTCCTGTTCCGGAGGGGGCGGTTCTGGAGGGGGAGGGGGTGGAGGAGGCATCATCATTTCAGTCAAGGTGATGTTGGTACGATCTTTATGGAAAGAAAGCATTTGCGATAATGGAATGAGAATAAAGAGCAGCACAGTTATGATGACGGATCCAATAACCGCGGTCTTTGGATTGCTTCCCAAAGTGGGCAGTGTCTCATTATTCTTTGCCATTACTTTTTATAATACGATGGTTATAATATACTATGGTAATTGGGTAGAGATACTAACACGTTCAGCACCTCCAAGTTTAGATTCGTCAACGACACGAACGACAGTCCCGGCAGCTGCGTGGACATCAACCTGAAGGATAACCGGCATGGATTCCTTTTGCATCAGACGGCGAACAATAGGGCGAACACCCCCGACACCTATTTCTCTGCCACCATAAACAACTTTGCTTGAATCGGTGATAGCGATAAGAATACTATTTTTTTCCAGGTCTTTCGCAGAAGCAGCAAACGGTTTGCGAACTTCAACCCCGGGTTCCTCCACAAACACGGTCGTGACGATAAAAAAAATGAGGAGGATGAATACCATATCAATAAGGGGTGAGATATTAATATCCTCAAGTTCTCCCCCCTGATATGATAATATAGATTTTCTAGCCATGATAAGATATTAAATTGATTAAGCTGCTTTCCCTTTAATGACTTCCTGGCCCTCCTGAATAGCATAGTTTTCTACCTGCGCGAGAAAAGCTACGAATAGATTGCGCCTTCTGATAATTTCAGCAATAAAAATATAACCGGGGATCGCTACCATAAGACCCGTCTGTGTGGTAATCAATGCCTCTGATATACCTGAAGCAACAAGATCAACGGTTTGTCCTGAACTGACGGCTAAACCTTTAAAAGTGGTAAGCATACCTATCACCGTACCAAGGAGCCCCATCAGTGGGGTAGTAGTCACAATTGCCGTGAGCAAGGCTATCCTTTGATTTACATCAGGTAGGGTATTCAATTTCACACTGTCTACTCGTTCGATAATAGTTTTCGCACTATAGCCATATGCGACTACATAGCGAATGACGTCACCTACATAACCCTTGTTGCCTAATTCTGGTTTTTTTATCCAAGGGAGCCAGATTTCAGGCGGATTGTCTTTTAACCGGGCTTTATTGAGATGAACGATCATATCCGTTGCCTGATAATAAATGTAGGCGGTAACTATGAGTAATGGGAACATGACCCACCCACCTTGCATCCAAACTCCGAAGATATAATCAAATAAGCCGGATTCAGTTGGTAGTTTACTGGACATAGGAAGCGGCTTATCTGGTTATTTGATTATCACACCATTGACAAAACTTACCGCCGTTTGTTCCATGCTCGCGACCACCGATCTCGCTTTACGACTCAGAATGGCACCAATAATAATGGCAGGTATAGCGACAATAAGACCAAACTCTGTGGTAATGAGGGCCTCAGATATCCCAGTAGAAAGGGATTTTGCATCGCCAGTACCAAACACTGTGATAAGTCGGAAAGTTTTAATCATACCGACGACAGTACCAAGAAGACCCAGGAGAGGGGCGGTGGCAGCAGTAACCTGGATTAGGGGTAACATGCGTTCCAGCTTCGGTTGAGTAGTAATTATTCGTTCATAAATTATTTCTTCAAGTATTTCTTTATCGCGATCGGCATTCTCAACGGCAGAAGTCAGCATTTCTCCAACCGGGCCTCGAACTGATTTTGCATGAGCCAAAGCCTTTTCTTTTTCGCCATCTTTCAGGTGCTTCAGAATGATACTTACATCATTTTCCTGGGCTGGTTTTACTCCTGAAAGTTCAAACCATTTAAAAATTGCGATTAATAGGGCAAAGGCAGCCAAACCCAAGATAGGAAACATTACTACGCCACCTTTTTTGATATGTTCAATAATCGTTTCTTCGGTAGCGGCTATTTTCAGGGCATCACCAAGTGTAGTATCTATGGGCGCATTTCCTTTCCCGGTGTTAGCGAGTGTGATAATTGATTCATAGTGTTCTTCGCCTATGTCCTGGACCACGGCATTAGTCGATCCCAGTGCCAGTTCAGCCATACCAGCTATCCCCTGGTTACTCGCGAAATAGGCTATTGGGCCAATGACAATAAAATTTCCTTCCTCGTAAAGACCATCAGGCATAATCGCTTTACCAGAAAATGTGTTCCCCCCGACAATGTCGGTGACACGATCTAAAGCGAGATCGATCACCGCGAGTTGAGTTTTGAATTTATCCGATCCCGAGAGATTGATATTATCCTGGGAGTTCTTGGCTTCGGTGATTATTTCTTCGAAGAGCTGAAGCTCACCGATATGAACCTGGGTTTCAAATCTTCTAATATAGTCACCCAACAAGCTACTGAGGTAATTATTATTGTCTTTAAGACGTGCAATTCTGTTTTCGAATCCACGCAGGTCAACGTAACGGTTATCCCTAAGGCGAGCAGCACGACTTGCATCCTGACGTTTTTGAATGGCTTCACTTTCCAGAGTGTTGAGCTCATTCGAAAGGGGAATACGCTCGTCGACGACTACTTTACGTAATTCGGCGAGTTCACTGAGTGAACTTTTTAAATCTTTCTCAGCATTTTCGCTGGCTTGCTCAAATTTTTGCGCGTACGAAAGAGTGGTGATTACGAGTAATAAGGGGAGGAGATATTTTTTCATAACAATCAGAAGTCAGACTTTAAATAAATTATTTTATGGTAACTGGTAGATCTACGAATTCAGCGGGTTTGATGATATTTTCGTATATAGCAATTGATCGGCTGATACTCGCTGCAAGATCAGTGTTTTCTTCCCATACCCAACCCTCTTCAGAGGGAACTCCAATGCCGGCAATCTTAGCTTTACTGTCTACATAATACGCTTGTGCCAACCCGATGTAGATAGTTTTGACCTCTGAAGTTGTTACTCCATCCGGCATCTCCCTCAATTCGCTAATAACGGTGAGACTGTTATTAAATTTATCTATTTCATTCAGGGTTCCTATCACAATCGCCATGCGCTCACCTGCTGAAAGTCTTGTTTTCTTAGGGTTTTCAGGGATTTGATCGAGAAGGGGTTCCAATTTATCCTTTAATGGATCGGGAAGTGTTTTAGCGATGGCTTGAATCTTATTCTCGTAATCGGCAACGACACCGTCTACCACACGTGAAGCACTGCGCAGCGCAGCTTCCTCATCTTCAAGCTCAACTCTTTTAACGTCAGCATGGGTAGCTTCTGCCTCTGATTCTTCAATCTGAACGTCGAGAGCATCAATTTCATTTTTAAGAAGATCGATCATGTAAACGATGACGCTCTTTTTTTCACGCCAATCGTTTTCTTCTTTCGATATAATTTGGCGCGTTTTCACCCATTCGCTTACTAAAGTACGTGCCTTTTGAATTTTATCTTCTTCCTTCTTGAGTGGTGTTACTTGTCCCCCTAAGGAACAAACCATTGCAAGAATAAGAGTTGTTATGCCTGCCAATATCTTTTTATTCATTCAGTAAGTAATTTGTGTGTTATGTGGCTAATTCAATAGTGATGACTGGAATTCACGATTCATATCGTGATATAAAAACCAATTATCTCAATTGAATTGGGTTGATAGGAAAAAATGGGAAAGAGCAACATTGGTCAGCTGCTTGTGATATTACAAATCAAAAATCAATTATTTTAACAATTCTTTTACTTCTGTAAAAAGGAGAATTTAAGATACCAAATGGCACATTTCCTACAGTCAGGTAATCACACTCTCTATATCCGGTAAAAAATTGATAAACAGGAAGCCAATGGATTAATTTCTCAATGATCTGCCACAAGGGTCTATCTATCAAAATATACCTAATGATTAAAATATGCGCTTTACAAAGAGGCCAATCAGGTTTTCTTTAGCCTGTTTCCAAATGCTTGAGAATGATTAGTTCAGCTCAGCTCCTATCCTTCTGATCGCGATTGATGTGTGTTTTCTCATCAAAAGCACCTTAAGGATTAGAGGGTTACAGTATAAAATTACTCATTTATATTAAATTTGATTATGAACAAAACACGTAAATCCATTGCTAAAAAATTTAAAGTGACCGGAAGCGGCAAGATTATGCGACGCAGCCCGGGCATGCGTCATAATTTGAGCAAGCAGTCTGTAAAGCAAAAACGAAGGAAAACTAGAGACAAACTGGTATCTCCATCCTATGTTCAGATAGTCAGAAAATCGTTGCTGAAATAATCTTATAGACTACATGTAACTTAACTAATAATTTTTGGGCCCGCCGGGTAATTTCAATTATATCATCTTAAAGGCGACCTGGCAGCCCTAGAACAGGAGGAGAAACAAACATGCCTAGATCAACAAATTCCGTTCCATCACGCAAACGCCGTCGCAGGACCATTAGCCAGGCAAGTGGATATTGGGGTAAAAAGAACAATATCTATCGTTATGCTAAGGATGCTGTTGACCGTGCTGGTCAATATGCCTACCGCGATCGCCGTAAAAAGAAGAGTACTTGGCGTCAACTGTGGATCATCCGCATAAATGCGGCCTGCAGAAGCTATGATATAAGTTATAGCCGATTTGTGCATGGGTTAAAGATTGCAGGGATCGAACTGGATCGTAAGTCGTTATCTGAGATCGCAATCCACGACGAAACTGCCTTCAAGGTTTTAGTAGAAAAATCCATAGAAGCAAATAAAGCGGCCTGAATTTTGGAAATATTCATCCGGCAGCTTGACCAAAATTAGTGAGATTTGGTCAAATGGGGATAATATTTCCGTGGAAGATCAAGTCATTCCGCTAAAAAATGATGGAAGCTAAGCTAAACACCATTTTGGAGGAGGCACAGAAAAGTGTCATAAATCTGAGTAGCCGTGCTGAATTTGAAGCTTTTAAAGCGCGACTGTTGGGGCCCCGAGGCAGTTTTACCGAATGTGGAAAAGGAATTGGCAAGTTGCCTAAAGAAGAGAGGCCAATAGTAGGTAAACACATCAATGTAGTTAAAAAGCAGCTTGAGCTCCTGCTTAATCAAGCTCTCGAACGAATAGAAGATACTGAATTGACGCAAAGCCTGGGTGCAGACATTGATCCCACGCTCCCAAGCCCTGACATTGGTTCGGGCACCCATCATATCATCAGCCAAGTACGGCGGGAAATATGCAGTATATTCCGCAAAGTGGGGTTTACAGTAGCTGAAGGGCCTGAGTTAGAGACGGAATTTTACTGTTTCGATGCCCTGAATACTCCGCCTGAACATCCCGCGCGAGATGCACAGGATACTTACTACCTGCCTCAATCATTCACATCAGGAAATCTTACCAAGCGGGAAGATGAGCGCTATGTTCTGCGCCCGCATACATCGACGGTGCAAGTTCGGACCTTGCTTACGGAAAAACCACCATTGCGCATAATATCCCCGGGTAGGTGCTTCCGCCGCGATACAATGGATGCGACACACAGCGCTAATTTTGTACAATTAGAAGGTCTTTATGTCGATAAAAACGTTACGGTCAAAGACCTAAAAGCGATTCTTGAATATTTCATCCGGGCTCTTTTAGGAGAAAAAGCACGCATGCGCTTTCGCCCCCACTTTTTCCCTTACACTGAACCCAGCTTTGAAGTTGATTTCTATTCGGGCCATTTGGAAAAAGTTGGCGCCGAATGGGTAGAAGTTATGGGCTGTGGTATGGTTGATCCTTCTCTCTTTGAAGCGGTCGACTATGATCCAAATGAGTGGACGGGCTACGCGTTTGGGATGGGGATAGAACGTATCGCGATGATCCTCTACGGGGTGGATGATGTACGCTATTTTTATCAGAATGACTTACGTTTTCTTAAACAATTTTCATAAAGCAATGATGTTCTTACTTAATATTACAGGGATAAATGACTTATTGTCACCCTAACTGCTACCGGATGTGAAAATCAGTCATCAATGGCTTACACGCTATTTGGAATTAAATAAGTCTTCTCGTGAGATAGTAGACGCGCTTACCCTGATTGGATTTGAAGTAGAGGGGATTGAAAAGACAGGATTGCAACCCTTGAAAAATGTAAAGGTTGGGGGAGTAGTAAGTATCAATGTACACCCCCAGGCCGACCGCCTAAGTGTGTGTGAAGTAAATGTGGGTGGCGAGGGTGGAAATCGTCAGATTGTTTGTGGAGCTAAAAATTTTAAAATTGGCGATCGGGTCGCGGTTGCTCTACCCGGAGCGGAATTACCTGGCGGCATTAAAATTAAAAAATCTAAACTGCGTGGAATAACATCTAAGGGCATGATGTGCAGTCCAAAAGAATTGGGTTTAGGTGACGATCATGAGGGATTACTTATTCTCGACGCAGGTTCGGAAATCGGATTACCGATAAATGAAGTTTTGCCTCACGGCGATCTCGTTTTCGATATTGAAGTAACGCCTAACCGGCCTGACTGCCTGAGTTATATAGGAATTGCGCGAGAACTAGGGGCTTATTTTAATCAGGCTTTTTACTATCCGGAAGTAAATAGCGGTTCGAGTAAACACGAACCGATGAATAATTTAATCGAGTCCGTGCACGTTGATACGGAAGAAAACTGTCCGCATTATCGAGCCTATTCAATAAAAGGAGTAAAAATTGCTCCCAGCCCGGGCTGGTTACAACTCCTACTTAAATCAGTCGGACTGCGGCCTATAAATAATGTTGTCGATATAACCAACTTCGTTCTGCACGAACTCGGGCATCCCCTGCACGCTTTCGACGCTAAAAAGATTCGAGGACAGGAATTGGTAGTGCGACTGGCTCAGGTGGGCGAAAAGATTATTACCCTCGATGATAAAGAGCGAGAATTGCAACCGGACATGGTAGTCATTGCGGATAGAGAAAGGCCGCTAGTTATTGGCGGCATTATGGGAAGCATAGATGCTGAAGTGGATGATAAGACGACTGATATAGTCCTTGAAGCCGCGTATTTTAATCCAATAAATATCCGGCGAACATCGCGTGCACTTGGACTTTCCACGGATAGCTCGTATCGTTATGAACGTGGAGTTGACCCTTGTGGTGCTGAGTATGCCGCACTGCGGGCGATTGATTTAATTCAGGAAATTGCTGGGGGTGAATTAATCAGTTCCCCACACGTTGCTGGTGGACCTTCGATAATTAAAAGAGAAATCGAAATAACCCCTGAATTTGTTCGCCGGGCACTTGGTTTCAATGTTGAAAATGAAATTATAAAAGAGACTTTGGAAAAGCTGCAACTTAATGTAGATGTCCATGAGACTGAAGAGGGTAATGATAGATGGATAGTCGAGATACCCAGCTTCCGTCTTGATTTAGAACGGCGCATTGATCTGGTGGAAGAAATCCTTCGTATTTACGGTACCGATAAAATTCCTGCGGCTACGGTTATGACCCCGGGGCTATTGCGGGAGGATGATTCAATAAGTATTTTTCTAAATGACACTTCTGATTACCTCGTAGGTCAGGATTTTAATGAATGCTCGAATTACAGCACACGCAATGAAGAAGAATTGCTGCATTGGTATTCACATACCGACGCCAGTAATCTAAGTTTAGATAACCCGCTTACAAGCGACCAAAGCCATTTGCGTAGTTCTTTGATACCGGGACTACTCGATAGTTTGATGCTCAATCAATCCCGTGGAAATAAACCGACGCGGCTATTTGAGTGTGGTCGAGTGTTCAAAGAAAGAGAGGGTCGGGTGTGGGAATTGGTCTCCGTAGCTTTTCTTATCGTACAAACACCGCATCCAGAAACCTGGCTTGTTCGAGAAGAGCCCGATTTTCACAGGGCACAAAACAATGTCCGTCGAATTCTAAACTTTGCCGGGGTCACGCTGCATGAAGAAGGATTTGCTCCGCTAGAGGGAAAAGATGCGTGGCAAGTCGGTCATGCTGCTACCACCGGTGATTTTCTCAATGGCTATGAGATCGAGGTTGGTCTTGTCAGTCTTCCGATGTTAAGAAATTGGGATATTGTGGGCACTGTCCTCGCCGGCGATATTTACCTACAACCCGAATTTCTAAAACGAGATAGAGAGCGGCCGCATTATCATGCCTTCAGCCAATTTCCACCCACGACAAAAGATCTCGCGATCCTTGTCGATAGCAACGCACTGGCGGGCAAGGTAAAGTTAGATCTCGAGAAGATTACACTCGATTGTGTGGGCGATGAATTTGAATTGGAATCGGTTTCTGTTTTCGATCTTTACGAGGGGAAAGAGCTTCCCCAAGGCAAAAAAAGCCTCGCTTTTTCCCTGGTCTTTCGCTCGCGCGAGCGCACCTTGACTGATGATGAGGTGAATCGGGTTTTTGATGCTGTCCAACAGAATATTTCTGAAAATACCGATTACAAAATTCGGTCATAAATAGAATGGGGCTTAGCGGTTTTATCTTCTTTGATTCCTTTGGTCTTGCCTTTAAAGGCTTAGTCATCAAAACCCCATAATATGGCAGATACCTCAAGTATAGATATTGACTATGTGGCCAATCTCGCGCGCTTGGATTTAACTGAAGATGAAAAGAAAAAGTTTTCAGTTCAGCTGGGAGAAGTGCTAAAATATTTCGAGCGAATTAATGAAGTTGATGTTACTGATGTCGAGCCGATGGCTCATGCATTTCCCGTATATAATGTTTGGGATGAGGATAAGGCAGAAGAAGGTTTCACCGTTGAAGAGGCGTTAAAAAACGCACCGGCTAGACGCGATGATCAAATCGTCGTGCCCAAAGTGGTCGAATGATACCTCTATGCTCAATCCTGAAAATCCCAAATATCATGATTTAACTTATCTCTGATTCTTAATAAAGAGATGTCTGATCTATTTTATAAAACTGCTGCCGAGTTGAGCAGTCTGTTGATAAAGGGGGAGGTTTCCTCCTGCGACTTAACTCAAGCCGTCATCGATCGCACCCAAGCGGTTGAACCGAAAGTTAAGGCCTTTCTAAGTTATGATGAAGAGGATGCCTTGAAGCAGGCAAAAATCAGCGATGAGCGTATAGCCCGTGGAGAATCTCGCGGACTGTTAGAAGGTATACCTGTGGGCATTAAAGATATCATTGCCGTTAATGGTGAACAACTTTCCTGCGCGAGTAAAATTCTTGAAAAGTTTAATTCCCCCTATGATGCAACATCTGCTATTAACTTAAAAAATGCCGGCGCTGTCCTTTGGGGCCGATTAAATATGGATGAATTTGCAATGGGTTCATCCACGGAAAACTCGGCTTATCAAGTCACTTCAAATCCCTGGGATTTAGAAAGGATTCCGGGAGGAAGCAGCGGTGGCAGTGCCGCCAGTGTAGCGGCCGGTGAAGCTATTCTTGCCATTGGCAGTGATACGGGCGGATCTATTCGACAACCTGCATCCCTCTGTGGCGTTGTAGGATTGAAACCGACTTACGGACTCATTTCACGTTACGGTTTAGTCGCCTATGCCTCTTCACTTGATCAGATAGGTCCATTCGCACGCTCGGTCGAAGATGTTGCTATTCTTCTCCAGGCTATTGCGAGTCATGATCGGCTCGATTCAACTTCAATCAAAACAGAGATACCTGACTATCGCGCCGCTTTAGAGCAAGCGGACAGACCATGGAAACTGGGAGTACCCAGTGAATATTTTAGTGACGGTCTCGATAAAGAGGTTGGAGCGGCGATTGAAAATGCGATAAAATTTTTCGAAAGCAATGGTTGCGAAATTGTCAATGTCTCATTACCACACACAGACCTCGCGGTTCCTGTCTATTACATAATTGCGACTGCGGAAGCGTCATCAAACCTTGCCCGCTATGATGGCATTCGCTACTCCCATCGAAGTGATAAAGCCGTCGATTCGATTGATCTCTATTTTAAATCACGAGCCGAGGGTTTTGGTGAAGAGGTGAAACGCCGCATCATTCTTGGCACCTATGTTTTGAGCAGCGGGTATTATGATGCTTACTATCTGAAGGCCCAGAAAGTGCGAACTCTCATCCGTCAGGATTTTATGAAATCCTTCGAGAAAGTTGACGCCCTACTGACACCGACGTCACCTACGGTCGCATTTAAAATAGGTGAGCGTTCGGAAGACCCTCTCGCCATGTACTTGAGTGATATATACACAATCTCCGTAAATCTCGCAGGGTTACCCGGCATCTCCGTTCCCTGTGGATTCAATTCAGACAAAATGCCAATAGGACTTCAGATCATCGGCAAACCCTATTGTGAAGCTGATATTCTTGCGATGGCACACAAGTTCGAACGCAGCCACGAATTCTATAGAGAGCATCCAAAACTTTAATATTATTACTTTTTAAATTCACTGGAATAATTTATTTCGTGCAAAAGTTTTTCATCTTTAAATTAAATAGATAATGGAATATGAAGCGGTAATTGGCCTCGAAGTTCACGTCCAGTTGAATACAGAGTCAAAAATGTTTACCCGCGTTGCCTATAATTATGCGGCGCCTCCTAATTCCTTGACTAACCCGGTGGTAATGGGATTGCCAGGAACGCTGCCTGTTATGAATAAAGGGGCGATTGAAAAGACTATTATCGTCGGCTTGATGTTTAACTGTGAGATAGCGGAGATCAGTAAATGGGACCGAAAGAACTATTTTTATCCCGACATGCCGAAGAATTACCAGATTTCACAATACGATCAACCGCTGTGTATAGGAGGAGAAGTGGAAATTGAATTACCCGGCTCTTCGCGAAATATTATGGGCATACATCGCAATGTTAAACTTACGCGAATACACTTGGAAGAAGATACAGGTAAATCAACTCACCACGCATTAGATAGTACCTTAGATTTCAATCGATCAGGAGCACCTCTCATCGAAATAGTGTCGGAACCTGATATGTACAATGCAGAGGAAGCCTTTGCCTATTTAACTGCTTTGCGCACCAATTTGATGTATGTCGATGTCTCGGATTGTGACATGGAAAAAGGCCAGTTGCGTTGCGATGTAAATATCAGTGTTCGTGAGGCTGGGGCAACTGAACTTGGAGCTAAAGTTGAGTTAAAAAATCTTAATACCATTTCCGGCGTTCGCAACGGTATAGAATTTGAAATTGAACGTCAGGTCAAAGCCCTGAAAAATAACGAAAAAATTTTGCAAGAGACACGCCTTTGGAACGCAGAACGCGGATTAACAGCATCGATGCGCTCGAAGGAGGAAGCTCATGATTATCGCTATTTTACGGATCCCGATCTCATGCCCGTAAAAATCGAAAAGGAGACAATTGAACGCCTGCGGAGCCACCTGCCTGAATTATCTTTTGATAAACAACGCCGTTTTTTAGCAGACTATGATCTGCCATTTACGATTACATCAGTCATTTGCCCTGATAAACCATTAAGCGATTTTTTTGAGGCAGCGGTGGCACTTTATGATAAACCAAAACCGATCGCCAATCTAATCGCCAACGACTTACTGCGTGAACTTTCAGCGGCGGGGACAGAGGGAACACTCCCTCTAAACGAATGCAAAATTGGTCCAAAACATATTGCCAGCCTTGCGAGGATGGTAGATGAAGGGTTGATTTCCAAGCAAATTGCTCAAGATGTTTTTATTGATATATTTTCAACTGGAGATGAACCGGAAAAGGTGGTTGAAGAAAAGGGTCTTAAACAATCAAGTAACACTGCTGAACTGGAGGATATGTGCAGAGAAATAATAGATGACAACCCCAAGCCCGTCGAAGAATTTAAGGCCGGTAAAGAGAATGCGATCAATGCCTTAAAGGGTCAGGTGATGAAGGCTACGTGTGGAAAAGCAAATCCTAAGATCGTTGATGAAATATTGCGAAAATTAATGACGCAATAGAACTAATTTGATGATCTTTATTCTTTTAACTTTTTTGAATTAGGTTATCTTCAGAAGAAAACAATTAAATGGGCATGATAATACCTAGAAATCTTGGAACCTTTACCCTCTTCTTGGGTATATTTGCATGGATATTGCTAACCCTTTCCATACTCTTCGGACGCGGGGATCCCAGTGCCTGGGTAATAGCATCAATTGCTGCGGCAGCTTCTTTTGCTTTTGTGGGTGCACTTACGGGTCTGGTTGCTTTATCCCGCTATCCGGATAAAATTCACAATTGGTTTGGCCTGCTCTTATGTCTCTCCTGGCTCGGCTATTTTACGGGAAAAATTATCCTTTGACGGGATCGACAGGATCTTAAATTTCACAGGTCCTTTTTGTTTAATATGAGCTCAAGTTTGAGGCTCAAGATATAAAGGTAAATAGCGCTCTTTTAAATAAGTGATCAAGCACTTCGGTGAGAGGTCTTCACCCGATACCATTTTTGTTAAAGTAAGCGTATCGTATTGTTTACCGTAACGGTGGACTTTTTCCCTCAACCAATTAAGCAACTTGGAAAAATCACCCATCCGAAAATCTTTTTCAAGGTCGGGCAGATCCTTAAGCGCGGCATACCAAAATTGGGCGGCTAACATATTGCCAAGACAGTAGCTGGGGAAATAGCCGAAACTGCCGGATGACCAATGGATGTCCTGTAGCACACCTTCAGAATCATTTTTTGGTTTCAACCCGATAATATCCATCGATAATCGATTCCATTCTGAAGGTAAATCTTCCACCTTAAGCTCGCCGGCGATCAATCTTTTTTCCAATTCAAATCTCAGGAAAATATGCAGATTATAAGTAACTTCGTCTGAATTTACCCGAATGGGATTCAAGGCTACCTCATTAACCGCGAGATAAAATTGTTTATCTGATATTCCAGCTAGTTGTTGGGAAAATAGAGAACGGTATTTCGCTTCCCAGTAGTTCCAAAACGCTTTGCTTCGGCCCACTTGATTTTCCCAAAGACGACTTTGCGACTCGTGCACTGCCATCCCCACAGCTTCTCCCAGCGCTGTGCCGAGGTGTTCCAGCGGCAAGCCCTGTTCATATAATCCATGTCCTGTTTCGTGAATAGAGCTATATAGTGAATCTAACGGGTTATTGGTATCATAGCGGGTAGTCATACGTGTATCGCTGCCATCACCCCCGCAAAATGGATGAAGAGCCCTGTCAATTCGGCCTCGATTATAATCAAAACCAATCGCGGTTGTCACTTCGCGCAGAAAAGACTCCTGCAAGTTTACGGGAAAGCCCTTAAATATGGAAGTGTCCGCTTTAATCGAGGAATCGAGAATATTCCTAACCAAAGGGATAAGATCCTTTTTGAGCTTATCAAATAAGTCATTAATGATCTCTGTATTTAGGGCGGGATCATGTTTATCGATATGAAAATCATAGGCGTTTTTACGGTCGTAGCCAAGATATCGAGCTTCCTCTATGGAACACTCTATTTGTTGTTTTAAAAGAGGCGCAAAGAGAGAGAAATTATTTTTTGCGCGCGCATCGGCCCAAGCGTGATAGGCCTGACTATCGAGAGCCGTTTTGCGGGCTACATATTCAGCCGGTAATTTAACTGCGCGATCATAGTTGCGTCTTACTTCCTTTAGTATCGTCAGCTCTTGATCGCTCAATTCATTAGTGAGACTTTCCAGATTGTCCAGCCATTCACCAATCTGAGGTTGAGTGAATTCGCGATGAACAAGGTCTGCTAATACCGCACTTTGTTGAGCACGCCGTTCAGCACTTCCTTTGGGCAAATTTACTTGCTCGTCCCAACCAAGCAGACTTAAAGAACTGTTTAAGTAATGCAGGCGTTTTAATTCAGCTACGAGTTTTTTATAGGTCGAATTATCAGTCACCGTCTGGATGATTTAAATATTAAATGTAACTATTCCCATATTTTACCAATTTCTTCTGCCAGAACCCATCCGGATTCTCCCTGAGCAGTTTTTAAAAATAAGAATTTTTGATGGGTGCGTTCCATCGATGCCATTTCTCCCGCCTGGAGATAGGCGTTGGATGGACTAATATCTGTGGGTGCAACCCTCAGGGTCGTATCATTGTTGAGGATAACGACTTCATTATTTTTATTATGATAGCCGTAAAGTGCTACTACGGTGCATAAACTCAGTATTAAAGATAACAGCATCCCCCCGTAGGTAAATAGGTTACCGCCTCCGAATAGACGGGGCAGGGTAATAAGGACTATAACGGCCCAGAAACTGACGGCGCCTATCCAACACCAGGTGGTTAATGAGAGGGCTTGAGCCAATCTTGAAACCAAACTGTATTCGGGAAGAGCTAAATCTGAATTTTCTCTTACAAATTTCAAGTTCGCTTGGGCTTCGGGATATCCCGGATTTAGCACGAGCGCTTTTTCATAATGAAGAATGGCATTCCCCACTTCATCAATTTGGTACCACGCGTTACCGATATTAAAATGGAGTGCCGCGGATTGCGACAATTGCAAACATTTTTCATAATGATTTATAGCTATTTCATATTCACCCAGGCTATATTTCTCGTTGCCCTGATTAAAAAGAGAATCGATTTCAGCGCCAAAAATAAAATTATGCGGCCAGATCATTATTATGATAAAGCATATCCATGCGATGTGTATCATGCTTTTTTGTAATTTCATCCCAGGGACTCAATATCATTCAGAAGCTTACTCAAAGTCTTTTCCCATTTTGATAGCGGTTCTGATTCTGAAATACCGTCGGCAAACTTAATCGCGTCAGCGGCATTAAAGAACTGTCGGATGTTATGGTGCAAGTCATCCGTGGCTTTGTGTTCAGTTAAATAGCCTTCGATTTCAGCGAGGATGAGTGACTCCGAACGGCGGGGAAAATGCCGTCCTACGCATTCTTGAATAGCCCGTTGCGCACTTTCAAAGAAGGCGGAATTATCATTTCCTGAAGCAGCTTTTCTTGCTTTATTTAACCATTTACGAACGGATTTACTGCCACTTATTCTGCGGGCAAAAATTTCATCGCGTTGGAATCGAAGTTGCCGTCGGCGTATCAGCGCAACAATACTAATCAAGAAAGCAGGTAGAAGCTGGCTCGTGATGTAGACCGGTTTTTTGAATACAGGAGTGATGTCGTTAACCCATTTACCAGGTAATAACTGAATGGGCAACAGTGTTGGCGGTAATTTCACTTCTTCAGAATCGTCTGTTTGTCCCGCGATAAACGCAGAGGTTGAAACTGGGCTTTGAGTTATAGCGGGTAGCACTTTTATAGGTGTTGTTTTAGTACTTAAATCTATATATTCACCCGTTTCTGGATCAAAAAAATTGAAAGCCATCGACGGGATGGCGGTCACTTCTTCTGATTGAGGAATAATGATGTATTCAAATGATTTTGTCCCACGATAGCCGATATCATCTATAGGAGTAAATTCAGTTTTAGGTGGATAGAGTTTAAAGTTTTCTGTCTCCGTTAATACAGGTGCCGCGATGCGATCAAAGTTCCCTTCACCGTTCGCATTCAGTGTCAATGTTATGGGTTCGCCAGCTTCTACCGTAGTCGTTGATACGTCGGTCTTAAGATTAAACACTCCAATCGCTCCGGAGTAGTTATCCGGTTTACCCTCTATCGGTAGATCCAGGACATCTAAGGGAATGTCTCCGGAAAATAAAGTGATGTTTTCAAAGTTACCGCGATTAAACAATGAATCCGTGTTAAAAAAGGAGTCATTGAACAGAGTATCAAAAGGGCTTTTGCGACCGCGTTTGTTAGGCAGGATTACCGCTAATTCGATTTTATAACTTAGAACTTCTTCACCCGCTTTAAGTGCGGTGAGTGTAAGCGGCCAACTGAATAGGCGATATATTTGCCCGTCTATTGTCTCTTGTGCGCTATGAGGTTCCTTTCTTAATTCACTTTGTGTGAAAGCGTCACCAGTCTTTTCAGGGTAGGCGCGCATTCGCGCCTGGATGTCCCGTCGAAGGTATAATTTCAAATGACAAGGAATGCTTTCTCCGACATAAAAATTATCTTTTGGTATATCCAGTTTCAAAAACATTGATTTTTCAAATTCTTTACCCTGTGGCACCACCTGTAATTTTGCTGCGGGAACATTATAATTGCGCCCTTTTATATTAACCTGCCAGGCTTCGAGAGTGAATTCTCCCTCCCGTTCAGCTTGAACGTTAAAGGAGTATGTAATGCTTGTCGTTCGCTTTCCCTGAATGAATTTGAACTCGCTGGAGACGGATGAATTATTAGAGATTTTTAAACCATCGACGCTGCGCAGTTTCCCTCTGATCGTCTCCTGCGAAACATCCTGGGTGCCGTAGACGGTAATTACGAAACTGGATGACTGCCCTAAATGAATGACAGGTGGATTGAATTGGCTATAGACGACAGCATTTTGAGCCAATAAGGGAGGACTCCAGATACTGACCGTTAAGGTAAGGATTAAGCTGATTAATTTCAGGAAATTTGAAGTACGTTTCATCACCAGTCCTTTAACATTCCCTCTGATCCCATTAATGGGTCCTCCGCTTTTTCAAGATTGGCTGACGGTAATTTTTTTTCACCGTCCTTTAATGTGTCAAGGAGCTGGCGCGCTTCTTCACGCGTCATTTTACCAGGAACTCGCTGGTCTTGTGATGATTCCTGCTGTTGCTCATTCTCAGGATCTTTTTGCGGGCTTTGATTTTGATTTTGATCTTGATCCTGGGTGTTATCGTTTTGATCGCTTTGTTGAGCTGCAGATGAATTTTGTTGGTTTTGGTCCTGTTCCTGATTATCTTCTTCTTGCTGCTGTTCTTGTTGCTCTTGTTGTTGACTCATCAACTCTTGAAGGCGTTTTTTTAAAAATTCATAGTTAAATTTTGCATCTTCATCTTCGCTATCGAGATTGAGGGCGTTTTCATAATTTTTTAGCCCTCGATTCCAAAGTTTAATCGTTTCTTCAGGATTTGTCTGTAACAGTTCTTCACCCATGCGATAATGCGTATTGCCAAGATTATAAAATGCATTTTGTTGTAATTTCAGATCATCGGTTGCCAGCGCTTTTTTAAGTGCGATATTGGCTTCATTATAATCGGAAGATCGGAAAAGGCTGGCGCCCAGGTTATAATATAGCCTTGAATCTTCAGGTTTTTCCTCAATCGCTTCCTGGTATTGTTTTCCTGCTTTTTCAAATTCACCTTTTTTGTAAAGCCTTTCTGCTTTTTGAGGTGAGCCTTCTACCGATGTTGAGGATAAAAATACAAATATCAATATAGCCGATCCGATAAATGATAGAGGGCTGCGTTTGTTACTGTTCCGCCTGGTTCCCAGGAGTCCATCTAGAAAGAATGTGATTAAGGCTAGCACCAGTGGCCATTGAAAGCGTTCCATGGGGATTTTATTTAAGCGGGCTTCACGTTCCTGTTTAGGAATGCTCTGCAATCCCTTTTCATAGACATATTCCAATCCTTGACCCGTATGCCCAAGGGGCACGTAAAAAGCATTTGTTTCCTTTGCTATTTCCATCAGTGTTACCGTATCTAATCTGGTTTTTACTACATTACCCTCTTGGTCACGTAAGTATTCAACTTCACCATTTGCCTGTCTTATGGGAATGAGTTCACCCGTTGCGCTACCCACGCCGACGGTATATATTTTAACCCCCTCTTCACTCACTTTGCGAGCCAGGGAAATACCGCTACGATGTAGATCTTCGCCATCAGTGATTAGGACAAGAATCTTTTCGTTATCATCATGAACAAAGGAAGCAGAAGCTTCAGTTATCGCCGATGCAATGTTTGTTCCGCCAACGGGAATAATTGAAGTGTCAATAATTTCAAGTGTTTGGTTGAAAGCATCGTAATCGAGCGTGAGCGGACACTGCAAAAATGCCTGGCCAGAAAATGCAATAAGACCCACGCGATCACCCTCCAGTTTGTCAACGAGATCGAAAATAGCTAATTTTGCGCGTTCGAGGCGATTGGGTTTTATGTCTTCAGCAAGCATGCTTTTTGAAGTGTCGAGGGCAATTAGAATATCAATGCCACGGCCCTTGCTCTCCTGCCATTGATGACCCCATTGCGGTCGCGCCATGGCAATCAATACAAGCAAAACACCAGTAATGGTTAAAAACACTTTTATGTTGCGTTTGCTGCTACTGTAAGACTCGGCTAAGTTAGAAAGTAAGTTCGAGGCGGCAAATCGTGATAGCATCTGACGCTTCTTAGTCTCAGAGCGATAAAAGAAGATAACCAGCACCGGCAAAGCCAGGAGCAATGTGAAAAGCCAGAGTTGAGAGGCGAAGGTCATGGTAATCGACGATATCGGGTGTTGCTTAATAACTGTTCGAGTCCAAGAAGAGAGAGGAAAATCAGCGCGGGCCAGATAAATATATCATTGAAACTAGCGCGGTATTTCAATTTCACGTCTGTCTTTTCAAGTTGATCTATTTCTTCGTAAATAGACTTGAGCGACTGCGTGTCCGTTGCGCGGAAAAAACGAGCACTCGTTTTATCAGCGACGTTTTGTAGGGTCTCGATATCCACATCCGACTCTGCGCGTGTGAGAACCAGGTTGCCCCTTCGGTCACGTATCGGTTGGCCATAGCGATTGAATTGCGGCATCGGCACGAGACCTTCCCGACCGGCGCCAATAGTATAGACTTTAATGTTAAAGGCCGCAGCAGCTTCTGCGGCCGCAACGGGGGTCACTTTACCTCGGTTATTAGCTCCATCTGTTAAGAGAATGACGATGCGGCTTTTAGCAGCTTGTGCACGAAGCCGATTTACACTAATACCTATAGCACTGCCGATCGCAGTCCCATCCTCAATTAAACCAATCTTTAAACGCTCTAGATTCTTTAGGAGCCAGCCGTGATTAAGTGTTAGGGGACTTACCATATAAGGTTCCCCCGCGAAGGCAATAATGCCTATACGGTCATTGGGGCGCTTTTTAATAAATTCTTCCATGACCTGCTTAACGACGGTTAAGCGATCACTGGGTTTATTCTTAATTTCAAAATCGTGAGCCCACATCGAAGAAGAGAGATCGACAGTTAAAACAATATCGATGCCGCTAGCTTCAATTTCGGAAGTTCCGCTCCCAAGTTGTGGACGGGCGATTGCGATTATAAGTGTGGTCAGTGCGAGCAGTCTCAGGGACGCCAGAAATCGTCCAGGTCGGCTGCGCACTAACATCGCGATCTGCCGTGCCAGTGAAGTGGTTGAAAAACGCACGGCCGCTGTGCTGCCTTCGCGTCCTCTTAAGAATGATATCAGAGGAACGAGCAGCAGAAGCCAAAGTAGTTCAGGTGATTCAAATCTAAAAATCATGAGAGCAATTCAATATTATTTAGAAGCGTTACTCATGTGAGTTGCCGAATCCTGTCCGAGCATAGCTACCTGCATATGGCTTTTTACATAAGATTCTTCAATGAAATTCTCAGCCTTATCATATAACTCTTTCATCTGTCCTGAACCGAGAGGCTGATCGGCGAATTTAACGAGATCACACAGCTGGAGAAATCCTGAAAGAAGCTCTTCAAGTGATTCTTTGATCAAATCATGTCCCGAGATTTCAGTGAGAAATTCTTCAGTTGTGCGTTCCGGGGCAGGCATGGCAAATTGTCCTTCCAGGTAATTGCGTAAAACATCGGATACCGCTATTGAAAATGCTTTATCCTGTCCGGCATCCATCAAAAAACGTGTATTTTTCAAGTCTTTTAAGGCCCGATCATAGGGCGTGAGTTTTATTGCTTCTTCCTTTTTTATTTTCCTAAGTTTTAACCATTTAAAGATAAAAAATAAGATTAAATGGAAGGCTATTACACCTCCTAGTATAATGACGTAAGGCAACCAGGGATAGGGAATATTTACCAGACTGTGAATGTCACGAATATCGTCTGCTTCTTCTGGAGCGACTATGTCATTGGCAGATTGGTTAGCCGGTTGAAGTGACAGCTCATTAGAATTATCATCCAGGTCCTGCTGGGCTAAGCTATCTAGAGAAGTAAAATGAATACATAGCCATGCACTGAAAGCAGTGATCGAAACTGTTAACCATTTGCGTCTGTGATTACTATTATTCATCGGCGCCTTCCACGTTTATGGAAAAACTCACGCAGGGCAAAAATATAGGGGCGTGCTGTGGAAACGGAAAAATGGTCAACTCCACACTGTCGCAATCCACGTTTTAAGGCATTAAACCGACGCTGATTCTGATAGGAATAAAGATCTCGAATTTTTTGATTGTGGGTATCAATTTCTATCTGCTCTCCCGTTTCTGCGTCTTCTAAAGTAATAATACCGACTCTCGGAAGTTCGAATTCCCGGGGATCGGATAAATCGATACAAATCAAATCATGCCTTTTATTAGTTAATGAGATAGTTTTAAAAAGTGTATCTCGTTTTCCCGTATGTGGACGAATCCATTCTAAGGATTCTTCAGTAAGGAAATCGGAAAGGAGAAAAGTTACAGAATGTCGACGGACAACACGGTTGAGATAATTCAAAGCTTGAGGAATATCCGTTCCCCGATGTTCAGGTTCAAAAAACAGGATCTCTCGAATTACGCGTAAAATGTGCTGTCGACCCTTAGCTGGGTAAATGAATTTTTCTACTTTATCAGTAAATAACAGTAATCCCACCTTGTCATTATTACGCGTGGCGGAGAACGCGAGGACACTTGCTAACTCAGCCGCAAGTTCCCGCTTACTTACTTCAACTGAACCAAAGTCTCCCGAGGCACTTAGATCGACCAAAAGCATAATCGTTAACTCGCGTTCTTCACGATAGAGTTTCACAAATGGACGATCCATTTTTGCTGTTACATTCCAATCGATACTGCGGACATCATCACCGGCGATGTATTCGCGCACTTCCTCAAAGTCCATACCCTGACCTTTGAATACACTGTGATAGGCGCCAACTAGAGATTCCGTCACGTAACGTCGACTGTGGATTTCCACCTGACGAACTTTTCGAAGTATCTGACGCGTTTGTTCAGCTTTTTCGTCCATAGAGGCTCAAGCAATTATATGCACCTATGAGAAATCCTGTCCCCGTTTAAGGAACAGGTATGGTATCAAAGATTTTTTTAATTACATCTTCGCTGTTTAGCTCTTCGGCTTCAGCTTCATAAGTCACGATGATACGGTGCCGCAATACATCCATCCCGATAGTTTTGACATCCTGTGGTGTGACATATCCCCGTCCCTGATGGAAGGCCCAGGCCTTTGCGGCCAGAGTTAGACTTATTGTCGCCCTCGGCGAAGCTCCATATTGGATGAAGTCTCTAATTTCTTCTAATGCGAATTTTTCAGGTTCACGTGTCGCAAAGACAATATCTACGATGTAGTCCTTAACTTTATCATCGATATAAATATCATTAACGACCTTACGGGACTCTAAAATTTGCTTGGGATCCACAACAGAGTTTACACTGAGATCAGGAAGCGTTGTGGCCATCCTGTTAAGTATCATTTTCTCTTCATCTCGATTGGGGTATTCAATTTTAAGTTTAAGCATAAAGCGGTCAACTTGCGCTTCCGGTAGATGGTATGTCCCCTCCTGTTCAATTGGGTTTTCGGTTGCGAGGACCAGAAATGGTTCAGGGAGTGGGTAGGTGTTTTCCCCCAATGTGACATTGCGTTCCTGCATCGCTTCAAGCAATGCGCTTTGCACTTTGGCAGGGGCGCGATTTATTTCATCAGCGAGAATTAGATTCGCGAAGATGGGGCCTTTTTTGGTCGAGAACTCTCCTTCTTTTGGGTTATAGATGAGGGTCCCAATAATATCAGCTGGTAATAAATCAGGGGTAAATTGAATGCGTTGGAAATGAGCTCGAATGGCTGAGGCCAAGGTGCGGATAGAAAGTGTCTTTGCTAACCCCGGTACCCCTTCAAGCAATACATGACCATTAGCAATAAGTGAGATGATCAGGCGATCGATCAGGTATTGCTGCCCGATGATGACACGACTGATTTCTTGCTGCAGGAGTTTTATCCAGGTTGAGGACTCTTGCACGCGATCATTAATTTCAGTTAAATTTACAGCCATTGACTCCAGTTTTGATGGTTTTTGTATTAAAAAAATTATAAAGGGAGACAGATCCTAGAATTCAAGGTTTCATTTTAGAGTATAAAAGTTAGCAGTTTGAGGATTTTCAATATTAAGTTCAGAATTTGCGAAAATAAATTTGAACTATGATAATCAAATAATTTCTTAGCTATTTCGAAATTATTGGCCACAAATAAAGTCTAAATAATTACATTATTTCGTGGATTAGAGTGGACTTGACAAGGAATATAGCAACCTTTAGCTTGAATAGTTTTTCAAATACCTTTTAACATTACGAAGGTGGGTTGCGGCCCGCTTTTTTTTATTTTTATTTACATAGCCGATGAGTAACGAAATCCTTTCAGTTCTCGAATACATGGAAAAAGAGAAAGGGATCAGTCGCGAGGATATGATCAGCGCGATTATCAATGCTATTAAGGGAGCTGCTTTGAGGGGAGGCGATTCAGACCAGGATCTGAGAATCGAAATTGACTCCAAGACGGGCGAGATGCAGGCATGGGCCAATTTACAGGTAGTGGAGACAGTAAGTGATCCAAGAATGGAGATTCTTTTAGAAAAAGCACGACTAGAAAAAGAAGATGCGCAAGTCGGCGATTGCCTAGAAAGAGAAATAGATCCTGCTTATCTTGGCCGTATAGCCGCCCAGACTGCCCGGCAAACGATCATGCAGAGGCTCAGGCAGTTCGAAAAAGAACGAATCTATGATGATTATAAGGATATGATTGGAGATATCGTTTCGGGCGTCGCGCGCAGGCGTGAACGAGGGGACCTCATCGTAGACCTTGGAAAAGCGGAAGCGATTTTACCGCCAAAAGAAAGAGTTCCAGGAGAAGATTACGCACCAGGTGAACGTATCAGATGTTTGCTCCTTAATATAGATCATGGAAATCGTGGACCTGAACTAATCCTCAGTCGTGCGAGTGTTCGGTTCGTGAGAAGGCTTTTTGAACTCGAGGTTACAGAAATTGCTGATGGCACGGTTACGATTGAAACAATATCACGTGAACCGGGCTATCGCACAAAAATAGCTGTAAATAGCAATGATTCTAAAGTCGACCCGGTAGGAGCTTGCGTAGGGGCAAGAGGAGCACGCGTAAAAAGTATTGTCCGGGAATTAAGCGGAGAGAAAATTGACATTATTCGTCACTATAGTGACCCCATTCGCATGCTAGCTGAAGCGATCAAACCCGCGATACCTAAAAATATCAATTTAGATGAAGCCAATCGGCGTATATTATTTGAAGTTTCTGAAGACGATCTTTCGGTGGCAATTGGTCGGCGCGGACAAAACGCAAGACTCACATCCCGGTTGTTAGGGTGGAAGCTTGATATTTCAAAAGAACAAAAATTGGATGATGGCTTTGAGGCACGTGTTGAAGCCGCAGTTGCCGGTTGGCATGATGTATCCGGAATTTCCGATGAAACCGCACAAGGATTGGTTAATATGGGTATCGTCAGTCCCGAGGCATTTATCGGTGTAGAATTGAATGATCTTATCGACACCGGATTTAGCGAATCAGAAGCGAAGGAAATAATTGAAAAAGTTTCTGAATATCGTGAAACAAATAAGATGACACAATAATTTCTGATTAACTGAATTAAGATAGTTTAATTACATTAAATGAGTATTCGTATTTACGAGCTTTCCAAAAAGATAGGAATGGAAAACAAGGAGTTAATCACTCTCTTGAATAAGCGCGGGCATGAGGTTAAAAGTTCTTCAAGTACCGTTGATAACATTTCTGCGGATAGCTTAATTGAAGAATACCAGAAATCAGCAGATAAAAATGTTATCGAGTCGTCTCCAGTAAAGAAAGAGACGGCAAAAGAGACTTCAACGGTCGCGGCTAAATCCAGTTTGTCCCAGGGGGTGATAGTTAAGAGCAAGGAAGAAGTTGATCGTGAACGCGAAAAGAAAAATGACAGTGATAATTTAAGTGAAGTAGGTATCAAGAACGTGTCGCAACCAAAATCATCGGTTCCCGAGGAACCCGTAAGTGTTTCTGCTGTTAAGACCGGGGTGAAAAGTGACTTTAAATCTCCACAACCCATCAATCCACCCATGCCCGTTTTGCCACCGAGTGTTGTGAAGCAATCCGAACAGGATGGCAACGGCGAGGAGCAAGGGGGACACAGCGAGTTGCGGGTGTTACAGATTAAACCGCCTATCGTTGTCCGTGATTTTGCGGTCCAGTTAGGGCTGAAACCCTTCCGCCTTATATCAGAACTCATGGAGATGAATATTTTCGCCTCGATGAATCAAGTAATTGATGAGGATGTCGCGACTAAAATAGCGGAAAAGCACGGACATGCTCTAGAAGTACGCCACCGTGGTGAAGCACAGGACGTAGAAAAAGAAGTTGAAAAGGAAAAACCAAAAAAAGCGGACGAGAGTGAATTATTAGAACCTCGACCCGCTGTAGTTTGTATTTTGGGCCATGTTGATCATGGTAAAACAACCTTACTTGATACGCTGCGCAAAAGTAATGTCGTCGCCGGTGAGGCTGGCGGCATTACACAACATATAGGTGCTTATCAGGTCGAAAATAAGGGGCATAAAATTACATTTATTGATACTCCAGGGCACGCCGCCTTTTCCAACATGCGGTTGCGTGGAGCTAATACAACTGATATTGCCATTCTTGTTGTCGCTGCCGATGACGGGTTTATGCCTCAAACTGATGAGGCTTTGGGGCACGCTAAAGCTGCGGGTGTTCCGATCATTGTAGCAATAAATAAAATCGATGTAAAAGGTGCCAATATCGACCGCGTTAAAACCCAGATGCAAGAGCGTGGTATAATTTCGGAAGATTGGGGGGGAGAGACAATCGCGGTATCTATTTCAGCCCTTAAAGGTGAGAATCTAGATGAACTGATCGATATGATTTTGCTGCAGGCAGAAATAATGGAATTAAAAGCTAATCCGAAATGCCCTGCGGAAGGCGTTTTACTGGAATCACAAATGGAGCAAGGGCTGGGTCCAACCGCTTCACTCCTTATCGAAAAAGGGACGATCAAAGTCGGCGATTCGATTATCTGTGGTTCCTATTATTGTAAGTTGCGTGCAATGACCAATGACCAGGGTCAAAATATAAAAAGTGCGGGGCCCGCCACTCCGGTTAAAGGTATTGGATGGTCGGGAGCACCAGAGTCGGGTTCTGGTTTTAAAACCGTTAAGAATGAAAAAGATGCTAAGCGCGAGGCTGAGGTCTACGCAACCGCTCTCAAAAAAGTAGATCCTGACAAGATACCTTTAGATGAACCCGCATCGGTTGAAAATCTTTTCGCTGCCATTGCCCAGACGCAGAAGAAAACTTTCCGGCTCGTAGTAAAGGCTGATGTATTTGGAACTGCGGAGGCGCTTGCCAACAGCTTAAACGAAATTCAGAGCGAAAAAGTGGATATTGATATCGTTCAGGTTACGGTGGGATTAATAAGTAAAAGTGATGTTCTCATGGCAAGCGCAGCTGAAGCTGCCATTGTTGGATTTAACGTGAGCATGGAAAACGGAGTTTCAAGTTTTGCCAAACATCACAATATTGTAATTTATATCCATGATGTCATCTATGAATTAATAGATTTGATTAAGGAATCGATGGTTGATATCCTTGAGCCCGAATTGCGCGAAAATAAAGTGGGTGCCGCCCAGGTGCGGCAAGTATTCCCTGTTGCAAAAGGCGCTGTTGCTGGATGTCTAGTTACCGAGGGAAGCATTGGGCGCGATAGTACTGCTCGTCTTCTCCGTAATGGGAATGTTGAAATTGAAAGTAAAATTGACACCCTCAAACGTTTTAAAGATGACGCCACTCAGGTACGTGCCGGCTTCGAATGTGGAATTGGACTTATCGGATATTCGGACTATAAAGAAGGCGATATTATCGAGTGTTTCGAGATTGAAAAAATAAGGTCCTCGCTTTGAAATAAGTCCAGGGTTAAGAGGTTTTTCAATCATCATTGATGGTATTGAAATCAACGATTCTCGTTGAAAAGGTAAATATCTAATGGGCCAACGTCTAGTTCGAGTTAATGAATTAGTTAAGCGGGAAATCAGCGATGTCCTGCATACGCGATTTCAAACTGAATCGGTGTATATCACAATAACCGAAGTTGAAGTATCCCCTGATCTCAGACATGCGCGCGTTTACTATTCAGTTCTTGGTAGAGAAGATGAGAGACAGCGGGCTGAGCGTTTTCTTTCAGGGCATGCGCCTGAAATCCGACGTCAAATTGGAAAAAGAATTATTCTGAAATATCTGCCCGCCCTGGAATTTATCTCTGATCACTCAATCGAGCGAGGGGCTCGCTTGAATGCACTTCTTGACGATCTTGCCCCAGAGGATGAATTATAATACTTTTTACGCCTGAATAAACTTTCCTGGACCTATTTTAAATCATGGCTTCTTCACCATCCTCGATTGAAGGAATACTGCTAATCGATAAACCTCAGGGTATTACTTCACACGATGTTGTCGATAGAGTGCGTCATACTATAAAGCTGAAAAAGGTTGGTCACGCGGGGACTCTAGACCCGATGGCAACAGGCCTTCTTATCATTCTCGTGGGCAGAGCGACTAAGCTTTCACAATACCTGATGGGGCTCGATAAAACCTACGAGGGAACAATATTGTTAGGACAATCAACCGATTCACACGATGCCGAAGGCGTAGTAACGGAGATTACCCCCGTTCCGCCATTGAGTGAAGAAGAAGTGTTGGCTTTCATCGATACCTATCTCGGGGATCAATATCAAATTCCACCGATGTTCTCTGCGAAGAAAATTGACGGTAAACCACTTTATAAACTGGCCCGGAAAGGTAAGACGGTCGAACGTGAACCGCGTTTTATACGGGTAAATTCCTTCCAATTATTGCGTTGGGAATCCCCAGAGATTGACTTTACTATAGCGTGCAGTAAAGGCACCTATGTGCGTACTCTGGCTAATGATTTGGGTCAAAAAATCGGATGTGGCGCCCATCTCACAAAACTAAGTAGAACAGCAATTGAAAAATTTCATCTCCAAGGGGCAGCACCATTGGCACAATTCGAAGTCATGTCTCTTGAAGAGATACAGCGTATGCTGATTCCCAGTTACCAGGCGGTACCCAGTCATATTTTGTGAATCTTCCAGCAACAGTTGACAGTTTTGAGTTAGTAGAACTGGAGGGTAAGTCATTGCACTTAGCTATTGGTATTTTTGATGGCGTGCATTTAGGTCATCAGGAAATTATCAATGCCGCTATTAAGACAGCGCGCAATGATAACACCGTATCCGGAGTTCTCACCTTTAACCCTCATCCCAGCCAGATCTTAAATCCTGAACACTCTATTTCTCTTCTCATGAATCAGGATGTGAAGACGAAATTATTCATTGAATCAGGTATCGATCTGATAATCCAAAAACCATTCACGATTGAGTTTGCGGCTATAAAAGCGAATGAATTTATAGCTTATTTAAAACGATTTCTACCCACCCTTAAGGCAATCTACGTGGGAGAAAACTTTCGCTTTGGTCAGGGGAGAGAGGGCGAGACGGGGATGCTTGTTCGTGATGCTCAAGAACAAGACATTCAAGTGTTTATCAGCAAAAGAATGAAACGAAACGGGATTGATATTAGCAGTACTCTCATACGGAAAAAATTAATCGAAGGTCAGATTGAAGAGGCAAACACGATGCTTGGTTATCCGTATTTCAGTTATGGGCAAATCGAGCGTGGGCAAAAAATTGGACGGAAAATGGGTTTCCCAACAATTAATCTTCCCTGGCAGCCTGAATTAGAGCCTCGCTACGGCGTTTATGCAGTAAAAGTGCGGCCTGATGGTGAATCCATTAGTTGGGATGGAGTCGCTAACTATGGAGTAAGACCTACTTTTTCCGATGATCAGGACCCAGTAATGGAGGTGCATTTATTAAAGGACTGTTCGCTTAATCCTGGTGACGCAATTACCGTCGACTGGTATGCTTTTATTAGGTCTGAAGAGAAGTTTGCTTCCGATGATGAACTGAAAAAGCAAATCGCCGTTGACAAAATTAATGCAGAAAAATTTCTTGCAACACTTGATAAGTGTCGAAACTGATACGATAGGAGAGAATTGAGAATTAAAATATAATTAAGATAATATAAATAAAAAAGTAATATGAGTAAGCTACGTGTTCTTATTTGGAATGAATTTGTTCATGAAAATGTTCATGAGAAGGTAAAATCGATCTATCCACAGGGCATTCATGAAACAATTAAGGCTGAATTAAGCTTGTGCGACAGTGATTTGCAATTATCGACCGCCACCCTGGAGGAACCTGAGCACGGTTTGACAGATTCAGTTTTAGCCGAAACGGATGTGCTTATATGGTGGGGACACATGGCTCATAATAAAGTTGAGGATGCGATTGCGAAACGCGTGCAATTACGTGTGCTTCAAGGGATGGGGTTTATTGCCCTTCATTCCGCCCACTTTTCAAAGGTTTTCAAGTCCCTCATGGGCACCACCTGCGATTTAAAGTATCGTGAAGCAGGTGAAAAGGAGAGGCTTTGGGTATGCAATCCTGGCCACCCGATTACCGAAGGGATCGATGACTGTTTGGAAATTGAAAATACGGAAATGTATGGAGAGCCTTTTGATATTCCACCACCCGACGAGCAAGTTTTTATTTCATGGTTTGAAGGGGGAGAGGTATTTCGCAGTGGCAATTGTTGGCGGCGCGGCAATGGAAAAATTTTCTATTTTCGACCCGGTCATGAAACTTACCCTATCTTTCATAATAAGGCGGTAATTCAGGTAATATATAATGCGATTAAATGGGCCGCTCCACAAGGATTATGGCTTAGTTCATTGGCGAAAGTTCCTATCGATCAAGCGCGTGAAAAGATCGAACAAAAGGGGGATTAATTGATTTTAAGTTTTATTCCCGATTAGAAATATTTGACATAGGCATCTCTGCGAAGGCGCTCAATCCATACTTTATGAGCATAGCGAGCAATTTGATTCACGATAATGCCTTCAATATTATCTCTAACTTGTGAAAGTGGCTGTATGCTTTCATCTTTATTATTTTCCACGTAAAGGATGAATATTTGATTGCCTAGGAGAATGGGGTCACTGTGGTCACGGGGATTTAATTCAAACGCGACTTCACTTAACTCTTCTCGCAGATCGGCACGCTTTATCCAACCCCAGTCGCCCCCGCGATCACGCCTTGAGTCCTGACTATACCTCGCTGCGAGATCGGTGAAATTTTCACCATTTTCTAATTCAACGATTATGTTTTCTGCAGTTTGACGAAGAAGGTCAGGGCTTTCATCGGCAAAAGGCTTAAGCATGATCAATCGAAGATTAAGACTCTCTTCGATATAAAATAGAATCTTATTTTCTTTATAGAAACCTTCAATTTTTTCCGGGCTTACTTCCGATTGTGATTTACGCATTTCCCTGCGCATGGAACTTACTATAATTCGTTCTTCCAAATCTCTGCGAAACTCTCGCATTGTCTTACCCTGTGATTTTACATGCTCGAGAAATGTATGCCGATCATTGTTGAAATCTTCGATTAACATTCTATCGAGTTCATTTTCAATTACCGACTGCGGTATCGCCAATTCTTTCTTAGCAAAGGCGTTTACTATTAATACATGATCGATCAGGTTTTGAAGTATTTCGAGATAGAGTTGAGACATCTTGTTAGAAAATTCATCCTCCGACCGTGATTCTCCTCGAATTTGCGGAATAAGAGGTGCCATTTCTCGTCTTAACTCTTCGAAAGTAATAATCTTCTCTTCTACTACAGCGGCAATGCCATTTTCGTAGGGCGGTACCCAAATAGGGTGAATGCGTTGTGCTGCAACGGGCAGTCCATAAAAAATAAGAGGGAGAAATATAAAGCGAACAATGAGGGTCTTCATAGCGTTAACTCAAGGTAGTCGTTTAACGAGGAATAATCTGATTTCTTTTAATCTTGGTAGTGGATTTTTTGTCTTTAATCTAGGGAAACGATTCGCAATTTTAATAAAGTTATTACTCTTTCCGGTAGCGAGTAAACACTTTAATCGATCCCCTTCAGTTTCGACTGTGAGTATGCCTTCTAGTTCCGCTAAAATCCGTATTTCAGTGATTAAAAGAAGAGCTTCCACCGCTTGAGGGATTGGTCCGAACCTGTCATTCAGGGTATCAATGATTTCCACAATTGTCTTTTGGGAATCAGCTAGTGCCAAGCGCCGATAAATATCAATTCTCAGACGTGTTTCGGAGATGTATTCTCTAGGGATAAAAGCGGCAATAGACGGAATGCGGGTGAGTTTTAGTTCTTCGTTTTTTAGTACCTCGTATCCGTCTTTTATCGTGTCATATCTGTTTTCAACGCCATCGCCAATTATGACAAAATCAAGTCGCAATCCGGCACGAATATGCTGGGCTGAATTTTCTCCTTTAAGGCGGGAAATGCTTTGGCGCAGAAGCTGGCAGTAGAGTTCAAATCCAACTCCGGCAATATGACCGCTTTGTTGTGAGCCAAGTAGGTTTCCAGCCCCTCTAAGTTCCAGATCTCTCATCGCGATTTTAAATCCTGCTCCCAGTTGTTTGTATTGGCGTATTGCGGATAGCCGCTTGCGGGCTTGGTCCTCTAAATGTGTTTTTCGATGGAGCAGAAGGTAAGCATAAGCCTGTTGTTTAAATCGTCCCACGCGGCCTCGAAGCTGGTATAACTGGGAAAGACCAAAGCGATCGGCACCTTCTATGATGATGGTATTGCAGTTCGGTATATCCAAACCGGATTCAATGATGGTGGTACAAACAAGCACATCGAACTCACCGGCCACAAATTTGGTCATTATATCTTCCAACTCGTGTTCTGGCATTTGGCCATGACCTATAGCGATCCTGATGTCAGGCAACATCTCCTGCAGGCGTTTTGCTACAGAAACAATCGTAGTTACGCGGTTGTGCAAATAAAAAACCTGACCGCCCCTGGATATTTCAAATTCGATAGCATCTTTTACTAAATCGAGACTATAATTTTTTACCAGGGTTTGAATGGGAAGACGGTCGACAGGTGGAGTTTCAATCACGCTAAGATCTCTCGCTCCCATGAGTGCGAGATAGAGCGTGCGAGGTATTGGCGTAGCACTCATAGCGATTACATCAACGCACTCTCGCAATCGCTTTAGTTTTTCTTTGTGCTTTACACCAAAACGGTGCTCTTCGTCGATAATCAATAGACCAAGATCACGAAAATCTACATCGCCGCTTAATAGGCGATGAGTGCCAATTAGAATGTCAACTTTCCCTTCACTAACCTGACGAAGGATTGTTTTCTGCTGTTGTTGAGTTCGAAATCTACTTAGCATTTCAACGACTACTGGGTAGTCGGCCATTCGTTCACGAAAGGTATTAAAATGTTGCTGGGCTAATACGGTGGTGGGGACAAGAATGGTCACCTGTTTATCATCCATCACCGCCTTGAATGCTGCGCGCAATGCGACTTCAGTCTTTCCGTAGCCAACATCACCACAGATCAGACGATCGGTGGGCTGGATTTTTTCCATGTCGTCTTTTACCGTTTTTATCGTGACTAATTGATCCTTAGTTTCTTGGTAGATAAAGGAATTTTCGAATTCTCTCTGCCATTCGACATCGATGCCAAAGGCATGCCCCTTTTCATGACTTCTTGTTGCTTGAAGGCTGAGTAACTCCGCGGCGAAATCGAGGGTTGCTCTTTCCGCTGCCTGGCGTGTCTTTTCCCATCGGGATGTTCCAATACGCCCCAATTTTGGTTGTATTTTGGAAAGACCGACATAGCGAGATAGAAGATGGGATTCATGGAGTGGAAGATGTAAAATAATTCCATCATCAAATTCCAGTGAGATGACTTCCTCTTTTTTATTTCCCAGATCCATTTGCGTAACACCTCGATAGATGCATACACCATTTTGAAGATGGACGAGATTATCTCCCTCGGACAATTCAGAAAAATCAAGAAGTTGATCCACATGCGCTCGCATCGGGAGCAATCGCTTCCGCGTTCCCACTACACGCGTGCGGTAGCGTCCAAAAATTTCGCTGTCTGTTACAACTACGATACCAATGCTACCTAAAGATTTATCCCAGTCAAAATCCAGGCCACCGGACTCATTGGTAAATATAAAACCCTGATGTAAATTACCTCTTAAATACCTGGGCTTGAGGGCAGATAATTCAGCATCGGCGGTTAATATCTCCTGCAAGCGTTTTTCTTCACCTTCGTTTTTAACAATAAAATACAGGGCATATCCATCCTCTTGCCATTGAAGGATCTGAATTAGAAATAAACGTCTCGCCTCTTGTTCACTTTGCACACGGTCGAGGCCAAATTCTCCAACGACGGCGAGGTTTCGATAGTTGCTCAACGGTTCTGATGAGCTCATCTTACTTTCGCAATCGGGTCCGAAAACAGGATTTTCGGTATCGAGTTCAGCAAGGGAGAACCAGCTATCGGGAAATGCGTCACGACGATCAAACAGATCTTGAAAAGTCGGTAGGGAGGAAGGGATGCGTTCCGGAATATTGAAGAGCGATGGGAACTGATCCTTAAGTATTGTCGGTTCCCAGAATATCCAGTTTACTTTATCACCGAGGTAATCGAAAATATAATGTTCTCGCAGCTGAGATTTATTCAGAGACATAGCAACAATAGCTATGGCGTTAGTTTTTCTTATCGATCGCTGTGTTGTCGGATCGAAAACTCTGATTTCGTCGATTTCATCGCCAAAGAAATCTATGCGGTAGGGTGCCGATGCATTGATCGGATATACATCCAGTATACCGCCCCGCACCGCATACTGACCGGGCGATTCACAAAGAGCTTCGCAATCATAGTGCAGTTCATTTCCAAGCTTTTCAGCCAATGCTCGAAAAGGGCACATATCACCAACGGCTAGACGAATTTCGCTGGCCTTTAGATTCTTTCGAGCGGGAGAAGCCTGATAAAACCCCCTCGGTGTAGTTATAACGACTAAACGTTCATTGCTCAGAGGCAGGTCTCGAAAATCATTGAGGCTTGAAAGGGTGGCAAGTCGGTCAAACTCAAGATCTATTGATTTTAATTCATCGTCATCGTTTTCCGGCAAAGCGGGAAGTACTTTAATTATCAGTTGAAGCCCGTGATCCTGTAGTTGATTGGTAAATTCAATATCTTCTGTCCATTGATCAGCAGTTTTTTCATTCTTAACGAATATAATGCTCACAGGTGAGGAATGCTTTTTAATGATGTATTCACATACCATTGGGGCAAATGCTTCTGTTATGCCACTCAGACAAAGGGCTGATTTGGACTGTATAAGCGTGGCAGACTTCATTGCGATTCAGGCTCAGTTTTCTCCGTCCATACTACCAATGCGTTTCGGGCTGCGTTTTCTTCCGCTACCTTTTTAGAATACCCAAGCCCTTCTCCTGCTTTATTACCATTGATCATTACGTCCACTTTAAATGATTTCTCATGGTCGGGGCCTGTTTCTCCGGTCATTGTATATTCAATCGAATCATTGCCAAATTTGGGCTGAACGAGTTCTTGTAATCGGCCCTTAGGGTTGTGTCCGTGAATGATCTCATCGCTTTTATCTTCAAGATCGCCAAACCATTTGAGAACAGTTTTTCGGGTCGTCTCCCAATCACTGTCTAGATAAATGGCTGCGACAATCGCTTCAATCGTATCTTCCAAAATAGAATTGCGAGAGCGGTTAAAGTTTTTTTTCTCGCTTTCGCTCAGTCGAATACAGGGATCAATACCTAAACGAGACGCCATCTCCGCCAGATAGGACCCATTGGCGATTATCGCGCGGTTGCGAGTTAGTGAACCTTCTCTTGCTTTGGGTAAGCGGTTAAAAAGTTCATCGGCAAGAATGGCGGAAAGCAAAGCATCACCGAGAAATTCAAGCCGCTGGTTATGGTCACCTTCTTCCGGATGTAGACTATGGTGAGAAGGGTGGGTGAGGCTTTGCTGAAGATACTCGGGATGTTTAAATCGATAGCCAAGCGTTTCTTGCAGAACAGCCAAACGGTTTGTAATATTATCCTTACCCATTCGAAAATATTATGTAATAACTCAGGAATGATGCGCCTGAAAGCTTTATTAACTACAATGCAAAACTTCGAAAATATATAGGGATTTACAGCGATTAGCTTAAATTAAACCTTTGAATTACTTCTTTTGCTAAATCTCTGTAGGCGAGACTACCTGCGCTGTGTGGATCGTAGTGAAGGATTGATTGACCAAAACTGGGGGCCTCGCTCAAACGTACAGAGCGGGGTATAACTGTATTAAAAACTTCTTTTTCAAAATGGCTGCTCACTTCTATCACAACTTGCTTACTCAGGTTCGTGCGTATATCATACATCGTCATTATGATACCGCCTAATTCCAGATTAGGGTTAATATTTGCGTCTTTTAACTTTTCAACAACTTGCAAAATCTGGCCTAAACCTTCCATCGCAAGATATTCGCATTGCAATGTGATCAGTAGATAATTTGCGGCTGCCAGGCCATTCATTGAAAGCAGCCCAAGTGCCGGTGGACAATCAATAATAATCGATTTAAATCTGTCTGAATTTTTCAGTGGATCAATGCAACGCCTCAATTGTATGAGATAATCGTTGCGCTGGGTGATTTCAATTTCAAGCGCGGCGATATCCACCTCCGATGGAATAAGATAAAGATTCTGAATCCCCGTTTCTATGATCAGATCACGAGCATCCCCCTCTCCATTGAGTGGTCCATATAGGCTTTTACCCGCCGTTTTTTTCTGCCCCAGACCACTCGTAGCATTGCCCTGGGGATCGATATCTATGATAAGGGTAGAGATATTCTTTTCCGCAAGAGCGGCGCCGAGATTGATCGACGTTGTTGTTTTACCAACTCCACCCTTTTGGTTAGCAATCGTAAAAACTTGTGCTACCATCTTAAGGTAAGTATGTAAAAGGCTGAAAGGACAAGTCTAGCCCGATTTTATAAAAATCTCTATTATCTTATGAAACGCCCCTATTTATTTAATTAGATGGGTTAAAAATCACTTGAACGATCTTAAGCTTTGATTTTTACTGATCTCACCTGTGTTTATTATCGGCGCGGTAGCCAAGTGGTAAGGCCGGAGTCTGCAAAACTCCTATACGCCGGTTCGATTCCGGCCCGCGCCTCCATTATTGAAATTTTAAATACATAATTTTCTAAACCATGCGGTTATACAGTAGTGTTGATGAATTGACCACCGATCTCAGGGAAACGCTCATTGGTAACTTTAATCTTCAGGGGTATCGCGTTTTCCTCTGCGATGACGATGAGAATACTCTCAATCTACTTAATAGCTCAGAATCTACTGCGGAAAAAAGAGTGTTGAGATCGCAGGTTGACCCATATATTCGATCGGATTTCTCATTTGAGAATGAAAGTCTGTTCACGGACTTTACCTCGGCATATTGTTTTCCGCTCATTTCTGATGAGGAATTTACAGGCTATCTCTTTATTGCGGAAAATCCGGATCAGCACTCACTCGGTAAAGATGAATTAAATAAAATATATAAATTTAAAGATGAATTGGGAACGTATCTCGACCATCTGCGCTTAAAATTGAGAGTGGAGAGAGCAGAGACACAAGAATTACTTGGCAGTATCTCACATGGATTGGCTCACGATTTAATTTCTTTCCTCACGCCCGTGCAAACATACTTCCAACTTCTGGAAGTCGATCCCCAGAATGCTATCAATCTGTCTTCAGCCGCGGCCAATAACGTTTATGATTTGTTAACATTTATTAAAAATGCGCGCATTTATTCGGAAAATGGACGCTTTATTAAATACCCCTGTTTCCTGGGATTAATTCTCGATCATTCGATCAAACCTTGTGAATCCCTTATACAGAGCAATAAAGTAGAAGTCGTAAAAGATTTCAGTGATGAGGCGACTCTTGAAGCGAATAGTTTTCTTTTTCAACGATTGCTCACTAATTTAATACGCAACGCCATAGAGAGTGGATCCACGCGAATTGTTGTATCACTCGTTAGGGAAGATGATGTAAATGGGTCTAATCAAATCATTCAGATTGCAGATAATGGAGAGGGTATTAATGTCGAGAACTTGGACCAGTTATTTAATACTGGATTTTCTACTAAAAGCAGTAGTGGTTTGGGCTTAGCCATCGCCCAAAAAATAGCTAGTGCTCATTCAGGGCATATAGAGGCGTTTCCAAATAACAATCGAGGTGCCGTGTTTAAAATAATCTTACCCCTGAAACTTACCCCTGCCCCTTTTAAAATTTCTGGTGACCGCTGAAATGTTCAGCGTCGACAATATCTTCGCAGTCAGTGGAAAACTACATTAGATTTAGTCAACGCTTTTTTTCTACACGTCAGATACAGAAAAGCAAATCTGTTGATCAGCTTAATTTAAATACAGTTAATGTTATACGCGATTTAGTATATGCGAATAACGATGGCCAATCTTTACACTTGGATCTGTATTTACCGCGAGACTCTAAGGAGAGCAATCCTGTTATCGTCTGGATTCACGGTGGTGATTGGCGTGGCTATGATTGGTTACGGGGAAGCAGAGAATCATGCCCGATTATCAGGATGGTTACGCGAGGTTATGCTGTCGCAAGTATTGATTATCGTCTTTCCTCTAGGGCTAAGTTTCCAGCTCAATTAGAAGACTGCAAAGCGGCCATTCGCTGGCTTAAAGCAAATGCCCGCGATTATAAATTAAATGAAAAAGCAATTGGGGCTTGTGGTTTTTCGGGTGGGGCCATGCTGGCGGCACTTCTTGGAACGACCGGAAATGATGATCAATATAACAGGAGTGGAGGAAATCTTGAGCAGTCAAGTTCTATCCAGGCCGTAGTTGATTTATTTGGACAGACAAATTTTTTAAATTTAGATATTTTCGCCAAGCGGAATGCAAACCCCAATTACATTTTTCATGATTCAGAGGCATCTCCAGAGGCTCTACTAGTCGGAGGACCAATTCAAAGAAACAGAAAGATTGTCGCGCAAACTAGCCCGATCACGTATGTCTCGAAGGATAGTCCGCCTTTTCTTATTATTCACGGATTACTAGATGCGGTCGTTCCATTTCAGCAAAGTGAAGAACTATTTTCTGCATTAAAAAATGCGGGTGTAGAAACGACACTTTTATTGCTGAACGATGTGGGGCATGGATTAAACTTTCATTCTGCCGACAATATAATAGATGCATTTCTGGATAAGCATTTAAAAAAAATCCGGCATGAAATCCGGAGTGAATTAGGTAAAGTTATCGTTCATGACGATGCGGGACATTATAAAACCTATAATGATAAAGACATAATTTTAGATAATGTTAGTGGAATCATTTTTAAAGATTGGGTTGAACCGCTTTATAACATGGCTGGATCCGTAAAATATGGAACCTTCCACAGCACCGCGTTAAACTGTTCAGTCAGCTATCAGGTATACTTGCCTCCTGCATATGATAAAAAGCCAGAGAATAAATTTCCTGTTCTCTACAAAATTGGAGGTGGTAACGGAAATTATGGACGATGGATTGTCGATGAATCCAGAGATATTGATTTAGCAATCAGCTCAGGAAATAATCCAGAAATGTTATTGGTGAGTGTTACGCGATTTGATTATCGCTGGAGTTTAAGAAAAAAGAAGCTGTTCGAAAAGATGTTTATCAATGATTTTATGCCTCATATTGAATCAGAATATCGAACAATAAATACAAGTGATGCGCGCGCCATTTATGGAATATGTGCAGGCGCTGAATTTGCATTACGCATTGGATTCGAGAATCCCGATTTATTTTCCGCGATCCAGACTAGCTTAATGCCATTTATCTCCTGGCATTCGAAAAAGGATCGCAAAAGAACAGCAAAAAACATCCTTAAAAAAAACCTGAAGCAAATTAAAGACTCTCTGTCATTACATCTAGTTACGACAAAATCCGATATGTTTTATAATGATATGTTAGCTGTGCATCGTGAGTTAAATAACTATGAGGTAAATCATGAATTTGCGGTATTAGAGGGGGTACGACATGGGGAAACTCCGAATGAATTGTTAAGATTTTCAGACCGGTTTTATATTAGTGCTTTTGATAAATTTACCAGTTATCACAAAATATATAATCGTAATGAGAATAAAATTCATCGCGATTTGGTATACAGTAATGAAGGCGGCAGTGATTTAAATTTGGATCTCTATTTGCCAGTAAGTGATGATGAAACCAGTAATTTCCCCGTCATTGTTTGGATCCACGGTAGCGACTGGCGTGGCGAGCTCTGGCGAGAAGGTGGCAGGGAACCCTGCCCGGCGGCTTACCTTACGGATCACGGGTATGCGGTGGCTAGTATAGAATACCGATTGGCTACGGACGAGCCGTTTCCAGCACAATTTATTGATGCTATAGCTGCATTACAGTGGATTGTAGATAATGCGAAAGAGTATCGTTTGGACAGTAAAAATATTGGTCTCTGGGGCGTGTCAGGTGGTGGCCTTATTGCGGCACTATTGGGGACTACTAGCGGTAGAGGAGAGATTAATATTAACGGGGTTAAATTGGCACAATCAGTCAATGTAAAAGCGGTTGTTGATTGTTTCGGACCAATAGATGTTACGCAGTGGGACGCAATGCACAGAGCGGAATGTCATGAAAAACGAATCTCTCAAAACTTAGATAATTCACCGCTTTCACTGTTCCTGGGGGGTATACCAAGTGAAATGAAAAGTTTAGCTGAACTATTAAACCCTATAACCTACATTAGTGAAAAAACTCCACCCTTTCTAATATTTCATGGAGCTGATGATTCAGTCGTTCCCATGGGCCACAGTGGATTACTGCATCGTGCTCTTATTGAAGCAGGGGTGATTTCTAATTTGAAGATAAGAGACGATGTGGGACACGGTCTTGAAGCCTTAAATGCCTGGGGTGAAATCCAAAACTTTTTTGATGAATATCTTAAAGGTAAATCTAATGATGAAGATTTACGTGACCAAAATGCTGTTTACGTAAATAAGTCAGGTGGAATATTTTTTGACTCTTATGTGGATCCAATCTCAAGAGCGACTGGTGGGACTCAATATAAAACTTTTAAGAGCAAAACTATTAATGATGACGTTAGTTATCTTATCTATTTTCCTCCCTCATATAATAAGAATAAAACTTCTCGTTATCCAGTGATATACTGGCTTCATGACAAAGAACAGGGGCCGAGAGATAATTTATATTACGCTTATATATTCGATGAGGCTATTAAGGCCAATGAGGTTTCCGACGTAATTATTGTACTTGTTAATGGGAGGCCTAATAGTGGCTATCGCGATTCGGAGGAGAACGGCCCAATGGAAAGCATAATTATAAATGATTTAATTCCTCATATAGATCAAAATTACCCTACCTTAGATGACCGTAATTTCCGTGCCGTAGAGGGTGTTGGCATGGGAGGGGAGGGAGCAGGAAGATTTGGGTTTAAATATCCAAATCTATTCGGCTATGTTTCTATTATCGGCTTACGAATGGAAGATAGACTCAATCACAATGGAGACAGAATTGAAGATTGGGTCATTAAAAATCATGATTTAATAGCTGATCGCACCAGGATCAGGATCGTAGATTTTGGTGATGACCATTCCAATTCAGAGAAATTCCCGTTACATCATATTATGGAAAAAAATAATATACCCCATGATTGGGTGTTGGTTGAAAGATCGAAGCATGATTTCTTAAATAGTTTCCTGTCTGCGGATTTCAATCTTGTTGAGTTTTATCATACGGGAGATTTTCAAAGGAAAAATTACTGAAAATTCAATAAATTCTGTTGTCGATTAATCATCTCATAATATATTCCTTTAACATTGAGAAGATCTTCGTGCGTTCCAGATTCAGCTATTTGCCCCTCATCCATGACTAGAATCAAATCGGCGCTGGTAATAGTACTGAGGCGGTGAGCAATGACAAATGTTGTCCTCGTAGCCAAGAGGTTTTTTAACGCGGCTTGGACTAATTGCTCAGTTTCAGTGTCAAGACTGCTTGTGGCCTCGTCTAAAATTAAAATTATCGGATTTGCCAAGTAAGCTCTCGCGATACTAATACGTTGGCGTTGGCCACCTGATAACTTAAATCCATGTTCTCCGATAATAGTATCATAACCTTGCGGCATTTCATTTATGAATTCATGGGCGTTAGCACTACGCGATGCATCGGCGATTTCCAAATCTGTGGCATCCGGATTTGCGTAGGAAATATTTTCACGCAATGTCCCATCGAAAAGAAAAGTATCCTGTTGAACGAGACCAATCAAATTGCGATAACTACGTAATTTGATTTGTTTCAAGTCTACTCCATTTAGATAAATCTCGCCCGATGAGGGATCATAAAAGCGCGCGACAAGATTTGAGAGGGTAGTCTTACCAGCCCCGCTTTTACCTACGAGGGCCACTGTGCTCCCTCCCTTGATCTCAAAATTCAAATCTGTGATTACTGGTTTTTCCGGACTGTATCCAAAATTGACATTTGCAAAGCGCAATTCTTTTACCTCATTGGGTGCGGCGATGGCATCTGAGTAATCAGGTTTATCAACTTCTATGTCGAAAAGCTCGAAGATACGATCAATCGCAGCAAGACCTTGCTGCAATTGGCTCTGAGAACTCACAATATTAAAGATCGGTCGTAAGGTAAATGCAGTGTAGAGTGTAATTGCCAGAATGTCACCTATTGTTGCTTGACCGTGAATTACAAAATAACCACCGCAACATATAATGATGAGGCTGCTCGTTGTAATTAGCATACCCCAACCAACATCTATTGTTAATTGTCGTAATTTTGCATAGAGATCTTTCCTCGTTACCGTAAGATTTCCTCTGGCATAATTCAGCTCTTCTTTTTTTTCCCGACTATAAGCGCGTACTACTCGAATCCCCTGAAATATCTCTGTCGCCATCCCATTTACTTCTGCACTATCCTTGTGCATCTCTTTAAATACCGGTCGAAGACGGCGTACATTTAATAAGCTAATAAATAGCATGGGTGGTAAAACGAGGGCCGCTACGATAGCCAATCGCCAATTAATCAGGACTATTATTAGAACGGTAATTATTACCCTTATCCCTTCAATCGTGGGAATAAGTATTCCATGCTCAACCAGTGTTGATGCCGAATTAATATCGTTAGTTAATCGAGATGTAATTCCTCCTACCTTCAATCTAGATAATTCATGCAGGGGTAGATTGATCAAGTGTCGAAAGAAATTTCGTCGGAGTTTAAAAATAAACTTGGCATTAAGGATTTGTAATCGATAGGAGCGGAATACCTCGATGAAAAAAGAAAGGATTAAAAACAACAACATCAACCCGCCAAATAAAAGCAGAACTCGGGTTTTTTCTTTGGTCCCTAATAATTCATTTAAGATGATGCCATCGATAATATAGCGCGAGACAAGTGGCTGTAATAAATTAATAAAAATTACTAGAAAACCCAGGCCGATAACCAAAATCAGGCCGTACCTGTAAGGCCACAACCATTCACGGTATCTTCGAAGATACTCTTTCCGCCGATTCCCGGATCGCGGTGATTTTTCGTAACTCTGTCCCTCGGGTGATACTTTGTCTTTTTTTGACTTTGAACGCTTTAAATTAAGTTCGTTGATGAAATTTTCGAACCGTTGACGGGAAGTACAGAGTCGATTGTCATCTTTTTTCATGATTTCATATGAAAGAAAGAATCGCAGTAGTCGAATATCTAATATACTCTATATTAACAAGCACCTAGGCTACGACCTTGGGATTAGAGTCAATGATTTCCTGAGTTACTTTAAAAATCTTATCCGCAAACTTTGAAAATTCTTTTTTCCGACTGTTAATATGCCCTGTTGTTTTCAAACCCAATTCGTTTGTGAGAGAATCATCGATATTTTGAAAATGAGCGCGTTCTTCTTCCGGAGCGTCATTTTGAAGAGCGAGATTTGAGACGTAGACAACGGTCTTGATCCAAAACATAGTCTCACGAAAATTCCCTTCATCGATCATTTCTTTCGTTCCGTCGATGATGTAGGGGCGAAGATGCTTTTTTATTTTGAATCCGAAAGGGCAGGGACTTCGTTTCACTGCCACGGCGCGGTCGAACATTTCTGACATTTTATTGAAATAGTGATTAACTTTCTCTCGTGTTAGATGAGCGTACCCCATTACTTCCAATAGTTCCTCGTGTAGCCCTTCAAGTTTGAGTTCTTTTAGCTGTTCCCTGTATTTAATAAGACTGCGTCGATGCGTAGGTGGTTCGAGGGATGCCAGTGCTATCATCGTTGCAAGAAATTTACCATTCCACCCGAGCATAAATGCACAGTCGTTGAGGGAGACCGCATCACTTATATTATTAAGGAAGTTTACTATCAGATTTTTTTGTGCTTCACAGCGTGCTATTACCCACTCACGTCGGTTAAATTCTTGAATAACAGTTTTTGACAACTCTTTAAGTCGCCCCTCTGAGTCTGAAATTATACTTTCAGTAGTCAATTCATGAGCCAATGTAGGATTGGAAAGTACGCTACCGTGAGAGCTGTACACATCATTTTTTATATAAACGATCTCCAAGAGTAATTCTTTATAGTACAGTTCATCATTGTTCTTCAAAAGTCCATCATAGGGTAAGTCCGGCGTTTCTGTATTATCCTTCCTGTCTATTAATACCGCTATATCTACATCAGTATTTAGAGGGAATTCTTCGCTCCTGCTCAATTTATTGATCGATCCGAGAAAATGAGCACCGTAGAACCCTTCCGATTGCTTACTGTAAGTATCAACCCACTCATTAACAATATCTATTGCTTCGCTAACCAACATTGTACTTCTCTCAATTGCTAATTGAAATTTGTCTTTGGTTTATATTGTCATCTCTAAAAAAGATGAAGTGCATTTTAAAGGTACTATTGAAGCTGAAATTGGGTTACGGTGGATTATTTTTGAAAAATCAGTACATATGTTTCTGATTAGATAGAATATATTACAAGTATCTATATTCGGGTTGCTTGGTAGCGACATGAGGTATTATTGAGAGATTGTATTAAACAAATGCGATATTAACGCTATAATTCAGTCATTAAATGAAAAGAAAAGATCAATTTTCACTATTCTTTGGATTAATATTTTTTTTACTAACATCCTTATTAGGATTGGAGATCCAAGTCTACTGGGATAGCCGTTCTTATTTTGAAGGGAAAAGGCTTTGAAGAAGGTGCGTTAGAACGACTCAATAGCGACATAACTCAAAGGGAAAACGGATAAAAATATATGATGAACGCTTTATCAGAGCAAATTGAATACGTTACATCAAACATTCCGTATTATCAAAAATTGAAGCTGAAAAAAACAGATCGATTTACTGACTTTCCGATTATCCAAAAAACTGAAATCAAAAATAATTATTCATCGTTCATCAGTACTCAGTTCAATGATCAAAAAAGAGAACTCATTAAAGATTTGGAATCTGAATCGATTACCAAGAGATACTATGTCGATGAGGCTTTTTCTAATAATATAATAATTGAAACCACTTCGGGAACAACAGGATTCAGGTTTAAATGTCCAAAGACAATAGAGGAGAGAACGCGAATCGGGTTTACGGTGTGGCGACAGCGCTGGGGGGTAGATCCTAAAATCAATCCGAAGAATTTTTTTGCATTTCACCATACAGGTCAGAATGAGCATCCGTTTGATATCTTAGATCCAAACCCAAAAACAATCGGTAATCTATATAAATATGTCGCGAATCAGAAACCAAGGTGGCTTCATGCCCCACCAAGGATGCTGAAAGAAGAGATAAAGATTATTAACGCGAACGATATTAAGATAAATTTGCCAGAACTAGCAGCGATTGAATGTGCCGGACATTTTCTCGACCATACTACAAAAAAGGAGATTGAGGATTTTTTTAATGTAATGGTAGTTGACCAATATGGGCTGATCGAAACATGGCCGATAGCACTAACCTGTAGACATGGTCAATTTCACCTTAACGCGAATAACGTTTATTTAGAATTAATTGATGAAAATGATGATGTGATAGAAGAATATAATAAATCGGGGCGAGTTGTTGTTACATCCTTAATCAGCAAGTTACTTCCGTTTATGCGCTATTTAACGGGAGATTATGCCTATTATGAGAAAAAGAAATGTAAGTGTAAACTTGATGGGAAATGCTTTACCCTGCTTCAAGGGCGAGAAAGCAATCTCATCAAAGGGAAGTCCGATCTCACTTTTGGGAATCTAATATTTGAACAAATACTTGGTAACTTGTATCGGGAGAACGACCAGAATAAAAATCAAAAGGGGTTTAAGGCGCATACAATCAATTTTATTCAAGTTGTCCAAACAAGTGAAAATACATTTGAATTATATACTAATTTATTGGATCAGACGGAGCTTTTCTATGATAGATTCGTCGAACACTCTAAAAAACTGCTGGGTAATGATGCGCAAATTAAGCACATAATTCTTAAAAATATAGAAATTGAAACAAAGATAAGTTTAAAACCCGAACTGTTTGTCCGAAAGTGCTAAACTGATTGTAGGGAACGAATATAAATAATTAAACGTAAGGCATAAAGATCGTAACCGTATTTAAGTACCGTCTATTAGCGTCAAAAAATTACAATAACCATGGTGAATAAGGATTCTCTATTTAAAATATTATCGAAATTGGCCAACGATAATAAAAATTCCGTTAACCTGGATTCCAGGTTAATCGAGGATTTAGGATTCGATTCACTTTTAATGGTCAATCTGATTATGGAAATCGAAAATGAATTCGATATAATACTTTCAGATTCCGATTACAACTTTGAGAATTTTCGAACACCGTTGGATATTTTGAATTTGATAGAGAATCATGAATAATCTCTCAGAGGTTTTAGAGAAACAAAGTAAGAGTGGTAACATTGCGGTTACATATAATAACACCAATTTAAGCTATGATGAATTGTATCGTGTGGCTGATCTGAATGCCAATCATTTGGCACTGAGCGAGATTATAAATGAGAACATAGGGGTATTGGCTAATAATTCGTTGTATTATGTGGTGTCATACTGGTCTATGATATTATCAGGCAATACAGTCGTTCCTATAGATGCCAAAAGTGTAGTTAACGAAGCGATAAGAGATATTGAATACTGTGATATAAATTGGCTGATATTTGAGGGGAAAAATAAAGAGAGAGAGCTGAAAATTAATCGCCAAACGGGAACCGGATTAATTGAAATAACTTCTGATTTTAAACTTGAGATAATTGAGTCACGAAAGACAAAAAGAATTCGAAAATGCGGGGATGAAATTGCTCTAATTGTCAATACCTCGGGGACAAAAGATAATCCTAAGCGCGTTACCCTTACGCATGCTAATTTAATCAGCAATATCATTTGTAGTAATAAGGCTTTAGGCTGCACAGAGGATGATAGTTGTTTGGTCGCACTACCACTTTATATGATAAATGGTAATACGACTCAGTTGCTGCTGCACACTTATACCGGCGGAAAAATAGTTTTATTTGACGAACCTTTTTTTAACGCAAAACGTTTTTGCGAAATAGTGGAAGAGGAAAAAATATCCATCTTTAACTGCGTTCCTACACATTTATATATTATTTGTCAGTTTCCGCATCTAAAGAATTATAATTTAAATAGTTTGAAATTCATATCTTCAGCGGGGGGGCCGTTGCATAATACTGTCTTGAGTAAGGCGGTTAAGTGCTTATCGGGAACTCCGATAATTCAAATGTACGGACAAAGTGAATGTTCGCCCAGGGCGACGCTTTTACATCCGAGAGATTATAAAGTTAAATTGGGTTCTGTCGGATTACCGGTAGATGAGGTGGAGATTAAAATTGTAGATGAAGACGGAAATAATCTGACCAATTCGGAGACCGGTGAAATATGCGTCAGAGGGCCGAATGTATTTCCCGGTTATTATAAAAATCCGGAAGCAACATCTGAAGTCCTTAAAAAAGGATGGCTATATACGGGAGATTTAGGTAAATCTGATTCCCAAGGGTACTTGTATGTAGTCGGGAGGAAGAAAAACGTAATAATTTCAAACGGCCAAAATATTTATCCAGAAGAAATAGAAAATGTCATACTTAAGAATCCAAACGTTGAAGAGGTCGTAGTAAAAGGGTTATCACACCCGATCTCTGGTGAAGAAGTGGTCGCTTATGTGGTGTTACATAACCATAATAAAAATAAGGAAGAGGATTTTACACAACTATTTGAGGAAAATCTAAGTATCTATAAAAGACCAAAAAAGATTTTTTATCGGGAATTCTTGGAAAAGACCAGGGGTGGCAAAATTATAAGGCATAATTGAAATCGGCGGATAACAGGGGGTCGTTTTAAAGCTCTGCTCTCATCCAGTTATTGCTGTTAGTTTAAATTCGATGGACAACACGGGCAGAAACCAACTCATGGACGCAGTTAAAGCGGTTGTTACCCAGCAGCGTAAAGCGCCCCCCATCCAGCCTATTTCTCGAGATCGAAAATTACTTCTCTCATTTCCCCAACAAAGGATCTGGCTTCTTCACCAGATGGACCAGAACTCATCCGCTTATAATCGATATACTGCTTATCGAATGCGCGGTCCACTTAATGTCTCAGCGCTCGAGAGCAGTTTTAGAGAGATTATCAAACGTCACGAATTTCTTCGCACTACTTACGAGGAATCGAATGGGCAGCCAATTCAGGTAATCGCTGTTAAACCAACTTTTAATTTGCCCATTATAGACATACAATCGGAACCAGAAGTTGAGCAAGAAAATGAAGCATTACGTCTAGCTATAAAAGAAAGCGAGAAACCTTTTAATCTTAATCAAGATCTATTGATAAGAGTAAGATTAATTCAATTGAGTATAGAGGATTTTGTGCTCGTTTTGATTACTCATCAAATCGGATTTGATGGTCCGTCCGAAGGGATTTTTATAAAGGAACTTGGCTTGTTATATGAATCTATCTCAACTGGGCAACCTTCTCATTTAGCTGAACTTTCTATCCAATATGCTGATTTTGCACATTGGCAGAGGCAATGGCTGCAGGGCGAAGTTTTAGAAACTCAACTCGCGTATTGGCGAGAGAATTTCAGCTCGAAAGTCCCTTTGTTGCCATTTAATGCCAAGGGTGATAGAAATGTGCGTGATCAATTCAGTGCGCAAAATCTAACATTTGAGATTTCTAATAAATTAACTCAAGAGCTTAAAGCAATGAGTCATCGGGAGGAGGTTACGCTTTTCGTGACGCTTTTATCTGCCCTGCAAATTCTTATTAATCGTCTTTCGAAAGATGAGGATTTTGTTGTTTTTGTGTCTACGGCTGGACGCAATCGACCGGAAATCAAAGAACTCATTGGGCTATTCGCTAACATTTTAGCTATTCGCGCAGATCTATCTAGTGACCCAAGTGTTAATAAAATTTTAAATCGGGTTCGAAAGCGATCATTCTCTGCGTTCGCGCATCAAGATTTGCCCTTTAATAAACTTTTAGAATTAATAAAACCTGAACGAAAAATTAACAATCGGTCACTCTTTCAGGTGATGTTTGTTTACCAGGATGTTGAAACTCCAGCTTTCGAGTTACCTGAATTAAAGATAAACCCCTTTGGCCTGAACAACGGATCTACACATTTCGATTTAACATTCTTTTTGCAGGAATCAAATCGAGGGTTGAAAGGATTAATAATTTATAAAAAAGAATTATTTGATGCCCCGGTGATTGAATCAATCATAGAGCAGTATCAAGTGATACTAGAACAAATTATCGATAATCAGGAGCAGCACCTATCAGACATATCTGATTTCTCAGAACATCATCTGTTATCATACCTAGAGAGGGAAAGATTCGATCACGAAATTCTTGATACAAATGAATTAAATACCCATTCAAACGCGGTCGCAGAACAATCGTATTTAAGAATGGAATCAGAGATAGCAGAAATTTGGCAGGAATTACTTGGAGTGGATAAGGTCGGACGCAAGGATAACTTTTTCGATTTGGGTGGCGACTCTTACCTATGTATGCATTTCCTGGAAAGATTCGAAAAGAAAAGAGGAATTAAAATTGCTTATATAAAATTGATGACAGATCCACTGCATGATATTTCATTGTATTGTAATGAGCAATTAGAGGATAAAAATTTTTTACGAAAAGCGCTCCATATTAAAGATAGAGTAATTGATTTCTTAAATAATAAATTTAAGCGTAATTAAGATTTTGTCATACTTCTTATTTAGAATATCTCTCAATCTGATAAACTAAAATAAGAGGGCTAAAGCCTGCGTATTTAATTGTTGTCGAATTGGATTCTTAATTGTAAAGTAGTGCCTGTTATATGCTTTACATTTTTTTTACTATTTACAGCATAAATGCGTAGCGGTTGAAATGAGGCAGCGCTTATTAGGTCAAGACGTTAAAGTACAAATACATAAGTGTATTCCAGGTTCGACTAATACCCCTTTATTTAGCTGGTAAGCCCATTTCTTGAATTTGAGCATATAGAAGCGTATTAAATGAAAGAGAGTCTACATGAACCAATTGCGATTATTGGAATGGGTTGTCGTTTCCCTGGTCGGGCCTCAAATCCAAGTGCTTTCTGGGAGATGTTATGCAAAGGGACGGATGCGATTGTAGATGTGCCATCAGATCGTTGGGATATACGTCGTTTTTACGATGAGGATCCCGATAAGCCAGGTAAAACTTACGCCAAACAGGGCGGTTTTCTTCACGAAAAAATAGACCAGTTTGACCCTCTGTTTTTTGGGATATCCCCCCGTGAAGCCGAAAGCATGGATCCCCAGCAGCGATTGTTATTAGAGGTAACCTGGGAGGCTTTTGAAGACGCGGGAATAGTTGTAGAGAATCTGGCGGGATCGAATACCGGAGTGTACATTGGTGGATTCTGTTTGGATAACAAATTGTTAAGGCTTGGCCCACTTAACAGAATTTTGGCGGATTCACATACAGCAACTAGTTCGACAATGGCAATTCTTTCTAATCGGATCTCTTATACATTCGATCTAAAAGGGCCCAGTGTGACAATGGATACTGCCTGTTCCTCGTCTCTTGTTTCAACGCACTACGCCTGTCAGAGTATTTGGAATGGTGAATGTAACCTGGCTATTAGCGGCGGTGTAAACGTGATGTTAAAACCGGAGTTTCCCATTGCCATGAGCAAAGGGAAATTTTTATCACCCCATTCCCGGTGTATGGCATTTGACGAGCGAGCTGATGGGTATGCGCGGGGAGAAGGAGCAGGTATAATTATTCTGAAATCCTTATCACATGCTCTTCGCGACGGAGATCCAATTAATGCACTCATACGTATGTCAGGGGTGAATCAGGATGGACAGACATCGGGCATTTCATCACCCAATCCTGACGCGCAGGAGGCGTTAATTAGAGAAGTATATCGGAGGGCTGATGTTAGGCCTGCTGAAATAAACTATGTAGAAGCTCATGGCACCGGGACACAGGCAGGTGATGTCGCCGAAATTCAAGCCCTTCAAGCGGTTCTTTCTGAAGGGCGTTCCTCTGATAACAAATGTCTGGTCGGTACGGTGAAAACCAACATTGGCCATTTGGAAGCCGCGGCGGGTATCGCAGGACTGATCAAAGCCGCGTTAGTGCTTAGAAATAAATCGATCCCGCCAAATCTTCATTTTGAGAAACCAAATCCTAATATTCCTTTCGACGATATTTGTTTGCATGTCCCTACACAAATAGAACCATGGCCATCAGATAATGGTGCTGCTTACGCCGCGGTCAATTCATTCGGCTATGGGGGGACAAATGCGCATGTCCTGCTTCAAGAACCACCAAATGATGAACAATCTAATATTGTAAATGAGGATAATCTCAAGAGACCGGTCTTAATTCCTGTTTCTGCACGAAGTGAAAATGCATTGAAAGATCTCGCCGGTAAATACGCCTTCTACCTTTCGGCAAATTCCGATGATACCTCGCTGACCGATATTGCCACTACTACAAGTTACCGGCGAAGTCATCATCATCATCGTTTATCTGCGGTAGCGTACAATCTGGAAGAACTGAGGGAAAAATTACTTTCATTTTCGATGGGCGATTTAAGTGACGGATTGGCTTCATCCCGTATCTTACCGAATGATGAATTGAAATTAGTCTTCGTCTATTCCGGTATGGGGCCTCATTGGTGGGCGACGGGGAGGGAACTGATAGAAAAAGAACCGATTTTTGCTCAAACAATTAATGAAATTGATGTTGGTTTTAAAAAGTATGCCAGTTGGTCGCTCATAGGAGAATTTCGTGCCGATGAAGATAGCTCACGTATAAAAGAGACACAAATCGCACAACCTGCAATATTTGCGCATCAAATTGCTTTGACCGCATTATGGGAATCCTGGGGTATTAAACCTGACGCCGTCGTCGGTCATAGTGTCGGTGAGATCGCAGCAGCTTATATTGCTGGTGCTCTATCGCTCGAAGATGCAATTAAGATTAGTTTTCATCGAAGCAGATTGCAGCACAGTCTCGCTGGAAAGGGGTGCATGCTCGCGGTGGGTTTACCAGAAAATGAAATTGCTGGCTTAATTCATTCTTACGAACAGGTATCAATTGCCGCGGTGAATAGTGCATCATCCGTCACCCTTTCAGGTGATAAGGATGAATTAAAATGCATCGCAAAATTACTGGAGGACAAAAATGCATTCCATCGTTTTCTAAAAGTGGATGTAGCCTACCACAGCGATCAGATGGAATTAATTAAAGATGAATTTCAAGATTGCCTGGGACAAATTAATTTTCGTGATACTCTAATTCCCCTATACTCTACAGTCAATGGGCAGCCTATGCAAAGCTTTGAAAATGGGGTAGACTATTGGTGGAGAAATGTTCGGCAACCGGTTCAATTTGCCAATACCATGTCTGTTCTCCTCGCTGATGGATATAGGAACTTTCTTGAGCTAAGTGCCCACCCGGTAGTAGGCACTTCGATCAAAGAATGCATGATGGAGAGAGATATTCAGGGTCAAGTTCTCTCTTCTCTCCATCGCAATATTCCTGATCAATTCAGGATGTTGGATTCACTCGGACAATTGTATACCCTGGGTTTTCCTCTAAATTGGGAGAAAATTCTACCTGAAAAAGGGAACTATATTCCTCTCCCTTCCTATCCTTGGCAGAAAGTGCAATGTTGGAAGGAGACTGAAAGATCAAAAGAGGATAGGTTAGGCCAGCCAGGGCACGTTTTTTTGAATAACGATTGTGGATCACCTGAGCCGGCCTGGGAAGTAGAAGTGAATGAATATTTTTTCCCTTATCTGAAACATCATCGTATAGAAAATAAAACTGTATTTCCAGGTTCGGGGTATGTTGAAGCTGGGTTGGCAATGCACGAAAGGCTATTCGGAAAACAAACGTGCATTATAGAAGAAATGGATTTGTACAATTTGTTTGTAGCTGAAGAAAAAAAAATCCAGAAACTTCGTATAAATTATCATTCACAGACAAAGAGTTTTACCATATGTAGCCGTATTTATGAAGACGGGACAGATTGGAAATTACATGCTACAAGCAAGATTCATTCAGAGCAAACTGAAGAAAGAGCTCCGCAAACTAGTTTAAGTACATTTCAAAATAATTGTAGGGATGAAGTTCGTAGCGAAGATTTTTATGCGATGCTTAATAGAAGAGGACACAATTATGGTACTTACTTTCAGGGCGTGAAACGGTTATGGAAAAATTCAGATGAATTTCTTATTAAAATTGAGGGCCATAAAGATCTTGTTGAGATAAACGATCACTATCTTCTTCACCCGACAATTTTTGACAACTCCATTCAAGCAATGTTAGCGATGATTGGAGGGAGTAGCCCGTTTGTTCCCGTTTTCATTGAACGCTTAATTTACTATGAATCTCCTGGTTGTGAATGCTGGTGCCATGGAACTATTACTCACCGAACCAAGAACAGATTAGAAGCAAATCTTTTGATTTTCAACGATGATGGTAATGTATGTGTCGAAGTTCAAAAAATGAGGTGCCAAGCTATTGCTGTGGAAAGTGATGAGTTTTTATCAAATTGTTTTTATTCGCTTCAATGGGAACAGAACCTTGAGCTTGATGTATCGCTGTTAGTTAAAAACGGGAAATGGCTTATCTTTGGTCAGACGGGAGAATTTGACGATAAACTCATCAAGCATCTTGATTTACAGAAGATAAAATACACGTTAGTTACGAAAGGAGAGGGATATCGAAGAATCGAATCTAACCGTTACGTTATAAGGAGTGATCATTCAGAGGATAGAATATGTCTTCTTAAGGAAATCGGCGATCAACAATTTGACACGATACTCTATCTCTGGAGCATGGCAGAGGGAACTGCCGTTGAAGATTTACACGTGAATCATGTTATTGGTCAATGCATACAGTTAGTAAATATGGTTCAAACATTAATACTGGGTGAAGCTGACCAAAAGGTAAAGCTGAGGATTGTCACGCGTGGATCGCAAATTGTTACAGATGGTGATGCTGTATCCAATCTTGCTACATTCCCTCTTTGGGGGTTGGGTCAATTAGTTGAGAACGAAATGCCAATCATGAAATGCAAACTTATTGATCTTGACCCTAATATTCCAGGTGAAGAAATTAGTATGTTAGTGACGGAGGTAGAGTCTGATGACCAAGATAAGAACATTGCGTTTCGTTCTTGCAACCGGTTTGTTCAGAAACTCGATCACACAAAGTTTAATATTGAATCAGAAGATACCAAGCCGTCGATAATATCGACGCATATTCCAGTAGCTCTTTCATTAAAAGAACCCGGGCAAATAGACAGTCTTGTTTTTGAAGAATGCAGCCGTCGGCCCCCTGCCTTAGATGAGGTAGAGATTCAAGTTCATGCAGCGGATGTTAATTTTAAGAATCTCTTAAAAATATATGGACATTTAGATACTAAAGTAACTGAAGGAACCTATTATGGAGACACTTTCGGAATGGAAATCGCTGGAACCATAGTAGCTGTGGGAAAAGGCGTAGAGGACTATAAAGTTGGGGATGAAGTTGTAACACCGGTTGCTGGTAAAGCTTACTCTTACGTCACAGTACCAACGACATATCTTTTTCCCAAACCGAAATCCTTTAGTTTTTATGAAGCTCCTGTATTCGTTGGTTATTTAACTGCTTATTACGGCCTAATAGAAATAGGAAAATTGCAGAAGAACGAAAAGGTACTTATTCATAGTGCCACAGGAACTGTAGGGTTAGCGGCGGTAAGAATTGCTAAATGGATAGGAGCTGAAATCTATGTAACGGCAGGAAATAATGAAAAGCAGGAGTATTTGAAATCACTAGGTATTAAGCACGTGATGGATTCCAGATCATTGCATTTTGCGAAAAAGGTTAGACATATTACAGAGAATAAAGGAATAGATGTAATCCTTAATTCTTTGTCTGGTGATGCTTTTTATCAAAGTTTTTCTCTTCTCGCTCCCTACGGACGATTTATTGAAATCGGGAAAAAAGATATTTCAGAAAATAATGCACTACTATTAAAAGCATTTAATCGTAATCTTACTTTTGCTGCTATCGATATTGATCGTATGCTAAAAGAGCGGCCAGATCTAATTTTAAAACTTTATAAAGAAATAAATCGCGGGTTTGAAGAGGGCTATTTTTCAGCATTGCCAACAAAAATATTTCCTGCCTGTGAGGTGGCTGAAGCTTTTCGGTATATGGCACAGAGTAAGCACATCGGTAAGATTGTCTTGAAAATGCGAGATGAGGAAGTATCCGCGGTACCTCTTGCTAGGAAAAGAGAAGTCTTAAAAAAATATGGTACCTATATAATCACAGGTGGGGCAAGTGGATTTGGATTAGAAGTGGCCAAATGGTTATCTAAAAAAGGTGTAGGTCAGGTGATCCTCGTAAGTCGAAGCGGTGGGGAAAAAGAAATAGTTGAGGCAGCCATTGCTGAAATGGAGGAAGAGGGCACCTCGGTGATAGTAGCTTCTGTCGATATTACAGTCGAATCACAGGTGAAACATTTATTTGAGACGACTTTAGCGGGATTGCGACCATTGCGTGGAGTTTTCCACAGTGCAATGGTTCTCGATGACTGTTTATTGAAGGATATTGATGAATGTCGATTTCGCAAGGTTATGGAACCAAAGGTAGCTGGTGTATTGAATCTACATAAATATACAAAAGATTTAGCCCTCGATTACTTTGTCAACTTTTCATCCATTTCATCGCTAATTGGGCAGACCGGTCAGGGGAATTACATCGCCGCTAATGCCTTTCTCGATGCATTTTCTCATTTTCGACGAGCCGAAAATTTACCGGCGACTACAATAAACTGGGGCGTTTTTAAGGATACTGGTGTAGTGACCAAAAATGATGTAGTAGCAAAAATTTTAAGAAATATGGGAATTATTGGCTTTACCACCGATGAAGCATTAGAAGCTCTTGAAAAAGTTCTGGAAGAAAAACCAGCACAAGTCGGAGTATTTAATGTTGAATGGCAGCAATGGGCGATGACCAATCCACGAGGTGCAGAATCTTCTCGATTTGAAAGATTGATTGGAAGGGATCTTGCTTCTGGAAGATTTCAACATACTGATAGATACAATGCGTTAGTCCAAGAGCTTTCGGAGCTTACAAGTGAAGATAGACACAAGCATATAGAATACCTTATTTGCGAACAAATGGTAAATATTATTCACATACCGCTAGAAAGCATCGACCCATATCAAAGTATTATCAAGATGGGCTTGGACTCTCTAATGACCTTTGAAATAAGGCTCGCTATCAAAACAAACCTTGGAATTGAAATCCCTTCAATAGACCTTTTAACTGATACTTCTATTTCGCAGCTTACAACACAGATATTGGAGAATATGTTCCCAGTCAGGGAATTGAGCGAATCACTAAATTGATTTCTAACCTCAATTTCTGATAACTCTATGAATTCATAGTTAAGCTATTTTTATTACATATAATTGAATTCAATTGTAATAATTATGTAGGTTAAATCGGAAACAAACTTTAAGGGGATTAAGAGAAACGTCATATCATCTCTATTTCCGCCATCAATCTATTTAATACAAATTATTGTGGAATCAACTCTATCAGGAATTGACAGTATTGTCGTCTTTAAAAATAGCCAGGGATTAACTAGCCGTGGCACACTAGTACATATCACGCGGGCTAAAGTAGTATTTGAAGTCTATAATCCATATTCCATCGTCCAGTTAAGCGAAGTCCTGCATGGGGTAAATGTGCTTCGGGGAGAGCGAATTATATATAATGGAAAAGCTGTCGTAAATAACATCGTTCCAACGGGACTAATGGTAATTATCTCGGCAAGTTTAATTGACGCCTGGTCTGATCTTTCAGGATTGCGGCCGGGAAGAGGTCTCCATGAAGAAACCCAACGGTTTGTTAAAGATTGGGAAGGTACTCATGTTTTACAACCCCCCTACCAGTTGATAGTCGGGACGATTAGGAATTTTCTCGAAGAGCTCAGTCTGTGGCTTGAAGAAGCGGAGGCGGGAGTCTTCGATGTTGGTGACGAAGATCGAGAACAAGATTTTAAATTTGAATTCTTCAAGGAAGTTGAAGCGCCGGTGATACCAATTATTGCTTCTTTATATGAAGAATTTGAAGACGAAGCGAGTCGCATTCCTACTGAAGATGTGATGGCACACAAAGCTTTCGCCCGAAGAGAACTTCACCCATTAACCATGTGTTCTCCTTTTGTTCATCGCACTTACACTAAGCCATTGGGGTATGCAGGAGATTATGAAATGGTTAATATGATGTTGGGGGAATCGGAAACACCGGTCCTAAATACATATGCGAAAATTGTTCACGCCTACCATTTACGAGCCACAGCACCGGAGGCCCACCGCAATCGGATTTTAATGCTAGAGGAGCGCCTTAAAACTGAAGCGATTCGAGTAACCAAAGAGGGACGCCCTTTTACCGTGCTTAATATTGCCTGCGGCCCTGCTGTGGAAATGCAAAGGTTTATACGAAATGAAGAAATTTCGAATCACGTGGTATTTCATTTACTGGATTTTAATCAAGAAACGATCGAATATACAGAAAGAAAGATTCAGGAAGCTATAAAAGAAAGCTCTCATAAACCGATGGTAAAATTTATTCATAAGTCAATAGATACTATACTCAAAGAAGTATATGAAAAAGAGAATACCAATTCACCTACTTATGATATGGTTTACTGTGTCGGCCTTTTTGATTATTTTACGGATCAGACCTGTAAACAAATGGTTCCTTTATTTATAGATTGGGTTAAAGCAGGAGGGCTTATGACTATTACCAATGTTCATCCAGATAATCCTGACAGGAATCAAATGGAACATTTATTAGAGTGGCATCTAATTTACCGCAATGAAAATGATATGAAGATGCTTTTACCTGAGAATACTCAAGGTTGTGTTATGACGGATCCTACAAATATAAATGTATTTCTTGATGTAAGGAAAGATTACTAAAATTTTAGTATAAATGTCAGATAAGTTACTTAATTTAGCTTATAGCAAGGTCGACAATGAATTAAGAATACGCTATTTAAAAATAGCGTGTATTCTAGCACTTATCATTGTGCCAGGGGGCACATTACTAGACTTCATCGTTTATAAGCCATTCTTTTGGACTATTTTTAAAATCAGGATGCTTAATGAGTTATTGCTTGTTTTAATAGCAATATTGACTTTTACGTGCACTGGTCACCGACAAATTAAAGCATTGGGAATGGCGTGGGGATTGATTATTAATTTATCACTCTGCTGGATGATATTCGTTACCGAGGGACCTGATTCACCCTATTATGCAGGACTTAACCTCACAATATTAGGTCTAGCGGTGCTTCTTCCATTGACGGTACTAGAAACGTCAATTGTATGCATTGCTACTTTGATCATGTATTTTACGGTTTGTTTGCTCTACGTGCAGAATCCATTTCTCATTATATCTGAAAGTATGCTAATTAATAACATGTTTTTATAGTCTCTACAGGTATTGTTTGTGCAACCACTAGTCACTTTACCTCAATAGCTCGTTTTCAAGATTTTCTCCTACGTCATGAACTGGATATTAGAAATAAAAAACTAGAAGATTTGGATCGGTTGAAATCCGAGTTCTTTGCGAATGTAAGTCACGAATTGCGGACTCCGCTTACCCTGATTTTATCACCGATTGAAAGTCTGTTACGCCGCGGTGAGCAACTACCAGGAAAAATTCATGAGGCCATGCTGCTCGCCCATAAGAATGCATTGCGGCTTCTCAAATTAATTAACGAGTTGCTCGATGTCATGCGGTTGGAGGAGCAGGGATTTACGCTCTCAAAAGAAAATATGAATTTATCGGTGTTCGTACCAGGGATAGTAGACTCGGTGCGTCACTTAGGAGAAGTTAAAAATCTTAGATTAGAAACGGAAGAAAGCGAAGAAGCAATTATCGTTGCTGGCGATCCCAATCGCCTGGAGAAAGTAATCCTGAATCTATTGAGTAATGCGATCAAGTTTACCCCCAAAGGGGGAAAGATAATTATTCGATCACAAACCAGCGGTGGTCGAGCGATTGTTGAAGTCGAGGATAACGGGATTGGCATTGCGAGTGAGGAATTGCCTCATATTTTTGATCGTTTTTATCAGGTCGACGGCTCATCGACCAGGAATTTTCAAGGAGTTGGTATTGGTCTAGCTCTGGCACGTGAATTAGTAGAAAAACATGAAGGGAGTTTAACGGCTACAAGTATAGTAGGGGAGGGAACAACTCTTAGATTTGATCTTCCCCTATTAGATACTGCTGAAGAGATTGCGGTTTCACAAAATGGCGAATCGTTTAGCGATGAGCCGTTCGCCGACGTATTTCATTCGGCTAACCGTGTAATGATTCCCCATAGATCGGAAGAAGAAGAAGACTTACCGTCCTTAGGAACAGGAGATTTTACAATTCTCGTTGTAGACGATGAACCGGACATGCGCCGATTTCTAGTCACTACATTGGCTGAGGATTATCATGTATTGCAAGCGGCCGATGGAGAGCAGGGGATAAAATTGGTACAGACTCAATCACCTGACTTGGTTCTCCTTGACTGGATGCTACCCGGTCGTGATGGGTTGGAAATATGCCAACTTTTGCGTCGTGATGATTTAACAAAAGACGTGAAAATAATTTTACTAACCGCCCGCGTCGATGAAGCTTCAAAAATAAAAGCTCTGGAAGAAGGCGCTGATGATTTTCTCACTAAACCTTTCAGTATGATTGAAGTAAAAACGCGAATCGCCAACCAGCTTCGTATCGCCTACTTACAAAAGGACCTCCGCGCACGTAACGTTGTTCTGGAAGAAACATTAAGCCAATTAAAAGAAACCGAATCGCAGTTGGTGCAAAGTGAAAAGATGAATGCAATTGGCAGCCTTTCGGCGGGGCTGTTACATGAAATTAATAATCCGTTAAATTATACCCTTACCGCATTGCAGGTGGGTCGAGAATTCATAGAGGAAGACAATAGCGAATTAATTGAGACGATGGATGACATCGATGAGGGGATGACGCGAATCAAAGACATTGTTTCAGATTTACGTGACTTTGCTTATCCGAATAGTGAACTTAAACGTGAATGTTTCGATTTAAATAATGCCTTGGACACCGCAACCCGGTTATTGTCGCATGAGCTTAATGGACTTTTAATAGCTAAAGATGTCAGTGCTGATTGCACCGTCTATGCATCTAAAACACAGTTTATTCAGGTTTTAGTAAATCTCGTCATTAATTCGTTAAAGGCAGTTAATGATATTTCTAAAGATCGCGATCCGATTATAAAAATATCTGGTAAAATAGTTAATGACCATTCAGTTATAAGTATTTGGGATAATGGTTCTGGTATTAGCCCAGATAATTTAGGAAATATTTTTGATCCTTTTTTTACCACGCGTGATGTAGGTGAAGGGATGGGGCTCGGGCTCAGCATTTGTCATACCATAGTGAAAAATAACGGAGGAGTAATTCGTGTTGAGAGCAAGAAGGGCGAATGGACTGAAATAGTTACTGAGTTTCCCGCAACAGAAGAGGAATATCAATGAGTGAAGGTGACGAGAATAAAAAGAACATGATTCTTTTCGTTGATGACGAAGAAAAAGCGCTGAAATACTTTCATCGAGCTTTCGATAAACATTTTCAAATTATTACTGCATCAAGCGCAGACGAAGGTTGGAGCATGATTGAGAAAAACAGTGAAAATATTGCTGTTCTAATATCTGATCAACGCATGCCGGGAAAAACAGGGGTTGAGCTTTTAGGGCAGGTTAGAGCGGTTTATCCGAGAATCATGCGAATACTTACCACTGCTTATTCAGCATTGGATGACGCCATTGAAGCAGTAAACGAAGGTGCAATTTATCAGTATGTTGTAAAACCCTGGGATACGCGTGAGTTGAAATCCGTTTTGAAGAGAGCCATCGACTACTATAAGGTTCAAACAGAACGCGACATCTTGCTAAAAGAAAAAATGAGTGTCCTGCAACGATTGATAATCACAGACCGAGTCCACAGTTTTTCAGTCCTGGCTGCTGGTTTGGAGAATAACCTCAATCATTCGATGACAGCACTGGCGAGTTTCTTAGATTTATTGCCCAAAGACCTTCAAAAGGAATGGACGCGGTCATTGATAAACGACAGTCGTGAATTTTGGTTTGATATTGGAAAGGTTGCGAAAAACGAGAGTCAATCGATATTAACCTTGGTAAAAAATATTGTGGCTTCAACGGTCGAACCTAATTCCAATTCATTAGAAGAAGTAAGTTTAGAAGAATTAATTAGACCGGGATTGGTGTCAGCATCTAAACGTGCAGTCGATTCAGGTGGATCACTTGAAGTGGATTTTAATTCAGAATTACCTAATTTTAAACTTAATGCTGAGAAGATTAATACCTGCCTATCTACTTTGTTGGATAAAATGGTTCTCTTTTGTGATCCTGGTACAACTTTATGTTTTAGTGCCACGCAGGAGATCATCGTAGGTGAGACAACGGGCGCACTCATCAATATCTATTCAAAAGGAAAAACATGGGACGAGAGTAAAGTAGCTCGTCTGTTTTCTGTTTTTACTCAGGATAATGAGCCGGGCATCAGCCTCAGTCTCCTTATCGCCTTTTTTGTCATCTACAATCATGGTGGTGAGATATCTTTTCATCCTTCATCTGAAGAGGGTGGAGGAATTAAGATTTTACTCCCTTTTAACCCCGAAGAAGTTAAATGGGCGACCACTGAAGAAAATTGCTTAGAAAAGCTGACATCGCATTTTGAAAGTTGGGATGTAGATAATCTTTAATCAATAGCGGCCACCATATAAATAATACTTATGAATAATAAGATCGATTATAAACAGTACGCTATTCTTTATGTAGATGATGAAGAAAAATCTCTACAAGTTTTTAAGCGTGCATTTAAAGATCAATTTAGAATTTTGACCGCACTAAATGCGAGTGATGGATACCGGATTTTTGAAGAACATCAGGATGAAATAGGTTTACTTATTACGGATCAACGAATGCCTGGTGAAAAAGGGGTTGACTTGCTGGAAAAAACTCGCCGCTTGCACCCTCACATCATCCGCATCCTGGTAACTGCTTATTCAGATATCAACGCGGCTGTCGACGCGGTTAATGCAGGTGCTATTTACAAATACATAAACAAACCATGGGATTTAACTGAACTTAAATTGACGCTCAAACAAGGTTTAGAATTTTTTATCGTGCAAAAAGAGAGAGATCGTTTGATGCAGGAGAAATTTTCCGTCCTTCGGAATATGGTAATTGCCGACCGAGTTATTAGCCTGGGTATTCTAGCGGCGGGTTTAGGCCATTATGTTCGTAATTCGTTAGTCGCAGTTAGGACCTTTCTCGATTTAGCGCCAACAAGATTAGAGGAGGAAAAAGTAAACCTTGAAGAATTGCATAATCCTAAATTCTGGAAGGAATTCTATGACCATGTTCAAAATCAAGTTGGTCGAATATTAAAGCTTTTAGAAAACCTGGGAGGTGTTACCGAAAGTTCTTCAGTTACGGCAAAAGATGAATTGCATTTGAACAATGTTATCGAAACCGTTCTCGGTAAATTAAGTGAGGAGCTGAAGAAAAAGAAGATTTCTATCATCTCAGAAATTCCTGATGATTTACCTGCTTTAACCGTGAACAACATTAATTTTCATCGGTTATTTGAGCTTTTATTTAAGGATGAAATAATCAATTTACCGACAGGTAGTGAAATATCGATTCGTGCTCAATCCCTTAACCCTGAAGAAGACGATGGATTTGATATTAAAGTAGAAATCTCTGATAATGGCCCTGGCTTACCAGAAGATGAGTTAAGTTCTGTTTTCGACCCCTTTTACTTACGTAATGGCGATCCACAGGAGTTTGGAATTAATCTTATGGCTTGTTATTTCATCGTATATCATCATGGCGGTAAAATTGCTATTGAAAGTAATAAAGATAAAGGAACAAAATTCGTATTAACATTAAGAACACAGAAACCGGAATTCCAAGATGAAGAGCGTGAATTTCTTGGTAAGGTCATAATGAATGAGGAAATGTGGCATAAGATTATTTCGAATTATTAATATTACGGATAAAAATATTAATTCTACTTTAAGAACCTCTCTTTAAAGATAAATTGAATTATAATTCATGGGTAATTACTTGTGAGATGACATATTATGACATCGGCACTCTCAGGTGATCATTTGCTAATTGTTGATGATGATGAAGGTCCGAGACAATCTCTCGACCTGATTTTCAGGGATCAATACAAAGTTACAACGGCTTCGTCAGGAGAAGAAGCGGTTGCCCTTTCTAAAAAGGAACCCTTTGCCATAGCCATCGTTGATATACGCATGGCGGGGCTGTCGGGAATTGAAGTTCTCAAGGAATTAAAGGAAATTTTTCCCTTTACAGAAGTTATTATCCTGACCGCTTACGAATCGCTGGATTCTGCTCGTCAAGCCATCGCCAATGGAGCGAGCGAATATTTGAGTAAGCCCTTCGAGATCGATCACATACAAGAGGTCGTCAAGAAATGTCAGAATCGTTTTAATTTTATCACGAAACAGGATCGTATCATTCAAGACGAGATTGATGAGGTTAAAAATGCATTTATAAATCTATTAAGCCATGAGCTTAAAACTCCATTGAACGGTATCGTAGGATTTACCGATTTATTAGATGACGGGAATTTGAATAAAGATCAGAGTGAATATATTAATGTAATAAGAAAATGCAGTTATCAATTATTGGATATCCTAAATGACATATTGGAATATGCAAAATTAGCGGCGAACAAACATATCGTGACTAGTGAATTATTTAATCCCGCGACCCTCTTATTGCATGCGATAAATAAAATAGATAATGAAAATCCCAAGTTATCGATCAATGTTGATATACCGATAGATCTACCGCCGTTGGTTCAGGGACCTGAGTATGAAGTTAAAACAATCCTCAATAAACTTATTGATAATGCAGTTAAATTCACCCCATCGGGAGAGGTTAATGTTGCACTAAAGCAGGAAATTCAAAGGCCGAATGAGATTCTTCTAACATTCAGCGTGACGGATAATGGGGTGGGCATTCCCCAGGAAATCATTGATTCGAGTCAATTGTTTAAACCTTTTTCGCAAGTAGATGATACACCAACTAGAACTTATGGGGGGTTAGGGTTGGGTCTGGCATTGTGTAAAAATCTATGTTCGCATATTGACGCAAAAATAGAAGTAGAGAGTAAACCAGGGGAAGGAAGTCGATTCCTTTTCGCAGTGCCGGTGAAGGAAGTTTCGCTTGCTTAAATCATTGCTATTATTCTGTGATCTGAAATTGATAATTTAATTATTATAAATTGAAACTTCATAGATAGTGGCTAAAAGCACTCATATTGCGGTTATAGGCGCCGGCGCATTCGGATCCTGGACTGCATTTTTCTTATTACGACAGGGAGTGCGGGTTACATTGCTTGATTCCTGGGGGCCGGGTAATTCAAGGTCCAGTTCAGGAGGAGACACACGTGTGTTAAGAGCCGGGTATGGGGAGCAAACCCATTATGTAGAACTTGTTGCTCGTTCTCTGAAGCTATGGCTGGAGTGGGAAAAAAACTGGAACTGTAAATTATTTCACCCCATGGGTCTTCTTCGCATGTATATTGAAGATGATTCTACGATGCGTGCCTGCCTGCCCGCATTAAAGAAATTTAATTTTACGGTAGAATCTCTGCCAATAGAAGAAGCTAGTAATAGATTTCCACAGGTAAATTTTGAAGGCGTTAAATATGCCTATTTTGAAAAAGATGCGGGGTATTTGCTCGCTCGTAGATCCTGTCAAGTCGTGGTTAAAGAATTTCTCGAGGAGGGGGGTGAATATCTACAGTCTGTGGTTAAACCAGGTTCAGTTAAGAATGGTGAATGTAAGGGCCTGGAGCTTTCGGATGGTTCTCGCCTGATTGCCGATAAATACCTCTTTGCTTGTGGTCCCTGGTTAGGTCAAGTATTCCCAGACTGGCTAGGTCCCTTGATCCGACCAAGCCGACAGGAAATTCATTATTTTGGGCCGCCAGCTGGAGATTTGCGTTTTCAGGAGGGGATGATGCCCGTATGGGTCGAAATTGGTGAAAAGACATATTACGGAATTCCAGGAAACGAGCATCGTGGATTTAAAATTGCATTGGATAAACCCGGCCCGGATTTTGATCCAACAAACGGAGATCGTATCCCTTCAAGTGAAGGTATAGCCGATGCTCGTCGAATATTAGCCAAACGATTTCCAGAATTGAGGAATCCACCGTTACTTGAATCGCGCGTCTGTCAATATGAGAACAGTCCGGATGCCGATTTAATCATAGACAACCATCCCGAAGCATCGAATCTCTGGATAGCTGGTGGTGGATCGGGACATGGTTTTAAAATGGGACCTGCGATAGGAGAATATCTGGCTGCGCGTTTACTCGAACAAACTCCATCTTTCGATTGCTCGATGGATAAGATTTTTTCGCTCGATCGGTTTCAAGGACCAATCAACTTTTTAAGCACTGGTGCCATTACCTGAGGCAATAGGGAATGATACAGCGAATAAAATCTTTTCTTAATCATTAGCATATTTTATTATTATATAGTAATTTAATAAATGGAGACTCTCTTATGAAAAGAAAGCCAGATACATTGATCCACAATGACTTTCATTATGTTGATGAGGAACACGATCACTATGAAAAAAAAGGTTATTATATTTTCGAAAAATTCCTCTCAGACGAAGCGATTGACTATTGTCGAGAGCAATTAGATAGGATGCTTGAAGAATTAAAATCCGACTTCTCTCCGGATATGATGATTGGCACCCACCAATTGGGAGAACAGTGGATAAGTGATCTGGCAATTGAGCCGAGATTATTAGATCTAGTAGAAAGACATATTGGGCCTAACATTGTATTGTGGGCCTCACACCTTCTTATTAAACAACCACACACGGGTCGACCTGTCCCCTGGCACCAGGATGCCCCCTATTGGAATATTTCTGGTCCTTTTTCAGGAAGTGTATGGGTGCCATTTGACAACATTGATGACGAAAATGGGGCGATGTCTATAATTCCGGGTTGGCACAATAAGGGAACGCTGAAAAGGCTTTATCGAGACAAGGAATTCAAGGAATTTTCTGAGGAAATTGATCCTGAATATTTACCCGAGAATATTGACCAGTTTAAAGTCAAATATCTTATGAGCGCAGGTCAGATGGCGATCCATCATACCATGCTGCCTCACAACTCGGTGCCAAATAAATCTGATCGTTGGCGTCGAGTACTGGTCCTTCGCTATATGGTGAGCGATTGTCAAACAAACGATATGGAATATGAAGATTATAGGACGGGAGAGAAATTTCCACGGCAATACTACCTAGTGCGTGGTAAGGATTTGCTCAATCAGGGCCTTAATACCGATCTTCTTCATGCCACTGTTAAGAACTGATTTATTGAATTATAAATTGAAATGGCGAATACGAAGTTAAAAAAGGCATTTTGGGATGATTTACCACAAGGCTTTCATCACCGTCGGCTAGGTACAAAGGCCGTTGGTTTTGAGACCTATGTCTGGAAGGGTGAACCCGGGTCCGTGGTTTTGGCTAATGCCGGAACACATGGCGATGAATATGAAGGTCCAAATTTCTTAATTTCCATGGTTAACTCCTGGCGACCGCGAAAATTACGTGGAACCGTGGTAATTGTTCCGGTATTGAATGAAGCTGCGGTTATGGCCGGTTTGCGATGTCATCCCGGGGATGGAAAAAATCTGGCTCGGTCCTTTCCGGGTAGACCCGGCGGTAGTCCTATTGATCGGCTCGCACACCTATTCCTTAAAAATGTAATCAGTTACAGTAATTATTATTTTGATTTTCACAGTGCCGGAGTAGTTTATGAAATTGCGCCGTGGGTTGGGTATGTTACGCATCCGAATCGGGAGATTAATAGAACCCAGGAAAAAATGGCTGCATGTTTTGATAAGTATTGGTGCTGGTCAGCCCCCTATCTACCGGGTCGCACTGCCAGTGCTGCATACGAATTAAATATCCCTTTTATTTACACCGAAGGGCAAGGCGGCGGTGGTATTCTACAGCAAGACGTAAAAATTCTCAACGATGGTTTTTTTGAATTTTTAAAACGTTTTGGTTTTATCAAAGGTAGGCAGAGAAAATTACGCAGGCAGCATAAGAGAATCAGTAAGGATCCTAAAGAAGCATTTGTGCAAATTCACCATAAAGCTCCTACGACCGGGATGTTGGAGCTTCATGTGAAATTAAAAGAGGCGGTAAAGAAAGGCCAGATATTGGGGTATGTTTATCCGCTTAATGGAAAACCGAAAAAGGTCGTTAAAGCAGAGATATCTGGAAAAGTCGTGTTCCTCCGGCGCAAAGCATCTATTGAAAAAGGTGAAGGAATCATGGCGTTGGCGCCTATCCAAGGTAAATTATAGATCGTTGCCCAATTAATACGATTTGAAAATTTTATCCAGTCATCCCTGGTAAATTGCCACCCATTCCGGGGAAATCTCCTCCCATTGACTGCATCTTTTTCAACATCTTTTTTCCTTTTGCCCCTTTCATTTTTCTCATCATTTTACGCATCATTGTGAACTGCTTAATCAGGGCGTTAACCTCGCGAACTTCCACTCCTGACCCCGCCGCAATACGCATTCTACGTCTGCCATTTAGGAGGTTTGGGTTTTGTCGTTCTCTAGTCGTCATTGAAAGAATTATAGCTTCTGTGCGCTTGAGTTGATCTTCTTCTTTGTCGCCGATCTCTACATTATTCATTCCAGGAAGCATGTCGACTATGGACCCGAGGGAACCCATTTTTTTGAGCTGTTTAAACTGCGCTAACATGTCTTCGTAATTAAAATCTGCCTTGCGCATTTTTTCGGCCATGCGATTGGCTTCTTCTTCATCAATCGTCTCCTGGGCTTTTTCTACGAGGGTTACTACGTCACCCATGCCAAGGATGCGTGATGCCATTCGATCGGGATGAAATAGCTCTAGCTCATCAACTTTTTCTCCAATTCCAATAAACTTAATGGGAATATTGGTAATTGCTTTCATGGATAATGCCGCGCCTCCACGAGCATCTCCATCTAATTTAGTCAGGATGATACCTGTCAGGCTTAAGGCTTCATGAAATGTCTTTGAAATATTGACTGCTTCCTGCCCTAATGCGCTGTCTGCGACAAGTAGGACTTCATCCGGGACAATGCGTTTTTTTAATAGCTTAATTTCATCAACCAATTCGTCGTCAATTTGTAACCGCCCAGCAGTATCGAATATAATGGCATCAGTTTTATTTTTCTTGGCATACGCGAGTCCGTTGGCGGCAACTTTGGATACATCTTTACTCGAAGGTTCGGCAAAAAAATGAAAATCTTCTTTTCCCGCAAGAATTTCAAGTTGCTCGATTGCGGCTGGGCGATAGAGATCACAAGCGACAAGAAGGGGGGTGTAACCTTTTTTATGCAGGTAACGGGCTAACTTTACGCTGCTTGTTGTCTTCCCTGAACCATGTAATCCGATCATCATAATTCTTAAGGGCCGTTTCTCTATAAGGTCATTACTGCCTTCCCCGAGTAGGCGAACAAGCTCATCGTGAATTATTTTAACGAGCATCTGACCCGGCGTAACCGATTGGGTTACTTTTTGCCCAATACATTCCGATGATACTCGCTCAATAAATTCACGCGCGACGCGAAAGTGTACATCAGCAGTAAGCAATGCTGCTCGGACATCTTTAAAGGTGTCCTCCATATTTTTTTCCGACAACTTACCGACACCGCGAACGTTGCGGAGTGCGATTCCCAGTCGATCTGTCAGTGTTTCTAACATTTACTTCAGGTATTTACCTTAAAATGCTGTTATAATAATTTAGTCAACAGCTTGTCACTAAACTATTGTTCTTTTCTTTTTGAAGAATGCTTGAAGCAGATCACGGCATTCCGTTTCAAACACACCTTTTGTAATCGTTAAGCGATGATTGAAGTCGGGCATAGCGTTAATATCAGTAGCGCCTCCAAGGCAACCCATTTTAATATCGCTGAGGGCGTAGACAACACGCGATATCCGAGCGTTGATTGCTGCGCCCGAACACATGGGACAAGGTTCTTTAGTAACATAGAGGGTGGCTCCGTTCAATCGCCAATCCCCGATATGTCTACTCGCTTGCGTAATTGCCAACATTTCCGCGTGGGCTGTGGGATCGCCTGTGATTTCTACCTGATTGTAAGCAGATGCAATAACCTCAGCTTTATATTCAATAACAGCTCCAACCGGCACTTCATCATGTTTCCACGCTTCGATTGCTTGATTGTAAGCAAGCTTCATATAAAAAATGTCATCACGTAGAAGCTGAGATGGATGAACTTTCTGAAACGGTGAAAGTTCCGTTCTATCCTGCTTATGGTTTTTCATTTATCATTAAAAATAAAATGGTTGATAAATACTTAACTTATAGGTTTATTCAAAGACCCAGGAGAGATGTCATAGCTGAGGGAAATAGAACGCAATTTTAAAAATATAAGATGCCAAGCCAAGAAGTAGTAGAAATTGAGGGTAAAATAGTCGCTGTTTTACCCGGCACAATGTTTCGTGTCGAGTTAGATAATGGCCATCAAGTTCTGGCTCACATATCTGGAAAATTGCGCAAACATTTTATAAAAATTACGGTAGGTGATACGGTGAAAATGGAGATGAGTCCATACGATTTGGAAAAAGCACGCATCGTGTATCGCCTGCGTAATGCATCCGCACAGCGAAACAAACCTATTCGTAGTTACGGACCCCGTCGAAGAAAATAGGATTTTCTTTCCCGCGTAATTTTCTTTGCTCGTATTTAAATACCTCATTGACGGCGAGTCATAAAAATCGCGCCTCTGATCCCCGGTGGTTGCCAATGTATCCGAAGAGTTAATGACGCCTTTTGAATTAGCCTATAGCTAATGACCAAATATAATAAGAGATATTTCTGAAAAATAAGCATCTACATGCTTATCAAAATAAATGAAATAGAGGAGACCGGCTAAGGCGAGCATGGGTCCAAAAGGAACTTCCCTACCTAAGAGTTCTTCATTTCTCTCTTCTTCTTTCTCCTCAGATATTTTTGATGCATTTTCAGTATTATCTTCAGGAGCCACACCCTTCTTTTTTATCCCAATTATAATGGCCATGATTTTATAGACAAAAAAACCAATAGTTCCAATCACCGCTCCACCAAAAACGGCAAAAATGCCTCCTTGCCATCCACAGAACGCCCCAATTGCCCCGAGAAATTTTACATCACCAAAGCCCATAGCCTCGCGTCGCAAAACAATTTCTGCGAGCAAACCTATCCATAAAACTAATGCAGAACCGATAAACGCACCGACGAGTGCGGTAACTCCAGACTTTAAGCTCGCGAGCAAAAAAATACTATCTGGCATAACATGAAGTGAGGGAACAGCAAACGCGAGTGCAACACCAGCTACCATTCCTCCGATGGAAAAGGAGTCAGGAATTATCATATGTTCAAAGTCAATAAAAGTCGCGCAAATCAGGATTGAGCAAAAGATCATTCCGCATAGCGCCTTACCTGGAGAAAAACTGAGCCAGCAGACGAGGAAGAGTGTCGCGGTCAACACTTCCACAAGTGGATAGCGCAAACTGATAGGCTGTCTCGATATACGGCCTTTACCGCGTAGTAAAATAAAACTGATTATCGGGATGTTATCATACCAGGCTATTGGTTTACCTGAGACCGGACAGAAACTCCGTGGCTGAACGACTGATTTACCTAAGGGAATACGGTATATACAAACGTTGAGAAAGCTACCGACCATCGAACCAAAGATAAATGAAAACAAAGGAAAAAACCAGGGGAAGTAAATCTGAATTAAAAGAATCTGTTCACGCATATTAATTATTTATAAATTCTTTATCTAAAACATAAAGATACATCACAGCCATGACATCTTGATCGGAGGAAGTCGTGTTATTATATACACTGAGAAGCTCATACTCATGATCCTTGTAAAGTGGAATTCCCGACTCGCTTGAATAATAGTCTACATGATCGATACCAATAGAATTTTTAAACCCCGTCACGGTGCTTTTAAAAACAGATTTATTCGCTGTGAGATCACGGAGTTCCAGGAATTCTGCGAAAGGGTGGAGGTGGACAGCGATATAATGCAAGGTGGTATCGAAGGGGAGGTTCATCCAGTTAGTCACGAGTGTCTTATTTGATTGTCTTCCCGGTTTTAAAACCCAGTGACCGGCAAATTCGCGTCCATATTTATCAGTCCTCACTTTACCTGATGCGCTGTGGCCAATGAGGCAGCCTTCGCCGTGAATGTTTTTATCTGGAATATCCACGTTATAGTAACCATTTTCACCATTAACAAGAACTAAGCCATTTGCTGCTTTCATGAAGAGGGGTTTCATCTCTCTCTCAAGTTCGTGATCAAAAAGATAATTAATCATTACTTTGTGTCGAACCTGGTATTCCTGATCTTCGAAATTGAGGTTTAAAACCTGAGTAGTAAGAGTGAATATTTCATTTGAATAAATCGGGACCCCAAAACCATCGGGAAAATTTATTTCAAATTGCCCCTGGGATAGAGTAAACATTCTATGGGCCGCGGTTTTATTCCATTGGAAAAGCCTTCTATGTTCCTGAATATCCAGATCCAGATTGCTGTGGCACATGAATTCCTGGGGCATGGGCGTTATACCATCAGCACCTACCATAACCGCGCGATAGCCGGTTATCCAGAGAAGTTCTGGAGTATCCTTTTCGAGAATTGAAAATGCAGTCGAGCTTTGTGGACCAGTCATTGATTTATAAAGACGGTCAACCTTATATACCGGGGACAGAAATTCAAATGACCGTGGTGTCACCGCCAATAGCAAATAAGGGGACAATGCGGAGAGAGTCACAATTAGAAGTAAATATCTTAACTTTAACATGAAATTATTGTTACTGGAGATTTACCTCTTCGAAGGTTTCAGGAATTGTATTGGCCTAATCTCTGTTAATGGAGCCGGGAATCGGATTCGAACCGACGACCTACGCATTACGAATGCGTTGCTCTACCAACTGAGCTATCCCGGCTTTAAGCTATGCAATTCTAAGAATAAAGCTCTTCGAGCAAGAAAAAAGAATGCGATGTGTTAATTGCTACTCAGATTAAATTAAAAAACCGCCCATATTAGGGGCGGTTTTTTAATTTAAATAATTGAAATCAATCTAACCTATTGGTCGAAAATAACGAATGTCCCATCGCCTTTCGAAACTGAAAGAGAGGTAAAGCCCATAATTACTGGAAATAAGGTTGTGTAAGCTTCCCCTGCTGCTGCTTGCGGCAGGCTTTTCATATATGAGTCAGATCCGATAAGATCAGATGTCGCAGCTTGAGTCAGGCCTTCTTTAATGAAGTACTGGTCTGAAGCAGAAGCTATCTGACGCAGGTTATTAGTGATAGTTTTTGTTTGAGAAGTTTCCCTGACTTTATTGAAAGCTGGAATTGCCATAGCAGCCAACAAACCAATGATAACAACGACAATCATAATTTCGACCAGGGTAAACCCTTTGTTTACTGTTGTATAATTCATAATATTCTCCGTATTTTAATTTATATAATAAAAGCAAATAAGTAAGTGTAGAAAAGCAGTTTATAGTTTGATTTAATAAATTGCGAATCAAATATCATTTTAATAGTAATTTATCGTCTTGAGCTTAATTTTTACAAAACGTTATCTATACTGTAAAAAAACACCTAATTGACTGAAATATCTGTTCCATGAAAACCGAAACGTCACCTATGGAATTAGAGAGCAGAATAGAAGAAATTGATTGGTTTCATAGCATCGATCTGGGAAATGGAGTCATCACACCGGGTAAGGACGATTCACAATATAAACTGTCTCGATTGGCATTACCTGAAAGATTTGATGGTAAATTGGTCCTTGATATCGGAGCATGGGATGGATTTTTTTCGTTTGAGGCCGAAAAAAGAGGGGCAAAACAGGTACTGGCGGTCGACTCTTATAGTTGGAGTGGCAAAGGATGGGGGACAAAATCTGGATTTGAGTTGGCCCGGAGTACTTTGAAATCGAATGTCGAAGACAGGGAAATTGAAGTTTACGATCTTTCCCCCGATAAAATCGGTGTTTTTGACATAGTTTTTTTTCTTGGCGTCTTCTACCATTTAAGAAACCCGCTTCGCGCATTGGAATGCGTTTCGAGGGTGACAAAAGAGATGCTGATCCTTGAGACTTTTGTCGATGAACTTAAGAATAGTCGGCCCGCTATGGCTTATTATCCGGGAACAGATGACAATCCAGACCCAACGAGTTGGTGGGGGCCAAATGTAAAATGTGTTGAAGCGATGTTAAAAACAGTTGGGTTCAAAAAAACACAAGTTGTCTCTTTAAAAAAACATCGTGGATTTCCTTCACCAAACACGGGCCGAGTTGTCATCCATGGGTGGAAATAATAGGATCAGCGCGCACTCTGCGATTAAAGTTTAATGGCTATTGCCAATAATATTTTCGAGAACCTAATCCCGTTCTAATTAAATGAAACGTAAAAAACTGATTGAAATTCATGAGGAGGAACGAAATTCTCCGAACAAAAAATATCACTTATTCAGAAAGCACATTTCAGAGGCGTTAGGTGGTTTAACAAATAAGGGCACCTGGGGTGGAGGTCACCCTTTTGATGTCGAATTAGTGCGCATGCCGCCGAAGACGACAAATTTTCCCTATCATGCGCATGCTGCACAGTGGGAGTTTTATATTATCATCTCAGGCAGCGGTACAAGCAGATCTGACGCGGGTGAAGAGACAATAGAAGCGGGTGATAATATAGTCTTTCCTCCCGGCGAAGCTCACCAAATTACAAATACTGGCAGTGCGGATCTAGTCTATTATGTAATCGCAGATAATCCCCAGGCGGATGTAACCAATTATCCTGACACCAACAAATGGGCGGTAAAACCGGCGATGAAATGCTTCATGATGAATGAAACCGAATATTACGAAGAGGAAGATTGATTAGCGTTCGGGAAATTCCGAGACGAGGTTACTGACCGTATTTTTCGCATCGCCAAAAAGCATTCTCGTTTTATCGAGAAAATACAGTTTATTTTGAATTCCGGAAAAACCTGTGCCTTGACCGCGTTTGAGAGCAAAAACGGTTCTAGCAATGTGAGCATTGATAATAGGCATACCGTAAATAGGACTATTAGTATCATCAATCGCAGCCGGGTTGACGACATCGTTGGCGCCAATGACAATGGCGACATCAACGGTGGGCATTACGGAATTAACACTATCCATTTCATGGAGTTGTTCATAGGGCACATCGGCCTCAGCGAGGAGCACATTCATATGACCGGGCATGCGCCCCGCCACAGGATGGATGGCATAACGCACCTCCGCGCCATTTTTTTCAAGAATATCACCGAGTTCTTTCACCGCGTGTTGAGCCTGAGCCACGGCCATGCCATAACCGGGGATAATGACAACGCTATGAGCTGCTTCGAGTACATAATAAGCATCTGCTTCACTTATCGCTTTCATTTCACCATCCTCGCCCTGACCCTCTGCCTGGCTTGATGATCCAAATCCGCTGAAGAGGACATTGGCAAGGTCACGGTTCATCGCTTTGCACATTATTATGGTCAGGACAAAACCGGCGGAACCAACGAGACAACCTGCAACGATAAGAACATTATTGAGGATAACAAAACCCGCCGCCGCCGCCGCGAGTCCGGATAAGCTGTTTAAAAGGGAAATGACAACCGGCATATCGCCACCACCAATCGGAAGTACCCCAAGGATACCAAGAAGAAGAGATAGGGAGACACCAACGATAAAAAACTTATAGGCATACTCACTTTCAGGCTGGATAACGAAATAGATTCCCAAGAACATAATGATCACGAAGATAAAGGTGTTAAAAATCATTTGCCCTGGAAATATAACAGCTTTACTTCCGATCTTTTCTGATAACTTGCCATAGGCTAAAATACTACCGGTAAAAGTTATTCCGCCAATGAGTACTGCCAGGTAAATGACACTGCTATAAAAATATGAGTTACCAGAATAATTCATCCAGGATATCTCCATAATCTTCTCATATTCAGCCCAACCGACGAGCAAACTGGCTAATCCACCAAATCCGTTAAAGAGAGCGACCAATTCAGGCATGCCTGTCATTTTAACAAACCTTGCTGCGAAACTGCCGATTATTGCACCTATAAGGACACAGAGAATCAGCCATCTGAAGCCGAGGATATTTTCATCGAGTAAAGTTACAACCACAGCGAGTAGCATTCCCAGAGAGGAAACCATGTTGCCGCGCCGTGCGGTGGCAGCTGAACCAAGCATTTTTATGCCGAAAATAAAGAGAATAGCCGCCGCGACATAGGCGAGATTGATGAGGCTTGCCCAAGTCATTTTTTGTCCTCGTCCCTCCTCTTAAACATCCCGAGCATGCGATCGGTAACGAGGTATCCACCCACTACGTTAATCGTGGCAAAAATCACTGCGATAGCACCGAGAATCATAGCGATAGAACCATCGGCATTGGAACCTGCTGCGAGAAGAGCGCCTACAATTGTGATTCCGGAAATGGCATTTGATCCCGACATCAGAGGCGTGTGAAGTTGCGAAGGTACTTTACTTATCAGTTCGAAGCCAAGAAATGCGGCGAGCACAAAAATGAAAAATAATAGTATTAATTCCATATTTCGAAGTCAGGGTACGTAGCTATTCTTTTTTCCTGTCCGTAATTTAGTTTATAGTGTTAAAGTGCGTGGTTGTTAGTTAATATCTTTTAAATCTTCGTGTATTATCTGACCGCCATGTGCGAGGAGACAACTTTTTAGGATATCGTCTTTCAGATTCAAATCGATGCACTTCTTGTCGTCGTTCCAGAAATGTTCAATTAAGCTGGTAAGATTAGAAGCATAAACCTGGCTGGCATCGTGAGCAACGCAACCCTCGAGGCTCCCGATACCAATGATGCGTGCACCAGATTCAGTGACGATTTCCTCGTCGATTTTCGAACCTTCTATATTTCCTCCTGATGCTACAGCTTGGTCTACGAGAACACTGCCATGGTTCATCTTAGCGATCATATCTTTAGTAATGATCACTGGAGCTTTTTTGCCAAAAACTCTCGCCGCGGTAATGACGATGTCACTTTGTGCGCATATATTTGCCAGTTTTTCACGCTGCAAGGCAAGTTGCTCTGGGGTTAATGACTTAGCATATCCTTGGTCGGTCTGACCTGTTTCTCCTAAATCAATGTTAATAAATTTAGCACCCAATGACTTTACTTCTTCTTCAACATTGGGGCGGGTGTCGAAGGCTTCAACTCGAGCTCCCAGTCGTTTGGCAGTGGCAATCGCTTGCAGTCCTGCCACACCGACACCGACAATAAATACCCGGGCAGAGGATAAAGTACCTGCAGGAGTTATCATCATGGGGAGGATTTTTTTAATGCGCTCGGCGGCTTTTATAACAGCATAATAACCCGCAAGGTTCGATTGAGAGCTCAAGGCATCCATTTTCTGAGCTATGGTTGTGCGCGGAATCATTTCCATACTGATAACGCTAATCCCCTTTGCGGCCATGGATTTTAAAAGCTCCTGCTCTGCGAATGGATCGAAAAAACTAATATGAAGGGCCCCGGACTTCATTTGAGAAACCTCTTCAAGTGTTGACTGCCTTACCCGCAATATTATATCCGCGGTGCCAAGAGCCTGAGACCGATCTTTTACCTGGGTTGCGCCAGCATCAATATATTCATTATTGATATAATCACTTGCATCACCCAATCCAGACTCAATGTTTACCGACAAGCCGAGACTCGTCAGTTTTTTTACACATTCGGGGACCAATGCGGCGCGAGATTCTCCTTCGCAAGTTTCCTTGGGGCTGAATAGTTCCATCACCCTTTTAAATTACAATATTTCATTGAGATATTAAATAAGAGTAGGTTCCGTGTTAGATTGATTTATATCTATTATGACGAAAATTCTGCAATGCATCATTTATCTAACTAATTAAATTTTTAAATTAAACTAAAAAATCAATGAACTAGTCATAACCCTCTTAAACGCTTGGATGATTAAATAATTGTTCTTGTTCATTGAGTATGCTATAGGACTAAGCAAGAATCTGTTAGATAAGGTTGAGTTGCTCATTATATAAAGATATTTATCAAGGTAAGTATCGGAAACAGAGTAAGCCGCTTTTGATTCTTGATACAGTGAGTAGATCTTCTTGCAAATCTTTAAATTGAAATGAGAAATATTTAGCTTTGGATCAGAATATGCATTGTAGAATGAATTTAACGTTCAAATCGCAGATATTTTTCTTAGTGGCGGTATGTCTCTGGGGAAGGGTGGAGGCAAATATAGACTCCGAAGATTATCAAGTACCTCTTTTACCTGAAAATAATTCATCCTCAGTTATAAAAGACAGTGCTTTGCATTGGAAAATTGGCGCTGCCAATGATGCTTTGAAAGCAGGTTTTTCGTCACTTGCGTCACGACTCTATCTTGAATTGATGAGTGAGACCAACCTGAGTTACGAAATACGACCGGAGACAATTTTAAATCTAGTTACCGCGCTTATCAGTGAGGGGCGTTATGATGAAGCACTTCAAATCCTGGAATCTTATCCTGATAGAGCCGATTCCGCATATCACTTGAGACAGGGGTTATTGGCTTTTCAACGGGGTAACCGAAAAGCAGCTGAAGATGCGGCAGCCAGTATAGTGTATATAGAGCTCAGTTTATCTGATCAGCCCTGGTATTACCTGTTAAATGGGCTAATTCAGGAAGCAAATGGGAATCAATCGGAGGCGATTAGTTTTTTTGATCAGGCAAGAGACCATAGTATGACGGAAACACAACGGGCACAATTTGAGGCCGTGAGTTATAGAAGCAGACTCGTATCGGGTTTTGCTGATGAAACGCTGGTCGCCGATTTGAAAGCTAAACTGAATGCGTCAAAAGGTGAACGCGCTGGTTATCAGTTTGCCCGGGCATATGCTACGGCATTAGAACAAATGGGCCGTAAGGAAGATGCGATTCTTGTCCTTGAAGAGCAGTTAAAATATATATCTGTTGATGAACGCGATCTTGAAGATCAACTCTTACTCTTACTAGGATTAATTGCTGGGGAGAAGAGCGATCGTGGTAAATCTGCTTTCCAAACATTATTGCGTGAAGGAAAAAACCGCAATCTTCAAAAGGTAGGGCTCCTTTTACTGGCCCGCGAAGCGTTGGCGAACACCCCTACAAATAATTTCAAACTGGTACTCGATGATCTTATCGCTCAAACGGTCAAGCACCCGTTGTTAGATGAGCTCTACTTCTTCCGCGCGCTCATTTTTCTTGAAACTAACCGATTTGATTTAGCAGAGAGTGATGCGAACTCTCTGCTCGAACAGTTTCCAGGATCAGTTTTGAATAACAGCGCGATTAGGCTATTGGCTTATATCTCCTGGAAACGCGATCCACCTCAATATCGTACGACAGCTGACTATTTAAACAAATTGCGTGCCGGGCTTTCAGCGGGTCGAGACCGATGGCATTTAGCGGTCCTGATGGCTGATTGCTATTATCTTAATCTGGATTATGATAAAGCGGTAGATGCTTACAACTTGGCCATTTCAGAGATGCCAAGTGGGGAGGGTGGTGGTAGACTTCTTTTCCAACAAGTGATGGCTTCGATTAAGGCTGGAAAAATAGAATCGGCTATCGCTCTGCTCGAAGACGCGAAATCATTTGAAGGCATTCATCACCTAAATCGATGGAAGGCTGAATGGAATTTGATAAATGAGATGAAATCACAGGGACAAATTAACGAAGCCTTCAGCCGTCTACATAATCTAATAGGTGAGTCTGAAACAGTGTTAATCCCACCAGAATTGAAACTTCGTCTCATGTGGTTAGAGGCACAACTTTCAATTGAAGTACGTCAAGCAGAGGAAACCCCGCTCCTCGCTGATCGCATTTTGAACACCCTGAATGATATACCAGATCATACAATTACTGATTCCCAGCGTGATCAAATAATAAGCCAGACGCTGCTCATTAAAGGTCAAGCCCTCTATATTATTGAACGAGAAGATGAGGGCCGAAAAGTTTTCGATGATCTTCGCGAGCAATTCCTGAGTGCTGAACCGACTATACTTTCCTATCTGTTTGAATCGCGTTATTTTGCTGCGATTAATCGTATAGTAGATGCACAGCAGAGATTAATCGCAGTTGTCGATCGTTATCCCGAAAGTAAATATGCACCCATGGCACTGTGGGAAGCAGCTATTTACGCAGAACGGCGCGGATTAAATTCCACATACCAGGAAGCAGTAGCTATACTTGAACGATTGATTAATGATTACCCCCAGCTCGACTTTATTTACCATGCTCGATTGAGGCAGGCAGATATATCGCGCAAACTTAATGATTTCGGCACTTCACAACTGATATATGAAGGCCTGATCAGTCAATATCCCCAGCACCCAGAACGCTACCGCGCAGAAATTTCATTGGCGGATAGTTTACTCGCTCAAAGTAGTCAAAATCCAGCGAGAATTGACGAAGCGCTTGCCATTCTTGAGCGACTGGTGGATTTGCCGAATCTACCCGTAGATCTTGGTGCGGAGGCCGGTTTCAAATGGGGTTTCGCTTTATCGCTGCAGGAGAATTATTTGCGATCTCAGGAAGTTTATTGGCAGATCATCACACGATTTCTAATGAAAGCACCAAGCTCTTTAGTGTTTAAGGCACAGGGGCGATACTGGTTGTCACGAAGTATATTTGAGCTTGGCACACTGTTTGAAAAAGAAGAGCGTTATGAAGATGCCCGAGAGATTTATAAACTTATTCTTGATTACGATTTACCGGGGTTGACTTTGGCGGAAGCGAAAATCCAAAATTTTTCCTCTATATAATAAAAGATAATTACCACGACAGGAATTATTAATTAAGAAAGAATATAGGATTTTTATGGAAATTTTCGATTATTCATTGATAAAGCAAGGGGGCCTAATTATGTGGCCTTTATTGGCGCTGAGTTTACTAGCATTCATTCTCTTTATCGAGCGGACGCTTTACTTGCACAGGGGGCAAATTCGTTCCAATGAATTCATCGAAGGTATTAAAAACTTATTACGCAAACGCCGCCTTCTCGAAGCGCTTACAGTGTGTGAAGAAACTCCCGGTCCGCTACCTATTATGGTGAAAGCCGCGCTTCTCAATTACAATCAAGAAGAACCGCGAATGCGAAATTCCATTCAGGCTGCCGCGCTAGTACAAATACCCTTACTGGAGAGAAGAATAGGGACAATCGCCGCGATCGCTCGAATTACTCCGCTTCTTGGATTGCTTGGTACTGTTATTGGCATGATCAAAGCCTTTTTCAATTTACAAGCCGCAGGTGCTTATGCTCATCAAGGGATTCTAGCAAGTGGATTGGGTGAAGCTTTAATCACGACTGCTGCAGGGCTGTGCATTGCGATTCTTGCTTATCTAGCCTACCATTTCCTACACGGTCGTTTGCGCGCGCTGGTTCATGACATGGAGTATGTAGGTAATGAGATCATGCAGTTTCTTTTATACGATCTACCTGAAGAGGAAATCGAACCCGTACCCGTTAGCGATACCATAGAAACTAATACTTCGCATGATCACTAGCCCACTCAATCTTGACGCTAAAGTTAAGGAACATAATCGGTATTTCGATGCCTTCCCTTTTATCGATTTGTGTCTAATCGGATTGTTCATTGCTCTCTTTAATTCAAAATTTATTTTTGCTCCCGGAGTAAATATTGAATTACCGCAAATTATTTCCCAAGAATTAGAAGGAGTTCCTGCAACTTCAGTTCTAACGATGAGAGAAAATGATATGATTATATTTGAAGGACAGATATTTAATTTCGATTCGCTCCAAAAAAGGTTGATGAAATTTTCAATCGAAGAAGAGAGAACTAATCCTATTCTTCTCGTTAAATTAGATAAGAATGTGAATGTTCAACAGATGATGAAAATACTTGATATCGCTCGCCCCTATTTTTCTCGTGTGCAACTAGCCGCAGATGAAAAAGCTCAAGAAGCAGATATATTTTCTAACGTTGCGAACGAAAATTAATGAGTAAGGCATCAAATTCCGTGAAGGGTAAACCTTTACGCATAAGCTTAATTGCTCAGTTTGCTATAATCATAGGCATTACAATTCATCTATTGGGATTTTTAGCTTTCCACATCCAAACCCCGTCAACTGAGAGCGTGAGATTTTCTGCGCCCTATGTACAGTATCCCAGTTCGGAAGAGAAAAAAAGCAATCAGCTTTTACGGGAACAGTCAGCGCTTTACGACTCGGCGCCACTATTCTTGCCCACATCCTGGAATTACGTGACTAATGTCGAGGTCTTTTCCCTGGAAGTAGATAACGCTTCTTTATTTCCTGCTTATGGAGAAGAATGGACAATTAGTGATGAAATGTTGAAACCAAATATCGGTAATGGGGATTCGACAATTACACGTGCGCGGGATTCATTAAAATATGAATATTGGGATCTATTTTCTACCATCGGAGAAGAGAAGCAGACAGAAAATTGGATGCCCGCGCGCACGGGTTTTGTAGAAGTATATGATATGCTGAATAGTAAAATCGTGCGTAGTGAAACTTTGCGTGAAAATATTGATGAACTAAAAGAATTGCCATTATGGACCCCGCTTGAATTTCTTATAACGATCGATAATCTGGGTCCTATAGGTGAACCGATGTTACTGAAAGGTTCAGGATCAGAAACAATAGATGCTATTCTTCGGGACTATATCCTGGAACCCATTTTTGGAGCCAGGTTACTACCAGGATATTATAAAGTTTCCATCGGCCCTTGATTAGTAAGCTATATCATTTCAGCTAACACTTAAGGGGTGTTAGCCCTGTATAGCTTTATTGAAATGGTATTATTCCAACCAACTAAGGCTTGTTAACACTCAATTGCAGTCTATGGGAAAGCGGATGCAGGACGGGTTCCTTTTCCGAGCAATTAATCAGCAAATGTGATTCGGCCTTAATCTCTTTACAATAATCGAACCAATTATTGTAAACTGATTCTAAATGATCAGGATTATTGTTCAGTTTTAAAAGAAGTCTGCTGATAATACGCCATCTATACAATGCTCCATATATTCTGAATGGTCTCATTGAAATAAGGCTCTCTCGTATGACTTGAATTCGCCGAGCTTTTAAGCGAGAGATTAATATTTCAGACGTAGCCCAAAGAGTAACTATTTTTATCAGGTTCGCTGAAGCGATGACACTCAGGGCACTGTCTTCCCTGTAATGACGTATCGACCTGAGTCTATAGACAATGTCGTAATGTAAGATTAAACGATCGATATCAGGCGCGCTATAACTTTCCATATTGATAGCCGTAATGGTCTTCCATCTTGAGGGATGCTCAATGTGCAATGTCTCAGAAATTGAAGGTAGATTCCCTTCGCGAAGTCTATCGATTAAAGTGGATTTTCCCGCGCAAGTCGGTCCAGCAATAATTAATAACTGATCACACTGCATTCGCGCGTTTAAATCCTATATCTGATTGAAGCTAAGCTGATTGGGCGCTGACTTCAATGTGTGAGATTAGATTATCGAAGGTAAAGATTATACACTCGATACCCTCGCGGTTGATAGGCTCACCGGTTTGTTCATTTGTCGCATGCATTAAAAATGAGAACTCAATACTGCGGTCTTCAACTGTTCTATAGGAAGTGACTTTCCAGAAAACATCAGGAAAGAGGTCGAAGAATTGCCCCATCATTTCTCCAATAGCTTCTTTACCTGAAAACCTACCTGCTTGTGATGAGCTGTAAGTAGCATTATCATCAAACATAGGTAAGATAGCATTGAGATCATGCTGGTTTGACCGCTCAACATATTTTCGCGCTAGGATTGTTTGATATTCCTGTCCCATCATTGAGTGTAATCATAATTGATAATTAAAGAATCTGCCGAGATTATATGGTCGATCAACGATCGGCTGATGATGGAACTTTATTTTTAACGGTGTGAGTATCGATTTTCATGATCGTGACTTCGTGACCAAAGTAATCCAACTGTTCCATAAATTTCCAGCCGAGGCCTTCATAGAGATTCACTTTATCGAAAGTAAAGAGATATAGGATTGGAAAGTTCAGTGCATTTGCTTTTTCCACCACTCGATTTACCAAGGTTGAACCAATACCTTGGTTGCGATGCTGAGCATGAACAAATACACTGGCTAACCAGGGTGATAATTCCTGACGCTCAGGCATATCATGCCAAACCAGGCTCGCTGAACCCACGGGGCTCAATTCTGATAAGGCTGCAAATGTTAGGGGTATAGCAGCGGGATCAGTTTGTTCACGCAGATTTTTAATTCTCCAGTTTACAGTTTTCTCCGGCCGAAATTGACCCCATTCTTCATGGTGCCACCGGGCAATGGTTGGTATCAGTTCGGAGTGATTTGCCAGGTTATCGATTTGCATGCGCCTGTTGATTTTAATAAAAATAACTCTTCCCGATCGTCGCTGATTCTTGAGTCAATAGTTACAGCGCATAGGGTAATTTTCGTGATGCTGGACAAAAAATGGATGAAGACAAGATTATCACCGCGGTTACTGTTCTCTAGGGGTCAGATCGGGCAAAAATGGATTCAATTTTAAAATGAGGGGTATTTGCGACACCATGTGCTGATTTTTTTAATATTTTTTTCAATTATTCGTCAAAAATGATTGACTGGGTAACACGAAAACCCAAAATTCAACAGCTTCACTCCAATCTCCTCCTATCAATAGGCACCTTTACCTTCCAATGCCCTTGTAGCTCAGCCGGTAGAGCGCGTCCTTGGTAAGGACGAGGTCGGCGGTTCAAGTCCGCTCGAGGGCTCCATTATATCCTTTTTGTTTTTGATCTCTTTTACTCACATATTAACAACTATAATATCCGTTTAAGTATATGGCTAAGGCAACATTCGAAAGAACAAAACCACACGTAAATGTGGGAACAATTGGGCATGTCGACCACGGCAAAACGACCCTCACTTCGGGCATATTAAAGGTTCAGTCAGAAAAGGGCTTAGCTGAAGTCTTGACTTATGCTGAAATCGCTAAAGGTGGCACCGTCCGGGATGATTCAAAGATTCTGACGATCGCGGTTGCTCATGTCGAATATGAGACCGAAAATCGACACTACGCTCATGTAGACTGTCCTGGTCACGCGGACTTTGTTAAGAACATGATTACTGGTGCCGCCCAGATGGATGGAGGGATATTAGTTGTCAGCGCAGCTGATGGCCCTATGCCGCAAACGCGTGAGCATATATTGCTCGCCAGGCAGGTGAATGTGCCGGATCTTGTCGTTTTTCTTAACAAGGTCGATATAGTCGACGATGAGGAATTGATCGAATTGGTGGAAATGGAAGTCAGAGATTTGCTGAATAAGTATGAATTTGATGGTGACAATATTCCAATTATTCGTGGTTCTGCCCTTGCTGCTATGGAAGGTAAGCCCGAAGGCGTAGAAGCCGTTCAACAGCTTATGGACGCCATTGATGCAAGTATCTCAGAACCTGTCCGTGAAGTAGATCAACCCTTCCTGATGTCTGTAGAGGATGTATTTTCTATTACTGGACGTGGTACAGTGGCGACTGGCCGTATAGAACGAGGGAAAGTAAAAGTCGGAGAGACGATAGAAATCGTTGGTCTGAAGGAGACCCAGAGCACAGTATGCACGGGTGTGGAAATGTTCCGTAAGATCCTTGATGAAGGGCAAGCAGGAGACAATGTTGGTATTCTCATGCGTGGAATAGAAAAAACTGACGTCGAGCGCGGTCATGTCATCGCTAAACCTGGATCAATTACTCCTCACACTGAAGCTAAAGCTGAAGTCTATGTATTGACTAAGGATGAAGGCGGTCGACACACCCCTTTCTTTAATGGTTATCGCCCCCAGTTTTATTTCAGGACGACCGATGTAACGGGAATTTGTACTCTACCAGACGGTGTTGAAATGGTTATGCCAGGGGACAACTTGGGAGTCACTATCAGTTTACAAAAGGAGATTGCAATGGAGAGTGGCCAGCGGTTCGCTATTCGTGAAGGCGGCCGGACGATTGGTGCGGGTCGTGTTACAGAGATTATAAAATAAAAAAAATTGCTGCCTATTAACAACGGACGAAGACCCCCACAACCAGAGGAGGTTTTCAATTAACTAATTTACATCTTTTACGGGGAGGACAGTAGCTCAACTGGTAGAGCAACGGTCTCCAAAACCGTAGGTTGGGGGTTCGAGTCCCTCCTGTCCTGCCAGATAATTATGGTAAACCCATTCCGCAAAGTAAGAATCTTTTTCAGTGAAACGATTCAGGAGTTAAAAAAAGCTTCCTGGCCGTCTCGTTTGGAACTCAGAGATTCTACAGTGGTGGTTATTATTGCAACAATCATCATTGGGATGTATATTACTTTGGCTGATTTTTCCGTATATAATTGGGTTACCTTTTTAACGAAATTAGTTCACCCTGATTTTGGGGTTAATTCCTGACCCTCAACGTCGCAATTTAGTTTATAAATGACTGATACTAAAGAGATTACTGACACTAAGTGGTATGTTGTTCAAACCCTTTCGAACAAGGAGCAAGCCGTGAAACGCTATCTTGACCGCTACCTTGTAAGTGAGGAAATGGATGATTATATCAAGGAAGTGCTGATGCCTACGGAGACTATCACCGAGGTTAAAAATGGTAAAAAGTCACAGAAAGTCCGAAAATTTTATCCTGGTTATGTATTTCTTCACATGCGCCTCTATGATGATGATGGGCAAATTTTACACAACCCATGGTATTTCGTAAATGGTGTAGATGGTGTTATTGGTTTTGTAGGCGGCAACCTTCCAACAGCTTTAAAAGAAGCTGAAATTAACCGTATTCTCTCTCAAGTTCAAGAAGCTGATGGCAAAGAGGTGCCAAAGGTTAACTATGAAGTCGGTGAAGAAGTAAAGATTAACGACGGCCCCTTCCTCAATCTTAATGGAAATATAGACGAGATCGACCCGGAGCGTGGGAAACTAAAGGTATCTGTATCCATATTTGGCCGATTTACCCCTGTTGAACTCGAATATTGGCAAGTGGAACGATCAAGTGAATAAATAAGCAATGTCTAAAAAAATCATCAACGAAGTCCGCCTGCAATTACCGGCTGGAGCAGCCAATCCGGCGCCGCCTGTGGGCCCCGCGCTCGGTGCTGCCGGTGTCAATATCATGGGCTTTTGCAAGGAATTTAATGCTAAAACTAAAGAGCAAGCAGGTCTAATTCTCCCGGTAGTAATAACTGTTTACGCCGACCGGTCATTTAGCTTTATCCTTAAATCACCACCTGCAGCGGTGTTGCTGAAAAAAGCAGCCTCAATAGCCAAAGGTTCGGGGACCCCTAATCGTGAGATGGTAGGTAAGGTGACACGTAAACAATTAGCTGAAATTGTACATATTAAAAATAAAGATTTGAATGCGTCAAACGAGGATAACGCAATTAGCATAATCGCAGGTACTGCCCGCAGTATGGGAATCGAAGTACTTGACTGATTGTGTATACTATTAATGGTAAATAAATTACAATACTGTGAAAATAGGTAAAAGATATCGCAACGCCCTTGAAGGGTATGATTCTACGCAAAAACATTCGCTTACTGACGCGGTGGATTTACTCAGCAAGATGCCAAAAACCAAATTCGATGAAACCGTTGAACTCTCCATCCATCTTGGGGTTGATTCACGTCATAGTGATCAAATGGTTCGTGGAATTGTTGATTTGCCTAATGGTAGTGGTAAAAAAATGCGCGTATTAGTCTTTACTGACGATCCTGAAGCCGCGCTGGAAGCAGGAGCGGATTACGCTGGTAAAGATGATTTGATCAAAAAAATACAGGAGGGCTGGCTGGAGTTTGATGTTGCCATATCTGCTCCTAATGCGATGAAAGAAGTCAGAACTATTGCCCGTATTCTTGGTCCCAGAGGACTTATGCCAAATCCGAAAAGCGGTACCGTGTCAGATGATATAGGAGGCGCGGTCAAGGCAATCACGCAAGGTGGCAGAGTTGAATATAAAATGGATAAACAAGCTAATGTTGGTGTTGTCGTTGGCAAACGTTCGTTCACCCCGGAACAGATTACCGAAAACATTAACAGTGTTCTTGATTCATTAGGCCAGGTAAAACCCGAAGGGATTAAAGGTAGATATATATTAAGCGCGACTTTATCGGGAACGATGAGTCCTGGCATCAAGTTGGAACCTGCAGAATACTCCAAGTATTAATGATCAGTTTCTCAATAATTTTAACACCTTAATCATGAGAGAAGAGAATAAATACCTTGTTCAAGAAGTTGGCACTTACCTCGATAAGTCTGACTATGTTTTTCTGGCTGACTATCATCGTATCACAGTGCTTGAAACTGCAGAGTTAAGAGGTTCACTCGCTGAACAAGAAGCTGAATTTCATGTCGTAAAGAACAGTGTACTTAATATTGCGGCAAAAGAACGTGAATATATTGATTATGAAGAATGGTTGACGGGCCCGACGGCTCTTGTCACTGGTGGAAGTAATCCGCCGGGAGTAGCAAAGGTTCTCGAAAATTTCTTTAAAAATAAGGGAAAAGTAGAAGTTAAGGGTGGTTTTCTTGGAAAGAAAAACTTGCAGCCTGATGAAATTCAGAGACTGGCTAACCTTCCGACCATCGAACTGCTCAAGGCACAGCTCCTAAGCTTGCTGAATACTCCTGCTCAGCGTATGGTTACTATTCTTCAAGCAGGACCTAAAAGTCTACTTAATGTGATTCAGGCTAAAGCAAGGAAAGAGGAGTCAGCAGCTTAAGTTGGATCGGCATCGGCTTTAATATTACCCTTTTCGTCTTTCATTAAAATAGAAAATAAGGATCAATAGAAAATAACAATACCAATTACCTGAGAACAGGTTAGGGGAAATATTCCCTTAAATATCAACTTGACTAAGTAGTGGTGCTAACCGTTCAAGGAGGAAATTATGGCAGAGATAAAAAAAGAAGAAGTCATCGATTGGCTCAGTAGCCAGTCTGTATTAGAAATTGCAGATCTGGTTGAAGAGCTTGAAGATAAATGGGGTGTCAGTGCAGCTGCGCCCGTGGCTGCGGTTGCAGTTGCACCAGGTGCAGCCGATGGAAGTGCATCTGCACCAGAGGAAAAAACCGAATTCGATGTTATCCTCAAATCATTTGGGGGTAATAAAATTGCTGCCATTAAAGAAGTACGCTCGATTACAGGACTAGGATTGAAGGAAGCAAAAGACCTGGTGGAGAGTGCACCTAAGCCGATCAAGGAAGCTGTCGACAAAAACGAGGCCGAGGACATAAAAAAGAAACTCGAAGCTGTAGGTGCCGAAGTCGAGATCAATTAAAAACTGAGATCAGAAAAAACAATCAACTTTATTTAAGTTTGAATTAACCGATTCGGGAACTTTGCCGAACCGGATAAATTGGCTATTGCCAGTTTATATCTCCCAAATCTAATCAATTATAATCTACAACGCATAAGCACCCATGTCAGATCGCATTAATTTTGGTAAACTAATTGAGGTCATAGCACCCCCAAATTTCATTGAGAATCAAATTCAGTCCTTTGATGCTTTTTTACAGACTCAATTCTCGCCAACCCAACGCAAGCCCTTAGGATTAGAAGCGGTCTTCAGTGAAGTATTTCCGATCGAAAGCTACGATGGTCGCTCCCATCTTCAGTATATTTCGTACAGTCTTTCCGGACCGAAACTTACTGAATTGGAATGTATACGTGAAGGCGTGACCTATGCGATATCTCTTTACGTGAAATTACGTCTTAAAGAGGAAGATGCGATTAAGGACGAAGAGATCTACATGGGTGAAATGCCGATGATCACAGAGCGCGGGTCGTTCATCATCAATGGTGCTGAGCGTGTCGTCGTTAGTCAGCTTCATCGCTCTCCGGGTATTTGTTTTGAAGTGACGCCGCATACGAGCGGTAAATTGCTTTACAGTTTTCGCATCATCCCCGATCGCGGAACTTGGCTTGAAACTCAATTTGATAATAATGATCTTCTCTACGTCTACCTTGACCGTCGGCGTCGGCGTCGTAAGTTCCTTATTACAACTCTCTTAAGGGCTATGGGGTACAGCTCCGACTTCGATATTCTCAATCTCTTCTATACCATTGATGAAATAAATCTTAAAAAGGCTTTAAACCAGGAAAACCTAAGTCGACTGGTCCTGGTTGAAGACGTCATCGACACTGAGCGAGCTGTAGTTCTCGCACGTGCGTTTGAACCGTTGACCAAGACTATCATCCGCTCCATTGAGAAGAGTGGACTTGCCAGTGTACGCGTGATTGACACTTCTGACGATGAGGGAGCAATAATTCGTTGTCTAAAAAAAGACCCCACCCGCAATGAAGAAGAAGCGCTTAAAGACATATACAAACGGTTGCGACCGGGAGAACCTCCCACAGTAGCCAATGCAAAAGCGCTTTTAAAACGGTTATTTCAAGATCCCAAACGTTATGATCTCGGTCGAGTTGGACGCTATAAACTGAATCAAAAACTGGGGCTTAACACAGATCTGGCAGTTCGTATACTTAACATCGAAGATGTTGTCGAAGCTACACGCTATGTCGTTCGTTTAAAACGGGGAGATGGTGTAGTTGATGATATAGACCACTTAGGTAGCCGCCGCGTTCGAACAGTGGGTGAGTTATTAATGAACCAATGCCGGATTGGTCTGGCTCGAACAGAGCGTCTAGTCAAAGAGCGCATGACCCTTTACGATCAAAGCGTGGACTCTATTACTCCACAGAAATTAATTAATCCCAAGGCCCTCAGTACGGTCATCCGCGACTTCTTCGCGCGCAGCCAACTGAGTCAGTTTATGGATCAAATAAATCCTCTGGCTGAACTCAAGCATAAGCGTGCTCTATCTGCTTTAGGTCCGGGTGGACTCAATCGTGAGCGAGCCGGATTCGAAGTGCGTGATGTTCATCCCTCTCACTACGGACGTATTTGCCCGGTTGAAACTCCTGAAGGACCAAATATCGGGCTCATAAACTCATTAAGTACCTATTCAAGAATTAATGAGTTTGGATTTATCGAAACACCTTACAGGATCGTTAAAGATGGTCGTGTAACCGACAAAGTAGATTTTTTAACTGCCGATCAGGAAGAAGGTCTGGTCATCGCGCAGGCAAATTGCGAAGTCGATAGTAAAGGTAATTTTAAAGGCCATGTCACGGTACGGAAAGGGGATGATTTTCTCGAAGTGAGCCCCAAAAATGTCAACTATATGGATGTTTCCCCCAAGCAACTGGTTTCGGTATCTGCGGGACTCATTCCTTTTCTTGAGCATGATGATGCCAACCGTGCGCTGATGGGTTCAAATATGCAGCGCCAGGGTGTTCCTCTCCTGCGCACCGAAGCCCCCTTTGTGGGAACTGGACTTGAGAAACGCGTAGCCGAAGACTCAAAAACTGTTGAAGTAGCTATTGCCAAGGGTGTTGTCGCGATAGTCGATGCGCACCAAATCGTGACGAGTAAAGATGGTACGCTTCCCCCTCGAGTTGAAAATAATCCAAAAAGTGATCCTAATGCGGATATATATGTCTATGACTTGCGTAAGTTTATGCGCTCCAATGCGGGTTCTTGTTTCAATCAAAAACCGATCGTCAAGAAAGGTCAGAAAGTAAATGTTGGTGATGTTATCGCGGATGGTGCCTGTACCGATCAAGGTGAACTAGCGCTCGGGCGCAATGTTCTCGTCGCATTCATGCCCTGGAATGGATATAACTTTGAAGATGCTATTCTCATTAGTGAAAAAATGATTAAAGATGACGTTTTTACCTCTATCCACATTGAGGAATTTGAAGTTACCGCTCGTGATACAAAATTAGGTCCTGAAGAAATCACGCGCGATATTCCCAACGTTGGTGAAGAGGCGCTTCATAATTTAAATCACGACGGAGTTATTCGCGTTGGCTCTGAGGTAAATCCAGGTGATATTCTAGTTGGTAAAATCACCCCTAAAAGTGAAACTGAACTAGCCCCGGAAGAAAAACTTTTGCGCGCGATCTTCGGTGAGAAGGCAGCGGATGTAAAAGATACTTCATTACTGGTCCCATCTGGTGTGGGAGGTATCGTGATGGACTTAAAAGTTTCCAGCCGAATTGACGCGGATAAAGAAAAACTCAGTCCCGCAGATCGCCGTCGCCAAATTAAAAAGATAAACGAGGAATACCGGACACAAATTGACAAATTGCGCGAGGGCTTGACCGAGTCGCTTTCCAACATTCTCCTGGGAGAGAAAATTCCTCTCGATGTTACAAATAGTGAAACCGCAGAGATCATTATCCCCGCCAATCGCAAGATAACGAAAACACTGCTTCGCCGTCTAGCTTCAGTCTACAAGACGATTGAGATCGATCCTTCGCCGGTGCGTATCAAGATCATGGAAATCATTGAATCTTTTCGGACTAAATTTAAAGATCTTGAAGACGAACGCGAACGCAAGATTGATTCGATTGAAGCCGGTGATGATATCGAATCTGGTGTTATTAAGCAGGTAAAAGTGTACGTAGCGACGAAACGAAAAATTCAGGTCGGTGATAAAATGGCCGGGCGCCACGGAAATAAGGGTGTCATTGCCAAGATTGTGCCTGAAGAAGATATGCCCTATCTGCCGGACGGTACACCGATCGAGATATGCCTTAATCCATTAGGTGTGCCCAGTCGAATGAATGTCGGACAGGTGTTGGAAACTCACCTTGGTTGGGCTTGTGAAAAGCTCGGGATTAAAGTCGCGACCCCTGTTTTTGACGGAATTTCTGAAGAGCGCATCCGCGAATATCTGGGAGAAGCAGGATTACCCATGAGTGGAAAAAGCCGACTTAACGACGGTCGAACCGGTGTGCCATTTGATCAGGAGATTGTTGTCGGTTATATCTACATGTTGAAACTCAATCATCTAGTGGCTGATAAAATTCACGCGCGCGCGGTCGGTCCCTATAGCCTTATCACCCAGCAGCCATTAGGTGGAAAAGCCCAATACGGCGGTCAGCGATTCGGTGAGATGGAGGTGTGGGCTCTCGAAGCCTATGGCGCCGCTTATACATTGCAGGAACTGCTTACCGTAAAATCTGATGATGTAAGTGGCCGGACTAAAATTTATGAGCAGTTGGTTAAAGGAGACAATAGCTTACAGGCTGGAACACCACAGTCATTTAACGTCCTAATGAAAGAAATGCAGAGTCTGTGTCTGGATGTAAGGTTAGGCAGTGAAGATCCTTTCGCACATCAGGAATAAATATTTTAAGAAGGAATACTAAATATGAGTGTACAAGAAGTTAAAGAATTCTTAGGGTTCGAAAAGGATCAGTCATTTGATACCGTGTCCATTTCCATTGCTTCACCGGATACGATTCGCTCGTGGTCCCGGGGTGAGGTAAAGAATCCTGAAACAATCAACTACAGAACATTTAAACCTGAACCAGGTGGTTTGTTCTGTCAGCGCATTTATGGCCCCGTCCGCGACTACGAGTGTGCCTGTGGTAAATACAAACGCATTAAGTACAAGGGTGTGGTTTGTGACCGCTGTGGTGTTGAAGTTACAGTTTCCCGAGTCCGCCGTGAGCGAATGGGGCATATTGAACTGGCCGTGCCCGTTACGCACATTTGGTTTCTGAAAAGCATGCCCAGCCGCCTTGGCCTTTTGATGGATATGACTGCGCGCAGCCTTGAGCGTGTAATCTATTATGAGAATTATATGGTGACTGATCCTGGAAAAACTCCACTTGAGCTTAAGCAACTGTTGACTGAGCAGGAGTACCAACAGGCTGTCGATGAATATGGAGATGATGCTTTCGAAGCTTTGATGGGGGCGGCAGCTCTTGGTGAAGTCTTAACAAAGATGGACATGAGTATCGTCATAGACGAGTTGCATGAACAGCTGCATAGCACGCGGTCGAAGCAAATTAAAAAGAAACTTTCAAGACGATTAAAAGTGGTCCAAGGATTTATCAATTCTAAAACCCGCCCTGAATGGATGGTGCTTGGAGCATTACCCGTCATACCACCGGATTTGCGCCCGCTTGTTCCTTTGGAGGGTGGACGGTTTGCAACAAGTGATCTCAACGATTTATACCGGCGTGTAATCAATCGCAATAACCGATTAAAAAATCTGCTTCAACTGAAGACCCCGGATGTCATTATCCATAATGAGAAACGCATGTTACAGGAAGCTGTTGATGCGCTTCTTGACAACGGGCGTCATGGACGTGCGGTTACGGGTGCGGGCAATCGGCCCCTTAAATCACTCAGTGATATGCTTAAAGGTAAGCAAGGTCGTTTTCGACAGAATCTATTAGGTAAAAGGGTAGATTACAGCGGACGTTCAGTAATTGTTATAGGGCCGGAATTGAAGCTGCACCAGTGTGGTCTTCCTAAAAAAATGGCGCTTGTTCTTTATGAACCTTTTATCATACGCCGATTGAAAGAACTGGGCTTTGTACATACAGTGCGCGGTGCGCGTAAGATGATCGAAAAGCGTTCGCCCGAGGTTTGGGATATACTTGAGGAAGTTACCGAAGGACATCCTGTTCTGCTTAATCGTGCACCCACCTTGCATCGCCTTTCGATTCAAGCATTTGAACCGACACTTATTGAGGGTGATGCGATTCGTCTGCACCCGCTGGTATGTCATGCCTATAATGCGGATTTTGATGGAGATCAAATGGCCGTGCATGTCCCCCTCTCTCTGGAAGCAATTCTTGAGGCCAAGATGCTGATGATGAGCACACACAATATTTTCTCTCCTTCGAGTGGCGATCCTGTACTTACTCCCTCGCAGGATATCGTTTTAGGGGCCTACTACCTTACCCTGGAGCCGAGAAAAGCGGCTGCTAAAGAAGAGAGTTTACCTCTTTTGGCAAACGCGCAAGAGGTAGAATTGGCAGAGATCAATGAAGTCTTTAATAAGCATGATTGGATAAGGTATGTGAATCCGGACTTTGGTAGAGATACTGTTTATGGAAATAAAGACAGTAAAATAATTGTCACTACTGTCGGGCGCGTGCTATTTAACCAAATTTGGCCGAGCGAAATCGGGTTTATAAATTTTGCAGTCCCGAAATCAATACTCGGTGACCTTATCCTGAACACCTATAATACCGCCGGGCGTTTGATTACCGTCGAGGTAGTTGATGCTTTAAAAGAACTTGGGTTTGAAATTGCCACGAGAGCCGGGATCTCAATTGGTACTGAGGACATGATCATTCCCGAAGACAAGGAGGAAATCGTCGATCATGCACGCGATCAGGTAAAAGAAGTCGAGAGTCAATACCGCAAAGGAATCATCACACAGGGTGAACGTTACAATAAGATAATTGATATCTGGACAAGCGCGACAGATGAAATAGCAAAATCCGTATATGATCGTCTGCAGGACAATTTGGGTAAAGACGAAATTAACCCTGTTTACCTGATGATGGATTCGGGAGCACGTGGTAACCGCCAGCAAGTACGTCAACTTTGCGGCACTCGTGGTCTCATGGCGAAACCGTCGGGGGAGATTATTGAACGCCCAATTCTCTCGTCATTCCGAGAGGGGCTGACCGTGCTGGAATACTTTATATCCACACACGGAGCGCGAAAAGGTTTGGCTGATACGGCTCTTAAAACAGCTGATGCAGGTTATCTCACACGGAAGCTATGTGATGTGGCGATGGATGTTATTATTACCTGTGACGACGACGGGAACCGCGATGGTATCATTAAGACAGCAATCTATGAAGGTGATGATGAGATCGTCAGTCTTCACGATCGTATCGTCGGTCGTTGTTCCTCTGAAGATATTTTTAATCCTTCCGACGTTGATGATCTCGTCGTAGGTAACGGTGTTTTAATAACCGATGAAATGGCGCATAGGATTGAAGAGTTGGGTATTGAAAGGGTGAAAATTATGAGTCCGCTTACCCATACCCGACGATCCAGCCTTCCTGGCCAAGCTTACGGCATCAATCCGGCAACTAATTCATTGGTTAATATTGGTACCGCCGTAGGTATTATCGCAGCACAATCCATTGGAGAACCTGGTACTCAGCTTACGATGCGAACCTTCCATATTGGTGGGATTGCCAGTCAGATATCTAAGAGTAATATAATCCAAGTTCGCAATGCTGGTACCGTCAAATACCGAAGTCTGCGCATGGTCCAGGTAAATGAGGGAGTTAATGTAGTCATCAATAAGACGGGCGGAATTCTCATTTTCGATGATAACGGTAGGGAATTTGAAAATTATAATATCCCTGCCGGTGCGGTAATTTCCGTAGAAGATGGTGGTAAAATCAACAAAAATGACACCCTGGCTCAATGGGATCCACATAATGTGCCCATCCTTTCAGAGAAAGGTGGTGTGATTGGTTTCAAAGACATGATACCAGGAGTCACGGTCAAGAGAGAACTCGACCCCGCCACCGGTCAGATAGCCACGGTTGTCATTGAGCATAAAGAAGATTTAAGCCCGCAGATCGAGATTTACGAAGCCAAAGAAAGCAGTGGATCAGAAAAAGCTGCAGCGACCGCTAAGAAAGGTAAGCTCTTATCCACCTACTCGATACCCACGAGTGCACAGATTCAGGTTAATGAGAATGATATTATAACACCTGGATCTCTTCTCGCTAAAACTCCTCGTCAGGCTTCAAAGACTCAGGATATCACGGGCGGTTTGCCACGTGTAGCCGAGCTATTTGAAGCACGCCGACCCAAAGAAGCCGCCGAAATGGCTAAAATTGATGGTATTGTTTCGATGGATGGAATGGTCCGCGGTAAGAAAAAATTAATCGTCACGAATGAGGAATCGGAACTTGCTGAGGAACATCTTATACCTCATAGCAAGCACATCGTGGTCCAGCCTGGTGACCTTGTATATAAAGGTCAGCATATTACTGAAGGTGCTGCTGATCCCCACGAAATTCTTGAAATCCTCGGGCCCAATGCCGTGCAAGAATACCTAATGAGCGAAATTCAGAAAGTCTATCGCTTACAAGGTGTTTCGATTAATGATAAGCACATTGAATTGATAATCAGCCAGATGTTGCGAAAAGTGCGTATCAATGATCCCGGGGACAGTGATTTCTTCTGGGGTGAACAGGTAGATAAAGATTCATTTATGGAGGACAACGAACGCATCATCGATGCGGGAGGAAAACCTGCTGAAGGTGAACCCGTTTTACTGGGAATTACTAAATCTTCGATTGAAACGGAAAGCTTTATTTCCGCTGCTTCTTTCCAGGAGACGACTCGTGTTCTTACCGATGCCGCAACCTTGGGTAAGGTAGATCACCTGAATGGCTTTAAAGAAAACGTGATTATGGGTCATCTCATTCCTGCGGGAACGGGCTTACCCTTATATCGTCGCTTGCGTATTAATACCTTGGCACCAGAATTACTCGAGAGTGAAACGGTGGAGAAGGAAGAAGCCGGTTGATATAATCCAAAGGCTTGAGGTAAAAAGTTTAAATTATGGGATTGTTTCCATCCAGGAAACAAAACCTGCGCTATATTAAATATATTAAAATATGTCTTGATATAAGGGAAAGAAAGAATACCTTTTGCTCTTTCTATATTAAATTAAGCTGGTCGACATGCCTACGATCAATCAATTAGTCAAAAGTCCACGCAGGGTTGCAAAATCCAAGACAAAATCGCCCGCATTAAAAGGGAATCCTTTTAGGCGTGGGGTGTGTGTACAGGTCATGACAAGGACCCCAAAGAAGCCGAACTCGGCCATCCGAAAAGTGGCGAAAGTGCGGTTGACGAATGGAGTAGAAGTTATCGCTTACATTCCTGATGAAGGTCATAATCTACAAGAACACAATATCGTTCTTGTCCGTGGTGGGCGAATAAAGGATCTTCCCGGTGTTCGTTACCATATCGTGCGTGGTGCACTCGATTGTCTGGGCGTGGACAAACGACGACGCAGTCGCTCCAAGTACGGAGTGAAGCGGCCAAAGGCAGCTAATTAATTAAACGCTTAATGCGTTTTTTCTGATTCCTGATATTTTATCATGTCTCGTCGACGAAAAGCAGAGAAAAGAACCTTAATACCTGATCCCAGATACAGTAGCACTCTGGTCAGTCATCTCATCAATATTATCATGCAGGATGGAAAAAAGTCCACCGCTCAGAGGATCGTATATGGTGCCTTTGAAGGCGTTAGTGAGAAATTGGAGAAAGGTGACCCCATAGATTTATTGCTTGGTGCTCTTGAAAACGTCAGGCCTAAACTTGAAGTTAAAAGTCGTCGTGTAGGAGGTCAAACATACCAGATTCCTATCGAAGTTACTTTTGAAAGACAACAAAGCTTGGCTTTACGTTGGATTCGTGATGCTGCAGTTCGTAAAAAAGGCATTTCGCTGAAACAAGCGCTCGCCCAGGAAATCGTCGACGCTTATAATAATACCGGTACGGTAGTTAAGAAAAAAGAAGATGTCCATCGTATGGCACAAGCAAATCGCGCTTTTGCCCATTTACGCTGGTAGTGTTATCAACACTATCCTTTATCCCCATGGATTTAGTCTCAGAGCTTTCTATTGCCAATTCTACCGAGCGTAATTTTCCGCTCGAATTTACGCGCAATATTGGTATCGCCGCGCACATTGATGCGGGAAAAACGACGACGACTGAACGTATTCTTTTCTATTCAGGAGTTGTTCACCGCTTGGGTGAAGTCCACGACGGTAATACCATGACCGACTGGATGGAGCAGGAACGCGAGCGTGGAATTACAATTACTGCAGCCGCGATATCCTGTAACTGGATGACTAAAGTCGGGCCCTTCGCTGATATCCAGCACCAAATTAATATTATTGATACTCCAGGTCACGTCGATTTTACCGCGGAAGTAGAACGATCCTTACGGGTGCTGGATGGAGCAATAGGCGTCTTCTGTGCCGTGGCCGGTGTGCAACCTCAGTCGGAAACGGTGTGGCGACAGATGGATAAGTATAAAGTTCCCCGTATTGCCTTTGTTAATAAGATGGATCGCACAGGAGCTGACTTTTACAATTGCGTTGAAGATATACGAACAAAACTTGGCGGTAATGCGCATCCGATTTATCTACCTATTGGAGCGGAGGGAGATTTTAAGGGTCTTGTCGATCTGGTGAAAATGGAGGCATTGATCTACGATGCTAATGATCCAACCGGAGTAACTTTTTCTTCTTGTGAAATACCCAAGGAACTAGAGGCGGAATCAGCGAAATTTCGTGATTCACTCATTGAGGCATTAGCTGATTTTGATGATGTAATTGCAGAAAAGTATCTTGAAGGCAGTGAACTGAGCATTGAAGAGATACAACAAGCAATACGTAAAAGTACTTTAGATTTGCAGTTGCTCCCCGTCATTCCCGGAACGGCCTTTAAGAATAAGGGAGTTCAGATGCTTTTTGATATGGTCATCGATTATTTGCCGAATCCCTTGGATTTACCTCCTGTTATCGGACACAAGGAAGATGACACAACCGTTGAGATCAGACCTGATGATAATGGAAATGTAAGGGCACTCGCTTTCAAGTTGATGACTGATCCTTATGTCGGTAAGCTGGTTTTTATTCGCATCTACTCAGGTACACTAGCAAAGGGAAGTAGCCAATACAACCCGCGGACCAGTCGAATGGAAAGAATTAGTCGTCTCATGGTTATGAAAGCAGATCACCGGGAAGACATCGATTTTGCCTATAGTGGAGATATTTGTGCCATTATCGGGGCAAAAAATATTATTACCGGAGATACTCTTTGTGATAGAAATGATCAAGTGCGGCTAGAACCGCCAACTTTTCCCGAACCGGTTATATCCATGTCGATCGAGCCCGATAGCAAAGGCGACCAGGAAAAATTATCCATCGCTTTGCAACGACTCGCAGCAGAAGATCCAACTTTTCAGGTATCCAGCAATCAAGAAACTGGTCAAACAATTATAGCTGGGATGGGGGAGCTTCACTTGGAGATTATTCGCGATCGTCTATTCCGTGAATTTAAGGTGGAAGCGGATGCCGGCAAACCACAGATCGCCTATCGGGAAACGATTAAAATCGAAGCTGAGGGTGTAGGTAAATTTATTCGTCAATCCGGAGGCCGTGGCCAATACGGGCACGCAGTGATAAAACTAGAACCCAATGAAAAAGGAAAAGGGGTTGAGGTAATCAATGAAATAGTGGGTGGGGTTATTCCCAGAGAATTTATCAAACCCACGATTGATGGTATCCATGAAGCGGCTAACAATGGAACAGTCGCCGGCTTTCCAGTAATTGATTGGATAGCGAGAATTGTAGATGGGAGCTTTCATGAGGTTGATTCTTCGGAAATGGCATTTAAAATGGCCGGCATTTTTGCCTTTAAGGAAGCGATGAATAAGGCGAAACCCGTCCTTCTCGAGCCGATAATGAAAGTTGAAGTCAGCACGCCCGAGGAATATCAGGGTGATATTATGGGGGATCTTAGTCGCCGCCGCGGTCAAATCCAAGGGATGGAGACAAAAAATAATTTAATGATTATTGTATCTATTGTGCCCCTTGAAACTATGTTTGGCTATTCCACAGATATGCGATCATTGTCGAAAGGTCGCGCATCCTTTTCCATGGAGCCATCTCATTTTGATCAGGTTCCCGCCAGCCTTTTACAGAATATTGTTGAAACCTCAGCACGTAAACCTGCAAGAAAATAGAGACCATGGCTACTCAGAGAATCCGCATTAAATTAAAAGGTTATGATTATCGGGTCATTGACCAGTCTGCCGCCGATATTATCGACACCGCAAAGCGGACCGGGGTGCGTGTTGCCGGTCCTGTGCCCTTGCCCGTTCACATTGAAAAAGTCACAGTCAATCGCTCACCCCATGTTAACAAGAAGTCTATGGATCAATTCGAGACGCGTACCCACAAACGCCTGATTGACATTATAGACCCCACGGCGCAGACGGTGGATGAGTTAAAAAAACTTAACCTTCCCGCGGGGGTTGACATTACGATAAACGTCTAACAATATTTGCCCCTTTCATTTGATTTATGCGCTAATTTCCTAAGCTGAAAGCTAAATCCTCTAACGCAGGGCTATGCTAAACGGAGGCTGATCATTCGAGGTAAGCTTCCCCCTGCCACTTAGAATTATGATTTATACATTAATTGGTAAAAAAGTTGGTATGACTCAGGTTTATGACGGTGAAAACCGTCTTCTTCCTGTGACTGTGGTTGAAGCTGGACCCTGTTATGTAGCTCAAGTGAAAACGTCCGATACCGATGGTTATAATGCCATCCAGATTGGTTACGGATCGAAAAGAGCCAAAAGAATTACCAAAAGTGAAGCCGGTCACTTCAAAAAAGCTGGTGTTGAAGCAAAAGCCACGCTGCGTGAAGTACGCTGTCAAGAATCGACCGAATATAAAGTCGGTGATGTATTAACCGTTTCGGGTTTCGAAGAAGGTCAAAAAGTAGATATCGTTGGGGTGACCAAGGGCAAAGGTTTTCAAGGCGTAATGAAGCGCTATAATTTTGGCGGTGGCCCTGATTCTCATGGATCTATGACTCATCGTCGAGGCGGGTCTTACGGTCAATGCCAATGGCCCGGTCGAGTTTATAAAGGTAGAAAAATGCCGGGTCATATGGGGCATGTTCGCCGAACGGTACAAAATCTGCAAGTAGTCCGTATTATGGAAGATAAAAATGTGATCCTTCTTAAAGGCAGCCTGCCAGGTGCGAATGGAAGTCAAATTTTGATTCGAACGGCTAAAAAAACTAAAACCGCTGCTTAAAGATTAATTTTTCTTACAATGAAATTAGAAGTATATACGACTGACGGCGGGAATAGTAAGAAAAAGGAATTCGCAATTCCCGAACTTGAAGGCGATAAGGGGCTTTATGCACTTAAGCAAATTATACTCGCTTATCAGGCGAATCAGCGACAGGGATGTGCATCGACGAAAACGCGGGCTGAAGTCAGAGGTTCGGGTAAAAAACCCTGGCGCCAGAAGGGGACGGGTATGGCTCGAGCCGGCAGTCGTCGCTCTCCAATTTGGCGGGGAGGGGGCATTACTTTCGGACCCCGTCCACGCGATTACAGCCAGCGATTAAATAAAAAAATGAAAGCTCTTGCTTTTCAGCGAGCTGTTTATGATCGAGCGACTGACGGCGATGTTAACGTGATTGAACATATCGAAATCAGTGAACCAAAAACAAAACTTTTTAATGCGATCATCGGAAAAATAGCGCCCCAGGGAAGCGTGCTCGTCGTCGATGATAATTTTAGTGACCCGGCTAAATTAGCTGCGCGCAATATCGAACGCGTTGCAATCACTGAAGCTGATACCGTAAATGCCTTCGATTTTACACAATATGATAAAATCATAATAAGCAGTAAGGGCATCGAGAAAGTGTTATTTCGCGTACAAAAAGATAAATCATAATGCTCGATACTAATAACATACTGAAGGAAATCATTATTACGGAAAAAGCGACCGCGCTTTCATCGAACGTAAACCAATACACGTTTAATGTTTTTCCTCAGGCTACACGCTCGAATGTTGCAAAGGCAGTTGAGAAGGTCTTTTCCGTAACCGTAACGAAAGTTAATATTTTAAACGTTAAACCCAAGATCAAACGAGACCGCACGCGTCATGGAAAGCTCGGTCGTAAAGGGGGAATGAAAAAAGCTATAGTCTCCCTGAAAGAGGGTGATCAACTCGAAGTAATTTAATCTTTTTATTTGTTCATCATATGACGATAATTAATAAAAGACCATTAACTCCAGGCCAACGCTTTCATGTCGCAAACAAATCCGACCTTGACAGTAAGCGTCCTGAAAAAAGGCTATCGAAGTTCCAAAAAAGGACCGGTGGGCGCAACTCCTATGGGAGAATTACATCGAGAAGACGTGGTGGTGGGCACGCTCGACTTTATCGTAAAATCGATTTTAAACGCGATAAATTAGACATTCCTGCAAAAATTCAATCTTTAGAATATGACCCCAATAGATCAGGTAATATCGCATTGCTTGTCTATGCTGACGGTGAAAAGCGTTATATCCTGGCGCCTAATGAGGTTAAAGTGGGAGATACGCTGGTAAGCACGAAAACAAAGCTGGTATTCAATCCCGGAAACAATCTACCCCTGAAATTGATTCCACCTGCGACTAAAGTTCACGCCATAGAAATGCAGCCGGGTAAAGGTGCGCAAATCGCACGCTCGGCCGGGACGGCTGCGCAGCTTGTATCAATCGAAGATAATCGTGCTACGCTTAAAATGCCCAGTGGTGAAATTCGAATGATTCACTCAAATTGTAATGCAACCATCGGTGAAGTGGGGAACTCTGATCATAAAATAATTTCGCTTGGAAAAGCGGGACGAAATCGTTGGAAGGGCCGCCGACCGAGGGTGCGAGGTGTTGCCATGAATCCAGTTGACCACCCCATGGGTGGTGGCGAAGCAAAAACTTCAGGTGGAGGACACCCGGTTTCTCCCTGGGGACAACTTTCCAAGGGTTTTCCCACAAGACGTAAAAGAAATGCGTCGGAACGGATGATTCTTATTCGAAGAACAGGACGTAAAGTAAAACATTAATACTCTTATCCCTATGTCACGATCTATTAAAAAAGGTTTTTTTGTCGACCCCAGTCTCTGGAAAAAAATTGATGCCGCGCAGAAAAGTGCATCACAGAAACCTATCCGGACTTGGTCTCGGAGATCAACTGTTACTCCGGAATTTGTCGGTCTGACATTTGAGGTGCATAATGGTAAAAACTTTATAGCTGTTCACATAACCGAAAACATGGTGGGGCACAAACTCGGTGAGTTTTCTCCAACCAGAACTTTCAGATCGCATAATCCGCACACTAAGAAAGCTGTATAAGATAATCATTGTCTAAGCCTTTAAATTTATCATGGAAGTTCAAGCGCTAACTAAATACGCCCGTATGTCCCCCAAAAAAGTACGGGATATTACCCGTGAAATCCAGGGTCGAAAAGCTAACGAAGCTCTGGATATGCTGGGGTTTATCCCTCGCAAGTCAGCGCGCCTTGTAGCCAAGACCTTACAGTCTGCTTTAGCTAATGCTGAAAATAATCATAATCTGCTATCCGACACTCTTTTTATACATCGGGCAATCGTGGAAGAGGGACCATCCCTTGGGCGTTTTAAAGCCGGTGCGCGTGGATCAGCTAAACCAAGAGAAAAACGGATGAGTCACATCCGGATTGTGCTCTCAGATAGTGAGAATAAATCGTAAGGTATTATTATGGGACAAAAAGTAAATCCAATAGGATTCCGTCTACAGGTTCGACGCGACTGGGAGTCTCGATGGTATGCTGATAAAAAAGAATTTGGCTTGCTACTGGAAGAGGATTATAAAATTCGCTCGTACCTGCATAAGAAATTAAAGTATGCTGCAGTGCCGCGTATTTTTATAGAACGTGCGAGCAACCGTATACGGCTAAAACTTTTTACCGCTCGTCCGGGAATTGTTATTGGTCGTAAGGGTCAAGAACTGGATAAGGTTAAAGAAGACCTGCATAAATTGCTGAATAAGGAAGTATTGCTTGATATTCAGGAGGTAAAAAAGCCTGATCTCGTAGCGCAGCTCATGGCCGAGAATGTAGCTTTACAACTGGAAAGACGCATATCCTTTCGCCGGGCGATGAAAAAATCAGTGCAGACTGCTATGAGCCTCGGTGCAGAAGGTATTCGTATTCAAGTTTCGGGTCGCTTAGGGGGTTCAGATATCGCCCGAACCGAATCCCAACGCGCGGGTCGAGTTCCATTACATACTTTACGTGAAAGTATCGATTACGGATTTGCTGAATCGCGTACTGTTTATGGGGTTATCGGAGTAAAATGTTGGATATGTACTAAACCTGATGAAAATCCGTTGAGCGGGTAAATAAAATATTATGGCTCTTATACCTTCCAGAACAAAATATCGTAAATCACAACGCGGCAGCATGAAGGGAAATGCCAAACGTGGAGATACACTCGTCTTTGGCGATTTTGGTGTTCAAAGCTTATCAACCGGATGGGTGACTTCCGAGCAAATTGAAGCCTCTCGTATTGCAGTAAATCGTAATTTAAAACGACGGGGTAAAGTATATATCCGTATTTTCCCACATAAACCCGTTTCAAGTAAACCCGCGGAAACCCGTATGGGTAAAGGCAAAGGTGCAACTGAATTTTGGGTCGCTGTTGTTAAACCTGGCACTGTTATTTTTGAAGTATCGGGAGCCAGCTATAATGCCGCACGTGAAGCCTTGAGCCTTGCCGATGGCAAATTGCCTGTAAAATGCCGATTTATCAGCCGGGAAGAACAAGTATAAATTTTATAATAATGAAAGCGAAAGACATCCGCGAATTGGACATCTCTGAAATTGAGAAAAAGCGTCGTGATACCAGCGATCAATTACTTCATATGAAACTTCACAAGGAGACGGGACAAGTAGAAAGCCCAAGTGAAATTCGCAATTTGCGACGTGAAATCGCTCGCCTTTCAACAATTGCTAGTGAGAAGCGAAGAACAGAAATAAAAAAATAAAATTTTATTATTATGGACCCCAAATTAAGGAAGAAAAGAAAAGATATTATCGGCGTCGTTACGAGCCGATCAGGTGATAAAACAATTAAAGTTACTTATGCCTATAAAACTCCTCACTCTCGCTATACGAAAGAGATCAAACGGGAAACGATTGTCCATTCCCACGACGAAAAAAATGAATGTGGAATAGGGGATAAAGTAGAAATAATGGAAACACGACCCTTGAGTAAATTGAAACGCTGGCGCGTCACCCGAGTTCTTGAAAAATCTCCCCAAGCCGGTAATTAACAACGAATTTAATTTATATCTTTTATTGGATTAATCATGTTACAACTATTGAGCAAACTTGACGTAGCCGACAATACGGGCGCGAAAAGCGCGAAAATGATTCGTCGACTCGGTCAATTAAAGGATACGGCATCCGTTGGTGATATTATTGTTGTTAATATCAAGGAGAGTACCACCACAGCCACGGTTAAGAAGGGTGAAGTGGTAAGGGCTGTTGTTGTACGTACGAAAGTTCCAATACGACGAACGGACGGCAGTTATTTGCGTTTTGATAGTAATGCTATTGTAATCCTGGATGCCGCCGGTAATCCCCGTGGCACGCGCATTTTTGGTCCTGTCGCTCGCGAATTAAGACAGAAAAACTTTATGAAAATTATTAGTCTGGCTCCAGAAGTCTTATAGCATGAAAACACGAATCAAAGCAGGAGATGAAATAAAGGTTATTGCCGGTAACAATAAAGGTGATCGTGGTAAGGTATTACAGGTCTTTCCTCGTAAAGATCGGATCCTCGTCGAGGGAATTAATATGAAGACACGTCATCAAAAAGCAAATGGTGCTGATGGACAGAGGAATCCTGATGGTGGAATAGTGAAGCGCGAGGCTCCATTTCATATCTCTAATGTGATGAAAGTCGAACAAAGCGAGAGTGAACCTCTTAGTAAAGAGACTGCTAAAAAAAGTAAGAAAAAAGCTAAAAAGTAATAATTCATATTCTCATTAATCTTTTACGAAAATTTTTACCCATAATTATCTTGAAACTAGATTTGTCACCTGAACAATCATGCATTCTTTGCAATATTTAATCCTCTTAACTCGAGCCGCGAGGTAAGCGATGCAAAATCCCGTATTAAAAACACAATATTTAGAAGTTGTCGTCCCTGCTATGATGAAGAGCCGGAGCTATAAAAATAAGCACCAGGTTCCATCAGTCGAAAAGATTGTACTAAATTCTGGGATAAGTTCATTACTCGACAGAAATGCGATAGAAGAAACAGCTCGTGAAATGAGTATCCTTGCGGGTCAAAACCCGATCATTACAAAAGCCCGTAAAAGTGTTGCTAACTTTAAGGTGCGTGAAGGTATGCCTCTGGGCGTAAAAGTAACTTTGCGTGGTAATCAATTGTACGAATTCCTGTATCGACTTATTGGAATTGCCTTACCCGGTATTCGAGATTTCCGAGGCATCAGTGGCAAATTTGACGGACATGGTAATTACACGCTGGGCATCACTGATATCACTATTTTTCCCGAAATAAATTCGGACACCCTTAAACGCGGTATGGGTATGGATCTAACGATTGTAACAAATACTAACGACGATAGTGAAGGTTATGAATTGCTAAAACTGTTGGGTATGCCATTTCGCGAAGGTAGCAATAACTGATTTTATCCCTAACTCGATTATACAATGGCTAAGAAAGGAATGATTGAACGCAATAAGAAGCGCGAGCGCTTGGTAGAAAAGCATGCGGCTTTACGTAGTGAACTCAAAAGCGTGTTGACTAATCCCAATACTACTGACGAGGAATTTTATCAGGCCCAGAGAAAGCTTGCGAAATTGCCGCGTAATTCCAGTAAAATACGTCTGCGTAATCGTTGTGCCGTGACTGGCCGTCCCCGCGCGTATATGCGTAAATTTCGACTTTCACGCATCACTTTTAGGGAATTAGCTCTCCAGGGGAAAATTCCTGGAGTTACAAAATCTTCTTGGTAGTCATTATTTCCGTTATCTTATTATAAACACTTAGAATTGACACTACATCATGGACAGGATCAGCGACTTTTTAACGATCATTCGCAATGCAAATCATGCTCATAAGGAGACATGTTCGGCGCCGTATTCTAAAATCAATAGACATATAGTTGAGATAATGAAGAGCGAAGGCTTTATCCGTAATATAGACGAGGGAAAAGATGAGAAGGGTCATAAGACGATTGTCATTATTATGAAGTATGTCGGTGAGCAATCTGCGATAAATAGTATCCAGAGATGGAGTAAACCAGGACGTCGACTTTATTATCAGCATAGCGAAATTCCACGTGTTATGGGAGGACTAGGTCTCGGTATTATCACCACTTCGAAGGGGATTCTTAAAGATCGCGATGCTCGACGCCAGAAAGTCGGTGGGGAAATGATCTGTACGCTATGGTAACGGCGATATTTTTTTATTACTATGAGTAGAGTTGGCAAATTACCTATTAATCTTCCCGAAAAAGTTTCGATTTCGGTGGAAAAAAGTTTGGTTAAAGTTGAAGGACCAAAGGGGAAACTGGAAAAAGGATTTAATGCACCGGTAATGATTAAAGTGGATGATAGTGCAGTGACGGTAAATCAAACGGACAGTAGTCGATTTGCTCAGGCAATGCAGGGTACAGCCAGGTCCATCATCGCTAATATGATTCATGGTGTCACTGAAGGCTATAGTAAGAATATTGAAATTAAAGGTGTCGGTTTTCGCGCTTCAGTTGAGGGTAGTAACCTCAATCTCAATATCGGTTACTCGCATCCAATCGATTATACAATTCCTGATGGTATTAACATAAGCGTTACAGATAATACCAAACTAAAAGTTGAGGGAATAGATAAACAGCTCGTCGGTGAAGTGTGTGCCAAACTCAAACGTTTTCATCCACCTGAACCCTACAAGGGCAAAGGTATTCACATTGAGGGGCAACATGTCCGACGTAAGGAGGGTAAAACCGTAGCTTAAGAGTATGGTAGTTAATATATTATGGACTTATTAAAGAAAAAACAACTGAGGCAGAAGCGCATCTGGCGAATCCGCAAAAAAGTTAAAGGGACGGAATCAAGTCCTCGATTATGTGTTCACTTTAGTAACCAGCACATTTATGCCCAAGTGATAAATGACGATGCTGGTAAAACGGTGGTCTCGCTCAGTACATTGAATAAAGATGTGCGGTCAGATAAATTGTCCAGTAATTTAGAAAGTGCTAAGAAACTCGGCCATCTTTTTGGAAAGAAAGCTAAAGAGGCTGGAGTGGCACGAGTCGTTTTTGATCGCAACGGACGACTCTACCATGGTGCGATCAAGGCATTTGCCGATGCCACGCGAGAAGAGGGATTGGAATTTTAATATGAGTAATCAAACACAGAGGGACACACATAAAGGAAACGACGAAGCTCCCGAGTTTACGGAAAAAGTCGTCCATATTAATCGCTGCGCTAAAGTAGTTAAAGGGGGGCGGCGATTCAGCTTTTCAGCCACCGTTGTGGTTGGCGATCAACATGGTGATGTTGGAGTAGGCTACGGCAAGGCAAAAGAAGTACCCGAAGCCATAAGAAAGGGAACTGAGAGCGCCTATAAAAACCGAGCAAAAGTTTCATTACGGGAAGACACCATACCTCATCGTATAGTTGGTGTTCATGATGGCGGTCGTGTCCTACTACGGCCAGCGAGTCCCGGGACGGGTATTATTGCTGGCGGTGGGGTAAGGGCAGTCCTCGAAGCAGCAGGAATTAAAGATATACTCTCTAAGTCCCTAGGGTCGAATAATCATGGTGCTGTAGTGAAGGCAACATTCAATGCCTTAAAGCAATTGCGTTCGAAAGAATCGTTAAGACAAATACGCGATGCGGATTAACCGTACGCGATTTTTACTTTTTAATAATAATGCGCTTACATAATTTACCATCTAACGAAGGAGCCTCCCGCCCAAAGAAACGAGTTGGCCGCGGTCAAGGTTCAGGTCATGGCAAAACTGCCGGTAGAGGAATGAATGGGCAGAAATCCCGCTCTGGGGGAAGTATTCGACTCGGTTTTGAAGGTGGGCAAATGCCACTTTATCGAAAGCTTCCGAAGCGGGGATTTAATAATAAAAAATTTTCTACTGTTTATGACATAGTAAATATAGGTGATCTAGCGAAGATTGAAGACGCTGAAGTCATAAATCGTGAGGCTTTGATCAAAGCCGGATTGATCCGCGGTAATTCCAAATTGATCAAGATCCTTGGCAGTGGCGAAACGGAAAAAGCGCTAAAAGTAGAAGCAGATAAATTTTCATCCTCCGCGCAAAAGAAAATAGAAGCTGCTGGCGGACAAACCATCACGCCAGATCCCCCAGCGAAGGCTCAGACCAAGGATAAGAGCAAAAAGAATGATTCTGCAGATAATGATTGAGAAATTAAAATTGCGACATGATATCTGCGTTCACTAATTGCCTGAAGATTCCTGAACTTAGGCAGCGAATTTTATTTTCACTCGGGTTAATCTTTATTGCGCGCATTGGTGCGAATATTCCATTACCCGGACTTAATCCTCTTCCCCTCCAGAGCTTTTTTGCCGATCAAAGTGCAGCGGGTGGCGGCTCACTAATTGGTCTTTACAATATGTTTACTGGTGGCGCCTTACTGAAGGGCGCTGTTTGCGCTCTCGGTATCATGCCTTATATCAGCGCATCCATCATATTCCAGTTAATGGGTGCCGTTGTCCCAACCCTGGCGCGACTGCAGCAGGAAGGAGAGATGGGTCGTCAAAAATTATCACAGTATACACGTTATGCCACGGTGTGTATTTGCCTTGTTCAGGGGACATTGTTGATCATGGCTCTAGAAAATCCTCAGCGCTTGTTCAATGGATTTACAATAGAAGAATATGGAAACATAGTTTTGGTCAGTCACGGATGGTTTCTCTTTACATCTGTCATCCTGCTTACTGCTGGTACCGTTCTTCTCATGTGGTTGGGAGAACAAATCACTCAACGTGGCATAGGCAATGGAATTTCTCTGCTCATTACGGTTGGAATTCTCGCAGATCTTCCTGCCGCTGCTTCGCTCACTTACCGAATGTTCTTCGCTCCAGTCGGTGTTAAAAGTCTGGGTGTACCTGAAGCGATACTCATGATCGCATTACTTTTTTTCGCGATAGCTGGTATTGTTGCCATTACCCAGGCACAGAGAAAAATACCGGTTCAGTACGCTAAGCGCGTCGTCGGACGCCGTGTTTACGGAGGGCAGAGTTCATTCCTTCCGTTGAAAGTCAATTATTCTGGGGTCATGCCTATCATTTTTGCCAGTGCGATATTGCTTTTTATCCAGCAGATCTCAAGCTGGGCAGGGGCGGCAAGCGGTTGGCGTTTCATGTCTGACTTCTCGGGATTCTTTATGTTTGGGACCTGGCCCTATTATTGTACCTATGCAACGCTTATTCTTCTTTTCAGTTATTTCTGGGTATCTGTAATGTTTAAACCAATTCAAATAGCAGACGATTTAAAGAAATCTGGTGGCTATATACCAGGAGTACGTCCGGGTGAACCTACAGCAAAGTTTCTCGATTACGTGATGACGCGTCTCACGTTGGCGGGTGCGGTATTTTTGACGATAATTGCTGTTTTTCCTGATTTTTTGCTTTATACTTATAAAATTCCCTATCAGGTCGCCCAATTTTTTGGTGGAACAGGGATGCTCATTATAGTAGGCGTTTTATTAGATTCTCTCAGGCAAATTGAAACTTTTCTCCTGCAACGCCATTACGATGGATTTCTTAAAAAGGGACGAATCCGAGGGCGCAGTGTCGGTCGCACACGCCAATTGGTTGATACTTCTGAATTAAAAAGCGTTAGTATTTTGTGGGTCGCCCTCGGGGTTATGTTCATTGGGGGTATGATCGCGTGGCTTGCTCAAAATTACTTGATTAATTAGCAGTTTTATATTGATTTCATAGTGCTAGTATTATTGATTTTCAGCTTCGATAAGCTTTATTAATATTTTTGTAGATCAATTAAATTACTAGCTGTTGAAAGCGCTAAGACTTTACTTGGAATTATAGTTTAACCAGCGCTTTTGGATCAGATTAAAGCAATATCATCAATTTACAGATACACCTTTAATGATACCTGTTAAGTGTGAAGAGGAAATCGTTAAGATGCGAGAGGCCTGCCAAATTGCGGCGCAGGTCCTTGATAAGCTTTGCTCTAAAGTGGCTCCTGGAGTTAATACCTATGATATAGACCAGACAGGGAAGGAGTTAATAGCTAGCTTTGGCGCGGAAAGTGCCTGTTATAACTACCACGTGGGTAAACGTAGTTTTCCCGCCTACACTTGTATTTCAGTAAACGAGGAAATTGTTCATGGAATTGGTTCGATGAAACGCGTTTTGAGAGCGGGGGACAATATTACAATCGACGTAGTCGTCCTTTATAATGGATTTATCGGTGATAATGCACGGACCATTCTTATCAAACCAGTTAGCGAGGAAATGGAACATTTGGTTACTTCAACCGAGGCCGCATTATTTCACGGCATAAAACAAGCCCGATCGGGTAATCGGGTGGGGGACATTTCCCACTCTGTTCAGAAGTTTATTGAATCGCGTGATTTAGCCATCGTCCGCGATTTCGTAGGACATGGTATCGGTCGCTTAATGCATGAGGATCCTCAGATTCCCAATTATGGGAAAAAGGGAATGGGGAGTAAACTGAGATCGGGCATGACGCTCGCAATTGAACCCATGGTAAATCTCGGAAAACCAGAGATCGAAGTTGCGCCCGATGGTTGGACAGCGTTGACGCGTGACCGTAAGCCAGCAGCCCATTTTGAACACACGGTATTAATTACCGATAAAGGACCAGAAATATTGACAATTGCTAAAAATTAGCTTTTCAATATCCTCTTTTTCATTATTTTAGCCCTCTTATCCCCTATTCATCTTTGTAAAATTTTATAAGTACTTATGCCACGCTTACTTGGAGTAGACATTCCCGGAAATAAATCACTGCCTTATGCCCTGCGGTATATCTATGGTATTGGCCCCAAGATTGCGGATGATGTAATTGCAGCTGCTGAGATGGATTCTAGTCGTCGTGCTCACGAACTCTCAGAAGAAGAAATTAATAAAATTGCGGGAATTATCGCAGATAAAAAACTGAAAGTTGAAGGTGACCTCCGACGCGATATAATGGGTAATTTAAAGCGCCTGCAGGCGATTAACTGCTATCGCGGTATTCGTCATCGGCGTGGATTGCCTGTAAATGGCCAACGCACGCAAAGTAATGCGAGGACGCGTAAAGGAAAGCGCAAAACAGTATCCGTCTCGAAAAAAGCTGATACCGAATCAAAGTAAATCATGAGCGACGAAAAACCAGAAAATCAACCGGAGGTCGAGAAGGAGAATGCGACACCTGCTCCTGAAGCGTCCGAAAAGCTCGAGAAAACGGAACCTAAAGATCAGAGCGATACTGAAAATAGCGAAGGCACGGAAAAAAAAGAGTCTGAAGAGGTAAAATCCAAGGCGCCATCGAGTGAAGATTTGCTGCGCGATGAATTAGCGGATGTTAAGATTCGTAAAGCTAAAGGTAGTAAAAATATTACCAACGGTATCGTCCATATTCTAGCTACCTTCAATAATACAAAAGTCACTTTCACTGATGAACGAGGCAACGTAATTTCATGGTCTAGTGCGGGGAAATGTAATTTTAGAGGATCGCGAAAATCTACTGCTTATGCTGCTCAAATTGTTACTCAGGATGCTGGCCGTACAGCAATATCACATGGTTTGAAAGAAATAGCTGTACATGTTAAAGGTCCTGGGTTGGGTAGGGATTCCGCGATCCGCGCGCTGCAAGCTCTCGGTTTTATTGTTAACTCAATAATTGATGTAACTCCGGTACCCCATAATGGGTGTCGCCCACCCAAAAGGCGTCGCGTCTAATTCTCCCCTCTCGGCTTTTCGAGAACTTACGTCACTTAATTAAATTTACATAATATGGCTCGCTATACAGGTCCAACTACACGCATAAACAGGCGATTCGGGGAGGCTATATTCCCTCCTAATAAAGCATTTGAAAGAAAGCCTCATCCACCCGGAATGCATGGCCCGCGGATGCGTCGTAAAATTTCCGATTACTCACTGGCGCTTAAAGAAAAACAGAAACTTCGCTACACCTACGGTTTAACGGAAAAACAGTTTAGGTTAACATTTGAACGAGCAAAAAGAAAGCGTGGTATTACCGGTGATATTTTTCTGCAAATGTTAGAGACTCGACTTGACAATGTAGTCTATCTCCTGGGATTTGCTAAGACGCGTCGTCAATCACGTCAATTTGTTGGCCATGGACATATTAAAGTTAATGGCCATAAAGTAGATATTTCAAGTTTTCAAGTTTCCCCCGGTGACGAGATCGAAGTTAAAGCGAGTACTTCTTCGCGGCAACTTGCCACACGCAGCCTTGATGAAACACGGATGCGCATGGCTCCTGCCTGGATGACTCGTCACGAGGATTCATTGCGAGCAGAAGTTAACCGGATGCCTACTCGCGAAGAAATCGAACCAGGTATTAATGAGCAGCTCATAGTCGAGTTTTACAGCCGTTAATACTTCAGGTTTGGAAACGATCAAATTCAGAAATTAATTTTTTAAAATAAATATAAACTGGAACTATTGTCAGCAAATGCCAATTAGATTAGGAAAATTCGAATTACCAACGCGACTGATCAAGGACGAGGAGTCCGTGACCGACACTTACACGAAGTTCACTGCTGAGCCGTTTGAAACCGGCTACGGGCACACAATTGGGAACTCATTGCGTCGCGTCTTATTGAGTTCAATTGAAGGTGCAGCTATCTCTTCGATCAAGATAGATGGCGTCGATCATGAATTTCAGAGTATTGATGGCGTTGTCGAAGACGTAACTGATATCGTTTTAAACCTTAAAAAGGTGCTTATCAATTCGCATAAACGAGAGACGATCAAGTTACTCATTGATGTCGACAAATCAGGAGCGGTTACCGCAGCTGATATTCAAGAGGATGCTAATATCGAAATTGTAAACCCGGACCAGGTTATTTGTACACTCGATACACAGAGACGTTTTTTGGCCGAATTGGAAATTAAAGTAGGGCGCGGATATTGTCCTGGTGAAGATAATAAAGAACCGGATCAGCCGATTGGAGTCATCGCTATCGATTCACTCTTTAGTCCGGTAAAACTCGTTAAATATTCAGTTGAGAATACACGTGTCGGTCAGATGACTGACTTTGATAAGCTTATTCTCGAAGTCTGGACTGATGGACGAATTAACCCTGAGGATGCTTTGAAGCAGTCAGCATCGATAATAAAACATCACCTCGACATTTTTGATCGCGTTAATGAGGAGAGTATCGAGTTTGAAAGTGAACAGGCGGAAGTGAGTGAAGAGCAGAATAAGCTCCGAAAACTGCTCAATATGAGTGTCAATGAGATTGAATTATCTGTTCGTGCCGCCAATTGCCTGAATAACGCGAATATCACAACAGTAGGTGAACTGGCAATGAAGAGTGAACAGGAAATGCTTAAATATCGCAATTTCGGTAAGAAATCGCTGAATGAAATTAAAGCAAAACTGGAACAGCTCGGACTCTCTCTCGGTATGAAAATCGATGAGCGCTTGCTGGAAAACCGTAGCAACCTGTAATTTTCATGATCAATAATAGGTAATATAGATGCGACACCTCAAGCATCGACATACTCTGGGCGTAACGAGCTCCCATCGCCTCGCGATGTTAGCTAATATGGCTTCATCGTTAATTGAACATGGCAGAATCAAGACGACACTGACAAAAGCCAAAGCGTTGAGGCCCTTTATCGAAAAAATTATAACGCTCGCTATAAAAGCACAGAGCGCCCAACCGGAACGCGCGATTTACCTGCGTAGGTTAGCTTATGCCCGTTTGCGTAATCAAAAGGCAGTCAGGCTGCTCTTTAATGATAAAGTAAATGAATTTCTTAATCGACCGGGTGGCTATTCACGCATCTATAAGCTTGGTACTCGTACTGGAGACGCCGCGGAGATGGCACTCATTGAGCTTATTCAAGCTTCAGATGAGGGATATAAAACTTCCTCACGAAAAGGAAGGACGAAAAATAAAAAAACATCAGCGACAACAAGTGCCGCTCCCAGCACTCAAGAAAAAGAAGAACCTGTAACTAAAGAAGCAGAAGCTGAAAAACCAATCGCTGAAGAGAAGAAACCGAAGGTGACTAAGAAAAAATCGGTGACCGATAAAAAACCGGCTGTGAAAACCACGACAAAAAAATCAGCTAAAGAAGACGCTAAGAGTTCTGAAGCGAAAAAAAAGAAAACTAAAACGGTAACCGAGAAAGCAAGTGTTGCTAAGAAAGCTGCACCGAAGAAAAAGAAAAGCTGAATCTCGAACATTTATTTCCATTTTATGAAACGCGTCCTCTTTGGGACGCGTTAATTATTTTAGACATACTCAGAGTAAATTAATTCAAAAGTGATTAATCTTCTCACGCTATGTTTCAAGTCTTTACAGATAGTCCTTTAACTAGAAAATGATAAAGCAAGGTGTTTAGCATCGATCTTGAAGTATTTATTCTTATTTACGTGGTCGTTGGATTGGCATTTATTTTAGTCCTATGGCTTTATTATGATCGAAGAGATATTAATCTTTATGAAGCGAAGCGTACAACGGTGGTATTCCACTGTGTCAAGTGTGGACAGCTTTACACCGCGTTAAAGGGAAATGAGGTAGCCGGATGCCCCGCTTGTGACTTCAAGAATTCACGATTGAAATTTTAATTAGATGACACAGGTAGTCGCAGTTCTCGACTTCGGATCACAATATACTCAAGTTATTGCACGGCGAATTCGAGAATGTCAGGTCTATTCACGAATTTATCCACATGATACAACTGCTGCGCAGTTAAAAAAAGACGGTGTTCAGGGAATCATCCTGTCGGGCGGGCCGAGTAGTGTTTTTGCTAAGAACGCACCCATCCCTGATAAAAGAATATTTAATATTGGCGTTCCTGTGCTGGGTATATGTTACGGTATCCAGCTGATGGGATTTCTGCTTGGCGGTAAAGTTGAAAAGAGTAAACAGCGGGAGTATGGTCATGGACTTCTGGATATTAATAAAAAGGGGAGACTATTACGGGGCCTGAAAAAACAGATCCGTGTCTGGAACTCGCATGGGGATAAACTTATGCGTCTACCAACAGGATTTAATTCGCTTGCTTCTACGGAAAATTCATCCTTTGCGATTATCGAGGATGCGAAGAGAAATTTTTACGGTCTTCAATTTCACCCTGAAGTATATCATACCGAACAGGGAATTAAGATTATTCAAAATTTCCTCTACCAGATCTGTCGCTGTAGTGGAGATTGGTCTATGGCGGATTACGTTATTAGATCGATCGCAGCAATACGAGAAACGGTCGGAGTTAAACGTGTCATTTTAGCGTTGAGTGGCGGGGTCGATTCCTCTGTTGCGGCGGTCCTTATTCACCGAGCTATTGGATCCCAGTTAACTTGCGTGTTCGTCGATAACGGTCTTCTGCGTCTGAATGAACGTGAGACCGTTGAACGCATATTCAAAGAGAACTTTAATTTTGATCTTCGTGTTAAGCGATCTTCTAATCGTTTTTTGAAGCGTTTAAAGGGTATTGTTGATCCTGAGAGAAAACGTAAAATTATAGGAAAAGTATTTATCGAAGTATTTGAAGAAGCGGTGAAATCTATGGGAGATGTCATGTTTCTCGGGCAAGGAACACTTTATCCCGATGTTATAGAAAGTATTCCGATTGATGGTAATCCTGCCGCTCTTATTAAGACACACCATAATGTCGGTGGACTGCCCAAACGAATGAAACTTAAACTCCTTGAGCCCTTACGAGAATTATTTAAAGACGAAGTGCGTAAACTGGGCGAAGAGCTGGGTCTACCCAGGGAAATGGTATGGCGTCAACCCTTTCCAGGTCCTGGATTAGGGGTGAGGGTTATGGGTGAGATTACTCGGGCACGTCTTGATGTTTTGCGCCAGGCCGATGCGATTCTTATCGAAGAGATGAAAAAAAGTGGATTTTATTATAAGGTATGGCAATCTTTTGCTGTTTTTTTACCTGTTCGTACCGTGGGCGTTATGGGGGATGAGCGAACGTATGAGAATGTTATAGCTCTGCGTATTGTTAACAGCATCGATGCGATGACCGCAGATTGGGCGCGCCTGCCTTATCCAGTGATTCAGACTATTTCCACCCGTATCAGCAATGAAGTTAAAGGAGTTAACCGCGTAGTTCTTGATATTAGCTCTAAACCTCCAAGCACTATAGAATGGGAGTAATATTTCCATTCTTGCACTTGAGCAATGGATTATAATTTTATCAGAACCAAATACCATCGCAAGGGTCTAATGGGTAATACATGATGCATGAATTTAATAAAATTATTATTGCAACGGTTCTCATTGTCGTTTTGAGCACGACCGGCTTCCCCTTGCGAGGTGAACTTACTACAGATCAAATAATAGCCAAGGCTAGAGATTATCTTGGAGGGGATACTCAGTTACGTGCCGTTGAGACAATTCAATTTCAGGGCACCTTTACGACTCATGAGGGTAATGGAAAAGGTGAAATTCTCATTTATTTAAAAAAGCCTTTCAAACAGCGATTGGATGTAATCCGTGCGCACGATGGTATTGTCGAGACAACGGCAATAAATGATATTGATGGATGGGGTAGACGAGCCAATAAAAAGGATGCCGAAGACTGGACGATACGCATTCTCAGTATGGGTGAACTTAAGCGTATGCGCGCAAATACCTTTGATAATTTAAATTTTTACAGTGGAATCGAACAACTGGGCGGGAGTATTATAAATAAAGGAATTGTAAATAAAGAGGGGAAAAAAGCCTACCTGCTCCACTTTAAGTACGATAAAACTATTCACTATAAACGTTATTTCGATGTTAACACGGGTAAGCTTCTTGGAACGATCAATGACAAAGGTATCGAAATCAAAGATATAGATGAGTTTATTGTGGATGGAATCCGATTCCCTCGGGAGCAAATCCGAATTGAGGATGGTAAAAAGAAAGACACTTTAACTTTTACCAAGATTGTCATTAATGCCCCATTGGATGATAAAATCTTCGAATTACCGTCTTTAAGATACGGTAAATAAATATACACTCTCCTCCCTTGAATGGCGTAAGCCGCGATTAACTGACGACCATTCAAGTAAAAATAATGTTTGCCCGCGTAGAGGCCAAACGATTAAACATCAAGGCCAATGCGGCAGTTAAATTATAGTGCACCGGGCTTTTATCTTAAACTAGCCCGATTCTGTGAAAGGGTAAATGCGGTTCCCGATGTGAAAGGGGCAGTCGCAAAAATTCTTAGAGCGGTAAATGAACAAGGTGATAAAGCGATTATTGACTATACCGCTAAGTTTGATCGTGCGAAATTAAAAAAGACCGACCTTAGAGTCACGAGAGACGAACTGAATTCAGCTGCCAAGACACTTAATATGGATCAGCGTAAGGCAATTAAAAATGCGGTCCATTGCGTTAAGGAATTTCACGAGAAAAGTCTTCCCCAAAACTGGAAGGGAAAAAATCCTCATGGAGGCATTGTTGGCGAAACTTACTACCCGATTAATCGTGTGGGTATATATATTCCAGGGGGCATCGTACCTCTCGTATCGACGGTTATCATGACCACGACGCTTGCGCGCCTTGCCCGGGTCCCAGAAATAGCAGTTTTTACGCCGCCGCAAGCGGACGGTAGTGTTAATAGTGGAGTCCTTGCAGCATTGGCGATCAATGGAATCGAGGAGGTCTATCGTATAGGTGGGGTAATGGCCGTCGGTGCGATGGCTTATGGCACATTGAGCATTCCAGCAGTGGATAAAATATTCGGGCCCGGTAATGCCTATGTCTTTGAAGCGAAAAAACAGGTATATGGAATCGTAGGCTTGGATTTATTACCTGGTCCCAGTGAGCTTATGATTATTGCCGATAGTACTGCACGCGCTGATTACATCGCTTCAGATCTGCTCGCACAAGCGGAACACGGTACCGGAATGGAAAATATATGTTTAATCACAAACAGGAAAAAATTAATTGATGAAGTGCGGGCAGAAATTAAAATCCAGTTACGTGAGCTAAATCATAAGGAGTGTATTAAGACAGTTTTAAGAGATGGAACACTATTAATTTTGGTTAACAATCTTGAACAGGCAGTAGAAATTGCTAATTACGTCGCACCGGAACACCTTGAGCTCCATGTCAGCAACCGGTATTTTAATTCATTAACAAAGAAAATTAATAATGCTGGAGCGATATTTATGGGTGACTACACACCGACGGTTCTGGGCGATTTTGCAGCAGGTCCGAGCCACGTATTACCCACCGGGCGCACAGCGCGGTTTATGAGTGGTCTCAGAGTAACTGATTTTTACCGGCGCAGTAGTATCACCCAATATTCACCAAAGAGTTTAGTAGATGCCCTTCCGGTTGTAGAAGCATTCAGTAAACTTGAGCACCTTGACGCGCATGGGCGATCTATGCAAATTCGTTTTAAGTAAATTGAATGCATAGTGTTCCTATTAGATCCTTCCTTTAGGATGCTTGTTAGATTGCAGCGAAAATTTTTTCTAGGAATTACCTTTTATGACTCAGTGTTCTAAAGCTTACGATTTAGCATTGGCTCACATCCGTGATATAGAAGGTTATGTACCGGGTGATCAGCCACAGGACAGTGGATGGGTAAAACTCAATACTAATGAGAACCCCTATCCACCGAGCCCAATGGTGGCAAAGGCAATTAGTGCTGAGCTAAATAATTTATCACTCTATCCAAATCCAGAGAGCATGCCTTTGAGAAAAACAATAGCTGAGCGGTATGATTTGAATGTGGATCAGATAATTGCTGGAAATGGTTCTGATGATATACTTAATCTGCTCGTGCGCACATTTTGTGGTAAAAATGAGGTGGCGGGCACAATAATACCGAATTATACACTCTATCCAGTATTAGCGGGAATTCAGGGCGGTAGTTTTTTCACCATACCCTACAATCGTGAATTTAATCTTCCGATTGAGATTATTGCTGAGTCCGCTGCCAATATATTTTTTCTCTCATCACCGAATACTCCAACCGGGGTCGCACATTCGAGTGAAGATATAGCTGATCTCCTGGAACGTTTTTCTGGCATCTTGGTCGTCGACGAGGCATACGCTGACTTTGCGGAAGAAACGATGGTAGCTCTCGTGAAGCAATATCGAAATCTTGTCATTACCCGCTCTTTATCCAAATCTTTTTCACTGGCAGGTTTGCGTGTCGGCTTCGCTTTTGCGGCTCCAGAGATTATCAATCTTTTGGATCGTGTCCGCGATAGTTATAATGTTAATCGTTTAAGCCAGGCTGGGGCGATCGCTGCACTCAAAGATGAAGCTTATTATAAAGAGACGATCGCCAACGTAATTAAAACACGCGAATTTTGCGCTCAGGAATTAAAAAATCGCGCCTGGTTCTTTTTCCCCTCTCAGGCAAATTTTATATTTACTGAACCTGTCAATGGTGAAAAGAAAACTGGTCCAGAAGTGGCGCAATCTTTATATGAATTCCTGTACGCGCGAAAAATCCTCGTTCGTCTATTAAGGTCTAGTCCATTGACAGCCGGATTTATACGCATAAGTATTGGCGACGAAAAACAGATGGAAATTCTTTTCGAAACAATCGATTCATGGCAGAAAAGCGCATAGCTGAAATTCAGCGTGAGACAAAAGAGACACAGATCTCACTGAAATTAAACCTCGACGGTGAGGGAATTTCGACGATTGAGACAGGAGTCCCTTTCTTAAATCATATGTTGGAATTATTCACCCGGCATGGGTTATTTGATCTGGATATAAAAGCGCAAGGTGATCTTGATGTTGATTATCATCACGTCGTTGAAGATATTGGAATCGTTCTCGGGCAAGCAGTTAAAGAAGCAGTGGGGGAAAAACTGGGAATAAACCGCTATGGGTTTTTCTTGTTACCAATGGATGAAACCTTAGCTTCCGTTATTCTTGACCTTGGTGGTCGGTCGGTTCTTGTCTATCGTGCAGAAACCCAGGAACGCTTTGTTCGCGATTTCAATATAGGGCTCATTAAAGAGTTCTTCCAGGCTTTTGCCAATAACGCAGGGGCTAACTTACATGTAAATCTAGAATATGGCCAGGAGCCCCATCATATCGCAGAAGCGATCTTTAAAGGGTTCGGCCGAGCGCTGGATATTGCTACTCGAATCGATTCGCGACAAGCAGACAAATTACCCTCGACCAAGGGGAGACTGGATTGAAAAAGATTTATGAATTAGGAATTATGAATGTAGATTAATAGAAAAATGAAAAGGTAGGAGAGATCGTTATACCTTTTAGCATTTTTACATTCTTGATTTAAATTCTTTGTTTACATTATGAGTGGAGTGAAACCAGTTTTGGTCGTCATTGACTATGGGATGGGCAATTTACGGAGCGTTGTTAAAGCTTGGGAGTATGTAGGTGCTGACGTACGATTGGTCAATAGACCTGAAGATATCGGCGACGCGCGGGGTTTGATCTTTCCCGGTCAAGGTTGTATTGTCGATTGCATGAGCATGCTTCGCCAATCGGGTTTTGATGAGATAATTACCGATTGGGTAACTGCAGATAAGCCTTTCTTCGGTATCTGTCTCGGGCTGCAAGCCCTTTTTGAATATTCGGAAGAAGGAGAGACAAAGGGGCTGGGATTGTTACCCGGAAAAGTGCTCCGTTTTCGTCTGGATCCTGAATATAAGGTCCCGCACATGGGTTGGAATGAGGTTAAATTTGTTCGCGATCTTTCGCCAAATAGCGGTCTGCAGCTGGACGGTGATCAATTTTATTTCGTCCATAGCTACCATGTTGTCCCTAGTGATTCTGCTCTAATTTGGTGTGAAACTAACTATGGGGGCCCATTTGTGAGTGGTATAGCGCGGGGGAACTGTTTTGCTACCCAGTTCCATCCTGAGAAAAGCCAGGCTAAAGGATTGCAGATTTATCGTAATTTTGTCGACTGGATCAAAATTAATCACTGAAATAGCTATTAATAAAAGCTATTAACTAATTTTAATTTATATCATTAAAAATGCAAAAGGAAGAAACTGCCTTATTCAGGCTAAATGAACAAAACTTCAATTTCCCTTTAATGGAAGGGACGGAGGGAGAAAAAGCTGTAGATATACGATCCTTACGTGGACAAAGCGGGTATATCGCTTATGATGACGGCTACCGCAATACCGGATCCTGTAGCGGAAAAATTACATTTATCGATGGGGAAAAAGGTATCTTGCGTTACCGGGGATACCCGATTGAGCAACTGGCGATAAATTCAAGTTTTCTAGAGACAGCCTATCTCATTATCTACGGTGAATTACCAAATGCGGAGCAAATACAATCCTTTCGAAATATCATCAGTGAAAATGCTAGTGTGCATGAGGGAATGCATCGATTTATCGAAGGCTTCCCGGTCGAATCACATCCGATGGCCATGCTTTCAGCGATGGTTAATTCGTTGAGCTGTTATTACCCTGAAATGGCAAGTAATAACCGGCAGCAGGATTTAGAATATTTTGACGTGGCAGCCGCACATGTAATTTCAAAAGCACGTACACTTGCTGCGATGTCGTATCGCAGGAAAATTGGGCGCCCATTTATTCATCCCAATACGGATCTATCTTATACTGGGAATTTTCTCCATTTGATGTTCTCCGAACCGAATAAGGAATATCTTGTCAGTGATGAAGTCGTGAGCGCGCTAAACTTAATTTTTCTCCTTCATGCGGATCATGAGCAAAATTGTAGTACCTCTACCGTACGTATGGTCGGCTCGGGCGGAGCGAATCTTTTTGCGTCAATTTCAGCGGGCATAAATGCGTTGTGGGGACCTTTACACGGGGGTGCGAATATGGCCGTCATTAAAATGCTGGAGCAAATTCACAATGATGGAGATGATGGATCGCGTTTTGTTGAAGAAGCCAAAGCAGGTAAGAAAATTGCGGGATTTGGCCATGCAGTCTATAAAAACTATGACCCGAGGGCGAAGATACTCGGTGATGCGGCTGAGGGAGTAATGAAGAGTTTGGGTATCCAGGATCCTCTTCTTGATATCGCTCGCCACCTTGAAAAAGCGGCGCTAAGTGATGATTATTTTATTAAGCGAAAGCTATATCCCAATGTTGATTTTTATAGCGGTTTTATTCTTAGCGCGATTGGGATCCCTCTAGATTTCTTTACCGTGATTTTTGCCATTGGTAGAATGCCTGGGTGGATCGCTAATTGGAAAGAAATGGCTGAGGAACCTAAAGCGAGTATTTACCGCCCTCGACAGATTTATGTCGGCCCCACAGAACGTGATTACGTTCCGATTGAAGAAAGAGCTTAGAGGCGGATAGGCTGTAAGGATAAATACCCTCTAAAATTAATTGATAATTAAATTAGTTATAAACGATTTGTAATAGAAGTTTTTGTTTATCGCGCAGACAGTTGAGTTCCGAAGCTTGACTCACGCGCCTCATCCGCTTGTCCGTGTATTCTTATTTCTCCTCTGGTAAGATTTTTATAATCTCTTCCAGATTTAATCCGGACAATTTCTTTAAACCGCTCAGAAGTTTCCAAAACGCAATAAAAGAAATAACCATACAGGGGACGACGATAATCGGGTAGCTTAAAAGGGTCATCCGACCTATTTCTTCATTAAAGGCTTCGGTCCCTGATTCACTGTTGATGAGTTTCTTGGCGAGAGCAAAATTGAGTATCGCACTTAATAGAAATGAAAAAGCGAGAAGAACGGTGATGTTGTAGAGAAGTCGGGTGAAAGATTGTAAATTGTTTCGAACTTTTATTTCCCATTCAACGGTCGCAATATTTATAATATTTTCATTATAGATTAATGTTCGTACTAGTGGATAGGGGGTTTTTAGCGAAATCAGTATGGCAAGTCCAATGATTGACGGTACCGCAGCTTCTTTTATCGCGATCCAATCTTTATCTAATTTCAATAAACCGATACCCCCGGTAAGGAGAATACTGATAAATCCCAGAATTGATAATAAATTACATTTATGACGAAAAATGAAATCACTGAGACCATAACTTAGAGGAAAGAATAAAGCTATGATTAAGGCAATCGATGGTTGAAGATTAAACCATTGCCCCCCTTTCATTAGAATTAAAGCAGGAATAATGAAATTCAGCCCAAGATTGAGCCAAAAATTTTCACGTCGAGATTGCTTTTGGATTGGATTAGGAGATGGTCGTGCGTTATCTTCGGGATCTCTGTTTTTAATGTTTTCAATATCCATGGTGATAAAAGATTTCTGCATTTAATATGAAAGCAAGCAATATAAGTTGCCTGATATCTGCTGGGCCCACGCGTGAATATTTCGATCCTGTACGATTTTTAAGCAATCCTTCGAGTGGAAAAATGGGGTATGCGATGGCTGAAGCAGCTATAAATCGTGGTTGGCAGGTGGATCTCGTCAGCGGTCCGGTATGTCTTACCTCGCCCGAAGGTGCTGTCGTACATCCTGTAATTACTGGAGATGAAATGCTTAGAGAAATTGATTCCCTCTTTGACCAATGCCATATTCTGATCATGGCGGCCGCAGTAATGGATTATCGTCCACGAAGTTTTTCTCAACAGAAACTGAAGAAGTCCGGTGATTCTAGCAGCGTAGAACTCGACCCGGTTGTCGATATCCTGAAAACTGTTGCCTCGCGAAAGAGTAATCAAATTGTCGTGGCCTTTGCAGCAGAAACAGAAAATCTGGAAGCAAACGCCAAAAAAAAGCTAAGAGAGAAGAACGCAGATTTCATCATTGCTAATCATGTCGGTCAGGCGGGTACCGGTTTTGAGTCGGACACTACTGAAGTGACTCTTCTTTCTGCGCATGGCGAAATAAATCATTTTGGTCCTGATAGTAAAAAGGTGATTTCAGAAATTCTCATTGAACGCTTGGCGCAGGAATTTATTACATAGGAAGACATAAATACTTAAACAGCGGAGAGAGTCATCAATACATACAAATCATAGCTCATGTCACCAACGACTAAACTTAGCGCATTGGAGAAAGTATTGGGCCGTCTAGACGACCTCGATTCGATTGACCTATCTAATTTAGTTCAACGATTAGCGCGTGAACGAAACCTCCTGGAGACTGTCTTTAATACAATTCGTGAAGGTATTCTCGTTATCGATCAAAATGGCATTATTGAATATGCCAATGCCGCGGGTGGTAAACTCATCGGCTTATCCCTGAAAGACCAGGGCCAGGCTGTCCTCTGGAAGCTTGTACCGGAACTAATTCGTACGCTTGATATTTCAAGCGATGGTGAATATCGAGCAGAATCTGTGGTAACTCGTGACCTGGAACTTAACTATCCGGAGACACGTTTTGTTCGTCTCTATATAATGCCTATTAAAAGTGTAAATGATGACGATTTAGTAAGTAAAAACTACGCTGTGATTATCTCAGACGTCACTGAATTACAGCTCTCAACTCGGGAGCAGATTGAGAATGAAAAAATTTCGTCCGTAATCATGTTGGCTGCTGGTGTCGCTCATGAGTTAGGAAATCCGCTGAATTCACTTACCATCCACTTACAATTGATCAACAGGCAATTGGAGAAACTGAATAATTCAAATGAGAAAGAAAAAATCAAGAACCAGCTTGATGTATGTACAGGTGAATTAGAGCGTCTAGATGGAATCATTACACACTTTTTGGAAGCGATTAGACCGTCCCCTCCAGACTTTCAGGATCTTGATCTTTTAAAAGCACTTGAGGAGGCCTTTGATTACCTCGGAGAGGAACTGAATGATGCGGGTATCAATGTGGATATTGAAGTATCTGATGATTTACCGGTCGTCATGGCAGACGGGAATCAGATTAAACAGGTTTTTTTCAATCTCATTACGAATGCGCGTGAATCAATGACGAGTGGTGGTACGATCAAAGTCCGAACACGTAGCGATGATGAATATGTATATATCCTTATTGGTGATTCAGGGGTCGGGATAAAAGAGGAGAACTTGAGCAAAATATTCCAACCTTATTTCACGACGAAGAAGAGTGGTCATGGGTTAGGGATGATGATCGTACAACGAATAATGCGTGATCATGGCGGACAAATTGGTATCGATAGCCAGACAGAGGTTGGATCTGTGTTCACCCTGCAATTTCCTCAGAAGCATCGGCGCATTCGTCTACTCGAGAGTTGATCCGACTTTAGCCATAAACATGGCTATTAATCACTTGCGAAGTGGGACAAAATTTCCCAATCTTTAATACTTATTTCACATACTGTCTGTTAAGGTGTGAATTTCAACCTGATTGATTAAAAATGCCCGCATCTATCCTTATTGTAGATGATGAAAAACATACCCGTGAAGGACTGCTTCAAGCGCTGGAGGATTCTTTTGACGTTTATCTTGCATCCAGTGCAGATGAAGCTTTTAACCTGCTCGAAGCGGAAAAATTTGATATAATTCTCACTGATTTAAAGATGGCTGGAAAATCCGGTTTAAAGGTCATTGACAAGGCAATAAGCCTGCCAGTGAAGCCGGTCACCATAATGATGACGGCGTATGGAAATGTCGAAACGGCTGTAGAAGCGATGAAGCGGGGGGCTTTTGATTTTTTGACCAAACCCCTCAATTTAGAGAAATTAGAAATTCTAATTAAGCGGGCTTTAAGATCACGTGATTTGGAAGAAGAGAACGTAGCATTACACAAGAGACTCGATCGAAAGTATAGCTTTGAGGGGATTATTGGAAATTCGAAAGTATTACAGGATGTGATCGAGAAGGTAAAACTCGTTGCTCCCTCTAAAACCACGGTTCTTCTGGAAGGGGAGACAGGAACCGGCAAAGAACTTATCGCGCAGGCTATCCACCAGAATAGCGGTCGCGCGCGACAGCCGTTCATTGCTACTCATTGTGCGGCACTCCCTGCCAGTCTTCTTGAAAGTGAACTTTTTGGTCATGAAAAAGGAGCATTTACCGGTGCAGTTGAGCGTCGAATAGGACGCTTTGAAGCGGCACAGGAGGGAACGCTCTTTCTCGACGAGATCGGCGAGATCGATCAATCGACGCAAGTTAAACTCCTGCGTTTTATCGAGTCTAAAACATTTGAACGGTTGGGGAGTATCAAGCCCATTACAGTTAATGTTCGTCTTGTCGCAGCTACAAATCGGAAATTGGAAGAACTCGTAAAAAAAGGATTATTTCGTGAAGATTTATATTACAGACTCAATGTAGTGTCTATTACGCTACCGCCCTTGCGCAATCGTCGAGAGGATATTTCACTTCTCTTACAGCATAATATTCAAAAGTTTAGCGAGGAAAACGAGGTGAATCCAGTTAGAATAGATCCCTCTGCAATGAAGGTATTGGAACAATATGACTGGCCCGGAAATATACGCGAATTACGCAACTTTGCTGAAAATGTCGTTGTGATGAAGCGGGGTGGCAACGTCACCAAGTATGATCTTGAGCGGAAGTTTTCAAACGATATGGGGGACTTAAATTATCATGATGAGATGATAAATCCCTTATCGGTCGAAGAGAATGAAAAACGATTATTGCGCAATGCCTTAGTAGAAGTCAGCGGTAACCGTACTAAAGCAGCGAAATTGTTGGGAATAAGCAGGCGGACTTTGCACCGCAAGCTTCTGCAATGGCCAGAACTTGATATTATGGATGAGGGGGGAAAAAAAGAGAGAGGTGGGAACGTGTGAACGCTTTTGCTAGAATTGAGCCGCAGCAGTCTGCGTGAGAGTGAATAATACGATGGCCAATAATATCCCTTAAGCCCTACGGAAGACAATCCGAAGAGATGGCAAATTTTTATCAGCAAATAATCTACTGGATCGATTTGGGTCTAGGGAAAAAAATTATCAGTGTAGTAGCATTGGCCGCTATTACCGTTGTTTATTCCTTTTACCACGGTTACAAACGCTATAACGGACCGGGGCATGAAGATGTTATAGAAATGGCGGTTCTCGGAAAGCAACTATCCGAGGGCAAAGGATTTTCAACTTTGGTTGTATACCCACAAGCGGTGGCCGTTTTGGAAAGTAAACATGACGACTATATTTTCAAAGAAAATCAATTGCATCCTGAACTCTATCAAGCGCCTCTTTACCCATTAATTCTTGCAACTGGATTGAAAGTGATGGGGAAGTCTTACCGGAGAAATGTATGGAAAGATCCCGTATCTAAGGCGCGTGGAGTCTATCCTGCTTTTAACGGAGATTATTATCTTATCATTGTTAATGTTATTATTTTCTGGCTAGTTTGTTTGCTGACCTACTTTCTAGGCCGCCTCTTGTTTACCCCTACGGTGGGATTGCTGGCATATTTAGCTGTGCTCTTTTCATTAGGTCTTTGGGATAACATTCTGTCGGTATCAGGGGTGGTGGTGCTTATGGCTTTGTTATTATTATTATTTATTCTATGGAGCATTATTGAGCGCGCCCGTAATGCCGAATCAGTTGAAGAGATAAGCAATATAAAACCCTGGTGCTTTCCCTTGATGGGATTCATCTTGGCATTGCTCTTTCTGGCAGAATACACAGCGGGATTAGTCGGTATTGTTTTCATCGGTTACTGTTTAATATTTTTCCCTCGTGGAAAGCTATTAGCTCGATCTCTGGGCATTGCCGTTCTTATTTTTCTGCTCACGATTTCTTTGTGGGTATGGCGCAATATCGAGTGGACTGGTCATCCTCTGGCGCTGGCAGGACAATACCTCAGCATGCGAGCAGGTGATTCGACCGCCGAACCGGATGAAATAAAAAGAAAATTTGATCATGAATTACCACCACTGAAGATTAATAAGGTCATTAATAAAGGGTTTAAGGGTATTGAAGTTAATTTAAAGGATCTCATTTGGAAAGGTGGTGGCTATTTATTTTGTGCTTTTTTTCTCACGGGTTGTCTCTATCGGTTTCGTCAGCGAACAACCAATGTTATGCGCTGGTGTGCAATCATAACGGTTTTTTCTCTCCTTTTATTTCAACCCTTTTTTAGTAGTGGCCTCGCTATAAGGTTGCCCGCTTATTATGTCACACCGTTGATTATTGTCTTTGGCTGCGGATTTTTTATGATCCTTTTGGAAAGTACTAAAAAGCGAGACCGTTGGGAAAAACTGTTGGTTATCGTACTGGTGCTGGTTTTTCACAGTTTACCCTTAGTGCATAATCTAAGTGAGCCACGAAGAGTTCCCTTTAAATACCCACCTTATATTCCATCCATCATGGCTTATACGCGTACTGATCTAAAAGCAAAGTTTCGCCCCGAATACGGATTTATGGCAGATATCCCAGCAGGTCTTGCCTGGTATTCTCAACAGAAAGTCTGGGCAAAACCAAGTGATTATAGTGGATTCGTAAATGTGTTCTTACGGCAGAATATAGGAGGACTTCTCCTATCACCCGCCATTCTTGACAAACCTTATTTCAGTAAACTTCTCCCTGCGAACGCCGAATTAACCGGGGGGATAGGGGAAACCCGACATTGGGGTGATATATATCGCGGTTTAGAGCAGGGTAAGCTGCCAGAATACTTTCCCTTACAAATTCCATTGCGATTGGCCGTCAATATGTTTGTTCTAATTAACCCTCTTGCGACCCAGCGTTTTCGGTGATTATTTCATTGACGCTAGGTGCTGGTTTTTAAGTAAATCAACGAGAGCTATCAATATTACCCCCCATGAAACAACAGTCGTGATTTATGAATAAAGTGGTAACTCTTATACCTCTTCTGATATCGCCCTTATTATTTGGAGTTTACGCTCCTATCCCGGAACAAGAACAAGGTACGCCATTAACGATCAGTTTGAAAGCTGGTGGTTTTTACGACACTAATATCTTTGGGAATTTTACGAATGAGATAGATAGTGGGGCGATCAGTTTTGCGCCACAATTTAAGTATAATGCTTCGCTTTCCGAGCAAACATTTTTATCCGGTTTGTATAATTTAGAAATTATCTCCTACGATAATCGTCCCACGGATGATCTTCTTTTCAATAATGTGCTCGGTCTTAACGTCTATCATTCGTTTGCGCCCAACATTAATTTTCAGATTTCTGAAAACCTCTCTTTTATAGATAATCCGGAATCGTTGCTTGTAGGCGTATTACAATCTAACCAGTCTTATAATCATAATCTATTTAATGTCAGCTTAGGGGTCGATTTATCAGAAAAACTGGGTGCTGTTTTCGAATTTAGAAATACAGACTTTGGCTATGATGATAAGAGTCTTGGATCACTTCTAGATCGCAATGAGCATCTCCTGGGCATTGAAGGAGATTTCAATTTGTCGCCCATAATGACCGTAGTCGGGGAATTTCGTTATCAAGATATAAACTATGATCAAAACGGCTTCGATAAAAATAGTGATTCGGCTTTTTTCCTGACGGGAGTAAATTACAAACCCGATGAGAAGTTAGATGTAAGAGGAAGGGTTGGGGTAGAGGACCGCAACCGATAATCCAGCACTGATAATGCAACATTTTATGGTGAATTTACCACGTTCTACCGTTATCAGGAGGAATCGTTTATCTCGGCAGGGGTGACTTACGATATACGTGAGACTTCAAATCCACTTAATTTTACTGACGATGAAGTTTTAAGTGTATTTTTTAACGCTCAGCATGCACTTAGCGGAGCCCTTACAGCTTCCGGATCGGTATTATATAATGCTTCAGAATTGCTTCGCAGAGATCCCACCACGGGCCCCAATACCGAGGATGATACGATTCGTGTAGGCTTTGGCTTAACTTATAAGCATTCTGATAATTTATCCATTATCATTGATTATGATTATGATAAAACGGGTTCATCCGATCCTGTGCGTGAGGAAAATAGGCACCGCGCCGGGATTAATTTCCGTTATACATTCGGAATATTTTAATAAGAATATAGATATTTCCGGTCTAGAGTGATAGCCAAAGCAGGTGCGGGTCATGCTTGACCGGCATTTCAATTAGGAATTATAATCTAAAGCTTGCGCATATGAACAATGATGACCAATCAATGCCCATTGGCCTTTCCCTCTCCGATTTGCTGAGAGTGTTGCGGGCAAGAAAAACGTTGATTGCGCTGATTCTCTTAATATGTCTGCTTACGACCATTGTTTTTACTTGGAGTCAACCGAAGTGGTACAACGCGATAGCTGGAATTCGGGTGGAGAAACCGGAAAGTGAGGTCGTTCTTTTTGGACGACAATCCACAGGAAATTTCGACCCCTATTTTATCCGTGAACAAGTTCATATCATCCAAAGTAAATTGGTTCTCGCCCCAGTGATAGATGGGTTTTCGCTTCAAAAAAAACTCAGTGCAAAGCTTGGGGGAGCGCTTACTGAAGAAGAGACTTATTTATATTTGATCAAAAAAATGCTAAACGTTGATTCTCAACCGGGAACGCAGCTTATTGATATCGGTGTGCTCATGCAGGAAGAACCTGTTTTAGCCGCCGAGTTGGCTAATGCGATCGCTAAAGCTTATGCTCGTAACCGTATCGCTTTCGCTACCTCAGGGCAAACCGAAGCGATCGAAAAATTACAGGAGGAATTATTATTACAGGAGAGCGCAGTCTCTGAACAGCGTGATAGGGTAGAGAGTTTGCGTAAGGAGCTACAGATATCTGGTGTTGATATTGCCGCGCGTACTACCCAGTTAGATATTGAAAACTTGCGACAGTTAGAACGTAGCTTAATCGCTTTAAAAGTTGATGCCATTGCGAGAAAGACTCGTTTTGAAAGATTTAGTAAGGTCCCTTTGGGAGAGCGATTCAGGCTGGTTAATTCTGAATTGATATCTGACACTAATATATTGAATCTGATGCAGGCCCATATGATTGCCGATCAGAACTTCACACAATTGGAAGGTAGACTGGGTGAAGCGCACCCTGATCTGGTGGCAGCGTCAAATAATCTACAGAAAATTAGTGAGCAGTTGGCTAATCTGCTCCTGGGCTATGAAGAGGCATTAGAGATCTCCTACATTGAAGCGCAAGCCCGCGTATCTGAACTGGAGAAACAACTGGAGAGCGCTCGAATTGATCAGATTTATTCCGCGGAAAATAAAATGCGCCCGTTTGAAGAAGCGGTGACTAGGCTGCAAGATGAAGAGAATCTCTACAAAACACTTAAAATTACATTAAGACAGCGTGAAATAGACTTTCAGGTACCTAAGCGCACAATCGAAATTCTTAATGAAGCGGTTCCTGCCCGCCGTCCATCAAAGCCGAATTGGGTAATCAATCTTGGGCTCGCGATAATCATGGGTAGTATTATTGGACTGGGGAGTGCATTTCTTTTCGATTTTTTTGATACTAGTTTTCGTTCCATCGATGATTTGGAACGAATATTGCAACTCCCGGTAATGGGAGTAATTAAGAAGGACCAGCCATTAGTGACTGCTGATAATTTTAATACTTTTGAAGCTGAACCTTATCGCGTTATTCAAACCAATTTGAATTTATCAGGGAATGATAAAAAAAAGTAATGTGATTATTGTTCAATCTGCAGGCCCGGGTGAAGGTAAATCATCTACCCTTTATAATCTCGCTTCTGTAATGGCTTTTAGCGGATTGAAAATTCTTGTTATCGACTCCGATCTTCACCGGCCCGTTCTACACAAATTAATGGAAGCAAAACGAACGCCAGGACTTATTGATGTCCTGATGGGAGATAAGAAACCCAAGAGTATTATTCAGCATACAAAAAATCCTAATCTGGATGTTATGCCCGCCGGTCGTAGCGCTCATTTCAATCTCAGTGTAATTCACGTTAATCTACTGATAAAGATATTGGACGAATTAGGTTCTAAATACGATAAGATCTTTCTCGACTCTCCCCCCATAATTGGAATTAGCGACGCATCGATACTTGCCAGCGTAAGTGATGGAGTAATCATTGTCATCCAACATAAACGCACAACTACATCCATGTCTTTGCGTGCGCAACAAATTTTGCAGAATGGTGAAGGAAATATTTACGGCGTTATTTTAAATCAGGTCCCAGAAGTTGGTGTTGAAGATTACAATTATTATACGAACAATTCTTCTTATTACAGCTCTGCAGGTAGACAAAAAGAAAGTAGCTCACCATTTAATACAGACAATGTGGTTGAAAATGAAATAGAAACGTTCGAAATTGAGGAATCAGATAAAAAGAATTTCCCCTCGGGCTGAATGGGAATAATCTATCTAGCGTTCGTTTTCACCCAGACTTTCTGCATTCACTATTGACATTGACGTAAATCCGGAAAAGTTATCATCAAAATTTATTGCGAGCGTAGCTCAGTTGGTAGAGCACCACCTTGCCAAGGTGGATGTCGAGGGTTCGAGCCCCTTCGCTCGCTCCAGTAAAGATTAAAGGTGAAAGCTAGCGAACTTTTTCAATTTCCGGGAACCCTGCCATTCGGGGATTATTTTAAGGGAGATGATGCCCCTTGGGAGTGGGTTAGTGGAATAAAAACTGCCTTAGCCGAATTTGATTTCAGTATTCATTCCAAACCGTCTAATTTACCATCGGGTGTATCAATAAGCGACAAAGTATTTATTGATCCTTCGGTTAAACTTCCGCCTTATTGTGTTATAGAAGGACCAGCTTACATTAGTGCGAATACAGAAGTTCGCGCTGGCGCCTATATTCGAGGCAATGTCATTGTGGGGGAGGGGTGTGTTTTAGGTAATTCGTGTGAATATAAGAATTGTTTACTCATGGATCGAGTTAAGACGGCACACTTTAATTATATCGGTGATTCAATTTTAGGCTCAGATGTTCATTTTGGGGCTGGAGCAATTTGTGCAAACTTACGTCTCTTTCATGATCTAGTCCCTGTTGAATTACCAGATGGCAGTCGTGTATCAAGCAAGATGCTTAAACTGGGCGCCTTGATGGGGGAACAGTCTGAAGTGCTTTGCAATAGTGTTTTACAGCCAGGGGCAATTTTGGGCAAACGCTCTGTGGTTCTACCAGGCACTGTATTCAGTGGATATCTTTCTGAAAACACTATTGTGCGCGGGCCGCAGCAATTAAAAACATCTTTACGACGAGATTGATTATATTTCTGTTTTAGGCACAATCAAATCTCTTCATAGAGGGATTCTCCACGATGCAATCGAATTGCAGTACGGGTCATTTGAGACTCAGCTCTGCGCGTCGGGCAGTGTGCTGTTAAATGTCGGGTAACGGCTACATAAATATGTTCTTCCTGTGGTTGTCCTGCCCATAATTGGGCTTGTTGCACACCCGCTTCCAGGCACTGTAATTTATGAAAATCCAGATCCTCACGCAGAGTGGCTTTCGCGAGAGTATCAATCAGTCGATCTACCGGATGTTGGAGGCGGATATAGCGGCTTACCGGTGCCGTAACGGTATCCCAGGACTGTCGTCTGTCCAAATTTTCAAAAATGGATTCAAGTAACTCGTCAGGTTCGGTACTTAAAGATTCCAAATCAATGTGTTCATCAGGAAATTTCGCTTCTGGTATGTTCAGAAATCGATCTACGTATACAGACATTGCACCATGAAGAATTCCACGGATCGTATTGTGATTAACAGAGCGTTTCAATGTCTGATAAATCGCGTTCGAATAGGTGAAAGTGTGAAGAGGCCCAAACCAGTCGTTAATATCATTCGATTCAGGAAAGTGCGCCATGCGTAATGCAGAGGTATAGGCAATGTGTTTGGCGATCTCCGTCGGATCCACTCCGCTAATCAGAATATCTTTAAGAGTATTAAGAATTAAATTAGGATCATTACCGAGCAGTATATCATTTAAACCGTTAGGCACTTCATTGAAATTCTTAGATTCGAGATTATATTCAGACAGTTCTTCTTCTCTTTTACGAATCTCGGGGATAAGATCGATAGGATTTCTCCAGGAGCTACTTTCTTCCTCTCCGCGCGCTGAGCTTATGCCGGAGACCAAGGTTGGCAGAATCTTCTCCAAGTGATCCCAACCGATAGTGTTTAAGATTTCGAAAGATTTGTTCGCGAAATCAAGGGTGTGTCCTGTTGCGGAAAAGATACGGTCAGTTATCGTGCCGAAAACGAGATCGTTAATAATAGGTGAATTGGGGGATTTAATTGCCGCGGTAAGTAAAGTGCGCTCAGCACCATCACGATGGCGGACTAAAACCCAGTGTTTGAACCATCGCTCTAGCTGTTCTGCCTCATTTTGATTACCCTCCAAAGGATAGCGCTCTCTTCTTGCCGGCATCCCTGCGTAGTTGGAGGCGAGGCGTCTGGACGCGAGCGAGAGGGCATATATCTTAGTGTCCTTAGATAAGTAGGGCCAAAGATTGGCAACCGCTGATAGCAAAGTCATCCCGTCTTGCCAGTTATCGTGATTGTCAGCCCCGAACAGAGCGATCTCGCGGATTATATCTCGAAAATCTACTCCAGTCTCTAGAAGACCGATGATGCTTTTAGCCTGAACGAGCGCAATATTTTGCTCTAGCCCGCGTTTCAATCGATTTATGTAATATTTCTTCGTTGGTTGTTCATTAGCTAATTTGGCAATATAAATTTCATCATCATCGACCTTCACTTGATATGTCGGTACATCATCTGCGAATAAATCAAATGCGCAATCGCTGCTTAAATCGAATCGCGCATGGTGCCAATGACAAGTCAGGATTCCGTCTTTAACTGTTCCTTGGTGGAGGGGAAAACCGAGATGAGGGCAACGATTATCAACCGCTAATACTTTTCCTCCATTCCAAAATATTGCAATCGGTCTGTCTTCACCCGAGATTACAATAACCTCCTTTTCTCGTAAATCATCCAGCGCTGCCACGTGGATGAAATCTGGATCATTGATCATGACAATCTGTTTTTAATATTCTAGTATAGACGAATATATTTATTTCACAATGCATTCAGGCATTAAGTATATCGATTACCTGCTCATGAAGGTGTGGATTGGACGCCACAATTGAAGAACCTTTTACCGGATCTTTTCCTTGCCAGTCGGAAATCACTCCACCTGCTCCTCGAATGATAGGGACAAGCGCAAGGAGATCCCACGAATTCATAATCGGGTCTAGTGCAATATCGGCATTTCCCGTTGCTACCAGTAGATAACCATAGCAGTCACCCCATGTGCGGAGAGTTTTAACGTTTTTAGTAAGATTCTCCCAGTTTAAACCATTTTGATGTTTTGCGGGACTTTTTAAATTTCCACAAAGGAGATCGGCATCATTCAATTTATTCGTACCTGATACACGCACTTGTCTGCTGTTTAGATTTGTCGTCTCGTTGTTTCCGATGAGTAGTTGGTTGAGCAAGGGTTGATGAATTGCTCCAAGTATGGGTTGCCCATTTTTTGTAAGACAGATGAGTGTGCCAAAAAGTGGGCATGCTTTTGCGAATGCTTGCGTCCCATCAATGGGATCCAAGACCCAGACATATTCTGCATCATTGCGTAGCGAACCGAATTCTTCACCGATTATGCCGTGATCGGGAAACTTATCCTCAATAATTTTTCGCAATATTTCTTCGGCTTTACGATCAGCTACGGTAACTGGAGATTCATCTTTTTTGAACTCCACTTCCAAGTCCGGGTTCGAAAAATAATGTCTAATTATCTGACCACTTTCTTGGGCCAACTCGCCTATAAACTCGATTAGGTCTTTTTCTTTCATTATCCTATAAGTACCAATGACGGGAGCAATGTATACACTTTCAAAATCATTTTAAAATAAATGGCAAGCGGCCATTATTAGAATCGGGCTAGCTTAAATACTGCTCGCACTACATAAACGATATATCAAAGATTAGATATAATATATGCTTTGGACTGATTCCCCCATTCATTTTGTGGATTTTGAAGGCAATCGCGAGTGTGGTATCATTGAATATGGTGTCGCCACACTGCTAAATCGTGAGATTGTAGCGACGCAAACACGATTATGTATGGCGCATGCGGAAATTCGATCTATAGAGTCACAATTGCATGGAATTCAATACTCTGCCACGCAAAATAAAAATCCATTTTCTGATGAATGGGAGTATTTTAATCAACTACGTAAATCGGGACCACTTGCGGCGCACCATGCATCCACTGAAAACAGTCTTCTTAAAGTGGTATGGCCTTATCCTAACTATTCGCCTGATTTCTTGAATACCGATCAAGAGATTGCCGAATGGGGACCTTGGTTAGATACTTGCGCCATTGCGTTAAACCTCTATCCCCAGTTGTTGAGTCATAAACTGCAGGATTTAATTGATTATTTCGACTTGGGGCACCGACTCGATGTATTGACATCGCAACATTGTCCATCGAATCGACGCCACTACCATTGCGCACTCTATGACGCAATCGCATCAGCCGTGCTGCTTATACATGTTGGAAGCCTTTCTGGCTTCGAAAAAGTGACGCTTTCCTGGCTTCTTAATCGTAGTCGTTCAAGCCCCAGTCAATCTGAACAAACTGAGCTTTTTTAAGTTTTTCGCTACTCAGTTGCTTCCCTCCTCAACTTGAATGATTTTTGAAATACCTATTAGTTTATCCCCTTTGACAAGATTAATGAGTCTTACTCCCTGTGTCGTGCGGCCAATGATGCGAATGTCTTTGACCGGAGAACGCACCGCTTGACCGGATTGTGTCAGCATCATTACTTCATCTTTTTCTTGGACGCTAAGCGCGCCCGCAACATTTGAAGATCGTATTGCAATAATACCACTGCCGCCCCTTTTCTGCAAACGGTATTGATCGAAGTTTGTACGTTTGCCTTGGCCGTTTTCGCCAGCAATTAGAAGGGTGGATTCGTTGTCAACCACTTCAAAGGTTTCGACAGAATCATCTTTTCTCAAGGTTACTCCTTTGACGCCACGTGTAACACGACCTTGATCACGCAAATTTGTCTCCTTGAATCTAATCGACATTCCTTTATGGGTGACGATGACAAGCTCATTTTCGCCTTGGGTAAGTTTTGCTCCGATTAACTCATCACCTTTATCAATTTTGATGCCAATAATTCCGCCCCGACGATAATTTCTGTAATGATGTAAGTTAGTTTTTTTAGTTATCCCATTCTTTGTGCACATCACAAGGTGTTGTTTATTTGTAAATTCAGTCACGCAAATCATCGCTGCGATCTTTTCATCTTTTATCATCTCGAGCACATTCACCACTGATCGGCCTTTAGATATGCGAGTTCCCTCTGGAATATCGTAAACTTTTTCGACATAGACACGACCGGTATTCATGAAAAACAGGATGAAGTCGTGAGTACTTGCGGTAAAAAGATTCTCAACAAAATCTTCATCGTGGGAACCCGTGCCGATAACCCCTTTACCGCCTCTCTTTTGTGAACGATATGAACTAACGGGCGTGCGTTTGATAAATCCATTGTGAGTAACGGTTATAATACAACCCTCGTTCGCGATTATATCCTCCATCCGGAATTCCCCCTCCGCGGCCATGAGTAGGGTGCGCCTTGGATTGTTATATTTCTCTTTCATCTCGAGAAGTTCGATTTTAATCAAATCAAGCAGTTCATTTTCGTTATCAAGAATCTTTTTCAATTCCTTGATTCGCTTAATCAGTTCTCGATATTCAGCTTCAATTTTATCTCTCTCCATACCTGTGAGCTGATAAAGGCGAAGATCGAGAATGGCATTGGCCTGTCTTTCAGAAAGTGGATATTTAACGATCAAGCTCAGTCTTGCTTCATCCCGGTTCGCGCTGGCACGAATGATTTTAACAAAATCGTCTAGGTTGGTAAGAGCAGTTTTATATCCTTCCAGGATATGCGAACGGTCCAAAGCTTTATTAAGACGAAATTCCGTTCGCCTATAAACTACCTCTCGGCGGTGCTCAATAAAACAACCGAGCATTTCCTTGATGTTCATTTCTTTCGGCCGGCGTTGGTCAAGAGCGAGAAGTATGACGCCAAATGAAAATTCCATAGGCGTCATTTTAAATAGTTTATTCACGATGACACGCGGCACTATTCCCCGTTTCAATTCAATCACAATACGGGTGTTTTCATCGGATTCGTCGCGAAGGTCGCTGATTCCATCGAGTGACTTGCTTTGTGTGAGCTCAGCAATTTTTGTAACTAAATTGGATCGATTAACATTATAAGGAATTTCCGTTATAATTAATTGTTCTTTGCCGCCTTTAAGTTCCTCGGTGTGCACGGTTCCACGAACTTTAACAATACCGCGACCGCTTTTCATGTATTTCTCAATACCTTCTCTTCCCATGATTGCCCCACCGGTGGGAAAGTCAGGACCGGGTATTATTTTAATTAATTCTTCGACCGAAATTTCCGGGTTGTCGATTATTGTAATTGTCGCATCGACTAACTCGCCCAGGTTGTGAGGGGGGATGTTCGTTGTCATGCCCACCGCAATCCCCGTGGACCCGTTTATGAGTAAATTTGGCAAAGCTGCTGGTAAGACGGCAGGCTCCGTGGTGCTCTCTTTATAATTCGGATTGAAATTAACCGTATTCTCATCGATGCTTCGCAGCATCTCTTCCGTAAGTTCGGTAAGACGGCATTCGGTATAGCGATAAGCAGCGGGGGGGTCACCGTCGATCGAACCAAAATTTCCCTGAGGGTCAATGAGCGGATAACGCATGACCCAGTCCTCTGCCATACGGACAAGAGTGTCATAAACTGAGGCGTCTCCATGAGGGTGGTAGTTTTTCAAGACTTCGCCAACCACACCAGCACACTTATCGTAATTGCGATTATGGATTAAACCTTCTCGCAGCATTGCATATAATATGCGACGTTGTACCGGCTTTAAACCATCTCTGGCATCGGGGAGCGCCCGACTGGTAATGACCGACATCGAATAATCGATGTAGGCTGTTTGCATGATCTCAGTGATGTTAGTCACTGTCGGGGTTTCATTTTCTGTATACATTGCGGGAAGATGAAATAAATAAAATTGAAATAAATATTATTTTTACCGTCTACTTTCTCTCAAACCCCTCACACGTCGAGATAGGATACATTCAATGCATTGTCTTCAATAAATGCCCGTCGGGAAGGAACGTCTTCCCCCATGAGCATGCTGAACGTACTTTCAGCAAGAGCCGCATCAGTGATATCTACCTTTAGTAATCGACGTTTTTCAGGGTCCATCGTTGTTTCGTAAAGTTGTTTTGGATTCATTTCACCCAGCCCTTTGTAACGCTGGATACTTAAACCGCGACGGCCAAGGGCACGAATCTGTCCAATTATTTCCATAATCGAATGGAGTTCGATTATCTGCTCGTTCTTCTCCCCCATATTTTCAATTAGTTTATAACGTGGTTCTTTAGAGGGTGTGAACTGGTTGATATCCAACCCCAATTTTGCCAGATTTTTAAGAATCTTAGACATCGGTGCGGCCTCAAAAATTTCATGAACGGAAATACGCTGATTTATTTGGTGTCCATTATTTTGGATCTGACGTGTTATTGTTTCTTCATAAACATCGTCAATTACCATATCAGTATAAAAAGACGAACGCTCATCGTCGTCATAGAGGAAACGATATTCCTCTTCGTTTCCCGTTCTAACCCGTGCCATGTATTTAGGTAATTTATAGTCCTTGGCTTTTATATGTTGATCTAAATAGGTGTTAAGCGGACACCCATAGCGAGTGACACCTCCGCCAAGTAATTCCATCTGGGAAAGGGTCTCAACGACTTTGTCTACCGTCTTGCCCGGGAATTTATGATCGTCCCGAAGACGAATTAACGTTACATCTTCGGAGCCGAGCTCAAGAAGAATACGATTCAATTCTTCATCACTCTCAATGTATTGTTCTCTACGTTTTCTCTTGATTTTATATAAAGGGGGTTGGGCGACATATATGAAACCGCTATCTATGAGACCTTTCATTTGACGATAGAAGAAGGTGAGGAGCAGCGTGCAAATGTGTGACCCGTCGACATCAGCATCACACATAACGATTATTTTATGGTAGCGCGCTTTTTCCACATTGAAAGAACCTTCCCCTTCATGTTCACCTATACCCGTGCCAATCGCGGTGATCATGCTGCGTATTTCCGCGTTGTTCAAAACCTTGTCAATACGCGCTTTTTCGACGTTAAGTAGCTTGCCACGAATGGGTAGAATGGCCTGGTAACGGCGATCTCGGCCCTGTTTAGCTGATCCCCCTGCGGACTGTCCCTCAACAATATATAATTCGCAGAGCTGCGGGTCCTTCTCTGAACAATCCGCTAATTTTCCAGGTAGACCACCGGCAGTGAAGGCGCTTTTGCGCACCGTTTCGCGCGCTTTGCGAGCAGCTTCTCGCGCGCGTGCAGCATTGAGTACTTTTTCTATAATTCTCTTTGCGATGGCTGGGTTGGTTTCAAAAGTGTATTTTAATTTTTCACCTACTACCTTTTGAACGATGCCATCGACTTCGCCGTTAGAAAGCTTGGTTTTAGTTTGCCCTTCAAAACGCGGCTCGGGCACTTTTACCGATATCACTGCCGTTAACCCTTCGCGGGTATCGTCACCGGAAAGGGATAGATCTTTATCTTTGATCAGATTGTTAGCTTTGGCGTAATTATTTATAACACGTGTAAGCGCAGTTCGAAAACCTGAGAGATGTGTGCCGCCTTCTATATTATGGATAGAGTTTGCGTAAGCGTATATTTGATCACTATAACCATCATTATATTGCATGGAGATCTCTACGATAATCAAATTTCCTGAATTATTTCCATCATCCGATTCACCAATTATCGTTATTGGTTTAGGATGGACGACATTTTTAGAACGGTTGAGAAATGATACATATTCCGTGATGCCATCTTTGAATTTGAAAACTTCACTCTTATTGGTTCGCTCATCAATGAGCTCAATTTGAACTCCTGGATTGAGGAAAGCCAGTTCGCGCATGCGTTTTGCGAGGATGTCGTAATTAAAATCGCGAATGGTTAGAAAAATAGTAGGATCTGGAATAAATGTCTGTTTAGTTCCTGTCTTTTTTGTCGTTCCTATAACCTTTATTTTCTGAGTCGTTTTACCGCGTTCAAATGTCATGTGGTGGACTTTACCATCACGTCGTACCTCGACTTCAAATCGTTCGGAGACGGCGTTTACACACTTCGCGCCTACTCCGTGTAATCCCCCTGAAACCTGGTAAGCGCCCTTCCCGAATTTACCTCCAGCATGAAGGTTGGTGAGGACTAATTCTAAAGCTGGTATTTTGTATTTTTGGTGTATGTCGACGGGGATACCTCTACCATTATCCTCAACGGAGCAGGATCCATCCAGATGAATGGTAACCGAAATTAAGTCACAATACCCACCCAGTGCTTCATCGATTGAATTATCGACAAGCTCAAAAACACAGTGGTGTAAACCTCGTTCGTGCGTGTCACCGATATACATATCGGGTCGCTTGCGGACACCTTCGAGCCCCTCCAGTTTTTGTATCTTTGATGCGTCATAATCGGAGTTTTTTGACGCGGTTTTTGTTTTATTTGAGGGGTCGCTTTTGCTTTCTGACATTTAATTATTTTCTATAAGGTAAATAGAAAAATTGCGAATCATTTTTACTGTTTTTCTACCTTAAAAGTGAAGAAATTTGAGATCGAGTAGAGCTTGTTTTTTGGTTTGCTACTAGAGATAAAAATATATTAATTACTGCAATGAAAGTCTCTATGAAAGTAGAGTATGCCTGTCGGGTTCTGGCGCAGTTGGCTCGTTGCCAGGGAAACAAGCAACTCTCTCACATTGAAGAGCTTGCCAAAGCTGAAAAAATACCTGCGAACTACCTTGTGCAAATCCTTAATGAGTTGAAAAATGGGGGTCTGATCATCAGTCGCCGTGGTAAACAGGGAGGGTACGCTCTGGCTAAAAACCCGGATGAAATTAGGCTAAATGAAGTGGTGCGTGTAATCGATGGTGAAGTGATTGAATTGAACTTCTCAGGTAATGGACAATCGGGCCTGAGAGTGGCTCAAGTTTGGGAGGAAATTGCGCATAATTTAGAGGAAAAGATGAATGAATATACGTTAGAATCTTTTCTTCAACCTGAATCGGAATCGATGTACTATATTTAGTGATTATCTTCGCTGCTAATCCAAGCAAAAGATAATCTAATAGCTCTGGGCCAGGGCAGAAAATCGATATTCAGGACGTCCAAATAATGGATTTCTCAAGCGTTGGGCTCGGTCGTGAATACCTCCATTATAGAGTATGAACTATCACGTCGCTTTTCATGACTTTTGAATGCTTCCAGATTAACTTACGGGTCAGAATGTGATTTTTTCAAATAAGTATATCTGTATAATCAGATACCCATTTCTTTAAATCCTTATTTAGTGATTCGATAGTTGCAACCGAAATTTCCTGTTCATTTATTGGATATTTAAGTATGGATGCGACAGCATCTCGTTTGGAATGACTGATCGATTTCCACCACTGTTCTTTTATCGGGTAACCTTCTTTCCTAACAAAGAGATAAAGAGATTTAAAAAAAACTGCTTCAGGCCTTATATTTGATTCCCAACTCTCTAAGGCCTGGGCGAAAAGTTGAAAAACAAGCGGTGAAAAATCAGCATGCATCAGGGTTCTTATTAAAATACGGGAAAAATCAGAAGCATAGAAAAATGTTTTATAATCATTTCCAATTGCCTGGTAGCGCTTGAGCAGTTGAAAATCACGCATAAAACAAACCTTACCTTGTGCGGATTGGTCCAGTTCAACTGCGGCATAATCAAAAATGTCCGGTTGTGTTTTTACTGAAGGCTTATTTGATCTCCGTTTTAAGCAGAGCATCAATCCTTTTTTATCGGCAAGGATCTGGTATCGCGAATGCGATTCCCCTGTGGTTTCCTTACTTAATATAAAGCCTTCAATCGATAGTTGGCGTCCTGCCATACAACTTAATCCACGACCTCTTTTTGCGTGGCTTCCGCATTTGAAATATTATCAGTATTATTAGTTTCAGGAACCGTGACTTCGACGAACTCGTTCGTTCCACGTTCTGAATTATAATGAGGGACTACTGCCCCACCTGAAACAATTAGCTTCATTCCGTCGGCCACAGTCATATCCAGTTCTTGGACGTCATCTTTAGGAACCATAATGAGATACCCACTCGTCGGGTTGGGAGTAGTGGGTAGAAAGACATTAATTATATCATGGGGGGTTTTGTTTTGCACTTCCCCTTTGCCTCTACCCGTTAAAAACCCCATGGCATAAATATCCTTACGGGGAAATTCAATAAGTACGACCTTCTGAAATATTGCACTTTTTTGTCGTGCAAAGGTATCGATGATTTGTTTCACCGTATTATAAACTGTTTTTATAAAGGGCAGGCTTGTGATAATTTTCTCTGTCATTTGAACAGTAAATCTGCCAAAGAAGTATTTAGAAAACCATCCGATTAGGGTTATCAAAATCAGGACCACTAAGGTGGCGAGAATATTAAGTAGGGCCGAGAGGACAGTTTTATCAAATATTTCATCGGGGATGAAAAAAAAGAAAAGCTGAGCCGTGGGCGCTCCAATGCTACCTACGAGCGTTCTGATTACATAGACGGTGACAACGACCGGTGCGAGAACGATCAACCCGGAGATAAACGCATTTCTGATAGCCTTAAACATCGATTGAATAGGGAATTGATTACCTGTAAATATTGATATGTACGGTATATCGTCCTAACAAGAATAAAAGATTTTTTATTTAATCTGAACGAAAAATAAAAGAGGGGATTTTTTTTGCCGTTATAGCTGCAGACATAATCCTTTTTTCGGCGTCTCTCATCGAGTTGCGGTCACCTTCACTTTTGTCATTATAGCCGACAAGATGCAGCCAACCGTGGACCAGATAGAGCGTGATTTCCTGCGCTAGTGTGAGATCGTGTTCGGTTGCTGATTCTTGGGCGACATCAACGCAAACACAAATCTCACCTGCAAAGTCCATTGCGTGATCGCCTTCAAAAGTGATGACGTCGGTTATACTCGTATCGTTAAAATATGCCGAATGCAGGCGCTGTATTTCTTCGCTCTCGATAAATGCAACTGACAGTTCACCATCGGGGATTTTTTCCGAGCAGATATCGCGATCTAGGAAATAGAAGAGAGAGCGCACCTTACTAACCTGGCATTCCAATCGCTTGCAACGGTTAATGACCTGTACGTTGCGCGGCTTTCTCTTCGATTGAAACATCGGGACTGCTTATTTCCTGGGTGACATTGCTTGTAATCGGTTCTTTTTCAGGGAGAGTTTTCACTTCAAGCTGATCTTCTTTTTTCGGATAATCAACGCGTGTATGAAGCATGTTAAGGAGAGTAAATGAAAAACTGCTTTTAAGGCCATTGACTTCTTCAAATGTAAGCGGACAATCTGAAAGCTGTCTGCTTTCGATTCGATCTTTGCAGATATTTTCAATCAGATCATCAACAGCTTGAGGAGATATTTTTCTCAGGCTTCGGCTCGCCGCTTCTATGGAATCTGCGAGTAAGATTATTGCACTCTCTTTGAATTGCGGTTTAGGCCCCTCGTAGCGGTAGGTACTCTCATTTACTTTGTCGAGTTCAACCTTTGGTGCATTGGGGAATATCCACGGGGGGAGATCTTTCTGCTTTTTTAGCGCCATGTAGTAAAAGTATTGGATGAGGGAGGTACCATGATGCTGCCTGATGACGTCAATAATCGGCTTAGGCAACTTATGTTGCCGCGCTAGTTGCACCCCTTCTTTAACATGGCTTTTAATGACGAGAGCACTCATCGATGGATTCTGGACAAGGTGGGGATTTATCCCCTCCCTTTGATTTTCCGTAAAATACTGGGGTTTGACAATTTTACCGATGTCATGGAATAGAGAACAAACACGGCAGATGAGAGGGTTTGCTCCAATCGCCGCCGCTCCGTTTTCCGCTAAATTAGCCACCATCAAGCTATGGTGATAACTGCCTGGGGCGAGGACCTGCATCCGCCGTAACAAGGGATGATTAAAATCGGTCAGCTCGAGAAGTGAAATGTTAGTCGTGTATTTAAATATTTGCTCTAAGATAGGGAGGAATCCCAAGGCGATTACCCCCGTCGCAATACCGATTAGTTGAGCGGCCATCATTTGCTTAGCAATAACAAATATGTCGAGTGCATCGCGAATACCTAAAAAGAAAGTGCATAAAGCAAGGCAAAGCCCGGAATAGGCACCGGCTCTTACGACTCGGCCACGCAGTTGGATATTTCGACAGTAATAAATGCCCACGATTGAAGAAAGGAAAGTAATCAATAATAAGGGCAGCGAGTTACCATGCATTAATGCATTGAAGATACTTATTTCAAGGGCGACGAATATGCCCGGACCAGAACCGATAAGTATGGATACGATAATCGGACCCAGTAAAGTGGGTGCGAGAAAGGGTAATATTGCAGTTAAAGTATTGGAACTTTGATTGAGAATTCCGAATTCGCCAAACTCAATAACGAGTCGGATAATGGCAAGATTCAACAAGATAACGACAGCCGAAAGGGTGAGTGCCCGATTGTGTTTACTTAGCTGTCGGCTTCCAACTTTAATGTATATTATTGAAGAGAGCAGCACGGCACAGGTCATTAAAATGCGTTCCCAGATAAGGGAATTAAAACTGAAACCAGTATCCATGGTTTTTTGGATCGATTTTCTATAAGCATTTAACTTTTCAATATCTATCGGCATTACCTTGGATCCGGGCTCGATTATTGTTTCACCTTCCTCCACGGAAATGATCACGGATTCGACGCTCGCTAACACTTGTTGAATGCGCTCCTCGCTTTTTACCGGATCGTATATAAGGTTTGGGCTGAGTCCATTGCGCAAAAGTCTGTAGAGAGCCGCTGAAGCTTCTCGCGTAATATCCAAGGCTAATAGATTTATCCGGAGTGAGCGCAAAGCGTCTTCTTCTGATTGCATTTCTACCTGGGCGATGTGCCCGGTTTCTTTTTGGATATTAAAAAAACTTAGCCTACCTGTTTGGAGCTTAATCTCTGAATGCTCAGCGTCATATATGCCCTCTCGAAATATGTCCTGCATAATTTTAAGCCCCTCTTCAAAGGCTATACCTCGTTGATTATCATTCAGTTCGGTAATAATTATGGAGAGATCTTCCGAATTCAAGTGGTAAGGGCCTTGCGCTTGTGGATCGAATTCCTGGGTAAAGGTCTCAATTGCAACCTTCTTTTCTGCAGGAGAATGATTAATAACTTTTCTATTCAATTCGTTGAGTCCGGTAATTAATCTTTCGATATAAGCGGAAAAGTTTTCATACGGCACCGAATCTAATCGATAGATAGGGGGGACTCGTCGTCTACGACTGTTAATGATAGATTGGGTGCGAATATTACTCTCATAACTGAATGTTGTTTCAGCGACAATACGTACACGAGCGATTTGTTCCGGAAGAATTTGTGGCCCTGCGGGAGAAAGCCCGACGAAGCAAATGAAAATAACAAGGATGGCAAAACTTATAATTAAGGTAAGCGATAGAATCTGGCGTGAATCCAGAAAATTTTTAGGTTCTGTATTATCCCTGACTCGGCGATGATTGCCAAATACGGTCGAACGCAATTTCTTAATTAAAGGTGATATTACCATGACTGATTGGCACTCCTAAGGATTAATCCTGGAGGCTGGAATTGGCCCTATGATTCTCATCTCCTTCAGCGTGATAATTTTCATAGGCTTCGATAATATTTTGCACCAGTGGGTTCCGTACTACATCTGTAGCATGCAAATAAAATAAATGAACGCCCTGCGTGCTCATTAAGACTTTGGTCGCTTCTTTTAGGCCAGAATTCTTTGAATTCGGGAGGTCGATCTGAGTGACATCTCCCGTAATTACCATGCGGCTGCGATCCCCCATGCGTGTGAGAAACATCATCATTTGTTCCGGGGTAGTGTTTTGTGCTTCGTCGAGGATAACAAATGCATTGGATAGGGTTCGCCCACGCATATAGGCGAGGGGAGCGATTTCAATTGCTCCGCGATCGATGAGGCGAGTTGAAATTTCGCGTCCAAGCATCGCGTACATAGCGTCATAGAGAGGGCGCAGGTAGGGGTGGATTTTTTCCGTAAGATCTCCGGGTAAAAATCCCAGTGCCTCGCCCGCTTCGACTGCTGGTCGAGTAAGGATAATACGATCGATCTCTTCTTTGAGCAGCGCATCTATTGCCGCAGCCATTGCTAAATAAGTCTTACCTGTTCCTGCGGGGCCTATACACAGAACGATATCGTTGTTCTGTATCGTTTGAAGATATTTTTTTTGATTCATCGTTTTTGGAACGATGCTTTTATTTTTAATTCGTATAACCAGGGGATGATCAAAAACGTCCTTTAGCTCGGGGCCGTGACCGTTGGCAATGGAGTTTAAAATATTCTCAAAGTCAGAGTCTTGAATACTCATGCCTTGAGTGCGTCCTTCAGCAAGCATGTTAAAAAGTAATTCAGTCTTTGAGATACCTTCTTCGGCACCACTCACGCGGAGCCAATCTTCACGAGTGACGATGTTTACGGATAACATTTCCTCAACTTTAGATAGGTTACTATCCCGAGCACAATATAACTGGTTGAGCTGTCGGGGGTTATCAAAATAAAGGGTCTTTTCTGTCATTTGCCCTCTCGATTTACTGGGGGGTGGGTATTGATGATCAGCAATTAGCTTTTAATTTTTCCCAAGTGTCCGTCAGGGCCTCTGGAAGAACTTTTGTCTTTCCAATAACGGGCATGAAATTGGTATCACCCTCCCACCGTGGGACGATGTGACAATGGAGATGTGTGGGAATACCTGCGCCGGCTGAGCATCCTAAATTAAAACCAATATTAAAGCCGTCTGGGTTAAACGTTTTTTGCAATATCTCTTTGCCCTTTATTATCGTAGCCATGAGATCGTTGCGCTCGTCTATTTCTAAGTCACTGAGATCCGCAACTTCGCGATAAGGGACAGTCAATAGATGACCTGGATTGTAAGGGTATTTATTCAAGATAAGATAAGATTGTTGTCCGCGGTAAATAATGAGAGCTTCTTTATCATCACCGAGTTCTGGCAGGCATAGAAAAGGGTTTCCAAAACTTTCATCCGTTTTTGGAGTCTCAATATATTCCATACGCCAATATGCGTGAAGTGTTTCCATTCCGCCTCAAATTTTTTATTTCGTAACAGGGGACGAAAATTTAATACCGTCTATACTTAAAAAAGACGAAAAAAGCGTAAAGTTTTTCCCACCCTTCGTCCACCTCTTATTTCAAGCAAATAAAGCAATTAATCGATCAACAAGATGCTTAATTTGCACAATTTCATGAGGGAATAAATTTATCGTATCTTAGCTGTGTGTGTCATCGGGCTTCCTTTAGGGATGTTGGACTCCACGTGACTCAGGTTAAAATTAAATCGATATTTTTCAACTGTTGTCATGTCATATTTTTTTAAATAAATTATCGTTCGCATATCAAGTTTGCTTACGAAGAAGAAGATACAAAATGATGATTTATTATACTCACTATGCTCACGAATAAGCCCCTCAGTTTTTATCATGGTCGTTTTTTTAAGCAGACATATTCAAGAAAACTATGCTGGCTTTTAGAAAAATGATATGAGAGACAACTGGATACTGTTTTATCTTATTTTCGCACTCTTTGGGAAAGAGCGATTCATTTCACTTGCGTGCCTCTAATGATTGTTCTTCTTTTAACTTTAATTTGTATACAGCTTACGAAATCATAATTATTTTAAGATGGTTCATCGGACTAAAATAAAAGGCATTTTTCTCCTTCTTACGACGGCGATGATCCTGGGATTATTTGCACAGATTATCCCTGATGCGCCCGTAATTGATTTTAAGCTGCCGATGTTTGGTGAAAATGGATACAAGATATGGGATTTACAAGGTGATGAAGGCCGTTATATCAATGCCGGGAGGATTGATGTTATCAACCTGAAGTTACGCGTTTATTCTGGAGATGAGTCACTTGCGCTCGATACGACAATTGAAAGTCCTAAAGCGATAATGCTTATTCGCAGAAATAGGGCATTGAGCAATGCTTCTATTCGAATGCTTGGATCTAATTACGAAATAATGGGATCAGATTGGATTTGGGAAGGATCCAATCGGACCCTTAAAGTGAAAAAAAATGTGCGTGTTAACTTTCAAGATAGGCTTACAGATATATTAAAATGAATAAATTATTTCTCCTCTTGGCACTGATACCCTGCATTTTATCCGGTTTTCGCATCGCTGATGGTGAAGAGACAACCGCGGATCAATATATTTCACCCCTTACTGTCGTTAGAAGTGAATCACTCAAAATGACGAGTACTCCAGAACTAAACTACTTTTATTTTAGCGATAATGTGACTATTACCGGTAACAACCTACTCGTTAAATGTGATAATCTTGAAGTAACAGCAAGTCGTTCGGGAGAAGCTGAGGCGACGATAGGTCGAATTGGCGTTATTAAAAAAATTGTTGCTATCGGTTCAGTAGAAATATTTCAGGCCGGTCGAGCGGCCCTCGCAGGTCGAGCTGAATTACTTCCTGCTGAAGACAAAATTATACTTACCGATTCGCCCCAAATCCTAGATCGAAAAGCAACAGTTAGTGGGTGGCGTATTACCTTGTTGAAAGGAAATCGCACAGTGATCGTCGAAAACAATCCGGATGACATCGGCGGGAGTCGACCGACAGTTGTTCTCGATGCCTTGCCAAATTTGGGATTTGATGAAAATGAAAATGCTGATACCGAGGAAAGAGAATCCGAATAATTAACAGCTGGTGACAGGATGATCATATAATAAAATGAGTACTGCGCGTGCATATATTCAGATAAACGGACTTGTTAAAACCTATGGTAACCGACAAGTGGTGGATGGGGTCGATCTGTCCGTGCGAGCGGGGGAGATTGTAGGTCTGTTGGGCCCAAACGGTGCCGGAAAAACCACGACATTTTATATCATTGTCGGACTAGTCCCGGCGTCGCGCGGGTCTGTGTATTTTGATAAACTCAATATTACCCGAATCCCCATGTACAAACGAGCCCGTTTAGGGATTGGCTACCTTCCGCAGGAACCCTCTGTTTTTCGCAAGCTTACGGTGGAAGAAAACATAAAAGCCGTAGTCGAGACTTTACCGATGAATGCATCTCAGCGAAAAGAATGTACCGCGCGTCATCTCAACGAGCTCGGTCTTGCTCACTTGGCGGCGCAGAAAGCATTTACCTTGAGTGGGGGCGAACGCCGTCGGCTTGAAATATCCCGCGCACTGGTAACTACGCCTAAATTTTTACTCATGGATGAGCCGTTCAGTGGAGTCGATCCCATAAGTGTCAGCGATGTCCAAGAGATAATCATGGGTCTTAAGAAAAAAGGCATTGGTGTCCTGATAACGGATCATAATGTGCGTGAAACACTGCGTGTTGTTGACCGCGCCTACCTTCTTCATGAAGGTAAGGTTTTGTGTGAAGGGAGTAGTAATTTTCTTATCAATGACCCGCAGAGTCGTCACTTCTACCTCGGAGAAAACTTTAATCTTTAAATCCGATCATGCCACAGAAGCCACAGCCTAAAATAGTTGAGAGTGTCGCGGTCGAGGAATTCTTAAATTCCTACTCCAAGTCATTAAAAATGGTTCTTGTTGCAGGTAAAAGTGGCCTTAAAAAACTCGTTCGTGATAAAAATATAAATCGCCCATCTATTGCCCTGACTGGATACTTAAAATATCTAGGTTATAAACGTATTCAACTCTTCGGTGCAGGAGAAATGGGATACTTGCGCGAGCTAACTGAAGAAAAACAATATAAGGTGCTCGTCGGAATGGCGCTCAAGCATATAGTCTGTGTGGTGATATCACGTAATATGCTTCCCACCAACGCTTTATTAAAAGTCGCTGATGAGTACAAGATCCCGCTTATACGCACTCAGCTTAATTCGCGCGATTTCATTGCAAAAGGTACATTGCTTCTTGAAAACGTATTTGCTCCTCAGTTAACAGAACATGGTACGATGATGGACATCAGGGGAATGGGCACACTTTTGCGTGGTGAAAGCGGAATGGGGAAAAGTGAGTGCGCTCTCGCGCTCATCGAGCACGGTCACAGTCTCGTCGCCGATGACGTTGTCTATGTTAAGCTTATCAATGAACGTGAATTGATGGCAACAAGTTCTGAGTTAAATCGGGGTTATATGGAATGCCGGGGTCTAGGTATAATTAATATCGCCGAACTTTTTGGTATACGATCTGTCCGCTTGGAAAAACATATCGACCTTGTTGTTACTTTCAACGAGTTTTCAAAAGGGATGGAGGAAGATCGCACCGGGTTGGAGGAGAATGATTATGAAATTCTCGAGATTAATGTCCCTCACATTGAACTTCCCGTCCGTCCGGGTAGGGACCTTGCCCGTCTTGTCGAAGTTGCTGCCATGACCCAGGCACTTAAGTTACTCGGTCACGATCCGGCGAAAGATTTTAATGACCGCCTGATTCAATATATGGCTGAGCATTAAACGAGCCTTCATTGAAAAATTTATTAAATAAAGTTGCCGAGCGGAGTTTCGGATTGCAATCTTGCTACCCATTCTTGAAGCGAATGCTTCAAGAATCGACCTGGAAACCGCATAGTTATCAGGGTTCTTTTATGAGCGATGATTTTCTAATGAAGGCAATATTTTTAAATATAAAGTTATCAGCAATTCTCATGTGAATAAGTTGTTAGAAACTTGAACTTGAAAACATTCTTACACTACAAAATTCTAATTTATTCAAATGAGATAAGACTACATTACTTACTTTGTGAACTGACAATTACCTCTTCTGAATGAAACTGAATTATCACCTACATAAAAATATAAGTAATTGATTATTAACAGAATACTATAAATTAGAGATGACTGAAAATAGCTTTTTACCCCCTCATATCATCGACGAAACCCATCCTTCCGGTGTCATTCTGTCTCCATATTTCACCCTATAAATATGAGGGCCGATACACCATTTTTCATCTGTGAATAAAAACTCATTTATCCCAAAAAAATGTCGCAACATTCTGTAAAACAAGATCTTTGGACTACTTTAAAGAGCGATTTGAAAACGCTATTTCCCCGCGATATATACGAGACATGGTTTGAGCCGATTCATGGCATGGAAGAAAATGAAAAGTCATTGACTTTATCGGCCCCAAACGAGTTTGCCAAGATTTGGATCCAGGACAATTACCTGGATTTGATCAACGAGAAAGCGCACCTGATACTTGGCAGGCCGTTAGATATCATCGTTAAAGTTTTCAACGATGAGAATGAAGAGCTTGATCATCAAACGACAAAGCTGAATGATAATCGAAATGAGCAAACATCCCGATTAGCCCATAAAGATAATAGGCGGTATTTAGAAAATAGACTTTCGGAAAGAAATCTATCGCTTAACCCGGCGAATACATTTGAAAATTTTATCGTCGGCACCAGTAATCAGCTGGCTCATGCCGCCAGTGTGGCGGTAGCAGAAGCACCCGCGAGAGCTTATAACCCACTCTTCCTCTATGGAGATAGCGGGTTGGGTAAAACCCATCTCATGCACGCTATTGCGCACACAATTGTGAAAGAGAAAACTCATCCCAAGGTTATTTATGTTTCCTGTGAGAAATTTACGAATGAATACATTCGGGCGCTTCAGGAAAATAAGCTGGTAAGTTTTCGCAAAGATTTTCGCAATATCGATGTTCTTCTTATCGATGACATCCAATTTCTTGCCGGCAAAGAGGGTATTCAAGAGGAATTTTTTCACACTTTTAACGATCTATTTGAGTCACAGCGTCAAATTTGTCTATCCAGTGATCGTCCGGCAAGTGAGATATCAAAATTGGAAAGTCGTCTTCTTTCCCGCTTTCAATGGGGTATGGTAACGGATATTCAGGCACCGGACCTCGAAACTCGCGTCGCGATCCTTTCTCAAAAAGCAGCCACCCGGGGATATAATATTCCCGTCGATGTAATACAATTCCTTGCTGAGCGCATCACGCGTAATGTCCGGCGCTTAGAAGGAGCATTAACGAGAGTAGCCTGTGCATCAGTCCTTCAAAATCCACTTGATATCTCCCATGTCGAGCAACTCCTGCAAGATATCCTTCAAGAGGAAGCCTTAAATCAAATCACGATTGAAATGATTCAGAAAAAAGTGGTGGAATATTATCAGCTTAGACTGAGTGACATGGTCAGCAAGCGCCGCCCAAACAATATCGCCTTTCCTCGCCAGATTGCCATGTATATTAGCCGTCTTCATACCAACCACTCCTTACAAGATATTGGCGAAGCCTTTGGTGGCCGTGATCATGGTACCGTCATACATGCCTGTAAAACAGTGGAAAATATCATGGAGCAGGATGAATCTGTGGCAAGGAGTGTGGAATACTTGACAAAACAGCTTACTAATCAGAACCCTCAATGAATGGAACTGACGAATGAGCAGCAAAAGGCCCTGGAAAAATGGATCAGTGATGGTTTGTCATTGTCCTCTATTCAGGCTCAATTGAACGAAGAGTTCAGTCTCTCCCTTACATACATGGAGGTCCGCTTCCTTGTTGATGATTTGAATCTTACATTACAGGACAAACCTGAATTGAGTGATGCTGTCCCGAATGACAATTTGGAATCTGCAAATCAAAGTGCTCCAGGTGATAGTGATAGCGCAGCTGAAGACTTGGGTGGAGGTGGCGATGCTTTTGGTTCTTCACTCACCGTGGAGGTTGACCGTTTAATGAAACCAGGTGCGGTCGTAAGTGGGACGGTAAAATTCAGTGATGGGGTCAACTCCAGTTGGACTATCGATCAATTTGGACGTATGGAGCTAAATCCTTCACAGGAAGGTTATCAGCCAAGCGCAGAAGACCTTCAGGCATTTCAAAAGGAACTTCAATCCGCACTGCAGAAGCACGGTATATAACTCCCATTTAGCGCTTTAGCAGTTCCTGAAATTCTTTTTCATCAATTATCTTCGTCCCCATTTTTTGAGCTTGGGCCAGTTTTGATCCAGCCGATTCACCAGCGAGGATAAAATCCGTTTTTTTACGGACACTCGTCGTCACCCGACCCCCAACATTTTCAATCAGTTGCGTTGCGGCTTCGCGGGTTAAGGATACCAAAGTACCGGTTAAGACAAATGATTTACCATTGAAATCATGGGTTTCACTCTGAGTAGATGCCACCTCCTCGACATTCAAACCATAGCCAATAAGTCGCAAAATGATTTTCTTATTGGATTCTTGAGAAAAAAAATGATTTAAGCTCTTAGCCATTATCTCACCAATGCCATCCAGCGTCATGAGGTCATCCTCGTTTGCATCAATGAGCCCTTGGAGGCTATGAAGAGAGCGGGCTAAGTCCTTAGATGCCGTTGCCCCTATATGTTGAATTCCAAGTCCGTGAATTAGACGCCAAAGTTCACATTTTTTACTAGACTCTATAGCCTGGATAAGGTTTTCAGATGATTTCTGAGCAAATTTTTCTAGAGGTAATAGATCATTGACGATCAACTTATAGAGATCTGCGATATTATTAATTAGATTTTTACTTACAAGTTGATCCACTACTGCTTCACCAAGGCCTTCAATATCCATGCATTGGCGCGAGGTAAAATGTTCAATCCGACCGCGGACCTGGGGTGGGCAACTTAAGTTTGGACAACGCCGCGCCGCTTCTCCGGGTAAACGTATGGTTTCCGTTCCACAAGCTGGGCATACGTGGGGGAAGACGTATGAAGAGATGCCATTTTTTCTTTTATCTGTGAGCACACGAACGATTGCCGGAATGATATCACCTGCTTTTTCTATTATCACGCTGTCACCTTCCCGGATATCCTTACGTTTGATCTCATCCTCGTTGTGAAGAGTAGCGTGAGATACTGTGCTACCGGCGAGAAAAACCGGCTTTAATTCAGCGACCGGCGTTAAGGTGCCAGTTCTTCCTATTTGAATATTTATCTTTTGAATTTCGGTTTCAGCCTGTTCTGCAGCAAATTTATAGGCAATTGCCCAGCGTGGAGACTTTGATGTTGAACCGGACACACGCTGTTGATCCAGTGCGTCTAACTTGATAACTGCGCCATCGGTTGAATAGGCAAAGGTCTCACGTAAATTTTCAAGTTCCTCTATTATCTTCCAGGCTTCTGTGATGCCATTTGCCATCCAAAATTTTTCGACTGTTGGCATGTTCCAGCTCTTTAATCCTTCTTGAAACTCGCGTTGACGGGTGAAGGAAAGAGGGGAGCAATAGCCCAATCCGTAAAGAACAATGTCAAGTTTTCGATTTTTTGCGCTTTTAGGATCAAGCTGTTTAATTGTTCCAGCAGCTAAATTTCGCGGGTTGGCATAAAGATCGAGAGCTGCCGCTTCGCGTTCCTTGTTGATACGTTCAAATTCAGGATGCGTCATGTAAATTTCTCCACGGATCTCTATCACCTCCGGGCAGGACTTATCCTTTATCCGCCTGGGTAAGTATTCAATGCCTTCAATGTTTTTTGTAATCACGTCGCCTTCAATACCGTTACCTCGTGTGACCGCTCTGACGAGATTCCCATTTTCGTAAGTGAGGCTTATCGCGATACCATCAATTTTTGGTTCGATGATGTAGACCAGCTCGTCAACTCCTAATAGCTTTTGCAAACGCTTATCGAATCCACTGAGTTCCTCCTCGTTATAAGTATTGTCAAGACTCATCATGGGTTGACGATGACGGTATGATTCGAAACCCTCGAGCCGATCGTCACCTACCTGGTGGATGGGCGAATCTTCGGATGAAAATTCGGGATATTGCTTTTCCAGTTCAAGCAGCTCATTTTTTAAACGGTCGTATTCAAAGTCGGTGATTTCCGGCCTCGCATTTTTAAAATATAGTGTATCGTGGTGGGCCAATTCTCTACGCCGTTCAGCAATGCGTTTTTCGATATCTCCTTGCTTCATTCTCTCAATAAAAAAGGGGTTAAATAATAATAAAGATGATAGTACACTTTCGAAGAAATGTCAGTTAATCTTCGAAGTATTGTTCTTTATCCAGTTAAAATTTATATTCATTTCAAGTAAGCGTTTGTAGGGTTGCAAGCTCTGATAAGCAATTACAGCCACCACTGAACCCAGGGTATCAGCCATCCAGTCAGCCACCTCGAAATAGCGATAGGGGTTTAGGTACTGATGCCATTCATCCAGCAATCCGAAAAGGGATGTAACAATAATCGCAAGGAATGCGAATTTAATGTGTGCGTGTTTATAATCGTAGACCCGTAGGATTAAAGTAGCGAGGAGCCCGAAAATAAAAAAATGTACTAGCTTATCGATGCTTACTAGCTGTAGGAAATCAGGTAATTGTGGGCCCGCCCCTCCCGAGGAAAAAACGATAGTAGAGGCAAGGGTTAATGGCCATAGCATACGATAGAACATTTAATTAATTAGGGGTGAAATAATTCCGATCGAGAATGCGACAGATCAATCGATAGCATCTCGCAAGACCAACTATTATGTTCGTTAAAGAACTATCATTTATTGTGGTAAAGCTAAAACTGCTTGCTTAATAAATAAATCAAAGTAAGACTAATCTTTGATTAAGTGTGACTTATGGGAGTTGAAATACCAGATTTGAGTATTTTTAATATTCTATCACTCGATGAATAGTTACCTGATTATTTTTTTCTCTTTAGATGTGAGCCGAGCGCAGTGCTTTTAAAAGTAAGACTATAGATGCTAAAGTAATCTGAGGAATAGACGATATATTTCAATCTCAATTTTCGCCATCAATGTTTGATTTTTTTTATTTACAATACGGTCGAAGTTTCAGGCCGTTTATTTATAATTAACTCTTGAGTAAACGATAGTATCCCATGCCTAAATATTCTCAAAATGCGCAGAAAATTCTGATTGATGGCGTGGTAAGCGAAGCCAGAAAAAAGGTAAATAAAAAAAATCTGGCAAAGGTTAAAGCGTATATTCACCACTATTACCGGTCAGTATCAGAAATAGATTTGCGAGACAAATCGCCCGCCGATCTGAGTGGAGCCGCACTTGCACATTTAAAGTTTTCTGAAAATCGGAAACCCAATCTTCCGAATGTCCGTATTTATAATCCTGAACGGAAAAAGGACGGTTGGGAATCGACGCATACGATTGTCGAAATGGTTAATGATGATATGCCGTTTCTTGTCGATTCCCTGGGCATGGTCCTGAATAAACATGCGATATCTATTCATTTAACGATCCATCCAATATTTGAAGTTCGCAGGGACAGTAGAGGGAAACTTAAAGAGGTAAAGACTGCGAGTGAGAATACTGATGGCGCGCGTTTAGAATCATTTCAACACATTGAGATAGATCGAGAAACGAATCCAAAGCGAATCGCGCAATTGGAGAATGAAATTAAATCATCAATGGCAGACGTCAGGGCTTCGATTAGGGATTGGCGAGACATGATAGATCGCTCAAGCTCAATATGTCAGGATTTAGCGAGCAAACCACCCCCTCTCGAGCTTACCGAGGTCTCCGAAAGCAAAACCTTTCTCGAGTGGATGGGGGATGATAATTTTACTTTTCTTGGCTATAAGGAATATCGGCTGAGAAGCTATGGGAAAAAGGTTGTATTTAATCCAGTCAAAGGATCGGGGCTTGGTATTCTTCGCGAGGATCATAATAAGTTTTCAGATAGTGAAATTAGCTTGCCAGAAAACCTGCCAAATCGGGTGCATTCCAAAGAACTGCTTATCATAACTAAAGCTAACTCATTCGCTACTGTTCATCGAAGAGTCTTTCTGGATTACATCGGGGTTAAGGTTTTTGATAAGAAAGGTAAGCTAGTTGGAGAAAAAAGATTTATCGGTCTCTTTACTTCGGTCGCTTACAACCGCAGCGCACTCGAAATACCGTTTATCCGTCACAAGGTGAAGCAGGTCAGGGAGCGCTCTCAACTCTATCCCTCAAGTCATGCGGCAAAAGCGCTTCTGCACATCCTGGAAACGTTTCCCCGCGATGATCTATTTCAGGGATCCCTGGATGAGTTATTCGATATTTCTACGGGGATACTTCATTTACAGGAACGCCAAAGGGTTAAGTTATTTATTCGTAGTGACCATTTTAACCGTTTTTTCTCATGCCTGGTTTACATTCCCCGCGATCGCTATAACACCCAGATTCGCGAGAGAGTTCAAGCGATTCTAATGAATGAACTTAGTGGGAGCTCTGTAGAACATACGATTCAACTATCGGAATCAATCCTCGCTCGTGTCCATATCGTCGTTCGTACCGAACTGCATGAAAAAATAAAATTTGATACTGCCAAGATTGAAGAAAAAATAATTTCAACGGTCCGTTCATGGCAGGATGTTCTAAGGGAATCATTAATCGATAAATTTGGAGAAGAGAAAGGTCTCAGTTTATTTCATAAATATAGCGATAGTTTTTCTGCCGCTTATCAAGAAGATGTGTCGGCATTGGAGGCGGCATCAGATATTATACATCTTGAACATTTAGGAGAAGTTGAGGACAACCTGAGAATCTGTCTTTATCATCCTCTAAATGATTCTGAATCAAATCTTGGTTTAAAACTATATCGACGAGAAGGCCCTATCCCTCTTTATGATGCGCTTCCAATACTGCGGAACATGGGATTGCGGGTTATCAGTGAACGGCCCTATCGCGTGAAGTCGAATGAAAAAAGTAATTTATGGATTCAAGATTTCGTATTGATCCATCGACTTTCGCAGGCACTTGATATCGCAGCGGTCAACGATCATTTCGAGGATGCGTTTGCAAAAATATGGCGACGCGAGATGGATAACGATGGCTTTAACCGGTTGATTATTGGTGCCCATCTTAGCTCCCGCCAAACGACCTTGATTCGAGCGTTCAGCAAATATTTACTGCAGATTGGAGTCCCTTTTAGTCAGACCTACATGGAGAAGGTACTCACTGAGAACGCTTCTCTAACCAGCCTTCTTGTGGACTTATTTGAATTGCGGTTCGATCCTGCGCTAGAGAGCAAAAAACGAGATCGCAGGGTACGTTTAAGTATACAAAAAATTGAGGCTGGGCTAAATGCCGTAGAAAGCCTTGATGAAGATAGAATATTACGCAGTTTTTTTGAAATTATTAGTGCCTCTCTCCGAACTAACTATTTTCAAAAAGGTAAAGATCATAACTTCAAATCTTATATTTCAGTAAAATTTGATCCGAAAAAAATACTTGAATTACCACGACCCAAGCCGCTGTTCGAAATATTCGTTTACTCGCGCCGTTTTGAAGGTGTTCACCTGAGAGGGGGAAAAATAGCGCGTGGAGGGCTGCGTTGGTCAGACCGACGCGAAGATTTTCGCACCGAAATCTTGGGATTAATGAAAGCCCAAATGGTTAAGAACACCCTGATCGTTCCGATCGGTGCCAAAGGTGGTTTTGTTGTCAAACGTCCTCCAATCAGTGGCAGTCGCGAAGCATTAATGGGTGAAGTCGTAGATTGTTACCGAAATTTTATTCGTGGGCTACTGGATATCACCGACAACCTTAAAGACGCAAAAGTTATAAAACCGAAAGAAGTCGTGCGTTATGATGAGGATGATCCTTACCTCGTTGTTGCGGCGGATAAGGGAACCGCCACATTCTCCGATATCGCGAATAGTGTTGCCCATGAATACAATTTTTGGCTCGGTGATGCCTTTGCTTCCGGTGGTTCGGTAGGCTATGACCATAAAGCCATGGGAATCACTGCTCGTGGTGCCTGGGAGTCAGTCAAGCGGTTATTCCGGGAACTGGATGTCGATATTCAGACAACAGATTTCAGCGTTATTGGCATTGGTGATATGGGGGGAGACGTTTTTGGGAATGGCATGCTCCTTTCGCGTCATATTCAATTAAAAGCGGTATTCAACCATCTTCATATTTTCCTCGATCCCAATCCCAATTCAGCGAAGAGCTATCTTGAGCGAGAAAGGCTCTTTAATTTACCGCGATCCACTTGGGAAGATTATAATAAAAATTTAATTTCCAGGGGAGGGGGCGTTTTTTCCCGCCAGGCTAAAGAAATCAAGTTGAGTGAGGAAATTAAAAAAATGCTGGATATTGAAGCCAGTGTATTAACCCCGCTTGAATTGATCAGGGCGATTATGCGAATGCGGGTGGATTTGTTTTGGAATGGTGGCATCGGTACTTATGTTAAAGCCAGCGGGGAGACGCATTTTGAAGTAGGGGACCGGAGTAACGACAATGTTCGTGTAAATGCGAATGAATTGAGGTGTCGAGTCGTCGGTGAAGGCGGCAACCTGGGCTTTACGCAATTGTCCCGTATTGAGTACGCGTTGAACGGGGGCCTGATCAATACTGACTTCGTTGACAATTCCGGAGGGGTAGACTGTTCCGACCGTGAAGTTAATATCAAAATTCTTCTCAACGTCGTGAAGCAGAAGGAGGATTTACCGGATAAACAGCGTAATCAGCTTTTGGCTAAGATGACGGATGAAGTCGCCACACTCGTTTTGCGGGACAATTATCTTCAGAGTCAAGCCATCAGCATGATGGAAGAACACGCTGTAGACAGAATGAATGAACATGCCTACCTCATTCATGTTTTAGAAAACAAGGGTGAACTTGATCGAGCCCTGGAGTTTCTACCCACCGATGATGAAATTATTGAGCGTAGAAAATCTCGAAAAGGATTAACCCGTCCTGAGCTGGCCATCCTCATCGCTTACGGTAAGATTACACTCTATAATGAATTGGTTGATTCGGATGTCCCTGAAGACACTTATCTTGCCGAGGAAATAGAACGCTATTTCCCGGGGCCTCTTTTAAAGAGATATCCGCAATACATGCCTTTACATAATTTGCGTCGTGAAATAATAGCGATGCGCGTTACCAATAGCCTCGTAAATAGAATGGGGCCCACTTTTGCCCATCGGATGTGGGAGGAAAGTGGTGCCGATGCGGCCAGTGTAGCGCGGGCTTATACAGTAGCGCGTGAAGTCTTTAATATGCGTTCTCTTTGGAATTCGATTGAGTCATTAGATAATAAAATTCCGGCTAATGTTCAGTACTCCATGATGTTTCAGACCAGTCGTCTCTTGCGACGTGCCACACGCTGGCTTTTAGACCAACCTGACCGTTCCGCAAATATTGCGTCAGCGGTTTCAAATTACCGCTCGGAAATCTCTACCCTGATTAAAATCCTGCCCGAATTACTCGTAGAGGATGATTTGCGCAGTTTCAATGAAATGGTGCAGAAGTATCTTGAAGCGGGAGTACCAAGAGAAACGGCGAAAAGTATATCACTCTTGAATTCTATATACCCGGCATTGGATATTACGGAAATTGCGCTTAATTCGAAAGCCAAAATTACTCATGTAGCCTCCGTGTATTTCAATATCGGATCGACGATCGCGCTTAATTGGTTGCGGAATCAGATTGAATTATTGGAGGTTGACGGTCACTGGCCGGCAGTTGCTCGAGGAACACTTCGCGAGGACCTATACGCGATGCACCGTTCCCTTACTGCTCAAGTGATTGCTCTGGACGGAAAATCACGAGCAGAAACTTCCGTGAATCGCTGGTTGCAACTCCACCGGGATAATATTGCTCATGTCGAACAAACGCTCAATGACATGAAATCTGCTGGGGATAGAGATTTTGCTACTTTGTCCGTAGCAGTACAGGAAATCCGTAAGCTTAATCAAATTACGATGAACTCCTGTTAAGAGACTGTGGAAAACGGGGATAATTTAATTAATCCGCGTATTGCTTCAAACGCTCGCAAGCAATCTTAAGATTGTCTATACTTGTCGCGTAGGATAGGCGTAGATAACTTTCTCCTTCCTTGCCGAATGAATTGCCCGCGAGGACGGCAATACCGGCATTTTCCAGGATATCACCAGCAAGTTGGCTCGCACTTTTCCCCGTCTCTTTAATATTTGGAAAGACGTAAAAAGCGCCACTTGGCTTAAGGCAATGAAAACCGTTAATTTCATTTAATGCATCGACTAAATAATCCCTGCGGGATTTAAATTCAGTCACCATTAATTCGACGCAGTCCTGTGAACCTTGAAGTGCGGCCAACGCGCCATATTGATTAAAAGTACAAGCACAGGAAGCGATATTAACATTATAGAGCTCAAAGGCCTCTGCTAAGAATGAAGGGACTAGTCCGTATCCCAGTCGCCACCCGGTCATAGAATAGCTTTTGGAAAATCCGTCGAGAATTACCGTTCGTTCTTTCATCCCAGGTAGGGAGGCAATACTGACGAAACTACCTTCATAGAGAAAATCTTTATATATTTCGTCAGAGAGGACGAAAAAATCGTGGCGTTGAGCTTCTTCGGCAATTACTTCGAGATCATCTCGACTAATTGTACCTCCGGTAGGGTTATGCGGAGAATTAATAATGACGAGGCGAGTGCGCTCAGAAACCCGGGATCTAAAATCCTTCTCATCAAACGAAAAAGCTTTTTCTTCTTTTAGGGGTAGGGGGACGGGAGTGGCACCACTGTGAGCGATGAGTGACGCATACATGGGAAATCCAGGATCTGGATAAATAACTTCATCACCTTTCCCCGCAAGACTATGAATAGTATAGAAAATAATTGGTTTTCCACCCGGTGATATAATGACATTATTTATGTCAAACGGTATCCCTCTTCGCGCGCCAGACTTTGAGGCAATAGCTTCTCTTAACTCAGGTAGTCCTGGCGCCGGTCCGTAGCCCGTTTTCCCTTCACGGATAGCCTCGACTGCGGCATCACATACATGTTTAGGCGTAGGAAAGTCGGGCTGGCCGATTTCCAGATGTATTATATCCTTCCCCTGCCTCTCCAATTGTTGAGCTTGTGCCAGTACTTTGAAGGCGGATTCTGTCTGCAGACCTTGGGTGCACTCTTTAATTTTCATGGAGGCAGAATAGCTTCATGCAAGGTAAGGGCAAGCAGCTTGATTTCAGAATCAAATAACGGGAATGAACCCATCATGGCGTACAAAACTTCGGCGTGAGCTCCCCTTGGCACCATTTCTGGGCCAAAGAGGTCCAACACCCACGCCGAAGTCTCAGTCGTACCCCTCTTCTTGAGAGTTAACTTGCCAGCCGTAGCCCCGAGTAGGCGGGACTACAGCTCAACAAGGTTGCGATTGGGAAGCTCGTAAAACCCAATCGCAAAAGTTCACCCTTACTAAATCGTTTCCTCATCAATTGTGACCGTAATTTCATCACCGTCTTCATTGACGAATGTTTCATCGATGCTCTGCGTCACCTGCTCCGTTCCGTCCGATTTAACATTGTTCTGGGAGATCAAGGTATCAAATCCTGGCGTCGTCGATCCGCTTTCGGCTACTACGATGTCGGCTTCGTTCGTCTGAATGAGATCCCCACCAGCGATCCGCAATCCAGGATTTGACGCGGCAACTGTAAAGGACCCTTCTCCAAATAGAATGTTTGGCACCGCATCACCCGAAGCGTCGATGTCTCCGATTAAGACGCGCACCGCGACGGGAACACCCGGGGCTTTCAATCCTACATCTCCTGTCGAATTATTAAAACGTGTATTCGCACAGAGTATACCTCCCATGCCTGCGGAATTGGTAATCTCCAACAAGGCTATATCTGCCATGGCATCATATTCTTCCCCTTCCGGGAACAATGCCTGGTTGACGGCGTTGATTGAGCCCACCGTAAAAATACTTATGAAAGTGCTGCTGTCAGCTCCTGTCACTTGTACTGTCGCCAGACCACCAACATAACTTACCGTTGGCTGATTATATTTTGCGGGTGGCGCAGCATCGGTAAAGCTGTCCGAGTCGAGGGTCACTGTTACCACGGCATTACCGGATGTTTCTACTTGCACGATGTCTCCATTGGGATCGAGGAAAGAGACACGTGATATCTCTGACCCATCAGTGCGCATCGTCACACTCTGCCCGGTGAGCAAGATCTGATTATAAACATTGCCGTCGGGATGGGTGATATCTTCTCCAACTAAATCACCGCTGCCACTGTCCACCAGATCCGTCGAGGCCTCGGTAAGTTCGGTTAGGAAAATAACATCATCAAAGACCAAACCAATACCAGGGGCATAGTTTTTGAAACTCTCGTCACCCGGTTCCAGTGGGGTTGTCTCCAGCGTTTCAAAGGTTTCCGCAAAGGTAGCGTATGGGGTTACAACTTCACTGTCTAAAGCGACGTTTTCCGCCCGGTCTAGTGCTACTTCTAAATCTGTTTCCTGATAGTATTTGGCACCCAGGAGGATGGTTCCGGGGATGAGGATTCCCGGTCTGGCACCGTTTACACCAGCTAACCATGCGCCTCCATGACCGACAATCTCGCCATCCTCGTAATCATCAACGTCCTCTCCGAAATAAAATACGTCGCTGGTCTCCTGGCAGATCGCAAAGAAATTTCTTGAAACTTCGATCAGTTCACCGTCTTCAAACTCCTGTTCTTCGACCACCCTGGTCTCTACACCGTCAACTAATCGCGTCTGATCAAGAACAGTTACTATTTTTAAGATGGGTTTACCGTCTTCTTCCCCTTCAAGAGTTATTTGAAATCCCGGTTCAAGGATGAAGTAGGCGTTGCGGCCAACATTAATAAAACTGCATTCCTCAATTCTGAAATCATCAGTAAACTCCGGGTCGACCTGATTATAGCCAGTTCCGGCAATCGCTTCGAAATCAATTTCAGGGACTGCGCTGACGAGATCTAAGGGGCCGTCTTTAATCAATCCGACCCCTGGGAAAAAAACTTCGTGTCCTCCACCCCCGGTTCAAGCGGGGTTGTCTCGAAGAGCTCCAAGGCATTCTCAAATGTTCCCAAGGGCGTCTCCACCGTGGCACTTAAACTAACAACTTCTACACGATCCTCTGCCAATCCGGGAGCAACCTCCTGGAAAAAGCGTGATCCTAAGAGAGCCGTTCCGGGAACGAGAATTCCAGGTGTAGCGCCATCTACACCGGACAACCAAGCGCTTTCATGACCGACAATCTCACCATTCTCGTAATCATCAACGTCCTCTCCAAAATAATAGACGTCGTTGGTCTCCTCGCAGATCGCAAAGTAGTTTCTCGACACTTCGACAAGTTCGCCATCTTCTATTCCACGCTCTTCAACGACGCGTGTCTCTACCCCTATAACCGTAAAGGTTTCATCAAGAACCGTTATGATTTGTTCGATCTCTTCTCCATCTTCTATGCCCGCATAGGCTAATTGTGTCCCTGGAACAAGACTCCAAAGCGGGTGATAGGCATCATTGATGAAGGTGCAATCTTCTATCCTGAAGCTATCGGTGAAGTCTTCGCTATTTTGTGCGTAAGCACCTGTTAATAGCAGAGTCAGTGCTAACGCACTTGCCATAGTTTTTATTCTCCTGCTACAGCTCCGGCTTGAACACTTAAAAATGTTCAGTATCGGGTTTGTAATCAATTTCATATTATTAATCCTCCTATATTCGTTAGAGTTTACGTTAGAGTTCGTGCAACCTTTGTTAGAAATATTACAGAATGCATCATACAGAATGATATTTTTATCACACTAAGATGACATTACTTAAGCTGCTAAAATGACAGTCTTGTCATTTACTTAACGCTTAATCCGCGCTTCCCCAGGGATATATTACAATATTGTCATCTTCCCACTGGGGACTTGTTTATCTTTATACTGTATCCTATTAATTGAAAAACACGATTGGGAATACACAAACTTACTCAATATAACTTAAATGCTATATGGCCATTATATATCCAGGACATACTATAAAGAAAGGATCCAGTTAATGAAATCGCATTTTAGAATCAACCTAAAGTCGTCTATAACCTGTCTCTTAATCTATGGCATACTATCAATCGGGGTGACCGCTCAGGGTGCGATCTGGCCATTGAAATCAGATGACACTAAAATTCAGGGAACAATCCGCGTTGATAAGAAAGATCAGAAGAAGAAAAAAAATACTGAGCTTATCGAATGGGCGAAGATTTCACTTCAGGATGCGGTGACATCTGCTTTGAAAGATACACCCGGTAAGGTGACGAGTGCCAAGCTCAAGATCAGACATCACTTTCTTATCTACCATGTTAAAATTAGTACGGGAAAGAAAATGGCAATGGATGTCTTCGTTGATGCGGGAAGTGGTTCGATTTTAGATTTGGATGAAGAAGACGGTAAAGATGACGATGACGGTTAATCTGATCCACCCGTTATTTCTTCCTCGCACCTGGCGAATATCATCCACCGATTCCTGCAGGTATTCTTAACCTATCGCCGAATTTCTCGACAAGACGATATAAGAAATATTAAAATTAAATAATGCATGTCCTTGTTGTCGAAGACGAAAAAAAATTGCCTCTTTCATTCAAAAGGGCTTGGAAGCCGAGGGATTCGTCATTGACGTATGTGATAATGGCGACGACGCCTATGCAATAATCTCCACCCAATCTTTTGACGCTGTGATTCTTGACATCATGCTACCTGGTCGCGATGGATTAAGTATCTTACGCTCGATGCGTAAGGATAGCAATCGCGTGCCCGTTATAATTATTACGGCGCGTGGAGAAGTATCGGAGCGGATTGAAGGGTTAAATCTGGGTGCTGATGACTATATCGCGAAACCGTTTTATATCGACGAATTGACCGCGCGATTACGATCCGTATGGCGAAGAGCATCTGGAAATGGTCTTAGCTTACTTTCGGTTGAGGATATATCCCTCAATCTTATGACTCGTGAAGTGAAACGTGGTGATACAGAAATCTTTCTGAGTGCCCGCGAGTTTGCCCTCCTGGAGTTTCTTATGCGTTCTCCGGGTCGCGTTCTCACACGGATACAGATTTGCGAGCATGTCTGGGATTATCACTTTGATCCCCAAACCAATTTGGTCGATGTCTACATCCAGCGATTAAGACGCAAAATCGATGATGGATTCGAACAGAATTTGATACAGACTGTTCGCGGTGTCGGCTATTGCATAAAAAATCCAGAATCATGATTCGATCTTCACATACAAGGTTAGCTGTCTGGTCCGCTCTTATTTCCGGCATCGTTTTATTCTTCTTTATCGCTGGAACGACAATTGGAATGTATTATGATTTTGTCGATATCCTTGATGCCGAGATTCAAGAGACAGGAAAGTGGTTCTTATCCACGATAGATGATAATGAAGAAGAAATCATCGACCTTGAAAATCCGCTTGAGGGAAACATTTTGGATGATAAAGGATATTTCTATGTCATAGAATTGAGGTCTCCTGATAATACATTATATCAACGTAGTGGAGAATGGCAAAAAATTGCAGAGGATGTCAGGGATGTGATGAAATCCACTTTTTCCGTGCGGATAGATGAGGATGACTGGCGAATCGGTTCGGTTGCGAGCAAGGGTTGGACAGTCTCTCTGGGAGTCAATCTCAGCACGATTAGATACGAAGTACTAGAAACGCCGACAACTTTTTTTATCGCGCTTCCCGGGGCGCTCCTCGCGGTGGCGATTGGCGGGTGGTGGATGGGTAAAGTGGCTCTACGACCGATCGAGGAAATTACGCAAGCGGCTGAAGAAATTACCGCTTCGAGATTAGATCGGCGTATTTCTGTTACAAAAACTGACGATGAAATTGCGCGTCTCGTCCGAGTCCTTAATGAGATGATAAGCCGCTTGGAGTCGAGCTTCAGCCAAGCCGCCCGTTTCAGTGCAGACGCTTCGCACCAATTAAGAACACCGATAACTGTTATTCAGGGTGAAATAGACAATGCGATTAAATCAGGGCATTTTCAAAATGGTCAAATTGATCTGTTAGTGCGACTCTTAGAGGAAGTTCAAAAGTTGAAACAGATTATTGACAGTTTACTTATCCTCTCACGGTCTGATGCCGGCAATCTCAGGTTGGATAGTAGACCGGTAGATCTCAGTGTATTAGTGAGAGAAATTATTGAAGACACGAGAATCCTTGGAGAGAGGTTGAATCTTACTATCGATGGCAAAATTGATGACCAGATTACAGTCACCGCTGATGAGTCGTTGCTGCGTCAGGCTATTCTGAATCTTTTAGATAATGCTGTTAGATTTAATTATCCCAATGGAAAAATTCATTGTGATCTACACGAAAGTGAGACTGAGATTAAAATGACAATCTTTAATACCGGACAGCCGATTCCCGCTCAGCACCACGAACATATTTTTGACCGCTTTTACAAAGCGCATGCGGCTGATGAATCAGTTACCTATGGGTTTGGTCTCGGTTTGAGCCTCGCTTTGGAAATTATCAAAGTCCATCAAGGAACGCTATCACTTGTTCGTTCTGATGTCGATGGAACTGAATTTTCTATTACACTACCGACAACGCGACATGAGCGAGCGGAATCTTAAAAGGAGCTGAGTAAGAAAATTAAAATTTTTGCTCCTGGTTCCCCGTTGATGGACGAATATATATTAATGAAACATTGATCCGCTGATTAGGTCACAGTTACACAAGCTTTTGACGCCGACCTTTTCTCATAAGTTTTTTAAATAAGAGATAAAATATGGCGCCAGAACCATCAAAACATTATAGCTATTATTTTAGTATTTTATTACTATTTTTGGTCTCGTTACCCATCGCTCTGCTCGCCGATAAGGGACAAGTAGGACCTCCCGAGGAGACGATTCAACAAGCCAAAATTTATCGGAGTCCGGAAGAGCGTCGAGAAGCAGGTCTGGGAACACAGCTGACAGATTGGCTGTTATTTTCCGGTCTTGTTGAAGTAGAGAAAGAATACAAGAAAAACAAGTTCGGAAATAGTTTAGAAACGACCGAAAATATAGACATTGTTACGACTGTACAGATCGGATTAGATTTTTCATTTACCGATTGGCTGGAAGCCGAATTTATTTATGAAGCTGAATACGACCGTCGGTTTAGAGATCAAATTGATGAAGGTTTGATCGCTTTAGATCTCGGGAAATGGGGCATAAAATTTGGCCGTATGTTTCCCCCGTTTGGTCAATATTACAGTCACTTCGTCACTGGTCCGCTCCTGGAATTCGGTGAGATCCGTAAAACTTCAATCATCGTTGACTACTCATTTAATGATCAACTCGAAGTATCTGGCTTTGTCTTCGAAGGAAATATAGATAAAATCGGAAGTTATAATGAGTATGATTGGGGGCTGAGCTTTGAATACATATCTGAGAATGAAGCTTTAAGAATTGGTGGCAGTTATCTTTCCGACCTTTCAGAAACCGACGAAAAACTGCTTGATGATCTTCTTAACTATGAACGACGGGTATCGGGCTGGAGTGCCTATGCATTAATTGGTATGAACAATTTTGAAGTAACCGCGGAAATGGTCCATGCCACTCGTGCGTTTAAAGAATTTGATCCGGAAGCTGATAAACCCTCATCTTACAATATTGAGTTCGCTTATTTCCCGACTCAATCCGTGCAACTCGCGATGCGAATAGAAAATACTGATGAATTGGAAGATCGACCCGAGTGGCAATATGGAGCAGCTGTGACTTGGCGGATTGCCAACCTATTTAATTTTACCGTGGATTACTTATATGGAGATTATAAAAATGGGTTCGTCTTTGATGATGATGACAACGAGCTGGATCACAGCCACCTGATAGCAGCTCAAATTGCTTTAGAATTTTAGAGGATAATCGATCTGTGCGGGTGCTTCATTGCCATTAATTCATTGTTAGAATAGGGTATATGCAAATGATTAAGATGATTAATAATCGCAAGCGGGATTTCTCTGTATCCTTTTTAGCTTCTATTCGATTTCGTGTATTTGCCTTAATTATTCTTTTTACCAGTGTGACGATCACACTCTTAGAGGTTTATACTCTACGCCAGTTTGAAAAGGCCACGACGATAGAACTGGAGCACGAGGGCCTTTTATTATCCGATACCCTGGAGGCATTTATAACACCTTTGATCGATGAGGAAAAGTTTACTGATATTCAGGGCCACATTGATCGACTCGTTGCCGCTCGTGAAGTAAATGACATCGAAATAAATATCCTGATGATTAAGGAAGAGGGATCCGATATTGTGGCGAGTAATATCGCTGACAATATTGAGACCGCGGACGAAGAAGAGCATACCAACCTCTTAATCGCCCTAAATAGAAATCAAGCAAAGATCATTATCGATCGCGATGATGACCCCGATGATTTAATTGATGTACATTCCCCTTCACATCCCGATTACTATTTTTCAGGCGGACAGCGTTTTCTTAGCATCACGACCCCCTTGCAGGTTCAGAATAAACAAGGGGGAATTAACCTGAAATTATCTTTGGGCCGCCTGGATGAGAAACTGAATACTATTCGTTGGGCGATGATTATCGCAGGAGTTATCGGAACCATCATCATTATTGTCATTGCCGCGGTATTATTAAATCGCCAGGTATTTTTTCCACTCCGAATTGTAGGAAATAATATGACGCACATTGCTAAAGGGGATTTGAATCGCCAAGTCCCAGTCGACCGGCACGATGAAATCGGTATTTTAGCAAGAGACTTTAATAGTATGGCTCAGCAATTAGAGCGTACACAGGTGCAATTGCATCAATACTTGAATCCCATGGCAATTGCGGAAGCCTACCGACGCGCGGGCGATAAGGATTCCCAATCCTTAGCCGAAGAAAAATCCATTACCGTATTATTCGTCGATATTGTATCCTTCACCTCCCTGTCAGAAAAATTGGGTCCTAATAAAACCGTAGCTTTCCTCAATCGTTATTATGATTTAGTGACTGTCGCGCTTGTCGATTCGGGGGGGTATATCGATAAATATGTCGCCGATGAGATTGTTTGTATCTTTGACAATGAAAATCACCCTGTCCGGGCTGTAGAAGCGGCGCGTGAAATCCTCAAATTGTTGAATGATACGAGACTGAATGAAGGAGAGGCAAAAGCGCGTATTGGAATCAACACGGGATCCTGTATTATCGCCGATGTGGGGAGCAGAATTGTAGGAAAACTGGACCGGACAATCATTGGCGACACCGTCAATATTGCTCAACGTATTATGAGCAAAGCGTCTCCCAATACAGCAGTCATTTCTGATTCAACCTATGCTGCCCAGAATCAGGATACAGAAGATATTTCTTCACTGGGTTTACTAGAGTTGAAGGGAAAAAGTAAACCCGTTATGGCTTATCAGTTAACTGTCTCCGATAGGGCCATAGAAACCACTGCCTCTGTATGATTAAGTCGTTTGGCTGCCCCCTTTTGTATTATTAGAATGACTAAATCTGAAGTGCACAAATAGGCAGTCGAGTATCTCGCGGCCAATCTAATTAGTGACCTAGATTATTCATGGGTTGCAACTGATCCCGTGGATGTAGTCGACGGGAGATATTTTGATTACAAGTTTCAGCACGATGGCGATCTGCCTCAGGATCAATGGGAGTCTTTTGGAGGTGCACCAGGGTTCACCGGTCCCAATCGGGAAGTATTATTTTTGAATTATTACTCAAACCTCTGGCCACTAATCAAGATCCGTAAATGCTTTACTTGGAAGGAATGGAGAGAATCTTGCAGGACCACTTGTAGTTCAACCAAGTTATTTTCGAAACGGTATCAAAATTGTCGAAATAAAAAAGACAATTATGATAGATTAATTTAATAGGATAATATTACATCACCTCGTAAACAAAACGCTTCCTAGTGGTATTTGCGGTTCAATATGATATTGTCATCACTCATCTGATCTAACAAGGTGAGTGTATGAAAAAAACAATCATCACACTATTAATCGGTTTGGTAAGTTTTGGAGTATCAAGCCATTTATATGCTCAGGCTACAACACAAACTACCAAAGAAATTCAAATTACTCAAACTATATACGAGAAAATCGCCAAAGATTGGTCAAGTAATTTTGGAGTATTAGATCGTGCATACAATGTTTCTGTAACCATTAAACGAGGAGGAGCTGTCAATACTTATCAGCACCTTAATCGAATGTCAGTAATGGGTTCTCTCCTTCTTCTTGAGTTAAAAATAGGCCCAAACAGGTATAAAAGGGTAATGGTTCGCGCTGACGATATCTTAGAGATAAAAGAGAATCTACAATAACAAGAGAAGTAACTACTTAAGCTAAAACATCCGAGGATTAATAGTATAACACTAGCTCGCTCTAAGTAACGATGGTCAGCGACTTAGTTACTTAAAATGAGCGATCACGCTTGGGCAATATATGTTCTCTTACGTAATTCGATTGTTCAGTGAATTTTTCAGAAATTATTATATCTCTAATGTATTCGTCCGAACTTTGATCCATAATCCTGCATTCCTCGCAACAAGGGACCGTTACCAACTGTGCATCTATCGGCACTTTCTCTTGAAAGAATCCTTTTGGAGGAATATGATCTTTAGTTATTCCTGGGCGTAACCCACAGTATATACAATCTGTCATAATAAAAGCTGTTTAGAATCTAAAAACTACAGTGCTTCGGTGACTGGAACCAAGCGTGACATGTTCTGGGAGGAACATGGCGACCGGGGGTTATGATTTTGATAGGATGTTGAATGTAGTCCGATCAAAAAAAATGGTCGGGCCGGAGAGACTCGAACTCTAGAAACCGATTTCCCGTAAACTACTGATATTCAACTAAGTAATTCTTTATCAGTAACTTACAAACACTGCTATAGTGCGTTTAGATACCTCTTAAATACGTTAGAATACCCTTCATTTAGCAACTTTAGACTGGCCGCTCCGGATGTTTACTTTTATATCATTCCAGATAATGAGACGCACCAGCTTACGTTAAATTTAGGGCAGTAAAAATGTCGCCAATATAAATTTGTTTATCAGCTGCAGTGATTTTAATTTCCCTTGCAGCTCTCATTAATGCTATTTGGCAAGGGCTATTAACACGAGAACACAATAAGTTGTCAGTTAAACCAAGCATTGTAATACATAAAAATTTAGTGAAAGTAGGGACTCCAGGTTTTATTATGAAGAATATCGGTATAGGACCTGCGTATATTAAAAAAATATCTTGTCGTGTTGATGGTGATCCTGTTCTGCAAAAAGGAAAAACAGGGATAAAACCAGCATTAGATAAACTTGGTATAAAAGATCCGTTTTTTGATTTAATTAATTACTATGAATTGGGTGAGACTGATGAATTAGGTGATGTTGCATTAAGAGCTGGAGGAGAAGAAGAACTTATTTCTTATAAATCTGAAATAAAGGAAGGTGAAACATATGATCGCTTTATTGCCGCAATGAAACGATTAGAAATAAACGTAAAGTATGAATCGTTTTATGGAGAAGAATTTATTGGCTAAGCAACTGCAACTCTTCTCCAAGTTTCAAAACGAATCCTCGAGCAATTACGCCTCGCTAAAAGCCTGTTGGCTAAACTAATGTAACCAGAACCATGAAAGAAAAACTCATCGATTCATTAGCGCGATTCCTAATTATAGGATGCGTATTTTTGCTCGGCACTGCACTTGAAGCAGAGAATACCGAATTATCAGATTTAAAAGCACGGGCAGAAGAAGGTGATGCTGAAGCCCAACACAACCTTGGGGTGTTGTATCATAGAGGTCAAGAAGTATGGCAGAATGATGCCGAGTCTTTAAAGTGGACTCGCAAAGCAGCTGAACAGGGATACGCACAAGCCCAATCACATCTTGGGGTGAGGTATCATACCGGTCAAGGAGTAAAGCAAAATTATACGGTGGCTGTCATGTGGTATCGCAAGGCGGCAGAACAGGGACACGCCAAAGCCCAATCACATCTTGGGTCGATGTATGAAGAGGGCCAAGGGGTCACTCAGGATTATAGCGAAGCCTACAAATGTTATCAAAAGTCAGCTGAACAGGGACACGCCCGAGCTCAATACAACCTTGGAGCGATGTATGACACTGGCCAAGTGGTGGCTCAAGATTATACTGAAGCGGTTAAATGGTATCGCAAGGCAGCAGAACAGGGATTGACCGATGCCCAATACAATCTTGGCGTGATATATGCAAACGGCTCAGGAGGGGAAACACGTGATTATCTTGAAGCTTATAAATGGTATAGAATCGCTACCAATGCAGGTGACTACGATAGCAAGAATCAATTAGACAGACTTAATAAAACCATGACCAAAGCCCAAATCGCTGAAGCCAATCGTAGGGCGTGGATTTGGCAGAGTAAGCATCAAGAGAAGTAACCACTTAAGCTAAACCGCAGCAAACAATTGAGGATGCTTATTAAATATTAGCTCGCAATCAAAACGATTCCTAGAGGCAATAGCCCTGCTAAAAGCCTGTTGGCTGCATCTATTGTTAGGAAAAATTAATATTTTCTAACAAATCAATCCAGTGAACGCTAAAGCGCCACTGATTTCAATCGTTATCAGAATCCGCTTATTCTAGCCGCAGCAAACAATTTCGGGTTTTTCTTGCGTGCTACATACCACGCTTTGGTACGATCGCATTTTAACTGGCTTTGAATTTTGTTCACGATCTCACGCCTGGTCGCTTTAGGTGTGATCGGACCCCGTTATTCGTACCAGTTTAAGTGAGAGAGTTACCGGGTGTTAATGGTTTTGGATTGATGTATATGATAGATCTTGGCGAAGTGAGGGGGTAGCCCTCACGCGGCCAAGATCGGAAAGGAATCTGACAAACTCTTGTGGGCTTTTAAAGCCTAAACGACTGTGGGGGCGCAGAGCAGGAGAACATATTTTTGGCAATGTGCCAATTACTAGTGCCTTAAACCACTTGCCAGAAGAAATTGCTAAATTGAAAAAATAGAATAGTTGGAGCTTACATATAATTGTAAGTCTAATAAAAAGAAGTGGCCCTTAATTTCATTCCACTTCTTTTCTAGGATAGTATCAATAACATCACTGATAAAAATAATTTGTTATGACTTTTGTTATAACAATAAAAACAAAGCGGCGCTCAAATGATTAAAACCATTGTTGATTATCGTCTTATAAAAATGGTCGGGCCGGAGAGACTCGAACTCTCGACCCCTTGCACCCCATGCAAGTGCGCTACCAGACTGCGCCACGGCCCGACTATAAAAGTGAAATGTGCACTAAGAGTTCAGATGACGTCAAGTTAAAGATGAATGTTGAAAAGGGCTTTAAAGAGATAATGCCTTGCGTGCTGCGCTCATCATCGCCTCGGTGGGGACGCTGGCTTCGCTCCAGATTTCAAGCGAGCGTGCTCCCTGCCAGACGAGCATGGTGAGACCGTGGGCACCTTTCATTCCCCGACTTGCGGCATCTCGCAGGAGTGCAGTATCAGCGGGTTTATATATCAGATCGTAAATTTTCAGGGATTGGTCAAAGCGATCCAAGTCAATCGGTGAGGGATCTTCCTTTTGTAAACCCAGGGAGGTGGCGTTAATTAGCAATCCGGTTTCAGGTAAATCGGGGGGAGGGGAACTGAGAGTGAAACCCGCTACTTTGCTAAATGAACGGTGGGTGCCCAAACTATTGAGGAGCGTTGCAAGGCGTTCTTGATTGCGATTACCGATCCACAATGCTTCGCATTCACCTTCAAGGCATTGAACGGCAGCTGATCGACCCGCGCCGCCGGCACCGAGGAGTATAACCGTTGCCTCTTTCAATTCCGTATCCAGGTCATGTTGGATTGCTTTTTCAAGACCGTAACCATCTGTATTGTAACCGTGATAGCCATCGTCCTGCCAATGAAGAGTATTGACAGCGCCGACATGTTGTGCGGCAGGATCGACTTTTGCAATCAGGGGCACAGCGTCGACTTTATGAGGAAGGGTGAGGTTAAGTCCGCCGAAATTTTTTTTATAAAATAAGGGAAGGGCAGAGGATAAGTCTTCCGGTAAAATATCAAATTTAAAATAACGCCAGTGCGAAAAACGGGAATCATCATCACTCATCAGAGAGAGTGCGGCATTGTGCATCGCGGGGCTGACAGAATGGGCTATGGGGTGACCGATGACGGCCAGTGATACACCTTCAAATTTCCAGTTCTCAAGGTCAGTCAGACGATAGACACTATCAGTATCGGGGTCGTTCGTGAGTGACATCAATCAGGACTTAGCGTGTCGTCGATAAATTGTCTCAAACTCCCGAACAAAACTGGCGAATAACCTGGCTCGCTCTGGGTCATTATTTAAAGTATATTGACGACTCAGATTAGCGCAACTTCGGCGCAGAATCTGACCGACAGGGATCGGTGCGAAATAGCTGGGCTTGGGGCTGAAATTCTCATTACAGAGGAAATCATTGAGGTCTTCTTCCATCTTGAACCTTCCCCGCTCGTAGGGGTCGATGTAAAAGGGGGCTTCTTCAAGAAAGCATCCGACTAAAAATCTGACTGGCATGGCGATGGGTTCAAGATTAATGCCGCAGCGCTGCGCGACAAGAATGTAGAGAATGGAAAGAGTGATCGGTATTCCTTTGCGCCGAATCAGGACCTGGCTGATTAAGCTGTTCAGGGGGTCATCGAAATTTTCGGTATTTCCGCGGAATCCGAATTCGTGAAATATTACCCGGTTTAAGACTTTGCATTTTTCCCAAGGCGTACTGGGCAGGATCATAATCTCTCGGCAGCGCGCGGCGATGGCATCTATCTGGATACAGCATTCAGCAACATCCACGTTGGGGAATACCGTTCGGTCCAGAAGAAGACTCCCCGTTTCGAGCTCGTAATTTAAAGATTTTATAAATCGATAAAACTCCGCGATCGTGTCATGACCGGAAATCTTCTGAAGGAATTCACGAGCATGGGAGGAGAGAATGCGGTTGTTGTTATGAATAAGCTTCTGTAAAAGATGGATCCCTCTTTCATCCATTCTTTTAAACTCTTTGATCAGCGCTTCTTGAACGACAGGTGTATCGTCATCCATAAGTCGGATGAGAGCATCGTCATGTTCATTGCTTAATCTATTCATCGCATTATCTTAAGTGAATCAGAAATTGTGTTTCTCGCAATCAAGAAATCTAAAATTATTTTATAAAAAATAATTTGTAAGTAGCAGGAGAACTTATATCAAACAGTCTGCGAATAAATTATTCGAAAAACTTTATTGATTTTCGCGTTCACCGTAAAGTGCAGTGCCAATGCGTATTAACGTACTTCCAGCCTCTATGGCTTGTGTCATATCACCTGTCATTCCCATTGATAATTCGGGAAGAGGGGTTCTGAACTTTATGGCAAGCGAGTCTCGCAATGAACGTAGACGCGCGAAACATTTTGTGGCCAACTCGTGATTTCTGCTAAGTGGCGCAATGGTCATCAGGCCTTCGACTTTGAGATTATTACATTGAAGGGCGGTCTCAAGAAGTACAGGTGCCGCTTCGAGAGTTGCTCCATATTTTGCCGGATCCTCACCGGCATTAATCTGTAATAGTATAGGTAGAGTTTTGTTTGATTCACCGCACAATCGATCGAGCGAGTTGAGTATTTTCAAACGATCGACGGATTGAATACGATCAAAAGTTGCGACTGCCAATTTCGCTTTATTCGACTGTAGATGGCCGATAAATTCCCAACGCAGACGCGAATTTATTTTTTGCTTCTTATCACTTGCTTCCTGGACCAGGTTTTCACCTATAGCCTTAAATCCGTAGCGTTCGGCATATTCCACCGCTTGATAGGGGTGTGATTTGGTTACCGCTAGAACTTTTACTTCGGTTGGTTTTCGACCGCACTGGGCGCAGGTTTCAGCGATTTTTTTTTCTATCTGCTCAGCGTATTTCTCGAATTTTGGGTAATTTATCATTAATCCGGGCCGAATCTATGATTAGTAATGCTGTATTCATGTTTGCATTATGATTAGAAATAGTGATATAGCAATATCATGCACATTGAAAATTTTAAAATATTTTCGGATTTAGTTGAAAGCCAGAGTTTTTCTCGCGCAGCAAAATTAAATAGTATCACCCAATCGGCGGTGAGTCAGCAACTTCGGGCGATGGAAAAACATTTTCATGTGTTAATTGTAGATCGCAGCCAAAAGCAATTTCGTTTAACGCGGGAAGGGCAAAAGCTATACGACAGCTCAAAAGACATTCTCCACCGCTACGAAAAGCTCAATAGCGAGCTTCTGGAGATGAAAAAAGTGATCAGCGGAACGATCCACATCTCGACAATTTACAGTATCGGGTTGCATGAATTACCCGAATATATCACTAAATTTTTAAAAGAATTTCCTAAAGTCAATGTAAGAGTGGAGTACCGGCGCTCAAACATGGTTTACGAAGACATCCTGCATAATTCGGTAGACTTCGGTTTAGTTGCTTATCCGACAAAAATGCGTCAGCTGGAAATTATTCCTTTTATGGAAGACCGGTTAGCGGTTATCTGCAATCCACAACACCCCTTCGCGAAAAAAGAGGGAGTGGATATTAAGGAATTGACGGGTCAAAAACTGGTTAATTTTGAATCGGATATTCCAACCCGGAAAGCAATCGACCAGTTATTTAAAGAGAACAAAGTAGAAATTGATCCGGTGATGGAATTTGACAATATTGAGACAGTTAAACGCGCCGTAGAAATCGATGCAGGTATAGCAATTCTTCCACTCGCGACCGTAAAACAGGAAGTTAGTCAGCGTTTGCTTAATGCCGTCCATATTAAAGGGAAAAAGATTGTCCGGCCACTTGCTATTCTACATAGAAAAGGTCGTGTTTTAACACCGGCGATGAAAAAATTTATTGTTACCCTTACGGGTAAAGCCTATAAGGATCCAGATAAAGCTAACGATCGATAGTATTATCGAATAATCTTTATCACGAAGTCTTATTACCCGGATAAAGCGGGTAAATATAACTCCTTCATGGGGTGAATGTAGCTAATTGTGGGTTATTTTAATACGGTATAGGTGCGAAATAGATCCAAATGTGACTAATTGATGTGGCATGGTGTCTTAAAACAATTCTGAATCTTACTTAAATGGGAAGGATATGGCTATAGCTGAAGATTCAAAAGTAAGTGACGAAGTGGGGGACGATTCTTGCCATGCTGATTCATATACTTCCATCCATTTAGTACCACGATTCTGGATAGCTTTAATCTTCACGATCCCTGTTCTGGTCTTAGCTATGGCGGAGATGATTCCGTTTATAAATTTTAAGGCAGTACTTCCGGAGAAAATAATTTTATGGCTGCAATTAATACTTTCAACACCAGTGATCTGCTGGGCGGGATTGCCATTTTTTAAGTGGGGCTGGCAATCTTTTATCAAGGTGGATTTCAACATGTGGACCTTGATCTCAATCGGGACAGGTACCGCTTATCTTTTCAGTTTTTTGGCCATTGTCGTTCCCGGTATTTTTCCACCGTTAGTTGGAAGTGATGGCATGTTACCCATTTATTTTGAATCCGCTGCGGTCATTATAACACTCGTCCTTTTCGGGCAAATACTGGAAGCGCGGGCGAGTGATAAAACAGGGGATGCAATCCGCAGTTTATTAGACCAGTCGCCGAAAGTAGCCTGCCGTGTGGAAAAAAGCGGAGATCAGATCGTTTCCCTCGATCTTGTAAAAATAAATGATCGTTTGCGTGTCCGTCCGGGGGATAAAATACCCGTCGATGGTACTATCGTGAAAGGGAGCAGTTCTATTACCGAATCGATGATCAGCGGTGAATCCATTCCCGTAGATAAAACGGTGGGAGATGCAGTAATAGGAGGGACGATAAATAATGAAGGCGCCTTTATTATGAAGGCAGAGAGGGTAGGCGCAGAAACGGTTTTAGCACGTATTATCGATCTTGTTTCAAAAGCTCAGAAAAGCCAGGCCCCCATCCAGCGTGTCGCGGACAGGGTATCAGCTTTCTTTGTCCCCGCGGTTATCGCCATTGCTTTCATTACATTTATAATTTGGATAGTGTGGGGACCTGAACCTCGGTTGAGCTACGCGCTCGTCAATGCCGTTTCTGTATTGATCATCGCCTGCCCCTGTGCACTTGGGTTGGCTACGCCATTGTCGATTACGGTCGGAGTGGGGCGGGGCGCACAGGCAGGAGTTTTCATTAAAGACGCTATTGCCCTTGAAACTCTAAGCGGGGTGCAGTCACTACTTCTGGATAAAACAGGAACGCTAACCGAGGGACGGCCACGTGTAGTTGAGATTAATGCATTAGATCCCTGGGAAGAAAACGAGATACTACAATACGCCGCTACCTTGGAGAAAAACAGCGCGCACCCTTTAGGGGTAGCCATCGTTGATGCAACAGCGGAGAAAAAAATAATACTGCTGAACGCTGAAGCTATAGCATCAGTCCCCGGTGGCGGTATCGAAGGTGTTATTGATGATAGAAAAATTCACATTGGGAAAGTTTCATGGTTGAACGAAAGTGGTGTTGATATTCCAAATAATGTAAGGCAAGAGATTAACGTGCTCAGTGAAGCGGGGCGCAGCTGCGCGTTAATCGCGGTCGATGGTGTTTTAGCGGGTTACCTGGCTTTATCCGATCCAATTAAAAAAGGGACGAGAGGGGTTGTTAAAAATCTTCATGCCATGGGGCTGAAGCTTATTATCTTGTCCGGTGATAGCAAGGGTGCGGCAAAGGCAACGGCTGAAGAATTGGGCATTGATGAATATTATGGTGATCTTGTCCCGGAAGAGAAAAACACATTTGTAAAGAAAATGAAGGGTCAGCATCTGAAAGTAGCAATGGCTGGAGATGGGGTGAATGATGCGCCGGCTTTAACTGAAGCTGATGTTGGTATTGCGATGGGAAAAGGTTCCGACATTGCGATTGAGAGCGCTGGAATTACCTTGTTGGAGGGAGATCTGAGTGGGATTGAAAAAGCGTTTCGAATCAGTCGCTTTACCCTGCGCAATATTCGGCAAAACTTATTTTTCGCTTTTTTCTATAATGCGTTAAGTATTCCCATTGCCGCTGGCATTCTTTATCCATTTTTCGGATTTCTTTTAAATCCGATGATCGCCGGTGCGGTAATGAGTATGAGCTCTCTCTCCGTTGTCCTCAATGCTTTGAGGTTGAGAAATGTGTCTTTGTAACCGCGGATAACGCGGATAGACAGGGATGTTGAGATTAGGTGCGTAAAAATTGAAAATATTTCAGAGAGGCGAATCCCGACATTCCTCCATTTAGAAAATATCCCAATAATCAATTTAATCTGTGCAATGATAGACTTTATGGGCGCTCTTTTTCTTGTGAATCTTGTGTTTTTGTAGGTTCGCGTCCCACAGTTGCGCGGCTCGGTTGTGGCCAATACATTTTATCTCTAAAATTATTTTTTGTGCATTTTGTGGCTATTCGTTAATCGCCAATCTGTTATTCGGGTTTCCGCCTCACTGATTTGCTTTTCGTTCATGGATAACTTTAGACGGTCCAAATCATTCTGGCTGCTGACAAGCTCTGCTGCAGCGAGGCTCAACCAGGTATAAGCCCATATTGAATCCTGAGCGACGCCCTGGCCCTTTTCATACATTAGACCGAGGTCGTATTGAGCTTCAGTGAATCCCTTATCAGCAGCATTGCGAAACCATTTTGCTGCCTTCTTATTGTTTTGTCGTGTCCCCAGGCCTTTGGCATACATTGTTCCAAGTCTGTATTGTGCAGGGGTGTAACCTTGATCAGCAGCCTTCTGATACCACTGGAAGGCTTCGGTATCACTTTGATCTACACCTATTCCATTTTGGTACACTAACCCAAGATTATACTGACCAAATTTGTCCTTTTCATTAGCCGAATCGCGAAAAAAATTTATGACCCTATCGAGATGATTTCGAGCGGGAACATGTTCCTCTTCAGCTGCCTTGTGGTACCACTTAACAGCCTGGGCATAATCCTGGGGCACTCCATGACCCATTTCATGCATCCATCCCATGAGGAAAACTGCTTCAACATCTCCCTGTTCAGTGGCTTTTCGAATCCACTTGATCGCTTCGAAATAATTCAGTTCCACTCCATCGCCATCAATGTACATTAACCCAAGATTAAATTGGGCTTGGGCGAAACCCTGGTCAGCCGCTTTTTGGTACCATTTAACCGCCTGGGCGTAATCTTGTGGTACTCCTTTTCCCAGATTGTAAATTACTCCAAGATTGGTTTGCGCCTGGGCGGATCCCTGTTCGGCCGCCTTGCGATACCACATACGTGATTTTTCATAATCGCGTTCGCCCCCCAATCCCTTTGCGTACATCATTCCCAGTGTGGTCTGGGCATCTTGAAATCCTGTTAAGGCCGCTTTGCGGTACCATTTATACGCTTCATTATAATCTTCGCCTACACCGATGCCCTTAACATACATCCATCCCAGGTTAGTTTGCGCTCGTACGTCACCTTGATCAGCCGCCTTGCGGTACCACTTGAGAGTCTCATCAGAATCTTGCTCAACGCCGAGCCCTTTGGCGTACATCCAACCCAGGTTGTTTTGAGCGCCCGCAAAATCTTGTTCGGCCGCTTTTTGATACCATTTGACGGCTTCAGCATAGTCTTGTCTTACTCCTTCCCCTTTTTCATATTTTATCCCTAACATGAATTGAGCTTCAGCCTCTCCATTATCCGCGCGCGCTTTTAATTCGGACAGTGATTCACTTTCCGCTCCGAAGGCATAACTGGTTAGAAAAAGACAGCTGATTATCGAGAACCAAAACCTCATTTGAAAAAAAGCCCGGGATAGAAATTAATCATGTATCAGTTAGCTTATAAAAGTGGCGGTATAATTTTTTGATTGAACTCTCTCTATACAAACTAAGAACAGACTGAATTAATGAATTTATTTAAGCTAGCAAAATAATATCCTCGTGAGTAACTTGTCTTAACCCGATTGTTTGTTTTGGAGAAGATGATAAAATTAAGTGTAATTATAAGTATCTATTTATCAATTCACATCAATTACTGATAGTGTTAAATTAAACACCAGGTATCTAATTGCTTTATGAAAGGCGTTTTTAATATGAAAGAAAATAGTTTATTATTTTTAATATTGGCGTTGGTAATAATTCTCACAGGTTGTGGTGAAAAAGACAATTCAGCGCCTTATGTTGTCAATACCTTCCCCGAGAACGGGAGCCAGGATGTTGACCCCTCGGTAAATGAATTATCCGTCACCTTTAATGAAGCGATGATGGATGGGAACTGGTCGTGGGCATACACGAAGATAAGTGAATTCCCAACGATGAGAGGGGATCCGCATTATACGGAAAATTATACGACCAACATTTTACCCGTAAAATTAGAGCCCAACAAAGAGTATGTAATTTGGCTGAACAGTGAAAAATTTCAAAACTTCAAGGACCGGAGTGGAAATCCGCTCGTTCCCTTTAAATTAGCTTTTAAAACCAGATAGGTTTTCTTTGGCATAGGGGATAATAAACTATAACTGCTAGACGCAGATCCCGACAGGCTGTTCATTAAATCATGTTTAACTGGTAGGCCGGCCGGGACTTGAACCCGGAACCAATGGCTTAAAAGGCCACTGCTCTACCAATTGAGCTACCGACCCGAGAGAATAATGATGCTGATCAATGGTCTGATCATCAAAAATAAAATGCAATAAATAATGTCAGACTGTTGATGATACGTCTCATCAATAAATGTGGAAATCTTTTATTATCCATGGTATGTCAAGACGGAAAGAAAACCCGGTCGTTTAAATTTTACGGAAATTGTTAATACGATGAAAAGTAAGGTAGTTAGCATCATGGGCTGCAGACGCACCGCCAAGCCCATCGTCGTAAGCTGTTCTCGAGACCGCGATGATATCATCATCCTCAAATAACCAGTCCACATACTGCCAGGCGTAATACACCTCGTCGGGGTGCTGGAAAAGTATCGCTTCGACCTTCCAGTTCCATAGATCGGCAGATGAAGTGAGGACGAGTATATTACGGTAAGCTTTGGGATTGGTCTGCTTGCTTCCGATGGACCAGTAACGGGAAGTCTTTTCGTCATAGCGGATGGTGAACTTTGAACTGCCTCCCGGAAAGTAAATGATGTCCTTGTCGCGGTCGTGAGAGAGATTCACCCCGTCATCCGTTATGTGCACGATTGCCGCTTTGTCGCCTCCCTCCCCATTGGCGCGCAATATGTCGACGAGCTTTCCCTCTGGGGTTAAAACGATATTTCCCTCGATCCATTCGATCCACTTGGAACCGGGCCAGTCATAGCGGAGCGGATTGCTCACGCGCCAGTTATCAGCTATGAGTAGATCTGCATCCAAGGCGATCGAAAAAACCAGCACCGACCACTGGGGACGCTCGCCTTCCGCCAACTCATAAGCGCGCCAGATTCTTCTGTTATGAATCAATAGGGGTACCGGTGCGCAATGATAATGGGCGTCGTTCCGGATGAGCCCTGTATTTCCATCTTTGGGGTCCGTCCATGTTTTTCCTCCATCCTCGGATCTGCGAATGACGACGTCACCATATTCGCGACTGGTGCCTATGAGATAGAGAGCGTCATTATGAATGAAAAGAGTGGACCACCACTGCCCTTTAAAACGGGAAAGCTGTTTCCAGTTTTCCCCTCTGTCGACAGAGCCGAAGACGGCCATTTCATTGTATTCCGTCCCGGGTCCAAAAAGGTCATGAGCAGCGACGTAATTACCATTAGGAAGTACAATCAGGGTAGGGGACCCGATGAAAGCCTGGCTACTGGCTGGGCTGTGAGTAATTACCGTTCCGGGGACTTTGGAGTGATCCGGCAATCGTTGTTTTTCATTTGTTATTGGACGCATATAAAATAGCTATGATGAGGAAGCCGATCGTGATCATATCAGGTTGCGCCAAGGAGGTAGTAGTGATTTTGAATAATTCACCCTTTATATACGCACACGAAAATCATTCTTACCGGAACGATCGACGCCGCGCATAAGAAAAAGCGATCGCTCAGGAGCTGTCGATGTACCGTTTTGCCTGTTCTGGCGCTCAATATCGCGATCGTAAATGGATGTGGAAGGCATGAACCTGAGGGTTAAACCGCGTCGCGACTTATTTGATCTGTTGGCTTTCGATCCATGTGCGAGGTAAACATCGTGAATCGACATCTGACCTGCTTCGAGAATGATGTCATGTGCTTGCTTCTCATCAAATTCAGATTTTTTTAGCTCAAGGGGTAAACTTAAGTCCGGGTCTTCATTGAGTTCATGTTCTAGTAAACGCTTGTCTTTATGTGAACCGGGGATGACACGCAAACAACCGTTTTCAGTGTTAGAATCGTCCACTGCGATCCACACGGTGCAAGTAGCAAGCGGTCGAATAGGCCAATATTCGCCGTCCTGGTGCCAGGGTGTGGTACTCCCGGTCTTTGCTGGCTTGGCGAAAAAGCTTTCGTTCCAGAGGATAATGTCATCACCTAGAAGTTGTGACACGCAATTGAGAATTTCTGTATTCCGTGCAAAATTAAGAAAAACCATGTCAGATGCCAATAAGGTCGAACAGAAGTCAATGAATTGGGGTTGGTGTTCTATAAGATGATTGTGGGCGTTACTTATCTCACTCAAGATTGAATCCGGTAAGCGATAGTCAGGTATGACATAGCCATTTTCCCGGTAATAAGAGAGCTGTTTTTCAGTCAGCATTCTGAATTGTAAGTTCTATAGAGATTTATAGCGGAAATGAATATAAATAGTGGATAACTAATAAAATAAAAGTATATATGACTATGCGCTCGTTACTTGAATTATAATATAATTTAGATTAATTAGAGGTATCTATAATAAAAGAATAACTATCCTCTAACTCTTCCATATATAATCTAAAAAGTTACAGGAATACCATCATGAAAAATACGCTCGTTTTGTCATTAATCCTAGTATTATATAGTGTTTCAACTATTCTAATTGCACAGCCTGAATCGCTCGATACTTTTTACGATTTTGAAAATGTCACAGGTGAAGGATCGGACTTCACGATCGGTGTATCACCTTTTACCGTCCGGGTCATTGGCTATACATTACAAGATGTAGCGGATCCATCTCTTGCAAACTCAGGTAATCGGGCTCTGGTCATTGATCCCGCCGCTCCTGAACATAAAATTTTATTCGAAAGAGGCGTCAACCTGCTTCAGTTTTACGCCGTCGACACCTTGGGCGGTAGTAGAATTGAACTCAGAGATAAAAATTTTATATTTTTGGCTAATGAAGGTGTCGTCAACGGTTTGCCGACCACGCACGGTCTGCAAAGTTTTGTCTCTTTCAGCGGAGATATCCAGGATTTAACGGATCTTAATTTTACGAATGGAATAAAGGAAATTAAGCTTGTCAATCCAAGTGGGCAAGTCGCCATCGATGACTTGGGATTTACCTACGTCGAAGGACCACCGGATAATACAGTGTTTGAGGATTTTGCAGATTTAACCAATCACCCGATTTTTAAAGATTTTTCTAAACGATCCAATTTTACTTTAGGCGTATCTCCTTATTCTGCTACCTTTACCGGCGGCATTGTTGCACCCACCGATTTCCCTCTGTTTACTTTTGAACATACAAATCCTTTAGAAACAGGTCCAGGGTCGTGGTCGATAGTAAATGATACGACGTCAAACCAGACCCCAGATCCAGCCGTGGGGATGATTGTCTTTGAAACCCCTGTTGCCAGGGTACAATTCTATGCTGCGGTATTTTTTGAAAACGATGGTGTCATTGAAGTTTTCGATACCGAGGGTAACCTGCTTACGATGACTGATGACATCCCGCTAAATATAAATATTGGCTATATGGGAGAATTTACCTATTTCGATTTCAATGCGGCGGAACTGGGAGCCCCCGGTGGAATTGGAAGTGTTCACTATACAAATACCCCCTTTATCGGGGATACCGGCAGTATTCCTCAAATAAGTCTTGATGATATCGGGTTTACCCCGATCGGAGCCCCCGGAAGTGGTTCAGAGGGACCGCCTCCTGATCAAGCACCCGCTATCACCACGCAACCAGCGAGCCAGGAAGTAGCATCCGGTACGGCAATCGCATTAACAGTCGCAGCCAGCGGTGAGGATCTTACTTACCAGTGGTTTACCGGAAACAGTGGGGATACTGCCAACCCCGTCGCGGGGGCCACCGGCAGCAGTTTAACTACCGGTGCACTCACTGTGAGCACTAACTTCTGGGCACAGGTAAGCAATGCCGGAGGTAGTGCCAACAGTGATACTGCAGTGATTACGGTAGCGGCGCCGGCTGTTCCCCTCGTCCTCGACGGCTCGGGCGATATCGCAGGTGAAAATATCCAGCATCCCAACGGTAATGTATTTGATCAGATTTTGTTAACCGGAGAGTCCATCCAGCTTCAGGCAAGACCTAATCAGATAACTCGCGTCTCTTTCATGGATGTAAACGAGGACATTGTGCAGGTTGAGTTCTCAGGCGCAGGTACATTTACCGTCACCCTGGATCCGATCACCTTCCTGCCCCCGGCCATCCCCCCACGCTACAACCAGGCCGTGGAGTACGTGACTGGTAAACCGAGCGTAGTCATCGACGGAGCAGACGCTAATACCTTCTTCAGCATCTTCACTGTAGGATCGATTAACGCGGTGAACCAGGCACTCTTTCCCGAGGGACAGATCTATGACGCACAGGCGGACGTAACTTTGGTAGAAGTTGTAAATTCCACGGGCATGGGCGGCATGCAGCTGTCGAACGCCGCGTTTAGTGGAAGCACGGGCAAGGTCGGTATCGATGCGCGAGGGGTACCAATCTCGGTACGCTTAACCGTAGGTGACATCACTGCCAGTGGCGATGCGGTGCCACATTTACTATTTGGATCAGGTTCCTTCACGGTACCCGCGGGCAACCCCGGATTGAGAATAACCGGTGGAGACTTATTACAGACAAACGGTGCCGCGGTCGTCGTCGCGGAGAGTGGATCGACAACGACCGGTTTTGAAACCCTGATCACGCAGAACAACTTTAAATCCGACAACACCCCACAACCGACACTGACCATCGACGCCACCTTCGCCAACGAAGATGGTGATGCGATTACGATTGCCGTTGAAGAGCTGACGATTGAATGATGTCGATTACTGATTTTCGATAGGGAATAGCCATATAAAGAACAAGAGACACAAAAAGAGATTTTAAATTGTCATTGCGAGGGTGTAAAACCGACCGAAGCAATCCAGGGGATTGTCGATCACGTATTGATATCACCCTGGAATGTAAGATGTCTGGGTACTGTCATCGGTAGCTTCGGCGCTACGCTAATTCACTTACGACTTTCTCCAACGTGCCAGGGAGCGCGTTCCGCCTGTTTTGTCATTATGCATCCCAATAACTGTGGGACGACAGTTTCAATTCCATGAAGTTTTTAAATTTACATTTTTAAATAAGTATTCGTAATAGAGCTCGGACGCAACGGAGTGCGTCCCTCCAGCTATGTTAAATCCTTAAACCCTAGAATATAAACAGTATTGAATTTACGTGAACGTAATATTGATATTTTTAGTAACAAATTATTGCCAAAAAAATACTGTGTGTTAATAAAATCCCATTCATTTTTTAGTAAAAATAAGCATTATTTAATGCAGAAAAGGGATCCCATATGAGTAACTATAAATTTTTGAATACGATAATTATCTTGATTGTATTGACGGCCCATTTGTCGGCTCAGCCTGAATCACTTGAAGCTTTTTTCGATTTTGAAAATGTAACCGCTGATGGACCAGAATTTATAATCGGGGAGGCGCCATTTTCGATCCGGGTGATTGGATTCATCTTGCAGGATGTAGATCCAGGGCTTGCCCGTTCAGGGAGTCGAGCCCTGGTTGTCGATCCGAGTGTGACTGATCATAAAATATTATTTGAAAGAGGGGTGAACCAGCTTCAGTTCTATGCGGTCGATACGCTGGGAGGGGGAAGGATCGAACTTAGAGAAAGACATTTTCGTGTTTTAAATCAACAAGGTGTCGTCAACGGATTGCCGACCAGTCCAGGCCTTCAAAGTTTCGTCTCCTTCAGTGGAGATATCCAGGATTTGACGGATATAAATTGGACGAATGGGATTATAGAATTAAAAATTGTCAATCCCGGAGGACAAATAGCGATCGATGACCTGGGATTTACATACGTTGAAGGGCCGCCAGATAATACAATTTTTGAAGATTTTGGGTTTGCTGAGGAACGCGCTGAATTCATATTCCCGAATAGTAATACGGATTTTACGATTGGTTTTCCTCCTTATACCGCGCACTTTACTGGTGGTGTCATCACGGGGGGATTACCTGCTTATAATCACTCGATACCGGGTGGTAGTGCGCATTGGGCAATTGTCCAGCAAGAAATCTCTGGCCAGCCGGTTCAAGAGATTACAGGAGTCATTGAATTTGAAACCCCGGTTGCTCAGGTACAGTTTTACGCTGCCATTTTTTTTGAGGATGACGGCTTTATTGAAATCTTCGATACAGAAGGCAACTTGCTTACTGCGACTGATGATATCGGCATGAATGTAAGCATTACATTAACGGAACCATTTACTTATTTCGATTTCAATGCGGTGGAATTAGGTGCCCCAGGCGGCATTGGAAGTTTACATTACACAAACAGGACGATCACCTCTTCGACAGGTGATGTTGATAGCATCGGAATTGACGACATCGGGTATACCCCTATCGGTGCTCCCGGTAGCGGTTCAGAGGGACCACCTCCAGTTCAAGGTCCAACCATTACTACCCAACCGATAAGCCAGGAAGTTCAGTCCGGAACGGCAATATTATTAACTGTAGCGGCCAGCGGGGATGATCTGACTTACCAGTGGTATACTGGCAACAGCGGCGATACTGCCAACCCCGTGGCCGGTGCCACCACCAGCAGTTTAACAACCGGCGCTCTAACCGTGAGCACAAACTTCTGGGCACAGGTTAGCAATGCTGGAGGAAGTGCAAACAGTGAGACTGCAGTGATCACCGTAGCAGTGCCAGCTGTTCCTCTTGTTCTGGAAGGCACGGGTGATATTGCGGGTGAAAACATTCAGCACCCCAACGGTAATGTATTCGACCAGATATTACTCACCGGAGAATCCATACGACTGCAGGCAAGACCTAATCAGATAACCCGCGTCTCCTTCATGGATGAAACCGAGGACATTGTGCAGGTTGAGTTCTCAGGTGCAGGTACATTTACCGTCACCCTGGACCCTGCCACCTTCCTGCCCCCAGCGATTCCCCCTCGCTACAACCAGACAGTCGAGTACGTGACGGGCAAACCGAGCGTGGTCATCGATGGAGCGAACACCAATACCTTCTTCAGTATCTTTACCGTCGGATCCATTAACGCTGTGAACCAGGCGCTCTTCCCCGAAGGGCAGGTCTATGACGCACAAGCGGACGTGACCCTGGTGGAAGTTGTAAATTCCACGGGCATGGGCGGCATGCAGTTGTCTAATGCCGCATTCAGCGGAAGCACCGGCAAGACCGGCGTCGACGCGCGCGGGGTACCGATTGCGGTACGCTTAACGATAGGGGATATCGACGCCAGTGGTGATGCGGTGCCGCATCTCCTGTTCGGTGAGGGATCTTTCACTGTTGCCGCCGGAAATCCCGGGTTGAGGATTACGGGCGGTGATCTGTCACAGACAAACGGCGCAGCGGTTGTCGTGGCAGAGAGCGGATCAACGACCACTGGATTTGAGACCCTGATTACGCAGAATAATTTTAAATCGGATAATACTCCACAGCCGACACTGAGTATTGACGCCACCTTCGCCAACGAGGACGGCGATGCGATTACGGTCGCGGTTGAAGAATTAACGATTGAGTGAACTGATTGCGGATTGTTCCTAACGGTTATAAAATATAATATTCATTTAAGTTATATAATGCGGATGCAGAGGAGTGTATCCATCCAACGGTCTTAATTCTTTAGTATCGCACTTGTTTTCTTTCTTGTGTATTTTGCGTGTCTTGCGTTGCTTAGATAGGGTGTCGCGGGAGCGAAGTTCTGAGTGTCGATCGTAAATTTTTAAACTAATATTGAAATGCTATGACAGAAGATAAAACATTTCCTGCACGTGGGAGCATCGAAGAGATTGAGGAGGGCGAATTGCTCCAACCGAAATTCGATGAGAAAGGTCTCATTCCCTGCATCGCACAAGATGCGGAGACCAACGAAATCCTAATGTTTGCCTACATGAATGACACCGCTTTACAGGCGTCCATCAGTACCGGGTTAGCGCACTATTATTCTCGCTCACGAAAAAAACTTTGGAAGAAAGGAGAGCAATCGGGTAACTTTCAACGTATTGTCAGCCTGCAAATTGATTGCGATCAGGATTGTATTCTAATTAAGGTAAAAATCGATGGCGGTGCCTCGTGTCACCTTGGCTATCGTTCCTGCTTTTTCCGGGGATTGGAAGATCTATCTGAAAACACGGATTTCAAATTAGATTTCGTCGAAAAAGAAAAAGTCTTTGATCCGGAAAAAGTTTATAAGAAGAATAATTAAATTTCGGTTATGATAGAAGAATCGCCCTCATTCAGCGCGCTTAACTACATTATTTGTTTCGTTTATCTTACCGTGATGTTCGGTATCGGACTGTGGCTGGCGGGTAAGCAGAAGACGACGGAAGACTACTTCCTCGCGGGAAGAAAAATGCCATGGATTATTGTCGCCATGAGTATGTTTGCCTCACTTACGAGCGCGGCTTCATTTATTGGATTACCGGGACTGGCGTATAGAGAAAACATCTCTCATATTGCTTTAGGAGTAGTAAGTGTCCTCGCGGCTCCTTTTTTTATTTATCTTTTTTTTCCTTTTTATCGACGTCTTCACGTAACGACAACATACGAATATATCGGTGTTCGCTACGGGAACCCCGGCCGCTATGCGGTATCCGGATTGTTTGTCCTGCTGCGTTTATCCTGGTTAGGCGTTGTCATTTATTCTCCAGCTCTAGCTCTATCGGTTGTGACCGGAGTTAATCTTTATATCGCTATTCTTCTCATGGGCGTTCTCGCCACCACCTATACCGTTCTCGGTGGCCTGTCCGCTGTTTTATGGACTGATGCTATTCAATTTATCCTCCTCGTGGGCGGCGCAATTTGGGTGTCGGTGAGTCTGCTTTACGCCGTACCAGATGGGTGGAGCGGGATCATGAGAATCGCTGGAGAGACAGACCATCTGAATGTTTTTACTTGGAAGATCAATCTATTTGAAATGAGTGCAACGGCTATAGCGATCACTACATTTATCGGTTTATTTCAAGATTACGGAATAGACCAGGTGACTGTGCAAAGGCTATTATCGACAAAGAAATTCAGCGGAATGGTAAAGGCTGCCATTTTTAATTCATTCATTGATCTTACGGTTATAGGTATGTTGATGTTTATGGGGATAGGTTTGTTTGCTTATTACACTAGTTTCCCTGAGCAAGTATCCACCGGAATGGAAGGCGATAGGGTGCTCCCTTTTTTCATAATACAAAACCTTCCTAACGGCGTATCGGGGCTTCTGATCACAGCTATTTTTGCCGCAGCGATGTCGAGTATGGATTCGGGAATTAATTCGATCTCTACCGTCATCGTTAACGATTTTGTTCGACCCTTGCGCCGTGTAGCGAGGACTGAACATCAAGACGTGCAGTTAGCGCGTATTCTAACGATTATTCTGGGTGCGGTAGCGGTCGTCGTTGCCTGTTATATTACGACAATAGGAGAAATTATGCGATCTGCCGGCACGCTCATGAGTCTTTTTTCCGGGCCAATACTTGGATTTTTTCTCCTCGGTATTTTTACGCAAAGAGCAAGTTTTCGGGGATGGATTATGGGAGTAATAGTCGCTATACCTGCAACACTCTGGTTGCAACATGGCACTGAGGTTCATTTTATTTATTACCAGTTTTTTTGTTTAAGTGTGAACATGATCGTCACCTATCCAGCAAGTCTTATTTTGGGTGGAGAGATGGGACAGAAAAAATATACGCTCAGAGGAAGAGCAGAATTAAATTCAATTGAATAATGGGGCGCTATTTATAAGAAGATTAATATAGTCTTCGTCTCTGTTTGCATCATCTATCGATGCCCTATGTATGAGAGTTAGAATTTATAAAACTTGAAAATCCTCTTCTTAAGTTCATTCTGAATTACTTATATTTTTATTAAAGATGATACTGGATACCGAGATACGTTCCAAAATTGAAGAAATAAACCGGCGGGCGGGTTACCTATGGAGGTATCTTTGACGCCGATGTTAAGCTTGGTGAAATAGCGGATATCGAAGTAGAGATGGGTCAACCTGCTTTTTGGGACAACCACGAAAATGCTCAAAAGAAGGCATCTCAAATAAGTCAGATGAAGCAGTTGATTAATCCTGTTATCGAGTTTCGTAAAAAGTTGGCAGATCTCACAGCGATAGAGGAGCTTGTATCGGAAGCATCAGCTGAAGAAGCGCAGGAATTGTTAAGTGAAATTGAACCAATTACTGAAAAGCTTGCCGGGGATATCGATGACTTGGAGATAAAATCATTTTTAAGTGGGCCTCATGATAAATCTAACGCTATTATAAGTATACATGCGGGTGCGGGCGGAACTGAATCCTGTGATTGGGCGGAAATGCTGTTGCGCATGTATACCCGCTGGTGTGAACGTCGAGGGTTTAATGTGACGATTCAGGATCTTCAGGCAGGTGAAGAAGCGGGCATCAGCCGGGTTTCCATGCATATTCAGGGTGAATTCGCTTACGGCTATGCAAAGGCTGAGCGCGGAGTGCATCGTCTGGTCCGCATTAGTCCCTTTGACTCGAATAGTCGCCGACACACATCCTTTTGCGCGGTCGATGTGATAGCGGAAATAGAAGATGATGTTGATATTGAATTTAAAGATGATGATTTACGTGTTGATACCTACCGTTCGAGTGGGAAGGGTGGTCAACATGTCAATAAATCTGATACCGCGGTGCGCATCACTCATTTGCCTACAGGTATATTTGTCGCCTGTCAAAATGAACGCTCGCAATACAAAAATAAGGCGACTGCATTAAAAGTACTTAAATCACGTATTTTCGAAAAGATGGAGGATGAAAAACGTGCGGAACGCGATAAATTTTATGGAGAAAAAAACGAAATCGGCTGGGGTAATCAAATACGCAGTTATGTATTTCAACCTTATCAGATGGTAAAAGATTTACGCACCAGTGTAGACACATCCAATATACAGGCCGTGATGGATGGTGATATAGATCAATTTGTCAATGCCTGGCTGCGGGCTGGTTGTCCCACCTCTCGTATTAAAGTATCAGATAATTAAATAGATTAATATATCGATGGAAGCGACAGTGCTAAGTTATAGTGAGATTCTTGCTGCCTTAGAGCGACAACCTTTATTCGAGGATAAGACCTGGAAGTTGTCACCTGAACCTTTTCCGCTTACCTTAGATGATGTCGCCCAGATAGATGAAATCGGAGTAGCTTGTTTGGAGTTCTATCGTGTGCTTGAGATACTCTATTTAAGATCGGTCGAAGATAAGAATCTATTGCGCAATAAATCGCTTAAAGCACCGTGGGTAGCGGGATATCTCGATCGCGGTAAACCAGAAAAATTAATTAATCATGCGCGTTCCAAACGCTTGCGTGGAGAAACCCCCCTCGTTATTCGTCCAGACTTACTTTTGACAGACGATGGTTTCGCACTTACAGAAATTGATTCCGTTCCCGGGGGTATTGGCTTAACTGCCTTTCTCGCTCAGCTTTACTACCGGGAGGGAATTAAGCTTGTTGGCGATGCGGATGCAGAAAGTATGATCATCGCTTTCTATGAAGCATTAGCTTCGCGGGCAGAAAATAAAAATTTACCCCTTATTGCCATTCTTGTCAGCGACGAAGCCAACACTTATCGGCCGGAAATGCAATGGTTAGCTGAAATGCTCCAGCAAAGGGGAAAACGTGTATATTGCTTTCACCACAGTGAAATTATGCCTTTGGGAAATACGCTTTGTGCGTCTGTCGATGGCAATCCGGAAAAGATAGATGTTATCTACCGTTTTTGGGAGCTGTTCGACCTCGCGAATGTACCCCTTGCGGAATACATCCTGGAAGCCTGGGAGGATTCACAACTCGTGGTCACACCTCCGATGAGACATTTTCAAGAGGAGAAATTAACCCTTGCACTATTTCATCATCATTTGCTTGAGGAATTCTGGCGTGAAAACCTCTCTAAATCTTCATTCAAATTATTACGAAAAATCATACCTAATTCATGGATAATGGATCCGGTAGATCTCCCTCCCAATGCCGTGTTAGATGCGCCTTACATCGGTGGAAAACCTATGACCCATTGGGAGCAACTGGGGGACGCTTCGCAAAAAGAGCGCAATTTAATTATAAAGATGAGCGGGTTTCATGAAGAGGCCTGGGGTGCACGCAGCGTATTGCTCGGTAGTGACGTTTCAGCCGCTGACTGGCAAAAGGGGATTTCTAATGCGCTCAATTCCAGCGAACGCAATCTTTATGTGCTGCAGGAATATCATAAACCCAAACGCCTGAAACACACTCTCTATAGGGGTCCGAATGAAATCGAAGAAAATGAAGGCCGACTTCGTCTGAGCCCTTATTATTTTGTTAAGGAAAATAAAACAAAAATGGCAGGAATACTTGCTACATTTTGTCCCGCAGATAAAAAAATAATTCATGGCATGCGTGATGGTGCGATGCTGCCCTGTCAAGTGGTCGGATAGACTGGTAAGTTTAAAAACCTACTCAGTTATTTTGATCATTCCACGCAAGTTCATCTTGCTTACGCATAAGCTCCAGCCACTCTTGCATTGTAGACTCATGTACTTTTTTAGCAGAGGAGATACTAAGGGGAATTCCGGTTATCGAAGATTCAGGAGAAAAAGTAGCTTTCTCGATGCCTTTTTCCGTCAATCTGATCGTATCTTTATACCCATCATTAAAAGTAATCTGTAAGCCGTCTTTAATGAGCGTCCAGCGACCATTAACCCTAAGAAGACCTTCATCAAAATTGTATTTAATTCGTGTGCATTTACCCCAAGTCTCTATGAGTATAAAATAGCGGTAAGCGTTTTCATCCCCAACTTCCCAATAGCCTAAAAAACTTTCACTACTTGCCAATCTAGGTTTCCCAAACGTAAAGAAATCTTGAGCTTTCTCAGCAGTAATACTTTTCGCGAGGGTAATATTTACTGGATTTGATCCAAAGATGCCTCCCTTTTCGATTCCTTCGTAGCTGTAACCTTCCGCTGATGGAATAATTTTACCTTGGGTATTATCTTCCCATGTGATAATAGCTTCATCACTGTTTTCCATCCATACTCCCTTTTTCTTTACTACTTCACGCCGAGATGGGTTAGCATATTCTACGCTCCCCCCCCTTTTAAGAAAGAGGTAAAAGTTGTCATTATTATTTATAATTATTTCCCAGAAACCGATGTACTGACTTCGAGAAGGGAGTGTTGCATCAACATGAAGCTGATTACTATCAGTGATATCACTGTTACCCTGAGGAGTTTCCACCACGAGGCTGCCGGCAATATTGCGACTGACTCGCTTTGCTCTCAGCGTACTTTCAGGATTAATATCTAGGGGAGCACCCGGTAAATAGGCTTCTTTAAAAAAATCTTCACCTGTTCTCGCAAAGACATCACGGAATCCTGTCGGCCAGGTTAAAATTATTCTTTTACCGTCAGTGACCCATTCACCTTTTTCAATTTTATTACTGGCTTCACCAGACCAGAAAGAAGAGGCACGTCCTGCTTTTTTAACGATTAAATAAAAAGTGTCACCCGTATTATCTTTAAAAGCCCAATATCCTATTAAATCATTAGGGTCGAAATAAGAAGAGTCTTTGTTGATCTGAGCTGACGTATAATTCGAAATAATCGAAAGGATGATGGCGCTGATCATCCACAATCGAGTATATCTATTGATAAATTTCATGAACACCAGATGGAGCAAATTAATAAAACATATTAAAAAAATGAGTAGTATAATAATTCAATCCAGCGTCTCCGGGTGGGCAAAACAAAAAAGAATGATCTTATAATCAAGAACAAAAATCATATGTCCATGTGGAAATGACAGGGGCATTCTAATCTATGTTCCTGGATAGAGAAAAAGCTCAATGTATTATGCAATATACCACAGATATTCGACTTTATCTAAAAATCCATATTACTCTATTCAGTAAGATATTCAGTGACGAAAAGGGTGAATATCGACACTATTAACAGCCGATTTTCGAGAAATTCAAGGGTGAGTAGGAAATAGATCCCTGATTTACGCAATCACGGTCAGTTAGTTTTCCTGAAGTGTTGAGACGTTTACTTTGATCAAAGCTAAATTGAAAAGTATCCTCACCAATATGTTTGAATAAACCACCTGTTCCTCGAACGTCCGGGATCGTATGTTCGATAGGTGTCCCGTTTGTGACCAGATAGGGAAAGTTTACATTATGTACAATGATATCCTCTGGTGTCTTACTGGCGTGTTCAATTGTGAATTGTGTAGAAATCGATGCAGCCGTTCGTAATGAGGTTTCAAATTCTTTATCCACTTGGCCGTTCTGCTCTTTTATACTATTAAATATTTTTTTAGGTACAACGATTGAAAACGCAAATGCCGGTAACCCCCACAGTGCGCCCTCACTCGCTCCTGCAATCGTTCCCGAGCACATAATTAAGGGTAGTGATGTATTATAACCGACATTGATTCCTGAAACAACTACATCGGGCTTTTCGCCAAGCAAGTTACTAAGGGCAATATTGACGCAATCGCTCGGAGTCCCATCAATTGACCACGCTGGACAATTAAAACCTTCAAACTTTTCGACCTTTACCGTTCGGTAACGGCTCATTGATTTACTCACCCAGCTTTGTTCCGATTTCGGTGCTGCAACGACCACCGTAAAGTGTTCCTTCAACGCCTCTACCAATACTTGAAGGAAGAAACAGCCTATTCCGTCATCATTTGTAACGAGAACTCCAGGTTTTTTCATTTACTGTGATAAGAGATAGAATTCGGTAAAAGATGACGATGGATTTATTCTACCGGATCTCGTATAAAAATTAATAAGTGTTGTCCCTGGTGCTATTGATCAAACTGTTTTGTAAATCGTGACAAGGTACAAGCTTAGCCTACTGGGCCAGGGTGATCAGGTAGCGGTATTCGTCCCGCGAAATCCGAATTATGCAGTGACAAGGGTAGAAGAGGCTATATGGAGTTATCTCTTGAGAAAGATTAGACTTTATCTCAATCTTGGGGGGCGGGAATCTCTATTTCCGTGACCATCGCGGCGCTCTCGGTTACCCTGTCGTGGGCCACGATCCGGACTTCGTTGCGGTCTTTCTTCGACCGTTCTTCCTTCCCGTTCGGCCATAGCAATACGTCGACTTAAGCGGATGCGTCCTTTATCATCGGTTTCAATACATTTGACCCACATCTCATCACCCATTTTGCAAATATCCTCGGGTTTTTCTACGCGGAAGTCGGCCAGTTCTGATATGTGGACAAGACCTTCTTTCCCGGGTAAACACTCAACAAATACGCCAAATTCTTTAATCCCACGAACAGTCCCTCGATAAATTTTATCAACTTCAATATCTGCCGTCGACATTTCGATTTCTTCTATCGCGCGCTCCATCGATTGTTTATTATTCGAGTAAACTAAAATTTTTCCGCTATTATCTTCATTAATGTCGATCCCCGCTCCACTTACTTCTGTAATGCGCCGAATATTTCTGCCTCCCGGACCGATGAGGGCGCCAATCTTTTCCGGATCAATTTGCAACTGGTGAATTCGCGGTGCATGTTCATTGAGATCTGGGCGTGGTTCAGCAAGTTCTCCAGACATAATTTCGAGAATATCCAGTAATGCTTTCCGGTTGATTGCGACTGCTTCCTTGGCAATTTCAAAGGGAAGACCTTTAATCTTAAGATCCAGTTGAAATCCGGTAATACCTTTTTTCGTGCCGCATATTTTGAAATCCATATCGCCGAAATGATCTTCACTGCCCAGGATATCCGTAAGCACGACATGTTTTATAATTTCGCCGGAATCATCGGTTTTTGTAACCAAACCTACAGAAATACCGGCTACCATGTCAGTAATAGGAACACCGGCATCCATGAGGGCAATACAGCCGCCACAAACGGATGCCATGGAACTGGAACCGTTGGATTCCATAATATCGGAGGTCAGACGTACCGTGTAGGGGAAATCATCTTCCGAAGGGATGACGGGTAGCAATGAGCGCTCTGCAAGTGCACCATGGCCAATTTCTCGACGACCCGGTCCCAAAAATCGTCCTGTTTCGCCAACGGAGTAGGGCGGGAAATTATAGTGTAGGATGAAAGACTTTGAGCTCGATCCACCCGTAAGTCCGTCCATGTCTTGGGCGTCTCCGGAAGTTCCTAAAGTTGCAATAACAATATTCTGGGTTTCACCACGTTGAAAAAAGGCCGATCCATGGACGCGTGGCAATATTCCCGCCTGGCATTCTATGGCACGTAGATCTTGCAGATTGCGCCCATCAGCGCGTTTCCCATTTTCCAGAATATTTTCTCGATAAACGTCTTCCTGTAGTACTTCAAAAGCGAGACGCACCTGGTTGGGATCAAAGTTCTCCTCTCCTTCCTTTTCTTTTACTTTTAAGCTCGTTTCCTCCATGATCGCCTTGACCGCATCATCGCGATCCTGCTTTTGCTCATTAAATACCGCATCGGTTAAACGATCGCCTACAGAGTCCTGGATGAATGCGAATAATTCAGGTTTGCAGGTGTGAAGCTCAAATTCTTTTTTGGTTTTCCCTGCCGCCGCGTGTAATTTTTTTTGCGCCTCAATTATTTTTTTAACATTCTCGTGCGCAAATTCAAGGGCTTCAAGGAATCGTTCTTCTGATATCTGATCAGCACTTCCCACGATCATCATCATTTCATTTTCATTGCCGACATAAATGAGATCGAGCGAGGATTGAAATTGTTGTTCGTGAGATGGGTTTACTATAAATTCTCCCTCCACTTCGCCGACGCGCACGCAACCAATAGGACCGTCCCAGGGTATATCAGAGATCATCAATGCTGCTGAAGCGCCATTCACCATTAGAATATCCGATTCGTTAACTAAATCGGTCGAAAGCAGCATACCGATTACCTGTACTTCATTGAGGAAACCCTTGGGGAATAGGGGTCGAAGTGGGCGATCACATAGACGTGAGGTAAGTGTTTCTTTTTCCGAAGGGCGCCCTTCACGTTTAAAAAATCCTCCAGGAAAACGTCCCGCCGCGGAAAACTTTTCTCGGTAATCGACGGTCAGGGGAAAAAAATCTTGATCTGGAAAGCGGAGTCCAGAGGCCGCAGTGGCGGCGACGAAAACCACTGTTTCACCTAATTGAATGGTGATGGCTCCATTAGCTTGTTTTGCCAAGGTGCCGGTTTCAATAGTAATGCCGAGGTCATCGACAGTTACCGAATGTTTCTGTTTTAACATCTTAATCCTTTATTTCTCTTTTTCTTTAAATTCCACGTAGTAAGTCAGAATTTTGACTTTATTAATAAAATCTTCTTAAATTTATTTGTCCCTGCAGAAGTATTGCCGTTGCTTTTAAACGAAATAGTGATGGTTTTACCTGGCTAATGCCACCGTGTGTTGACCGGCACTTTAATGTGCGGTGAGGGTGAAAATTACCGGCAAGCCTTATCTGCGCAATTTCAGGCGCTGCAATAGCTCGTTATATTTTGTAAGGTCGTGTCGCTTAACGTAATCGAGCAACTTCCGCCGCCGGCTCGTCATCCCGATCAGCCCGCGACGTGAGTGAAAATCTTTACGATGCGTCCTCAGGTGATCGGTCAGGTGATTTATCCGGGATGTGAGGAGGGCTATTTGCACCTCGCTCGATCCTGTGTCCTTGTCATGTACTCGGTAATCGCTTATTATGTTCGTCTTATCAATCGTTTCTGTCATTATTTTCTTTCATTTCACAACTTTAGGGACGAGCGTTTTCTTCGTCCGTGAATCCAGCAGAAGCCGGAAACACCGTTTCAGCCCAACAATAAAATTGCCGGACAAGTCGCGGAAAAGACTGTGTATACAGCGCTTTTCTCAACGCAAGGGATTAGAAAATGGCTGTATAGCTATCCATTGCAAGCTTTTATTTGTATTCCGTGCCCTCGTCAGGGAGTGCAAATCGCATACCCTAGTAATTAATGTTCTTTATTCTGTGGCTATGTAAAAATTAAAAGCTTCGTCTTCGCTGGCCACGGCGTAGTCCCGCTTCTGCGGGATGAAGACGGGTCTGCCTCATCGTCGTCGTTCTCCAATTATTTACAATAATATTGTGTCATAAATTTTGCAAAGCAAGGTGGAGCAGGCAGCGCGTTCCACCCTGATATTGTATTAAAAATAACTAACGCGAACGCGAAGGAAGACGATGATTAATCCTTCAATGAAGCTATCAACCAGCTTTAAAAATTATGCCATTAATATTTTCGCACCCGTCTATTTTCCTGATTCGTTCGAGAATATCATTTTTGCGGAATGTTAATTCCTGACGTAAAATTGGGTTGGAAACAGCAATGATCAAACGGTTTTCCTTATCCAAGCGTTGAGGCCGGCACCGGTCAGCATGGGCGCCACCCATAATGTTACGCCAATGAGTAATGAGATTTTCTTCAAGGCGAAGTTCGCCGATTTTGTATTCCTCGATTAATGTTTCAACCAGGGAATCCATTTTGAAAGCAGGTCGATCAGTAGATTTATCAAAATTCTCCGGTAAGGAACGAAAATTCGCGATCAGGTTTTCTACATAGCGTGGGAATTTCATCGAAAACAGACCGGTATATTCAGGATCGGTTTGGTAAGAGTGAGAGTAATTCATCTAGACGGGTAATGCGATAATAGCCTGGATTTTGATTTTCAGGATCAAGAATCAGTGCATTCCAGCCGGCATTGATTGCTCCATCAGCATCGCGTAAAGGGTTGTCGCCAATATGAAGAAGATTTGTAGGTTGGAGCCCCAACTTCATTTCAACATGAGAAAAGATTCGGCGATCGGGTTTCTCGAAACCAATTTCACTCGAAATAAAAATAGACTCAAATAATAAATCCAATCCAATTTCTGTGCTTAAGCTACGGATTCGCTTATCCCAATTAGTTAACAGCGCCAGTCTATAGCCGCGTGTTTTCAAAGATTGAAGCGTAGGCAATGCGCCTTCCGAGAGATTCCATCGTTTAGCTAAGGTAAATGTTTCGTAGAGATCTTTAAAGATTAGCTCAAAATCTTTATTTTTGCAATAGCGTCCGACCGTTTGCCAAACGATGTTTCGCCAGTATTCAAATTCCGTGTCTTCGCTGAGATTTTCACGCGTCGTTTCCTGAGCGCGGGCAAATGCAACTTTAAAAAGTGCATTGAGTGCCATCGGTTGGATCGTGACGCGATGATTGGAAAGTACTTCGGCATAGATGGCACCAACGGAAGGGTGGGGAGTCAAAAGCGTTCCCGCTACATCGAAAGTGATGCCTGTTATCGCCGTTATATCCATACTTTTAGCTAATCATAGACCATTGACCTTCGACAATAAAATTTTAGATGCTTTTATAGATCCTGACTTTTCTTGACGATCGAGCCTGCCTTTTTATTTTTTGAAAGTTTATCAATTATGGGCTACCTGCAAAATCTGCAATTTATCTATCGCGCCTGGCGCTATCGCCTGAAACTGGAGCCTGAGGAAATTTCTTTTATGATAAAATCACTCACTCCAGGTGATACAGCCGTTGATATCGGTGCTCATAAAGGGGCCTACACCTACTGGATGCAAAAGACGGTTGGACGAAAGGGGAGAGTATTTTCATTTGAGCCGCAACCGAAACTCGCAGCATACCTGGAAGCGATGCGGACTTCTCTTAGATTAGATCATGTAAGAGTGGAAGAATTGGGGATTTCCTCAAAGATCGGAAACGATGAGCTTTTTGTCCCGGGTTCCGGGCCATCCCCCAGTGCAACTTTGGCTTCCCCTCAAGAGTGTATTCCGGGATCAACTTATGATGTTCGGATTGAATCGCTGGACAATTATTTTAAAGAAAAGGATGGAGGGCCCATTCGTCTTCTTAAAGTTGACGTCGAGGGTCATGAATTGAACGTTTTTCGTGGCGCGGAACGAATTCTGTGTGAGGACCATCCGACATTAATATTCGAATGCGAAAGCCGTCATCATCCTCAGGATAGTATTTACACGGTATTCGATTTTCTTGAAGAACTCGGTTTTAAAGGGGGATATTATATTCGAGGTAATTTTCAGCCGATAGCACAGTTTAATGAATCTGAGCACCAGGTGTCCGGAAAGTCCCCTTACATTAATAATTTCATTTTCGAACATGGATCTACCCCACAAGGGTAGAAAAGTTAAATCATCCCGGGTCCGAACTATCATTTAGAGATTTATTATGCTCATATAGTTTACTGTAGCGAACAAGCGTATAGAAGGCCATGCTTGCCGCAATATAAAATCCAGGGAACCCGTCCAAAAAGCCACATTTTATAAAATACCCTCTCATAAATCGCCACCAGGGTCTCATGACTGTTTGAATGACTGACCAACGCTTACCCGCTTCCAATTGCCGTTTTAAAAAAATATCAGAAAAGTAAATTATCTTTTCAATTTGGGCGTTTAAACTCGGATAGGTATAATGATGGAGGTCGCCGCTGATCTTTTGCGCCACACCGTCGAGAACGATTTTTTCATGCTCGCTACCACCGCCCCATCTCGCGTTTCCCGCACGAAAGAGACGTAGACTGTAATCAGGGTACCAATCGCCATGCGTGATCCAGCGTCCCATAAACCATACTTTTCGCGGGAAATAAGCTCCATTAAATGTGGGACTGTCATTTTTAATAAAAGAGATGATTGACGCTTTAAGATTTGTTGAAACCTCTTCGTCTGCGTCAAGAGATAGGATCCATGGTTGGGTGGCATAATCCAAAGTTAAGTTTTTTTGGTCGCGATAGCCCTGCCACTCGTGTTCATGAACCTGGGCATTATAGCCGCGCGCAATGTCCATCGTGCGGTCCGTGCAATCGTTAATTACGAGGATGATTTCATTTACCCAAGGTGCTACGCTATCCAAGCATCTAGCGAGGTTTTCAGCTTCATTGTGCGCAATCAATACGACACTGAGAGGATATTTTTTTTCCTGATTCATAAACGACTACTCCAGCCTTCCACTGCGGTAAAAATTAGAATGCACTGTTCGTTAATTGTAAATTAATTTTATGATTGATACAGATTCAAAGAGCATAAAAATGCGTTATGAGGAATAACACACAGGTGAATTTCAACTGATTAATCGAGAAATGATCAATGGCTAATGAGGATTTAATACATACGCTTCGTGGTGCAGGAGCGGTTCGCTTCCTGCACAGGATCATTCCCTTAGGGCGCAAATATCATCCGCTATTAGCCTTGTTAAACAAGCGGCAGGGATTAATAGCCGTTCCCTTTGACAAGTCCTATGTGATTACACCGGCATTGTGGCGAAAACAAATGGCTAATTATTTAACAAGCGGTGCAGATTTTATACCCGAAATAAAACTGATTGAACCTCTGTGTCGAAAACTGGAAAAAGGGGTAATTCTCGATGTTGGCGCAAATACGGGGCTCTACGTATTATTATTACGGTCATACTCAAGTCACCCTATTATCGCTTATGAACCGGATCCTTTTCTATTCAAACTTTTGAATCAAACGATCAAGTATAATGGCCTTGAAAATATAACGACTAAAAATTTCGCCTGTGCCAATGCACGCAGTGAATTGAGTTTTGCGATGGGAATAAACAGTTCAGTAATTGCAGAAGGTGTGAGCGAGATAACTCCGGCTGCTTACCCTGTGAGTGAAAATAACTGGGATCGAGAAGCCTTAGTCTCGCAGGCAGGTGATGCCGTTATTAAGGTGCCGACCGTAATTCTGGATGAAGATCTGGTGGATCTGCCCTCGATCTCGCTGATAAAAATAGATTGTGAAGGTTACGAGTACCATATTTTAAAAGGGGCAAGAAAGTTAATTGAACGGCACCACCCGTTTATTTTTTTAGAGCTTCATCCAACGATGCTCAAAAATTTTCAGCATACCCCTGAGGAGGTCATCAATTTTTTAAAGCCTTATTACGATTTGCAATATTGGTGTTATCAACACCACTGGCCGACCACTAAAATGGGAAGAAGTATTGAGAAATTTAAAAGATCAAAAGCCTACCAATATAATGATGAAAGTGAAATGTTAGCTGATATAAACGCCAATCCTGGAATCTCACAGGTTTACCTCGTGGCGAGCCCTAAAGGGAAATGAATGGATATTGAGGATTATAGTCTTTAAATAATCTATCCCTTACCCAGCTATTTCAAATCGTGGAGGAAATCTGAAATATCAGCTTTAGCTCTCTCAACTGTAATAGCGGTCATATAATCATTGCTTTCAAAAGTTTTAAAAGCTTGATCCAGGTTTCTATCGGGCATCGCGATAATTTTATTTTTTACTTTCCATGGGCCGTAGACTCGATCATTGGACATACCATAAAATGCAACCGTAGGGCAACCGCAAGCTGCAGATAAATGGGTGGTGACCGTATCGACACCGACGTATAATTTAGCGCGGTATAAGAGATAGGCCAATTCAGCGAAAGACATCCCCTCTTCGGAGTAGATACATTGCTCACCCGTCTTTTCCTGTAATAATTTTGCCTGTTCTATTTCCGTTGGGCTACGACCCGTACTGATGACGATAGTGTCAAAGATCTCTAGAAGCCAAAGTGAAAGTTCGGCCCAATTCTCCAATGGCCATTCCTTGCTTTTCCAACGGGTTGCCAAGCGAATTACCACAAAATTATTATTTATAATTTTTTCGAATACCGGTGTTGCCTTTTCTCTCGAGTACTGGAGTTTTGGCGGCGAATCGGGAAGGGGAAAATATTTTTTTACGATCCGGTAGTCTTTTTCAACGGTGTGCGTCAGCGTTTGATTAAACATCAGTATTTCATCAAAAATCAATTTCCACAGTGAGTTTAGATTGGTATTCGTTCCGTCGGCTACCTTGGTTTTCCCCTTGAGAAATGAAGTTAACCAGCGTGCTCTGCTCTTGTCCGTCAGCTCAAAAATATAATCAAAAGTGTATCTTCTCAATTCTTTGATAATACTGAGGTCAATTAGAAATGTTTTTATGTTTCGGTTTTCATATTCAATAGGCGTGTAGGGAATCACGCGATTGATACAGTCACAACCCTCGAGTATTGCTTCCGAACCTTTCCTCACGACGACAAATATTTCAGCATCCGGAAGGATCTCTTTTACCGCCGATAATGTCGGTGTCATAAGGAGGGAATCTCCTATATGAAGTAGCTTGATAAATAATAATCTCATTCTCCTTTTCTTTGACTTTTAAAATACTGAATACATTCGGTAAATGTAAACGGGTAAGTTAACGAGTTGAGCTTCTACCATTTTCTCCTTCAATTGTCTTGTGATATTATTGAATCTCACTACTCTACAGAAAAGATGAAATCATTCCTAATTAAAGTATTTAGTAATCTTGCTGCAATGTTTGTAGCCTTGGGATTGTTCGCCGTTTTTTGGGTGATGCTTATTGTAATCATCGCTTTATTCTTCGACGAGAGAGCAGTACCGATAAAAGAGAATTCGGTATTGGCCTTTGATCTATCAGTTAATATCATGGATTCCCCGCGCAACATCACGGTGTTTGATCTAATTGAAGATACAATCGATGGGCCAACCCCTCAGGTCTTATATTTGAAGTCGGTAATTGATGGTATTGATAGAGCAGCGGAAGATGATCGTATCTCGGCGCTATATCTTCATGGCAGTCTGCGGCCTGAAAATAACGGCGCCAGCTTTGCGGCATTAAGAGAAATACGTGACGCCATTAAGCGTTTTAGGAAAACGAATAAGCCGGTAGTCGGATACCTTGTTAATTCGTCTGTTCGAGATTATTATTTAGTATCCGCCGCTGATACGGTCATCCACAACCCTTTTGGGCTTGTTAATTTAAATGGCCTTTCAGCGACGCTGATCTTTTTTGGCAATGCATTTCAAAAATACGGTATTGAGGTGCAAACATCTCGGGTTGGTAAGTATAAGTCAGCGGTAGATGTTTTTACCAGTGATGGGATGAGCTTGGAAGACCGTTATCAAACAAAAGAATTAATCGAAAGTTTATGGAATAACATCCTCGTCGACATTGGTGATATTCGCAATATTGCCCCTGACACGCTTGCAGAGTATTCAACTAACTATGTTTATTTCTCTTCTCAAGAGGCACTTGAATTGGGGTTGGTCGATGAATCCGCTTATTTTGATGAGGTGCGTGAAAAACTCATTGATATTGGTGAATTTGATGAAGATTTAGAAAGTTTCAGACAAATTTCATTTACTGATTATCTCGCGGAAGACCGGCAGCTTTCAGTTGAAGCGTTGGGTATTGCCGGAGATGGCCAACCTAAAATTGCTGTTGTCTATGCCGAAGGCATGATCGTGAATGGGGAGGGGAATTTTGACCAGGTCGGTGGTGACCGTGTCTCTCGTGAATTACGAAAATTAAGACACGACGATGATGTTAAGGCGATCGTTTTACGCGTAAATAGCCCCGGTGGCAGCGCTGTTGCGGCCGAAATAGTACTGCGTGAATTACAATTAATTAAAAATGAAAAACCTGTCGTTGTCTCGATGGGATCTTTAGCGGCTTCAGGGGGCTATTGGATTGCCGCAAACGCGGATACAATCATTGCAGAAGCGACGACAATAACCGGATCAATTGGGGTTTTTAGTATTTTTCCCAATATTAAAGAAATCGCTAATCGAACAGGCATAACGTTTGATGGGGTTAAAACTTCAAAGTATGCGGACATATTTACGATCGCCCGGTCCAAAACGGATGATGAATTGGAATTACTGCAAAAGCATACCGATTTTATTTATGATGCCTTCATTGAGCGTGTAGCGGAAGGACGTAATTTAAGTGTCGACGAGGTAAAAGCTATTGCCGAGGGGCGGATCTGGTCTGGCACCGAAGCCTTGGAAGTTGGGCTTGTCGATAAATTGGGAGGGTTGGATGACGCCATTGAACATGCTGTTGATATCGCCGGTATAAAAGGTGATTGGCAGCTGATCCAGGTTCCTGAAGAGACAGATACCACAGCGTTTATCGGAAAAATTCTCGGCGGGGCTCCTAAGAATGAACCACTGGGCAGTGAAGGTTCTATTTCCCAAAAACTGCGACAAATGCAACGCGAACTTTCCTGGTTAAATGTACTCAATGATCCTAATGGTGTATATGCACTCATGCCGCTTAACTTTAAATTTAATTAAGTAATTACTTGCGTTGAGCTTTCTTCTCTATTCCAGACATTGACAAAATTTGCTTTGTGGAAGATATTGTTTATTGATTATGGAAAATTTGGAAGTCACATTAAATAGGGATTGTAAAGCTACGCTGATTCCCGCGGGTCATGAAGTTCTTCTCACTGAAGGGACCACGGTCCACATTGCGCAGACTCTTGGCGGCAATCTTACGGTGCGCAATGATATGGGGATGTATCGAATAGGAAGCGCTGACCTCGACGCGCTTGGAGACGAGTTTGCCGAGCAATTTAATTCCCAAAAAGTCACGAACGACGTCTCCGATAGAAGCTTCAGTGAGGACTCAATATGGGAGGCTTTAAAAACCTGTTACGATCCTGAAATACCGGTTAATATAGTAGATCTGGGATTAATATATGATCTCTCCACTGAGGCATTGGCTAGCGGTAGTAGCAGCGTTAAAGTCAAGATGACGTTGACCGCACAGGGTTGTGGTATGGGGCCGGCGATCGCCGCCGACGCTAAAGATAAAATCGAAGCTATACCTGAGGTTGAGTCGGCCGAGGTAGAGATTGTTTGGGATCCGCAATGGACACCCCACATGATTTCCGAAGAAGGGCGCAAGCTACTCGGCCTTGATTAAACAAAGATAAAATATGGAAATGGAGGCACAAACGAGTCCTCCCCAGCCGGAGTTACAGAAAATCCAGCGCTTTATCGATTACCTTGCCCTGGAGCGTCGCCTTTCCGACTATACGGTCCGTAATTACCGAACAGCTCTGCTGAATTTTTTTTCCTGGAATCGGGATGTCGGTCACTGGTCCGGAGACATAACGAAAATTTCGGGCCGCGAAATTCGCGATTACCTCATAGAAAGTCAGCGGCGTGTTTCAAGGCGAACGCTCCATAATTATGTTTCAGGTTTAAGGTCTTTCTACAATTATTGGTTGAAGCACGGTGGGGTTAAAATCAATCCATTCGAGGGAATTACCTTGCCCAAATTGAATAAACCTCTGCCAAAATTTTTAACTGAAAATCAAATAACGCAGTTAATCTCCGGCCCCATGCGTCTTCTCGATAACGAGAGCCTATCACCTTTTCAAGCCTGGCGGGACAGACTTATTCTTGAGATACTATACGGTGGAGGATTAAGGGTAAGCGAATTGGTCAGTTTGAATTATGGCATGGTAGACCTCAGCAACGGTGTTGCCCGTATCTTGGGTAAAGGAAATAAAGAAAGACTCTGTCCGCTGGGAAAGGTGGCTACTGCCTGTCTCAATAAATTTCGCGCTGAATTCGCTTCTCAAACGGGTTATGACGATCCTGTCGTGGTTAATGATCGATTAAAAAGAATAAGTGCAAGATCCGTTCAACTGATGTTAAAAAAATATTTAGCTTTAGCTGATTTACCGCTTGATATGTCTCCCCACAAGATAAGGCATTCTTATGCGACTCATTTACTTAATAATGGTGCGGATTTAAGGTTAGTTCAGGAATTACTGGGGCATGCCAGTCTCTCAACCACTCAGATATATACGCACGTAGATTTTGCTCGACTCAAAGAAGCTCATCGCAATGCCCATCCCCGGTCGTAGGAGGGGGGGGGGGGGGGGGGGGGAAGTGAAAAGTGAAAAGTGAAAAGTGAAAAGTGAAAAGTGAAAAGTGAACAGTGAACAGTGAACAGATGCGGCTCGCGGCTATACTATCACTAATTAATCGAAGCATAGAGATCTGATTTTTCTGGTTGCAGAACGAGGGTGTGTGAATTTTCTAAGAGGGAAACCTTTTTCTTCAATCCATAAGAGAGGGGAAGCTGGGCGACACCAATTAACCGACGCATGATTTCTGCGCCCGTGATCTTTAGTGTTTTAACGAGGGAAATATCTACTGAAGATCTATACTGGTGGACGAATTGGGTGATTAATTCATCGTTTTGTTGAGCGAGAATAAAGTGGGCAAGCGTTACACCGATTTCGTATTCGGGTCCTCCAAAAAAGGAAAACTCGGGATCGATGATCATTATCCCTCCACGGGTTTTCAACCAGCTTCCGGGAAAAAAATCTCCGTGCAGTAGTGTGGGGCCGTCTTCCAGATAAAATTGGCCAAGTTCTTCCACCGCTTCGATATACTCTGTATCATTAATTAGTTGATTTGCCGCTTCACTGAGACCATCGGTGATGCCATTGAGATCCAAACCATTATTGCGAACGAGGGGGTAGTGAAAGATATGTTCGTGATTAAGTTCACGCATATCACGATTTGTCAGACTATTTCGACTGGTTTCATCAAATGAAATCGAATGAAGAGCACTCAACCAGCTGGATAAAGCATCAATATTATCAGGGGTCAATTGCACTCCTTGATAGAGATCAGTAAAGTCCCGAGCCTCACCTAAATCTTCAATTGCTATGACGCGGGAAATCGGATCGAGGTCGTAAAATTCAGGTGTGAGATTGGCAACTTGCGGGTGATCTTTTATCAACTCATAAAAACGCGCTTCACGCATGACACGATCCCATGGCGCTTCAATGTCCGGATATTTTTCTACCCAGGGTCGTGATTGTTTTAAAATAATCGTGCGTAGGTTAGTACGAACACGCATCGTGAAGTTCATGTTACCTTCTCCGGCCTTTTCGGTTTTCACAACGCTATCGTTCGCTTCGAGTATACCGCGGTTACGCAAGTAAATGTTTAGAGCATCACGATCATCATAGGAGAGAAGGGTGATTTCTGGATACGTTTGAATCAGTTCATCTTTGTTCATTGCGCAAAGGGCCGTGATGAATTACAAAATGTAAATGACAATGCAAATTTTTAATAAAAAGATTGAGATGTTAAAAATAAACGTAAACCTTTGAATGCAGATAATATTGATAGATTCATTGCATGAATATACATGAATATCAGGCCAAGGCATTATTTGAAGCCTATAACATCCCGGTAACGAGGGGCGCGGCCATTCATATGCCGGAGGAAATTCTTGGGGCACTTGACCGTATATCCAGTGACAAATATGTCGTAAAAGCTCAGGTACATGCAGGTGGTCGCGGAAAAGGAACGTTCGTTGACGGTTTAAAAGGGGGAGTAAAACTTGCTGAATCTAAAGAAGAAGCGGACGAGCTCGCGCGAAAAATGTTGGGCAATACCCTTGTCACTCACCAAACTGGTCCCGAGGGTCGCAAAGTTAATACGGTCTACTTTTCTGAAGCGATAGCGATTGAAAAGGAATATTACCTTGCCATTCTCCTCGATCGTGCAAGTTCACAGCCCGTTATTGTCGCATCCACCGAGGGAGGTGTGGAGATAGAAAAAGTAGCTGAAGAAACACCCGAGAAAATAACCAAAGTATTTATTGACACCACCTTGGGGTTAAAACCATTTCAAGCCCGTCTCGTCGCGTATGGGCTTGGTTTTCAAGGTAAACAGGCATCTCAAATGGGCAAGATTGTCAGCGCCCTCTATCGACTTTTCTGTGAGAAAGACTGCTCGCTCGTTGAGATAAATCCACTTATCAGCACACCTGATGGCGACATAGTGGCTCTCGATGCCAAAGTTAGTTTTGATGACAACGCGCTTTTCAGACATCCCGACATTACAGAAATGCGCGACTTGAATGAAGAGAATCCCAAAGAAGTAGAAGCTTCAAAGTATTCCTTAAATTATATAGCTCTCGATGGTAATATCGCCTGTATGGTTAACGGCGCCGGTCTCGCGATGGCGACGATGGATATCATAAAGCATTACGGAGGTAATCCTGCTAATTTTCTCGATGTCGGAGGAGGTGCGACTGCGGAACAGGTCACCCAGGCTTTTAAAATTATTCTCAGTGATCCTAATGTTAAAGGCATACTCGTAAATATCTTTGGTGGTATTATGCAATGCGATGTTATTGCTGCGGGGATAATCGAAGCAGCTAATGCGGTTAAAATATCCGTGCCTCTCGTCGTGCGGTTGGAAGGAACCAATGTCGATGTGGGAAAAAAGTTACTCGAAGACAGCGGTCTTGCAATAAACTCAGCCGATAGCCTGGGCGAAGCAGCACAAAATATAATCAAACTCGTTAATTCCTAATTCCTAATTTTTAATTTATCAACCGTGAGCATTCTCGTTAACAAAGACACAAAGGTTATTGTTCAAGGAATAACCGGCAAAGCTGGAGCTTTTCATGCCCGGCAGTGCATGGAGTATGGCTCTAATATTGTAGCGGGTGTTACCCCGGGTAAAGGGGGGCAGGTCTTTGAAGATGAAGTACCGATTTTTGATAGTGTAATTGATGCAGTCGATAAAACGGGTGCTAACGCAACCCTGGTATTTGTCCCACCCGCCTTTGCCAGTGATTCCATTTTAGAAGCTATAGACGCAGGTATCGAGCTCATCGTCGCTGTCACCGAGGGAATTCCGGTGCGCGATATGACTGAAGTGAAGACTAAACTCGCGCGCTCCCAATCTCGCATGATCGGACCCAATTGCCCGGGTATCATTACACCTGGAGAATGTAAAATGGGCATCATGCCAGGCTATATTCACAAGCCCGGTAAAGTTGGCGTTGTCTCGCGCTCGGGTACATTGACCTATGAAGCGGTGTGGCAACTTACTACTCGCGGTCACGGGCAGAGCACTTGCATTGGTATTGGCGGAGACCCGGTGATCGGCACAACGCATACTGACGCGATTAAGCTTTTTAATGAAGATCCTGGGACTGACGCCATTATTATGATTGGTGAAATTGGCGGAGATGCAGAAGAAAACGCCGCTGCTTACATTAAAAACAACGTTAAAAAACCGGTTGCGGCATTTATTGCCGGAACTACGGCACCGCCCGGTCGTCGCATGGGTCATGCGGGGGCCATTGTCTCAGGAGGGAAGGGCACCGCCGCGGCTAAAATTGAAGCGCTTGCGGATGCCGGTATTGCTATTTCACCTACTCCATCGGAAATTGCGGATACACTTTTTAAGATATATAATCCATGATTCAGTCGGTCGGGACTGAATTATGATCCCCGTTTACGGGAAAATTTTTTTCTCCCATAATTATTTCGTCTTCCCTTGTTTTTTGATTGCGGGTTTAAATGATCGCCTTTGCGTAGAGTGTCAATTTGGTCACGCAGGAGCGCGGCTTGCTCAAAACGAAGATTTTCTGCCGCTTCCAACATCTCGGTCTCCAGTTCAGCGATGACAATTGCTACATCCTGGTTTCCCTTGGCCTCGGAAACGGATATCGGATCTATATCTTCAATTTTATCTTTGTAATGCAGACTGGCCTGTATTGTTCGCTTAACACTTTTCGGAGTTATCCCATGTATTTGATTGTGGGACATTTGCTTTTCCCGACGCTGATCTGTAATTTCCAGGGTCTTTCTGAGCGAATCATTTAACTCCTCGGCATATAGGATTACACGGCCTTTTTCATGGCGTGCGGCGCGACCCGCAGTTTGAATGAGACTGGTAAAACTGCGAAGAAACCCTTCTTTATCTGCGTCGAGAATGGCAACAAGTGCGACTTCTGGCAGATCAAGGCCCTCACGAAGGAGGTTTACTCCGACGAGCACATCAAAATCACCGCGCCGCAAATTACGTAGGATCTCGACACGTTCAATAACGTCGATATCACTGTGAAGGTATTCCACGCGAATATCGCGCTCACGAAGATAGGTACTTAAATCTTCGGACATACGTTTGGTGAGAGTGGTGACAAGCACACGTTCATGTTCATTTACCGCCGTCTGAATTTCACCGATGAGATCTTCAACCTGACCCTTGGTCGAGCGCACTTCCATCAGGGGATCAAGCAATCCGGTAGGCCGAATCAATTGCTCCGCTACGATAGGGGAGAGCTGTAATTCACGATCGGATGGTGTAGCGGAAACATAAACCGTTTGACCGGTGATCTCTTTAAATTCATCGGCTCGCAACGGACGGTTGTCGAGAGCAGAGGGCAAGCGAAAGCCATACTCGACAAGTTTTTCCTTGCGCGAGCGATCACCGCGATACATGCCGCCAATTTGAGGCACCGTGGCGTGACTTTCATCAATGATGAGAAGAAAGTCGGGTGGGAAAAAGTCGATCAAGCAAAAGGGCCGTTCACCTTCATTCCGGCCCGAGAGATGACGGGAGTAATTTTCGATGCCACTGCAAAACCCCATTTCCTGAAGCAGTTCGAGATCATACTCGGTACGCATACGAATACGTTGAGCTTCGATCAATCGTCCCGATTTTTCAAAAAAACTGACGCGATCTTCTAATTCTTCACGGATCGCTTGAATAGCTGTATCCACCTTGCGCTTTGGAGTGATATATTGATTGGCAGGATATAAATGAAAGTAATCAAGATTTTTACCTGTATCCCCGGTAAGCGGGTTGAGTTCCTGTAAGCATTCAATCACGTCCCCCCAGAATTCTACTCGAATAGCGCTTTCCATGTAAGCTGGAAATATATCTATAACTTCGCCTCGTACCCGAAAGTGTCCGCGACTAAGATCAATATCATTGCGCTCGTATAAATTATCCACCAATCGTTCAAGAAATGCATTACGGTTGAGCGTTTCATTTACACGCAAAGGAATCATCATTTCCCTGAAATCTTCTGGTGATCCCAGGCCGTAGATACAAGACACACTGGCTACGACAATTACATCCTGCTGACTGATGAGTGCGCTCGTAGCAGCAATGCGCAGACGTTCGATTTCGTCGTTGATCGAAGAATCTTTTTCTATGTATGTGTCAGTATGCGGTATATACGCTTCAGGTTGGTAGTAATCGTAGTAACTAACAAAGTATTCAACCGCGTTATTGGGAAAAAAGCTTTTAAATTCCGAATAAAGCTGTGCGGCTAAAGTTTTGTTGTGTGAAATGACGAGAGCAGGACGCTGTAATTGGTCAATAATGTTTGCCATCGTGAAGGTCTTACCTGAACCTGTGACTCCGAGTAAGGTCTGATCACTGTTTCCCGCCTTAATGGATTTTAATAAAGTCTCAATCGCCTGAGGCTGATCCCCGGCTGGTTTATAATCTGCTTTTAATTGAAATTTCATTAAGTTAGGAATAAACCGTTAATCATCACTTTATATCAACGTGTTAATCATAAGTTTTCAACATAATCTAATAGGCTGTAATGATTTGCGCACAGATTATCGTGACTCTCAACTATCATACCACTAAGTTGATTCATATAATATCAAATTGTGAAAGGAGTAAGTAATGAAAATTGAAGAGCTTCCAAAATGAATGCATGCAATACCCGTATTAATTGGCGTGACCTTATCGATTATTGGCATCCAATTCGGACCAGCAATGGGTGTTCGCGGTACTATCGGCCCTATTGTAGGATTACCTGTTGGTGTGATAATTGGTTTTGTAATTCTCGCCATATACGCTAAATCAAAAGGTGATTGATTAGAATATTCACCCGTGCGTGCGCGTGCTGAAAATGAATGGATCAGAATTAAAAAGGAATAATGATGGAAAATGAGAATATTATTGAACCGACTTTTAACCGTATTTTGAGAATCTGGTGGAGTTATATATGGCGAGTGACGTTATTTAGTATGCTTCTTGGATTTATTCTCGGTTTTGCTGCAGGGTTTATTACAGGAATACTGGGGCGAGGTGATCTTGCTCAAAATGTAGCGGCAACACTTGGATGGTTAGGATCAATCCCCGTTTCCATTTATGTAATGGGGATAGTTCTGAAAAAAAACCATGGCGACTTTACGATATGCCTTATGAAAGCATCTGACGATTTCCGTGTGGGGTAATATTTTTAACGATCTAATACCCATTGCCCTTTGAATTGACACCCCTCGCTGATCCACAACGCGAAAATTAAGTATTTCTTATGGACTTAAAATATATCGAACATGCAAAGGAACTCGTCGAAATTAAAGACGAATCAAATCCTTACGATTTTGAAAACATATTCAAATTGGACTCGTTTGGAGAAAGAAGATTATCAAAAAGAAAACTTAAAATTCTTAAGGCCATTGATCCTACGGTAAGAAAAATGCTTAAAGATGGAGAAAATGTATATTACATGACGGACGGGATTAGAACGAGCAGCCTTGAGAATCTTTTTATTGGTTGGGTCGCTTATTACTATAATTACATGGCCTTTGTCTTCACCTCGGAGAGAGTAATCTTAATTCATCTAAAATCGAAAAGAAAGAAGGGTGCTTATGTAGGTGAAATTAAATATACAGATATTGAATCTATTCATTCCAGTTTCTTGGGGAACTTTACTTTAAAATTTCACAATAATAAAACTGTTCTCTTTAGAAAAGTTCCGCGAAAGGATAGAAAGTTTTTAAAAGAATTCCTGAATCCGATTCTTGGGCAAGCGGAGTCGAATGCAGATACAGCTATACCTGGTATACGAAATCTTTGCCCACGATGCTTTGTACACATTACTGATTACCCCAGCCTTTGTCCCAATTGTTCATGTAAATTAAAAAGTCCGGTAATAGCGGGTTGTCTTTCCTTAATATTACCAGGTATGGGAGATATCTATCTGGGGTCCAAATTCCTCGGCTTTATAGAACTGGCAATTATGATCACTATTTGGGCCGGATTGATCGTAGGAATAATCGAAGAATATCAGATGGGCTCAAATATCTATGAATCTCTCATTCCCATTATGATATTCATGTTCATAGTTCATGGAACGGATGCTTTAAAAAGCAGATATTTAGCGCGCAAGGGGGTTTTTCCCAATGAAAAGATTAACTATGATGCTGGTAGTTAGCATTGATTAAAAGTTGATCCTATTATCAATCGATTTTGGTAGCCTTCACTGAAATTGAATTAAAATAAAGCTACTCTTGTGATTTCACATCAATACAAATGTATATTAGTTAAGGTTCCTAAAACTGCTGGGACAAGTATCTCAATGGCATTGAACTGTGCGCATATCATAAAGCCGCATCGGGATATTAAAGAAATAAAGCAAGCATTAGAATTGAATCCGAAGATCGGATGTTCTGATAACGAAGAACCAAATTCCATTGATCCTTATGATGAATATTTCAAGTTTGGATTTGTAAGAAATCCCTGGAGCAGGGTGGTTTCGCTCTATAATCGAAAAGAAGGAATACAACCTTCGCAGACAATGAATTTCGATGAATTTGTTAATACGATTAATTATAGCAGCGATGCTTGTGTCCATCCATCACAGCATAAAAATCAGTTGGATTGGTTTACCGATCTCGACGGTGAAGTCGTTGTTGATTTCATAGGGAAATTTGAAATCTGGAAAGTGATTGGCAAAAAATATGCAAAAAAATATCCGTTAATATCAAACTTCTCCACACCAGGAAAAATCCATTTAATCAACGACCCTATCCGGAATATTACACGGATATTACGAGAGAGATGATTGGAGATAAGTTTCACGTTGATATTGAATATTTTAACTATGAGTTTGATCAATAACCGTCGATGATAGTTCACTTATGTTTTCACTATCGAGGTGAATAAATCCTTATAGCGATGGCCGGTCTGGATAGCAGTTTTATTTCTGATTTTTTTCAGCGTTATAATATTCCGATAAATCCATACCTCTTAATAGCCCTCATTTTATTGGGGCTAGTAATTTGTTGGTACGTTATTCGTTTTTTCTTCCGACTGACACTCCGTATTTTTTTCTTCGGATTAATCCTTCTCATGATTCTGGGTGTATGTTTATTTGTATTCGTGTATTTATCCTGATTTTAATTTACAGACCTGATTTCAATCTACACCTTGATAATCGAAGAAAAAAATAAATCTTTTATGTTAAATCATCGCGTATCTAAATTTTACCGACCGTAAATTATGAAAAAAAAACCAAATATTCTCTTTATTATAACCGACCAGCAACGCACGGATACGCTTGGATTTTTAAAAAGAACGCCTTGTCAGACGCCCCATATAGACAGATTAGCGAGCAGGGGGATTTCATTTGATCAGTGTATCACCCCGGATCCAATTTGCGGACCTGCCCGGGCAGCAATATTTTCCGGTCGCTACCCCCACCAGCTAAGGAGTGAGGTATGCCCTGAAGGTCTTGGCGTTACGGGGAGAGATTATGGTAGGGATATGATGCTGAATACCTATTCAATCCGTGAAACTCCTGATCTCACCAACCTGCTTAAAGGGGAGGGATATTCTACCGCTTACGCGGGAAAGTGGCATGTGGGGGAAGAAATTATCGGCGACTGGTTTGAAAGGGTAGAGGGAAATAGATTAAAGAAATACTCCGAGTGGCTTAAAGAGAATAATCTTCCCGACGGGTGGGCCATGAATGACGATGACGTAAAAACACACCGGTTCCCCCATATGTCGATACCCTTTCCTAAGGTGAGCCCGTTGGAAGCCTCACAGACTGTCGATGCCTGGATCGCGGATATTGCGATTCGACAGATAGAAGAGCGTCCTAAAGATCAGTCTTTCTTTCAAGTCTGCAGTTTCATCGGGCCCCATCCTCCATTTAAAATCCCTGAACCTTACTTCAGCTTATACGATCCTGAATCTATTCCCGAACCTCCTAATTTTAAACCATCGGATTTAGAACCCGCATGTAAGTATTATAGTTTTTATCGGCATATTTGGCAGGACTATAGTGAAGACTGGAGTGAATGGAAAAAGTCTGTCGCCGTCTACTGGGGGTTTGTAAAAATGATGGATAATCAGGTTGGACGTCTAATCGATTGCCTGGAGCGAGATCAGTTGCTTGATGAGACGTTGATCATATTTTGCAGTGACCATGGGGAGATGCTTGGGCAGCATGGATTATGGCAGAAAATGCAACCCTACGAAGAATCATTGCGCGTGCCGCTTGTCATGGCTGTGCCCGGAATGAAAGAAGGGGAGGGTATTCGCAGTCAAGCCGGAGCTTCGCTTATCGATATAGCTCCCACCATCCTTTCCGTAGCCGGCGTTAAAGCACCGGAAAATTACGAGGGGATAGATCTATCACCATCTTTTACTGATGGGACGACATTAAAAGAGGACCGTATGCTATTTAGTGAGCAGAAACCACTCGGGCATTTTCACGGAGAAGTAGATTGGCGTCTAGCCACTGATAACCGCTATAAATATGTCTGGAACCACACGGATCGAGATGAATTTTATGATCTATCAGCAGATCCCTGGGAAACTGAGAATCTAATAAATAATTCAGATCTAAATTCAGTGATTTCAACTTACCAGGATGCTTTATTCAATTGGTTGAAAGATACCGCTGATCCGCTACTTTCTGACTTTGAATATGAATTGTCATTGCATGAACGATCGAGGGATATTCTGCCTAAATAAATTGATATTATTTACACCAGACTCGCCGCTAAATCCCTTTTCCTCATCCACGCATAGCCGCTTTAGCACTTATTATTCGATCGCATAGATTTCTTTTTCGCCTTCGGTCTTGCCGATAATGACCGCTCCACAGGTATCACTGTAGACATTAACCGCGGTACGACACATATCGAGAACTCGGTCTGTTACCCAGACCAGTCCCACTGCTTCAACGGGCAGGCCGACTACCCCAAGAATTACGGTAATCGCAACAAGGCTGGCCGCCGGTATTCCTGCAACTCCTACCGAAGTTAATAATGCCAGGAGAACGATAGAAAACTGGGTCGCAAAACCGATTTCGAATCCTTGCAAAACACCGTAGATCTGGGCAATAAAAATGATGACAACACACTCATAGAGAGCGGTGCCATCCATGTTAACTGTCGCCCCCAGGGGGAGGGTAAAGCTGGCGGTCCGATTGGAAACACCCGCATTCTTTTCTACTGTTTCGAGGGTGACAGGTAGGGTTGAGGCAGAGGATGCGGTGGAAAAAGCAGTCAGTAAAACCGGCGCCATCGACTTGAGATGCAGGAGGGGATTAACTTTTGCTACATATTTTAATAATAATCCTAAAGTGAGTAAAAAATGAATACCCAAAGCGAGAACAACGGTGATAAAAAACAAGAGTAAAGGTTTAAACAATCCGAATCCTGTTCGCAGGATGATCGGCGTAACCAGTCCAAATACTCCCAGGGGTGCAAATTTAATTACTAAATTTGTGATTCGCATCATTACACCTTGAATACTTTCCCATAAAGTGGACTGAAATTCTAACTGTCGTTGTGGCAGCTTACTGATAAAATAACCGAAGAGCAGACTGAATACGATGAGCCCTAATAGTTGTCCATTATCAGTAGCCGCTTTTATAATATTGGGTGGAACCATCCGAATAAAGATATTGATCATTTCACCACTTCCCCGGCCTTCAACTTTGTCCATAAATGCCTCTGCACTCTGTGCCTGCCCTACAATTTGAGCGGCAAGTTCAGAGGAGACTGACCCTGGTCTGATAATGTTTACAACCAACAATCCGATGATTATGGCGAGTAATCCTGAAGCTGTGTAATAGATAAGAATTTTTATTCCCATCCGCTTAAAATTGCGTTCAGTACCCAGACCCATAATGCCGCAGATAATGGAAGAAACGATGAGCGGGACTACGATCATTTTCAGGGCATTCATAAATATTGTGCCGATGAATTCGCAGGTACTCACGAGCCCAACGGCAAACCCGCTATGCGTGAGATTTGCCATTTTAATGACAACACCGATCACAACTGCCAGGAGAATAGCACTCAGGATTTGCCAATGCAGTTTCCACTTAAATGGATTCATGGTAAGGAGAGTAGGAGGGTATTAATCCTTTTAGTCAATCTGTTGGAGCATTGTCGGTTTTGAAATAATAATTTAACGAGGAAAGATTACGTAATAAGTTTATAATTAATCACTTATTAGTGAATTTGTAAGCGGTGAGGCCGATTGAAGTTATCCATCTTAATGAAAATATTCATCAATAGGCCTATTAACTCAAAGCCTCATATTTGAAGTGAACTAGCAGAAAAGTATATATTGCTGTATATTGAATTAAGTTTTATACCGTGACCCATCCTTTCAAAGACGAGGTAGATTTCAACCAATTGTCGCTTTCCGCAATATTTCGAACAAGTGTTTTTTCCTTTGAATTTATCCCGGGTTTTCCTAACCTCAATTTTTTCGATTAAAAGATTACTATGATCATTAAACCACGCATTCGCGGTTTCGTATGCGTAACAGCTCACCCAGTTGGCTGTGCTGAACACGTTCATGAGCAAATCGATTATGTGAAAGCTCAATCTTCCACTGAGGGAGGCCCGAAAAAGGTTCTCATCATTGGAGCATCGACAGGATATGGACTCTCCTCACGTATTGTCAGCGCTTTTGGTTTCAAAGCGGCGACTATCGGGGTGTTTTTTGAAAGACCGGCGAACAATGGAAAAACCGCATCTGCAGGTTGGTACAATTCGATTGCTTTTGAAAATGAAGCTCATGCGGATGGTTTATATGCAAAGAGTATTAATGGTGACGCCTTTTCTGATGAGATTAAGAATCAAACCATCGACTTGATAAAAAAAGACATGGGGAAGGTAGACCTCATTATTTATAGTCTGGCATCTCCCCGCCGAACTGATCCGAAAACAGGCGATGTTTATAAAATGGCTCTAAAACCCATAGGCCATTCATTGCATGATAAAATGCTCGATACGGATAAAAAAATGGTCATGGAAGAGAGCATCGAATCGGCAACGGAAAAAGAAATCTCCGATACGATAAATATCATGGGTGGTGTAGATTGGGATTTATGGCTTGATGCTCTCGATAGCGCGGATGTTCTTGAAGAAGGGGTGACTACCGTTGCTTATTCCTATATCGGTCCCGAGGTAACCTGGCCCATTTATAAGAATGGTACAATTGGTCTGGCGAAGAAAGATCTTGAAAAAACCGCCGCTAAAATTGATGCAAAATTGAAAAAGTATGGCGGTCGCGCATTTGTCTCAATTAATAAGGGAGTGGTCACTCAATCAAGCTCGGCTATTCCGGTTGTCCCTCTTTATTTTTCTCTCCTTTTCAAAGTGATGAAAGAAAAAGGAATTCATGAAGGATGCATCGAGCAGATACAGCGACTATTTACGACGAAACTTTACAATGGTGCTGTCCCTGAGTTAGATGAAGCGGGTAGAATACGCATTGATGACCTCGAGATGCGACCCGATGTGCAAGATGCAGTCGCTGAACTATGGCCTCGTGTTACGACGGAGAATCTTGATGAAATATCTGACTTTTCCGGTCATCAGCAGGAATTCTTAAAACTGTTTGGATTTGGTTTGCCCGGGACGGATTATGAATCGGACGTCAACCCGGAAATAGTATTTGATTCCTGATCGCAAAGTATAATTCAACGCGATTGCAGACGAACTTTTTCAAGGCCCGCTTGACGGCAGGTGTCCATAATAAAAGTGACATGTTTGAGGTAGGCATCCTCGTCAGCTAAGATCAGGACAGGGAGTTCATCATCAATATCTGCCGCGATATTGATAGCCGCTGTTAATTCGCTGCGGTTCATTAAAGTGCCATTGTAGTAAAATTCACCTTTTGGACTGATCCCTACTTCCAAGCGTTCCATCTGCTTGTTTTTACCCGCAGTCTCAATTTTAGGAGGAATTATATTGAGAATGCTGATATTGCGAAACTGCATAGACACGAGAAAGAAGAAAATGAGTACAATGAGAACGTCGACGAGCGGGATAATATTTATCTCCGCCTTTCGCCTCCGTTTCTTAATCATAAAACTCATCGCGTTATCTATTCCTCCTCACTTTTTGAACTCAGCGATTGCTGATTGACCAGGTCAATGAGTCGTTCGACGCCAACGCTGATCTGGGCTTCGAGAAAATCAATTCTACGATTCAAGTAGCTGTTGCCGACGAGTGCCGGAATGGCGATCGACAAGCCCAGCATCGTGGTCGTGAGCGCCAATGCGATCCCACGGACAAAAATATCAGGGTCCGGCATTCCGGTATCGGGTGAAACATTCGCGAAAACTTGGATTAATCCTGTAACTGTTCCCAAAAGACCAATTAATGGTGCTGCGGTGACAACAATATCGAGAAGGAATAATCCGCGTTCCATTCGCGATACTTCTAATCTGGCATATGCCTTTAATTGTTCTGTATCGGGAGAGTAGTCTCGGTAGAAATTAAGTATTTTTGCACTTACGGATCCGTCAGAAATCTGAGGTATTTCTCCTTTAATAAAACTATCAGACATTCCCTTTGGAATAATCCGACTCTGACGTAGTGCAATAAGTCGCTCGATTATGATAAAGACTGCGATAAATGAGCATGTCAGCAACGGCCAAAAAAATATGCCGGTTCCTTCGATAATATTAATCATTTGATATTCCTGGGGTAATTAAATTTTTGCCGCGTTCAAAGCTTCTTCGAGGTCGGAGACAAGGTCACTTGAGTCTTCGATCCCAGCTGATATGCGGACGATTCCGGGAGACAATCCCGCTTCTATTCGAGCGGTTTCATCCATCGCCGCATGACTCATTGACCACGGCTGTTCAATAAGGGATTCAACTCCACCCAGGCTTACAGAGAGATGGAAATAGTTTAAATGCTTAAAAAAGAGTGCGATGTCTACTTTATCCAGGTCCAATTCAAATGACAGAATTCCTCCAAAGCCTTTCTGTTGCTTTTTTGCTAATTCATGTTGCGGATGGCTCTTCAAGCCGGGATAGAAGACTTTTTTAATGTGCTCAGACCCCAGGAGAGATTCTGTAATCGCGGCGGCATTACGCAAGTGGCATTCCATGCGTGGGCCGAGTGTTTTGATTCCCCTTAATGCAAGCCACGCATCAAAGGGTGGTGCGCCAGTACCCAATGCGTTGACGAGAAAAAAGACTTTTTCGCTCATTTCCTTTTCGCGTGTTACAATTGCTCCCCCCAGCATATCCGAATGTCCATTCATGTACTTTGTTGTCGAATGAATGACGAGATCGACTCCAAAATCTATAGGGCACTGAAGGAGGGGAGTCATAAAAGTGTTATCGAGAATGGTAAGCAAATGATGCTTCTTCGCGATTTCGACTACCGTTTCAATATTGACGATGTTGAGGAGTGGGTTAGTCGGTGTTTCGAAATAGATTAGGCGTGTGTCAGGGCGCACTGCGGCGCTGATATTTTCGCTCCTCGTCATATCAATCAAACTGAAATCCAATTTGAATTTGGATAGCACTTGCGTAAAGAGGCGAAAAGTCCCGCCGTAAAGTTCATGTCCGCAAATGATGTGGTCGCCTTCCTTCAAGAGCATAAGCGCGGTAAGAATAGCGGACATCCCGGTATTGGTGGTGAATGCTGCATGGCCGCCTTCTAATTGAGCGATGCTTTCATTTAGAGCCTGACGCGTTGGGTTTCCGGTGCGCGTGTAGTCATAAGGCGGAGGCTCATCCACCGAATTGAAATAATAAGTAGAGCTGGTATAAATGGGGGTAGTAACCGAATTATACTGATCGTCTTTATATACCCCGGTATGAACCGCATGGGTCTGCGGGTGGACATCTTTTGATCGCGCCATCTTTAAGTGAGAGAGGGGAAATTATTGATTGTCTATATTGGGCAATGACGCCGCCATATGATCAACATCCACTACCCCTTCCAGTAGTTCGCCAATCGGATCCCAGGTTCCCGCAATAAGACTTTCCCTCGCACCTTCCTTGATCGTGCAGTCAAATTGTTCATCCCCAATGCTTATTTTGAGATTTCCCATATCGATTGTGATGATTGTTTCGGGATCTCTCTTCACAGCAGCACTCAGTTTTTGAATAACCTCAGTATTCACCGTTAGACAGGGCATTCCCAATTGGGTGGAATTGCCAAAAAATATCTCAGCAAAACCTTCCGTGATGACTGCGCGAAAACCAGCTCGGTATAAGGCTTGAGGTGCATGTTCGCGCGAGCTTCCACACCCGAAATTTTTTCCACTAATGAGGATACACGCTTCGCTGTAAATGGGATCATTCAGTACATGATCTTTCTCCGAGCCGTCCTCTTTATGACGTAGATCGTAAAATAAATAGTCACCGAGCCCGTCAAAAGTTATACACTTCATATAGCGAGCGGGTATTATGCGGTCGGTGTCGATATCATCACCCGCGAGATAAACACCTTTGCCAATAATCTTTGTGATTTTATCCAATGCCATATCAATACATAGAAAATGTTAAACTAGACTCCAGAAGGTTCCAGTACGCCAAAGACCTCTCGAGCATCACTGATCTCACCGGTTACGGCTGCTGCCGCAACCATCAGCGGGCTCATTAAAATAGTTCTGCCAGTGGGACTCCCCTGGCGGCCTTTGAAATTACGGTTGCTGGAACTCGCGCATAACTGGTCGCCAACCAGTTTGTCAGGGTTCATTGCAAGACACATGGAACATCCGGCTCCCCGCCATTCGAATCCTGCTTTCGTAAAAATGTCGTCCAGCCCCATTTCTTCCGCGAGTTTAGCGACAATTTGCGATCCCGGGACGACAAGCGCCTTAACGTTGGGAGCGACATGATGCCCTTCAATATATTTGGCCGCCTCTTTCAAATCAATGATCCGTGCATTGGTGCACGAACCGATAAAAGCGACATCGATTTTTGTGCCTTTAATCGGCGAGTCAGGTGCGAACTTCATGTGTTCGAGTGCTTCTAAAACGCTGTCTCTCTCATCGGATGGCACTTGATCGGGATCGGGTATATTTTCATCAATAAAAATTGCCTGGCCCGGATTAATGCCCCAGGTAACGGTGGGTGCTATTTCTTTCGCGCGGATAGTGACTACATCATCATAATCACAGTCCTCATCAGAGGCGAATGACTTCCAGTTTTCAACTGCTTCATCCCAAGCCGAGCCTTTCGGTGCGTAAGGTCGTCCCTTGAGGTATTCGTAAGTCGTTGCATCCGGGTTAACATAACCCGCACGCGCTCCACCCTCAATCGACATATTACATACCGTCATACGCTCTTCCATCGAGAAGCGATCCAATACTTCACCGCCGTATTCATAGGCAAAACCGGTTCCGCCATTTACTCCCAAGACACGGATAATGTGTAAGATAACATCTTTAGCATAAACCCCGGGGGCGAGCTCACCCTCTATATTAATACGGCGCACCTTGAGTTTGTTCAGAGCCATCGTCTGGGTGGCGAGGATGTCGCGAATTTGCGAAGTGCCGATGCCAAAGGCAATAGTGCCAAAGGCTCCATGGGTTGAAGTGTGAGAGTCCCCACAGGCAATCGTAGTTCCCGGTTGGGTTATACCCTGTTCCGGTCCGACAATATGCAAGATTCCCTGTTTTCCTGAATCGGTATCAAAAAAAGTAATGCCGGTATCTTTACAGTTTTTACGCATCGCGTTAATCATCGCGTCAGCCAATGCATCAGAATAGGGTTCTTTATTCTCATCCGTGGGCACAATATGATCGACCGTGGCAAAAGTGCGTTCGGGATAACGGATTTTTAAGCCCAATTCATTCAGCATGCCGAAAGCTTGAGGGCTTGTTACCTCGTGGACGAGATGGGTGCCAATAAACAGTTGTGTCTGCCCGTTCGACAGTTCGCGAACGGTGTGGGCCTCCCATACTTTTTTGAATAAATTCTTTCCCATAATGCTTTCTCAATCGTAAAATTGAATCAGTTAACTTAATAGTATACACCCATCGCGCAACTACAAAGGCTTAGTTTAGGATATCATTCACCTATTTCTTCACTTAAGTTTCAGTTTCAGCTAAGAATTTTTTTATACGACACAAAACTTTCTCTTTGCCTAATACTTGCAGCATGGCGTAAAAGCCTGGTCCGACATTAGTTCCCGACACTGCCAACCGGGTGGGGTGGATATATTCACCGCTACTTACATTCTGCGTCACAGTCAGACTTCCTACCGTTTTTTCCAGGATTTCCTCTGAAAAATCATCTAAGGTTTCAATGCTAGATAAAATCTCATTTAAGCGAGCAAGGGGATCTCCTTTCTTGAATATTTTTTGTTTCGCTTTCTCGTTTATCGAATATTCATCGGTGAAAAAGTATGCGCAGTATCCGGGTAATTCTTCAATTGAACGCACTTTTTCACGACAGATTCTCAAAACGTCCTGAAGGAAATCTTCATCCACGTCTTCAGGAATGATCTTAGATTCATTCAAAACAGGGCGGCATAACCAGCTAAAGGTTTCGAGGGGAAGCGCACGCAGATAATCTGTATTGATGAATGAAAGTTTTTTCTCATCGAAACGCGCGTTGTTTTTATTTATCCCTGTGAGGTCAAAAAGTTGAATGATCTCATCGATTGGTAGAATCTCACGGTCGTCTTTAGGAGACCACCCGAGTAGACAGAGATAATTGCGCACCGCATCAGCGAGGAAATAACGCCGTTCGTATTCTTCAATAAGGGATCCTTGATCGCGTTTGCTCATTTTTCCCGGCCCCTGCTGTTTAAGCAATAGCGGTATGTGAGCATACTGTGGCAACTCGGCTCTAAATGCTTTTATCAGCTCGGTGTGTTTGCTCGTATTCGACAGGTGATCTTCACCTCGAATCACATGGGTAATACCCATCGTGATATCATCCACCACATTGACAAAGTGAAATACAGGTGAGCCATCGGAACGGAAAATAACAAAATCCTTTTCTTCAGTTCTTTCAACACGTCCACGCACCGCGTCTTCGATTACTTGGGGTTCCCCGGTAATCTTAAAGTAAATAGCGCCATCCTTTTCATAGGCGCGGTCAATCTTTTGAAGCTGCTCAAGATGGCTGCGATAAATTTCTGTGCGTTCACTCTGGTAATAGGGTCCATTGTCTCCACCGACTTCCGGTCCTTCATCCCAGTTGAGCCCTAACCATTTCATGCCCTGAAAAAGGATCTGCTTTGCTTCCTCCGTATTGCGCTCCTTGTCCGTATCTTCGATCCGTAAGATAAATACACCTTCCGCGTGGCGCGCATATAACCAGTTGAATAGCGCGGTACGTGCGCTTCCTATATGGAAAAACCCAGTCGGACTGGGAGCAAACCTGACTCTCACTTGTGACATGATGTATATATCACTAAGTAATAATAAGTATGATAAGCAATAATCTTCGTCCTCGCCTGCCACGGTGTAGTCACGCCACTGCGGGATGAAGACGGGTTTGCCCCTGCGGCCACGACGGAGCGTGGCCCTCCATTTATTTATGGCAATATCAAGGTGGAGCCAGCTGGCAGGTAGGGAAAATAATAAACCGCGGATGGTCGCGGATATACGCAGATAATATATAAGGAGAGTGTATATGAATTTGGAACTCAGGAACGCCGGAAAAGATTGTTGGCCACTACCGAGGTCCGCAGTTGTGGGACGACATCTCTCAAAGGCACAGAAGGCACAAGAGACACTCCCAAAGAACAGCGAGATATTCCAAAAAGATAACAAGAAGGACTTTTACAGGAAGAGCGGGAAGAACGGGAAGAACGGGGAGACTGAACCGCGGATAACGCGGATGAACGCCGATAAAATGTATGGTAAAGATTGTAGGTCACCAGCCGTCGCCAAGGCTATAGCCGCCAGGCAAGAAATACATGAAAAAAGGCTAAGCTCAGGTGAAACACGGTGCATGATCACAATAGTCCCGCCACCGAGGGACGCCGGATGTTCCCTACCGCTTTTTTTAAATTTTGATTTATAAAAACGCGTCAGGGAATAGCCGTTGTCAATCCCACCCGCATCTGCGGATGGGATGACATTGCGATCATGCACCGTGTTTCACCTGATTTATCTTTACGATCTTCCTGTTAATAATCTCTCTTGTGCCTCTTGTGCTTTTTGTGGCTATCTCTTCTTCAATCCGCAATCCGCAATCGAAACTTCCATTTTCTTCTCACAGAAGTCGGCCAGGTCTTGGGGAAATGGCGCTTCGAATTTAAGCTCAATCTCGGGATCCTCAATGATCACTTGAGCGGCGTGAAGTGCCTGGCGATAATGGGGGAGATTTTGCTCCAGCCGTTCTGTCCACCCCTTTTCAATAAATTCGAGATAGAGCGTATCATCAGGACCATAAATCTTATCACCAACGATGGTGTGGTTCATCCATTGAGCGTGAACGCGGATCTGGTGCTTGCGGCCCGTTGTCGGGATTATTTTAGCCAGGGTATAGCCACGTTCAGTGACAAGGGGAATAAATGTCGTCACTGCTTTTTGCGAAGTGCGTGAACGACGCACCGTCTGTTTGACATAAACTTTACTCGCCCCGTCGCGTGCCAGCTGCTTATTGACCGTTTGAGATTCTGTCATTTCACCGTCGAGAATGGCGTAATATGTTTTTATAACTCTTCGTTGCTCAAAAGCCATCTGGCATCGGCGAGCCCAGGCTTTATTTTTTGCGAGGATGATCACACCGCTGGTTTCACGATCCAGACGGCTCACTAAATGCAATGTTTCAAGGCCGGTATATTCACGGCATGCGCCTACCAAGCTGGATAAGGGTCCCTGTTTCGATGGGTGACAGACAATCCAACCCGGTTTGTCGATGACAAGAAGATGTTCATCTTCGAATATGATCCATTTTTTTAAATCTGATAAATTGATTAAAGGAGGATCGGCAGCGAAATATTCCAAAGGCATGGATGGTATAGTCAGGGTTAATAAGGGTGGGGCCTACTTATCTTTTTTGAATTGTTCCAGACGCGCTAGACGCAAGCCAATCGCTGCTATTTTTGTCACTATTAACTTCGGCAATTTTGATGAAAAGAATACAAGTAGTCGATTGTGCCAGCCTGAAACAGTCAGCGATTTACCTTTAGCTAAGGCACAGAGCGCAGTTTCGACAACTTCTTCAGATGTTTGCCCCGGATAAGTGCTCATCGGTGATTCCGTGAAGCCGGCCCGCGTAAAAAAATTCGTTTCAGTGGGGCCTGGGCATAAGACTAAGGTGCTTACGCCAGTCCCTTTTAAATCTTCATTCAAAGCGAGGCTCCAGTGCATGAGAAATGCTTTTGTTGCCGCGTATGTTGACATGAAAGGAAGGGGTTGAAACGCAGCGGTAGAGGCGACATTCAGAATTACCCCACCTCTTTCGGTAAGCAGCGGCAATAATTGTCCAGTTAAGTATACAGGGGCACAAACGTTGACCGCCAGCATGTTCATCTGGGTTTCACTATCCGGTTCGGGAAATTGTCCGTAAGTGCCGAAGCCACTATTATTAATGAGCAGAATCTCTCCATCGCCTCCTTTTTCCGTGAGAATTTCTATTAATTGTGTGCATTGTGAATTTAATTCTTCAGCGATGCTGAAATCGCAGGGGAAATGGATAATTTCACAATTATCGCCAATAATCTCAGGTTTAGATCGAGAAAGATTGCAATATAAGACGTTGTCATTTAGGCTATTTATAGCTTTGAAGAAAGACTCACCAATGCCCGAAGACCCCCCGGTTATGACGACAGCCGAAAATTGGTTGAGGACAGTTTTTATTGATTTCTTACTCACACTGTTAATGGGCGGTTATAGACTGTATCTCATTAAATCTGAACGCTAAAGAAAGGAATATCCATGAAAAATAACGACCATGAATTGATAGTATCAGGTGTTCATTTGGAACTGACTCAAGCACTGAAAGATATCGTGCGGGAGAAAATTGAAAAGCTTTTCCGTCATGAAGAGCGAATTTTGAGAGTCCGTGTTGAGCTGGAATTCAATTCCACGGTAACAAAACAAAATCAGTTTATTGCTAAAGGACACATTGAGATTTATGGTAAACCCATGGTCGTTTCTGAGGCTTCGGATGATATTTATAAGTCAATTGATCTAGTAGTGACTAAACTGGATCGCATGCTGCGTCGGCGCTCGCGCTTGAAAAAAGTGAAACGCAAGCATCCGCATGAGATTGATATTCCATCGGAAATCCCGAAAACCCAGTCAGCTTAATCTTTAAATAAATAAATTAAATAAGCCCGGGAGATTATCCTCCCGGGCTTTTTATTTGTGAGAGTTGCCGAATGAACATTAAATAGATTATGAAGAATGTGCTTTAACTTTTTCACGACGCTTACAAAATAGGAAATTCAGCATCTGAATTAATTTCAGCAAAATATTAATTAATAACCCCTTCACTCATGGCTAAAAATTCAATTGTTTTTGGAATAATTATTATCGTTGTTAGTATCTCATTTTATATCGGCACATACATGGCCAGTATGACTGCTTTGATCCCCGGAATTATGGGGGTCGTAATGGTCATTTGCGGTTTGCTCGCACGCAAAGAAAATATTAGTAAACACCTGATGCACGTATCAGCGGTCATTGCCTTAATCGGATTTCTCGCTACAGCAGAAGGTATTTTAAGGTTGATTGGGATGCTGGACGGTCAAGAAATCGAGCGCTCAATCGCATTTATTGAAATGGCGATCAGTTCTGTTATTTTTCTCATCTATGTTATCCTCTCCTTTCAATCCTTCCGCGAAGCGCGGAGAGTGAATAGTGAATAGTGAATAATGAATAGTGAACAGATTAGCTTCGTCTTCGTCCTCTACAATTATTCATAAGAATATTTAGGTGGAGCGGGCTGTCCCTAGCACGCTTCTTCCATTACGACACAATCAAACGCGCTAGTGACAGCGCGTTCCACCTTTCTTACCTTTAATTTATTTATGCTCTTATTGTAGCTATTTCAACAGGGATGAAAACGAACCGATCGGCAAACTCACGGGAGGCAAGGCAGACCCGTCTTCGCAGAAGCCTACGACGTGGCAAGCGAAGACGAAGAGGCCTGGGTTGACGAAGATACTAAATTTCATCCAGCCCCGTAGGGGCGACAGTGGAATAGCCCACAGCGCGAGCTGTGGGTTAGGAGATAAAATAAAATTCGGAGCCCCAGCGGGGCGACACAAACTGATCCAAGTGCATTAATATCCATCTTCTACTTGAAATTCGTGGGCACTTTCTACTAAATGGCCACTTTATGGAGCGCCGCTAGCTCAATTGGATAGAGCACCTGATTACGGATCAGGAGGTTGTGGGTTCGAGTCCCCCGCGGCGTACCATGGATATTAATTACTTATAAAAATTAACGTCGAGGAATAGCGCTATGGCAATGGTAGAAATAACCCACCTTGAACCCCTCGTGGATAGGACAGATCTACTCAATCAACCGGAGGAATTGAGACGGATAGGGGAGGAAAATGGATGCTTGTTTTTCGCCGGGTTGCTTTCCCCGAGCAAAGTCAATAATGTCAGGGCACAGATCCTTTCAGTTTGTGACAAGCACGGGTGGGTAAAGGAAGGAACAGATTACACGGAAGGTATAGCCAATCCGGAGGTAATTGTCGTTGAAGGTAGGGATCCAAGGTGGATGGCTTTATACAATGATATACTGAAGATTCGCGATTTTCATGATCTGGCCCTGGACGAAAACTTGAACCATGCGTTTGAAGTCCTGTTTGGTGAGTCGGTTCTACCTCACAGTCGGAATATTTGCCGCCTTGTTTTTCCCAACTCGGCCTTATACTCGACACCCCCTCATCAGGACAATTTCTATATCGGAGGATCTAAGGAAACGTGGACGGCGTGGGTTCCCTGCGGTGATTGTCCGGAAACACTTGGCAGTCTGGCTGTTGCCAAAGGATCACATCGGCAAGGTTTGTTAGAAGCCCATAAAGCTGAGGGTCCTGGAGAGCATCAGGTGGACGTGGAAAAGGATCAAGTCTGGGTAGGTGGAGACTATGCCTGTGGGGATGTGATCATTTTGCACAGCCTGACGATTCATCAAGGAAGGGATAACCTGAGTCAGGATAAATTGCGTCTGTCGTGTGACTTTCGCTATCAACCGAAAAGCCATCCCGTCCGAGAAGATTCGCTTGAACCTCATATGAATTGGATCACGTGGGAAGAGATCTATCAGGATTGGGACCCGACTGATCCAGTGAAGAATTATTGGAAGAATATGGATCTACAGATTGTTGAAAAATCGTAGGCGAGGGTTCGGCGTCCTCGCATAGGGCCGCAATAAAATTGGGTGGGATAAAACCAAGGATTATGCAAAATGAGCCAGTAAATTGTCTCAGGTGAATTGAGTACGCGGCCTCAGCAGTCGATTGATGAAGGTGGAGCGGGCTGCCTGTCCGACATAGCCTTGGCGACGGCTGATCCCTAGCACGCTTTATTAAGTTATGATTATTCGGATACAACGCGGTAGTGACACCGCGTTCCACCTAATTAAATAACATTTAAAACCTAACAAGCACGTTAGCGTTTATCCGTGTTATCCGCGGTTAATTCTTTCCCCAATCAGCAATCGGCTTTCGACGACCGAGAACTAAGCCCGTCTGCCGTCCATAGTCCCGCGTCTGCGGGACGATGGATGGACAGCCTCCAATTTGCATCGTTCTAACGATTGCTTAAAATGAAAAGACAATTATATTTTAGAATGATGCGTGGATGTATTATCATTTCTTACTTATTGCTGTTCAGCTTTGCATTAGGTGCTGAGAATAGCCAATTAGCAGATCTAAAAGCGCGGGCAGAAAGGGGAGATGCCGAGGCTCAATATAACCTTGGGTCGCTGTATTATAAGGGGCAGGGTGTAGAGCAGGATTATACAGAAGCGCGCAATTGGTTTCAAAAAGCGGCTGAACAGAATCATGTTCGGGCTCAAAACAATCTTGGGATGATATATTATAAAGGACGAGGCGTGGAGCGGGATAATGCCGAAGCGGTTACCTGGTTTCGTAAATCGGCCGAACTTGGTCATGCCCAAGCTCAATACAACCTAGCGGGTTTATATTTTGAGGGCAAAGGGAAGGGAATAAAGCGCAATTATGAGGAATCCTTTAAATGGTATCTCAAAGCTGCGGATCAAGGTCACGCCAACGCTCAATATAGCATTGGTTTTATGTATGCTACGGGTAAAGGAGTACGACAAAATAATATGAAGGCGATAAGATGGTATCGCATCGCCGCCGAGCACAGACAAGCCGAAGCACAGTACAACCTGGGAGCAATGTATGCCCGGGGTGTTGGCGTAGACATGGATCACATCAAGGCCTACATGTGGTTCAGCATCGCTGGAGATCACTCCGACAGTGAGGACCAATTATATATCCTCAGTGAATTTCTCATAACCCCCTCTCAAGTCAAGCAAGCCGAACGCATGGCCGAGAAATGGCGGTTAAAGTACGGGATGAAGAGGTGAAGAATTAGCGATTACGCGAACATGCGTATATGCGTGAATGGGGCAAGTAACATCACTCTCTAAATCGGTAATCGCTTCATCGCATATACGCATTCACGCATGTGACGATGTCGAGCTACGCTCTCGGTACGGATAGAGTTTCTAAAAGCACAATTTGCAAAAGATTAAATGAGAATTAAATCGCAGGATTAAGAGTAATGTAAGTTATGTGTAAACCGCCAGGCACAATCCGCAATCCGAAATCAGCAATCCGCAATCGTTATTCCTCTTCCAATCCTAAAATTTGCTTTCGCTTTTGTTCGAGAGCGATGAAGCGGGGCTCTGTCCGGAGGAAGTCAAATAGTGGTATAGAGAGGCGGCCCACATGTCTTCCCTCTTCAAAGGCTTGTTCAAGCGTTTCTAAGGTCTTTTCCTTCTGGCCTAAACTGGCGTAAAGGTAAAGTGTCCAACCCCTTTTTGCATAAATAATTTTCAATTCTGGTGAAGGAGACACGGGCTCTCCTGTCCGATTATGCTCTTCGACGAGCGAAACATAGTGCTGCATAGCTTCTTTATTTTCACCTGCAAGCTCAGCCCAGCGATCCCACGCGTGTGTGGCATCCTCAAACTTATTAACAAATATATACGCAACCCCTAAAAAATACCATGCACCAGCGTTGTAAGAGTCCAGCTCAAGCGCTTTCTGCAACAGTATAATAGCTGCGTTGTATTGCCGCGCATCTATGAGCGTCCTTCCTAGCGTTCCTGAGTAATGGTGTGAAAAGGGTTCGAGCTCATACGCCCTTCTTCTCTCAGCTAGGCCCTCGTCTAAGCGACCCGTCCGCAGTAGCATCATCGCATAGAAATGGTGCGCTGGTACATACTTAGGATTAAGTTCAATGGCACGCTTATACTCCCTTTCAGCGCCTTTATAGTCTTTTAGGAAATTGTGTTTATAGAACCCGAAAGAAGCATGGGCTTCAGCAAGGTTTGGATCTAATGCTAATGCCTTCGTCACCGCCTCTTCGGCTTGTGCTTTAACATCGCTATATTTAATCTCAGGCACTTTCATAGGAAGAAAATTGTAAACATCCGCGAGACCTGAATATGCGAGCGCGTAATTTGGATCCAAAACAATGGCCTCCTTAAAGTGTTTCATCGCGGTCATTAAATCTTCCTTCCCGTACCTTTTATTCCAATGATAACGGCCTATAAGGTAATGATCGTAGGCTTCGATGTTATCAGTATAGGTCTTGACCAAAGATGCACCCGCTTCACCCATGATCTCGACCTGAAGCGCTTGCGTTATTGCCTGTGCGATCTCATCCTGGATAGCGAAGATGTTCTTAAGCTCTCGATCATAGGTCTTCGACCAAAGATGAAAGCCATCGGCAACATTGTTAAGCTGTGCTGTGATCCTGATGGTGTTTCCTGCTTTTCGTATACTTCCCTCGAGCACAGTGGTAACGTTGAGCTGCTCGCCAATGATAGGAATATTGACATTTCCCTTAAACCTGAAAGATGAGGACCGAGCAGCTACCCGAAGTCCCTCGATCTGGGCAAGAGCGTTCAGGATTTCCTCCGCCATCCCCTCGCAGAAATATTCCTGGTCTTTCTCCGGGCTCATGTCGCGGAATGGAAGCACAGCGATAGAGGGAATTTCAGTTTGAGGTTCCTCGTAAACCTGACGCCAAACAATAACAGAGAGTGCCGACAGAACTAACACAACTGCAACTGTCCATAGCCCTAGCTTATAGGATTTATCTTTTCCTGCGGCAGTTTTCTCAACATCCCAAAGCACCGCGTAAACGCGGACAGGTTCAGTAATATTTTTAACGGTGTGTTCACCAAGATTATTAAAGGTATATGAAAGCTTGTTTGCTATCTGGTCGTAGACCGTGCTCGAGACACAGATGCCTCCCCCATCGGCGAGACTCTCCACGCGCGCTGCCACGTTGACCCCGTCACCATAAATTCGATCGCCATCAACAATCACATCGCCAAGATTAATGCCGATGCGGTAGTTCATGCGGCGGTCCACAGGGAGACTCGCATTGCGTGCTCTTAACTCTCCCTGTATCACCACAGCACAGCGGACCGCATTCACCGCACTAGTGAATTCGGCGAGAAGATTATCACCGGGAGAATCGATCACCCGGCCCTGGTGCTCCTCAATCTGCCGCCTCATCGCTTCCCGATATGTGTTGAGGGTTCTCACCGTCGCCTCCTCGTCTTCACCCATGAGGCGACTGTAACCCTCGACGTCAGCGCTGAGAATGGCTGTTAGTTTGCGTTCCATATTCGATTGGTTCCGTTTATGCGCAATTTGCACTATAAGGAATTTATAAGCCTATTGATCACACCATCTAAGAGTCAATCAAAGCATTGCCGAATGCCGATTCGGGATATGAGAAGAGATAGCCACAAGAAGCACTACCAAAGCGCAGCGAGATCTTCCAAAAGCACAGAAAAGAAATTAGGAACTCAAGAACTCAGTAATTAAAGAATGGTTAACCGCGGAGACACGGAGATCCAGCCGTCGCCAAGGCTTCAGCCGCCGCCAAGGCTATGGCCTGACAGGATGGACGACAAGCGGGCTTCGCCCTCAGTACTGATTGTCGATTGCGTTATTCTTTTTGTCATTGCGAGCGAAGCGTGGCTACCGAGCACAGCGACATCTTCCATTCCAGGGGGATAGTCATTGTGCATACGAATACCAATCTCCGCTCAGATCATTCCAATGAGGGTTCGTCTCTTTAATTGAGGTATTCGACCAGTTGAGAGTAAATTCTTACATCCATGAACATGCACTATGCAACAGACATCCCCTAGATTGCCGCGTCGCTTCGCTCCTCGCAATGACAATAGGGAGTAAGTGAAGGATAATCTTTGTGCCGCTTCATCGCTTTCACGCATACCCGCGTCTCCGCATAAAGCTTACAGCTTATGCGTAGCTCTTTCCTTAAGATAATGATAAAAGTCATACTGGGCGCGGACGGGTTTTTTGGCTAGGGATTTCTTGTAAGGGTTACTCTGTGTTTTATTGAGTCGTCTCGCCTTGGTGTTGTCCTTTAGCTGTAATTTAATCAGTGTCTGGATCTCTTTTTTGAGTTTCTTGTCTTTTATCGGAAATCCCACTTCGACCCGATGACTGAGGTTCCTTGTCATCCAGTCAGCTGATGCGAGGTAGAGGAGATCCTCTCCTCCATGATGAAAAATATATATTCTGCCATGTTCGAGATAGCGATCGATAATGCTGATAACCTTAATGTTCTCACTCAGGTTTTCTACTCCCGGGACCAAAGTGCAAAGTCCACGAATAATTATCTTAATTTTTACACCTGCATTGCTCGCTTCATACAGCTTATCAATCATCTTCTCATCTTGAAGGCTGTTCATTTTTAAAGTAATCTTCGCTTTAACACCGGCTTTTGCATTCGCGATTTCGGTATCGATCAGTTCCTCAAAGCGCTGTCGCATATTAAACGGGGCGACAAGTAAATGCTCAAATTGTGGCTTTAATCCGGGGGTGGACAGAATATTAAAAACCTTATGGAGCTCGTTGGTGATCGCAGAATCTTTTGTCAGTAATGTATGGTCGCAATAAATATTTGCGGTCTTCTCGTTAAAATTACCTGTACTGAGGCAAGCATAGTTGACGAGCTTTTCATTTTCACGCCGGGTGATGAGACAGATCTTACTATGAACCTTCAGCTCGGAGAAACTATAGAGTACTTTAACCCCCGCTTGCTGCATTTCCTCTCCCCAATAAATGTTAGTTTCCTCGTCGAAACGGGCCTTAACTTCATTGAATACTGTGACCGTCTTGCCATTTTTTGAAGCCCTGATCAGCGCCTTGCAAATCTTAGAGTCTGCAGCCACCCGGTACATCGTTATCTTTATTGATTCTACGTCGGGATCGACAGCTGCTTCCTCGAGAAACTCAACAATGTGATTGTAGCTTTGGTAAGGGAAATGGAGGATAAAATCTTTTCTCGAAACAGCCTCAAAAAATGAATCATAATCCTTTAACTCGGGATGAACCAGGGCTTCAAACCGCTGATAAACCAGTTTTTGATTTTCAGGATAGGGAAAGCTGAAAAAGTCATGAAAATTATGATATCTGCCACCTGGGATTAGATCTTCTTTCTTTAATCCCAGACTTTTTCTTAATGGTTTTAATAGACTCTTTGGCATCGTCCCATCATAAAGAAACCGGGTAGGGGTTCCGGTGATGCGCTTATGAAGGCTTGCTTTAATCTTTTCGAGGACGGTATCGGTTATTTCTTCTTCAAGATAAAGTTCAGCATCGCGGGTAAGTTTTACCGCATAGGTGTTTTGAATCTCTTGATCCGCATATATTTCATGCAGGAAGAGGCGTATAACATCAGATAATTGTATAACGACGTGCCGGTTCAATTCATCCGGCAAAACAATAAATCTAGGGGTTTTGTCCGATGGAATATTAAGTAAACCATATTCCAAAATGCTATCCAACTCATCCTTCTTAAAAGTGACAGCCATATAAAGTTCCCTGTTTTCTAAAAAAGGAGTGTCACTACCTTTATTAATAATTTTTGGGTCCAGGTAGGGAAGAACGCTCTCCTTAAAGTAATGACTAAGAAATTTCCGATGTTCTGGGGTTACTTCTCTATCATTTATTATAAAAATATTTTCATTTTGTAATGCAGGGATGATTGCTTCTCTAAAAATGGTCCCAAATTCCTGCTGCTGTTTATCTACTGTCTCATTTATCTTATGGACTAAAATTTCTATAGAGCGATCAACTGCTACCCCTTCCTTTTTTTGTACGCGAATGAGAGAGCGATAAGAAGCGACTCTTACGCGGTAAAACTCATCGAGATTTGAAGAGAAGATGGCGAGGAACTTTAAGCGCTCGATTAAAGGGACCTTGTCATTCTGCGCTTCCTGCAATACCCGGTAATTAAAAGATAACCAGCTTAATTCCCGATTGAAGTATTTCCCTTTTTCAAGCTTCATAACCTCTCTTCACTGCAATTTGGTTGCGTTATTCTGATACTCGGTAAAGTTCCTCGGAAGGGGAGCGTCAAAGCACTGAGCGCACCGTATAATCAACGATTAAGCGCCAGTTGGATGCCGAAAAGTATTACTGAGATTATCATCCCGTACATAAATATATTATAGCAGTAGGTGAGGTATTTATATTTCTTGCTCAATACTTTTCCCAGGGAATGAAAATCTCTTACCATTGATTTGTATAAGAAATCACGATCATTCATCATTTCAGTTATTCCCTCTTCAAATTCCTCCAGCTTCATGCTGTGAATGTTGCCGAAGAACAACAGATTTGCCTCACGATTTTTAATATCCTCTTTCGTAAATACGCCATTCGGAACATTCGGCATTGCGGAAAGGATGGCAAAAACAATAGCTGAAAGCGAGACGATCAACATGACTCCCGTCGGTAAAATTAATTCGGGGTAAGCAGCAAATTTTGGGACGAGATAGGGGAGGGAGAAGGTTAGGATGATGGCGTTAATAGTCAGCATAATATTTGCCTTATTATCGGCAATCGCGCTGAGATCGATGTGTGTTCGCGCAATCGTTCTGAACATCGTTTCAATTCCCCGTTGAGGGATGTCAGCTTTTTCTTTCTTTACCCGTAAATCTTCTTCCTTTCTTACCGTTTTGCTGAGTTCGGACTGGCATTTAACGATGTTTTTGGCTTTACCTTCACCGTATTTTAAATGCGCCCAGCGGGTATGGAAATGGTGAGTGGTTAGTAGTTGAAGTTCCTCTTTTAACCACGCTTCGTTTGAAAATGTTTTGTTTTCATTCAACTCCAGCTCGGTTCGCAGTAACCTGGAATTTTCTCTATAGCTGGATTGCCCCAGGCTACTTAAATCTGCATCACATAACACTTCTTCGAGGGCATTAGTTGGGGTTTGGGGCATTTTTGTTGCGTGTATGCAGCCAACAACCTGCTCGATTTTCTCAGCTGGATAGTTTTCACCAACTAGAAAAGCTTTAGCCTGTTTGACGCTGACCTCCTCATGACTTTCGTAGCCTTCAATATAGCCCAGGTCATGAAACCACGCGGCAAGAGCTATGACCTCTTGCTCAGAGTCGTTTAATTTTACCCCCTCGCCGATTTCCTGGCAGGCTTTTACGACATCATGCGTGTGTTTGTAATTGTGATAGGTCAGTTTGTTCGCTTGCGCAGATTTAATTGCGTCAAAGACATACCTGTCAGCCTTCTCGACTATCGCCCCCTGTGTTACTTCTGCCATGCCACTTACAGTTTAGAATTTACGTTATTAGATTTTGCTAAAGTTATTCTAAAAAGCAAATCCTTATCTATTTAATAGTTAACCACGAATGAACACGAATACAATATAAGGAGTAGATAGAACCGCAGGGGCGCAGAGATCACAGAGAAAAGAAGAGTTGGCCACAAGAAGCACATAAGGCACAAAAAAATCTATAAAAGAAAGATTACGAAATACTATAAGGTGAAACACCGTGCTTGATTGCAATAGCTCAGAGGTTTTCTGAGCGTTGGATGTTCCTTGCCGTTTTTTTTAAATTTAGATTTAAAAAAACGCGTCAGGAAAAGCCGTTTCATCCCGCCCGCGAATGCTGACGGGATGACCTTGCGTTCAAGCACCGTGTTTCACCTGATTTAAACTCTAATGTATTCTCCGCGCTTGCCACGCAATAGCTCGATGTTGCAGCGGCGGGTCCTTAGTGTCTCCGCGGTTAATCATTCTTTAATTCCAAGTTCATGAGTTCCAAATTTCTCTCTTGCCTGCCGGTCATAGCCTTGGCGACGACTGGTGCCTTTGGAAGATCTCGCTGCGCTTTGGTAGTGCTTCTTGTGGCTATTTCTTCTTCTTTCCCCAATCGGCAATCAAATAGATTGTAACCGGATTTCGCGGCAGCGCTTTACGAGGAAGGTGATGATACCTTTAGCTACTTCAAAGTTATCATTCATGATTTCATACAGACTGTCGTGGTCTAAGCGGAGGAGGGTTGTGTCCTCGAGCGCGGTCACGGAGGCGACACGCGGTTCCGGTAAGAGCGCGGAGAGTTCGCCGAAGAGTTCTCTTTCGCCAATTTCTGCGAAGGTTTTTTCGTCGGCGTGGATGCGGACACGTCCGTCAACAATAATATAAAGCGAGCGTCCCATATCATCTTTGGTAATGATCGCAGCGCCCTCTTTAACATTTTCCTCCTCTAAGATGGAGGCTACCTGGGTGAGGATGTTCTCGTCCACCTCGGAAAAGATATCCACCGTTTTCAATAAAATTACTTTTTCAATCGTCAGTAGCATGGCAATATATCCTTTAATTATTAGTTAGTTCATCACTCAAATGCGAGGCTATGCGCGCAACGTTCGGGCTGGGGTCCCTTTTAAATGTGCTTGCTCTACCGGTGAAATCCTGCGGATCAATTCTGTGTAAGGCCCAGACTGCAGTTTCTCTAATCAACCATTCCGGCGAAGAGAGAGCATTAAGGACAGTGTCGGATAAGTTTTTATCGCCGCTTTTTCCCACCGCGTACAACGCACAGGTCTGTGTCCAGGGAGAGATAACCGAGTGATCACTAAGGATAATTTCCTTCAGGCGTTCATCGTGGCTCATTTGTTTCTGAGGAAATCCATCTTTCAGCGCGCCCAGGCATTTCGCTGGCTCCGCGTGTTCGAGCAGGAAAATCAGCCAGTCCTTCAACTGTCGCGGTAGAAGGAGATCGACAATTTCCAGAGCGATGGCCCTTTGGTTGGAGGATTGACTGTTAATATTATCGCGCGCACGAAGAATATTCTGCGCGGGATAGATGAAAGATAAAAGATCGAAGATCCTTTCCAGAATTTTAGAAATATCCAAACTGATCGCTTTCTTCAGCGGAGCAGAATCCGCGCCCTCATCAATATCAAGAAGCGCGGCATTGAGCCAGGCGGCTGATGCGAGCTCTTTTAATAATTGATTATTAGCGGCGTCGATATCCTCATTGTTATCAGCATGGTATTCTTTTTTTTCCAGGGCAGTGAGGACAGAGCAGCGAATATCCGCGTCCGGAAAATTTATCCGCGATTGCAAAAAGGTCTTGGATTTTTCACCCGGTATGCGCGCGCAGATCTCCACAATTCTTAAGCGGGAACTGCGTTCATACTTAGTAAAGGCTGTTTCCATTACTGGCAGTGTGGTATCGCCGCCGGCAATAAGAGCTGACTTGGCAGCTCCACTCGTAGTCGACTCGGAGAGGTTGTTTAATACCGCAGGCCATAAGGCTGGGTTTTTAATTTACCGGCAGCGGTGAGCGCCTCCCGCTTTACTTCCAGCTCCGGGTCAATGAGGAGCTTAAGAAGCGGGCGGTAAAAGCTTCGGGTATGCACTTCGCCCAGGACTTCTGCCGCGAATGCACGTTCCGCTGCATTTTCTGAATTTTGAAATTTAATCAGGTGTTCCCCTGCCGCGAGAACACCCTCGATTCCGCAGTGGCGTAAAAGTCCAACCATTGCACCCATCCGCACTTCACGGTTATTGTCCGTGAGGAAGGGGACAACATCTTCGAAGACATCAGATCCCCCTATCGCACTCAGCGTGCGACAGGCGCGGCCCTTTACTTCAGGCACCTTTTCTTTTTGAAGAAAGGTTTGAATAACTTCGGGAGATACCTCCGTTTCCGTTCGCTCTATTTTCTCCAGTGCGGCAAGCCGCACTTCTGGTACGGGATGTGAGAGCAGTTCAACTAAAACCGTATTTAGAGATTCATGATTCAAATCCGCTAAGACGTTTAGCGCGTAAATTACCCTGCCGGGCACTGCACTTTGCAGGTTGGTTTGCAAAACCTCCAAGGTTGATGAATCTTCCAGTGACAGATAAGGGATTTCACCAAGAGCGCGTTTCGTCAGTGCCTTATCGAGGACAACGGGGTATTCTTTTCGCAAAAGCAGGGTTATCACTATCCACACGGCGAGAACAATGATCATCACGATGGTGATATGGACCATTTCAAAATGAAACACGTCGGTGAAGAGCAATAAGGAGGCGCCGGCAATAACCGTGAATACGGGCATGACGATGCTATCGTTCAAAGCCTGGGCGCTGATGCGTTGGTGAACCGGCAAGGGCAGATACAGCGTGGCCATGGAGGGTGAGGTGAATCCAGCCATGAGACTTAAGTAAATGATCCTATTAATGACTGCTACGGTGAAGACGAAGATCAATGCTCCTGGGAGGAAGGTGCCGATGATAAGGACGATGCTCCCGACTATTAATACGGCAGGCATAACAATGAGGCCACCCGTCAAGCCATAACGAGTCAGCACCCTGCCAGAAATGAAAGTAACGCAAAATAGAGAAACCACACGACCCACGGAAAAGAAGATAGCGAAATAGGAAGCCATCTCATCTTTATCCGGAAACTTCATCTTCATTTGTTCGCTGAAAATATAATTAAGGAAATAAAAGATAAAAATCATCATTATCGAGACGGCAAAAATTAAACGGAGGTACTTGCTTTTGAGCAGTTCAATCGTGGCAGATTTTTCCGCCGCCTTATCGGTTGTTTTGTCAGCTTCAGAAAAACGATCGGGGAAGGCTTTGAAAATATAGAGTAAAATAGCCAGCATGAGAGCAAAACTAAGGGCCGTGAAAATAAGCAGATTTTCTGTTCCCCCGCTGATCTTAACGAGCACAGGTACCGCGAAGCCGCCGGCAATGGCTGAGATTAGCCCCCCCGCAGAGATCAAACCAAACAAGCGCTTGCCCTGGCGGAGATTAAAGAGCAATCCTTGTACCGGCATAAATACGAAGCCGTTTAAAACTAAAATGGAGTTTAACGCTATAAAAAGAGCGGCAATCGGCCATTTCCCGGGCAATTCAAAGAGCAGGCGAAACAGTACGATCGTGACAAACAAGAGGGTGAGATTCCCGACAAAGAGCTGACGCAGGGAAACATGCTTCTGAATTTTTGTATAGAGCACCCCAACGAGGGCTCCGAATATTCCTGACCCGATATAGGCGTGAGGCAAGTAATGGGTACCGTATGCATCCAGAAAGAGAACGTTGGCTGCGGTATTGAGAAAGATCTGTGCCAGGCCCATAAAAATGCTGCTTATTAAAAGCACCGTTACGGGCTTACCTTCACCCGGTTCCAGTTTTATAGGGGACCATGCCATTGCCGATTGCCGATTTGCGATTGCCGATTGTTAATAGTTGGGTTGTTCATCCGTCGCACGAGGCTATGGACGACAGGCGGACTACGTCTTCGGTAGCCGATTTGGCCTAACGATTATCGATTTGTATATATTGTGTCTCTTTCTTCCAACTCTTTTTCAATTAAATTTTATATCTTGTGCTTTATGAACCTCTCTTATCAATCGGCAATCGAAAATCGCTACCGAGGGCTATGCCCGACATCTGTCAATCGAAAATCGTCACAGTCCCACCTTTTGCATAAGCGCGATGAAACGGGGTTCTGATTGAAGGAAATCAAATATTGGATCGTACTTAACAATTTGGAGATACTCATATTTCTCTTCTTTGTCGTACCGTTCGAGCAGTTCTAAGGTCTGTTCCTTATGGCCTAAAAATGCGTAGAAATAACAGGGAAACACAGATTCCAATTCTGGTGGATAAGCTACGGGCTCACCCGTTCGAACATGCTCTTCGACGAGCGAAACATAAAGCTTCACCGCTTCTTTATCCTTATCGGTAAGTTCAGCCCAGCGATTCAATGCGTGTGTGGCATCCTCAAATTTTTCTTTATGAAAAAACGTAGTTCCCATGTATTCCCATGCAAACGGGATGTTAGAGTCCAGCGCCAACGTTCTTTCAAACTGTTGAATGGCTGTGTCATACTGCCGCGCATAATAATGCATTAAACCAAGATGATGGTTGTAGAGGAGTAAAAAGGGCTCCAGCTCCAAAGCTTTTCTTCCCTCTGCCAGTGCCTCTTCCAATCGGCCTGTGAGCATAAGAAGGAACGAATATCTATAATGCGCCGGCGCATACTTTGGATTGAGTTCGATCGCGCGTCGATACTCCCTTTCGGCGCCGGTATAGTCAAAGTGGAAAGACTCCCTGGTAAATCCTAAAGAAGTATGGGCCTCGGCAAGGTTTGGATCGATTGCCAGTGCTTTCTTTGTCGCCTCTATAGCACGTGCTTTAATATCGACTCTATTGCTATCAGGGATATAGGCAGGGAGAACAAGATAAACATCCGCAAGACCAGAGTAAGCCAGAGCGTAGTTGGGATCGAAGGTAATGGCCTTCTCGAAGTGTTCAATCGCGGTCATTAATCCTTCCACGGTCCGCTTCGACCAATGGTAACGACCTAAAAGGTAATGATCGTAGGCTTCGATGATTATAGTCGAGGGCTTAAAGAGAAGAGCGCCACCCTCACCCAGGATCTCAATCCGAAGCGCTTGCGCTATTGCATGTGAGATTTCATCCTGGATGGCGAAGATGTCCTTTAGCTCCCGATCGTAGGTTTCGGACCAAAGATGAAAGCCATCGTCAACATTGATAAGCTGGGCTGCAATCCGGATGGTGTTTCCCGCTTTTCGCACGCTCCCTGCGAGCACGGTAGCAACATTGAGTTGCTCGCCAATCGTGGAAATTCCTGAATCTTTGAATCTGAATGAGGAAGTTCGCGAGGCAACACGGAGGTCCGCAACCCTTGTTAACGCGGTTATGATTTCCTCCGTTATTCCGTCGCTGAAGTATTCCTGATTTTTTTCCGGACTCATGTTGAGGAAAGGAAGGACGGCGATGGAGGGTTTCTCCGTTTGGGGCAAGGATTTCGATTGCTCGAAAACCTGGAGCCAAACATTTATAGCGATTGCCGACACAACTAACACAACGGCAGCTATCCATGCCCTCCGCTTTGAGGGTTTATTTTTCTGCGGAGACGTTTTCTCCACGTCCCAACGTACCGCGAAAACTCGCACGGGCTCGGCAATATTTTTAACGGTGTGTTCACCACGGTTTTCAAAGGTATAGGAAAGCTTGTTCGCCACCTGGTCGTAGACGGTGCCTGAGACACAGATACCACCCCCCTCGGCGAGACTTTCCACCCGCGCCGCCACGTTGACTCCGTCGCCGTAAATCCGTTCGCCGTCTACGATCACATCACCGAGATTAATGCCGATACGGTAGTTCATCCGGCGGTCTTCGGAGAGACTAGCATTGCGGGCTCGTAACTCTCCCTGTATCACAACAGCACAGCGGACCGCGTTTACCGCGCTCGTAAATTCAGCGAGAAGATTATCACCGGGATAATCCACCACCCGACCCTGATGTTCCTCAATCAACCTACTCATCGCTTCCCGATAGGTGCTAAGAGTTTTCACCGTCGCCTCCTCATCATCTCCCATGAGACGACTGTAACCCTCCACGTCAGCGCTGAGAATAGCCGTTAGCTTGCGTTCCATATTCGATTTGGAGGATGTCGGGCTTCGCCCTCGGTAGCGATTGCCGATTGAGGAAAGAATAAACCACGAATGAACACGAATACAATATAAAGATAGGAATGATTGACCACAAGTTGCACAAGATACACAAGAAAAGTCTTAAAGGAAGAGCGGAAAGAACCCACCGTCGTTCTATCGAACTATGGTGTGGCAAGCGGAAAGATTGAACTGTAGAGGAGCAGGGGTCACAGAGAAAGAGAATAAAAGTTGGCCACTACCGAGCTGAAGGCGACATCTTCCAAAGACAAAAATAAGATTTATAAAAAATAACGAAATACTATCAGTTGAGACACGTTGCTTACTCGCAATAGCTCAGCTATAGCTGAGTGACGGATATTCCCTATGCGTTTTTTTAAATTAAAATTTAAATAAAGCGGCTGGATTTATCCGTATCAGTCTCACTCGCGTACGAGGGTGAGATGACATTGCGATTAAGCACAGTGTTACAACTGATCTATGTAATATTAATTTCGTGAGTAATTATTTTTACCCTCTATTTATTCGTGTCGATTGGAATATGTCACTTACGGTTCGGTAGTGTATGTTCGTGGTTAGTTTACTTTAATTTTTTAATTTCAAAATATCTCTCTTGTGCTTCTTGTGGCTATCTCATCTCCAATCGGCAGTCGGAAGTCGACATTTGTAGATTACTTTAAATATTTGCTATTTATTGAATAATTATATCATTATTAATTCTTTAAAACGTCTAATAACCGTTTAGTTATATGAATTTAAATATGAAAAAACCTAACCATAACTATTCATTCTTAAGAATGGTCCTCATTTTCAGCTTCACTTTAGCTCCCTTCCTTATGACGGAGGCGGCGAAAGCAAATCCGAAGGGACGTAAGATTATTGATAAATATCTTGAAGTTCAAGACGTCGATTCCGAACTCGCCTTTATTCGCATGAATACCTATATCCCCAGCGGATCGGAGAGCATTAATAAGAAACAACGTTTTCTCGCGATAACGAAAAGAAATAAGACGGGGACAAACTCGTTTATGATTCGTATGGTCAGACCTAAAAACGTTGAGGGGGTTACCTTCCTCTCAAATTCGAATACTGACGATACTGTCAACCACTACATTTATCTGCCGGAGATTGGGAATGTGACAAGAATCAGCGGAGATAGTAAATCGGGCGCATTCCTGGGCTCAGATTTCACATATGAGGATTTACAGCGAGAGATTCCCGGTAACTTCAAATACGAACGTCTTTCCGATCAAGTCGTTCATGGCGCTGAATGCTTCACGGCGCGCGCGCGCCCGGCATCAGATTCTGTCGCAAGCTATTATTCTCACCGCGATCTTTTTATAGAAAAGAAGACATATAATCTCTACAAAATTGATTTTTATAAAGCGGGTGGTAAATTGGTAAAAGTCCTTGAGACTTACGAATACGGATCTCCGAAAGTGAAGGGAGAGACCGTTCGACCACTTGACGCCGTGATGACCAATAAGGAGAAGAATACGGTTACGGTATTTACGGTCGTTGAGAGCCGACTTAATTTAGAATTGGAGAAGGAACTTTTCACTCCTGAAAAAATTAAGCAATGGACAGCGGATGAAGTCAGACAGCTCATTTTTGATGTCGGTTTTACTTTCACCGTAGAATCCATGCCTTAAGACGCTAGATATGGCGGCTGCTTAAAAACATCTTTAAAATGCGGCGCCTTTTTCAATTAGGGTACAATCACTGTTACATCACGATCGGGGTCACCTTTTTACTGACCGCCCTTTTTGCCCCGCACGCGAGAAATCTCGAAATCGATGTTTCGACAGATGCGCTCACATCGCCTCATAGTCCTCTCCGCAAGGAATATGAAATTGTTCGCACCGACTTTGGTTCCGATCAGGCGATTATTATCTATGCCGCTGACGCTGCCCTTTTCCAGAGCGCGCGATTAAAAAAGCTAAAGGAGCTCAACGATAGGTTCAGTAGGCTTCCCTATGTAGAAAGGGTAGGCAGCCTTTTCACCTTGCCTGACATACGCTATGTCGACGGATTTCTGGAAACTGCTCCTCTCCTCCAATCTATTCCCACAGATTCCACACAAGTTGAAGAGAAAAAGCGCCAAGCTTTAGAAAACCCTATTCTCCGTCGTAACTTAATTTCCACTGACGGCAACGCGACCCAACTGATTCTCTACCTTGATTTGAATAAGTATCCCGATCTAAAGGCACGCGAGATTTTTGGTGAAATTGAAGAAATTCTCGAGGCATACCAAAATGATTTCACTGAATTATACCAGGTTGGAGGACCTGCGATCGAAAACTGGATGACGGATCTGCTTCGCACTGACCAAATTTATATTCTGCCCATCGCTTTTATTGTTCTGGTTACTCTTCTCGCAATCACCTTGCGCAGTTTTTTTGGAGCTATCCTTCCTGTCATTAATGCGGTTATCGCGATTTCATGGACATTAGGCCTCATGGCGTTGCTGGGCATTCCACTCACTCTTTTGAGTTATATATTACCGGTCCTCATCCTTGTTATTGGCGCGACGGAAGATGTACACATTTTCCACGAATTTCGCAAACAGATCAAAGAGAGTGGAGACGGTTCGGAAGCGATTGAAAAAACCGGTCAACGTATAAGTATTGCCCTTCTTCTAACCGCGACGACAACCATTCTCGGCTTTGCCACTACCACTTTAAGTGAGCTGCCGATCCTGCGTTTCTTTGGGTTGGCCGCAATTATCGGCATGACGGCGCGTTTCCTTGTATCATTTTTCTTCCTTCCAGCATGTCTTCGCCTTTTACAAAACCGAATAGCCGGCAACCTTCCAGGTGAAAAATCTTTCGCCTTAATTTCAGATTCCACAGCGCGTAGTATCGCCACTTTCATTATGAGGCGCATTGTTCCCTATCCGCGTGTAGTCTGGGGACTCATTGTCATTACCGTAGTGCCTTCTCTTTTTCTCGCATCAAAAATTAACCTGAATAACGATCTCATCTCATTTCTTAATCCGGAGTCTCTGCTCGTAAAAAAAGTAGATACGGTGGCAGAGCAATTAACGGGGTACAAAACCATTTATCTTACTCTCTATGGCACCTCTGGTGATTACCTTAGCCCTACTGCACTGCGTGAACTCTCCGAAATAACTCAATACCTGAACAGTTTAGCTGAGTGCGACTCCGCGATCTCATTTGCAGATATAATATCTCGAATCAATGAGCAGATCCATGAAGGTGATCCCAAGCATAACACCATTCCCAATCGAGCGGCCACGATCGAACAAATTTTACTTTTTTCTCACCCCAAAGATTTTAAAGCTTATGTATCACCGGACTACGCCCGCGCAAATATTATTATTCGTTGTAATATAAACGACAGTGCCCGCCTTAATTCTTTTATTGAAGGGATTAAATCCGAAATAGATGACAATCGTTTTGGACCGCAGATATATACGATAACCGGCAACGCCACGCTTGTCGCTTCAGCTGTTGATTCTATAACTTTAACCCAGATCCTCTCTCTCGGAAGCATGGGAGTAATTCTATGTATTATCGTATCCACCCTTTTTGTATCTTTCCGTTGTGGATTGATCACCGTGGTTAGTAACTTGTTTTCTATTATTCTTATCTCCGGTATCATGGGCCTTTTTGATATTCCACTCAATGTAGGTACTTGTATGGTTGCCGCGATTACCCTTGGCCTGGCGATTGACGATACGCTTCATCTGCTTGTCCGCTACAGTATTGAGCTGAAGTCTTTAAAAGATGAGCACCTGGGAATTGAGTCCAGCCTGCGCGCAGAATTAAATCCAATCCTTGCAACGTCTATAGCATTAGCCGGTGGTTTTCTTGTTCTCACATTATCGAGTTTTGAACCGGTCCGTCAATTCGGGCTCCTCAGCGCAGGTGTTATTCTTCTCGCGCTTATCGCCGATCTCATATTAACGCCTGTGCTTATCACTACAGTCAGGCTTATTACCCTTTGGGATTTACTCGGTCTGAACCTCCGGCGAGTCCTACTCGAAAAATCTCCCTTGTTGAAAGATCTCACTCACTGGCAAGCGAAAAAGATTATTCTCGCCTCGGATGTTGAAGAATATAATGCCGGGGATGTAATTATTCGCAAAGGTAATGTTGGGGATAAATTGTACCTCGTCATCGCCGGTGAACTCGAAGTATCCATACACACAAAAGGGGAAAAAGTTTCTGTTAACCCCATCCATTTGGGTGAGATCTTCGGCGAGATTTCACTCGTTACCCAGGTTAGACGAACAGCCGACGTGATCGCACTGACTGATACGCGCCTTCTTTCTCTTAACGCTGAATCATTCAATCGTCTCCGTAAATTTTCTCCCTTTCTTTCCTCTCATTTATTTTTAAACCTGACACATATCCTGGCGTTACGATTAGCGGAAAGAAATAAATGAGTAACCTGGCGAAAAACTGGCATGTCGCGTAATATTATCCAGGGACAAGATTTGATTAAAAGATCCTTTCAGCTGAATAAGGTAAGCCTATGAATAAGTATAAAGCTGAAAATAAAAAGAGGGGAGGAAAAGATAGAAACCTCATCCGGACTTTTACACTGTCTACTCTTATTTATGTTACCCTGTTTCTCAGTTCATTTTCTGCATACGGAAAAGCTATTTGGAAAGATGTGGATCGTCTTGTCGTGGTTGGGGATGTTCATGGCGACTACGACCAGTTTGTATCGCTTCTCCGTTCAGCGGGTTTAATAAATCATAAAAATAAGTGGACAGGCGGAACCACTCACCTTGTGCAGTTAGGCGATTTGCCGGACCGTGGACCTGATACGCTGAAAATAATAGAATTTCTTCAGAAACTGGAAATTCAGGCGAGAAGAAAGAAAGGTTATGTTCACCTGCTTATTGGCAATCACGAAGCAATGAACGTTTACGGGGATTTATATTACGTACACCCGGGTGAATTTGAGGCGTTCGCCAGACCTCAATCAAAGGATTTAAGAGATTTCTTTTATAAGAATACAATTGAAGCAATAAAAACAACTCTGCCCGAGGATGAATGGCCAAGCTTTGATGAAGATTTTAAATCGACCTGGGAGAAGGAGCATCCGCTTGGATTCATAGAGCATCGCTGGGAATGGGAGCCGGATGGCAGCATCGGAGAGTGGGTATGTGAACACGATGCAGTTCTAAAAATTAACGATTCTCTATTTATGCACGGGGGTATCGGACCCAAATTTGCTGACTGGTCTATTGAAAAATTAAACGCGCAGATTCAGGCTGAATTAAAAGATAAACAGCTTAAAAAGAAGATACTGGCGGTAGACGAGGACGGCCCCCTCTGGTACCGCGGTCTTGCGCTAAATAGTGAGAGCGAAGAATCTGCTCACCTTGAAAATCTCCTTAAGAAGCATGATGTCAAACGCATAGTCATCGCTCATACGACCACCGATGGGACTGTGATTCCCCGTTTTAATGGCAGTGTTATACTGATTGATGTCGGCCTCTCTAAGGTTTACGGTGGACGGCAAGCCTGTCTCTTAATCGAGGGTGATGAAATATTCACGCTTCACCGCGGAAAGAAATTACCGCTTCCTACAGATTCCGGGGCCGGACTATTGGATTATTTGCGTCAGGCTGCGGCACTGGATCCCCATCCTTCACCGCTCTTAAAAAGGATTGCAGAATTGGAATTAAAACTCACAGAGCAGAGTCAGGACTCGGTTTCTCACCTCGACATTTCTCGTGAATTTGACGCCGCAACTTATTCGGGTCATTAATGATCTCATAAAAGGACTTCAAGTAGGCGAGGGACTCTTTCCGGGTCTGAGTATTTAGTCCTTGAGCATTTTGCCAGAGATTAAAAATGTCTTTTTTCTGCGCGTTAAAGAATTCAATATTTGCTTCCAGGATTCCGTCACTATGGCAGTAACCCCGGTAAAGCCTTTGTTTAACGCTTCTCATATTAAGTGATTTAGGTGGACGGGCATAGGGCGCTGCTACTATACCGGCGTGGTCAAAGTCATAGGGAATGGGTAAAAGCAGATTATCGATTTCAGGATGGCGGATCAATCTCGCGTTATGACAGCATCGCGATCCCGGTTCTGCCATGAGGAGAGAGAAATCAAGATTGCCGATCATAAACTCATAAATTTCTAATAGATTTAAGGTAGTGGCTTCATACATCTCTCTTGAGACTTTATTGACTCTCACTTTTTCGCTACGATTTCGGTTTGCCATTTTCTTTTCATCTTCAATGAAAAAACCATAGCGGGTGATAGCTTTTCGACGTCCGACCGAATCGATATACGTAACTTTAGCCAATCTCGCCCTGAAGCTTCGTTCAGTCAGCAGGTTATAGGTTCGATAGGATAGATATTCCTTCAATACAATCTGTTCAAAGGCAGTTCCCGATTCACTGCAATGGGTGACGAGTTTTAATTTATTCTGACCCTCAAAGACCGTCCCTTTTACCTTAGGTTTTTCGAAATCAACCCAAATGGGGGGAAAATCACAAACTTCACGCATCCGTCGGGTATGCCCGCGCGCTTTAACACGAATATTTAATACGACACTATCTTGACCTTCTCTCTCGTAAGTAAGTGTCCCGTCTAAATAGGGAATCTCAACCGTTTCATAACGGGTGGCACTGCCCCGTTGATTCAAAAGCGTTTTGAGTGGCGCTTCCACAGTGATGTGAAGTAAGTCGTCAGACTCGAAAAGGGGAGCGCCTGGTAATTGTATGAATGTCGCGAAGAAAAACGCTGATAATAAAATGACACTGTTTATCTTCAGGCGGATGTGATGAATAAACTTTGGATGTAATAACATTTTCAAATTTTCAAAAATCAACGAATATTAAAGCAATGGCAAATATCTACATTTATATCGGACCGTCGTGGGGTCAAGTTGCAAGCGTTAAACTTCGCACCAATACCGGTTACTTTGAAACAGTTTTGATAATAGATCAGTTCTACAGAGACAAACCCACTAAGCTATAAAGGTAACTCCACCCGATGCTTCACGGCCGACCCACACGGATCCGGTGGGATAAGTATGGGCCTCAATAAAATCGGCGTGCATTTCAAGGCCCCAGCCCGGTGACGTTGGTGCGATATAAGATCCATTCTCTACCCGCACCGGGTTTACGAAAGCATCCTCCTGAAGAAAGTTAAGATATTCAACGAACTGAATATCGGACCGGGCAGAAACAGCGATCTGGTCCCAGAGGGCGTAGTGTTGGATCATGTTACATAGTCCGATGCCACCACCATGAGGACAAATCGGAATACCAAATTTAGTGGCCATGAGGATAACCGCCAGCACGTCGTTTACCCCGCCCATACGCGTGGCATCGATTTGGCAAAAAGCAATACTTCCGCTCGCAAGTAACTGCTTGAAGATAACGGGAGAGGGGACTTGTTCACCCGTGGCTATACCGATCTTGTAGGGGGCTAACGCCTCTGTGATTTTAGCGAAACCGAGGACTTCGTCACGCGCGGTGGGTTCCTCGATCCACAGGGGACGATAGGGGGCCAATTCTATCATGTGAGTAATGGCCTGGTCCACACTCCAGACCTGGTTGGCGTCCAGCATTAAGTTAGCGCTCTCACCAATCACTTTGCGAATAAAGGTGAGGCGCTCGCGGTCGTGTTGCAAATCCCCGCCCACCTTCATTTTAAAGCTGTCAAAACCTACAGCTTTTACTTCGTTGATCGTTTCGATGATCTGGTCATCGGTTAATCCCAACCAACCTGCGGTGGAGTAAGCTTTAGGACCCTGCTCTTTCATGAGATCTTCGCGCGCGGGGCAACTGTCTTTGTTGGCGCGTAGAATGTCGAGCGCTTCATCCGGAGTGAGGGCGTCCTTAAGATAGCGCCAATCTATCGACTGGACGATTTTTTCCGGTGGGAGATCGACCAGTAGTTTCCACAACGGTTTATTTTCATACTTGGCCCATAAATCCCACATCGCATTTACAATGCTGCCGACCGCCATGCGGTAACAGCCGTCAGCGAGCCAGCGAAGTTGGTGATGGTCGATGAATTTTTTATGAAACGCACCGGGGTCATCGATAAATTCCTCCAAAGGGGTGTCGACGACTAACTGGGCGAGATCCTTGACACCATAACAGATCCAATCGGTTCCGGCTCCGATCGTAAAATTAACGGAGACTCCGCTGATTCCGGAGTCTGTAGAAATAGTCGTGATCGTCGCGGAATAATTCGGTTTCCTGTGAAACGGGTCCGAACCGAGGAGGGTATCAGAAGTGGGAACGCGAAGATCGACGACGTCGACGGCGGTAATGGTTGTTGGGGACATGAAAAGAATTGCCGATTTCGGATTTACGATTGCGGATTTTGCCTAACGGTTATCAGATATAAATTTATTTGTAGCTATCTTTTCTTCAATCAACAATCGAAAATCGGGAATTTCATCATTAACCTTTTTGATCAATTTTCACATTAGGGTAGGGATCTTTTTCACCTCTCGTTGAACTTGACCCGAGACCGATACCCCAATCACAAGGCTCTGAACCGGCACGTGCCTTCGCCCAGGCTTTGAGTGGGACCGAATCCTCGTCCTCAGTAAACCAGTAACGCGATACGGGGTGGGTGATCGGATCTGAGCCCAACGGATTCCCCCCATCGCCCATGGCTCCCAGTAACTGCCGTCGTATTGGAGAGCTGCGCGCGATTAAAGCTGGATCCTGATTCATGTAACCACTGGGGCGCATCCATCTTGGCGTGTAGCTGATATATAGAGCTTTGCGAGGATTCTTGGAAAGATTTGGCGTAACCCCATGGAGCAGAGTAGGGCGCCATAGCATAGCACTACCGGCCGGAACGCGCAATTCATAGATGTCTTTGGGTTTTAAGCGGGACTGCCAGTTTGTCCGTTGTTCCTGCGTCCACTTGAAGCTACCGGGCACGAAAAGAATTGTGCTGTGGCCCGGTTCAGAATGGTCAGATACATACCATCCGACTTTGAAATCCAAGAGGGGCATGCGACCATCCAGAGTGGTGCCGGCGAACTGACTCTCGTAATCGAAATGCCAACCCAAGGATAAAATATTGGGATCGGTATTTCCAGGTTGAGGCATCCTATAGTCAAAAATACTATCACGATTTTGAATGTTCCAACCGATAGCATCGACTACTAAGGGTAATATTTTTGGATGATCGAGTAAGTCCAATATGGCTTCATGATAGGCCACCGAATTTCGGAGACTGATACTGTCATCGGGACTCAGCCCACGCACTTCACGCATTTGGTCCGCGACCTCGTCCATAGCTTTATCCAGGCGATCAGTTTCAGAGGGGGAGAGTATATTTTCTAATACGGTAAATCCATTTTCATTAAGTTCATCCCTCTGTTTGTCAGTCATCGCAAACGCCATCTCTACCCTTTCTAAAAATCAATCCTAACTTCTTCCAGCTTTGGGGAACCACAGCCGTAGGGGGAAACTAATGTGGCCTTATATTGTAACCAGCGTGTATTTTTCGGAAGCCCCCGAATGGGGTCACCGGTTTCTTCATAATAAGACTTTTCTCCCTCCGGGCCTATCCAGACTGCATCTGATAACCCTTCTTCGGTCTCGCTTCCTCTCAGCTGAAATTTTATCTTCAAGAGATCTGTCTCCTTGCTTTCCCAATGAATCCTTCGCGCCCTGCTTTTGCCAAGTTGGTAAGGGGGTGAAAAATAGTTTTCTTCGGGTTTACGCGTAAAGGCGTTGCCGTGATTATAGGCATACATACCATGGGGCCCTAAGCCAGGTAATCCAGTCGGCTCGGTTGTGAAAAATCCATCCGGGCTATTCCAGTAAATATAGGAATCCACCTGGTGTCCAACATCACTCCGATGCGCGGCCCACACGATATCGATCCAGCCATCTCTATTGAGATCTATTTGCAGTACATCCGCCGAACCATGAGCGGAAAAATTAACAGGATTTTCAAAGTCGAGTTTATTGCCGTCACCCCAGAATAACTGCGCGTCAGAAACGCGCGAAGTCGGAATACCATAGGCAGAGACCAGGAGATCGAGGTTCCCGTCATTATTTAAATCTGCCACCCCGGTATAACGGGCACTGTATCCTGCAAAATACTCCTGGACGTTCTCGCTGTTATACCCATCTGGACCGCCAAAGAAAATGCGGATCGTGTCTTTATGACGTTGCCGGTGCCCGAGGATGCCGGCTATCATGTCAAGCCAGCCATCACCGTTCAAATCGGCGAGATTGAGGGAAACAGAATCTCCAATTCCATGGCAGGGAACATTCAAGGTACGACTGTCAGAAAAACCATCTGAGGCGCCCAGGTGAATTACGATATATTCGCGCTTATCGTGTAAGAGCACATCAATATACCCATCGTTATTTACATCTCCGATAATGCTGCTGTAGCCAAAGTTTTTTAAGCGATCGATGCGCTCCTTTGAATATCCGCTGGCTGAGCCATAGTAAATCATCGAAGATTGGGTAGGATCATCGGTCAATTTTGTCACCGCTGAGGTCACGAAAATGTCGAGATACCCATCCCTGTTGAAATCGGTAATCTCCATATTAAAATGGGTAAACCCGGTGTGAATATCGGTAAATTTATTCGGGTCTGGACCCTCGGGGGTGCTGGTGTAAATACGAAAACCACCTTCAGGGTCGTTATATTTGAGCGCTTTATCGAAGACTAAATCCGGATAACCATCCAGATCCAGGTCAGCTACGAGCGATACATTAGAGAGATCATTATTGAAGACCAAACGGTTATCCACGCTATATTCAGCATCGGCGTTACCCAAATAAACGTAGGAAGGCACGGAGGATACATGACCATTCATGAAATTATTGAAGATCACTTCCTGTTTACCATCCCCGTCGAGGTCGCCGACGGTATTACCCACCACCCCGATAGTTGTAACCCAACTCACCCGATCAAGGGAGTACCCATCGGGTCCATTCCAAAGAATCGGTGACTGAACCTCGTAATCATTGCCATCAAATTGCTTACTGATGATCAGTTCGGGAAGCTTATCACCGTCGAGATCAGCAGCTGTCACCCAGCGGGCGTTCTTTACGTCAATGAGCTTTTTAACCGTTTCCAAATTGTCTCCAGAGCGAATTTCCACGCCCTCAGCTGTAGCGATAATCAGGTCTGGAATGTCATCGGCATCGACATCGGAAACATCGATCCGGACGGCTTCCGTGGTGAATACAGTACTTAAGCCCTTTACTTTAAAAATCAGGGGATTTTCAATTTTAAATGTTCCCTCATTATTCCAGTAAATGCGCACCTGGCCGCCGCCACTAAAAATAATGTCTTTGCTTCCGTCACTGTTCAGATCTTCCAGCACAACCTGGCGTGCTCCATAGGTGGGCAAAGTAAATGGATCTTCGGTGCTTACACCCTCCTCGGTCCCCCAGTATATTTTCGATTCGGTATCTAAATAGCCGCGATCGCCACTTCGATAACTGCCCAATACAATCTCCAAAAATCCATCATTGTTCAGATCGCCCGTCGCAATACCGATCACCCCTGTAGCAACGATGCCATAACTTTCTCCCTCATCGCTAAAGCTGCGGTTCTCTCCCTGGATATAGACATGCATGGGCCGGGGTTTTGACGGATTGTGGGCATCTACCCAGGCCGAAGGAAAAATCAAGTCGAGGCGCCCATCGCGGTTAATATCCATGGCTACGACATCGTGGGCCCCAATCGTCGGAAGATCCGTTCGACTCGCCTCCATTCCGTTGGGACCACCCCAATAAATGTATGAATTCAGTTCGGAGGTGACGCCGTTATGAGCGTTAACCGTCACCAAGTCGTTATGACCATCTCCGTCGACATCGATCACCCGGCTCATCCACCCACTGTCCGCTGACATCTCGTGGCGCTTCCAGTTTTCCCCGGGACTTTTCTCGACCGTATATGCCCAGGTAGGACCCCGCTCAACATGATCGTGCGAGTTGGCGAGAATGATATCGACATAGCCGTCATGGTTAACATCGAAGTGATTGATAATTTCAATCACCCCTTTGGCATTCACATAAATATTGCCCCCTGCATTTTCGAAACGGCCCCTGGAAAAATCTTCAAAGCCCCCATGTACCCAGGTCTTCCTTGCGATCAGAGAGAGTGGAGTGGTGATGATGAAGAGAGCTAATAAAATTCCAGTTACAGCGCGCAAATATTTTCGATTTTTAAGATTAGCCATGATTGATTCTGTTGTCGAAATGAAGGATGTCGAGCTTCGCCCTCGATGCTATTGAAATGCCTAAAAAAGATAGCCACAAAAGGCATAAGATACACAAGAAAGAATTTCATGGAAAGATTTTACCGGGAGATCGGAAATAAATGATGGAGAAATCAGGGATGGTCACTTTTACCTACCCATTTGTCATTGCGAAGGAGACGTAGTCGACTGCGGCTACCGAGCGCAGCGACATCGTCCACTCCAAGGGGCTACCGATCACGTTTTGATATTTCCCTGGATCGCCACGGCTGACAAGCAGCCTTCCCCCGTCGCACGATGCTATGGAGGACAGGCGCGATGACAAAGAGAATCAATCGAAAATCGTACCGAAAGCGAAGCCTGACATCCTCCAAATCGGCAATCGAAAATTGAGATCATTCAATCGTTACTTCATCGACTTCAACAGTGATAGGATCCCCGTCCTCGTTGGCAAAGGTCGCGTCAATATTCAGAGTGGGCTGAGGGGTCTTATCGGATTTAAAATTGTTTTGCGTTATCAATCGATCGAATCCCCGTGTTGTCGATCCGCTCTCCGCGACTACGATCGATGCGCCGTTTGTCTGTACTAGGTCTCCTCCTGTGATTCGTAAGCCTGGGTTACCTGCGGCTACGGTAAAGGAACCTTCACCAAATAAAAGGTGAGGCACCGCATCGCCACTAGCATCGATATCGCCAACGGTTAAGCGTACAGCTATCGGCACTCCGCGAGCGTCGACGCCGACTCTACCGGTGCTCCCGCTAAAGACAGTGTTTGATAACTGCATCCCTCCCATTCCGGTGGAATTGATTACTTCCACGAGGGTCACGTCAGCTTGCGCGTCGTAGACCTGTCCTTCTGGGAAGAGGGCCTGGTTCACGGCATTGATCCTTCCCACAGTGAAGATACTGAAGAAGGTATTCGCGTCGGCGCCATCGATGACGACGCTGGGTCGGCCGGTGACGTAATCCACTGTCTGGTTGTAGCGCGGGGGTAGAGCAGGGGGCAGAAAAGTGGCCGGGTCCAGTGTGACGGTAAAGGTACCATTACCTGAAAACTCTACTTGCACAATGTCCTCATCTTCGTCCATGAAGGAGACTCGGGTAATCTGACCAGGTCTGGCCTGGAGTCGGATGTTATCCCCGGTGAGCAGAATCTGGTCAAAGACATTGCCGTTGGGATGTTGAATATTTTCTCCGGCGATATCTCCAGTTCCTTCAAGCACAAGGGGCACAGCTGGGGTTGATACGGTAATTACCGCGGTATCACTGTCAGTACTACTGTTGGCATTGCTTACCCGAACCCAGAAGTTAGTGCTCGCGGTAAGAGCGCCGGTGGTCAGGGTGCTGCCGGTGGCACCGGCGATGGGGGTGTCGTCGTGACCACTGATGCCGGTATACCACTGGAATGTGAGATCATTACCACTGGCAGCGATCGTAAGCGTAACCTGGCTCCCGGGTGACACCTCCTGGCTCTCAGGTTGGGTCGTGATGGCCGGGGGTGGTATCAGTGGAAATCCGTCATCCGCGCCCGGTGCCCCAATGGGGGTAAAGCCGAAGTCGGAAAGTCTTGTCCGGCTGAATGCAGGATTCACATCAACTTTATCGCTTAAGGTAATTCTGGCAATACCGCCGACGGATCCCAATTCATTCGCCACTATTGTATACAGAAGCGCTCCATTTCCGGGCCGAATATCGGTCAATAGATTCCCTATCGTGGTAAGCAAATTATCTTCGGTATCAAATACCTGAATCGTAGCATCACTTTGTCCCTGTGCTGTTTCTACGATCGTCGAAGCATAAAATTGGACCCGGGCAGCCGGCGTTTCGAAAGTGATCGTTCCAGTTTCGCCATTTTGTATTAACCAGGCGTTGGCCGCAAAAAAGTTTGGGGTCGACGGCGCGAAGCCATTTGAAAAGGTAGCGGAATAAGGTGATGCTCCAACTATGAAATCATCGAATCCTGTATCTTTATCGACGAATTCGTTAAAATCAGAGTATACCGTGTTATTTGTCGGGCCATTGATGAGGGTATAGCCCACATCATCGATCGACAATTTTCCGGTAACATTTACGAACTTAATCTCTTTCATCCCATAGACGAAATTGAGATCCGTATCGTCGAAGAAATTGCCACTGAAGGCGACGAATCTTTGTAATGGAGGATTCGCCCCTGGGCTGATACTGGCCGGCAATCCATTTACAACGCCATTAGGATTTGAAAGGAAGAAATCTTGACGAATGTCAACCAGTTCCCGTCGGTCCTCGTCGACTCTGCCCCGGATCTCAATCTTACCGGCGCCCGTCGATTCGGCGACATAGAATTCAATTTCAGCAACCCCTTTTTCGGTGAAGATTTTTCCTTCCTGACCGGGTCCCAGGGTTAATGCTCTGCTCCCCGAGTGCAGGAGACTAGAGTCCTCCAAAGTTTCCACCGTAAAGCCGATAAAACGGATATCATTGGGTGGTTCTCCAAGTGTAAAATCACCTGAACCATCAGCATTTTCAAAATCTAAAAAAACTTCCTGGTCTTGCGCGAGAGCTGTAAAGTGAACGGAGAGAAGAGCTGTAAATATCAAAAGGGAGATAAGATTTTTTAAATCCATTTTCGTCCCTGATTTATATTATTTGAAAACTAAATAACCAGCGATCTACCCTAAATCCCTAGAGGAGGAGGTTATTGTAAACATTGAGAAGCTTGATTATTAAATCGATCGAGTACGTCCGTAATCGAAAAGCTGGGACGATCAATTAAGTAAGAATGGATCGTGTCATTAAAATTGCGATACCAATGTTCAGGTACTCCGCTCTTTCCAACAACCGCTCCGACAATACTTCCGGCTGTCGCTGCCGTGCAGTCATTATCCAAGCCCATCGCGACCGTCTCACCAATAACGCGTGTAATATCAGTTCCACCGATCTTAATTCCCCAGAGGGTTAAGCAGGCATTATTGATGGTGTGAACTCTATGCATGCCCTCGAACTTTTCATCCACCGCATTTCGTGCTTCTTGATAATTTGTGATCTTTGGAGCAATTTCAAATGCCCAGTTTATCGCGTTTGCCAATTCGCAATCTTTAGGGATTTCACTGAGGCCAATTTTCAAAGCGTCCAGGGGATCATCAACCGTAAAGGCAGCGGCAATGGCTGCCGAGAAAAACATCTCCCCATAAATTCCGTTTTTACGGTGGCTAATATAAGCGTCACGGTAGGCCATTTCGGCAGCAAACTCGGGCCAACCGGGTGCCATATAGCCCCAGGGATCTGATCGGATATCTGCACCAATCAATTCATCGTAGGGGTTATCGATCTCAGCCGCTTTCATCGCTGAATGACCGTCCTTTAAATTTTTAAGTGTAATTTCTTCCGCGGTACAGGCATAGGGCAGGTAACGAAGCCAGGATTCGCCTACGTTATCGGTAGTAAAATTTACACCATGAGATTCTGCAATTAATAGACCGAGAAGCGTGTAAACAATGTCGTCATCAATGGGGACACCGTTAAGTTTATCGCGGGTATAACTTTCACGCGTGCTGAACTCGTATCTCAATTTCAGCGGATCGGGTACCGTGCTCCAGTAATCGGTGGGAGGAAAGCTGTCCCCATTTTCCACAGCCAATGACTCCATTTTTTCTATGGGCCATAATTCCACGGGGGCTCCCAGGGTGCATCCAGCCAGTCTGCCCAGTAGAGAGCCTTCCAGTTTCTCCCGATAAACACCTTCATCGAACTTTTCCCATAGTCTCCTTGGCCCGTCCGATCGAAGCTGCTTTATCTCTCGTAATGCGTTTGGTTGTTCTTCCATAAGATTTTCGTTAATTAGATTTCCACATATTTTAAAATTAGTGTGAGGATAGCAAAGAGAATTGTTAATAAAATAGCGGCGAGCAATAGATTGGCTCTCATGTTGTCACGACGTGGGCCGAAGTAGCTGACTAATGTGCTGACCGTTAGATTTGTCACGAGGGCATAAAGACCAATCCATTGAAAACTGAGGCTGGGTTGACCCGTAATATTATCCCAAAACGCAACGAGCGTAGCTGTGGCAATACCGTAGGCGGCGCCGATAAGCGCACCCAGGGGTTTGGAAAAAGAAACAAAAAGCGCTAAGATAAAGAGACAAAAAATTGGCGCCACGAGGAGGCCGTCTGTTTTTTCCGTTACCGCTAAAAAATTTCCTGTAACATGCTCAATTAATGAACTGAGGTAAACGACGATAAGCCCGATGACAAAAGCTAAATACATCGCGTAGCGAAGATGGGTAGATTCACTTTTTGGCCGTAAACCAAAGCGATCAAGAAAGTCAGTCATGACCACCGCGGTGATAGAGTTAACTCCCGAATCGATACTGGACATTGCGGCCGCAAACATGGCGGCAACAACAAGGCCTGAGAGCCCCATCGGTAAATAGTTAGCGATAAAATAAGGAAATAAATTATCTGCGCTACTGGCAACCGTCTCACCCGATGGAAGCATTTGAGCGTGCTCGACGAAAAATCCTAATAAAGCGAGGCCCAAAAGTCCCAATACAAGGGTAACACCGATGGAAATATAAGTATTTATTAAGTAAGATTTCCGTGCGGCTATCGCGTCACCGGTTGCCATGAAACGTTGAATCGCCGTCTGGTCGCCCCCCGCGGTGCTCACACGCCAGATCAATGTAGAGACAATGGCGCCAAATATACTTACCCTGATTCTTGGATCGAGACTAAAGAGCGGCTGATCATCCCATGTAGAGACCCACTGCGTGGGCCACCAGGAAAAGAAACTACTGCTTTGAAAGCTTATCATGACTATTGTCGTCAAGGCTCCCAGAAGCAGTAGACAGAATTGGGCACAATCCGAGATGACGACAGCCCGTAAGCCACCCATCGAGGTATAAGTTATCGCTACGAGACCAATGGCCATGACCATTATGGGTCGCCATTCTGATCCCAGATCCATGATCACGAGGAGGGCGCTTGTTGCGAGGTAAATGAGAAGCGACATCCAAACCAAACGAAGGATGATAAACATGCATGCGCCCAAAAGCCTGCCGCTAAGGCCCAATTGCGCTTCCAGTAGTTCATAAGCGCTCGTGACGCGCTGCTTCATGATTAACGGAATTAACCCATAGCCTACAATGAAGTAGGAGATGACGATAGAAACCAAAGCACCTAAAATAAAAGATGGGCCGTGTTTAATGACTTCACCCGGTTGGGCAAGGTAGGAAATGGTACTTAATAATGTAGCATAAATAGAAATCCCGATGAGCCAGGGTGGCATATGCATGGATCCAACAAAATATTCTCCTGTGCTCGACTGTTTTCGCGAGTAGTACCACCCGAGGGTGAGGACCCCGCCAACGTAACAGGCAACTACCACCCAATCCAACCAACCCAATCCCTTATGCGCGTTTTGCCCGACAGTTGAAACCTTCTCGGTTATACTATCGTCTTGCGAAATAGCGACATTTGATTCGTTTGCGTAAGAGAAGAGTGGTTGTGATAAAAATAAAAATACAACAGCAAAGCTTAAAGACCTGAAGAAATCAGATTGTGCTAGATTTGCATTAAACTTATAGCGATTCACGAATAACTGTGGGTTCGTCTTTGAAGTTTTGAATACAGATAATTTACGAATTCTTAGACGAGGACGATGAGACAGAGGAAGACGAAGATTTTGTCACTTAGGAGTTATTACCGCCTTTTAATGATCTCGGATAGGCGGTCCCATTCATTGACGAAACGTTTTAAATGTTCTCGGCCTTCATTGATTTCACTCTCTAAGAGATTGCGAACGAGCATCTGTTCTTTCTCATATTGACCATCAGATAAAAGATCCGCAAAATGAGCGATGCGCGCCCAGAGAAGATGGGTGGTAAACGCGTCGAACTCGTTATAATTTACTATTTCCTTTAATTTACCTTCGAGCCAGAGCTTAGCTACCGATTCACCGGAAACATCAATCTTTCCCGGAATCCCACTCAATGAGGCAATTTCAGTGAGCTTGGGTGTATTTGCCCACTTGCCAAGGATAGGTGCTAAATCGATATTATAATCATTGTGAGCACTGAAATAATCGACGCCTTCCCAAGGTTTTTCCGGTCTTTGTGCAAATCCAAAACCATGAAGTCCGTGAATGATGGATCGCTCAACGATGATCGGCACATCAGCGTTAAGGGAATTGTATCCCACTAATTGCGGTTTGCGAGTTCCTACCGCTTTGAGAAAAGTTGAGATGATATGTTTCTCCGTCCATTTATCTTTATCCTCGGGATCTGCGGGTAGGGAGATGAGCTTTAAGTTAACATTACTACCCATGCCCTCGCGAAATATACCGGCAATCGACACGATCTGACATAAGGTCGTTTTAATATAGGGTTGGGGGGTCTCACTATCAGCCCCGGCATCTTTCCAAAGAGCCTGAAATGAATCGGCGTAACTTTGCGGGGGATTGTGTTTTATATTGTGGAATATTTCCCCGGCCAAGGGGTCGGGTACCCACTCGATGTCGAAAGATAGAAGGTTGGGTTGTATGGATTTAAACATTCGTCGAGATCGATCCGTGTATCAAAAGGTTTGCTGAAAGGGTCACAAATATAAAGTTAAATTCCAACTGCGGTTAAATTACAATCTGGAAATCCTGGTAGACATAATACACAGGCATGATACGGAAAGGGGCCAGATAAATTAAATTATTTATTTGCAGCTATGGGATAAAGCTACTTCATCACAGCGATATAGATTATGTCATATTCCCTGGAGAAAGAGATAACCGTGCAAGCGGTGCTGAAAGCCTGTAAATTATGTCAGAGCGTGCGCCGATCGATGATTTCGGACGAGGCGATGCTAAAAGAAGACAAATCACCGGTTACGATTGCAGATTTTGGATCCCAGGCGCTCATCATAGATGAGCTGCATAAACATTTTCCCAAAGATCCGATAATCGCGGAAGAAGACGCTACAGAATTGCTCACATTGGAAAATACACCCGTTCGGGAAAGTGTGTACAAGCAAGTCCAGCAAGTATCTCCCAGCTTAATGAAAGATGAAATAATTGACGCCATTCAACGAGGCAATTATACCGGACAGGGAGTAGGGCGGCAGTGGGTGCTTGATCCCATCGATGGGACAAAAGGCTTTTTGCGCAATGGGCAATATGCAGTCGCGCTTGCGCTGATGGAGGAAGGAAAAATAGTGCTGGGAATTCTTGGCTGTCCGAATCTCGCCATTGATTTTAATAATCCAGAAAGTTCGATCGGTTGCTTATACCTCGCGCTACGCGGTGAGGGTGTGATTTCACGGAGTTTAGAGGCCCCTGATGAATTATCAGTTAATGTCTCTGAGATCAGCAATCCATCCGAGACTAAAGTCTGTGAATCCAGGGATTCGGGGCATTCCTCACACGGTAAAGCCGCACAGATTTCCGATCGTTTAGGTATCACAGCCACGCCAATTCGCATAGACAGTCAGTGTAAATATGCAGTCGTGGCACGCGGTGATGCTTCAATCTATCTCAGGCTGCCCGCGAGTCGCGGGTATGAGGAAAAGATATGGGATCACGCCGCTGGTGTCATCATCATCGAAGAAGCGGGGGGGAGAGTTTCTGATGTAGAGGGCAGGCCGCTCGATTTTACAAGAGGCAATACTTTAAAAGGGAATAGAGGAGTCATTGCCACGAGTGCACCTATTTATGATGAAGTGATTGCTGTCGTTCGGGAAATTATGGGCGGATAGCCAGAAGGCCAGAAGGTGGGAATGCCGGAGAGCCAGAGGACTGGAAAGCCGGAAGGCCGGAGAGTCGGAGAACGGGAGGTCCGGAAAGCCAGAAAGCTGGACATCCAGAAAGTCGGTTCCGAGTTCCGCATTTACGCTTATACGCATTTACTCATTACCGCATAAACGCATTCGCGCAAAATACTTATTCACAAAACGAGTACACAAGGCTGTGTTTTGTAAAAAAAATATGAAAAAGTTCAGTGCCCGTTAAATACAAATATAAAATAACGAATATTCATTATTACTATCTACACGCTAAATGGAATTTAATTTTTGGTTACTCTGTTTTGTTAAGTGCTTAAGCGGCTTCGGTGGAGGTGGCGGGAGAGGAAAACCTGTCAATCGTGGTAGGAGTTTTTTCTCACTCAGTTTGTTTATCCTTGTCCTCATTTGTGGGGTATTAACGTCAATTTTGAAAAAAATTGTAAAATTCCAATGCAGTGGATTTATCGTCTGGCTTAGCAATAAGAGATTATCAGCGCATCCAATTATTTTTTCATTCAAGATTAGCAAAAGAAACGTAAACCAGCTCTTCTCTAAAAATCACCCGTCGTTTGCCGACTATATCCCTGGTATTATTTCTATTCAAATAATTGGATGCAAAGAGAAGAATCATTGATTGAACCCCTGCCAAACCCAATGGACTTAACGATTCCAGACCGAACGCGTGTGGATAATCATCATTGTGTTGATTTATTCGAATTAGCACAAGATGCGATTATTATTCACGATCTTGGAAACCGCATATTGTATTGGAACCAGGCAGCTGAACTTCTTTATGGTTATACAGCGAAAGAAGTAACGGGAAAACATGCGCATGAACTTTTGTCAGAGGATGAATGCACGAAGCTTAACGAGGTAGAGAAAACATTGCTTGAAAATGGAGAGTGGCATGGCGATTTAAAACACCGAACAAAAGATGACCTGATTGTCGTCGTTGATAGTCAAAAGACCCTGCTTTGTGATGAATGGGGATCACCTCAATCGATATTGTTGATCAATACGGACAAGAGGGAAAAGAAGCAACTTGAAGCACAATACTTAAGATCCCAGAGAATGGAAGGCATTGGCAGCCTGGCGGGTGGAATAGCCCATGATCTTAATAATCTCCTCGCTCCGATTACATTATCAGCGGAATTATTATTAAGAAATTGTTTGGATGAGAAAAGCGAGGAATTGCTATCGATGATTAAAAGTAGTTCCAATCGCGCGGGTTCGGTTGTGAATCAATTACTTTCTTTTGCGCGGGGTGTTCAGGGCGATGAACATATTTTGTTACAGCCCAAACATGTATTAAATGACATGATGAAAATCGTCAAAGAGACTTTCCCTGCAAATATAAACGTAAAATATCGGCTTCCGAGTGATCTGTGGCTTATCAACGGTGACCCTACTCAAGTATATCAAGTCCTTCTCAATCTCTGTATCAATGCCAGAGATGCCATGCTACACGGAGGGGATCTTTATTTAGAAGCCGCGAATATTTCTTTCGACCAAACCTATGTCATCATGTCGTCAGACGTGAAACCGGGTGCTTATGTTGGCATAAAGGTGAGAGATACCGGTGATGGAATGGCAAAAGAAACAATGAAGGATATATTTACGCCTTTTTATACGACGAAAAGTGATGGGGCGGGAACAGGTCTCGGTTTATCTACTTCAAATGGAATCGTACACAGTCATGGAGGGTTTATTACCGCAGAAAGTAAAATAGGCGAGGGTAGTACATTTCAGGTTTATTTCCCGGCCGATCGATCAGGATTCAGCCAGGTCAGAAAAACGAATAATAAACCGCCACCCTTCGCGAAGGGAGAACTTATCTTAATCGTCGACGATAATCCTAATATCCGAATCGCGACTCAGAAGGCATTGGAGTTTCAAAAGTATAAGGTATTAAACGCAGAAGATGGAACAGAAGCCATAGCTCAAATTGTGAAGACAGAAAATGAGGTTAAAGCAGTAATTACCGACATTAGCATGCCACAATTAGATGGTGTTGCACTGGTGCGTATTTTGAAAAAATTGAATCCGGAAATAAAAGTGATTGTTTCAACCGGACAAGGAGAGAAAAATAAAATCAGCGAGTTGAAAGCTCTCGGGATTAAAGATTTCCTTTATAAGCCCTATTCTTCAGAAACTTTGATTAACACTCTTCAGCAATCTTTAGTCACCGCTTTAAACTAGATATTCGGTGTTCTTCGGCTGATAGTAATAACAATTGTATATGGGGAGAATGACACGTGATCGCTGACTGATCTTAGTCTATGATACTGTGATTTTCTATATTATTTGTTTCATAGATCTTAGAACCCAAGGTGGAGCGGGCTGCGATTCGGCTGAGCTCATCGAAGTCCTGACCGCCATAGCCTTGGCGAAGGCTGGTTCCCAGCGCGCTTCTTTTTTATAACAATTAAAAAACGCGGTAGGGACACCGCGTTCCACCATCATATTGTATTTAATATCTGAAGGGACGAAGCAATTGTGTCATGAAGCAAGAGCTAATTGTTGTTTTTTAAGAAGGGACTGCAGATGAATAAGAAGTTTTCTCATGGCGGCAACGAGAGCACATTTGTAAGGCATCCCCCGATCGACTAACCTTTGTACATAAGGCCTGATCACGGGGTTGTGCTGAGCGGCGGTGCGAGCGGCCATATAGAGACATTTTCTGACTTTGGCACGCCCCCCTTTGATCGAACGTTTTGCATGGCTCTTCCCGCTGTCGCGGTTATAGGGGGCGAGTCCGGCAAGGGCGACCATCCGATTGCGGTTGAGATGAGTCATTTCACTCAAATAGGCGAGGAGGGTCCAGGTCGTCACTTCCCCGACACCTTTGACTGAAGTGAGCAATTGGGCTTGGGCGCGCAGGAGATCATGCTCGTTGATGAGCTTTCGCAGCTGCTGGTCGATGCCCTCGATTTGTTTTTCAACGAAACGAATCATGCGCTGGATGGAGCGGTGGATTATCTTCGAACTGTTCTGCAAGCGGTTCTTCTCGCGGCCAAGTTGTTCGCTCAGGTGATGGCGCCGGTCCAGTAAGGCCGTCATCTGTTGCTGCTGCTTGGTGGGAGCAACCATGGCCTTCAAGTTCTTTTGCTGCGCAAAGCGCAACAAGACCTTCGCATCAATCTTATCGGTCTTCGCACGGATGCCATCGCTCGTGGCGAAGGCCCGTACCCGTGCAGGGTTAATCAGGCACACCGCAACCTCTGCTTCATGCAAAGTTGCCAGGAGGGCCCGCTCGTAACCTCCTGTGGCTTCGCACACGACAAAGGGTCGATCCAGCTTGCTCAGCTCTTTGAGCAGTTGTTTGTGTCCTGCGTTGTTGTTACTGAGACCGTAACTGTGGCTTTCGCTTTGCACCTGCAAGGTCTCTTTGGCTATGTCTATGGCGATGAGGGTGTGTTTTTTTTCATTCATGGCTATCTCGGTCTTGTCAAGATGAGCTCGCGGTGGTATACTCCGGGCTCTTTCAATTGTTTGAGATTAGCCAGGTTAGATCGGAGGTTCCCAGGCTTCGTCTTGAACTCGGCTAACGCTGGTTCCAGACGATGAATGAACTCATCCGATTTGCTCCCGGTTCCCGGAATTGGGTGCCGGGAGTTCCTGGCACTCTCAACAGTAGACACCGTTGAAATCTTTTTCCAGTCCTTCCTGCGACGAGTTTTATCGACCCATTCTCGGAAGGACTCATAAGCTCCTCTTTCCATTGCACGGTAACCTACAAGGCGATGAGGCAGACGAAGACGAAGATTTATTTCTTATCTTATAATCCTTCAAATACTGGCTTTAAGCTGCCTGGTGAAACTTGCCAATCAGCGTTTGCAAGCGACGACGTTCGCGCCAGCCGATCAGGGTCAGGATTAAACCTGCTCCCAGATAAGTGGAGGGCTCGGGAACGGGAACAATTTCATTGCCTTCCCAGCGGGCACCAATTGTCAAGCCCGATCCCCATGGATTGATAAAGCGTATTGCCGCTAACTGTGAATTTGTTAACCCCTGTGCTGCAAAAATAATCTGGTCAATACCTCCTCCATTGGTGTCACCCGTGTAGTCGAGAATTGAGAGGATCTGCCCCGAGGTCGTCCAAGCTAATTCCAGTCCACTGCTATCGGCAAATTCAAGTATGCTGGCACCAGTGCCCACATCGATCGAAGAGTCCGAAGAGAGGGTCAATGTCCCGAGCACATCATCATTGCCATCAGTGTCAAAGATGCCTCCATCCAGGTCCATGTTCGCGGTGTCGACGATCTGATTGTCGGCACTTAACAAAAGACTTCCGCCGTTGATGACGATATTGGCGGTTCCGTCAAGGGCATTGCCCGATCCGTTATTCAATTCTAATATGCCCGCGTCAATCGTTGTATCTCCGGTAAAGGTGTTCGTTCCAGTCAGGGTGAGGGTGCCGGTGCCCGCTTTGACGATATCTCCGGTCTCGGAGATCACCCCGGCAAAGGTCGTGCTCGTGGCATCCCCGACGGTTAGTGTTCCGTTACCTAAGAATACTTCAGATGTGGCGCTGCCGCTGGTCAGTGAACCGATCGTTTCGGTGAAACTGTTTACGTCGAGGCGTCCGGACGAGTTGATCGTTACAGCGGAGGTGTCGGTGATCTGTTCACTGCTGCCGACAAAGGCGATCGCGCTGTTATTGATGATCAAGTCACCTGGGACCGAGGTGCCCCCGGATACATTCATGTTCAAGATGCCAGCGTTTACCGTTGTGCTACCGGTGTAAGTGCTGCTGCCCCCGGTGCCAGCTCCCATAAACCAGGTGCTTGACCCTTCTTTAATGAAATTACCCGTCCCGCTGATTGCAGCACCACTGATAATTCCCGCGAGGGCGGCGGTGTCCACGGTGAGGGTGGAACCATTGAGGTCAATATCCCCGGAGAGGCGCATCGTTGCCCCTGATGAGTTCCCGATAGTGGCATTCGATCCGAGGGTGATAGCCCCGGTCCATTCTTCCAAGCCACCGTTGGTCCAAAAAAGTGATCCCACACCTCCTACGCCGGTGCCATTAATTGTCAGCGGCTCAGCAGCCATATCGGCGCTGATATTGGAAACTTCAAGGGTGGCTCCGTTCTGCACCACCGTCCCGCTGCCCGTGCCACCCAGTGCGTTGGCGTCGGTAACTTCAAGGGTGCCCGCTTGTACCGTCGTTAAACCGGTGTAGGTGTTGACTCCATCTAAGATCAACGTCCCGGTCCCGGTCTTATCGAAGGTACCGCTTCCCGCCATGATCCCTCCATAGGTTAGCGTCGTTGCGGCGTCGGTTTCGATCGTGCCACCACCGGCGTTTAATGCGATCCCCCGGTTACTGTCTAAAGTAAAGGTAGCAGTCGTATTAAGTGTGCCGCCGTCAAAGGTTAGATGTCCGGGCGTTGCGGCCCCGGGGGCCGCTCCCAGGTTGCTGTCCGCGCTGATACTTAGGGTGCCATCATTGATCGTAGTCGATCCGCTGTAGGTGTTGACACCCGATAAAGTCAGCGTGCCCGTTCCGTCTTTTGTTAAGTCTCCGGTCCCTGCCATGACTCCCCCGTAGGTCAGGGTCGTCCCAAAATCGGTATCAAAAGTGCCGCCGCCGGCTTGGAGATCGATTCCCCGGTTGCTGTCTAAAGTGAAGGTTGCACTGTTGTTGAGCGTGCCTCCATCAAAGATCAAATGTCCGGGTGTCGGTGCTCCCGGGGCCGTGCCCAGACCGCTGTCCGCGCTGATGCTCAATGATCCATCATTAATTGTCGTCGTTCCCGTGAAAGTGTTAACACCAGACAAGGTAAGCGTTCCGGTTCCTTCTTTGACTAGGGCACCGGTCTCAGAGATGATTCCGGCAAAAGTAGTACTGGTAGCGTCACCGACAGTTAATGTCCCTGACCCTAAGAAAACTTGCGCGGTGGCCGTAGCACCCGTTAACGAACCGATCGTTTCGTTGTTATCATTAAGATCGAGTCTACCCGTTGAGTTAATCGTCACCGCAGAGGTATCGACAATGTGGTTAGCTGAACCAAGTATCACTCGATCGGCTCCCGTTGCACCCACGCCGTCGCCAATGAATAGATCACCCGTTATTTTGGTCGTTCCTGCTGCACCCCCCAGTCTTAATCTTCCGGTGTTCACCGTGGCGTCACCGACGTAATCATTGACCCCGCCAGCATCAAATCTGAATGTGCCGGTCCCTTCCTTAATAAAGTTTCCCGTGCCGGTTAAAATCGCGCCGCCGTTCATGCGAGCCGTGACATCATTATCCATCGTAAGATCGTTACCGTTCAGGTCTATATCCCCTGAAAAGCGCATGTTACCCGCGTCGACGACAATAAGTGAGTCGGAGCCCAAAGTGATATTACCGGTCCATTGATCTGTCCCCGCGTCTGTCCAATGCAAGGCTCCATTAACACCACCCACTCCCGTGCCGTTGATCGTTAGTGTTTCGGCTGCCATGTTACCGGTAATGTTAGATACTTCTAAAGTGCCCCCGGACTGAACGATCGTTCCGTTTGCGGTTCCTCCTAGGGCATCGATGTTTTGGATGTCCAGTGTTCCGGTCTGTACCGTGGTGGTGCCCGTGTAGGTGTTCGTTCCGCTTAGGGTCAGGGTTCCGCTTCCAGTTTTGTCCATGTCGCCGGCGCCAGCAATTACACCACCGTAAGTCAATGTCGTCGCAGCGTCGGTGTCGATTGTACCATCACCTGCATTTAGAGCCATCCCGCGATTGCTGTCTAAAGTAAAAGTAGCAGAAGTGTTGAGGGTGCCACCATCAAAAGTGAGGTGCCCGGCAGTTGCTACACCAGGCGCTGTACCCAACCCACTGTCAGCACCGATGCTAACAGTCCCATTGTTAATCGTCGTGGAACCATCGTAAGTATTTACTCCAGATAAGGTAAGCGTTCCGGTGCCGTCTTTGATCAGATCGCCGGTGTCAGAGAGCACGCCGCTGAAAGTTGTGTCCCCAGCTCCACCTACAGTCAGATCGAAAGTTTGGTTATCAATGTTTCCACTGATCTCTAAACTTCCCGCATCCGAGTTGATCGTCGATGCTGATCCGAGATCGACGGTTCCCTGCCATTCGTTTGTGCCACCGATATTCTGTAATGCTCCGGCAGTGCCAGCTTCACCGGTGCCATTCAAAGTGAGCGCTTCACCCGCAACCGTAGTGATACCCGTATCGAGAGCTAAGGTGCCGCCGCTGTTCACGAATGTGTCATTGGTGGTGTCGCCGAGCGCACCGGCGTCTTCGATTTCCAGGACACCATTGTTGATCGTGGTGGTGCCGTCATAGGAGTTGTTATTTGTTAAAGTCCAGGTGCCGTCACCCTGTTTGACAATATCGCCCCGTTCCGAAATTACGCCGTCAAAAGTTGCATTCGTGGCATCGCCGACCGTCAGCGTCCCCGGTGCCGCGCCACCCAACATCACTTGCGCGGCCGTGCTCGAACTGGAGAGCGAACCGATGGTGTCGTTCTCATCGGTGAGGTCGAGCAATCCATCGGCGAGAATGGTTACCGCGCTCGTGTCAGAGATCTGATCATTATTATTGCCGTAATCGACAATAGCGCTGCCGGCCGCTCCAACACCGTCACCGATCGTAAGATCGCCGCCGATGCTACCATTGGCACTAGTTCGTGCTAAACGCAGTTGTCCGTCTTCCACGACCGTGTCCCCGGTATAGCTATTGACTCCACCGCTTTGGAAGGTTAGACGTCCACCCTGTTGCGTTATCCCTCCGGTGCCTGAGACGTTCCCCTGGATGCGAAAGTTTTGTGTGTTGGCGTTAAAGAAATCGAGATCGTCATTGAGAACTATCGGAGCCGAGATTCTGCTTCTGTCCTGCATATCCACGGTGAGCGAGGCATTCCCGCTGCTCACATCAAAGGTAATCGTGTTGGTGCCAACGATATTGTATTCTCTATTTCCCGTGTCGTGAAAGAAATCCATCTGCCCGACCGTGACATTGATGTCGACCGTGATAGTGCGATTACCGGTAATGACCGTTCCAAAATTTGCGGTGTCATCAATCGCGTTAGGGGGACCACCACCGGGTGTCCAATTGCCGGCAGTACTCCAATTGCTATTGCCATTCACGTTCCAGTCGAAGACTTGCGCCTGCGCGGGAAGACCCATGCTTAAAGCGATGAGCAGCCCGATGGCGCGTAAGATTTTTGTTTCAACTGTTTTAGTTTTTTTCATTTCGCGATTAATTTTACTGAGGTATGATTAGTAAAACTAATTTAATAATGACACAATATTAGCTACATACATTATATAGTGCAAGGAAAATAGGGTATTCATCCTATAAAAAAAATGTAAAAATTTAACTCATGATTTTGGGAATCAAGCGGACGCTAACTCAGTGATTGCCGTATATTTAGCAAGTTTAGGTGCCCGAAATTCAGTCCACTCATTGAAAATGCGGTAAATTGACGGAAAAAGTACCCCAAAAAATACTTCATCGAGAAATAAAAGAAAGACAGCGGATAGGAGGAAAGCACGGCCCAAGAGCAATTTAACTAAAAGCATCGGACCGAATTCACCCATGCTTTAATATCGCTCCTACAATACTAAGGGGTATCGTTAATGTACTGTATATTAACGAGAGAAAGCCAGTAGAGATTTAAAAGAGCTGAATTATGGGTATCCAGCTAATTATCCGTAGGTGTAAGAGGTCGAATTTGGAATTGTTGATCACTCCTCTAAAAAATGACAATCGATCTTATTTTCTGAGATCTGGTTTCCCGATTTACTGACTGCATAGGCTGTAGCAGAGGGGCGAGAACTCACGACCTGGTGAAGTTTTGTTTCGATGAAATGTAAGGCAACGCCGTCTTCCGTCGCCAGTCCATCGGCTATTTCTTCATTGAGTATCAACTGGTGGTAAGTGGGGCGACGAAGTGCTTCGCTATCATAGTGCGGACAGTTACTCCCGGGGAGAAAACCGAGGCAATTAAGTGGGGTTAGGCGTTCCGGAATTGAATCAGTCACTCCCTCTTCAAACCAACAGATAGACCCCGCGCTTACCCCGCCCAGGACAATACCTTTCTCCCAGGCTTTTCTCATAATCTTATCGAGTTTCCATTCGCGCCATAAAACGAGCATATTTCGGGTATTTCCCCCTCCAACATAAATTGCATCTTGATTAAGAATTATCGATTCCAAGTCCTCGCGGGGCGCATTAAACAGGCTGAGGTGGCTCGCGATGCAGTTAAGACGTAGAGCTGCGTCGTAAAAGCGCCGGGTGGTGAAGTCAGAATCCCCACTTGCCGTCGGGATAAAACAAATTTTGGGGCAGGCTTGACCCGTTAGCTTGAGGAAGTATTTTTCAAGTAATAATTTATCCGGTTGCCAGGACAATCCGGCTCCACCGATGGCAAATATCTGTTTTTTCATTCCATTTTAATATCTAATACTTGATCAAATCTCATAAACGTAAAGGATTACATTACCGGAAGGTTAGGATTTTCTGATCATAGCTAAAGCGCAAAAGGAGTATCCATGAGTGGAACATTAGATTTAAAAACCCCAAAAACGATTAATCTCCGCGAAGGGAAAGTGGAAGAAAAACGAAAAGAAATCCGGCAGTACTTTCACGAGACCTTTGATGTTTATGAAAAATTATTCGAGCCATTGCGGAGTGAAGATGCCTATACGGCGCGAGCAGACCCCTTGCGGCACCCCTTGATATTTTATTTGGGTCACACGGCGGTTTTTTTCATCAACAAACTGGTCTTGGCAAGATTACTAGATAAACATATCAATCCTGCATTTGAATCCATGTTTGCCGTAGGCGTCGATGAGATGTCATGGGATGATCTCGATGATGCCCACTATGACTGGCCGACGTCGGCTGCGGTATTGGAATACCGGAAAAAAGTCAGGCAGAAGATCGATGAAATGATACTTCACATGCCGCTTACGCTACCGATCAGCTGGGACAATCCATTCTGGATAATTATGATGGGGATTGAGCATGAACGAATTCATTTGGAAACTTCTTCCGTCCTTATTCGCCAGTTACCCCTGGAACTGATTTCGCTTCATTCGGAATGGCAAATCTGTGAGGAGCGTGGAGAAGTGCCGGAAAACTCTCTGCTACCGGTAAGCGAGGGTAAAGTTGTGATGGGTAAGGAAAAAGAACACCCGCTCTACGGCTGGGACAATGAGTACGGTCATTATGAAGCTGATGTTCGAGCCTTTAAAACGAGTAAATTTTTAGTCTCAAATTCTGAGTTTCTGGCATTCGTCAATGATGGGGGGTATCAAGACGAACAATGGTGGACGGAAGAAGGCTGGAAATGGGCACAGTATAAAAAAGCTGAACACCCATTATTTTGGGTGGAGGGTGAAAATGGCAGCTATCGCTATCGTGCGATGCTGGAAATTATTGAAATGCCATGGAATTGGCCGGTTGAAGTAAATTATTTAGAGGCCAAAGCTTTTTGTAATTGGAAAAGCAAAAAGACGGCTAAAACAATCCGGCTGCTCACCGAAGAAGAATGGTATCGTTTACTGGATTATACCGATACTAAAGATCAGTTGGATTGGCAGCAAGCTCCGGGCAATATTAACCTGGAGTACTACGCGTCCTCATGCCCGGTAGATAGATTTAAATTTGGAGATTTCTATGATCTACTTGGGAATGTCTGGCAGTGGACAGAGATTCCCATCTCAGGTTTCTCCGGCTTTGAGGTCCATCCGCTTTACGATGATTTCTCTACACCAACTTTTGACACCAAGCATAACCTGATAAAGGGTGGGTCCTGGATATCGACGGGTAATGAAGCGACGCGTCATTCCCGCTATGCTTTTCGCCGCCATTTTTTCCAGCATGCCGGTTTTCGTTATGTCGAATCGGATACTCCTGTTGTTATACGCAACGATGTTTATGAAACAGACCCCATTGTAGCGCAGAATTGTGAGTTTCACTATGGGGAGGACTATTTTGAAGTAGAAAATTATCCTGAAAAAATTGCGCAGATCAGTCTTGCCGCGATGCAAGGTCGCGAGAAAAAGAAGGCCTTAAATATCGGCTGCAAAGTTGGAAGAAGCACCTTTGAACTTGCCGTTGAATTTGATTTAGTGACCGGGCTGGATGCAACGGCGCGCAATTTCAAAATTGCGGTGGATATGAAGGACAAAGGTTACACGCTATATGCCCTTCCTAAAGAAGGAGAAATTCAATCCTTTCATGAACGACGGCTCACCGATCTTGGTCTCGATGGTGTTAGAAATAAAGTAGAATTTTTTCAGGCTGATGTCTCCAACCTGATTGATCGCTACAAAGGGTACGACCTCATTCTTGTCGATAATATTATCGACCGTATATATAATCCTGTAAAATTTTTAAACTCGGTTCATTTACGTGTAAACCTCGGGGGGTTGCTTATTCTATCTTCAACTAATGATTGGCAGGAGGAACATACTGGACGCAAGAATTGGATTGGCGGTTTCAAGGAAGCGGGAGAGAATGTCACCACCCTCGATGGATTAAAGCACCACCTGGAACCGAATTTTAAGCTTATAACAAAACCTAAGGAGGTCCCGTACGTAATCCGAGAAAGAGAACGAAAATTCCAACACTGTGTTGCCGAAATAACAATTTGGGAACGTAGAAATAAAGAATAGCGATAATCGGAATTGCGTGAACGCGGCAAGGTGGGAAAAGCATTTTCCACCTCTTTAAAGTCGTATTCGGTACAGTTAAGACTCAGAAACGATAAATGCGTTTTTGGTAATAAATATTTAAGGAGAACATTATGGCAGATAAACACTTTTTCTGGCTCGATTTGGAGATGTCAGGGTTAAACCCCGAGATGGATAAGATTCTTGAAGCAGCGGTGGTGATTACGGATAAAGAGCTCTCTTCAGTGTTCACTTTTGAAACAACCGTGTTCCAACCGCCGGAAGTCCTGGAAAAGATGAATGATTGGTGTAAAGAGCATCATGCTAAAAGCGGGCTCACGAATCGGGTACCCTCCGGGATTCCGGAAAATGAACTCGATAAAAAACTTTGTGAGATAGTGGATACCTATTTTAAGGATGAGTCCGTTATCCTGTGCGGTAATTCCATTGCCCACGATAGAAAGTTTGTGGAAGCGTTTCTTCCCGCTTACACTGCGAAGCTCCATTACCGCATGCTTGATGTCTCCAGTTTTAAAATTGTCTTCCAGGAGATATATGGGAAAAGATATGCCAAGAAAAACTCCCATCGCGCTTTAGATGACATAAGTGAGTCAATTGAAGAACTGAGATTTTACCTCGATTGCATCAATAATAAGATAAATTGACTGATATGAGCGAGGCGCATAAGCATAAGCTGCAGAATCTATTTCCTATCCTTAATGTTTGTGATAATAAAATTATAGAAAATTAGAGATATGACTATTAGGCTGATACATTTACTTCCTTTTTTTGCATTTTCGATAGCTTCGATGTTTTCTAACGCAGAGTTATCAGCTGAAGACTGGCCGCAATGGAGGGGACTCAATCGAGACGGGATATCTTCCGAAACCGGGCTCTTAACCCAATGGACGGAAAAGGAACCGGACCGACTTTGGACGGTCTCCGTGGGCGTCGGGGCTTCTTCGATCGCGGTGAGTGATAACTTCGCTTATACGATGGGTAATATAAACGATGAAGATATTATCTATTGTCTTAATAGTAAAACGGGCGAGAAGGTATGGTCCTATGCTTACGAGTCGCCATTTACCGAACGGCGATTTGAAGGTGGCACTGCCAGCACGCCAACCGTCGATGGCAACCGGGTATACACCATGAGTTATACTGGAGAGCTTTACTGCTTAGACGCTAAAACGGGTGAGGTTAAATGGTCGATAAATATCCAGAAGGAATATAACGGCAAATCGGCGGGTTGGGGATACGCCGGTTCGCCATTGGTCGTTGATAATATGCTTATCGTTGAAACTGGATCAAAAGAGGGTTCGCTTGTTGCGCTTAACAAAGATTCGGGAAGCTTAATATGGAAATCCGGCAACTATAGCGCCGGTTATTCCTCACCTGTTGTTTCTCAACTCAATGGAACACAGGTGTGTTTTATGTTCAACGGATATGGGCTGGTTGGACACACTTTGAAAGATGGCAAAGAACTTTGGGATTATGAATGGGACACGAGTTACGACATCAATGCCGCTACACCTTTAGTCTCGGGTAAATATATTTTTATATCCTCTGGTTATGGAAAAGGAGGTGCGGTATTGAATGTTGGCAAGGATGAGCCCGTCGCGGTGTGGAAATCAAAAGCATTTGCCAATCAATTTAGCAGCAGCGTTTTTTTGAATGGCCACCTATACGGATTTCATGGAAACGTCGGTAAAGTGGATCGCTCTTTGCGCTGTGTGGAGTTCGCGACGGGAAACATCATTTGGGAAAAAGGTGATCTCGGTGTTGGCACCGTCATTCTTGTCAATGAAACCCTGGTGATATTAAACGAGGGAGGCGAGTTGGTGCTGGCTGAAGCTACCCCCATTGAGTACCGGGAATTAGAGAGAATGCAGATATTAGGCGGACGTTGTTGGGTTTCTCCCGCCTTCGCGAATGGTTCACTCTACGCGCGTAATAACGCGGGTAAATTGGTTTGTTATAATTTAGGGAAATAAATATAAGCTTCCTAATTCCATTGAGTGTGACTCCTAATATTTTTGCTTTTATCCGACGTGTCCCGTCCTTCAGTGTCGCTGTAGCGGTGTCGTTGATGGGCCTAATTCAGTCCGCGCATAGCCGTGAATCTGTCGACGGCTGGTTAAACTGGCGTGGGCCGGAAGAGAATGGAAGTTCTCTAGAAATAAATTTACCTGAGCAAATTGAATTAGAAGGCGCCAATCACCTTTGGAGTTATCCCATTTCAGGTGGGGGAACACCGGTGATCGCTGGCAATCGCGTCTATGTCTTTGCCTACCGAGGTGAAGGTAAGGATTTACAGGAGGCACTGCTTTGTTTTAAAGCGTCGACTGGTGAGTTAATCTGGGAACGGCGATTCAATGATTTTCTCAGCGATATTATTTATAACCGTTATGCGATCGGTGCGCCAGCGATAGATCCTGACACCGGCAATGTTTATCTACAGACCAGCGCGGGTTTGCTCCTGGGCTTTGATCAGAATGGAAAGCATCTCTGGGAACATTCAATGCTGGAAGAGTATGGTCGCTTGACTTTCCCCAATGGCCGCACCGGGGGTCCGGTTGTTGACGGTGATCTTGTCATCGTCCACGGCATTACCACCAACTGGGGAAAAAACGGACCTGCTCGTGATCGTTTTTACGCCTTTGATAAGTATACGGGTAAACTTGTCTGGTATTCACAGCCGGGAGTTCAGCCAAAGGACAGTTCATTCTCAACCCCGGTTTTCGGTTGGCTTGATGGGCGCCGCGTGTTTTACTGTGGGACCGGTTGCGGTAATATAGTCTGTGTGGATGCCCGTACCGGGCAACCATTATGGCGATTTCAAATGTCTCACGGTGGTGTCAACTCCTCCGTCGTTCTCTATGGAAAAGACAATCTCATAGCGATTCACGGGAAGGAGAATGTCGACTCTTCAACGATCGGCAGGATGGTTTCACTTAAAATCCCGACGAAACTGCCAGAGGGAGTTAAACTTCCACTGGTGCTCAATCATGATGCTGAAGTCTGGCGCAACGATTGTGAATCTTTTACGAGTTCATCGGTGCTGGTCGATGACCGTATCTATCAAACCGTACGCACGGGAGAATTAAAATGTATTGACGCCAATACGGGAGAGGAACTCTGGATAAAAAAACTGTCGCCGGACCAGTTGCACGCCTCGCCAGTCTGGGCTGATGACAAACTCTACGTACCGATGCTCGACGGTAATTTTTATATTATTCGGCCCGGTGATACAGACGCAGAGATTCTGGACAGTGTTAAGCTTGAAGGTAATTGTCTCGGCGCGCCCGCGGTTAACGAGGGCCGCATTTATGTAATTACGAAAAAGAAACTGTATTGTTTTGGGTCAATTGCCCAGCGCAAGGAAAAGGTAGTGGAAGATAAACCGGCAATAACAAGGGGAGCGCCAGCAGCCCTACAAATTGTTCCCGCGGAGTTTGCCGTGCGATTCGGAGAAAGCGTCAATTTTTCCACATGGATAGTGGATGCCAACGGTTATCGATTGAAAAAGGCGAAGGGACTCAACTGGGATAAATTTTCTCCTTCATTAGTGGAAGTCGATTCATCAGATGCCCTCACCGTTCCCTCTTCAGCAAATATCTTTGGGGGAAATTTAAAAGCAACGAAGAGAAATCTTACCGGAAGCACAAGAGGCCGTATCTTACCCAATCTCAATTATAAGCAAGATTATGAATCTTTTAAGCTCGATAAAATGACACCGAGCGGAGAAGCTTTTGCCTATCCGCCTTCACCCTGGCTCGGGGCGCGACTCCGATGGAGAATTCTCAATAGAGAGGGAAATCAATTTATGGAAAATACACTTGAGCGGGTTCTTTTTCAGCGTTCAATGAATTTTATTGGACACCCCGAGACGCGAGACTACACGTTCGAGGCTGATGTCATGAGCGATGGAAACCGCCGGGTGATGTCTAACGTAGGGTTGATTAACCAACGCTATTTAATAGCGCTTGTCGGTAACTGGCAAATCCTCGAAGTAGCTTCCAATCATGATCGCCTCAAGGAATCCGTGCCGTTTAAATGGAAACCTAGAGTGTGGTATCGATTAAAGACACGTGTCGATGTGGATAAAGACGGCGCGGGCGTGGTGCGCGTTAAAGCATGGGAGAAAAGTGACCCTGAACCCGATGCATGGACATTGGAAGTCGCGCACGAGCAAGCTCATCAAAAAGGAGCTCCCGGATTATATGCTTTTTCCCCTCAGAGCCAGAAGCATGTTTATATTGACAATCTTTCGATTAGCCCGAGCGAATAGTTAGAATATACATTATGAATATTGCGCTTATAAATAAAAGAAGACCTAGCGTTTCTTTTCCCGGGAAAATCATTCTCGGTTTGCTCCTAATAATGTCCTGTGGACCTGTTACTCATGCAGATGACTGGCCCATGTGGGGACGTGACTCGAGTCGCAACATGGTTGCTTCGGTCAAGGGTCTTCCGGATTCATTTGATCTTGGAAAAGCTGAGGAGGGGAGTGAAGAAATAGACCTGGCAACAACGCGCAATGTTCGATGGGTGGCCAAATTAGGATCGCAAACTTATGGCAACCCAACGGTGACGGGCGGTAAGGTCTATGTCGGAACTAATAATGAAGTGCCGCGTGATCCAGACAATGTTGGTGATCGAGGTATCCTCATGTGTTTCGATGAAAAAACGGGTGATTTACTCTGGCAGCTTAGTGTCCCCAAGCTTGGGGCGGGTAAAGTAAGCGACTGGGAATATATTGGTATCTGTTCATCACCCGTCGTAATCGATGACTTTGTTTACATCGTCACTAACCGCGGTGAAGTTCTCTGTCTGGATGTGCACGGAATGAAAAATGGTAACGATGGCCCTTACAATGAAGAAGGCCAATTTATGGCGGGTCCGGGTAAACCACCGGTGAAGGTTAAAGACATGCATGCGGACATCATATGGCGTTTTGACATGCGCGATGAACTCGGCGTGTTCCCGCACAATATTACGAGTTGTTCCCCCCTCGTTGTTGGGGACCACGTTTATGCGACTACTTCTAATGGCGTAGATTGGTCACACACAAACATCCCGGCACCTTTCTCTCCGAGCTTTATTGTTCTCGATAAAAAAACCGGCACCCTGCGCGGTGAAGAGGATTCCGGTATTAGCGCCCGTGCATTGCACGCCTGTTGGACATCGCCGACATACGGTGAAGCGAGCGGAAAAGGAATCATAATATGGGGAGGATCAGATGGATGGTGTTATGGATATGATCCAGTCCCGGTCAAGGGTGATGACGAATTCAATGTGTTGAATGAACGCTGGCGATTCGATTGCAATCCCCCTGAATACCGTACTAAAGACGGTAAACCTATACGATACGCAACATCATTAGGTCCCAGCGAAATTATCGCTACCCCTGTATATTATAATGATCGTGCTTATATAGCTATCGGGCAAGATCCCGAACACGGTGATGGTGTCGGTCAATTGAGCTGCATTGATATTTCGAAAGAAGGGGATATTACGAAAGAAGGCGCAGTTTGGACCTACCAGGGAGTCGGCAGGACGATATCAACCGTTTCAATCGCCGACGGGTTGCTTTACATTGCCGAATACGCGGGCAAGATACATTGCCTCAATGCGGATACCGGAGTGCCTTATTGGATCTATGACACCCAAAGCCGCATCTGGGGTTCTACACTGGTTTCCGCTGATAGGGTATATGTCGGTAATGAAGACGGAGACTTAACGATCTTAAAAGCAGGTAAAACTATGCAGTTTATTAATAAAATAAATTTTAATGCACCCATCTACAGCAGTCCTATCGCTGCCAATGGGACCCTCTACGTTGCCAGCCAATCACACCTCTTTGCGATTGGAGAGTCGTCTCCATGAAAAAAATTAAATTAGGCGCTAAAGAAGGTGTTTATATTTTTCTCGTCCTTCTTTTTTTTATCCATCAAGACTTCTGGTTCTGGGACAACGGTAATTTAATAATGGGATTTATTCCCATCGGCCTCATCTACCATATAGGTTATTCGATCATTGCGGCAATCGCCTGGTTCCTGGCGATCAAGTATGCCTGGCCCTCTCATTTGGAAGGTTTCTCGGAGCAAGGGGAAGACTCCACCTCCACAACAAGTGAGGCACGATGACACCATTGATTATAATTTCTTGTTATCTCATTTTGCTTTTTGTTTTGGGGCAGGTCAGCGGAAAGTTTTTTCGTGGAACTTCGAATGACTTTTTTGTAGCCAGTAGATCGATAGGTCCATTCCTGCTCTTGATGTCTGTCTTTGGGACCACGATGACAGCTTTCGCCATGGTCGGCAGTACCGGAGAAGCTTACAGGATTGGGATCGGGACTTATGGTAAAATGGCATCCTGGTCCGCGCTGATTCATTCCGCTTGTTTTTTCTTCATCGGCATTCGGCTCTGGTCATTTGGAAAGCGCTATGGTTATAAGACCCAGATTCAGTTTTTTCGCGATCGATTCGAAAGCAATGCGATTGGGGTGATTTTGTTTCCTATCCTTGTAGGCCTGGTCATTCCTTACCTCCTTATCGGGTTACTGGGGGCTGGTAGTCTTGTTCGAGGAGTAACTACCGGGGCTTTTCCCGAGATCTTTAGCGAAACACGGGGCGCAGTGCCACCCTGGATCACGGCGGCGATTATTTCCTTCGTTGTCCTTACTTATGTATTGCGTGGAGGTGTTCGCAGCGCCGCCTGGGCAAACACTTTTCAAACCCTTGTTTTTATGGTTATGGGGATTTTCGCTTTCGTAATTATTTCCATTAAGCTCGGGGGCCCGACCGCTGCCAGCCAGATGGCGAATCCGGTAAAAATGATTCGTGGCGATGCTATTCCCAGCATCCAGTTTTTTTCTTACTGTTTTATTCCCCTCTCTGTTGCGATGTTTCCTCATCTCTTTCAGCATTGGCTCACCGCTAAGTCCGCGAAGACATTCCGGCTGACTTTGGTCGCGCACCCGCTCTTTATTATGATTACCTGGGTTCCCTGCATTTTGATTGGAGTATGGGCAACCGGAGCGGTTATCGATGGGGTACAAATAGTCCCTACGGGAGTTAATCCTAACGCGGTGCTTGGTATAATGGTTGGCAAACTAACGAATCCATTAATTGCCGGTCTAGTAGCTTCGGGAGTGCTCGCAGCGATCATGTCGTCGCTCGATTCTCAATTCGTCTGCCTGGGGACGATGTTTACGGAAGACATTGTTCTTCATACTTTCAAACTAAACCGTCTGACTGAAAATCAGATAATATGGATCGCCCGCGGGTTTATAACCCTCATTGTTCTCATTACATTTCTTTTATCACTCGCCAATCCGGTACAGATATTTTCGCTTGGTGTGTGGTGCTTCAGTGGGTTTGGGGCACTCTTTCCGGTAGTTTTTGCCGCTCTATATTGGAAACGGGTAACACGTGCGGGTGCAATTAGCTCGATCATCGTAGCGGCGATCACCTGGTTTTATCTCTTTCGCGAATCAGGTTATGGGATCAACCGTGGTTATCTGATCGCAGACGCCATGCCTGTTGTCTTTGTATTTATAGCTTGCATGCTGACATTAGTTATCGTTTCTCTTCTGACGAAACCCCCCTCAGAGGAAACGTTGAATAAATTTTTTCCTAAAGTATTGTAAACACGCTTCGAAGGTGGAGCGGGCTGCCTGACCGCCATAGCCTTGGTGAAGGCTGGTTCTCAGCGCGCTTCTTTTTTTTACTAAAAATAAACGCGGTGAGGCACCACGTTCCATTAAAAGAGCTTTAAATAATTTTATTCTATAATATATAGATCAATAGTGGGGGGCTGACCCAATGAGCTTCTTTAATTAAAATGCGATTCTAGCTACCAGGTGTGGCCACGATTGATAAAAGTAAAAATAATTTGATATAATCACCCAAGATGAAATTAGAATCAGAAGTCGATAAAGCATCCGCTCAACTTGATGCTCACGTGCGTGAAATCGTACAATGGCATTTTTCTCCTGAGTCGGGATCAGACTTCTGGTTGGATTGGGTGGCCAATGCGGGGTGGAATCCCTGCCAGGATATTGAATCTTTTGCCGACCTCATGCGATTTTCCCACTTCGATGATCTATGGTTGCGCAATGAGCCCAATGAACGCTGGATACCCAAGGCCTACAAGGGAAGACCCTTTATGATTTTTGAAACAGGGGGCACGACCGGTCTACCGAAACAACGCATTAGTTGGGAAGATCACTTGACCGATTATATTGAATTTTCAGCAGGTCTCGATAATCAGGCTTTTCCTCTCGGTGGGAATTGGCTGATGCTGGGACCGACCGGCCCTCGTCGGTTGCGTATCTCCATCGAGCATCTTGCGAATCTTAGAGGAGGGTCCTGTTATTTTGTCGATCTGGATGCGCGATGGGTCAAAAAACTTATCGCGGCAAAAGATTTCAAACAAGCTAACGCTTACAAAGACCATGTCGTTCAACAGGGCGTGGAGCTACTTAAAAATCGAAAGATAACCTGTCTCTTTACTACACCTAAATTGCTCGAAGCACTGGGTGAAGAGATTTCTCTCGCAGATCTTGGAGTTAAAGGTGTTTTTTGTGGTGGCACGACGATGACTCCACAATCGGTTCGATTTTTAGTGGAAGAAGTATTAGAAAATAGCGTCGCCTTCGCTCCTACATATGGTAACACACTTATGGGCTTAGCGCGGAGTCGACCGCTTCGCCCGGAAGATAATTTTAGTATTACTTACTATGCACCTCAACCCCGCGCTGTCCTGCGAATTGTTCAAAATGACGACACAGAAAAACTGGTTGATTATGATAATTACGGTCGGGTGGAACTGACAACGCTGACACGTGAATTTTTTATGCCTCGGTTCCTGGAGAGAGATGAGGCCATTCGTCGCCAACCCTGCGAAGAATTTCCCTGGGATGGAGTCGGTGATGTAAGGCCGTTTGGCGCATTGGATGATAAAATCGTAGAGGGCGTTTATTAGTTGGGGCTTGCATAAAAGAGGAATGGAACAATTAACACATTTACCCGCTTTAAGGCATGGCACTCCCTATCAGAGTCTGGATACAGATGAGATAGTAGATATCCGCAATGGCAAACACCTGGCAAACGTCAGCCAGGTGAACGCGGGATTGATCAAGCGTGATTCTCGCAATAAACGCTCGGCCAGAGAAGCGCTCTCATCAGTAAATTCGGAGCAATTACTCCAGATTTGCAGGGAAGCGGGCGATTTGTTTTTAAAGTCTGAACTCCCATTAGATTCCACTGAGTTACGACAAAGCTCAGCTTCTTTCATTGAATCACTCTCAGCTACGACGGGTCTGCCGCACACGCTTTGCAAAGCAAATATGGAAAAGATTCATTCTGTTCTTACGAATATGGAACAGATTCTACGCGGATTGAGCCGGGGATTACCACCCGCTATATTTGATACTTTTTTAAGTGAACACGAGGGAATGGAAGTTTGCTTTTATCCGGTTGCCGACAGTCTGAGTATTGTCCTGCCAAGTAATTCTCCCGGTGTTAATTCTCTTTGGCTTCCCGCTCTCGCAATGAAAATTCCCGTCATCATTAAACCGGGGCGAGAAGACCCCTGGACACCGACACGAATCATTCAAGCCTTATATGCCGCAGGTCTTCCAAGAGAAGCGATCAGTTTTTATCCGACCGACCACGAGGGAGCGAACGTTATACTTGAAAACTGCGACCTGGGTATGGTGTTTGGCGGCGAAAGTACGGTTAATCAATATAGGAATGACTCTCGCATTCAAATCCATGGCGCTGGTCGAAGTAAAGTGCTTATCGGTAATGATTGTGTCGATCGCTGGCCGAGTTACATCGATGTTATCACCGATTCGATTGTCGCAAATGGGGGGCGTAGTTGTATTAACGCTTCAACGATTGTCACGCCGAAATTTGGAGAAGAAATTGCCGAGGAATTGGCGAAGCGTGTCAGTGGGATTCAAGCACTTTCATTAGAGGACGATGGCGCGCAACTTGCCGGTTTTGCCAATCCCAAAATGGCCGATGCCATAGACGCAATAATTGAAAATGGATTGGAGTCTGAAGGCGCAGAAGATATCACCGGTCGCATGCGGGATAGCCCACGCAAAGTTCAAAACAATGGGCAGACCTATCTATTACCGACGATAGTTAGCTGTAAGAGTTTCGAACATCCGCTGTCGAACTGTGAGTTGTTATTTCCTTACGCCAGTGTCGTGGAGGTACCGCAGGATGAAATGTTGGAGAGTATTGGTCCTTCATTGGTTGTCACGGCGATAACAAATAATGAGAGTTGGATAACGGAGCTACTAAAATCTCCACAGATTGATCGACTTAATATTGGTGCAACCCCAACCAGTGTTGTTTACTGGGATCAACCGCATGAAGGTAATCTCTTCGAATTCCTATACCGACGAAGAGCCATTCATCAAGCGAAGGCATAACACAATTATGATTGGCTTTGAAGCAAAGGCAGCGCCTCGAATTATTTATGGGGTCGACGCCGTTGATGAGATCGGTTCACTGGTCAAGTCAATCGGCGCGAGCAGGGTATTACTTGTGACTGATCCAGGTATTGTATCCGCCGGCCACATGGACCGCGTTGCAAAAAGACTGCGCCAGTCAAGTATAGACTTTTGTGCGTTCACTGATGTTGCAGAAAATCCTTCGACGAAAGAGGTAGAGCGATGCGTAGAGACTGCGCGTGCGGCAGAAGTGGATCTGATAATCGGGTTGGGTGGAGGAAGCAGCCTCGATACCGCCAAGGGCTGTAATTTTATTTTATCTAACGGTGGCAAAATCGAGGATTACAAAGGATACGGCAAGGCCTCAAAGCCCCTCTTACCTTTCATCGCGATTCCCACAACGACAGGGACGGGAAGCGAATGTCAGTCTTACGCTTTGATTGCAGAAGAAGATTCGCACGAGAAAATGGCGTGCGGTGATCCCAAGGCGATGGCAAAAATTGCGATACTAGATCCCAGTCTGGCGAAGTCCCAACCGCGTTTTGTCATCGCTTGCACCGGATGCGATGCCATGGCCCATGCAATTGAGTCAGCCGTATCGCTTAATCACAACGAGTTGTCTTTGCTTTACTCGCGAGAAGCGTTTCGCTTGGTTAATGCTAATCTGGAAATCGTATTGGCTTCTTCAGAGATAGAAGCTCTGGGTGCCATGCTTCTTGGCGCGGCATACGCGGGTCTCGCAATAGAGAACAGTATGCTCGGGAGCGCCCATTCAGCAGCAAATCCATTGACCGCAAAATTTAATGTTATCCATGGTAATGCGGTGGGGATGATGCTGCCGCATGTAATGCGTTACAATGCAGTTGAGGCAAGCGCTGCTAAAAATTATGCTCTTTTGGCGACCACTGTCGGAATTGCGACAAACACAGACACCCAAGAGGAAGCACGTGAACAACTGATTTCGCGAGTAGAAGATCTACTCGAGCAGTCGGCGTTATCCACTTCACTCTCAGATTTCAAAGTGTCTAGTGATGATATACCTGATCTAGCTGCAGATGCATCTAAACAATGGACCGCTCTTTATAATCCACGTCCCGTATCAGCTGAAGATTTCGTTGCCCTTTACGAGACCGTGCTTTAAAAGATAAATAAATTTTTTAGCAGAACTTTCTGCGATATTTCACGTCTCAGGTATAAGATGGTACGATTTAAAAGATACGCGTTAGTTTTTATATTGAGCTCCATTATGGAAGTTGGATTGGGGCTCACATTGAATGGCGATGTCGGTAAATCAGAACCTGCAATCGCGATTAAGGAAACCGAGATATTAACGAAAAACACAAATCATCCCAATAGTTGGCCTATGCACCGGGGTGGACCCCAATTAAACGGGCAGGTAAATGAGTCGGTGGCGGAAAAGTTAAAACTCCACTGGGTATTTGATACCGGTGCTCCCATAAAATCATCTGCCGCGGTTCAAGATGATCTTATATTTATTGGGTCTGACACGGGTAAAGTGCACGCCTTGGAAATTAATTCCGGCCTTGAGATCTGGTCTTTCGAGACTGGTGGGCAGATAGAAGCGACACCTTGTGTAGTAAATGATACCGTATACATAGGATCGTCCGATAACTTTTTTTATGCGCTCGCCACAATGACCGGCGAATTAAAATGGAAATATCAGACTGAGGGCAGAATACTAGGCGCTGCCAACTGGGTATTAAATCCCGACGGAAACGGGTACTGGATACTTTTCGGCAGTTATGATGGGAGTTTGTACTGTGTGGATGCGGAGACAGGTCAAACAGTCTGGAAGCATAAAACAGAATACTATGTCAATGGCACGCCGGCAATCACCCAGGGTGGGGAAGTGGTCTTTGGTGGATGCGACGCCTATATTTATATCTTGCGTCTCAGTGATGGCGCCGAGCTGCGTAAGATAGATTCAGGAGCATACATTGCCTCTTCAATTGCTCTCACTGATGGAATCGGTTATGTTGGACATTATAATAATGAAGTGCTCGCCTTTGATCTTAAGACGGTAGAAATTCTTTGGACTTACAGTACTAGTAGTTTCCCTTATTTTTCGTCAGCAGCAGTTACCACGGAGAGAGTTGTTATCGGAAGCCGGGATAAACAATTGCATTGTATTAACCGATTTACCGGTGAAGGGCTCTGGCGATTTCAAACCCAGGGGACTATCGACAGTTCACCCATTGTATGTGGCAACTTTATAGTATTTGGATCAAGTGATGGCCGACTTTACTCAGTTAACCTTTCGAATGGGAAAATAGTGTGGTCTTACGACATTGGTGCCCCGGTAACCGCATCTCCGGCGTTCGCACACGGTAAAATCGTAATCGGTGCAGAAGATGGGTCTGTCTATGTGTTTGACGCTAGCTAGCTAATCAAAGATATTTATATTATGGACTTAGAGGCCATCGAAAAACTTCCAACGGCGGGAAAAGAAAAAACTGCCGCGGGGAATTACTTTGTCGCTAACTATCCACCGTTTTCTTTTTGGAACACTGACGATATTATTCAAGTTCATCAGATCCTCAACTCAGAAGCACGTGCAGATATCCCGCTGGGTATCTATTACCATATCCCTTTTTGTCGCAAGCGTTGTCACTTTTGCTACTTTCGTGTCTACACCGATAAGAACGCAGCTCAAATAGCGCGCTACCTGGATGCGACTTTAAATGAGTTAAACGCTTATGCGCAAAAACCCTACTTGCGTTCTCGAAAACCAAAATTCATTTACTTCGGGGGTGGAACACCCTCTTATCTTTCTGCAAAGCAACTCACCTCGTTAACCGATCGCATGAAAGCGATTACCCCGTGGGATGAAGTGGAAGAAGTCACTTTTGAGTGTGAGCCAGGGACCCTGAGTGAAAAGAAACTCGAGGTTATAAAGAAATTAGGGACAACGCGACTGAGCCTGGGAATCGAAAATTTCTCTGATCACATTCTTGAAATTAATGGTCGGGCGCATCGCTCTAAAGAAGTATTCGAGGCGTATGCTTACGCGAAATCACTCAGTTTTCCGCAAATCAATATCGATCTCATTGCTGGAATGGTGGGTGAGACGGATGAAAATTGGAAGGAGTGTATTAGCAAGACCCTTGAGTTGCATCCTGACAGCGTGACGATCTATCAAATGGAGATTCCGTTTAACACGACAATCTTTAAAGAGATGACTGCCGAAGGTCGAGACGTGGCGCCAATTGCCGATTGGAAAACTAAACGTGAATGGTTAAACTACGGTTTCGAGCAGCTTGAAGCGGTAGGTTATAAAGTTACGAGTGGATACACTGCCGTGCGTGACCCAAAAAAAGCTCGCTTTGTCTACCGTGATGAACTTTGGACGGGAGCGGATCTCCTTGCACTGGGTGTAGCTTCCTTTGGACAATTCGGGGGTGTACATTATCAAAACCTTACCCAGTTCGATCAATACCTGTCGGAAATTGAAAGTGACAAATTACCTGTGACCCGCGCATTCGTCACTTCGCAAGAAGAAAAAATGATTCGTGAACTCATCCTTCAGCTGAAACTGGGAAAAGTGAGTAATGTTTATTTTAAAAGTAAATTCGATACTGATATCACACAGCGATTTAAAGCGCAATTAGAGGCACTGAGCGAACACGGCTGGTTGGAAATAAAAAACGATTATCTATATCTCACACGTGACGCGTTGTTACGCGTCGATTCTCTCCTGCACAGTTTCTTTCTGCCTAAACACCAAAACGCACGTTATACCTAATTATTCATCTGTAATATGGATGGTCCAATAAAAGAAGTGACTTCCGAAATGCTTTATCCGCTGTCACTGTTTTGTGATACCGTCAATCAGGAAGCTCTTGGAATTCAAGTTATCGAAGAATCAGAGCTCGAGGAACCCGATCGCAGTCTACTCGCGCACAGCAGCGATATGACGACAAAACTCGAGACCTTTCACCACGGCACTATTGAACTCCTGGTGTTACAGTGCTCGATGGAAGGTGATTCGCACCGTCGCGAAGTTGTCCTACGAATTAAAGGAAGTGATAAACCGGTTGAATATGGTGCAATCGATATAAATCTCGCAGCATTTAATGAAGAGGTTCGTGAGATAATTATTCAGGGTCAGCGCCCTTTGGGAGGAATCTTAACTGACTTTAATATAAAGTACAAAAGCGAGCCGATGGCATTCATCAAAGTTACCTCTAATGCCAACATTAATAAGGCGCTTGGGCTCACTAAATCGCGTGTCCTTTATGGGCGGCGCAATGTGTTGAAAGGAGACTTGGGAATAGACATAGCGCATATTATTGAGATTTTACCTCCTTCTCAGTGAGGAGTATAAACTAGAGCTGATGGATGGAAAACACCGATATGATGTTCTTATCATAGGGGGTGGTCCCGCTGGATCGACCGCGGCGGCAATACTTGCGGAGAAAGGACATAAAGTTCTCATTCTTGAAAAAGAGAAATTTCCGCGCTATCACATCGGTGAGTCTCTTATGCCCTTTTGCTATTTCACTCTTGAGCGGCTCGGTGTCCTCAATGAATTGAGAAAATCAGCTTATCCAAAAAAATACAGTGTTCAATTTATTCGTGAGACCGGTGAGGTTTCGCAACCGTTTTACTTTTTTCAACATTTCGATCATGAAGCTTCAACCACTTGGCAGGTTCCGCGTTCCGAATTTGACTTAATGCTGCTCAATAACGCGCGTGACCGGGGAGCGGAAGTCCGCGAGCAGACAACGGTTAAGCGTTTGATTAAAGAACAGGGGGTTGTGGTTGGGGTAGAGGCAGTGACCGACAGTGGTGAACAATTGGAATTTAAAGCACCAGTTACTATCGATGCCTCCGGACGTGATTGTGTATGTGCCGCCAAAGAAGGATGGCGGGTCCGCGATCCGGAGCTGAATAAAATATCGATTTGGACATATTACAGTGGAGCAAAGCGTGATCCGGGCCTTGATGCCGGTGCAACGACAATTGCTTATATCGCAGAGAAGGGTTGGTTCTGGTATATCCCGCTGTCAGATGACAGGGTGAGTGTGGGAGTCGTCGCGGATCAGAAATACCTCTATAACGAATCACGTGATCGAAAGACGATATTTGAACGTGAGATTAAGTGTAATCCTTGGATAAAAGACCATCTCGATGGCGGTAATCAAATCGGGCCGTACTACGTGACGGGAGAATACTCTTATCGCTCTCGCTATTGTGCTGCAGATGGCCTCGTCCTTGTTGGCGATGCCTTTGCTTTTCTAGATCCGGTTTTTTCTTCGGGCGTGTTTCTCGCTCTCTGGAGCGGCGAGAAAGCGGCAGATGCGGTTGATAGCGCTTTGACTGCGGGAGATTGTACGAGCGCACGCTTTGCTAAATATGGTGAAGATCTGTGTCGCGGCATTGAAGCTATGCGAAAACTTGTTTATGCCTTTTATGATTTGAAATTCAGCTTTGGAAAGCTTCTTCAGAAAAATCCCCACCTGCGAGGAAAACTTACCGATGGTTTGATCGGTGATCTCTTCAAAAAAGACTTTGAGGAGCTATTCTCCGTCATCGGTCAAACGGCAACCCTTCCGGAACCGCTCAGTTATGGCCGCCCAACACTGAATAAATGAATATTATATTTATTACACCGGGCACAGGAAGTTATTATTGTGGTGTTTGCATGCGAGATAACGCGTTGGTCACAGCACTGCGTCAACTGGGTCACAATGCTAAAATGCTGCCAATATATTTACCGATTGTGACTGACGAACAATCCGTGAGTGATGAAATGCCCATTTTTTTTGGGGGCATAAATGTGTATCTACAGCAAAAATTTTCTTTTTTCCGGCATACACCGACTTGGGTCGACAATCTCTTTAATAACCGGAGCTTACTTCGATTAGCCAGTCACCGCAGCAGTATGACTGAGGGTGCTGAATTGGGCTCTATGACTGTATCCATGCTGGAAGGTGAAACTGGACTGCAAGCTAAAGAGATAACGAAACTTGTAAATTGGCTCTGCAATGAGGAGTCACCGGATATTATTTGTTTCTCAACTGCACTGCAAGTTGGGATGGCGCGTCGCATTAAAGAGGCAATGCATGTCCCCGTCGTCTGTTTTTTCCAGGGAGAGGATAGTTTTCTCGATTCGCTCGATAACCCCTATAGTGACAAGGCCTGGATCACGCTTCGCGAACGCGCTGAGGATATTGATGTCTTCATCGCGCCGAGCGCTTATTTCGCAAACCTGATGAAGCAGCGGCTCCAGTTGAAGGAGAACAAAATGCGGGTTATTCCTAACGGGATTAATCTGGAGGGATACTCGCCGTCTTCGAAAATCCCCAATCCACCGGTGATTGGGTTTTTATCGCGAATGATGGAAAATAAGGGAATGGATTTACTCGTTGACGCCTTTATTTTATTGAAAAGAAGTGAGACTGCCAGGCAATATAAATTAAGTATTGCCGGGGCGGTGACAGCGAAAGATAAACAATTTATCGAAGAACAAAAAGCTAAAATAAAAAGTGCTGGATTAAGTTCGGATGTGGAATTCCTTCCCAATCTCAATCGACAGGCTAAATTGGAATTTCTGAAAAAGCTCTCTCTCTTTTCTGTTCCAGCCAGGTATGGAGAAGCTTTTGGGCTCTATTTATTAGAAGCGATGGCTGCTGGTGTTCCCGTGGTTCAACCCCGTCATGCGGCTTTTCCAGAACTCATCGAAGCTACGAGTGGAGGTAGACTGTGCGAACCGAATGATCCTCATTCTTTGGCTGACAGTTGGGAGGACATTTTGGCGAATCCTGAAGAGGCTCGTTCGATCGGGCTGCGAGGTCGTCAATCGGTGATTGAAAAATTTTCAATTCACGACATGGCTAAGACAATCGAACTGACTTGTCGGAAATTAGTGCAATCAATTGAGAGTTGATGTAATAGATTAATAATAATGGCACACGAATTTAAATTAACAAGAATTGTAGAGTTTGCCGAGACAGACATGGCAGGCATTATGCACTTTTCAAATTTTTTTCGTTTGATGGAGGAAACCGAGCACGCATTCTTTCGTTCACTCGGAATCTCTGTGCACCAGGAAGTAGATAATCAGCTAATCGGATGGCCGCGTGTGAACGCCACCTGCGAATATTCACATCCGTTAAAGTTTGAAGATAAAGTGGAAATTCATCTCCTGGTTGAGGAAATCCGAGGAAAATCGATAACTTATCAATACCAGTTTCGAAAAGTTGAAGGTGATGACATACTCGATGTTGCCCGGGGAGAGATCACGACGATCTGTGTCCAATTAAATGTGAAGAATGGTGATATGGAATCGATTGCGATCCCTTCTCAGATACGCGATAAGATTGAATCCGCACCTCCTGAAATGCTAAAGGTGCAAGACTGAACGATCAGGATTTTTCAGTTAATAGTATGAAACACAAAAAAGGAGCTAAACCGAAAATGAATTGGTTATTTTTTGCATTAATGACTGTCCTCTTTTGGGGAATGTACGGCGTTTTTTTACACTCCGGTCAAATGGGTATGGCAGATCCTGAACACGGGCGTTACAAAGCGTTTTTGTTTGTCGGGATAGCGTATTTCTTTACCGCAATCGTGGCCCCGTTGATATTATTGATGATTCATGGTGCCTCATGGTCTTTTCCCGGGAAGGGTGTATTCTGGTCATTGATAGCAGGGGTAACGGGTGCCGTTGGCGCTTTTGGCGTCCTTCTCGCTTTTGGAGCAAAAGGTTCACCGAGTGTTGTCATGGCTATTGTTTTTGCGGGTGCGCCCATTGTGAATGCACTCCTAGCATTGCTCTGGCACCCACCGGCGGGTGGGTGGGGAGTCATCCGTTGGCCTTTTTACCTTGGTATTTTATTGGCTGCATTGGGTGGTTGCCTCGTGACTTTATATAAACCCGCACCGACCGTGCATGTGAACAGGGGTGTTGTTGAACAAGGGCAGAAGTGACCGTAGAGGATAGTCAGCTTAAGCAGCTCCAGACGTTGCTAAAGGGGATGGTCCCCACAAACAGTTTTTATTCTCAACGCCTGCGTGAGGCTGGTATTGATGAGTCGATTGGCAGCCTCGAAGTATTTACTAAAAATCTACCTTTTACTTTTAAGTCAGAATTAATAGATGACCAGGCGGAACATTCTCCGTATGGATCTAATCTAACCTTTCCCCTCAATCAATACACCCGGTTTAACCAAACGAGCGCGACAAAGGGAAGGCCGATGATTTGGCTGGATACACCGGAGAGTTGGGAATGGATGTTAGATAATTGGGCAGTAGTCTATGAGAATGCCGGTGTTATACCGGGAGATAAATTATATTTTGCTTTTTCATTTGGTCCTTTTTTAGGTTTTTGGACCGCATTTGAATCGGCTACCCGGCTTGGCTGCTTATGTATTCCAGGAGGGGGACTGAGCAGTGTCGCAAGGTTAAGGGCGATTATTCAACATAAGGTAAAGTTTCTCTGTTGTACTCCCACCTATGCTATGTATCTGGCGGAAGTAGCATCAGAGGAGAATATAGATCTCAATACGTCAGCAGTTGAAACGATCATCGTTGCGGGGGAACCGGGCGGCAGTTTGTCTCATGTTCGCAATCGCATCACTGAATTATGGAATGGCGCACAATTGTTTGATCATTACGGGATGACCGAGGTTGGGCCTGTTGCCTATCAGGATCCCATCGAGCAGGATATTATGCGTATCATAGAAAGCAGTTATTTTGCCGAAGTTGTAAATTCTCAATCCGGTGAACCTGTACGTTCTGGGGAAGTAGGAGAACTTGTCTTGACTACCTTGGGGCGATCGGGATCACCATTATTGCGCTATCGAACGGGTGATTTAGTTAAACCGATAGAAATTGGTGAAAAAACAAATATTAGAATGGGATTAGAGAAAGGAATCCTTGGGAGATCAGATGATATGATAGTGGCGCGAGGGGTAAACCTATACCCCAGTGCAGTGGATGATGTCGTCAGATCCTGTCAAGGAATTGCTGAGTACCGGGTGCGGGTTAACAATCTTCAATCGCTAGTCGAGGTATCCCTCGAAATAGAAGTTGAGAATGATATTTCTAATGAAGATGTAGCGCACAAATTAGAAAGTGCGTTGAATTCTGTTTTTTCCCTACGCATTCCGGTATCAATTATAGAGCGCGGTTCGCTTCCCAGATTTGAGATGAAGGCAAAGCGCTGGCATTACTCGAATTAAAATAAAAAGAGAATTATAAATAATGCTTCTGGAGTTAAAAAAAGTTGATAAAAGTTATCCTGCACCAGCTGGAGACGACCGCATCGAAGTATTGAAAGGTATAAATCTGACCGTAGAAGCTGGCGAAGGTATCGCTATAGTCGGACCATCAGGATCAGGGAAGAGCACTTTATTAAATATTATAGGTGGATTAGATCGGCAGACCGCTGGAAAAATACTGATCGATGACCAGGATATTTTAGGTTTCGACGAAAAGGAATTAGCTTCTTTTCGCAATAAAACGGTGGGATTTGTTTTTCAATTACACCATTTATTACCGCAATGCAGTATCCTGGAAAACGTTTTAATCCCTTCGATTGTAAATAAAGATTCCAGCAAACGAGCGGAAGTGAAACAACGCGCGGAACATCTGCTTGAAACGGTAAACTTGCAGCATCGTTCGACTCATCGTCCAGGTGAGATTTCCGGCGGTGAGCGCCAGCGCGCTGCGGTTGCGCGCGCGCTGATTAATAACCCTAAGTTAATTCTCGCTGATGAGCCTACCGGTTCTCTTGACCGGGATTCATCAGACGGCATGGCAGAACTTCTTACAGAAATAAACCAACGTTTAGGAGTAACCTTAATTGTCGTTACTCATGCATCCGAGGTAGCTGCGCGCATGCAACGCGTTTTTACTTTGCAGGATGGTGAATTAAATTTGCAAAAGAAGTCACCATGACGGCATGGACGATTGTTTGGCGTAGCTTACGCTACTATTGGCGTACACACTTGGGTGTCGTGTTGGGAACCGCGATCGGCGCTATGGTGCTTATCGGCGCTTTGCTCATTGGAGACTCCGTGAAATACACGCTTAAGGAACTGGCTCTGCTACGTATCGGTAAGATCGATGTGTCACTCTATTCACCGGACCACTTTTTTCGCGAAGCATTGGCTGAAGACCTCAAGCGGGAAGAGAAGGGTGAGCTTGCGATTGCACCTGTAATTTTACTGCGGGGAAATGTAGTTACTCCTGACCGATCTCATCGCGCTAACAATGTGCAAGTACTCGGGATAGATGATCAATTTTGGCCGCTTTCATCTTCCGGTAGCGCTAAAGGAGATTTGCAGGCGAATGAAATACACATCAATGAAAGTCTGGCCAATAAACTGGGTGTAAGCTCTGGAGAGACTTTAGTCCTTCGTATCGAAAAACCGGGATTTCTTTCACGCGATGCTCCTTTGTCAGGTAGCCATGATGATGCAGTTGCCATACGCGGTGTGGTGAAATCAGTTCTTACTGATAATGATCATGGACGCTTCGGTCTGCAAGCCAGCCAGATCCCGTCAAATAATATCTATCTACCGCTTGCATTGATTCAAGAACGCTTGGAATTAAAAGATAAAGTAAACCTGTTGTTAGTGGGGAGTGTGGGTAGTCATCCTGTCACCGCAGAGCGCGCAAATGCTTTGCTTCAAAAGGAGTGGCAGCTGGAGGATTTGGGTTTAAGTATAAAAACTCTAACTCCAGATAATGTTTGGGAGCTTCGTTCGCAAAGCGTTTTTATTGATCCTTATATTGCCGATAGTGCAAATTCCATACTTCCCAATTCCTCGGGTGTTTTGACTTACTTTGTAAATGGAATACGCGCCGGTAAGAGAGAGACTCCTTATTCAATAGTCACTGCCTTAAATCCATCGGTGAACGGTGTTTTACCCTCCCAATTGCAAGCAGGGGAAATTGTCATTAACCAGTGGTTAGCTAAAGACCTTAAAGTAAAACAAGGTGATTTTGTTGAATTAATTTATTATGTAGTAGGCGAAAGACGGAAGTTAGAAGAACAGACCAATAGTTTTCGCGTTGTGGACATTCTTTCCATGACCCATCCTGTCTTTGATCGCAGTTCGATACCCGATTTTCCCGGACTGACTGACGCAGAAAATTGCCGCGATTGGGAACCAGGAATGCCTATTATCTTAGATCGAATACGGGATAAAGACGAAGCTTACTGGGATAAATATCGCGCTACACCGAAAGCCCTGGTTAGTCTTTCGGCTGGCCAGGAAATGTGGTCCAATCGATGGGGGGAATTAACCGCCCTTCGAAACTCTGATCCGACAATTTCATCTGAAGCATTTGAAAATACGCTTCACGATCAATTGGATGTCACTCAAGGCGGACTCTATTTTTCTCCTCTCCGGGGAGAAACACTTGCGGCTACCGATTCACCGATTGATTTCGGCCAACTCTTTATTGGCTTTAGTCTTTTTTTAATCGCGGCTTCAATGATGCTGACTGGTCTATTATTTGTCTTCTCTGTCGAGCAGCGAAATCACGAGGCAGGTTTATTGCTTGCAGTCGGGTTACAACCAAAAAAGGTTAGCTCACTTCTCTTACGTGAAGGCACACTTTTAGCTATCGTCGGCAGTATACTGGGTTCAGTTTTAGCCGTTTTTTATACCCGGATTGTCTTATATGCACTATCGACTATTTGGAGTGACGCGGTGGGTATGGGATCTTTTTCTTTTTATGCGATGCCGACGACGATTGGAAGTGGGATTGTTCTCAGCGTTATTCTTGCGGTTACTGTAATGTGGTTTACCAGTCGCAAACAGCTGCGTCTTTCTGTGAGCCAATTGCTCGGGGCAGAGGGAGTGCTTGAGTCAATCGAATGGGGCAAATTAAATCTTCGAAGCAGGAAAGCGATTGGGGTAAGCATAATCAGTTTCTTGACGGCAATCCTATTGATTGGAGGTGCCCATTATTTTGGGAATAAAAATGAGGCAGCGACATTTTTCAGCGCTGGAAGTTTGTTATTAATGAGTGGCTTCGGGTTTTTCTATGTATGGTCAGGTAGGAAATTTAAAAAAAGTGAAGACCTGCCGGACCTCGCTTATCTTGGTGCCTTAAATGTGGGGAGACGGCGTGGCCGTAGTCTGACTACAACTGCAGTTTTAGCCTGTGGTGTTTTCATGGTTGTTGCGGTTAATGCTTTTCGTCATAGCTCCTCAACAACAGCTCCCAATCGCCAGTCGGGAACAGGTGGATTTGCTTTGGTTGGGGAATCGACAATGCCCATATACCACGATTTGAATAAAGCATCGGGACGCCAGGCATTCGCGTTAAATGATGAAATTATGAAAGGCGTCCAGGTAGTTCCCTTTCGGGTAATCGAAGGTGATGACGCGAGCTGTTTAAATTTGAATCGCGCACTTAAACCTCGCCTTCTAGGAATAGATTCAAACGAGTTATATGATCGCGAGGCCTTTCGTTTTTCGTCTTTCAGTGACAACATAAATTCTGCTGATCGTTGGCACCTTCTCAAAGCGGAATTATCTGACGGATTAATTCCAGCAATCGCCGACGAAGCAACGGTCAAATGGGCATTGGGTAAGAGCGTGGGTGACACACTCTCTTTTAAGGATGAACACGGACAGGTGTTTGATGTTTTTATAGCGGGGCTTGTCGCTGGCTCAATTTTGCAGGGTAATCTCATTGTCGCGGAAAATCGGTTGATCGAGAAGTATCCCTCACTTGGAGGTTACCGCTACTTTTTAATTGATGCACCGAAGGATAATGCCAAATCGGTTGCGACACACCTTACGCAATCCCTGGAGATCCAAGGTTTGGAATTAATGCCTGCCGGCGTTCGTCTCGCAGAATTCCAAAGTGTAGAGCATGCCTACATTTCTATCTTTCAGGTCCTCGGTGGGCTTGGACTCGTCCTGGGTAGCGCCGGGTTAGGTGTTGTCGTGGCGCGAAACATGTTAGAACGCCGACATGAGTTTGCCTTACTCGAAGCCGTAGGTTTTCGCAAAAACCTTCTGCGAAAGCTGGTTTTTATTGAGCATCGCTGGCTTTTTATCTGGGGTCTGACGATTGGAATTTTGAGCGCCTCAGTTGCGATATGGCCGACCTTGCAATCCCGGAGTGCGAGTTTCCCCCTGGCTGAAATGAGCTTATTAATTTTTGTATTAGTAATAGGTTGCTATTTCTGGACTTGGTTTGCCGCATTCGTAACCCTGCGAGGTGACCTGATCGTAACTTTGAGATCTGAATAGGTGAATAATGATCGGTAGCTCGATAAATAATCCATACACCACACTGGTTTTGGTTATCTCTTTTTCCCTCTTTACAGTATTCGGTCTAAATGGAGAAGAGATTATAAAACAGAATGCGTTGAGAGCCGAAAGTTGGGAAGAAATTTATAAGAATGATTTTTCAACGACCCCTTCGGGAGAAGAGCCGGAGGGAATGTTTGTTCTCGCGGGCGATTTCAAGGTTAGGGAAAGAGAATCCAATTCTCTACTTATTTTACCGGGCGAACCTTTAGGTGATTTCGGTATCCTTTTCGGTTCACGACGCCAGGACAATGTTGCTATTCGCGCGCGTATCTCCTCCGACTTGCGAGGGAGACGGATGCCGACTTTTAGTATTGGACTGAATGGTCGCTCTGGTTACCGCCTTCGCGTAAATGCCGCCGCAAAATCGGTTCAGCTTTTAAAGAGTAGTGATGTTTTTTCAGAAGCCCAATTCGAATGGTTGCCAAATACTTGGATATGGTTGGATCTACAGGTCGAGAAAACGGATGCCAAGCTCTGGATAATAACAGGAAAAGCTTGGCTCGGTGACAGTCTTGAACCCGGGGATGCGAATGTTCGTATGGAAGATAACAAGATTCCCGCAAAGGGCAGGGCATCTGTCTGGGGTACGCCTTACTCGGGTAAAGCTATCCTTTTTGACGACTTAAGTATTTTTGTTAAACGGGTGAAGGAATAAAAATCCATAAGGAAGGCGGCCACGACGGAGCGTGGCCCTCCATTTGAGTTTATTTTCTGGAGGGCCACGCTCCGTCGTGGCCGTATCTCAAAAAATAAAATTGTGAGTTAATTCAAAAACGAGAACGATCTCTGTAAAAAAGATCCGCTGACGCATTCGAAGAGATCAGTTGAGGCGGGCTGGACTTCGATGAGCTCAGCCGAATCGCAGCCCGCCCCACCTTGTTTGCGATATTTATGGCACAATATTTTTTAATATAAGCAAAAACACAGACGCGGACGAAGACAAAGACGCAGATTAACTCCAACAGTTGAGCTTATACCCCGGAGGGGTGTAATAAACGTAGACCACAGCGCAAGCTGTGGGTTAGGGGGTATTATTATATTCGGAGCCCCAGCGGGGCGACACAAACTGGGTAATGGTTCAATTGTGTCGCCCCGCTGGGGCTCTGAAATGTATGTGTATCGAATACCCATAGCTTGCGCAATGGGCTATTTATATTTCGCCCCTCGGGGCTAGGAAATTATTACTATCTTCGTTTTATCGGCTTCGACGTCTGCTTCGCCATCTAACGCAAATCGAGGCATTTCATCTCTGTTTGACTGCGCAGGATAAGCTTACCTCCGCTAAATGCCATCGGTCCCCACATAGTTCCTTTTTCATCATCAAACACTTTAGTACGCGCCAGTTCTTTGTAGGCATTTGGATTGGGATCGATCATAGCCAGTTCACCAATCTTTCCGTCAAGGATTAGAAGTAACCCCCCGGTAATAATCAAATTTCCTCTTTCGAAATTCGGTGAGGTTCGAGTCTGCCATTTTATTTTGCCATCGAGGTCCAGACATACCAACCCGTCCGGGTTGTCACCCCGTAAGTTTTCGTTAGTGTTAAAGTTTGCATAAAGATAATCATTAAACAAAAGAACGGGTTGAATCTGTGAACCTTGTTCTTCCATACGGAATAGTTCAGACACCTCGAATTGCTTACCCTTAGCAGTAACCTTAATCATCACGGAACCTGCACCGTAGCCACCGGAAACAAATATCCTGCCGTCCCCAATTGAGGTTATTGAGGGGATGGGAATCTTATTAAAATACCCCTTATACTTCCAAAGGGTTTCGCCGGATGCCGGATTTATCGCCGTTAGCTGGTCTTTCGTTAACATCACAACGGCCTCTACGCCAGAAATCGTTCGTAAGATAGGTGAGACATAGCTGCCGCCCCCGATGGGTTCAGATTTCCACACGACTTTTCCCGTCGCTCGATCCAAGCCCGCTAAACCGGCATTTTCACTCATCGGCGCGACAATTAATAATTTTTTATAAATCAATGGCGACTGGCTAAATCCCCAGTTGGGAGGTTCAGAACCAAATGTATTTATTAGATTTATGGTCCAAACTTCTTTTCGTGAAATGCGGTCAACACAGTATATATTTCCAAAGGGGCTGACTGCATAGATTAGTTTTTTACCTATCGAGGGTGTGGATCGAGATCCATTGTAGCCGACTCTGCCGGGAGCTTCATAGGATACTTTCCACAATTCTTCGCCGGTTTCCAGATTCAGACAGCGAAGAATATCGTTTTCGTCGTTCATACGATCAAGCAAATATACTTCGCCTTTACTAATACTTGCTCCGCCGAAACCTTCTCCCACCTCTTTTGCCCATAAAACCGTGGGCCCGTTTGCAGGCCATGAACGTGCGATGCGCCCTTTCTTTATTATTCCATCCTGATTAGGACCAAGAAATCGTGACCAATCAGCTGCTAAAGAGCGAGAATCGCAAACAGAAAGCAAAATACTGATTGCACCTAACAAAGAATAAATAAAACATCTTTTCATGTTACTGATTTTACTGTTAAGGCATAATTCCAGTTTTGTCGAGAATGTCTAAATAGAAAAATGGATCTGACTTCTACGAGAAGTTATTGCCCTCACAACAATTTACGTCCCGTTGAGCCCTGATTATATATATGATTAATCCTATTACGATAAGTAATTTTAAATCTGGGTGCTTGGTAATAATTTCATTGGCCTGGTTTTTCGCTTCCGATGCGATAGGGGAAGATGAAAGATCGGGAGAGTCAATAACGGAACTCCCAGAGTTAGTGACTGAAACTCAACCTTTTTTATTTCAAAAAGGAGTCGCGTCCAGTTTGTCATTTATTGATACCGAAAAGTTGGATCGTTCAGGATTAGATTCAATTTCTCAATTATCCGCCCAGTCGCCAAACCTGAATATCAGCAATAATTCACTGCGCTCTTTTGGTGATGTTTACACGATCCGTGGAATAGGGAACACGGCTTTTTTTAGTGATCCGGGAGTTGTCCTTTACATTGATGATTCGCCTTTTGGAAACGCCTTCGCCTACGCGCTCGATTTATATGACGTTGAGGAGCTGGAAATTCGGAGAGGACCTCAGGGTACATTTTATGGTCGTAACAGTGAAGCAGGTGTGATTGAGGTTAGGACCAGGCAACCGGACAATACTTTGCGGACGAGCGCGGCTGCAATCTTTGGAAATTACGATCGTCAGGAATATAGGGTTTCCTTCTCAGGTCCTCTCGTAAGCGATCGGCTATTTATCAGCTTGAATGGGGGGTATGCTCAGCACGACGGCTTCGTGCACAATACATTTTTAAATAAGAATACGGACACACGAGATTCATGGATTGGCCGTATGGCCCTGCGCTGGGTGCCAAGCGAGGAATGGGCAATAAGCTTCGGGCTCAATGGTGAAGTGTTCGATGACGGTGATCAGCGGATCGTCTCTTTAAATGGCGATCCTTTTCAAGTAAGCTCCGATTTTGAGGGTAGCACACAAATAGATCGCAATACACAGTCGTTTAAGGCGGCTCGCTCTTTCGATTGGGGTGTAATCACTTCCATTACTACGCGTCAGGATTGGAGCCTCAATCCCAACACCCTCGATCTCGATCTTTCGTCCGATCCTTTTTTCACTTCTACGATAACGCAATTCCAGGATTTATGGACAGAGGAATTGCGTATGGAATCGAAAGAGAGTGATGAGAGTACCTGGCATTGGCGGACTGGATTATTCTTTCTCGATAGCGAGACCAAAGGTGACTCAGTTCGCACATTCTTTGGTGCCCCGGAGAGAACGGTCTACACTATCAAGGAGAGTAACTACGCATTCTTTGGAAGTGTAATACATAAGCTGTTTGATGATTTTAAAATTGTCGGTGGTATCCGCTACGATTACTCGGAGAAGAGTATAGACCGGGTAAAGGCCAGTGTTCAGGGTCAAAATCTGGAAGTAATCCGCGATGTTGATGATTCAAATTTCGTCCCCACACTCGGTTTTAGTTATCAACTTACTAAGGAATTAAATATATATGGCTCAACCGGATTAGGTTTTAAATCCGGTGGATTTTCCGCTTTCTCCGATGATCCCATTATTTCTCAATACAATACGGAGACAGTTTGGAGCAATGAATTCGGAATAAAAATGCTGGCGTTTAACGAAAACCTGCAACTTTCTCTCTCGGCCTTTTATAACGATATCGACGATTACCAGGTTGAACGGTCGTTCACTTTAACGGATTATATTATTGTCAATGCACCGAAATCCCACTCGAGCGGGATAGAGCTGGAAATGGTAAGCAACCCTGTTGAGCCATTAGAAATTGGGGTCACATTTGGTTACACGAATTTTGAATTTGATGAATACCTGGATCCATTTTCCGGAAATGATTTTAAAGGAAAGCGAGCACCCTTTACACCTGAGTTTACCCTAAATATCTCCGCTCTGTATGAACATAAAAACGGGTTCTTTGCCTGGATCCAATTTAATGCTTTAGGAGATGTCTATTTCGACGAAGCGAATACCCCCCGCTATAGGCAATCTGATTATGGATTGCTAAACGCCAGGTTTGGCTATCAGCGCGATTGGTTTAGCGTGGTTCTTTTCGGGCGCAATCTCACGAATACAAATTATTTCACGAACAAAATCATCGACCTCGACGCCGGAGTCCCCGGCGAACCCCAAACGTTTGGCTTTAAGACATCGATCAGCTTTTGAAACAAACGTAAAAGGAACAGGTGCCAATACGCTTATAAATGATGGAGCTTCGTGCCTCCAATCATTTACTGCAATATTATGGTGGAACGCGGTGTCCCTACCGCGTTTAAAGAAGGCCGCAAATGAAGAAGCGTGCTAGGGACCAACCTTCGCCAAGGCTATGGCTGGCTGGACTTCGATGAGCTCAGCCGAATCGCAGCCCGCTCCACCCTGGAGTCCCCGGTGAACCCCAAACGTTTGGCTTTAAGACATCGATCAGCTTTTGAATGCTGTTTAATAATGGGTATTATTAACTAATCTTCGTCTGCGTCCCCTTCGGCCACGACGGAGCGTGGCCCTCCAGAAAAGGCATAAAATGGAGGGCCACGCTCCGTCGTGGCCGCTAGTAGCAATATTTAGACTAATAGAACAAATCAATTTTCGTCAGGAAAAGTTGGTCATAAAATAAAAGAGGCCGAAGACGATGAAGCAGACCCGACTTCGTCCCGCAGTGGCGGGACTACGCCGTGGCGAGCGAAGACGAAAATGATGAGACAAATTAGGACAAAGCCCTATCGACCCAGGAGCTTTTCGAGCCAGTAGGCGATGACATTGATCTCTTCCTCACAGACGGCATGCGCCATTGGGTACTCTATCCATTTAACTTTATAATGCATGTTAATCAGCATATCTCTAGATGCTTTAGCCAGCGAAAGAGGAATGATGGGATCGTGCTGGCCGTGTATCATTAACACAGGTGTGTTCTTATTGTTGAGGTGGAGAGACGGTATTGATGAATCCTTAGCATCCGCAATATGCGTGGAAAGCGCAAGAATACCGGCCAATGACTGGTGATAGCGCAATCCCGTATGCAAAGCAATAGCGCCGCCCTGAGAAAATCCGGCGAGGATAAGATTCTGTGAGGGAACACCTAATTGAATCTCCCGTTCTATAAGCTGATCAATTTTTACACGTGTATTTTCAATGCCAGTCCAATCCGTTTTTTCAGGATTGGCCATTTCTACAATGTCGAACCACGCGGGCATCATCATGCCCCCGTTAACCGTAACCGGGAGGGCGGGTGCATGGGGTAATACAAAGCGCGTGGGTAGCGATGCGTTTTCTGCTAATTGAATGGCGACAGATTCAAAGTCGTGACCATCCGCGCCCAATCCATGCAGCCATAATACCGAGGCCTCCGGGGTTTTTGAGGGATTTATCTCAACACAGGGTAATAGGTCGTCGCTCAAATCTATCTTAAATGGTGAAGCTAGAAGGCTTATTATTTTATAATAGCGTCCTCAAAAAAATATTAAACCGAGGACACTGAGGCCACAGAGTATAAGAATAATAGTCAGTGCTTTTTTTCCTGCTGAGTCAGCTGCCACGGCATGATCTAAATAATTGATGGTTTTAATAAATCCGCAAGGAATTCTTCAAATTTATCTAGTATCCAAAATGCAAGATGCAGCCGCCGTCGCTACGCTAAGGCGTGCCAAGGGATGCAGGATGTGGGGGGAAGAGAGTTAACAGTGAACGGTGAACGGTGGCTTTCGCCCCATCTTGTCATTGCGAAGGAGGCGTAGATGACATCTAACATTTGATAGGCTAGAGAACATCAGAAAGATTCCCCCTGGATTGCTTCGTCCCACGGGCGCGGGTCTCGCAATGACAAAGTAATGAACAGGAAGCGTATTTTATATATCCTCTAATTGATTACCCCTTTATTGTCATTGCGAGGAGTGAAGCGACGAAGCTACCGAGGCGAAGACCGACATCTTCCATTCCAGGGGGTTGACAATACGCATCAGGCATCTCCCTGGAATGGAAGGTGTCGCTCCGCGGCCGCGGGATTCGGTAGCGTCATCACCAACTCGATAATTATTTCTAAATAAAACTTAAGGGTTTATATTTTTTACCGAGAATATTGGCTGGGTCGCAATCGAACCACTTATTTAAGAGCGTGGAATATACCTGCCGAAAATCTATGCTGTGAATGAGGTCACTTTTCGTATCAACATTCAGATTGGGCGAACGCCCGATCTGAGACTGTTTTAAAGAATTCCCCATTATGAATAAGGGGGCAGCAGTACCGTGATCAGTTCCTCTTCCATTATTTTCAGCGGGTCGCCGACCGAATTCGGAAAAGGTCATCGTGAGTACCTGATCCTGTAGAGAATGACTTTCCAGATCCGATTGGAATGCAGCCATCGCCTGGGATAATGTGGCTAATAATTGAGCGTGAGTATTAAGCTGATTAGTGTGTGTATCAAATCCACGATGGGAAACAAAGTATACGCGTGTTTCCATTCCCGCGGCGATCATCGAGGCAACCTGCTGCAACGATCTGGCGAGAGGGGTACGTGGATAGTCAATCGCGGGGCGATAGTGGTTGAGAATTTTTCTCACTTGTTTTTCCGTGATCATGGCATCCATCATGGTGTGCTTTAAAAAGCCTGCGGTATTATCGCCCGGAGTATGGAAAATTAATTCTTCGAGTAGATTTTGATTAACTGGCGGGCGTCTATTGTTCCTCTGTAAACTGAGGCCGTATAAGTTGTGTGTCTGCTCTGAGTGAAACGACTGCGGGAGTTGATTGCTGATATGAATTCCCGTAGGTTCTTCAGATGGCGGAGCACCATCACATTTATTATCAAAGTAACGACCGAGCCAACCCGTCTGGAGGTATTCATCGCTATCACTACCCGTTTCCCAGATTTCCATGGAGCGAAAGTGGCTGCGATTGGGATTGGGGTAGCCCACATTCTGGATGATGCATAATTTACCCTCGCGATGAAGTTCAGCTAATTCACCACAGGATTTATGAAATCCCAGAGTATGAGTAATCGGGGTAACGGCCTCTTTACGCAGGCCAAGTCGAGGGCGTAAACGGTAATAATTTGCGTCTTCAAAAGGGATGAGCGTGTTTAATCCGTCGTTACCGCCCGCCAGTTGGATGAGAACTAAAATCGATCGATCTTTTTCAGGTGCGGGTAAATTTGCCAGTGTCGTCTGCGTGAGGAAAGCGGGCGCAAAGGAACTGAAAGCCACAAGCCCTATGCCCCCCAGTCCCGATTTTAGGAATTCACGACGTGTGGTCGGAGTTTGTAAAATATCATTTTTCATTTAACTGAGTTGGTACTGTGGTGATTGGAGAAGAACAGCTACCAGGTTTCTAATCTTCTCTGTTCTATTGGCAGAACCTTGATTTATGTATTTCATTAGTACTTTCCGTATTTGATCGTTATCAAAGTCGGAGAGAAAATAATTAATAAAATGATCGACCATGGCTTCATTCTTCATCCCCGCAATTCCCTTTATCATTTTTTCAGTTACGGTAATCTTACCCCTGTTTTCCCGATGCGCGGTTTTCAAAGCAGCATAATCGTCCGCATTGAGGTTATCTTCTTCAAGGGGAGAAAACAGTGATTCGATCAATTGGCGGCGAGCAGCCAGCGTTGAAGCGTTAATCCAGTTTTTTCCACCGACCCATCCGCGAACATTAGGGGGTGCGAAGAAGGGCTGTCCCATATTGCGAAGAGCATTCAGGGTGTGAGAAGGGAAGGGGGCCACATCGAGATTCAGATCCTGAAGCAATCCAAAATAAAAATGAGTGGGGCTCTTTATCAAATTGCCCCTGAATTGCGGGTGAAAAAATATCCTGCTCTTAAAAACAGTTTTAATAAGAGAACCAAGATTGAAATGATTGCGTCGCCAGATATTACCGAGAGATTTGAGATAGGAATCTTCCAAGGTGACATCGGTGGAGAGATAAAAGTGGAGAAACTCGTTTGGCAGGAATGTCCTGGCGGCCGATTGATCGAGCGCGAGATCAATGACATCATCACCATTCCATCGACCTTTCCGGTTGAATACAGTTTTGCTTCCATCATCAAATTGGCGTCGATTGAAAAAGAACTCATTATTGCGTATTTTATAGCCAGTGAGCGCGCGTGCGGCTTCCTTGATGTCTTTTTCCGTATAATTTCCCTCTCCTAAAATAAAGAGTTCGAACAGTTCACGGGCAAAATTTTCATTCGGATGTCCTTTACGGTTTTGCTGTAAATCAAGGTATTTGATCATCGCTGGAGATCGGCTCACTGCCTTACAAAGTGTATCGAAATTACTGTTTATATTTTCGCGTAAGAGCGATTGATGAAGATACAGCCAGTATGGGTTGCGTGTTTTAGGCAGACCGACAACCAATACATCTTGTAGAAACATTACCATCTTCTCATAGGGTGCATTATAATCCTCGCGTGCGAATTGAATCCAATTCAGCCCGTATTCTCGATAAGCTTCATTAAAATTGCGGCGTATTTCCCGTCTGGCTTTTTTCTGTTCTTCGGGACTGCCTTGCATCAATTTTTGGCTCATTTCACGTGTATTCTGACGCGCAGAACTAATCTTTGGAGGTATTGGCATTACTCGCTGCACACCAAAGTAATGATCGATCGTTGCGGAAAGACCGCGTTCAAGCACCTCCTTGGTTTTGTCTGGCGTCGCAGAAAAACCAATTCGCCGCAATAGATGCGACGCTGATTGAGCGTTCCATTCTGAATGTGGCAGGGGATTCCATGCCACATAAGGGGTGAGTTCTTTGTATTCTTCAGGCATCACAGGTATACACTCTTAAACAGCGTGCACTTGGTAAAGTTGCAACGCGAATGGTTTTATTATTTTCCTGTTGACCGTGGGCTGCCGCAATTATTGTACTCTATGCTTATCAGGAGAGGTGCCAGAGTGGCCGATCGGGCAGCATTGGAAATGCTGTGTACCTTAACGGGTACCGTGGGTTCGAATCCCCCTCTCTCCGCCATTTTATAAGCTATTATTAATAATAATCTTATGAATGTTATAATTTAGTAATAGGCCAAAATTACAATGGTTATTACAATAGATTCGCCAATATCCAAGGATAACGCTGACTGAAATTAATTACTTTTCCCCTGATAATTTAGGAAGGGGGGGGGGGTGCAAAAATACACCTCACTTCTCATTCAATAATCCATTAACCCGTATGCGGCGGAGGTGATTTTTCCGCGATGGAACACAATACACCTTGAAGGATTATTCAATCGTTACCTCATCGACCTCGATGGTGATGTCATCACCATCTTCATTTGCGAAAGTGGCATTAATACTTCGCGTCGGCTGAGGGGTGTTGTCCGATTTAAAATTGTTCTGCGTAATTAATCGATCGAATCCACGTGTCGTTGATCCGCTCTCTGCGACTACGATTGAAGCCCCGTTCGTCTGCGCCAGGTCGCCGCCGGTGATTCTCAATCCTGGGTTGCCCGCAGCCACCGTGAAGGAGCCTGAGCCAAATAATATGTGCGGTACCGCATCGCCACTGGCATCGATGTCGCCAATCGTTAAGCGTACCCCGATCGGTACCCCACGCGCGTCGATACCGGTCTTGCCCGTACTTCCACTGAACACGGTGTTCGACAGTTGTATGCCGCCCATGCCCGTGGAGTTGATCACCTGTACCAGGGTCACATCTGCCTGCGCACCGTACTCTTGTCCCTCAGGGAACAAGGCCTGGTTCACCGCATTGATCTTTCCTACCGTGAAGATACTAAAATAGGTCGTTTCATCGGCTCCCTCGATCACCACGCTCGGTTTGCCTGTAACATACGCTACCCCTGACTGATTATACCGTGGGGGAGCCTTCGCTGCTAAATATGTACTCGAATCCAAGGTCACCGTAAAGGTCCCAGCTCCCGAGTACTCCACTTGTACGATGTCTTCATCTTCGTCCATAAACGATACCCGGGTGATGTGCCCAGTCTTCGCCTGTAACTTGATGCTCTCTCCCGTTAATAATACTTGATCAAATATATTTCCATTGGGGTGTTGAATGTCCTCCCCAGCTATCGAGCCTGAACCCGTTAAGACTAACGGTACTGTGACCGTGACCGCCGCGGTGTCACTATCTGCTGTACCTCCGTCATTAGTCACTTGTACCCAGAAGTTAGTACTCGCCCCTAATCCCCCCGTGGTCATCGTACTCTCAGTTGCTCCCTCGACCGGCCAATTGGTGTCGGGATGTATCCCTCCATACCACTGGTAGGTTAGATCATCTCCACTCGCCTCGACGCTTAATGTTACCGGGTGACCCGTTGCTACTGACTGACTTACCGGTTGCGTCGTGATCTCAGGGGCTGGGACTGCCGGGGTCGTTGGAGTCGCAGTCGACCCCGTACCAGGTGCTCCAATCGGGGTGAAACCAAAATCATCGATACCGTTACGGGTATAAATATTAGCGTTCACATCTTCTTCATCACTATAAACAATCTTCCCAATGCCTCCGGGTGCTCCCAATTCATCTGCGTTAAAGGTAAGAAAAGCAGGTTTATATAGTGGATCAACAGTCGACTCTAAATTTGTTACGGTCACGAGCAGGTTATCATTAGTATCGAAGACTTCAACTGTGCAATCGATATCTGTCTGATCCCTTATAGGTTGACAATTTGCATAAAAATCCACCTCATAAGCCGGAGTTTCAAAGGTGATTGTGAATTCCCCCCCTCCAGCCTCTACAATAAAAGATTGGTTAAAAGAATGGTTTGATGGGCCGGATGCTTCAGCTATTTGGGCACTAGATGGGCCGCCGCCACTAGCTCTAATACCACCTCCAGTACCACCAGTACTGGTAAAAGTAGCGGTATTAGGAGAAACCCCAATAGAAAAAGGTTCCAGTCTACCATCACCTACCCCAAATCCTTCATCCGACTCAAAGCGGGTATAGACCGTATTATTGACAGGCTTATCGGTGGGTGTGTAGCCAAGATCATCAATGGACAATTTACCTGTAACATTGAAAATCTTTACTTCTTTTATACCTTCAATGAATTCCAGATCAGTTCCATCAAGAAAATTGCCACTGTCAGCAATAAAGCTTTGTAAGGCCGGGTTGGCTCCTGGGCTGATGTTAGCCGGTAGTCCGGTAACTTCGCCAAAATCTCCTATCACGCTTATAACTTCACCAAATCCGCCGGCGGCTTCTCCCTCGCTGTTTTTATCTCCTTTGACCTCGATTTTGCCACCCCCTGTTGATTCGGCCGCGTAAAATTCTAAGGTATGAATCCCGCGGGGGCTTATTATTTTTCCCTCCTGACCAGGCCCAAGTGTTAACGCTTTCGTTCCGGAGTGTAAGAGCGCAGGATCATCGAGAGTTTCTACCGTGAATCCGATGAGTGTTACCACGTTTGGCTCTTGACCGATATAGATCGTACCTTCTCCACTAACACTTTCAAAGTCAGTGAATATTTCCAGGTCTTGCGGAAGAGCCAACAGGTGCACCGGTAAATAGAGAAAAAGAATCAGAATCGAAATTAATTCTATAGGCTGTCTTTTCACGCTGTTATAACAATTAAAGCAATGCCAGAGATTTTTCAAAACAACTTATTATTTATAAGAGTTTATAAAGCATAATTGTTTTGAAATATACTAAAAGACAACATATCCATCGATATCCAAGGATAACGCTAACTAAAATTAATTACTTCTCCCTGATAATTTAGGAGGGCGGGGGGGGCCAGCACCCACACTACTTAACGATCCCCAATCCATTAACCTGTATGCGGCGGGGGTGTTATTCATCATTTACAAAGTTTATTAAATTTTGGAATGTATTAGGTATAGGCAGTAAATATATTTGACTCTCCCTTAAGAGAAAACATTCCTGTATTATAGTTTAAAGCATAAGTAACCGCTCAGAGAAGTAAGAGCATTAGAAAAAATTTTAAATTTTCGATTGAGCAACAGATGTTATCAGAAAATGTGCATTTTCCCTTTCTTATTTACCTAATGTAAAGGGATAGTTACCAGAATTTTTATAGCTTAATTAGAAATAAAAATGAGACACCAAATCCTTGTCTTTTTTAAAGTGATCTCATTGGAACTATTAGTTCTAAATTTTTTAACAGGACAAGATACGCAATTTGTTAATGGAGAGTGGAGTGACCCCCAAAAATCGTATCATTTACAGAGAGAGGTTATCGGGATAAACAGATAACCTCAATGAAAAGAAAACGATACACAACAGAACAGATAATCGCAATACTGCGGCAAGCCGATACCGGGAAAACGGTACAGGAAATCTGCCGTGGCAACAACCTAAGCGAACAGACCTTCTATCGCTGGGGTAAAAAGTATGGCAACTTGGAACTGGCCGATGCGAAGCGATTTAAAGAGCTGGAAAAAGAAAACACCGAGCTGAAGAAGCTGCTTGCTGATCAAATGTTCAAGAATCAGGTGATGGAGGAAACGTTGTCAAAAAAGTGGTGAGCCCAAAGCAGAAGAAGCGAGTAGTAAAAGATGCGGCTGAGAGAGGGCTGTGCTCGTTTTAGAGGGCTTGTGCTTATCTCAGCCTCAGTTGGTCAACGTACAGCTACCGGCCCAAGCAGGCCAATAAGAAAGCTCAGCGATTGGCCGAGCGGATTGTAACCCTGTCCTGGGAACATCCCCGCTACGGTTACCGTCGCATCCGTGCCTTGCTTGTAAAGGAAGGCTGGACAACAAGCAGGAAGTTTGTTCAGGCGGTACGACGTTCAGAAGGGCTGCAGGTAAAGCCACCGAAAAAGCGTAGACACCGTCAAGGGATCTCTACAGGGCCGCCTACTAAAGCAACCGGTCGCAATCACGTTTGGTCCTGGGACTTTGTCCATGATCGCACAGACAATGGCGGTCCATTAAAGATGATGACTCTGATCGATGAATATACGCGTAAATGCCTGGATATCCGGGTCGCCCGTCAACTCACCTCAACCGATGTCCTCTCTGTGCTTAGCGAGGCCATTGAAGAGGAGGGAACTCCCAGCTATATCCGTAGTGACAACGGCAGTGTTCCGAGGAGCGAAGCGACGACATGCGAAGCCATTCATTGCTCATCAAGTGCAGCAGTGGTTGTCCGACAAAAACATCAAGGCGATCTATATCGATCCGGGCAGTCCCTGGCAAAATGGTTTCATTGAGTCGTTTCACAACCGCTTACGCGATGAGTGTTTGAACCGTGAAGTGTTGCTCAGCGTAGCTGAAGCCCAAGTGGTAATCGAACAATGGCGTCATACCTACAATAATGAACATCCCCACAGTCGTTTAGGCTTTAAAAGCCCACTAGAGTTTGTCAGATTCCTTTCCGATCTTGGCCGCGTTCGGGCTACGCCCTCACTTCGCCAAGATCTCTCATATACATCAATCCTAAAACCATTAACACCCGGTAACTCTCTCACTTAAACTGGTACGAATAACGGGGTCAGATAAACCTGCCTTAGGGCATAGATGATTTGTTCTTTATTATAACGTTTGCCTTTGCTTTTCATGGGTGGTTCTTTCTCCTATCTTATATTAGGTTTTTACCCATACAAGACTAATTCTTTGCTGGTCCAGTTTTTCGGGGACAGGTCACCTTCCAACTTTTTCTGACTAATTGAAACTCTCATGATACTTTAGCTCTACCCTCTTCAATGTGAATGACTGCTGGAATAAGCATAAGGGTTATCCCGATAATAACGCTGCCTATCCCTCCCACTATATACCAGAATTTAATTCCCATTAAATCAGCGACAGGTCCCGCGATCAAAAGTCCCAGGGGAGTTGTACAGTTCATCATACTCCCCGTTATAGTCCAAACTCGACCTTGCATTTCTGGAGTGGAACAAGCTTGTATAATTGCTACCTGAGAACCGTTAATTATAGAAGACATAAAACCACCCAGGAACATGGCACTTATTGCAAATAAAAAATAAGCAGGTGGTAGTACGCTTACAATAATTAAGCTAAGTCCTATACCGATTAAACCAGTCATAACGGTAATAATTCGTTTTTTAAAGCCACCCCATAAGCTAAGTGTGATCCCACCGATGACTTCACCAATCCCAGTCGCTGATAATATCCAACCCAGGTCTATTACATCTCCACCAAAATGATTGGTTACTAATAATGGAAGAAGAATAAAAGGGGGCATTAGCAACACACCAATCAAGGACATAAACGCGATGAGAATGAATAGTCCCTCCAAGCTCCGCACGTACTTAAAACCAGCGATCATATCAGCCCAAACTGATTGTATGTTACCTATTCCCGATCTATCCTGATTCTTATCAGGTTGTGGAATAATAATAAATAATAGGGGAGTAATTGCGAAGAGAGCTGTTATTACATCAATTAGAAGAATGGCTACTGTTGGAATAAGACCCAACAAAAGGGCAGCCAGTGGTGCAGAGATTATTTGAAGCCCACCATAAAATGCCTGTCTTAACCCATGAATATTTGAAAGATATTTATCTGGAATCATGAGGGGGATTGATGCCATCATGGCTGGTTTTTGGAACCCTTCGCCTAATGCGCGAATAAACATGATAAGGTATACCATCCAAATTTGAACCGACCCAATAGTGAAGATCCATGCCAATACTAAGGTCGCTAAAGCAATAATGCTGTCCGACAGCAACATTACCTGTCTACGATTCCAACGATCGACTAAAGTGCCAATAATGGGCCCAAGGACTACTTGTGGCAAAAATCCGAAAATAGCAGCTATGCTTAATACTGTCGCTGAATGTGTTTCCTGAACTAACCACCAGACTAAGGCAAATTGAACAATTTGGCTACCTAACAATGAGATAGATTGACCAGAAAAAAGGATAAAAAATCCTTTTATAGAATATGATTGTACTTGAGTATCGTTCACCAAAAGCTAGCCGCCAATTTAGTCTAACAAACGAGTACAACAAAAAAGTTCACATTCTCTGGATTGTTCATCTAAAGTCTTCAAGGTTATGGTCGGGTTACACAAACTGGTCCACTGTGAGAGTTAGTCTGGAGAGGTTAATGTTGAAGTTAAGTTGGTAGAGGAAGTCAAGGCTTGGGTGCAATGAGGGCGTAGCCCGAATGGAGCCCAAGCCTTTGGTATTGATGTCTTCAGCAAAGCGCCGTGGGGTGACATTGCCGAGGCTGCGATGGGGACGGATATGATTGTAAAGGCAGCGCCAATCTTCGATCACCACACGTGCTTCGGTTAAAGTCCATAACTGTTCACGGTTTAAACACTCCTCGCGAAAACGGGCATGGAAAGATTCGATGTATCCGTTCTGCCAAGGACTTCCTGGTTCGATATAGAGGGTTTTGATTTTCATCGCAGCTAGCCAGGCTCGCAATTCCCTTTCAATGAATGGCTTCGCATGTCGTCGCTGCGCTCCTCGGAACACTGCCATTGTCACTACGGATATAGCTGGGAGCTCCCTCCTCTTCAATGGCCTCGCTAAGCACAGAGAGGACATCGGTTGAGGTGAGTTGACGAGCTACCCGGATATGCAGACATTGACGCGTATATGTCTTCGCTTCGCTTGAGTGTCGTCGCTTTCAGCTCCTCGGTACATCGATCAGAGTCATCATCTTTAATGGACCGCCATTGTCTGTGCGATCATGGACAAAGTCCCAGGACCAAATGTGATTGCGACCGTTTGCTTTAGTAGGCGACCCCGTAGAGACTCCTTGACGGGGTCTACGCTTTTTCGGTGGCTTTACCTGCAGCCCTTCTGAACGTCGTACCGCCTGAACAAACTTCCTGCTTGTTGTCCAGCCTTCCTTAACCAGCAAGGCACGAATGCGCCGGCAACCGTAGCGGGGATGTTCCCAGGACAGGGTTACAATCCGCTCGGCCAACCGCTGAGCTTTCCTACCGGCCTGCTTGGGCCGGTAGCTGTACGTTGACCAACTGAGGCTGAGATAAGCACAAGCCCTCTAAAACGAGCACAGCCCTCTCTCAGCCGCATCTTTTACTACTCGCTTCTTCTGCTTTGGGCTCACCACTTTTTTGACAACGTTTCCTCCATCACCTGATTCTTGAGCATTTGATCAGCGAGCAGCTTCTTCAACTCGGTATTCTCTTTTTCCAGTTCTTTAAATCGCTAGAGCATCGGCCAGCTCCAAGTTGCCATACTTTTTACCCCAGCGATAGAAGGTCTGTTCACTTAGATTGTTGCCTCGGCAGATTTCCTCTACCGTTTTACCGGTATCGGCTTGCCGCAGTATTGATATGATCTGTTCTGTTGTGTATCTTTTTCTTTTCATTGAGGTTATCGGATTATCCCGATAACCTCTCTCTGTAAATGATACGATTTTTGGGCGTCACTCCAGTTACCCTGCTTAATATTTCTAAAATGGCTGGTCGTGACCACGAAAACTGGTACACTTGAAAAGTTAGTCTGGGTAACCTGGAAAGGACTCAGACAATGAAAGGCAAAAAATACACGACCGAAGAGAAGATACGTATATTGCGGCAAGCAGAGAGGGGTAAATCGATCCAGGAAGTGTGCCGGGAGAATAACGTCAGCGAACAGACCTTCCACCGCTGGAAGCGTGAGTTTGGGATGATTGATGTCAACCAAGCCAAGCGGATGAAAGAGCTCTTTGAAGGAGAACGCGCGGCTAAAACGGATGCTGGCAGACAAGATGCTGGGGATAGAGATCCTGCAGGAGACCCTCGAAAAAAAATGGTAGATGTCGCTTACGCTCGGTAGTAAGCCCTGGGCACAAGCGGCAAGTGGCAGAGAGACTTGTGGCTCGGGGCCAGTGTTCGATGCGTGCAGCGTGCCGATACTTTCACCTGCACCGTTGCACCTATGCGTATAGGGCCAAGCATCCGGATGCCTGGCTAACGAAACTGAAGGCGGCAGTTAGGCGGTTATCACGGCAATACGCCAGGTGGGGCTATCCCAAGATCACGAAGCTGTTGAAGGACGAAGGCTGGAAGGTGGGTAAACGTCTGCGACGTGATCAGGGCTGGCGATCCCCCCACGCAAGCTAAAACGCCGCCGCAGGGGTGTCTCCACCGGCCTGCAGACAAAAGCCGAACATCCCGGCCATGTTTGGAGCTGGGATTTTATCCACGATAAAACGGTCCGCGGTGGGAGTCTCAAAATGCTGACCATCCTCGACGAGTAGACCCGCGAATGTCCGGTCATCCATGTCGATCGCCATATCAACGCGGAAACCGTTCGCGGTATCATGCAAAAAATGATCGAGAGGCATGGACCGCCACAATATATTCGCAGCGACAACGGTTCCGTTCCGAGGAGCGAAGCGACGACATGCGAAGCCATTCATTGCTCATCAGGTGCAGCAGTGGTTGTCCGACAAAAAGATCAAGGCGATCTATATCGATCCGGGCAGTCCCTGGCAAAACGGTTTCATCGAGTCGTTTCACAACCGCTTACGCGATGAGTGTTTGAACCGTGAAGTGTTGCTCAGCGTAGCTGAAGCCCAAGTGGTAATCGAACAATGGCGTCATACCTACAATAGTGAACATCCCCACAGTCGTTTAGGCTTTAAAAGCCCACTAGAGTTTGTCACATTCCTTTCCGATCCTGGCCGCGTTCGGGCTAGGCCCTCACTTCGCCAAGATCTCTCATATACATCAATCCTTAAACCATTAACACCCGGTAACTCTCTTACTTAAAAATTGGTACGAATAACGGGGTCCGATCAGGGATCACTCCAACTCTGTCACCCGTCATAGTCTCGGCACTGATCGCGATCACTTTCTTTGCCTCCTTGACAAAATGCCAGTTAGCTGGGTACGCGTATCCGGTGGTGGTTCGCAAGATCTGAAGCCGAACCGGGATAGAGGCGGCACGGACGTGAACGAGTTCCGATATCGAGAGGATTTCTTCAGTGAGTCTTCGAATACGGTAGAGTCTTGAAAGCCAGCCGCGGATCATATTGCAGTTACAAGGGAATCTCGGTCTTAGCCAATGCATGCCGCTGCAACTAAAAACTCCCTATTATTGCATTAGGATAAAGGGGTTCTTCTTTCTAAGCTTTGGATCAAGAATTCGGCCAATTACCTCCTAGGTACACTTTATTTCCTACTTCTGCACAATTGAGCGTCCTCATGTGGCAGTATCAAGAACAGTTTTTCTTGAAATGTGTAACGCTATAAGCGATAATTGCGGGGACTCAATGCAAGGAATGAGATAATTCAACTATCATGGATAACCACCCCTCCATTTCAACTCAGTTATATTCAAGTGAATGACGCGGAGGCTTATGAAAAGAGTGAATTGCCAGATTCCATTAGCTAAAACCCAGATTCAGATCATTGGCGGCAACGGAATTCTGGAAGGGGTATCAGCGAACGTGGTGCTGAGGCTATCGCCGGTACCTCGAGTTTTCATCGATATTAAGGCCGAGTTACATTCACTTGTGCATTTTAAAATCCCGACCATGCCCGGCGAACAACCACTGAAGATTCGCCTCCCTTCTGGTCTCGAAATAGAAGCATCAATTACTAAGGCGTATTTAAACGGGGTCTATAGGGCAAACTTGGCTCTCACTCAACAGCCAGTCACAGCTATACAAACTGGCTATAAACTTCAATCTGTAAGATTCAATGTTGTCAATTTACCTGATTTTAAATGTAGGCTAAGAGCGGATGATGAAACGGGTACGGTACGGCTACAAGCTTCTCCATGGTGTATCAAATTCAAGGCAGTTCCTGAGTTATCTGAAGTAAAGAAGACGCTAAACGAAGAGAGCGGATACGGTATCACCCATGAGGGTTCCATCCAACGGGTGGATGGAGAATTGTTTTCCGTGGAAGAAGCTCAAAAGCTCTTATTCGGACTGTATTTGTTTTTGTCATTTGCACGTGGTGCGTCTTGTGGAGTGACTTTAATATCCGGAAGCGACAAGAATGACGAGCAAGCTTGGGAACAATGGGGTATCTATCCAACGCACCCTTGGCTCAGTTTATCTTCATGGTTTGATGAATCCCTCAATGGTGAGACGCTCTCGGAGGTGTTTCCAGGTTTTTGGTGTCAACTTGAACAATCACCTGATGCTGAGTATTCGCCGATCCGCCTGGCACTCTATTGGTATCTGCGTAGTAACGAGAGCAATGCCCTTGCAGCTGGAATCGTCCTTACGCAAGCGGCTCTTGAACGTCTGGCTCGTATAATACTCCCGCCTGAATCTTATAAGGAATTGAAATTTGCTGCTGCTCGATTACGCGCAGCACTTGAAGAAACAGGAATCGATCCGAAGATACCTCAAAGCTGCCAGAAATTAGAGGCGTTCCGCAAGAGCATCCCAAAGAGCAAAATTCCAATGGTTAATGGGCCAGATACGCTGACATATATCCGCAATGCCCTTGTTCATTCCGATGATACGAACATTTGTGAGGATGCCTACTTCGAATCATGGGATGTGGGCCGATGGTACGCTGAACTGCTTTTGCTAAATCTATTCAAGTATGATGGACGGTATATAAACCGACTAAAGCAGAAATATGAAGATAAGTTTAAACCGGAAATTGTCCCTTGGGCTCGAGATGATGTAGAGACAGAATGAGCAGCGGATTTACCGCCGAACAAGCCACTCTCGCCTTGCTGGCTTGACTTGGCTAAAAGAGCCCTTCTAAATTTTCAATAACACCAAGGAATTTGCATTTGCTAGCTTTGTGTTAGAAAATTGTTTGTGTGCTCAGATACGGCTATCCCTTTAGAAAGTGGTCGAGACCACGGAAACTGAGCCCCTTGAAAAGTTAGTCTGGGTAACCTAGAAAGGACTCCGGGTTCCGGGTTGCATCATACCTGCTTGAGGTTGTTATGCTCCACTATCCTCTAAACCCCTTCACCACTTTTTTATTTTACGGTGTCATGCCGCATCGGTTTTGATGTCCCGGTATCCTTATCCTAACTCCGAGCTCTCTCTTTGCTTTTACCCTGTGGAGATCTCTACGACTATGCATCATTGTTTTGAGACTACCTCTTTTGGGGCTAGTCCCGGTGGATGTTGTTTTTGAGATGGGGTTGCGTCGCATCTAGGCCTTGGAGCATCGATCTATGCCCTCAACGTAACGTTTTCTTATCGAAAGCGTTATCGTCCAATTTCGAGGTCAAAAGGCCGTGTGTGGCGAATTCTCCGAGTTTGCTACCTTGTGGGGTCTTGTCCCAGGGGACCGGGTCCTCACGGTTAATCACCCCCAAAACTTCGGTGAGAGTTATCGCGTCGCCATGGGTCAGGAATAACTCTCCCCGAGGATTCTATCCTCAAACGCTCCGTCCTGCTTAGCCTCACGGTCACACCGTCCTTTGTCTCCTCGATAACCTCACGCTCCGCGAGCTCCCTGATGCAATCCTCAATAATCTTTGGTGAATCATTCATTGTTAATCCTTTTTTGACTCGTGTCTTTAATTCAAATATCAGTCCGGGCCGTTCCTGCGTTACACCAAATTAGAGAAAGTATGGTGTGCCCCTCACCTACTTATTATTACGGGTTCGTAAAATTCACGGTGTTCAATTTTTTGATTAATGTTCCCCTGGGGAAAAATTTCCCCAAGTTAATGTCTTTGAGGACTGCTTACGACGACGTTGTAAACAGGTCGCCGGGCACGACCCTCCCGATCATCCCGCACCCTAGTAAATTTCCATAAATTTCTGGTCTGCTCTGGGGAAGGGGAAACGAGTATTATGACCACTTTAACCCAGTGAAAAATGAAAATGTGGTAATGGATAACATCTATGCTAACCAGGTCTTTTGCTACAAAACCATGTAATGTTTTTAAAGCGTGTTCACATCCAATCCCTATCCTAAAAAGGAACTTATTACTTAACTGACCACTTCCTTTTAATTTCAGGGTAAATGCATGGGCACAATTGAAATATTAATAGGGGACTTTTTCTGCTCTACTTTAAACAAGCTATTGATGAGAAAAAACAATGTGCCAAGGTCATGGTTATCTCCACTTATCTTTGGGGTCGGGTCGCTCTTTGAGATTAGGCATAATGGACAATTCCGAAGTCTCTTTCTCATTTATTTCCTTCACAGTTCCTTCAATGGCTAAAAACCTTATGGCCGTAGAGGGATGAGAAATCCCTCTAAAGTCAATGGAACCCGGGTGTTCTACTGCCATCCGTCTCCAAAAATCAACAGCTTCACTAACATCGTAACCGGCGTGTGCCGCATAGTAAACCCCCGCATAATCCGTCTCCAATTCATACTCCTGAGAAAATATCTGAGCTGCCATTTGAGTAGTTATATCCGACACGTCATATCCCGTCACTCCGTAAATAGCAGCCCCCTAAAAGAAATCCTGCAACGGCTTGCCCAGCCTGTTTCTCAAGATTGAGGAATTTCCCGTGTATTTATCTTAAAAGATTATTCTATTCCACGGGTAACCCGACCAATATTTTCTAGGTTTTGGATATCATTCTGAACTTTTAGATAGATACAGTGACGCTTTGGAAAGTTCAGATAGTAAACCAATTTATGGCACGGCAAAGTGTTTAAACTGTAAAGAGAGGGAAGAAGAATTTAATCGATATTGTCCAATGTTTGCTATTCATAATCATACAAACAAAGATAAAAAGTATGACCCAAAGTTAAATAAACATGGTAATGTAACTCTAGGTTCTCCTGATCAAAACTGCCTTTCTTTTTTAAAAGAACATTTTTCCTAAAATTTTAGATATTTAAGTTTCTAATAAATCAGTAACAATATAAAAATAGAAGTTTTAAGGAGAAAAGACCCCGTCCTACTTATGCAGGACGGGGTCTGAACCATGTTACTAACAGTTCGTTCTCTGATTATTCCTCTGAGGGTCAGTTAAGGGGATAAATTTCAGCAATTGCAATCGGTTTTGGTGTCGAGAACTCACCCCATAAGCCATCTTCTTGTAACAATCTGTAAGCTATCCATAAATAAGGTATATTTCTTGATATTTCTACAGGATCATCATGCCAATTAGGGGGGAAATAATCATCCCTATCATAGTCACTTGCAGGAACTGGAGGTCTGGTAGTATTTACTGTTCTATAGTAAATATATTCAATTCCGTCACCATCTTCACCTATTTGAGTAGCACGACCATATTCTTTCCATAATGCTGGTTTTGTAAAATACTTACCAATATTAAGATTTGCCCATCCACCATTTCTATAACTTTGCCAGAGATACGGCATGGCTTCCGATACTTCCAATGGATCATCAGACCAACCATCAGGCACAAAATCATCATTAACAACTTCTGCTGGAATAGATTCTATTTCTTCTGTATCGGGGTTATCTATTAATGGATGAGGAGGAGGTGTTTCAGTTTCCGTCAGAATATAGATATATTCAACGGTGTCTGAATCCTGAATAACCAGATCAATAATAGTTTGATCCTGTGCAGTGAGATTACTGCAAATTAATAATGTAACTATACACGTAATAAAGATATGGGTAATCTTTTTCATGGCTTCCTTTTTTTGAATGTTGGTTTTGTTTTCCCGACATGGCGCCGGGCCATTACCAACATTCTCGAAGCCGAGGTGTTTCCCGCGTATTTACTCTCTGAAAAGCTATTTTATTTCACGAGTAACCCGACCAATGCGGGCCTCGAAAATGTTGGTATAAAAACCATCAAAATGAACTTGCTAGGAGTCAACTTAAAAAATTGCCATGTGCTTCTTAAAGAAGCAAAAAAAGATAAAAAGTCGTTTGTAAGGCCCAAACCAGTCAAATTCATAGGCGAAAAGAAACCTAGACTAGTTGCTAAACTAGTAGGTGATAAAGACGTCTTTGAAGTTTTAATCAATAAGGCATCGAAGCCTTTGCGATAATATCATAGAATATCGGTTCTTGGCTATTCCTGCGATTGTAGCGGTAGGCAAATTCATTTACATAAACCTGTAAATACTTGCGGCTTACTGAATGGTAAGTCCCATTAATAGATCGCTTTAACTGGCTCCAAAAGTTTTCAAGATTGTTTATGTGTGTATCTCCTTTTACATATTCTTTAAGGCCATGACACACAATATCGTGCTTATATCCTAATCGTTTAAGTTGATTATAGCTGTGATATTCGTCAGTTTTTACTTTAGCTTTAACGCTGATATGTTGCTTAACAAAGGGTTTGATTGTCTGTGTAGTTGTATCACTGGCTACTTCAGCTATAATATTACCTTTTCTCTCAACTGCACCAATTATGGGTGTTTTAACCCTGTTTGATCTCCCCTGAGTGCCTTTTACTTTCTTATTATTATGCTTGTTGCTTTCTTTAGCACCATAATTGGTTTCATCAATCTCAACTATGTTTTCCAAAGGATTTACATTATCATGGAATAGTTTCCTTACCCTGTTAGCTATACGCCACGTCGTCTTGTAGGTTACTCCTAATTGCCTTTCTAATTCCTTGGCGGATACACCATTTTTACTTAAAGAAAATAGATATATAGCAAAGAACCAGTCTTTTAATGGGGTAGATGATTTATGGAATATAGTTCCTGCCGTAGGTGCAATTTGATTAGCACAATAAGCACACCACTAAATACATCACCTTTGTCTACATCATTTATCAAATCTAACATCATATTTAATCTATCCAAAAATTATTACATCTAAGTTACACAAAACTTTCTACATCACTTATCGGATCTAACATCATATTTAATTTATCTCAAAAACTGCTACACCCTCCATTTGATGTATAGCTTTAATCCTTTTCAATTATAATTCATTTCACCAATACATCATTTTTATCTACATCACTTATTGGATCTAACATCATATTTAATTTATCTCAAAAACTGCTACACCCACCATTTGATGTATACCTTTAATCCTTTTCACCAATACATCACTTATCAGATCCAACATCGTACTTAATCTATCCAAAAAACTATTACATCTAACTTACACACTACTATACATTATATATTAAGTACTCTGCATATAACGCTTTCTTTCAAATTATAGCAGCTAACATAGTAATGCATCCATTTAGAACCCAACATGATAAAAATATTAAATATCTTAACGGACATAAAAAAATAAAGATTTAAGAAAATTTCACAATCCAGCTATACACAGTGTCGTATTTTAAATTCACACTCCTAGCAATGGCTGCAATATTCTTGTTCTGTTTATACCGTTCTAAGACTATTGGCAAATACATCTGTCTTTCCCTTTTTTTGTATCCAGGATCACGTTTCTTAGGACGACCACCTGGATTGCCTTTTGATTTCTTACCTCGCTTAGTCTCATAAGATCTTATCTCCTCTGGGGTGGCATCAGGATTAATTAAGGTCGCAAGCTCCACACCATCTGTTTCAAGCTGTAATCGATTATAATCTGCAACGGTGGGCTTCGCATTCCAGTTTGTCACACTGTTGTAATCCCTGCTTCGAATAAATCGCGTTACAGATTCCGCGACGAGAACGGCGTCTTTTGCAAGAGCATATTCTGCTGCTAACTTGAGGGCATCACGGTCTTCCTTCCAGCCAGAAGCTACTTCTGATACTATCTTAAGAACTACAAATTCCCGCTGCTTTAACTCATTCTTTAAATTCTCACCCTGATTGCTGAGGTTTTGAGAACTTTCTTGAACATTCCCGGAGACCCGGCAGTAAATAACCACCGGTTGACCTCGTTTTAGTCTCCTAATGTCAATTATGTAGTCACTGGCAATACCTGTCTTATCAGCACCCGGTTCAAATAGCTCTGGATCCCTTTTCCTAAGACTTTCCTTTGCTGAAGCAACTTTATGATTGCTCTTTTTATTCATTTCTCGTGCAGGTAACTCCCGATTTAAAGATTTGGGACATGCAGATCGGGAGACGTAACTTTTCGTCCCGTCAGCTTAGTCCCATATTTATTATCTTTATTTACTATATAAACTGCTTAGATTTTTAGTGTGGTTTGTTTTATTAAACAGATATCTACTTAAACCGCTTATAACATGGAAACGATATGGAATCCCTTCGGGGTGGATGCCACTTATATTCTGCTGCCCTCCCGTCGACTTCCATTCCGCGAAAATATTGTCTTCTACCTTAAAGATGCGAAGATCAGGATAATCACCCTTGACTCGTATCCATATAACGGCACCGCGATTACCTTTTGTTCGCGTGCTTTCGGTTAAATCAGGATTAAGGGCAAGGAATTCCTTGAGGCTCTCATCACTGTCAAAGTCTATGGCTACGACACCGTTTGATGGTTGACCAGTAAGAACCGCAATATTCCCCTTGTTAAGTTCACGTTGCCATCCCGTAGTCTGCGTATCTTTCCATGATGTTTTCTGCCACTCGGATTTGCGACACCCTTTTTTCTTATATGGAACAGGCAATAGTACCGCTTCTGACCCCAATAAATAATATATTTCCTGAACCTTGACAGGGGTTATTTTTTTGATATTATTTTTTTTAGTTTTAGTTGATTTATGCCCTTTTCGCCTGCCAGCGGGAGGGCTTTTTCGTCGGCATGTATCATTCATTGATATCCCCCTTTTTCTTCTTAGATGAGGGCACATTATTTTTATCCGAGAGGGATTCTAAGTAGGCCATCAAGCTGTCATAGCTGATCAACCGAATACCCCGCACGGCACCGCGTTTTTTGAGAACGACACTTTTTACGGGTGGTCGATTGTCATTGGCTGGGCCGGGTATCGTTAGCTCGTTTAACGTGGACCGTGAAAGTCCAGTGTGAGGACAACGACGACTCGGTTGTGGTAACCGAATCCATTCAGGGCGATTATTCGAGGCAGTCTCGGTCATAACTACCGCCTCTTCTTTAACGGTCTTTTTTCCGCCGTTAGTCGGAGTTTTTTCTAAAATATTCATAACGCAGACCACTATAGATGATCTGCGTCATTATGTTGGGTAATTCGGCCAAGGTTTCTTTACCTCTGGCCGAATTAAAATGATTTCTCTTTTTTCTCAGGCCGTCCTCTTTTTAAAGCGGTTTCTAAATGAAGTTTACGTGCGTGCCTCGCAATCGTAGTCTCTTTGGATCCGTATTCTATATTCCTTTTTATATTCGCTGCCAATTCCTGTTCGTTCATTTTATAGTACCCTTTAATTATCCAGCCTAGAATTAATTCCCAATCCAATGGATGTGGCTCCTTTCTTGGCTTTTCATTGGCCTCATTTAGCATATTAATGAAAGCATTGTCCCGTAAGAGTTCTGCCTCGCCTTCTGCACTGAGTTGAATCCCAGTATTTTTTTTTAAATCTACGATAAATCCCCGACGCGCTTTTTCTGCCCATTTCTTTTTATCAGGCTTATTTTTTGCCCTATATAGGCCATCCATGGCATTGAACAAATTAGGATATTCTTTTCGAAGCTTTTTCGTTGCTACGTCCCTGCGGTTTTCACGGTGATCAACCTTCCTGTTATCTATAGTACGGGGTGTGCCGTCTTTGCATTTTTTCCATGTAATAAGAGGTAAGGGGGTTTCGGGTTCATCATCATCATACATGGACTTTATAATAGTATCATAATCCTCGGGTTTAATATCGGGGAAGTATTGCCTAAGCAAATTTCGTTGTTCCTCAAGGTATTCTTCCTCCAATTTTCTAAAATCATGTTCTGGTAATGACTTTACTCCAAGAAATTGGATGCAAAAATTTAGCTGGTTTTTGTGAAACTTTTTTATGATATTTTCGACTTTGTCTTTATCTTCAATTCTTATATTTAGCCGTAATAGCCGGTGCCATTTATTACTCACAAGTTCATCAACACTGCTATTCTCTATTATAGTTTTTAATTTTTCCTTAGAAAATTCAGCATTTTGTTTTCCACCCTCGATGTAAAAGCTTCTTCTGCAATAATTATCGTTATTAGCAATTTTGACTTCATTTATTCGATATTTACAAACAATACGATCGAATTTTTCAGGTTTATTCAGCTTTTCTATTTCTAAATAACTAGTGGTAAATTGAACACCATGAATTATCCCACCTAGCTCTGGAACGGGGAGAGGGATTTCAGCTTTTCTTAATATTGGTACTTTTAGCTCTAGTGGTTCCCATTTTACTTCAATAGCCCAGTATGGTTTGCCGGTTTTTTTAGATTTAAACTGACAAGCTGAAATAACTTCCCCTCGGTTATCTTGCTTATTTAGCATGTAAAGTAATACGCTACTGACTTGTAATATCTGGAAGAGCATTTAGGGCCTTCCGCTTAGTTGAAGCCTCTATATGGGTATAATTTGCGCTGATAGCTTTGGAATCATGCCCGATGATGTCCATCGCTACTGCTTCGGAAACCCCCGCATTTTTTAACAAACTTGTCGCCGTGTGCCTTAAGCAATGGAATGATAAAGCATTGCCCTTGCGTTTTCCGTCACGTCCATTTCTCGAGGCATTATGTGACCGTGGAGGAGCCAGCCCAGCACTTACAAGAATGGAATAAAATTGATTTGATAATGACCCAGTGCGTCCCTGTTTATGCGTAATTGCAAAAGCGCCCGGAAATACTGGACTCTCTAAATTATCCTGTGCAGGTAATGACAGATAATACTCCAATAATGGTTTTGCTATGGGCAAAATAATGCGTCGCCCCGTTTTACCAGTCGTGAGTGCTATTTCTTCCCTGCGCACATCCACAGAATTCCATGTCAGGCGTGCTATATCACCGAGTCTCTGTCCGGTGTAAATACCGGTAAGTATGATTCCCTGCCATTCAAAATCAGCTACTTCGAGTATTTTTCTTAGCTCCGGTAAGGTAAAGGCTCGTCTTTCGTTTGCAGTTCCGTTTTTGCGTTTTATTACGGGAACCAAAGCCGCAGGATTGGATTCAATCAAACCTCTGCGCAGGGCATCCTGCAACGCGGCCCGAATAATTTTTAAATGTATATTGGCACTCGATATACTTAATTCTCTCGCTATATGATCACGGTATTGAGTCAAATCATTGACCGTAATAAAAACGAGATCTTTATCCCGTTTTTCGCCAATGGCATTCAGGAATTTTTTTATAACGCTCTGGTAGCGATGCAAGGTTGCAGGTGCGGTTTCTACATCTTTTTTCTCAAGCCACTGTGAAAAAAATTCTTCTGCTGATGCAGTAAATAGGCGATCGCCATGTATATCTTCATAGGCTTCAGAAAGCAATTTCCTTACCTGGGCTTCAGTTAATGTTTGCTGATATGCTGACTCGAGTTTATCCGCTATCTTCTGCGCTCTTCGCCTGTCTGTCTCCTTGGTGCTTTTCTGCCTCTGCTTACCGGTGTGATCGGTGTAACAGGCAATCCAATATTTAGAATTGGGAACCTTTCTTAACGAAGCCATATTACAATTAATATTACAATAACGTGGAGTGTCAAGAATGACATAGACTGTTTAATTGTTTAAATTAAGCGGAATACGGCACTATATATCCACCGCATTGTAACCGTGGGTTCGAATCCCACCCTCTCCGCCATTAAATCTGCACTGCAGATTTAATGCGTGGGATGAGAACCCACGGAGTGGGTTTTGACGAAGCGAGTATTAGCGAGCGTAGATGGGGCAACCACAGGTTGAGGGCAAAGCCCCGAACGCAGTGAGCCAATCCCACCCTCTCCGCCATTTCGATTTCGGATTGGCGATTTACGATTTCGGATTGGGGGATGGCCACAAAAAGCACAAGAGACACAAGAGAATTGTAGATGCAAAATGTAATTTGTAATAAGCTGGAATCACCGGAGGCCCAATCCGAATTCCGCATTCGAAAATCGACAATTGACTCTCCCTCTCCGTCATATCGATTTCGGATTTCGGATTTTCGATTGTCGGATTGGGGATGTCGGGCATAGCCCTCGGTAGCGATTGGCGATTTCGGATTTATTTTTCCTTCAAGTTGGTTCTAGCGGATTTACAAGAGGACACGATGATGGCAGTAATCTCGTTCGCTTCTAGTTTTACTTCTTGGAGATAATTGGAGGGAAGCATTTCTGATTCTTCAATCAATTCCAACCAGAATAGCGTTTCATCCGCTTCTTCTTCTACGATACCTAGTTTTGCGATGAATTCTATTTTGCTTCTTGCTCGGCAGGACGATCGGTAATTCGAGGCTACCGATGTACCGCATCGTACAATTTGATTGCTTATAATTCTTGCGGTTGAAGTTTTAGGTAAAGCTTCAGTTAATTTCATTATTTCCAATGCAAAATCTTTGGTCCTATTCTTCATTACATCAGGATTCATATAATATAAGAATACGGTTAAATCATGATTTTTATTAAACCTTTCAATGAATTGAAACAATCGACAATCGTACCGAGGGCGAAGCCCGACATCTTCCAAATCAACAATTGTCTATTTCCTGCAGCTTAAATCGGACACTCACCACAGACTGTTTTTCCGGACCAGGCTTGTACTTAATATAGGTAGTGGCCACTAAGGTGCCGTCGGGCAAGAGCTCCAGTCCCGGGTAACCACAGTCGTGTAACTTTTTATCATCGTAACTGTGCAGCAGTTTGATGCGATACTGTCCCTCTCGACAGTTGCGCAGGTCTTGATAGGTGCCCACCCAGGCTACAAAATGCCCCCAGGTCGGACTCTTAGCAGTCCTGTCTCGAAAGCAAATGACGAGACGACCGTCCGAGGTGTAGCGCGGTTGGTGGCGGTCGCCCGTGATCGTGCGGTTGAGTTCCACTGGTGAAGTCCACGATTCTCCTTCATCATCGCTGAACATAGCGAGTGAGCGGCATTTCATGCTGCCGTTGACTCGCAATACACAGGCAATTTCCTTCCCCTCAGGTGAGCGTACAAAGGCCGGCTCGCACGGCTTTGAATCAGGAAATCTCCCGCCGCTCGTGAGGAGTATTCGCTCCGGTCCCCAGGTCAGCCCCCCATTCTCTGAGATGCTCAAGAATGTTGCGCCATCTCGATTCCAGGCTCCCATCAACCGATCTTGAGCGATCTCTAGAATCGAAGTGAAGGGCATGGTTGTTTTCAGACCATTTTCTTCGAAGGGTGTCCATGTCTGGCCAGCATCTAACGACATGGCTTGACGCATCTTGCCCTCGCCCTCAAAAATAAAGAGCCGTTCAATATTGTCCGGTCCAACAAAACGGTAGAGAGCAGGGCAATTGCTTGCCGTAATCCAGTTCTCCGGGACTGGCAGTGGATCTGTCCAGGACATCCCGCCATCGTCGCTACGACAGAGCACAGCAGAGGGACCCCCATGACCTAATGGATATACACAATAGATCGATTTTCCATCTGGCATCAAAAGAGTAGTGGGATGTCCCTTGTAACTTTCAGCTGTGCCCTGCGCAACTATCACGTGACGCCGCGTTTCCCGGGAGATATCGATCATGGGAATATTGAAGGGTATAGTTTCCGTCATTTGAATCTCCTCTCTCTTAAACGACTTCGGTTCCAGTATTCAGTCTTCATATGAATGGGGAAAAAGAAATTGAACCTGGAACCCGGTGGGGCTTTCCTAGCATTTTATGCTAGTGGAAATTGCTACTAATGGCCGTTGGGGGTTTGAGCCACGAGATTGTAATAAATACTTTCGCCGCATTTAAGTTTTAAATAGGGGTAACTTCCCGTAGTACCTGCAAAAAACTCGGCGGCTTTTCTAAATGGAGTGGGTACTGTCTCATTGATCTTGCGCATTTTACGTTCATCGTCCTGATGCATCGCGGCCATAACACGATCAGTTATCATCTCCACACTATTAATCGTCATTCCCACCTCATCCAATAATTTCAGTATTATTTCGTAGACTACTTGTTCGATAACATCTGAACAGATAAAATAACCACCGGGCTTCAGCACGCGCATCATTTCATGAATAAAGGCTATTCTGTCGGGCAACGCGTGAAAAGATTCGACACTCATAACGACATCAAAACTGTGTTCTTCAAATGGCATCTCAAGCGCATTTCCGATTATAAATTTTAAACCTGGAGACTGATAATTTCGATAACAAAATTTCACTCCATTACGCGTTAATTCAAGGCCAGTCATTGAATGCGGGTTGTGGTAGCGATGGACAAAAGAAGCTCCACCGCCACGGCCTGAACCCACTTCGAGGACGTCTAGGCCTTGGAGTGGTAATTTAGAAGCTGTATATTGATAAAGAGAAAGCGCCAGTCGTTCACTCTCTTCTTCGGGTTCGAGGGGGAGTGAATCCGAATCATTCAATGGAAGGTATCCATAATTAATACACCTCCAATCCGAATGTTTCCGGTAGAGAAAATTGAGTATTTCGTAATAAACACGCGTGTAGTATCTCCATTTTCTTATCTTTCGATAACTGCGGACATAAAAGTTATTTCTTTTTAATTCGAGTTCCGTCATGGGCAATAAATATCAAATAATTTCCCTATAGGATAAAGAGTTCAGGATGCTTCAAGAGGATAATTAATGACACGTTAATTAGTCAGCCACCTGTCCGTAATAAATTATGTGAGAAAGGTTTTATCTATCAATAGCTTGTTGTAATTATGCAGACGGGGTGGTGCAGTGATCAATAAGCCCTGGTATTTTTTAAATAGGGGTCAGACCTAAAGTGCACGCTCTCTAGTGAGCCCATCACAGAGACAATAATTATCGCTCGTGATCACTATGCTGTTCACACCCGATCTTGTTCCAGGCAAACCGGACTTTCTTCCTGTTTTTCTTCACTGTCATTTCCACAAATTGAACAATTACCAATTCCGCCACAACTACCCTTAAGGCGACGTTTACCAAAAATAACACCGACCGCCATAGCGATAAAAAAGAAGCCAAAGAAAGCCAATGTAATGAAGAAGAGATTCATTAGTTTTTATTCCTTATCGTAATATTCTCTTTTGAATTTCGTTGTTTCTTTTTCAAAAAATCCGTCTTCACCCTTAATAATAAATAAAGCGGCTTTGCTCTCTCTTTCAGCTAGTTGGTATCCTTCCTCAGGGCCAAGAACAATAAGGGCCGTAGCCAAAGCGTCTGCCCGCATACAGGAGGAGTCAAGCACCGTAACTGAGGCAAGGCGATGCTGGATTGGGTAACCTGTTCTAGGATTAATTTCATGCGAGTATCGTTTTCCATCTTTTTCAAAATAATTTCTATAATCACCAGAAGTGGCAATAGCCCGGTCGTTAAGGTCAATGACCTTATGAATCTCCTTTTTATCTACAATAGGGCTTTCGATAGCAATTCTCCAGGGTGAATTATCTTTTTTTCTACCCCTGGTCTTCATTTCTCCTCCTATATCGACAATATAGTTCATAATTCCCTGAGTTTCCAGAAGATTTGCAATTGAATCTACACCAAATCCTTTAGCTATCCCAGATAAATCAACATACAGATCAGCGCTATCTTTCTTAAGAGCGGGGGGGGAAAGGCGTGATTTCAGGTGATGGGAACCTACTTTCTTTAAAGATTCATTTATCTTTTCCGCGCTGGGGATTTCTTCCTTTCCACCAGGAGGGCCAAACCCCCATAAGTTCACCAAAGGCCCAACCGTGATATCGAAAGCGCCTTCAGTTAACTTGTGAATCTTAATCCCTTCTGCGACGACCATTGCCGTTTCGAATGAAACAGGAAACCAATCAGTCATAGTGTAGTCATTAAAAAGTGACAGTTCAGAGTCCGAAATATAGGTGGACATCTGGGCATTGATCTCAACGAGGAGTTTTTCGATCTCAGTCTTTAATTGCTTTACTTCAGAAGAGGAGGGGGGCGAGGCGATGGTAACCCGATAATAGGTCCCCATCGTCGAGCCTGACAGGGTTAGTGGACGTTGATCAGTCGACTGCGATAAAGGTTTACTACAATGAAAGAGGGTTAAGCTATATAAAACTAATATCCCAATCACAAAAAAGGATTTTTTATTAGCTATGATAAAACCCATCCGTCGAAAGAAAGTTTCCGGTCACTTTTTATTTTATACAATATAATGGATATACGCCGGGTTGGGCCATCGGCTTAAATCCTGTAAAGAACTAACCACCAAAGTCATCGAAGAGGATATTTTCCTCTTCAACTCCGAGGTCAAGGAGCATATTAATGACCGCAGAATTCATCATGGGTGGCCCGCAGATATAAAATTCGCAATCTTCGGGTGCGGGGTGATCTTTAAGATAATTATCGTAGAGCACCTGATGAATGAATCCCTTGTAACCTTCCCAATTATCTTCAGGCAGGGGTTCAGATAAAGCAACGTGCCAGTTGAAGTTTTCGTGTTCTCGCTGGAGCATATCATAGTCTTCTACATAAAACATTTCTTGCAAACTTCGGGCTCCATACCAGAAAGAAATCTTTCGATTTGAATGCAATCGAGCGAGCTGATCAAAGATATGGGAGCGCATCGGTGCCATGCCTGCTCCACCACCGACAAATATCATCTCGGCGGCCGTATCCTTAGCAAAGAATTCACCAAAGGGACCGGATATTGTCACCTCGTCTCCTGCTTTAAGATTATAGAGATAAGAAGACATCATGCCCGGAGGAATACCCTCTGGTGAACGAGGGGGAGGGGTGGCGATCCGGACATTGAGCATAATAATTCCTTTTTCATCCGGATAATTAGCCATCGAATAAGCTCTAAAAACCTCTTCATCGACTTTTGAAGTGTAGCGCCAAAAATTATACTGATCCCAGTCCGGTTTGTATTGTTCGTCGATTATGAAGTCCTTGAAGTGTACCACGTGCGGCGGGCATTCGATCTGGATAAAGCCACCAGCACGAAAATCAACATTTTCTCCTGCTGGAAGCTCAAGTATAAGTTCCTTAATAAAGGTGGCGACATCATCGTTGGATCGAACTTTGCATTTCCACTTTTTGACTTCAAATACTTCGGCGGGGACTTCAATTTTCATGTCCTGTTTTACCGCTACCTGGCAGGATAGGCGCATGCCTTCGCGCGCATCTTTTTTTGTAATTTGTGAAAGCTCCGTAGAAAGAATATCACCACCACCTTCCATGATTTTTACCGTGCATTGACCACAGGTTCCGCCGCCGCCGCAGGCAGAAGAGACAAATATTTTTTCTGTGGCAAGGGCGTTAAGTAATTTCCCTCCGGCGGGGACGGTGATCGCTTTATCCGGATCATCGTTAATGACGATGTTCACGTTGCCGACTTGGACGAGCTTCGACTTGGCCATCAGGATAAATACGACAAGGAACAGGATGACGACCGTAAACATCGTAACGCCTAATAGGATTTGAAAAATATCAGACACTGTTACTTCTTAATTTATTGCCTATTACCTAGAGTTGAATTCCCGAAAAGGCCATAAAGGCCAAAGACATCAGTCCAACCGTGATAAAGGTGATTCCCAGTCCTTTGAGTCCATCCGGGATATCACTATATTTCAATTTTTCTCGTATCCCCGCTAAACCAGCGATTGCAATAGCCCAGCCGAATCCAGTGCCAAAACCAAAAACGGCACTTTCGGAAAAGTTATAGTCTCGCTCTACCATAAATAGAGATCCGCCGAGGATAGCACAATTTACGGTAATGAGCGGTAGAAAAATACCCAGGGCATTGTAGAGGGCAGGGACATACTTATCTAATATCATTTCCAGAACTTGTATCATCGCAGCGATAACACCGATGTAGGAAATAAATCCGAGAAAGGATAGATCCACGCCATGAACTCCCGCCCAAACTAAGGCATCTTCTTTCAGGAGATACTGATAGATTAAATTATTCACGGGAATCGTAATTGTCTGAACGACGATCACTGCGATTCCCAAACCGATGGCAGTACTGACTTGCTTGGAGACAGCGAGAAATGTGCACATCCCGAGAAAGAAGGCCAGGGCCATATTTTCGATAAAGACCGAAGTGAGAAAAATACTGAGGTAGTTTTCAAGCATTGGGATTAAGCTTCTTCAATTTGTTCTTTTTTCCAACATCTCAAGACCCAGATAAAAATACCAATGATAAAAAAAGCGCTTGGTGGCAGTAGCATCATTCCATTTGAAACATACCAGCCTCCTTCGTTGGAGAGCGGGAGAATAACTATGCCATATAACCGACCGGATCCAAAGAGCTCACGTAGAACGCCGACGACAATAAGGATCAAACTGTACCCTAATCCGTTTCCAATACCATCGATGAAACTCAGGAAGACCGATTCTTTCATCGCGAATGCCTCTGCTCTTCCCATGACGATGCAGTTGGTAATGATTAATCCGACAAAGATTGAGAGTTGTTTGCTGATGTCAAAGGCGTAAGCCTTGAGAATCTGATCGACGACGATGACGAGCGAAGCGATAATCGTCATCTGTACGATAATGCGAATACTATTGGGAATATGATTGCGAATAAAGCTGACGCTTGCGTTCGATAAGCCCAAGACACATGTCACCGCGATAGACATGACAAATACGGTTTCCAATTTTGAGGTAATTGCCAAAGCGGAGCAAATACCAAGCACTTGAAGTCCAATGGGATTGTTATTAAATAAAGGATCGAGCAGAACTTTTGTCGGTTTACTAGCCATGGTCTATTCCTTCAAAGGTGCGTATGTTATTTAAAAAAGGACCGAACCCATTTTCTCCCAGCCAGTATCGCAGAAGATCCCTGACGCCACGAGATGTAATCGTCGCTCCCGATAAACCATCTACCTGGTATTGAAAATCTGGACTGTTTGGGTTCACTTTTCCTTTAAGGACTTCTATGCGGGTGTTCCAACTTTCGTCAAACGCTTTTTTACCAACCCACTGGGCTTTCCAGAGCGGGTTATCCACTTCACCTCCGAGTCCCGGTGTTTCACCATGTTCATAAAAAGCAAAACCATTAATTGTTGTCATATCAGCATCGAGTGCGAGAAAACCATAGAGCGTAGACCAGAGACCCTTACCATGGACGGGGATAATCAGTTGTTGTAAATCTCCATTTTCATCAGCGGCGATATAAACTAAAGCATATTTAGACCGTCTCTTATTCCCGCCCAAATCATGATCTTTAGCAATAGCAATACCATATTCCTCGCTTTTGGCTGCCTTCCTTTGATCAAAGGTTGCCGCATCTAGCGCGTCACTATATTCACCGGTTGAAAGATCAACGATGCGCGTGTCGAATTTTGCAAAAAGTTCTTCAATCGATTTCCCCTCTTCCAAGAGACCTGCCGCCATAAGGATGTTCTTTTTCCGGTCTAAATCTTTATTTTTTATCTGATTAGATTTTAAAAATACAGCTGCACTGGAGACAATTACAGAGCAGATGATAGAAAGCAGTCCTGCGACAATCAGTGTTTTTGTAATCGTATCGTTACCCATAATGCAGCTTCCTTTTTTTAAGGTGCGCATTGACGACTAAATAGTCTATGACGGGAGCAAATACATTGCCGAATAGGATCGAGAGCATCATTCCTTCTGGAAATGCGGGATTAATGACACGAACAAGAATAACAAGGAACCCAATAAGGAGGCCGTAGATCCATTTCCCTGTATCGGTCATTGAGGCAGAAACGGGATCTGTCGCCATAAAGACTAATCCGAAAGCAAATCCACCGAGGACTAAATGCCATGCCGGACTCATTTCGAACATCGAGTTCGTCTCGCTCCCAACCGCATAAAGGAGACTGGATGTTGCGAGAGCGCCGATGAGCACAGCCAGCATGATGCGCCACGAGCCGACACCGGTAAAAACAAGCAAGGCGGCGCCAATCAAACAGGCAAGGGTAGAGGTTTCACCCATTGAACCTTGAATCTGCCCGAGAAAAGCCTGGTTCCAGCTGATGGTTGCAGTGAGATCACTCATTCTTTCAGCGGCTACCAGCCCGAGGGGAGTAGCTCCACTGAATCCATCAACGGCAGTCCAGACAAAATCTCCAGACATTTGCGCCGGGTATGCGAAAAAGACGAACGCGCGTGCAGTGAGCGCGGGGTTGAGGAAATTCTTTCCGGTACCTCCGAAGATTTCTTTTCCAATGACCACTCCGAAGGAAATACCAATCGCTACCTGCCATAAGGGAATAGTGGGAGGAAGAGTAAGAGGAAAAAGCAGGCCGGTGACAAGGAAACCTTCATTAACTTCGTGTTTTCTTATGCTCGCAAAAAGTAACTCCCATAATCCACCTGTAATATTACAAACAAGAAAAACGGGAATGAAGTAGAGGGCTCCATGAATGAGATTTGAAAATAGGTTCTCGTGATCATAAGCCAGACCCAGTAACTCCATAACCTGGCCACGCCACCCAGGCGCGGTTACCACACCCATCTCGGCCATCGCAGCATTAGCTTGAAACCCGGTGTTATACAGGGCCATCACGATACAAGGGGCGAGTGCGATCGCAACGGTGATCATCATGCGCTTTAGATCCATTCCGTCACGGACGTGAGTCATCCCTTTGTTTACGTGTCCGGGAGAGTAAAGAAATGTATCAATAGCTTCGTAAAGGGGGTAGAGTTTTTCTAATTTACCCCCCTTCGCAAAGTAAGGATGCAGACTATCGAGAGATTTTCGTAAAAGCTTCATTAACCCTCTATTTCAATTCGCGTAAGATTTTGCCTTAAAATTGGGCCGTAATCACATTTACCAGGACAGACAAATGTAGAGAGAGCTAGATCTTCCTCGTCCAATTCCAGGCATCCTAAGGCCTGAGCCTGGTCCGTATCTTCGACGACAAGTGCCCTCAAAAGAAAAGTTATGTAGATATCGAGGGGCATGATTTTCTCATACATCCCGATTGGAACCATGTCGCGTTCACTTCCCTCGGTGCAAGTCGTCAGGGCAAACTTTTTTCCCGGAATAAATTTAGATATAAAAGTGGTTTTGATAGAAAACTTATTAAAGCCCGGGCGGTGCCAATCCATAAATACACGGTTCCGATTTTCCATGATGACACTGATCTGCAGGTGATAGCGACCGAGATAGATGAAGGGGCCTTCTGATTTATGTCCGTAGAGGACAGAACCAGAAATAACGCGGGATTCACCGGCTTCAGTTAATTCACCGGCGACGATATCATCAATGTTTGCCCCGATGCGTGTACTCAAAAGTCGAGGTCTTTTAACCATGGGGCCAGCAAGAGAAATAATCCTTTCCACGTTAATTTTACCCGTGATAAATAAGGATCCAATAGCCATGACATCCTGGTAGTTAAGGTGCCAGACAGTTTTTTTCGCACTCACAGGATCTAAAAAATGAATATGGGTGCCCACTAAACCTGCAGGGTGAGATCCTTTAAATTCAGCTGCGGTGATAAAGTCTAAATCAGCCCCGGGTATATCAATGCCCAACTCATGACAGAGATACAGCTTACCATCAGTAAGTTTTGAGATAATTGTCAGGCCATTGATAAAATCTTTTTCTCGTCCCGCTATTATAAGATTAGGATTTGCTGCCAGGGGATTGGTGTCCATGGCATTGATAAAGATAGAGTGGGGTGTGGCTTCGGGTGACGGTACTTTGCTGTACGGTCTTGTTCGCAGAGAAGGCCACAGACCGGATGCGAGTAAATTTTCTTTCACCTCTTCTCGAGAGAGACTGGCGAGTTTATCTTCCGTATAGGAAGTAAAGGTTTCTTCTTCGTCACCACTGATTTCGATGACCACAGATTGCAGAGCTCTTTTTTCACCACGGTTAATGGCAATAACTTTGCCGTTAGCGGGTGAGGTGTAATTTACTCCCGGTGTTTTTTTGTCGGTAAATAGAAGTTGTCCCAATTTTACCGTATCATCGACCTTTACCGCCATCGTAGGTTTCATTCCCACGTATTCGGTGCCGATAACAGCAACCGTCTTAACCTCGGCCGCTTCTTCAACCGATAGTTCAGGTTCTCCGGTAATAGGTAAATCCAACCCTTTTCTAATATTATAAGACAAAGCTTATCCTTATTATTTATATTTTCAGGTTTATAGCTGAATTACTTATTCAATTCCAGGGCCGCTGCCTCTACGGTGGTCGAATTCAAGGGTATTACTGATAGATAGGAAATTAAAAGCGTGAATTTATATTTTCTAATACTAAATGCAAGCAAGTTGCCAAAAAATTCATGAAGAGGAGTTACCTATAAGTAAAAACGAAAACTTCGATCAGAATAACTTTAACTATACAAACACAATATAGGTATAAATTTCTTCGTCTTCGTCCTCTAATTATTTAAAATAATATTGTGTCATGAATCTTGCAAATCAAGGTGGAGCGGGCTGTCCCTAGCACGCTTCTTCAATTACGACTAAATCAAACGCGCTAGGGACAGCGCGTTCCACCCTGATATTGTATTAAATAACTGACACTGACGCGGACAAAGACGAAGAGTATTATGATCCATCCCTATTTTTAAATCTCTTTAAAAATGAGTATTTTATCAATAAACACCTTTTGCTCTTTTAATAGCTCCCGTCGTTAAATCCGGTTCCCAGGGCCACAGACAATAGCCATCAAATCCATTATCCCTGAAAGCTTGAAGTTTTTCCCCAAGGCTTTTCAAGTCATGATTATAAATCCAGGCATAGGGATACATGGGGAGCTTGCCCTTCAGTATTTGGAGATGCTTCATCTGACGGTTGACGGTAGAGAGGTTAAAGGTATCTGAATAAAACATATCTTCATCTTTGGGGTCGCATGATTGATAGACTTCTGGTCCCGGACCGAGATCCGTGAGTTCATGAATTACTTTTCTTAACTTTGTGGCGTCCCTTCGCTTGGAAACATCAGTTATTTCGTCGGCAACAAGGGGTATGATGGAACCCGTGAGGTATTCGGGAAACTTGGGAGCTACCCAGTCGTAAAGCGAATAAAGTTTGTCGTAATCCGTGCCGAATAACTTCGACAATGAGGGTAGATAAAACTCCAACCCGATCTTAAGATTAGGCAGGTGATCTTTTGCAGCTGACCGGCATGCTTTAGTTACTTTTTCAATGAACTGTGTCAAAGCATTCATGCGAAAAGTAATCCATAGCTTCAAATAGGGTCTTTCCGTGATAAAATTTAAAATACCAGTGGAAGTATAATCGAATAGTTGGCTGGAGCCATTGCCAGTTGAAGTCAGACTCTGATATAATGTCCCCACTTCTTGTTTCATTTTATCAAAGTCGATGCCTTCAGCTTCTGCTTTATCTCGACAGTGGTCACAGAAACATACGAAGAGGTCCTTGAGCCCATTGCGCGGCCAGACCGGATATTCGACATGATTCAAATGTACGCTATCAAGCGATGACCATGAAGCTACGATTTCACGCATCATCGTCTCGCCCCATTGCAGGACAGCGGGATTATTCGGACAACCATGCATTATCATGGAATTCGACTCTCTGTTACTTTCGGTAATATCAACCATTCTGAGTTTACCGAGGTCCGGGTTTAAGGGATGAAGGGGGCAAATATTACATGTGATATGGAACCCTCTTTCTTTTGCCAGGCTGAGAAAACGCATTATCGACGCATAGTCTTCGGGCGAAACCTTCTGAAGGCCCGGGCCTTCAGATGCATTGACGGAGGGAAGGATTAATGGGGAGCCTTCTTGTCCCCATTTCCAGTAGGTATTACTAAGGATGAGAGTATTAATATCGGTCCACGAAGCAAGATCGTCGAGGACGCGCTCCGGCTCTTTAAGAGCGACCGGCCAATGCATGAACAAAGCTTTTACCGGCATGACCGCATTATTTTTCTGAACAAACTCTATCGCGGTTGAGCTAATTAAATATCTTCACTGATTTTCTCTTTGGGTACTTCAGTGAAACTAAATCGCTCATCTGCCGCTCGGCAGATCGTCTCGGGTAAACCGCGTTCGCGGCGGACAATATTTGCTCCCATCACCGTTGAGACACATTTATAAAACGCGATTCTTCGGGATATTCCTTCTCGCCCGAAGCCGCAATCAGAGGAGAGAATCAGTCTTTCGGGCGGTATGTAATCCAGTGCTTTTCGGATAAGATCGGCGACCAGATCTGGGGGCTCAACGACGGTATTAGTATGATTAACGACACCGACCCCAATCTTTTTGGGTGTATCATGCTTTGCGATGTGTTCGAGATCTTTTCCAAAAGTGCTGGCGCATTCGAAAGTGATGACATCTGCATTCATGTTGTAAAAGCAGGGTATTGCTTTTTCGTAAGACGGAGGAACCCAAGTGCTGCGTTGTTGATTAGGATTTCCCCAACAGGTATGAACCCATATCTCGGCATCCAGTCCTTCAACTTCACGATTAAAAGCTTCTGTAAAAAAATCCAAGTCTTTGGCATTAATGTTTTCCCTCAGGGCGAGGAAATGATGCATGGGTTCTTCGACTTGAATGAGCGTGCAACCGGATGCCACCATCGCCTTGTACTCTTCATTCATAATTGCACTGAGATCCATGATGAGTTCTCTATCTGAAGGGTAGAATTTGTTCCAGATCATCGCATTCAGACTCTGGGCACAGACGGCGCCAAACTTGACAGGTTTATGCGTCATTTTTTGTGCGGTCTTCCAAATGGCATCATATTGGAGAGGGCCGCGGGTGACCTTTTCGACGAGGTAAGGCGCTTGATAAGCTTCCTGAACCTCCCACATTATACGACCGGGCGCAATACCATGACTCGACATAAATCCTTTAGCCAAATCCGAGAAACCGCTAAAACCTCCCAATCGTTCAAGGACATAGAAGAACCAGGATTTGCCACCCACCTGAAGATCAAAACGAGTATCCCCATCAGTTAGAATATCGAGGCCAGCTGTATCCTGATCGGTTAAGATCGTGGCAACCGCATCGAGGTATTGTTCTCGATACAGGCTGTCGCCCATCGCCTCTTTAAAAGTACGGCCGCGCAGTGACTGATTAAACCAGTTCGGTTTGGGATAAGAACCAGTCGTGGTGGTAGGCATTACCCGATCCTGGGTTACTTTAAACATCGTTTATTCCTTTAGCTGAATTCGATTCAATCGATTAAAACGATTTGTATTTTATTCTCGGGGCACAACTCATTCGAGAAAAAAGGGTTGGGTCCAGGCATTGCTCTCCCCCTCACCCCAACACTCAAACCGCACATAACCGGATAATTCGGATACATCCAGTTTTATTGCACCGCTATCGCTCTTTGCCACGCGACGTCCATTTTTGGTAATGGCAACTATTTTACTGGCATTTTCACATCCGATGGAGATTTCCAGGTTTTCGACGTGAATGAAATTTATGACAACGCCCGAAGAACAATAAAAACGTCCATCTCGCAAAGACGTTACAATATTTTCAGCATTAGATGAATCACAATAAACCACATTCCATCCGACACCTACATCAACATCTCCCGGCATGAAATGCGCATCGTCATGGGCAAAACCCCAGGGGCGACGTTCTTCTGACAGGAGCATATCCCATTTATTTGTCGCGTAAGGGCTGCCTTCGCACCTCCCCACCGTCGCATTAAATATTTCCATGCCAACGTAACCCGTCCATTGTTGCAATAGTTCAAATGGGCAATGATTGAAATCAGAAGTAAAGTTCGGATGGGCAACGACGATAAAACCTTCAGTAGAAATTACATCATCGATCACACGTTGTCGATCGGCATGGGGTTCAATGAGACGATCACCATTTACGTGTAATAAATGCTGACCCCGATTGCTGATTTCGTTTCCCGGTATAAGTACAAGTCCCTTGTCATCTAAGTTTTCATAAATTGTGGAGTCGGTAAAAATGTCATGATCGGATATGGAGAGGAACTGGTAACCGAGGTCCGCGTAAGTGTTTATTACATCCTGAATATCGCGGTTACCATCACTGCTCGTTGTATGGGTGTGTAAATTACCGCGAAGCCAGGAGCCGCCATTTAAGTTTTCGTAGGGGTGTGTTATCTGCATAATAGGTTATCCTCGATTTAAATATTAATCATCATAGATTATATTTCACTTTATGTTAGCGGCAGTTATATTGAGTCACACTATCTGTAATGCCAAGAGTAATAGGATTATAAATCAAGGTAAAGCAACACTGAAACATTCGCCATTCGCTACCGAGGGCAAATCCCGACATCTCCCAATCGTAAATCGAAATTCAAATAGATCCCCATTGACTTCAAAATCTAACAGCCACATAAATAAACGCAGAGGTATTAGTTAAGATGAAATTAACTGAAGCGCAGATGGATTTTTACCGTGTTTTTGGGTTCTTAATCTTTCGGCAGCTCTTATCGCCTGATGATATGGTTCTCTACAATCGCGAGTTTAATTCAGGCATAGAGGAGTGGCTCAAGCATTATAAGGGGAAGCAAGTGAGAGGGCGTAGGCGTAAAGTCTATTTAAACGAGTATGGTTTGGATTATCAAATATGTGTACCTCTAATGGATCATGACACCCCGTTCATATGTTCTCTTCTGGATGACCACCGTCTTGTCGATGCTGCCGAACAACTCTTAGGCACTGATGTTCTTGGAATATGGTCTGATGCGGCCTGGTTTTATGGTGACACGCAATGGCACACGGACCAGGTTACCTCGAAATACCGGGCGGTGAAATTCGCAATTTATCCGGATCCGCTCAATGAAAGTAATGGGGCATTGCGTGTGATTCCTGGGTCCCATCACGATTCTTTCTCAAATCAAATAAACGATGAGACAGCCGGAATAGATACTTGTGAAAAGTACGGAATACCCCCCGATGAAATGCCGGCCTATGTCTTCAAATTAGAACCCGGGGATGTTGTCGCTTTTGGCAATCCCCTTTGGCATGCTTCATATAATGGGGGTAAACGTCGAAGACTGGGAGTTGTCATGTTTACTGAGGATCCAAAGACACCCTATGCGTTAGATAATATTCAACGCATTATGCATAATATGCATAAACGTCAGGCCGTTCATTTTGGTGGCCAGTTCTACCCCGACTACTGGCGTTCTATCGACAATCCGCGTCATCAGTACTGGGTGCGTCGCCTCAAAGAACTGGATATGCTCGAGACCGCAGAGGCGTCTGCATATAAGGAAACTTAAAATTCTTTGTATCTTAGAAACTAATATATTATCAAGGATAGGATCGGAATGAGACTGAAAGAAAAAGTAGCTATCGTCACGGGGGCAGCGAGCGGGATCGGTCGAGCCACCGCGCATAAATTTACTGAGGAAGGGGCCAGGGTCGTGGCGGTTGATATTAATGAAGAGGGGTTAAAAGAAACTGTAAATACAGGGTCAGAAAAAGGGAAAGGCTCATTACAATCTATAACCACAGATGTTAGTTCTTCGGAACAGGTTAAAGCACTCGTGGAATCTGTAGCATCCCAGTATGGACGCATCGATGTTATTTTCAGCAACGCGGCGATCATGAAAGATGGTTCAGTTATTAATTTAACGGAAGAGGATTGGGACGCGTTGTTTGCGGTTAATGTGAAAGGTGCATTCCTTTTAGGGAAATATGGAATTCCCATAATGATAGAATCAGGGGGTGGGTCTTTTATTATCACCGCGTCGGTGAACAGTTTTTATGCGGAATCAGACATCGCCGGGTACTGCGCTACTAAAGGCGCAACCTTGCAATTGACGCGGGCGATGGCTGTGGATCACGGTCCGGATAAGGTGAGGGTGAACTGTATCTGCCCCGGCTGGATTGAAACACCGATGTCGATGCCGTACTTAACTGAAAATCCTGAGGGACGTGAGTTTGCGGGTAAAATTGCTCCAGCCGGTCGAATAGGACAGCCGGAAGACGTCGCCGCAGTAGCCTTGTTCCTGGCCAGTGATGAAGCTGATTTTGTCACCGGTGCTGCCTACAATGTTGATGGGGGATGGACGGTAGGAATGACTAAGGCGCTCGCGCTAATTTAGAGTTTAATTCGATTAATAAGTTTTCGAACGTAAAAATAAGTATGAGACGCGGCTGGTTAATTGGGTGTATTATTTTATTCGTCATTTCCCTCTCGTTATTCGTTGCACGCGATTATTCGACCACCGATGGAGAGGCAGATACTTATACTAAAGAGCGCCATCAGATGGTTGAGACGCAAATGGAGCGACGAGGGATATTGAATCCCGAGGTTTTAAGAATTATGGGAAAAGTTCCCCGTCACGAATTTGTTTCCTTACTTTATCGCTGGCAGTCATACGATGACCACCCCTTACCAATTGGGAAAGGGCAGACGATTTCGCAACCGTATATTGTCGCTTTAATGACGGAATTGTTAGATCCTGAACCCACAGATCGTATTCTTGAAATTGGCACGGGGTCGGGGTACCAGGCTGCAATTCTCGCTGAATTAGTCGATACGGTTTACACGATCGAAATTATTCCCGCCCTTGCCAAAAGCGCGGAGGAAACTTTTAAGCGCTTAGGTTATAGTAATATTCAAGTAAAAGCAGGAGATGGCTATCTAGGTTGGCCCGAAGCGGCACCTTTCGATGGAATCATCGTTACTGCTGCGCCTCCCTACCTCCCTCAACCCCTGGTTGAGCAGTTAAAAAAAGGGGGAAAACTTGTTATTCCCGTCGGCGATATTTATCAGGAATTAAAAGTTTATACCAAAACAGATGAGGGGTTAGAAACTAAAGATATAATTCCCGTTCAATTCGTTCCCATGACCGGTAGAGCACAGGAAAAGTGATATATTTACATTCTATTATTGCCCAATAGTGAATATTCATATGATTAGATTTAAGTGAGTAATAGTTTACAGGACCAGTTAAACGCGGCGATTCAGGTAGAGCGCTTAGTCGATACTGCGGTAAAAATCATTGGCATTCCCAGTCCCACTTTAAGTGCAAAGGGCGCAGCTGATAAACTGGCAGAAATACTGGAGGAGGATGGATTTATAGTCGAGCGGCCCGATGCCAATTGGCCCGAGTCTCCGGCGGTGTTTGTGAGTTTCGATTCTGGTCAACCCGGTAAAACTCTACAGTTTAACGGTCATCTGGATACCGTTCATTTGCCGTTTGTTGAGCCCCGAGTAGAAGACGGTAAGTTGTACGGGAGTGGCGCTTCGGATATGAAAGGGGGAGTTGCCGCGATGTGTGAAGCACTGCGTGTCCTTCGCGACACGGGATTATTGAAATCAGGTAAAATAATTTTGACCGCCCATGATCACCATGAAGCTCCCTGGGGAGATGGCCGACAGGTAAAAGCCCTTATTGATCAAGGTTATGTCGGGGACGGTGTTCTGATCCCAGAATACCTTGCGCATTGTTTGCCCGTCCTGGGGCGAGGCATGGCGATTTTCGAAGTCAGTATCACGCGGGAAGGAAAACCGGTGCACGAGGTTCAGGGAGGTTTGGAGCAGCCCTCTGTCATAGCAGCAGGTGCGGATCTCATCACCCGGTTTATGGAATTAGATAAGCAATTAACAAAATTGACGCACCCGTTAGGTGCACGTGAAAGTATTTTTATCGGGCAGGTAAGTTCAGGAGAAATTTATAATCAATCACCGACTGAATTCAAACTCCAGGGCACCCGTCGTTGGCTTCCCGGTACTTTAAAGGATAATGTTGAAAAGCAATTTCAAGACATACTTAAAGAAGTAGGGAAAGAAAAAGGTGTAAAAGTGAAGGGTGAATTTAATTCCCTCTTAGATCCCTATGAACTCAATGAGGATCATCCGTTGTTGCCGGCTTTTCAGTCAGCTTATGAGGAAATTGCGGGCCAATCTCTTCCGCTGGGGGCCAAACCCTTTTTGGATGATGGGAATAACTTTATCGAGAAAGCAGGGATTCCGGCGATAACCCATGGGCCCGATGCAATAGGGGCGCACACCGTAAATGAAGAAGTTTCGATTGACGAGTTGAAGAGGGTGGCACTTACTTACGCTTTAACGGCTATTCTATTTTGTGGTAACGGCGATGAGTGATATAATTACTGAGAAACAAACCCTCGAAGAAAGATATCTACGGCAGATTTTTGTCCGCTCTCAGATGACGGAATTTGTGAAGGACCCTTTTGTAATGAGTAGTTCCGATGGGGTTTATTATACGGATATTGATGGAAAACGTTACCTTGATGGCATAGCAGGAATTTTTGTCGCTTCGGTTGGCCATAATAACCGACGGGTGATTGAAGCGATTAAGGACCAGTTGGACAAAATGTCCTTTGCCCCGATCATACACGGCACGAATGCATTAGCTGTTCAATTAGCCAATTTACTGGCAGAAATTGCCCCCGGTGATTTAAGCGCGGTCAAATTCTGCTGTGGGGGATCGGAGGCAAACGAAACCGCTTTTAAAATGGCGCGCCAGTATCATAAACTTAACGGTAATCCTAACAAGTTTAAGGTAATCTCGCGCTACCAGTCCTGGCATGGGTGCACAATGGGGTCCCTGTCCGCGTCCGGATTAACTTCACGTCGTGTTGACTCCGAGCCGCTGGCGGCAGGCTTTGTTCATGTATTCCCTCCCTATTGCTATCGCTGTCCTTTTGGTAAGGAATACCCCAGTTGTAATATCACCTGTGCCGGCTTGATTGAAGATACCATTATTATGGAAGATCCTGATACCGTCGCCGCGGTCATTGTTGAACCGATTGGGCATACGGGCGGCATCATTGATCCTCCCCCTGAATATCTTCCCCAATTACGAGAATTTTGTGACCGACATAACGTGCTTTTGATTTTTGATGAAATAATTACCGGGATGGGGCGCACGGGAGAAATGTTTGCTGCTGAAACATTCGGAGTGATTCCTGATGTGATTTGCCTGGGCAAGGGTTTATCTGGTGGATACATGCCACTTTCCGCGGTGCTTTGCCGAAGACACATTGCGGATAAATTCTGGGGAGATGAGGAGACAAATCCGGGCTTGGTGTCAGGTCATACATATGAAGGTAACCCCATCGCCTGCGCGGCTGGATTGGCGACGATAGCGGAGATTATCGAAAAGGATTTGTGCGCAAATGCCCGTAAAGTGGGCAGCCATTTGCGCGAGGGTCTGGAGGGGCTTCGCAAGCATGAAATTATCGGCGACATTCGAGGGAGGGGATTGTTTTTTGGTATCGAGTTTGTTCGTGATCGGGTGACAAAAGAAAAGTTTTCGGATGATATTCCGATTGCCACGTTAATTGGAAAACGCGCCTTAGATAATGGGCTCTTGCTACGCTGCGATCCTCATTGGTTATCAATCGGCCCCCCTCTAATCCTGACTGAAAGTCAGGCCGATGATATTGTTTCTATTTTGGATGCTAGTATAACTGAAGTGCTGCAGGAAATAAATAATTAGGTGGAGCGGGCTGCCTGCCAGCCATAGCCTTGGCGAAGGTTGGTACCTAGCACGCTTCTTAATTCCTGTTTAACACAATGCAAACGCGGTAGGGACACCGCGTTCCACCATTTAATTAGAGTTAAAAGAGCAGGGATAAGGAAATATCTAATAGAAAATCTTTGGCCCTCCATTATCACATGCGAACAGCATGTCTGAAGAGGGGTTTAGCTATTTCTGGAAGACTTTCATAAACATCCAGAGGCATTGGGGGGTATTGGATAAGCCTTTGCCTGGGGTCATCATTAACAATTTTCTGTTCTGTCGATCCTGGTAGGTATATATTCTGATTCATCCACCAGGGCGCGTATCGGGCAACCATGGAGACACGGGGCTCATCCGTATTATTCGCTCCGCCCGCATGCCACATACGACTGTCAAAAGCGAGGACGCTACCCGCAGATCCGGTCACTTGTATTTCATCGGGAAAAGGTTCAAAACTGGGTTTTTCACCATAGGAAGGATTTGTATCTCGTTTATGGCTGCGCGGCACGAGGTGGGTTGCGCCGTTTTCCTCTTTAAAGGGGTCAAGCATCCAGATTGTGGTAATGGTCATTAAAACAGTATCAGTGTAGGGACTTTCAATATGCCCCGCATAGTTTCCCGCGAACGGTTGATCCCCATGCCACTCCTTACGATCACTATGGGGTATATTATTCGTGGTAGAGGTGGCACAAACGCGAAAATGAGGGCCGAATAAATATTCTATCAAGGCGGTCATTCGGGGATCCGCGAGATATTCGGTAAAGGACGGAATATAATTTATGGAAGAAGCGCAATAAATGGTAAGTCCATCAGTGACTCGAGTGAAAGGTTTGTTTTCAGGTTCGCCCTGTCCGATAGTGATTAGTTCATCTCTGATAGGTGCAATACATTCTTCAGGTAATACATCCTCGATTAAACACCACCCCTCTTCACGGATCTCTGCTGCCAATGACTCCGTCGATTTTACCGCTTTGGTTTTTGTTTCCATGACTACATCCTCATTTTTATGCGCTTTGCTCTTTGATCAAGATTATATACGAATAAGAAATTATATCCCAACTTCAAATTTTACAAGTCCCCAAAATGCGGGATATCAGTGTAATAAACCCTTTGTTGAGGTTAAAATTTTTTAATGGGCATCGTCTAATGGAGAAGTAATTATGCTATCGACATGGCGAGAGTTTAAGGTATACTAATAATTGATTATTATACTTAATTAATTGATATTTCAGCATATATGAAAAAGAGACAAGATTTTGAATCACAGGGGTTTACTTTGGTCGAGTTGATGATCGTTGTCGTTATCATCGGGCTCTTAGCCTCGTTTGCCATCCCCGCTTTTAATAGAACGAGAGTGCTTTCGCGAGGAACTGCCTTTCTCAATGATCTACGTGTATTCTCGGATGCAGCAGATACCTATATGATAGAAACTGGAGATTATCTCGAAGATTCCGGTAGTGGTTCAGTCCCCACGGGTTGGGATGCTTACATTAGCACTGCGAAGTGGACTGGGAACACACCCATTGGTGGAGTTTGGGATGTGGAATTAGACTCTTTTGGTATTAAATCAGGATTAGGCGTTGTTGGCCCTGACTTTACCTCTCAGCAGATGCAGGATATTGAAGATAGTTACGATGATGGCGATCTTTCGACGGGGAAATTCCGGAAAATTGCCGCTGACCGTTACTATTTTATTCTGGAGGACAATCCTTAATAGGCTGATCCAACAGGCGTTGGGTTAGCTGAAGCGTAACTAAGCTATTCATATTCTCACTCTTGACGGGAGTGAGATGTCTCTACATACAACAGCTAACTCCATCTTATGGGGAGCGAGTAATGGATGGTAGAGCAATTGGGAAATATAAATGTCATTGAAGGCAGCACCTGAAACCGATTTCGAAAAGGTATCTTCCTATCTGAGCAGGTGTGAGGGAAAGTGTGTTAAATTCCTTCAAGGATTAATTCAGATTCCAACCGTGAATCCCCCCGGAGACTGCTATCAGCAGTGTGTGTCCTATCTCAATACAAAACTTAAATCGATGGGTATGAAAACCCAGGTCATTCGTGTCCCAATAAATGAGCAGAAAAAAGTAACACCCCACTTAATGAATTACCCCCGTTATAACTTAATTGGGAGATGGAATACCGGTGCGACGAAGACACTACATTTTAATGCTCACTATGATGTGGTTCCTGTCTCGGGTGAATGGAAATATGGGCCTTTTAACCCGAGAGTTAATGACGGGTGGATTTTCGGTCGGGGTGCGGCGGACATGAAAGGCGCCATTGCGGCTTGTTGTTTTGCTATTCAAGCGGTGATTCAATGTAAGCAAGTACCAGGGATAAATGTAGAAGTGTCTTTTACCGCGGATGAAGAAACAGGCGGTGAACTGGGAGCTGGTTATATGGTCAAGAAGAAGCTGATTAACCCGGACTATGCCGTCGTCTGCGAAGGGGGTAGTGGCAAAACGATTGGTTGCGGACATAATGGTGTGCTTTGGCTGGAGTCGGTGATTACCGGTAAATCTGCTCACGCTGCGCATCCACAAAATGGGATTAACGCCTTTGAAAAAATGTCGGCCCTGGTCGTCCACTTAAACCGTTGGAAAAAAAATCTGAAAAATCGAAGCTATGTATCTCCTAACGGCCGTAAAATGCATCCCACAATAAATATAGGTGGTGTATTTGATGTCGGTTTGGGCGCTAAAGTGAATACTGTTCCGTCTCATGCGAGTTTTTCAATCGATAGACGCATTATTCCCAGCGATTCCTTGCGCGATGGTGAGAGGGAAATAAAAAGGGTGATCAATGAAGCGAAGAGAAAAATACCGGATCTGCGCGTGAAAACATCAAGCCTCTTAGAAATCAAACCCTGTCTTGTTGATCACAGCAGTTACTTTCCCCAAACATTTTCCCGCGTTGTTAGTTCAGTGCTGGGCGGTCGTACTCAATTCAATGTTTGTGACGGGTTTACCGATATGAATCGCTTTGTGAACAGTAAAATAATAACCGTGGGTTACGGTCCAGGTGGCAAATTAAACCACGGGGTAGATGAGCGGGCAAAAGTTCGCAACATACTGCAAACAGCCAGGGTATATGCGAAACTGATGCTCTCGCTTGAAGAGAAAAAATAAATAAAAAGAAGAGTTGAGCGCGGGCGCTTGTCCGATTAGCTCCGCCTATGAAATTCAATTGCTGAAATCTACGGTCTTCATCACTTCACGGACATAGCCGTTAGTTACCGAAGCATGGTTTTTATCAGCTGCGTTTATTTCATTTTCGATTGCCTTAAAATCTTCATTGCAGAGTGTATCCAGAGAATCGAGCAAATTATCGAAAGTCTGTTGTATATCAGCTATACTTGATCCTTCTTGTTGTTGTATGATTTCTCTATAGTAGGACTTTAAATTCAGGCGTGGTATGGTAATTGCATGATACCGCGTACCGCGAACACTTACACTATGTCTCTCCGCAATTGAATTATAAATCTGTTCTTCATCTTGAAGCGCTTCAGCCGCCCTAAAGGCACGATCCATTTCATGCTGAGCGGTATCTGAAAATGTTTTATTTTTCTGGTCATAATCTGAGGTCATCGTATTCCGCGCGCTTCCGATAAGTCTGCTCAGATTCGTAACTTTGGATTTAACATTCTCAAAACTGGAATGTATATCTTTATAATTCGCTTTAATGGACTCCGATTCTTGGTACTCTTCATCGGAATCTGATAAAATCATCCCAATTTCCAAATCTATTCGGTCTTTAAGGTTTTTTGCTTTCGTGATTATTTTAGTTAAAAACCTTTTTTCCTCTCTCAATTGCTTTTTCAGTTCCACCATCTCTGAATCTTTTCTTTTACGTGAACCTAAAAAGCTGAATGTCCGGTCGAGGAAATTATAGGAACTTTCAATCTCTTTGAGATCGCCGTTTATCTCTTCAAAGAGTTGAACTTGCATCTCTTTCGCCAGATTAAGCTTATAACGCTCATTGATCAGCGTTCGGACGTTATCGGGTACGGTGAGTGTTTCCATTATAATGAATTTTAAAATAAACCCTCTACGGAATATTTCGACTGACTGTTATTCCGTGCTATCCAACAAAGCTTTATATTTTATAAAAATAAAATAAACTTCAAAGTGAGGTCAATATTTCTCGTAGCTTAAAATCGTGAAAAAAATTGTTTACTTATTCAAACTGAAGCTCGTAGTTCATTGCCCCTTTTTTCTGAAATCGACCTGAAGACAAATCGCCGTCATCTATATGTTCATCCATCTCTATCATGACCGCGAGGTTGGCGTTGGGTTTTTGCAATCTTAAAGTCGCTATGGGCTTCAGCCATATATACCCACTGCCCTGTCCACCACCCATCGCGTATTTACCCGGCAAATAACCTTCCATACCAGTTGGAATTTGATTCAAACCCGCAGTGGGGGGCCATTGGCCATGTTCAGTATTATAGAATTCAAAGGCATTGGTGTATTCAGCAATATCATTTATCAATACAGTGGATTGAGTTTTTTCGTTCGATTTGTTCGTCGCCGGTATTAAAAAAGTTGCGAGTATTCCAATGATCACGACAGCAACCATGATTTCCACTAGGGTGTAACCTTTTTCCAGGGAGTGAGACTTAGGCCAAGCAATCATTGAGAGAAAGTTAAGTGCTACAAATTATTGGGACGTTACATATTACCCCTAAAAGGATACATTTCAAGTGTGAATCTCATGTTCATCAAAGCCCCTCTGAAGGAGGTTTTGGCCATGGCACAATCATGCGCTGTTGGGCTAGTTATTGCTTGGATTGATAAAATAACGGGAATGCCGAACTCGTCATTAGTAAAATGTCGAATGGCATTATTCATTAAATATTACGGAATTTAGAAAATTTGCAGCGAGTTAGATACTATATTTTTATGAAATATTCCTCTCAGTTTAATACAATATAGGTACTGCATTTAATTTATCAAGATAAAATAGGTAAAAATATAGTTAAATATAGGGTTATAACCCTATATTGGTAATTTTAGAGGAAACGGCAAGAGAATGGCGTAAAATGCCTTTACCAGTTGTTTAAAGAACCGTCGCTCCGATAAATATGAGGTGCCTCCCAAAATTTAAAGGGTTCTTTGGTAGCCAGATCTTCATTGACTTCTATACCCAGCCCGGGCCCCTCAGGCACAGGAAATCGGCACCCCTCTAATTTAGGTTGCAAGGGAAAGATATCATCATCAGCTGAGCTCTGATCTTTTGGTAACGCTTGTGCCTCCAGCCAGGCAAAATTTGGCACTGCGGCCGCCAGTTGAATCGTCGCTGCCGTACAGATGGGCCCCAGTGGATCGTGTGGCATGAGTTCGATGTAATGAGCTTCCGCCATGCCTGCTACTTTCATCGCTTCGGTGAAGCTGCCAACGTTGCAGATATCGATACGCGCAAAATTTGTAATGCCCCGTTCGATGTAGGGAAGAAAGTGCCATTTGCTTGATATCTCTTCACCAATAGCAAAGGGGACATCGGTCATTGTTCTGAGTGATTCATAGGCTTCTGGAGTTTCATCGCGGATGGGTTCCTCCAGAAAATCAATTGTGCCTGAAGGCATTCGCTGACAAAAAGACGCGGCCTCTGCTACATTCAAGCGGTGATGGTAGTCAATACCGAGAACCGGCTCATTGCCTACGGCCTCTCTCAGTTTGGTTAACCAGGTAGCGGTTGGAGCGATGGATTCGCGTGGTTCAAAAATGCCATTCTGTTTATCCGCAAAAGATGTCCGAATTACATTCCATCCTTTTTCGAGTAATGAGTTTACATCATCGAAGAGCTGAGGACCCAAGTGCAAGGGTGTCGACGCAAAGCAGGGAACGAAATCCCGTTGTTTCCCGCCCAGCAGCTGATAGACAGGGACATTGAGTGCCTTGCCAGCGATATCATGAAGGGCGATGTCGATTGCCGAGATAGCCGCGGTAAGAACACGGCCGCCCTCAAAATACTGGCAGCGGTACATTTCCTGCCACAGCGCGCCAATATGCATTGGATCTCGGCCGATGAGAAACTCACGGTAATGCTTGACTGCACCTGCGACAGCTAATTCGCGACTGGATAGTCCCGACTCTCCCCATCCGTATATCCCCTCATCGGTTTCAACCTTGACGAGCATTTGGTTGCGCCTTCCGACCCAGACAGGGTAAGGTTTTATATCAGTAATTTTCATAGGGTTACTTTATAAAAAGTATTAGACTTTAAGCTTATGAAGTTACGGTTCTCGTTGCAAATGTCGATTGGAGAATAGCCACTACCGAGGCTTGTGACTGCGAGACAACATCTTTCAAAGGCACAAGATTCACAAGAAAGAAATAGGGATAGATCATAATTGTCATTGCGAGCGAAGCGAAGCAATCCAGGGGGATGTCGGTTGCGTAAGTAATGTCTCAGGATGTTAGGGTTTACTCTCACTTGAACGTATGCCTAAATTGAACAGATGAACCCTCATGGGAAACACTTGAGTGGTTCCTTTTATTCGAATGCACAATGACAATTCGTCTGGAATGGAAGATGTCGCTCCGCTCGGTAGCTTCGTCGCGCTGCTTCTCGCAATGACAAGAGGAGAGGCAAATGTGATCAGATTTAATTACCCCAATGTAGGACGACTTTAATTGATAGCTTTCTGCCTTGGAACGCTATAGCGAAGAGTAGTTGGTTGATTAATGTCTAACCGTCTTGGATCATTCATCGTTATAACCTTTTGACTCCTTTTAATCGTCAGATTATTTCAGTCGGCGATTCTATACAAGGAGGGGACTCTTAATACCCAACCCCAACTTAAAATATCTATGTTGCAGAGAGTGTGATAAATCCTATCTTCGTCGAAACAAGAAAGCGTTGTCATAGCTAACGCTAAAAGGATGGAAATCGAGCAACATAATGAGGAAATTCAACAGAACCTCCAGTATTGGGAAAATAAACCTTTACTGAGGCAGATCTATAAAGATTTTCACCGCTTAATTGCTGAGCATCTTGCTAACCTACCTCTTGGCCAGGTTGTAGAACTGGGATCGGGGATAGGAAATATCAAAGAGGTAGTCCCACATTGCTTGCGGACGGACCTGTTTCCTAATCCATGGATAGATCGTGAAGAAAATGCATTTCAACTCTCGTTTAAAGATAATGAAGTATCCGATTTAATACTTTTCGATGTGTTCCATCATTTACGTTATCCCGGTACCGCGCTTAAAGAATTTCATCGAGTGTTGATGCCTCGTGGGCGCATAATTATTTTCGACCCCTGTTTAAGTTTATTAGGTTACATTCTCTATGGATTATTTCATCATGAACCTATAGGGGCGAAAGAGCCAATAGAGTGGTTTGCCCCGGAGGATTGGGACCCGAATGATATCGATTACTATGCGGCACAAGGAAATGCTTCGCGGGTGTTCTTTAAAAAAGAGTGGAAGCAGTATTTCATGCAATGGGATATTGTCGCGAAAAAGCGACTCTCAGCAATTTCGTATGTGGCATCGGGAGGGTATTCCAAACCGCAACTCTATCCCAACTTTACCTATCCCGTGATGCGAGGATTAGACAAGCTTTGTGATTGTCTGCCTTTTTTATTTGCAACAAGGCTCCTGGTCGTTCTCGAAAAAGAATAGATGGGATAGGGAGAGAGAGTCAAAAGTCTAAGGTCGAAGGCTAAATGAGGAAACGGGTATAAGCGGACACAAGTGTATGCGGTAATGCAATAACACGGATAATCTTATGGAGGGACGCGCTCCGTCGCGTCCGCTTCATTTGCAGTCCGCAGTCCGTACCGAAGGCGATGCCTGAGATCTCCCGATCACTGAATCGTCAATTCTTCTGGCACAACCTCGATTGGATCCCCGTCCTCATTGGCGAAAGTGGCATCGATACTCAATGTCGGTTGAGGGGTATTGTCCGATTTAAAATTGTTCTGTGTGATCAGGGTATCGAATCCGGTCGTTGTCGATCCACTCTCCGCGACGACGACCGCGGCACCGTTTGTCTGCAAAAGGTCACCACCGGTGATCCGCAACCCGGGGTTGCCCGCAGGTACGGTGAAGGATCCTTCACCAAACAAAAGGTGTGGCACAGCGTCGCCGCTGGCATCGATATCACCTATCGTTAATCGTACCGCGATCGGTACCCCGCGCGCATCGACACCGACCTTGCCCGTGCTTCCACTAAACATGGTGTTCGATAGCTGCATGCCGCCCATGCCCGTGGAATTGACAACTTCAACCAGGGTGATGTCTGCCTGTGCGTCGTAGACCTGTCCCTCGGGGAAGAGGGCCTGGTTCACCGCGTTGATCGAGCCTACGGTGAAGATACTGAAGAAGGTATTCGCGGCCGCTCCATCGATGATCACACTCGGTTTACCCGTTACGTACTCTACTGCTTGGTTGTATCGCGGGGGAATGGCCGGAGCTAGAAAAGTGGTGGGGTCCAGGGTAACGGTAAAGCTCCCAGTACCCGAGAACTCAACCTGCACAATGTCCTCAGTTTCGTCCATGAACGATACCCGTGTAATCTGATTCGGTCTCGCCTGAAGTTGGATGGACTCTCCGGTTAACAGAATTTGATCAAATACATTACCATTTGGATGCTGAATGTTTTCTGCGGCGATATCACCTGCGCCGTCAAGCACGAGGGGCACAGAGGGTGCCGCAACAGAGACGACCGCAGTTTCACTGTCAGCGGTTCCTCCTGCGCTAGTAATCTGGACCCAAAAATTTGTGCTCGTGGTGAGCGCACCCGTTTCTAAGTTGCCAGTGGTCGCCCCTGCAATGGGGGTATCGTCGTGACCACTTATTCCGATAAACCACTGGTAAGTAAGATCGTCTCCGCTGGCGGTAACGGACAAGCCGGCTGAAACGCCGGACGCGATTTCCTGACTTGCGGGCTGGATGGTGATCGAGGGGGCATTAGCGGTGGGTGGACCTTCGGACCCGGTGCCCGGTGCACCGATAGGGGTAAATCCAAAATCGTCGATACCTGTTTTACTCAATACATCATCGTTCAGCGTTGGATTATCTTTTAATATAATTTTGCCGATGCCACCGGGGGCTCCTAATTCCACGGCATTGACGGTAAAAAAATTGGGTTTAAATTGCGGATCAAGACCACTCCCAAAATTAGTGAAAGTTCCGATCAGGTTATCGTTAGTATCATAGACTTCAAATGAACCGTCGGGATCTTGGATACCGATTCTCACTACATTTGAGGCGTAAAAATCTACTTCATATGCCGGCGTTTCAAAAGTGATCGTCGCCTCTTCACCATTATCAATCGCATAACCTTGAGATTGCGAGTGAATGTGAGCACAAGCGCACGATACAGATGCAATAATTCTGCCTCCATCGAAGGTAACAGAATGGGGCGATGTCCCAAGAGTAATAGGATCCAATAAACCTGATCCAACCCCAAACTCTTCAAAACGGGTGTAGACGCTATTATTGGAAGGTTTATCCGTAATCGTGTAGCCTAGATCATCGATGGAAAATTTACCTGAAACATTGAGGATCTTAACCTCTTTTATACCTTCAATAAATTCCAGATCGGTACCGTCAAAAACATTGCCGCTGTCAGCGACGAAGCTTTGCAATGGAGGATTGGAACCGGGGCTGATGCTGGCCGGCAGTCCCTCGACCACTCCATTATCGCCAATCACGGTGGTTACGCCAGGTAATGCCCCTGCGCCGTCTCCGCCTGAATTGAATTCACCTCTGATCTCGATTTTACCACCCCCTGTTGACTCGGCTGCGTAAAATTCGATCGTATTAATACCTCGGTTACTTACAATTCGCCCTTCCTGGCCGGGACCAAGGGTTAAAGCTTTTGTTCCTGAGTGTAATAGCGTTGGATCTTCTAAGGTCTCTATCGTGAAGCCAACAAACAGAATATCATTCGGCGGTTCACCGAGGGTGAATTGACCCGATCCTTCTGCCCCTTCAAAATCGAGAAATACTTCCTGGTCTTGAGGTGCGGCCTGCAGGAATAAGGGAAAAATCAGCAATGCTGACGTTACGGGTAAAAACTTTTTTAGTTTCATTTAATTCCTGAGCTCAGATTATTTATTGGGCGGTGGAAAAAGTATGGGGATTTCAATAATGGATACGCAATGTCATAATCATTTATCTGAGGCGAAAATTTTCATTGTTGAAATAAGTATGAAGCAAGTTACTGATGAACCAAAATTATTGAATTAAAAACGGATACAACTGCAAAAAATAAAGGGAGACCGGTAAATGACACTTGATGAATATGAAGTTTCTTTTAACCATATAGTATTGGATGACGCGATGGACGAATATGGCCTTATACGTCACCAGTTGACGTCTCCGGATCGCAAGCCACTTAAAGATGAACACCTGAAGCACGAGCGGGACGAAACTAAACGTCGTAAAGCTGCCGGTCAAAAGTGGCACCCCCTGGCCGGAACTCCCGCCTATGTTATGTATGAGGACGCCAATTATGTCGGTAATCGTTACCTCAACGCCCAAGTCTGGCGCTCACTTGCCACGGGGGATTCCGGTGCGAGAAACGATGCGCGACGCGCCTACGAAGCCAGCCTTTATCCCTACCGGGAAGGTACCAAGAGAGAGAAAGGATACTGGCCGAAACCTTATGGGGCATTGAAAGGAGATTACGCCATCGATAAGAATTATACTGAAACAAGCGTAGATCAGGCATATTCACCCGTGATTGCTCTGTGGCGTTACTACCAGCATCTGGCAGATGACTCCGAGAAAAAGGAGATTGAAGAAGCACTTCATGCTCATGCGCATTGGTGGATCCGTCACGATTACAACTACGACTACCTGGGTGAAAAATGGAATGTCTTCGATAGTAATATGCCCCCTTTTACGGCCAATAAAATATCTTCACCGAGTGAAGCCCTGAAGATACCCATTGGGATGCATATTGCCTATCAAGTATCGGGCGACAAAAAGTTGCTCGATGAATGCTTAAGGATCGTACGGAAAGGAATAGCGGATGGAGGGGTGCAAATGCATCGCGGGCCACGAGGAGAGATCAAGGAACTCTACCACTGGGCGGAGATTTGCGATTACTTCATGCGTGAGACAGAGCTGATCGATGAAACCGATTGGTCCCGTCTCATCAAGGATTGCTGGCGCGCGGCGAAGAGCACGGTGCAAGAGGACGGCTTGTGTATAGGTATGGGATACTTCAAGGACGATGGGCGCATCGAAAAGTATGAACCGGGTCCTGCAGATAGTGTGGATCACTTCGACTACTGGAAAACTGACGCGCGGCATCCCGCCTCGACGGCACAAATGGCATGCCTGGCAATGTTGATTCAGGAATTGGGTTACGATGACGAAGCCGGGAGCGTTGGAAAAGAGCTTTTATCAAACGTGGCAGAAACACAGGCGGACGACTATAAACCCTTGCTTTTAGATGAATACATTTTCACGCATCGGGAGCAGATGCCTCCTTCACGGCGGGATAATCCGTCGTTGCCCATTTTTGCAACACGAACTGTGGTCTTCTGGCTGGACGCCTTTTGGCGTGGGAAATTACAAGGTGTCCTGTGAGCAGAGGATGTGTACAAGTTTTTTCATCAAGCTTCGTCTTCGTCTACCTCTTCGTCTGCGTCACAAGCAAATACAGATAATATTGTGATTTTAGGTGGAACGCGCTGTCCCTAGCGCGTTATGGTCTGTCGAATTCAAAGAAGCGCGCTAGGGACAGCCCGCTCCACCTTATTAAGGCTGTAAATAAATAGGGATGAAGACGAAGAGGTAGACGAAGAGGTAGACGAAGAGGTAGACGAAGATTATTGATAATACTACATATACTGATAACTAACGATAACGGAACATTTACATTATCACCAACCCTATTAGAAACGCCAAAGACTTGGTATGTTAAAAGTTTTGGATGTACACACTCTCGGCAACTATCAGATACAGTTCATCGTATTGATGATTGCGATTACAACTGCATCTTTTGGTTGCAGTAGAAACATTGACCCTCCATCAGCAAGCGAAGAGAACGCGCCTGAACGATCAGCCGTCAACACTGAAGGATTTAGTTTTGTCTATAAGGGTCCGTTACCCGCCAGGTATAGCGAAGCGCCGGAATTGGCTAAGCGAGTTGCACTAGGTGAGTTGCCTCCGGTGGAAGAGCGTCTGCCGGAAGAGCCGTTGATTGTGCCAACCATTGAACGCATCGGTCAATACGGCGGCACCTGGAGACGCGGATTCACCGGTCGAGCGGATGGAAACAACTTCGACCGCTTAATACACGATCATTTGATTTACTATGACCTCGACGGCTATACCTTGGTGCCTCACATCGCGAAAGGATGGGATGTCAGTGAAGACGGGACTACTTTCACTTTCCATCTTCGTCGAGGCATGAAGTGGTCAGATGGTGCGCCGTTCACTGCTGATGATTTCGTCTTCGCTTTCGAAGACGTGACCTTGAATGAAAATATCAACCCCGTAATTCCCAGCCCCACAAAAGCGGATGGACAAGTGTATAATGTGGAAAAGATAGATGAGACTACAGTTCGTTTTACCTTTCATAAAGCAAACTATATGTTTATCGAAAATGTTGGCGCATTAGCCATAGGGGGGCAATTCACTCGTGAATGGACTTGTCCACTCTACGCTCCCCGGCATTATTTAATGCAGTTTCTCCCGAAGTATGCCCCCGAAAGTGATCTGCAAGATAAATTAAAAGCGGCCGGGAACAAAAATTGGGTGCATCTCTTTAAACGCATGGCTACACCTCTCGAGAACCATGACCTGCCGGTGGTCGGGCCATGGAAAATGGTAACCCCAATTACGAGTGATGTATGCTCTTTGGAACGTAATCCCTATTACTTTGCCGTTGATCCAGATGGGAATCAGTTGCCATATATCGATAAGATTGTAAGCCCCTTCGTTGAGAACCTGGAGGTATTCAATGCACGCGTCATAGCTGGTGAAGTGGACATGCAGGCTCGACATGTTTTGTTGGATAAGGTCCCTGTTCTCAAACGGGAAGAAGCAAGAGGTAATTATCGCGTCCTCACCTGGCCTAATTCAGGTGGATCAGACGCCGCGATTATTATTAATCAAACTTGGGAGGGAGACCCGGAAATAGAAAAGTGGCTGAGAAACCGGGATTTTCGGATTGCGCTCTCTGTTGCCATCGATCGAGAAGAAATTAACGAATCAATTTTTCTGGGCATGGGTCAGCCAAGAGCGTACGTGGCAACACCAGATAATCCGTATTATCCCGGTCCTGAATTTGAAAAAAAATATGCGGTCCGCGATCTGGATAAAGCCAATGAAATTCTGAACAAATTAGGCCTCGATAGAAAAGACCGTGACGGATACCGTTTGCGGTCTGACAATAAGGAACGTCTTATTATTACCCTCTCCGTCCTGAGGCAGGCGATGTTGAATTTTGAAGGTATTGCTGAACTTCTCGCGAACCACTGGAAGGATGTCGGTATATATACACATTTAAGTGTTGAAGAGCGAAGTTATCACAGTAAACGCCATTCAACCAATGAACATCAACTTAGCATGTGGACAACCGGTGGAACAGAAAATCCCTGGACTTCTGGAATGCTGACCTGTCCGGTTGCCAGCGCTGGTTTCGCGCCACTCGTCGGCACCTGGTATATAACTAACGGGCAAAAAGGTGTGGCGCCCACCGGAGGTCTCAAGCGCTTGCTGGAAATTTTTGAAGAAGGCAATAGTCTCCCCCGTAACATGCGGACGGAATTGGGTAAAGAATTATGGAGAATCCATGTTAACAACCTCTACATGATTGGCACCGTCGGACAATCACCGGCGATGAACGGCGTTGTCGTGGTAAAAAATAATTTTCGCAATGTTCCCGACGTCGCGCCCAACAGCTCCGCAATGCAGAACCCGGGTATTGCCCGAACGGAGCAATTCTTTTTTGATCGCAAATTGAAAAATAACTGAGAAGACTTCGATAGCTAATGAGCAAGCTACACTGGAGTGTCGATTACACCTATGCGTCTCCGCTCGCCGCAGATAAGTCGCAGGAAAAATTCGAGGGAGAATTTAACCAGATACTGGTCGGTGCACTTTCAACATCACCCGTCGATTTTAATGCGGGGACAAAAACACACCGTTATACCTTACTGCCCAATTTCTGGGGGGGCTTCAAACAAGGAGAGGAACAAAGCCTGAATATTGGCCAGGTCTCTATCAAGCGTAGTCTGGATGACGGGAATGTCTGGCAGTATACGATCGAGCATGAGAATACAACCAGCGGAGAGGAACTATTCCTCAATTTTTCCTGTGACAACAAACCGGAAAGACCGTTAGTCGGTTCGTGGCAGATTCGCACGGAGAACAGTGCGGACGGTTCTTATTCTTCTCTCTCCCTGACGGGAGCTTGCAATGAGAAGAGCGACGGAGAGCGTGACGTATCGGTGACCACGGCAAGTGGGCTCACCATAGCCGCGGGAAACATCAAGGACAATGAAACACTCACTTGTAATTGGGCGTTGTTCGATATCCTCCCCTTGTTAAGTGAAGAAGGTAGCCTGGATCATCTCGCGATACTCGATGACCTTGAGATCCTCAAAAATGATTGCCGAATTAGTCCCCTCGAAGATTGGATTTTCGCGAGCGGCAGCGTTCAGCATACATTATCCGGATTCTGTGTATTCGGTAGGGGATTTCCTCCTACCTACTGGTGGCTGACTGAAAGGGGAGAGGTGGCGGTCATGTCTTCCATGTTGGCCACTTATGTCCTAAATGAGCGAAGCGATTAAAATATTATGTCCGACAATCTGAATATCCTTTTTATCAATACGGACCAGCAAACGTGGAACGTCGTCTCTGCTTACGGGAATTCACATCTACACACGCCGCACATCGATCGGTTGCAGATGAATGGGATCTCTTTTATGAAAAGCTATTGTGCGGATCCTGTCTGTGCGCCGGCGCGCGCAAGCTGGGTGTCTGGACTCTATACTTCCGAAAATGGTGTTCCCTTTAATGGCGGCAGAATGCACGATGATATCCCGGACCTGGGCCAGGTTTTGACGCGTAACGGGTATCACGCGGTCCATTGTGGTAAATGGCATGTGGAAAACCGTATTATGCGGGAGAGTTTTCACAATCTCTATACCGGTAAGCGTGATATTGGCGCGTGCGGTGGCGAGTACTATGACCGTGTTTCTACGCATGCGGTAATTGATTTCCTGGATCGCTATGACCAAGCGCTGCCATTCTACCTCCAAATTGGGTTGGTGAATCCCCATGACATCTGTGAATACCAGCATAACCATGAACAGACGACTATACCCGGACCGATCGAACAGGGAATACTTGCGGCCGAAGATCTCCCCCCTCTACCTGATAATTTCGAATATGATAAACGGGAAATTATCCTGCAGAAGGTGATGCACCGGGATGAAGAGACAGCCATTCACGCCCCGATCCTTAATGGCATTCGTGATTGGACTGAAGACCAATGGCGGTTCATGACCTGGAACCACCATCGCTTTGTCGAAGCTACAGACCAGCAGATCGGACTTATATTGAACGCTCTCGAAAATAGCCGCTTCAAAAACAATACTTTGATTATATTTGCCGCCGATCACGGTGAATCCAGTGGATGCCATCGAGCATTTCAGAAATTCAGTCTATACGAGGAAAGCATCCGCGTCCCGTTTATCATCGCTGACCTCAATGATCAGCTGGATGTACCGAAAAATGTTTTAGACACAAAACACTTTGTCTCTGGCGTTGACCTCGTGCCGACTGTTCTCGACTACGCCGGCATCGATGTTCCCGATGGTGTCCAGGGGTTGAGCCTGAAGCCGCTGATTGAGAGGAGTCGCCAAAATACCGCGTCGGATATCACGGATGGTAAAAAGGATGAATCGAAGGCAGCGGAAGAGAGTGAAATCCCATGGCGTGATTTTGTTTATGCGGAGTCCAACTTCTGGGGACGGGCAATTGTCACGGAGCGTTTTAAATACATCATGGAGTACCGACCTAAGGAGGAGGAAGATTTCGTTCCACCCGGACCGGATACGCATTCTGTTGGATTGGAACAACTCTTTGATCTGGTCGAAGATCCTTGGGAAACGAAAAACCTTGCCGGTGAGGCACGTTATGATGCTACGCTTGCGGACTGTCGTGAAAAACTTTTTTCTTTCGAAAAAAACCTTCGTCGTCGACCCCTGCGTGACGGCCGACCACGCGAGACAGTCCGGAAATGGTCCGAGCAGCTACGTGAGCGTTGGGCCGTGTATGAAAGTTAATATTTAAATCGCTCGCGCTCCCAGCATCTTTTAATCGACAACTCTTTACAAGTAAGTCGAATGTGGTTTTGAGTTCCGAAAGTTTTTTCTTGGGTTTTAGTAAAAATAAAGTATAGTTATTTTTTTGGTTGAATTCTCAACGCGTGCTTTTGTTAGCACACTAAAATTTCCTTCGAGAAATACCCCACATTTATGAGCACTGAATTAATTCGTAACATTGGTATTATTGCCCATGTCGACCATGGCAAGACCACGCTGGTGGATTGCATTCTCAAGCAGGGTGGTACATTCCGTGAGGATAAGGTGGTGGAAACCTGTGTCATGGACAGTAACGAATTGGAGCGCGAGCGCGGCATAACCATCTTTTCAAAAAACGCGTCCATTCACTACGAGAATTATAAAATTAATATCGTGGATACCCCGGGCCATGCCGATTTCGGTGGCGAGGTGGAACGTATCTTGAAAATGGTCAACGGTGTATTATTGATTGTCGACGCTGCTGAGGGACCCATGCCGCAGACCCGGTTCGTTCTCAAAAAATCGCTCGATCTAGGACTGAAGCCAATTGTGGTGATCAATAAAATCGACCGCAAAGCTGCCGACCCGGCGAAAGCGCTCAACGAAGTATTCGATTTATTTGTGAGTCTGGGCGCGAGCGACGCGCAATTGGATTTTTCTACGATTTATACCTCAGCCAAAGAGGGGTTCTGCCGACTCGAGCCGGAAGGTGAAAATCAGGACATGAAACCTCTGCTCGATCTTATTGTAGAAAGAGTGGAGCAACATGACGGCGATCCCAATGGCCCATTCCAAATGCTGGTGTCTTCGATTGATTACAATGATTACGTTGGACGTATCGCGATCGGTAAAATTCAGCGTGGCAGTTACGATTCCAGTAAGCGATATACGCTGATCAATCGAGCGGGGGATATGCAGGAATTTAAGATTACCAAACTGTTCACTTACGAGGGATTGGAGCAGGTGGAAGCGGAAGTTGCCTCGACGGGTGACATTATTGGAGTTGCCGGGATGAAAGAGGTGGATATCGGTGAAACGATTGCCGATAGCGACTATCCTGAAGCACTGTCGGTAATCGAGATCGATGAACCGACCTTGTCTATAAATTTTGTCGTTAATGATTCTCCGTTCGCTGGTAGGGAAGGGAAGTTTGTCACCACTAGACAATTGCGTGATCGCCTATTTAAGGAAATTAAAAAAAATGTTGCCCTCAGGGTCGAAGAGATTGGTTCGGGGGAAGCGTTCAAGGTTTACGGTCGAGGTGAACTTCATCTCGGCATACTTATAGAACACATGCGACGGGAAGGCTATGAATTTGCCGTGTCGCGACCGGAAGTCGTGATGAAGGAAGTTGACGGTAAAACGATGGAGCCCGAGGAGTTCGTAATTATTGATGTCGACAAAGCCTATATGGGCCCGGTGATGGAAGAGATGGGACAGCGCAAAGGTAACTTGAAAAACATGAATGATACTGAATCGGATAGGATTCGTTTGGAATTTGTGATACCGACCCGCGGCCTGTTCGGTTTTCGTTCGCAGTTATTGACCCTGACCAAGGGGACGGGGATAATGAATTGTAGTTTTCATAACTATATTCCCTATTGCGGACCGCTGGCGCGTCGAAACAATGGTGTGTTGATCTCCCTCGAAGGCGGTAAGACGACCGGTTATTCTATTTGCAACCTGGAAGAGCGGGGGACGATGTTCATGGGTCCTGGAGAAGAGGTCTACACGGGAATGATCATCGGGGAAAATAATAAAGACGACGACCTGGTGGTTAATATATGTAAGGGTAAAAAGCTGAGCAATATGAGGAGCGCGGGGTCGGACGACACGATCACCCTGGTACCTCCGCGTCGGATGAGTTTGGAGCAGATTCTAGGTTATCTGAATCATGACGAATTGGTAGAGATCACCCCCGCCAATATTCGCCTGCGCAAAAAACAGCTCGATGAACATGCCCGCAAACGAGATTCTAAGAAACAGGCAGCCTCCTGACTTTTAGTTGCCTCTCCCCTGTAAGCTGCAAGAAGGGGTGATGACGATCCGTTGGAAACCTAAAACCTAAAACCTTGCCGGTGATTCGCGAAACGCCGATGTGCGACGGTCGACCGCGCGATTATACCCGAAAAATGTCCGTGCGGTTTCTTGAATGCTTAGCCGTGATTGACGAGTAAGAAAAGTTAAAATAGAAATTAACAATGACCACTACAAGGAATCAGCAGATAGGATGGAAGGGAACTAGCACTACTGGTGTCGTTGCCGCAGGCAGCGCCGAGTCAGTCGCTGCAGGAATCAGAATACTCGATGATGGTGGAAACGCGGCAGATGCTGCCGTTGCCACCATCTTTGCACTCAATGTCACCGATCACGGTGCATGCTCTATTGGAGGAGAGGTTCCGCTTCTCATTTATGACGCGCGGCAAAAGGAGGTGAAATCGCTCAGTGGTCAAGGGCGTGCCCCGTTATCACAAGAAGCCATCGATTGGTACATGAAGCATGGAATTCCCGGCGGGGGAGACATCAAGATGGCCCCGGTTCCCTCGGTCGTAGACTTGTGCATTACCACACTCCAGCGGTACGGCACACGGACGTTGAAAGATGTCGTGGCATCTACACTTGCTCTCCTCGATGCGGGAACGGAATCATGGCACCCGAAACTCGCGGTCACCTTTCGCAGAATGGTTGAAGAGGAAGAGATTGCTTCCGGGAGCCGAGAGGAGAAACTCCAGGCGGCAGCTGATCGTTTCTACGGTCGGAACGAGAATAGAAATGACATAGCAGATGATCTGGAAGCGTATTACATCGAAATGGGTGGATTCCTCCGAAAAACTGATCTTGCGGCCCACTTAACCCTGATCGAAGATCCGGTAACGGTGGAGTACCGAGGCTATACGATCTGTAAGTGCGGGCCCTGGACGCAAGGCCCCTTTCTCTGCCAGGCTCTGAGACTGTTGGAGGGCTTTGACCTGAGAGCCATGGGCCATCTCTCGGCTGACTACATACATGTCGTTACAGAAGTCATCAAGCTGGCTATGGCGGATCGTGATGAGTACTACGGCGACCCCTATTTTGTTGACGTCCCGTTGCAAGCTCTACTCTCAGATGCCTACACCGAAATCCGCAGCCCGCTTATCGACATGGAAAGTGCGTCCCTCGAAGCGCGTCCGGGCGAACCCCACGAGATGAAACCGATCAAAGACGGGGGTGTCTTTCGACCCGGGGTTGGCGGGACTACGACTTGTGTCGTGGCAGATCGCTGGGGTAATGTGATTTCAGCCACGCCCAGTGCCAATGTCCCAATAGAACCACGAGATGGTGGTAAAGCTGGCGTTACTTTTGGCAATCGCCTACGCAGTCTTAATACGACCCCGGGACATCCAAACTGTATTCAACCTGGTAAACGGCCCCGTATCACGCTTACTCCTACGCTTGTTCTTAAAGAGGACAAACCCGTCATGGCGATCAGTGTAGCAGGTGGTGATCTGCAGGATCAAGTGGCACTGAATTTACTTCTTAATGTTATCGAGTTTGAGATGCTCCCTGAAGCAGCCGTAACGACGCCACGCTTCGCCACTGCACATCACCAGGACTCCTTCGATCCCAATCACGACCGCACGCAAACCTTCATCGAGCCAGGTTCGCTATCGATCAGTGATCAGGTGAGTGAGTGTGTTCAGGAAGAACTTTCTCATCGTGGACATAAGTGCGAGGTAATGGCATCCCCGATTGCTTCACCCGTCATGCTCACTATCGATCATCGTAGTGGATTGTACCATGCTGCGGGTGACCCGAATACCCAACGTCACGCCGCTGGGTTAGACAGATAATAATTGTCGAACCAACCTGACTCCTTTTGAAACCATTACTGGTTTACACTATCACCGGGTAAAATTAAATCAGACCAGGTCGGAGCGAGTGGACCGGGCTTACGGCCAGAGACGTCAAGAACCGGACCTTCTGGCTTGACGCCGTGCTGAATCAGGACGTCGAAGTAAGGTTCACGGGTTTCAGTCAGGAGTTGAAGGAGTTGGTGACGCATTTGGTCACACAATTCAGGTTCAGATTCAGCCAGGTTGCTTTGTTCGTATGGATCAGTTTGAAAGTCAAACAAGAGTTCGTGGCCCGTTTCATAAAAAGCGTACTTGTAGCGTTCGGTGACGATGCCGCGCCAGTCGAGAAAATCGAGGCTCCAACGCGGGTTGCCGCTCATTTCGATGAGTTGGTTTTTTGGGGCGTCAAAGGCATCGTTGCGCAGAGCGGGTGAAAAGTCGGTTCCCTGAACATGAACGGGGATATCGATGCCGAGGAGGCCCAAGGCGGTAGGCAGAAGGTCGACCAGCCCGAACAGTTCGTCTCGCACATTGGTTTCAGGAATGTGGTTGGGCCAGTGAAAGATGGCTGGAATGCGGATGGATTCTTCATGGGGATGTTCTTTGCGCTCGATTGCACCATGACTACCCATGTAATCACCATGATCAGAGAGATAGATAGTGAGGGTATTGTCTTTGAAGCCGGGCAATTGATTCAGCGTATCGCGCAGGCGGCCGATATTGTGGTCGAGGTTCTCGACCATGGCGTAGTAGGTGGCGAGTTTCTTGCGCATCTCTGGCGTGTCTTCAAAATTTGGTTTGACCTGAAGGTCTGCGGGATCCCAACGCTCATATTCCTCCGGTGCTTCGAGTGGGAAGTGAGGGGGTTCGACGCTTAGGGTAAGAAATAGGGGTTCCTCTTTGTCATAAGACTCGAGATAATCAATGGCCAGATCGGTGAGCGCATCGGTCTGATATTTTTTCATGCGCGTGGGGTTAATGTCGTGTTCGTGATAGTAGAAACCTTTGAAAGGCGCATTGTTGATTTCAAAGCCATACCAATCCTGGAATCCGGCTCGGTGATATTCGGGCGTGCGGTTGGGGCCGTTGGGTTCGGCTGGATAAATGTCAGGGTTGTCACGCACTTCGGGTGGAAACTGGTTGCGCACGATGCCGCAGTGCCATTTCCCAAAATAGGCCGTATGATAACCTGCTTCGCGAAGACAGGTGGCAGTGCTCGGAGATGTGGGTTTGAAGACGTCAAAAAAGAATTGCACGGGACCCGCGTGGGCATGACGGCCAGAGAAAATGGTGCCGCGTGAAGGGGTGCAGATGGGGCAATTGGCATAGGCCCGGGAGAGGCTGACACCGTCTTGAGCGAGGGCGTCCATATTGGGTGTGTTGACATTGGGGTCACCAGCGTGGCTCATAGCACCGCCAAAGTGCTCATCAGAGAGGATGTAAATAACGTGAGGCTGAGGCATATTGTTCTCCTCTTCTTTTACGCCGATATACCCGGAAATAGTCCTCTTATCTTTCCAATTTTTTACTGATAGCTATGGCATTTTCCGTTGGGTATACTCTCGTCCGATCTTCGCCACTTCTTCAAAACGGCCTGAAATAATTCTGGCCCCTGAATCTATTGTTTTATCAATATCATCGGCGGTTCCACCACCTATAAAAACGATGCCCTTTTCCTTACACGCGGTATTAACTCTTTGCCGCGCCTCAATAATCCTTTTGTCCTGATCAAGGTCAGCACCGCTTTTTGCTTCTCTAACAATACCCATAGACATGGACATGTCCCCCGGACCCATTTCAGCAAAACCAATTCCTGGCACACTTAGTATCGCTTTACAATTTTCCAAGCCTCTTACGGATTCAATTTTCAATCCTAATAAAAGTTCTCCTTTGGGATTAAGCGGCCAGGGATCGGCGAGAGAAATATAATCACTTGGGTCGATTCCCCACACCGTTGAGGCAGTACCTTCAGAACCGACACCCCGGGTCCCCTTGCTTAAACCTTCCCCGACACCGAGAAGATTTCTTGGATACCGACAGGATTCCACAAAGGCTTTAACCGCATCGGGGCTCTCGGCCTGACATAATAATATGCCGTGTACACCCCTGGCTAAAATCTGTCTGATCTGCCAGGCATTAAACCGAATAAGATCCTCACTAACACCCTCAGCAGGTAATTCCACGATAAGCGTCGGCGTTTTGTGCCCGGATTTTGTGGGGCCACCATCAATTAATCCTTTGATATAGTTTTCAAGGCCCGTCATATCAAAACAGCCATGTTCCATTCCGATATTGATGTAATCGGCCCAAGTTTGCGCATCTTTTTTCCCCTCTTCATAAGTCAAAACATGACCTGAATGGGCACCAATATAATAAATTGGCTGATCAACACTTAATAATTCTGCTGCTTTATTGACTCGTGGCATAAATCTTCTGAGTAATGTGGAAAAATGAAAGGGGTGATGTCGATCTTTTTGTGTCTTTCGCTGTGGCGGTTCGATCGCTAATTTCTAAATTATAAGCAAAAGATCGACATCACCCCTTTTGTTTAACCTTCATACAACTATGAATAAAGACCTTCACCCCATCCCCGACGGACTGATCGTTCTTGTATTTGATGATGCCGTAAAATCCCATATTACCTTTGTCGCGCCGATGCTCAAAAGCTACGGCTTTAATGCCACTTTTTATATTTCCGAGGGCTTAGGCTTTCTGAAAAATAAAGAACGCTATATGACTTGGGAAGAGGTTCGGGAGCTGCATGAAGCGGGGTTTGAAATCGGAAATCATACCGGCCAGCACAAAGCCGTGAGTAAACAGTCACCTGAGGAATTGATCGCTGATATCGAGAAGATTGATAGCCGATGCGAAGAATATGGCATTCCCGTCCCTGTAACATTTTGTTATCCTGGTGGACACCATTGCCCGGAGGCCGTAGCGGTTCTCGAAGAGAGACAATTCCTTTTCGCAAAACGAAGTTTTGAGATGGAACCCTCTTGGTCAGAGGATGTTGACGGAAACGGGGGGCTGGGCTCTGCCTATGATCCCACACTTCACCCTCCCTTACTCATCCCAACGACCGGAATGTCAGGACCCAACTGGCCATTTGAAGATTTTGTCCGTGCTGTTGAGAAAGCTCGGGAGGGGAAAATCACGGTATTTACTTTCCATGGTGTGCCGGATCTGGATCACCACTTTGTAAACACGGATCCCGATAAGTTTAAAACTTATATGGAATACTTACACGAGCATAACTGTACCGTTATTGCCGTCCGTGATTTGACTAAATACGTTGATCCTTCGGCTGGGCGAATCAGTGAACAGTAAACGGTAAACAGTGAACAGTAAATAATCCTGCTGTATCATAACACGCGTTGGCGATTTTTCATTTTGACTTTTTGACCTTTTGACTCAATAAATGACTGAAGAACAGAAGTTCTTTTTTGATCTCCGCGGGTGGATACTATTGCCTGCCGTGTTATCGCAAGCCGATATTGATGAGATGAAAAAGGAGGTGTATGATGGCGCTAAGAATAGCTATGAAGGGTCACTTCAAAAGCTGCTCGACCATCCGGCCATCGTGGGTATTCTGACCGAGCTTCTCGCGGAACCCACTTTTGTTTCTGACGATTACTACAGCTTCCGTTGTGAAGGTTCTTTTACGACAGTCCGTCCTTCCGGATGGACTTTAACCGAGAATGCAAAAGTAAAAGGCGGTACGGCTACACCCCATGTCGTGCGTCCACCACAGCAGGCTAACGCCATGCGATACCAGGTAGAAGGAAACAAGATTTTTGCAGGATTGACCCGTGTCGTCTGGGAGCTTGAAGAGGTGAAGGCGGGACAGGGGGGGTACTACTTTTCTCAGCGGATCACACAAAGCGCATTTCAACTATGGAGGACCCGACCCCTATGCGCCCAATGTCAGTGACTCACCTTGGGAACAAAGCATTCGTGAGGCGATGGAGGAATACAGCTGTCCAGCTGGTTCTGCCATCGTATTCACGGAAAGTCTCTTACATGCAGCCCATGATTGGACCAATCCTGATAACCCCCGGTGTGCAGTATTCAATTGCTACAACTCCCTATGGGCTCAATGGCACCTGCTCAACCTTGACCACGAGATAATAGAAAAAATGCCGGAAAAACGGCGCACCCTCTTTCGCGGGACCTGGGAATTAGGAGAGTTAAATGGTAGTCGCAATCACAGCTATGCGGAAAATAATAGAAGTCTGTAATGCGCGATTTAAGCAGATCACGGGCTCGTAAAATTATATCAGCTCTGCGTCGAATACTGTAACACTAAAAAAACAAGACAGAAAATGAAAATAGTACCCATGCGAGGATTTATAATTCTTACTATTAATGTTATTTTATTTATATTGGCTCCTCCTTGTATTGCTAAGGATCTGACGATTTCTAATGAGTCGGACGAAACAAGATCATCTTCATCGCACAACGCTGTCGTCCACGACACGATTGAAATTGACGGTGTCGATATATTCTACCGTGAAGCCGGACCGCGAGATGCGCCCACGCTCTTTCTGTTGCATGGTTACCCAACTTCATCCCATATGTTTCGCAATCTGATGCGTGACCTCGCCGACAAATTCCACACTATCGCACCAGATTACCCTGGCTTTGGTCGTAGCGAGCAGCCTCCGATGGCCGATTTCGAGTACACCTTCGATCATATGGCTGAATTGATGAAGGAATTTCTGAAAGCAAAAGGGGTTGATAAATTCAGCATCTATCTAATGGATTACGGGGCACCCATCGGTTACCGTATCGCCATCAAGCAGCCGAAGCGCATCCAGGGTCTCATCATCCAGAATGGCTGCGCTTACGAAGAAGGTTTACTTGAGTTCTGGGACCCAATCAGAAAGTACTGGAATAATAAGACGGCAGAGAACGGTAAAGCGCTTGAAGGTTTTCATTCACTCGAGGGCCTTAAATGGCAATACACCCACGGTACGGGATCCCGCGAAAAACTAGTCAGCCCTGACAATTGGGAGATTGATTTGCGTCACTTGACACGCCCTGAGAACAATGAAATTCAACTCGGCATGTTCTATGACTACCAGAATAACGTGCCGCTTTATCCAAAATTTCAGTCCTACTTTCGCAAACATCAACCACCAACTCTTATTGTTTACGGAAAGAATGATCACATTTTCCCCGAGGCTGGCGCGCATGCTTACAAAAAAGATCTCAAGAATATTGACTTTAATCTTTATGATGCCGGCCACTTTGCTCTTGAAACTCACGGCAGTGAAATAGCCCTTTCAATTCGCGAGTTCTTGAGCAAACACGGAAAGTAGAAATAAATCCCAAAAAGAGTAAAAGGGTAACTTTGGAACCCATTCACCGATATCCAAGACAGGTAAGATCCGAAGTTCAGGAAAGAAGATTCCTATCGTGAAGCCTATGAGGAGGAGGTAACTCCTGCAACTAGAGAAGCAATATTAGGGATGGTGTAAAACGATTTTAAGTGATGCGATTAAAAGAATTACATCATTACATTGAATATTTTTTTAAATATATATTAAAATTCCTCCTACCTTTGCTTGTAATAAAAAAATGCGAATAACAAAGTTTGAAACTGTGCGCGTCGGCGAGCAGCCTCATATCATCTGGGTTCGGGTTCATACCGATACTGGCTTGATCGGCCTTGGCGAAAGCTTTTATGCAGCAAGCACCATAGAAAGCGCAGTTCACGACCACTTCGGTTGCATGCTCGTGGGCCGCGATCCGCTTGCCACTGAGCGGCACTGGATGGACATGTTCAAACTGTCAGACCATGCCGGGTACGGCGGCGCTGAGATGCGGGCGATTTCGGCAATCGACATGGCCCTTTGGGATATCAAGGGGCAGCACGCCGGAGTGCCGATCTACGAGCTGTTGGGGGGTGGGGTCCGAAAGAAAATTCGTGTCTATGCTACGGGCGGTCCTTACAATGGAGCAGGTGACCTGGCTAAAGAGCTCGTCGACGACGGTATCATCGCCATGAAGTATGGACCTACGATTACAATCGCAACCCCCACAGACGGCCAGCTTCTTCACCCGAAAGACCTGGACTTCGCCCTCAAGCCGATCCGCGATATTCGCGATGCGGTAGGCGATGACATTATGATTGCCAATGACGGACACGGCAAATGGGCATTGCCACAGGCGATTCAGATTGCGGAGGCGATGGAGCCTTACGACATCATGTGGCAGGAAGATCTGATGCCACTGATGAATCCCTCTGCCCTGCTGCGCCTGCAGGAAGCAACGTCAGCACCTGTCTGCATCTCGGAGCGCTTACTTAGCCGCTGGCAATTCCGGGAGTTCATTGAAAATGGTGCCGCCAGAATCGTCATGCCTGATCTGATCTGGACTGGCGGAATATCCGAAGTTTACAAGATTGCCGTGATGGCTTCCGCTCACCAGGTCCCGGTGGCACCTCATGATGCAACGGGACCAGTGAATATCTTTGCCTGCGCCCAGATCTGTATGAGCATTCCAAATGCCATGATCATGGAACACGTCCGACCCTTCTTCCATGGTTGGTACAATGACTTCGTTGAACCTAATCTGCCAATAGAACATGGCTGGCTTCATGCCCCCCAGGAACCTGGTATAGGCACCCGCCTTAAAGCGCAGGTGTTCGAGCGATCTGACGTCACCGTAAAAGTGAGTGACAAGGACGTCCGAGTCGGCCTTCCGGATGAGAATTTGGAGTGCTACAGCGAAGACCAGCGCTTCAAGTCCGGTGCCTACACTACACCTGATGGGTGGTCGGAAGAGATGACGGCCGAGGTCCATGATATTTGGGCCTATCGAAAACAGCAGATTATCGAGTCAGATAGTGATCAATCATGAAGATCACACAAATCAAGACCATCCGCGTAGCCCAGTTTCCCGATGTCATCTGGGTCGAGGTTCACACCGATGCCGGGATCGTTGGACTTGGCGAGACCTGGTATGCCGCTACAACCGTCGAAGCAGCTATCCACGACTTTTTCGGTCCTCTCCTTATCGACAAAGACCCTCACGAGGTCGAAGGCCACTGGCAAACGATGTTCCGATTATCGGACCACGCGGGCTACGGCGGCGCAGAGCTGCGGGCGATATCAGCGCTGGATATCGCCCTGTGGGATATTAAAGGGCAGGCACTGAAGCTGCCAATCTACGAGTTAATCGGTGGAGTCACTCGTCACCGGATTCGTGTTTACAACACACTCGGTGTATATGGTGATATCAAAGACGGCTACGATGTCTGGCGTGACCCGGTCGGCGTTGCGAAGAACCTGCTGGACGAGGGCATCAGAGGAATGAAGATGTCACCGACCGATTTCATAGCTCGCTCATCAGATGGTCAACTCCTATTCAAGAAAGACCTCGATCGGGCGCTAAAGCCGATTCGAGATATCAGAGATGCACTGGGGATGGATATCCAGATTGCCAACGACGGGCACGGTAAATGGAACCTGCCCAACGCGATTCGAATCGTGAAAGACATGGAGCCTCTCAAGCCAATGTGGCACGAGGAGCTTATTTCGCCGTTGAACGAAGACGCGCATCTTAGACTTCAGCGAGAGACGATTACACCAATAGCCGTGGCAGAACGTCTGATGACTGGTTATCAGCACCGCCGTTTCATTGAGTCAGGCGCGGCACGTATCGTCATGCCGGATCTGACGTGGACTGGCGGCATTTCTGAGACCCGAAAGATCGCAATCCTGGCGTCGACGCACCAGCTACCGATTGCCCCTCACGATTGCGTCGGTCCCGTGAACATGTTCGCCTGCGCCCATATCTGTGTGTCACAGCCAAATGTGATGATCATGGAATACAACCGGGCGATGGCCCAAGGTTGGTACGGCGAATTCGTGGATCCGATGTTTAAGGTCATTGATGGTTTTCTTATGGCACCTGAAGGATCAGGACTAGGCACGCGACTCAGGCCCGAGATTAGTGAACGTCCTGATGCGACGGTGCGATTCAGTAATGAACCCCGAGATTCCTGGTTGACCTCGCCACAGCGCTACACCTATCCCCCTGAAGACTTACGCACAGAATTCTCTCAAGGATAAATGGGGCTCTGCCTGTAGTGTTTATATACACTCATCATTGAGTTTATATACAAAAGCAGGATAAGATTTTCCCTTTACTAATTTAAAATTTTTATTTTTGAGTATATCAAATTGATAATTGTACCGAGGATGAAGTCCGACATCTTCCATATCGACATTTGATTGACTCTCCCCTTATTCGAATAAATTAGAAGATTGTGCAATGAGCATTTTAAGCAAAGATGATCGATCGTTTTGGGTCGAGAACGGTTATGTTATCATTCACGACGCCGTTTCTCCAGAAAATATTAAAGCTACCCATGATGAGGTTTGGAATTTTTTGGATATGCAACCCGACGACCGGGAGAGCTGGTATCCGGACCCGCCGCGGCCGGGCCTCGGAGTGAAGATGCATCATCACCAGGTTTTGTGGAACAACCGTCAGTACCCCCGCGTCCATCAGGCCTTTACTGAAATCTGGGGAACGGAGAAGTTGTGGGTAAGCTTTGACCAGTGCAGCATGAGCCCCCCGCTCCGCTCGCACTTGAATGACGGCGGGAAATTACATTGGGATACCCCTTTAGAACCACCTATTCCGTTTTGTTGTCAAGGTGTGCTCTACCTGACAGACACAGAAGCGGATAGGGGAGCGTTCACCTGTGTGCCGGGGTTCCATCTAAAACTCGAAAGCTGGTTGGAGTCCTTGCCACCGGAGGTTGATCCCCGAAAGCAGGACCTGATGGGCCTTGGGGCCATACCAGTACCCGGTAAGGCTGGAGACCTCATCATCTGGCACCATTTACTCCCTCATGGGGCAGGTGTGAATACAGCGGATCAACCACGAGTTGTGCAATACCTCTCCATGTTCCCTGCACACGAAGAAGACGAGGATTTTGTAAATTACCGCATTGACGCATGGAAAAATCGTCTTGCAGGTGGAGGTCATTCCGGCACGAGGGTGGAGTTGGAAAGAGGAAAAGAATATGAAAAAGGTCAGACCGCGGAATTGTCCCCCTTAGGCCGAAAATTATTGGGGATGGATTCTTGGGAGCGCTAACGCGCGTCAAAAAGTCAAAAGGTCAAAAAGTTGAAAGCGGGGGAGAATCAGTGAACAGTGAACGGTAAACAGTGAACAGTGTTGTCGCTCGTATTAAATTTTAAAATATGGTTCAAATAGGTGGAACGCGCTGTCCCTAGCGCGTTTATTATTTATTAAATCGAATACCGAGAGCAAAGCTCGACATCCCTCATTCGGATATCGGATATCGTACCGAGGACGAAGTCCGACATCTTCCAAATTGACATGTGTTTGACTCTCCCCTTATTCGAATAAATTAAAAGATTGTGTAATGAGTATTTTAAATACAGAAGATAGAGCGTTCTGGGATGAGCACGGTTACGTGATCATCCATGATGCTGTTCCACCAGAAAATATCAAAGCTGCAAAGGCAGCGGTTTGGGATTTTTTGGAAATGCGTCCCGACAACCCGGATAGTTGGTACCCCGACCAACCCAGGAAGGGGATTATGGCAGAGATGTACCATCACCAGGCATTATGGGACAACCGCCAGTATCCCCGCATTCATCAAGCCTTTGCTGAAATCTGGGGAACGGATCGGTTGTGGGTAAGTATTGACCGCGCAAGCATGAACCCACCGGACCGAACATCCCCAAAAGAAGCTGGGAAATTGAACGGTGATTCCCCTTCAGAACAGCCAATTCCGTTGCCGTTGCATTGGGATATCGCTGTAGAACCACCCATACCGTTTTGTGTTCAGGGGGTGCTCTATCTGACGGACACAGTAGCGGATGGGGGAGCGTTCATCTGTGTGCCGGGGTTCCATCGAAAACTCGAAGCGTGGTTGGCGAATTTGCCGGCGGATGCCGATCCGCGTAAGCAGGATTTGATGAGTCTGGGTGCAACACCTATTCCAGGTAAAGCCGGTGATCTCATCATCTGGCATAGTTCTCTGCCTCACGGGGCAGGTCTTAATACAGGAAGGTATCCACGGGTCGTGCAGTACATCACCATGTTCCCGGTGCAGGAAAAAGACGAAAATATTCTAACTCGTCGCGTTAACGCATGGCGAAATAACCTGGCAGGTGTGATCGTCGAAGGCACTGGCAGGAATTGGGAATTACGTAAGGAAAAGGAACATGCTATTGGTGAAACGGCGGAATTATCCCCGTTAGGCCGAAAACTGTTGGGATTGGACAAGTGGGAGTAAGAGTCGAAAGTCGAAGGTCGAAAGTAAAAAGCGGGGAAGAAATCAGTGAACAGCCGCCGTCGCTCCGCTATGGCGTGCCAAGGTGAACAGTGTACCGAGGGTATAGCCCGACATCTTCCACGGTAAACAGTGCTGTCGTTCGTATTAAGTTTTAAACATAGTTCAAATAGGTGGAACGCGCTGTCCCTAGCGCGTTATTAAGTTACATAGAATAAAGAAGCGTGCCACTTGTCATTGCGAGGAGCAACGCGACGCGGCTACCGAGTCCCGCAACTGCGGGCCGACATCTTCCATTCCAGGGGAAATTTCATTTCGCAACAGACATTCCCCTGGAATGGAAGATGTCGCTGCGCTCGGTAGCCGCAGTCGGCTATCGCCTCCTTCGCAATGACAATTAAAATTGATGTATTCTCAAACAAAGATTTAACAGAGGAGCGAAGAATGTCTGTACTAAGCGAAGAAGATAAAGCGTTTTGGAATGAGAATGGTTACATTGTCATTCACAACGCAGTTCCTCCGGAAAATATTAATGCTGCGGAGGACGCTATTTGGAATTTTTTCGAAATGCACCCCGACAACAGGGAGAGTTGGTATCCAGATCCACCCCGGCGGGGGATCATGGCTGAGATGTATCAACACCAGGCGTTGTGGGACAATCGTCAGTACCCCCGCGTGCATCAAGCTTTCGCGGAGATCCTGGGAATGGAACGATTGTGGGCGAGTATTGACCGCGTCAGCTTGAGTCCACCGAAGCGCACTCCTCCGAATGATACCTCTTCAAAACAACCCATACCCTTGCACTGGGATTACGCATTACAACTCCATGGGGATGGGAAACCTACACTTACACAAGGTTGTTTTGATCCAACCATTCCCTTTTGGGTTCAAGGAGTGCTCTACCTGACAGACACGGCAGCGGATGGTGGAGCGTTCGCCTGTGTTCCGGATTTCCACCGCAATATCGATGGGTGGTTAAAGACCTTGCCCCCGGATATCGATCCGCGTGTGCAAAACGAAGACGGCAGGCTATTTCAAGATTACAATGCATGGTTGGAAGCCTTGCCCTCAAATGCCGGTTCGCTAAAGCAGGATCTTATAAGCTTCGGCGCAAAACCGGTTCCAGCTAAGGCGGGAGATCTCATTATCTGGCACAGTTCGCTGCCTCATGGGGCAGGTTATAATACTTCGGAGCATCCACGAGTTGTGCAGTACATGACTATGTTTCCCGCGCAGGAAAAGGACGATATTTCTCGTAAACTTCGCCTTAAGGCCTGGCGGAATAGTATGGCCGACTGGCTTGTCGAAGCCCCTGGCGTGAAAGAAGAACTGCGAAAGGAAAAGGAACAGGATAGGGGACAAACAGCGAAGTTGTCCCCCTTGGGACGAAAACTGTTGGGGATGGACAAGTGGGAATAGGAGTTGAAAGTCGAAGGTCGAAAGCCAAAAGCGGAGAGATGAAGAAAAGAGATTGCCACAAAATGCACAAATTGATATTCTAGTGATTCACGTTACAATAAAACACAGCGATTCAACTGAATTTTTACTAATATTTATATCCGTGAAATTCATATCAACTGTGTTTAGATCTTATCTGTATTCCCGCCCTACCTGTTAAATGATAATGTTAATTATCTTGTGCCTCTTGTGGCTAAATATTCTTAAATCCGCAATCGAAAATCGGCAATCGACAATTGTAATGTGTCTGTTTTAAGCAAAGAAGATAGAGCGTTTTGGGAGGAGAATGGTTACGTTGTCATTCACAACGCGGTTCCCCCGGAAAATATAATAGCGGCTGAAAATGCGGTTTGGGATTTTTTGGAAATGCAGCCCGACAATCGGGAAAGTTGGTACCCCAACCCGCTCCGGAAGGGGATCATGGCCGAGATGTATCAGCACCAGGCACTGTGGGACAATCGTCAGTACCCCCGCGTGTATCATGCCTTTGCGGAGATTTGGGAAACAGAGCAGTTGTGGGCTACTATTGACCGTGCCAGCATGAGCCCGCCGGATCGAAAAAATTCGAAAGATGCTGGGAATTTGAACAGTGATACCGCTTCCAAACTAGCTGTTCCGTTGCACTGGGATTGTGCTTTAGAACCACCGATACCGTTTTTTGTTCAAGGCGTGCTCTACCTCACAGACACAGAAGCGAATAGAGGAGCGTTCACTTGTGTGCCGGGTTTCCATCGGAAACTCGAAACATGGTTGGAGAATTTGCCGGCGGACACCGATCCTCGTAAGCAGGATCTCAAGAGCCTGGGTACTATACCGGTTCCAGGTAAGGCTGGAGATCTCATTATCTGGCACAGTTCACTTCCTCACGGAGCCGGGCGGAATACAGCAAAAGATCCACGGGTCGTGCAGTACATCTCCATGTATCCGGCGAAAGAAGATGATGAAAATTCTCGAGATCATCGCGTCAAAGGATGGAGAAATCGCATGGCAGGTTTTGCCACAAAAGGCACCGACGGGAAGTGGAATTTACGCAAGGAAAAGGAACACGCTGTTGGTCAAACCGCGAATCTGTCACCGTTAGGGCGAAAACTGCTGGGGTTAGATAGGTGGAAGAGCGCTGACGCGCGTCAAAAAGTCAAAAGGTCAAAAAGTCAAAAGGTTAAAGACGAGGAAGCATCGTAGGTGGAACGCGGTGTCCCTACCGCGTTTGTATATATTATTAATTAGGAAGCCCTACAGTGACCCCGCTTGATCAGAAATGGGTGTCTTTTTAATAGATTGTTACGTTTTCGTTATTCTTGACACGCCATGTTTGTTGTAAGTTAAGATCGCAACTTATGTTAAGTCGCAGAAAAGGTTACATGAAGCCGAGGACGGGCCGCGTTTCTAAAGCAAGCCGTCAACTGGAGGACGAGGGCTACACCCTTTTACGGAATGTGCTTAGCGAAGAGGAAGTCAATGATCTCGCACAAGAAATCAATGAGGTTTATGATAAGCTACCTCCTGATGGCCGAGTGGACCTTGGTCCTTTAGAAGAAGATAAGGCTTTCCGTTATGAAATGTTCAATCGCAGTGCCTTGTGCCAGGAAGTTGTCGCCCACCCGAAGATATTGAAGACAATAGAACCATTGTTGGGTGAAGATTGCCATGTTATTGCAAACACCAGCTGGCGCAATCCGCCGGGTTCAGATCCGGAACATAAGGGAGGAGTCTGGCACATAGACGGCGGTCCGCACATTCCGCTCACTGACGATCAGGTTTGGCCGGTTGATATCCCACACCCGGTTTTTGCCATCGGCACACATATTTTTCTCCAGGACTGTCCAATGGAATGTGGCCCCACGGGAGTAATCCCGGGCAGCCATCTTTCGGGCAAACCTGCACCGCTCAATCATGACATGTCGCTGACTTGGAACAATGTTTCGGCAAAACCCCTTCCTGCCAAAGCGGGTGATGTCGCGATGTTCGTCTCAGACATTTGGCACAGAAGGTTGCCAACCTCTGACAAAGACAGTGGACGTTTCTTTCTCCAGGTGCATTACGCGCGAAGAGACATAGCGCAGCGATTGAAGCGGACAGCTGAGGTCAATCATGTCTCGCCACAAGCTATCGCGCGTATCAAAAGTGATCGTGAAAAATGGTTACTCGGTTTGCACCCGCCGAAATTCTACGACGGCTAGGAAAAATTGACTTTCGATATCTTTCTTACTCAAAACTTTAATCATCAAATTAATCACATGGAATTAAAAGGAAAAGCAGCATTAATCACGGGCGGCAACAGCGGAATAGGTGAAGCTATCGCATACGCCTTGGCAGAAAAGGGAACAGAAGTATTGATAAGTGGCCGCCGGGAAGATCAGAACCGCGCGGTTGCCGAAGCGATCAGTAAAAAGACCCAGACCCGGGTAGAAGCGGTAACCGCCGATGTTAGTCTTGAAGAAGATTGTGAAATGATGGTGAGCCGAACGATTGAACTGTTCGGAAAAATCGATATCTGTGTCAATAGTGCGGGGGTCTCAACGGGACCCCAGTTTTCGGAGCTTTCCACCGAAGTCTTTGATCAGGTACTTAAAACCAATTTATACGGAGCGTTCTGGTGTTCACGAGCCGCATATAACGCGATGCGAAAAAATGAACTTAGTGCTCCGGATGATATTCGTGGTTATATCATAAACATTTCATCGGTTGTAGGACTGGAAGCTTACTCGCGAAGTGGAGCTGGGAGTGGCGTTTACAGCGCTTCCAAATTCGGCATGATGTCGCTCAACCAGGGCATGTCTGGCTCGGGGCAGAAGGAGTTGATTAAAGTTACCGCGATCTGCCCGGCAATGGTTGCCACGCCAATGACTGATGATTGGAGGAACAACAACAGTAAAGAAGGTGATGAATTTATTGAACCCGAAGATGTAGCCGAAACGGTCCTTTACCTCACACGGCTCTCACGTGCCGTCTGGCCCGTGCAGGAAGTTTTGCCCAGACGCGAAGTGGAGTAGAAGAATACGCGGTAAAGCGTATATGCGTGAATGCGGTAAGGTGGATATAAATTTGATTGAATAGGTTGAGAAATAATTGTGGTTTGAATAATTGCTTCCCACTTGTCATTGCGAAGGAGGCGATAACCGACTGCGGCTACCGAGGGCGAAAGCCGACATCTTACACTCCAGTGGGATGTCTATTGCGAAATATATTTGCTCTGGGTTGCCACGTCGCGTTGCTCCTCGCAATGACAATTAATATTGATGTATTTTCCATCTAAGATTTAAACAAGCTACAAAGGATGCGTGTACTAAGCGAAGAAGATCTAAAGTTCTGGGACGAGAACGGTTACGTCATCATTCATGAAGCTGTTCCCCTGGAAAATATTAAAGCTGCTGAAGATGCGATTTGGGATTTCTTGGAAATGGAGCCCGACAACCCGGAGAGTTGGTATCCCGACTCGCCTCGAAAAGGCATTGGAGCCAAACTGTATCATCACCAGGCTATATGGGACAACCGTCAGTGCCCTCGCGTATATCAAGCCTTTGCAGAGATCTGGGGAACGGATCATTTGTGGGTTAGTTTTGACCAGGCCAGCATGAGCCCACCGGATCGTTCTCACCCAATAGATTCTGGAAAACTGTTCAGTGAGAACTCTTCAAAACAACCCATTCCGATGCACTGGGATATCCCATTAGAACGTCCATTGCCATTTGCTGTTCAAGGGGTGCTCTATCTGAAAGACACAACAGCGGAAATGGGAGCGTTTACCTGTGTGCCAGGATTCCATCGCAAGACAGAAGCATGGTTAGAGAACTTACCTGTGGGTGCCAATCCACGTAAGCAAAATCTCATGAACCTCGACGTAAAGCCGATTTCCGGTAAAGCTGGAGGCCTCATCATCTGGCAAGGTGCACTACCTCACGGTGCAGGTCAGAATATAGCGAGGCATCCCCGGGTTGTGCAGTATATTAGTATGTTCCCGGCAAAGGAGGAGGACGAAGACACGCGAAATTATCGCATCAATGCATGGCGCAATAACCTGGTAGGCGGTGGGGCTTGGGGCGTGATGCACGAGTTGCCTTTCGGCAAGAAAGTGGAGTTGCACAAGGAAAAGGAACATGCGATAGGTCAGAGGGCAGAGTTGACACCGTTAGGTCGAAAACTGTTGGGTCTAGATAGCTGGGAGCGCTGAAGCGCGAAGCGCATCAGCGCGTCAAAAAGTCAAAAGGTCAAAAAGTTGAAGGAATGGATTAACCGTTAGGATCAATCCGCAACTTGTCACGCCGAAGCCTTGGCGAAGGCGGATCCGCAAATCGCTACCGAGGGCAAAGCCCAACATCCCCAATCGGCAATTGTTCTCAGTCTACTTCAGGGGCCCAGATACGATTCTCACGGGCTTCAAGGAAACCCTCGTTGGTGGGTTTGAGTTTCCAGATTTCTAATTTTCTTATCCTGGTCGGGTTGTTGCCGCGGCCGAAGAAGGCATACGCCTTCAGACTTATACCTTCCTCTTTGTAAGTCATATGGGAAGTCAATGCCGCCTGACGGCCGTTGATGAAGACTTCGACCAGATACTTGTCGACAAAGATACGCAGTTCTAAATCTTCCCCTTCGGGAAGATTGGCGAGGGAAAACGGTGCTTCGGTTTCGCCAATGCAAACGGTGCCGGTTTCAGGTCGAATCAGCACAAGGAGGCCTTCACTGTTCTTGCCGGCGAACAACCGGAAGCCAAAACGCCTGCGATCGGCCGCCGCTCTATCCATGGAGACGCGCACCTCGAAAGCGTCCGTCTCGATATCGGCGATGGACAACTCCTCAGACGAAATCACCTCCAGGTCGTTGAATATTTGTTCTTCGTGTCGGAGCGTCTCGAGCTCGCGCAGCGGTTGGATGTTCAGGCTGCCGTCCTCGTGAAGGCTCAGCTCTCGCGGCATTGACTGGATCGACTTCAGATTGATTTCCGGATCGAGGGTGGTCAGCCATGACCACATTACGCGGCGACCATCTGCCGTGAGTACGCTCTCCGGCGCAAAAAAGTCACGGTAGGCAGGTTCAGTGAGTGACTGACCGTGGCGCCTCCAATTCATACGTCCATGGGTGTGGGGAACGAACTGCTCGTTTTTGGCATCCCAGTCGCCAAGGTAGTAACGACAGCCGATCATATGACTGATACACAGCAGCATCCACTGGTTTCCGAAGGGGTAGAAATGGGCACAGGACAGGTCTTCGCCGATCGCGACATCCGGCATGTCGTGTTTCATGAAAGGCCCGACGTAAGTCCAGTTGATAAGATCGGTCGACTTGCACAGTGGAACGTCGTCGGCAGCGGAATAGGCGTAGTAGGTGTCGTCGATGCGAAAGCAGTCGGGGTCGTGGGTTAAACCGATATCCTTTCCGTCGGGTCCACCTTTTGGCAGTATTGGATAGGGTTTCTCCCATTCGCTGAGTTGATTGTCTTTGGCGACCGCAATGTAAGTGTGATTCGGCTCTGCCAAGCCCGCGTAGATGGCCGCAGGTTTCCCCTCCGCCGTAATGAATCCTGTGCCGCTGAACATACCGGTTCCGGTAAAGGAAGGTTGCAGCTTGGTGGTCTGCCATGTCCAGTGCAGCATGTCGGGACTGGTGACGTGGACAAAGGAGTAGGAAGTTTTATTCTGCCACGGGTGTCGCAGGATGTAGTGCAGGTGGTAGACACCGTCGAAGTAATAGGCGACGTTAGGATCGCCCGGTGCACTATCACCGCCGGGGTGCATCAGGTGGTAGTTGAGTGTCAGGTCGTCGGAGACGATTTCTTCGTCGGTGTGTTTCATTAGTGTGTCCTCTCAATTCTATTCATTATGGAAAATCTCCCTTTTCAACATTACGTGAGCCGTTGATTCGATTAACAAGAAAATTAGAAAAGGGTCATGTCGATCTTTTTGTACAATGGTTTTGGTGGAAGTGACAGGTGTGCAGTAGAAGTATTAATTGTTTGGTGTAAGTTAAGAAGGTTCACCGTTCAAAGTTCACGGTTAGGATGCAAGATGCATGATCCACGATACAAAATAATCTAAACATTTCTGGATATTCGATTGTCTAGCCTCCTGGCTTTCCGGCCTTCTCCTTTCCGTCCTATTGCCTTATCAATTATAAAAAGATAGACATGACCCCCTTTTGAATTTGCCTGTAGAGTGAAACTACAACTATTGTGATGAGGAGCAGCTAAATGAAACTCAAGGCATCAGAAGTCCAAGCCTTTCGACGAGAGGGATACTTAAAGATCCCCCATCGGATGATTGAAGAAGACCACCTCCTGCGTCTTCGCAAATCCTATGACCAGGTATTTAATGGAGCAGGTGTACGCAACCTTTCGGAAACGGAATCCACAACTGAAGATGCCGTGGAAACAGATAACGGGAAGATGTGGAAAGTGGGGGAGATGTGGAAAAGAAGCGAGGATTTCTGGCATCTGGTCTATCACAAGCCATTGCTTGATATTGTTGAGAGCCTGATTGGTGGAAGCGTACAGCTATTTGAAGACGAGGCACTTTATAAACCAGCGAACAATGGTGGCCCTATACCCTGGCACCAGGACAATGGTTATTGGCGCTGTCAACCTGCAGACCTGGTCAGTATCTGGATTGCCCTCGACGATGTCGATGAAGAAAACGATTGCATGTATGTCATCCCCGGCAGTCACGTAAGCGGTGAGGTGGAGCATTCGCGATCTAAGACGGACAATGGCAATATATCGAAGATTTTGCTGTCAACTCAGATTGATGAAAGCAATGCGGTCCCTATACCCTTGTCCGCGGGTCATGCTATGGTTCATCACTGTTTAACCTTACATGCTACCCGACCAAACTTTTCAAGCCGTGATCGGCGGGCAATGGCCATTAATTACATGCCGGTTGGTACTTGCAATGGTGAAGGTGAGTTGTTGAAAGAGGGTTACCCTATTTTAGCTTCCATGTCGTAAGCTAATAAATAAATAAGAGAGTCGTGTGGAGTCGCTAAATGAAACTCAAGGCATCAGAAGTTCAATCATTTCAACGAGAGGGATACTTGAAGGTCCCCCATCGGGTAATTGAGGAAGAACACCTCCAACGTCTAGTCAGATCCTATAACGCGGTTTTTAATGACCATGATGTAGGAGAGGGTGTACGCAACCTTTCGGATACGGAATCGACAACTGAAGAAACCGTGGAAACAGATGACGGGAAAATGTGGCAGGCAATGGCGATGTGGAAAAGAAGTGAGGATTTCCGGCAACTACTCTATCACAAACCGTTACTTGACATTGCTGAGAGTCTGATTGGTGAAAAGATACAGTTATTTGGAGACCAGGCACTTTATAAACCGGCGAACAACGGTGGCCCTATTCCCTGGCACCAGGACAATGCCTATTGGCGATGTCAGCCGGCAGACTTGGTCAGTATCTGGATTGCCCTTGACGATGCCGATGAGGAAAATGGTTGCATGAATGTCATCCCCGGCAGTCACGTGAGCGGTGCGTTGGAGCATGCACGAGCTAAGACGGGCGATGGGAATACATCGGCTATATTAATGACATCTCAGGTAGATGATAGCAAAGCGGTCTCCATACCCCTGGCGGCGGGTCATGCCATGGTTCATCACTGTTTAATGTTCCATACCACGCGACCAAACTATTCCAACCGTGATCGGCGGGCAATGGTGATTCATTATATGCCAGTGGATACCCGCAATGGTGAAGGGGAGTTGTTGAAAAAGGATGACTTTCCGCTATTGAGAGGAAAGACCGTTAATTAGATAAATAGGGTAGGTCCTTCGGCGACGCTCAGGACAGGCAGGTGTCGGGTGTCGGAATAGATAATTATCACGTTTATGATCAATCCGCAATCGGAAATCCGCATTCCGCAATTGTTCACTCCTCCCTTGCAGCTGCATCGTAAACCTCGCGCAACAGTACACGCCTGCCTTCGTGCTGGGCAATCCGAGCGGCCTCGATTATGGCGATCGGTTCGAGAATATGTTCGTAGGGAATGGGTGGTTTTCCGGTGTCGATCATCTGCCGAAATAAGTGGACGATTCGTTCGGTGCCGCTGCCAAACTCAGGGTCGCCGATGGGAGGCGAATGAATCACGCCCAGATTGCTGTAAGCGGAGCAGTAATACGAGCAACTGCGGGGCATAAGAGTATTGGGGGCATTGACCACCATCGCCTCGAGACCACTGGGGTAGTGCAGCAGGATGCATTCGAGAGGAATCGAGCCCATGCACTCGACCCATTCCACGCCATATCCCATCAACCCCTGTGCTGTGGCCAGACCGTGAATGACCGCCCCATTTGCCGGGCCAGCGCCCTTGACCACAAGCAGTCCCACCTCACCGATCTCATCAAAGCGCTGGCCAAACTTTTTGCCGACATCGGTGTGTGCCAGGATCGAGGCGCTCATCAAAATAGTGTTATGCTCTTTAGCCAACCCGACCATCTCCTGTGCGTCCGCCAGAGTAGCTGCAAAGGGTTTATCCACTAGAGTGGGAATACCTCTCTCCAGAAATGGCCGGGCCAGCTCCAGGTGGTCTGCACCATCACCCGGCGAACTGGAGTCGGCGATGTAGGCGGCGTCTACCCCTTCAGCCGTTTCCTCTAATGTATCGCAGATCTTTGGGTGGCTCAGGAATGTCTTGGAAAAAGCGATCGCCCGACCCGGGTAGGTGCCGTACTGGAGTTTTGGATTACCGTTCTCATCTTCACCCTCTTCCATAATACGGTCAAAGACTTTGCTGATCACGAAGCCCGGCACGGGTTTGATCCTTATCTCTCCCGGGCTGGCAAGAACCTTGAAATAGTGATGGACGGACTCACGCGTGGGGGCGTCGTCACTGTACGTCGCCAGGATCAGTGGATCGACATGGTCCATGAAGATACCGAACCAGTAAGCGTGCGTATCGCAGCGTACAATGGCCAGGCGTGTCTTTTGTTTACTCATCATCGATCGGTTCCAGTTGATGTATTCAGGGCGGTAATTTCCACGAGCCGCTTATTGTCCTGGCAGGCGATTTGACCGCCATCGACGATGATAGCTTGGCCAGTGAGAAACGAAGCTTCATGCGAAAGCAAGAACGTGATTACCGAAGCGATCTCTTCTGGCCTGCCATAGCGATCCATTGGAATCTGTTTGATGTAAGCCTTTTTAAAAAGCTTTTCCTGGATACTCAGGTCGCCTGGCGTATCGATAACGCCAGGACAGACCGCATTGACCCGGATGTTATTGCAAGCGAACTCACCCGCTGCGGTTCGTGTCAGCGCGACGAGGGCGGCTTTGGACGCATCGTAAGCAGCGTTGTTCGTACTGGATCGGTAGGCATTTCGGCTGGAGACATTAACAATTGCCCCGCCGTCGGCTTTTAACATCCTGGGCGCTAACTCACGTATCAGCGCAAATGGCGCGCCGACGTTGACGTCGAAGTTCAACCGCCACACCTGATCAGACATTTCGGTTATGGGTCCGCCGTCCCAGACGCCAGCATTATTGACCAGTTGTGTGATAGGCCCATGGCTCTCGGTTAGGTCGGAGATTAACTTTGGAATAGCCTCGATCTTCTGTAGATCGAAGCAGCACGGAATTATGCCATGGCTTTGTGTCTCTGACATTAAAGCGTCAAGGCTCTCCTGGCTACGATCCAGGGCGACCACACGCGCCTTCTGTTCGAGCAGGCGCAAAGCAGTTGCTTTACCAATGCCGCTGGCTGCTCCAGTCACCAGTGCAAGCGTTGATTGTTGCAATGTCTTTGCCATTTCCTTTGTCGATGCTTCGGCGTCCGATTATCGGCTGATGATGTCGCCGTACTCCTGGAACATTTCAATACTGATGCCATCAGGATCGAGTGCGTACATGGCGCGTGCGACCCTTTGACCGTCGCGGATTACATCGGTGGGCGGGTTGATGGCACCGTAGCCAGCCTTTTTCAATGCCTCATACTGTGCATCGACATCATCGATCCCAAAGGCAACGTGGGACGAGCCCACGAAGTAATTCGAAAGCTTACGCTTCTCACTCGGCGGGTTCAGGTACTGGAATAGCTCCAGCAGAAAATCATTATCCGGATGGCGCAAAAGCGCGACTAAAAGATTGACGTCATTGTAACCCAGAATCGCATCATAGGACGGTATATTCGAACGCTCGTTGACGCGTACTACTTCCAGACCCAGGCAGTCGCGGTAGAATATTAGCGACTGTTCGAGGTTGGAGACCGTAAAACCATGGTGATGGATCATCTTGATGGCCATATCTAAAGCTCCAGCGGTTCGGGCGTGCGAAAGACGATATTACTAGTCAAAATAAATTGAACTGCTGTTGTGCTTTTTAGATGGAGCTCTGTTTGCTGCTCCCCGGGAGGGACACCAACATCGTCCCACGAAGAAAGTTTACATCTCTCCATATCAATCAGAGAGCAAAGTTCTTCAAAATACTTTTTAATACTGGTTCGATTAAATTTACCAGGATTGCAGTCATGGGGGTCCAATATCAGTTCCTTGCTATGCGGCTTTTTATTAGTTGCTAGAGAATTCAATTTTGGAAATGGGTTATATTAACTAGAATTCAAGAAGGATTTTATATTGAGGCAAGATCGTTTCGAGCCCTATCAATAATAAGATGAAAATATATGTTCATAAATTCACCTAAAAATGTAATTAGTGTTACCAAACCCTAATTGAGCGCTTTGGATGGGGTATCGGTAGATTATCGGAACTATAATTTACCGGTTCAAGGACGATTGAAGTGGCTTCCACTCTTGAGACAACCGAAAGCATCCTCGAGGAAAGATTAAAATCGCCACCGATTGGGAGTCCCGTATTGGATAATTATTTTTTCGTCTTCCTCCTTTAAGGAAGAATGAAAGGATGGATGATTGGATGGGTGTGATTTACTATTTATTATAATCTATTCTTCCAAACTTCCATTTATCCATCCATCTAATTCTATTCCGGCCCTAGGGCTTTCCGGCTTTCCAGTCTTCCATACATCTAGTCACGCCGTAGTTTATCCCTACTGAATGAAGGTGGAAGCCCCGTCAACGCGGGGGCACGATGGATAAAATGGTTAGATAATTGGGGGTATATCGAAGCATTAAAAAATTAAGTAAGGTGGAGCGGGCTGCCTGCCAGCCATAGCCTTGGCGAAGGTTGGTCCCTAGCACGCTTCTTTACTTACGACATTCAACAACGCGGTAGGGACACCGCGTTCCACCATATCGATCATAGCGAAGATGACAATTTACATATTTCCGCTGAACCGTGAATCTTCTTCTTAATGCGCGCAATAGCGATCTTCAACTGTTCACTGTTTACTGTTCACTTCTTCACTCATCCTGGGAAGTGAAGTATAGAGGGTGAGGCCCTCCATGGACTTTTTTCTCTCGGTGATTATCAGACTCGCGAGGTCTCCCACGATGAAATAAATGACAAATCCAATAAATGCGTAATAGTAAAAATTAATATCGGTTTGGAATTTTATAAAAAAGAGACAAACCGCGCTCGTGCATCCTTGTATTGGTGGTGACCTGTCCCCGTAAAACCGGTACGAATAACGCGGTCCGGTCAACCTCTGAACCCAGCATGCCCTGAGCTCGATGAAATCCCCGAGCTTGTCGAAGGGTCGAAGGAAACTTTCTTACCTAATACTTAAATCCTAACACCTAACACAAAAAATCTATCGATTTTTTATTTCACCTTCAGGCTATGAACCGTCAACCCTTCGAATTTCGGTTTACCGGGAGTGATGAAACTCAAGGAGTAACCCAAAATAATTCCCACTGTCATCCCGATAATGGAATAAAGGAAAAAATGAATCTCGGTATATTGTTTTAAAAAATACAATAGTATAACACTTAGCACCGTGCCGGTAATAGCGCCGAAGCTGTTCGTGCGATTGGTAAAGATGCCGAGCGCAAATACTCCACCTATCGCTCCGCCAAACAGGTTTACCGCGATAATAAACACATCCCACATCGAGGAGCTGTCCAGCTTTGCCATCCAGAGGGCCGCCCCCGTTCCAAACATTCCGAGCAATCCAGTCAGCCAGCGTGAGATGACAAGTAAATGATGATCGGTAGTGGCCGGTCTGAACCGCTTATAGAAATCAGTGACGATGACCGTTGCCGTGCTGTGCATGGAACTGTCCAGGCTGGACATCGCTGCCGCAAAAATCGCGGCAATAATGATGCCACTGAGTCCGATGGGGATATTTTGTACAATAAATAAAGGCACGATGGCATCAGTAGGCAATGTCGGGTTTAATTGTTCGGGATTTGTTTTATAATAGACGTAAAGGACAGTCCCCAAACCAAATGCGATAAAAGACCAGGGAATGGCAAACAGGCAATCACACCAAATCGCTTTTTTCGCTTCTTTTGCATCCGTCGTCGTCATAATTCGCTGCACGATCGTTTGATCCGTGCTGAAACTTAAAAGGCGAGTGATTAAAGCATTCAGCAGGACAATCCATAATACAGCTTCCGTATAATCCCATTTGAAAATGGCCATCGTCATCTTGCGGTCATCCAAAGCAATTTCAAAAAATGTCCCCACCCCGCCATCGATGTCCGATAGGACGAGCACGATACAAAGTAAGGCACCCCCCATAAGAACAATAAGCTGAAGAACATCCGTCCAGATGACGGCTTCCATGCCCCCCATCACGGTATAGAGAGTGGCGAACACCCCCATGAGAAGGATACAAGTGTATTTATCGATACCGGTTACCGCGGAGAGAGCGAGCGCTGGTAGAAAAAGAACTACGCTCATACGCCCGAGGATTTGAAAGAGACAGAATATCCCGGCAACAATGAGACGGACAACAATATTGAACCTTGCTTCAAGAAATTCGTAAGCGGAAGTAATTTTCAATTTGTGATAAAACGGAACGATCGTGCTGTTAATAAACGGAACGGCGATAAACCACATGACAACTGCGGTAAAATAGACCCAGTCAGTAGCAAAGGCTTTTGCGGGAATAGCCATAAAACCAATGGAACTTATTCCTGTGGCTAACATGCTCAGCCCCGCTGCCCAGTAAGGAATGCGCTGCCCCGCCAACAAATAATCTTTCGTCGTTTTTTCCCGCTTGGAAAAATAAACCCCCATCCCCATTAATACGGCCAGATACAATATAAGTAATGTATAATCGAGGGGATGAAAATACTGTTTTATTATACTCTTGGTTCGAGCTAGATAAATTTTGGAAGTCCTTATACCCGGCGATGTTTCTCCGCTCGCCAAAACGTAACCGTCTGCAAAGGGAACGATACCTGTATTTACTACGCTTTGTGGAAGGTGTCCATACGCTACCCAGGTGTCGGTAATCGTATGGTAGGCTATTATGTCATCAGCAAATCGAGATTCGACCATCAACAAACTAATCCGGCCGATATCATGACCATCAGATCCGCCGAAAATCATGATATGCGACTGACCGATAGCAGTTGCCGGTGCCTGGAACGCGGGGCGTGGCATAGTCGCAATCTGCTTCCAACGATTAATTAAATCATCTTTTCGTGGATCATAAAAGTAAGCGTCATTGAGATAGACTTCATCATGTTTACCACTAAACAGATATAGACAGGGGTTGTAGCCGTTGTTTTGGGTAATCAGTGTCGCTCCGTATCGTTCTAGACCAGGAAAGGGTTGAAGCTCCTGCCACTGCCGCACCTCGCCCTCCTGAGATGGCATAAGATCTAAGACCCAGAAATTATTGAGCGGGCCCTCCTCATTCATTCCTCCAGCTACATAGATCATATTCCCAACGCGCGCAGCAGCTGCTCCATGGCATTTGAGAGGAAGACCTGGTAATTCCTCTCTTACAATTTCCTTACTCACTTCATTCCATTTTAAAATAAAAACTTCTTCGTATTGGTTGTTTTCATCGCGTCCTCCCAGGCAGACGAGGCCATTATCCGTTACCACCGAGGCTCCATCGGTGACAGGATGCGGTAATTTAAAATTTGTATGCCAACGGTATTTTTCTTCACCTGTTCTTTCTAAAACGTAAATTGAATCGTGATAGACGATTTGCTCGCCATTACTTTTGGTTAGTGGCATGCTCGAGCCACCGGCAATAATCAACGCACCATTGCTTGTTCCGATAAATGCTCCGGCAATGCCCGCCTCGTGTGGCAAGTCCGGCAATTCTTGCCAGGTGAATAAATCATCAGGGGAATTATTTTCACCGGATTCTGCCGCGACGGATGTGCAGACGGTAATTAAAATAGATAGAAATATTAATAAAGTGTATCGCATGCGATGGCCATTACCGAGAACCGCGGCTGCGTGAAAACATCTTCCAAGGGCACAGAAGACACAAGAAAAAGATTAGGAGAGATTAGGTGGAGTGGAATCCTGCAATCGCATTGACGAAATCCCTTTACAGGCTTACGTATCAACACACGCGCTGTAACTTGACATCAAAGCCACCAATTTTATATTAACCGGTATCATGAAATATGTTACTCCCGATACAGACTGGTCTAAATTGACTTTAGGGGAGAGGATCAAACATCTCGAAATCGAAGGTTACGTCGTAGTTCCAGATATTCTCAGTCCCGAGCATGTCAAAAAGCTCAAAGCTGAAACGATAAAACTTGAGACTAACCATACCGATTACAGTGAGAGGCAACGTGTTTTAAAAGAGAGAAATCTGGAATATAAAGGTGGGGTCTTTACCGATCTAGTTGCCCATCCTCCCACCATCGCTTTCTTGAAAGAGCTTTGTGGCGACGAGATCATCATGATGTCATACTCCTATTCACGTTCTGAACCGGGCCATCCGGGTATCAATTTTCATAGTGATGCCATGAATTATGGATCGGACCATTTTGGTCACGCACTCAGCTGTCCGAAAATGCTGCGTGTTCTCTACTACCTGGACGATCTTACGCCGGAAGTTTCACCTTTCCGCATTATCCCTCGCACGCACCTTAGTTTTCATAATCAGGCCAACCCCTACCTTCGTTACAAGGAACACCCTGAGCAAGTTATGGTTACCTGTAAGGCGGGGTCTGCAGTTTTCTTTAATATGTATTGTTTTCACGGTAATTTCCCTAACGTTGGGGATAGACCACGAGAAGTGCTGTTAATAAGTTATCGTCCTTCGTGGGCAGGTCCGATCGATGAAATTGAGTCGAGAGACCCTGAAAAAGTAGCAACCCTGCCCCCAGAAATACAAGCGTTAATGGGCGATTTGAATACCCGCATCTGGAGGCCGGATGCAGGTAACATTCACCCCGACATGCCCAGTGAAGCTACGGGAATCAATCCAAGTCGTTGGGATCGCGTCTAGTGTAATTGGGGATTGTGCCCAACGGTTGCCATAGTACATTCTGATAACTGTTCACTAATCACTGCCTCCATATCATCGTATTCACGCATGCCCTCATTTATGCCTGTCCCTTTTGTCATTGCGAGGTCCCCGTTAATGCGGGTGCCTCGATGTCAATCCGGCATCAGCAAAGCCCGACAGGATCGCTTTGTCTAGGATCGCCATCCGCTGAACCGAAAACGCGCCATCTGTCTTCGTGCTTGCGTTCTCAATTTCGTACTTCCACCTTCAATACCGTGAAGAAACACTTTCGGGAAGGTCTCGCTGGGATGTGTGCCCGTACCACTCGAAAAGCGATTTCTTATCGGATGAAAAATCTCATAAAGAAGGGCGATTAAATGATGAAATATATTCACACTCCAGAAGATTCAAAAGATATAGATACTAAATTAGGGGTTGCTATAGCCGGGCCTGATCATGTCAAGATGGCCAAAGTTACACTCGGCGAGCTGGGGTTTAATCATTTTCCCACGAAGCGCTTGATTATTGGCACTCATACATGGCCTCCGGGTAAAAGTCACGGCTCTCACCATCATCCGAATTGGGAGCAGTGCTATTACATCATGGCAGGTCAGGCAGAGATCACGGTTGGGGATGAGAAACGGATCGTTGGACCAGGGAGCTCTGCGTATATGCCAGCGAATGTCGAGCACAACATTACCGCAGTCGGTGATGAGATGATGGTAGCATTCAATATCGGATGCGTCCTTGATGAAAATTATGAGGGAACAAATATAGTGACATGAGCTGAGAGTATTCCGATTGCATCACTTAGTACCCACTTTCCATTAAATCTAATATTATGATTCAGGATAATCAGAGTCTTACAGAAAGGCAGATCCAACATTTTGAGACCTTTGGTTTTTTAGTCCGACGCCAAGTGTTTAGCTCAGAGGAAATTGAACGTATAAACGAAGAGTTCGAAAAACATTTAGTCGAAATGAAAGAGGAGTATGAGCAAAAGAAAGATCGGCCCTGGCCAAATTGGTCAAATCTGATTCCGGAGACTCCTTATATTGCCAATCTATTGGAAGATCCACGTATCTGTGTGCCCACCGAACAATTGTTGGGTGAAGACACCGCCCCTGTGTATTCCAATTCCAACAGCATGAATAAAAGTACCGGCTGGCATCCAGATATGATTCATCGACATATTCGCGGGCTTAAAAATCTCATTTACCTGCAACCAACAACAGGTGATCATGGATCATTACGTCTCATTCCGGGATCCCATATGAATCCAATGTTTGATGAACTGATACGGGTTGGATTGAAAATAACCGATGATAATAAACCGCAGTTTCTAAAAGATTCCGGCATGAGTGGTGAAGATATTCCCGCTTATATATTTTGTTCGCAACCCGGGGACGTAATCACTTTTAACCAGAACACATGGCATGCCGCTTTTAATTGTTTTGAAGATCGAAGGCTTTGTACTTTTGGTTTCTACAGCAACCCGAAGACTGCTCAAGAAGAAGAAGAACTTCATGCCTTGATGAAAAGATCGAGAGAGCATAAAAAAACCCTGACCATGAGTTCACAATCACGGTACCATCATCCGTGGTGGTTATCCAACCCGGAAGGCAGTGCGCGGCGGGCACGATGGATAGAATGGTTAGAGAATTGGGGCTTTATCGAAGCGATGAATAATTAATTATTATTCTTGATAAGTCATTGCATTGGTGTAACGCGCTGTCTGACGGCCATAGCTAACACTACATAGCGACGGTTGTTCCCTAGCACGCTTCTTTACTTATGGACATTCACCAACGCGGTAGGGACACCGCGTTCCACCATATATGTAATAGCGAAGATGACTATTTACATATTACCACGGGACCCTGAACCTCGAACCTTCTTCTTAAGACGCGCAATAGCGCTCTTCAACTGTTCACCGTTCACTATCTTAATCTTCCCTTGGAAGTGAAGTATAAACGGTGAGGCCCTCCATGGACTTTTCTTTCTCCGGTATAATCAGGCTGGCGAAGTAGCCCACGATGAAACAGACGACAAATCCGGACAACCCTTATGAAAACAAAACCACGTCATCTACAAAAGAAGTTAAAACAAAAGCCGAAGTAATCAAGCTTGGGATTGATCTACATATCGACCGTTATGTAGTAGTCATGATGGTAGACGGGAAGACGCCGGAAGCGTCCCGCAAGTTCAGCCCCACCTCATTTCTAAAATGGGTAGAACAGCAAGTAAAGGAAGCCCGGCTGATGATCAGTTGCTATGAAGCCGTCTTCTTTGGCTGCGGTTTGGCAAGCCAGCAAATATTTAAAAATACCATCAATCCTTTCGCCATTGGCTTCCCTCCTACTTACAAGTGATAAGACCAATGATATAAATTTGACGTCCACTTTGTAACTCAATTAAAATTTCACGTGATGGAAATATTAATATCAAAAAGTAATTGCCATGTTACATAAAAATTCGCGCGCGCTTTTTATTTTCTCAGTTTTATACCCTGTTTTTCTTATTGCCCTTCCTCAAGATCTGGAGGTGTTCACAGATTTCGAGAACGTAAGCGGAGAAGGTTCTATTTTCATTGGGCAGGAGCCAAACGTTATTACCCTGATCGGTTTCACGGTGGAGACTTTAGAGGATCCTGCGCTCTTACACTCAGGAACGAAGGCGATAACCCTTGGACCTGGACAGGAGGGAAGGATCATCTCTTCAAGAGGGATACAATTTCTCGAGTTTTATGCGGGTGAGAGCACGGGCGCTGGCAGAATAGAGTTAAGAGGAAAACTCAATTTAGGTTCGACAGCGGGGGGAGGAGGAGGGGGCTTTGACTCTGGAATTGGCACCGTCATCGGCGACGATGGTATTATCGAAGGATTGCCAGCAAATATCAACCCCGGCGCCAATCCCCCTTTATACAGTTTTGTCGCAGACAGCGGGTCTTTTCAGGATGAGGATGATTTTAACTTTCTCGGCGGTATTATAGAAGTGAAATTTTTGAATGTTACGGGAATACTCGTGCTCGACGACTTGGGATTTACCCTGACCGAATTCCCTTCAAACAACACTGTTTACAGCAATTTTGATGAATTTGGTCCGGGTGCAGGACAGTCAGAACCATTGTTCATTGGGACTTCGCCGAATACTGCTTCTTTTGACGGAGGGTTAATTATAAGTTCATTTGCAGGTAACGGCAATTATGTACGCTCGTTGTCTACTTCTTATGCAGTATTTAATGGTGGGGAGGCAACCATCACTTTTGAAACCCCAGCTTATGAAATAGATTTTTTCGGAGCTCAAAGTGTGAGCTCAAGCCTGAGCGATCCCGACGGCTCAGTCGAAGTCTACGATACGAACGATAACTTAATCGCTACCTTTACGAATTTTGATGCGAGTATTACCCCTGAGTTCAAACCCAGTTTTCTAACGATTAATGCGGATGAATTAGGAGCCCCGGGTGGCATTAGCAGGCTGGTCTTGAAGGATGATCCTGATATCAATCCTGATTTCAGTCGTACTTCAATTGACGATTTTGGGTTTACTCCTGTCGGAGCCCCGGGCACCAGCTCCGAGGGTTCCCCACCCGCGGATGCCCCTTTCATCACCACCCAACCCGTAAGCCAGGAAGTGCAGTCCGGCACATCGGCAAGCTTATCCGTTGCCGCCAGCGGCGATGACATCACTTACCAGTGGTATACCGGCAACAGCGGGGACATCGCCAACCCCGTCGCAGGTGCCACCGGCAGCACGCTAACTACCGGAGCGCTCACCGCGAGTACGAACTACTGGGCACAGATAACCAACGTCGGCGGTAGTGTTGACAGCGATACTGCAGTTATCACTGTGGCCGCCCCTTCCGTGCCTCTCGTCCTCGATGGCACGGGAGATATCGCCGGAGAAAATATCCAGCATCCTAATGGTAATGTATTTGACCAGATTTTGTTAACCGGAGAGTCCATTCAGCTCCAAGCCAGACCGGGACAGATTACACGGGTCTCCTTTATGGATGAAACCGAGGACATTGTTCAGGTTGAGTTTTCAGGTGCCGGAACCTTTACTGTAACTCTGGACCCGGCCACCTTCCTGCCCCCGGCCATTCCCCCACGCTACAACCAGGCCGTCGAGTACGTGACCGGTAATCCGAGCGTGGTCATCGACGGAGCAGATGCGAATACCTTCTTCAGTATCTTCACGGTTGGATCGATCAACGCGGTGAACCAGGCACTATTCCCCGAGGGACAGGTTTATGACGCACAAGCGGACGTGACATTAGTAGAAGTTGTAAATTCCACGGGCATGGGTGGCATGCAACTATCGAACACCGTCTTCAGCGGAAGCACCGGTAAGACCGGCATCGATGCGCGCGGAGTGTCGATCGCGGTACGCTTAACCGTCGGTGACATCGATGCCGATGGCGACGCTGTCCCGCACTTACTCTTTGGATCAGGTTCCTTCACCGTAGCAGCCGGCAATCCCGGGTTGCGGATCACCGGTGGTGACCTGTTGCAGACGAACGATGCCGCGATTGTCGTCGCTGAGAGTGGATCGACAACGACCGGATTTGATACCCTGATCACGCAGAACAACTTTAAGTCTGACAACACCCCTCAGCCGACCCTGAGTATCGATGCCACTTTCGCCAATGAAGATGGAGATGCAATTGAGGTAACGACTGAAGAATTGACGATCGAGTGAAGCGTGACCTATCGATCAGTGTTAGCCGCCGTCACTCCGTTATGGCGTACCAAGGGTGTTAAGTGTTAAGTAATTAAGTAAAGTGGAGCTGACTGCCTGACAGCCATAGCTAACACTACATAGCGACGGTTGTTCCCTAGCACGCTTCTTTACTTATGGACATTCACCAACGCGGTAGGGACACCGCGTTCCACCATATATGTAATAGCGAAGATGACTATTTACATATTACCACTGGACCCTGAACCTCGAACCTTCTTCTTAAGACGCGCAATAGCGCTCTTCAACTGTTCACCGTTCACTCTCTTAATCTTCCCTTGGAAGTGAAGTATAAACGGTGAGGCCCTCCATGGACTTTTCTTTCTCCGGTATAATCAGGCTGGCGAAGTAGCCCACGATGAAACAGACGACAAATCCAAAAAAGGCGTAAAAGTAAAAATTAATTTCGGTATAGAATTTTATAAAACACAGGACGATCGCGCTCGTGATCGCGCCAATAAAAGCCCCGCTTCCATTGGATCGTCGCGTAAAAATACCCAGGGCAAATAACCCCGCCAGGCCACTGCTGAATAATCCAAGGATTGAAATGAAAAAGAGCGATGCGGATTTGATATCCATAGACACCATAATTAAAGCAAAAGCAGTACCAAATATCCCTGATATCAATGTGACCAATCGCGCGAGATTTAAACAGCTATGCTCTGAGGCTTCAGATTTGAATCGACGATAAAAATCAGTGACAAAAGCTGTAGCCATTGAGTTCATTCCGCTGTCCAGGCTGGACATCGCCGCGGAAAAAATAGCGGCGATGACAAAACCCGCAAGACCCACGGGGATTTTCTGCGAAATGAACAATGGCAAGATGGCATCATTCTGCATGCCCAGGTTAAGGCTCGAAGGATGGGATTTGTAATAGACGTAAAGCGCGGTCCCCATGAAGTAAAAGAGTAGTCCGGTCGGGATTTTCATCGCGACGTTTAACCATAACCCCTTAGCGGCCGCTTTTTCATCCTTTGTTGTGAGGTATCTTTGGATCATAGACTGATCTGCGGTATACGAAAATAAGGTGCCAAACCCACCACCTATAACGACAGCCCAAAAGGTTGTCTCGGTCATATTCCATTCCAGGTAGAGAATGCGGAATTTGTCATCAGCGATTCCTGTTTTGAACAACTCAATAACGCCGCCTTCGATATGAAAGGGAATTACCACTAAGGCCACGATGATCCCACCAAAGAATATGAAAACCTGAAATACATCCGTCCAGATAACGGCTTCTATCCCACCGAGCACGGTATAAAAGGTGCTCAGCAGTCCCATTGAAAGGATACACAGATAAATATTAATACCAGTAATTGTGGAGAGAACGATCGCGGGTAAATACATCACGATGCTGATCCGCACCAATTGAAAAATAATAAACTGTGCGCTGCCGTATAAGCGAACGGGAAGGTTAAAGCGTTTTTCAAGGTACTCGAAAACGGTGACGATGTTGAGTCTTCTGTAAAACGGTAGATAAAAGTAGATAGTAATAATCGGGACGATCATGAGCGCTATATAACTGGGATAAACAAACCAGTCAGTGCCATAAACTAAAGCAGGCAGGGAAATATAAGTGAGCGCGCTTAGCCCTGTCCCTAAAACACTGAGTCCCGACGCCCACCAGGGAATGCGCCGACCGGCGAGGAAGTAATCATCCGTTCCCTTCTCCCGCTTGGAAAAATAGAACCCCATGATTACCAGCCCTATCATATATAAAATGAGAAAGAAGTAATTGGCTATACCAAAGGTCGCACGCGCGCCAGTGTCATGGATCATGAGCTGGACTTTAGGTGTTCTTCTACTCGGTCGAATTTCACCACTCGTAAGGGCAATTCCACCTCCCCAGGCCACGGCCTCCGCGGTGACTACACTTATTGGAATTTTTGCTCTCGTTAGCCAGGTGTCAGTAATCGTGTGATAGACGAGCAGGTCGGGGGAAAACCCTGGATGATCATCGCGCAGAATCTGACCGGGAAATTCCCCTGTCGCTCCGCCAAATATCAGGATATGCGATTGACCGTAGGCCAAACTGGGAGCTGCCGTGACGGGATGCGGTGCATCGCTAATACGCTCCCATTGCTTATACCTTAGGGAGTAGCGATAACCGTCAGTTAACGGTTGCGTTCTAGCTTTTCCGTTCCCCTCTGACATCTGATCTTCGCCTCCGATTATATATAAATAGGGCCTGTTTCCCTCATTCTGAGCGGCAACGACCGCCTTTCTACGAGCCGCTCCATCCCAGGGTTCCAATACTTCCCACCTTGCATCTTTGTCGTCCAGGTCGAGTGACCAGAATACTGGAGAAAGGTTTTCGTCACTTCCACCGACCTGGCCCCCTGCTACGTATAGGGTATCTCCTATCTTAGCGGCATCCCCAAAGGATAGCGGTTCAGGAAGCTCAGGCAGTGATACTTGCTCAATATTCTGAGCTTTAGGATTCCAAGTGAGTTGTGTGACCCCGTCGTGATAGCTCTCGGTATTACTGCCTCCGATCAGGATCAAGCTATCCCCGGTGCTGACCGATGCTCCATAGGCGAGGGGTTGCTTGAGTTTGAATCCAGTCAACCACGCCTTATCTTTATTTTCAGGGGTTAGAACATATATTGTGTCATAAAAGACTTTTGTTCCATTCTCCCACTCCGGTTTATCGGGGAAGTTCGCGCCACCCGCGACGATTAGAGCGCCGTTGCTGACGCCGGCAAATGCGCCGCCCAGGCCAATTGTATGCGGAAGTTCGGGTAGCTCCTCCCAAGTGATGGCTTCCGGTTTCGGGGTTTCATTTTCACTGCAACCCGTAATTAATAAGACACCGACAAAAGATAAGAGAATAACGAATAGACGTTTCATCGAGACTGTGATGACAGTGCCGTTGGAAGTAAAAACTGTCCAGTGTTAACCCCCTCAATCATTTCGATCATCGGGTATTATATTTTTAATTTTCTCTCTGAGCAGAGTTTTTAATTCATCATAGTGCGTTAGCCAAATACTATGGGCGGCATCTTTAATTTCAAAGTACTCTCCTTTTCTAATTAAATTTGCTAACTGTTGTGTCGGCCAATTGGGTCTTATATCCTTCCCCGCATTTATGAATATCGCTGGAACATTTATGCTCGAAATATCATGTAACAAATTAGGGTTCTTTATATATTCTCTCCATGATAGAGAACCTATTTTATTTACCTTTGGATCTGCTTGAAAAATTTTACCTCCATGATCTTCACCGTATTTTTCTAAATTTTCATGGTATGTTTTACTCCATTCTCTGTCATTAACAATTCTTCCACCAGCGATTCCAATCAACCCGATGACATTTTGAGAATACTTAATGGTATAGGCTAGCGCAACATCTGGACCTGCAGAATGGCCACCAATTATAATTTGATTAAAATTATATTCCTTTCTGATAAAATCTATATCTCCTAATGTTGTTTCCAAATCATAATTGCCGTCATAGTCCGATCTTCCACATCCCCTCGGTTCAAACCTTACTACTTGGCATAAGTCTTCGACCATTTTTAATACAGGTTCCAGGTAATCGTCACACCCGGGACCGCCATTACAAAGTATTAGAGGGAAGCCTTGACCATTCACTGTAGTCCAGATTTTGGTTCCGTTATTATTTAGTATTTTGTCCATTAAATGATACGCTTAAGCTCAGCCGTCGTTAGGCTGATATTCGCCGCGGGCGTTCCAGCCGGGATACTGCTCTTCAAGAGCGGCCAGTGTCTGGCGCGTGTAGTAGGTGTGACCGGGCGGGGGAAATCGGAAGAGCTGTCGGTCGGCGGCGTCAATGCTACCGATAAACTCACGGAAATGGGGGTCTTGCATGACGTGGGTATAGTGCCCGACACCCTCCCAGTAGTGGTCGGCGCGTCCAAAGGCGAACTTCCAGATGTAATGTTGGCTTTTCTCGCGTAGGAAGTCGCTGCCGGAGTGCCAGGAGTAGTTGTGGAAGATGGCCACCGAGCCACCGGGGGCGATCATCGCTTCGGCGCGCGTAGGATCCTGGTGTTGGCCGTCGGCGTCGGCGGACAAGAGTGTCGGGCCTTGATCAGGGTCGACGTCTTCGAGGCAGAACCAGAAGTTGAGCTGGCTGTAGCTGTGGTCGGATTCAGTGGGCGGCAGCAGTGAGTTGTTGCCGTTGTCAATGTGGAAGGACATGTTCTTGCGGCCCGGATAGGTGACCAGGCCGAGTCCCGGACGGTAGTGGATCTGGTCAGTGTCGAGCCAACGCCGTGAGAATGCGATCGCCTCGCGATTAAGGATAGCACGGTTCAAGCATAGCTCTGGATAGGGGAAGTGACAATTGGCCGAGAAATTGGCCGGTAGATTCTCCTTGGCTTCATCCCACGGTTTGAGGATGCGGCGGAGGGCGGCGGCCATTTCTGCGCGTTGCGATTCAGGCAAGAAGTTGTGAACGATAGCATAGCCCCGGGTAGCGAGAGCGTCGAATACGGTATCGTTTAGTTTTTGCATGGTGTATTCGAAAAGGGTGCGAGTGTTAGCTTATGCAGATTATGGCTGCTTGATCTTGCATCGTTTTCTATCGTCGATTCGATTTGCTTTTGTAATAAGGTAGATATTATTAAAAGGCCAAGTTAAACAATACGGCATATAAGTAATGAACTCATCTTACCCCAGTGACAAAAGCTTTAACAAATCATCAGGTTGATCGCTTGCATCAACGATAAAAATAAGAGGAAAAGGAGCAGACCTTGGGAATAATCGATACAGCGGTCATCGTAATTTATATAGGCGTCCTTGTCGCTATGGGTTTGTATTTTTCACGCCGCCAAAAGACGACAGAAGACTACTTTCTAGCGGGTCGCAACTTACCGGGATGGGTGGTCGGTTTTTCTATAATGGGAACAATAGTTGGGAGCATAACCTTCATTGGCAATCCCGGAGAGGTATTTAAAACTAACATGTGGGGATTTCCCTCGAGTTTAGCTTACCCGTTCGTCATGGTTTTTGTTTCCGTTTATATAGTCTCCTTTTATCGCCGGACGATTCGTATGACAGCCTATCGGTATTTGGAGATGCGGTTTGGCTACCCCGTGCGGGCCTATAGCGCGGCAGTATTTCTAGTTATCCACGTTTTACATTTAAGTGTGACTTTCTATTTTCTGGCGGTCGCCGTTGGTTACATGAGCGGATGGGATGTGTGGTGGGTAATCCTCTTCGTAGGCCTGGCGACAGTCATTTACACCTTGGTCGGAGGTATAGAAGCAGTCGCTTGGTCTGATGTAATACAAGGCAACTTACTTGTAATCGGCGGTCTGATTTGTCTGGGTGTTTTGCTTTTCTCATCCGATGCTGGTCCCACTGCAATTGTCGCCAAGGCCTGGGAAGGGGGAAAGTTTTCTTTGGGCAATTTGGATTTCAGCTGGTATGAAAAAAATCTGTGGTTTTTCGTCATTGGTGGAATATTGGGAGCACTCCAAAGTTTAGCTTGTGACCAGGCCAATGTACAACGTTATCTCCTGGCAAAGACCGACAAAGCAGCATCGCAAGCGGCTTATATGGGAGCAGTAGTGTGTGTTCCCATCTGGCTTCTTTTTATGGTAATAGGCGCTTTAATGTGGGCATTTTATGAATTATCAACGGATTCACTTCCAGCCGAGGTGCTTCAACAAAAGGACTTTATCTTACCGTATTTTATAAAAACCCAATTACCTGCAGGTTTAGTTGGGCTTATATTAGCGGCGTTATTGGCCGCAGCCATGTCATCTATCGATTCACATTTGAATGCAATTGCGATGGTGGTCGTCAATGATTTTTATGTGCGACTGCGCCCAGAATCCAAAGATAAACATCGACTGCTCCTGGGGAAAACTGTGGTTTTGTTTTTTGGCGTGTCCTCGATCATCATGGCGCAGCAATGGATCGGGATTAAATCGGTCATTGAATTATCCATTGTTGTGGGAGCGATGATACCGGGTGGAATTCTCGGTTTGTTTTCTCTCGGGTTTTTATTTCGATGGACGACGGCAAGAGGTGCCTATATTGCGATTGCAATTACTATTATCTTTAATTCGTGGGCAGCGTTTACGCGTATTATTCTCCCTGGAATGGAAACAACCTTGCTTGATTTTGGGCGTTTTAATTACACCTTGAGTCCATTCGTGATTGGAATCTTCAGCCATTTTGTTCTCATGGGCGCAGGAATGCTGGCGAGTTTACTTGCAGGGGGACCCCGACCGGATACCAAGGATCTTACTTTTTGGGATGTCCTCGCAAGACGTCGGGAGGAAGCGGGGGAAATGAAAAGTGAATAATGAACAGTGAACAGTGAACAGTGAACAGTGAACAGTGCTTCTGCATCTTAACATGGGCGATGATTTTTCGCGAGAACGTCGAATACGGGGGCGTTTTATTTTTGCTTAATGTTTTCGGAAATGGTGATCGCGTTAGCTTATGCAAATTATGGATAACTTATCTTGCAACTTCCTCCAGGGTCGAATCGGGTTGCATTTCTGAAATCGAAAATATTATTAAGAAGGTAAATTAAACTATTCGGTATTATAGAAATGAACTTATCTCACTTTAGTTACAAAAACTTTAACATTTCATCAAATTGATTGCTTACGATAATAATACGAAAAGGAGCAGACCTTGGGAATAATCGATACAGCGGTCATCGTTATTTATTTAGGCGTCCTTGTCGCTATGGGTTTGTATTTTTCACGCCGCCAAAAGACAACAGAAGACTACTTTCTAGCGGGTCGCAACTTACCGGGATGGGTTGTCGGTTTTTCCATTATGGGAACAATTATCGGGAGCGTGACCTTCATTGGCCATCCAGGGGAGGTATTTAAAACCAACATGTGGTCGTTGCCAGCACATTTAGCTTACCCGTTTGTCATGGTTTTTGTTTCCGTTTATATAGTCTCCTTTTACCGCCGGACGATTCGTATGACTGCCTATAAGTATTTGGAGATGCGATTTGGCTACCCCGTGCGGGCCTATGGCGCGGTAGTATTTCTTTTCGGTCACGTTTTACATTTAAGTGTGACTTTCTATTTTTTGGCGGTCGCTGTTGCCTACATGAGCGGATGGGATGTGTGGTGGGTAATCCTCTTCGTAGGCATGGCGACAGTCATTTACACAATGGTCGGTGGTATAGAAGCAGTCGCTTGGTCAGATGTAATACAAGGCAACTTACTTGTAATCGGCGGTCTGATTTGTCTGGGTGTTGTGCTTTTCTCATCCGATGCTGGTCCCACCGCAATTGTCGCCAAGGCCTGGGAGGGGGGGAAGTTTTCATTGGGCAATTGGGATTTCAGCTGGTATGAAAAAAATCAGTGGTTTTTCGTTGTTGGTGGAATATTGGGCGCACTCGGGGGGTTAGCCTGTGACCAGTCCAATGTACAACGTTATCTCCTGGCAAAGACCGACAAAGAAGCAGCTCGAGCAGCTTATATGGGAGCAGTTGTGTGTGTTCCCATCTGGATTCTTTTTATGGTAATAGGCGCTTTGACGTGGGCGTTTTATGAATTATCAACGGATCCCCTTCCAGCCGAGGTGCTTCAAGAAAAGGACTTCATCATACCGTACTTTATTAAAACCCAATTACCTGTAGGTATGGTTGGGCTTATTTTAGCGGCGTTATTGGCCGCAGCCATGTCATCGATCGATTCAAATTTGAATGCAATTGCGCTGGTGGTCGTCAATGATTTATACGTGCGGCTGAACCCAAAATCCAATGATAGACATCGACTGCGCCTGGGTAAAACTGTGGTTTTGTTTTTTGGCGTGTCCTCGATCATCATGGCACAACAATGGATCGGGATTAAATCGGTCATTGAATTATCCATTATTGTGGGAACGATGATACCGGGGGGGATTCTTGGTGTGTTTATCCTTGGGTTTTTATTTCGATGGACGACGGCAAGGGGCACCTACATTGGCGTTGTCGTTAGTATTATCTTTAATTCGTGGGCGGCGTTTACGCGTATTACTCTTCCGGGAATGGAATCACCCTTGCTTGATTTTGGGCGTTTTAATTACACCTTGAGTCCATTCGTGATTGGACTCTTCAGCCTTTTTGTTCTCATGGGCGCAGGGATGCTGGCAAGTTTAATTGCAGGGGGTCCCCGACAGGATAGCAAAGATCTTACTTTTTGGGATGTTCTCGAAAGAAAGCGGGAGGAAGCGCTAGAGCGCGTCAAAAAGTCAAAAAGTCAAAAAGTAAATTCAACACCTGAACCCCCTTTATTTTAACCTAAAAATACATCCGTACCTTATTCATTTTGACTTTTTGACCTTTTGACTCATTAAATGACTGAAGAGCAGAAGTTCTTTTATGACCTTCGGGGATGGATACTTATACCGAACGTGTTGTCGCCGGCTGAGATTGATGAGATGAAGGCTGAGGCGTATGCGTGTGATGGATCTCGACCTTTAAGGAATTCGCGAGGTTATGTAGGGTCACTGCAGAAGCTGTTAGACCATCCGGCTGTCGTGGGTATTCTGACCGAAATTCTTGCGGAACCCCCTTATCTCTCTGACGACTACTACAGTTTCCGTTGTGAAAATTCTTTTATCAGTATTCGCCATCGCGTAGGGTCGATCAGCAAAGAACAAGATTCTGAGAATCATATCGAAACAAATGATTTGCCCCATGTTGTGCGCCCTCCCCAACAGGCCAACGCCATGCGCTACCAGGTAAAGGGGAATAAAATATATTCCGGTCTTACCCGCGTGGTCTGGGAACTTGAAGAGGTGAAGGCGGAACAGGGGGGAACCTCTTTTCTCAGCGGATCTCACAAAGCAAATTTCAACTATGGAGGACCTGATCCTTATCGACCGAATATCAGTGAGTCGCCCTGGGAAGGAAGTATACGTGAGACGATGGAGGGTTACAGTTGTCCAGCCGGATCGGTCGTTATCTTTACTGAAAGTCTAGTCCATGCAGCCAATGAATGGACCAATCCGGATAATCCCCGGTGCGCGGTATTCAATTGTTACAACTCCCTTTTGGCTCAATGGTATCTACTGAACCTGGATCACGAGATTATTGAAAAAATGCCGGTGAAACGACGATCCCTCTTTCGCGGGACTTGGAAATTGGGGGAAATAAACGGGTGCGGCAATTTCCATTATTCGGCAGACAATAGAAGTCTGTAATTGCAGACTTCACTGCTTATTCATTCTGTGTTTTAGATTCACTTAAATTAGTTTAACGAGCTATGCCAAAAATTCTTATCGCTGAATGCAGACAGGAAGTATCGAGTTTTAATCCTGTTCTCAGCCATTACGATGATTTTAAAATCCTGGAGGGTGATAAAATTTTTGAGCTGAAAAGCGCTAGACAGGAAATCGCTGGAGCGCTCAATGTTTTCGAGAAAAGATCAGATATTCAAATTGTTCCCACTTACAGCGCTCATTCTATAACCTCGGGTGGACACCTCGCAGGTGAAGATTTTAATCGTATTGCCACAGAATTTTTACAGAGCATTAAAGCGGCTCCGCCGGTTGACGCGGCTTATTTTGCACTCCATGGATCCATGGTATCTGAGGGCGAAGAAGATCCAGAAGGATTTCTCCTGCAAGAGTCACGCAAGATTCTGGGTGAGGCTATCCCCATAGTAACTTCGCTCGATATGCATGGTATACTCACTGATCGCATGGTTAAACACAGCGATGCCATCGTCGTTTTTCACACTTATCCTCATGTCGATTTTTATGAGACAGGAGAAAGGTCAGCTAAACTTTTATTAAAAATACTGGATGGCGGGGTGAAACCGGTAATGGCAAAAGTTGAAATTCCCGCCCTGGTGCGGGGCGACGAATTAAAAACTGAAACGGGATTATTTGGTCAGTCTATTCGAAAAGCTCAAGCTATTGAAAATAGCCCCCGTGGGCTCTCCGCCGGAATGTTCATAGGAAATCCTTTTACCGATGTCCCGGCCCTGCGCTCATACAGTCTCGTTGTAACCGATAATGATCGTGAGCTGGCAGAGTCGGAAGCGCTGAATTTAGCACGCGGTTTCTGGGAAGTGCGGGAAAAGTTACAGGCTCCCTTGGATAGCATGGAGGATGCAGTAAACATCGCAAAGGAAACAACGGGAACAGTTATTTTATTTGATGCCGCTGACGCAACGAGTTCCGGAGCTTCGGGTGACAGCAATGCTATCATGCGCGCGTTGATCGACGCCTCTTATAAGGGTCGGGTACTGTTGCCCATCGTTGATCTCCCGGCGGTAACTGCGGCCTTAGCAAATGGGGTAGGGAGCACTATTGAGACGCAGGTAGGTGGTTTTTTGGATGCGAAAAGATTTTCTCCAATCAAAGTTAAAGCCCGTGTGAGACTCCTCTCGGATGGCATGTTTATTAACGAGTCCTATCAAAGAATGTGGAATTCAGGTCTCACTGCAGTCTTGGAAGCTGATAATTATACTATCGTTGTGACAAGCCGTCCGGTTGATCTGTATGACCGCTCACTTTTTCTCGCTATGGGGCAGGATCCAAAAAACTTTGACCTCGTGGTCGTAAAATCACCCCATTGCCAATATCAATTCTATGAAGAATGGGCCGCTTGCCATGTCAACGTGGACGCACCGGGTTCGACGAGCGCGAATTTAAAAAGTTTAGGTCATACACGCTGTGCCCGTCCTGTTTTTCCCTTGGATGATGACGTGACTTTTAACCCTCAGGTTAAAATTTTTAGTCGACCCGCATAATTTGTTACTCATAAAAATTGAAAAAAACTAACTATCGAATTTAGAGAGGCCATTTCGGAAATTGATCGATGACTAACGTATCTATGAACAACGTCGAGCCGTTCGATGATTGCAGCGATGTCTTGCAGGATCGGGATCGGCTCCTATCACGCGCCAACAGCAATGGCTACCTCTACTTTCCACGCCTCCTTCCGGCCGACGAGATAATGCGGCTGCGCCATGAGTTGCTGCAGATCCACGAGCGGCACGACTTACTCAAAGAGGGTACCGATCCGGATGCAGCCACTCACAAGGAGGGAGTCTACGTCGACGTCGAATATGTGAAGAAACCCACGCCTGAGGTCAGGACATTTTACAACGAGGTTCTCGGCTTGCGTAGCTTCAATGCTTTCTTCCATCACCCGACCGTTTTAAGCGTGCTCTCAGTCTTACTCGGTGAAGAGATTTTGATTCACCCGCGCGTTATCTGCCATATCGTTTTTCCACGGCGCTTTGAGCACACGGTCGAACCTCACCAGGACTTCGCACCCGTCCGTGGAACGCAGAACACCTGGAGCGTTTGGATTCCCCTCGGTGACTGCGATGCCGACCTCGGCGGCGTAGCCATCGCCCGCGGTTCCAATCAACTCGGTTTTCTCGAAGCGGGCAAACTCGCTACCGGCGAGGCGTTGGACGATCAAACGGTGTGGAATTGGAACCCCTTCACCTGCGGCGACGTGTTGATGTTTCACAGTCTGTCCGTCCACCAGGGACGTGATAACGTTACCGCCGATACCATTCGGCTTGCGACCAGCGCCCGCTATCAACCGGTCGCTGAACCTGTGGACGCGCTCGCCCTCGGGCCGCAGAGAAGTTGGGCCGAGTGGGACGAGCTCTACACCAACTGGGAACCTGACGATCCACTCAAGTACTACTGGCGGTCTCTGCCCCTCGATGTGAGAACCTATTGAGAGTTTTATTCTCGAACGCCTCCTTTTGGTTTTACTGAAGCCTTCTCAGGAACGCCGTCTGTAATACTACAGATATTTTTTTCATCATAAAAGCAGAAGCATCTCTATCACGCTTCGAATACGGAACACGAGTTAAGGAATTGTGTATTTAACAGTTGTCCAGATTGACAACAATATCCCCAAACTCGAATATACAGAATTTTAGAATTACTTGTTGTAAGTAAAACAATCCAAATCGAAATCGGGATCGTTATCGAAATCGAATCTACAGAACCAATGAGATCGATCCCGATCCCGATTTCGATCCCGATGTAATAAAATTTCACCCAGACAGTGGAGGCAACGCCTAACGGCGAGCCTTACTTTTAGCATTAATTGGCTAACATAATTAGAAGGGGTCAGCCTCTTATTTTTTGCTTTTAGTTGTTAACCTTGATTACATTATCCCGATACGAGGATTATTTAGAACTTTAGAATTACTTGTTGTAAGTATAACAATCCAAATCGAAATCGAATCTCCAGAACAAATAATATCGATCCCAATTGAGAATGCAAAAGAGAATGCAAAAGGGGTCAGAGAATGCAAAAGGGGTCAGGCTTCGCATCTTAGCATTTTTATTACTTTTGCTTAATTGCGAAGCCTGACCCCTTTTGGTTTCCCCGAACGCCGTCTGTAATACTACAGATATTTTTTTCATCATAAATGAAGGAATACCCATATCACGCTTGGAATAAAGAACACGAGTTAAGGAATTGTGTATTTATCAGTTGTCCAGATTGACAACAATATCCCCAAACTCGAATATACAGAACTTTAGAATCACTTGTTCGGCGATGAAAGAGCGGCAAATCTGCACAAACGTTTTAACTTGTTAAATTCAAAAGCAGAGCAGACCGGAAGGGAAATATGAATATCGAAATAAAGAGAAGGGAGCCATGAGTTTCAATTTCAAGAAAACAGTATCTATTCTCTGTACCTGATGAATGGCCGGATCAACCTTGAGGGAAACGAAATTTCTACGGATGCATTTGCTTGAATAACGGGATCAAATCAGATCAATTTCGGCGTAACGGAAGATTGCGACTTGTTCGTTTTGCAATCACCCAGCGAAGTGGATTACAGATTGACCGCCGTCGACTAATCACTCGCTTCAAATTAAACTCACCAAAACAGGAACGACCCCATGGCATACGAAAGATGGAACGCAGACAACGCAGCTTTGCTGCTAATTGATCACCAAGTCGGAACAATCGGCTGGATGCACTCAACAACGAAATCGGAAGTAAAACGTAATACGCTGGCACTCGCAAAATCGGCAGCAGCAGTTGGCATGACAACAGTGCTGACAAGTAGCATGGAAGAACATGCCCAAGGGCCGCTTTTTCCGGAACTTGAGGAGATAATGCCGACTGAATTTGCAGCGCGGATTAAGCGTGCTGGAATCGTTGACGCCTTTGACGACTCAAATTTCAAGGCTGCCGTTGAGGCGACCGGGAAAAAGAAGCTGATCATGTGCGGCCTTCTTACTGAGGTGTGCGTAGTGTACCCTGCATTGAGCGCCCTCAGCGATGGTTATGAAATTCAGGTCGTCGCTGATGCGTCTGGATCGGCCACACCGACAACCGACTCGCTCGCCTTGGATCGAATTCGTCAAGCAGGCGGGTCCGTCGTCTCCACGATTCAAATCATGTCAGAGATGGTCTCGAATTGGGCTGAGGGCGCTGGCCCGCAAATCATGCCAATTCTTGGTGAACTATACGCAGCAATCGAATAACAACGAAGAGGCCGAACAAGACGCTTCAGGAAACCCGGACAAGCCGTGTTCCTGAGCTTTGCGTTGTAAGGATCCCAATCGAAATCGGGATCGTTAACGGAATCGAATGTTCAGAACCATAAGATCGATACCGATAGCGATTTCGATCCCGATGTAATAAAATCTCAACCATAGCGTGGAGACAACGCCTAACGGCGTGTCTCACTTTTAGCATTAATCGGCTAACATAATTAGAAGGGGTCAGCCTCTTATTTTTTGCTTTTAGTTGTTAACCTTGATTACATTATCCCGATACGAGGATTATTTAGAACTTTAGAATTATTTGTTATAAGTATAACAATCGAAATCGAATTCGGGATCGTTATCGGAATCGAAGTAAAATGACGTTGGGACACGAGAAACTGGACGTTTACGGTCTTTCCATCGACTATGTCGCTTGGGTTTATGAAGTGTCGGAGAGGTCTTGGAAGAAAAGAAGAGCGCGCAAATCTACAGAACCAATGAGATCGATCCCGATAGCGATTTCGATACCGTTGAAACAAAATCTCAACCAGACCGAGGAGGCAACGCCTAACGGCGGAAATTGCAAAAGGGGTCAGGCTTCGCATCTTTGCATTTTTATTACTTTGCTTAATTGCGAAGCCTGACCACTTTATTAATCCGTGGTCATGAACGAATCCATCCACACGGAGCGACTGGACCTGATTTCAATGACTCCGGCATTCCTTCGTGCATCCTTGGAATGCAACCTCCCTGAGGCCGAACGGGAGCTCCGGTTACTTTTGCCAAAGGACTGGCCCGGAGAAAAAGCGAACGTGTTGTCCCTCCGACTCAAAGCGCTCGAGGAGGAGCTAGCACTCCAGCCGTGGTTGCTTCGCGCGATGGTACAGCGAGCGACGGGCGCGATGGTCGGACACATTGGATTCCACACCGCGCCGGACGCGGAGTATCTCCGGCCGTATGTTCCCGGGGGCGTCGAATTCGGCTTCACGGTGTTCCCCCGATTCCGTCGTCAAGGATATGCCCGCGAAGCTTCCGTCGCATTGATGGGTTGGGCGCGGCAGACTCAGGGGGTGAGAAGCTTCGCGATGACGATTCGCCCGGACAATCATCCCTCCCAAGCCCTCGCCGCCCAACTGGGTTTCGTGCGCATCGCGTCTCATATCGATGAAGTGGATGGTCTTGAGGACATCTTGGAATACAGAGATTCAAATGATGACACCACCTAACCAACCGCCGGACCGAATGCGGTTCCGCTGCGCTCCATCGCATCGGTCAGCTTGGCGTTATGGAGAGGAGATTATCCTCGAAAAAGTTCAATAAAATGAAAGAAAAGAACGTTATACAGCATATCGCAGACGCTGATATAAACGGTCCTAGAATGTATTCAGTAACCGTTGAGAAGGACTACGGTCTCCTCTTTTACAACAACGATAACAAGGACTCTTATGTTAGCAATCATGCCGTAATCACAAACCCCAAGGCCGATCTAAGTTATGCGGTCGGTGACATCGTTGCATTCTATCACTCACACGAACAGACACCTAGACTCTACCAGGGATTCGTCACCTCCGAAGAAGACCTCCTTCTCCCCCTTCTGCGAGATAAGGGATTCAAAATTGAACGAAACGAGAACCAAGCATTTGTTCGTCAGTCATGCGTAGCACCACCCCCAACAATAGAGCATCCCAAAATTAGAAGACTAAACACTGTCGAGAGTGGTTTCTGCGACATACTCCGTGAAGATGACGGAGGTGACTGGAATCTAAATAAGTGGAAACGCTGTATTCAGGATCCAAGAGTTTTTGCTTTTGCCCAACCGGACGGAGATGGCGACACTGTCGCAATTGCGGCTCTCCTTGTACATGACAACATATCAGTAATTGAAGACGTGGTCACGGCCCAGAGCGATAGACGAAGAGGATTCGCAACAAGCATGTTGACGCAGATTATCGAGCTGCATGAAAACATGGAAAATGGCAACCCGATCAATTTGTTTGCAGACAATCCAGACGCCATACGGGTTTACGAGAGGTTAGGATTTAAGCAACTTGAACACAGACATCCGTTGTGGCTGGCTCACTTGGAGCAGAATCCAAATTAGACTATACCATAACAGATCGTATCTAGTAATTCGTTACAGTCGCTCCGCGACTTTCACTCTTACTAGTACTCGGCGTTGGGCCAGGACAAAATGAAACCGTATTTTATCTGCGCAACCCCAAGGACAGGCACAGACCTACTCTGTGAGGCTTTGATGAAGACCGGGGTGGCGGGTCGGCCTGACGAGTATTTCGGTCAGATGCACGAGGCGCGATGGAAAGCGGCATGGGGCGTGCATCTCGCAAAAGAATACGTTGAGCGCGTGAAAGCTGAGGCCCGGACAGACAACGGGGTTTGGGGTGTCAAGGTCATGATGCAGTATTTCGACGACCTCTGCGGTTTGCTGTCGGAGGTCCGCCCTGGCGAAAGGGTAGATCGATTCGCGATCATCGAAAGGACCTTTGGAGAGATGAATTACGTCTGGATGACGCGAAGAGACAAGGTGGATCAGGCCATCTCGCTGCACAAGGCGTACCAGAATTTCGTATGGACAGTTGACCGCGAAGCCCGTCTCCCCGATGAGAGCAAGCTAGTCTTCGATTCCGGTGAGATTGACCGGATATTGTCTGATATAGTGAAGAATGAGGCAGACTGGGAAGCGTATTTCCAGTCGGTCGGAAAGCAGCCGCACGTTATCGGCTACGAGGATTTTATTGAGAACTACCAAGCTATAGTGAACTCTGTTCTCAATCATCTCGGAATTCAGTTTCTATTTGAGGGAAAGATTGAAGAAAGCCGATTGCGGAGGCAATGGAACCAACTTTCCGAAAACTGGAAGAATCGATATTTGAGACTAAAACAGGAAGCCTAACAATGTATGCACTCAACATCGCTAACGCGCCGTGAGTGACCTTTGCATTATGCAAGAGAGGGGGAAAAAATAAAACGCACTCTTACTAAACTGTTAGTTGGTTTTCTCGGGCTCGTGTTTTTGACCTTATGTGTGCTCCATTATGGAGTTCTTCCCTACCTTGACCGAAAGATCAATGTCATACTCGTACCAGGACCATACCCCACGTCCGATACAACACGAGAATTCCACAACAGTGCTTTTGTGGCCGATCTGCATGCTGATCCACTGCTATGGGGCCGCGATTTACGAAAACGAAATAAACGAGGTCAAGTAGACCTGCCACGTTTACAGGATGGCGGCGTCGATTTGCAAGTATTTGGCGTGGTAACCGAAGTCCCCAAAAATAGAAACTACGATTCAACCCAAGGCGACACTGACATCCTGCCGCTTTTGTTTATTGCTTCCTGGCGACCCCCTGCCACCTGGTTTAGCCCAAAACAACGCGCCTTCGCACAGGCAAGAGAGTTGATGCATCTGGCTGAGAATTCGTCGCTCTCCCTTGTGCTTCGAAAGGGAGATTTGTCCACTGAGGGAGTCAAAGCGCTACTCGCCCTGGAGGGTATGCACGCGCTCGAAGGCGAAGCAGATGCACTCATTGAGCTTCATTCGGCAGGCTTCCGAATGATGGGGTTGTCTCATTACTTCGACAATGAAATCGCTGGTTCGGCACACGGTGTTGAAAAGCACGGACTTACCGAACTCGGGCGCAATCTTGTTCCTAAAATGGAAGCACTAGGAATCACAATAGACTTGGCACATGCCTCACCAGCCACTTTCAAGGACACACTTGATCTTGCGACAAAACCTGTAGTCGTATCGCACGGAGGTGTAAAAGGTTCTTGTCCTGGTCCTCGAAATCTGTCTGATACCCAGTTACGAGCTATTGCCAAAAACGGAGGTGTGATAGGTATCGGATACTGGAAGGGAGCCGTTTGCCACGCAAGTTTGCAAGGCATTGTCAACGCTATACTCTACGCCATTAAGATCGCGGGCATTGACCACGTGGGGCTTGGATCGGATTTCGACGGCGCTGTAAAAACACCTTTTGATACTACCGGTCTGCCAATGCTAACCGAGTCTCTAGTTGCGACAGGACTGTCCGAGGAAGATGTCCGCAAGGTGATAGGCGGCAATGTGCGGAGGGTGCTCGCTGCAAACCTGCCACAATAGCACTACTCCAAAACCGGACAAGCAGTACAATCAAAGTTTCGGCAATTGGCTTAAAATGAGGCGCAAACTCCTGAGGGAAATAGCGAGTGAATTGCTTATGGCCAATGATAGACGTACATCGCATAACAAACGCATTCAGTCGGACACATTACTGCTCGCTGATGCACCGCGTTGTAAGTAAAAGAATCCAAATCCAAATCGGGATCGTAATCGAAATCGAATCTTCAGAACCAATGAAATCGTTATCGGAATCGAAGTAAAATGACATTGGGACACGAGAAACTGGACGTTTACAGTTTTTCCATCGACTATGTCGTTTGGGTTCTTGAAGTGTCGGAAAGGTCTTGTAAGAAAAGAAGAGCGCGCAAATCTACAGAACCAATGAGATCGATCCCGATAGCGATTTCGATACCGATGAAACAAAATATCAACCGGACAGTGGGAGAAATAAAAGGGGGTCAGGCTGTGTATCTATAGATTTCAACTTAGATAACGTTTTTCAGTGATTTTGAATATTAATTAAATCAGTAATATTTGCTCATCCAATTGTCCTTTAATTCTAATCCTGAAAAATATATAAAAACACAGCCTGACCTCTTTATTAATCTTGTCATAAATGAAGAAACACCCATATCACGCTTGGAATAAGGAACACGAGTTAAGGAATTGTGTATTTATCAGTTGTCCTGATTGACAACATTATTTTACTACTTGAATATACAGAAATTTAGAATCACTTGTTAGATATACACTTAACAATTCACCACATTATAATAAATCTTGTGACTAAACACCCACAGTGTTATCTTGCAAATTGTGTTGTGCAGATGAGTGGGTAAGCGATATGTTAGGCAGCAGAATAATCGTAGAAGACTGCTCAAAAATCCGAATCCAATGGGGAAAACATGACTAGTATTCAGGATCGAATAATTCGTGCTGCGAAGTTGGACGCTAAGCTCTATGAGGAGGTCGAGGCCGATAAAGGTGCGATGGGGCAGGCCATTGCCGTGGTTGTCTTATCCGGAGTCGCAGCTGGGATAGGAAACTCAGCAAACGGGGGTCTTTCAGGAACCATCACCGGCACAATTGGAGCCCTCATTGCGTGGTATGTCTGGGCCTTTCTAACCTATTTCATTGGCACGAGATTCCTACCAGAGCCGCAGACCAAAGCAGATCTCGGTGAGCTGCTGCGAACCATCGGATTCTCGAGCGCACCCGGGTTGATTCGAGTCTTGGGAGTCATTCCAGGCTTCACGAATCTCGTCTTTTCTGTTTCGGGCATCTGGATGCTGGCCGCGATGGTGATTGCCGTCCGTCAGGCGCTGGACTACCAGAGCACGTGGCGTGCGTTCGGCGTTTGCATAATCGGCTGGGTCGTACAGGCCGCGATTATCTTGATCTCGATCTCTCTCTTCGTCTCATCATGAATAATTCGCATCAACTGGGGGAATAAAAAGGGGTCAAACGTAGAATTTAAATGTTATCGATTAATAACAAATTTTCTCTTTGAAATAAATTATCCATACTCACTTTTTCACGATTCATGGAATGCTAGTCAACCTATCAATGTTTAAATTCTACGTTTGACCCCTTTTGACATATTTTCTCTGGAACGCCGTCTGTAATACTACAGATTTTTTTTCACCATAAATGAAGAAATACCTATATCACGCTTGGAATAAGGAACACGAGTTAAGGAATTGTGTATTTATCAGTTGTCCAGATTGACAACATTATCCCCAAACTCGAATATACAGAATTTTAGAATTATTTGTTGTAAGTAAAACAATCCAAATCGAAATCGGGATCGTTATCGAAATCGAATCTACAGAACGAATGAGATCGATCCCGATAGCGATTTCGATCCCGATGAAACAAAATCTCAACCGGACAGTGGAGGCAACGCCTAACGGCGTGTCTCACTTTTAGCATTAATAAGCTAACATACTTAAAAGTGGTCAGCGTCTTTTTTTTGCTTTTAGTTGTTAACCTTGATTACATTATCCCGATACGCGAACTATTCAGAACTTTAGAATCATTTGTTCGTTGGATTATGGATGAGAGATTTAAACAGGACCACGCTGAGGAAAGAGTGATCGTTAATGGCTAAGTACCGTGCATTAATTATTGGACCCGGTGGGACCGGCACCCATAATGAGTATTTCGAAAATGTTACAGATTGATCTTACCAACAAGGTCGCCGTTGTCACCGGCGGCAGCGGCGAGCTGGGCCGAGTCATGGCCAGGACACTGGCGGGCTGTGGCGCGGCTGTTGCGGTGCATTACCTGCGTGGCCGGGATCGGGCCGAGGCCGTGTGCCGGGACATCGTTAACGCCGGCGGTAGGGCAATGACGGTGCAGGCCGATGTGAGCAATCTCAACTCGGTCCATGCCATGCGCGGTGCGGTGGCCGAGGAGCTCGGTCACACCGACATCATCGTGAACAATGCCGTGCATCAGTACGACTGGACCTCGGTGCTCGAGCAGGAGACGGCGGATTACGAAAGCCAGTTCCGCACCTGCGTCCTGCACAATGTATTTATGGCGAAGGCCTTCGTTCCGCACATGATCGAGCGTCAGTGGGGGCGGGTCATCGGGATCAACACCGAGTGCACCATGAAGAGCGCGCCCAGTCAGTCGGCCTACATCGCGGGCAAGGCCGGACAGGATCGTGTCTTGCGGGTACTGGCCAAGGAGGTGGGGCAGCACGGTATCACAGTCAACCAGGTGGCGCCGGGCTGGACGATCAGCGACAAGTATCGCGAAACGCCGGCGGAGGACAAAGGATACCGGGACCTCGTACCCCTGGGTCGTCGTGGTGAGGACCAGGAGATCGCCAACGCCGTCGCCTTCCTGGCCTCCGATCTGGCAGCCTTCATCACCGGGCTGTACCTGCCTGTCTGCGGCGGCAACGTCATGCCCGGGATCTAAGAGGTATTAATCGATGCAAAAGCTGAACGAGGAACAACTCGATCATTTTGAAAGTGAAGGCTATATCATCCTTCCCGGTTTCTTCGGTGAGGCTGAAGTGCATGAGCTCCTCGAGGCGATGAGAAGAATCCTGCCAACAATCAAACGTGGGACGCCGGCGACAAGCCATGATCCCTGGACTCAAGAACCGGGTGATGACTTGAATCCGCTGAGAGTCGGTTATATCAACGACCTGTTCGAGTATGACCAGAGGCTTGACGACCATATGAGGAGTGAGCGCCTGGTTGGTGTTATGATGGATCTTTTCGGTCCGAATATTACAGCCTTCCAATCCGCCACCGTGATTAAAACCCCTCAACTCAATTTTGCTTACCATGGCTGGAATCAGGATATGTATGATTATCAGCCACTATCAAATTTCAAGAATGCAAACGCAATGACTTATCTGGGGGATACGGGACCGGGCACCGGCAGTACTTCACTTGTCCCCCGAAGCCACCTTGTCGAATTCCTTCAGCCGGTGTGGGAGGATGTTGAGGGCTGGCCCAAAAAACAGAGACGGCTTGAAGGTTTCGAAAAATACGAGGCGGATGTTGTTACGCCTCACTTCCGTCCCGGTGACGTACTTGTTTTTGATTCCAGACTGATGCATCGGGCCAACTCAAACGCTGACGACGCGACAAAAATCGGACTGGTAAACGTATATCAATCCGCGGATTGTATTGACATAGAGGGAAAGAACGATTTCCACGTCGCGAATCTACCGATTGCCAGTCAAGGTAAAATCCTTACAAGCGAAAAGAGCATGAAGATGGTGGCAGAGAGGCACCCAGTTAGATAGTTACCGAACAGTTTCGCGACGATGTCGACTGGTACTTTGGCGATCCGCTCAAGTACTACTGGCAGTCATTGCCCCTCGATGTGAGAACGTATTGATTGTGTTCCTCTCGAGCGAATCTTTTTAATATTCTCTCACCACCTGTATTTGATTATCTTGCTATTTTTGGTATCAAAAATATTTTAAATGAACTATTGTGTGTAATCATCATAGCACTTCCATACCATCATTGGGCGATCTCGGCAGTATACCGATGCGATGATTCGAATGAAGATTTTTCATCCATTATTAGGAGCAAATAACCATGAGCAAAGATAAAAAAAGCAATAAAGAAAATAAGAAGAAACCGGCGTTGAGCCCAAAAGAAAAGAAGGCGGCCAAGAGAAACAAGAAAGATGCAAGGAACAGTTCCAAAGGACTTTTGAGCTAACCCAAACGTTTAAAATTATAAAGGTTCTTTTAATCTGCTCTCAGCTGTCGACCTTGATAACATTATATCGATACAATAATTATTCAGAAATTTAGAATTACTTGTTGAGAGTAAAACAATCCAAATCGGGATCGAAATCGAAATCGATAGCGATTTGGATCCCGATGAAAGAAAATTCGAACCCGACGGTGGAAGTAACACCTAATGGCGTGCCTCAATTTTAGCATTACTAGGCTAACATACTTAGAAGATGACTTATTAAGTGGAGAAAGCGACGAAGCACCCACACTACAATAAAGATCTGGATGTCCGCATTGTGGGAGCGGGGGATTTGCCGCAAGCCCGCCAAGTGGCTGGACGCGCTTATGGCAAGCACTGTGAAGATTGGTATGGGACGGAAAATAATCTGGGTGGATTCGATAGGGATGGCACACTGGTTTGCGTCCTCAATTTCCAACCCGAATCACTGTGGTGGGGTAAAGTACAGATTCCTGCCGCGGCTATCGAATGTGTGGCCACCGATCCCAAGCATCAGAGGCGCGGTCATGCCGGAGGGCTCATGGTACAGGCTATTCACATTCTACGTGAGCGGGGATGCTATATCTGTCCACTATGGCCTTCTTCCTTCAGGTGGTACGGTAAATTTGGTTGGGTCAGCCCCGCACCTGTATTAGGATTGAAAGTGTGGCCAGATCTGGTGCGCCAGACCAAAGCAACTCCGGGTACGGTACGCCAGGCAACATCCGATGATGTGATGGCCGTTAACCGGTTGTACACGGAAGGGGCACGGTTGCGCAACGGACAATTCGTGCGCGCGGAGAGTTTTTGGTTAAAGGAGGAGATATTGAATCAGCTTTGGGTGCTGGAGGGTGAGAGCAGCGGCTTGGACTGTTGCGCCATAGTCAAACTAGAGGATATTCGGCAAGCCCAGGGGAAAAAGATAACCGTGCGGGAATTGCACGGGGCCACCTTTGCTTCCCAACTGCGCTTGGTCCGGTCCCTGGCTGAGCTGGACCAAGTCGTCGCCCTGAATCTCGAGCTGCCAGCTGGTAGTTTATTTCTTCACGCCTTTCCCGAACGTTTTGACATTGCCGTCAACCATGCCATGGAACTGAGGGTGTTGCATGTGGAACGGGCCTTGGAACATCTCAAACCGCCCGTTGATTTGCGGGTACAGGTTTCCTTCGAGGTGACCGATTGGGTGATCGATGCGGACAAGCCGTTGGCAGTGACGGCCCACGCGGAAGAAGGACATGTGGAGGTGGTCGGTAGAGCGGGTAAGGATGCGCTGCGTTGCGATATCAATACCTTCACGCAATTATTCGCGGGTGGCTTGACGGCGCCCGAGGCCCGGGAGTTGGGCCGCTTGGAGGGCGGCAATCCAAAGGTGGATGTAGCCTGTGATGCCTTGCTGTCCGGGCGCGTGCCGTATCGTTCATGGGTCGAAGCCGGTTAGGAGGAATAAAAAGGAGTCAGGCTCATTTTTATACTTTTTGTTGTTAACTTTGATTACATTATCCCGATACGAGGATTATTTAGAACTTTAGAATTACTTGTTGTAAGTAAAACAATCCAAATCGAAATACAAATCGAAATACAAATCGGGATCGAAATCGGAATCGGAATCGAATCTATAAAACGAATAAGATCGATCCCGATCCCGATGAAACAAGATCTCAACCGGACAGTGGAGGCAACGCCTAACGGCGTGTCTCACTTTTAGCATTAATAGGCTAGCATACTTAAAAGTGGTTAGCCTTTTTTTTACTTTTATTTGTTAACCTTGATTAAATTATCCCGATACGAAAATTATTCAGAACTTTAGAATTACTTGTTGTAAGTAAAACAATCCAAATCGAAATCGGGATCGTTATCGGAATCGAATTAAGATGACATTGGGGCATGAGAAACTGGACGTTTATGGTCTATCCATTGACTATGTCGCTTGGGTTTTTGAAGTGTCGGAAAGGCTGCATGGCGTTCATCGTCACGCCCGCGACCAGTGGCTACGGGCAAGCCAGTCGATTCCTCTGAACATTGCGGAAGGTAATGGAAAAACATCTGAACCGGACCGAAGAAGGTATTTTGAGATCGCGCGGGGCTCTGCATTTGAGTGTGCCGCGATTCAGGATGTTTTGGTGGTCGGAAAGGCCTTGGAAGAAAAGACGAGCGAGGGGCGAAAGAGCGAGTTGGACCGGATGGCCGCCATGCTAAGTCGACTGGGCGGACGGGGCTATTCTATTGAAGAAGAGCGTGCAATCTTCAGAACCAATGAGATCGATCCCGATCCCGATTTCGATCCCGATAGCGATGAAACAAAATTTCAGACAGACAGTGGAGGCAACGCCTAACGGCGTGTCTCACTTTTAGAATTACTTGTTGTAAGTAAAACAATCCAAATCGAAATCGGGATCGTTATCGGAATCGAATTAATATGACATTGGGCATGAGAAACTAAGCGGACGGGGCTATTCTGTTGAAGAAGAGCGCGCAATCTATAAAACCAATGAGATCGATCCCGATGAAACAAAATTTCAACCGGACAGTGGGAGAAATAAAAAGAGGTCAGGCTGTGTATCTATAGATTTCAACTCAGATAACGTATTCCACTGATTTTGAATGCTAATGAAATCAGTAATATTTACTCATCCAATTATCCTTTAATTCGAATCCTGAAAAATTTATAAAAACACAGCCTGCCCCTTTTCTGTTTCTCGCGGACAATGCTCACGAAGCCGGCGTGAGGTGGGATTGAAGATTGAATTGATTCTCTGGTTTTCAATAGTCAATGTGAAGGAGTTATCTATGCCCTTCACATTCTCAGATGTCCATATCGATGAATACCACACCTTGGGTTATACCGTATTCCGGCAAATCCTTCCCACATCGCTCATCGGGGACTTGCGGTGTGTGACCGACCAGGCCCGGGAAATCATGCGGGAACGGAGCGGAGGGCAGGTTCAGCGTCTGCAGCCGGTAGGCAAGTATGACCTGGATCAACAGCCTTTTATCGACTATGCGGAACTGCCCGAACTGGTCGATGCGGTCACTCGGGTGCTGAGCCCCCGACATCGATACGGGGATCGCGATAATATCGGCGTGTTGCTGGAACCGCGTGATTTCCCATGGTGCACGGCCTGGCATCGGGACTGGCGGGATAATATCGAGGGACTTCCACTGGCCTTTTGGGATAAGTCGTTCTCCAATATCGATCTGTTCAACCAGATCAACTGTGCGCTCTACGAAGATACCAGCACCTGGGTAGTGCCCGGCAGTCATCTTCGCCGGGATCTGCCGCGCGAGATAGAAAGGTTTCCGGACCGTCCGATTCCTAGACCGGAACTGAATGACCGGACCGCTGAAGAACGCGAAGCGCGGTGCCTGGACTACTGCCAGAGCATGCCCGGCGGTGTGCAACTGCACCTCGACGCCGGCGATTTCGCGCTCTACCGTAACACACTCTGGCACATTGGAAGTTACGTGCCCTATAGAAAACGTGCCACCATCCATGACAGCGTCATGACGCCCGAATTCGTAGACTGGACATCGAAAGCGCTAGCAGCTGCGGAGCAGCGGCGCAAGGCGGGGCACGGCATGGAGAATCCGAATAAGGTGTAATGGGGAGATGTTCGGAGAAGAAATGCAAAAGGGGTCAGGCTTCGCATCTAAGCATTTTTATTACTTTTGCTTAATTGCGAGACCTGACCCCTTTATTAATCTTTGACAGCATTTTACCCACACATGAATATGCAGAACTTTAGGATCATTAATTCTATAGATTATGGATGAGAGATTTAACAGGAACACGCTGATGAAAGAATGATCGCTAATGGCTAAGTACCGTACATTAATTATTGGACCCGGTGGGGCCGGAACGGCGGTGATGAAAGCGATGAAGGAAGACGGCCGGGGCGAACCGGTGGCCTTCGTGGAAACGCGTAAAGAACGCATCGAGCAATTGAAAGAGGAGTATCCCGACGCCATCATTGGCACCGACTATTTGAAAGTACTGGAAACCTGTAAGCCGGATGTCGTTGTCGCCGCCGGGCCGGACTTCCTGCACGGCCCGCAGTGCGTGGACGCCTTGGAGGCGGGCTGTCACGTGCTCATTGAAAAGCCCATGGCAACCAACGTGGAAGACGTGGAAAAGCTCCTGGAGGCTGAGAAGCGCACCGGCAAGATCATCATGGTCGACTACACCATGCGGTATTCGCATCCCTGGGGCACGATGATGCAGGCGGCCAAGGAAGGGCGGATCGGCAGAATTTTCTACCTCGCGGGTTTCTACATCCACGACATGTGGAACTGGTACGACGAGAAGGGTAAGCATAGTACCCCGTGGCGGGTCGACAAGGATAACCCGCAGAACATTTTGTTCGGCGGCGGGTGCCACGGGTTAGATATGGTTCTATACGTCATGGAAGACGATCCGGTCACGGAAGTTTATTGCTGCGGCAATCGTCTGTCAGGCTCCAACATGCCAATCGAGGACTGCTTCCTGGTCTCGATGAAGTTCGAGAGCGGCGCCGTCGGTAAAATATTCGTCACGGCTGGCTGCAATCGTGGCGATATGGGAAATATGTTCGAGGCTTACGGTACTGACGGGACGCTGGTCGACGGCAAACTGCTGCGGCGCACGTCAGAGCCCGAGCTGTTGCCGCAGTCCGGCAACATTCAAAAAGGCCACGGCTGGAACCTGACCGTCCGCGACTTTCTGGACGTGTTGGATGGAAAGCGGGAGAACTGGATGAACTCAACCTTCGGCGCCCGGAACGTGTCGATCTGCGATGCCGCCATGAAATCACTGAAGTCAGGTAACGTCGAGCCAGTGACCTGGTTCTGAGAGACTGGGCACGCGCAAATCAGGAAGAATGTGATATGGTCATTGGTGTAGGAGTCATCGGCATGAATCCGACGAATATGGGCTCAACCATGACCTTGTTGAAGGATGTGCCGGATCTGAAATATGAGCTTCGGGGCATCTGTGCTAATCGGGCGGAGGTCCTGAAACCGTACGCCGAACAGATAGGCGTTAACTTTTGGACGACGGACTATCGGGAACTGGTCGGCCGCAACGATATCGATGTGATCGCCGTATACTCTCCCGATCACCTCCACGCCGAACACTGTCTGGCCGCGGTTGAAGCGGGCAAGCATGTCGTCTGCACTAAACCGATGGTGACAAATCTGGATGACGCCAAAAAGCTTGTGGGTGCGGTTAAAACAAAAGGGGTTAAATTTCTGGTCGGTCAGTCCATGCGTTTCGATTCCCAATTCCTATCGATGCGACGCCATTTTGACGATGGCGACCTGGGTGAGATCATGGTCGCCGAGGCCTATTACGTCCATGATATGCGCGAAGTCTATGGTTTCACGCCCTGGCGGTTGAGCGTCCCCCAGGACATGATGTTCGGCGGGGTTGTTCATCCGGTCGACATTTTGCGCTGTTTCCTGGGCGACGTGGAGGAAGTCCACGCCTACGGCGCGAAGGGAAAACTCACCCCGGAATTCCCATTGCCGAACAATTTTTTTCTCAATCTGAAGTTCAGCAGCGGGCAAATCGGTTGCGCAAAAGGTCTCTACGACGTTGTTCATCCACCCATGCCCATGATGCAGGTTGCGCTCTACGGCGCCAAAGGAACGATGATCGGAGACTTCACCGATAATAAAGGCGGGCAGGTCAAGCTCATGCTGGATAAAATGTCGACCAGAGAACCGCAGCAGATGACATGCCCTCCGGAAACAGATACCAGCGTTTACGGGCATGGCCAATCCGTGATCCGCTACATGCGACATTTTCAGGAATGTATTGAGGGTGATCTCGAACCAACACCGAATGTAGTCGAGGGAGCTAAGTCGGTGGCCGTTGGGGTAGCAGCATGGGAATCCATTCGGACGGGCCGGTCGGTGAAGGTGTTCAACGAATTTTGAGGGGGTCGTATGGAAGCCAATCAGCCCAAACTGCCACAACTTAAAATGCGCTGCTATCGACTCGACGCACTGCCACCGGTTGCACTGCCGCCGGGCTACAATCTGTGCACCCTCCTGGAGCGGGATGAAGCGGACTGGATAGAGGCTTTGAATGCCACCGGCCAGTTGGGTGAATGGAATGGTGACAAAGCCAGGGTGGAGCTGGAAGGGGAACGTCACGTCATCAAAGAAGGCTTATTTATCATTACCTTCGCAGACCGGCCGGCAGCCACCGCCTGCACTGTTGATCCTGTCAGCGATGCGGTAAGGCTTGAGTTGGGCTGGGTTTCCGTCTCCCCTGATCACCAGGCAAAAGGATTAGGTTATCAAGTATGTCTGGCGGTTATGCACTACACCTATAAATTGGGATACTCGGAAATATATCTGGGCACCGACGACTGGCGTCTGCCCGCAATTAAGATCTATTTGAATTTGGGTTTCGAACCAGAAATCATCCACGAGAGCCAACCCGCGAGGTGGAAGGCCGTGTATGAAACGCTCGGTGTGGCGAGAGATAATGATAGCTAACAATCCTTCAAGCGGCTTTTCGCCCGATCAATATCATCAGGCTGGTTACACCGGCCCGGTGCCACTTTTGAGCGACGACGAAGCCGCCGCCGCCCGCAAGGCTTACTTCGCAGCGATTGGACAATCCGAGGCTACGGCGGGACCGACAGATGAGCGACCGGGTGGATTCAACCTGCGCTATCGTTGGGCCTATGAACTGGCGACGAATCAGAGAATCCTTGACTATGCCGAGCGGATCCTGGGCCAGGACATTGTGCTTTGGGCCATGGTCTTCTGGTACAAGGAGCCCCACAACATTAAATACATCCCCTGGCATCAGGACGCGTCCTACTGGCCCATGGAACCGAGGATCAATCTAACGGCATGGGTGGCTCTGGGACCGACCTTTCGAGGAAATGGTTGCTTGCGATTGATTCCGGGTTCGCACAAACAGTGGCTGGACGAGCAGCAACAGCGTCTCGATCGGGACAGCGCCTTCCCCAAAGGGCTAACGGCAGACCAGGTGGATGAATCCAGCGCCCTGGACCTCGAAATGGCCCCGGGCGAAGTCGTCTTTTTTAACGAGGCCATCCAACACGGCTCGGACGCCAACTCGAGTGATATGCCTCGACTGGCCTATGCCCTGCGTTTCACAACGCCCGAGGTTAAATTTGATCCTGACGGGTTGAAGGAAACAGGTTTGGTCTACCTTGTGAAAACGATGTTGATCCGCGGCGAGGACCGTTTCCACTACAATGACTCCTTGAAAGCGGAACCGCCGCCGACTTAAGCTCCCATCTAAGAATTTTTATTTATTTTGCTAAATTGCGAAGCCTTCTCTGAAAGGAGACAGGCAAGCTTCACCCGGAATCGCTGGAGAACTTTTCCCTCTTAAAATAGAGCGCGATCAAAGCGATAATCCAGACAACGAGCAAGACAAAGAGAATAGGACCCAGCACAAGCAGGTCGAGTCGTATTGGTGCAACCACGTTTGGCAGCCAAAAGAGCTGCAGACAGGTTTCGTAGATTCCATAAATCGTCCATAGAATAACTGGCGCCCATAACAACCTACGAAAAATTCGACTCTTACTCCTGCGACTTTGCCGGAGAGAAAGAGGCAAGAGGATAACGGGGACAATAAACACTAGCCCTGGAATGAATATCAGAAAAGCAAGCGAGCTATATATAAGATCGAGTAGCATCTTTTTGGATCGAAAGAAGCGCGTTGATTGTAATGCCCGAGGAGTACCAATCTTCGTCAGGGCTTCGGCAGATATTTTTTTCAAGTAGCGATGCTTAGGTCCATCCTTGATTGCTATCAGGTGGGGAACAGCCTCGTGTGCGTCAGGTCCAATTTTTCCCAGGGCTTCAATTGTATGAATCTGTAGCGTCAGGTCATCAAGTCTCTTAATAAGTTCTGGAACCGTATCCTTTGCGCTGCTCCCCATCTCACCTAATGCATACACAGCATACATACGACGAATCGCATCTTCATTCGAGTGTTCTATTATGCTCAATAGGGCAGGGATGGCCTTTGGTCCAATTTTTCCTAGAGCACTGGCATATATATGTGGCCGCTTGTCTTTATCTGATAACTTCTCAATGAGTGCGGGAATAGCAGCTTCAGCGTCTGCTCCGATTTCTCCAAGGGTCTTTGCCACGCCCTCACGAATCGTGAAGTTTTCAGTTTCAAGAACGGTAATGAGATACGGCACTGCCTGAGGACCAATGTTTGCAATCGCCTGAGCGATGTCGCCAGGGTGAGTATGGTACTCCTGTGGGTCATCCAATGTTTGAACCAATTGAGGAAGCGCATCTAGTGCTTCTGGTCCAATTTTTCCCAAGGCCAAAGCTCCCGCCCGACGTACATAGGACTTATTGTTTCCAAGTAACTGTGTTAACTCAGGAACTGCCGGGGCTGCAGCGGGGCCCAACTCACCAAGGACTTCTGCAATATAGTATTTCTCATTTCTCTTACTGAGAATCTCACGCAACAGTGGAACACTTACGCTATCCGGGCCAATTGCAATCACCGCCCTCGCGGCTAATTCGCCAACCTGGTCATCTCCTTTGCGATCCAGGATTTTCGATAGCACCGGTATAGCTTCACGCGCTTGAGGTCCGAGTTCAGTGAGTTTCTTGACCGCCGATATTCGTTTGCTATACTCGGCACCCCATGCCTGTTTCGAGAGTCTTTGGACCTCATCGTCTGCATTTACAGTCCTGGGAATAGCCGAGCTGATCAGCACTAACAAGATGCCAATCCGTATCCATTTGTGTCGATTCTTAAGGGCCATTTTCTAAGATTGAAGTTACCGGAAAGAGACCTGGGAAGTAGGCAAAAGGGTCATCATTATTATATGAATTTAATAAGCTAGAAGAAAGGGAGAAAAGGGGTCAGGCCTCACATCTAAGCATTTTATTTATTTTGCTAAATTGCGAAGCCTGACCCCTTTTGGCTTCCGATATGTTTAGGTGAAATCCTCGAACGCACAATCACATCCAATCATTAGCCCGTGATACCACCCGCCAGCACCCATCCCCCTCATAACTCGCAATCTCCGACAATGGTACCGCCGGTATGCCGCCTCCCCCACGGGGCACGTTACCGGTTGGCAGTAGCGGCAGGTTGTATTTGTCCCACCAGGGAAGTTCATCGACAACATGGCCCACCACAGGCTGCTGGCCAAGATTCCACTCATCGAAGGGGTCATTCCCAGGAGCGTGTTTGTCGAACAAGAATTCATTCGAATCTATCATCCATAGGGTGGTCACCTCGCGCTGTCCATCGGCGGGATCATCATTGGTGTTGGTTGGAAAGTTGAAGACGCCATCCATGTTGCAATGAACCCGTGGCCCACCGCGCTTACCCGCGGCACTCCAGCGCAAATGGCTTCGCTGCTTGACCTTGTTGAAGTCCTGTACGGCAGCCATGCGAATGCGACTACTTTCATGGATGCCGGCTGAGTGCACCACCCAGCCGTGGCAGAAAATAACATCTCCTGCCTTGCCGGTAAACTCGATGGGCTGCACATTGACCATGATGTCATCGATCGCGGTTTTCGACGATTCGGTTGCCACCCAGTTCAATGCCTGAGCGGAGGTCGGATAAAGCGACTGCGGTGAGGTTGGGAAAATCGTAAAACCGCCACCCCGTGGCTCAACATCATTGAGGTAGGTCACCACCATCATCTCAGTCATGTTGTTGTCCGTATGGGGCCCCAGTTTGGAACCCGGGGCCGAGTCGTTATGCGGAAAAACCGAATAGATTCCTCGATTACGGTGCGGGCGCTTGACCGGACCACCCATCAATGCCTCGGCCATATGGAGCACATTAGGATGGGCTGATGTGGCAGCTACAAAAGCCGGGTCGTGGCCGATGCCATGCCAGCGCCACACATCATTGGCGATGTCACGTGTCAGCTTATGGGGCAATCGGCCAACGCGCTCTCCGATATCGGCACCAGCGCGCGGCTCATCCGGAGTTGGCCAAGGGCCACTGCCCATCCAGTTTTTAGCAAGTCCCCAGCGATTATCCTTCGGCCAATGCCTGCCGGGAGAGACCCAGGTACTCGGATCATCCCGTTGCATCTTTGCTGCCAGCACGGGGGGCTGTTGCCACCACAAGTCGATGATGGAAGATAATGCTTCGGTTGGAATCAGTCCGCGCTTGATCACATAACCAAACTCGCGAAACTGGTCGATCTCTTCGCTTGTCAAACCCAGTTTGTCGGCACCTGGTGGATCGAGATCCGGTGTGGTCGGACGTGGCGAATGCAGTGCGGGCTGCACGGTGTTAAAACTGCTTTCCGCATCCGTCGGTTCGGGGGTTCTATCCTGGTTGTGTGTGGCGGACATACTTACCTTTCCTCTGTTATAAGTTCAGCGAATTGCAAAAGATTGCAAAAGGGGTCAGGCTTCGCATCTAAGCATTTTTATTAATTTTGCTAAATTGCGAAACCTGACCCCTTTGAAAATAGGGAGGTAGGGACACATGCCCGTTGGGATCGACCTGAAGGAGCGAATCCATGTCAGAGGAAGAACTGGATTCGGGCGTGAGATATCATGTCGTTCGAGTTCCACTTTGCGCTGTTTGAATCAATGCTCGAATATATCCGAAAATAAACGCCTCGCCCGACAGACCATCCGGTGTGTTGGGCACATGATCTGGTACGACCATGCCGTCAAATCCAACATCTGCCAGGGTGCGAAAAACTTCGGCCATTTCGACATACCCTTCATCGGGAAAGGTTTCGTTGAAGTTTGGCATCGGGGCTGTAATATTTCGAAAATGGACTTGGTGTATCAGCCCTTTAGTGCCAAATTCGCGGATCGCGGCGGGAATATCTTCGCCTTGTTCTTCTGGGCCAAACATCTCTGCCCAGGAACCAACGCAGAAAAGTATGCCGTTGTACGGATTGTCGTTTGATACAGCCATACCGCGTCGATAGTTATCGGTACTGCGGAAGATGCGGGCGACCCCCTGATGGGTAACAGGTGGGTCATTCGGGTGCAGTTGTAATCGAACATCGGCTGCTTCGGCGACAGGTAATATTTGTTCAACAAAGTAGGCGAAACTCTCCCACATATCGTCATCGGAGTAAGAGCGATCATATTTATTCGGCAGGGCCAATGCCGAGTCGAGTTCAAATCGACGAGTAGGGCAACCCCGTGTCTCTGTGCGGTGTGTTTCGTAAGCCCCTCCTGTGTGCCAGGCGTAGGTTGTGTGCTTGATGCCTGCTTGCCCTAAATCCTGAATAAATTGCCTCAGCAGGTCTAAGGTCGCCTCTCGTTCAGGCCAACCCAACGTCACTTCTGGACAACTGTATTTGTCGTTAAGCATAATTTCATGAAGGTGTAGACCCGCCTTTTCTACCTTCTCTTTAATAGCGACAATTTCTTCATAGCTACACCGATCACTCGTTGTTCGTACTTCCATACTTTCAACGCCCATCCGCTTCAAATAAGCCAGATGATCATCGGTTAACATTTCCGGTTTCTGATGGCTAACGCCGAGCTTCATAAAAAATATCTCCGTCGTAAAATGGGATGACAATATTGAAGTCTAATTTATATTATCATCCAGTCACCGTATCAATCTTTATCCGGCCGCCAAAGAAACAAAAATGCAAAAGGGGTCAGTGCTCACATTTTTTACTTTTAGTTGTTAACCTTGATTACATTATCCCGATACGTAAATTATTCAGAACGTTAAAAATACTTGTTGAGAATAAAACAATCCAAATCGAAATCGGGATCGTTATCGGAATCGAGGTAAGATGACATTGGGAACGAGAAACTGGACGTTTACGGTCTTTCAATCGAATATGTCAGATGGGTTTTTGAAGCGTCGGAAAAGTCTTGGAAGAAAAGACGAGCGCGTAATCTACAGAACCAATGGATCGAACCCGATTGCGATTTCGATCCCGATAGCGATGAAACATAATTTCTGCCAGACCGTGGAGGCAGCGCCTAACGGCGTGTCTCACTTTTAGCATTAATAGGCTAGCATACTTTAAAGGGGTCAGGCCCGAATGGCGTTAAGATAAGGGATTGATTGAATGCAGTAAAAGCTTGTACAGGGACCGTTGGGGAGATACCCTAACGAGTATGCAAGATCAAAACTTAACTCGTTATTTTCCAGGATTTAATCAGGTCCTGTTTGGGCGTGCACCCCGAACAGCCCTTGCACAGATGGAGGGTAAGCTGGTAGAATTACGGCGGTCAAGTCTTTCAGAGCTATCGGATGTATTCGGGCAGTGGGTGCCGCAAAAGTATTTGCAGCCGAAGCCGCGAGGAGCCAACAGCCGGCGGAGATTGTTCAGCCAAAACGTGACCTTCTGGTCGTTTTTGTTTCAGGTGCTCTCACCGCGGACCGCGTGCCGGGAAGTGGTGCGCAAGATCCAGAGCTATTGCAGCATGAAGGGGCTGAAGCTGGCAAAAGGATCGGCCTCGGCCTACTGTCAGGCGCGGCAACGGCTGTTGGTGCAAGACCTGCACGGGATCCATGAAGCGATCAGTGATCAGGTGGCCGGGAGAGTGACCAGCGATCAACGGTGGAAAGGTCACGAGGTAAAAGTGGTCGACGCCACGGGTATCGCCACCGCCGATACCCCGTGCTTGCAAGCATGTTACCCGCAACCTTCGGAGCAACGAAGCGGCTGCGGCTTTCCGGTGGTGAAGCTGGTGGGCTGTTTTTCTTTAGCCAGTGGGGCGCTTTTACACTGGGTGGAGTCCTCCCTAAGGCATCATGACAGTCCGTTGTTGCGGCGCATGATCGGATTTTTTCAAAAGGGTGATGTGGTCCTTGCCGACCGGGGATTCTGCTCATACGTCAATATTGCCCTGCTTAAAGGTCGCGGTGCAGAAACGGTCATGCGTTTGCATCAGCAACGAAGAAATGACTTTCGTCAGGGTAAACCCTTGGGAAGGTATGACCGGCTAGTCGTGTGGAAGAAGCCGCAAAATGTTTTTGGCTTCAGTCGCGAGCAGTGGCGGAAAATCCCCGATGAGATCCCCTTACGGCTGGTGAAGATTTTCATTTTCATCAAAGGTTTCCGCGCCCATACCGTAGACCTCGTGACGACCTTGAGCGATCCCCATCACTACTCTCGTCACGATCTCGGAGAATTGTACTATCGGCGCTGGGTCGTGGAACTTAACTTTCGCCACATCAAAACCACCATGGGGATGGAGACTCTGCGCTCGCGCTCGGTCGATCTCGTGCGCAAAGAGATCGCGATGTTTGCCATCGCTTACAATCTCATCCGCGCCCTCTTGCAGCAAGCAGCCAGTGCCTACCAGCGCGACCTCTCCCGGCTAAGCTTCAAGGGGGCCGTCGACACCCTCCGCCAATATCAATGCGCGCTGGCGGCCACCCGGTTTAATCCCAGAGCCCAACGATCTATCATTGACGAGATGATACGCCTCATTGCCTTCGAATCGGTCCCCCTGCGTCCCTTCCGATACGAACCAAGAGTCCTCAAACGACGACCTAAACCTTTCCAACGACTGACTCATCCACGAGCCATAATGATCGTCTCTGCTTCACGAAAAAACAAAGGCTTTTACCATCCTAAACCATCCTTATCTTAACGCCATTCGGGTCAGGCCCTTTTTTTTGCATTTAGTTGTTAACCTTGATTACATTATCCCGATACGAGGATTATTCAGATCTTTAGAATTTCTTGTTGTAAGTAAAACAATCCAAATCGAAATCGAAATCGGGATCGTTATCGGAATCGAACGCGATAGCGATAGCGATTCCGATCCCGATGGAAGAAAATCCTAACCAGATGGAGGAGGTAACGCTATTCGATGAATACAAAAAGAAAGGTGTTAAGGTGAATCAGGAACCACAGAATCATTTTTTGGGTTACGAGATGAAGTTTGAAGACATCGATGGGAATGTTTTATGGCTGGCCACAGGACCCAGAAAAGACATGCCGGAAATATAGTAACCTGACCCTTTTTTGACATTTGCTTGTCAGCTTCCCATGAATTGATTGGTTTCGTATCCAATCAGACCAATGTGGAGCTGACAAAATTGCAGAGGAGCGCGTCTATGATCTACGAGCAAATGTTCAACCAACAGCCAGACAAAGCTGTTCGTGCTGGCATTATCGGATTGGGGAATTTCGCAACAGCAATCTTTGCGCAATCGCAAGGCATGCGGAGATTATCGGTACCAGTTATTGCTGACGCGAACCTCGATGCAGCGCTTGAGGCGTGCCACCAGGCTGGGATTGCTGTGCAGAATACTGCAATATGCGAGAGTCATAGTAATGCACTACGAGCGATGGAAGAGGGGAAGCAGGTCATCCTATCTGACGCGTCTTTGATGATGGACCTGCCAGTCGATATTGTGGTCGAAGCCACAGGTGACCCTGAAATGGGTGCACACCACGGACTGGAGACCATTCGACACGGCAAGCATATTGCAATGGTGAACAAGGAGACGGATGCCACAGTAGGTCCCATCCTTAAACACATGGCCGACCAGGCGGGGGTCGTCTACACAGCCGTCGATGGCGATCAGCATGGATTACTCATCGGTCTGGTTTCGTGGGCCCGTGAATTAGGATTGGATGTGCTTTGCGCTGGCAAGGCACGTGATTCAGGCATCCTTCTCGATCCAGCGACAGGGTCTGTGATTAAAAAGGGTGAAGAAGTGGATATAAAAGATCCGCACCTTTTTCAGTTGGTAACGCCCGATAATGTTTCTGCAAAAATGATGCACCGTCGGGAGGCGCTAGGGACTCATGCGAATATAGGTGCTTTCGATGTCGAGGAACTGACGATTGCCGCCAATGCAACGGGACTCGTTCCTGACACTCCTGAGTTGCACGCTCCTGTAGTCCGTACGACCGAAATCCCCCAAGTACTTTGTCCTACGGAAGAAGGTGGCATCCTCAGCAATCGAGGGGTGATAGATATGGTGACATGTATCCATCATCATGGTGAGCCAGGCCTTGGGGGTGGGGTGTTCATCGTCGTGTCCTGTGCAAACGACTACTCCAGGCGCATTCTGACGGGCAAAGGTTTAATCAGCAATCAGGCAGGTCGTTCTGCCCTCATCTATCGGCCCTACCATCTCTGTGGTGTCGAGACATCCATTTCGATTCTGTGTGCTGTGCTCCTGGGTATTTCAACAGCACCTGTGAATTATGTACCCCGTTTTGACGTAGTGTTACGGGCTTTGGCGAATTTCAAGGCTGGTGACTGCGAGGAGTGGAGCCGTTACCCGGGAGTGAGCCACTCGCGTAAGTTCAAAGCTCTGATGTATCCGGTGCAATCCATAAGCTCCGGCGAACCACTGCCCATGCAAATGATCGCCGGGAATGTACTGGCAAAGGATGTGAAAGTCGGCCAGATCATCACTACCGACATGGTCATCGAGCCACGCAATTCAGTGCTTTGGTCACTGCGGGCGCAGCAGGAAGAGCACTTCATCGGGAATACTTAACAATGACCCCTTTTGCCACCTTCTGTTTCGTGAAAGTGCTTGCCTGCGGTTGTCCGATTCAGGACGATTCCGTTTTCACGAAAGATATCGAGTATCGTAAATTCCAACGGAGTAGAGGAGTTAAAAAAATGCCAGATCTGGAAGTCCGCCGATTAGGGCGCACGGAGATGAAACCCAAGGCGCTTGGATTGGGTTGCGGGCATCTGGGTTATCCGCAGCGGCCGGATGAAGAGGCGGTGGCAACGATTCGGGAGGCTATTGAGATGGGGATCGATTTTGTCGATACGTCTCCGTTCTATGAGGAAAGCGAGTATCGTGTCGGATTGGCATTGGCTGGCGGATGGCGCGAAAAGGTTTACCTTCAAACCAAGGTGGGCTCTCATCCACGATTTCTCCGCGATTTTTCAAAAGAAGCGACGACGTGGAGCTTGGAGAACAGCTTGAGGCAGCTTCAGACAGATTACTTGGATTCAGTGTTGATTCACGGCCCGCGCTATGACATTGAAGCACCGTTAGGGGCCTGCTTGGATGTATTGGTAGAATGGAAGTCGAAAGGGCGCATCGGTCACATTGGCATCGGTGTGCGCCAACCTGAATTTCATCGTCGGGCGATTGAAACGGGCGAAATAGATATTGTGTTGTCTTTCCTGGACTACACTTTGCTTTCTAATTCCCTCGCTCAAACGACAATTCCTTTTGCCTTGGAAAATGACATAGGAATCATTCTGGGCAGTCCATTGGGTGCCTCACTTCTCGCAGGTCCAGAACCGGACACCCAAAGCATTAAAGAGCTGGAACCAGATGAAAACGGGATTGTTCCTCCATCGATTATTGGTGGGCCGACAGATCCCGCCGTGGTAACATATGCACACGAGTTGTGGCAGTGGTGCAAAGAACAGGGTTTGAACATTCGAGACCTGGCAATGCAATTCGCTCTCCATGCACCGGTCAGAGGGAATGGCATTGTCCTGACCGGACCGGCCAACCCGCAGGAATTTCACGAAGTATATGCGAGCGCCACAACGACGGTGCCGGAAAATGTGTGGCAGGACTTTGACGCCGCCTTTGGAGTAAGAGTTTAACCCGATATTATCCGCAATTGATATGACCTCTCTCCCGAACGTGCTCCTTATTGTGACGGATGAACAGCGGTATGACACGCTCGGATGCACAGGCCGCGAGCGCATCTCGACTCCTAACATCGATGGGTTGGCCGCGAATGGAATGCTCTTCGAAAATGCTTTCTGTACAACGCCCATCTGCACACCCGCGAGGACTTCCATTTTCTCAGGTCTCTACCCGCATACCCACGGAATGATTGCGAACCATCAAATGAGACCCGGTTGTGATCAGATGTTGATGCGTAAAGATCTGAAACTCATTGCTAACTACCTAAAACCAGCGGGATATTTCTGCGGCTATACGGGAAAGTGGCATATGGGCACCGGATACGACCGGAGAGGTTTCTCTGACTTTAAAGCCGCTCATTTTAATTTTGATGTCGATCGGCCGGAAGAGAATGAAATCATTCAACATGCAAAAAAAATTGGAGAGGAGGTCACCGGCCGTCATCAAGGTGGAATTGATCCTGACTGGGATAAGTATGACGAGACGATTTTCTTCGGGCCGTCCCGGTTTGGACTTGCCGATCACCCTGCATCGCTGATGTGTGATCGCGCTGTAGAGTTCATCCATCACGCAAACTCATTGGATCAACCCTTTATGCTGGTGTGGAGCACCCATGAACCCCATCCGCCCTGGGTCTGCCCGGAGCCTTTTATCAGCATGTACAACTCCGATGAGATGATCCTTCCCGAAACCCTGAGAGATACTTATACCGCGACTCATCTCAAGGATCGCCTGCTGGAAGGTCATTTGCAATCGGTTGAGCAATGGAATGACGATCAGTTACGACAAATGTGGGCGGGCTATTTAGGCGAAGTCAGTTTCGTTGATTTTTTGACCGGACGTTTAATCGCGGCACTCCATCAGAAAGACCTCTTTGATAATACACTTATTATATTCACTTCGGATCACGGTGAGCTGCTGGGAAGCCACGGTTTTATCTACAAAAGTGCGTTGATGTTTGAGGAGCTGATTCACATCCCTTTAATCATTGTTCCTCCAGGGGGGGATAAAAAACCGGGGCGCTCTCCGGAACTTGTCTCTCATGTCGACCTTATGCCAACGATTCTGAATTACTGTGGTGTTGAACCCCCGGAGGATCTTCACGGTGTATCCATCGCCCCGCTCATCGAAGGGGATAAACAACCCGTGAGAGAAGGTTTAGCGGGAGAATATCATTCCTGCAGCTGGGCGGAGGATCCGTTGACACCATTGCGAATGTGGCGAACGAGAAATTATAAATACATCGAATCCCAGAATGGGATTAATGAATTCTATAACCTTGTCGAAGATCCGCATGAGAGGAACAACCTGATTGATGATCCTCACTGCGAGGAGCAAATCGAGGAAATGCGGTCCGCTCTCTCGGATTGGTTAAAGAAGACTGGGGATACCTGGCCAGACGTTCCAGAACCCCCTCCCGGATTTCGCAGGACCGAACCACTCCCATAGAATATTTAAAATATTAAGATCGGGGAGGGTGGAAATTGAAAAAAGTTCGACCTGACCCCTTTAGTATTTTAAGGACTACTTAAAAATGAATCCGGTTGCCAATCCCAATCCAGCCCATCGCCAACGGTATCTGGACAATGGTTTTGAATTTTACCAAAAGCTTCTCAGCCATGATGAAGCGATTGAACTCTTAGAACTGTTGCGCCCAGCCCTGGATGGTGAATTAGGGCATGTGGGTTTCGGAGAGGAAGGCAATACGGATATTAAACACGGCCGGCAACAGCAGATTAGCATCAGCGACGATGGGCCGATCCCGAAATTAGCTGAGCATCCCTACCGTCACCGGGCCCAGCAATTAGCTGAGTATCTCGCGGGCTATCCGTTGCGGTTTTCCTACGGGCAGATAATTGCTAAACCGGCACAATACAACGCCCGGGTGCAATGGCACCAGGACGGTTATTATTGGCAAGGTCAAAGCGCGAGTGGAGCCGGCATTACCTGTTGGATCGCGTTGACGGCGTGCAATCCGAGAAACGGTTCCGTGCGATATGTGACTGGTAGCCACCGGACGGGTATTCAGCAACACACAAATGTTGTTGGCAAGTATGAGATTCACCGTGCCTTCGAGGTATCGGAACCCGCCTCGGACAAGGTGGTGCATGCCCGCCTAGCGCCAGGCGACGCGGCATTTCATCACAGCTTATGCATTCACGGTTCGTCCGGCAACCAGACCGATCAGCCGCGCATCGGCATTGTCTCCCATTTCTTTCCAGCCGAGTGAGCAGGGACAGCCCCTTTTGCCACCTTGACAACATTTTCCCATACGCGAATATAATGAACTTTAGAATCATTTGTTGTGAGTAAAACAATCCAAATCGAAATCGGGATCGTTATCGGAATCGAAGTAAGATGACATTGGGACACGAGAAACTGGACATTTACGGGGCTATTCGGTTGAAGAAGAGCGGGCAATCTATAAAACCAATGAGATCGTTATCGGAATCGAATTAATATGACATTGGGACACGAGAAACTGGGCGGACGGGGCTATTCTGGTTAAGAAGAGCGCGCAATCTACAGAACCAATGAAATCGATCCCGATAGCGATTTCGATCCCGATGTAACAAAATTTCAACCGGACAGTGGAGGCAACGCCTAACGGCGTACCTCACTTTTAGCATTACTTGTTGTAAGTAAAACAATCCAAATCGAAATCGGAATCGTTATCGGAATCGAAGTAAGATGACATTGGGACACGAGAAACTGGGCGGACGGGGCTATTCTGTTGAAGATGAGCGCGCAATCTACAGAAAAAATGAGATCGATCCCGATAGCGATTTCGATCCCGATGAAACAAAATCTCAACCAGACAGTGGAGGCAACGCCTAACGGCGTACCTCACTTTTATCATTAATAGGCTAACATAGTCAAAAGTCGGATCTCCTTTTTATTTTGCTTTCAATTGCCACCTTGACAGCATTTTCCCATACGCGAATATAATGAACTTTAGAATCATTTGTTAGACAGAAAAGATACGCGGAAAGGAGAAATTCATGGCTGATTTGAAGGTTCGAGTGTTCATGGTTGGCGAAGCGCAACCGAAGACGACTGTCACTATTCCCGGTAGCGTCCTCGAGGTCGCATCCAAACTAATTCCGAAACAGGCGGCGGCAGCACTTCAAAGCAATGGGATTGATCTCGACGAGCTCACCAAGCTTTCGATGAACCCTGAGATCAATGGGACTCTTGTAGAGGTCGAGGATCACAAGAAGAATGAGAAAATTGTGATTTCACTCGAATAACGCGGGCAGCGATTGTCTAACAAACGGTACAACTTAAAGTATTACGTGTGAGGAGAGTAATGGAGTTAGGCAGCACTAAAGCGAATTTATGGCGTATCGATAGTAATATTATCGATCTATCTCGTGGAGTCGAGACACCACTATCGATTGATGCGCGTCCCAAGCGGGTTCTTGTCGATGCAAGTGCCACTGCGATTTTAGTTATCGACATGCAGAATTTGTTTTGCCAAACGGCGGATGAGCAAGAGCAGAAGCAACTGCCAACAGCGCAACCTATACCGAGTCTCCGTCGTTTACTTCCCTATCTCCGCTCAATAGGAATTAGAGTTATCTGGCTCAATTGGGGCAATCGTGCAGATAAACTGAACCTCAGTCCCAGCGTCCTCTATCCTTTTAACAAAGACGGCGGTTTTCAACCCTCTATGTTAGACAAAGGGAGTTTGGACGCGGAAATTGTTGAAAATCTCAAAGTTGAGCTGGAAGATGTACGGATTGACAAGTATCGCATCAGCGGTTTTTGGGATACACCACTCGACAGTATATTGAGGAATCTTCGGATTCAAACCTTGATGTTCGCTGGGGTAAATCTCGACCAGTGTGTTTACGCTACTTTGCTTGATGCAAATTGTGCAGGATACGATTGTATTTTGGTTGAGGATTGTACAGCAACTCTGTCACCGAGCTATTGCCGCGATGCGACTATGTACAATATAGAAAAAGCGCTGGGTTTTATCACTGACACAAACGCCATTACAGGTGCTACGATTGCACGTGTCTAGTTTGCGAAATGCTTAAATTTTTGCCTCTTATCTTGCTCGCGGCAGCGTTCATCGTCGTCTTCATGGTCCTTAAAGCGAGGAAGCCGGATAATGCTGCTTATAAATCCGCCGTCGGCCTTGCACTTACGGCAGCATTCCTCCTCTTCTGGGTGAACGGTGCCGTTGGCATCATTGGGGCTGCGGCCGACGACGCCAACATGATGTATTACGGGGTGCTCGCCGTCGGATTCTTTGGTGGCATCATCGCGCGCTTCCAGCCACAGGGAATGGCACGCACGCTGTTCGCGACGGCGCTCGCTCATGCGTTAGTCGGCGCAATCGCGTTGATCGCTGGGTTGGGATCCACGGGACCGATCTGGCCGCGGGATATCTTGATCCTGACGGGCTTTTTCGTCGCGCTTTTTGTCGGATCGGCCTGGCTGTTTCGGCGTGCTGCGTTGGAGCAACTTTCTGAAGGCGTTATATAAGCAGAAAGGATAAAATGAAAGAGCTACAACTTTTCGGCGGCTTCGCTCGAACCGACATCACGCCCGAACTCGGTATGCTACTGATGGGCTATCCCGATCCAGACCGGAAAGCGGAGTCTGTCCGCGACCCATTGCAGGCAAACGCCCTTGTCTTGAAGCAAGGAGAGACGACAGCAGTCCTGATCAGTTTAACGATCTGCATTCTTGAAGATGCCGATGTAGAAGCGATTCGGCGAGGTATTCAGGAACAGACCGGCATAGACGCGGAGAGTATTGTCGTCTCTACTATTCAGACGCATTCCGCTCCCTGCACCATGACGTGTTGGGGATGGTGCGATAAGGACGAGGCCTATGTCGATCTTGTCGTGAGCCAGAGCATCAAAGCGGCGGTGAAAGCCAGTCAGAACCTGAAGAAAATTCAAGTCGGCTTTGGGAAGACGGAAAGTGATGTAGGCGTGAATCGCAGAGTGATCCTGCCCGACCACTCGGTTGCTCTGGGGTACAACCGCTGGGGGATCTACGATCCGGAAATGACCGTTGTCTGCTTTCAGAGCGCAGACGGTCCACTGGCAACCCTGATTCATTACGGCGCACACCCCACCGTTCTTTCAAGCAAGAGCAGGGTGATTTCCCGCGATTGGCCTGGGGTGATGATCGATCGGGTCGAAGACCTTACTGGCGCTCCGGTGCTTTTCGTCAACGGTGCGGTGGGCGACATAGCTCCCCGAAGCAATTTCCTCGGTGCGGTCGGAGATGGAGAAGTAGCGTTGCAGGAAGTCGGCACCCGGGCGGGGATGGATGCGATGCGAGCCTTTCGCGCGATCAAGGAATTCCGTAACGTGGAGCTGGGCATCACGACCGGAGCATACCAATTACCCTACAGGTCTTTGCCCCCAGAGGAAGAAGCCAGTCGTAATCTTGCAGAAGCTGAACCTCACCGGAACGAATACGGTAAAGGCATGTGTGAATATAAATACTGGCAGGCCGTCGTCAGCGCTCAGCAGACCTCGCCAGTCTCCGGCAAGAATTATCTCCAGGTCATTCTTCGCCTCGGTCCAGTTGCGATAGTGCCGATTCCGGGAGAGCCATTTGCTGAAACAGTCCTTCGACTTCGTGATCTCAGTCCTGCCCAATACACGCTTTGCGCCAGTACATCCTGTGGAAGCAACGGGTGCTTCGTTACGCGTGAGTCCCTGGACCGCGGTGGGTATGAGGTCTGGGTAGCTAGAGCGATGGGAGCGTATATCCTTGCGGAGAATATTGACGATGTGCTGGTGGAGGAAAACATGAAGCTTCTTACCAAAGCCTACGCATAAGGTAGCGCATAAGAAGCAGGATACAGGTGTCAGTTTATTGTCGCGCGTGATCCGCGACGTTAGTTGAATTGAGTGACTATGAATTACGAAGCAATAAATTTGAAAAACAAACTCTCCAAATTTGATGAGCATTGGTCTCCTCGGGTTATCGCGGAGATGAATGACTATCAATTTAAATTAGCAAAAGGGGAAGGTGAGTTTGTCTGGCATGATCACCCGGATACCGATGAAGTCTTCATAGTAATTGAAGGCACATTTGAAATTGAATTTAGAGATGGAAAAGTCACCCTGAATGAAGGTGAAATGTTCGTTGTCCCTAAAGGAGTTGAGCACAAACCTTTCGCCAAAAGTTTGTGTCAGGTTTTAGTAGTTGAGCCTAGAGGCGTTACAAACACCGGTAATACAGGCGGAGAACTTACAGCGGAAAATGACGTATGGGTATAAAGCAACTAAGAAGTTAAAGCACGCGGACCAGGGAGTGATTATCCAATGAGTCAGAAGGAATATGTTGAGACGTTCGAGGAAGGTCCCGGAGGGTGGTATGCATGGATAAGCAACTTCACGGGACCCAAACCGCTCGCATTCGAGAAGAGCAGAGTCACAGCTCGCAGTCCCTGGTGGATTGACTATAACCACGCACCTCCCGGGGCAGGTTATATGCACATGCTGACCTGTTTGTTCACTTATGGTCCGGAAACAGAAGCGATCAAAGAAGCTGGTGGCCCCAGTCGCTTTATCGCGAGCGGCTATCCGACCGACTTTACCGATGCGAAAATGACCGTGCGCCTAAAAGGAGAACTGATAAAGCGTGATGCAGAACTTGTGGTGTTGGTGCAGGGAGGGGTTGAGGGTATTTGCAGTGGATGGCTCTTGACCGGCCAACCCCTTCAGGTGTCCGAGCAGTGGACTGAGCAAACGCTGAACTTCGTGTCTGACCCGGCGCAATGGACCGCTTTGGGCTCTCGTCATGACCGCAATGACAGTTACGGTATCAAGCCGTTGGAAAAGGTTCTGCGTAACGTCGACGTCAACATCATGTTGGTGATGTTTCCCTTGAATGTTGTTCCTATGGGATCCATTGTCGACGACCCTCATGTTCTTCGAGCGGGTCATGACTACCCAGTGTGGCAGTCGAAACTTCCAGAGGGTTACATCATTCTGGACGAAGTTCGCATCCAGTTCGCAGGAGAATAATTAAATGGTTTCAGTCTGTGCATAGAACAGTTGTCAACCTTGACAGCATTATACCCCAACTCAATATACAGAATTTTAGAATCATTTGTTATAAGTAAAACAATCCAAATCGAAATCGGGATCGATATCGGAATCGAAGTAAGATGACATTGGGACATGAGAAACTGGGCGGACGGGGCTATTCTGTTGAAGAAGAGCGCGCAATCTACAGAACCAATGAGATCGATTCCGATAGCGATTTCGATCCCGATGAAACAAAATTTTAACCAGACCGTGGAGGCAACGCTTAAGGGCGTGCCTCACTTTTAGCATTAATAGGCTAACATAGTTTGAAGGGGTCAACCTCTTATTATTTTGCTATCCGTTGTCAACCTTGACAGCATTATACCCCAACTCAATATGCAGAACTTTAGAATTATTTGTTATACGTGAAAGTGAGGAGATGAAATGAAAGTCGTGTTAATCGGAGACTCGATCCGGATGGGGTATCAGCCACTGGTGACGAAGAAGTGCAAGAAAGCTGAGGTATGGGGGCCTACTGAGAATTGCCGACATAGCCTCTGGGTTCTCGATCATTTTCAGGAATGGGTGGCCGACCAAGAGCCTGACGTGGTTCATGTTAACTTTGGCATACACGATTGCATTCCAATGTCCGATGGTGATCACCAAATTCTGCTTCCTCAGTACCGGCTCTCCCTCAAACGGGTAATTGCAAGGGTCAAAGAGCTTGGGAAGACACAGATGGTCTGGGCAACCACCACGCCGCTTTACAGGTCCGAGCAGGATAAACCGATGAACGAGTGGCAGATCAGGGGTGATGCCAATCTTAAGGTATACAATGATGCCGCGCTCGAGATCGTACAGGCCGAAGGGTTACCGGTGAACGATCTACACGAGGTCATTATGAGTAATGACTACACCAAGTGTCTCATTGAGGACGGATGCCACATGACCGAGTTTGGAAACGAGGTCCTGTCAGATGCCGTGGTCAAAGCGACTGCTGCATTGCTGTAGGTCGCGGTGGTGAGAATGATCACACATAACAGCCGAATGGATTGCTTTAGGCGGCACAGACGATAGCGGCCCCGAATATCGGATAAGCAATGTTGAAGAATAATGGTATTCGCGTTGACTATCGGAAGTGGCCAGACACAACCCATTGGCAGTTTACAATCTATCCACTGGGCGACGACACCTATGGTCGCTGGTTTTATCTCCCTGAGGGAGCTTCACTTCAGCGCGGAACAGAACCATCCGTAATCAATACTCGCACCTCTGCGATGCTTCTCGGAGATGACGTTTGGTGGTCGGCTTTCTGGAACGCCGACAAGACAAAGGCACACGAGTTGTACATCGATGTCATAACACCTGCGATCTGGAAAGGGAACAAAGTTATGATGATCGATTTAGATCTAGATGTTGTACGCACATGGGACGGAAAAGTCGAAATTATCGACCGAGATGAATTTGAGCTTCATCAGAAGATCTTAAATTATCCCTGTGAAGTCATAGATACGGCAGAACGAACCGCAGAAGCATTGGCAGAATCGGTTGCGAGTCGACAGGAGCCCTTTGGCATTACGGGTGATGCATGGCGCGACGAAGCGATCTCTAGAAACCGCCTATGACTATAGGCACGGCGCGCCGTTACCATGTGGTGGTGGTCTCTACGTGGCCGGCTAAAATGTCTGTTCTACGTAATTGTCGACGAAGGGATCTGCAGTAGCCGTCATATGATTCTTCAGCGCATCTCGGAGCCGCGACTGTTCTGCCGCCGCTTCAGGTTTATCGATCAGATTAGTTATTTCATACGGATCCTCACCTAAGTCGAAGAGTTCATCCAGATCCCCGTTGTTCCACACATATTTCCACCTATTATCGGTCACCAAACGCCATTCAACGGTGTTGTGAAAACTCCCCAGGGGTTTGTGCTCGCTAAATACATACCGGTCCCGAAACGGATCGACACCACCGGGTGCGAGAAGCGATGAGAGATCTTCCCCCTCTAATTCCTCAAGCACGTCAGTGCCACCCTGTGACATAAGGGTGGGCATTACATCAAGCAGAGACACGGTCGCATCGGAGATCACATCCTGCGAAAGCCAAGGCGCGCTGAAGATCAGCGGCACCCGCAGATTCTCCTCATAGGGTTCATACTTTTGCCACAGACCGTGGGCGCCCAGCATTTCACCGTGGTCACTACAGTAGATGACCAGGGTATCCTCGGTAAGTCCCTCCTCGTCCAGAGCATTCAGGATTCGGCCGGTCTGATGATCGATGTGTGTGCAAAATCCCCAGTACGCGGCGAAGGCCTTTTTCCACGGTTCCCAGTCGGTACCGAAATCCCGGCAGATCTGCCGGTAGTAGTTGTTCGGGTTGCATGCCCGCTCCCGCTCATTCGGTGAAAAGTTTGGAGGGACGGGTATAGTCGTGGGATCATACATACTGAAGTAGGGCTCGGGAACCTTGAACGGCGGGTGAGGGCCGATAAAGCCGCAAGTGAGAAAAAAAGGTCGGTCACCGGGCCGGTTTTTCATATGCTGAATGGTAACGTCGGCGATCCAGGCATCCATCGTTTCCTCCGGCGGAAGGTCCTCCACGACCGGTGTCGGGATAGACATACGGGGTTGTGTCTTTGTCACAACCCGCTCATCGGACATAAAAGCCCAGGTCTCTATACCTTTCGGCCAACTACTAATGGAGTTCGCCTCGAAACGATCAAAAGTGTCTGGTAGAATATCGTCATTCAGATGCCACTTGCCGACGTAATCCAGAAAGTAGCCCTGGGACCGGAGAGGTTCGGTGAAGGGCATGGGATCCACTGGGTCGCCGCCGTTCATAGTCATAGTGGGCACATCTTCCGTGTCGTACATGGAGCCCGGATTTTTAGCCCTTTCTGCCGCCAGGTCTTTCCATTTTGCTCGAACCTGATGGGGATGCCTGCCGGTGAAAATCCCGCATCGGGCGGGGGCACAGAGAGGGCACGGTGTCGCACAGCGGGTGAACGAGACACCGGTTGCGGCCAACCGATCCAGGTTCGGTGTCTTGCACGGTGTTCGGTTCAGGTGACTCAGGGTGTCCACGCGCTGCTGGTCAGAAATGATCAGGAGTATATTGGGTCTGCTGTTACGGTTCATATGTCTTTCATTACTATTATTTATTTAAAAAGGTATTCATTCGACACAGACACGCACCTGTCGCGGCCAGCCTGAAACAGTATTTTCAAGATTGGAACGATCCCTCGGCGAGAATGAGTAGGCAAGGGAAAAGCGTGAGCCCGGCGGTGTATCTATCAGTTGTCAATCTTGACAACATTTTACCCCATACGTGAATTATTCAGGACTTAAGAATTACTTGCTGTAAGTACAATAATCCAAATCGGGATCGAAATCGAATCTATAGAACCAATAAGATCGATTGCGATAGCGATTTCGATACCGATGAAAAAAATTTTATTCAGACAGTGAAATCTAAAAAGGAGCCAAACGTAGAATTTAAATGTTATAATTCGATTAATGTTTACTTATCCCTTTTGTCTCTCTCCTGCATTCGTGAAGCATTTTAAACATGACTGCTTCATCTACTGATCGATCTATATTTAAATTCTACGTTTGACCCCTTCCTTCTCAACTGTCGGAGACGGGGTGAAATCATGGCCAGGGCGCATCGCGATAAGGGTGGTTGTTGAACCATTTGGTCGCGAAATCCACCAAGGCAGTTTGAGGTATCAGGCGTGACTCTGCATCCCCAATTTTTCCTATTGCTACCGCCCCGGTTTCCTCAAAGGCCGCACCAATCGAGCTGAATTTGACGTTGAATTTCTCGACGAGCGGCCGGTCCATATCTCTTGGATTCACCACCTCCGGATAGCGATTCCAATGCACCTGTCCAGATTCGTCCCAAGTTGGAACAGATACTGTACTCATGGGTGGATCATTTTGACGGTAGGTGGCGAGATGGATAGACGTGCAATTACCATAACCGACACCCACCAGAAGCACCTTGCCATCTAGGTCGTAGACCCGTGCCAGGGGAGATTTTTCGCCATCCATCATCCCCAGCGAGCACCCATCGATAACGAATTCGGCGTCGCTGCCCCACGCCGCATAAGATACTATGGGGTGATCGCTACGGCACGTCTGGGTAGGTGCGAAATAGCTCGTTGATGGCCCCCATGTCAACCGATGGCGTTGTAGCAGGGTTGAATGGTGGCAGGTTCATCCGCACATGCTCCGCCCACGCCCTCTTTGGCGGAGGATGACTCTAATCCAGTGGGTCCGCATATCCAGCGCTGTTAGAGAACGTGGGCATCACAACCGTCCCGGATTCACTGACTACGGCCATCAGCGCTTGCACAACGGCCTGTGGCCCTCCAACCGTGTAGCCGACCTGCTTAAGCGAGGTGTGAACCAACACCGTATCGCCCGCTGATAAACCGATGGCCCGCAGGTCTTCTTCGATGGATGCTTGTGTGTGCGGGAGTCCCGTTCTTTCGGAGTCCATTTATATATCCCCTAATAAAGAAAAAGAAGTAGTTATATATATATATATAGGGTATCTAAAAAGGGGTCAAACGTAGAATTTAAATGTTATAATTCGATTAACGTTTACTTATCCCTTTTGTCTCTTTCCTGCATACGTGAAGCATTTTAAACATGACTGCTTCATCTACTGATCGATCTATATTTAAATTCTACGTTTGACCCCTTCCTTCTCCCTCCTATCTTGGAGGGTTTGTCGTAAAACAATCCAAATCGAAATCGGGATCGTTATCGGGATCGAATTAATATGACATTGGGACACGAGAAACTGGACGTTTACGGGGCTATTCGGTTGAAGAAGAGCGCGCAATCTTCAAAACTAATGAGATCGATCCCGATAGCGATTTCGATCCCGATGAAAAAAAATCTCAACAAGACAGTGGAGGCAACGCTTAAGGGCGTGCTTCACTTTTAGCATTACTTGTGGTAAGTAAAACAATCGAAATCGAAATCGAAGTAAGATGACATTGGGAAACGAGAATCTGGATGGACGGGGATATTCTGTTGAAGAAGAGCGCGCAATCTACAAAACCAATGAGATCGATTCCGATAGCGATTTCGATCCCGATGAAATAAATTCTAAACCAGACCGTGGGGGCAACGCCTAAGGGCGTGCTTCACTTTTAGCATTACTTGTTGTAAGTAAAATAATCCAAATCGAAATCGAAATCGGGATCGGGATCGAATTAATATAACATTGGGACACGAGAAACTGGACGTTTACGGGGCTATTCGGTTGAAGAAGAGCGCGCAATCTTCAAAACTAATGAGATCGATTCCGATCCCGATGAAACAGAATTTTAACCAGACCGTGGAGACAACGCTTAGCGGCGTGCCTGACTTTTAGCATTAATAAGCTAGCATACTTAAGAGTGATCAGCCTCTTTTTTTTTGCTTTTATTTGTTATCATGATAAAGAAAGAAAATGAGCACCGATCAGCCACCGACTAAGTCTTACCGGGCCACGTCCTTTGCCGATGCACTGCCCGAGCTGGCGGCGCCAGGTGCCACGCCGGAGCGGCTGGCCCACCTGGAGGAACATGGCTTCGTCATCATTACTGATTTTGTCAATAACCCGTGGATCCCCATTCTCCGCGAAGCAGGGCGCCGTGTAACAGAGGCGTGCCAGCCCGAACAGGGTTACAGCAAGATCAACTGCTCAAAAGGCTATGTGCATCGGACTGAAAATTGGGAACCATGGGCGATCCGCGGCCTTATTCATCCCGCTTTCGGGGAGCCATGCTTTGCCGAGTTCCAGGGTTCTGAAGATTTTCTGGGCTTCGTCCATTCCTGGTGTCAAGGGCTCAGTCCTGAAGATATGGTGTTAGGTGACATGCTGCTCTGGTGCAATCCGCGGCGGCACGAGAATGGACCGAGCTGGCACAGGGACGCGACTTGGTGGGGCGACGGGAAGCCCTACTTTTCGCAGGAGGCAGAAGGGAGATATACCCCTGAGGATTACGCCGAGGCAGTCGAAAAAATACGTTGGAAAGAAATCCGCGCCGAGCATAAAAAATCAATCGCGGAGCGCAACAACGTGTCCATATTCCTTGCACTGGCCGACGACGAGTACCATGAACTGATACCTGGCAGCCATAATCGCTGGCGCACCCCATTTGAGCACGACGTGCTTCTGCCGAAAACGATGAAGGATCAAGGGGTGCCGCACACGCCCAGCTGGGACGGAGTCTCGCCATTGCCCAACCAGGTGGCGATCCGACTCAAGGCTGGAGAAGCGTTCATTCGCATAGGGTCGACGATCCACACCGGGCACACAGTGCCCGATCGTGAGCGAAACAGTTTGTTAATCGGCTGGTCGAAGTGGTCGGGTCCACCCAGTGATGAGCCACCCGTGGCCGATGCACGCAAAGCCTGGCAGCTGGATCCGGCGGTGCGGGAAGCGCTGCCCTACGCTTGGATGCGGACTACGTGGGACCGCTGGGCGGAGACCTTTCAGCTGGGGAATACGCTCGAGGACCGTTATGCGGAGTTTGATATCGAGCGTATCAAAGCTGGTGAGGTAGTGGGTTGGTGCAGTGAGCTGGAGCGACAAGCCGCCGCAGCCGGCGATGCCTGGAAGCCGTTGCAAACCGTAAAATAACGCGACGATAAAAGTAGGGAGTCATTTTATTAAGCTTTGTATAGATATCACCAGGGATTATGAAACCAAAACTATATTCAATGCTAACCATTGTCATTAAAACATTTGAAAGACCCTATTGTACTAATCGAATTATAGATTCTATCTTTCATTATTATCCCAAGATGACGATTATTGTCGCGGATGATAGCCGTGATCCAGGTAAAATTGATTCAGTTGATTATCATAAACTCCCTTTTAATTCGGGCATAAGTTACGGTCGAAACTTTCTAATAAATAAGGTTAAAACAAAATATTTTCTACTCTTAGATGATGACTTCATTTTTACGGAAAAGACAGATCTCAACACGCTGTTAAACATTTTAGAGGATAATGATATTGATTTGTTAGCTGGGAATATTATGGAGAACCTGAAATTACGGGGATTATCGGGAATTGGCGTCATGAGACAAGAGGGAGGGACCCTTTATATAACTAGAAAAGAATATATAGATAAGCTTCCGAATTATTATACCTGTGATTTTGTACCTAATTTTTTTATGGCTAACACTGAACGGATTAAACAAGTGGGAGCTTGGGATAATGAATTGAAGGTTCAAGAGCACTGGGCATTTTTTTACAAAATAAGAGGTAAAGTAAAAACGGCGTTTTGTCCTGCAGTTGAAATTGAACACAAAAGAGAAACGAACGAAAGATATGAGCGCTTTAATGGTAATATTGTTGATCTTACAGATCAACAGGCATTGGGAAAGCACATGTATAACCTCGGAAAAGTGATTTTTTTGCAAGACGGCAAAATAGGACAAAATTTCTAAAGATTTCTTATAAGATGGATGGTTTGCCGACAACAAGGTCAATCCTAACCTGTCATTCTGCAGTGAGGAGGAACGAGAGAGTATCCTTGGCGGAACGGCTTTTGAGTTTGTCACCGGCCGCAATATCGAATTCGATAACTAGAAAGATCCGCAATGTACGAGATTGGAACAAAGGAACTGAACGCCATAAAACGCGTTCTGAAAAAAGGTAAGTTTTTTCGTTACGGCGGCACGGAAACAGTTGAGTTCGAAAAAGAATGGGCGGAACTGATCGGCGTAAAGTCGGCAGTTGCGGTCACATCGGGAACAGCTGCGCTCATAACCTGTTTGAAAGCGATGGGAATCGGCCCGGGTGACTCTGTCCTCGTTCCGGGATATACGTTCATTGCGACCGCCCTCGCCGTGACAGCCGTCGGTGCAATCCCAATTTATACGGAAGTAGATGAAACCCTTACGATCTGCCCCATCGATATGGAGCACAAGATAGAGAAGCACACAGCTTGCGTTATACCGGTTCACATGCAGGGCATGCCTTGCAACATGCGGGCAATACGAAAGATCGCAAAAGCAAAAAACATCCTCATTCTTGAAGATTGTTGTCAAGCCCTTGGCGGCAGTTACGGAAAGAAACGGCTTGGGGCAATCGGCGACATGGGCGCCTACAGCTTTAATCAGTATAAAATTGTCACGGGTGGCGAAGGTGGCGCAAGCGTCACATCGAAGAAGATATACGGAGAACGGGCATACATGGCGCACGACGGAAGCTGCAGCGTCTGGCCGGAAACCGGCAAAATGAGCGAAGCCTTTTTTTGCGGTGGCAATTTCAGGTTCAATGAAATCAACGCTGCGATTACCAGAGAGCAGATTAAACGGCTCGATCGAATACTGGCCGCTCTTCGGAAAGCACGGTCCCTGTTCCTAACGGGGATTGAATTGCCGACCGGTTTCAAATTCATAAAAAGCAATGATGAAAACGGCAACTGCGGTGTGTGCTTTCTAATCCAAGCCGAGAATGTCGACGACGCTAAGAGACTTGAAGTGATAATGAGCAAGCATCTCACTGTGCACCGCCCGATCAACTCGGGTCGACATGTGTATTCAGCCTGGGGCGTGATTAATGGTAAGGTTGGGGGACACAATCCGGCCTGGGACTGTTTCCGCCATCCCAAGAACAGAAAGATTAAGACCAACTATCGGCGTCCGTTAAGGCAGACAGACGACTACCTGAAACGCACGGTTCTATGTAATACTCCTTATGGTTGGAACAAACGTAATACTGGAAAGGCAATCGAAACAATCAACAGGCAGATAGCAAAGTTGTAACTGATAGAAAGGCACAAGTCATGAGTGGAACCATAATTTGCGGATACGATGTCGAGACCGCGTCGGACAACACGATCGGATTTCTCGAGGGCGCAGAGGAACTTCACGACAGATTGGGAGTGCCGTGGACGATCTACCTCACGGGTACAACCCTTGAAAAGCATAGTGAGATGATTAGCCGGATGGTTGACAATCTTCTGTTGACCATTGGTCAGCACACATACAGCCACATGCTTCTCAAATCCATATACATGACGCCCGGTGATGGTAAACCGGTGCATAATTCCTATCCGAACTTCTTCAAAAGGGGAGGATCACTGCAGGAGATACGTGAGGAAATTGAAAAGACCCAGGCGCTTATCCACAACCTGTTGGGCGTCGAGTGCCGCGGAATGACGGCACCATGGTGTTACTACAGAGGGCTGGCCGACCGCCCGGACCTCCTGGAGATCCTGAGCGACAACGGCATCCAATGGATTCGTTCAAACGCGCGTGACTCTCGCGACTGTCAGCCAACGCCATTCACAGAGCAGCCCTATTTCTACGCGGATCAAGGATTTCCAGATATTCTGGAACTCGGTGTGCAGGGATATCAGGATGATTTCTACTGGGATCGGTTCGACGACCGTAGCCACGGCGACAGTTATCAGGACTATCTATTTGCGATGCTTCAAGAGGTGTCGAAAAAGAACTGGGTCTGGAACATATGCAGTCACGACCACGATACCTCAACCAAGGAAGTATTCCACGAAACTAAAGGAAAGTGGCTTCTGGATTTCTTGGAGCGTGCCAAAGATCTCGGCATCAGGTTTCTTTCCCCCGACGACCTCTACGAGGAAATGAAAAATTCCGCCCATGCCGTGCAAGTGGCGCCAAATGGCGCGTCTGATCATTGACGCTCAATCACAAAGTCTGAAGGAACACCTCAATGACCAATACATCCCTGATGGCTGTCGCCGATGTTCTCATTTCACACACGCCAGCGATAGCCCACCAGCGTCACGATCATAATTAGGCCAAGGCAAGCGATCGCGAGAGCGATGGTCATCTCGTGCCAGGAGGTAGCGGTGGCCACTAGTCCGATCAGCAGGTAGTGGAGCATCCCGACGATCTCGCGGGCGGTGTTGACAACCGATGTGACTGTAGCGCGCGCGTGACTTTCTATCGCGTGCTGAAGCCGAGTCTCGAGGATGATTTCCACCACCGCGAATGAAATGACGAACATCGAGAGCATCACCACCATCACTATGTCTCCACCGAATGGCATGAGAATCAGGCATATTGCGCCCGCGAGGTAGAGAAAGTTCATGTGACGCAACTGAAACTCGGGGAGCCTTCCTGCCATCCACATACCGACGGCGCGGCAACCCTGATAGCCCGCGGTTACAATGCCTATCGCCACAAGGGAGAAATCTCTCTCGCGCAGAAATGGCCCAACGTATTCCTCGAAGACGCTGTAGAAAGTGCCGATTCCGGCGAAGAGCACGATGATGTAGAGAATAAGGCGTTGTCCGATAGCATGCTTCCAGCCGTTTTGCAGCGTTCGAATGTAGGATTCGCGCTTTGCAGCTTCGTGTACTTCCAAGTTCGGCAGCAGCAGCCACGCCAGAAGTGCAGCCACGAGAGGACTTGCGATCGAGAGTATAAGTGCCGCGCTGTAACCCAGCCATTGACTGAGCACGCCGCCGAGCAGTAGTGCCAATGCGATTCCGATCTCGCCGATCGCGGCACCCCGGCTGTAGATGCGGGTGAAGTGCATCTGCTCATCATTATTGGAGAGTCCATCGTAAAGCAGGGCGTGGATTGTCCCAGACAATATCGTGTCGCTCACCCCCCAGCAGATGAAGCCTGCCATGAAGCCGAAAAAATTCGGCGTCGCGAGCCAGATGGCAAACGCGATCGACTTGAGCAGACAGGAGACGAGAACGAGTCGCTTACGCGGCAGGCGGTCGCCCAGGACTCCTAGCGGAACCTCCAGCGCGACGGCGGTCCCCGACCAGACAATAAACAGCAGTGAGAGCTCGATGGGCGTAATACCGCCCTCGATCATCATCACCGCGTAGACCGGATAGATCGGTATCAGATCAAAGAAGAACTGCAGGCCGTACCAACCACGCTCGAGGTTTTTGGTCGAAGACATTCAATTAAGAATAACTAAAAGGGGCAGATCGTGTATATATAGATTGTCAGGAATCGAAAATAAAAAGGATAGTTAAATGAACAAAAAATATTAATTTCATTAGTATTCAAATAGTTATTGAAATGTAAACTTAGTTGAAATCTATAAATACACAGCCTGACTCCTTTTGACTCTGAGCTTTACGTTATGCGAGATAGAAGTTGAGATATTGTATCATTATGATACTATAAATTCATGCCAAAGAAAATTCGGGAATTGCTTTCCATCCTCAAGAAACATGGATTTATCGACCGAGGCGAGAAAGGTAGCCACCGAAATCTGGTGCACGAATAAGGAATTAGAATAACAATATCCGGAAAGCTCGGCAATGACGCCAAACGTTACCAAGAGCGAGCCGTAGAAGAAGCAGTAAGGAAAGTGAGAGATGAAAAAAAGAAGTGATGCTTACCTCAAGGTAGTTGAATGGAGTGAAGAAGACCAATGTTATATCGGTACTTCTCCGGGCCTCATGCTTGGCGGTGTACACGGAGCTACAGAAAAGAAAGTGTATGAGGAGTTGTGCCAAGTGATTGATGAGTGGGTTGATCAATCGGATGACGATAATCTGCAACTACCGCCTGGGATTGCCGACAAAAAGTACAGCGGTAAGTTTGTTATTCGAGTTGGAGAGGATGTCCATAAGGCTCTGTCAATTCGAGCCATGCAGAAAGGAGAGAGCCTGAACTCTTATTGTAAGCATGTGCTTGAAAAGACCGGAGTTTGATTGAGCGATCACAACAAAACGGTTCATGAAATCGCGACAAGCGCGCTTCATAACCTGGGCGATAAGATGAAAGTAATTATCGGAGCGGGAGAACAGAATTGGGATGGTTGGATTGCAACTCAAGGTGACGAACTAAATCACCTCGATGAAGGTAGCTGGAAGCGTTTCTATGGGAATGCAAAAGCTGAAACCCTTCTTTGTGAGCATGTCTATGAGCACCTGACTTTCGAGGAAGGAAAAATTGCAGTAAAGACAATATATCGCTATCTGTGCCCTGGTGGGTTTGTGCGTGTTGCGGTTCCAGACCGTCATTTCCCGGATGAAGAATACCAAAGAGATGTGCAAGTGGGCGGACCAGGCTCTTTTGACTTTTCTTCCTCGTTTGTAGAATATATAAAGAGGAAGCATGGATAGCTGTTGTGAAGATAAAGCTTGTGAACTTGAGGAGTTGCGAAAGCAACAATCTAACGTGTTATGGGTCGTCTTTGCCATTAATGCGTTCATGTTCGTTATTGAATTTAGTATCGGATTCATTGCGGGCTCTGTAGCGCTGTTGGCTGACAGCCTTGATATGTTAGGTGACACCTTGGTGTACGGATTTAGTCTTTTTGTGATTACCCGTAGTGAGACTTGGAAAGTACATGCCGCTCTGCTTAAAGGAGGTATTATGCTCGTCTTTGGGCTCAGTGTATTGGGACAAGCAACTTACAAATTCTTTTTGAATGAGATCCCCGATGCACAAGCTATGGGCATCATCAGTCTTGTAGCGCTTGCAGCAAATACAACCTGTCTATTCCTTTTGATGAGCCACCGTAATGACGATCTCAATATGCGTTCAACTTGGCTGTGCTCACGTAACGACATTGTTGCCAATACGGGCGCATTTATAGCTGCTGTGGGTGTGTACCTGACAGTTTCAAGATGGCCAGATCTAATTATTGGACTAATCATTACGATCATATTTCTCAAGTCAGCTTGGTATGTATTGCGTGAAGCAATTGGTCAACTTTGTACCGTGTACAAAGATAAACAGACAATTCCAGTGGTTTCATTTGGAATGCAAATTTGCAAAGCAGGGACATGCCCTATTGATGCGTGCAAATGCCCCACGATTTAAATTTAATCCTGATTTAGTAAATAGGAAATAGCCGTAAGGGGTCATTCCGTGAAATTTGCGCTAAGTTCGAATGTCAAGATTCAAGGAGTGCCCCCTTTTTAAACTTTCGTGCTATTACACAAAGTGGGGCATGATCTCTTTGGCGAACAGCTCCATCGAATGCATCACCTTTTTGTGCTCCATTCCTCCAAAAGCGAAATTGCAACCAAAGTATTCGATTCCCTGATCGCGGAGTTCCTGGATTTTGGCGATACAGGAATCGGGATCGCCCACGAACGCGCGGTTGTCATGGAGATAGTCATAGCTCATGGGCAACTCTTTGCGCTCATTGCGCCAGTTTTCGATGCTGTAGGGCACCTCGCTGCTTTCGCTGAAGGTGCCACGGTACTGCAAGATATCCATCACCCAGTTCAAGCGCGCCTCGGCGTCCTTGCGTGCCTTTTCCGCTGTCTCGGCGACATAGAAATAGCGGAAGAAGGGTATGTCCGACATGGGGATGTTCGATCCGGACTCCGCCGACATTTTAACAAATCGTTTGCACAAGGCGAGAGCGGCGTCAGTATCCTGCACCACCGCGGCGCAAAGGTTGTAGCCCAGCGAGACGATAAACTCCAGCGTCGCTTGCGTGCTGGTAGCTCCGACATAGATCGGCGGGTGAGGCTTTTGCAACGGCGGAGGGACCAGGTTCAGCTTGTTGACACTGTAGTAATCGCCCGTAAAAGAGAACTCCGTTGTCGTCCACAGGCCATGTATGACTTTAATGCACTCCTGGAAACGTTTCTGACTGTCCTCCGTAGCGATATTGAACCCGCCATACTCGTAACCCGTAAACCCGCGCCCGAAACCGACGTCCAGGCGCCCCCCGCTGATCTGGTCGACGGTGGCAGTGTCCTCGGCCAGACGTATAGGGTTGTGGAGCGTGGGTACTATGACGCCCGTTGCCAGCCGAATCGTATTGGTTCGGGCCGCCGCCGCGCTTGCCACGACCATTGACGAAGATCCCAGGCTGTAACGTGAGAAGTGGTGCTCGGCGAACCACGCGCTGAAAAATCCAAGTTCCTCAGCGAACTGCACCTGCTCCAGTGTCTCGGCGAATATCCGCGAAGGGTCCGACTCTTCGGGCCAGGGCATATGATAAAAGACAGCGAATTTCATTCGTCTCTTTTTCTTAGTCGGTTCAATCCGAATCTTCAAGCTAACTGTGTTCGTGAGGGAATCTTTATCGTAAGCTTTGTCGAAAACCACGATCGGAGAGCGGTAATTTGCCAAGAGAAATACGTGGCAAAGAGTCTGGAATAATCAGAAGGGGTCATTCCGTGAATTGTACGCTGAGTTGGAATGTCAAGATTCAAGATGATAGAGATTACAGTGTGCATTATCCTTCATTTATTATATTTAATTATTCATGTCAGAAGAGGTAAAAGTCGTCATTTTAATGGGGGTCAGTGGCTGCGGTAAAACTGATGTAGGAAAAATTCTAGCAGAAATAATTGGAGGATCATTTATTGAAGGAGACGAATTTCATCCTCCTGCCAATATACAAAAAATGAGTCAGAGTATTCCTCTCGATGATACAGATAGAAAGGTGTGGCTTGAGACTTTGAGAGTGCTCATCGACAAACAGCTGGAGCTGCCGGGATATAGCGTGTTAGCCTGTTCAGCTTTAAAAGCCAACTACCGTAATTTATTAGGCTGTAACGACTCGCGAGTAAAATTGGTCTACCTAAAAGGATCACCGCTATTAATTAAAAAACGCCTGGTAAAAAGGAAAGGGCATTATATGAAACAATCATTGTTAGACAGCCAGTTTGATACCCTTGAGGAACCCCAAAATGCACTGGTGGTCGATATTACAGCAACACCTGAAAGGATTGCTTCAATAATTGAGAGAGAGTTAAAGAAAATATAAATCCTTTTGACTTTTGGACTTTTTGATCTTTTGACTCGTCCATAATATGGAAAATAAATTTCGCGGTGTATACGTTATTCTTGTCACCCCTTTTTTTGAGGATGGCAGGATTGATGAAGAGTCTCTTCGCTCGGTTGTCAATTTCAGCATTGATGCGGGTGCGCATGGGTTGGTAGTTCCCGCGAATGTCAGTGAATTTTTTGCACTCTCGGATGAAGAGCGACTACTTGTCAGCCGCATTGTTTGCGAACAGGCGAATGGACGAATTCCCGTTGTCCTCGCCGCTAACGGAGTGTCTGCGCACGCAGCCGCAGAGTTGACGAAGTCGATGAACGGCCTGGGCGCCGATGGGATCATGGCGATGGCACCACCAATCAAGCCCCTGCACAGTGAGGGGATATATCGCTATTTTGAAGCCATTGGTGCAGCAACCGAAATTCCCGTAATTGTTCAAAACTCCATCTTTGTCGGCTCACCGATGAGTCCGGAGTTTATGGCGCGTCTCATTGATGAGATTGAATATATTCATTATATCAAAGAGGAATCTCTTTCCTGCACGCATGTGGTTTCGAAACTTTTCGAGATTGTTCAGCGTAAAGAAAAGCTCCACGGAATATTCGGTGGATTGGCCGGCCGGCACATGATGAACGAGATGGCCAGGGGGGTGTGCGGGACGATGCCGGCTTGCGATATTCCGGATGTGCATGCAGCGATCTGGAATACTTATGAGGGCGGTGATACTGAAGAAGCAAGGCGTTTATTCGATCGCTTGCTTCCTCTCCTGAATATGCAATCTCTTTACCCACTTCAGCTTTACAAGGAAGTACTCAGACGTCGCGGCGTTATTCGAAGCGCGACAATTCGAAATTATTTCCAAACGCCAATGGACGCAATTGATCATCGAGAGCTCGATGTTATCCTCTCCGCTATTGAAGATTTGATGATTGTAGAGGGTAAGTTCAAAAATTAGGATTCAGCCCGTCAGGCATAGCCCTCGGTAGCGATTGAATGAGATATCCACAAGGAGCACAAGATACACAAGAGAATTATTGAAACAAAATAAAAGACAAAAACACATCAACAATTCCGTCGCCGCCTTATACTCTCTTTTCAATGCGGACTAAAATACGTATGTCAAGATTCAAGGAGTGGCCCCTATGTATTCCGCCTAAGCTCGAATGTCAAGATTCAAGGAGTGACCCCTTTTTAAACTTTATCAACCTGAACATAAAGCTGATTGATTCAGTTCGTGGTGCGGGTGCTTTGGTGCCGAGGAGGTTTTCAGCCATTATTAAATCGGCCAACAGGAAGGAAGGATTTGTGAGATTTTTTTGGAAAGTGATTAAGGATGTGCGTTTGCAACACGTCATTAGCAGCGATTAATGAAAACACCTTGTGTTTAGTTTCATGCCAGGCGACTTCACGCCCTGCCGATAAAAGGTCCATTTGCTCTAAAGTGTAAGTCTAGCGTAACCATGTAAACTTATTTTTGGGATAAAAAGTGGGATAATAAATTGATTAATAATTAAGAAAGGTTTGTTTTTATATCACTTTTTTATCCCAATATATATTAATATAATATTAAATCGATGATATGAGGTGACACAAAGACACAATCTGAAATCGAAATTCTCCGCTATGAAATTATTATCAACAGTAATCATTCTCACTTGTGCTGTCATTTCCAGCATTGCCCAGGAACCGATCGATATTGGTTCCCGTTGGGAGCTGTTCGTCGATGATTATCTGATCGACGAGTTGTCCAGCGGGGCCCGGCAGACTTTACACCATCCCACTCCGCAGGAGGTGGCAATTGTCCATGATGAACCTTGGGAAGGAAATGCCACGAACTATCACAGTATCTTTAAAGACGGTGATCTCTTTCGTTTGTACTACAAGGCGAGCCAGTATACTACCACCGAAGGTAACCTCGACTGGACGCACCCGCTATTCTTTTGTTACGCTGAAAGCGACGACGGTATTCACTGGCGCAAACCCGAACTGGGACTCATTGAATTCAACGGATCAAAGGAAAACAATATAATGTGGGCCGACAATCAGACCGATTGGGAAGTGCCGTCCGGTACCGCGGTAGTTATTTCCATTGTCGTAAAAGGTGACGATCTCAAATATCAATGGTATATCGGCAAACCTGGTGACACTTCTAAGCCCATCGCAGGTGCAACCAGCAACATATTGAATACCGGCCCTCTCAATGAGAGCACAAACTTCTGGGTCCAGATAACAACGAAAGCCGGAGTTTATATTAACAGTGATACCTCGGTCATCACAGTTACGGCTCCCCCCGTCACTCCTGTTCTTGAGAATTTGGACGGTACTGCCGAAAAAGAGATGCAAGGTCTTGACGGGAATGTGTTTGGTCCGATATTTCTCAATGCCGTCGCCGCAGTACCTTCCGCCGTGTTTAAAGACACAAATCCGGAAGCTTCACCGGATGCTCGTTACAAAGCTATCCGTGTATCCGGTGATTTTGAAGGATTAAGGGTTTTTAAGTCGGCTGACGGCATTCATTGGACGACAATGAGTGACAAAAAGATCATTTCAGAAAGCGAAATGAAGATCTTTGAACCAACCGTAAAAAGTACTTATTTCGATTCCCAAAACCTGGCTTTTTGGGATTCTGCTAACGGAGTTTACCGTCTCTACTTTCGTTCCTGGCCGGATGACCGCCGCGACATAATGACGATGACGTCGACAGACTTTGTGAACTGGGTCGAACCCGTCCGTCTAAAATACCCTGGCGCGCGACCCGATCATTTATACACCAACCAGATCAAACCGTACTACCGAGCGCAGCATATTCTCATTGGCTTTCCTACCCGCTATATCAACCGTGGATGGTCGAATTCAACACGTGCGCTGCCGGAATTATCCGAGCGCCTTCAACGATCTGGCTCTGATCTAGAGCTTGTTGTTTACGAAGGTCACGATAAGCTGGAATCCCGTTTCGGCACCGCTGTTACCGAAGCCCTTTTTATGACCAGTCGAGACGGGCAGACTTTCAACCGATGGGATGAAGCTTTTCTACGACCGGGTATCGAGCGAAAGTACAGTTGGGCCTACGGTAACCAGTTCATTGCCTGGCATTTGGTTGAAACAAAATCTAAATTTGAAGGCGCTCCCAACGAACTGTCGCTTTACGCTACTGAAGGTTATTGGACTGGTACTAGTAATCAGCTACGCCGCTATACTATACGTATCGATGGGTTCGTATCGATCAATGCCCCCCTCAGCGGCGGTGAAGTACTTACCAGACCGCTTGTATTCGATGGGGACGAGTTGGTCATCAACTTCTCGACCTCCGCTGCCGGTGGCGTTCAGGTCGAAATCCAGGATGCATCGGGTGAACCGATAGAAGATTTTACCCTGGCCGATTGCCCGCCGGTATTCGGCGACTCCATCGGGCGCAAAGTGAACTGGAATAATTCGCCCAACCTGGACAAGTTGTCAGGACAACCCGTCCGTTTACGTTTTGTTTGCAAAGACGCGGACCTCTATTCCTTTCGCTTTCGTCCTACGCCGTAAGTTATTAAAAAAATTGATGATGTGCAAACCAATCGCTATTACCGATTGCATTTTCTACTGTATCCAAGGATAGCTTGAATTGATGAGCTTCTAAATTATACCACCGAACCACTGTTACGATACGCCTGGATAAAAGCAGCCGGTAAACCAATTTCATTCTTAAACAATTCCCATGAATTCACTATAGCTTTCTGCAAGTCCAAGCGTTCAAGAATGTTTTCTGACCTCAATTCAGTAGCTTTTAGTCTCTTAAATTTATGTTTTTCTAAATCAATTTCTAACATTATTAGATTTAATTATATTTTTTATATCATCATTGTCATTCAAAATAGTAAGGTCAAAATTTTACCGCAAGACACAAAATATCTCTAGAGATTTTCAATCGGAATTAAAACCGTTTCACCATTTTCTATTTCAAAGTTGGTATTTATTAATGGCGCTGACCGGGCTGGTGTCCGGCGACGGGCAAAGAAAGGATCGAGAAACATGAAGAAAACAGCATACAGAGTCATCTACAACCAAGATTGGATCTCTTTTTTCAGCTACACGAAGGAATCCATGACTGCAGCCCATGTGGATCATATGGTTGATGAGGTTTCCGAGGGCGGGGCGGATCTGGTGTTGATCAACCCTAACGGTCAACGGGTCAGTTACCCGAGTCGCGTCTGGCAGACGAATTGGGACGGGTTCAGTGACACGGATGCAGGACATGACATCAGGCAGGTGAAACGCCTGGCCGACCAGGGGTGCGATTACCTGGCTCGTGCGTTGGCGCGTTGCCGTCAGGCCGGCATTGCGCCTGGCGTGTCAGTACGCATGAATGATAGCCACGGAACCTATAGGTCGGGACGCCATCCGTGGGTAAGCGATTTTTATTGGGCTCATCCGGAGTGGCATTTGACAAAGAGGTTTCGCGGCAAGAATCATCTGTTCATGCACACGCTGGACTACCGGCAGCCGGAGGTGCGCGAACACTACTTGGCCCTGATTATTGAACTGATAACGGACTACAGTTTTGACGTCCTTGAACTGGATTTTTTGCGGCATCCTCCCTACTTCCCCCCGGACAATACCGAAGAACACTGTGGCCTCATGACGGAGTTCGTGCGGGAGATAAGAAGACTGCTGGACGGTCGCGAGGGTGACAAGAGGCTCTTGGTCCGCGTTCCCGATACGGCAGCAGTAAGCTACGACCTCGGACTTGATCTGAAGACTTGGGCACGGGAGGGTTTGATAGACGGCGTAGCGGCCAGCGCGTTTTGCCACACAGGGTGGCAGACGGAGGTAGACGAGTTCAGGCGTCTGCTGGGTGATGAGGTCGCGTTCTATCCCGGGGCCGAATTGATGGCCGGTAATCCGGAAAGGTTTTCTATAGCAGAAGATCAATCTAAAGACCCCACACGATTCATGCCGCTGGACGAGCGGAAAATACGTGGATTTGCGGCTGCCTATTACGCCTGTGGAGCAGACGGAGTATATCTGTTCAACTTCTTTTGCCCGCGGGATCGTAACCTCTTTACTGATAACGAGCCGAAGTTTGAGGTACTGGGAGAACTAAGCGACCCGGCCAAGCTACGTGGTAAACCCAAGACCTACATCCTAACCGCCGGCGGGAAAGACTGGAAGTATCGTGGAGTGGACGGACCAGATCAGGTCCCATGTATTGTGGAAGAAGGTCTGCCAAGGGCGTTCTCCATATTGATGGCGTCTGAGCCTGTAGAACGTCCAGTGGAGGTTGAGGTGTTCGTTGAAGGAGATCCTGGTAATAGGCTGGGGGACTTGCGGCTTCATATCAACGAATTCTCGGCCGGTAATGCAGTCGATATCGAGCCCGTTTCTAATGAATTTCTTGAAAATCCATCGAGAAATGACAGACCTGTCATCAAGATACTCTTCGGTGCCAACTCGGAGATGCTGGTTGAGGGTCGTAACCGACTCATATTCCATAGTGCCAGCGTCCCCTTGACCGTCCTGACGATTGAGGTGCGAGTCGGGTAGGGGCTGCGAGGTATCTACTAATCGTGGCACGCAAGCGTTCGGCCAACAACTGGGTCGAGGTGATCGGACCCCGTTATTCGTACCAGTTTAAGTGAGAGAGTTACCGGGAGTTAATGGTTTTAGGATTGATGTATATGAGAGATCTTGGCGAAGTGAGGGCGTAGCCCGAACGCGGCCAAGATCGGAAAGGAATCTGACAAACTCTTGTGGGCTTTTAAAGCCTAAACGACTGTGGGGATGTTCACTATTGTAGGTATGACGCCATTGTTCGATTACCACTTGTGCTTCAGCTACGCTGAGCAACACTTCACGGTTCAAACACTCATCGCGTAAGCGGTTGTGAAACGACTCAATGAAACCATTTGTTATTCTCGCTTTCGCTCGTTGAGGTGTCGCTTCGCTCGGTAGCCAGGGACTGCCCGGATCGATATAGATCGCCTTGATCTTTTTGTCGGACAACCACTGCTGCCCTTGATGAGCAATGAATGGCTTCGCATGTCGTCGCTTCGCTCCTCGGAACACTGCCGTTGTCACTACGGATATAGCTGGGAGCTCCCTCCTCTTCAATGGCCTCGCTAAGCACAGAGAGGACATCGGTTGAGGTGAGTTGTCGAGCTACCCGGATATCCAGGCATTTACGCGTATATTCATCGATCAGAGTAATCATCTTTAATGGACCGCCATTGTCTGTGCGATCATGGACAAAGTCCCAGGACCAAACGTGATTGCGACCGTTTGCTTTAGTAGGCGGCCCTGTAGAGATCCCTTGACGGGGTCTACGCTTTTTCGGTGGCTTTACCTGCAGCCCTTCTGAACGTCGTACCGCCTGAACAAACTTCCTGCTTGTTGTCCAACCTTCCTTTACGAGCAAGGCACGGATGCGCCGGTAACCGTAGCGAGGATGTTCCCAGGACAAGGCTACAATCCGCTCGGCCAATCGCTGAGCTTTCTTACTGGCCTGCTTGGGCCGGTAGCTGAACGTTGACCAACTGAGGCTGAGATAGGAACAAGCCCTCCGCAACGAGCACAGCCCTCTCTCAGCCGCATCTTTTACTACTCGCTTTTTCTGCTTTGGGCTCACCACTTTTTTGACAACGTTTCCTCCATTACCTGATTCTTGAGCATTTGATCAGCAAGCAGCTTCTTCAACTCGGTGTTTTCTTTTTCCAGTTCTTTAAATCGCTTCGCATCGGCCAGTTCTAAATTGCCATACTTTTTGCGCCAGCGATAGAAGGTCTGTTCACTTACATTGTTGCTACGGCAGATTTCCTGTACCGTTTTACCGGTATCGGCTGGCCGCAGTATTGCTATGATCTGTTCTGTTGTGTATCTTTTTCTTTTCATTGAGGTTATCCGTTTATCCCGATAACCTCTCTCTGTAAATGATACGATTTTTGGGGGTCACTCCACTTCCAGTGTCCCAAAGCGAAGGACGAAAAAGCCCTTTCCAGTATCACCTTCTTTAATTATAAGTTCACCCGGGTGATGTTTAATAATTTCGTTCATACTAGAGTATTAAATTGCTATTCTCACATTATTGAAAGCAGCGATGTTATTAAATAGCCTATGGTAACAATCTACTCACTTTACTCTATAATGGCCACCTCTAGTCAGCAGAATATTTGTTTATTAACTCTATAAGGGGTTTTACTGAATCTGGAACTTTTATTTTTTCCTTAAAAAGTATATCACCCATGGAGAGAGAGGCATCATCATAATATTCGGCATTGGACTTGTCATTAGGCAAGAGAACCCCCCCCCCTCGAATACGGCACCTGCATATAGACCAGAAGCATTGCTGTAAACATATATGGGTGTGCCAGCACCGATTTTCGCTTCGACACCAGCATCTGCAGAGCCTGCCGTAGCAGCTGCATCAATGCCAATTCGAAACTTTGGTGATGTAAGTACCTTCATACCCTCATCGTTCATGAGGATAAATACATGAACAATGCCTTGTGCGCCGATTTGTAGTCCCCAGCTTCCTTCGCCAGCTTTCATAAAGGAAGGGGCACTCCATTTTCCATTCTTTTCATCCCTAACCATGGCGATGCCGCCACCGGCTTTTATTCCCACCCCCAGACCAACTTTGAATTGACGAAGGATGATGATGCCCTTAGCCCCTTTTAAAATAGCGACCGGTATCCTCGATTGGGAATCTTCCATTATAGCCTCAAAATCTAAGGCCATACGCTTCATACGCTGGTTAAGCTTGGTTATTTTACCAATTGCTAATGTGGGAGAGGTTATAATACAAAGCGTTAAAAAAGTGACAATATAAGCTATAACATTCTTGTTAGGTTTCATGGTAATATAGATTTTATATGAAACTTATCCTCTAAGTGAATTACAAAATTCAATATCGATTTATTTTATTGCCACTTCAAAGTGATGGGTAGCTCTACTAATATTTTCCCCGCTCTCCAAATCAAACCATGTCTCATGCTCCTTAAGAACTTGCTTTAACTCATCTGCAGCTTTCTTCATTTCAACGTTTCTTAATCATGGTTCCCCCGAATGGTGATTCTGTTTATTACAAACCAGTATAAGCCACCTAGAAACATCACCACTCCTAGACCGGTAAGCGTATAATTCTGTAACGCCGAGAAACCCACGTACATGATTACAATTGAAATAACGATTACTATCCCCGACATGCACCCATGGGACTTATATTTTTCTTTGGTCTCTTCGCTGGTTAAGCTGGTTAAGCTGGTTAAATGAGGGGTTTGTTCAGATAGCAGTGGGACACCTTGATATTCCTTAATAGGCCGGCCACACTCGGGGCAGCTTACCGCTTCGGTGGAAACTCTCTCTCCGCAGTCTGGACAATCGATTAGGGGCATAAGCAAACTTTTCCAAGAGTTTAAACACCCCTAAGGTGTGGTCAAGGGCAGGGTAACCCTAAATCTGTATTCTCACAGCGGCTTTTTGTTTGGTGCCTTTGATATTAATCGTAATTTAAGTGCATCACTCCTATTGTCAAAAATGTAGTATCCGCCTAAACCGATTAGATGATGCCGTAAGTGGAGAACATTGACACCCCCCGCCCCCCCCGGTTCCTACGACAATTAATACTTAAAAACTGTCTGCGTTATCCTTGGATATCGGTGGATATATTGTCATAAGCATTGTCAGTTTCTAGTATATCAGAAATCGCTTAATCATAACTAACTTATTAAAAATAGCTTACGAAATGGCGGAGAGAGAGGGATTCGAACCCCCGGAACCTTTCGGTTCAATAGTTTTCAAGACTACCGCGATCGGCCACTCTGCCATCTCTCCAACTGTCGGAATTTATTTATTTTTTATTAATGGTCAATGGTATACAGGATGCAGGATGCGGGATACAGGATGCGTGATGCGGGATGCATGAAGCGGGGACTATCATGATTTTAAATAAATAAATGGAGGGACGCACTCCGTTGCGTCCGCTAAAATGTGTGAATCAATTATTAATCTAAATCTAAAGATGGTTACGTACGTGATCATCCGTCGCCCTGAGGGCTATGGACGACAGGCACCGCGCGTCCCTCCATATCTATTATCATCGCGAGGCTGTTGTCAGTCTGGCGATCAAGGGGAATGTCGGACGCACATTGCCAGCCCCCTGGATTGCCACGTCGCGTTGCTCCTCGCAATGACAATGGGAATCATAATGCAGGATCTTCTTATCTTACATCCTGCTAACAGCTCATCTCACAAGGAGTGGATCGAGGCTTTATCAACGGCCATGGCGGCTTCTTTAAGGGATTCGGAAAGGGTGGGGTGGGCGGTTACGGTTCGGGCCATGTCCTCTGCGCTGCCGCAGTACTCCATGTGTACGACGGCGGCGGCAATCAGTTCGGATGCATTGTGGCTGATAACCTGAACACCGAGTAATCGATCGGTCACTGCATCGGCAATTACTTTTACCATTCCATCGGTGGTGCCCGATGCTATAGCGCGACCGTTCGCGGCGAGAGGGAATTTACCAATGCGGATTTCTAAATTTTGTTCTTTGGCGTCCTCCTCGGAAATTCCTACACTTGCCAATTCGGGTTCAGTGTAAATGACGTTGGGTATCACCTTGTAATTTACGTGACCTGCCTTACCGGCAATTATTTCGGCGGCTGCGACACCTTCTTCTTCCGCTTTATGAGCGAGCATTGGCCCTTCTATGGTGTCGCCAATAGCATAAATTCCCTCGACGTTCGTGCGAAAAGATTCATCGGTAATTATTCGACCGCGATCATCTTTACTAACACCCACATCTTCGAGGCCAAGCCCCTCATTATAGGGCACTCGTCCTACACTGAGGAGAACTTTGTCCGCCGTGAATTCCAGTGTTTTTCCCTTTTTATCTACAGACACTATGGATTGATCACCATTAATTTCCACTCCGGTTACCGCAGCAGTAGTTTCAATTTTCATTCCCTGCTTTTTAAAAATACGCTCTGCCATCTGGGTAATGTCCGGATCATAAGTTGCTGCTATGCGTGGGAGGAATTCAACAATCGTGACGTCACTACCCAAACGCGACCAGACAGAACCGAGTTCCAGACCTATGGCGCCGCCACCGATGACGATGAGTTTCTCCGGCGCACACTCGAAGGCGATCGCATCATCGCTTGAGACAACGTGCTTCCCGTCACATTTTAAAAAAGGCAGTTCAGCGACTTTGGATCCTGTCGCGAGGATAATATTGCGCGCAACTATTTCTTCAGAATCTTTTTCGCCTTTAATCTCAATTTTACCATTGCCGAGCAATTTGCCATGACCTTTGAAAATCGCGATCTTTCGTTTTTTGATCAGCGTCTCAACGCCGCGTCGCAGTGTATCGACGACCCCGGTTTTCTTTTTCATCAAGGTCGCGATATCGATCGACACATCACCGGTATTAATTCCGTGAGCGGCGCTCTCGTGAGCGGCGAAATGATACATCTCCGTTGAATGCAAGAGCGCTTTACTGGGAATGCAGCCTACATTCAGGCAGGTACCGCCAAGAAATTTATCTTTTTCAATAATCGCGGTCTTCAATCCGAGTTGGGCGGCACGAATCGCGGCGACATAACCCCCGGGACCTGAACCGATCACCGCTAAATCAAAAGTATCCTCAGGCATAAATCAGATTTTTATATCTCAAACATAAGCCTTGATGGATCTTCTATCGCCTCTTTTACCTTAATGAGGAAGGTAACGGCTTCACGACCGTCAACGATCCGGTGATCGTAAGAAAGTGCGAGATACATCATGGGGCGTATGACAATTTCGTTATTAACGACGACGGGTCTTTGTTGAATCGTATGCATACCCAAAATACCGCTTTGCGGCATATTGAGGATAGGGGTGGAAAGCATAGACCCGAAAATTCCGCCGTTGGAAATGGTAAAGACTCCACCCTGGAGATCTTCAATTGCTATATTACCATCGTTCGCTTTTTTCGCATATGAAATGATATTTTTCTCGATCTCGGCGAAACTTAGTTTATCACAATCGCGGACAACGGGGACGAGCAATCCCTTTTTCGTACCGACAGCAACCGCAATATCATAAAAATTATTTTCAATAAGTGTCTCTCCGTCGATTTGACCATTGAGCGCAGGTACTTCAATTAGTGCGTTTACGACTGCTTTAACAAAAAAAGACATGAATCCAAGTTTGACTCCATGTTTATCAACAAATTTTTCCTGATAAGTTTTGCGCAACCCCATGACAGCGCTCATGTCGGCTTCGTTAAAGGTAGTTAGTATAGCAGCCGTGCGCTGCGCATCGACTAAGCGTTCAGCGATACGCTTGCGCATGGGGGACATTTTCTTTCTCGTGCTGCGTTCCGTTGTCGAGACACGGGCAGGAGAAGGCATCGCATCCGCTTGTGGTTTAGAAGGAGTAATTTCTTCAGCTGGGGTGAAATTACTTTTACTTTCCGCTTTTTCCTTACCATCAGCGCCCTGACTCGAGGTAATTAAATCTTCCTTCGTTACACGACCTCCTTTTCCCGTGCCTTCGATCGACGCTGGATCAATTCCTGATTCCGATGCCAAGCGGCGTACTGCGGGTGAAACAGGTTGGGGTTCAAGTGGTTTTTCACTCTCTATTTCTTTTTTCTCAGCGACTGCTTTTTCTTTAAACAGGGAGGGAGTCTTCTCTGGTTTTTTTTGTGCAGCTTTAGCGGGTGCGGCTACAGATTCATCGATAGTGGCAATCACTTGACCGATCTCTACTTCATCTCCTTCAGCGACTGCTAATTTAATTTGACCACCGACATCAGCCAGACCTTCAGATGTAATTTTATCGGTCTCCAACTCGTAAAGCGCCTGTCCGCTTTCTACGAAGTCTCCATCTTTAATATGCCAGGCAGCGATTATACCACTCGTAATCGATTCCCCCATCGAGGGAACTTTTATTTCGGTAGCCATATTTTCAGATTGTAGACATCACCTTAAAAAAGCAAGCGACTCTTAAAACAGGCCTACGATCAACCCAGGAACGCTGTTTCAACCAAGGCCGCCTGTTCGATTTTGTGAATCGCAAGTGATCCAACAGCAGGACTGGCACTGGCATCACGGCCGGCATAAAACGGTTTTTCGCCTGATATCTCTTCTAATATTGGAGCGATATAAGTCCATGCTCCCATGTTCTGTGATTCTTCCTGACACCAGACCAGTTTTTTAGCATCTGAATATTGAGTGAGTAATTCTTTCAGCAGTTTTCGATTGAGTGGATAAAGTTGTTCAACTCGAAGGAGGACAGCGTTCTCTATTTTATTATTAGTTCGATAGTCATTCAAATCGTAAAATATCTTACCCGTGCTAAGAACGATACGTTCAATTTTCTTACCTGGTTTAGAATCATCCAGAATTTCCTTAAATGTCCCCTTGAGGAAATCATTATTCTGAGACACTGCCTGTTTATGGCGTAATAAGCTTTTAGGTGCCATGATAATAAGCGGCATGCGAATATCTCGCTTCATCTGTCGCCTCAGGACGTGAAAATACTGTGCGGGAGTACTTAAATTACAGACCTGAAAGTTATCTTCGGCGCATGCTTGAAGAAATCGTTCGAGTCGCGCTGAGGAATGCTCCGGCCCCTGTCCCTCATAGCCGTGTGGTAATAAGAGAACGATGCCGCTAACTCGCTGCCACTTTGATTCCGCGCTGGCAATAAACTGATCAATGATGACCTGTGCTCCGTTTACAAAATCACCGAACTGGGCTTCCCACATGCAGAGCATTTGTGGGTAGTCGAGCGAATAGCCGTAGTCAAAACCAAGGACGGCGACTTCCGAGAGCATTGAATTATGAACGCATTGAATGGCTCTCCGGTCTTCCAATTCCATAAGAGGAAAGTAGCCTTCCTTTGTTTCCATATCATAGAGGACAGCGTGCCGTTGACTGAAGGTTCCTCGCGCACAGTCCTGTCCGGAGATTCGCACTGGTGTCCCGTCGAGCATGAGGGTTCCCCAGGCGAGCTGTTCAGCGAGCGCCCAATCAATTCCCAGATCCTGGTCATAGGCTTTCCGTCTATTACTGAGTAGGCGAATTATTTTCCGATTCAGTTTCAAATCTTCAGGATAAGTGGAAAGCGCTTTGATAACTTTTTCCAGGGCTTCTATTCTAACGCTCGTTTTTACGGGTCGAAAACTATAGGGTGGCTGGAAAATGGCATCTGACCCATGAAATTTTTCATTTTTCTTTTCCGCTATCTCCGATTCCTCTTTCTTAGTGCGGTTAAATGCCGCATCGAGGGTTTTTTGATATTTTTCTTTAATCGCTTCCGCTTCTATTTCCTCCAATTCACCTTCTTCGATCAGTTTTGCACATAAGGTTTCGCTAATCAGCGGATGTTTAGAAATTCTTTCGTAAAGGAGGGGCTGGGTAAACGTCGGTTCATCCGATTCATTGTGACCATGTCGCCGATAACAGTACATATCGATTACCACGTCCTGGCCAAATTCCTGACGATAATCGAGTGCCATCTCAGTAACATAGACCATGGCGAGCGGGTCGTCTCCATTGACATGAAAAATAGGCGCTTCAATCATTTTCGCGACATCCGTGCAATAGCGACTGGAACGGGCCTCAGAGGGATCTGTTGTAAATCCGATCTGATTATTTATAATAAGATGCAAAGTCCCGCCGGTTGTATACCCTTTCAATTGTGAGAGATTTAAGACTTCGCTTACAACGCCCTGTCCCGCGAAAGCCGCATCACCATGAATAAGAATAGGGAGGACTTTCTTGCGTTCAAGATCACCCAGTATGCGTTGTCTCGCACGGGCACGGCCTTCAACTACCGGATTAACTACTTCCAGGTGACTTGGATTGGCCGCGAGGTGGAAATTGATAGTTTCACCACTGGAGGTGTTGAGTTGAGCTTCATAACCCAAATGGTATTTTACGTCGCCATCCCCATGTATCGTTTCAGGAACATAATTTTCTGCAAATTCATGAAATATAAAGTCGTAGGATTTACCTAGAATATTAGCGAGGACGTTCAGGCGCCCGCGATGTGCCATACCCATAACAATTTCCACAATTTTCAGATCGAAACATTTTTCAATAGCGGCATGCAGGCACGGGATAATAGTTTCACCGCCTTCAAGGGAGAATCGTTTCTGGCCAACATAACGAGTCTGTAGATATTTTTCAAAACCTTCTGCTTCGAGGATATCTTCGAGGACGGCCAATTTTTTTTCTCTTGAAAAATTAGACTTATTAAGGGTCGGTTCAATTCTCGCCTGAAGCCAGCGACGGGGTGGAGTATCTTGAATATGTAGATATTCTACTCCTATTGCGCTACAATAGGTCTCTTTTAAATCATTGAGAAGTTGACCAATCGACATGACTTTTCCGTCGAGGTAATTTCCGGTATGATACTCCTGGTCTAATTCGTTATCTTCAAATCCCAAGCGCTGTAAAGAGAGACGCGGATTAAAAGCCACCGATTTTTCAAGGGGATTAAAATTCGCCATCGTATGCCCAATTGATCGATAGGCATAAATAGCTCCCGTAAATCGAGCCTGTTTTATGGCCGCTGTAGCTTCGCTATCGCGTACCTTGGGAGTAGAAGATCCATTGCCATTAGTGGCTAACTCAAAACCCTCAAAAAAAGCGATCCATTTTTCATCGAGTCCTTCGGGATTAGTCAGCCAGCGATCATAATATTCATCTATGAGGTCAGCGTTCCAGCGATTTGCAAAGCTAAGTTGTTTCATTTTTGATTGATATCGGTGCCTTTACGTGAAAAATTAAATATAAATATATTGACTTAAAATCAAGCAATTAGGTTCCTTTAGTGTCGGTGGAAAGAGGACGCTTACTGCTTAGAGCCCTTTTAAAGCTATGTTGAACAAGGAAATTGAAGAACGATTACAGATCGTCGTTGAAAGTGCGGAGGATGCGGATAAAAACGACATCGTCAGCGCGATTAAGGATCTCGATTTGCTGGTGGAAAGTCGCGCTGATGAAATGGATGATCGCTTAACCCATTTCCTCCAAAAGAGAAGTTATCAGAAGGCACTTGAATATCTTCGCAACCTGGCTGAAGCACCTTAAAGCCGGACTGGAATCCCCGCCTTCAATAAGGTTTCTTTAGCCTCTTTTATTTTATAGGTGCCAAAATGAAAGATTGAAGCAGCGAGAACGGCATTGGCTTTGCCCTCTTTAAGAACGGATACGAGGTGGTCGAGATTGCCGGCACCACCCGATGCGATAACCGGGACGGTTACGGATTCACTTAATTTCCGCGTAAGATCAATATCGTATCCATTTTGCATGCCGTCCTGATCCATGCTTGTGAGTAAGATCTCACCAGCACCCAGGGAGACAACTTTTTGTGCCCATGAAATCGCGTCCAGATCAGTGGGATGACGGCCACCATATGTATAAACGCGCCATTTATCTTCGGAGGGTTCACGCTTTGCATCAATCGCAACGACGATACATTGGTTGCCGAACTTACTTGCCGCTTGTAGAACCAGATCCGGATTTAAGATGGCAGCCGTATTCAGGCTTACTTTGTCGGCGCCCGCGTTTAACATCTGCCTGATGTTATTGAGGTCGCGAAGTCCGCCACCTACGGTCAGGGGCATAAAACATTGTGAGGCTGTTTCCTCCACGACATGATGCATGATTTCCCGCTCATCGCTAGAGGCCGTTATGTCGAGAAAGACTAATTCATCTGCACCTTGCTCCTCGTAGGCCTTAGCTGCTTCTACGGGATCTCCAGCGTCAACCAAATCCTTGAATTTGACTCCCTTGACAACGCGTCCTGCGCTTACATCAAGGCAGGGTATAATTCTCGCCGAAAGCATTGAGTAAAGTTAACTGTTTTCACCGACAAATGCAATGTCTGGCTCAAAGGACACGGTAAGCCTATATTGTTGGCTGGGACGCATGATGAGTGGATGATCGCGGATAAGCAATTGCATGTAATGTATATTGCCCCAGTAAGTTTTATAGTTCGGTTCGTCAGTGACCAGTTCTGGTTCCTGCCAAACAGCTTGAAAATCATCTTTATGGACTTTGCAACGCAAGCCTTCCTGGCCAAGGCAAAAAGCGGTACTGGAATGGTAAGTAGAATGACTGGTTGCAATTGCAAAGACATAGCGCATCTGGTCCATCTGGACTTGGTTTTTAACCTTGAATATAAAATCGCTCGTAACTTTATTACCGGTAAAAGTCCAAGAAACCTTTACACTGCCGAGACCGGTCACGATTTTTTCTTCACGCGTGATGAGGTCAGGTTGTTCAAATCGAAAATAGAAAGAATTTCGCAGACCTAATCCAGTGACGCAACGATGGCCGTAAAAGGAGGGGACAATAACTTTGTCCCCAAAGGTCAGTTCAGGAAGCATGATGGGGGCATAATTATTGACCGGCCAATCGAAAATCCCCGGGCAATGAGGAAAGGAGAGTGAATCTGAACTGCTATGATTTCCCTGGCCTACGAGAGGTAGATTAACGTGCATCCCGCTATCGGGATCCTGATAGATAAATACACCGCGTTCGCGGCGATTGTCCTTATCGAAAATAACAAACCGGCCAGCAGGTCTTGCCGGTGAAGGTTGGGCATCCATTGAACCGCCGATTGACTTGGCGAGGCGAGACCATTGGCAAAGATAGCGTGCACCATCGAAATCTGCCAGACGTGAAGTGTGTTCATCTATGGTTGTGCGTTCGCTATCTCTAACGACTAATTTTCCCTCTTCCTGATCGAGGTAAGTCATAAAGAAGTATTGGAAAAGACGGCGAAGTATATTGAAGTAACGAGGTTTTTGATCCTCATTTATCCAATCGTCGCGCATGGCTTGCAGGATAATACTGATACAGAGCATTTGGCCGTAGGCGCCAATCCCTTCACCGAAAATCCAACCCAACCCATCCTGTCGCACAATATCTGGCATCATCCGAATATATTTCTCAGCGAAAGTGCGCAGACTGGGTAATTTGCGATCACGCAGATGCATGTTTGCATGCAGCTGAAGTGTCTGACGAATGAAGACAAAACTTAATATACCATTAATATTATAAACACCACCCAAACCGATTTCCGGAGCGTCGTCACAATATCCCCCCGTGCTATTTTCATTGATGCGCTCAATAAAACGGTCAATTAACTTTCCCGTTTCATCTTTTTTGGAGAGCCCCATGCTGAATCGGGCGACCGACTTCGCTATATTATATGCCTGCAGATGGTTATTGTAATCACTCCGGACAAGCAACCGCTTATCAAGGTGTTCGCGCGTAGGATCGAGAAGACGTTCCCAGACGGGATTGCGGTCTTTTGCCGGACCAAACGAGAGTAGACCTAAGGCAGAGTAAGCAAGACCATTTTCATTCTCTTCTTCAGTAAATACCTGTGCGGTTATGCAGCGGGCAGTAAGGTCAATGAGATCGAAATTACCTAACTGTGTTTCCCCTGTAGCGCGGTAATATTCGCCGATCGCAAGAGCGGCATGACCCGGTTCATCAAACCGTGACGTTTCACCTTTAATTGGACTTATGGATCCATCTTCATTTATGGAATTCAAGTTGTGTCCCAGTATCGATTGGGCCATGTCCAGACATTGATCAGCAAAATTGAGCATTAGAGAAAACGATGAGGTTACTGTTTAAGATTTAAAAATCACGCAAAAAATTAAATTTTTTACGAATAGGGTCTTCAAAAAGTATTTATCATGAAAAAATCATCTGGGAGGGAAAGATTCTGAGTTTAGAGGCACTTATAATAGAGAAGCCATATACAGCATCGTTTGCCTATAAACTGATTGGTATTTGAAAGGATTACTGATTTTATTCAAATGTAGAGAATAAATTACACTTAAATTGCCGGAAAGTAATTTTATTATGAATTTCAGTCTAATCGTGATAGGTTGATACAAACCTGTAATGAGATGAAATATATATTAGCTTTAGACCAGGGAACCACGAGTTCGCGTGCTATTTTGTTTGATCATGATGGAGGGATAGAGGCAGTAGCGCAGAGAGAATTCAAACAGCTGTTTCCCAAGCCGGGATGGGTAGAGCATGACCCCCAGGAAATAGTATCATCACAATGCGCAGTAGTGGATGAGGTTCTGTGCAAGAGTGGTCTTACGGGCAATGAAATTGAAGCGATTGGAATCACGAATCAACGTGAAACGACAATTCTCTGGGATCGAATTACAAGTAAACCGATATATAATGCCATCGTATGGCAGGATCGGCGCACCGCGGCTATTTGCGAAAACCTAAGGGAGGAAGGGTTAGAGCCTCTCTTCCAGAAAAAGACGGGACTACTGCTCGACCCCTATTTTTCGGGGACTAAAATAAAATGGATACTTGATAATATTCCCCATGCCCGAGAGAAAGCGGACAAAGGTGAACTTGCATTCGGTACCGTCGACAGCTGGTTAATCTGGAATCTTACGAACGGAAAGAAACATATTACCGATGCGACCAATGCGTCCCGAACACTGCTCTATAATATTCAAAGGTTAGAATGGGATAACGAACTATTATCTGTTCTTAATATTCCACATTCCCTGTTGCCTGAAGTTAGATCATCCAGTGAATATTATGCTGAGGTTGAAAGCGTAAAATCAATAAGAGGTATTCCACTGACCGGTATCGCAGGGGATCAGCAAGCTGCGCTTTTTGGGCAGAACTGTCTGCAATCGGGGATGGCTAAAAATACTTATGGAACCGGTTGTTTTCTTCTTTTAAATATCGGAAAAACACCTGTGGCATCTAAGAATAAACTGCTTACAACCGTGGCCTGGAAAATAGGGGAGGAGGTAGAATATGCACTTGAAGGTAGTATTTTTATCGGTGGAGCAGTTGTTCAGTGGTTGCGGGATGGATTAGGGCTGATTAATGACTCAACTGAAGTTGAATCCTTAGCGAGAGAAGTTGGAAATTCTGGCGGCGTTTATTTTGTACCCGCGTTTACTGGGTTGGGCGCGCCTCACTGGGAACCTCATGCGCGTGGCACCCTTGTCGGATTAACGCGGGGCACTACCTCGGCTCATATTGCACGCGCCGCATTAGAAAGTATGGCTTTCCAATCTAGCGATGTCCTTGAAGCTATGCAGTTGGATTCTGGAATAGACTTACAGGAATTGCGCGTGGACGGGGGCGCGTGTGTAAATAACCTACTCATGCAATTTCAATGCAATCTTTTGCAAGTTCCCGTTGTCAGACCTAAAGTAATAGAGACGACTGCACTCGGTGCAGCCTATCTAGCAGGTTTAGCGGTTGGCTATTGGAAGGACCTCAATGAAATTTCCAATCATTGGCATGTGGACCAATCTTTTTCCGTAGAGTGGTCGTCTGAAGAGAGAGAGAATCAGAAAGTCGGATGGCGACGTGCGTTAGCGTGTGCAAAGGAATGGGGAATGGGGGAGAGAGGATGATTGGGAAGAGCGGAAGATTGGATGAGCGGATGATAAGCGAAGTTTAATTCCCTCCATCCAAACATCCACCCTTCCTCTCCAGCTGGAAGTTGCAGACGAAGACGAAGCTTAATTACCTCTTAAATAAGCCCTGCATCTTCAAAACTGTAATATCCTTTTCCCTTAGGGTCATCCGCAATTTGACCAATTACGATGTGATCGAGCAAATCAATAGATACTGTTTTAGCCGCGCTTTTGAGTTGTCGTGTGACTTGAATGTCAGCGCTGCTCGGAGTGGGGTCACCGCTCGGATGATTGTGTACACATATGATTGCAGAAGCGCTTAATCGGATTGCATCGCGGAAAACTTCACGCGGGTGTACCAGGCTACTGCTCGCTGTTCCTGATGTTGTCTCCACACATTTTATCAAGCGATTTTTTCGGTTCAAGCAGAGGACCCAGAATTTTTCTACTTCGATTCCAGCAATTATAGGGCGAAAATATTCAAATACTGAGTCCGGTGTGTTGAATGATGGCTCAGAATGACGGTTTTGTAAAAGTATGCGGCGCGCTATTTCCATTACTGTTATGAGCTGAAGAGCTTTTATTTTACCGATTCCCTTAATTTTCTTGAAATCGGATACTGTCCAGGTAAGCAAGCCAGCGAGTGAACCTACTTCAGCAATGATAGTTGAAGATAAGGTGAGTACGCTTAGGTTTTTTGTCCCACTGCGCAAGAGCATCGCCAGTAATTCGGTATCACTCAAAGCGGGTGCCCCGTATTTCTCCAATCGCTCCTGCGGGCGTTCATTTATCGCTAAATCGCGAAGAAGCAAAGGAGCGGTGTATATTTCATTCATTTCTGTTGAAAAGGGATGAGTGATTATCCTTTTGTCAAATAACGCGGTCGTAAATCAGGGTAATCTGGAATAGAGTATATCACTTCCTTTCTCTACCTTTTCATACGGTTTAATCCTCACTGAATTAAGTATGCAATACACTTAACCCGCTCGTCACCGATTTTACTTAAACCTGATATCCTGGTTTAAGACTCAGTTGAAACGCCAACGCTTAAATGCTTCAATCGCTTCATACTCGGCTAGTCCGAGAAGGTCATAATTTTTTGCAATGGCTTGATTCCGCGATTCAGCATTTTGCCAGGATTCTCGCAGCTTATTCTCCGTGGAAAGTGTTTGTCTTCGCTGAGACACATGCTGGTAAATAGCATTAATTTTTATGGCCAGTTCATTGGGGCTCAAGGGGACGGCCATTTCAATCTCATCCATTAACCATTCTTTTTCCGATCCATGGTAGAGCCATACAAAACAGTCCTTAAGCCATGAAGAATCAGTAATTCTTTGCAGGGCATTAAGCATAGATTCAAAGCAAAGGAATGACACCGAATTTGGGTCGGACTGCCATCCAGTCGCGTATATCTGGTGAGGTTTAATTTTATTAAGTAATTTTGTCACCTTACCTTCGTCTTTGCCACTGAGATTGAACTGTCGATACCGACCTTGTTCGTAAAAAGGTAAATCAAGAAAATGAATATTTTTTGAACGCAATCCACATATTCGACAGGCCGCGCGCGCTTCACCTCTTCGTATCATTGCTTTAATTCGACGTACTTCGGGTGTGTCTGTGCTGTTGTTCCCTTTCTTTTTCAGGTCTTTAATTACTTGACGGGCAAAGTTAATCTGGCTTCCAGTCTCGTCCTTATTATTCATTTTGCTGTCGATAAGGAACTCTGCAAATTTTACCGCTTCATCATCAGGGACCGCGAGATTTCCGGAAGTCTGATAGACAACTTCTATATTATGCCCCTGTTGCGTCAGCCGGTGCAGTGTGCCACCCATGTAGAGCACATCGTCCTGGGGTTCGGGACTAAAAACGACGACGCGTTTAGGAAAGGGTTGAGCGCGTTCCGGACGACTGGAGTCATCAGCATTGGGTTTACCGCCGGGCCACCCGGTAATGGTGTGCTGCAATTCATTGAAGATTCGAATATTTAAATTATAAGCGGGACCTTGTTCAGTGAGAAGTTCAGCCATCCCGTTTTCACTATACTCTCCGTCAATGAGTTTAAGCACCGGTTTTTTAATACTCTGGCTCAACCATACTACGGCGCGCCGGCACAGTGATGGTTCCCACGAGACGTTACCGACTAACCAGGGGTGTCGCACCCGAGTTAATTCTGCAGAAGCAGATCTATTGATTATAAACCTTGCATTGGGATGTTCCTGGATAAAGGAGGCAGGTAAACTTTCTGTTACGGGACCTTCCACTGCGCGTGCGATCATTTTAGATTTAGATTCACCCCACGCCATAAGGATAACTTTTCGCGCTTCAAGGATAGTTCCGACACCCATCGTTATCGCATAACGAGGCACGTTTAATTCACCAAGGAAATCACGAGCGGCATCCAAGCGTGTCAACCTGTCAATAGAGACAAGGCGAGTACGTGTGTCTCTTGTCGAACCTGGTTCATTGAACCCAATGTGTCCGGTGCGTCCGATACCCAGTATTTGTAAATCAATACCACCAATTGCTTTGATTGCATTTTCAAATTCTTGACAGGAAGTAAAAACATCCTGCCGTGAAATGCTCCCGTCGATAAGATGAATATTTTTTTTAGGAATATCAATATGTTGAAAAAGCTGCTCATGCATAAAGCGGTTGTAGCTTTCGCGATGATTTTTCTCGATTGGATAATATTCATCGAGGTTAAAAGTATGAACGTTCTTAAAACTCAACCCTTCATCATTGTGCAGTTTAATCAATTCACGGTAAAGATTAACGGGGGTTGAACCTGTGGCTAGACCGAGGACAGTGGTCGCTCCTTTAATTTGTTTCTCCCGGATGAGCGTATCAATTTCCCTCGCGATTCCACGACACGCTGTTTTACTGGCGTCGTAAATTCTTGTTTTAATTTTCTCAAATTGTTCCGCCTCAGAGAGGGCGCCACTTTTTTGCTTGTTCATAAATATATTACTTTTGGCGACAGACAATAAATGTCACATACAATCAGATAGAGAAATTGACAATTCAGGGGGTCTATCGGGCCACAATCCTTAAGGAGATTCTATCGCGTGCGGTTTTTGACGCATTTTTTTTATAATCATTTGCACTTCATCCAGGCGTTCTTGAATTTTGTCGTAATTTTCCATTACCTGCGGGCTGTTTTTTATCTCACCATGCATTAAATCCAAGTGACCACGGATAAGAAATAATTCTCCATTTAAGTCGTGGATAAGTTTTCTTAAGGAATCTGGAGCTGGGTCGGACTTATTCATTATAAGTAATATTGGTAAAGAGAGTGAAGTCGCATAAAGTGATGATTTGCAAAAATTGATAATTGAAAAGCTTTTCTTAACAGAAATTTTATTATGTCGATTATTTCATATTATACATGTTTTTAATAAAACAGCGGTTTATTTCTAATAACTGTCTATTCTTTTAATAGATGACATGACCTTTTGAAATGCTCTTGACGATCGGTAGCCAGATGGGCTATTTTTACTACAACAGCGACTACCAGATTGCAGCTATTTTTTAAGTAGCGATTATTAAACGGTAGACACCCATAATAGCTCAAACGTTCGCGCTGTATAAAAATGAAGAGCAATTATCACTATCTTATCCTCATATCCAGCTTCGGACTTTTCGCGCTCAAAGGTCGCCGAATCATTTTTACACTTCTATGCTACTCGGATTAACAGGATCTATCGGCTGTGGAAAATCAACGGCACTTAAATATTTCCGAGAATATGGTGCCCAAGTGGTTGATGTTGATAGTTTGGTCAAAAAGCTTCTCAGTGGTGATAAAGAGGTGCAAGAGGCCATAGATCGACATTTTGGCAATAAAGCGAAAGACAACACTAATCGAATAGATCGAGGAAAACTTGCGCGTATTATTTTTAATGACCCAAAAGAGCGGGAATGGCTCGAAAATCTATTGCACCCAAGAGTTCAATCGATGTGGCAATCCTTAGTGAAAGCTGATCCCGACTCATTTTGGGTGATAGAAATCCCGCTCCTTTTTGAGAAAAAGCTTGAAAAACTCTTCGATTTTTCTGTTTGTATAGCTTCAAGTACTCCGCATCAGGTAAAGAGATTGAGGGAGCGTGGACTCGATGAGGGCGATATTAACGCTCGTATCGCCAATCAGATATCCACGGCCGATAAGATCGAACGCGCTGATTTTGTTCTTACCAATAACGGAAATATCGATTTTCTCCAAGAGCAGGTGAATAGGCTTTGTCATCAGTTAAACCATTCCTGAGGAAATAATCGCCAACTACCAAATAGTAAGCGGCTCCTTCCCCATTAATAATATTATAATCTATTAAGCGGACACATTTATGCCCAAAACGAAAGATAACGAAGAGATTGAGATGACCGATACACGGGATGCATCCGGTGACGGTAAGAAATCTCAATCTTCTTCAGAGGATTACGGAAGTGATGGAGGTTCGAAAGGACCTGAAGCTAAAGGGGAAAGGAATGACAGCTCATCCAGAACAGAAGATGATAGACAATATAATTCAAATTCTGATCGCAGACATTCGAGATCTTCGAGGTCTGATCACAAAAGGGATTCTTCCAGGAATCAGTCTAAAAGGCATAGATCATTTCCGAAGAAGCAAAATAAAAAGAAAAAAAGTAAACGGGCTGATTGGGACGAATATGATAATTCTGGGATTAAGGTTGGAAGCCTGACTGAGTACGAACTGTTTAATGACTTAAGTGCTCTAGAAACACTCGCTGCAGATTCAGGGACAGGTGGTGATCCCGTATACATTAACGACTATTTAGCCATGCCTTTACTGCAGTTGGCAGATGAAGCGCGGGAAGCTGGTGTTGATAATCAATCTGCACCTAACCGAATTGTTTTATACAATGAAATTTTAAAGCTTAATTTTGAACGTAAAGTTCCTCTTCATGCCCGAGGGTGCTTTGAAATTACTGATGAAGGCTATGGCTTAATTGTTTTCCAGCATGAAAATTATCAGATTAAACCGCATGATATTTTTGTCCCTCTATCTTTAATTAATCGATACGGGCTTTTACGCGGGCATATCGTTGAAGCGCAGGTGCATCCACAGCGCGAGGGCGAGACTTGTCCCTTTGCTTTACGGATTCTGAAAATAATGGATCGCGACCCTGAAGAAAACAGTAAAGTCACCCCATTTGAAGACCTGATTCCCTATTATCCGTTGGAGCGATTTTTTCTAGAGACCAACTCAGGTGTTTCATGGGATAACATATCGATGCGCGTGGTGGATTTACTTACACCTATAGGCTTAGGTCAACGTGGACTGATTGTTGCGCCACCTCGCACCGGGAAGACCGTGCTTCTGCAAGGGATTGCTAATTCCATTGCTGAAAATAATCCGGATGTTCATCTTATCGTATTGCTTATTGACGAGAGACCAGAAGAAGTGACCGATTTTCAGCGACAGGTAAAAGGAGAAGTTATCAGCTCGACTTTTGATGAGCCTGCCTGGAGCCATGTTCATGCCGCAGAAATGGTTGTTGAAAAATCGCGTCGACTTCTTGAATGCGATAAACATGTAGTCATCCTTCTCGACTCTATTACGCGTCTTGCACGCGCTTATAATACGCTCATGCCCAGTAGCGGAAAAATTCTTTCCGGCGGTGTGGAAGCCAGCGCGTTACAGAAGCCGAAGCGATTTTTTGGCTCTGCACGCAATATTGAAGGCGGGGGCAGCATCACGATAATTGCGACTGCCCTGATCGATACAGGCAGTAGGATGGACGAAGTGATATTTGAAGAATTTAAGGGGACTGGAAATATGGAATTGCATCTCGATCGCGGCCTCGTTGATAAGCGTGTGTTCCCCTCACTAAGCATGGAGAGAAGCGGTACCCGAAAGGAAGAATTGCTTTATCATCCTGATGAATTGGAAAAAATTTACTCCATGCGTCGAGCAATGAAGGGTGTCCCCTCAGACGAGGCAGTTGAAATGTTAATTCAGCGAGTCCGTAAAACCAACTCTAATGCTGAGTTTCTCATGTCGATAAACCGTTAGTTTCTCTCAATTGTAAGTTCATAATATCTGAATTCTAAATCAGTGGGCCTGTCGCTTGATTACGTTGTAGAATTAATTCTAGAAAAAGGGCTTGTATCGAAGCTTGCCGTTAGCGTCGCCAAAGAGTCGGTGCGAAAAGAAAAGGGTTATGGGGAAGATAATGATAATCTCCTCAATGTGCTCATTAAAAATGGCGCTATAACGACTCAGGAGATTTATCGGTTATTATCAGATGAGTACACTTTAAGTCTTATCGACCTTTCAGAATGGGAGACCTCGGCCGAAGATTTACGGTTAATTAATCATCGGGTAGCAGTAATAAATTGTGTTTTCCCACTACGTTTAGATGGGCGTACTCTCAAGTTGGCTATAAGCGATCCCCTGGACGTCGAATCACTTGATAGTCTTAGTTACTTCTTGAATCTCTCAGTTGAACCTCAGCTAGCACCAAAACACAATATTCTCGAGGCGATTGAAAGGCATTATAAAGTTTTTGCCAATGAACCTGATTGGGAGAGCGGCATTGCCCGAAGTGATGATGGCAAGGCGGAAGAGAATCGAAGGGTTGAGATAAGGAGCGGTCGCAGTTATGAACTGATAAATGAGGAAACTCCAATTGTTCAGTATGTGGAATGGCTTATAGGGGACGCCATTAAAAAACGGGCATCGGACATTCATTTGGAACCATTAGAAAAGCGTTTTCGCGTTCGCTACCGAATTGATGGTGAATTGGCCGAAGTGGAAAACCCTCCTCAATATCTCCAGCATTCGATTATTTCCCGCTTAAAAATTATGGCTGATATAAGCATTGCGGAGAAAAGAGTTCCCCAGGATGGGCGCATTCAATTTAAATCCGGAGAGAAGAAGATAAATCTACGTGTATCAACTATCCCCTCGATTTACGGGGAGAGTATTGTTATGCGTATTCTCGATCAAGAAGGGTTGCTCCGCGGACTGTCTGAGCTTGGTTTATTTAGCGATGACGAGGTGGTTCTTGAAAAGCTTATTAATTTGCCTGATGGTTTAATTCTTCTCACCGGGCCAACAGGTTCTGGTAAAACAACCACGCTTTATTCTTCGCTTCATACTCTTAACGAATCAGACCGTAAAATTATTACGATCGAAGATCCGGTCGAATATCAATTAAGAGGAATCAACCAGGTGCAAGTATCAGATCAGGTAGGGTTAAGTTTTGCTTCAGCGTTACGCTCGATACTTCGTCAGGCGCCCGACATAATCATGATAGGTGAAATCCGCGATCTTGAAACCGCGGAGATTGTTATAAACGCTTCGCTAACCGGTCATATGGTATTTTCTACCCTGCATACAGCTGATGCCCCAAGTGCGATTTCACGACTGATGGACATAGGGATAAAGCCATATCTCATTTCGGCTTCGCTGCGTGGAGTTTTAGCCCAACGTTTGATACGACTGAATTGTGAAAATTGTAATGAAAATTACCTCCCCTCTGATTTAGAATTAAGTACGATTGGAATTAAGAAAGAAGCTTTTTTATCAGGCTATTTAAAAAAAGGATCGGGTTGCAGCCATTGCCATGGCAGCGGCTATTTTGGGCGCAGCGGTATTTTTGAGATTTTCGAGGTGGATGAAAATATTCAGCAATTGATATATGAGCATGTGTCACTTGTGGATCTTCGGCAGAAAGCGCTTGCTTGTGGTATGCGCACGATGCGGGATGACGGCTTACGAAAGATTGAAGCTGGTATAACGACGATAGAAGAAGTTCTTTCAGCTACGGTGGTCAGCGACACTTGATTTAGGGTGTAATTCCTAATTGAACATCTTCATAAGCGGACCAGGACCGGAGCTATTTCCAAGCTTGCACTTTTTCTATAGAGAGCTTATATATTGAGAATATTTATTTAGCTGGTGGTTATAAATTATTCAAAGAGGAGTTGAAGTTATGGATAATGGATATGAGATGAATGAACTTTTGGAATTGATGGTGGATCAAGGTGCATCAGATCTTCATTTACAGGTTGGGCAACCGCCAACATTACGTTTATCGGGATCGATGACACCAGTAGACGGACCCAATCTAAATCCCGAAGACACCGAATCATTAATGATGTCTATAGCCAGCGAGCATCAGCAGGAGAAAGCAAAAACTGCTGGAGGCGCCGATTTTGGATTTGCTTATATGGATAAGGCACGATTCCGCGTGAGTGTGTTAAAAGCCAAGGGAAATTATGGAATTGTCCTCCGTCAGATTCCTAACGATATGTTTGGCCTGCGCGCGATAGGATTGCCCGATATGGTTAAAGAATTATTAACCCGTCCACGTGGATTAATTCTTGTTACGGGTCCTACAGGATCGGGTAAATCAACCACTCTCGCTTCGATGATCAACTGGGTAAACGAAAACCGCGATGGTCATATTATTACGATTGAAGATCCGATTGAGTACTATCATGAGCATAAAAAATGCATTGTTACACAGCGCGAAGTTGGAACAGATGTAAATTCATTTGCTGATGCCATCCGCGGAGCTTTACGCCAGGATCCAGATATTATTCTCGTTGGTGAGATGCGAGATTTAGAGACGATTGAGGCTGCTGTCACCGCTGCAGAAACCGGGCATCTAGTCTTCGGTACTTTACATACCACGGGTGCGGCGCGTACCGTCGATAGGATCGTTGATGCTTTTCCCTCACACACTAAGGATCAAATACGCACTCAATTGGCATCGTCAATTGTCGCAGTTATCTCTCAAGTGCTATGTAAAAAGCTAGGGGGAGGGCGTATAGCCGGGTTTGAAATTATGGTGGCGACTACGTCAATTGGTTCTCTCATCCGTGAAAACAAAACTTATCGTATCACCTCTGACATTCAGACGGGATCTCAATTGGGTATGATTACGATGGATGCTCACCTGATGAGTTTAGTCAATACCGACCAAATTGATCCTAATGAAGCGATCGAAAAAGCTCAAGCGCCAGATGAGATGCGGAAAAGACTTCTGGAAACAGGGGCTGAAGTCACGACCTATTAATTGATTATTCCCTAAGCGTATCGGGTAAGTTTAACAAGGGGAACGAATTCTCCCCTGGCATCATTATAGAAGTGATGTTGAGGATGTGTATTCAATAGTCGTTTGCTTTCGGTTAAAATATATGCCTGACGATAAGCCTGGTATCAGTATTGGAGACTGACGACATCCTCCCCCCGGTATTTACCGGTTCACTTCATCGCGGTCTTATAGAATAATTTTAAATGTCTAATCGCTTTATCATTTCTCCGGCAGCTATTAATTAATTAAGTATAAACCCGATTATCTATATAAGATGATCGAAGCCAGTGATGGTAGAGCTGATTTGAATATAGAGTCGCCACTGACTGCTGCCATCTCTGAGCTGGAGACAAACTTAAGTGAAGGTACGACGAGTCAGGATTTGAAAGAGAGGGTAAATGAGGAGCCCATAATTCGTTATGTAAATCTCGTAATCTTAAAGGCGATCAAAGAGAAGGCATCGGATATTCACTTTGAACCCTTTGAAGATGAATTCCGTATTCGCTATCGAATAGATGGTGTTCTCTATGACCTTTTATCGCCGCCCACGCATCTAATATTGCCTATTATTTCGCGGGTGAAAGTTCTCGCAGGCATGAACATTACGGAAAGAAGAATTCCACAAGATGGGCATTTTAAAATTACTGTCACGGGTGGATTCGTGGATTTCCGCGCATCGACTCTGCCGGTACAATTTGGTGAGAGTCTTGTCTTACGCGTCCTCGACAAATCAGTCGTAAATCTAAATTTGGATGAGCTTGGAATCCCCGGTGCGCTCTTGGCAAAAGTCAGAAAAACGATTGAGCGACCTAATGGAATATTCATCATTACCGGGCCCACTGGATGCGGAAAGACAACTACTTTGTATAGCGCATTGAGAGAAATTAATCACAATAAATATAAAATTCTGACCGCAGAAGATCCGGTTGAGTATCAACTGGATGGCCTTATCCAAGTAACGATAAATCCAGATTGCGGATTAACATTTTCTCAAGCCTTGAGATCATTCCTGCGTCAGGATCCCGATAAAATAATGGTTGGCGAAATTCGGGATTTAGAGACAGCCCGTATTGCTGTTCAAGCCGCCTTTACGGGACACCTTGTTTTCAGCACCCTGCATACGATTGACAGTGTCGGAGCGATTACACGATTCGTAGATTTAGGGATAGAGCCCTATCTGGTAGCAGCTTCACTTGAATGTGTAATGGCGCAGCGTTTAATACGCTGCATCTGTCCTTCTTGTCGAAGAGTGTATTCCCCTGCTATAAAAAATATCGCATTGCTCCAATTGCCCCCGAAAGAGACTGCTGATCAGGTTTTTTTTTGCGGCACAGGTTGCGCCCTTTGCTATGGGACAGGTTATAGCGGTCGCACGGGAATTTTTGAATTACTCACTACAAGCGATACGATGAGGGAGCTAATCGTTAAAAATAAATCGACTCAAGAACTAAGGAGACAGGCAAAGAGCGAAGGTTTAGCAATGCTTCGTGAGGTGGGAGTCCGTGCGATACTGGATGGTGTTACGACAGTCGAGGAGGTATTAGCGGTTACCTGATTCAGGCAGTAATCAACTCAAATTTATATCCCAGGCAATCGGTAATGTTTTTCACAAGATGAAACTCGAATTACGATAGAGGACTATTTCACGTGGGTTAGGAACAATAAGTGATTACATAAAAAAGATCATAGGGAGCAGGGCACTTTTATGAAGGAAGAGAAAAATAGGTGACATTCTACAATTCGGTAAACCATCAAAGCTTAAGCACTTTTACTCGGCAACTGGCTACTCTTCTTCAAGCCAGGGTGCCGTTGTTTCGTAGTCTTGAATTGCTTTTCAAACAGGAAAAAAATGCAGCTTTGCAGCGCGTAATCAGCGGACTTCTAAATAGTGTTCGTTCAGGCGACACCTTTTCAGAGAGTCTGGCCAGCTATCCGAAAGTATTCGATCAATTTTATCTTAATATCGTTAAAGCCGGTGAATCGGGTGGGGCTCTAGATACCGTTTTATTGCGTCTAAGCCATTTTTTAGAGAAAAAGTGGAAATTAAAACAAGCGCTGATCGCAGCTATGATTTACCCCTTAATCGTATTAATTGCCGCGCTTCTTATAGTGGTATTACTTTTTATTTTTGTCGTCCCTCGATTTCAGGATATCTACCAGGAGTTGCTGGCAGGTGATTCACTGCCCTTGCCGACTCATTTAGTCATCGAGGCATGCGAGTATTTACAACAACAAGGCTGGTCACTTGTTACCTTAATGGTGATCGGGGTTTTTTTAATAAAATATATTTTTTCATTCGACGCACTCTCGCGTTTACTTGATTGGATCAGTCTCCGGATACCGTTCTTAGGGGAGCTTGTCAGGAAAGTTTCAATTGCTCGATTCACAAGGACATTGGGCACGCTGCTTTCCAGTGGTGTCCCTCTCCCGGAATCTTTTTCTCTAACTCGTGATGTTATGAATAATCGTGTAATAAAGGATTTATTTGAACACGTTTATGTTGACCTGCTTGACGGCGAGAGTATGGCCGCGGCACTTGAAAAGGTTTATATATTCCCACCTCTGGTTTCCGGGATGATTCATGTAGGCGAGGAGATTGGTGAGCTCCCTACCATGCTCAATCGAATTGCTGATATTTACGATGAAGAGGTGGACTTTGTAGTGGCTGGCTTAACGACGATCATAGAACCCTGCATGATTATCATTTTAGCAATAGTTATTGGATTTATCGTCATTGCCTTATTCTTACCGATTATCGATATCATCCAGAATCTAACAGGAGGTTAGACAATTGTGAGATGTCGCCCACCCCAATTGTGGGGCTCGGTAGTTGATTTGAGGGATGTTGAGCTTAGCCCTTGGTACGATGGTTAACTGCTGACCTCAACGTATTGGCTTAAAGAGGAGTTGAATAAGCGTGTCAGGCAGCCCGCTCAAGTTTAACCCATATTTCAATACTGCCTTGAATATAGATTGGCATACAGATCGTTTGTTTTCAAAAGCGTATCATGACTTCCACTGGCAATCAGTCGTCCGCGATCAAAAACCAATATGCGATCTGCCATTTGAATCGTGCTGAATCGATGGGCAATAATAATGACTGTTTTTCCTTGTACGAGTAATTCGAGCGCATCCTGAATTTTATTTTCGCTCTCAGAATCTAGTGAAGATGTAGCTTCATCAAGGATGAGTATAGGGGCGTGTTTAAGAAAAGCTCGCGCGAGGGCAACGCGCTGCTTCTGTCCTCCTGACAGGCGTGTTCCCCGGCTCCCTACGATGGTTTCATAGCCTTGCTCAAATGATTCAATAAAGAGGTGAGCATAAGCTTTTCTCGCAGCCTCATGCACCTCTTCTTTTTCCGCATCGGGGCGGCTGAGAAGAATATTATTATATACGGTATCGTTAAATAACACAGGGTCTTGCGGAACAAGGGCGATGTTCCTGCGTAGACTGTCTAATTTGATATCACGTAAATCTATTCCATCTAAGGTAATGGAACCTTTTTCAACATCGTAGAGGCGGAGGATAAGGTTAGCGAATGTTGTTTTACCGGCGCCACTAGGTCCCACTAAAGCGTGGACCTTTCCCGGATCCAGTTGACAACTGACACCTTGCAATACCGGTTCTTCCCCGTAACTGAAATGCACTTCTTCAAATGCAATCTGCCCGGTAACGCCTTCGATCTTTTGAGTTCCAGGACGATCGGTAACGGTGTCTGGAGCATTGATGATTTCTTCAATCCGATTCAACGAGGCGAGCCCTTTTTTAAATTCGTTGTTTATAATCCCAAAACTTTTTATCGGATCGTAAGATAAATAGAGAGCGAAAATGAGAGCGATTACCTCTTCCAAAGGAATCCGCATTTTAGCGGCATAAGTAATAGCGATGGCGACACCGATTGAGCTTACGAATTCAATAGAAGGGGATAGTGCTTTCGCATATTTGATTACTTTGAGCTGCATTTTAAATAAAGCTCGGATAGTATTTAAAAAAGATTGAATCTGTAGTTTCTCTAGTGAAAATGCGCGCACTTCACGCACAGCGATTAAATTTTCACTCACGAGATCGGTTACTGACCCCATCTCTTCCTGCATGGCTAACGCTTTTATATAGAGTTTGCGTCCGATAAACCGAATGGGGAAAACAACTATGGGAACAATCATAATACTGAAAAATATAAAGATCAACTGACTGTTTTGAATCGATAAATAAATAAGCGAACCCAATGCACCTAGAAATGTAACGGGTTGTTTTATGAGGTCGTTTGAAACACCTACGACAGCGGATTGAACCTGGTTGGTATCACTCATTGTCCGACTGAGGAGGTCGCCGGGTTTATGGATTTCAAAAAAATCCAGAGACAGCGATTGGAGCTTAGTGAATACCTTCAGACGAATAGCTTCTAATACGCTGACACCACAGTATCCGATGAGATAGGCATTGAAAAATCCGCTCGTATTACGAATGAGGAAAACAGCAGGGAGATAGGCTACCGCGAAAAAGAGCATCTTATCAGTGGGAGGATCATCGCCAAAGATAAGGGGAAAAACTTTATGACTCATAAATGGCAGACCGAAACCGCTGGAGATTCCATAAATAAGGCCACATAAAAGTGCGCCGATAAAATGCCACTTAACCGGTTTGAGCAATTTGAAATACGGGAATAGCTTTTTAACGGACATGACGATAGCTAAAGAGAGTAAAAGATTTCAGATTCGCTTAATTGTCAATAATTTATGAATATTGAAGGGTATCTGCATACCAGGATCGGTCAAATAGCGATGGCTTTATTTACCGGTAAAATGATGAGTAATCTTTATGCTAAGAGAAGTGCGTTTATTTCTGAAGTAACATCCACATGTTATCGCTTAAGGGAAAGTGATCCACGAAATTAAATCGCCCAATACTATATCCACAATCTTTTACCAGGCGGTTAAGGGTATGAGGCGTAAAATAATTAACGTGGTCTGGATAACGGAATCCACACCAGTGATTTTTCCGCACCTGGCGGTTCCAGGACGAATAATTTGGAACTTTGATAATTACTCCTGCACCCTTCTTTAATACCGGATATAATTCCTTTAGGAGTGTGTCCGGATTGGATTCATGTTCCAGGAATGCACTCAATAATACTCCGGAGAAAAAGTCCTGAGAGAAAGTTTTAACGCCATCGATGGCATTGGCATGCACGATTTTTCCACCGCGTCCCTCAACCCTTTTACTTGAGGATTCTGCAAGATCCTTTGAGATTTCAATCCCATAGGGGTGATAGGCTTCAGGTAAGTTCTCCAGAACATGGCCAGTGCCACAACCAATGTCCAACACATTACCTGGCTGAATGTAACGTCTTAGCCATTTACCCAACTTATCTCTTTTTAATACACGTCTTCTAAATTGCTTTACACCTTCACTTATTCGTCTATTCCAAGGACGCGATTTTATTCGCCTTTGAGATTCTTCGAGGGAAGTTTTTTCCCAGGCAAATTGGCTTTCCAGAAGTGGATAAGCAGGCACATTTTCCAGGTATGTAAATCCACACTGGGGACAAGTCTTGATATTCCAAGGGTCCTGCGAATATATCCCAGGTGGACAATCACGATTATCACTCCCGCATAGCGAACACGAACGCAAAATGAGTGGTTCCTCTTCTTGAATGGATTCTGGCATTTATCGTAGATGGTTGCCGATTAGATTAAGAATGATATTCAGGATACATTTTAATCCATGTATTTATTTACGAGGGAGATCACCGATTCCGGTTTGATCTCACTGAGCGCAAGACGACCGGTCGGTGGACAATCTGGTGGCTGCAGGATGTGGACTGGAGCTTCATAAGTTGGACCTGTTCGTAAGGGGTTGGTCGGTCCAAAGAGGGCGACTACCGGTAAACCGAGGGCATTTGCGAGATGCATACCCCCGGTATCATTACAGAGGATGAGCCGACATTCCCGAATTCTGTTACAAAAGTCCAAAAGATTCGTTTTACCTGCAATATCAGTGACACGTTCTGGCGGTAAGGCTTCGGCGACTTGTTGCGTTATCTCTCGATCCCTGGCAGTTCCAAAAAGTATTAGTTTTATCTTTGGATTATCGGCAAGTATTCGGTCTGCTAATTTACGCCAGTGATTCACTGGCCATCGTTTTTGAGGTTCGTTTTCTGATCCACAGATTAAACCGATAAATTCACTTTGTCGATTCGCGTCTCTCCTTGTCAATAATGGGGTAAAGTCTAACTGTTCACGCAGTCCAAAATGTTGAAAATACATTTCTAATACGCGAGTCTGATGGATCGTGTCTTCATTAAGATGAGGGGGAGTTTTCCATGCATGAGTCAGGAGAGGGCGCCATTTACCCGGGCGAATTATGCCGAAGCGTTGTGGGCATCCGGTGAGAAATGCTTCAATATCGCCTCTAAGTGAATTCGTAAAAAGGATGTAGGTATCGGGATACTTTATTCGCAGCGACTTAAAATAAAAAAAATAGGCGATGCTTTTTGAAGGCAGTGCGATCAAGCTATCGGCTAATTCAAGTTTATCCAGCAAGGGAATGAAGTCTGCTTTTGTAAGGAGAGTAATTTCGGCATCAGGACGGCCTCTTTTTAAAGCGCGTATTAAGGGGAGAGCCATCAACACATCGCCCAGCCAGTTAGGGAGGCGTATCCAGAAGCGGGTTTTACGAGGGATTGATTTCCAGTTGTGATAATTGATACTTTCAGGAAGCCAGTTTTTTTTCTGTTCCAGGTGAAATCGTTTACTCGGCATGTCCTGGTTTTTCCAGCGATCGTGAATCCAAAGCCAGTCCGCACAGGTATCGTCGGATAGATTCAGATATTTTTCCAACTTAGCATTTGCTTCCAAGGTTGCGGACAGGGGCTCCGCTTTACAGTCTAATGGTTCGGCAATAAAGTCGGCACGCCAGAATGCTTTTCGACGCGCATAAAAGAGGATCATTGGAACCTGCATTTTCTTGGCTATTAATCCGGGGAGGGTGGTGGCGGAAGCGACACGTTGAAAAGCGGTGATCAAAGCCCCGCCGGGTCCAGCATTCTGGTCGAAAAGCACGGTCACCCAACCGCCTTCTCGTACTAAGCTCAATGCCTGGTTGAATCCTTCTTTACGGGAAAATAATTTTAATCCATATCGTTCACGCGTTTTTTTTATCCATTCATCCAATGTCTTATTACCTAAGGGGCGAAATATCGCGCTCCGAGGTGGGAGTCCTGGAAAGGCGACAGAGAGCATTATGAGGCTCTCTGTCAGGGTGAAGTGAGGAACAAATACAACTCCACTCGGCATTGAAGCTTTAATTTCATTTAAAATCATTAATGAGGGTTCGGGAATGGTCAGAATTTTTCGGGCGCGTATTTCGTTAAACCAAGGTGAAGCGAGGGCAAATATACCCATTTCGATTAATCGCCGGCAACTCTCGCGAGCAATTTTTCGATGCCAGGCAAGGGGCCTTTCCGGATAAGCGTGGTGCAGATTGCGAATCATGGTTGTTCGCCGTCTCCGGGCGAAAATATACAATAAATCACCAAGAATCGCACACGCTACACGTACGGAACTTTCTGGAAGAATGGCCAGGACCCAGCCCGCGCTTTTTAAAATTAAGAGGAACACAATAATTAACTCGAAAAAGAAAATTGAGTTAAAATGAGTTTATCCTAGATTCCGCAGTCGAATAAATTATTCAACTGTGTAATTATATTCATAAAATAATCACCGCTTATTAGCACGAAAACGCTTCTTATGCCAGACATTCTAGTCATTAAGCCTTCATCATTGGGCGATATTGTGCATGGGCTACAGGTAATACAAAGTCTACGCGATCAAATGGACGGATGCCTTATAAGTTGGGTCGTTCGTGATTGCTTTGCGCCTTTGTTGAATAAATGTGGAACCGTAGACGAGATTATTATTTACCATCGTTATGGAGGCTGGCGCAAATTTCTCTCTCTTCTCCGAGAAATACGCGAACGTGAATACGATACGGTTATCGATCTTCAGGGGCTTGCGCGGTCCGGATTGATGACTTTTGCTTCTCGATCGAAGCAGAAAATCGGCCGCACGGATGCACGAGAATTTTCCAGGTGGGCATACGGGAAGAAAGCGCCCTTGCCAGAGGGAGGTAAGCATTCTCATGCCATAGAAATCCTCCTACAATTTCTTCCTCTTTTGCATTGTGAACCTCGCTTGAGCAGTGGATTAGAATTCAATAAAAATAAACCGTCCAATATTCCACACCAGATACTGAATGAAAATACACTGCTTTTTTTCCCGGAAAGCCAACGATCAGAAAAAGAGTGGGGCGAGTATCCTTCTCTTACGAAAAAAATATTAAAAGAAAGAAATGACTTAAGCATCATATGGTGTGGAGTTTCGAGGCGTGAGTCTCCGACCCTAACTCAATCTGAAAGGTTCTATAATCTAACCGGGGAAACAGGAATCGAAGAATTGACATACTTAATCACTAACGCGCGGCTGATCGTCGCCAACGATAGTGGGCCGATTCATCTGGCAGCAGCATTAGGTATCCCCGTCGTCGCTATTTTCGGGCCAACTCAGCCAGAGCGGTTTGGGCCTTACCCACTCGACGATCCTCAACACCATGTTATCCGTGCTCCGGGTGGTGACTTAGGTGGGTTAGATGGTGAAACTGTTTTTCAAGGTGTTATGGGTGCACTGGATCGATAGTTATAGCTTCTATAGTTTCCTTGACCTTGTGCTGATTACGATTACGACTGCTCCGAAGAAGCCATTATGCAATAGAATTATGATCGACACGAAATTTTTACGTGAGAATCTGGATCTGGTAAGTGAAGGTATTCGCAATAAAAAGTTTGATTGCAATTTAGATAACTTTCTTGCTCTCGATGAAAAACGACGAGCGATTATCGGGGCAGCTGAAAAAGCCCGCGCGGGTCAAAAGGCAGCCAATAGTGAAATGGCCGAGCTTGAAAAAGGGTCACCTGATTTTTTGAATAAAGTGAAGGAGCTTAAAACTCTTTCTGCTCACGTAAAAGAGCTTCAAGCTGAACAACAGGATATCGAGTCCTCATGGCAATCGCTTGTCATGACCATTCCTAATTTACCTCATGAATCTGTTCCCTTAGGTGAAAACGAAGATGATAATGAAGTGGTAAAAACTTGGGGTGATCAAAACGCATCTTCATCTCATGCAATGCCGCATTACAACATACCCTGGTTTGAAGAGTATGTAGATTTAACGCGAGGATCAAAGGTCACGGGTGCCGGATTTCCTTTTTTTGTCGGGGATTTGGCGCACCTCACAAGGGCGTTAATAAGTTTTTTTCTCGATGAGGGGGATAAAGCTGGCTATATCGAGCTTATTCCTCCGCTACTTGTTAATGCTGAAAGTGCGACGGCCACAGGTCAATTACCAGATAAAGAGGGACTCATGTATCAGACGAGTTCCGACGAATTTTATCTCATTCCGACTTCAGAAGTTCCTTTAACTAACTTTTACCGCGATGAAATACTCAGTATTGATCGCTTACCTATTTATCACTGTGCCGCGACACCCTGCTTTCGCCGAGAGGCGGGAAGTCACGGTAAAGAAGTTCGCGGTCTCAACCGAGTGCACCAGTTTGACAAAGTCGAGTTGGTCAAATGGACGCATCCGGAAACCAGTTTCGAGGAGTTGGAGAAACTACGCAATGATGCCGAGCAGCTTCTTGTAAAGCTGGACCTGCCGTATCGTGTCTTGTCCATGTGCACAGGAGAACTCGGGTTTCCACACGCTAAGCAATATGACCTCGAGGTCTGGGCTGCGGGGCAGAAACGCTGGCTTGAAGTATCGAGTTGCAGTAATTTTACAGATTTTCAAGCGCGCCGAGCAGGGATAAGATTCCGTGATTTAAACGGGAAGACACAATTTGTTCATACCCTCAATGGATCCGGGCTCGCTCTTCCGCGCGTCCTAGCGGCAATACTCGAGAATAATTTGTGCGCGGACGGCAGTGTTACGGTGCCTGAAGTTCTACAGCCCTGGATGAAAAAGAAAACCATTTGCTCAGGTTAAGCAGCAGGTAGTTCTCAGCGATCAGAGTAATGGGTCTATCGCTCAATTAGAGTTTTCACTTCGAAAACGGAGTACTCATAGTCAGTTTTATTTCCATTTCCGTATAGTCCCTGGTTTTTCCCAACCCGGATATTTTAATATGATTTGAACGATCATTGTGATTAAAAAAATATCAGGTGTAATCACCTATTGGAATTTCAATCGATGTAATTTCTGTAGGACCGAGCGACTTTTTATACTCTTTCCCATTTCCCTTTAAGCTCACCGTAGCGCTGATACCAATATGATTACTTAAAATGAATTTTACATAACCTTCGCGGACCGATTTTTCTCTGGCATTTTTCAGAGTGTTATCTTCTTTCGGAGTTATTGCATCATTCCAGAATTTGTTGGCGTCCAAATTGTCAGATTTCGTTTTTATCCAAATAAATGCGATGATTACGGCCATTATTATCAAAGCTTTTTTCATAATATAAAGGTGATATGAAGTTGAGTCTGTAGCTTGCTATCTACCCGTTGATGAATTCCCTTTATTCTTCATTAGTTCTTATTATTGATTAGTCTAAATTTTCTTATAATATCAGAGAATATATTTTTGGGTTAATATATTCGTGGAATTGGTTTCATTAGAAATTCTCAATTAAATATTAACATATAACCGTCGACAGTTACAGCTTGGAATTTAGTAACTCATTGCATATTTTTTGTTATGCCAAAACACCCTTCAAACAAGCCGTTAAACTGGCATGATTATTCCGAACAAATGGGTAGGGCTATTTCTCTCGCGCGCTTACATGCCTCGGTGTTAGATTGGATTGAATCAGATAAAGAGAACAAGCCCTGGTCTATCGCGTGTTCGGGTGGATCAGACTCGGTTTGTGCGGTTTTATTACTCTATGCATTTTTTCCTCATCAACGCGACAGGATGCATATTTTGCATTTTAATCATCGCTTACGCAGTGAAGCATCGGACAAAGATGCGTCTTTTGTGAAGGATCTCGCTGGAATTCTGAAAATCGAATTTCACACAGGTATGATGGCGTTGACCGATAAGAATAAAGTAAATGAAGCGGTGGCACGTGAAGCCCGTTTCAAATTCTTTAAAAAGGAGATGAATAAATTCGGTGGGCGTGCGCTTTTTTTAGGCCATGTAAAAGAAGATATTACTGAGACCATGCTTATGCGTCTTGCCAGGGGAAGTGGGACGAAGGGATTAGCCGCTCCGCGTCCAGTCCACACTCATAGAGATGACATTGTGCACTTGAGACCGTTATTGAATATCGCTAAAACTGAAATTCAGGAATACATGGAAGAAAAGAGTATTCCCTGGTGTGATGATGAGAGTAATCTGCAGGATCAATTTTTGCGCAACCGGCTGCGGCATTCAGTATTGCCCGCCTGGCGCAAGGCTGAAGAGCGTAACGTCGATGACGGAGCTTCGCGCGCGCGGCGCTATCTGGAAGAAGATGATCAAGCGCTAGATTACTGGTTGGATGAAGTTGGAATAAAGCCTCAATCAGGCGAGAGTTACGATTTCGATCATCTGATGGATAAACCAGCGGCATTAATTCGGCGTATGCTATCCCGTTGGCTTGATGCGCAAGGTTTGATGGCAACACTTTCACGTGAAGCGATGGATAATTTATTGAGCAGTATATTAAACAGGCAAATGCTCCGAATGAGTGCTGGGGATAAGGATTTCATCGAACTCCATAAAGACTGTCTGAAGTTAGTGGGTGACAGGTGTGAACCTGAATGGCCACCTCTTTCCGTCCCGATCAATTCAGAGATATTTTTACCCCATGGCACGCATTTGGTTACAGAGGCGATAGAAATTGATGAAAAATTACGAAAATCTATCATGAACGGTCTATATGATGAACGTAGTTATGCTTTTATCCAAAGTCCTGCTGAGAATGCATATTCGAGCTTTGAAGTTCGTCAGTGGAGGGCGGGGGATCGTTACTGCCCTTTGGGGGCGCCGGGAACTTCGAAATTACAAGATTTGTTTACAGACCGTAAAATTTCTGTTGAGGAACGAAAAAGATTACCCGTTGTCTGCAATGATCAGGATAATATTTTATGGATCCCGGGTCTGCCACCAGCTGATTCCCACAGGATTGATGATTTCACTAACAGCGCTCTAAGGTTGACTTACACGTCATCTTAGCATGAAATAAAATCGATTTATTATGTCTGAAGAAGAAAAAGACCAACGCAATAAACCCCTGCGCAAGGATTCGCCGGAACGCTTCCAGCCCAAGGTTCTCATTATATGGCTGGTCATCATCGGGGCCATTTTAAGTCTCTACTTATTTAGCGAACCCCAGGGTCAAAAAAGCCAGGAATGGACAATTAAAGAGGTTCTCAATGCGGTGGAAGATGGCCGCATTAAAGAAGGAACAATCAAGGCTGAACCGACAGGAGGGCAAAACTGGTCGGAAATTCATCTTGTGCTTACCGGCATGCAGGCTGAAGGGGGACAAAGAGTGATCGCGCGTGGCAGGTTGACGGACGAGAATCTTGAGCGTTTACAGGCAAGCGGCCTTTTCAAGGAAGTTCCAGCCAGTACCTTGCTGACGGAAGTCATTCTTACGCTGCTGCCTTTCGTCATAATTATCGGTATCCTGTATTTCCTTTTTGTGCGGCAGTTGCGTAACGCAGGGCGTGGCGCAATGAATTTTGGTAAGAGCAAGGCTAAAATGCTCACCCGTGACAGGGATAAGATAACTTTTGCAGATGTTGCCGGATGCGAAGAGGCAAAAGAAGAAGTTCAGGAAATAGTTGAATTTCTTAAGGATCCAAAAAAGTTTCAAAGAATAGGTGGGCATATCCCCAAGGGAGTATTACTTGTTGGCGGACCGGGAACGGGAAAAACTCTTTTAGCGCGTGCTGTTGCCGGTGAAGCGGATGTCCCCTTCTATAGTATTGGTGGGTCTGACTTCGTAGAAATGTTTGTTGGAGTCGGTGCCGCTCGCGTTCGCGATATGTTTGAGCAGGGTCGTAAAAATGCACCTTGTATTATATTTATTGATGAGATTGATGCAGTAGGACGTCAGCGAGGTGCCGGTCTCGGAGGTGGAAATGACGAGCGTGAACAAACCTTGAATTCCCTGCTCTCGGAAATGGATGGTTTTGAATCACACGAGGGGGTAATTATTATAGCGGCAACTAATCGCCCCGATGTGTTGGACAGCGCCTTGTTGCGGCCCGGTCGTTTTGACCGACAGATAACAATTGATATGCCGGATCTTACAGGTCGTGAAGAGATCCTGAAAGTTCATGCTAAGAAGATTACGATGAGCAAGGCGATTGATCTCAATATCGTCGCGCGAAACACATCTGGTTTTAGTGGTGCGGACTTGGAGAATCTGCTCAATGAGGCTGCTCTGCTGGCCGCGCGCTATGGTAAAAAGGAAGTCGAATCGGCCGATTTGGACGAAGCGCGGGATAAAATTGCATTTGGACGTGAGCGCCGCCGTCTAATGGACGATGAGGATAAAAAAATATCGGCCTATCACGAAGCGGGTCACGCCTTGGTGGCAGCACTAATCGGCGACAAAGATTTACCTGTCCACAAGGTAAGTATAATCCCTCGCGGTCAAAGTTTAGGAAGCACGATGTTTATTCCCAAGAAAGACATTCTCAATCATCAGAAAAAACGGGTGGCCAATCAAATTTGTACCCTCATGGGTGGGCGCGTGTCTGAAGAGGTCGTTTTTGATGATATTACCAGTGGCGCATCACAAGATATAAAAATGGCTACGGAAATAGCCCGGCATATGGTTTGTGATTGGGGCATGAGTGGTATGGGTCCTGTGGCGTATGGTGAAAATCAGGACCATATATTCCTTGGTAAAGAAATTACTCGCGATCAGAATTACAGTGAAAAAACTGCACAGCATATTGATAGTGAAATCTATAAGATAATTGATGCGCAGCATAAACGGAGCACGGAACTTATTACTGAGCGCCGTGAAGCTTTAGAAAAGATTGCACAAGGGTTACTTGAATATGAAACGCTTGAGGGAAAACACGTTTATGAAATTATTGAATTTGGCGAGATTCGTTCAACGGTCTTTAAGAAAGTTGAAGTTCCAAAAGCGATCGTGAATGAAAGCACTGACGAAGAAAAAGAAAAAGTTAAAGAAGGCAAGAAAGACGAAGAGCTTGGGCCTGACACCGAACCTGCTTTAGCTTGAGTAAATTATCTTCGTCTACCTCCTCGTCTTTGTCCTCCAGTTATTTACTGCAATATCTTGGCGGAACGTGCTAACTGCCTATCGTCCGTAGCTGAAAGTGACGGCTGATCTCTAGCTTGATTGATTTTGCCTTAATTAAAGAAACGTGCTGAGGAACAATCCTCGCTGTGTAATGTTGGGCTACGGTACGTCAAGCAGTCCACGCCATTCTGGAATGAAAGATTTTTTATACTTTATTTTCAAATTTTATTGAGACGAAGAGCCAGAGGCAGGCGAAGCTATTAAATATCTCCGTTGCTACTACTCTTCAACTCAATCGTTATTCGACAATCTGCATTCTCCCATCGAGTACCCAGCCTCGACACTGAGGAGCGACATCTCACCCTGCGTTTCTTTATTCAATAAAGACCAATAACATGGCCTTGTACTAATTTTATGATAAATACGCCTGTATTGCTCACGATGTGAGCTGCGATTGACGGCAAAAGGGACTTTGTTTTATTAAATACGAAAAAACGAACCGTATAAAACCAAAGAGAATTAATAAAGAGTATGCTCGTCCAGTAGCAGGACGCTAAATTAAAATCGAGTTCAAACCAGCCATATTTCATCCCTTTCCAATCGATCCAGTGGAAATGGATTATTGCGAATAAGGCCGAAAAGACAATAATACTTAAAATTAATACGCGTCGGCCTTTGCTCTCTATGACGAGGTAACCGCGAAAGAGTATCTCTTCATAAAAACCCGCCGAGAGCATAACAAGAAGAAATAACCAACTGATCGTTGACTGCTTTTCATCTATCCCCAATAGGAGTTCTCCGCAAGTTTCAATGGCTAGAATTACTAATGCGCCAATGATGGCGATGATTAAAGCGATAGCCGTTGTTGGATAAGCACCGGGGAGTGAGGAGGGTGTTTGCTGCCCCAATTGGTTTTTCCTAGTGTCATTCCACCAGTATACTGCAATGTAAATTGTCAATCCCGTTATTAGGATAATGGTAGTCGGATTTTGATCCATCGCTAGTCAATAGAGTTACAAGGGCGCATAAGGATACTGTATATACTTGCTATTGAGGTTTTATCAATTAATTTCGACCCCATGTTTCTGACCTCGAATAACAGCGGAGATAATGCGACTTATACTGAGTTAAATTTAATTGTACAACCAGCATTGCAATATTTGCAAGCGCTGGATTCTTTTATGGATGAACAGGCTGAAGAATTTGAAGTAGAAATACAAGAGCTTGTTCAATATTGTCTTAACAATAGTGGAAAACGACTCCGCCCTGTTTTGGTATTTTTCAGCGGTTGGACCTCAGATGGTCATATTGCGAAAGATTTAGTTAAAGCAGCAGCGGTTATCGAATTTGTGCATATGGCAACCCTGGTTCATGATGATGTCCTGGACGAAGCTAAAATCCGGCGCAGCGAATCAACCGCGAGTAAAAAATTTGGTTCCAGTGTTGCCGTTCTTCTTGGCGACGCACTTTTTTCTCAAGCATTGAGGTTAGCCGCTGAGTTTCCGGTTATTGATGTCTGTAGATTAGTGTCTGAATCGACACGCAAGGTCTGTGCCGGTGAAATAAAACAAACCTTCCAGCAGGGAAACCCTGAGATCGGCATTGAAGATTATCGCCGGATGATTGATTTAAAGACCGCGGAACTATTCTCTGTATCCTGTACCCTCGGGGCAAAACTCAGCGCTTACGATGACGATTTTGTAGGTGCAGCCGGTCGCTTTGGGCGACACTTGGGGACCGCGTACCAAATTTATGATGATCTTGTTGATTTTATTGGCTCAGAAGAATCTATAGGAAAAACTTTAGGAACAGATATTAATAACCGCAAGTATACTCTCCCTATCATTTTACTCTTGGAACGTGCAAAAGGTAAGGAACGTGAGATTATCCTAAACGAAATACAAAATGTGGATTCCGTGGATATTAATAGTATAAATTTATACATGGCGAAAAACGGCGTTTTTGAAATAGTAGAAAATTACTTTCGCGGTGAGATACAAGCAGCAGAGAAAGCGTTAGATGGTTATTTTGAAAAACCGCCGTTTAAACATTTAATGGAACTTAGTAGCTATTTCGATACTCAAATAAATAAACTGTTAGTATATTGAGGATTGGTCGATCTGAGTTACCTTTATTTTTGAGCTGATTCGATTTTATTTAGCATAAATGATTAAAGTTGAATTATTAATAGATTTTTATAAGTTAAAGTAGCAAATGGCTTTCACGAAAGCAGTTGATGAGACTCTCGCTCCTGGTGCAGTCAGGGAGCAAAGCAAGATAGATGGAGATCTTTCGACGGTGCGCCGTGTACAAGCCGGAGATGTGGCTGCATTTGATCAACTTATATTAAAATACCGAGAGAGACTCTATTCTATCATATACAATCTGTGCTCTAACCGAGAAGATGCTGCTGATCTCACGCAAGAAACCTTTATTAAAGCTTTCAGTTCGATTAAACGATTTAAGGGGGAATCCTCATTTTATACCTGGCTCTATCGCATTGCGGTAAATTCCACTTTGAGCTATCTTAAGCGCAACCGGATGCGGCACTTTTTCAGCTTTGAAACTATCAATGAAGAGGTTAGTTCTTCGGAAATTGTCGAAGCGCTTTCAATTAAAGTGAAATCGGAAAAAACTGCACTTATGAATGAATTGCAGGAAAAATTGAACGAAGCGCTCCAAAAATTGTCTGATAAACATAGGACAGTAGTGGTATTATATGAAATAGAAGGGCTAAGCCACCATGATATCTCTAATGTTATGGAATGTTCTGTCGGCACGGTGCGCTCGCGTCTGCACTATGCGAAGCAGCAATTGCAAGCTTATCTCAAGGATTATTTAGATTAAAGTATCATCGCTCATTACATGGCATTAGAAAATCATAATACGGTTCCCAAAATAAGTTTGGAATCCTTGCTTCTTCTGAAAAGAGAAGAAAAGCCAAGTAAGGAGTTCTGGGATAATTTTAACCGTGATTTACGTCAAAAGACACTGCAGGCTCTCGTTCATCCAGAGCCTTGGTACGCGTACTATGGGCAATATATAAAAATGAATCTTTATGCTGTGATCTCACTGAGCGCAGCGACAATTTTTACCTTGGCATTTGCGATTCATCATTACGGCTGGTTTACGGTTGAAGATAATAAAAATTCATCCATTGCCGAGGTATCAGCAGCCCCCAGCATTTTAGAAGTAAAACCAACTCACATAGATTCAACCGCTCTCGCGCTGGCAAAAAATGATCCTGAAAAGCAGTCCCATGCGTTCTTTGTAATCGATATTATGCCCCATAAAAGGGTGAAAAGAGAAAATTTTAGAAAAGTAATGGCCTCGCAAACCTTTAGCCTAGCCCCTGCTTATGATAATGACCCGAGGTTTGCTTCTGATCCATTTAACAATAAATCCCATTCTACTTTTCATTCTACTCCGACCAACTTCGTCCACGAGTAATTAGCAGATGAGGCGCTTCTTTGATTACCTGCCGCTTGTCTGTTTTTTTTTTGCCATCCCTCTTGTTGCAGCAGGTAATGAAAACGGTGATTTTTTAAGCCTGCAAAAACGTCTTGTCGGCATTTTTGAGGAAAACAAGGATGCCATTGTTCACGTTAAGGCCGCGTATCAACGTTTGAATGAAGACGGGGACCCAGATATCGAAGTCAGAATGGGGACTGGATTTTTTATTAGTCGTGAAGGTCATATTTTAACCAATGCCGTACTTGCTTCAGATGCCGATCGTGTGTGGGTAGTCCACCATGGGATCGAATACCCGGCGAAATCTTTCGGTGACGATAAATCCAATAATCTTTCTCTCCTTCAGCTCAACAATCTACCGGAAAAATTTAATTTTCTCCATCTGACCGATTCACCGGATCTCCCACCGATTGGGACAATGGTGGTTCGATTAAGTACGCCTTTTGAATTGGAACCGACCCCGTACTTGGGATTAATAGCCGGTCGAGAAAGTGGATTTGGCGAACGGATGTTTCCCTGCACTTATATTCGCACGTCCATACCTCGGGCGGTTGGCGAAGACGGGGCCCCGCTTCTTGATCTCAATGGCAACCTGGTAGGTGTTCAAATAGGTATATTGAAAGAACTGCAGGCTTCTTATTTTCTGCCAACCCGCGCAGCCCTACGCATAAGAGATGATCTACTCTTTTCGGGAAAAGTAACTTATGGTTGGATTGGGTTTGATGTGGAAAAACAGAATACGATTAAAAATGGGAAGCAGATTGTTTTAAGTAGAATATATGCTGATACTCCGGCAGAAAGTGCAGGGATGTTTCCCGGTGATGTCCTGCTCAATATTGGCGACTACACTATCAAGCAAGTGAGCGACGTGCGCAATGCCATCTTCTATACGAGAGAAGGTCAGTTTGTCAGCATTAAGGTAAAACGTGATAACGAAGAATTAGACTATAATATGCGAGTTACCGCTAAACAAATCGAAGAGCTTGAAGAAGACATTGAATTGACGCAGGAACTTTCAAAGGAGGATATCGAGCAGACTATCCCTCCAGCGGAACAACCTGCTGCAAACCACGAAGCACCATTGGAAAAAGTTCCAGCAGCTGATTCAGTTGCGGAAACGGGGTAATGCCTATCACCAATCCCTGTTATCTCCGGCAGTGGTTTGTAATATGGAAAATAATGATAGGATTGAGGGCGGTGGAATTATCCAGCGATTCTTTAATGCGCAGCGCTGTTTATACCCCGTTAAAGGTCAAAATGATCTTACGCTCATGAGGTGCCCTGCGGTGCTCCCATAAGAATAGGCCCTGCCAGGTGCCGAGACAAAGCCGGGTATTCGTAAATGGGATGACTTCCACGGTGCGGGTGAGCGCCATCTTTATGTGACTGGGCATATCGTCAGGACCTTCCATTGTGTGGGTAAAGTCTGGATTATTTTCCGGGACCAGTTTATCAAAATATTTTTCCAAATCGGTTCTAACCGTAGGATCGGCATTTTCCATAATGACGAGGCTGCAACTGGTGTGCTGGCAGAAAACAGTAACTGTGCCTTCGTTAAGGCCGCTTTTAATTAGCCCCTGCGAAATCTTTTCACTTAATTCATAAGTCCCTTTACCGCAGGTATTGACGGTAATTTCTTCACTGTAAACAGCCATAGAATTAATGGAACAACATTTATGAAAAGCGGGTAATGAATTCTGAACTTCCCCGCACACCTTAAGGCCAATCATCATTTAAGCGCTTCCATCAGGCTTTATCATCTTCATGGGGTTAAGGGCTTTATCCAGGGTCGCCTCGTCAAGCAATTCACGTTCAAGAATCACCTCTCGCAAGGTCTTATTTTCGCTCAACGCGGTTTTTGCCACTTCGGCAGCTTTATCGTATCCGATATAAGGATTCAATGCAGTGACAAGCATAAGCGAACGGTCAACAAGTTCCTTACAGCGTTCACTGTTCGCCTCTATACCGGATACACATTGATCGGCAAAAGTGCGGACGCCGTTACTGAGGCAACGGATAGATTCGTGTAATGCATAGGCGATGAGAGGAATGGTTACATTGAGTTCAAAATGTCCATCGCGACCACAGATCGAAATAGTATTACACAGTCCTTGCGTATAGATGCATACTTGGATCAGCATTTCGCTCATTACCGGGTTGACTTTTCCCGGCATGATGGAGGATCCCGGTTGGGTTGCAGGCAAAATGATTTCCCCGAGTCCCGAACGTGGACCGGAACTGAGCAAACGGATATCGTTGGCGACCTTAGTCAAACTCGTGGCGATGGTATTGAGTATTCCAGCCACTTCAACGGTGTCATCACGTCCCCCTTGTGCTTCGAAATGATTATCGGCTTCGCGAAACTCGATTCCGGTTTTCTCTGAAAGTATTCTGCAGACTTTACGAGGAAAGTCGGGATGGCAGTTTATGCCGGTACCGACTGCGGTTCCACCAATAGCGAGTTCACCAAGCAGATCCACGCTTTTCTCTGCTCGTTTTACACTCTTATTCAATTGTGCGGCATAACCGGAAAATTCCTGACCCAAGGTCAGGGGTGTAGCATCCATAAGATGAGTACGACCAATTTTGACAATGTCATTAAAGGCTTTTGTCTTTTTATCAAGAGCTGAAGCGAGATGATTGAGTGCGGGCACGAGGTCTTCTTTAATCGTGATAGCGACACTGAGATGAAGTGTTGACGGAATAATATCATTAGACGACTGACCCATATTCACATCATCATTCGGGTGCAAAGGATCTCGTGAACCGATTGGTTTCGCGGCAATCTGACTCGCGCGGTTGGCGATCACCTCATTCACATTCATATTCGTTGAAGTTCCAGAACCCGTTTGAAATACGTCGACGGGAAATTGATGGCTATGTTTTCCATCGGCTATTTCCTGTGCGACCTCTTTCAAGACTTCTGCTTTTTCACTGGATAATTTCTCCAGTTCTTCATTTGCCATGGCGCAAGCCAATTTCATCAATCCTAAGCCCTTAATAAATCCCTCTGGCATCTGTCGACCGCTGATGGGAAAGTTTAAGACTGCACGTTGAGTTGAAGCCCCGTATAAAGCTTCATCCGGGACTTGCATTTCACCCATAGAATCACTTTCAGTTCTCATAACGCTCCCACCGTAGAGAAATTCAAAAAATATTCTACTCTAATCTTTATAAATGGACAATTACCCCTTATCTACACACGATTTTCACTAATGCTTAACTTTATAATTACTGATCCATGAATGCTGAAATCGGAATCGGGATGATTGGAGCGGGCTTTATGGGCCGCACTTATTCGGAGTGCCTGGCTAAGTACACTCATGGAGCGCGTCTGGTTGCTGCAGCGGGCGGAAAACGTTCATTGCAGCTTGCTGAGGATTATGAAATTGAGCACGAGGAAACGGTTGAATCATTGATCGAAAGAGGCGATGTCAATGCGATCGTCATTACTTCGCCTGAACAAGTGCATAAAGAACAGGCTTTAATGGCTGCAGCTGCTGGTAAGCATGTCCTTGTCGAGAAGCCAATGGCACCTGACTTGGCGCAATGTGATGCAATGATAGAAGGCTGCGCGCAAGCGCGTGTTAAGCTGATGCAAGTAAAGCACTGGAGGTTTAGAGGCGTTTTTAAAAAGGCGCGCGAGATTTTGAATGAAGGACGGATTGGTAAGGTAGGCCATTTATTTAATGTCTGTCATGTCCCAGTAGAAGCCTCACTGCACGAAATAGAGACGCGACCTTTCTATCTCGATCCAGCGGGTGGTGGAATGTATATGGGTCTCTGCTCTCACACATTTGATCTCATCCGCTTTCTAATCGGTGGGGAGGCAACTAGCATCTTTGGAAATATTCAAAGTTTTGGTGATCACCAGGTATCTGATTTGAGTATAATGGCCCAATTGTCTTTTGATAACGGTGCTGTCGCCCAGATGTGGGTCTCGGGTGAAATGCCCGGTAACACCTTTCCAGGAACACGCATGGGTGTGCAAATAATGGGGGATAAAGGCCTTCTCGATCTAGACGGTTTAGGAAAATTAAATATATCCACCAATAAAGGTTGGGAGACCATCTGGGAGCAACCCGCCCTGACGATTACGAACCCTGCTGATCCGGTGCGGTTGGAAGCTTACTCGGCGATGATGCAAGAATATATCGATGCCATTCTTGAAGACCGCGAACCCTCAGTTACCGGTAAAGACGGACGCGCTGCGGTAGAACTTTGTCTTGCCGGTCTTCAATCTGTGCGCGAGGAGAGCCCGGTCCAATTACGTTCGTAATTAGATCGATATTCTCGGAGATAGCTAGCTGCAGTAATTTCCTCGTGACCGTTGTAAGGCGTAATCTTGCATTATTAGTCGTGTGTTAAATGTCTATAAATTCGTCTTCGGATTTTCTCTCAGCCAGTTTTTTTCGAAATTCCGCCATTTTCTCTTCATCGACTTCCGAATATGCTCTTTTTTCTACCGCTTTTTCGATATGGTGCCCCACCAACCAGATAAAACCGAATATGAATGCCAAGAAAAAAAGTGGTGTTATCCGTGCTATGTCGAGTTGTAATCTCTTGAGGCTGGCAATGCTGATTCCAATCATCGCGGCAAATCCTATCATCCCAAATTTATTCATTTGAGAGGCGTAGGGCTCTATTAACTTAAACAGTTTCACAAATTTTTTTTAAAATATATTCTCACTAAGTCAATGTGTCACTCATTTCCGGATAGTTAAAATCCAGATATTAAACCAGTTTGTGAACTTCGCCGTTCGCCTTGCGCGAGAGCCGCGCCCCTCATTAAATTATCCTGAACCAAAGACCTAAACAGCCCCAGGGTGTAAAATTATTTCTACATTATTCAACTCTTCTCATTCACCTGTACAAAATTATTGCTAAACTTATTGCAGATAATAAGATATCTTACTTTTATCCCCTACACTTCAATCGATAATGCCAGAAGAAGATACAGGCAATAACCTATACAAGGTAGTAAAAGGGTTAAAAGGAAATCACGGGTTTCTGTATGATTTAGACACACTGCGGAGTTTTTCGACCGATAATAGTGTTCTTATAATTAGTGGCTGGTGTTTTTCAGAGGACTTAACCGAGGTGACGAGTGTCAGGTTGCAAACGGAACATTCCGAAATTATTGCGCGTTACGGGATTAAGAGAACCGAATTAGTTAATTTTGGTAAAGTTAATGCAAGTCTTAATGCCGGATTTGAAATCTCCATATCGGCACCTGACGGAGAGCTTCCATTTACCCTGGAAGCAAAATTAAATGGTTCCGATGAATGGTTAATCGTCGTGAAGGGAGCGCTGGGCAGTGAACCACAAACTGTAGAAGATGAAGGGATATATAAGCGCATCGATATGAATGGTAAGCCATACCGCGTTAAAAATGGTTTTCTTTTTAATCTCTACGAGACTGAAAATATAAAAGCCGACGGTTCTGAGTATTATTTGCGTGGGTGGTGTTTTAATGAAGACTTATCAACAATTAAAGGTATTCGTTGTGTCACTGATCGTTCCAGTGTCATAGGAAGATACAATTTGGAAAGTATTGAATTAATCGAAAAATTTGGTGATAACGATACAATATTCCATTCTGGGTTTGAGATTTCTCTCAATCCTCGACCAGGGACAACTCCAATTACCCTCGAAGCGCAATTGGAGGACGAGCATTGGTTGACGGTAATTCAGGGAACCCTCTGGCTTCCTTTATACCCGCGTAAGGTTAATTTTATTCATGAATAAAAAAATATCGATCCTCTTATCTGATTGTTATCCTCGTTGGGCTGTTTGTCTCGCCGCATCGGTTCCCCTGCTATTCGGCGTGGCTATTACAGGAATACCCTTTGCTTCCTTTTTTATATTCGCTGCGGCAATAATTACCATATTTCTCATCGCCTATACTGCAATAAGAGCCTCACAGCTGCGAAATTCTCATATCGATATATTGAATCGTCGGTACAAGGAAGACCTTAGAGATTTTGAATATAATTTTGGAAAAGAATTTAAACGTACATTTGATGAATACCGAACTGAAATTACGTCTCATTTGGATAAATTTAATAAGGTGGTAGCGGAGCAAAGTGAATCAACGAGGAAAAAGCTTCACAAGGAACTTGAAGCGGAAAATCTGGTAATGCTTCGTGCCCTGGATAAGAAAATTCAAGTTCTAGCTTCAGAGAAAAACAAGCAATTGAAAGATGTAATCCACGAAAACGATCTCGTTGGACACGGAGACCGTCTTCGTGAAGAAATTCAAAAATCTTTTGATAAACTCGAAAGATCAATTGATACTAGTTTAGTCAAACAGAATGCTAAGTTGAGTAAGCTTCAACAGTTTTCTCTCGAGGCGAACAAGCAAATTAAAGAGAGCCTGCTAAAGAAAGATTTAGACAATTTTAGTGAACGCTTCCGGAAGGAACTCGAAAAATCGATTGAAGATAATAGAGTCAATCAGGATAAGAAAATGGGTGAGCTTCAACGTCTCACGCAGGAATCTGAAAAACGATTAAAAGAGCCACTGCTAAAGAAAGATTTAGAAGATTTCAGTGTCCAATTTCGCAATGAGATGAAAAAATCCATGGAAGATACAATTGCAGAACTTAATGGAAATTTGATTAAACGTTCAAAAGCAGTTGGTCAAAAAAGCCAAAGTAAAAAAGCTAAGGAAACGAAGTCTAAATCCAAGGTTAAAGGAACGAGAAAGAAGACAAAAAAAAGTATCTCGGTTAAGAAAGAAACAAAAACGCAACCGAAAGGCTCTTCCCGGAAAAGTAAAAATGTATCAACACTTAGAAGCACTCTCTCTACATCGAGGGTGAAAAAAAGAGGAATTAGAAGCGATAAGAAACCTATATTCTTATAAATGTTACTATCCTTAATTAATCATCGATTAAGGAAGCCGATTCCTCCACTATACGCGTTAGTTAAACGCAGTTCTGTTACTTCCCCAGTACATTCTATTTATAGATAAAGAATGTATAAGCGTTAATCAGAAGTCCGAATGTAAAAAGGTTTTCTGTAAATAGTCTTTTGTGATTGGATAAAAACATATATAATAATTTTAATAGGCATCGCTCATGACTTATAGCAATCTACTGAAATATAAAATTGATATATGTCATCTTCGTTTCGTAAACTGTGAGGTTCACTTTCTGCTGCTATGTTGTCTAATGAAGATATAGCATTAACGGGTCTTAGTCCGTATCTACCCACTTCTCCTAAAGGAACAGGGTTTCTGGGGAATAATGGATTTATTTATGAGTTAGAGACAGTGCGGAAATCTACACTCGATGAACGATTAGCTTATATCAGTGGATGGTGCTTTTCTGAAGATTATGCTGAAATATCGGAAATACGCTGTGTTACAGAAGAAGATGAGAGCATAGGCAATTATGGGATTAAAAGGTCTGAATTAATGTCGTTCGGTGAGAAAATAGCGATCGTTCATTCTGGCTTTGATCTCTCAATTCCGATGACTGCCGATAGAGTTCCATTCAGTCTCGAAGTAAAAAAGATGAACTCGAGTAGCTGGTTCCCCTTTGTTGGGGGCACGCTTACCGATGCGACGATACTTAAAGGTGGGAGTAAATTAAATAAAGCAATTAATGGAAATAGCTATCGAGTGAATCATGGTTTTAATTTTCAGTTAGATGAACCTGAGAAATACAAATCAAATGGCAATAACACGCGACTTCGCGGTTGGTGCTTTTCAATAGATGGTGCGAAGATTATAAACATTCGCGGTAAGGCAGGAGATAAGTTTGTCAAAAGCCAATATTTAATTGAAAGGAGAGAGTTGGACTATATGTTTGAATCGGAAGATGAAATTCTGCATTCGGGATTTGAATTTTTATTTAAACTGCCATTTGGCTCCACATCGATTACGATTGAAGCTCAAATGGAAAACACAAAATGGGTTGCGGTGACACATCTTAGTCTTTGCAAACCACTGCTCTTCGGAAAAATCAATACTATTCATGAGTAAAAGAAGCTCTGTTCATTTAGCGGATATATATCCTGTATGGTTTTATATTTTTGCCCTTTCAGTGCCGATACTATTTGGGATGTCCTTGTTTTATGTTAATTACGACTGGGCTTATATGACCGGTGGGGCAGCATTAACGATCATACTCATTATCTATACCGCAGTAAAATTATTTCGGCTTTTCGAATTAAGACTTATAATTGAGCGTCAACGCTATGACGATGATCAAAGGGCTCAAGGCTATCATTTTCACCATGGTTTTGAAGAATCTGTTGAAAACATAAGAAACACATTCAACTTGAGATTGGACGAACACCGTAAGGATAGCACAAGGCGGATTAATGATATTAGTAGAAAAGTTGAGACTGAAAGAGACAACTTAAAGAAGACGATGCAGCATATGCTGGGCAGCAGTTTGGATGCCCTGCGCCGTCATTCGACCCAATATTTAGATGAGACGAAAAATCAATTACACTATCAGCTGGATGCCTATATCAATCAGACAGTCAATGAATTGGATAAAAAGCTTCAATCTGCTGTGGTGATTTCAAATAAACTGGAAAGTGATAGAGTAGGGCATAAAGAGTTTATTGAGCACGAACTTCAATTGCGCCAGGAGTTTCAAAGATCGCTTAAGGTGACGACATCTTCTCTTATCAATAAAATTGGTAGTAGTAGTGAAAAAACAGCGCGAGAACTACTGGAAAAGACTGAGCAACGGTTATTAAGCGAAAGTGAAATATTACGTCACAAGTCCATTGAGCGAATAGAAGCGAGCGATAAAATGACGCGAGAATTACTGGAGAGAACCGAGCAACGGTTATTAAGCGAAAGTGAAAAATTAAGGCACAAATCAAATGAACAAATAGAAGCGAGCGAGAAGAGATCTCGCGAGGACAATTCACAGATTATTAAAATAATCGACCGCAACCAGGGGCGAAAGATCGATAATTTGCGTCACGAATATTCAATTAAACTTAATGAAACCGAGCGTCGCTTGAGAGATAAATATTTAACTGCCAGCACTGAATCGTCGGAACTCGAACGTAGAGAGATCGAATCATTAAAGGGTTTAGCAAGAAAACAGTCTCGCGCGCTTAAAGAAGATATATCTGCAAGGATAATGGCAGTAGAAGAAATGCAGCAGGGAAAATTAGCTGATATGCGAAAAGAAATGGAAAAACGCATTCAGGAATCAAGTCGGCATAATCACGACAGTATTATTAGTGCAGTTAGTCGTATTCGAGTAGAGCACAGTCAGAAAAACGGGTTAGAAGATTTTAAAGATTTCACTAAGCATCAAACACAAGCTTTAAGAAATGAATTACTGGCTAAGATAATAGAAGCTGGAAAACAGCAAGAAGGTATGATCGCAGTCATGCGAAATGAAGCAGAAAAACAGCTGCAAGAATCGAATCGGAGGATTCATGAGAATTTTTCCTACAATCTTTCTCGTGCGAGGGAAAACTATGATAATCAAATAAGAGATTTACGCCAGGAAGTGGTGAAGCGAATGAATGCCTCGTAAGCCTTAGCTTATACAGTAAAATAAGCAGGAATAATTATAAGCTCAAGTGAGCAGGTTTAAATCAGGAGGGAGCCATGTTCTCACCATCCTGTTTAATAGTGATTATTGATCTAGCACAGTGACGATTAAGATGAAAGGGACATCTTACCGTTTAACCACTTGGGAAACTCTCAAAATGAATAATGTTAAAAACGCGATCCACCCATTGGGGTTGAAGGATTTTTGCAGAATGCAGATTATTGCCAAGCTCTTTGATAAATCTCTCACTATCTTGATTGGTTAATCTGATTTCCTGGCGGAGTTCGACTAATTCACACTTCATCTCGAGCCATCGGGCTTTAAAGTCTTTTATCTTAGGGTATTGTTTTATTGTTGTGCACATAGCGGCACGTTTATTGAGATTAAAAGGCGATTCAAGATCCCGACAGATCTCATTCAGGCAATGCCGCTCTTCATCCTTCAATAATGACGTATCAATTCCGCACATTTCACAGCGCATGTTTAGAATCAAATCATGTAGATCTTTACTTTTTAGTCTGCATGCTAAACTGATCCAATGTCGATGCCAGTTCTCCATTTCATGGGAGACGAGAAGAAAGCGAAAATAAGGGCGAATTCTCATTATCTTACTCTTTAATACATTATGAGAAATTGACAGTGAGCCTTTTTCTCCAATTAAAGCAAGGGTGAGCATACGTTCAAAGTCAGACAAACGTGAGGTGTAAGGCAATAGTTCCCAAAGTCTGAAAAACAATCGCTGTGCTGTATCAGATACTTCTGAAGTGCACCCCCCGCCATTCAAATACAAGTACTCAACGACGAGGTTGAGGTATTGATCGACGAGAGAAAGGTAAACGTGATGATCGCCCTGAATTGCCAGTCGCAATTGCTTACGAAGAGCTGGACGAGGTGCTGCGTTGCGCGCAATAAGTTGTTCTACCTCTTTCCAGATTACCATGAGTTCTATCGCTCTTTCTATTCTCCGTCCTGATAACGACGTTGTAATTCATCACGGCAATCTCCCATCATGCGGAGCCATACTTCGCGCATATCAAAAAGACGTTTCATGGATCCCTTTTTTAATTGTGGTATGACGCCCGAATTTATATTTGGCAGCGCTTGCAGGATGCTGATTGATTGATTGAGGTCGCTCAAGGCCGTTTTGAGGTGACATACAGCAAGCGCGTAGTCTCCCATATCAATTGCCTGAATAGAGAGGATAGCATTCATTTCACCACGATGGATACTATTGCCGTATTGCCAGGCAATAATGGGAGTTATAGCCCGCGGACAGCGTTTCATAAACAGCTCCCAACATTTCTTAAGATCGAGATAGAGGCCTCTCGTTACGACAAAAACAGGATGTTTATGCAGGGTATAAGGATCCAGATCATCAAAATCAGATTCCTCATCCTCATGGAGCCTCTCGCTGATTTCACCGGTGCCGCTACTGTTGAAATCTTCAAAAGCAAGATCGAGATGTGACCAATCCTCATGGTCCCAACCCATTAAAAATGCAGCTTCATTTACCGGGGTTGCTTCGTCTTTAACTCTTTCATAAAAGGAACGAAATTTATCGATATCGCGTTCATTTTGCTGAAGGTAATGCTGCCAATCGAATTCGTTCCAAGCGGTTTCCCCGCGATCTTCCCATTCACCATCCGAGTAATTATCGAAATCATAGTTGCTCATAAGACTTCCGGGATCGGTTCTATGAACCTTGGTTAATATGTATGAAATGTAATCTCGTTCAAGTGTGAACACTTGTCCTCTTTTCCGCATTTATGGCATGAAAAAGGGTCTAGTGCGTCAAGTGAAAATTGTATAGCGTTTTGTGAATAAACAGGTAACTCTCTTTGCACCAATGGATATGGATATTTTTCATTGTCGTGTTTATTTTTCAGGAAAAGTACAGGGTGTAGGTTTTAGATACGAATGCATGAAAATTGCACGGGAATTCGAAGTTTGCGGGTATGTGGAAAATCTTGCTGACGGGCGTGTATTACTCGAGGTTGAAGGTAATGAGTCAGAAGTTAAAAAATATGTCGCGGAGATAAATGATCAAATGGAAATATTTATTAAAACCGCAGATGAAAAGTTTCAGCGACGCGCTGCACAGTATAAGGCGTTTTTATTGAAGTAAGGGATAAAAACAAAACCCTGATAATGTTCGTTGAACAATAAGAGTTACGGTATAACGACACATGAAGAGTCTTTCATTGGTCGTCGATAGGATAAATGACAACGGTGGATGGTTCTTGAATGCGGCCCCAATAAACTCATTCATTTTACTCGAATGAGTAGGTATAAACATTTTTCCGACACGCGTTTAGATTTCTCAAGCGCTTTATTCTAAAAGGTTTATAGTATTATCTTCCTCTTTGGCCAGAAGCTTGTGACGCATAATGAGACGGGCACAGGTATTCCACCGAAGAACCGCATCATCATTACCCTCTGGACGGATGGGGATGGCTCGATCATAGCATTCCATCGCATCACGAAATAATTCATAGGCAACAAAGTTTGAGCCAGGCGAACTTTTATTCAGTTGTGCTTTTGCACGTTTTTCACGAGCGATACCTGAGTAATAGGTTCGTTCGTAATCATTGCTTATTCGGGTTAGAACTTCCTGGATCTTTTTATTGCTGACATTATATCCTTCGAGAAACTGGTCAGTCATAGCCAAGAGTAATAAAACCAATGCCTGTTGATTATCGGGATCAATTTCTAATACATCGAGACAGATACTTTCGGCTGCAAACGATTCATTGAGGAGACGATAACGCGTGACCTTATCTAGTGCGGTGGGAATGGAATCTTTATGTAATGGTTTTAGTTCAAAATCCGACATTACATTTCCGTTTATTTGGGATTATTGAGAACTGAACAATTTTATGAATCGAGTGACTGGATCGTATAATTCATCTACGACACGTTCCTTAAGAGGGATGATGGCATTATCCGTGATCGTAATTTCTTCAGGGCAGACATTGGTGCAGCATTTAGTAATATTACAGTAACCGATTCCGTGCGCATTTTTTAATTCTTCATTTCTATTTTCGGTGTCGAGGGGATGCATTTCCAAAGCGGCTACATAGACAAGAGCTCGAGGGCCGATAAATTCATCGTGTAATGTATGCTCGCGCAGTACATGGCAAACGTCCTGGCAAAGAAAGCATTCGATACATTTACGGAATTCTTGAACACGGTCAATGTCTTCTTGGGCAATACGCCAGGTACCGTCAGCTTCGTCGGGGGGGCGAGGGTTGAATTTTTTTATCTTTTTCTTCACCCGATAATTCCATGATACGTCTGTTGTCAGGTCTTTAATTAACGGGAATGACTTCATGGGTTCAACCGTCACTGGCTTTTCCAGAGGCAGATCGTTGAGACGAGTCATGCACATTAACTTTGGCATACCATTAACTTCAGCTGAACAGGACCCACATTTACCTGCCTTGCAGTTCCAGCGACAGGCGAGATCATTAGCTTTTTCAGCCTGAATTTGGTGAATGGCATCGAGAACTACCATGCCCGCTGATACTTCAGTTTCGTAATCGACAAATTGACCACCGGATGCATTGCCTCGCCAGATGCTGAATGTTGCTTTTGCCATTACTTCATTTCCTCAATTATTTTTTTAAGTTCATCGGGCATTGGGGGAATGGGATCAGATTTCACCTGCATGTTAGCATCACTGTCTTTTTGAATAAAGATGTTGATATTCCCGAAAGCGTCTTCTTTTTGTGGGTAATCTTCCCGAAAATGTGCGCCTCGACTCTCTTTTCGTTCGAGTGCAGACAGCGTAATCGCTTCAGACACGGTGAGTAAATTTGACAGGTCGAGAGCTGTGTGCCAGCCAGGGTTGAACTCACGATTACCTTCAACGCTGACATTATTAAAGCACTCCCATAGTTCTTTGATCCCTACCAGAGCCTCTCGCATCTCGTCTTCATTGCGCACAATACCAACATGATTCTGCATTAATTCCTGGAGGTCGTTCTGAATTTGAAAGGGGCCTTCAGTCGCGGTTGAGCCATGGGCCCGGTCAAATGGTTTAAGCGCTTCTTTCGTCACGGTATCAACATGATCCGGGTTTATTTCACTTGGGCCATTTTCATTAGCGAAGTTTGCGGCGTATTCGCCAGCACGTTTTCCAAGGACCAATAGATCGGAAAGAGAATTGCCGCCAAGGCGGTTGGCGCCGTTGATTCCCGCGGCACATTCTCCACAAGCAAAGAGGCCGGGAAGGGTAGACATTTGAGTATCAGCATCGACACGAATTCCCCCCATCACGTAGTGAGTAGTAGGTCCCACTTCCATTTGCTCCTGGGTGATGTCGATGTCAGCCAGTTGTTTAAATTGATGGTACATGCTGGGCAGTTTTCTTTTTATATGCTCAACAGCGTCGGGTAGCTTTTCTTTAATCCAGGAGATGTCAAGGAACACGCCACCATGTGGACTTCCTCTTCCCTCTTTGATCTCATTCACAATACAACGCGCTGTGTGGTCGCGGGTGAGCAGCTCAGGAGGTCGTCGCGCTGTTTTGTCCCCCTGGGTGTAGCGCCACCCTTCTTCCGGACTGTCGGCGGTCTGTGATTTGTAATTTTCAGGAATGTCATCAAACATGAAGCGACGGCCTTCACTGTTGAGTAAAATACCTCCTTCGCCACGTACGCCTTCAGTGACGAGGATTCCTTTCACACTCGGTGGCCAAACCATTCCTGTAGGATGAAATTGAACAAATTCCATATCCATTAATTGAGCGCCGGCTTGATAGGCAAGCGCGTGCCCATCTCCGGTACAATCCCAACTGTTACTCGTAATTTTGTATGCTTTACCAACACCGCCGCTGGCCATGATGACTGCTTTTGCCTTGAAGACTACGAAACGGCCGCGGTCACGGGTATAGGCAACTGCGCCAATTACATGATCTCCGTCTTTAAGTAAACGCGTGACGGTGTATTCCATATAAACTTCCATCCCCTGGTGAATTCCGTGATCCTGGAGGGTACGAATCATTTCGAGGCCGGTACGATCACCGACATGAGCGAGGCGTGGATATTTATGTCCACCGAAATTCCTTTGCAGGATGCGTCCATCCTTTGTGCGGTCAAAAGCCGCACCCCATGCCTCTAGTTCGCGAACACGTTCGGGTGACTCCTTGGCATGTAACTCGGCCATGCGCCAATTATTGATATACTGACCACCACGCATGGTATCGGAAAAATGGACTTTCCAATTGTCACGGTCATCGACGTTTCCCAAGGCCGCGGCAATGCCACCTTCAGCCATCACGGTGTGAGCTTTTCCGAGCATTGATTTACAGACTAAGCCCACAGAGACACCATGGGTCGATGCTTCGATCGCCGCGCGGAGTCCAGCGCCACCCGATCCAATAACTAAGACATCGTGTTCGTAAGTCTGGTATTCGCCCATTAGAAGATCCTCCAATCCGTCCAGATTCCCATCGAGCACAACCGGACATATATGTCAGAAAATAAAACCCAAATTAAGCTCAACCATGCCCACCTCATATGGTTTTTATTTAAACAGCTGACGCAGCCATATGCCCGTTGACGCACGGGAGATTTTGATAGCTGATCGAGAAATCCACCGACTAGATGTCGCAAGGAGTGACAACCTAAAGTATAGCCGCCGAGAAGGAAGACGTTTACTGCAAGTACCAGAGTCCCTATGCCAACTCCAAATGAAGCTTCATCACTCCCGGGATCCATAAACCACAATGCGTTCCATACGTCATACGAAAGGAAGATAATAAAAAAGAGAGCGAGATAGAGAAAATAACGATGAACATTCTGGAAGATAAGGGGAAAAGAGTTTTCCCCTCGGTAGGCGTTTCGCGGTTCTCCGACCGCGCAGGCGGGGGGGTCTGCCCAGAACGCTTTATAGTAAGCGCCGCGGTAATAGTAGCAGGTAAGACGAAACCCGGCGGGTGCCCAAAGAATAAGAAAAGCGGGTGACCACGGTAACCAGTCCGGCCACCAGGTCGGTTTAGGGCCAAACCAGCTGTGAGGGGAATCTCCTAATAGCTCAGGGGAATAAAACGGGGATAAATAGGGCCCTGAGCTATAATGCTCACCTTGAAAAGCAGCCCATGTCGCGTAAACAATAAAAGTAAATAGGCCAATAAAAATCAGCAATGGTTGCACCCACCAGGAATCTGGGCGCATGGTCTGACCAAAGGAGGATTTTTTGAGAGTAACTTCTGTCGATGTCATCCTAATTGGCGTGAAGTAAAATGAATCAAATGCACGGTGAGAAGCTTAAAAGTAAGTAAGCACTAAACTGATTAGGGATAAACAATAAGTTATATGAGCTTAAGGCTGTGCGTACTAGCGTATCTAATCATCTCTACCCTGCGTTTAGGAAACTTAATATCTTCTAGCAAAATAGATTATAATTGAATATGCGTGTGTGCCAGCTCTCTCGATTGCGATTACTTGGCCCACAGCCAGGTGGCGGCTGCAGCTTCTGTCTTAAGTAAATTAAAGCTAGAGGACTGCGTATAAATAAAATCTTTAGCTATTCCTCAATTTATAGATCTCGTCGTTCAGCTATTATTCCCCCAGGTGTTTATCAGGGATGAGATAATTTTTTATATAATCTCCAACGGCCGAGGAGATTTCGGTTATCGAGGTATTGTATCCATTTTCCTGTAAACGTGATATATCCGCTTGGGTGAAATATTGATACTTAGAACGTAAATGTTCAGGCATTTCGATAAATTCAATCTTCTCCTCCATGTCCATTGCCTGGAAAATCGGAGTAACCAGGTTTTTCCAGGTAATTGCAGTTCCACTACCGATGTTAAATATTCCAGTTATCTCTTCTTTTTCAGCGAGATGTAGAGTCATGGCCATCGCATCCTTGATGTAGAGGAAGTCGCGCTTTTGTTCGCCGTGATTAAAATCCGGATTATAACTTTTGAAGAGATTCACTTTACGGGATTTACTTATTTGGTGAAACGCTTTGTTGACGACACTACGCATATCACCCTTGTGATTTTCGTTCGGACCGAAAACATTGAAATATTTTAATCCAACGATTATGTCCAGTAACCCTTTATGTTGGGCGTAAATATCAAACAGGTGCTTTGAATATCCATATAAGTTGAGCGGGCGCAGTTGGCTAAGTTGAGTGGATTTGTCACTCAGACCATGAGAACCATCACCATATGTAGCCGCGGATGAGGCATAGATAAAACGTATGCCCCGGTCCAACGCCCAATGAGCGAGACGTTTAGTGTAGAGATAATTATTTTCGATGAGGTAACGGACATTGCGTTCTGTTGTATTTGCGCAACCTCCGAAATGAAATATTGCTTGGATCTCTTTATATGATTGGGGTGAAGCATGAATATCATCCAAAAAATTGTCTGCTTCCTGGTAATCATCATAATTTAGTGGCGCGAGATTCTTAAACTTTTCGTCTTTGCCGCGATAATCTACAACTAAGATATTATTCAGGCCCTGCTGGTTTAATGCCCAAACTAAAGCACTACCGATAAATCCGGCTCCACCCGTAACAACGATCTTACCTTTCGCTAGAATAGTCATGGAAGAAATGAGTGGTGAACCACTTAACAATCATTCTTTCGCCAGTTCGATAGACCGTTTCTTGGCGGCGAGCACAGTGTCTGCCATGATTTCACGAAAGTTTCTATTTTTCATTACTTCGAGACCCGCGAGAGTTGTTCCCCCAGGAGAACTTACAAGGTCGCGCAATATTTCGGGTGATTCATTTGTGCGAGCGAGCAGGCGTGAAGCTCCAAGAGCAGTCTCCAGCGCGAGTTTATATGCGAGATCTACATCTAACCCAGCTTTAACACCACCATCACGCAGGGCAGCGACAAACTCAAATAGATAAGCAGGGCCGCTTCCGCTCACCGCAGTTACAGCATCCATGCACTCTTCTGAAACAAGTATGGCGGGCCCCAATGCGCCAAGAATTCTTTCTACGATCGCCATATCATCATCGTTTATTTTCTCTCTCGACGCAAAACAAGTGATGCCTGCACCGATCTGACCGGGTGTGTTGGGCATGGATCTGACGATTCTGTTAGTTTGAGGAAATTTGTTCTCAAGTTTTTCAATCGTAATACCCGCCAGTATAGAGATAATAAGTTTACCTGCGCTAAGGCTCGCGTGAACTGAGCTGATATCACGCAATTGCTGAGGTTTAAAAGCAAGCACGAGTGTCTCAGCTTCAGTAAATAAAGTTTCAAGATTATCCGTATACAAAATTCCAGATTGCGCTGAGAGGGATTCACCTGTCCCATCCTCCGCGCTTGTACATATGAGTTCATTGGGGCGGTATAGTTTACTCGTAAGCAAACTATTTATTATTGCGGAAGCCATTCTACCAGCGCCAAGAAATGCCACTTTAACCATAAGATATGTAGGTAAGTGGATAAGTGCTTATGGGGTCAAGTGGATTAAAAGATGGTGAATTGCCAGAGCGTTGAGCACTAGTCGAGAACCGGCATAATTTCAACGAGGTAAGGAAAGAAGGAGTGTCCAGATTGGCTCCTCCATTTACCCGGCCCCTGGGATTTACCCAACTCTTACTATCCTGGTATCTTCTCTTACAACGGGTGATTGAAAGTCACAAAAGTACCCCCGCGGGGATTTTTTTAGAGTCTGATATCACCACCAAGACTGCGTATGCTATGGCGTGCGATAGTCAGCCCCATACCGCGACCGACTGAAGTTTTTGACGTTATAAAAGGTTCAAATACATGATCTGCTATCTTTGGATCAATACCTTCCCCATGGTCAGAGACTTTAACTTGCAGATGTTTGCCTCCCTGGCGCTGGATGATTTTTGTTCGAACATCAATTTTACGTTTTTTTGTGCATCCTTGTGGGTAACTCTCCCAGGCGTTCATAAGCAAGAGTCCCAAGATGTTTTCAAATGCCTCGGCATTCGCATTAATATTCGTTTCCGGCTCCGGGTTGGAGAGGTTGATTTTTGAGGTAATATCGTTCTCGGTGCTGAAACGATTAATACTATTAATCAATAATTGTCCGACAGGCATTAAGGTGAGTTGAACTTTATTTTTTGTAGCAAAAAGACTTAATTGTTGGACAATGTTTACAATGCGTTTCACTGCCTGGTTCATCAGGCCAGAACTGCGTTTTACCATTTTCGGGTCATCCGAACAGTTTTCGATAAGATCGAGGTAGCCTACAACCACGCCGAGCAGGTTATTTAGATTGTGTGCGATGCCCTGGGTAATTGCGCCGATAGCCGCAGACTGACGGGCATCATTAAGGCGTGCTTGAAGATCTAAATTTTGGCGATGAATTTCTTGAATTTGCAACTGGGTTTTAATCCGAGCAATCGTTTCATCAAGATCGATGGGCTTAGTGATGTAATCCGTTGCCCCGGCGCTGAGTCCGGCGATTTTCCCTTCTTTTGAGGTCTTAGCGGTAATAAATATGACTGGTATGGTCTTAGTCTTTTCTTCACTTTTCAATCGTTTACAGACTTCAATACCATCAAGACCCGGCATCATTATATCCAGCAATATGAGGTCAGGCCTCCGCTTAGCTATCTTTTTTAAGGCAGCTTCACCATCAAAAACAACATCCACACCCATCCCTTCTTTCACAAGCTTGCGTTGCAGCAGTTTGACATTGATAGGTTCATCATCGACGACGAGAATGTTAGGTGGGTTATTCAAAATGATTCGACCGTTTGATTTTAACTAAAATATCTATATTTGCGAGAGAAGTTCAAGTCCGCACTGGGTGATGTTTAGTTATAGAGGATAAGTTAACAAATAATTTACATTCAACGCTTGAATTAGCTGTGTGAAAAATGACAGATGAAGTTAATTTAATCTTATGGGTGGATGTTTTTTAATTATCCTCATAGAGGAATCTATAAAACTGGTTGAGAACAATAGAAGCTAGAGACAGGCAATGGACGATGAGGAGGTTTGCAAGGGGGAGTATGACTTATCGGTTATAGTAGACTGCTAACCGACTGAATATTATTTGGCGAGAAGAGCTTTTTTATAAGCTTTAAGTGTATTTCGCATGAGAATTGCCACCGTCATCGGGCCAACGCCACCGGGAACGGGGGTGATTTTAGAAACGAGAGGTAAAACATTATCAAAGTTGACATCACCGACGATCCGATACCCCCGTTTTTTGGAATCATCCGCAACTCGATTAATACCTACATCTATTACCACTGCTCCTGATTTTACCATGGCTTCAGTGATAAATTCAGCCTTACCCATAGCGGCAATTAAGATATCGGCCTGCTTAGTGATTGCTGATAAATCCTGTGTATGGGAATGACAGATCGATACCGTCGCGTTACCGTTTTGGCCCTTTTGCATTAAAAGCAGGGCACAGGACTTACCTACGAGAAGGCTACGCCCCACGACCACTGCATGCTTCCCGTCGATTCCTACATCTGACCGCTTCAGTAATTCTATAATTCCTGCCGGGGTACAGGCGACAAAACCTTCTGCATCTTCCTGGCATAAACGGCCAAAATTTTTAATATTCAGTCCATCTACATCTTTATCGGGGTGCACCCGGTTGAATGCCGCTTCTTCGCTGATAGAGTCAGGCAGAGGAGATTGAATAAGTATTCCATGAACAGAAGTATCATTATTCAAGGTATCGATTACATCTAGCAGTTCATTTTCGCCGGTATTTTCCGGCAAAACTTGAACGCTGCTGTCGATGCCAATATCCATGGCAGTTTTCTGCTTTTTATTTACATAATTTACAGACGCGGGATCTTCACCCACGCGAACAAAAGTGACCCGAGGTTGTGGACCTTTTATTGCTGCGATTTCAACTTTTAACTCTTCTAGTATCTGTTTAGAAATCAGGTTTCCATCGATAATTTTTGGGTCAGACATAGCTTGTGTTGATGATAAACTAAGGATTCAGCAGGTGCACAAGGAAAAAGTGTAATCGGCTATTAACGGTGAGTTGATAAGAGAGTAAGCAATGAACAACAATGAGTATTCTGCAGTAAATGAAATTATCTCCTTATTCCGTTCTATCTTATCTTTATTTGCCAGTAATGTTCGCCTTTGTACCTCTTATTCAATTGCTGGCATCGAGTAACTTTTCGATATCTTTGGGATTGAGAACGTGGTAATAACCAGGTTTAATGCCGCGCACCGTAAGGCCTCCGATCTGGTGACGGGCGAGTTTTTTTACGCGATAACCAAGTGCTTCAAAGAGACGTCTGATTTCACGTTTCCGACCGTGGTTGAGATGGATCTCCAGTCGGTTGTTTTGATTCGGACCTTTTTTCAAAGAAATAACTTTTTCCACACGCAATATCTCGCCATCGACGTTCAGCCCTCGTTTTAATAACGGTATTTTCTTCAAGTCGAATGGGTGATTAAGGGTGACCTCGTAGCGTTTAATTACCAAGGCTGAAGGGTGAGTGAGGCGATGGGCCAAATCCCCATCATTCGTTAGAATAAGGAGACCTTCACTTTCTTTATCCAGACGACCAGCGCAAAATAGACGTTCCTTATGTATTTCTTTTGGCAGAAGATCGAAAACGGTTTGATTATGGTAGGGATCATGATTGCTGCAAATAAGACCGCGAGGTTTATTGAGTGCGAGGGTGAGGTTTTTCCGTGACCGTGTCGCAAGGTTTCTACCTTGAACGGAAATATGATCTTTACTCGGTATTATTTTTTGCCCAATCTCTGCGACTTTCCCGTTTACCTCTACCAAACCCTCTTTAATCAATTCTTCAGCATCACGCCTTGAACATATTCCCTGTTCAGATAGGAACTTATGGATGCGAATAGACTCTTCCTCATTGCGCATGGTCATTAGTTAAATTAAAGATTAAAAAAATGAATTAAGGTGATCATTATTTATTTTAGAGGGATAATATTGAAATTTCATACAAAGCGAACATCTTTTTGAGGTTACAATGAGTGAAATTAAATCAAATGCGATTTATACAGTAAAAAATCCATTTATCGCGCAGATGACCGAAAGTCGTATGCTGACAAAAGAAGGATCCGCAAAGGATACCCAGCACTATGTAATCGATATTTCGGGAAGTGACTTTACTTATACCTGTGGAGATTCCCTTGGAGTCTATCCCACTAATCGTATTGAGGAAGTCGATGCGGTTCTCAAAGTTTTAGGGCTGTCAGGTGAAGAAAAAGTGCGCATGAAGAATGACCCTGAGGATATATCCTTGCGCGATGCGCTATTCCGCAGAGTTGCCTTAGCCTTACCAACAAAAAAATTCCTCCTCACATTGTCGGAAAAAGTATCTAACTCTGAAGAAAAAAAGAAACTTGAAGATCTGCTTTCTGAGGATTCAAAAGAAGCGACTAAAGCTTATCTTGTGAATCGTGAATTCATTGACCTGTTGGAGGAGTACCCCAGCGTAAAATTTAATGCTCAAGAATTTGTCAATTGCTTACGCAGACTGGTACCCCGCCTTTATTCCATAGCTTCTTCACCCAGCGTCTACCCTAATGAAGTTCACTTAACGGTAGCTGTCGTCCGTTATGAAACAAATGAGCATGAACGTGTGGGTGTGGCTTCAACCTATCTTTCCGATCGTGTTGAAGTATTTGAGAAAAAAACTCCGGTTTTTATCGCCAAGTCTAAGTTTGGATTACCTGAAGATGAAAATGTTGATCTCATTATGGTTGGCCCGGGAACAGGCATTGCCCCTTTTCGCGCTTTTCTTCAAGAACGTATCAATCGCGGCAGTAACGGTAGAACCTGGCTGTTTTTCGGCGATCAACATGAAGCCACCGATAATCTTTACGGTGCGGAATTTGATGAATATTTGAGCAAAAATCAGTTAAACCGTATTGATAACGCCTGGTCGCGTGATCAGGATTATAAGATCTACGTACAAAACAAAATGCGTGAAAACGCCGCTGATTTATGGGATTGGATTAAAGGCGGCGCTTTTTTCTATGTTTGTGGTGATGCTGAGCGCATGGCTGTAGATGTTGATGATGCCCTCCATGATATAATCGAAAAAGAGGGAGGTATGACTGAGGAAGATGCAAAAAATTACGTCAAGCAAATGAAGAAAGAAAAACGTTACCAACGTGATGTTTATTAAATTGAACTTGGTATACCGGTGTGGATGGGGAAATCGATATTTCTTGCCACCATTCTTCATATTTGAAGACATGTGCCCATGCAGCTGACATTCGATAATAGGGTTGCCCTTGTGACCGGTGCCGGTCGAGGAATTGGACGTGCGATAGCTGAGGATTTAGCCGAAAGCGGGTTGACCGTTATTTGTGTCAGCAAATCTGAATCCAATTGCAGTTTAGTAGCTGATTCGATCGTAAAAGCTGGTGGAAAGGCTAAGGCCTACGCGGTCGATGTATCTGATGGTGAAGCTGTGGCAGCTACCGCAAAATCGATTCTTAAAGAGTATGAATGCATAGATATCCTCGTAAATAATGCCGGGATCACACGCGATGGGCTAATCCTTAGAATGTCGGATGATGACTGGGATAGTGTATTGCAAACGAATTTATCGAGCTGTTTTTATTGGGTAAAATCACTCGCTCATCCGATGGCACGGCAGCGCTGGGGCAGAATCGTCAATATTAGCTCGGTCGTTGGGCTGATGGGCAATGCTGGGCAGGCTAATTATGCGGCATCAAAAGCGGGAATCATCGGTTTAACCAAGAGTTTAGCTAAAGAATTTTCCAGTCGTACGGTTACCGTAAATGCGGTAGCTCCGGGGTTTATCGAGACGGATATGACCGCTGGAATTGACGAAAAAATGACCGAAACAATCACCAAACTCATCCCCCTAAAAAGGCTGGGTAAACCGAAAGACGTTGTCGGGATAGTCTCTTTTCTCTGTTCAGAAGAGGCCTCTTATATTACGGGCAAAATTTTTTCCATTGACGGCGGCCTTGTGATGTGATTCCGAATAAACATACTTCTTGTAAATCAGTCGAATAATTATGGCAGATAAATCAATCGAAAATCGCGTTCAAGAGATTATCGTAAACCAGCTCAACGTAAATAATGAGCAAGTTACCTCAGAGGCGTCCTTTCTGGATGACCTGGGAGCTGATTCCTTGGATACGGTCGAGCTTATTATGGCCTTTGAAGAAGAATTCAAAGATGAGATCCAAGGAGAAATCCCTGAATCAGAAGCAGAAAAGTTGCAAACCGTTGGCGATGTTACTAAATACATTGAGGAAAAAGCGGGTTGACGATCCCCTGTGATTCTTTCGTAACGTGCTGAATTCCCCTAATGGAGGTTTCTAGCCTCCATTTTTTTGATGGATACACTTTCACCAAAACGCAGGGTAGTGATTACCGGTCTGGGAATCCTTCATTCATTGGGCAATGATATTCAGACTTTCTGGGAAAATTTGTTAGCTGGCCGCAGTGGTATAAAAAGGATCTCCCGTTGGGACCCTAGTGATTACCCGACAAAAATTGGTGCCGAGGTTCTGGATTTCGATCCTAAGGATTATATGGATCCGAAAGAAGTCAGACGTAGTGACCGTTACACCCATTTTGCCTTAGCGACGACGAAGATCGCTCTCGAGGATAGTCAACTTGATTTGGGGAAAGTGGACAAGACCCGCTTGGGTATCATTATAGGATCGGGTATTGGTGGGATGGATACGATCGAAACGCAAACTCGCCGATTTTATGAGATGGGACCGCGTAAAGTGTCACCCTTTATGATTCCGTCTTTAATTGCAAATTCTGCCTCAGGAATTGTCGCGATGGAAATTGGAGCGATGGGACCTAATTTCAGCGTGGTTAGCGCGTGCGCTACGGGAACTCACGCGATTGGTGAATCCATGCTTCATTTGCAATCGGGGACTGTAGATATCATGATCGCGGGTGGAAGCGAAGCTGCAGTTACTCCCTTGGGTTACGCCGGTTTTTGTAACATGAAAGCGATGAGCACCTCATACAACGACGAACCTGAGCGTGCAAGTCGGCCATTCGATATGAAAAGAGATGGATTCATTATGGGAGAAGGTTCCGGAATTGTAATCTTGGAAACTTTGGAACATGCTCAATCGCGTGGTGCGAATATATATTGTGAATTGGTAGGATACGCGGCTACTTGTGATGCTTACCATATTACCACTCCAGATTTGGATGGGAGGGGGCTCACACTCTGTATTAAGAATGCATTGAAAGGAGCCAATTTAAAGCCTTCTGATGTCGATTACATAAATGCGCATGGGACATCGACAGGTCCGAATGATAAAGTGGAGACGCTAGCAGTTAAAAATGTGTTTGGTGATCATGCCTACAATGTTCATATCAGCTCAACGAAATCCATGACCGGGCACCTTTTAGGTGCAGCCGGAGGAATCGAATCAGCAGCAGCAGCGAAAGCTATCCAAACGGGAGAGATCCCTCCCACGATCAATTACGAAAATCCTGATCCTGATTGTGACTTGAATTATGTTCCCAACAGAAAAAAGTCGGGTACGGTCAAAGTCGCGATGAGCAACAATTCTGGATTTGGCGGTCATAACGCCAGTATTGTCCTCAAGGCACTGTAAATATCTGGACCGACGTTTTATTACGCTCACACGTTGTCTGAGAGACAATGTTAGGGGGAAGGGCACCGATTACAGTATTTTGATAAAACGCTTGGTTTTATCGTGGATTTCCAGTTTTAATTTCCAGCAGGCATCTGATAGCCAGTTTTCTATATTTTCGGGCCACTCAATGGCCAGGCAATAGGGGGACGACAGGAATTCATCGATCATCAGCTCTTCAATTTCACTTTGATTTTCCAAACGAAAAGCATCGAGGTGAAGAAGGGTTCTATCACCGCGATAAATAGCTAGAATATTATAGGTTGGGCTGGTGACAGGTTCATTGATCTTCCATGCGCTGGCCAATCCGCGGATAAAAGTGGTTTTTCCCGTCCCCAGTTCCCCATATAGTGCAAGTGTCAGATCTTCAGGGATTTGAGACGCCAGAGTCCTCGCAATTGCCTCGGTTTCCGCGTCCGATGTAGAGATTATTCCAGCTTTAAGACGCTCTAAAATGTTCATATCCTCCGAGCCCCTCGAGTTCATGACCGGTATCTAAATTAATTATACGGCGTGGTCGATTTTGATTTAAATCCTCCATCATTTCTCCGATCCGGGTAATGGGAATTTCAAACCGTTCGCTCCACTTTTTATGAAACAACTCAGAGTCGCACGTATTGCTTAAAGTAAATAGCAGTTCATAATCCTCGCCATCGTTCAAAGCATGCTGGGCGGCGGATTGATCGTCTTCCGCGGATAGGGTTTGAGCGGCTTCGCTAATTGGGAGTGATTTAATACTTAAACCTGCCGCACAGGTCGGCGGGATCAAGTCGGGTAAATCTTTCATTAGACCATCTGTTATATCAATCATGGAATGTACACCCGGTTGTTCTGCCAACCATTTGCCTTCGGCCAAGCGCGGGGTAAAATCCAGGTGCTTGCCGCAGCTACTCCCTCCTAAAGTTCCACTGACATAAATAAAATCATCACTATCAGCCCCCGTGCGTGTAACCGGGCGGCGGGCATTTCCCCAAAGTGTAAGTTGACCTCCAAGAAAATCTTCAGTCTCACAAAGATCACCGCCGACTATTTTTATATTTGAATTTATAGATTCCTCTCGAACACCGGCGTAAAATGCGGATAGCCAATCCAAACGTAAAGTGGGTGGAAGAAAGAGACTGATAACTGCACTGCTTGGGGTCCCCCCCATGGCAGCAATATCGCTTAAATTACGTTTGACTAATTTGGCTCCTGCCTGTCCAGGTTCTACCGCATCGTTAAAATGACATTTATAGGCGAGTGTATCGGTAGTAATTAAATTAAATTGATCGGCTTCAATGGGGAGAATTGCAGTGTCGTCACCCATTCCATGCGGTGCGGGTGGTGAGGTCTCTCCAAGCCAAAGGCGTATATTTTCCAGTAGCTTACGCTCGCCGAGCTGCGCGATTGATTCAGATGAATTTTTAGTGAATGGATGCATTACCAGTTCAAAAGGAGGCCTAAACAAGCAAGATCAGAACGAAAAAGGATGAGAATAATAGAGTTCAGATTAAATGCCGAATGAAAAAATATAGGAACCATGATATTTCCACTTAATTCGTAGGCCATGCAGAGAGATACCCCGATAACGACTAATGAGAAAAAACTAACAATATTCGTGTGGAGGAGAGAAAATAGTATTGCACTCAAAATCATTGAAATAACTGTCGGCAATCGGCTTTTAAAGAAGCGGTAAATACCTGCGCGAAAGACCAATTCTTCGGCTACTGGAGCTATTAAAATTGCCATGATCAAAAGTACCGTTAAAGCGACGGGAGATTTTGTTTTTTCGAATATGCCAACCAGGGGTTGTTGATCCAATGGGATTCCCCATCCTGCTTTATTGAGGCTTTCGAAAACAAAAACTGAGCACAAGCCGGTCACCCAAACGAGTGGAAAAGCCGCTAAGAAGTAATATGCCCCTAATTTAGCCGCCTTCAAAAAGGATATAATTTCAACATTCAAAGACTGAGGGAACAAATGTGGCTGAAAATATCGGAAAAGGACGAAGACCAGAATCATTCCCAGGTGCAAGGTGACACCACCCGAAATTATATTCCAAACAGCGTAAGAATCTTCAGTATGAGATACGGTGTTCAGGAGGTAAGGGGCTATCATTTGTGCGAGAATCATACTGCAGATCAAACACCAGATAAATAAACCGAAATCGAGCCAACCAATTTTCCAAGCGGGGACCTTGCTTTTTTTTCCGGGATCTTTGGATACGAGTCTTAGCTTAAATACGAGCGAAATTAAACACCCCAGCCCCGATGCCAAAAGAAGGAAAAAATAAAAGATTAAACCTTTATGATGCTTTAGTATCTCAATGGCTTCCGCTTCTGTCATTGTGAGTCGCCCCCTGGTATATGAAAAATACTGTTCGAGTATTCAGTCGCGCAATAAGGAGTAAAGAAGCCGCATTATGCATCTCCCATAAGGGATTCAGCACATGACTAGCTAGCCATTGATATTTTCTGGTAAGATAACGCGATCGCCATCCCATACTTTTCGGCCCGCGACAAAAGTCTGTTTCACCTTACCCCTTAAAGATTTACCAATCCACGGTGAGTTCATGGAGCGACTTTGGAATTTATCTGGATCCACCACCCATTCTTCATCGGGATCGAATAGAGTAATGTCTGCGTCTGCACCTGGGCTGAGCGTGCCTTTCCCTAATTTAAGTAAATTTGATGGATTGCAGGTTAATAATTTTATGAGCTGCGATAGATCGCATTGTTTACTATGAACTAAGACTTTCAGGCAAACAGCGAGTGAGGTTTCTAATCCAATAACTCCGAACGGAGCATGATCGTACTCGACATTTTTCTCGCAATCTGTGTGTGGCATGTGGTCTGTGCTTATGCAATCTAGAGTGCCATCAAGAAGTCCTTCGATAAGAGCTGCCTGGTCTTCAGGTGTACGCAGGGGAGGATTTGTTTTAAAATTGGTATCATAATTTTTTACGCATTCATCACTGAGATGTAAATGATGGGGTGTTACTTCAGCGGATATATTGACGTTGCGCTGTTTTGCCCTCCGAATAATTTCAACCGCATTCGAAGTGCTTATTTGCTGAAGGTGGATATGCGCTTCGGTGTAAGTGGAGAGTATGACATTACGGGAGACTATAATGTCTTCTGCAGCACTCGGCCATCCGCGAAGACCGAGGCGTAATGACCATATGCCTTCATTCATAACTGAGCCTTCAGTAAGCGCCCGATCCTGACAGTGATCCATAACAACGAGATTGAACATACTGGCATATTCAACCGCTCGGCGCATGATTTCGTTATTCTGCACACTTCGGTAACTATCGGTGATGGCGACTATGCCGGACCTTTGGAGTGATCCGGCGGGCGCGAGTTCATTACCTTCCATCCCAATGGTCAATGCGCCAGTCGGGAAGACATTAACGAGAGCATCCCTTTCTACGGCATCATTTATTTGCTGTATAGTTCCAGCATTGTCACTTGGCTGATTAGCATTCGGCATACAGACAACAGTGGTATAACCTCCAGCCGCTGCTGCCCATGTTCCGGTCTGTATGGTCTCGCGGTGGGTATCTCCTGGTTCACATAGGTGGGTGTGAATATCGACAAAACCCGGACAAATAATCAACCCCTCAGCTTTAATTTGCCGGGCCTGTTTTCTTTCTTTATCACTCAAACTAGGAACAATTTTACCGTCGACAGCATAAATATCACCTGTCACGTCGCGATTGTTTGCGGGATCGATTACCCGTCCCCCAGAAATCCAAGTAATGATGCTCATGTTAGCTTTTTCGGCTGAGTCTGACTGCTTGCACTGGCACAAAGAAAGAGAACTGCCATGCGGCAAACAATGCCATTAGTGACTTGTTGAAGAATTACGGAGCGCTTAGAGTCAGCGAGTTGGGAATCGATTTCTACACCACGATTAATAGGACCTGGGTGCATAATTATAGCGTCAGGTTTTAGCCAGGAAGCGCGCTGGAGATTGAGCCCAAACATGCTTTTGTATTCCCCAATGGAGGGGAAGTGGGTGGAAGTTTGGCGCTCATGTTGAATACGTAAGAGCATGACCGCATCAGCGTCGGCGAGGGCTTCTTTTAACGAGTGAGTGACCTCTACCTGGAGTTCGCAAAAAAGTTTGGGGACAAGAGTCGATGGACCCGCCAGGGTAACATGCGCGCCAAGTTTCTGCAGTGCCCAGATATTAGAACGCGCGACTCGACTGAATAAAATATCACCCAAGATGGTTACTTTTTTCCCTTTTAAGTCTCCCAGTTGTTCTCTCAAGGTAAAGGTGTCAAGTAAGGCTTGAGTCGGGTGTTCGTGTGCCCCGTCTCCGGCATTAATAACAGGGATATTAATAATTCGGCTTAAATATTGAGGTGATCCAGCTGCTGAGTGGCGAATAACTAGGAGATCAGCATTTAGTGCTTCAATATTTCGAGCCGTATCCCGAAGTGTTTCTCCTTTCGTCAGGCTGCTGACATTTGAAGTTATAGTGATAACATCAGCGCTGAGGCGCTTTGCCGCTATTTCAAAAGCGACTCGCGTGCGTGTGCTGGGTTCAAGAAATAGATTAACTATAGTTTTGCCCCGTAACGTAGGTAATTTCTTTTGCGATCTTTGGAGGGTGCGTTTGAAAGAGTCGGCCACTGAAAATATAGTTTCCAATTCCTCCCGACTCAGGGCTTCAATTGAAAGTAAATCTTTCCGTGTCCAATTAGATGCTTTTTTCATGCGCTTAAAATAACTAGGCTATCATTCGATGGATCTTCAATATTCAAATTCACCACTACTTTCTGATTGATGGTCGTTTCTTTTGAGAAACCGATGTAGTTGGGCTGAATAGGCAGACGCCGGTTGCCCCGATCACAAAGTACTGCCAGCTCGATAAAGCCCGGCCGTCCCTGATCGAATATTTCATTGAGTGCAGCTCTTGCTGTTCGCCCGGAAAAAATCACATCATCCGCTAAAATGACGGTTGCGCCTTCTATATTTACCGGTAGGACCGTAGGATTATCGATCGATGTTATAGGTTTGTGTCCAATATCATCGCGATGAAATGAGATATCAACACTGCCGCAAGGTACCGGGTGGCCCAGGTTTTTTTCCAAGGCTCGAGCGAGATTAATGCTAAGGGGGATGCCCCCATTGGCAATTCCGACAATAACCAACTCTTTATTATCGCGATGTTTATCCGCGATGCAATTGGCAATACTATCTATATACTGGTGTAGCTCCTCGCTTTCAATTCTTGCGACATCGCTCATTAAAAAATTATTTGTGTAATATTTCCCTTAAGAGCGCAAGCTGTAAGTGCGGATTATTTTCCTTGATGCCAATTGAGCAAACCTTCTTCAGATTTTATCTCATAAGCTTGCCGGTATTCTTCTGCTAATAAGTTGGTGTAAGATTGTTGAGCAAACCGTTTACAGTGTAGTAATACGCGAGCCTGTTGCCCTGGCGCACGCACTAGTCTGCCCAGTGCCTGATTAATTTTTATCATCGCCGGCGCTTGATAAACTTTTAAAAATGCTTCATCACGCGAAAGGTAATCGCATTCTTCCATTTTAGCTCGTTGAATTGCATTCACCTCGGGTAAAGCGGGACCAACTATCATCACTGTCGTGACACGCCCTCCGAGCATGTCTATGCTCTCAGAAAAACTACTACCGAGGACAAGGAATAGGGTATCCATGTTAAGGAGCGCTTCTTCTATAAAGAGATCTTGCTCAGCAAGATCGAGATTACGCGGTTGTATCGCTGTTCGAATTCCGGAGGAGGCCGCACTTAGATATTCACCGATTGTTTCGGCATAACGGTAGGAGGGGAAGTAAACAATTATCGGGTCGTTAGCCATCTGACACAAAAGACTAACGGTCTCAGCAGTCGTGGCGTAATGACGGGAACGGTTCTTTAAGCTGGTATCTACCCTTAAATCAATGGCAACCTGATAAGCACCCTTTCTCCACTCGGCCTCCGCTTCCACCCATTGACAGAGTTCAGGGGTGATCCCACAGGATTCACTGAAGTGTTTTTTTGGAGTGAGGGTGGCTGACATTATCAGCGTTTGACCAAAAGATCGAATGACAGACTCAATTTCTATCGCGGCATTTAAACAGGTGAAATTTAAGGCGCCAGAGTCTGGAGCCCAGATAAGTTTTTCGAGACTCTCATGATCGAGGAAGTTTTTAATTATTGAGCATGACCAGAGCTTATCAAAAGCAGCGTTTGTAAAGAGAGATTTATCAATTTGACTTTGCCTTAATTCTTTAACTATCGCATCAATATATTCCCTTACTTGAATCTCTGTTTTTTCATTGAGTCGGTCAGTAGCTTTCACCTGATCAAGCAGGTGAAGCCATTTTTCATAAGCCAGATAGAGGGGGGAAGAGATGTTCGCGAACTGTAATTCGTTAATCACTATTTCAGCGTCCGACTGGGAATAGGAAAGAGAATAACCATCAGCGACACGTGGAGGTAAATTATGCCCTTCATCTATGATGAGTAAAGATTGACTGGGTTCAAATCCAGGTTGTTCAAAAAAAATATTATTATTAGTTGGACTGAATACATAATTGTAATCTGCCACCCAGACATCGGCGAAGGGTAAGGCAGATCGAGAAATTTCATAGGGGCAAACTCGATTGGTATCCCCTAATTTTTTTATTTGGGATAAAATGAGTGTTCCGTTTTCAAAAAGGAGCATTGGAGCAATTCCCGCTTTCTCCCATTGTTCCGCTAAGTTATGCCTACAACCGTATCCATTGTCACAATAGGGAAGATTACAATCCTGAGCATGCTCTATTTTATTGCGCAATTGGAAATATTGCAGTCCTCCGTCTTCAGATAACATCGACTCTAATTGGCGAACAACTTGGATTTGCCCCGTAGATTTACTCGTGAGGAAGATGACGCGATCATAATGACCATCACGCAAGCGACCAAGTGCGAATTCGAGGGCGGTACCGGTTTTACCGAATCCGGTTGGAGCTTCAAAGAGGATAACCTTGGACTGATTACCTGCGCGGTCCAGCATCTCACGGGTATGTTCCTGACCTGAACGAAGCGATGAGAATGGAAGATTAAAATCCAATCGGCGCAGACGTTGCATTGACAACCAGCGTTGTTCGAGAAATGAATAAAGGATCTCCATCTGGTTTAAAAAATGATCTTTAAAATCCGTACCGATCATCACGGATTGTGAATTCTCTTCTGTGATATCAATAAAGAGAAGCTCTCCGTGTATAAGCAGATCACGGTAGGAAGGATTGTTGTCCGCGAGAACGAGGTATGTTCCTAATTGAAGAAAATAGGTGAGGAATCTGTCCAATAATTCATCTTCGGCTAAGGGCAGGGTAGCATTTACGGTTTTTATTTCTCTGAATGTTACACTATTACCCTGGTGTATTACTTGATCGATACGTCCCTGGATGGAAACAGCCCAGTCTTTTTGAAGCCAGGTGCCACTTACAGGGATTTCAAATGTTGCATTGCTGTATTCTGCAATTGCCTGGGCTTTTAGCTCTTTGTGCCAAGTCTGACCCAATTCAACACGCCAAAGCCCGGTTTTACTATAATCAGTATTGCTCGGCCCAAGGTGAAACTCAGAAAATTCCCTTACGCTTAATGAAACTTTTTTATCGTTCAGGAAAAGCCGCATAGACGCTGAAGAGAAAAGCTCTACCTACTTTTCTGACGTAGAATAAATTCTTTCACCTCGGGGACCTCAAATAAAGAGTCAGGTATATCTATATTGGCGAGGATTTTTTCGTAGTTAATTTCTTTATAGACTCGACCTTCAACTACGTATTGCTTTTTTTCCTCCATCCACACCCCTTTGACTTTTGTGAATTTAACGGGAATATAATCAGCATCAACAAGCGATCCGGCAAATCGTTCCTTGAAGCCAAATTGCCTGAGAAGAAAATTCTGTGGGTCGAAATAATAAAATACATCGCGCCCGTCTTTGAGCTTTCCTTGTACAAAATAGGTCGGCTCTTTGCGGAGCTTGATTTTATCAATGTAATTAAAGCGGTGACCCTTTTCACGCCAGTCGATCAGATGATTATAAAATTCCGCTTCTTGAGCAAAGGCTATAAGATCACCTTTACTCATATTTTCAGGAGGCAACATTTCAGGGGAAACTTCTCTCACCCATGCGTTTTTCCCGTCATAGGCTTTTATCGTAATATAGTCTCTTCCTAAAAGACGATGATGGCGCTCGACCCTGTATTTATTCGGTGCTTTCTTGAACCAGGTCATATTCCAACTTTTTTTCCCTTCACGAAATTCTCCCTCCATTTTAAGGGTATTGATAGCCTTTAAGTTTTCTACTCCCCCTAACGCTTTTAGGTGCAGGTCAATTAATTTAATCGAGGTGATGTCAGTTGGCTTAAGCTGAACTTTATCTTCTGTTTTACTCTGCTCATCGCTTTCGTAATCCAGTTCCTCACTCTCATCTTCATCAAGGAACTCGTCTGAAGCTTCAGAATCGAAACTTTCATCTTCTTCGCCATCCTCCTCGATAAATTCCTCCGAATCATCAGCATTAATATGATCACTATCCTCTTCCATGCCAACAGCTTCACTGTCACTATCTTGCGCAACGAGGATGAGACTGCAACAGATGAGAGAAATCAATAATAAAAAATATACAAATTTATTTATCATCATGATTTTGATTTAGCTAGAGACTATTTTAGCGACAAAATTTAGCAATCAATAATATAAGCTTAGGTTTCATCGAGGATGAATTATCAGCTGTATGTTATAACAGGATTTTGGAAGAATAGTTTCGTGATAATAGTAATTTTTTACCTTTCAATTTTTAAAAGCTCCAAATACGCGGGATGAGTGCCATACTTACAATAAAAAAAATTATATTGAGCGGTAGACCTATCTTGTAGAAATCAGCAAAACGATAACCGCCGACACCAAAAACAAAGGTGTTAGTCTGATAGCCGATAGGTGTTGAAAAACTGGCAGAAGAAGCTATCGCTGCGGTAATAATAAAAGGGCGGGGATCTACACCCAGAGTTTCCGCAATACCCATGGCAACCGGAGCCATGAGGACGATTGTCGCATTATTAGAAAGAAATTCTGTAAGCACGGTAGTACACAAGTATAGCCCGGCGAGCATGATGTAAGGTCTCAATGAATCAGAAAATAAAGATTCAGTAAGCGCAGCGAACTCATCCACGAGGAATGTTGCGGTACCCGTAGAAAACATCGCCATGCCAACACCTAGCATGCCGTAGATGAGAAAAATGATACTCCATTCGATTGCCGCGTATCCCTCATTCGGCTTGAGGCAACCGGTGAGAAATAACGCGCCAACACCGGTTAAAGTTGCAGCAACAATGGGAACAAGATTTAAAGAAGCTGAAATAATGATTGCCGCAATGACAATAAATACGATTGGCATCTTTTTGCGCATACTTTTAGCCGGAGTCGATGGACGATCAAGAAGGAGAATATCATCGCTTTTTCGAAGATCTTCGATTGCGGTGTCGGTCCCCATCATCAGCAGGGTGTCGCCAAATTCGAGAGGTACCTGGTCCAGTTTTTCACGTAGATTTACGCTGCCTCGATGAATGGCCAAAACAATCATTCGATAGCGTTGTCTGAAATTGGTCTCCCTTATATTTTTCCCTCTTATCGTTGATTTAGTACCGATTACACCTTCTACGATTGAACCTTCATGCGCTGCGATGGTTTCCAGCCCCTGACCCATTTCCGCGGCCAGATTAACCCCGTCGATCATCCGTGCGTGAGCCACGCCCGAGGGACGAAGGGCCATGATCAATCGGTCACCTTCAAATAAGACCAGATTATTGAGATCAGTAAAGAGAGCTACTTGATCGCGGATAATTTCAAGCACCCGCGCGCTGCCGGTTTTTAGCAGTCCTGATTGGGCGAGTGTTTTACCTATAACCGGGGAGTCGTGCTGAACATAAGCTTCTGTTATATATTCTTTGCGCTCTTCTTCTGAGAGGATAGAAGTCAGTGTTTCGCGAACGGGGAGCAATCGATTCGCGAAAAAAATGAGGTAGATACTTCCCATCAATAGTAATGGAACGCCTATCCAGGCTGTTTCAAACATCCCAAGGGGTGGTTGTTCTGCGGCTTCTATGATGCTGCTGGCAAGGATATTGGTACTTGTTCCGACAAGCGTGCAGATTCCTCCGAATATCGAAGCATAAGAAAGTGGAATGAGAAACTTGGAAGCAGGAACTCCCATCTTTTTTGAAAGACTTAAAATAACAGGCAGTAAAACTACCACCATAGGCGTGTTGTTAATAAAAGCAGAAGCGATAGCTACACCTAAGATCATAACCAGTAAAAAACAGCGGTAGCCCAGACCTGCTAATTTTTCGAGAAATACAGCTAAGACTTCAATCGCGCCACATTTTACCAAGGCAGCGCTGATGATGAACATTGAAGCAACAGTGACTGGAGCGGGATTAGCAAAAACGCTCAGCATCATACTCGCCGAAGGCAAAGTATTCGCAACAGGGAGTAATCCTACTAAGAGAATAATAATAAATAGTGTAATCGCCGTCAGATCGCTTGGGATTTTTTCGAGGACAAAACTGGCGATTGCCAAGATGAGCAGAATCAAAACAAATGCGATTTCCCAAGTCATAAAAAAATTAAATTAATCTTATTCAGCCAATGAGATTGGTTCAATTGCGTCTTCTATAAATTCGTTTATTACTTAAGCGCTTACGATTTGTGGATGCCAGGTCAGAATTGGATGTCTGAAGGGAACCATTGATAGAGAAAGAAATAAACAAGCACACCGGTGATGGAAACATAATACCAGATAGGGAAGGTAATTCTGGCCCAAAAACGATGCCTTTCAAATTGATTTGTAAACGCCAGGAAAAGAGTGCGCAACACTAATGGAACGGTGATAATTGCTAAAAGAATGTGACTGATAAGTATACTGTAATATACGGTCCGCCAGAATCCTTCACCGTTGAAAGGCGTATGCACACCCGCAATGATTCTATGCGTGACATAACTTATAAGAAATACAATTGAGATAATAAAAGCACTGACCATTAAATACTGATGAGTTCTAATGTTTTTAATTTTGATAAATATAAAACCTAGAGTCAGCAACACGGTCGCCAGGCCATTTAAACTGGCGTTTAATTCAGGAAATGGAAATCCCTTCATGTATATTATTTGACTAGTGACTCCGCTTTAAGAAAAAGCGCTGATAGATTCTATGAGAGTGATAGCCGGTTAACAGAATCAATGAGCTAAACGATAAACCAGCGATCGATTACAAGGGCGGCTAATAATAAGGGGAGATAGGCGATTGATACCATGAAAAGCTTATGTGCTGTTTTATCGCGATTGGCTGCCTGCATGAAACACAGGGCCATGATTAGAAACCAGGTCCCCAAGCCGGCGGCGACCAGTGCGTAAAAGAGTGAAGTATAGCCCAGAATGGTCGGCGTGAGACTACTGATAATTAATAAAAGCGTGAAGATGAGAGATTGTCTTGCGACGCGAGTCCCGCTCACGTCAATAACTGAGAGCATGGGAAACCCTGCTTTTTCGTAGTCCTTCCGGAACTTCCAAGCAATGGCCATAAAATGTGGAATTTGCCAGGTTAGGAGAATGGCAAACAATATCCAACCGAGGGTGGATATTGAACCTTCAGCTGCAGCCCACCCAATTAAGGGGGGAATGGCCCCTGGAATGGCACCTATCTCCGTGCACCAATGGGAACGCTGTTTAAGTGGAGTGTAAACTAAGAGATAAGCTGCCTGGGTAATAAGAGCCAAGCTCGCTGCTAAACTGTTGACCCCGAGCCAGAGTAGAAGATCACCTGTTATTGAAATCACGATTCCATAAATAAAAGCGGCTTTCGGGCTTATCGATCCTGAGGGGATTGGGCGGTTGCGCGTCCGCACCATTATTGCATCCGTTTCCCTTTCTTGCCAATGATTAAGTACCGCTGCTCCCCCTGCCGCCAGTGACGTCCCAATGAGCAGGTTCATGAATAATAAAATATCTTTTTCCGGTTGAGCTACGAGATAACCAACAATAGCTGAAATGACCGCGAGTAGACTCAGACGTGGTTTGGTTAATTCCCAATAATCGAGAAAAAGCACCCCACGTTCAGAATCTTCTCTGGTGATAAGCTCAGATTGTGATTCTGTCTCAATATTATATTGGGTGGGACTGGTTCTCATTTATTATTGAGGATAATTTCTAAATAACTTCTATCCTAAGTGGCAAGTTTAGAACCTTTATGGGGGATAACAAAAGGGGGTGATAAACGCATACTTAAAAAAGTGAGCATCCAGCAACTGGCAAGAAGAAAAGCCCCGTTTAGCATATGAGCGGTGGCGGCATGTTCATGTATTCGACTCCAAGTTACAGTTGCACCGAGAAAAATCTGCAAAAAAAGCAATAAAAGGGGGAGGATACTCAACCAGCCTAATGTGGGTGAAATTCGCGCGAACTTCCAAATATTACCAATGAAAAAAAGGATGGCAATGGACGCGAGTAGAGAACTTACGCGATGGGCGAAATTAATGGACACAGCCCAATTCCAATTGATTGGCAACCAGTTGCCCTCCCATGTGGAGTAGGGAAAGGTGCTAATAGCCAGGCCAACGTCGGCGTGGCGCATAATAGCGCCAAAGGTGATCGCGATAAATAGTGTGATGCAGGCAATTAATCCAGCCCATCCCACACTGTTCGGAGCGGGTTCTTTTAGTCCGCCGTTTCTTTCAATCCAATGACGTGAGCAGACAAGTGAAAGCGTTACCAGGAGGGAAAGGATGATTTGCGCACCGCAAGCATGAATTATCGCAAAAGATTGTGCTATAAAGTTGCTTTCGCTGTGAATGTTAAACCGATCAAATACTACGCGTGCACCCCCTAAACACCCCTGAAGAATAACCATGAGCAGAAGAATCAGGGCAACACGGCGAACCCAACGTCTATCCTCTCGAATTTGTGTCCAAATGACTAAAATGATTGAGAGGATGCCAATTTTCATACCCAGTAGCCGATGGCTGTGTTCAGCGCGCATTTCCCGATCTTCCATCCATCCCGCTGGGTTTATTGACCCATTGGAAAGTGGCCAGTCGAGGAAAGCCATTCCGGCTTCAATACTGGTTGTAAAGCCGCCGGCATAGAGCAGTAACGTGATCCAGAATAGTGCAAATATGCAAAACCAGGCCAGGCCCGGTTTGTACTTATTGTCACGTCTTATCTTGAATAAAATCACCTTAAATTAATCACTAGGGGCCTATTTTGCCTTTAGCAAGCGCTTTGAATATAAAGGAAGTTAAGTTCCTCGCTTCCTGTTTTTGAGAAGGGAGCACGTCTGATCGAAGGGCAGTTTAATCCCACGTAGAAATAAAACACATAACTATTAAGCCACTTAATCTCTCAGTAAAATATTGCAGATTTAATCAACACACCGTTGCATTAACAACTGGATGCCAAGATTCTATCGTATAATAATAAAGAGCCTCTTACCAGCAGCTCTGAGTTTGAGTATCGCTGGATGTGGAATTCGGGAAACTAACGTTGAGCGTGGCAACCGTGAACAGATATTATATATTGGCAATGGAAGCGAACCTGAAGGACTGGATCCACACATTGTAACAGGTGTTACTGAGCATAATATTATTTCCGCTCTTTTTGAAGGCTTAGTATCGGAAGATCCAATCGATCTTCATCCAGTCCCGGGTATGGCCAAATATTGGGAAGTATTCGAAGAGGGGAAACGCTATATTTTTCATCTTCGCGAGGAAGCTGTTTGGTCAAATGGGGATGCAGTTACTGCACATGATTTTGTCTATTCTTATGAACGGATACTTTCACCTGCATTAGCTGCTGAATATGCTTATATGCTCTACGCGATGGAAAATGCGCGTGCCTTTAATGCCCGCGAAATTACGGATTTTTCAGCGGTCGGAGCTAAAGCTCTCGATGATAAAAAACTAGAGATAAGACTGGAAAGATCAATTCCCTATTTTCTCGAACTTCAAAGCCATTATTCCTGGTGGCCTGTGCACCCCCCGACGATTGAAAAATTTGGTGGCATGACTGAACGGGGGACGCATTGGACTCGGCCGGAAAATATTGTTTCTAATGGCCCTTTTACTTTAACGGACTGGATGATTAATCAAAGAATCAAGGTTAGAAAAAATCCGCGCTATTGGGATGCAGAAAAAGTAAAGTTGAATGGGATAAATTTTTTGCCCATAGATAGTAGGGATACTGAAGAGAGAGCTTTTCGCGTAGGGTATCTTCATCTAACGCAGACGATTCCGTTACATCGTGTCGATTACTACCGGAACGAAAGACCCGATTCGAGCCGGTTCGATACCTACCTCGGGACCTATTGCTATTTGTTTAATGTCAATTCACCACCCTTGGACGATATTCGTGTGCGCAAGGCGTTATCATTATCTCTGAACCGAGAGGAAATCACTCAATATGTAACACGTGCGGGTCAACAACCTGCCTATCACTTTACTCCCCCAGATACGGGAGGCTATAATGCACGAGCCCGGATTGAGTACGATAGTGAAAAAGCGCGTAAATTACTTGCTCAAGCAGGGTACCCTGATGGAGAGGGTTTTCCTGAACTTGAACTGCTCTATAATACCAGTGAGTCTCACCGTACATCGGCTGAAGCAATTCAGCAGATGTGGAAAAAGACGCTTAATATTGAGATAAAATTGCTGAATCAAGAGTGGAAAGTGTTTCTCAACAGCATGCATAGTAAGAATTATCAAATTGGACGCTTTGGTTGGATCGGGGATTATAATGACCCCAACACTTTTCTTGATTTGTGGGTCACGGATGGGGGTAATAATCGAACAGGATGGTCGAACCCCGAATATGATAAATTAATTTCCCTTGCCAGTAAGACTTATGCTAAAGAGCAACGCTTTAATCATTTCCAAGATGCCGAAAAAATCCTTCTCGAGGAATTACCCGTCATGCCAATTTATTTTTATGTGCGCAGTTTACTCATCCATCCCAGTGTCCGCGGTTGGCATCCCAACATCCTCGACCGTCACCCCTACAAGCATGTGTACCTGGATGGTGAATAAATAGTTTATCGAGAAATTATAAATATGTTTAATTTTATTTGCAGGCGAGTTATCCATGCCATTCCCGTCATCCTTATCATCGCGACTGTTACTTTTTTTCTGATTCGCCTCGCGCCGGGTGATCCACTTAGTGATGAAAAAGCCGTTCCTCCTGAAATCCGGGTAAACCTGGAGGCACATTACGGTTTTGATAATCCCTTGTGGCTGCAATACCTCCACTACATGGGAAATCTATTCCAGGGTGACCTCGGACCCTCATTCAAATATATAGGTTGGACGGTGAATGAATTGATTGGACAATCTTTCCTCGTCTCCCTGGAACTGGGATTGCTCGCTTTAATTATCGCCGTTTTATTGGGAACAATTTCAGGCACGATTGCCGCGGTAAATAAAAATTCGTCATTGGACTATTTACCGATGTCCATTGCGATGGCTGGAATTTGTATGCCGACCTTTGTTATGGGGCCACTCCTGGTTTTATTTTTTGGACTCTATTTAGGATGGTTTAATCCCCTGGGTTGGGAGCAATGGAGCGACCGGGTCCTACCAGCTTTTACCCTTGGCATATATTATGCCGCCTACATCGCGCGGCTCACGCGAAGTGGAATGCTTGAGATTCTCAGCAGTGATTACATCCGCACTGCCCGCGCTAAGGGATTGCCTGAATGGCGTGTTGTCCTGGTGCATGGAATCAAGACTGGGCTATTACCCGTAGTGGCGTTTCTTGGACCGGCTTCCGCCGGTTTAATCAGCGGATCATTTGTCGTGGAGACAATTTTTCAAGTTCCAGGTTTGGGCAGATTCTTTGTCATGGCCGCATTCAATCGTGATTATACGATGGTCTTAGGCACGGTTCTGTTTTACGCCACGCTTATAATTCTTTTGAACCTCATTGTAGACATTATTCAGGTTATTATAAATCCCCGTTTAAAATATGAATGAACAATAGTTTCTCTAGTAATAATTCAACTGATGAATAAAGATCATTCAATTTCATTGTGGAAAGACGCCTATGGCCGATTAATGAAAAATAAATTAGCCCAATTTGGACTCATCACTTTTATCCTCATGACTGTGTTAAGTGTGTGTGGACCTTTATTCTCACCTTACACTTATGAGGAGCAGGATCTCCTATATGGAGCACAGGCACCCAGTTTAAAGCATTGGATGGGCACGGATGTTCTCGGTCGCGACTTAATTACACGGCTGCTCTATGGGGGGCGTATTTCTTTGGGGGTTGGTTTTATGGCGACACTGGTGTCTATGGTGATAGGCGTAATATATGGTGCAGTCGCGGGATACATTGGTGGGAAAACAGATTCCTTGATGATGCGGTTTGTAGATATCCTTTATGCTCTGCCATTCACTGTTTTTGTTATCCTCCTCATGGTGGTATTCGGACGTAACATTGTTTTATTGTTTATCGCAATAGGTGCTGTAGAATGGCTTACGATGGCTCGGATTGTTCGCGGTCAGGTACAGTCTTTAAAAAAGCTGGAATTTGTTGATGCCGCTATCTCGTTGGGTTCTTCTCAAGTGAGAATAATTTTACGTCATCTTATTCCCAATTCACTGGGGCCGATTATTGTTTATGTTACTTTGACCATACCGGCAGTCATGCTTTTAGAAGCGGTCTTAAGTTTTTTAGGGCTTGGTGTGCAACCACCAATGAGTTCCTGGGGGCTCCTGATTAAAGAGGGAGCAGAAAAAATGGAAGTTTATCCTTGGCTGCTTATGTTTCCTGTGCTTTTTTTCTCACTCACTCTTTTTTCGCTTAACTTTCTAGGAGATGGATTACGAGATGCACTCGATCCGAAGTCTGCCAGAGATTGATCGATTTCATAATATAAATTTACATTAAAGTTTAAATTAATGTCTGATATCGCCATTGTAGTTCCGGCTCGATTAGCTTCCAAACGCTTTCCACGCAAGTTACTTCATCTTGTGCAGAATAAACCATTGATTTTGTGGACTGCTGAACGTATTTCTTCCGAGGCACCTGATATACCTTTGCATTTCGCCGTAGAGGATGAGGAGCTTTTTAACCTTCTTGAGGATCACGGTTACCAGCCGATAAAAACCTCGGCTGAACATCCCAGTGGGACTGATCGCATAGCAGAGGCAAATGAAAAAATTCAGGCTGATTATATAATTAACGTACAAGCAGACGAACCTCTTGTGACCTCAAGTCAGATTGAAACCCTTAAAGAACTGATACACGAGCCTGATATCGATATGGCGACAATGGCCGCTCCATTTAGTAAGGCGGATGATTTTCGCGATCCCGACAAAGTAAAAGTTGTCTTCGATACCCAGAGCCGGGCCCTGTATTTTTCTCGATCACCCATTCCGTTCGCAAGAACTCAACCGGGGTCCATTGAAAATGAATGTATGCAAGAAAATACATATTATTGGCATTTGGGATTATATGCCTACACCGCAGAATTTATTAATAAATTCAGAAAGCTGTCGCCCGGTAGATTGGAAATGATTGAAAGATTAGAACAGTTACGCGCTCTTGAAAATGGTTATACGATCGCAGTTGGGATAACAAATGAACCATCCGCGGGAGTAGATGCTCCGGGAGACATCGAGGGATTTGAAAAAAGAATAAGTGTATAAGAGAAATGGATGTGTAAATGAATCCCCCTTATCTGTTCTGCAGATACTCCTCTACAAGGTAATCGAATTAAACATCTAATTGCTTACTAATTCTAAACCGATTAACATTATCTACATTGAATTGTTTCGGTCTTCGACGAGCTTATAAAACTTCTCGAACAGCTTATCTGTATCATGTGGTCCAGGTGAAGCCTCGGGGTGGTATTGAACCGAAAAAACAGGTTTATCTTTAAGACGCAGACCTGCCACGGTTTGATCATTAAGATTTATTTCAGTAACAATCGCGTCTGTTTTTTCCAGTTCCTCTCTTGTCGCGGCGAATCCATGGTTTTGCGAGGTGATGTAGACTTCACCCGTTTCTAAATTCTTAACGGGTTGATTAGCGCCCCGATGACCGAACTTCAACTTGAAGGTTTTAGCACCAAGGGCATGGGTAATGATCTGATGTCCGAGACAAATTCCAAAAGTAGGGTAGCGTTGAATTAATTCAGCAACTGCTTTATGTGTGTAGGTTAGAGGTGCCGGATCGCCAGGGCCATTCGATAAAAAAACGCCATCGGGCTTTAATGCGTCAACTTTATCTGCCGGAGTATCCGCAGGTACGACTTCGACATCGAAGCCATGGTAGCGTAGCTTTCGAAAAATATTGTATTTTGCTCCGAAATCATAGGCGACAACCTTATAGTTTTTCTTTTTTTTAGGCGGGTCTAAAAGGCGCGTTCCCTCCACCGTAAAAGGGTGTATGTCTTTTCCCTCAGGATCCCAGGTGTAAGTCGATTTGCATGTGACTTCCTTAACAAAATCTACACCCAAAAGGCCTGGCCAGTCACGCGCGCGTTGAACGGCTTCATCGCCAGATATGTCTTCCGTGCTGAGGCAAGCCTTGAGAGATCCATGCGTGCGTAAATTTTTTGTGATGGTGCGTGTATCTACACCACTCAATCCGGGAATACCAAATTCAGTCAGATAATCATCGAGCCCTTGCCGGCTTCGCCAGTTACTGCTTAGGGGGCTGAGTTCGCGTACAATGAACCCGGCCACCTTTGGGGAATCGGATTCAACATCGTCTGGATTGATCCCATAATTGCCGATATGAGGGGCGGTCATCGTTACAATTTGCGCATAATAAGAAGGATCGGTCAGAATTTCCTGATAACCTGTCATACTTGTGTTGAAGACGCTCTCTCCAACTACCGTCTTTACTGCGCCGAATGCCTTGCCACGATATATTTCCCCATTTTCAAGGGCTAAAATTCCGGCTTTAATTTTAGACATTACTGCTGTAGTAACTGCTATTATCCATGTGTATTTAGTTCAGATACTAGCCGGATCTTTAAAACTGGCTTCTTCCTTATAGTCTAAATGTAAAGCTGTGCGCATGCTTTCCAAGACTGCGGCTGTAGCTTCCAATTCGATCCAATAGAAACAATCACGACACATTTTTTTATGTGATACTAACCCCGCTTGTCTCAATATTCGCAAGTGATGGGAAATGGTTGGTTGGCTCAACCCGAGCTTCTCCGCAAGCTGGGACACATTGTTATGATGTTCGCAGTTGGGAGTGTGTGGCAATAGCTGCAGGATTTTTAGCCGTAGTGGGTCACCCAGCGCCCAAAACTGTTTTGCCAGTTCGTCATTCTTATCCACTTATATCCCTTTTTTAGCTGTCTAATATATCACCATTTAGACGTGGTGCCTGATTTTACTCTCTTTCTTCGCATAATGCATTGACTTATTTAAATATATGGATTCTTACTGACAAGACAAAAATCATTAAATGATTAATGCAATTATAGTGAGCTCGAGTGCAGATTAAAGAAATATAAGCATACATGTATCCTGAAGATAAATTGAGTAATTGGTATCGCGGTCAAGGCCTTTGGGCAGATGTAGCGAAGAGTGATTGGAATAACTGGGTCTGGCAACTACAGAATCGTATCACAACTGCTACGCAATTGAAGCAATACATGACACTTACCGAGGAAGAGAATACGGGTTGTCAATATGCTGATCATAAACTGGCTGTGGCGATAACACCCTATTTTTTTAATCTTATTGACCGGGAGGATGCCGATTGCCCCATAAGACGCCAGGTAATCCCTCGTGGAGAAGAAATGATTACAGCACCGGAAGAAATGCTCGATCCGGTGGGTGAAGAAAAAACGATGCCGGTGGAAGGGCTGGTTCATCGCTATCCGGATCGGGTCCTTTTTCTCGTAACCGATCGTTGTGCCGCTTATTGCCGCTATTGTACACGTAGCCGACTTGTTTCCAACGCCCAGGATTATAATTTTCACCCCGAGATGGAAAATGGGCTGAAATATATTGAAGAACACAAAGAGGTTCGCGATGTACTCCTCAGTGGGGGGGATCCACTTCTTCTTTCAGATAAAAAATTAGATTACCTCCTTACGCGTCTTCGTGCTATCGAACATATTGAATTTATCCGCATAGGAACGCGTATTCCCATTTTTCTCCCTCAACGTATTACACCAGAATTGTGCGAGATATTAAAAAATCACGGGCCGATTTGGATGAGCATTCATGCCAACCATCCTAAAGAGTGCACATGGGAAGTAAAAGAAGCTTGTGACCAACTCTCTTTTGCCGGTGTCCCTTTAGGAAACCAATCTGTTCTGCTGAAAAAGATAAATGACAATGTTGAGGTAATGAAATCTCTCGTTCACCGACTACTTATGATGCGCGTTCGACCCTATTACATTTATCAGTGTGACTTGATTACCGGTAGCTCTCACTTGAGGTCTGATGTCCAAACTGGCATTAAAATTATAGAGGGGCTGCGTGGTCATACTACGGGTTATGCCGTCCCTCAATTTGTTATTGATGCTCCGGGTGGCGGTGGAAAGGTGCCGATTAACCCTGAATATGTAGAGAGAATAACAGAAACTGAAGTGGTGATGCGTAACTACGAAGGGAAACGCTACCGGTATGCATTAGTCAATGGATCGGTGCCTGTAAAACATGCCCTCGACGGGATTGTTGAAGAGATTTTAGTTTAATCGGTGATCGGCCTTAATTCTATATAAGGGATGATCGATTTAAGGAAGAATTAAGGTTGATATATGAGATATCATTTACTTAATATTGTTTAATATTATTTAAACGGGGTGCCCTTCGCGTAGGGCTGAGAATGAAGCACGATCGACTTTGCTACCCATGGAACCTGATCCGGGTCATGCCGGCGGAGGAATGCAAGTGTAAGATTTTGCGTGTGTCCTTTACCGGAGTGGCTTTGTGAAGACACATGATGAAAAAAACTTATACAATCGAGAACAGCTTCTGGGTTTTTCTGGCGAATTTTATAATCGTCTTCTCAATACCTGGGTTGGTTTTGGCTCAGGAGTCGAGTTCTGATGAATCTATTCATACTTTGGATGAATACATCGTAGAGGGATTGTCTTATGAAGATTCTATTAACCCTCTAGCGCGTTCCGTGGCCTCCCTGTTTGGTGCTCGCCGTAATATTCTCGATACTCCACGTGGGGTAAGCCTCATCAATGAAGCTCTGCTCCGTGACCACGGAATTGAAACAATAGAGGAAACAGTATTATTCAGCCCGAGTGCATCGGCCCCATCACGTTTCGGAAATCTGACGACGCCAACGATTCGCGGTGATGTCGCTGAGGCTTACCTGAATGGACAGCGTCGCTCTGCAAATATTAATGGAATGCAGCCCGGCTTTAATAATGTTGAGTCGATTGATATCGTGCGAGGACCGGGGTCATCGGTATACGGCCCCAGTTTTTACAGTGGAGGGTATCTTAACTATATAACAAAACAGCCTCACATGGATGAGTCCTTTACGAATGTCCATATGCGTTTTGGTTCCTGGGTTCCTGAGAACAATTCATTTTTTAGTAGCTTATGGCGTATTGATATTAATCAACCGCTTGTTCAGGATACTTTAGCTGGGAGACTCAGTTATGCAGGGCAGGAAAACGAAACCTTGTTCAATGCTAATGGTGCACGCAATGACCGTCAGGATATTCATCTGGCATTAACTTGGAGGCCGAATAAAGGGGTGAAGATGGATTTTAACACCCAGTACAGTTGGCAGGCAATTCCTCAGATCCTTGGTGTTAATCGCCCTTCTCAGGAACTCATCGATAAAGGAATATATTATACCGGAAAGGTTGATGATATTGGTGGTCCCTTTGTCGAACCCTGGTTCCTGACACCAGACGGGACGACCTCTATTGACCCCACCGACACCCTTTATTCCGATAGTGATTTTAGCAATGCGAATGTTTTTCATGCTCAGTTAATTACTACAGTGAACGAAGAAAATACCTTAGCATTTACAAATCGAATTTTGTTTGAGTATATTACGCGACGTCGATTTCATGAACTGGAGTATATAGAATACGTCGACCAAATTACCTGGGAGTCGCGATATGAGTTCAATTTTCATCCTCAGTGGGGGGGGAGAGAACATGAAGTATTGAGTGGGATTACCTTTCGCTATGAGGAGCGCGAAAATTACATAAACTTTTTCAATGAGTATTTTTTTAATTACGATATTACGCGTCCGCCGACAGATTTTAACTTCAGTGAGCAGTTCAGTCAGACATATTTTCCTGGTTTACCTGGACCTGGGGGAAGACCTTTTTTTGGAGCCGAACTGTTCAGCCCCGAAACAACTCATTCAAAATTGTGGAATATCGGACTTTTCTGGCAGCATGAATTTGAGCTGACCGATAATTTACATTTTCTATACGGTTTGCGTGGAGACTCCTTTTTTGCAGACGTCACAGACCCGCTGCCACCCCCCGGTGGAGATCCCTGGAATGACAATCATGACTTTCACCACTTTAGCGGTCATCTCAGCCTTTATTATAAGCCCAATACTTCATCTACTTTTTATTTCACCTATAATCGTTCCCGAGCGGTCAATGGAAGTGTGACGGGCGGCGGTATATTTCTCTTCAATAATCAAATCGATAGAAACGATTTTAATAATCGCAGCGATCTTTACGAAGGTGGCATGCGATTTAGTTTTTATGAGCATAAGCTTTTCGTTGGATTAACTGCTTTTTCTCAAGATCGAAAAAAAGTAGAGTTTCGTGGAGGTAAAAACGATATCCGTGTACAAGGTTTTGAATTAGAAAGTGTCTATCAACCGAAAAACGATTTCTACATTTTTTCTAACCTTACATTCACCGAAGGGCATTACCGGGATTCTGCCCCTTTTCAGTTGGGGGGGCGTTCGATATATGATCTTTATGCGCCTGGCACCGGTCCGGGAGCTCGCGGAACAGGGCTCGGTTATGAATCTTTCCCCGGGGCCAACCAGGCGCCGGCTGCAGATTGGCGTATTCCAGGAATGTCCCGTTGGCTGTTTAACGCGGGAAGTAGTTACCGGCCCAACTCCGGCTTAGGATTCAGGCTTTGGGGTTCCGTAGAGAGTGAGCAAATTGGCAATCTTGACGCGGAATTTCACTTTCCAACGCAATTTTCTTTGAATGCCGCGATTTCCTATAGTAATCCAAAATGGAAAGCAGAGATCACCTTATACAATATTACGGACGAGACAAACTGGGTTCATAACGGTGATACTTTTGTCAACAACTTACTTGTCTCTCGTGAATTACCTTTTCGACTCGGAGGGAGAATAAACCTGTTCTTTTAATTAAACAGGAAAGCTTCATTCAGCGTAAAAAATCAAGCAACATTGGCGACTGCTTGTTGTTTTATGGGCAGACTAATATAAAAAGTAGTCCCTTTACCTGTTTTAGTTTCAAATCTTATTTTCCCATTATGCGCTTCAACGATTGATTTCGCTATGGCACTGCCTAATCCGGTGCCACGGCTTTTCCCATAAGTAATAAAGGGTTCGAAAAAATGTTCTCGTATCGTTTCCGGAATTCCGGAGCCATTGTCTTTTATTTCTAATTTTAACTCCTCACCTTCTACCTTACCAGTAATACTTATTTCCCCTGGATTCTCTTCAAAGGCATCAATCGCATTGCCCACAAGATTTTGAATGACACGCAGGAGCTTATTTTCCTCACCTTCTATTACAATATCGGGAACGTCAATTTCAATTTTAATGAGATCATCCTGAAAGAAAGGGAAATTTAATGCTTTAAATCGCTCGAGCAGTTTATACACGTTAACCTTTTCTGGTTTCAATTCATGCTGACCCCTGGAGAACTGGCCTAATTCTTCAGCCATATCAACCATTCGCTGTACCTGTTCCTCAATGTTATTACAAAGCTTTTGTGTCTTCTCATCCGCGTGTGATTGCATGATGAGTTGAGCACCGAGGCTGATTAAACAAAAGGGGTTCTTAAAATCGTGTATGATTGTATTAATCATATTGCCAACGACAGCTAGCTTTTCCTGTGCTACTATATCATCTATATAGTGTTGGGTAGTGTCGTGAAGATGGCTGATAATACTCTGGAGGATATTCTCAATGGGCCCCTTGGTGCTTTTAAAAAAGCTAAGCAGGTATTCACTCGGAATTTTTGCGAGTATCACATTACCTCTCGATTCAGCTTGTGATGAACGTGTTTCTCCGGTGAATAATCCGATTTCCCCAAAGAAATCACCCATTGTAGAGTAACTAACGGTTCTGAATGTATTCTCGGGAGTCTTTTTAGAAAACGCAACCGTCCCTTCGAGGACTAAATACATGCCGTCAGAACGACTTTCCTCTTCAAAAATAATAGTGTCAGGGGTATACTCTTCAATTATTGCATGGCGAATCAATTCCTGGCGCTGGTCACTTGAAATTTTTTCAAAAAATGGATGTGATTCTATTTCCATTCTTTATAGTGTAATTTTGTAATCTAGATGACTTGAGATTAAATGTAAGTTGAACAGGGTATTCACGAACTTTTAATCCCGATGCATAATATTTCACTTTTTTAAAATAAATAGGGGTTAGGGTCGAGAAGAAACGCTTCACCGGTTTATAAAATAGTATAAATTCTAATTATCAAGGTATCCCTTGATTCTTATTTGCTCTTTTAGGTTAAGAGCTAGTTTGCCGTTAAAGCACTTTTTTAAAACTTGCTATGAAAAAGTGAATAGTGAAAATTATGAGAATGGGAATCTGCAGATTGGACCGTAAAATTGTATGCAATTCCAGGGATTTCTTTTATCTTCACTCATGCGATTAGTCTGATCGATCCGCAAGTGGAATAATAATAGTAACTTTTAAGATCTAGAAATGCGCACGCGTGATTTAAAAATAAAAATTCATGGGGCGACTAGTTTCTGGGTCAGCAGTGAAAGAGTTGAATTTTACCTCAGTGAGATAGGTGGTCATCTTGCTCCTGTTAATTTCAAATTAAAGCACCGCTGGGTCTCACCATTTTCGCTGCCACCCTGGGAAGCCCATGAAATTTCATCCCAGGTTTCACCGATTGAAAGAATATTACGTGGTGATTTCTTCTGTTTCCCCTTTGGGGTAAACAAGGGAATACCCCATGTTCACGGGGATGCCCCTAATTTGAAATGGAAATATATTAAGAGCAATGTTCACAGCATCGAGTTGCAGTTATCCCTCAAATGCGTGAAGGGAAAGATAACAAAAATAATTTCATTAAATCCGAATCATCGCGCTTTGTACCAGGAACACATTATTGAAGGCGTGCAAGGGCACTTTAACTATGGTCATCACGCGATACTTCATTTCCCTGAAAAAGGCGGCCCCTATCATATTAATGTAAGTCCATTTCTGCACGGTGAAGTCTGTCCCGTGCCTTTCAGCAATCCAGCAATAGGTGAATACAGCGCCTTGAAAGTTGGAGCCAAGTTTAAATCACTTGATAAAGTGGCTTTGGCTAACGGAGGTTTTACTTCTTTGCATGAATACCCGGCGCGTGCCGGGTATGAAGACCTCGCTATGGTCTCAAGTAGTAAAAGTAGATTTGCTTGGACGGCGGCAACACTCGACGGTTATGTCTGGTTCTCTCTGAAAAATACAGAAACTTTGCCCAGCACAATTTTTTGGTTCACCAATGGTGGCAGACATCAGGAGCCATGGGGTGGGCGACATCGCAATCGGGTCGGTCTTGAAGAAGTGAATACTTATTTTGACTCACTATCCCTATCACGGAAAAATCCACTCCATAATCGTGGAATAGCGACAACCCGGTATTTCTCTCGCGCTCGCTCAACTTCAATCAGACTTATACAAGCAGTACACCAGGTACCGACAAATTTTGGTATGGTTACTGATATTGCTGCAGGTGAAAGACCGAATGAAATTTCAGTGTGTAATAAAGAAGGGCGTAAGATTACGGTCCCTCTCGATTGGAGTTTTCTCCACCCCGGTTCTTGATCACCAGTTTCCTGGATCGGCGCACTCGCCAGTTATCCTTTATCGTTTCTAACCCTTAATTTTAGAGTAACTAGCTATTGACAACTTATCATTAGTATATTACCTAATATAGTCAACATAAGTAAATCAAATATTTAAAAGCTATTTAATGGAGAGCATTGTCGAACAAGTAGAATTTCAAGTGACAGAAATAGAGTCACTTAGCGCAATTGAGAGGATAAAATGGGCCGATCGTAAATTTGGAGACGACCTGGTTCTGAGTACAAGCTTTGGCATTCAATCGGCCGTAATGTTGCACATGGCGACTCAGGTAAATCCTCATATTCGTGTTGTCTTCATCGATACTGGCTATCTCTTTGATGAAACTTATCGCTATGCCAGAGAGCTGACCGAGCGCTTTAAACTTAACATAAAGAAGTATCAGCCCCTGATGAGTGCCGCAGAACAAGAATCACTAGAGGGCAAGTTATGGGAACAGGGTGAGAAAAAGTTAAAGGAATATAATTTCACGCGTAAAGTTGAACCGATGAATCGAGCGCTTCTCGACTTAAAAGCTAAAGCGTGGATGGCTGGGTTGAGGCGTGATCAAGCGAGCACACGTAAATTGCTAAAAGTCGTTACGAAGCAAAACAACATGTATAAAATTTATCCGATCATTGATTTCATAAACGAAGATATTGATCATTATATGCTAAAACACGATTTACCCTATCATCCGCTTCGAAAAGAAGGCTATGTTTCTTTAGGTGATTGGCATAGCACCAAGAAACTTAAAGAGGGTATAACTGCTGAGGAGACAAGATTTAATGGGATGAAGCGGGAGCGTGGGCTTCATGAATCGACTAATCTAGTGGATTGTCAGATTTAAAAATCTTGCGATTGGCATTAGTGGTTAAATAGCTGATCGTGTCTCTTGTTCGTAAGAGACTAATGATAATTAGAATTAATTGATTGTTCTAATTTTATATTTATTCAGGAAAAGATAATTTACATTTAGCTTTTACATCAAGTGAAGGTATGAATAGTAATTTTCCCCAGCGGGCTAAACTCTAACTTATTCTTTAATATATAATGACTTGTAAACCGGAGAATATATATCCGAAATTTGATTCCAAGCTGGGTAAAGTAGAAAAGGAAATTCTTCTCAAACAACACGGCCACATCATCTGGTTGTACGGGTTGTCTGGATCTGGTAAAAGCACGCTGGCTCTGGCTTTGGAAAAACGACTTAAAGCTGAAGGTTATTTAACGCAAATTCTCGATGGGGATAACATTCGTTCAGGGCTTAACAGTAATCTGTCGTTTTCTGATGAGGACCGAGAAGAAAATATTCGACGTATTGCAGAAGTGGCAAAATTATTTCTCAATGCTGGAATCGTAACGCTTACCGCATTTATTACCCCAAGGAATAAATTTCGCGATATGGCCAAGAAGATTATTGGAGCGGATAATTTTTCGGAAGTTTATGTTAAGTGTCCATTTGATATATGTGCGGCAAGGGACGTAAAAGGACTCTACGCGAAGGCTGAATCTGGTCAGATAAAGGAATTTACGGGCAAAGATTCAGTGTTCGAAGAACCGATTAAATCTGATCTGACGATCGATACTTCAGAATACAGTCTCGAGGAGTGTGTCGAAACACTCTACACTCGGATCATACCTCATATCCTTTTCAAATAATAGATTTATATCAATATACTGGCTTGGATAATAATACTACAGTTTTAATCTATTCAATTTAACTTGCACATGCATCAGTCTTATTCCGTAAACCACCTTAAGCACCTCGAATCTGAATCTATTTATATCTTTAGAGAGATAGCGGCTCAGTTTCAGAATCCTGTGCTATTGTTTTCCGGTGGAAAGGACTCCATCGTCATTACACGACTGGCCCAAAAAGCGTTTTGGCCAGCGAAGTTGCCATTTCCTTTGCTGCATATCGACACCGGGCATAATTTTCCAGAGACGATAGAATTTAGAGACCAGATGGTTGAAGAGTTGGATGCTCGTCTGATTGTCGGCAGTGTGCAGGCATCAATCGATAATGGCCGTGTAGTTGAAGAGAAGGGCCACAATGCAAGTCGCAATGTTTTACAGACCGTAACCCTTCTCGACACAATCGAAGAATACAAGTTTGATGCTGCCATAGGGGGCGCTCGTCGCGATGAAGAAAAAGCCCGTGCGAAAGAACGAATATTTTCACACCGTGATGAATTCGGGCAGTGGGATCCTAAAAATCAAAGACCCGAACTTTGGAATATATTCAATGGTCGGAAAAAAGCAGGAGAACATTTTCGGGTTTTTCCGCTCAGCAATTGGACGGAAATGGATGTCTGGCAATATATCGAGAAAGAAGAATTGAATTTGCCCAGTATCTATTTTTCCCATGAACGGGAAGTTGTTCAACGTAATGGGGTCCTGCTGGCAGTGACTGAATATATTTCATTACAAGCTGATGAAAAACCTGAGTGCAAACGCGTTCGCTTTCGAACCGTGGGTGATGCCACCTGCACGGGCGCTATAGAATCTGAGGCGGGCGAAGTAGATGCGATCATCCGTGAAATAGCAGCAGTGCGGGTCACTGAGCGCGGAACGCGTGCCGATGATAAACGCTCAGATACAGCGATGGAAGATCGTAAACGCGAAGGCTATTTTTAATATTCACGAGTCGCTGTGATTCTCTAACTTTAATATAATTATGGACCATAATTCATACCGCGAAATGGATCTATTGCGATTTACTACCGCAGGTAGTGTAGATGATGGCAAAAGCACTCTCATTGGGAGAATGCTGTATGATTCAAAGACGATTTTTGAAGATCAGTTACAAGCGATTGAAAAGTCTAGCAAACAGCGAGGTGATGATTACATTAATCTTGCACTGCTTACCGACGGTCTGCGTGCAGAGCGTGAGCAAGGTATTACAATCGATGTCGCTTATCGTTACTTTGCCACACCGAGACGAAAATTTATCATCGCCGATACTCCTGGTCATATTCAGTACACGAGAAATATGGTGACCGGAGCTTCGACCGCGAACCTTGCGGTAATATTAATTGATGCCCGCAATGGGGTAGTAGAACAAACGTGTAGACATGCTTTTATCGCGTCCCTGTTACGCATCCAGCATTTAGTCATATGCATAAATAAAATGGACCTTGTCGATTACAGTGAATCTGTCTTTCACGCGATAATGGATGACTTCACGAATTTTGCCTCACGGATGGATGTCTCGGACATGACTTTTATCCCCATCAGTGCATTAAACGGAGATAATATAGTCGATAAATCTGAACACATGCCTTGGTACAATGGTCCCACATTTCTTTATCATTTAGAAAATATCTACATCGGACCGGATGCTAATCAGGTTGATCCACGACTTCCGGTCCAATGGGTGATACGCCCGCACTCGCAGGAGTATCATGATTTTCGCGGGTATGCGGGACGCGTTGCAGGTGGCGTATTTAAACCGGGAGATGAAATAGTTGTGATGCCGTCAGGTTTCAGTTCTCGAATAAAAGGCATTCACTCAAGTGACGGAGAATTGGAAGAAGCATTTTATCCATTATCCGTATCCCTTACCCTGGAAAAAGAATTGGACATCAGTCGTGGGGATTTAATATCAAAACCAAATAATAAGCCGCAGATTGGGCAAGATATTGATCTTATGCTTTGCTGGTTTTCGGAAAAAACAAAATTACAGCTCAAGGGTAAATATATCCTCAGACACACGACAAAGGAAGTGAAAGCTTTGGTTAAAGAGATCAGGTATAAAATAAATATTAATACATTACATAAAAAAGAAGATGACTTTGACATCGGGCTTAACGATATAGGTCGTGTTATACTTCGAACTTCGAGTCCGCTGCTTTATGATAGCTATCGTCGAAATCGCATCATGGGAAGTGTAGTTCTCATCGATGAGTTTACGAACGAGACTGTTGCGGCGGGAATGATTCGCTGATTGAACTGTTTAATCTGTAATCGAAAACAGGGTTCCATTAGTAAGGGGAGGGGACCGAATTCAGATAAACTCTCCATTGAGAAAACAGTATTTTCGATTAACTAAGAGGTCAGTTGGCCCCCTTGTCTTATTGCGATTAATTAACTGTTTGCTCTACGGAATTCATTGAGAACGGTCTCTAATTGGTCGGTGTTTTTACCACCGCCCATGGCAAAGTCGGGGTTCCCTCCTCCTTTTCCGGCTAATTTTTCGGATAATTCGCTTACCATTGTGCCCGCATGCTGACCCAACTTAACGGCCTCTTCAGAACACAATACGAGGATGGTAACTTTCTTCTTAATAATGCTTCCAAGAACAACGACCGATGTGCCGAGTTGTTCTGAAACGCTGACCGCAAGGGTGCGCATTTCCCCGGTGTTATTAACGTCTATCTTTGCGATCACCCAGTTTAAACCAGACACCTTTATTGCTTTTCCCGCTAAATTGTCAGCTAAGTGTGCAGTGTCATGCTGCTGGTGGCTGCGAACTTGCTTTTGAAGATCATTACGTTGTTCGATAAGCGATTCGAATCTCTGTTTTAGTTCGTCGGGCCTACAGGATAATTTTTGCGCCAGATCGTGTAATAGATTATAATCCCGGATCATAAGATCATAAGCGCTTGTTCCTACGACTGCTTCAATACGGCGTGTTCCCGATGCGATTGCGGACTCACTTATGATTTTCAGGAGCCCGATTTCACCTGTCTGCTGAACATGGGTTCCTGCGCAAAGTTCTTTAGAATATCCACCGATATCAACAATACGGACAATGGGGCCATATTTATCACCAAAAAAGGCGAGAACATCACTTGGTTTTTTCGAAAAGGGAATTTCATAGGCGGAAACTCCATCGTTCTCTAGAATACGGCTGTTTACACTAGACTCGATCGACTTAAGTTCATCTTTGTTTGTCTGTTCAATGTGGTTGAAATCAAAGCGTAGATAATCATCAGCGACAAGTGACCCAGCCTGATGGACATGTGGCCCTAATATATTGCGCAATGCCCAGTGCAGTAAATGCGTAGCCGAATGGTTGCGTTGGATAGACTTTCTCCTGGCTGTATCCACGGAGAGTAATACTGACTCTCCTAAAAATTTATCAACTCCTTGAAAATTCGTTTTATGCAGATAGTAATCCGACTCATTCTTTACCGTATCCAAGAGGGGAATGCGGATGTCATTTATTAAGGCAAATCCAGAATCCCCTAACTGACCACCCATCTCTGCGTAAAATGGTGTTTTATCAAAGATAATAAAACTATCGTTACCCGCCTGAATAACGTCTTTGATTAGAGCAGGATAATTATTGAGATTCTCAATTTCATATCCCACAAAAATTGTTTCTTCCACTTGAGAATCTCGATCTTCTTTAACTGAAATGGATGTCTTTTTCTGGGCGGCCCGTGCCCGTTCACGTTGTTTATCCATTTCTCTATTAAAGCCAGCGAGATCTATTTCTATGTTACGCTCACCCGCTATTATTTGCGTTAAATCAATAGGGAATCCATAAGTATCAAATAGCTTAAAGGCCTCTTCCCCCGAGATCGTTTTTTTCTCATCAGCAGTTAGCTTTTCAAAGTGCTGTAAACCACGGTCGAGAGTTCTTTCAAAGGTATCCTCTTCAGTACTAATACATTTTAAGATTATATCCCTTTGCTCCAAAAGCTCAGGAAAAATATCTTTAAGTTTATCAATTAAGGGGTCGACGAGCTTTACAAATGAGCCATGCGGCAATTCGATCCGCTTCGCAAATAAAACTGCCCGTCTTAAAATTCGTCTGAGGACATAGTTGCGGCCCTCATTTCCCGGAATAATACCGTCGGCGATTGAGAAAGTGAGCGTGCGAATATGGTCACTAATGACACGAAATGCACAGTCTCGTTTTTCTATATCTGACATACCATTTCTATCTTCAGGGATTGTCGCCTGGTATTGATGTCCGGTTAATTGTGTCAATTGGCTGAAAATATCCGTGAATAAGTCGCTGTCATAATTTGAGGCGGGTCGGGAAAAATCACTAAAGTTTTTTGTCGATGCAAATATACCGGCGATGCGTTCGAAACCCAACCCTGTATCAACATGTCGGGAGGAAAGCGGAGTGTAGTTACCGTTGGCTTCCGCGTTAAATTGAATAAAAACTAGATTCCATAGTTCAAAACAGGTTGGACTATCGGCATTCACAAGCTTCCCTTGCGTGTCCCCCTTTAAAGTAAGATCGATATGGATTTCACTCGATGGGCCACAGGGCCCAGTATCGCCCATCATCCAGAAATTTTCATCTTTGCCCCCCGGGCAGATATGGATAGCGGGATCCATGCCTTCAGCGGAAAATATCTCCGTCCAATAATCGTAGGCGTCCTGATCAAATTCTGCGGGGTCGTTTTTTCCGGGTTTATAGACGGTTACATATAGCCGTTCTTTAGGCAAATTCCACTCTTTGGTAAGTAATTCCCACGCCCAATTGATAGCTTCCTTTTTAAAATAATCATTAAAGGACCAGTTTCCCAACATTTCAAAAAATGTGTGATGATAGGTATCAAAACCAACCTCATCCAGGTCGTTGTGTTTGCCCCCTGCGCGTATGCACTTTTGGGTGTCTGCGATACGTTTGTGGGGCGATTTCTGTTCCCCAAGAAAGTAGGGTACAAATGCATTCATTCCTGCATTAGTGAATAGCAGGTTGGGTGCAGTGGGCATTAATGAAGCAGATGGGATGATGGCGTGACTTTTACTTTTAAAAAAATCAAGGAACGATTGCCTGATCTCTCCTGACTTCATTAAGACTTTTTCCTAAACTTACCGATTTTAGTTTGCAGGGGAAAGGGAATTTAAGCTCAACCTGCAACTAATTCTGCAATGATATCACCCACTTCACTTGTGCTATAGCCCATGCTACCTGCCCCAAGTCCCTTAAGTTTTGTTCCAGTAACCTCTTTGACTGCATTTTCAATTGACTTCGCAGCCTCATCTTCACCCAGATTCTCAAGCATCATCATAGAAGCACAGACTGCAGCCAGTGGGTTGATGACATTTTTCCCTGTATATTTCGGAGCCGATCCACCTATAGGTTCGAACATACTTACTCCATTGGGATTGATATTACCTCCCGCGGCTATACCCATACCTCCTTGAGTAATTGCCCCCAGGTCAGTGATTATATCACCAAACATATTACCGGTTACGATGACGTCAAACCACTCGGGATTTTTAACCATCCACATGCAGGTAGCGTCCACGTGATAGTACTCACGCTTAATGTCAGAAAATTCATTTTCTCCCATCTCTTCAAATGCACGTTCCCAAAGGTCATAAATATAGGTGAGGACATTGGTCTTTCCGCAGAGTGCGAGGGTCTTATTTTTATTTCTTTTGCGCGCATATTGAAAAGCGTACCTAAGACATCGATCGACTTGGAAACGATTGTAAACTGAACTCTGTACCGCGACTTCATTGGGGGTCCCCTTCATAGAAATTCCCCCCGTCCCGGTATAAAGGTCACCGCTGTTTTCACGTACAACCACATAATCAATGTCTTCAGGTCCCTTATCCTTCAGCGGTGTGTCTACCCCTGGATAAAGTATAACGGGGCGTAAGTTTATGTATTGATCTAACTCAAACCTTAAATGCAAGAGGATGCCCTTTTCGAGAATACCTGGTTTTACATCAGGGTGTCCGATTGCTCCCAGGAGGATAGAGTTGAATTTTCGCATCTCTTCGATCGCGCTATCCGGTATTACTTCACCGCTACGCAGGAAGCGGTCTCCGCCGAAATCATATTCCTCTAGTTCCAGTTTAAATCCATATTTGTCAGCCGCAACATTTAGCACTTTTGTCGCCTCGCGTGTGACTTCTGGTCCTGTGCCATCACCAGGAATTACGGCAATTTTATAACTTTTACTCATATTAGGTAAGTTTTATAGGTCTATCGCTTCAGGTTTAAAATTAAATTTTAAGCGATAGCAATAAAAACAAATGAAGTGCGTAATTCTAAAGACGGATGCCAACTAATGATTCTATTTTTAAAGAGGTGGGAACAAATATGGATCAGAATTGTTTTAATCCTAGTCGATTTGATAATTAATATAAACATTTGGTATACATAAGGAACTTGTAGCTCAATCAGAATGCCAATTGTTGAGATTTAGAACTCTGATTTATATTTAAGCTATTATGGGTCAATACCTTTAGATATTCTAAGAGAATGCTCATCAATTGATAAAAACTCTTGTATCTGATGACAGGAAAAGATAGATTCCCAAACTTCAAAATACCCTAATACACTTTCAACTTAAGCAGATTATTGAGCTTAAAGTAACTATTATGATATCCTCGCTTAGAAACTATCTATTTATCTCCACGCTATTGATTGGATCGGCCGTTTGCTTGACTGCGGCACCAGAAGATCAAGAGGTATTCACTGACTTTGAAAATATCCCTGAAGAATCGAGTCAGTTTTTCTCAATTGGGACACCGCCATTTACTGCCCTTTTTACGGATGGCGTTGCCGGTGCTGGATTATTAGCCACTCAACTTGCCCATTCACCTACACATACATGGTCCATACTCAATGGTGAAACTGGGATTATAACTTTTGAAACTCCAGCGCTCATCGTGGAGTTTTATGCGGCAAACCTAATTGGGGGTGATGGTACAATCGAGGTTTATGATACCAATAACAACCTACTCATTTCCGTATCGGACCTGCCTCAGAGGCTCTTGCCCGAGGATAATCCCCAATTTATTACATTTAATGCCCTTAGTCTACTTGCTCCTGATGGTATTGGAAAAATTCATCTCCTAGATGATCCCATCCCTGTTTTCAATATATCTGAAAGTTTAACGGCAATCGATGATTTTGGCTTTACCCCTTTGACCGGAGAGGGTTCAGTCGGGGTAGTTATTGATGGATCAGGTGATACTGTAGAAACCAATATTCAACACCCTAATGGTAACATTTTTGATCAGGTACTTCTCACCGGCCAAAGTGTTACTGTCCGCGCCGGTCTAAATAAAATTACCCGGGTATCGTTTATTGATGAAAATGATGATATCGTACAAGCGGAGTTTTCAGGTAGCGGGTTGCTTACGGTTAATCTGGATCCTGCAACCTTCAGTGGTCCGGCATTGCCTTTGAAATATAATCAAAATGTACAATACATTAAAGGGCGGCCCAGTTTTGTAATTGAAAATGCAGATTCGGACACATTTTTCAGTTTTTTTAGCGTTGGCACAATCAACGCGGTAAACCAGGCGCTTTTCCCCACAGGTGAAGTGTATGATGCTCAAGCGAATGCATCACTATTAGAAGTTATCAACTCAATAGCGATGGGAGCGATCAATTGTGCAAATACTGTATTTTCAGGATCGAGCGGAAAAATTGGTATTGATGCTCGTGGTGTCCCCGTTGGGATACGCACGACGGTAGGCGACATCGATGCTTCGGGCAGTGCAAATCCAACCCTTATTATCGGAGACGGTTCTTTTACCATTGGAGGAGCCAATCAAGGAATGAGAATTACGGGAGGTGATTTACAGCAAGATAATGGGGCCTCGGTCATTGTCTCACCTGGCGCGACGACGGCGCCCGGATTTTCTACTTTGATTTCACAGAACAATTTCAAATCGGATGAGATAGCACTGCCAACGCAAAGCATCACTTCAACGTTTGTGAATGAAGATGGCGTGGAGATATTTATTATCGTTGTTGAGACAACGGTTAATTAATTCCCGTCCAGCAGTTAAAGATTTAGGTTAGGATTTAAATTTGCCCTTATCGGTTTCCCACCCATGATTCGGGATATATTCCGAGATCTCATTTAAGATGGAACCAGACGCTAAATTCCACATGGAGCGGGCATTGCAAATTGCATACAAAGGATGGGGGAAAACTCATCCTAATCCCATGGTGGGTGCAGTGATACTCGATCAAGGTGTGGTGAGAGGCGAGGGCTATCATCTCAAAGCGGGTGATGCCCATGCTGAAATTAACGCATTAAAGCAATTGGATGGGGATCTCTCATTGGAGGCTACCCTGTATGTGACACTTGAGCCCTGTTCGACCCATGGTCGCACACCGCCCTGTGTTGACGCGATCATTCAATCCGGAATTAAGCGTGTTGTTGTGGGAGCGGTTGATCCCAATCCACAACACGCAGGTAGAGGACTGGATAGGCTTCGAAAAGCCGGGATTACGGTTATGGAAGGAATATTAGGCAAGGAGTGCGAAGATTTGAATATTCTTTATAATTTCTGGATCAAATGCAGATCTCCTTTAATTGCAGGTAAAGTAGCAACCACGATCGATGGTCGGTTGGCTACACGAAAGGGAGATTCCAAGTGGATTACCGGTCCTCAAGCTAGAAATGATGTTATGAGCTGGCGGCGCCTTTTTCCAGCGATAGCAGTTGGAGCCAATACTGTTATATCAGATAATCCGAACCTGACGAGTAGAATGGAAAATGGGAAGAAATGGTGTCCAATCCGAATAATTCTAGACCCTCAAATGCGTACCGTGAATAAAAAATTGGCAAAAGTATATGACGATGAAGATAAAGCGCGAACGGTAATTGTCGTCAGCAATAATATAGATATTGAAGAAAAAAGAAAATTGCTCGACCCAGAAATAGCATTGTGGAAAGTCGCCACCAATAATGAGGGTATTGATTGGAGCGCGTTTCGTCAAAAGTGTATAGAAGAAGGGCTGATCGGGGTGTTTTTTGAAGGAGGTGCAAAAACAATCAGCTCATTAATCAATTCCAGGGAGCTAAATTACTTATTTTCTTATCGAGCGCCAAAGCTTTTAGCTGACCCTGAAGCACTTTCACCATTCGCTGGGTATAATCCTGAAATGATAAAAGATGCAATCACTCTGCGAGAGGTCCACCACGCAACATTTGGTGATGATGAACTTATGCGTGGATATGTTGAGTATCCGAATAGAGATAATTCATGATGACAATTTTCCTGGCGACACGAAATGCCAACAAAATTAAAGAATTATCGGGCATTATCAAAGCATCAGATTTAAAAATCAGCGTAGCGTCGGCCATGGATACCGGTGATATGCCAGTTGTTGAGGAAACAGCAGATACTTTTACCGGTAATGCTAAACTTAAAGCCTATGCTTTGAAAGAGATGCTCGCGAAAAACACCTGGATTTTAGCGGATGACAGTGGATTAATGGTAGATGCCATCCAGGGTAAACCTGGAGTATATTCTTCCCGTTACGCAGGTGCTGATGCAAATGATACTGAAAATATAAATAAATTACTGAGGGAACTTAAAGGCGTTGAAGGAATCGATAGATTGGGTCGTTTTGTCTGTGTCCTTGTGTTATTAGGTCCCGATGGATTAGAAAAAACCTTTGAAGGAATCTGTGAGGGATTTATCGCGAGTAAACCTGAGGGGGTAAATGGATTTGGCTATGACCCTGTATTCATCCCAGCAGGGTATTCCCAGACTTTTGGATTACTAGGTGAAGCAAAAAAATCTAATATCAGTCACCGGGCAAGAGCATTGAATGAACTTGTGTCTTGGCTACAATCGGACATCGAAAATTAAAAGGAAGAGTACAGGCTCATTGTAGTTGAAGTATGGCGATCCTAGATAGCGGAATCGGTATGATAAATTCTCGGGACGCGCTTAGTTATCGAGCAAAATGTCTCCCAGGGAATAGATAGAGACCAATCACTGAAGGTAGTAACGTCAATGCTCTCATTTCCCTGCCTTCCAATGAAAGTCACAAAGTCACCAATCTGTGTGTCTTCTAACCCGGTTATATCGACGACTGTTTGATCCATTGTTACGCGCCCGAGGATAGGGCAGCGCTTCCCATGAATTAACACTGAACCTTTGTTGCTCATTGTCGTTGGGACACCGTCACCATAACCTGCGGTTATGACGGCGATTCGTGAATCACGAGTTAAAATATGAGTACGACCATAACTGATTCCTGTTCCTGCAGGTAAGTCTTTTACTAACCCAATGCGACTGTGGAAACTGAACACGGGTTCTACTCTAACTCTTGAAAGTAAAGAGTCAGGGTAGGGTAGCACGCCAAACTGCAGCAAACCAACACGGACGGCATTAAAAGGTTGGCCTCTTTTAAATGATTCCAGTCCGGCGCTATTATCAGCGTGAATGAGTAACCTTTTAGTGTCTATTCCCGGTAATCGATCAAGGGTTTTTAAAAATAGTTTCCTTTGTTCATGAGTAAATTCAGGATCACTATCTGCGCTGGAAAAGTGAGTATAAATACCTTCAAGACTCAAGTCTGGTTTTTCCTGTATTAGATTATAAAGATCCGGCGCATGTTCGTGCCAGACACCTAATCGCCCAAGACCGGTATCAATCTTTAGGTGAACGGGGATTTTACGTTTAACTTGCTTTCCAAGAATGGAAAAACGTTCGGCTTCATCCACTGTCGATAGCGTTGGAATCAAATTATATTCGGTAATTTTCTTATCTTCTTCGGGAAGGATAGAACTTAATACTAATATTGGCCAACCAGAGCCAATTTCCCGTATTGCTGCTCCTTCGAGAACATTAGCTACGGCAAAAAGATCAGCACCGCAATGCATGAGACGGGTGACCGTCTGTGCCATACCATGACCGTAAGCGTCGGCTTTTACTACCGCGACATATTGGATATGAGCGGGCAGTGCAGATCGTATAAGCTTTAGATTACGCTCTAATGCCGAGAGATCAATTCCCGCCCAGCAACGTTGCTGTGGTTCTAATACAATTGATTTTGGCATCCAATAAAATCCAATTAAGTACTTTTACGATGGCGTTGGACCTGCCACTTTGAAAATTCAGATTTACCAGGATTAATTTCATTCATATCATCGACTTCGTGAAAAAATGACGGTTGGCTGAGAAGTGCAGGCAGTGTTTTGAGAGAATATTTAAATTCATTAACCGGGAGTGGAGGTGGGTACTCCTTTTCACGCTGGCGTATATACCACAGAGGGCCAGACATCTTTTTTAAAGATTGGACGTTTACCTGTTCCAGGTTTTGAAAACTACGATCTTTATCAACGGTGAGTAAATTCCAAATGTCTTTTTTAAAATATGAAATGAAATGTAAAGGTGGTTCAATATCTTGTAATAAAAGTAATTGTGCTGCGATCTCAAGACTTCGATAAAGATAGACGCTCGATCGTCGCGGGGAGAGGGTAGAGCGCCACGTTTTAACGGCCATAAGTACTAGCCGGAGACCTAAAATTGAACCCGGTCCTTCACAAATCAGAAATCCATCTATTGCACTTATATCAGATTGGGCCTCTTTTAAGCATTTACTCGTATCCTTAAAAATTGCGTTTAATGATTCATTTTTATTCTCATAAAAGGCCAGCCAGTTACCATCGCGCAAAAATCCAGTCTGAACAATTGAAGTGCTTGCGTCCAATAAGAGCAGATTCTGAGTAGAGAGTGATTGCTTAATCGCAGTTGACATTTTCTCTGCAAATTCTCCTTTATCTATGGTTTAAAGTTTATAACTCAATTAGGAGTAATATGAAGAAGTTAATGAATTATAAAATCTTAGTGTTATTAATGATACTATCATTGGGAACGTTTGCACCCGATGCGTCCGCCCACTGCGAGATACCTTGCGGCATCTATGGAGACGCAATGCGGATCGATATGATTGAGGAAAACTGTCAGACGGTTGAGAAATCAATGGCAAAAATTATTACTCTTTCTTCAGAAGGTGAAGGAAATTATAATCAATTAGTGCGCTGGGTAAATAATAAGGAGGTCCACGCTAATAAAATTCAAGACATCGTCACCCAGTATTTCATGTATCAAAGAGTCAAACCCGTGACGAGCGACAATGTTGAGGACAGAGAAGCTTATAATAATAAGCTTGTCCTCTTACATAAGATGCTTGTGCACGCGATGAAATGCAAGCAAACGACCGATATCACCCATGTAACGAAAATCCGTGAGCTTCTCGATTCATTCAGAATAGCATATTTTGGTGAAAAAGCGTTAGCTCATTTGGAAGAGCACCATTCGCACAATCCTTCACCGTAAATGAACACCGGGGGGATTAAGAATACCTTCGGCGAAGATTGGTGGCGGGAATACCCAATTCTTCCCGGTATTTAGCCACCGTCCGCCGGGCTATTTTGATATCCCGCTCAGCTAATATTTTCACGACTTCCTGGTCACTATAAGGTTTGGACGAGCTTTCGGAATGGATTAAATGCGCGATCCGTTCTTTAATACTGGTATTAGAAATCGCTTCGCCACCATCTGCCTGGTAGCCGGAGGTAAAAAAGTATTTAAAAGGCAAAACACCGTGGGGTGTATCGATGTATTTATTTGCGATAGCTCGACTAACCGTGGTTTCATGAACCCCTACCTCATCAGCTACCTGGCTCATCGTAAGCGGCCTCAGATGGGATACTCCTTTTTCAAAGAAATCATTTTGGAATTTAAGTATTTCTCGTGTTATTCGCTCTATTGTCTGCTGCCTCTGTTCGATTGAACTTATCAGAAATTTCCCTGATCGAACTTTATCCTGAATATACACTTTTTCGGTGGCTGACAGTTTCCCTTTCGCAATAAGATCCTTGTAGGTTGAACTCAGTCTGAGTCTGGGGATATAGTCATTATTCATCACCACCGTCCACGAATCACCATCTTTTTCAACTTTTACATCGGGAACAACGACTCGATTATTATCATCGCTAAACCGGCGACCGGGTGAGGGGTCAAGTGATGCGATTTCTTCAATTGCATTTTCAATAATTTCAATGCTCACATTGATTTTCCGAGCAATTTCTGGAATACGGCGGCGTAAAAGGAGCTCGAATTGATTTTTTATAATATCAGTGGCAACGCCCTCTTCTTTGCCTTGAATTTTGAGCTGTGTGAGAAGGCATTCTTGCAGATCGACACTTCCTATACCTGACGGATCGAGAGTTTTAAGCAGCTTATGCGCCTCTTGTATGGTGCTTAACGGGAGTTTCGACATAAGTGAAATGTCAGGAATTGCAATGGTGAGAAAGCCATGATCATCAAGGCTGCCGACGAGACACTCTAATGCTTTCATTATTTCTTCAGATGCGTCAGAAAGCTCCGCTTGACGGATGAGATACTCTTGAAGTGATGTCTCGCTCGTGAGCGAATCAAACATATGCTGGCGACGATCAGCTGCTTCCGAAGAATAATTACCTCCATCCTGGGTATATAATTCAGCCCAGTCTTCCTCCATTTGATTCAAGACTTTAAAGTCATCACTAAATTCCAATTCCTCTTTAGAGGAGTCATTCCCGTTATCTTCGCTCGTGCTATTAGACTCTTCAATACTGATCTCTTCAATTGGCAATTCTTCGAGTGCGGGATTACTTTGTAATTCTTCTACGATAACATTGCGCAAGTCGAGTGCGGGCACTTGCAATATCTTGAGCGACTGCCGCAATTGCGGAGCTAAGACCAGATTTTGCGTCTGTTTTTGAACTTGATGGAATCCTTGCGCACTCATTAATAAATTTAACTGTACGATCTGCGTTTATTTTTAAGAAGAAGACTGGCTCGTTGATTGATGGGCCAAAGGTTCAGATTGTTTTTTATCGAAAATATTTTGCACGTAATCTGCCAATTTTTCATTAGTCGGCCCATATCCATCGCTATAAAGATAAACTTCTAACGCGGTGAGTAATTCTGCGGCACTTTGATATCTGTCATCTCGATTACGTTGGAAAGTTTTGTGAAGGATGTCATTAAGTTTGGAATCGATTTCGGGCCGTAATTGAGTGAAATCCGGTATTTGCATTTTGAGAATATTACGGCGTGTCAACTTCGGGTTGTCTTCTTCAAAAATATTTTTATCGAGCAATAATTCAGCTAAAACGATCCCGCATGAAAAAAGATCGGCTCTGGCATCCGTAACCTCTCGCTTTGCCTGTTCTGGGGATAGGTATTCATCTTTCCCTGCAATGACTTCGCCTTCAACATTGTACATGAGATCAAGCGCTTTAGCGATTCCGAAATCAGTCAGCTTTACATCTCCTTCATAAGCCAGCATAATATTCTTAGGATTGACGTCTCGGTGAACGATGTTGAGAAGCCGGCCTTCCTTGTCACATTTTGAGTGCGCGTAGGCCAGCCCCCGACATACCCGTGAGACAATAAATACAGCTAAATCCACAGGAACGGGAAGGCCTAATGCTAAATGTTTAAAATGAAACTCTTCAAGATTGATGCCATTTACATATTCCATGACGATGAAATACTGACCATCAATCTCTCCCAGGTGATAGGTTTGAACGATATTGGTATGGATAAGATCTGCAACTAATTTGGCTTCTCCAATAAAATTACTGCGGAATTCTTTAATCTTAGAATACTCTTCGCGGATTAACTTGATCGCCACTGTTTTGGAAAATTTATCTATTCCATTTTGTTGGCCTTCATAAACCATACCCATACCGCCCTCTGCCAAACGGCGAACGAGTTTATAGTTTATTTCATTTAATAGATGTTTTAAGCGCGACACGATATTACTATAAAACAAGCTTTAAATCTATTTGCAAGTGGCTAATGGCATTCCCATTCGAAAATTCTTTCACTCTCTACATAAAAACTCTATTATTTATTAAGTAACTTTGAAGACTGATTTCATTCATTGACAAAATCGCATTTGTCGATTGGTTATTTTAAGCTATGATTATATTGACAGAAAATGCAGCTACCCGCATCCAGCAATTAAGATCAGAAATTGCTGATGACAGTAAATACCTTCGCTTGTTTGTGGAGACGGGTGGATGTTCTGGCTTGGAATATGGCATGTCTTTTGATGATATAAAGGATGATGATGTTGTAGAAGAAAGTCAGGAGATCAAGTTCATCATAGACCCCAAGAGCATGGTCCAGCTGGATGGGTGCCGTGTTGATTTCGATGACGGATTAAATGGGAAAGGTTTTGAGATCCACAACCCCAACGCACAAACAACTTGTGGGTGTGGAAAATCTTTCAATTAAAACTGGCAATGGGGTGATGCCCTTTGCTCATAGCTCATGATGTAAAGGGCTGCTGTATTTAATTGAGGTCGTAAGACAAGATATAAATCATCCATTGCATTTAAAATTGATTAGTGGCACTAGGCAGAGTGAGGACACCATTAAACCTGGAATTATAAATAAACGCTATGAGGTTTTATAAATATCATGCACTAGGTAATGATTATCTCGTGCTGGATCCGGAAGATGCAAAAACAGCTCCTTCAAATGAAAGTATTCGCCTCATTTGTCATCGTAATTTTGGCCTTGGCTCGGATGGTATTCTTTATGGGCCAGAAAAAAGTGATGCCGCTGACTTTGGTTTACGTATCTTTAATCCTGATGGCAGTGAAGCGGAAAAAAGCGGTAATGGTTTACGGATCTTTTCGCGTTATTTACTGGATCGTGAGCGAGTATCAGAAGATCCATTTACGATATCAACAATAGGTGGAGTTGTTACCTGTCAGATCCATGAAGGCGGTCATCTAATTACCGTGGAGATGGGGAATGTTAGTTTTAAGAGCGAAGATATTCCTGTGACCGGTGCATCACGGGAAGTAATAGACGAATCTATTGAATTAGAGGGAGAAAAATATAGGTATTGCGCTGCAACGATTGGAAATCCGCACTGCGTTTTACCGCTTACAGAAATATCGGAAAAAATGGCAAGACATCTGGGGCCCATGCTTGAGACCCATCCTCTCTTTCCCAATCGAACAAATGTTCAACTGCTTAAAGTCATAGACCGAGAGAATATGCAAATTGAAATTTGGGAACGTGGAGCAGGTTATACTTTAGCTTCTGGCAGCAGCAGCAGTGCGGCTGCCGCGGTCGCGCATAGACTCGGTATGATAGATAACGATGTTACTGTGCACATGCCTGGAGGTGATATAATACTCCATATAGGGGACGATTTTGCTATCACAATGACAGGTCCAGCGACACGCGTTGGTGAAATGTTATTTGATGAAGAAGCACTGGGTTAAACATGCGTTGCTGGAATTCCACGCATGAGTATTCATAAAGATTTAGTGGCGTTGTCTCATGAAACGGCTGAGAAACTTATAAATAAAGGTGATAAAGTAATAGATGCCACCAGTGGTAACGGTTATGACACCCTCTTTCTAGCTGAACGAGTTGGTAATGAAGGTCATGTTTTTGGGTTTGATATCCAGGAACGGGCAATTAGAAACACGAAAGCTCATTTGGAGAGCGCAGGTGTGTTTAATCGTGTCACTCTTATTCATGCAGGACATGAAACGATGTTCCGGCACATACCGGAGATTTATCGAGAACAGATTAAAAGTGTTTTTTTTAATTTAGGGTATCTTCCAGGTGCCGTTAAATCAATTATCACAAAAACTGAAACCACCCTATTAGCACTGGATATGGCCTGGCGATTAATCTCAATTGATGGATTTATCAGTATTATTTATTATCCCGGCCATCCAGGAGGTGAAGATGAAGCCGCGAGCGTCAATTCCTGGGTATATAATAATGAAATAAAATATATGTATTGCGAATTTCGTGGTCATTCAAGAATTAGTCCCGGAATTTTCATCATCGGAAAATCCCCGTTAAACAATTCTACCACCCTAAATGAATCGGCCGCTCTCAGATGACTTATTGATTGGGTAATACTTTATCGGCAATATCATTTTTAATAAGATTAACGAAGTCTTCCATGCTGTAGGTGCCCTCATGGCTTTTGTTAACCCTCGATCTTACCGTCACATTTTTTGATTCCTCTTCTTTCGCGCCCACGACCAGGGCATAGGGGATCTTGTCGATCTCTGAACGTCGGATTTTGGCACCCAGTTTGTCGGAAACGTTATCCACGGTAGCGCGCACATTTCCCTCTTTTAAGAGAGCACATATTTTATCAGCGTAGCTGTTGAGATCGTCATTGATCGGGAGTATACGTACCTGTTCAGGAGCAAGCCATGTGGGAAAATTTCCTCCAAAATGTTCGATTAGCAGGCCGACAAATCTTTCCATTGATCCAAATGGGGCGCGATGGATCATTACCGGTCGGTGTGGTTTATTATCGGAACCAATATAATTAAGATCAAAGCGTTCAGGGAGGTTATAATCGACTTGGACTGTTCCCAATTGCCATTCACGTCCAATCACATCCTTGATCACAAAATCAATTTTAGGCCCGTAAAAGGCGGCTTCTCCTCGTTCTTCTTCGAAATCAACATTCAGGGTTTGGGCTGCCTGGCGCAGAATATCTTCAGCTTTGTCCCAAAGTGTCGAATCGCCGGTATATTTTGAAGAATCAGGATCGCGCAAACCGATACGGACACGATAATCTAATATACCGAGTGTGCGCAGGATTATCTTTACGACGTCAAGACTAGCGCTGATCTCATCGGCAAGTTGATCGTCGGTACAGAATATGTGTCCATCGTCCTGGGTCAGACAACGGACTCGCACCATACCATTTAGTTCTCCTGATTGTTCCCAGCGATAAACAGTGCCGAATTCAGCGAGCCGAACCGGTAGATCGCGATATGAATGGGGTTGCGCATCAAATATTTTTATATGCATGGGGCAATTCATCGGTTTGAGAAGATAACCTTCGATTTCCCCTTCTTTTAGACGATTTGCGAGTTGGGCACAGGAGCAGTTTTCCTCGGCCATCATCTGGATTACCCCTTTTTCGATTATCGGTGGATACTGACTGTCTTGATAATAAGGAAAATGACCTGAAGTGCGATAGAGTCCAAGTTTACCTATATGAGGCGTAAATACCTGATGGTAGCCTTGCTTTATAAGCTCTTCGCTAATAAATGTCTGCAGCTCCTGCCTGATAATTGCTCCGTTGGGTTGCCAGAGGACGAGGCCCTGACCAACACTATCATCGATATGAAACAGATGCATATCTTTACCTAGCTTGCGGTGGTCACGCTTCTTGGCCTCCTCCAATTGTTCCAAGTATTGATCAAGTTCTATTTTCGTTGGGTATGCTGTGCCATATATTCGCTGCAGTTGCTTATTATTTTCGTCACCTCGATAATAGGCTCCGGCAATAGAAAGTAATTTGAAGGCTTTGACTTGCTTAGTGTATTTAACGTGCGTACCTGCGCAGAGGTCTATGAATTCGCCGTTCTGATAATAAGTAATGGGTTCATTTTCTGGGATGTCATCAAGCCGTTCCAATTTATAGGGTTGGTTTTTTTCTTTAAAAAACGAGACCGCCTCTTCGCGATTCACTTCCAGGCGTACAAATCGCTGATTTTCTTTAATTATTTTCTTCATTTCAGTCTCGATATTTTCCAAGTCTTCAGCGGTGAAATTATGATCCAGGTCCATATCATAATAGAACCCGCTACTCGTTGGCGGACCGATATCTAATTTGGCATCAGGCCAGATACGTTTTACTGCCGCCGCCATAATATGAGCTGCGGAATGACGCATTTCCTCTAGAGGTGTCATCGACTTCATGGTTGTTTCTATCTATTTAATAAAAAAGTCCAAGGCTTAACAGCGCTCGGACTTGGTTAGACGATTGAAGGTTACAGTGTTTCTTTACTCTTCGCAAAACCAAGTCTCTACCCTGATAGTTCGGGTAGTCGTAGTGGTTGTAGTCATCTGAGCAAAAATAGTCATGTCTATTTTTTAGCGTATGTTCATCGATCCTAAAGTCAACCTGGTAATAAGTCCCAAGACTATCTCAGACTGGTTCAAGGTCATAGGTTTCTTTTCTATCATGCACCTTCCAACCTTCAGCCTGAATTTGTTCCCGTAGTTCATCAGCTTTGATGAAATCCTTGTCCTGTTTCGCCACCCAGCGTTCATCAGCGAGTTTGCGTACGGCATCTGGTGCGACTACGGCACCATTTTCTCCGTAAAAGAGCTCTAAGCCAAGTGCGTAAGTGAGACGTGCGAGAGCATTCAGATTGAGTGAAGTTTCATTTTCCTTTAATTTTGATGCATCAATTTTATTAAGTGCGCTAAAAATATTACCTAGGCAGGCTGGAGTATTAAGGTCATTAATGAGCGCTTCCCATGCTTTATCAAATTGGCCCCAATCGCCAACTTCAGCAGTTTGCTGAAGCTGGATAAAATCTTCTTTATTCATTTTAGCTTTCTCTAAGATTTCACTAATAGATTTTTCCAGTTTATTAACTGCACTGTGAGCGGCTTCAATTCCGTTGAATGTAAAATTTAGGGGTTGGCGGTAATGACCGGAAATGAGAAGGTAGCGTAGAGCCATCGGCGATCCACCCCTTTTTTTAATCTCTTCCAAAGTGTATAGGTTCCCGAGACTTTTGCTCATTTTCCTTCCTTCAACCATTAAGTGAGCGCCGTGAAACCAGTGTTGGGAAAAGGGTATTTTGCCCGTCGCCGCTTCGCTTTGGGCAATTTCATTTTCGTGATGCGGGAAGCATATATCGATACCGCCGCCGTGTAAGTCGAAGCTATCGCCCAAGTACTCCATGCTCATTGCCGAGCATTCAAGATGCCATCCGGGACGTCCTTCTCCCCAGGGGCTTGCCCAGTAATTCTCCCCGTCATCTGCCTTGCGTGCTTTCCAAAGTGAAAAGTCTGCTACTGTTTCTCGTTCATATTCATCTGCCAAATTGTGAGTGTCGCCGCTTGTCTCTGTTTGAGTTTTTAACTCTACACGATCGAGGTGAGTTAGTTTTCCATAGTCGGGAAATGTGCTTATTTTAAAGTATACTGAACCATCGCTTGCCTGGTAGGCGTGACCTTTCTCTAGCAGGGTGCGAACGAGCTCGATCTGCTGCGGTATATGATCAGACGCTCGCGGTTCCTTGTGTGGGGGGAGCATATTCAGCTCCCTGCAATCGCTATGAAATAAAACTGTCCATTTATCGGTTATTTCTTTTAGCGATTTTCCCTCCGATTGACTTTGTCGGATCGTCTTATCATCCACATCAGTTATATTACGGATGTGGTAAGTTTTCAGACCCGCTACTTCGAGTAAACGTCGCAGAATATCCTGGAGGAGGAAAGTTCGAAAATTACCAATATGAGAGGGGCCATATACAGTCGGTCCGCAGCAATAAAACCGAAAGGTCGTGTCGTCTCCCGGGGCAATCGCTTTAACCTTCCGGCTCATCGTATCATAAAGCTTTATTTCCATAATAATTAGCAATTACTTAAATTCTGAGGGGTTATAAAGAAAAGCCGATAGGATGATCGAGTCCAATAAAATATTCTGGCTTCTGCTCCTTATACAATTATTTTAATCGGTTTATGACAAAAGAGGAAAGATTCAAGTTCGAGCGCAGACCCCGTCGTTTACGGAAAACTCAAGCTATTCGCTCCTTAGTGCAGGAAACACAGGTTGATGTAAGTGATCTTATCATGCCTTTTTTTGTCATCGATGGAGATGGTGAACCTGAACAAATTGAGTCTATGCCCGATCAGCAGCGATTGGGGATCTCACATCTCCAAAAAGCGTGTGAGGAAGTATTCGGCCTGGGAATACAGGCTATAGCTCTTTTTCCCGTCTTGAATCCCTCCCTAAAGGATGCTTCAGGGTCCGATGCATTAAATGAAAACACGCTCGTTTTACGCGCGGTAAAAGCGGTTAGGGATACCGTGCCGGAATTGACGGTGATCACCGATATAGCACTGGATTCCTATACCAACCACGGACATGATGGTGTTTTAAATAAAGAAAAAACCGACGTCGATAACGATCGAACCCTTGGAATTCTTGCCCGAATGGCCATCCTTAATGCTGCGGCCGGTGTAGATTTTGTCGCGCCTTCTGATATGATGGACGGGCGAGTAGCTGTTATCCGTGACGCACTCGATGAGTCCGGGTTTGAGAATACAGGCATCCTGGCTTATTCCGCAAAATTTGCTTCATCTTATTATGGACCTTTCCGCGAAGCCGTCGGTAGCGCACAGCCTGCAGGCACAAAGCTATTGGGGAAACAGACCTATCAGTTAAATCCTGCGAATCGTCGAGAAGCTCGAGTTGAAACTTTACTCGATGAAGGGGAGGGTGCAGATATCCTCATGGTGAAACCTGCAGGACCCTATCTCGACATTATTCGTGAATTGCGAGATAATACAGATTTACCTATTGCTGCTTATCAAGTGTCTGGCGAATACGCACAGATCCATGCAGCCGCTAAATTGGGATGGCTGGATTTTGAAAAAACTCGTGACGAATCGTTAATCGCGATTAAACGCGCGGGAAGTGATATGATTTTCACCTACTTCGCCGCTGAAATTGCGAGAAATCTGAAAGCTGGCAACGGGATCCTTTAGTCCTTAGTAAGCTGATCGGGGTACATTTATACTATCACCAGGGTAAAGCCTGGGATCATTAGCAGGATTACGTTCTGCTCCTTTAGCATCAACCATATATGAATTTTGTTCCCGGTTGAGGATCACCCCGGTTTTCTTCGCATAAATGGAGAAACCGCCCGCGGATTGAATGGCTTTAGTGAGCGATAGGTCGGGGGACCAAACTACACGACCCGGGCGTGATACTTCACCCCCAACGTAAACATAACGTTCAGTCACCGATATCGAAACGTCAATCGAGTTATAAAATTTTTCGTTGATATAGGCGTTTTTAGTCTTAACCGCCAACTCTGAAACTGTAATACCAGCAGCCGCTAAGCGGCCAATATAGCGGAGACTTATTTCACCCTGGTCATCAATTTGAGTTTCGATTTGTACAGGATCGGGAATGCTCTGTAGATTGATTACAATCGTATCGCCGGGCCGTAAATTGGCAGTACTCGCAGGCGGGATGGTAGTCACCGTCTCAACAGTAGTTTCGCATCCGACACCTCCTAAGCCGAAGGCGATCCCAAAAGAGAATCGAAGAAAAAAAGCTACGCCAAAGTGCTTCATTATTAACCTTTTATTAAAATAATGATCAGGCGTAAAGTATAATCATTTCTTTCGTGGGCGACCGCGACGGGGTTTTACGACGATGGGTTCCTCATCCGCTATTTCGTCCTCATTCTCATTCGCGTCTTCATCCCACTTCATCGTTTCATCTTCCTCGATTTTTTCTTCGACTACATCAAGGTCGGGGATTTCCTCGTGCGCTTCCTTTTTGGTCGTACTTGTATCCTCACCAATGTCTAATTCAAAGCCGGCTGGAACATATTCAAGAATAGCCGTAATTTCGCTAAAGAAATGGACTGCACGACCTTCAAAATAATCGTTGTTCTGACGCCCGCGGATCTCTTCTTCCAATTCGTCTATGGTTAAACTTTCATCGAATTCAATAAGGTCGTTTAATAATTTTACGCGGGATTTTGTTATCTGGTCGAGGTAGTCAGCGTATGGACCTTTTTCTTCATCCATTATTTCGGGCAGAGCGAAAAGCTGGTCTTCACTCTCCAATAGAGAATCGCGAACGCAAGTGAGGCGCACATGACCATTCTTTTGTTCCTTTTCAATACGGAATTTAAAAAAGGCAGAATTAATTAGATCCGGATCGAATCCATAACCGCGTAGAGATTCGCACAAATCAATGATGTGATTTATCTGTTTCGGATCAATAATCGAAAGGCCATCCATATCCCAATGGATCGCATTGCTGATTTCAACGACCCACCAGTTCAGATCGTCACCGAGGCGGATAATACACCATTCTAACTGAGAGCTAGTTTTTGCCATAGGAGAAGATTTATATTAAACGCTTAATGCTGCGATGATTATTAAAGCAACTGAATAAGCCATGGACATTTATTTTATTTTTTAAAGATTAAATTATGAAAAAAAACAATAAAAATTTACGGAGTGCAAAGCTGGTAATCAATCCCTCCTTGCCCTTTCAGCTTGGATTACTCAGATTTTCTTAAATGGGATTAATCTATGAGAAGCTAATCCGGCCTGTTCTTTTTACTCAGGAACCAGAAGCAGCTCATGAAATGGTAATCACCCTGCTTCGATGGTTCAGTAATGCTCCTTTGTTCTGCCCCTTGATGGCGCGCTATAATCAACTCTCGAGCTATCAGAATGTCGAGTTATTCGGATTAAAATTTCCCAATGTGGTAGGACTAGCTGCCGGCATGGATAAAAATGCGCAATTTTGGCGTGCCATGGGGGCATTAGGTTTCGGGTTTGTCGAGATTGGTACTGTTACCTATCAGAGACAGGAAGGGAATCCCAGACCCAGGATTTTTCGCTTTCCCGAACAAGAAGCGCTCATTAATCGATTAGGTTTCAATAATGACGGCGCTGAAATTATCGCCAGACGCTTAGAAGCCACTTCCCATTATAAAAAATTGGTGCCACTGGGAATTAATATCGGCAAGTCAAAATTAACACCGCTTGAAAACGCGGCGGACGATTACCTGGCATCTTTTCACCTCCTCGCTGATTATGCTGACTATTTTACAATAAACATCAGCAGTCCCAATACCCCTGGCCTCCGAAAATTACAAGAATCTGAATTATTATCTCCGCTCTTAAGTACCTTGCGCGAGGCCAACTTGAACCGTGCTAAAAAACGAGATTTACGCCCCATCCCCATGCTAGTAAAAATCGCACCTGATTTATCCTTTCCTCAAATAGATTCCGCTCTGCAAATTATCAGTGAATTCGAGATTAATGGTATCATTGCAACCAATACTTCAATCGAGCGTGCAGGTCCCTTGAATCGAATTAAAGAAGAAGGCGGCCTTAGTGGCACGCCCATACATAAACGGTCGCTGGAAGTCATTAGCTATATTAGCCGCGCAACGAACGGTAAATTACCGATAATCGGAGTTGGTGGAATAAATGATATACGTACCGCAGAAGAGACTTTAACTGCTGGCGCTTCACTTATTCAAATATACACAGGAATGATCTATAAAGGCCCTTTTTTAGCAAAAAATATAGCTCGCTCCTTATCCTCAACCCGTTCTCAGTAATGTATGAGGGTGGAGTTAAAGGGCGTTTATTCAATTTAATGGTGCTCAGGAGGGGACTCGAACCCCTACACCTTTCGGCATACGCCCCTCAAGCGTACGTGTCTACCAATTCCACCACCTGAGCAATTTAAACAAGGTTTAAGTGGTATATAAGGGAGTAAAAAGGAATCAATATAATATTTTCAAAAACTGATTTTTGGACACCTTTACTTAATTGTTAATTAACATGTTTAACAATATCGCTAGAAGCGAAATAAAGCACTTTTACTGTGCTTGCCTCTGATGAAATATTATGCTTTTTTATTTATCCTACCATTAGCCCCCACTGAAAATGGATGAGAAATCAGAGCAAGGTATAACCCCAAGTGAAGATCAGCCTTTGGATTTAAGCGAGTTGGCAGGTATAACGCTGGGGCCGGCGTGGAGTGATGCAGATAACACGTCGACAGTAGATAAATATACCAAGAAAACGGCAGGTAAATCCTCGCGTTCTGGTTCATCTGCAAGTTCTCGCCGTGATCGCAGACCGAGGCAAGCTCAGCGCACCGAAAAGCGCGCAGAAAGCGCGCCGCCATTTAAACCGCTCGCTGATGTTATTTTTTATCCCGATGATACAGCTTTCAAAGCTCTGGTGAAAGCGATTCGCGCATCTAATAAAACTTACGAGTTATTTGATATTACTCGTCTTATTCTAGCAAAACCCGATCGCTTTGTTGCGATGATACGTCCTGTCGCTGTGAAAGATGAAAGTCTGGGGCGTTTCTACATTGCTTTAGCTGACGGGTGCCCTTTTGAAGGCGAACAGAAAGCATTCGAACATTGTTTTGATAATTTCACGGATCAATATTTTAAAATAGAGACTAAGACAATTGATCCCCCGAAAGGTAATTTTGTAATGGTCAACCGATGTTCTATCACCGGAGAATTACTTGGCCCACCTAATTATCACCGCTATCAGGAATTTATTGAACAGCACCATGCCAGCCGTCTGGCGAATATGTCTTTTGAGTCTTTTGTTTCAAAAATTGAAGCGATCAAAGATCCTGAAGTTATTGAAGGATGGCTTCAGAAAATGACCACCCAGACAAGTTATATCTTAAAGGATGCAGAGAATTCAAATGATCCGCCAACTTTTGATAACTTAAAGAGCGCGGGAAAATATTTGTACGAGAATAAGATCGGTTCGATTGTAAGAGCTGTCTCTTCAGTGCGCTTATCAGGAAAATTACTATCATCAATGCCGACTAATAGCGCGGTTCGACGATCAATTGAATTTCATCTTGAATCTCAACGTCGATTTCCACTTGAATCTGCGAATCATCTACGAGGCCGATTGCGTCGCTTGAAAATTAATGTCTATAAAAAAGGATCACATGGAATTTCCTATATCTGTGCAGTTAAACGTAGATTTCAAATGGAAGGCCAGAATTTTGCCGATTCAGTTCAAGCTTTGATTGATTTTATTGTGAAAAAGTCACGTCCCAAAGTAGCTGATATAGAGGAATCTTTTCTCGGAATTAAGAAAATGGAATCGGGCACTGAATCCCCCTCAAGTAACGAAAGTAAGGGTGAGGAATCAAAGGAACTACCGCCTGAAATTAAGGAAAAACTACATCTCATGCGTCAGGATTTGTTCTGGCTGATAGCGGAAGGCTATGTTGTCGAGTATGAAGACGGTAGCCTTTATGCCTCTCCCCCACGATCCAAGGCTAAAGATTCTCCGCTCTCTATGGCAGATAATGCAACAGAGGCTAAAACAAAAGAGAGTGAAGATAATTTATCATCGGATGAAGATGCAGCATCAGATTCTGTCTCGATTGAAGAGGTTAATATTATACCTGATACTGCATCGGAAGAAGCTGTGAATTCTGAGTCATTGGTAAAAGAGGAAATTAAAAAATCAATGAGTGAATCGGTAATAGAATCTAATGATGAGGAAAAGGTGTCTGTGGTCAGCGGGGGAGTTGAAATTGCTGTTTCAGAAGACGATGAAAATAACGAGAAATCAACTTGATCCAGTATTTACAGCTGAATACATATAATATTAATTCTCGTTCGATTTTTTATCCTTGTTCTCAATCAGGTGAGCGGCATATTTTCTCCCACCTTCAAGATCAAGAAATGATCCTTCCAGTTGAGCGTCATAGCATTGACTGAGAATTTCTCCAAAGTATTTACCTGGTTTTAGGCCGATGTCTATAAGATGACGGCCAAGGATTAAAGGTTCGGGTGCTGAGTCCTTGACCTTCAATGCATTGGCACGGCTCAATAACCAATTTACCGCTGTTAAATCATGGGATCTAGGCGGCCGACCTTGTTCATCGGCACGAGCCACTCGTACTAGCCGATCAATGCGTTTGACCTTATGTGCGAGGCGACGTATCGCAGAGTCCCCTGCATTCGATTGGAATAATTCTACTGAACGCATATGATTGCCGACAAGAGGAACAATAGCTTCAATCAGTTCTTCTTGATCTGTTATACGCGCAAGATAATTTCGCGTCAGCGATTTTCCCAGCGATTCATGTCCCGGGGATCGAATGCGACCATCTTCTAATACGGTTGTCGCGGGTTTACCCATATCATGGCATAAAACAGCATACCCGACGATAAGATCTTCCTCAGAGTCATCGAGACGCTCCCGCGCAAAGGCGTCCATGCAGTGCAAAGTATGCGTCCAGACATCACCTTCCGGATGCCAGGTGGTATCTTGCTTGCAACCTATCATCGCAAAGAGTTCAGGATAATATTGAATCCATCCACAATTTCGGAGAAATTGTAATCCCAATGAAGGAGTTGCGCCTTTCGTAATTAGCTTTTTCCATTCTTCAAAGATACGTTCTTTGGATAGGGTTTCAGGAGAAATATTTTTACAAAGTTCAATTGTTTCAGGAGCTACCACTAAATTGAACCGAGCAGCAAATTGCATCGCTCGCAGAACACGGAGAGGATCTTCAGGAAATTGAGGACCGGTATGGCGAAGTATACTTTTTTGTAAATCTTCACGACCTCGGTAGGGATCAATTAATTCTCCTGATTTAAAGTCCCATAGAATTGAATTCATCGTGAAATCACGTCGCAATGCAGCTTTTTCCGGCGTGAGATGAGGATCGCCATAAACCGTAAAACCTCTATGACCGGGGCCTGTTTTCGATTCCAGTCGTGGAAGGGATATATCGATATTACCCCCGAGTATTTTAAATACACCGAAAGATTTCCCAACCTCTATGAGAGTGTAATTTTCTTGAAGAAGATTTTTTAATACTTCTTCATCTAAACCGAAAACTTCGATATCAATATCCTTGCTCGGGAGCCCTAAAAGGGCATCACGCACACAACCACCAACAAGGAAGGCATGTCCCGAAGCATTAGCTACTAATTCAAAAACGCTTTGACAGTGTTTATATAGATCCTTCGGGAGAGATAAAATAGGATTTTTTTGTAGCTTCACAGGTCATGTTTTTACTTTATGCGAAAAAGGCATCTTCCAGCATGAGGCACAAACAGTGATAAATAGGCAGATGGAATTCTTGCACCTTCTCGACCTCCGATGCAGGAGCGCGGATACATACATCTACTTTGTCCAAAAGTTGGCCTCCACTCTGCCCGGTTAATCCAATCGTCTTTAGTCCTTTTGCGCGAGCAACGATTGTCGCATAGATTACATTTTTAGAATTACCTGAAGTGCTGATTCCGAGGAGTGAATCTCCAGCTTTGCCCAGTGCCCATGTTAGTTGGGCGAAACTGTAGTAGGGATCACAGTCATTGTTAAACGCACTGTGAAAAGAATTAAAACCGGTTAGAGGAATGGTCGGTAAAGCTCCCTGTAGCTTATCTGAGATATCTGGTCCTAATTTCGTTTTCCAGGCATCATCAAGGGGGCGTGGACGTGTGAAGCCCTTGAGGAGTTCACCTGCGATATGATCACTATCAGCAGCACTGCCACCATTTCCACATAGGAGTAATTTTCCCTCGTTGGCGTAAACTTCATGCAGTATATCAAAAGCCTGCTCTATCTCATTCCGGCAGGATTCCAGGGTGGGGAAAGTTTCTACAAGTGAATTTAAGCGCTTATTCATTAAAATATTAAAAATTGTTAAATATGGCTCACAGGGCAATCGAAATAGAACACCCGTCTGGTTAATGAACATCTATGCCCATTTCCCCGAATATTATAAAAATGGGGAATTATTTTTAAATGTTATGTGAAATGATTTATATATAGATTACTGGATTAAAATATTAAATAAACTATGCTACTTTCACGATAACAGATCTTTACCTGATTTGCTCAGATCTTGAATGTATTTTATTCTTCTAAATTTAATCGTCCAATTATGACTTACCCTCAGAACAACAAGCCAACAATATTGGTAGTCGACGATGATATTTCGGGACTCAAATATTTCAGCATGAGTCTGAGGAAGATGGATTACCACGTTCTCTCTGCCACGTGTGTAGATGAGGCGCAAGCGATGATCTTGAAGAAAGGAATTCTTCATATTGATTGCGTCTTAACTGATTTTCGTATGCCGGTTAAATCTGGGCTTGATTTACTGGATTGGGTAATGGGGGAAGATAGCAGTCTTTCTACGATCATTGTCACTGCGGAGGGAGAAAAAAATCTTGTTCGTGATTCACTACGTAGTGGCGCCAGTGATTACCTTGAAAAACCAGTGTCCCGACAGGCTTTAAGGGGCGCAATATCACGGGGAGTGGAGAGAACGATACGCAATCGCCAGCTTTTGGCTACAGATCAGGAGGTTGGGGCGGTTGGGAGAATGAATCAGATATTTCAGGCTGTTCGTGCTCCGGAAATTTTACCTTATTTTAAATATTACTATCGACCCCTCTATAAGGTAGGAGGGGACTTCATTAATGTATTGCCGATTGGTGATGAGAGATATCTTTTTCTTGCGGGAGACGTCTCCGGGCACGACGTGAGGGCGGCTTTTGTCTCCGCATATTTTCAAGGCATGATGCGGGGATTACTTGAGCATAATACTTCACTGCAGGATGTACTTCAGCTATTCAATCGCATCCTTGGGAAGGAATGGATCCCCGATGTTGATGAATCTGATAGTGGAGATTTTCGGGTTCAGTCATCATTGGCGATTTGTGCCGCAGTAGTTGAAAATAAATCGCGTAAAGTGCATATGATTAATTGTGGCTTTCCACCTCCCTGGATATGTTATCGCGATGGAAGTTGCCGAAGGACGATGAGGAATTATTCGCCCCTCGGCTGGTTCCCCGTAGAAGCGTTTGGAATAGAGTCATTATCATTGGATGATTTAGCTGGGTTCTACATATGCACTGATGGGCTCACCGATTACGCAGATTATTTAAGGATTGATCCATTTAGTCTTATCTATAAACTTCTGTCCTCGAGTGACGAAGTCTGTAATAGAATTGTCAATCAACCCCCCGATGATATCTTAGTTATGCATTACCAAATAGATCAGGAATCAGACCTCGAAAACTTATATCACCCGCTTATCTTTGAACAATATTCTGGTGATGAATTCAAAGACATAGATCGGCTTCAAAGGATTTGGCGCCGCAGTTTACAGTTTTCGCTGTCAGAAGAATTGGGGGATAAAATCTACGATGTATTACTCTGTTGTCGAGAAGCAGTCTTAAACGCCTTAGTTTATGGTTGTGATAAGTCGCCGGAGAAGACGTGTACTATTCAAGTTACAGTCAATCAAAAACTAGGGCGTATACGGGTAAGGATCGATGATCCAGGACATGGTCACGGCTTTGATATTACTGAAAGAGTGGAAAAGATGAAAGCGCTTGATGGTTCTCATCTTGGCTTGGCGATCATTGATAATTTGTGTGATAAATGTTCCATAGAAAACGACGGAACCAGTCTCATTTTGAACTCGCGATGAATAATTAAGATTGATGATCAAAGATGTTTTAAATCGATCAAAGCATAATCTGACGATTACCCTAAAAGGAGATGTCCTAAGCACAAACGCCGAAGAGTTTAGTGATAATATCAACCGTATAATTAAAAAACATAAACCAGCTAACTGGGATGAACTAAAGCTGGACCTGAATTCGGCCCGAATTATTGATTCCATGGGCCTGAATATGATTCTCAATACTGTAAAACAGGTTCAAGCAGCTGGTAAATCCATGAAAATACACATTTCAAGTTCCTCCATTCAACGTGTATTTATATTTTCACGATTAGACAAGGCTGTTGAGATTGTTTTTAAAAAGCGCCGGCGCCGTTAATCGAGCCCTGAATACTAACCAATAACCGGGCTATTCGGGATTGAGAGAATCCCAGTTAATAGATTACATAACGGCTCGTCTATTCATAATCTGGGGTTGCTGGTCGATGCGCCGGTATTTACCAGAATTTTTGACTTAGCTGTTTTCTTTATATTGATGAGCTGTGAAATATTTGAATTGTTAGTATCAGCTCTTTTTTCTTTCATCAGACTTTAACATTACTTCGGATCATCTTTCCCGTTGTTATCCATGCCTAAAAATTTTCTAAACATTTTTCTCGTAGTAATTTCAACTATTGGCTCGAGAATCTTGGGTCTGTTGCGAGATATATTAATTTTTGCCTCTTTTGGTACGACGGCATTAAATTCAGCATTTATCCTTGCGTTTACATTACCTAATTTATTCCGGCGACTATTGGGTGAAGGAGCTTTAAATGCAGCTCTTGTTCCGACGCTCACAGAGGAATTGGAAGAAAACGGGGAAAAAGGTGCATTTCTATTTATCAATCAAGTGCTTACGCGTGTTCTGTTCATCCTGTTAATCGTCGTGGCAACGCTCGGGCTGACCCTCGTCGCCATTGATTTCGTTCCTGGACTTAATGATCGATGGTACTTGGGAGTTGAATTAGGTATCGTATTGTTACCCTACCTCGTATTGATCTGTTTGGCAGCTATTATCCATGCTGGCTTAAGTGTATTAAAGCGATTCACGTTGGCAGCTTTATCACCTGTTTGGCTCAATCTATCGATGATTGTATCCCTCGGTGGGTTTGGATTTTATTTAGGGGAATCTTCGATCGAGAGAGTAGCTTATTTATGTGGTGGGGTCATTATCGGTGGTATTTTCCAGCTGATTTTACCCGCAGTTTCACTCAATCGCAAAGGGTGGCATCCGGCATTTGATCTTAAACGAACGGCACGAATGAATGAGCTCGTTTCCCTCTATCTACCTGGACTCGCAGGAGCTGCAATCTATCAAATTAATATCGTCGTGACGCGTTTTCTTGCCTTCTGGTTAGACGATGCAGCAGTTTCAATACTCTACCTGGCCAATCGTTTACTTGAACTTCCCTTAGGTGTATTTGCTATTGCCATAACAACGGTACTTTTTCCGTCACTATCGCAGTTTATCGCGCGTAAAGATTTACCCGGTTTTACCAGTGTATTTCATCAAGGAGTAAGGATGATAACCGCTGTTACTATTCCAGCGGCGATGGGATTAATTATTCTGCGTGAACCTATTCTGAATCTTCTTTTTGTGTGGGGTATGTTCAAGTCAAATGATGTAATGCAAACAATGCCAGTCGTTTTTACCTTGGCGCTGGCACTTCCGTTTTACGCAATCGGTGGTTTTACGACGCGAGGATTTTATGCGCTGAAAGACACGCGAACTCCTTATCGATTGGCGATTTTGAATTTTATCGTCAATTTATTTTTCAGTTTAATTCTTATGGGCCCACTAGGTGTAATTGGCTTAGCCATTGCCAACGTATTAGCATCAGTTGTTCATACTTTTGTTCTCTATTGGATGCTAGGTAAAAAGATACCAACTTTGAAATTTGGTAGTATAGCATTACCTATTATAAAAATAATAATCGCTGGTTTCACTATGAGTTGCATAACTGCTTTTTTCTGGAGCAGAGTGCACAGCTCGATATCAGACCCGAAACTGGCCGCGATAATTGCAGTATTTATAATTATGCCAACTGCTATAATATTTTACTTCAGTTTACTCTGGGTCTTTAAGTTCGATGAGTTAAAAGAATTGTGGGTATTTATTATCAGTGTATTTAAGCGAAGAAAAACAGAGTAAGTATATAATGTAATGAAATTTAACAGGGAGAAGATCCACGGGTATTTTAGCGCTCATTAAAAATTAATTCTATTAATTTCTGATTATGATTATAGAGGAGAAATCAATTTAATATGAAATTACCAATAAACGGATTCTTGTTAGGATTAATTGTGTCCATAGGTGCTGCCTGGATCTTTCCTGATATAGGGGCGCATGGAGGAATTTTAAAAAGTGAAATCACAACTAAACTTGGCGTGTTGGCCATTTTTTTCTTTCAGGGTGTTTTATTGCCAACTGAAAAATTTAAAAATGACATACTGGAATGGAAACTTCATCTCTTTGTCCAAATATTTAATTTTATTGTTATCCCACTTCTGGCATTTTTACTCGTTAATCTTTTTGCCGAATATATTGAACCAGAATTGCGTATTGGAATCTTATTTCTCTCTATTTTACCTACGACTATCTCAACCGCGGTATTATTTTCGAGTCTTGCAGGGGGTAATGTAGGTGGAGCTATATTTAATACGTCCCTCTCTAATATATTGGGTGTGTTCATTGTCCCTACCTGGTCAGCCTGGCTCTTATCAAGTGCCACTGGACAGTCCATTCCTCTAGGGCCACTTCTTGCCAAAATCGCTATGCTCATTCTCTTGCCGATGATCGTAGGACAAACCGTGCGGCCGTTTTTAAAAGACCTTGCACAATCACACAAGAAAGGGATCGGGCGGTTTAATATGAGCATGATCTTTTATATGCTTTATGTTGCTTTCTGTGGCTCGATAAAAAGCGGTGTCTGGAAAGAGCAGGGATTGTCTATTGTTATCAGTTCTCTGATCATCTCAGCTATCTTATTGATGATCGCTAAGGGTTTGGCCTTTGGTGGAATTAAATTAGTTAAATTTAATCATTCGGTAGGTATTACTGCTTTCTTCTGTGCTTCACAAAAAACACTTGCCGCGGGAGTGCCTATGGCGACTTCTATATTTACCGCGGTCAATAATTCAGTAGACGCGCCTGAACTTGGCCTCGTTCTGCTTCCCTTGATGTGTTATCACCCGCTTCAAATTCTCATCGGCGGATTCCTTATCAGCCGTTTTAAAGAAGGCTAATCCCTTGAGTTAAGGTGAGGTTATTTTAAAAATTACCCGGAACGTGTTGAGAGTTTCGGTACTGCAGAAAGCAGCTTTTTCGTGTACTCATCTTGAGGATTTTCGTAGATCGTTTTGGCGTCGGCATGTTCGACAATTTTACCTTCGGTCATAACGAGCACCTCGTCGCTTATATGTTCAACAACGGCCAGATCATGGGCGATAAAAAGGTAGGTAAGCCCCAACTCATCTTGCAAATCTTGAAGTAGATTGATGATTTGAGCCTGTACTGAGACATCGAGTGCGCTCACTGGCTCATCACAGATAATAAAATCGGGTTCAACGGCAAGGGCACGCGCGATACCTATGCGTTGTCTTTGCCCTCCGCTGAATTCGTGTGGATAACGGTCGATATGCTTAGGTTCAAGCTCGACCTTGTCCAGCAACTCCTCGACGCGTTTCCGTTTACGCGTTTTATCCCAATCGGTGAAGTGAATTTCCATCGGTTCTGAAATAATTTGATAAACCGTAAGACGGGGATTTAATGAATTGTAGGGGTCCTGAAATATCATCTGGATCTTTTTTCTGTAAGGAAAAAAGGATTTAGCACTCAGCTTTGTCGTTTCTTCACCTTCATATAATATTGAGCCTTCAGTGATGGGTGCCAATTTTACCAGGGCTCGGCCAATCGTTGTTTTGCCGCTGCCACTTTCTCCTACCAGCCCTACGGTGCTGCCTCGATCAATCTTAAATGAAACACCATCAACAGCGCGAATAGAGTTGTCTGTTCGGCGGAGTATTCCACTCATAACAGGGAAATGTACTTTTAGATTGCTGACTTCAAGCAGCGTATTTCCGTTATCTATTTCAGTCATATAAAGTTAGTATTTAATAAAGAAATTATGCATCTAACTGGGCGTAATCGATGGTCGTAAGGCGGTCTTGTTTTTTTCCAATTTGCGGGATGCAGGCGAGAAGGGCCTTGGTATAGGGGTGTTGAGGGTTATTCAATACCGAATCAACTGATCCTGATTCGACAATTTTCCCGCGAAACATGACAATTACATCATCGGCAAAATCAGCGATAATCCCGAAATTATGGGTGATAAGAATAATAGACATTCCGAGATTATCCTTAAGTTCCTTTAAAAGGTCCATGATCTGCTTCTGAATCGTGACATCGAGGGCAGTCGTGGGCTCGTCAGCGACAAGAATGCGTGGTTCACAAGCGAGGGCCATAGCTATCATAACACGCTGCTGCATACCCCCGCTTAATTGATGAGGATAATCTTTATATCGCTTTTCCGGATCGCGAATACCGACTCTTCGCAATGAATCGACCACGCGCTCCTGAATATTTTTTACTTCGGGAAGATGAAGTTTAATTGCTTCTGCAATTTGATAACCAATGGAAAATACGGGATTAAGCGATGTCGAGGGTTCCTGAAAGATATACGCAATTTCCTTTCCACGTACTTTTCGTATTTCCTTTTTTGAAATTGTGAGCAGATCTTTCCCCATTAAATCCACTTCACCGCTTACGGTGCAAGTGGGTGGTTCAGGTAAGAGGCGGGTGAGGGATAGCGCGGTCACGCTTTTACCGCTACCACTTTCACCGACTATCGCGAGGACTTTGCCGTCCTTTAAGGAAAATGAAATACCACGAACTGCCTCCGTCTTTTCATCACGCCCGTGAAACGTTATTTCGAGATCTTTCGCTTCAAGTAGTGTTTGCTCAGTTTCTTCCATTACTAATTTAAATTTATATCGAATTAAACCATTCACACTTTCATCTTGGGGTCGACAATATCACGTAATGTATCTCCCAGTACATTGAAAGCGATTACAGTGATAAATATGGCCAGACCAGGTGTCAACAACCACCAAAAATTTAACATGAACACTTTCATGTCTTCTTGGGTCTGTTTCAGCATAAGTCCCCAAGATGCGGATGGTTCCTGAATCCCTAATCCCAGAAAACTAAGGGCCGCTTCACCTAAGATGTACCCCGGAATACTTAATGTGGCCGCAACGAGAAGGTAACTGGTAAGATTTGGGAGTATGTGTTTAAACAAAATAACTATCGTGGATTGGCCCATTGATTCTGCAGCATAAACAAATTGTCTATTCCGAATAGACAGGGACATGCCCCTTATGATGCGTGCGGTTCCCGCCCAACCTATAAAGGCTAGGATAATGACTATCATCAAATACATCTGTGCAGATTCAAAATGCTGTGCTAGAGCTGATCGTAAGGCTAAGAGTAAATAAAGCCCGGGAATGGCCATTAAGAACTCAACAAAACGCATGGCAAAAAAATCAAATTTACCACCAAAATATCCGGATAATCCTCCGACAAGAAATCCTAAGAGCATTGTAATAGTAATGCCTATAAGACCTATACTTAGTGAAATTTGAGAACCGTATAATAATCTTGAAAAGACATCTCGACCTGTAACATCACTGCCTAAGATATATATTTGAGGTTGGGATTCATCTGTTTCCAATTGAAACAAGTGTCTTTGCATGGGGATAAATCCAAAGAGATTATAATTATATCCTTTAGCAAAAAATTTAATAGGAATAGTACTTCCTTGAATCACTTCATAGCGTGCTGCAGTAGGATCTATATTTTCGTATATTTTTACGTGAAAACTACCATCCTTCCAAAGAATACCAGAAGGTGGGTGAAAGCTTTTATCTAAATTTTGATCGGAAGTTTGATAAGGAGCCAGAAAAGGGGCAAATACTGCGCAGAGATATAAAAGTATAAGAATTACTGAAACGAATAACCCCAGCGGTCGGTGCAATAGTTCCTTAATTATACCATTTGTCATGAGATAAATTATTTTTCCAGTCTGATTCGTGGATCAGTCCACCCAAGAAGGAGATCGGCCAGGAGATTACCAAGCATCAGCATCACACACCCAATGACGACAGCGGCCATCACAACATATTGATCCTGTTTTAAAAATGAACTATAGATGAGCTGTCCAAGGCCAGGGTAATTCATCACATTTTCAACGAGGAGAGCGCCTGAAAGGAGGCCAGAAAATGCAAATCCAAATGCGCTAATTAAAGGATTTATAGCATTGCGTAGAACATGCTTAAACATAACCCAACCTTCGGGCACACCTTTTGCCCTGGCCGTAGTAACAAATTCTGCTCGCAGGTAATCAAGAAAGTTAGCTCTCATAATGCGCATCATCCCTGCGATACTACCAATTCCAAGGACTATTGTTGGTAATATAAGATGATAAATATAATCAAAGAATTGAGCAAGTGGCGCTAAAAAATCATGGCCGATCGACGTGCGGCCACCAATAGGAAATAAACCGGTAGAAGCCGCAAAAAATACGGCAAGAAGAGCCAAGAAAAATTCCGGAATTGAAAGTGCTGCATAAGCGAGAATCGAAGTAATGCGATCAAATATAGAGTCTTTATAAATTGCTGTTAACACCCCGAGAGGAATGGCAATTGACCACGCAAAAAAAAGTGAGGTAATAGAAAGAACGAGCGTTGCAATTATACGTTGACCTATAAGATCTTCAACTGGGATTTTATATGCCCAGGACTCACCTAAATTTAAGATTAATACATTTTTTAGCCATAACGCGTATTGAATATGCCAGGATTTATCGAGACCGAACTCGCGTTCCATCGCTTCAATTCTTTCTTTTGATATATCTTTCGATGCTCTTGCTTCACTTAAAAAATCTCCCGGTGCCGCATACATGAGAATAAATACTAGAAATGTGATCCCAAATAAAAGTGGTATTATCGCAAGGATCCGCTTGAAAAGAAATTTAACCATTATCTTTTAGAGTCCATATTTCATCCAAATTCCAGATTATTGATCCAATGGGCGGTACTTGGATATTTTCCCATTTGTTTTTTACACCAGAGTAGGCATTGGGTGTTACAAGGTAAATAAGTGGTATTTGTTCACTGAAAATATTTTGCATCTCGTGTATAATTTCAATCCGTTTTGTTTCATCAAACGTTCGCTCTTGAGCGTCAATTAATTCATCAATGCGAGCTTCCCATGGTGTTGCTGGTTCTTTTTGTTCTGGATGCCATAGATGAAGAAATCCATCACTGCGGTATAAAGCTTTCCCGCCCGAAGGATCGCCGCCACCGGTAAACCCAATCATCGCGGCATCATAAGCAAAGGTTTTACTCGTCCGGTCAATTAAAGCCCCAAAGTCAATATAGGAGAGCCTTAAATCAATCCCTATAGCTTTCATATTCTCCATAAATGTAGTGGATATAGCCGATGATCGTTGGTTTCCATCGGGAACTAACAGTTCAAATTCAACCGGAATATCATTTACATCGGTAAGGATGCCATCATTACGATAGGTAAAACCGGCTTCTTTGAGAAGTTGTTTAGCTTTATCAGGATTATAGTCATATTTCTTTGTGTTAGGGTTGTGCCATTTTTTATTGGCAGGACTTATTATCGAACTGAGCGGTTCGGCTCTTCCAAAATAAACCGCTTTTACGACACCTGGTCGATCAAGTCCATGGGAAACAGCCTGACGGAATTTTTGGTTGCGAAACCAATTGAGTTTATGCGGTTCCATATAATAGTCACCGTTCTCATTTTTACCGGAGTGCATATTAAACCAAATAAAACTTATACCCGTATCAGGTCCGCGGTCGTGAATAGTGAAATCAAAGCGTTTCTCAGCTTTTGAAACCCAGGCGACATTTGTTGCGCTGATACCTGCAGCATCGGTTTGACCTGTGGCAAAGAGGACTGTCTGGGTGTTAGCATCAGCTACATATTTGTAAATGAGAAAGTCGACATAGGGGAGGCGTTGGCCATTTTTGTCGGCTCTCCAGTAGTGAAGATTAGGTTTAAGGACAAGTCGCTCACCAGGACGGTAAGAATAGATGGTAAATGGACCCGTTCCAACAATTTCATGGGGCGTTTCAATAGCGGTTTGAGTAGTCAATTGTTTTTGGAGGGAACCATCCTCAAATGCCTCATAATGTTTGTGTTTTGGTAATATAATTAAAAAACTGACATCGTTAATAAATGGAGCATAGATGTCAGCCGTAGTTAATCGTATCGTGTAATCATCAATTTTTTCATACTTAATAGGTTCGCCCGCAATGGTGTATTGGCCTATATAACGGCTGGGATATCGTGGTTCTAAGACACCCGTTTTTGGATTCGGGCTCTTGGCAAATATTGCATCAAAGGTAAATATAACATCATCCGCGCTGAAGGGATTACCATCGCTCCAAAGTACTCCGCGTCTAAGGTGAAAAGTATAGGATTTGTTGTCATTTGAAACCTCCCAGGATTTAGCGAGCCCGGGAGTAAATTTTTCTTCAATGTAATCATAATTTATGAGTCCATCGTAAATGCGCCTCACAGCCTCACTGGAGTATGCATCTCCAATTAATAGAAAGTTAAAAGATTTGGGTTCTGAAGAACCGGATAATATGAATATTTCGCCTCTATTTCCAGGTTCGGCATCGGTGAATTCAACATCTTCGGGTAACGGGTAATCAGTCCGTTCAATTTTGATCGGTGGAGAGCAAGCGCTGTTTATTAAAATTACTGAGACAGTTAATAGCAAAAGCTTATAGAATAACGAATACTTCATTCTGATCTGAAGACAGGATTAATAAAAAAGGCTTCGATCGAGGCTGCGATAATGTATGGCTTCGAGGAGGTGGGTGGCTTCGATGTTTTCCGATTCGGCGAGGTCTGCGATAGTCCGTGAAACTTTTAGGATGCGATCGTAAGCGCGCGCCGATAAGTGTAATTGATCCATAGCCTGTTGAAGAAGAGTCCCGAGGGAATCATCGATAGGACAATACTTTTGAATATGAGCGTGGGACATGCGTGCATTGCAGTGAGCTTTTGTGCCCGCAAAACGTTGGATTTGGATGTCCCGTGATTTTCTAACGCGTTCACGAATATCCTTAGATGGTTGGGCTGGTTTATGATTGCGCATTTCTTCTATCGTTAGAGATGGAACTTCGCTATGAATATCTATGCGATCCAGAAGCGGGCCACTGATCCGCGCACGGTAACGGTGCAGCGACACTCCCGCTTTTGATCGCTCAGATAGCCACAGGGGCAGGGGTTCATTGCGGCCACAAGCATGGTAGAGCAGGGAAGGGTGATCCTCCCGGCACTTCGGGATATAGTAACTTCCCCGTCTTCCAGGGGTTGCCTCAGAACTTCAAGAGCAGATCTTTTAAACTCCGGCAATTCATCGAGAAATAGAACCCCGTTATGAGCGAGGGAGAGATCTCCTGGTCCGGGAATGGTACCTCCTCCTAATAACCCGACGTCGCTGATCGTATGGTGTGGACTGCGAAATGGCCGTTGCCATGCATTCAGGTCTTTGCTTAAGGTCTTTCCCGCTGCAGAATAAACGCTGAGGATTTCAAGAAATTCTTCCTGAGTAGGCTCCGGCATAATCGTGGGAATTCGCTTGGCGACCATGGATTTTCCAGAACCTGGAGGGCCGATCATAAGAATATTATGCCCACCCGCGACAGCGACTTCCACTGCTCTAATAAGTGATTGCTGTCCCTTTATTTCAGAGAAATCCACATCGTAGTCACTCACAAGATTGCGATTACTTCCTATATCTTTGGAATGTTCGCATTGAACTAGTTGTTTTCTACCCGTAAGAAAATCACAGGCCTCAACAAGTGAACCTACACTATAAACAGCCACCCCCTCAACGAAAGCCGCTTCGTGTGCTGATTGCGGTGGTAGCAGGAGACCGGCCTTACCTTGTTCTCGAGCAAGGATAGTCATTGCCAGTGCGCCTTTTATCGGTCGCGTTTCTCCAGATAAACTAAGTTCTCCGCCAATTAAATAATCGTCTAAATCAGGTGCTTGTATTTGACCGGTTGAGGCCAGTATGCCCAGGGCAATGGGAAGATCATAAGTGGAGCCTTCTTTTCGGATATTTCCTGGAGCTAGATTTATTGTCGTGCGCGTATGAGGCCTGCTAAAACCGCTGTTGCTTAGAGCTGAGACAACACGGTCGTTGGACTCCTTTACCGCGGCATCAGGTAACCCCACGAGAATAATTTTAGGCTCTCCTCTCTCCCCTGAATTAACTTCAACCTGGACAGGCAAGGCTTCAATGCCATGTAAAGTTCCAGATGAAACAACCGCTAACATGCAGCCCACATGATAGGATCATCGATCACAGTGTCTATCTAAATCCTATGATCAGGCTTTATTGCTCCCGTTTGAAGAACAGATTTCGCGGACCTTAGAGACGTTTTCTTCTATTTTTTGAATATAGGGGTTCCTGCCATCGGGATAAGGATCCGAAAGATAGTATAATAAGCCACCACAGTCATTTTCTAATTTTTGAATTACGATTTGTTCCCAAAAGTAGGGCGTACCAGTCAGTAACTCTTCTTTGCTTTTAAATAGACGGTTGTCTTTTGGGATTTCGCGGTAGTCATCTGATTCTTCAAATTCAAGATACAGGGCTGGTAATTTTTGGATGTAATTGTAATCACTCATCTGACCGATGTAATCTGCGGTACAAACAGCTTCACCCATTAGACGTTCAGCTTTATCATGAAAGGGTATCGTGTTAATATTACTTCGGGGACCCGTGCAACTTATGAGGTGCTGAACGGCAAAAATATCGCGTTTATTCCATTCTTTATCTGATAGATATATATCGACAATTTCGCAACTGCGCCGTTCATGAACAAACGTATATTTTGCGCCCGTGCCTTCTTTGTCTTCCCTGATTTTTAAATAACCGACATCATGAAATAGAATGCCTATTAATCCAATCTGAAACTCCTTGGGTTTGATGACTGGCTCCACCTTGAGGAGTTGTCGGTTACTCATCAGGCGCACCCAACAGAGCGTCGCTTGAAGCGTATGTTCCAGATCGTGATAGATGGTATCCATCGCCTGGTAATTTTGGTACTCACCGGCAAACATGCCTTTCACATCATCAAATAATGGGAGGATGAATGAAGCATCTGTATCAGGAAAGCAGTGTTGATATAGAGCGACTATCTCTTCAGCGACATCATTGGGATAGCGAGTATCCACATCTTCCAAGTTGTAATTTTGGCTCATTTTCTGATTTTCAAGTGCGACTTATTATATATCCTCTACTTTTATTGGAGCCAAGAACTCTTTTAAATTTAAGTGTAGGATTGCAACTCTTATTAATGATCGTTATATCTCAATAAAGAGTTTTTTAAGCTAAAATATATGATATATAATCCTGACTATAAATGATTTGTGAAATAATTTAAAGAAGATTTTATCATCGTGAGTCATTAATAACGGTCTATACTCACATTAGCTTTTCTTTAGTTTTCACTTCATGATATCCATGTTTACGTCGTTCAGCGTACTGTGATAATAGAATTCTGTCTAAAAACATATTTATACTTAGAATAAACTATTAATAGAGCGTGAAACCTCTCGACCTTACTTTTTATAACAACTATCTAACTAAATGAGTAATTATTAAGCTCCTTTAGAAGGCGTACATTTAAAGTTTCGGATCATAAGAAACACAAGACAGCCTAAAGTCCCTAACCATGGCGATAGAGAAAATATTAGTCATCGATGATGAATTGGCGATTAGGAAATCGCTGCAAGAGCAGCTGATAAATAATAATTACAGTGTTGCCACGGCGGACACTATTGCCAGTGCAGATCACAGTCTAGCGAATGATGTTTTCGATCTTGTGTTTATGGACGTTCGATTACCGGACGGTGATGGTACGGATTTACTACGGACTTTTTCAAAGAAGCAGAATGCACCCTTAATTGTGATGATGACGGGGTACGCTTCAGTTGAATCAGCCGTGAACTGCATGCGAGCGGGTGCTTTTGATTATATTATTAAACCTTTTTATAGTAGCCAAATAGACATTATCGTAAAGAAAGCAGAAGAGTATAGCCATATACTTAGTCTCAATCGTTTTTATAATCAGATTGACGATCAGGATACGGAGATTTTAGGGAGTAGCCGCGCGATAAACAGTTTGCGTAGACTTATTCATAAAGTGGCACCAACCGGGGCTACGGTTCTCATTCAGGGTGAAAGTGGAACCGGGAAAGAGCTTGTTGCGAATGAAATCCACAAGGCAAGTGACCGTGCGGACAAGCCCTTTATAAAAGTTAACTGTGCCTCGATCTCAGACACTTTAATCGAAAGTGAATTCTTTGGACATGAAAAAGGTGCTTTCACGGGTGCGATGGAGCGCCGAGAAGGTAGATTTGAACTGGCTGATGGGGGAACAATTTTACTCGATGAAGTGAGCGAGATTTCACCTGCTTTGCAAGCTAAGCTGTTACGTGTTATACAAGAGCGCGAATTTGAACGCGTCGGTGGTAATACTACAATTAAAGTAGACGTCCGTGTCCTGGCTACAACGAATCGCAATCTTGCGCAATGTGTTGAGCGCAGTGAATTTCGACAGGATCTTTTTTATCGGTTAAATGTATTCCCCATTACCAACCCCACACTTCGCGAGCGAAAATCAGATATTAATCAACTATCCCGCCAATTTGCGATGCGTGCTGCACGCAAACATGGAGTCAAAATTGATGAGATTTCACCTGAGGCGTTAGCGTTTTTACAGGAACAGGATTGGCCTGGTAATGTTCGCGAATTGCAGAACACAGTTGAGCGCGCAGTTATAATGTCAGAAAATATGGGGACACTTGATGCGGTCTCATTCGGGCAGAATAAAACTGCAAGCAACATGAATAAGAGCAGTGTATCATTCGATAATACTCAATCGACTGAAATGGCATCCTCTCCGAGATCAGATGATGTCATATCACTAGAACAAATGGAAAAGATTCAAATTATGCGTGCTCTTCATGCAACCGATGGGAACAGGACGCATGCGGCCGATTTACTGAAAATTACAGTGCGCACGCTGCGCAATAAATTGAAACAATATCGTCTCGACGGTGAAGTAATTCCAGAATCTCAAGCTTCAGGGAAACGCCTATCAGAGAATGAAAGGTGATCCCGCTTAAATACCTGGGCCTACGAATTTTGCGATTAATGCAATACGTTTAAAGTTTGGAAGTCACCCCACATAATAGGAGGAAATTACTTAGGCTAGATAGTAATGAATTTATTTTTCCCTATTATCGGGTTTGTTCTGGGATTCGTTTTTTCTGTCACCATGGTATCCGGCGCTGTTTGGTGCGTGCAAATTACAGTTCACCGTGGCTGGGTTTGCGGCACCGCAGCGGGTATAGGAATCGCTCTGGCTCAATTTTTATGGTCCCTTCTCGCCGCAATTATCGTCTGGTGGTTGGCAAAATTTTCCGTAAATTTAGATTGGCTCTATCGTACTAGCGCGGCGTTGGTTCTGGGCTATATGGGCATGACAGTTTTTCAATCGCCCCGGTTTAATACGATACAATATGGCGGACCACTGAAAGGTTTTTATAACGTGTTAAAAGCGACTTTTAATCTCGCACTGGCAATGCCTATGCGATTGGCAGGTTACACTTCACTCCTTATTGCAGTCAGTCTTCACTTGCGCGTTCGTCCCCTGGAATTTGCCTTTTTACTTTCTTTAGGTGTCGGGCTGGGATCGTTCATGTGGTGGTCCTATTTTATCCTACTCGCAAGCTTATTTGGTAAGCGCGTACCTGAAAAAATATCAGTTCATTCTATGAATAAACTCAGATATTTAGGGGGAACTATATTTTTAGTTCTCGTTATAATCTGCATTACACCACTCCTTCCAGGATTCCATTAAATAACTGGTATAATCTGCAGTGCCCCTCTGGTTCCGGGGTTTTATTTCACTTGTTTTGCTTGAACCGTTTTGCCGCTTTCAGCACTCAGACAGATCATATCCATTAATTGTGCGAATCGAAGCCCAACTTCAGGAGGACATGGGTTTTCTATCTTACCATTGAGGACCCGAAGAAATTGTTGCCAAACACCAGTAGACTTAGGGAAAGGTACTGCTTCATATTCCGTATTACCCTCCTTTAGCAATTTCAAGTATCTACCGTACATTCCCGTTTCGAGAACGCCTTTGTTACCAAAAATACGTATTTCCCCCAAACAACTAATGGAGTCCCCCACCGAGCTCACTGTGAAAAACTCGCCACTTTTGAAACGCCCAATGACTGCACCGTTTATATCAACCTTAGTACCACTATTATCCAAGCACGCGGTCACTTCAGTGATAGGTTTACCGATAAGGTCCACCATTGTATTTATCATATGAGACCCGGTATCGAATAAAAATCCGCCACCGGAAATATCTGGTACTTGCCGCCATGTTCCCTTGGTGATCGATTTCCATTTTTGGTGAGCATAGGCGCAGACACCGTTTATACGACCGATAGCACCATTGCTAAGTATAGTTTTTGCTTTTTGTATAGCTGGTGAAAGACTTCCGGGAAAAGCGACAACGAGGGTTTTTCCTGTTTTTTTGCGAAGTTTAATAAGTTTTTTTGCCTCACTTGTATTCATCACCATTGGTTTTTCCAGGAGAACATCCATACCGGCATTTAGACAGTCGGAGGCGTTCTCCAGATGATACTTATGAGGAGTAATAATGAAGGCAGCCTGAGGTTCTGGTTCATTTTTTAATAGTTCTTTAATCGAGTTGTAAAAATTAGGACACTTCAATTTGAGGTTCGTATATATCTCCCTGACTCGCTCACGTGATTCTTCACTGATCTCTACGAATGCTTGAACATGAGTGGTGCGAGTTTGTTCAAGCATAATTTTTATATGATGTCGGGCCATTCCTCCAGTACCGACGATGATCGTTTTTAACTTTCCCTTCATAACAGCAAAGAGAAAGCGAAAATAAAAGAGATAATCAACTTAAATTTAAACGAATCGGCTTAGCGTTTGATTATTTCATACGATCGAAAGTCTTCTGAAGACGGTCAATCGTATTCAGATTTCCTTTTTTATCCTGTGATTTTTCAATCAGCATCTTTTCCATATCATTTTTAGTAGAACGCGTGCATTCATAGAAAACGCCAAATACTCCCGGCCATGCAAGGTCGGCCATCGATACGCTGCTTTCTCATCACTTCCTGTGCGCTCCGGCCGGCTAATCGAGCGAGAACTCCACCTACACTCTGAATGCCATCTTGAGAATTGCCCGCGATGCGGATTATCGCATCCTTAATCGTTTCTTCGCGAAGCTTTGATCTTTTTTAACCAGAGTTTTAACCGCTGAAGCAGCGTTAGGCATTAGAGAATTTAATTATTATATACAGAAATACTAATGTCAACTAATTCTGGTTGAAGGGTTTCCATCTATACCTTTTCAACGACTTTGATTTTAAATTAAAAATATAGATTAATACAATTGTCACCCAGTTGCGGCTAGTGAAAAGATCAAATTAATGGCATAGAGTTGCCATCCGGGTGATTTTAATAAGAGTAACTGCTTTCATTATTATCAGATTGGTAGAGGGAAATGTTTTATATCACTACAGCTATCGTTTATGCGAACGGAGATCCTCATTTGGGGCATGCCTATGAATTGGTGTTGACGGATGTCATCGCCCGTTACCGGCGTATGATCGGTGACGATGTATATTTTTTAACCGGACTGGATGAACATGGGCAGAAGGTTCAACAGAGCGCTAATAAGCTACGGGTAAAACCGATTGATTTATGTAACGATATTGCGAGTAAATTTAATGATCTATGCGCCGAACTGCAGATCTCCAATAATGATTATATTCGGACGACAGAAGATCGGCACAAGTGTGTTGTGCAATCTATCCTGCAAGAACTTTATGACAAAAAGGAAATATACAAAGATGATTATAAAGGATTTTATAGCGTAAAACAGGAACAGTTTCTTCAAGAAAAAGACCGTATAAAAGATGGATCCTGGCCTGAGGAATTCGGGGAAGTAATTGAAATCGTTGAATCCAATTACTTTTTTAAATTGAGCCAGTACCAGGACTGGTTAATCGACTTTATAAAGACTCACGACGATTTTATATTTCCTCGTTTTAGGCAAAAGCAGGTGCTCGAGTTTCTTAAAGATCCGATTAATGATCTGTGTATATCCCGCCCAGTTGAAAGGTTATCCTGGGGAATCCCATTACCTTTTGATCCTGGTTTTGTCACTTATGTTTGGATCGACGCCCTTATTAATTACATATCTGCAGTCAAATACGGTTCAGATCAATTCACAGAGTATTGGCCGGTAAATATTCATGTCATTGGCAAAGATATAATACTCCCTGCGCATGGCATTTATTGGCCCATCATGCTTCATGCTTGTGGTATTGATTTACCTCAATCGCTATTAGTCCACGGATTTTGGAATTTTTCAGGTAGAAAAATGTCTAAAAGTACAGGAGAAACTATTGATCCGCTTTCTCTCGTTAAAGAATATGGAGCCAGTGCTTTTCGCTACTTCTTCACTCGCGAAATGAATGTAGGGCAGGACAGTGATTATTCTCTCGATCAATTTGTAAAACGCTATAACAGCGATCTTGGTAATGATCTCGGTAATCTTGTGAGTCGCCTATTAAATATGGGCGCCCGTTATAGTGATCGTCTGGTTCCGCCTGTTACCGTGCAGGATGAGCCCGAAAAAGAACTTTTAACGCTTTGGGATACAACGCGTAAAGAGGTCGTCGATCTATATGACGGCATGCAATTTCATACCGCCTTGGACCGAACCTTCACTTTTATCCGGGCAATAAATCGCTATACCGAAATCAGAGCACCCTGGGCGCTGGCAAAGTCAGATGAACCGGATGACCGAAAAAGATTGGAGTCAACGCTGGGGACGATAGCTGAGAGTTTACGTCTTTCGGCAGCTTTACTCGCTCCCGTTACGCCGGATATTTCATTAAAGATTTATCAACTTTTAGGTCTGAATGAGATCTCCACCTGGGATCTCGAGTTGCCATGGTCATCCCGTCTCGAGGGTAACACTTTGGGGGAGAAAACGATTCTTTTTCCTCGGTCACAATAATCAATTGTATCTGTTCTACGAATCTAATTAAGGCTACTTTTTACTGTGAATGTAGTATCCCCACCGCCTTTAACTGCACGCAACCATGATGCTTTAATCCGATTTCTTCGGGACTGTAAAGAACAAGCCTGTCGGGATCATCATTATAAAGTGGCGAGTATTTCACTTGAGATCAAGCATATCGATCCACTAGCTGTATTGGATTCAATATACGAAGAGAATGAACTTCACTTTTACATGGAAAATGGTGTTCATGAGGAAGCTATCGCGGGCGCCGATGCTATAGTATCCGCGTCCTTTGAAGGGCCGGGTAGATTCAATGCGGTAAAGAAGTTTACACAATCTATTCTTGAAAATTCAATTGCCACTGGTGATCTGGAAATTCCTTTTAGCGGCCCTCATTTTTTCTGTGCATTTACTTTTTATAATGAATCTTCAGAGGAAGGTTGCTTTGCTCCATCAACGGTTTTCGTTCCACGGTGGCAGGTTTCGCGAAGTGGGGGAAAATATGGGGCCGTTGCCAATATCCTTATTGATGAAGAATCGGACTTAAAAATCATCGCTGATAGGATTTGGAAAGCTCATCATAAATTCTCTTCTTTTAATTATGGTAGAGGTAGAAAAATATTAAAAACGGACGGTCCCAGTGAGAGAACGATTAGTGAAGTGGGTGGAGAAGGTTGTTATGAAAAAGCGGTTCGAACCGCTCTCGATAAAATAGGTGAGGGCGACTATGATAAAATTGTCCTGGCACGTGCGTTGGACATGAAAAGAAGCAACCCCATCGATCCCCTGGCATCTCTTAATAAATTACGGAGAATTTACTCCGATTGTTATGTTTTCTCGATCGCAAACGGTGAAAAACAGAGTTTTATCGGCGCGTCTCCAGAGCGACTTTTAAAGATCCAGGGGCAAGAGTTGAAGACCGAGGCCATTGCCGGATCTGCGCCGAGAGGTCAGACTGCAAGTGAAGATGCGGTTTTGGCACAGGCTCTGCTCAATTGTGAAAAAGATTTGCGTGAACATAAGCTTGTGATTGATTCCATCGCCAGGCGACTCCTTGAGATAGGGATCGATGCTCAGATTGAACCTATCCCTGCGCTCCTGCAATTATCTAATGTTCAGCATCTTCGCTCTCCAATTAGCGGTGAAATGCCGCGCGATAAGCATCTTACAGACATTTTAGCTGTTCTTCACCCGACTCCTGCGGTTGGTGGCACGCCAAGAGAAAAGGCCATGGTCGACATCAAAAAGCTGGAAGCTTTTGAGCGAGGTTTATACGCCGGTGTTGTTGGTTGGCTGAATTGCCGTGGTGATGGGGAGATGGTTGTTGCCATACGTTCAGCACTGATAAACGGATCAAGTGCAAGGTTATACGCGGGGAATGGGATCGTGCAAGGCTCGGATCCAAAAATGGAGAAAATGGAAACTGATTTAAAACTTCGAGCACTGCTCGAGACTATTCACTGAAAAACCGCGATCAAAAATGCCTAAACAAAATAGCGGGAGAAAAAATGAAACAGAGATCTTTGATCAACTGAGTTGCTCAAATAAAAATTCGCTTTGGGGGGCTATATGCGCGGAAGTTCTCGTTCGATTAGGTTTACGTGATGCAGTTATTACGCCCGGATCACGTTCTACGCCTTTGACTTTCGCTTTCTCCCGTCATCGCAATATCCAAAGCACAGCAGTACTTGATGAGCGATCGGCTTCATTTTTTGCACTCGGTCTGGCACAAGAAAAGCATCGCCCAGTTGTACTTATTTGCACTTCTGGTACGGCCGCCGCAAATTTTTATCCTGCAGTTATAGAAGCAAGCCAATCAAGAATACCACTTTTGATTATGACCGCCGACCGTCCTCCTGAGTTGCGTCACTGTCATTCTGGACAGACAATAGATCAGCAAAAATTATATGGCAGATATCCTAATCTTGAAACGGAGCTTTCTATGCCCTCGGTTGAAACTGCCCGTTTGAAGTATTTACGACAGACACTGGTCCATGCTTGGGAAAGGTGTCGATATCCTGTCGCAGGTCCCGTCCATTTAAATTTTCCCTTTCGTGATCCACTCGCTCCCAACGATGATCAAAATGAGCAAACTTTAATGCAAGAGCTGGATTTGTTATCTTTAATCGATAACATAGAGCCACTAATAGAGGTAAGAGAATCGCGTGCTTCGGTTGAAGCGATTAACCTGGCGAAAAAATTAAAGTCTGCAGATAGAGGTTTAATTATTGTCGGACCCAATCAACCTCAAAATGCTGAAAGCTTTGCTTCATCTGTTGGTCAAATAGCAACTGAACTAGGTTGGCCAACACTCACTGACGGCCTATCGCCATTGCGTGGATTCTCAGACTTAAATCCTTATCTCATTTCTCATTATCATTTTATATTGTCACATCCAGATTTACTCACTCGGCTTCGTCCCAAAGCGGTGCTGAGCATTGGTCCTCTGCCAGCGAGTAAGATATTGCGTGCTTGGCTCGAACAGATACCTGCTAAAACATGGGTTCTCAGTGAAGGCTTGGATAATGTCGATGGATTACATCGTGAAGCGACACCCCTGCGAATGTCTGTAGAGACGTTGAGGGCCGTTATCGGGAAAAAACGCACAACGCCCACTGCATATTGTCAAGAATGGCTAAAAGTGGAGAAAAGGGTTACAGTTATACTCAATAAAGAAATGAGGAACTGTCATTTTTTATTTGAAGGGAAAACTGCCTGGGTGCTGTCCAAGAGTCTATCGAAAAGAACCCCTTTTTTCATCGCTAACAGTATGCCAATACGGGATGTTGAAATATTCTGGTCAGCAAATAATCGTCAAATACGACCCTATTTCAACCGTGGTGCAAATGGTATCGATGGCACGCTTTCAACTGCACTGGGCATCGCCCAAGCAAACAAAAAAGCCGTCCTTTTTACTGGGGACCTCGCGCTTTTACATGACACTAATGGATTTCTAATTCATTCCTGTTTTAAAGGGCATTTAACAATCATTCTTATAAACAATAATGGCGGTGGTATCTTCGAAAACTTACCGATAGCAAAATTCAACCCACCATTCGAAGAATATTTCGCGACTCCACAGAATGTTAGTTTTAAAAAGATAGCGGCTGCTTATAGTCTTGAATATAGGAGTGTAAAGAACCTTGATGAACTCCGTAAAATGGTAAGTGTTTTGCCATCCTCGGGTATTCGCATTCTGGAAATTGAGACGAACAGAAAAAAGGATACACGGTTTTTAAAAGAATTGAGTCTTTCAATAGCCAATCAGTTAAAAAGTTAAAATCACCGGCAAACCAGGGGACGAATATGAAGTGGGAGAAAGTTAAGGATTACGAAGATATTATCTACGAAAAATCGGATGGGATCGCTCGTGTTACAATCAACCGACCGGAAAAGCGAAACGCATTTCGCCCGAAAACTATTTCCAATATGATCGAAGCATTTAATGACGCTCTTGAAAGCAGTGACATCGGCGTTATCCTTCTGACTGGAGCTGGACCTCATACCGATGGAAAATACGCTTTCTGCTCCGGAGGCGACCAAAGTATTCGCGGAAAAGGCGGCTATATCGATGAGCATGGCGTGCCCCGATTAAATGTTCTCGCATTACAAAGAATCATCCGATCTATGCCTAAAGTTGTCATTGCCCTTGTTGCAGGTTACGCGATTGGGGGAGGGCAGGTATTACATCTGATATGCGATCTTACAATTGCAGCTGATAACGCGATTTTCGGGCAGACCGGACCAAAAGTGGGTAGTTTTGATGGTGGATTTGGTTCCAGCTACCTTGCTCGTGTAGTTGGACAGAAAAAAGCTCGTGAAATCTGGTATTTGTGCCGCCAGTACAATGCCGAAGAGGCGCTTACGATGGGTTTAGTGAATAAAGTAGTCCCCCTCGATCAGCTTGAAGATGAAGGTGTTCTTTGGGCGCGCGAAGTATTAGAAAAAAGTCCGCTGGCGATTCGGTGTCTGAAAGCAGCCTTTAATGCCGATTGTGATGGGCAGGTTGGACTGCAGGAGCTTGCGGGGAATGCTACTTTACTCTATTACTTATCCGAAGAAGGAAACGAAGGTCATCAGGCATACCTGGATAAACGAAAGCCAGACTTTCGTAAATATCCCTGGCTGCCTTGAGATTTCATAAGACTTATATTTTTCCAAACAAAGTTTTTCCGGTGGAGCGTAAATCATTACACCCCTGGATCACGCGTTGAGCCATTGAAGTTTCGGCCTTCTTTAAATAGGATCGTGTATCGTAAAATTTCTTGTTTCCTATATCGCCGTCGACCATAACGACCGCATCGTAGTTTTTAAGCATGTGATCAGCAATAGGACGTGTAAAAGCATATTGGGTATCGGTATCAATATTCATTTTGATGACGCCATAATCCAGAGTTTCACGGATTTGATCCAATGGTGATCCTGAACCCCCGTGGAAAACCAAATCGAATTCAGACTCCGCTCCATATATTTCAATAACGGCACTTTGACCATTTTGCAGGATATCCGGCTTCAATTTAACGGAACCGGGTTTATAATGTCCGTGCACATTACCAAAAGTAGCTGCAAACATATACCTTCCAATTCCTTGAAGGTCTTCATGGACACGGAGCATATCCTCAGGGGTTGTGAAAAGTTTATCGTCAGGAAGATCAGTTCCGCCTGCGGCACCATCTTCTTCGCCGCCGACGACCCCAGCTTCGACTTCGAGGATGATTTCATTTTCCGAACACAGCTTGAGGTATTTCTTCGATATCTCTAAATTCTCATCCAGTGATAATGCCGATGCATCAAGCATGTGTCCCTGGAAAAGATTGTTTTGTCCATTTTTGCGACGTTCCGCAGTTAGAGCAATGAGCGGATCCAAAAAACTGGCAGCCACTTCTGGCTGACAATGATCCGTATGGAGAGCAATGAGAATATCATGTTTTTCTGCGAGGAGGTGCACCGCTTCTGCCAGGACTTGGACGCCGAGAACCATGTCTTTGAGATTCAAGCCGGACGAAAACTGACCCGCTCCCGTTGAAAATTGGATTATTCCGTCTGACTTTGAATCGGCGAAGCCCTTTAATGCGGCATTAACGGTAACTAATGACGAACAATTTACGGCTGGGTAGGCATATGCCTCCTTTTGTGCCGTATCGAGCATAGTGGCAAATTGTTTAGGGGTCGCTACAGGCATTGGGATATTTTAGAATAAAGTTAGAATTATCAGGGGTTAGTTGAATAATTTGATTACTCACGCATTCAAATATTATTTGTCTCTGAATCAAGTCTCTTTCTTTTTTTTGGTAGATTTCTTTTTGGCAAACTCAAAACCTATTTGCCCGTTATCTTTAAGCACGAGATGTGCAGAAAAATATCTTTTTGTGCGATTTGAGCGAAATTTCTCCAAAAGATCAGTTTTTCCATTATTAAGTAGCTTATCAAATTGTTCTCGAGGAATCGTTCGCCCAAGCAATGTTCGACTAACACGGAATTTACACTTTTTTCCGTTATTGTAATAATTGGCACAGATATAGGCATTGGGTGATTCATGAACTGGAGCCTCATCACTGGGACATTTCCCGGCGACAGGAAATTGTGATAAATCTGGAATTTCACCGTCACTCGAACCATCTTCGTTCCGTTGATTTTCAAAAATGAATTTTACTTTATTTTCCTCGTCCATTTTAAGCATCGCGGTAAATGGTTTACCTGCTTTGGACCTGAAGCCGTCAAGAGGACCTATTGATCGCTCAAGGACAAGAGTATTTATTTCGTCTTCATCAAACTTGCGATTGCCAATTGTTTTATAAACGAGGAAATTTCCATCCTGGGATTTATAATTACGTAGGGTTTCAAGCATCGGCTTCCCATCGGTTGGAGCTATAATTTTACTTACTCGCGCATCGGCATCTGATTCCGTAAAATTCTTAGTGCGATCGACAATTTCCGTGGTCATTTGGATAATGCCTTTCATGAATTCATCGCGAGTTAATTTGCCCTTTTCAATCAACTGAAGCTTATGTTCCCATTCACCCGTCATGGAAGGACTAGTAAGCGCACTGACTTTAACGGCTTCTAGAAATTCAAGCAAGTCTTCAGCTTTTGCTGTAGGTATTAAATCACGGCCATCGCGCACTAAATATTTTGTATTAATAATATGTTCAATTGTCTGGGCACGTGTGGCTGGTGTACCTAAACCATTATCTTTCATTGCTTCAGCGAGTTCATCGTCATCGACAAATTTCCCCGCACCCTCCATTGCAGAAAGCAGGGTTGCCTCATTGTATCGAGGCGGTGGTTTTGTTTCTTCATCTTGTTTTTCAATCGAGATCACTTTGGCTTGGGGAGGGGAGCCATCGGAAGCAATTAAGGCGGGTAAATTCTCATTTCCGGCAGTCGTTTTCTCGTAAACTTCGAGCCAACCGGATTCGACTAATACTTTACCTTCGGTTTTGAAAGGGTGTCCACTAACTTCAGATATTCGGGTAGTCACATCGTATTGAGCGGGAGGAAAAAAGATCGCGATAAAACGCCGAGCGATCATATCAAATATTTTTTCCTCTATATCTTTAAGTTTACTCGTGCTTTGACCCGTAGGAATAATCGCGAAGTGATCACTTATACGCGCATTGTTAAATATGCGTTTATTAGGTTTTATCCAATCGTTTTTGAGAACCTTTTGTCCAAAAGACTTTAGTTTATCTAAATTATCAATGGTCTCTTTACAGGTTGTTATATAATCTTCTGGTAGGGCGCGAGAATCAGTTCTTGGATAGGTTATAACCTTATGTTTTTCATAGAGAGCTTGGGCAATTTGTAATGTTTGCCGCGCTGAGAGTCCGTATCGGTTATTGGCTTCTCTTTGCAGGGAAGTTAAATCATAAAGGAGTGGAGCATTTTGCCTGGTGCGTTTTTTCTCTTCGATAACGACCGCATTATTATTTTCTTTGAGTTCAGTGACGAGTTTATCGACCGTTTCATTATCCCAAATGCGATCTATTCGATCATGATTATCGTCAGATTTTTTAAAATCTGGACGCTGGTAAACCCCTTCATAGCTTCCTTCTGAGATCCCGAAATTTCCAATAATACGCCAATAAGCTCTTGATTTGAAATTGCGAATAGCGAGTTCCCGCGTGAGAACCATAGCGAGGGTGGGGGTCTGCACACGACCTACAGTAGCAACCTGGCCGCTTCGCGACCCATAGATTCGAGTAGTAAAGGCACGTGTGCCATTAATTCCAATCAACCAATCTGCCTCGGATCGACAGCGTGCAGCATCTTCGAGTGGCTTCATTTGCTCTATATCTCGCAGCGAAGCAAATGCTTTTCGAATACCATTGCGAGTCATGGATTGCATCCACAATCGTTTAATCGGTTTTTTGGATTTAGCTAACTCGTAAATATAAGTAAAAATTAATTCACCTTCTCGACCCGCATCACATGCATTAACAAGAAGATCCACATCTTTTCTCTTAATGAGCTTATGCAGTTCATTCAATTTTGCCTTTGTCTTTTCAATGGGTTTTAGGTTAAATTTTTCTGGAATAATGGGAAGCGCTCCAAGTCTCCAATACCCCAGTTTTTTATCTATGTCTTCGGGCATAAAGAGTTCAACGAGATGACCGACGGCAGAACCAATAATGTATTCATCATTTTCGAACCAATTTCCCTGTTTTTTAAAACTACCGATTGTGGCTGCTACATCACGTGTAACGCTCGGTTTTTCAGTAATGATTAAAGTTTTCATAGTTCTATGAATCAGCGGTTCACCCAGAGGACATTTTTTCGGATTAGGCTATTTCGGGTAATATAGAATCCAGATTGCTTAGAAGGGTCGAAATTGTTTCCTCGGTTTCATCCCCCATATTGGATATGCGAAATGTTTTTCCTCTGATTTTTCCATAACCCTGGTCGATAATGCAATTATAACGGCTTTTAAGCAGATTATTAAGTAGTGATAAATCAATATCTCGATTATTTTCTACACAACTTAACGTAATCGATGCTATTTTTTTTTCCGGAAATAATTTAAAACCGTTTTTTTCGATCCAGGCATGAACTCGATCATTCAGATTTTTATGCCGCGCATAACGATTATCCAGCCCCTCTTTAAAAATCTCCTCTAATTTAGAGCGCAGAGCATAGATAAGTGGGATATTTGGAGTTGATGGAGTCATTCCTTTTTCGTGATTCCTTTGAAATTCCAAAAAGTCGAAATAATACCCACGATTGCCGAGTGTTGCGGCACGTTCAAGCGCGCGCGTTGATACACTGAAAGGGGAAATCCCGGGTGGTAAGGCGAGAGCCTTTTGTGAACCGGTAAGCATAACATCGATACCGAGTTCATCTTTTTTAATTGGTAAAGCAGAAAAGGAACTTACGGTATCGACGATAGAAATGACTTCCGGAAATTCTTTAATCACAGCCATAATTTCCGCAAGGGGATTCATCGTTCCCGTTGAAGTTTCATTGTGGACAAGGGTTATCGTATCATATTGTCCGCTAGACAATTCACGGCGGACTTCTTCCGGATCAATAGCATGACCCCAATCACATTGTACGGCTCCTGTTTCTTTACCACAGCGTTTAGAAACGTCGTGCCATTTATCGGAGAAAGCACCACACATGCAGTTTAGCACTTTTTTCAAAGTTAGATTGCGAACGGCACCTTCCATAACACCCCAAGCACTACTGGTGCTGATGAATACCGGATCTTGAGTGTAAAAAAGCTTCTGCAGACCAGCCTGGATTGACTGGTAGAGAGACACAAATTCAGGGCTGCGATGACCGATTACCGGTGTAGTCATCGCCTTAAAGGTTATTGGCGATACCTCTACAGGTCCGGGAATGAACAGTTTATAGCTCAACAATTAGTGGTGTTAATTATTTTATTTTTTCCCCCTAAGACGATTATCTTAGGTTTCCAATTCTCTGCCTCCTCCGGGGTAATGAGGGCAAAAGACATAATAATGATTCTATCTCCCGACTTACCGAGGTGTGCAGTCGCTCCATTCAGTATTATTGACTTTGAATCAGCCGGCTCAGAGATGGCGTAGGTTTCAAAGCGGTTCCCGTTATTTATATTCCCACAAAGAATTTTTTCATAAGGCCGCAATCCGACTCTATTCATGAAAGTTACGTCAATTCCCAAACTGCCTTCGTAGTGGGTATTGGCATCCGTAACTTCAGCCCGATGAATTTTGCACCTGAGTAATTTAATTTGCATTTTCTGTTAGTTGGTATGAAACATGCCTTAAAAAGCTTCATTTTGTAATCCGTCAAGAATCTTTTGGGATCCTAATGATCGTAATAATGTCGAGCACACAACGCACAAAGAGCTCTCAACTGCAAGCGAATAAACAATTTCTGGGAGTATATCAGTTATTCGTTTTTCTTTAATTAATTTAGACTAATGTTACAGTAAATAACAAATTAAGCATTAATTTTGATGATTAAACAGGTAAAAGATATTTTAGGAGGTTGGCTCGAGAATTTCGAGAAGTTTACCGTCGACGTCATTTACGGTCAGCGTGAAGGGCGGTACATTAATGTCTACAAGTGTTTATTGATGGGGGTGTCTAAAATTTTCAGCATCCTTGTACAAATTAGATTTCTTCTTTATAAAAACCGTATCTTGCATGATCAACATCTTGGATGCCTCGTTGTCGTAGTTGGGAACTTGACCGTTGGAGGTACCGGTAAAACGCCGGTAGTAGAAATTTTTGCACGGCATTTAGCTGAACGTGGTCGCACCGTTGCTATTCTCAGTCGAGGGTATAAAAGTAAAAATGAACACGTCTTAAAAAAATGGTGGCGAATGATCTCTCATGGTGAGCCACCACCACCCAAAATTGTCAGTGATGGGCGCAGGTTAATCCTTGATTCTGAAATGGCGGGAGATGAGCCCTACATGCTTGCGAAAAACCTGCCTGGCGTACTCGTAATCGTAGATAAAAACAGGGTTAAAGCGGGTATTTTTGCGATTAAAAATTTTGGCGTAGACACGCTTATCTTGGATGATGGGTTTCAATACTTGGCGCTAAAAGAACAGCTTAATCTTTTACTTATCGATAAAACCAATCCCTTTGGGAATCATCATTTACTTCCTCGAGGCATTCTAAGAGAGCCGGTCAAACACATCAAGCGGGCAACTTATATTTTTGTCACTAAATCGAATGGCGAAACCGACCATGAATTAGAAGATATTATTCACCAACATAAACCTGATGCCGAAATCATTGAATGCGCCCATCGACCCCATTATTTGCAAGAAGTGAATGGAGAAGAAAGATTGGAACTTTCGGCTCTTCAAGGTAAAAGTGTCGGTGCCATTAGTGGTATCGCAGATCCTAAAAGCTTTGAATCTTTCCTAAATGATAATGGTGCCCAGATTAAATACAATCGACGTTTTCTAGATCATCATCGATTTTCTCCCCGCGAGTTGAAGGATTTTTTTGAACACGCTATTGAGGATAAATTGGATATGGTTGTGACAACAGAAAAAGACGCCGTGCGAATCCCCTCCAACCGTATAACGAAAATCCCATTCTATTATCTTAGATTAGAAATAGAAATTTTAAGTGGAGTGAGCGATTTTGATGAAGCAGTCTCTCGTATATGTTTCCCCAAAAAAAAGATGCCCGCTACACGAACTCCCTTTCCAAATTGACAATATTAAACTAATTATCAGTGTCTCTTTTAATTAAAAACTTTATTTTTTACAGTATACCCCGTTGTTATTAACCTTCGCTCAAATAGCCGTAAGCGACTCATACATCCCATTACTACTCATGCCGGACGCAGCCCAAACGAAAGTTGTCCCCTGTATATCAAAGACTTCAAACAAAGAAATTAATGAGGCCCGGCAAATGATTGATCATGTCTGGGAAGATTTTAAAAATAATTTTACTGAAAACAGGTTTCAATTACCAAAAAAAATATTCTGGCTTAATGGTGCTCCCGGAGCAGGTAAAGGTACACATACAGACTTTATTTTAAAATCCTTGGCCCTTGGGGATAAGCCTATTGTTACAAGTTCTCTCTTCGACAGTCCTGAAGCCAAACTTCTCATGAATTCCGGTCAATTGGTGGGAGATCGTGAAACGATCAAACTTCTTTTGCAGAAACTTATCGAACCCAAATATCGGAAGGGAGCTCTTGTTGATGGATTTCCACGAAGTATGGTTCAAGTGGAGTTTTTAAAGCTACTTTATCAACAGTTGCTAGATTTACACCACACCCATCAGGATTCACCGGAAGAAAGTAATTACTCACATCCAGAATTTGGCATAATAGTTCTCTTTGTAAATGAGGAAGAAAGTGTAAGAAGACAATTACATCGCGGGCGAAAAATTTTGGAAATAAATACTGAAGTATATAAGTCAGGTCAGGGTAGGTTGCAAAAAGCAAGAGATACCGATCTTTGTGAAAAGAAAGCACATCATCGCTATCAAACTTTTGAACTAACAACATATGAGCCATTGAAAACCCTGTGCGATGTATTTCCTTATCACTATATCGATGCGCATAGTAGTAAAAAAGATGTTCAGGATAACATCGGTAAAAGTTTAAATACAAAGCTATAGCTAGCGGGCAATTGCTCTGATTTAATCATGAATCTTGGATAAGAAATCTTAATTATGGATCCACGTTATCATGAATTGGCTCATGTCTTAACAGATTTTTCCACGAATCTTAAAAAAGGCGAAAATGTGCTCATCGATGCATTTGATGTACCCGATGACATGGTTATCGCCATTGTGCAAGCGGCAAGAAAACGGCGTGCAATTCCCTTCGTGGAACTTCACCAGGCACGTGTTACGAGAGAATTATACAGAGGAGGAGTAGAAGTACAGTATCGTATCGCCTGTAAAAATGAATTGCGACGCATGAAACAGATGGATGCGTATATTGCGCTTAGAGGTGCAAACAATATTTTTGAGCTTTCAGACATACCGGTAAAAAAAATGAAGCTTGCGGCAAGTCTCTTGAAACCTGTACTCGACTGGCGCGTAAGGAAAACAAAGTGGGTAGTGCTACGTTGGCCTACACCTGCAATGGCGCAGCAAGCTTTACAGAGCACGGAATCGTTCGAAGACTTTTATTTTCGTGTGTGCACGCTCGACTACTCGCGCATGGTGATTGGAATGAATGCGCTCAAACGCCTGATGGAAAAAACGGACAAAGTTGAAATCAGAGGACCGGGGACGCGGTTGAGTTTTTCGATTAAAGAGATTAGCGCAATTTGCTGTGGTGGAACTCATAATATACCGGATGGTGAAGTGTTTACATCTCCGGTTAAAACCAGCGTCGAAGGCGAAATAACCTTCAACACAGCTTCCGTTTATCAGGGCAATTCATTCGATAATGTGCACTTCGTATTTAAGAAAGGCAAAATCGTTGAAGCTTCTGCGAGCGGAAATAAAAATATGTTGAGAGAAATATTAGATGCTGACCCCGGTGCCCGTTTCATTGGTGAATTTGCTATCGCTTTCAATCCGCATATCCGGGAACCCATGTGCGACATTTTATTTGACGAAAAGATTGCTGGTTCTTTCCATTTTACCCCAGGGCAAGCTTATGAAGAGGCAGATAACGGAAATCGGTCGCAAATTCACTGGGACCTGGTATCTATCCAACGACCCGATTATGGGGGAGGGGAGATATACTTTGATGGGAAACTTATCCGAAAGAATGGTCTCTTCCTACCGAGATCACTACAGAAGTTGAACCCGGACTACCTTCTAGGTTAAAATTTGCGTGTTAACATCTATGGTCAGGTGATTTAATAATACTGATCCCTAATCTCCATTAATTAATCTGTTGATCGTCGATGTCTTATCAACCTGATCCTGACCTTGCGGCTTTTATCAGGAGCCTCCCTAAAACAGAAACACACCTGCATATAGAAGGTGCCCTGCCTTTCGAGTTCCTACAAAATATTGATCCTGTTCAGTTCAAAGAGCCGCCACGCTCCTGGGCTGATGGATTTAAATTCCAGAGTTTTAGTCAATTCGAAGAAGCATTGATCGCTATGGCGCTACAATGGTTTACTTCACCGGAGCGCTATTATGAAGCGGCAGTAGCTATTTTTCGTAAGCATCTCGAACAAAATGTTAAGTATGTTGAAATCAGTTTCCACGCTGGAATAATTGAATTTCTCAATATTCCTGGACCTGAAATCATTGGCGCTATTCACGAGGCAGTACCGGATGGATTAGAGGTAAGAATTTTTATGGGAATGTTGCGTAATCATTATACTGAATTAATGGCCCCGGTTATTGATGATTGTGTGAATTGGGTTAATCTGGATGGGATAGATCTTCACGGCACGGAGATCCTCCCTCTTGAAGATTGGGCGAAATCGCTCTGGCCGCGGGCTCGCGAAGCTGATAAATTTACTAAAGCACACGCAGGAGAATTTGGAGGACCTGATTATGTAAGGGATGCAATTGATATCCTCGGCGTTAATCGCGTGGAGCACGGGGTGCGAGCGGTCGAAGATCCCGAAGTGATATCGATGATTATTGATAGGGATATCACTTTTGATGTTTGTCCAATCAGCAATCTTAAACTTAATGTTGTTGAGACAATGAAGAATCATCCTATTCGTAAGCTTTTCAATAAGGGTGTTCGCTGTACCTTAAATACTGATGATCCCCTGTCTTTTGGTAATCAACTTGAGGAGGAATATGCGGCTTTAGCAATGGAGTTGAATTTCAGCAAAAAAGAACTGGCGATTCTGGCGCGCAATGGATTTGAGATCGCTCTCATGCCTGAATCTATGACCCGTCCATTCATTAAGCAAATCGACGCAATAATTGGGAGTTATTAACTTGCAAAACAAATCTCAAGAGTCGGAGGGAGATATCTATTTTGAAGTGTCAGAAGCATTCAACCGCGTACGCGCGGATAAAGTGTTGCATGACCAATGTTCTGAACTCAGCCGTAATCAAGTCCAGAGGCTTTTCGACGAAGGTCTAGTTTGGCATGACAATGAAGCCATCATAAAGAGCCAACGGCTGTCCGCGGGGGATATTATTTATTATTCTATTCCTCCTCTAAAAAAACTCATTCTTGAACCCGTGGAAATACCTCTTGATATACTTTACGAGGATGAACATATCGCTGTGGTTAATAAACCGGCCGGGATGGTTGTGCACCCAGGTAATGGAACGTTTGAACCTACTCTCGTTCATGCGCTTTTGTATCATTGCCGAGATTCGTTAAGTGGTATTGGCGGTGTCGAACGTCCCGGAATTGTTCACCGACTGGACAAATATACGTCAGGGGCCATCATTATAGCAAAGACTGATACTGCTTATATTGACCTCAGCCGGATGTTTGAAAAACGTGATTTAAAAAAAATATATCTGGCTGTTGTAAGTGGTGTTCCGACGCTGTTGTCAGGGACAGTAAAAGAACCGGTTGGAAGACATCACGTGAATAGAATAAAAATGAGCGTTAGTCATCACGGCCGTTACGCACACACAGATTGGCAACGTGAAGAGAACTTTGGTGATCGAGCAGCTCTATTAAAGATCCGTATTCATACCGGGAGAACACATCAGATCCGAGTTCATCTAGCGCATATAGGGCACCCTCTAGTTGGCGATACTCTCTATGGTTACAAACCTGAAATTAGCGACTCCCAATCTATTCCACGCGTGCTTTTACATGCCAGAGTATTAATATTTAACCATCCAATAACCAAAAAATTACTTAAAATTGAAGCACCAATCCCAGACGATATTCTAGCTGTCCTCAATGATTTCCGAAAGAAGTTTAGTAGCTAAACCATAGCGCAGATTTATTTTTGTATGAAAAATCAGGTCGGCATCGATTTCATCGGCAATAAAAAGGAGTATTAATATCGCAATGGGTAATATGTCCGCGTGAGAAGCTGGCATTTCCGGTATCTTTAATCGCTGTGTTAAATTGAGCGCTGATATGTCAGTATAAAGGTTCCGCAGCGTTTTTACTGGAATTTGCGATGGCTCATAATTAAATTCTGGTTTTTGTTTTAAAATTAATTTCTTCGCAACTGCCAGTGAACCACTTGTGACGACTAGGGGCTGCATCTTATTTTCTAAAGTAAAACCGCTTGTCTTAATCTCCTCATGAATAAAGTGCTTAATTTTTGTGGCCACAAGTTCATTTAAATTACTGCTCCTGTTTTCTAAAAAATTATCAGCGATACGAATTGCTCCCATAGGCAAACTTACCAATTGTTTGATAGATCCATTAAAGTAGTCAATTAGCTCAAGACTGCCACCACCCAAATCAAGAAGATAAAAAGAACTAAATTTTGCCAGCACCGGATCTTGAATGACACCTTGGCTGATTAACAAAGCTTCCTCTTCTCCACTTAGGACCTCCAAGTGGTATCCTGTCGATTCTAAGACACGTTTTTTAATGTAACTCTGGTTTTCTGCGTCTCGTACCGCACTTGTGCCGACTAAAGTGATATGCTGGGGGTTGTATTTTTTAGCTCGTTGAACCAGCTCATTAATACTTTCACATGCCGCTTCAATGCGCTCTCCAGCAAGGCGCTTATCAATATTGTCTGCGCGTTGAATAATACGTGTCTGACAAGTTTTGTCTTCAATTACATCTAAGGGCTTGCCCTTTCCAGCAATCAATAACTTGATCGTATTACTGCCTACATCGATAATCGCAACGACTGGCGATTTATTATTCACCAGTAATTGCGCTAAAGCTGAAACCCCTTTTTAGCTATAACGACTACAAACTCACCTTTAAGACTGGCATTAAGCATTTTATCGTGAACATCATTAGCCAAACCTATATAAAATGTTTCATGGATTTTGGTCAGCTCTCGAGCAACGCAAATCGTGCGATCTGGACCTAATACCTCAATCAGGTCATTCATGAATTTTGTAATTCGATGACAGGATTCATAGAGCACAAGTGTGTATTCAAAGTCAGCAAACTCACGAAAAAACTTTTTCCTGGCTGATGTTTTAGGTGGGAGAAAACCTAGAAAGAGAAAACCATCACTGGGTAATCCAGAGGCTGAAAGTGCGGTAATGTGCGCTGAGGGACCCGGTAGGGGAACGACTGATAATCCGCGCCGTCGGCATTCACGGACCAGTCTGAATCCCGGATCACTTACGGTTGGCGTTCCTGAATCAGAAACGAGAGAAATAATATTTCCAGATTCAATGAGGCTGGCGATATTATTTGCCTGACGAATTTCATTATGCTCGTGATAAGGAAGGATCTTGGTCCCAATCCCGAGATGGTCCAGCAGACGTTTGGTTTTTAAAATACTTTCAGCCGCGACAATATTACAAGTCGCAAGAATATCCGTCGCCCTTGCGGTTATATCATTAAGATTTCCTATTGGTGTGGCTAAAACATAAAGCCGACCAGATTCGGAACAAGCGGTTGACCGCGACATAAGCTATTATTCTTTTACAAAATAATCTACTCACATATTAGGCATTCCAGGCGCTTTATTTTCCCAATCAGCAGGACGACTCCAGGGGATCGGATTTTCATCCTGATTTACTTTTGCGCAACCAGAGAAACAGATATATGTGGCCGTGAATAGACTCAGAAGTAAGGTTAGCTTTAGGATTTTCATTTATAAATATGGTAGAAGGGACGCTGAATTTATTAAGCTTTAAATATTAAAAACAGTCAATTTAGCAATTAGGACTTAAAATAATAATTTGTATTATAGAAAATAGCCGCCGGGTTTTTAATAATGCCTTTTTCAGGGTTTGCACTTAAATGCTCTAGTAATTTGAAGATTATTTCTGTGTCAATTTCAAGGTTTAAATCAGATGCGAGAGCTTCAGGGGTATAAGTTTTTCCGGGATTAGCGATCATTTTTTCGAGAATATCATTTTTAATCTTCAGGTAGTAAGCAGCCGTTTTCTTACCCGCTTCTACACCCGGCTGATGATACGCATTGATGCCAATTAAGCTGGCGTAGAGGCCTACTGCGCGTTCATATAATGCAATAAGTAGTGATAAGGTAAACGGAGTTACCTCATCAATTGTAATCGTAATAGATTGGCGCCCTTTTTCATGTAATGCCGATCGAGTACCCAAGAAAAACCCCTGCAAGTAATCGCCAGTGGTGACATTGGGTTCAATTTCAAGAGAAGGCTGTTTTCTATCTTTAAGGACTTCAATGAAGGTTATAAAAAAGTTAGCGACCCCATCGCGTAATTGCTGGACGTAGGCATGCTGGTCGGTCGAACCTTTATTGCCGTATACTGAAATTCCCTGGTTTACCCTATTACTTTCAAGGTCAATCTCCTTACCGAGTGATTCCATGACAAGCTGCTGTAAGTATCTGGAGAAAAGTAAAAGGCGATCTTTATAGGGTAGAATGACCATGTCTTTAGATCCCTTTCCATCAGTGGCGAAATACCACATGAGTGCGAGTAAGGCGGCCGGGTTCTTCATACTATCTTTAATTCGTGTAACATCATCCATCGCGGCGGCACCTTTTCGCATTTCCATAATATCAATATTCAGCAAGGCTGCGGGCAGTAATCCCACTGAACTAAATAAGCTGGTGCGGCCTCCCACCCAATCCCACAGAGGAAAGCGATCTATCCATCCAGAAGCTTTAGCTTGCTGATCGAGAGCGCTACCAGGGTGGGTAACGGCAACTGCATGCTTATTGAAATCTAAACCGGCTTCACGATAAGCATATTTAGCTTCTTCCATTCCATTGCGTGTTTCAACGGTACTCCCGGATTTAGATATGACAATTACCAGTGTGTTACCCAGCTGGTTTTTCAACCGCGCGAGTGTCAGGTCTATACCATCCGGATCTGTATTATCTAAGAAATAAAATTGAATATTTTCATATTCCGGTTGAATAAGCGCGTCATTAATAAGTTGCGGACCCAGAGCTGAACCACCAATTCCAATTATGAGTATATTTCTAAAATTACCCGATTCACCTGTAATATTACTCGTTCTTACGGCTGCCGAAAATTCCTGGATATGTTCTAAATTGGACTCTATTCCCCTTTGAATTTCTTTCTCCGGGGCAAGCCGAGACGTTCGCAACCAGTAATGCCCAACCATTCTGTTTTCATCCGGATTGGCAATTGCACCGTTTTCCAGAGCTTCCATCGATTCAAATGCGAGATTCATGCGCGCGTCCATCTCCCTTATAAAAGAGGGAGGGAAATCCATGCGGCTGATATCGAGCGAAAACCCCAGATCTTCGAATGGCAAAAAATATTGTTTGAAGCGGTCCCAGCTCATTGTTGTTAAATTATGGGACTATTCTAATTATCGAGAAACTATAGATGATCTAAAGATCGGCATCAGTCACGGCACCTAGTGAAGCAGAATTAACCATTTTTGCGTATTTAGCGAGCACTCCACGCTTAACCTTCGCTTTCGGTTTTTTCCAAGCATCAAGCCGTTCCTTTATTTCTTCTTCTGATATCTCAATATTTAATTCATTACTTGATGCATCAATCAATATACTGTCGCCGTTTTCAATCACTGAGATCGGTCCACCGATTGCGGCTTCTGGTGTGACATGGCCGACGACAAACCCATGGCTTCCTCCGGAGAATCGTCCATCGGTAATAAAGGCAACTTCCTTTCCCAGTCCACGTCCCATAATCGCGGAAGTGGGAGCAAGCATTTCACGCATTCCTGGAGCTCCTTTTGGTCCCTCATAGCGTATGACGACAACATGCCCCGGCTGTACAGTCCCGTCGAGAATTCCCTTGAGGGCGTCTTCTTCAGAATTATAAGTGATGGCTTTACCACTGAAACTGAGCCCTTCTTTGCCCGTGATTTTCGCAACCGCACCCCCAGGTGCAATATTTCCATAGAGAATGCGTAAATGACTATCCGGCTTTATTGGATCATCGAATGGTCTTACAATATCCTGGTCTTTTGGGTAAGGGGTAACAACTTCGAGATTTTCACGCAGTGTTTTTCCAGTTACCGTCAGGCAATCACCATGCAACAATCCATGGTCTAACAATGTTTTCATCAATGGTTGGAGACCTCCAATACGTATCAATTGAGCCATGCTATACCGTCCACTGGGCCTGAGGTCACATAGCACAGGAACGTTTTTACCAAGACGAGAAAAATCATCAATCGAAAGGGGCACCTCAGCTGAATGAGCAATAGCCAGAAGGTGAAGTACGGCATTGGTCGAACCACCCAACGCTATCACGGTCGTGATTGCGTTTTCGAAAGCTTCCAGCGTCATAATATCTCTTGGCTTGATATCATTATTAACCAGCTCAATGACCGTATTACCGGCCTTGAATGCATCGAGTAGTTTATCTTTGGATACTGCTAGCTGCGCTGAGCTATTAGGAAGGCTCATCCCCAAAGCTTCAATCGCTGATGCCATGGAATTAGCGGTATACATACCGCTGCATGACCCTGGCCCGGGAATAGCACACGATTCAATTTCACCAAGCTCTTGTTCATCTATTTTATTGTTCGATTCTAATCCGATAGCTTCGTAGACAGAAATAATGTCTACTTCCTTCTCCTTGTGTATTCCTGGTAGAATAGAACCCCCATAGACAAAAACTGCCGGGCGATTTAGTCGAGCTAACGCCATCAGACAACCCGGCATGTTTTTATCGCACCCCCCAATCGCGACAAGTCCATCGAAGCATTCAGCCCCGGCTACTGTCTCAATTGAGTCGGCTATAACTTCGCGTGAGACGAGTGAATATCTCATCCCAACGGTACCCATGGGGATACCATCGGAAACGGTTATCGTTCCAAAAATGACTGATTTACCATTAAATTCATCAACCCCTCTTCCGGCTTCTTTCGCCAATTCATCGATATGCATATTACACGGAGTAACCATGCTCCAGGTAGAGGCCACACCCACGATAGGCTTTTTAAAATCTTCCTCTTTGAAACCGACTGCTCGCAGCATGGAACGAGCTCCAGCTCGAGTGGTTCCATCTACGATAATGGAAGAATAGGGTCTTTTTATTTTTTCTTTAGACATCATCAATTTTTATTGTAAGGTTACTCTTGCAGTCTGTTACCAGAATATTAGCAAAAGAATTGGGTTTTACATATCAAGAGATTGCAGATTAAACTACAATCACATTTTATCGTCATAGATCCAAAAATAACACATCCCTTTACTAACGGTATTAGATTATAATATGGAGTTTAATCTTCAAAGAATACTTAAAGCGCTTCTCTTTTCCTCATCAACACCATTAACGGTTAAGGATATTCAAGCTGTTATAACACGTTATCATAAATTGCCGGCATCCTCGAGAGAGGAAATGCTACTCGATGAATTCGAGGAACAGGACATCATGGAGGATATTGTCAAGCAAGTCCCTGCACTCGTTACTGCGACTCAAATACGCGATGCCATGGATGCTATGGCAGAGGACATGGTTGAAAAAAAGGAAGTCTATCGGTTAGTTGAAGGTCCGACCGGCTACCGACTATCAATAAGCCCGGAATTTGCAGATTGGGTTCGCCTGCTTCGCGACGACCCCAAACCTCAAAAGCTCAGCCAGGCAGCGATGGAAACTTTGGCCATCGTCGCTTACCGTCAACCTGTAACCCGATCGGAAATTGAGTCGATCCGGGGGGTGTCGTCAGACAGTTCTATAAACACTCTGCTTGAGCATGAACTTGTTTTGGTGACTGGTAGGGCGGATTTGCCAGGACGCCCTCTTCAATACGAAACTTGTGATAAATTTCTTGAATATTGCGGGTTGAGTTCTATTGAAGAATTACCAGCATCAGATGTCCTATCACCGCAACAAATTAATGAGTGGATTCGCGAGGCATCCCACCGTGAGGCAGAAGCTCTGAGTGACGCCGACATGGGGCTTCCTGAATCAGACAAAGTTTAATCGCTAAATGGACTTAGAGGAATTACGAAGTAAAATAGATTCTCTCGACAGCAAAATTGTCGATCTTCTCAATGAGCGTGTTAAATTAGCAATTGAAATAGGACGCGTTAAAGAGAAAGCGGGAAAAGATGTCTATGATCCCAGTCGGGAGGCAGAGATATTGAGAAAAATGGATTCTAAGAACAAAGGTCCACTCGGTAATGATGCTATCCGGTCAATCTATAGAGAAGTTATATCTGCCGCCCTGGCGCTCGAAAAACCAATCACCGTCGCTTATCTGGGTCCGGAAGCGACATTCACTCATCAAGCGGCGATTAAAAATTTTGGTACTAGCTTGAACTATACTCCTTTAAACAGTTTTTCCGATGTATTTTCTTCGGTCGAAAAAGGTGAAGCTCAATATGGAGTGATTGCAGTGGAAAATTCAACTGAGGGAGCTGTCACTCATTCCCTTGATCTGCTCGTTGAGACAGACCTGAAAATTATTTCCGAATTATACCTGGATGTTTCATTGTGCCTTATCTCCCAATCACCTCTAGCGGAAATAAAGACGATTCATTCTAAAGATATTGCAATCGGTCAGTGTAGGCAATGGCTATCGCGTAAACTGCCAGGAGTAGAGGAAGTTTATGCCCCGAGTACTGCGGAAGCCGTTCGCTATGTTAAAGACCATCCCGGGACCGCTGCAATCGCTGCAGCTGCGGCTGCGACAATCTATAAAGTTTCAATAATCGAGGAGAATATTCAGGATAAAACGGATAATGTAACTCGGTTTTTAATTATCGGAAGTTCCCCTTCAGGAAGATTAGGAAAGGGGCGTGATAAATCCAGCTTTGTCTTTACCTTGCAGGATAAACCTGGCGCTTTGCAAGGTGCTCTAGATCCATTCTGTAAACGGGGCATCAATATGAGTAAAATAGAATCGCGACCCAGTAAGCGCAAATTATGGGACTACTACTTTTTTGTCGATATCATCGGCCATTATGAAGATCCTGAAGTCCAAGAAGCTCTGGAGGAATTAAACCGCACTTGTCCGATGGTGAAATGGTTGGGCAGCTACCCAAACTCTAAGAAATCTTGAATGCCAACTAGTGGGTGTTTCAGACTTGAGGTGAGAGTCATCACAAATGCCGCCAGTAATAAAATCTCGGGTTGGCAGGGAGAGAGCCTTAAAATAAAGTTGAAGGCGCCACCTGTAGGGGGGCGTACGAATAAATTGCTCATTGAATATCTTTCCTTTCAATTAAACCTGCCAAGACGTTCGATAAGCATCGCGCGTGGTAAAAATCACCCCTTAAGACTGTCGAAATTGCTGGATTAGATTTTGATGAAATCAAAAAGCGGTTGCAGCTTTAAAAATATATCAAAAAATCCTGACACAACTTATCTGTAGGGGAAAGTTACCTCTCATTATAGGTTAAGTGACTCTTGACTTTTATAACATTAAGTTGTCAGGTCGGCTTCATCAAAAATTACCGGATAAATAGTAAACCCATTTTAATAATTTGAATTATGAGAAATTCGAAAGTGCTAAAGAAACTTCGCAGTGGTCAAGTTGCCAGAACGGTGTGTGCCGTTACTCCTGCATTTATGCTACCAAAACATGCCTCTGATAATGGATATGATGGTATTTGGCTGGAATCAGAACATAATTTTTGGAACCCCATCGATATTCAGAATTTTCTTATCAATACGCACTTTCATGATATCGATTGTATAATACGCCCCAGTTCAATTCGAGAACGAACCCCAATAGGGAAGTTTCTGGATAATGGAGCAACAGGTCTATTGATCCCCCTTGTAAATACGGCTGAACAAGCAAGTAGCATAGTCGAAAATGCTAAATTTCCTCCAATCGGGGATAGAGGTGTAGATGGTGGTGGTTTAGACGGTGATTATTATACAAACTTTAATTTAAAAGATTATACCGAACATTATAATCGAGAAACATTAATTGCCGTCCAAATAGAATCTCCCCAAGCAGTCGATAATGTTGAAGAGATAGCAGAGGTTAAAGGCTTGGATGTTCTTTTTGTTGGCCCCAGTGATTTGAGCCTGCGTTTGGGTTGCCCGGCTGACTTGAAAGACCCCAGGTTTCTGGAAGCACAGAAAAAGGTAGCCGATGCCGCAGAAAAAAATGGGCTCGCTTGGGGTAGACCAACTGGCGGCGGTGATGATCTGAAAGGATTACTTGATGCTGGTGCTAGATTTCTTAATTACGGAGGTGATTTTGGTGCCATTGTTCAAAGTTTTGAGCGCTGGAGCGGGGAGTTTGAGGACGCCTTAAAAGCGGCCGGAAAATAGATTTTATAATTTAATTAATTTTATGGGGTCAAAAGTAAGTAAATGTCCTCAAGAGTTCCGTGCAGCTCTAACGGGGCCTTGCCCATCGGTCCGGACACCATTTAAAATTAATGGTGAAATTGATTGGGACGGATTGCAGAATCAATTGGATTTCGTTATTGGGGCCGGTGCAAAAAATATTATACTTACTTATGGCGACAGCCTTTACTCCCTTCTAACCGATGATGAGATTGCAGAATTTACGAAAGTAGTCGTTGAGTATGTCGATAAGCGGGTGATGGTTGTTGCGGCAACTGGAATCTGGTGGACGGGAAAAACAGCAGAGTTTGCAAAATATTGCGCAGAACTGGGTGCCGATATGCTAATGGTATTACCACCTGACTGGGGGGCATCGACTACCGTAGAAACACTAGTCACCCATTATAGAGCAGCAAGTGAACACATTCCGGTTATGGTAGTAACTAATTACCTGGGTAATCGACCCGCCGCATTTGCTTTTGAAGTTATCGAAACGCTTGTCGAACAGGTTCCCGGTATTGTCGCCCTTAAAGATGATGTTTGTAACGCTTTTGTCCGCAAGGTATGTACGATCGCTTATGATCATTGGGCGATTATAGCCGGTGGTATAAAAGAAAATCATATGAACATGCTGCCCTATGGGGTTGATGGTAATTTTTCAGTGTTTATAATGTTTAAACCCGAACTTGCCTGGCGCTACTGGAACGCTATCTTTGAAGGGAATATAAAGGAGGCCGCAGCGTTTATTCGTGATTATGATATGCCGCTATTTGAATATATTAATACCGTAGAAGGTGGGCGTGATGCGGCGTTACACGGCATATTGGAGATCGCCGGGCATTCGAAGAGATATCGAAGAGCACCTTATCACTCGATCAGCGATAAGCAACTGGAAAGCCTGCAAGCATTTATCACCGACCATTACGGGATGTAGAATCTTACAAACGGTAATTTACATTTAATCCCAAAAGCATGGGGCAAAAAAATGAAAAATGCCCGGCCGAACTGCGTGAAGCCCTCACTGGGCCATGTCCCTCAATTCGGACACCATTTGACAGAGGAGGGCAGATTGACTGGCCAGGGCTGCGTCGACAAATAGACTATGTAATAAGTGCTGGCGCGAAAAATCTTGTTCTGACTTATGGTAACAGTTTGTTTTCGCTCCTTACTGATGACCAAATTGCAGAAGTCACAAAAGTTGTGGTCGAACAGGTTGATAAACGCGCGCTGGTAGTTGCGGCAACCGGAAACTGGTGGACCGGCAAATCGGTAGAATTTGCTGAATACTGTACTAAGCTCGGTGCGGATATGCTAATGGTTTTACCGCCAGACTGGGCAGGATCGACAACTGTAAATACACTTGTCGATCATTACAGTGCAATAGGTAAGCACTTACCCGTTATGATTGTAACCAATTATCTGAAAAATCGACCCTTAAACTTTTCTTATAAAGTTATAGAAACACTTGTTGAAAGAGCCCCTGGTGTCGTTGCCCTGAAGGATGATGTCTGTGGGGAATTTGTACGCAAGGCTTGTCTTATCGCTCACGATCATTGGGCGATAATTGCCGGTGGCTTAAAACAAAATCATATGAATATGTTGCCCTATGGGGTGGACGGTTATTTTTCGAATTTTATTATGTTCAAACCAGAGATTACCTGGAGCTATTGGAATGCCATCCTTGAAGGGGACTTAAATTCCGCGGCAGCCATTATTCGGGATTATGATATGCCTTTTTTCGATTATAATAACAGTGTTGTCGGAGGTCGTGACGCAGCTATTCACGGTATTTTAGAATGCGCCGGACATTCGAAAAGATATCGCAGGGCGCCATATTACTCGCTCAGCGATAAAGAGCTAGAAGAGCTAAATGCTCATATCGTAGAGCTCTTTGGAAGATGGGCTTAGCCCAGCCGGGTAAATACTCCTTAGTCGCCTAGCTGATAGCGGGCAAAGCGACGTATAATCATGTTCTCACCGAGCTTCGCAATTTTTTCTGTAAGGAGCTCCTGGACCGTCTGATCAGGATTTTTCACGAAGGGTTGTTCGAGCAGGCATACGCCTTGGTAATATTTATCTAATTTACCTTCGACGATTTTCTCGATGATGTGGGCAGGTTTGTTTTGTATCTGGGATGTCGCTATTTCACGCTCTTTTTCAATTGATTCTCCCGGTACCTCTTCTCGTGAAATACATACTGGATTTGCCGCCGCGATATGAAGACAGATGTCTTTTACAAAAGTTTTGAAGTCCTCTGTTTTTGCCACAAAATCCGTTTCACAATTAACCTCAATCAAAACCCCGACTTTCCCTCCCAGATGGATGTATTGTTCAATTAATCCCTCGCTGGCGCTGCGGCTGGATTTCTTTTCGGCAGCAGCTATTCCCTTTTTGCGCAGGATAAGCATTGCCTGCTCTGAGTCGCCATTTGATTCGGTTAGTGCTTTTTTGCAATCCATGAGACCGGCTCCGGTCTCTGATCGCAATTCGCCCACTAATTGTGCAGTAATTTCAACGCTCATAATATTGTCACTTCTATTAATCTAAACTCAAAAAAATTGGACTTATTAATTGGAAGTAGACTTAGATGAATCATCATCAATGTCCGATGAGTAGGAAGTAGGAATTTCATCAGCTGCCTGATTTTCGTCAGTGGGTCCAGTGGTTGCTGTTATGGGTAGTTGTTCTTCTTTGGTGATTTCACGCACAATGGGTGAGATCCCCATTGTTTTTGTCTGCGTTTCACGTAGAGAAAGACCATTCTGCACAGCTTCAACTATTGTCTCGACGATAACACGGATAGATTTAATGGAATCGTCATTACCTGGTATAGGTTTATCGATAAGATTAGGATCACTATTGGTATCAACGAGAGCGATGAGAGGAATTTTCATTCTATTAGCTTCGGCGACTGCTATTTGTTCATGATTAATATCGATTACGAATATTGCCGATGGCAGCTCAGTCATTTCAAGGAGACCTTCGAAATTGCGTTGCATCCTATTCATTTCACGGCGGATTGCGGAAGCCTCTTTGTTGTGAAGTTTGTCAAGGGAGCCATCGGCATCCATGGCGAGATAATTTTTATACTTGTCCAAGCTGGATTTAATAGTCGAATAATTGGTAAGTGTGCCACCCATCCATCGATTTGCGCAAAAAGGCATCTGGCAGGCTGTAGCTGCTTCGCGTATGATCTCCTGGGCTTGCCGTTTAGTGCCGACAAAAAGGAGATTTTGACCGGAAGTTACGAGTTCTTCAATATACGTGGCTGCTTCATCGAGGAGTGCATAGGTCTGCTCCAAATCAATAACCGAAATTCCATGCCGATTATCGTAAACATATCTCTTTGCTTTCGGATTAAATCGGCGCAACTGGTGCCCGAAGTGCACACCTGCATCAAGTAGATCGTTAATTGTTATATTCATATATTACTGGTGGTGGCCCAGTGAAATGGGTTCTATGCTTGTAAATTAAATAAATGTTTTATCAATAAATGGGTAAGCCTTACCGATACCTGGGAACGGACACAGCGAGGAGAAAGAAAAAGCAATAGCTTCTGACGTGTGGAAAGCAAGAAGAAATTCATCCCGAAATAGGCCTGGGAGCGGCCGATAGAGACGCTTGAATGCTTTTACACCCAGTTTCCGATTATGAACCTGTAGATTCAACACGAGTTGAATACAAATTCGCCTCGTGAAATTTGAGTGCAGGGGCGGGATTGTCAGGCCTTCTCGCTTGCGCTCGTGAAGAACCCGCGACCTCGCAGTTGCGGGATCATTAGTCGGGAGTTATTAAACAAACCGTATATAAATCTGCTCCTCGTGAAATTGGGTGCAGGGGCGGGATTTGAACCCGCGACCTTCAGGTTATGAGCCTGACGAGCTACCGGACTGCTCCACCCTGCATCGTTTGTGAAGTTGAGTAATAAGGAGTGGATTGACTACCGATACAAGGTTTTTTTAATAAAATTCAACCTATCTATTCCCCACTGGAACAATGTAAGAGGAATACGCGTAGAAGATACGAATAACTTAATACTCTCTAATAGTCGATAGACGGGCCCATCGTAGCCAGATAGGCTAATAGGCAATTCTACAGTTTGTCTAGATTATCAGGTAAATCATTCGCTTCAGTTAATGATCTTTCGATATCCGCTAGGCGATTTTCCTGGAAAGCTAATTGTCGGACAATTTCTGCCTCGCGAATCGCCTGTCGTCTCGACTGCAAGTGATTAAAAATAATAAAACTGAACACGATGATCGAGGTGATGTATAAGAGTAAATCCGCGCCGCGACCAACGCCGAACCAACTGGCAATATAATTAGCCAGTTCAGGTTTAAATACTAATACGCATCCAACGATAACACATAAGTATACCGCGCTTTTTCTAGCCGCTTTCATTTTGGAAGAATCCTTTCCCAAAATTATGTAAATGAGAATGAGCAACAATAAAGTGATAAGGGTAAATTGGATCATCTTTTATTTTCGTTTTATATAATTTAGTAAAAGATCGGTCAGTATATTTAAGCTGTTACTGGTGGGTTGGCCTTTAGCGCGTGAATATGAAGTATACACGAGGGTAACAGGATGTTCGATGAATTTTAAATTATTATCCTTAACGATATCATATATTTCGGAAGCATGAGCCATATCAATATGTTCGAACCTCAAGCAGTTAGCCGCTCGTCGATTCATTACCCTGAGCCCATTGTGAACATCACTAATTTTTATTCGGTGAAGAATACGTGAAATAATTACCCCTAACTTTAAAATCATTTTTCTAATAGAGGGAACACGAGTGGATGATTCCAAGAACCTTGACCCCATTACAATATCTACGTCTTCAAGCTGTAACGATCCCAGCATTTTTAATGCGTCTGATGGATCGTGTTGCCCATCTCCATCAAAAGTTATAAAATACTCATAATTCATACCCAAACCATAGCGTATCCCCGTTTCTAACGCTGCTCCCGCGCCTAGATTTAAGGAATGTTTGAGAACGGTTACCCCAGTCTCACCAGCCCGGGAATGTGTGTCATCATCACTCCCATCATCTACACAGATAATATGGGGAAAATAGCGTTTTAATTGAATCAAGACATCGCTTATAATTTTGTCTTCATTATATGCTGGAACAATTACTACAGACGAAGCTATGTAGTCCGGGGCGTTCATCTTATCTGAAGGAGTCATTTACTTAATGCAGATTAATTCCTGCGGGCGCTGTATTATATCATAAAAGATCCGAATAAGGGCAATATTCTCAAATTGTGTCATTAAATGGTGTTGTGACTCGCCTTCTTTAATATCAGCAAAGTAAATCTAAATTTATGACGGGCATCGTTAAAAAAAAGGCATTAGGCACTGCACAGCCTTTTCCGCAACGCTTATCGCAGAAGCTGTTCGACCCAGTTGATAGCACAAGCCTGATTTTTTTCCGCATTACATTCTACCTCATTATGCTATGGGAAGCTTGGCGTTTTATCGAAAACGATTGGGTAGGGCGCTATTATTCAAATCAAATATTTTATTTTAAGTACTGGCCGTTTGAATTTGTTCAAGTATGGCCGGGTGTGGGGATGATTCTGCATATAACTTTGGTCGGCATTATAGCCATATCTCTCATCTTTGGTTTTTTCTACCGCTCTCTAAGTGCCGTTTTTTTTATTCTCTTTACTTACCTGTTTTTACTGGAGAAAGCGGTCTACCTGAATCATCTCTACCTCGTTTGTCTTATTGCCCTTGTTATGGTCTTTGTTCCCGCGAACAGATTTTTGTCGCTTGATGTTATACGCAATCCCAACTTGCGATCCGAAGTTATCCCTACCTGGTCGATTTGGATTCTGCGTTTCCAGGTAGGTGTTCCGTATTTTTTTGGTGGTATCGCAAAACTCAATTCGGACTGGTTAAACGGAGAACCTCTCCGAGCGTGGTTAGCAGCACGTACCGACTTTCCTTTTCTTGGTCAATTTTTCCTCCGTGAGGGTTTCGTATGGCTTATGGTCTATGGCGCGATAGCCATTGATCTACTCGTGGTATTTTTTCTTCTCAACCGACATACACGCGTCTTTGCTTATCTCGTTGCTCTCGCATTCCACTTCATGAACGCGCGACTCTTCAATATCGGTATTTTCCCCTGGACGATGATTGCCATAACCACAGTTTTTTTTAATCCCGATTGGCCGCGCCGTTTATATCAGAATCTTCGAAAGGGTGATCTCTTCACTTTAATTACATTTATAGGAGGATTCATCTTCGGTTTTATTATCGGGGGTTTTCTGCCGACTGACTTTTCATTGATGCGAGCAATGATTGGAGCGCTTGGGGTTGCCATTGCCGCAATTCACTTAGATGAACCGTTTCGCAATAGAAATGATAAGTTCACTCGCGAAAAACGTGAGGCTTCACAATCTCGGATCACAGATGCCGGCATAAGTGTGAAAAGGCCTTTAGCACATAATTTAAATCTAAGCGCGAAGCTCACCCTTACGCTTCTCAGTTTTTGGGTAGCAATACAGATCGTAGTTCCTCTGCGTCATTATCTCATTCCCGGCAATGTTCATTGGACAGAGGAGGGACATAATTTTTCCTGGCATATGAAACTACGTGATAAAGAATCAGTTGGATTTTTTCTCCTCACCGATTCATTAACAGGAGAGGAGTGGGTTGTTGATCCAATAGATTACCTGACACCTAAACAAAGTCGAAAAATGACCTCACGACCTGATTTAATCGTTCAATTCGCGCGGTTTCTCGAGGAACAAAAGCGTCGAGATGGGTATAGTGCTATAGAGGTGCGGGCGAGAATTATTGCCTCTCTTAACGGTCGAGAGTTTCAACCCTATATCGATCCCAAAATAGATCTTACAGAAGTTGATTACCCATGGTTAGGACATGCAGCGTGGATAATGCCTTTAATGGTTCCTTTAGAAGAATCCTTCTAATTCAAATCTTAGGGAAGTAGACACTTACGTGATACCCTTATTAATGTAGTATCTCGTTTATTAAATGTTAAAAAAATTGCCATTATTTCTTATTTATTTTAAAAAATAACGATAATTTTGAACTTTTGTCTAAACTTTCGATTTATTAATCTATTATTGTATTTTAAAACAAAAAGGCTCAGCTGCTTTTCGCGATGAATTTAACCTATACACTTAATGATGTGGATACTACCGACTGTCTGGCGGTAGAAAAGGCTGTTCTCGAAATTCAGCGAGCGGTATTCCCTAAAGCCAATACCGAGATGATTTCCCAATTATTTTCGGATGTTAAGGCGATGCTTGAAGGCACTTATTGGGATTTTCAAGCTATGGATGCAGCCTACCATAATTTGGAGCATACCTTGCAAGCAACACTTTGCTGGACCCGTCTCATGGCCAATCGACATATCCATGAAGTTAAACCTATGATGTCGGAAAGAGATTTTGAAAATGGGCTTCATGGTGTAATGCTTCATGATATAGGCTTCCTTAAGGAAAAGGGTGATAGTGAGGGGACGGGGGCAAAATATACCTTCGTGCACGAACAAAGGAGCTGTGAACTGGCAGAGATTTATCTTACGAGTAAGGATTGGGATCGATTTGAAATATTTGTCGTTCAGCACCTCATCAGCTGTACTGGTCCACGCAGTATCATCGATGCTGTTCCCTTTAATAATCAGCTCGAAAGAATTATGGGAGAAGCCAATTGTACCGCTGATTATCTGGGTCAAATTAGTGACCCACAGTATAAAAATAAATTAAATGTTCTCTTTAGCGAATTCGAAGAATCAGATAATGTCCGCAACGTTCCGGATGAAGACCGCATCTTTAGATCCAGCGGGGATATTTTGAGTGGGACTCCCTATTTTTGGGAAAAAATTGTCATGCCGAAACTTGAAGAAGATTGTCACGGCCTTTACCGCTTTCTCGCTCAGCCGTACCCCGATGGTATTAATCCCTACAAGCAGAAAGCGGAAGAACACGTCAATACGATCCATACCGAAACCAAGTTTCTTTCCAAGTGGGACGAATATTACGAAAAAAAGCCCATCGAATTTGATTTTGGCGGTTGAAGCGTTTAAACCGTCTCAATCCTGCGCTATTAGTGACAGCAGCGTGACAAGTAGGTTATACTGCTAGTAGCTTTTAAATTATAAATGGATAGCACATTTTGCTAAGTTATTGGTGCTAAATGCAGCTGACAAATTACTGAACTATTTGTCTTTTTCAGCTGAATTAAGGGATCTATCCCTCAAAATTCCCTGCAACCGTATAAAATAAGTAATAGATATAAGATCTATCGCTTACGGTTTATTCTCATTTCAGCTACCTTTCTCGAGAATAGATGTTTTCGCGTAAAGATATTTGATATTTATTGATAATCGCATCTTATTAACTATGAGAAAGATAGGGTTATATACTTATATTTTTACAGGATTTTTAAAAATCCCGTTGACTTATAGGGTTTATTACTTATATTAAAATCGTTTATTCAGAAGATTTTCGTTATTACTACACCTAACCAAGAATACCAAGAAAAGAGGAATTTAGATCATATTTATTTATCTTTTCCTGCAAAAGACCTGTTATGAAAAATATAATTTCAACTGCGATTGTTTACTTGATGATAATTAGCGTCGTTAGTGCCAAGCCCAATAATAAGGGAAACGGCCCCGACGAGAGCAATGCTCCACCCGCTGAAGAAAATTTGATCGATTTAAGTTCCTGTGACGACAATCCAGCTTTTACCCAGAACGGGGAATTCAGCATAGAGCTGTTGGAAGTCGTAAATGATAATAATGAAGTTACCTTCACATATAAGGTATGCAAAATGGGGAATGGTCCGGTCGTTAAAGACTTAAGCCATTGGGACATTAGATTAGGTCAGTTTATCGATTATCTTTCAGAGGGCAATTCTCTCGCCGACCTTATCGTAGGTTGTGAGATTGAAGGAGAAGATTCGGAAACTTGTGAGCTTGTATTTCCGGATCCTACGACAGAGATAGTTGGCTTAAAATTTGACAATCTCAATTTAGGGGATGGCGAGTGCCAGACTTTTTCTTTAACTCTCGATCAGTCTGTCCTTTTACCAGAATTTGAAATTGATACCGGATGCGTGTTCGCTGCGACTAAAGCGGGGAATCAGGATATAAGAAAAGAAAATAAGCCCAGTCCTGGTTATGCTTCAGTGCAGGGTCCCGTATGCATTCCAATCGGCCCTGATATCTCCTGTGAATTAAGTTCAGACACCATTGATTTCGTAACTGTTTTCGTTTTACTGCCAGTTTCTAGATCCGTGACCATAAGCAATACGGGGACTTCAGATTTCATTGTCACTGACATCACCTCAACTAATCCCGATGTATCGATCTTAACTTTACCTCCCGCCACTGTTGTTGCTGGAGGATTTTTAGATGTCGTAGTTGATATAGTCTGTCTCACAGAAGGGCCAATCACAGGAAGCCTCTCCATAGAAATTGACGGTGCACCCGCGCCCTGCGGTCCAGTAAGTCTTACGGGAGAATGTTTTCCATCCCCTTTCCCTGATGGTTCACCTTTCTGAGATTAAAATTGATAAATAATATCACATTAATCTGAATACTATTTACACGATTTAGCACATATGATACACGACTATCATGTCCAAAAACAACTCTACTCACATACACCTGAACACGCTGGAGGGATTAAATGAAGTATAGTTTTCTCTATGTCTTATTAACTGCTGTATTAATTACCTGCAATCCGTTGCTATCATTCGCGAAGGGGGACGATAATAGCGATAAAAAGAAGGGGAAACCTCTCCATAGAAATTGACGGTGCACCCGCTCCCTGCGGTCCCATAAGTCTTACGGGGACCTGCTTATCATTGTCATTTTCACCCCACCATTGCCATAGCTCGATGGTAGCTATCAATCTATAAATTTAACCGTCCCGCGTCTGCATGACGCGAGATGGAGTAGCGTGGTTCAAGCTCGATAAAACTGGTCGCTACTTGGGTCACTACAATTTATCTTTTCCCATTTTTTTGGGAAATGTGATGACCTGCTAACTGAAAATAATTAATACCAACTGAAAATTTGGGTTCAGTTATTTCGATAAAGCTTTCATATAAGACCATCTAATAATACTTGGGGAGACCAGATTAATATTTGCTAGAATTATCTTTGTGATACTTATTTATCATAATTCTTCGAGATTAAACTACTAACTACGAAGGGACTGGTTTTATGAAAATTAAATATCTCTTGGGTCTATTCGCTGCCGTTTTAATTATCTGCAATCCATTGCATATATACGCCAAGGGCGGCAATAGTAATAATAGCAACGGTAATAAATATGCCAAAGGAGGTGGTCAAAGTAATAATAGCGACGATGATGACGACAATGGCAGTAGTAATATTAACAATAGCGGTAGTAATAATAATAATAGTGACGATGACGATGGAGGCGGTAATAGTAACCAGGGAAGACAGCATGTGCGTATCTTTGCCGCCGAACCCGATCTGGTTGCTGAGGAAATGCTCATCTCAGGAATTAATTTCGGAGCCAGTGAATTTACTGGTAAAGTTAAACTCTTTGTCCCCACCAAGGGAATTTGTGAGCTCGAGGTTATCGCTTTTAATCCTGAACCCGCTATAGAAAAAGATCAACCAATCCAGGAACTGTGGGTGGAGATACCAGCAACTACTTTTACAGAATTTCCCGGTACTTATATTCTCCTCGTCAGTAACCGTGGAGGAAACGCTGGCGGAAGTGATGATGATGACGGAGACGATGACGAGGGAGATGACGATGAAGGGGATAAGCGTGACGATAATCGTGGTAATCGACCAAAATTTGATTTTATTTATGTAAGCATTGGTGATACTGGTCCTGCTGGACCAGCTGGTGTTGATGGTGCTGAAGGACCAGAGGGACCAGAGGGGCCAGAAGGACCAGAGGGGCCAGAAGGACCAGAGGGACCTGGAAGGACCAGGACCTGAGGGGCCAGAGGGACCTGAGGGGCCAGAGGGACCTCCAGGCGGTGGTGGTGGAATCGCTTGCGATTTAAGTTCAACATCGATTAATTTTGGCCCTATTTTGGGAGGTGTCCCAACCCCGGGATCTGTGACACTGACAAATACAGGCTCTACACATTTTCATGTCACAGGGATTACGACCGACAATCTTGATTTAACAATCATAAGCCCAACCGGACTACCCATAATTGTTGAAGCGGGAGCCTCTTTAGTTGTGGATGTATTAATAGATTGCTCAGGATTTAATGTACCAATTGTTGGATCTGTTTTCATTGATATAGACGGCGTTCCTGCTCCACCGCCCTGTGATATTATTATGCTAACTGGGTTCTGTATTAATACAGATTAATTATACATATATAAGATAATTGATTTACCAAAAACGCCCATCGAATTTGTTTTTGCGATTGAAGCTCCTAAACCTTTTTAACCCAGCACTAGCGGGATTATTTTCTACACGCTGCAAGTAACAATTTATAGATAATAGACTATCTAAAGAATAACTATCTTTTCTAACTAACTTCATCTAATAGAATTGAAGTTCGATGTAAGGTTATTCTCTATTTTATTGATAAACGTATCTTGTTAATCTTGAAAAAGATAGGGTTTAACACTTATTTTTTTACAGGTTTTTAATAAATCCCGTTGACTTATGGGGTATATTACTTATTTTAAAGTTCATAATTGATAATATTATCATTTTTATACGGTTTAAAATTTGTGATAATTAACTATCATATCCTTTAAAAAACTACCACTTACACCTGAACACGCTGGAGGGATTAAATGAAGTATAGATATCTCTATGTCTTATTTACTACTGCATTAATCATATGCAATCCGTTGCTATCATTCGCGAAGGGGGGCGGTAATAGCGATAAAAAGAAGGAAAAGCACCTCCACATATTAGGCGCTGAGCCCAACCTGAATGATGGGACGATGATCATCTCGGGCGTTCATTTCGGGGGTAAAAAATTCAAGGGTATGGTAAAACTGTTCGTCACCACCCAGGGAATCTGTGAACTGGACGTCGTCGCGTTTGACCCTCATCCGGAGATAGAAAAAAAACAACCGATCCAGGAACTTTTAGTTAATATTCCCTCAGATATTTTATCTGAATTCCCCGGGTCTTACCTGCTCCTTGTCAGTAATAAGAGAGCCAATAATCGGGGTGGAAATAAGGGGCATAGTAACGACGATGAAGATGATGAGGGTGATGATAAGAAAAAGACCAATCAGCAAAAATTTGATCTTTTTTATGTAGCATTTAGTTCTACAGGCGGAGGATCTGGTGAACCGGGGTCTACCGGTCCCACAGGCCCACCAGGATTTGATGGACCTACGGGACCTCCGGGCCCGACAGGCCCTACTGGCCCCATTGGAGATATTGGCTTAACCGGCCCGACCGGAGCCACTGGCCCGTCAGGGCTGCAAGGTCCAATAGGAAATAAAGGGTTACCAGGGCCTACAGGACCAACGGGAGCTTCTGCTATAGTGGCCTGTAGCGTCGATAAACAGTTACTTGATTTCGGGTCCGCGGTAATCCTTCCACCACCGCTACCAGGAGCGATTTCCTTTATTTCCTTTACTAATACTAGCGGAGCGGCCATCGATGTCCGAATTACGGTGCATAATCTAGATCCCGATGGACCTGCTGGAGCCCACTTTAAATTAGCGTTAGGGCAACCTTCAGAAGTATTTAATTTAGTTGATCTTGATAGTGCTGCTATAGGTTTAGAATTTATATGTGATAGTACAGAGGATGGTTCGGCGTTTAATGGGTTAGTGTTCTTTGAAGTCAGACCGGCCACAGGTGGGACTTACACACCTGCTGACTGCGGTCCAGTATTCCTCAAAGCATTCTGCGGCACTCCCTGATTAATTTAGTTAATTATGAAGGTAACATGGATGAATTCTTAAATTTTTTACGCCTGCAAATATGAGTTTTAAGACATTTAATTACATTTTTTTAAGCTTCATAGCGGTAATTTTAATCGCTAGCAGTCCTCTATTGTCATATGCAAAGGGCGGAAGTGATGGTGAGGATGATGACGATGGAGGAGACAAAAATAATAAGGGAGCCAGGCATCTAAGGATATTAAATGCCGAACCCAATTTGTTAGAGGGTAATTTGCTCATTTCGGGAAAGCATTTCGGCAACAAAAGATTTCGCGGTAAAGTAAAACTCTTTGTTCCCACCCTCGGAATTTGTAATCTGGAGGTCCTCGATTTTGAACCTCAGGTTGAGGTAAGAAAAGATCAGAACATCCAGGAACTCTTAGTCACCTTGCCTGAAGAAATCGCCAATTTTCCCGGCACTTATCTTTTGTCGGTAAAACGACAACTACCCAAAAACCAGCGCAATGATAATAAAGAGAATAATGGCGCTCTATCTGATGTTTTTTATTTAACCCTGGGCAGTGGAGGTTCAGGAGATGGGTCTACTGGTCCAACCGGTCCTATTGGTCCACCAGGAGCAACGGGACCTACCGGCACAATTGAAGGAGCTGTAGGTGTCACTGGACTTGAGGGAGCCGAGGGTGATATTGGCGGCGATACTGGACCGCAAGGAATTCAAGGTGTTGCTGGTCCTACAGGACCACAAGGAGATCCGGGACCCACAGGAGAATCCGGATTGGGGAGTAACTGTGCTTTAGATTCAGAGCAGATTGATTTTGGAACGGGAAGTTCTGCAGTAAAAGAATTAACAGTGACCAACACAAGTAATGTCACGATTGACGTTGACGCGGAATTCATCAATTTACAACCCGACGGGCCGAGTGGACCTCATTTCAAGTTCGATGTATTTAGTCAACCTCTACCTGTTGAAAATTTTCCTCCCGATGGTGACCTAGGTCTTGTCTTAGATTTCTTATGCAACCTGGCTGCAGAGACAGGTGAAAGTTTTAATGGATTTCTAATAATCACTGTTAATGGTGAACCCGCTGAATGTGGTCCCGTATTCCTCAACGCAATTTGTGGGCCCTGAAAATTAAAAGCACTGAAAGGCGGGTTTTAATTTAAATCATCCATTACTCATCTTTAATTTGATGGGATGATACAGAGTATTGACTTCTCGCTTCTGAACACAGCGATTATAAATAGGTACTTATGCGTATTTCCATTTTCTGTAAGCCTTATTTTGTGCCTGCGTAAGTTAACGCAATCTCTTATCGCTTGATTTATTCAGGCAAACCAACTTGCAATGTCGTAAATATCTGTGCTCTTTAAGCTAGAATCACGCTTTTAAGCAATAGTTGGGAAACGTTATAAAAAGAGATTTAAAGTGAGTAGCGATAATCATCCGGGAAAACTTTTTGTCACGGGGGGGAATGGATTTATAGGATCTCACTTACTTCCTCTTTTAATCGAAAAAGGTTACTCCATAAAATGCCTCTTGAGGAAAACGAGTAACACCAAACGTATCGAGCACCTTGATTATGAATATACTATCGGTGACATTCGTGATAGCTCATGTCTGGCTGAAGGAATCAAAGGTTGTCAGGGAGTAATCCATCTCGCGGCGATAGCTAATTGGGCGGATATCGCTTCACCTCATGTCCGCGAAGTTATCGTTGGGGGAACTGATAATGTTTTAAGAGCTGCCAAAAATAATGGCAATTTTAGAACAGTCTGTGTCAGTAGCGCGGCTGCAGTGGGGGGGACGAAACACGCTCATGTTCAGAATGAAAACGACCAATTTAATTTAAGAAGTAATAAGTACGCTTACGCTTTAGCCAAAGTTGAAGCGGAGAAGCTTTGTCAACAGTATGCTGCCAAAGGTCTACCTGTAGTAACGGTAAATCCGACGGAAGTTTATGGACCTGGAGATACTGATCTCGTAACAGCGGAAACGCTGATAAATTTTGCGAAATCTAAGCCGGTTCTTATAACTAAAGGAGGAACAAGCATCGTCCATGTCGAAGATGTTGCCCGTGGAATCTTGGCAGCTTACAAGCAAGGAGAGGTTGGTGAACGCTATATCCTGGGTGGAGATAATTTGAATTTTCATGAACTTGCAGCCCTTACCCTCGAGATACTAAAAACGAAAAAACCCATAATCAACGTACCACATATTTTCGTTAAACTGTATATTTTTTTAAGTCACCTGCTTAAGCTGCGCCGGGGAATTAATCCCGCCGCTTTGGAATACGCTTTACTCTACTGGTTTATGGATAATTCCAAGGCACAACGTGAATTAGGGATACAATTTCGCTCGGCAAGAGATACCTTGGCGCCCACGCTTAAATGGCTTCAAGAGATGAATTTTATCCCAGGGGGTGAACATAACGCTTAATATAATAGGAACGATTAGAATGCAGCGATCTTTGAATGAATACAGAATTAGACTCTAAAAGATAACCGTGAATACATGATTTGAATGGTATAAAAAGTGACCGGAAAATGTCGTTTTGATTTTCCCGAGTGGCGGTACATCTTTCAGTAAATGGATTTTAAATTCATCTTCAACAAGGCTGGCTTCAATTTCAACGTCCTCAAACCCTACCCATAGTTTTGTCAGAGGATATTGGTATTTGTAGAAACATTCTTTTGCGCTAAACAGTAGAGTAGCCGAACGATCTTGTTGATCACTGGGTAAGGTCTGAATCCAAGATTGTTCCCGAGAGGTGAAAATTTGCGGCCATAAATGTTTTCCCAATCTATCGATCAATTCCATATCAAAACCCAAAGAGGGAAAATCCTTTTTTCTCGCAACCGCGACGCCGCAATAATCACTCGTATGAGCAATGCTTCCTGAAATATCTTCGGGCCATTGAGGTGCGCGGTCTTCTCCCATGAGAAGTGGAAAATCTGTATAACCTAACTTTTTAAGGGCGTTTCGTGCACAAACTCGTCCTGCAGTGAATTCACTTTTGCGTTTATTAGCGGCATTGCTGATACAGTACATCTCTTCTGGATACAAACTGTCATTAATTTCAGTAATCACCGATTCCTCAGTTATGACCTCGGGTGGGAATAGTGCTCGCAATGGCTTCTTTGGAGAATGGTTGGAAAAAGTCACGGTATATTATAACGATGAAATGAACCTTTAGCAGCGAGGAGATAATGTTGCTTTTTTGAAATGGTTTTGCTCATTTATTCATTATGAGCAATCAAATACGAGTTGGTTTTATCGGTGCGGGTGCAAATACCCGCAGCAGGCATTTACCTGGATTTCAGGAAATTGATGATGTTGTATGTTCCCTGGTTTGTAACCGCAGTCGCGAATCGTCTGAAAAAGTAGCAAAAGAATTTAATATTCCTCGCATTGCCGAAACCTGGCAAGAGGTAGTCAATGATCCAGAAATCGATGCCATATGTATTGGCACCTGGCCTTACCTGCACGCTGAAATTACTAATGCGGCACTCGCGGCGAATAAACATGTACTGACGGAAGCGCGAATGGCCAGAGATTTAGCCGAAGCGGAGTCAATGTTAGCCGCCTCCCAGGCAAAACCCGATTTAGTGGCGCAAATAGTACCCGGCCCAATGACTTTTGAATTTGATGCAACAATCACAGAACTCATTGCGAATGGTGATATTGGAGAATTAAGAGAACTGTGTGTGACAGATACAGGGTGTCAATTTGCCTTATCCGATGCGCCAATAATGTGGCGTCAAGATTTCGAATTAAGTGGCCGCAATATAATGGGCATGGGGATTTATCATGAAATAATTCATCGGTGGATTAATGATGAACCGGTTTGGGTAATAGCTGATGCCGCAATTTTTACTACTGAGCGCGATGATCTTGAAAAAAAAGAAAAGGTGTCTGTAAAAATCCCTGATTGTATTTCTATCCTCGGGCGATATTCGTCTGGCGCACGGATGATATACCAATTCAGTGGGATAGAGTCTGGTCAGTCGCGTGTAGAAATCAGGCTAAATGGCTCAAAGGCCTCTCTGCGTCTGGATCTTAAAGAGAATGCCCTATACCGGGCAGACGTTGGTTCTGGGGAGGAGGAACGTATTGATATTCCCTCTGATAAAAAGGGAAGCTGGCAAGTCGAGGCGGATTTTATCGACAGTATTCGTAATGGAACTCCGGTAAAATTAACTGATTTTGAATTAGGGGTAAAATATATGCGATTCACCAATGCTGTCTACAAATCTTGGAGTAGTCAGAGCGAAAAAATTACGCTCTAATCACAGCTCCAGAATTTTTTGAAAAGAAAATCAATCTGGATATAACCAATTAGGCAGGACAAAAAGAGCAAATAGAAAGAACAAGCATATCCCGATAACGACTACGATACAGCCCACTTTCATCATCGGTGATTCGCCGCTTTGTGTAGCCTGATACTGTTGCGCAATAGTCTCCACTACCGTATCTTCCCCGGAAGCAATCGGGGTGGTAGTTTCAACTGTATTTACAGTTTCAACACTGGGCGCTGTTGAAGCAGCACCGGGTGTCGATTCACTTTTCTCAGGTGTTTCGCCTTTAAGTTCCGCAATTTTTGAATTCAGCCATGCCAGGTGATTATCGAGCAGGCTTTTTTGCTTGAGGAGTTCCTGAAGGGTAAACTTCAAAGGGCAACAAAATTAAAATTCGCGTTAAATATCTAAAGTGATATTAAAGAAGAGTAGGGAGGGATTTTTAATGATGACCCCGAAAATCAACGGTTCGATTTTATTCGAACAATAACACTAATTTGATTCAGTCTCTATGGATACTTTACGATGATTTGCATCCCATTTGACTTTGCCGTCGGTAAGAGCGAAGAGTGTAAAGTCCCTACCCAGTCCAACATTACGTCCTGGATGATAGCGAGTCCCTCGCTGGCGCATTAAAATGTTTCCGGCGAGAACAAATTCACCCCCGTATTTTTTAACACCCAGACGTTTGCTATTACTATCACGGCCGTTTTTGCTCGTTCCTTGCCCTTTTTTATGAGCCATTTTTTATTCTCCTTTTATGCTTTAATCGACTCTATTTGGATTACTGATAGCTCTTGACGGTGTCCATGTTTGCGACGATAACCCTTGCGCCGTTTCTTTTTAAGAACTATCACTTTCTGCCCCCGCTTATTTTCAATAATCTTTGCTTTGACCGAGGCTCCATCGACGAGTGGTGAGCCGAACGCGACCTTTTCGCCTTCTCCAACCATTAATACATTGTCTATATCAATGATATCACCTGCCTTGGAATCCTTGTAGCGGTTGACGTGAAAGATATCACCTTTCTCGACAGTAAGTTGCCTTCCTTGAATTTTAATCGTGGCTTTCATTCTAAAAGCGGCTAATTAAAAAGACTAAGGTGAGAAAAGCAAGGTCTATCGGTAAAAAAGAAAACCATGGAAATGGAAAATATCAAAGCCTATTACCGACAACCAAAAGTCGTTGAACACTATGCGTCAGCAGCGATAAATATCGGGCTTTGGGTCGCGGAAGAAAAGATCTTTACCCGTATCTTTCGTAATAATGATACGATTTTAGAACTGGGGTGCGGTACGGGTAGAATTGCGATAGGTCTTTATGAATTGGGGTATTATAAGGTTTTAGGGATAGATTACTCCAGAGAGATGATTATGCGCGCGCGACAAATGGCCAAGATTCTCAATTATAATATCTCTTTTCAAGTGGGTGATGCTACGCAATTGAATTTTGCTGAATATGATTATGACGGCGCCATATTTGGTTTTAATGGATTAATGCAGATTCCCGGCCGTGACAATCGACGATTAGCGCTAAGTGAAATTTACCGAGTCATAAAACCCGACGGGTTTTTCGTATTTACCAGCCATGATCGTGAATTGAAGAAAGGATCCAAATTTTGGAAAAAAGAAAAACTTCGCTGGCATCAAGGAAAACAAAACCCTGATCTTCTTGAGTATGGTGATCGTTATGAAATGACGCCTTTAGGTAATGCATTCATTCATGTCCCCACACGAATGGAGGTCATTGAAGATTTAAAATCAACAGGTTTCATTGTTGAAACCGATGTATTAAGAAAAGATATCGCGAACGAATCAGATCAAGTCCGACAATTTTCGGACGAATGCCGATTTTGGGTCGCTCGAAAAACTAAATAAGACTACTCAACTTCCTCCTCAGTCTTTATTCCTAAAAGATAAAGAAAAGCATTAATAGCACCACGCAGGGGCTGAGGCCATCTTGACTTGTCCGCTTCACGTTTGAGTTCATCTTCCGTTGCCATTTGCCGTTGTAGAGATACCTGGTATAATTCTTCTAATTTATCCCTTTCCGCCGAGAGTCGTTGGATCTCTTCTTCCTTTACCATTAATTGATTGCGGGTAGTGGTGAGAGAGTCACCTTGGGCCAAACCGGCTCTTGCATCATTAAGCCCATTTAATTTTTCTGTAGTCTGTGACTGTGCATTTTCGAGGGAACGCAATTTTTCATTCAAGAGATTAAGCGCGGTTTCAGCTTCGCGACGTTCCGTAATCTCATCAGTTAATTTTTTTCTAAGTTCATCAATACGTTGCTGTCTCGCTTCTTCGTCTTCCTTCGCTTTTAATTCGGCCATACGCTGCGCTTCTTCTGCCATCATTCGCGCTTCTATTTCACTTTCAGCATTTAATTGAGCTTTTATTTCACGTTCAGCATTTTCATTAGCCAAATCTTCCAGCATTTTTTCCCATTGTGCCGCTTGCATCCTTTCTTGATCGAGTTGTTCTTTATGCTTAATTCTTTGAATAAGATAAAGACTCCAAGAAATTGTCACGAGGCAGACTACGACGCAAAAAATGATTATATTCTTTTTCAAGTGAATAAGCCTGTTATCGGTAAAATTACTCCTTCAAAAGAGTTCGTAGAACTATTATCCGATAATTAAGCGAATGTTCAAATTAATTGGAAATTTTAGTGTCACAGATTATTTGTAGGGGGAAAATTATTGTCAAGTTAGTGATAATTGCAAAGCAGCTTTGACAGCGCAAAAAGTTTTTAGCTAATCCATAGGTGTCGATCTGTTAATTGTGAAATATAATCGTCTTCTCATTGCATTATTGATCATAATAACTGCCAGATAAATAAAATTTAAAGCTGAGCATAATCAATTTTACCTTATGGCAATATATGAATATTATAGCCCGGATAATAACCGGATATACTCCTTTTACGCTAAAACTATCTCCCAGAGGGATAAATTGCCCCGCTGTCCGGATGACCCCAATTACAAAATGGTTAAAATGATATCCAGCTTTTCCGTTACGGGGAATAGAAATAATTCCGATGAAGAATCAATGGGGGGTGATCTCAGTGATCAGGATCTTCAAGCGGCAATGGCCGAAATGGAAAATGAAATAACGGGAATTGATGAAAATAATCCCGATCCGAAACAATTGGGCCACTTGATGCGTAAAATGACCGAGATGAGTGGAGATAAAATGCCTGAAAGGATGGAAGAAATAATGCGTCGCTTGGAAGCTGGAGAGGATCCAGAAAAATTGGAAGACGAGTTTGGCGATATCTTAGAAGATGAAGTGGAAACAATGGAAAATCCGTCTGAAAAAACCGAAAATATTAAAAGTAAAAAAAGCGAAAAACAATTGCTGACTCGCGATCCGCAATTATACGACTTTTCAGATTACACTTAAGACTGCTGTCAAATTCAGTTTTACTCATAGATTGTGATGAAATGAATTTGATAGAGCGTTATAATATAACGACTGGAGGAGTCGTATGATGACAGCTACACTATTACTCTTTTAGATTATGGCATGATTTATGCCTGAACTACAATGGCAGTTTTCCAGATCTGTTTATCCGGCCAAGTGCAATTTATAAAAGTATATAATTAAAACTGATTATGTTGATATTCGCTCAACAATTATCTAATCTAACAATGAAATAAAATGATTTATTGAGTGGAAACTCTGGATTTTTAATAATGGCCGATAGCAAACTTAAACACCGCATTAACGCAGGCCGGGTCGCGATTAAAAAGCAAATTGATTTTTTTCATAAACAATTTGCCCACGGCCATATTGAGTCGAAAGACGATGGTAATTGTGTTGCCTTTGCTGATTTTGCTATATCAGAAAAGATTTTTACAGAATTAAGAAAGTCATTTGTCGATGATAATTATTTTTCTGAAGAATCAAACTCCTTGGACGAAATGTTGGAATTAAGCGCTCGTTATTCGTGGATTCTCAATCCTATTGATGGCACGAAAAATTACGCTTTAGGGATACCTGCATGTGCCATTTCCCTCAGTCTTCTAAAAGACGGATATCCAGTCTATGCTTATGTCTATGATATGTTACGTCAAAAAATGATTGAAGGGAGTCCGCGAGATGGACTTATTGCTGGATCTCGAAAAACTGCCACCAAACTTAGCTCGTTAGGAAAACATAGCAGGATAGGATTAGAATTTCCCCTTTCACAAGAAGTGTGCGAACAATTGGAACCGCTTCTTACGAACTATCATCTATCAGATATGGGGTGCAGTGTTTTAAACTCTGCCTATACGGCGATCGGCTTTTTCGATGGATGCCTCGGCTTTGATCTTAAGGCATGGAATTTGTCCGTCGCATACACTCTATGTTTAGCGGGGGGTAGGGAATTTCATTTTATCGGCGATTCCGTGTTTCCCCTGAAACAAATCAATGGTGATGTTCTTGATGTTAAATATTTTGCAGGGACTCCTTCCTTTTGCGAATACATGGGTGACATATACAATATTCCGATGGGCACCAAAGAAATACCTTCTAGCACCGAACGTATGGCTCGCTAATCTGTTTTTAAACTCCTCTGAGAGTTTTAAAGTTTATAGGTTCTTACGGGAGTTGGATTGAGAACTTTGGGTGCGTTGGTGTTTGAGTTTATCTGTTTTTCAAACCAATTTTTAGCTTCAGCATCTCCATGCGTAAGGACAATCGTGCGAGGGTTAGCAGTCATTGCAAATTTAAGGAGATCTTCCCGTTCAGCATGACTACTAAGATCAAATTTCTCAATCTGGGCGTTAACCGGGCAGAGAAAATCAAGCTTTTCAAAGAGAAAGTTATTTCCTGTCGGAGTTGCTAATAATTTTCCTCCAGGTGTATCAGGATCGCAATAGCCAACAAAATAGATGCTGTTTTTAGGAGAGCCTAACAAACTCGAAGCGACTAAGTATGATGGCGTGTTCCCAACCAACATGCCGCTGCTGACAATGAATAAACTTGGCTTTTTCGGTGATTTACCGGGAACTAGTGAAGTCGGGAGCGGTTTTACCATTAGATCTTTTAAGATTTTACGGCGAAATTTAATTAACCCACTATTACGTGATATTTCATCAAATGTATTTGCGAGTTCCATTCCAAGTCCGCTACAATATATTGGTATTTTAGACAGTGTCCCCTTATTACGCGCCTCGTAAATAAGGGTCAGGATTTCCTGCATTCTACCAAATGCGAAAACCGGGATCAGGCAGGAACCACCTTTAGATAATACCCTCTCTATTTGTCTGATCAAACGTTGTTCTTCTCTATCACGTGATTTTTCTAATGACCGCTCTGTCATACCGCGTGTTGTTTCTATAACCACGGTATCAAATTCCTCTTTGGGGAATTTTGCTGCTGGAAGCGTCTTTTGTGGTGTAAAATGAACATCTCCAGTAAAAAATATTTTTCTTTTTTGATGCAAAATACCAATGCCCGCGGCCCCGACGACATGACCCGCAGCGTATAAAGCGATATCCAGGTGGTCGCCATTTAATTTAAACCTCCGAGGGTGTCCAAAGTGCAGAGGTGAAATCTTTTTTATTACGCGTTTTATATCTCTATGATTGTAGAGTGGATATTCGACAATGTTAAGCTCATCTCGCTGTTTAAGCATAACGTTGCATGAATTTCTCAACATGAATGGGGCAATGATTTGCGACGGAAAACTCATTAATATTGTTGCTTGAGGCTGACGTTTTACAAGAACAGGTAATGATCCAAGATGATCGAGGTGACAGTGGCTCAAAATAATAAAATTAAGGCTGTTATCCTCTATCTCGTTATATATAGGCATCGCCTCTAACCCTGCGAATTTAGGATTCAACCCCGCATCGACGATGAATGAAAAGGCACCTAATTTTATATAAAGTGCGTTTGCTCCGATACCCCCTTGTCGGTTTAAATCAATCAGTAACATGCGTCGCTTTCTGGGATGAGCATTTCAATAAGCGGGATTTTTACATGGATGTGCTGTTGTGTATCGTCAGTTCCATGAAAACTTCCGTGTGCTCGACCACTGACAGCAGTCAGATGATAACTGTTATAAGAAAACTTATCACCAGGAGCTATTTCAGGTGTTTGCCCCACAATTTTATCACCTTCAATGACAAGAGTTTCACCGTCAAAATTATTTATCACCCACTTACGAGCTTTGAGGGTCACCGTTCGATTGGAATTATTTCTGATCGTGAGAAAATAAATAAATGCATGAGGAGTTTTATCCGAAAATTTTATCGGATCCTTGTGATGGACAAGCCGGTCAACAACAACCTCTAAGCCATCCAATTCGATACTATCGCCCTGCATCTTTTCAACCACCGGCGACAATACGCACAATCTCGAGTGAGTCCCCATCTTCAATTAATGTATTCTTTGCATCCATTGGAGATAGCGCGATTCGATTGCGTTCAACTACCACGTTTTTAATGGAGAGATTGATACTTTCGAGGAATTGGGGAAGAGAAATTCCTTCTCTGACATTAAAGGTTTTTCCATTCGCAACGATTTGAACGAGCTTCGATTGTTCCATCGGTAATTGAGGATATCATTCACTTGAAGTTACAAGCGATTGGTCAAAGTCTTTCCATACAGGGTCATAGCCCTGGTTTGAAATCATGGTTGCGATTTCACTGGGCGTTCTTTCGTCTGCTATATGAAATTGTTCACCCGGCTGCTCTAAATTAGGGGACCAATTGGATTCGTCGTAATGGCTGTAAGCACCCGGCTCAGTGCTGGACCCTGCACTCATGGTTGTAATACCAAGACGTACTAGTCCATTACGTAGTTGGGGCGATTCTCTTGTCGACAAGACAATATTGGCATGGGGTAAAAGCATGCGAAAAGCACAAACGAGCTGGGTAATATCTCTGTCGCTCATAAGGTAGTTTTGATTGGGAGTAAAACTACCCGTAGCCGGGCGAAGGCGTAAGACACTGATAGACAATTGAGCTTTCCAGCAGTGTTGAAGCAAAAATAAAGCGTGCGCGGCTACGGAGAGTGCTTCATATCGCCAGTCGTAAAGACCATATAGCGCTCCGAGACCTATTCTCCTAAAACCCGCGCCATAGGCGCGTTGTGCGGTGTCCATGCGCCACGAGTAATTTTTTTTCGGCCCTGCGGGGTGAATTGCCTTGTAGGTTGGTTGATGGTAAGTTTCCTGATAAACAATCAGCCCTTCACAACCCGCATTGACTAAAGGTTTATAGCCTTCTGTTTCCAGCGGGCCAAGTTCAATCGCGATACTCGGCATGATTTCAAGGCAATGGGTAATGCACTTTTCGACATAACCATTTGAAACATATTTAGGATGTTCACCAGCGACAAGAAGAAGCGAGCGAAAACCTTGATTAGCCAACAGTTTCGTTTCAGCGACAACCTGTTCTAGTGGTATCGTGATGCGGGGTATCTCATTATTACGTGAAAACCCGCAATAGGTACAGATATTCACACATTCGTTAGAGAGGTAAAGTGGCGCAAATAGACGAATCGTTTTTCCAAAATGACGCTGCGTTATCTTGTTTGATTGATGAGCTAATTCTTCGATATAATTAGATGCCCTGGGCGATATTAAAGCTGCAAAATCAGCGGGAGATCGAGCCCTTCCTTTTCGTAATATCGATTCTAATGTCCGCTCACTTGTATCAAGCGACTGTTGTACCCAGGCTTCAACAGGTATGCTTTGATAAATATCAGAAAAATTGCTCATTCTTATAAATTACCTATAACTATACGCTATAATTTCAATATTTCCATATCAATTCAAAGAGGATGTTGAATGTCATCAAATGATGATATCCTCAATCAAGAAAACTAGTGAGGGGACTAGTGGCGTCAGCCATTTTAGTGACACGAGATGCCCCCATCTCGTAGTAGACTCGCCCCGCTTGAACAGATAGAGCAAAAGCTTTAGCCATACTTACGGGATCTTCGGCAATAGCGATCGCCGTATTTACGAGAACTGCATCCGCACCCATTTCCATCGCTGATGCCGTATGAGAAGGGGCACCTAACCCAGCATCTATGACTACGGGGACGCGGGCTTGCTCAAGAATGATTTCAATTTGCGCACGTGACTCAATACCGCGATTGCTGCCTATCGGGGATCCCAATGGCATTACGGTTGCACAACCGATATCTTGTAAGCGCGCTGCAATGACAGGATCAGCGTTAATATAGGGGAGAACGACAAAGCCCTCTTTAACGAGAATTTCAGCTGCCGCCAATGTTTCGACCGGATCCGGTAAAAGGTAATTTGGATCAGGATGTATTTCGAGTTTTACCCATTGTGGCAAGCCCGCGGCAGCTGCCAATCTCGCAATGCGAACCGCTTCTTCAGCGTTCATTGCGCCGGCAGTATTAGGTAGAATAAGAAATTTTTTTGCGTCTAGATATTCTAAAATATCAGCGAAGGGATCTTTTTCACCACTCAGACTCGCTCTTTTAAGTGCCACCGTGACAATGCTTGCACCCGACGCTTCAATGCTGTCTCGCATGATTTCGCCCGATGAAAATTTACCGGTACCGACAAGGAGACGAGAATTAAATTTGCGATCCGCTATAATTAGAGGTTCCACTGGTAATGAATTAATCATCTAAGCTCGATATGTACATTTTTCTTATCCTATATTTAAATGTAAGTTGAAATTTTGTAAATTACTAAAGAGTAAAAGACTCATTGCGCTCATTAAATGCAATAAGATCAGTTTTGTTGTAATTTCACATTGAGTGAAGCTTTCTTTATCTTATTTTTCTTGCCGAAATAATATTCCTATTCAAAACAAAAGTATGGGTAAAATTGCGCTTATATCAGTGAGTGATAAATCAGGATTGCTACCATTTGCAGAGACATTGGTTAAACGATACGGCTACCACCTGTTATCGACTGGAGGTACTGCTAAGCTGTTGATGGAAAAAGGATTAAAGGTTACCGAGGTAAGTGATCACACTGGATTTCCCGAGTTGATGGATGGAAGAATCAAAACCTTACATCCCAAAATTCACGGTGGATTACTCTGTCGTCGGGACATGCCGGAGCACCTGACTCAAGCCAGGGATAACAATATTGATCTAATCGATCTTGTCGTCGTTAATCTCTATCCTTTTGAGGAGACTGTAGCTAAATCTGGAGTAACCGTTGAAGAAGCGATTGAAAACATTGATATTGGTGGACCATCGATGCTGCGAAGCGCAGCGAAGAACCATGAGGCGGTAACTGTAGTATGTGATCCGAATGACTACGATCGTGTGATAGAGGGGCTTGGCGATGAAAAGGCACTTCCAGATCTGCGCAGAACATTAGCATTAAAAGTTTTTAAGCGCACCTCAAAGTATGATCAGGCAATTGAAGAGTATCTGGAAAAAGCAAGTGAGAATCCAGTGCCGTCGACGCAGGGAGAGTTTCCTCCTAATATACATTTTGATTTTCAACTCTCTAAAAAATTGCGCTATGGAGAAAACCCTCATCAAGAGGCGGCTCTTTACGGACGATTTTTTGACTGCTACGAACAGCTTCATGGGAAAGAACTCAGCTATTGTAATATTCTTGATATTACTGCCGCGACACACTTGATGAGAGAATTTGAAAAGCCAACAGTTGCTATCTTAAAACATACTAACCCTTGTGGCGTGGCCAGTGATGAAAATTTAATAGAAGCATGGGAGCAGGCATATGCTACTGATAAACAAGCCCCTTTCGGGGGTATCATAGTGACCAATCGTGAACTCGATAATGACTTGGCGAATAAAATCAGGGAAATATTTTGTGAAATTGTCATCGCTCCAAATTATACGGCTGAGGGAGAGCAATTACTTAAGAAAAAAAAGAACCTCAGGCTTATGAAATTGAGAGATCGTCAGGGGGTGGGGGAGAACCGTGAAATACGTTCAGTTATAGGTGGCATCCTGGTGCAAGAGCCTGATGCACAGGCTATAAATCCAAAAGCGTTTAAAGTGGTCAGTAATCGAGAGCCCACAGGAGAAGAATGGGACGCGATGCTTTTTGGTTGGCGCTTAGTAAAACATATAAAATCCAATGCCATTGTATATGCCCGTGGAGAGCGTACCCTGGGTATTGGCGCGGGGCAAATGTCCAGAGTAGACAGTTCAAAGATTGCGGTATGGAAAGCGAATGAAGCAGGTCTCGCGCTCGATGGATCGATCATGGCCTCTGATGCTTTAATCCCCTTTGCTGATGGCTTGATTGCTGCAGCTGAGTCAGGTGCTACTGCTGTAATTCAAACAGGTGGATCACTGCGGGATGAAGAAGTTATTACCGCGGCTAACAAGCATAATATGGCTATGGTCTTCACGAATGCGCGTCATTTTCGCCATTAGTGGTGGAACTATTGATTCACTGGTGGTGTCTGAATTTCTAATATACATAGACTGATTAACACTTGTTTAAAACTATTAATCATTGCTTCCATAGATTAGTGTAATGAGAACGATGCTGAACATTTATTTGCGGTTAAGTATTACTATTGGAATCTTAATCCTCTCTTCCCTCTTGACCGCTTGTCATACTGTTCCGATTACTGGGCGTGCAGCACTAAGTATGGCTTCAGAGGATGATGTCATTAAAATGAGTGCTGAAGCATTCCAGGCGATAAAAAATCAAAATCCAATATCGCGGAATCCTAAGTACAACGCCATTGTTAAGAAGGTAGGGAAGCGTATCGCTGATGCCAATTCCTGGGATATTCTAAATGCGGATTGGGAGTTTATTGTCTTTGAGGATCCCGACAGGGTAAATGCATTTGCGATGTCTGGGGGAAAAGTCGGCGTCTTTAGCGGACTCTTTCGTATAGTTGAAAGTGAAGAAGATTTGGCCGTAGTTATTGGCCATGAGCTTGCTCATGTTGCAGCCAAACATGTAAATGAAAAACTCTCTCAAGATATGCTTATAAGAGGAGGTGCTGCTGCGTCCATTGCTACTGGTGGACAGGGATATATCACGCAAAGTATTGTGCTCAACGCCTATGGATTGGGAAGTCAATTAGGCACTTATGCTTTTACACGAAAAAAGGAGATGGAAGCCGACCACATCGGATTAATTTACATGGCGCGTGCTGGATACGATCCACGACAAGCAATCGATTTTTGGGAACGCATGAATAAAGAAACCGAAGGGAAACCTGTCCCACCTCAGTGGTTGTCGACGCATCCTTCTCATGAAGATAGGGTTTTATTGTTGCATAAACACATGGCCCAGGCAGTCGAAGCTTTTGAAAGAGGATCTAGAGGTTCTCGTATTCAAGTGATTCAGTAGATTAATTACTGTTAAATCCGGATAGTGATGCGCGCTCAATTAGAGGCTGTTTTTTTTCGTTTACAGCAAATCAATGAGCGATACTTGTTATAGATGCTTTTCTAAAACAAGCCATTAGCAATGTTTGATCCAATAAAAGTTATCCAGGAATATTTGCGCTTTCCCAGTGTTTCAACAGATCCCGACTATAAAGAAGGTATGGAGGGGGCCAGAAGCTACATGAGTAGTCTTTTGGAAAGTATTGGGTGTTCTGTTGAAGTCATTAAAACACCTTTACACCCGATCATATTGGCTACCCTGAATGACGGTTATGAATGGCCTCATGTAATAATTTATGGTCATTACGATGTCCAACCGGCTGATCCGTTTGATCTTTGGTCTAGTCCACCCTTTGAGCCTGAAATTCGCGGCAACCGTATATATGCCCGCGGCGCAGCTGATAACAAGGGTCCTCTGCTAATCCTTATTTCTGCGGTTGCCCGGTTACTGGAAAAACACGAGCAATTACCTTTACGAATAACTTTTCTTATTGAGGGAGAAGAGGAGACTGGCAGCCCAAGCTTTGGTGACTTTCTTAAGCATTATAAAGATAGATTAGAGGGAGATTTTCTTCTTCTGTCTGACACGGGTTGCATTAGTCCAGAGCAAATTGTAATCACCACGGGTCTGCGTGGCGTAGTTGGCATTGAGTTTGAAGTTACTGGAGCGCAATCTGATCTTCATTCTGGATTTTACGGAGGAGCTGTCTTGAATCCTATTCAAGTTGTTTCAGAAATATGTGCGTCACTCCATAATCAAGATGGTACCATCAATATTGAGGGTTTTTATAATGATGTTCGCGAAGTGCCAAATTGGGAAATCGAGGAACTGAAAGGTATAGAATCAAGCGAAGATGATTTTGCAAAGCTCCTGGGAGTAAAACAATTCTATACAAGTGGTGGATATTCACCGTTCGAAGCAGTGAGGTTTTGTCCAACCTTGGAATTCAATGGTATTGGTGGTGGCTATCAGGGAGAGGGGAATAAGACCATTATACCCTCAAAGGCATTTGCAAAAATAACGAGCCGGCTCGTGGCCGATCAGAATCCTGAAGAAATTACACGATTAATCTCTGACGCGATTAAAGAGCGATGTCCACCACACGTTTCTCTCGAGGTGAAAGAGGGACATGGCGGATTACCTTACCTTGTTGTTCCTCCTGATCGTCCAAATTCTCCATCTGATCAATCTCCGGTCCTAACTCAGGCCTTCCGCGCGGCTGATAGTGCAATATCTGATGTGTTCGGAAAACCACCTTTGTACCTGCGTGAAGGTGGCAGCATACCTATAATTGCGGATTTAAAAAACGAAACGGGTTTGGACTCTCTAATGTTGGGCTTTGTCACCCCCAGTGATAATATACACGCACCTAATGAAAGTTTTAATCTCGATCTGATGGGGAGAGCTATTGATGCAACCGAGCGTATCCTCGCATCGATTGCCAATTCTAGATAAAACTGATTAGAGCACTGATTCAGCAATACTCCCCCTTGGCATATGTCATTCGTAAATAATTACACATGACTATCGATCCTAAGCTAAACGTAAACCTGTACCTTGTCGGGTTTATGGGGACGGGAAAGTCTGCTATAGGTCGCCAGTTAGCTAAGGCGATGCAGATGGAATTAATTGATTCTGATACCGAGATTGTAAAAATAGCGGGAAAACCGATAAAGGATATTTTCGCTCAGGAAGGAGAATCGGTATTTCGAAAGATGGAAAGGGAATTTGTTGTGTCAGGTCACCCTGAGACTGGTTGTATTATCGCATGCGGAGGTGGACTAATTATGCAAGAGGGGATAATTGATATTCTAAAGTCTAAGGGGGTACTCATTTGTCTCTTTGCCTCAGCAAGCACTATATTAAAACGAACATCCAGTAATTTAAACCGACCACTCTTGAATGTAGAATCACCTGAAGAAAAAATTGCTGAACTTTTAGCTGAACGAGAATCGACCTATCTTCAAGCAGGGACTGGAATATATACCGACAATCGATCCATTACGGAAATCGTCGAACACGCACTACGTATTTATCGAAAACAGGCAGCAATGTTTCCTTAAGCATTATTTACCTGATGATGCTTCGGGGGAAAAATATTCTTTCAGCCTTGTTATAAAAATTTTTGGAGGTCTCGTGGGCTGCCCCTCCAAATTTGTAAAAGCATGGCGGGTATAACCTGTGGAGATCAATTTGCTTTCAACATACAATTCGTAATCAATGGTAAATCTAACAGTAGGCATTTCTTTCAATAAAGTTTTTATCTCCACTTCATCGTCAAATCGTGCTGGCTGTTTATATTCGGCCTTCGTTTCAAGAACCGGGAGTCTAAATCCCTGTTCTTCTAATTCTCGATAGGGTGTGCCCAGATCATCGAGCAGCCGAATACGCGCTACTTCGAACCAGGTGAAGTAGTTGCCATAATAGGCGATACCCATCATATCTGTTTCGGCGTAACGCACCCTAATTATAGATTTTGCAATAATCATCGTTTAGTATCACTTGCCGGTTCAGCTATAAAATTACAAACTAATAGTTGCATCAATCAGAAATTATTTTTCATCATAATGAAATGCAAGTAATGCTCGTGAATAAATACCTGAAAATAACTACTTACTGGATGGCTTTATTTTTGGGATACATGCTAAGTATTATCTTCGTAGGCACTGTCCTTGGAGCAATCCTTTATCCATTAGTCGGGTCCCTATTAAGATTTAATTATTCTCTAATATTTATGACTCAGAAAGGCATGGCAGATCTTAGTTTCTTCGCACTCGTTTGGGCTCCCGGTGGCGCGATCGTTTTATGTTTTATTAAAGCGCATCGCAAGAAGCTGCAGAAGTAGGGATAAAATAATTTTTTCGCTCATTGCATTTTTTTCCAACTCATTATAGCCCTAGTTTGTAAATTGAACATTTCCTTTTGAATCAATGACTAATAAAAATTTAAGGTATTTATTATAAATAACTTACAGACTACTAAACCTGATAAATCTATATTTATTTTAAAAAAGAGATATATCTACCCACTTAATAATTAAAATTGAGAATGAATGTAATGAGTAATAAAGCAGATCAGATAAATCCTGAAATTAAAAACCAGTCTCTCCAGAAATGGATTAATGAGATAAGCACATTGTGCAAACCCAAGGATGTTTACTGGTGCGATGGATCACAAGAAGAGTATAACAAGCTTTGCGAGCAAATGGTCCAAAGTGGCACTTTCATTAGACTGAATGCTGAAAAACGTCCAAACAGTTTTCTCTGTCGTTCAGATCCTGGTGATGTTGCACGCGTCGAAGATAGAACATTTATTTGCACTAAACGTGAGGAGGATGTTGGACCAACCAATAACTGGATGGAGCCCGATGAAATGTGGGCGACATTGGAAAAATTATATGATGGATGCATGCGTGGCAGAACGATGTACATTATTCCTTTTAGTATGGGACCCGTCGGGTCACCGATTTCACAAATTGGAATTGAAGTTACCGATTCGCCTTACGTCGTCGTCAGCATGCATATTATGACGCGGGTAGGGGAGAAAGTCATCGAGGCTCTGGGGGATGAAGGATTTTTTGTCCCCTGTCTTCACTCAGTGGGTATGCCTTTGAATGAGGGAGACAAAGATGTTTCATGGCCCTGTAATCCGGATAATAAATATATTGTCCATTTTCCAGATACCCGATCAATCTATTCCTACGGAAGCGGATATGGAGGAAACGCACTCTTAGGTAAAAAATGTTTTGCCTTACGCATTGCATCCTGCATGGCGCGCGATGACGGGTGGCTTGCTGAGCACATGCTTATTCTCGGTGTGGAATCCCCAGAGGGAGACAAAACTTATGTCAGCGCAGCATTTCCCAGCGCCTGTGGCAAAACGAATTTTGCGATGCTAATACCTCCACAAGAAATGGAAGGTTGGAAAGTGACCACGATTGGCGATGATATCGCGTGGATCAAGCCCGGAGAGGATGGTAAGCCTTATGGTATAAATCCCGAGGCTGGCTTTTTTGGGGTAGCACCTGGAACATCTTATACCACCAACCCCAATGCGATGGAATCTATTAAAGAAAATACTATTTTTACTAATGTCGCGATGACCGATGATGGAGATGTGTGGTGGGAGGAGATGACGGAAGAGACACCGTCCCACCTTATTGACTGGCAAGGCAACGATTGGACTCCTGACAGCGATCGCCCCGCCTCCCATCCGAATGCACGTTTTACAGCACCTGCAAGGCAATGCCCAACGATTGATCCTGCTTGGGAAGACCCCAAGGGGGTCCCGATTGATGCATTTATTTTTGGCGGACGACGGATGTCCGATATTCCTCTCGTTTATCAATCATTGAATTGGACAAATGGGGTGTATGTTGGGGCGACGATGGGATCAGAGCGAACAGCTGCTGCAGAAGGTAAAGTCGGAGAACTCCGCAATGATCCGATGGCAATGCTTCCATTTTGCGGTTACCATATGGGTGATTATTTCCACCACTGGATTAATATGGGGAAAATATTAAGAGAAAAACCTATTATTTTCCATGTTAACTGGTTCAGGAAGGATGAGGAGGGGAATTTCATGTGGCCAGGTTACGGCCAGAATATGCGCGTCCTCAAATGGATTGTAGAACGCACAAATAGCAAGATTGAAGCTGAAGAATCACCGCTTGGATGGATCCCATACTATAATGATATTGATTGGAGAGGGCTCGACTACAGTCAAGAGCAATGGGATCAACTGATGCGTTACGATCCTAAAATTGCTAAACTGCAAACCTTACAACATGAAGAATTTTTTCTTAAACTCGCAGACCGGGTGCCACATGAATTGAACGATGAACGAGAACTACTAGTCAGCCGTCTTTAATCTTGGGCAAGTTAGTTTACTTACAATTGGTTACTGATAGGTACTGCTCTAATGTTTTCACGTTGACTTGCATGAAAGTCATATCCAGATATTTAGCGTATCTAACTTATACTTAGAATTCATTACAAAGTACTAAACCCGTATAAATATTAAATGCCCGAATCATTTATATTTTCTTCAGAATCTGTTGGTGAAGGCCATCCTGATAAAGTTGCTGACTATATTTCAGATAGCATCCTTGATGCTTGTCTCACCGGGGATAGGAAAAGTAGAGTCGCCTGTGAAACCTTAGTTAAAAGTAACTGTGTCGTCTTGGCTGGTGAGATTACCACTAAGGCAAAATTCGATTATGAAAAAGTGGTTCGCCGTGCGATTCGTGAAATAGGTTATACTAATGATGATGACAGTTTCCATGCGGATAAGGTTTTTATTTCAAACTATCTCACTTCACAGTCAGCAGATATCTCACAAGGAGTGGATGCAAAGCGAGCCACGGGTAAAAAAACAGCTCAACAGGGAGCGGGCGATCAGGGGATCATGTTTGGCTTTGCTTGTAACGATACGTCGGAAAAAATGCCTGCCCCGATAATGTTTGCGCACCGTTTAAATCGCCGTATAGCGGTAGAGAGAAATGGTAAGAATGGGGGATGGTTAAGGCCAGATTGTAAATCCCAAGTGGCAGTTGAGTATTCAGATGGAAAACCCGTGTCGATAAGAAATGTAGTGATTTCTACCCAGCACGTAGCGGAGATGGCTCACCGTAAAATTGAAAAATTTTGTATCGAGAAGATCATTAAAAAAGTATTACCGAAGAATCTATTGTCTAAAAAAACCGAATTTTTTATTAACCCCACAGGTAAATTCGTCATTGGAGGTCCGCAGGGAGATGCCGGCTTAACGGGACGTAAGATCATCACAGATACTTATGGTGGTTGGGCACGTCATGGCGGTGGTGCTTTTTCGGGCAAGGACCCTACGAAGGTGGACCGATCTGCAGCCTATATGACTCGGTGGGTGGCAAAAAATGTCGTGGCGGCGGGCCTCGCTTCAGCGGTAGAGATTCAAGTTGCCTATGCAATTGGCCATCCTCTCCCGACCAGCATTCATGTCGATACTTTTGGGACAGGGAAATTGGCTGATAATTCGATAGCGTCTGCGGTCAAAAAGGTATTTAGTTTTAAACCTGCAGATATTATTGTGCAACTTAATCTACTTCATCCCATCTATCGAAAAACAACAAATTACGGACATTTTGCTAAGAAAGGATTACCTTGGGAAGATACAGGAAAAACTAAAGAATTGCTCAAAGCTATAAGATAAAAAAAAGGCATAATTCAGAATGAGTGCGCAAACAGTAGTCGAAGAAAATTATAAGGTTAAAGATATCAGCTTGGCCGGTTGGGGACGAAAAGAAATAGAAATAGCTGAAAAGGAGATGCCGGGCCTTATGGCAATACGTAAGAAATATGCGAAAGAAAAACCACTCTCCGGAGTGCGTATCAGCGGGTCCCTTCACATGACGATCCAGACAGCTGTTCTCATAGAAACACTTAATGATCTGGGAGCAGACTTGCGCTGGGCCAGTTGTAATATATTTTCTACACAGGATCATGCCGCAGCGGCAATTGCGGTATGTGGCACTCCGGTATTTGCGTGGAAGGGAGAAAGTCTGGAAGAATACTGGGACTGCACATATAAAGCGCTCACCTGGCCAGACGGGAAAGGGCCCAATCTTATCGTTGATGATGGGGGAGACGCAACTTTACTCATTCATCGGGGATATGAACTCGAAAATAAAAGTAAATGGGTTCATGAGCAATCCAGTAGTGAAGAGGAGACGGTTATTAAGAGCCTCTTAAAAAGAATTTTTGCGGAAAATTCCGGTCACTGGCAGAATGTGGTAAAGGATTGGAAAGGTGTTTCAGAAGAAACGACAACTGGCGTAAAGCGACTTTACCAAATGCATGAAAAAGGCACGCTATTAGTACCGGCTATCAATGTTAATGATTCTGTTACAAAATCTAAATTTGATAACCTGTATGGTTGTCGTGAATCGCTATTGGACGGTATTAAACGGGCAACCGATGTAATGATTTCGGGTAAAGTGGGCGTCGTGTGTGGATATGGCGATGTCGGAAAAGGTTGTGCAAAAGCGCTTAAGTCGATGGGGGCTCAAGTTGTCGTTACCGAAATAGATCCTATTTGCGCTCTCCAAGCAGCGATGGAAGGCTATAAGGTATCTACGGTTGAAGATACTCTTGGGTGGGGGGATATCTATGTCACGACAACAGGTAATTTCGATATTATCACTGCTGAGCATATGTCTAAAATGAAGGATCAGGCAATTGTCTGCAATATCGGTCATTTTGATACTGAGATTCAGATCAGTAAGCTGGAGAAATTCCCGGGTATTAAAAAGGATAATATAAAACCTCAGGTTGACCGATTCACTTTCCCCGACGGCCATGCAATTTTCCTTCTCGCCGAAGGAAGATTAGTAAATCTGGGTTGTGGTACAGGGCATCCATCCTTTGTCATGTCTAATTCATTCGCAAACCAGGTCCTTGCACAAATTGATTTGTGGAAGGGCGTGGAAAATTATGCTCCAGGTGTTTATATTTTACCTAAGCATCTCGATGAGGAAGTTGCCCGTCTCCATTTGGATAAAATTGGGGTCAAGCTAACGAAATTGTCTAAAGAACAGGCTGAATATATTGGTGTTCCCATTGAGGGACCTTACAAACCCTCTCACTATAAGTATTAATTAATACGAAATATTATTGTAGAGAGATAATTTGAACTCTCTTCACCCACGATAGCTGACTGCAGCTAATTATTATCAGCCGGTAAAATCTTATCGGGGTGATTCTTAATTTTTTAAAATGCACGACCTGTAGATGAATCGTTCGTGAAGATCTGGCCTATTTATCAAATATTTTTTGTGTGTCATTTGTGAAGATTTATCATAATTAATTTCTATTAACCACTTTGAACACCGTGTTACCCGAATATCATGAGTTTAGTCCTGTTAAATAGATAACAATTTGTTTTTATGTTTATTGATGAAGTTATAGTCAATCTGAAGGCTGGTGACGGCGGGAATGGGTGTGTGAGCTTTCGCCGTGAAAAGTATATACCAAAAGGAGGACCCGATGGGGGTGATGGAGGAAAGGGTGGGGACGTAGTAGTTGTCTGCGATGAAAATACTAGTGATCTTTTAGCTTACAGATTTAAACGCAACTGGAAGGCTCAAAATGGTGAACCGGGACGTGGTAAAGACCAGTATGGTAAAAACGGCCAGGATTGTATTCTCACAGTTCCCCAAGGTACAGTAATTTGGAATGATAACCCTGGAAATTGCGTAGCTGAATTAATCACCCATGATCAGCGCTTAGTCATTTTAGATGGAGGCGATGGAGGTTTGGGAAATCTTCATTTCAAATCTTCTGTAAATCGCACACCAAGAGATTCTACTCAGGGTGAACGGGGTGAAGAGATAAAATTCCGTTTCGAACTTAAAACGATAGCTGATATTGGTGTGATTGGTTTTCCTAATGCCGGTAAGTCAACACTCATGAATTTACTTACAAAAACACATCAAAAGACAGCTCCTTATCCGTTTACGACAATAAATCCTAAAGTTGGAGTTATCAAATATGACGATACCTATGATCAATTACTCATAGCTGACATACCCGGATTAATTAAAGGAGCTTGGGAAAACAAAGGTCTCGGCCATCGATTTTTGCGTCATATTGAACGTTGTTCTCTTTTGCTTATAATTATCGATATTTCAGGCGAAGATGGTCGCCATCCTTGGGATGACTATAATGATATCCTGAATGAACTAAGACTTTATAACCCGAATTTGATAGAAAAACCCCGGGTAATAGTTGCTAATAAAATGGATAAAACTGGATCGGAGGATGCGCTTAAACAATTTCTTCAACATCATAGCATAGTAGTAAGAGCGATATCATGTCTATCCCGGGAAGGCCTGGATGAATTAAAAGAAGAACTCTACCAATCAGTTTCAGCTAATATAAAAGCCTGAGCTTAAGCGCGCTAATCTTGTAGATATGTCCATTCTATATATCAATTGCTTAGGATTTAATTAAATTTGACGATAAATAACTTAAATCTAATCTAATTGATCATATCTTTTTTGAATAATACTTCATTTGCCGTTTAAAATATAATGTCAAAAAAGATCCTTATATTGGATGATGATGTAGATTTTAATACACTGTTAACAGATGTGTTTACTCAAGCTGAATACGACGTAATTTCCGCACACGATCCACAAAAGGCATTGAGTCTTATTCAAGAAGAACCTGTTGATGTTATTGTAACTGACCAGCGCATGCCCAATCTTTCGGGAGTTGAGTTTTTTCGTGAGATTAGGTCCATACATGAGAATTTACCTATCATTATGGTCTCAGGTTATCTGGATAATGACACAACACGCGACCTGATCAATAACGGGGTAAGTGGAATATTTCTTAAGCCCTTAAATATTTTTTCTCTGCTCAAAAGAACCGCTGAATTATTAGAAGATTCCAATACGAACACAAAGGGCAGCAGTGATGAGTATATTGTTAGTGAAACTGAGGGACCGGAATATAACAATACGCTTGGATTCGCATTCAAATCATTCCCCTGCAAGGCGGCCCAGTCTGCTGGATTTGCTAAAAAGCTTTATTCACTTAGAAATTTTAAATCAAACCTCTTAATTGTTGGTGAAAAAGGAGCGCCCTTTGAAAGCATATGTGAAGACATAAGAGGCTTCGCCAAGGACGTAAAAGAGGAATTGACCTTTTTAAAGGGTAATAAATTTGATGAAACTGAAATCCTGAAAATATATAACGCGAGAACTCCAGAAAATGTGGAGCGAATCACAACAGTCATTTTGGAAACGGCCAATCTGGAAGAGAGTGATATTGAATTGATATTTAAAATTGCGAAAAAAGAAAAACCATTCAATGAAATTGAAGCGCCCATTCGTTTTATTTTCTGCATGCAAGACGAACTTGATAAGCTTTATGATGATGGCTGTATAAATGAGGATTTTTATATATTTTTAGGAACTTCAGAAGTAATTATTCCCTGTCTCAGAGATTGTAGGGAAGATATTTCATTACTCGCTCAATCTATAATTTATGATAGTGCAAAAAAGAATGATAGTAATGTAATTTTAAATATTGATCCTAAAGGAATAGAATTCCTTGAAAGTCGAGAATGGCCGGGTAACTTTACCGAATTGAAACAAACTATAATTGCGGCAATAAATTACACCGATAGTTTGATAATTTCACATGATGATCTTTGTTTGGCTTGTGAATTAAAGGGTGAAAAATCAAAAGTAAAATTTAGTGAACTCGAAAGCTATTTGCGTGAAGCGCGCGATGAATATGCTCAAGCTGTTGTCCGCCTCTGTCACGGTGATATTAATAAAGCTGCTAAGACTTTAGGTGTTGATCCAAAGAAAATTGAAGCCTTTATTAAGACACATAAGATGGATAACCATTCTTAAACTTCATAGGGTTTGTGAATAGCGATCTGGCATTTATCTAATTTTTACCTTAAGCGTTGGTAATTATCGGGGAGGGGGATTTTGAGGGTACTACCGATACAACTCATCGATATTTGATTATTCTTTTTAGATTTAGTTAGACGATTACCATAATAGTGTAAGCTGATTTACATGGCAATTGTTGTGTAAATATAAAGTAAATATAAATCGTTTGCGTTATCTTATCTTGCGTTGTGACGTCATTAAAATAGCCTTATAATTACTTATCTAGGCAATTTTTGGATGAGACTATCAGCTGATAGTGAATGATTTTATTTTGAATATGCTTACACATAAAATGAAACGTAAGTGTAAATTTAATTTAATTTACGGTCTCACAACAATCACTCTATTTCCCGATTTATAGATCATAAGGTATTAGAAATAAAGTATTTATGAAGCATGGTTAGTAATACTCAGTTTAATTCGATCGATTGGAATTCAAGGAAGGTGTTGGATATTAATTATTCAAGAGAATTTAAACCTCTGAGCTCGAACAATAATGATGTCGATGCAGATGATGTCGGTACCATCCTCTCGGTTGTGGATCGAATTATCAATGATGCCGCCAGGAATCTTGATTTAGGGGAGATCCGGTTAATGCAAAGCTGGGGTTCCGGTAAAGGGCTAAATCTGAACTATCAAAGTAATAGAATCGCATACGAGTTACGTGAAGGTATATCCTGTTGGAGAGATTTAGATCCTCAAAAAACAGCCATTGAGAAGAACAGTTATGTTGATTCAGATCTTCCGCATCTTTCATCACGGTCTGAAATAAACTTAAATATGATGAAAATGTCGGGTGTTGAATGTTACGGAATAAAGAATAAGCGAACAGATGAATGGGATGAAAATTTTAATCAGGCTCCAAAGTCTAGTAGAATTTTCAATAAGTTATGTGATGATTTATTTAAAATAGATGTCTTATTCAAAACTCAGCTCTACCCACGTTCCAGACTCTGTTTAAGCTATAAACATGGTAAATTTTTGATGTTTGTGAATGAAAAGGACTACTTTATAATATACCTAAACCAAGAAGAGAGCCGCGATATTTTCTACGATATAACACATCTTGGAGAATGTTTTATACTCACATGACCTTCCAAATGTTAGTTCTCCCAAGTGAAAAAAGTATATTTTTTAGTCTCTTAAGTTTATTAATCTTAATTTAAATCAACAAACTGCTTTTATATAATAGCCAGATATATCCCGTTCCCCATTTAAATACGCTCATAAAGTAGCTGGGTTGAGAAATCTCCTGATCTAAGCCCCAATCACTACCCATCTTCAACGATTACATAAGAGTGAAGATTTCCATTCTTTTTGCCTGATAACTGCGACGGGCGAAATGTAAACAACCTGCTAAATATCGGAGATTAATTAAATTAAGTCATAAAACGACGTTTAGATATAACAAAATGGGTAGCGATATTTTAGTGCTGGATGATGAGAAGAGTTATGCTGATATGCTTAACTCTTTGCTCCATGAACACAATTTTAAGGTCAAAACAACAACTGAACCCGAAGAGGCACTAGAAGCACTAAGAGAAGGAAGCTATTCACTTGTTGTCTCTGATTATAATATGCCAGTTATGCAAGGCGCTGAATTTTTAGAAAAGGCCCGGCATATAAATCCTCAAATTCCAGTGATCATAGTTTCAGGTTATATGGATACCCCGGAACTCGTAAAAGTAGCAAATTTAGGTGTAACAGCGGTAATGGAAAAACCATTTGATGCTCAAGTTTTTCTCAAACAAGTCAATAAGTATGCATCCCCTTTATGCGACAGGCAGGAAATTAAGGATGAAAACACAAACTGTGTCGAACCAACGAGAGGCGAATCTGATCTCATGAAATGTACAGTAAATAAGACTTATCCTGATTCTCTCGGTTATCTCGCGGATGTACATTTATCATCACAGACATTTATTCAAAAGCTCTGGGACATTACCCAGGAGAAAAACACCCTCTTTGTTGATCTTCCGAAAGGATCCGAATTTGAATTAATGGTTCGTGAAGTCTCACGCTGGAAGGAATTTGACGAAAAACCATCTCATTATTTATCCGCGAAACAACTAAACAGGAGGCGCACCGAAGGGTTGCTGAAATCAATTTCAGATGACAATAATCTGAGTAATATTGTCGGGGTAATTGATACTGATAAGGCCTCTAATGAAGACCTTATATGCTTAGTAAACTTAATTAAATCAAATGAACAATCCCTATCATCGAGCAATAAGCTTACCTATATTATTCAAATTAAAGATCGATCACTTATCGAACCTGCAACCGACACGAATGGTGGTGAGCTTAACGCCTTATATGATGAAAATTTTTTAATTCTAAAACCTTTAAATGAGAGAATTACTGATCTTGCTGAGTACACCTCGCGTTATTTACCTCTCTTTGCGGAGAAGGAAAAGCGTGAAATTAAGTCAATTCTCAGTCCTGAAGCGATTAGACTATTACTTAACTATTCATGGCCCGGTAATTTCAGTGAGCTGCTCAATACCTTGCGTCGTTCTGTAATGATAGCGTCCCACGACACATTGAACGCATCAGATATTGAGACTATATTAATCCGTGATGGAGGGCAAATTACCAATGGGGCCAGAGCGATAGATCTGGCGTTCTATTTGAAACAGAAACAATTACACTACTTGAACGGGATCAAAGAGAGAGTAGGGGACGACCCCAAAACAGTTCTTTCCGCAGCTGGTGAAGATCCAGATAATCTAAATGACAACATGTTGCTTGACGATCTCCAATTACTTTATCCCAACCTCCTTAACGAAAACATGCCGTCATATTTAAATTAAATAGAGCATCATTAATAAGACTGAATTTATATTATTTTTTCTAAAATTATCTGCGCTATCAACTGGTGATGTTGCAACAGAAAAAAGTTAACAATCACTTTTACATATTATTAACGCTAATTGGGTATTAGGCTCTATTGCTACTTATAATCAAATTTTGTATAATTAAATGTTATGAGAAACGGTCAAAGTTTACTAATTAAATCGAATCGAATGTTTGGCGCAAGAGTAGTTGAATACAACATTATTGACCTGGAAGATTTGGAGAATGCTAATACACACTTTCTTGAAAAACTTCGCTCCGGCAATCTCAAGGAAGCATCCATATTAAGAATTTTACTATATGAATTAAAGAACCTCGATGAGACTGATTTAATCAATTTTCAAATTGAAAAGCTTGGCCTCGGATATTGTGACCTCGATAATTACAATATTAATGAAGATATTCTCGCCGATATTAATTTAGAAGATTGCAGGTCAACCTGGTCGTTGCCCATTGATTGCATATCGGGATTCTGGTTTATTTCAACCGCTTATTATTTAAGCGTTGCAGTTAAAAAGTATTGGGAAGAGACCCTCAACGGAGACATCATCTGGTATGTAAGTGATTTTCCTCGTCTTGACGCAAAATTAGATGCTTTAGAGAACCAGCAAAAAAAATCAGCTGAAACACAAACGAACCAAGCTGCTGAAGAAGAAGCCTTAGAAATCGCAGTGACAAGTAATTAAATAACGAGATGGCTTTAGCAAGAATCCAAACAAGCATAATTAATAAATTAGGTGATCTGGGTCGCTTAACTGAAGCCCAAGTGAATGAAATTAAAAGCTCGCCTGATGATTTATCAGGAGAGGAGATGGAAAATCTTCTTCTGGGTGAATACAAAATTAACGAATTTCAAATTCTTGTCGCTAAAAGTAAAGCGTTCGACCTTAACCCATTTAATGCTAAAAATTACAAAATAAATGACGAAACTTTTGTAAAACTGGATCGGGATTTGTGTCGTGAAAATAAGGTGCTACCCGTGGGGCTTGCTGGTGACTATATCATTATCGCGCTAGCTGATCCATTCAACCTGAATGTCATAAATAAAATTCAGGATCTAACAAATCTCAAAGTTTCACCACTTTTAGCATTAGAAAAGGATATTGATTCGATCCTGGAAGAAGACGAAGAGGAAGAAGTTGTTCACCAAGGGGAGGGTTTTCTTGATGTTCTCGAAGCGCTCGACATGGATATTAATGTTGAGAGTGGTGATCTTACTGAAGCTGATCTTGAAGAAGAATCATCTCCCATAGTTCAGTTAGCCAACAGGATTGTCGAAGATGCATATTATTCAGGAGCGAGTGACATTCATATTGAACCATTTGAGAGGTCAACAAGAGTTCGCGTAAGGATCGATGGCAAATGTCATGAAAAACTTAACTTGTCTCCCCAGGTAGTTAACGGACTTGTCGCCCGTCTCAAAATAATGTCGAATTTAGATATAGCAGAAAAAAGACTGCCCCAGGATGGACGCATCGTTTTCAAGCATTACACGAAAAAAGGAATTGATATAGACCTGCGTGTAGCGACTGCACCCTTAAACCATGGTGAAGGTGTTGTCATGCGTATTCTGGATAAGAAAAAAAGCACTCTTCCGCTATCAGATCTGGGATTTGAATGGGAAAATATGGCCCTATACCAGGAGCTGATTACCCGTCCATATGGTATGATCCTTCACTGTGGTCCAACTGGATCTGGTAAATCAATGACCCTTTATTCAGCACTTAATGAGATTAATTCACCCGACCGTTGTATTCGTACTGCAGAAGACCCCATTGAATACACATTGCCTGGTTTATTGCAGATGCAAATGAACCGAAAAATTGGACTTACATTTGCCACTGCCCTACGTGCATTTCTCAGGCAGGATCCTGATATTATTCTTGTTGGTGAAATAAGAGATAAAGAAACCGCATCGATTGCCACGGAGGCTGCACTGACAGGACACATGCTTTTCAGCACCTTGCATACTAATGATGCGCCAGGAACGGTCTCAAGACTTACGGAAATGGATGTCGAGCCCTTTATGATATCCTCATCACTTGTCTGCGTATGTGCGCAAAGGCTCATTCGTCGACTGTGTAAAACGTGTAAGCAGTCTTATGTGCCAGAAGGAAATGAAGCAAAGATTATCAAGCGCACAATTCAATATGATGATGATCCAATATTGAAAGCAAATCCCGATGGATGTCCTGCCTGTGGAAGTTCGGGCTATAAAGGGCGCATCGGCATTCATGAAGTAATGGGCACGAGTGAAGAATTAATTAAAGGCATCAACGCAGAAGTAGAAACTGCCGAGCTTAAACGAATCGCTGTTGTCAATGGGATGAGAACTCTCCATCAAGACAGTTTATATAAAGTTCAAGCAGGAACCACATCAATGGAAGAGGCCCTTGCGACTGTACCTCCCGATCTTGAAGACATGGAAACACTGAGAGGAGAAAAGGTTCAAAAAGAGAAAAAGGATGTGACTGAAACAAAACCGCGAAAATCTCGAGCCAAGTCTCAAGCTAAAGAATCTACTAAAACATTATTCGCAACTTAGGATCGTTGCTAGTTAGCGATAAATTCCACCACCCAGTAGTTTTTCTCCATCGTACAGGGCTATGACCTGGCCCTTTGCTAAAGCACGTTGTGGTTGATTGAATGCGACTTGAGCCTCATTATTACCTTTAGGTTTAAATATAATATCTTGAGAGGGATCGCGATAGCGTGGCTTCGCGAGACATGCCACTTCAGTATCGAGAGACCCATTGATAAAGCTTAGGCTATGCAGATCTTTTTTTTTGGAAAAAAGTCCTGCAATTCCGGGTTCATCAAATGCTACAAGCAGATGGTTATTTTCCAGATCTTTACCTACTACCACATAATTCTTGTGATCTGTATTCGATGGCACACCAATTCCCTTACGTTGACCTAGAGTGTAACGGTGTAAACCCAGGTGTTGTCCTAGTATTTTTCGTTCAGGATTAACTATATCACCTGGATTATCTGGTATATGGTTTTCTAAAAAATCATTGATTTCTATTTTCCCGATAAAACATATTCCCTGACTATCCTTTTTATTAGCGTTGGGTAAATTTTCATTTTTCGCAATTTCCCGCACTTCCGCTTTTCTTAAATGCCCGATAGGAAAACGTGCATTTCTAAGTTGATCTTGATTAAGCATCGCGAGGAAATATGATTGATCTTTATTTTTATCTGCACCTTCCAATAGGTCATATTTGCCATGCGTGTTTTTTACTGCACGACAATAATGTCCCGTCCCAATTGCAGAAAACCCATTATCTTTCGCATAGTTCAAAAATAATCCAAATTTCATTTCGCGATTACACATCACATCCGGATTTGGCGTGGAACCGCTTCGATAACTTTCGACGAGGTAATTTACGACACGCATTCTATATTCTTTCATAAAATTAACTACGCGAAATTCGATTCCTATTTGATCTGCAACTGCCCGCGCATCTTCTATATCTTGCTGCCAGGGACAGTGACCTGATATATTTTCTTCATTTATCCAGTTTTTCATGTAAGCGCCAGAAACCTTGTAGCCATTGCGCTTTAACAATAAAGCGGCCACGCTGCTATCGACACCACCTGACATTGCAACAAGTATATTTTCCATGAAAAAGGAACTTAGTTTGGCTTAATCAATAATTTGATTCACTTAAGATCAAGAACTATTAAGTGATAGGTGATAAAGATATTGGACGATGCAACATTCCTATAAAAGCTAGAGGATATAGTGGAAAGAAAAATTATATCCGCCCATAAAAATTCATTTCACTCTGGTTTAATTGAATTGTCCGATGACTGGCATTCTCAAAATTTACCGCCTCTTTTTTCATATCCGTCTCGATCACCACTCCTGGATTTACAACCGGCTTCACCAAATGAATATGCTTTCTTAAGCGCCTTTTTTAAAGATAAGCAATGGACAACATTTATCGTTCATCCGGAGCTTTATCTGAATTTAGATTTTGATAATCTACCCTTATATGTGGTTGGTGACTTTAATGGGTGGCCAGAAGCCATTGGACAAAAACAATGGCAGTTGGCCCCTGTTTTAGCGGATGATAAGATCATCTATACACTAAATGTTCGCAGCGATAAAATAACTGACGACAAGCCAGTTAGATTCAAATTCGTCACTCATGATGGGCAATGGGTTGATGTACCCGCAGATGCCACTAATGCCGTGGTGATGGAAAATAATTCATTGAATTATGAGATTAATCCACGCAGAACTGGTCTTCATTTATTTAAATTTGCATTTACGGATGAAACTAATGCAGACGATAAAATCCAAATTCTATGGCTGGAAGATAACAATGAGGAGATCGCACCTATTATAAAGGGCCATTATTATTTTGAATTGGAATCTGACCTACAACTTGGAGCCAACGTGGGTAGCAAGGAAACAACCTTTAGAATATTTGCACCGCAAGCTCAGCAAGTTACGGTAACTTTCTATCGCCAACCAGATAAATCCGATCGTCAAACGTTGATCATGAAATGTGTAGATGATCGGGTTTGGGAAACGAAAATCAATTCTAACCTACATCGTTTCTACTATTATTACCATGTTGTCGGTAATAATGAAACGCCACATACACATTTTAATTCCTCATTTAAAGTATTGGATCCCTATGCCATTGCAACAGTGGGGTCGACAGGTCCAGCTATAATTTGGGATAAAGATTTAATTAAAAGACCCCATTCACCATTCATACCACCTCATTGGCACGACCTTGTAATTGTTGAGGCGCATCTGCGCGATCTTTTGAAAAAAGCACCTCTAGAGCTGGGGACAAAAGAACGTCTAGGATTTAATGGTCTTCGGAAATGGCTTCAGGAGGATAATAATTATTTTAAAAAACTGGGCGTCAACGCAGTAGAATTACAACCGATCCTTGAATTCGATAATTATCACCCGAAAGAATACCACTGGGGATATATGCCCGTTAATTTTTTCTCACCTGAAAGCAGTTATGCAAGTGATCCACTTATGGGGTCACAAATTGAGGAATTGCAGCTTTTAATAGAGGAATTCCATCGACAGGGACTGGCTGTTATAATTGACGTCGTGGTGAATCATACAGGTGAACCCAATCATCTTAAATATATTGATAAACAGTACTATTTTGAACTCGACCGGCAGGGTGAATATACTAACTGGAGTGGCACTGGAAACACATTGCGGTGTAATACACCCATGACGATGAAATTAATAATCGATAGCCTGATGCATTTGATAAATGTATATGACGTCGACGGCTTTCGATTCGATCTCGCAGAAATAGTAGGATTAAAAGCACTTAAAGCAATCGAACTCGCTTTAAAGAATGTGAAACCGTCAATCATTCTAATCGCTGAACCTTGGAGTTATCGTGGGCATATTGCCCATGCGCTAAAACATACTGGATACGCCTTTTGGAATGACGGTTATCGGGATTTTATTACGGATTATATTCGTGGTCTAGGAAACCAAAAAGGGATTCGCTATTACCTCTCAGGCTCCCTTGCTTACCATGCCAGCTGGCCAGCCCAATCCGTAAACTATCTCGAATCACATGATGATTATTGTTGGATCGATCGTATTACAGAAAACCCGAACAACGACGGATCCGAACCTACGATTAATGATAAAAAGCGGACACACTTAATGATTGCCATTCTAATGTGTTCATTGGGGATTCCAATGATTGCAGCCGGTCAGGATATGCTACGCTCGAAAAAAGGACATAGAAACACCTATCAAGAGGAAGATATTAATGCTATCGACTATGAAAACGCGGTAAAGAATCCATCAACGCATGAATATTTCAGAGATTGGATAAATTTCCGGCTATGTGATAAGGGCAGCGTTTTCCGCTTGGCAGACCCGCCATCTAAAGATTTTTTTAAATTTTATTTCAACGCGAAAAATTCCTCTGTCGTGACTCTCTACAATGCCGATTTCAGTTATGACGCCGAAAGAATTCTTTTTGCAATCAATCCTCTCTTTCAGGGTATTGAGATTAGCGTCGAGGATCTCGATTTATCCAGATTTCTACAAATAGCTGATGACAAGCGTTTTGAAGTAGACGGGTTGCTAGACGAATTAATTAACACTGAAGGAGGCAAAATCTATTTGCCGCCATTAAGCTGCGGTCTATGGATTGAATCTCTTTGATTTAATAATTTTAAATGTAAGAAAAGCTAATATTGTCGGTTAACTGACTCTTATCCTGACGGGATTAAATCGCAGCAAAAAGTAAATGACACTTGCCAAGTTTATCGGAGTTAGTTTTTCTGACCGTTCCTTTTTATTAAAAGAATAAGTACAATTCAAATTGAGAAGATAAATTTAGATACGATGGCTGTTAATATTGCGATAAATGGATTTGGTCGAATTGGAAGATTAGCATTCCGTGCATTGATCGAGAATAATTTACTTGAAGATAAGCTCGAGATTGTCGCAGTGAATGATCTTGTTCCTGCGGATAACCTTGCATACTTACTGAAGTACGATTCGGTCCAAGGCCGATTCAGTGGTGAGGTAAGCAGTGAAAAATCTTCTTCTTCCGCAACAGAGGATGATACTCTAGTAGTTAATGGGCACAAAATTAATTGCCTCGCTGTAAGAGAGGGACCGGCTGCGATGCCTTGGAAAGAATTGGGTGTTGATATAGTATTAGAATGCACAGGTCTTTTCACTCAGGATTCTCAAGCGCAAGGGCACATCGATGCAGGGGCAAAAAAAGTTATCATTTCTGCGCCAGCACAAGGTGAAGTGAAGACGGTGGTGATTGGTGTAAACGATGAAACACTTTCCAGGGAAGACCACATTATATCAAACGCTTCCTGCACGACTAACTGTCTGGCACCAATAACAAAAGTGCTTTTAGATAATTTTGGCATTGAAGAGGGTTTAATGACGACCGTGCACAGTTACACTGCCACTCAGTTGACTAACGATGGCCCTTCACGTAAAGACTGGAAAGGGGGCCGTGCCGGTGCAATCAACATTATCCCCGCATCGACAGGTGCCGCCAAGGCGTTAGGACTGGTACTTCCTGAAGTAAAGGGAAAATTAACTGGAATGTCATTTCGCGTTCCGACTCCGACCGTGTCGGTTATCGACCTAACGGTAAAAACTGAAAAGGATACCTCATATCAAGAGATATGTGATAAGATGAAGGCCGCCGCAGATGGAGCATTAAAGGGTATTCTAGTATATACAGAAGAAGAAGTAGTCTCTACAGATTTTATACATGACCCAGCATCGTCTATTTTTGATGCGGGTTCGGGAATCGAACTCAATAGTCGATTTTTTAAATTAGTGGGCTGGTATGATAATGAATGGGGATACAGTTGTCGCTGTGCTGAATTGATCGTAAAGGTCGCTGATATTCTATCAACCTGAAAGATTTTCTCTCGTTGTCTGAAATTAAATTCCCTCAATCATTGAGAGGGATGGATATTAATCCATATACCTGAAATTTGAATTGCTCTATCCTTAATCTGTTCAATATCTCTGTTAGATTATATTAAGAAGCAATTGTCATGCATGAATTAAAACAACTCTCTGAACATTTATGGGTGTTTGAAGACACTTGTAACGTCTACGTCATTAAAGATGGTGATTCAGCACTATTGATAGATGCTGGTGAAGGGACGGTGTCTCATAAGTTGAGTGAAATTGGGTGTAGGCAAATCGAATGGATACTTCATACCCACCATCATCGTGATCAGTGCTGGGGTGATTCTCAACTGATGGCAAACGGGACTCAAATTGCCGTGCCCCAATATGAAAAACATCTCTTCGATAAGGCTGAGATATTTTGGCAATCCCGGCGTGTATTTGATAATTATAACGACCGCAATACCTTTTTTTCTATCGGCCAGAATATTCCAGTATCGGAAACGTTAAGAGATTATGAGACATTTGAGTGGCGAGGATATGAATTTTATATTTTACCGGCAAAGGGGCACACTTTAGGTTCCATATCGCTATTGGTAGCCATAGATGGGCATCTTATCGCCTTTGTTGGTGATTTGATGACTAAAGGTGGATACCTCTATCAACTTCATGCAATGGAATATACCTATGGTGATATGATTGGGGTAATTTTTACCCTGCAGTCAATCCAGGCCTTGAGAGATTGTCTCAATGGTGAAATAGTAGCCGGTCGCTCCTGGAAAGATAAAACATTTGTAAAGGCTCCGCTTTTCTTACCCTCGCACGGTGAGCCCATAGAACATCCTTTAGAGGATATCGATCATCTTGAATCCAGGTTATTAGATCTGGTCGCACTGGGGCGCGGTTTGCGAATATCAAATGATAAATTATCAAATCCTGAAATAACATATCTCCCAAATCCAAAGTTCGTGCCTCTTTCTCCCCATCTGTTATGGGGTGGAAGTTGGACTTGCTCTCAATTCTATGTCATCCTTTCCGAATCAGGCAAAGCGATGTTCATCGACTACGGACACGCATTTACACCCAATATGCATATAGGTGCCGATCATGATGGATTTGAATCTATGCGTTTTATTGAACATCATTTAAAAGAATTACGTGAAGATTATGGTATTACAACAATTGACTTAGCTGTTCCCACACACATTCATGATGACCACACGTGCGGAATTCCCCATTTGCAAAAATACTATGGCACGAAATGTTTTGCCTTGGACGAAGTAGCTCAGGTATTGGAGAACCCAGCAGCTTGGGCGTCAACTCCCTGTACCTATCATGAACCTATTCGAATTGACCGTATATTGAGGGATAACGAAAGATTTGAATGGGAAGAGTTTACGTTCGATATTTATTTTGCTCCTGGCCAAACAGAATATCATTCAGTTATTTCAAGCCAAATCGACGGTCGCAAAGTTGCATTTACGGGTGATAATATTTTCTATCAGGATGTTTTAGTAGGATTAAAAATTGAGAGCCGACCCTACCAGACAACCGTTTTACGCAATAGTTTTCAATTAGATATGCATCGCCAATGTATTGAGGTGATGCGCAAAATATCTCCTGAATTAATCTGCCCTGGACATGTTGAAATTATAAAATGTGACAAATCAGTTCTCGATTCATATGCCGATTTTATCATTTCCAAGGAACGTGCTTTTAGAAATCTTGTCACTGACCCTGCGGATCAATATATTGATTTATTTTGGGTTAGAATGTTGCCCTATGTCTCTGAAGTGGAACCAAGTGAAGAGTTGGATTACACACTGCTCGTGCGCAATAATTTTGCCCAACGAACTACTTACGAAGCGAGACTGATTGCACCTGATGGGTGGATTACCTCCCATGAATATGTCTCTATAACATTAGATGCCAAATCTCGCGGTGAACTTAAATTAAATGTTAAGGCCCCGTCAGGTAATGGACGATGCCGTCAGCTCGTAACGGCGGAATTACGCATTGATGGTGTCTCACAAGGGCCGATCGCTGAAGCTTTAGTTACCGTTATTTGAATATTTAAAAATTAATTAATGAGGGTTGCATGATACTGCCTCTTCTGGGTTTATTTCACGGTTGGAGATAATTAGTGAAAAAAATAAAATCTATCGAGGCTGTTGATGTCACTGATAAACGTGTTCTCTTGAGAGTTGATTTCAATGTACCTCTGGATGAAAATAATACCATTACCGATGACACGCGAATTAACGCTGCCTTGCCGACTATTGATTATTTATTAAAATATGAATGCCGGCTTATTCTTTGCAGCCATTTAGGTCGCCCAAAAGGGAAGAGAAATTCAAAATTAAGCCTTAAACCCATAGCTGCCGATCTCGCAGCAAAAATTGGGCGACCAGTAATTTTTCTTAATGACTGTACTGGAGATGGGGTTAAAGAAGCCGTTCAACTTATGAAAGCGGGTTCAGTAATTCTCTTAGAGAATCTACGATTTCACCCAGGTGAAGAACAGAATGATACGGATTTTAGTAGAGAATTGGCTGAACTCGGTGACATTTATGTTAATGATGCATTTGGTGCATCTCACCGCGCTCACGCTTCATTAAGTGAAGTCCCCACTTTAATGCCAGTAAAAGTTGCGGGATATCTTTTAGAAAAAGAAATTCATTACCTTGGAGAAAAAACGAGAAATCCCAAAAGACCCTACGTAGTTATTTTGGGAGGAGCTAAAGTGAGTGATAAAATAAAAGTTATTAATTCATTCCTCCAAAAAGCAGATACAATTTTAATTGGTGGAGCGATGGCATATACCTTTAAACGAGCGATAGGGAAAAATATAGGTGATAGCCCTTGGGAAACTGATAAAATCGAAATCGCTGAGATTATAATGGAAAAAGCGAATAAAGAAGGTATTAAATTTCTTCTACCCATTGATAATATAGTTACTGACACTTTGAATTTTGAAGAAAAGGAAGTAGGGAAAATTGATATTGTATTGGAAGATATCCCCGATGGGTGGGAAGGAGTAGATATAGGCCCTCAAAGTATTAATCTTTTTAGCACTGAAATTGCCAATGCGAGCACTATCCTGTGGAACGGACCGATGGGAATCTTTGAAATTGATGCCTGCAATAAAGGCACGTTTGCAATCGCTAAGGCAATATCGCTGAATAAGAATGCAACTTCTATAATCGGAGGTGGAGATTCAGCAAAAGCAATCAATCAAAGTGGATATGCAGATGAAGTATCATTTATCAGCACGGGTGGCGGCGCTGCTCTTGAATTTCTTGAAGGAAAAGTAATGCCTGGTCTATCAGTACTCGATAGAAATCAGTAGTCAGAAGTATTGATATTTCAATCATCAATAATTTAATTACAAATTATGGAAAATGAATTAAGAAGATATTGCATAGCTGGTAACTGGAAAATGAATAAGACTCCAGTGGAAGCCAGTGAATTAGCACTAGAAATTAAAAGTTCGGCCGGAGAAGATACAGATTTAACTGTCGTGCTCTGTCCTCCTTTTACCGCATTGGATAGTGTCGCTCGAGTTCTTGAAAACTCTAATTTAGAACTTGGCGCACAAAATATGCATCCCGCACCAGATGGAGCTTTCACAGGAGAAATTTCTGCTGAGATGCTGCGCAGCCTTTTTTGTAATTATGTTATTCTCGGTCATAGTGAGAGAAGAACTCTATTCAATGAAAGCAATGATTGTATCAATGAAAAGGTCCACGCTGCATTAGCCAACAATCTGAAACCAATCGTCTGTGTTGGTGAGTCTTTAAGTGAGCGTGAAGAAGGGAAGACTTTACCGATTGTAAAAGAGCAGATCGAAGAGGCTCTCAAAGGGGTCAGTATTGATAGAGGTTCTTCATTAATAATAGCCTACGAACCAGTATGGGCCATAGGTAGCGGTAAAACAGCAACCCCGGAAATGGCCCAGGAAGTGCATGGCGAGTTACGAAAAATACTTATTACTCTGTTGGGTGAAACGATCGCCAGCAAAATTAGAATTCTTTATGGCGGCTCTATGAACCCGGGTAATGCTTCAGATTTACTTGAGCAAAAAGATATTGATGGTGGTTTAATTGGTGGCGCTTCATTAGAAGCCAAATCATTTATTCAGCTTATTGAAATAGCGCGCAGTAAACAAAATAAAAAATAAAAGCATCCCTCTTCAGGTCTTCTTAATTAGCAATCCCCTTTAATATTTTAAAGGGACGATGAGGCATGTGGGTGTAATCCTCTTTCTCGGCAATGAGAATGAAGCTTTTAGTTATAGAGGTTCAACCACAATAAGATCGGCACGCCGGTCTTCTTGCGTTTGAGATTCAGAACCTTCCGTAACGGCTTCAAGATCACCCATCGAAACAGTTTCAATTCTGCTCGGGCTAATACCGAGATTAGATAAATACTCTTGTACACTATTCGCGCGGCGATCCCCAAGAGATAGATTATATTCAGCGGTACCACGCCAATCGCAGTGACCTTCTAGGAGTAGGCGATTTTCCGGATTAGACCTGAGATACTCCGCTGCCTCATCAAGCTTATAGCGTTCATCCGGTCGAATAAAAGTCTGGTCAAAATCAAAAAGTATCGATGGTAAAATGCCTTCAACATAGTTGCCTTGCATTCCGTCATCGCGCATATGTAAACCTGCCGCACCTGCCCCGTAAATATCAGTCGCGTTTACCCAATCTGGTCTACTGCTTGAAGACCCACCCAATTTAGTATCATCGGGATTGGGTGCTGTTGACTGCTTGCAGCCGACGGAAAATATTAAGCAAAAATTAACGATGATTGTAATAATGCAAAACCTGATCATGGTATAATTATATAATTGCATTTATTCTATTACATCAAACCTTTTAAGGTGCAAGCTATTTATAATAGAGGATCTTAAGATAGATGACAGGTGACTTACATCCGATGACTGATGAACCCGCATGCTTGTTGATGGACAATGGTTCACTCAAAGCTGAAGCGACCTTGAATTTAAGGATCATTGCTGAAAACTTGTCAAACTTTACACGGAGGGTCATAAGACCTATATCATTATTATATTCAAATGAAATCGATAGGGTTGAACTTCATGGTCACTCTGCAGAAATATTTGAACCAACAATTAATACTTTGGCATCAGAAAGCAGATATAATGTTTTAGTAATTCCACTTTTTTTTGGTCCAAGCAGAGCATTGACCTGCTATTTACCTGAACGTATTACCCAACTAAAAAAAACTCATCCTCGATTAAATGTGCGTATCGCTCCATGCTTAGTGCGGACCGATGATGATGAAAATTTTTCGATGGCCAAAATTCTGATGAGTGGAATTAACCGGGTCATAATAAATAAGAATTTAAATTATCCTGCCGTAATTCTTGTCGACCATGGAACCCCAGAGATTAAGGTGAATAAAGTACGCACTTTTCTTGCCCGACAGTTAGAGAGTTTATTGAAAGGTAAAATTAGAATATTGGCAGAAGCATCAATGGAGAGGAGAAAGGGGAAAGAATACTCATTTAATGATCCTCTATTACTGCATCAGCTAAGTGAAAAAAAATTCAATCAAGGTGATGTAATTATTTCTTTACTATTTTTGTCACCCGGTCATCACGCCGGTATCGAAGGTGACATCACACAAATATGTCTTGAGGCTGAAAGACGAGAACCTAAATTGAGAACTCACCTCACAGAATTGGTGGGAGCCGATGAGAATTTAATTACGCTTCTTAAAGAGCGTCTAGACCAAGAACTACTCGCTTATGAGTAGAGACCAGAAATTGGATCTTTAAAAACTTTCCCTCCTGATGCAGAGGGATAAACAGGGAAACGAATGAGGATCAAACTAATTGGTAATATTCGTGCTTTCAATCAATCCCTGTTCAATCGCGTAGCGAGTAAGACTGGCGACATCATGACGATCTAATTTTTTCATTAGATTAGTGCGATGATTTTCTGCAGTCTTCACACTGATATTCAATTTCGCGGCAACTTCTTTTGTGCTATTGCTTTCAGCAATGAGTTGAAGGATTTCGCGCTCCCTGGCAGTTAATATATCTATACTTGGCGCTTTATTAGGAGAGGGGTTAGCTACAGCTTCACGCAGGAATTGAGCAACTTCGGGGCCGAAATAACTGCCACCATTGGCTACGACCTGAATTCCCTTTTTCAATTCTGAAAGAGGAGCTGATTTTTCAACAAATCCATGAGCGCCCGCCTGTAAGAGGTCTCGTACTAAGGCCGGATTCTGGAAACCGGAAAATACCAGAACGCGCGTGTTTTTGAGGTGTTTTGTCAAACGGCGAAGGACCTCTGCTCCATTGAGTCCAGGAAGCATGATATCGAGAATGACAAAATCCGGTTTTAGTTCCATACAAAGATTATACGCAACCTGGCCATCACCCGTTTCCGCTACAACTTCAAACCCGGGTTCAGATTGCACGATTTGAGCAACCATTTCCCTGACTGCAGTCTGATCCTCTATAATTACAACACTGTTCATGTAGGTAATACTCTAGTTTTCGTCATAAATGACTTCACGATTATTTAAGTAATTACACCCAATCTGCAATAAAAAACAACCTGTTTATTTGAAAATAACAACTAATTAGTCATTTCGGATAGACAAAAGATAAATATCTTATTCAGAACCGGAATTGAACAGCTAAGATCCCATTTCAACCAGCGTTGAGTCGATTGCATTAGGCAGCTGGATTTTAGATCTTGAATCGAGGTTAGAGTAATAATTTCGAACATCATTTACAAAATCTTGCTTGATGTATCTATCTTGAATCCCAAAAGTTACTCTATGATTCCAATAATGGCGAATGATTTAATCACAGGATTCTCGATACCATTTGTCCATCTATATGGATAATGAATCTTCTAGATTTAAACTAGGAAAAGCAATTGGACCTGGATTGCTGATGGCCGGAGCAGCTATTGGCGTATCACATCTTGTTCAATCAACGAGAGCAGGAGCCAATTATGGCACGCAATTGATTATTGTTATCCTTCTCGTTAATTGTTTCAAATATCCTTTCTTTGAATATGGACATCGCTATGCGGTGGCAACAGGAGAAAGTCTCATGCACGGTTACCGCCGATTGGGGCTAGGTTATCTCTATGCCTTCTTATTCTTAAATTTCATCAGTGCCATCATCAGTATTGCAGCTGTAACTTTTGTAACCGCTGGATTAGCGCATAATTTATTAGATATAAATTTAAGCGAAACGATCTACAGCGTCGGATTGATGGTGATTTGTGCAGCAATAATTATCGTTGGGCACTATAAATGGTTAGATTATTGTATAAAAGCTATCATGGCGCTTCTTTTTATTGCTACGGCGATGGCATTCATCGTGGCCCTGGCTCATGGGCCAGTTGCGGAAATGGATTATAAAGGGCCATCGGCCTGGAGCATGGCTAATATGGGGTTTATCATCGCCCTTATGGGTTGGATGCCGGCACCGATTGAGTTATCCGTGTGGCAATCGCTATGGATTTTGGCGAATGAGAAATCAAAGGGGAGAAAAACGTCAATTAAAGAAGCCATGTTTGATTTTAATTTCGGGTATTCCCTTACTGTTGTTCTGGCGATTATGTTTCTAATGTTGGGATACCTCGTTTTTTACGGATCTGGGGTAGAACTTGAAAGATCAGGTACAAAATTTGCCACGCAAATAGTTAAGCTTTACACTCATTACCTGGGGGAGTGGGCGACTCCAGTAATCGCAATCGCGGCTTTTACCGCGATGTTTTCAACCTCCTTGACGGTAATTGACGCTTACCCGCGTTCCCTGGCAGTAGGGTTAAAATTGGTTTATAAAAAATTACGCCTGAGCAGTCGACACTTGCAATGGGTGTGGGTCGGCATAGTGTGCCTGATCAGCTTAATTATTATTAATTCTTTTCTAGAACGATTGACCGCATTAGTTGATCTGGCTACAACCATAGCATTTCTTGCGGGGCCTGTTTTTGCATTCCTCAATTATCGCCTCATTACATCCCCGTTTACACCCGAGGAATTTAGACCGGGCAGGGGAATGAGAATAATCAGCATTCTGGGGCTAGTTTATTTTATTTCATTCGGGATTATTTTCATAATAATTCGCTTTTTCTGGGTCTAAAATAACGAAAATCGCTGTTTAATGACTGTCATCAATGGGAAAAAATTACTACGACTGGCTACCCAATAGTTATTACCCTGTAAATACTAGAGATTTCAGTACATTATTTTGATTTTTGGATTGAGTTTGACGCAGAAAAATTGAGTATTACTGCGTAAATATCGAGAGATGTAAATTGATAATGCTCTATAAATGGCAAGAGATTGGTTAAAAGATGTTTCGGATTATTATGACGTCATTGTCATCGGCAGTGGATTGGGTGGATTAACGGGCGCCAACTACCTGGCCAAGTGTGGTCATTCAGTGCTGCTTTTAGAGCACCACTATCAATATGGTGGTCTAGCGACATGGTTTCGCCGTAGGGGAGGGCATATTTTTGATATTTCCCTTCATGGTTTTCCAATTGGCATGATTAAATCTTGCCGGAAATATTGGACCAAGGAGATTGCCGATTCCATTGTTCAATTGAAGAACGTACGTTTCATCAATCCGCAATTTAACGTTTGGACAACATTCGATCGAGGTGATTTTACGCGTCTTTTTGTGGATAAATTCAAAGTGGCAAGAGATAAAGTAGAAGGTTTCTTTAATCATATGAAGAAGATGAACTTCTATGATGAAATAAAACAGACGACGGGTGAATTATTCGAAGAGTTTTTTCCCGGACGGGATGATATCAAACGACTATTAATGGAGCCCATTGCTTATGCCAATGGTTCTTCGCTCGACGATCCAGCTATCACCTACGGCATTGTTTTTTCTAACTTCATGAACAAGGGAGTATACACATTTAGAGGCGGCACCGATATCTTGATTAAAAAGATGGTAAAAGAAATGGAAAAAAACGGTGTTCATCTCCGAAAATGCTGCCTCGTAGATAAAATAATTACGACTGAAGATGAAAACACGAGACGTATTACGGGAGTCGAAGTAAATGGACGGCAGATACGCTGCAAAGCCATTCTTTCAAATGCCAATATTAAAAACACTGTTCAAAGACTGGTCGGCCCTGAAAATTTCCCAAAAAATTTTGTCGAAGAAGCTGAAAAAATACGCATCAATTCAAGTTCCTGCCAAGTATATTTAGGTGTTAAAAAGGGGGAAAAGATCCCCTTTATTGGCGACCTCGTATTTACCTCAGATGCAAAAAATTTTACGAGTGAAGAACTGGTCGATATGCACACTTCCAGCCGGACCTTTTCACTTTACTATCCAGATACACGCCCTCATCTCAAAGAACCTAGATATAGTATTGTTTGTTCACTAAACAGTAATTGGGAAGATTGGAGCACGCTCTCGGAAGAAGATTACCAGCGGGAAAAGAACCGCATTATCGAAGAGTCTTTAAGCACACTGGAAAAGCTTATTCCGGATATTAGAAGCAAACTAGATCACATCGAAGCTGCTACTCCTCGCACGATAAACCATTATACGAAGCATATGGGAGGAACTTCATTCGGAACTAAATTCGAGGGACTTAAGGTATCTATGGATCTTCCCAAGAATCTAAAAGGACTTTACCATGCAGGATCCGTAGGGATAATTATGTCGGGATGGTTAGGAACTATTAACTACGGAGTCATTACTTCACATAAAATTGATAAATACCTTAGTGATTTTAAAAATAGCGTGAATAAGGGATTTCAAAAATCATCCCTAAGCATTTAAAGTTTCATCGCTTATAGCAGCCCTCAATTTATGCAGTTAATTACTGCTAAGTGTTGCGATTCATCTTATCATTCGTGAAGGAAATATACCAAAGCATCCCCCATCGACCGCCGTTTCTTTTTGTCGACGAGATAGTTAATATCACGGATGAGACGATTACAACGACGAGAGAAATACGCGAAAATGAATTCTATTTTGAAGGTCATTATCCTGGAAATCCACTAATGCCCGGCGTATTACTCTGCGAGTCAGTGTTTCAGACAGGGGCTATCTATTTGAAAAATAAATTAGGCCAAGGTGATAATTCATTGGAAGATCAAACTCCAATTCTATCGCGGATAAAAGAAGCTAAATTTAAAAATATGGTGCGGCCCGGTGATAAAATTACGACTGAAGTCGTATTCAAAGAAACATTGAGCAAATTTTATTTTATGCGAGGGACTATTAGATCAAAGGATAAGCTTGTCCTAAGCATTGATTTTGCCCTTGCTTTGATTGGGTAAGAGGTGTGGTTTTATCCCGATTAGTGGATGGTCTGTTTAGTGACAGCTTGTTAGTGCCAATCTTCGCTCTTAATAAACTAATGTAGAATGAGTTTTCTCGAAATAGAAAATAAGACTTTTCTCGTATTCGGTGTAGCGAACAGGAAAAGCGTTGCGTGGGGTATTGCCAATACCCTTGAAAAGGAAGGGGCGAAAGTTATTTACAGCGTTCGTTCTGAAAATCGTAAAAAATCATTATCCAAACTGCTCAAAGATAAACCCGTATTAACATGCGATGTTGAAGATCAAGAACAGATTCATCTTTTAGCGAAAGAAATAGCGGCGATAACAAGCTCCCTTGATGGAATTGTTCATTCTATCGCCTTTGCTAATTACACAGAAGGCTTTAAGCCTTTTCACGAGACCAAGCGCGAAGATTTTTTACAAGCGACAACAATTTCAGCTTTTTCCCTTGTTGAAATTGTCCGTGCAATGAAACCGCTGCTTACCGAACAAGCATCTGTGGTCTCAATAGGTATTTCTTCAGACTTGGTAACTGCGGAAAACTACGGTTATATGTCTCCGATTAAATCCGCCTTGGAAGGTTGTGTTCGTAATCTCGCAAAGTCATTTAGCAAGAATACAACTATTCGATTTAATACCGTCAATGCAGCACCCTTGAAAACAAGTGCTTCAGCTGGAATACCAGGATATCTGGAAAATTACCTTTATGCGGAAAAACTCACTTTTCGCAAACGAGCAGTTGAAACGAAGGAAGTTTCAGATACAGCAGTATTTTTATTGAGTGAACGTGCGAGTGGAATAAATGGACAAGGAATCGTGGTCAATGCGGGCATGGATTTAAACTATTTTGATCGCGAAGTGATTGAGCTATCCATGCGACCGCCTAAATAGATAGAGATGCGATTCGAAGACGTATGCATCGAAGCGATGGCTTACGAGCTCCCCCCCGAAAGCTGGAGTTCAGAAGATATCGAAACTAAATTAGGTTCCCTTTATGAGCGCTTGCGGCTTCCCCATGGTCGCCTCGAATTGATGACGGGAATTAAGGAAAGACGATTCTGGGACAGACCTATTTTACCATCTGAGGCCAGTGCTTTAGCTGGAGAAAAAGTATTGTCTGAATCTCAGATTAAAAAAGACGAGATTGATTTACTCATTCATGCGGCAGTCTGCCGTGATCGATTGGAACCTGCGAGCGCATCCTATGTCCATCACCACCTCGGTCTAAGTGGAAATACTCAGACTTTTGATGTATCTAATGCCTGCCTGGGTTTCCTCAACGCAATGAGTCTCGCCGGCAGTCTAATCCAGAATAGACAAATTCGCAGAGCAATGATAGTGGCGGGAGAAAATGGCCGGCCGCTAGTTGAAAGCACACTAAAGCTTTTGCTTAATCCGCAGTTGGATCGTAATTCAATTAAACCTTATTTCGCTAATCTCACTATTGGTGCAGGAGCTGTAGCATTCATTCTTAGTCATACATCGCTCGCTCATGAGGATTGCCCGAGAATATTAAATGCCATAGTCGAAACGGATACCAATCATAGCGAATTATGTGAGGGTGATACCACAGATGAAGAAGGGTTAGCAATGCAGACAAATTCAGAAGAGCTTCTCATTGCAGGTATAGGAGTAGCTGAACGTGCTTGGAATAAATTTAAGACTGAGACTCTCTGGAATGAATCAACTCCAGACCATATTATCTGTCACCAAGTTGGTCGAGCTCACCAACGTCAACTCTACAATGCCCTTAAGTTGGATTTGGATAAAGACTATTCAACATTCAGCTTCCTTGGAAATATGGGGTCAGTATCGCTGCCATTAACACTTGCGATGGCAAAGGAAGAGGGCTTGATGAAATCAGGTTCTAATACCGCATTGTTAGGTATAGGAAGCGGTATTAGCTGCATGATGATGGCATTGTCGATTTAGCGATTAAATGCTTACAATTAACAAAACACTTTATCCCCTTTATCCATTTGATAGTCACTATCTGGATATAAATGAAAATAGTTTGCATTACCTCGATGAAGGGGAAGGGGAGGTAGTGTTGATGTTACACGGAAATCCGACTTGGTCTTTTTATTATCGAAATTTAGTATTAAAGCTTCGTGATCAATTTCGTTGTGTTGCACCCGATCACATGGGCTGCGGACTTTCAAGTAAACCTCAGATTTATCCATACCGTCTTTCAACGCATATCGCAAATGTAGAGCAACTGGTAAGCAAATTAAACATCAAGCGTTTTCATCTTGTTATCCATGATTGGGGTGGCGCTATTGGAATGGGAATGGCGAAAAATATGCCAGATAGAGTAGGGAAAATAATAATTCTAAACACCGCAGCCTTTTTGTCGCAGCAACTTCCTTTACGTATTAAGTTGTGTCGAACACCAATCTTAGGTGCCGTGCTAATCCGCGCATTTAATGTTTTTGCTCGCTATGCATTAACCATGGCTACCGCGAAAAAAGGAGGGCTCAAAGGGAAAGTTCGAGAAGGTTTTCTCTTTCCTTACCATAATTGGAGTAGTCGAATTGCGCAGTTGCGCTTTGTCCAGGATATCCCAATGAGGCCAAAAGATAATAGTTATCCTTTAATGCAGGAGATTGAAAACAGTCTTCAGGAATTTCAAAATAATCAGGTTCTCATCTGTTGGGGAGAACAGGATTTCTGCTTTAATGATCATTTTTTAAAAACCTGGATGAAGTATTACCCAACCGCGGAAGTCCATAAATTTTCAGATGGAGGTCATTACATCTTGGAAGATGGCGGAGAAAAAATCCTGATCTTAATTCGAGATTTTCTTCTTAGGAATTGAGGGGGATATCTGTATCCTTCCATAAATGGCACCGAGTTCCTTGAGGTAGCTTGCGCTATTATGCCGTAAATTACTTATGGCTTCACGCGTATAGCGCCATTGCCAGTTTCCGAATGTACGGCCAGGGGAGTTCATGCGCGATTTTGTTCCTAAATTTAGTAAGTCTTGCATCGGTATAACCGCAATTCGGCTGACCGTAGAATATGACGCACGCACAAAATCCCATGCAATATCATCACCCGGGACGCCAAGATACTGACGGACTCGATGCTTAACTTCCTTAGAAGAGGATCGATACCATCCCCAGATGGTATCATTATCATGTGTGCCAGGATAAAAAACACTGTTCGCATTTACATTATGCGGTAAGTACAAATTATTCGCATCATTATCTTCAAAAGCAAATTGCAATATACACATCCCTGGAAGGCCAGTTTTTGCCAGTAACTCTCTCACCTTGGGCGTAATAATACCTAAGTCTTCCGCTATTAACTGTGCTTTGGGAAGCTGCTTTTTTAGTTGAGAAAAAAAATTTATTCCGGGTCCTCGGGTCCATTTTCCTTTTCGCGCATCTTTATAACCAATCGGGACTTCCCAATAAGATTCGAATCCGCGGAAATGATCCAGTCGAACGATATCATAGAGCTTAAAGTTGTGTCCTAACCGGTCCATCCACCAGGAATAGGCGTTAGATTTTAAGTAATTCCAATTATAGAGTGGATTGCCCCATAACTGTCCGGTGGGTGAAAAGTAATCAGGTGGAACACCCGCTACTGAAGTAGCGCGATGCATCTTATCGAGCTTGAATAATTCTGGTTGAGCCCAGACATCCGCACTATCTAAAGACACATAGAGTGGAAGATCACCAATTACTTGAATGCCATTTTGATTAGCAAATTTCTTTAACTGTCCCCATTGGCCAAAAAACAGATACTGAAAAAAAAGATGGGCTTCAATTTTCTGATCAATTTTTTTTACAAGATCACTATTTTTTGCTTTTTCATAGGAACAATAGGATGGGTCCCAATCGACCCAGGATTGTCCTTTGAAATGGCCTTTTAGAGCCATAAAACAAGCAAAAGGGTAGAGCCATTCTGCATTCTCTTTTTTAAATTTATTATAATCTCCATATTCTGATACTGAAGCTCCACTGCTCCAAAAACGTTTAAATGCCAATCGCAAGACAGGCCATCGAAGATAATACTGTCGGCCATAATTAACATTATCTTCAGGTAGTTGTCGTAAGTCATTTAAGTCGTTAGATTTTAAGAAGCCATGTGGAATGAGGGAGTCTAAATCGATGAGATAGGGGTTACCGGCAAAAGCAGAAAAGCATTGATAAGGTGAGTCCCCATATCCTGTTGGTCCTAGAGAACAGAGTTGCCAATATGAAATTCCGCTAGCTCGCAGAAATTCTATAAAATTAATTGCGTCTACGCCGAAAGTACCGATCCCGGTATCGCCGGGGAAAGACGTCGGATGAAGTAAGACACCCGCGCCTCTTTTTTCTAGCCACGGTAATAGAGTAGAGGATTTCACTACATTAATAATAGATAAGTTGGTCTAATTCACCTTTATATAGAACTAGACATAATATATATTGTGCGAATAACGTAATGCAGTTTAAAATCGATGCATGAATAGCTAATAATAGCTTATTATTTAGCTAAACCCCAGTTTTTGGAAAAGGGATAATAGATAAATATAGCTTTACCAACGACTTCCGCTTCAGGAACATAGCCGAAATAGCGGCTATCAGAACTTTCATCTGAATTATCACCCATCGCATAGAAGTGATTTGGTCGGATAGATTCTACAGAACCTTCGCTCAGTCGCCGCACATTAGTATAACCTTCGTATTCATCTTCACGGTTAGCATTCTTGGTAAAGACACTTACTCCCTCAATCGGCTGGCCATTCCTAAAAAGGACAGGTTCCTTTATTTCAAGTTCATCGGCCCCCCTTCCTACAAGACGTTTAATATAGTATTTATCGTCTGGCACTCCTCCATTCATACGGGTTAGTTCTTTTATATTCCGAGTGCGAAAAACAAAAGGGTCTCCAATATCAGGTTGGATGAAATTGTAACTAAATCGATCAACAAATAGGGCGTCACCGGTGAGAATATCAAAGGCAAGCACGGTATCACCTTTTTCAAAGTAAACGCCTGTTTTTAGTAGAGGGAGCCCTGATTCATAGATAATGCCTTGATTATTATTTCTGCGCGTGAGCCAATCCACTACGCTATCCGTTTCTGGAGCAAATCTTTCGTGGAGAACTTTGTATAAAGAAAAATCTGCCGGTACCGTTAAGCCCGTGGCAACTTTGCCTAAGTACATTGTGTATTTACGTTTTGAGCTGCGAGAAATCCCCCATTGACGTCCCCTGGCACGTTCATTCTTAAAATAGCCATAACTTTCACCGCTTTCACCCTGGCTGAAAAGAGGCAAAAGCAATTCACCGCTAACAGATGCCTTGACCTCATAATACTTTGCGCCAAAGAGAATCCAACGCCCTATTTGAGATGCCTTATTTGGTTTTGCCTCTTCGTCATGATATATTTCATAGGTCATCCCGTTGTAAGTGGGATACATAGAATTGGTGGGTATTTTAAAAGGTTGAAAGAAAAAGGTGCGAATCCCGATAGCGAGAATAGCAACGACAAGAAAGGTTTCCACATTTTCCGCCCAGCTGCTTCGAGGATAAAAACTACCCGCACACTTACTGAGAACTTTTTTTATTTTATCAATCGATTGCTGAATATTTTTTGTTTCAATCGATTGCGGATTTGTTAATTGCTCTAATTCATGTGTCGCTTTTTGCAGTGAATTAAATTGATCTTCATTAAGAAGGTCGCTGCGGTAATGGTATACTTTATCAGCTAACCTAAGCCAGTATTCTGCATTCTTAAGGAGCTTTTTTTCAAAACCAGATTTTTTACTCATCAGCTAATATATTTTTCAGCTCGATCTTAATACCTTAATAAAAGCATCCTGAGGTATAGAGACATTGCCCACTTGCTTCATGCGTTTTTTACCCTCTTTCTGTTTTTCCAGAAGTTTGCGCTTACGTGAAATATCGCCACCGTAACATTTAGCTGTGACATCTTTGCGTACTGCCTTAAGCGTCTCACGAGCAATAACTTTACCACCGATTGCCGCTTGAATAGCGACCTTGTAAAGTTGAGGTGGAATAATTTCTTTAAGTCGATCACAAATCGCCCTACCCTTAGATTCTGCTTTACTGCGATGACAAATCGATGAGAAAGCATCCACCGGTTCACTATTAACAAGGATGTCAAGCTTGACGAGGTCAGCTTCGATAAAGTCACCATAGTCATAATCCATCGAACCATAACCTCGGGTTATACTTTTCAATCGATCATTAAAATCAACCAGGATTTCGTTTAATGGTAATACGCAATGCAGAATTAGTCGATTTTGATCAAGCGATTCGGTGTGATCACAATTACCTCTCTTATCCATAGTCAGTTTCAATATATCACCAATATATTCTTTGGGGGTATGGATAGTTGCGCGAATAGTCGGTTCTAAAATGGATTCGATTACTGTCGGATCGGGAAATGCTATAGGGTTATCAATTTCAATTTCTTCACCACTATTTGTTTTAATTTTATAAATTACACTCGGATAAGTTGAAATTATATCGAGATCGTACTCACGACGAATCCGTTCCATGACAATTTCCATATGAAGTAGCCCGAGAAACCCGCAGCGAAAACCAAATCCCAGTGCAGTTGAATTTTCCGGCTGGTAGACAATGGCTGAATCGTTGAGACGCAATTTGCCGATGCTTGCCTTTAATTTCTCATAATCAACTGTATCCAAAGGATAAATACCACTAAATACCATGGGGCGCACTTCTTTATAGCCAGGCAGCATTTCTGCAGCTGGATGATTCAATTTAGTGATAGTATCCCCTAATTTTATATATGCTACGTCTTTAATATTTGTAACGATGTAACCCACACTGCCGGCATCCAGCTTGTCACTTACTTTCATATCAGGAGAAAACCAACCTACTTCCTTCACTTCGGCCTTAACTCCGTCACTCATAAAAAGGATTGCATCTCCAGCTTTTAAAGAACCTGAAAAAACGCGCACATAGCAAATCACTCCTTTATAACTGTCATAAACACTATCAAAAATGAGGATGCGATCTTCAGGGTAGTCAACCCAACGTGGTGCGGGCACGCGGGAGATCACTGCATCGAGGACATCCTCGATTCCCATGCCATTCTTAGCGCTAGCGAGCAAGGTCTCATCCGCTGGGATGGCGAGTATTTCTTCAAGTTGATGCTGCACTCCAGCTACATCTGCACTATTTAGATCGATTTTATTAATCACAGGAATAACCACCATATCCTGGCTCATTGCTAAATGTGCATTCGCTACAGTTTGAGCCTCGATTCCCTGAGCGGCATCTACCAGTAGGACTACTCCTTCACAGGCGGTTAGACTGCGTGACACTTCATATGAGAAATCGACATGGCCTGGAGTATCAATAAGATTCAAACAATACTCATTACCGTCTCTTCCCTGATGGGTCATTGTAACCGGATGGCTTTTAATCGTAATGCCTCGCTCACGTTCAAGATCCATGGAATCAAGAACCTGTTCTCTCATCTGGCGCAGCTCAACAGATTGAGTCAATTCCAGGAGACGATCTGAAAACGTAGTTTTACCATGATCAATATGAGCAATTATACAAAAATTCCGAATTTCTTTTGAGTTATCCATTAATAAAGATTTTCCATATCAGAAAGTATCCAAATGAATCAGAATTACATTAACAAATCGATTATCCTGCGAATTTAAGACGTGTTTAGCACGACTATAATGTCATACCAGAGAACTCGCATTGGCTGGATACCTTCCAAGATCTATCTATACGTCGTGCTAATCCAGTCAGAACTTTTCCCGGTCCACATTCATAGAATTCAGTGACACCTTGAGCAGCCGCATAGCGCATACAATCAATCCAACGTACTGGAGAAACTATTTGATCAACTAATAATCGCTTTATTTCAACCACACTGCCCACTTCACATCCCGTGATATTAGACAATACTTTTATTGATGGATTATTAAATGTGAAATCCTCTAAAAAAGTTCCGAATTCTTTGCGCGCAGGTTCCATTAATCGGCTATGGTAGGCGCCTCCAACTTTTAGTGGTACAACCATGCGAAAGTCGCCATTTTTGGCTGCTTCAACAGCTGCCTCGATTTCCTTTACGCCTCCTGAAATAACCGTCTGTTCAGGGCTGTTATAATTCGCAATTTCTACATCAAATTTATCACAGAGTTCTAAGATGGATGATTTATTACCGCCAATCAAGCTAGCCATCGTCCCATCGGTAATTTCACAGGCCATTTGCATCAGACGTGCACGTTCAACCACAATTTTCAGACCGTCGGTGAAATCAAAAGTACCTGCAACGGCGTGAGCGGTTAGCTCACCGAGACTGAGTCCCAAAACGACATCAATTTGATCGATGCTTCCGGTTTCGCGCAAAATGGAATGAATAGCATAGCCACAAACAAATAGTGCTGGCTGGCATATTTTCGTCTCCATGAGTAATTCTTCCGGTCCCTCAAAAGAGACCGTAGCCAGATCCCAACCGAGTATTTCATTAGCCGTAGCATAAAGATTGCGAGCTAATCGTGAGTTTTCATACAGATCCGCTCCCATCCCGACTTTTTGAGCACCCTGCCCAGAAAACAATAGACCTATTGCCATATTTGGTCTGAAGTAATAATCGCCCTACTGAAAAGATCAACCGGTAAGTTTAGAAAGTCGACGCCGCAATCAAAATGAATCCAATTGCGGGAGATATTTCTTTAATTTGTCTTCAGCTGGCTGGTAAGTTCGGTCTTTAGCAGTACTAACTTCCACAGGTTTAATTAAAATATCATCTGAATTATTAATGCTGCGGCGGTTAAAGTCGATATTGGCAGAATTTGGAATTTTATCAGCTTTTGGTAAATTAAATATCGTAGTTACAGGTATCTCCTGATTATTCAAATAAGGATTTATTACATCAGACGATGATCCGATAAGGGAGTTTAAGGGTGAAATGCCTAATTGCTGCAAAGGATCAGTTCCATTGTAGAGCGAGACTACGGGCTTTCCATAAATTTTTTCACCCTCGATGAAAGAAGCTAATGGGTTGAAGTCACCTAAAGGGGATGTTAACATTAAAATATTCTGGGTGTAATCAGAATGATACAGATTCAGGACACTTAAATCACTAAGGTTATTTAATGGATTCAAAGAATTAAAATCAGAAATTGAATCTGAATAATTAGTATTTTCTTCATTCCCTTGGCCTTCAGTTTTAATACCCGCCATTTCCTCTGCTAAAACGTAGCGATCGATCAAGCGCAATCCGCTACCTGGCTCAAGTAACCGTTTTTTTTCGTCTTCAGTAAGAAGCTTTATTCCGGAGAGCTTCTCCATTCCATATAGCAGCCAATTTTTTTCTTCTTCTTCGGCATTCTCTTCCTCTTCAGATTTTTGAGGTATAGCCGAAACCGAGTACCCTCCACGACTTGGAGGCACATATGATAAATCTAATCCAGTATTAATCGTTACTTTTGGATCATCGGTATTATTCTTTTGCTGCGATATTTCATCGAGCCGTTTAAATTCTGCTCTCGAATTCTTTAGGAATTCACGATCTGCATCTCCATTTGCACAGAGCGTTAATACCCCAAGAAAGCACATTGCCAAATTCCACAAAGGCAAATTTAACCTTTTAAAGTTAGGCATAGCGTTAAACAGGAATAGAATTCAACCGACGAGACCGCCAGTACTGAGGAATATCCCTTTAAGGTTCATCTCCAGAGCCTTCGGATTAGGTGAAAAAGCCAGGCCGTCTTCTTTGCTAATCATCCCCGCTTTGATTAGACGATAGAGATCCGCGTTAAAGGACTTTGAACCGGATTCTTTACTACCAGAATCGATTACCGAACCAATTTTTTCATATTCACCTTCCTCAATGACCCTGCGACCCATGGAATCGACGACAAAAATCTCCTGGGCTGGGACCCTCCCCTGGCCATCCAAGTCTGGAACCAGGCGTTGTGAAACAACCGCCTTTAATGCACTGGCAATTTGTCGTCTCATATTGTCCTGTTGGTCAGCAGGAAAAAATTCAAATAAACGCTGAACTGCTTGCTGAGCATTTGCTGAGTGAAGCGTTCCAAATACAAGGTGCCCCGTCTCCGCCGCGGCAAGCGCGGTCGAGAAGGTATCATGGTCACGTAACTCCCCGATAAGTATAATGTCCGGGTCCTGGCGAAGAACCGCTCTCATCCCAAGCTCAAAACTCGGTGAATCAATCCCCACTTCGCGTTGGTTAAATACACTTTTGACATCAGTGTAAGCAAATTCAATCGGATCCTCCAATGTCACGATATGCTTATCCATGTTATGATTAATCCAGTTCAACATGCAAGCTAAGCACGAGCTTTTACCTGAACCGGTAGGACCACAAACCAGGATGATCCCTTCCTTATGATGGCAAAGTTGAACTAGCGTTTCCGATTCGAAATTTAGTTCTTCAAATGTCGGCGGGCGATCTTTGATGTGGCGAAAAACCATACTGATGGTCCCACGCTGATAGAACCCGTTGACGCGAAATCGCCCCAGACTGTCCAGACTATAGGAATAGTCGATTTGGTTATCATCATGCCAGTTCTCAATAAACTGCTCGGGGCAAGTCGTCTCTATAAAGTCACTTACCATTTCCCCGGTAAGGGGGTCCATATCTACAGATTGAAGACCTCCATTGAGACGGAGCATGGCAGCTTTGTCACTCTTGATATGAATGTCGCTTGCACCATTTTCCACAGCGAGAGTTAATAGGCTGTTAAAAGTATCGATTGATTCTGACATCTTCTATTAAATGATTAATAAATTAATTATTAGATTTACAAACTAAGGTGAAAAAATTTTTAATACATTATTATTATTTCTCTCTTCTCTAATTTTTGATTTTTAACCATAATCTGTAATTTAAACCAATATCAGTATGAACTCAACATCTATTTCCGGGGTTTACACGGCTCTCATCACACCCTTTTTTAAGGGAAAAGTTTGCTATGAAGACTTGGAAAAACTGGTAGAGTATCAGATCAAGGAGGGAATTGATGGTATAATTCCCGTTGGGACCACCGGGGAGTCACCTACCCTAAAACCAGAAGAGCACATTGAAGTAATTCGCTATTGTGTTGAGATCTCTGCTGACCGAGTTCCGGTAATAGCGGGAACCGGAGCCAACTCGACAGAAGAAGCCGTGGAATATACGAAGAAAGCTGATGAAGCTGGCGCCGATGGGTTTCTCCAGGTTGCGCCCTATTATAATAAGCCAAGTCAGGAGGGATTATTCCGGCATTTCGGGTCAATCGCCGAAATTACGGATAAGCCAATCGTCCTTTATTCCATCCCCTCTCGTTGCGGAATAGAAATCGCTATCGATACCGTTGAACGTCTCCGCGCACAATATCCGCACGTCAACACGATAAAAGAAGCCGGGGGGTCTTGTGATCGTGTTTGCCAATTGATCAACGCAATGGGAAGTGATATTACAGTAATCAGTGGAGATGATAGTTTAACTTTACCCTTTATGTCAGTAGGCGCAAAAGGAGTCATTAGCGTGGCTTCAAATCTCGACCCAGGTGGTTTAATGAGAATGGTTCATGCCGCCTTGGACAATGATTACGCTCAAGCGACTGAACTGCATATTAAACTATATCCACTATTTAAGAATTTATTTATAGAAACGAGCCCCGTTCCTATAAAATCCGCTTGTGCTCAAGCGGGTATTATTCGATCACCCGAAGTACGACTCCCTCTTTTTGCTATGTCTGCATCTAATCAGAAAATCCTCGATCACACCTTGGATGAACTGGGAATAAAAGTAGCCTGATCCCTGTCGATGGCGTTAAAAGTATTGCTTAATGGGTCTAAAGGACGGATGGGGCAGACTATCGCCGCCGCCGCCGCTATGCACGATGCAAAAATCGAAGCAGCAATTGACATTGGCGATGACCCCGCTGATCTCATTGAGGGTTGCGATATCATTCTTGATTTCAGTTTTCACAGTGTAACTTGTGAAATTCTGGAGCTTGCCAAAACCCACAATAAGCCCGCAGTAATTGGAACGACCGGTCATAGTGAAGATGAGAAAAAGAAAATAACTGAGTTATCTTCTTCTGTCCCTATGGTCTGGGCCGGAAATTTCTCTATTGGTGTTAACCTGTTATTTTACCTCACATCCATTGCCGCGAAAGTTCTAGAAAAAAATTATCACCCGGAAGTGGTAGAGATGCACCACTGTCATAAGAAAGATGCTCCCAGTGGCACAGCTGAATCCCTTGTTGAAGCAATCCTTCATAGCCGTAATCTCAATCCACAATGTGTGCGCCATGGAAGGCAAGGAATAATGGACGAGCGTAGTGATGATGAAATTGGCGTTCACGCCCTGCGAGGAGGTGAAGAAGTGGGTGAACATACAGTGATTTTCGCGGGACCTGGTGAACGGGTAGAGTTAGCGCATAGAGCGGGCAATCGCCACGTATTTGCCGAAGGTGCTTTAAAGGCTGCGCATTGGGTTATCGATAAACCTCCAGCATGCTATAACATGCAAGATGTTTTGGGGTTAAAGGATAGATAGGAGTCAATCCGTTAACTTTTTCGACCATAATATAAAATGATTGCCACAATTGATGGCATATTGACAGAAGCGAGCCCACTCCTTGCGGTGATAGAAATCAACGGTTGGGGATATGAAGTAAATATTCCCGTGACAACCATGGAAAAACTCCCTTCCGTGGGGAAACCAGTCAAATTGTTCACCGTCGTTGTCTATCGGGAAGATTCACAGACTCTCTACGGTTTTCATAACCGAGAGGATCGCGATTTTTTTAAAATACTCGTATTTAAGGTATCTGGAATTGGGCCAAAAATAGCGCTCAGTATTATGAGTAAACTTTCTGTATCTGTTCTCAAGAATGCCATTGCTGCATCAGATATCGGATTACTGTCAAAATGCCCCGGGATTGGTAAAAAAACTGCAGAACGGCTAGTTGTAGAACTAAGAGATTCAGTGAATGTTATTGATAATACGAACAATCAGCTGCGATCCCATGATAAAGATAAGGATTCACCCGATGGTGATTATCGAATTCAGGATGCAGTCATGGCCTTAGTTGCATTGGGTTATAAGGTACCTGTCGCCGACAAGAATGTGCGACATGTTCTAAGTAAACTTGGAACAGAAGCAAGTACTGAAGAAATTATTCGCTCTGCTCTGGGTCGATTGTAACAACAAAGGCAGCACCCGCCTTATCGTTGAAATCTCAAACTCGTCAAATCGCTTTTAAATTGATTTCCATGCGGTCCGGCAGGTCCTAGTAAAACTGGCCGAAAACTATCATCATCGTAGACGGGATAATACCGTAATTCTTCATTTGTTCGAAGAATAAAGTCTTTATTAAAGCGGTTGTGTATGTGCTTAAAAGCGTGAGCATCTTTCGCTATACGAGAATCTAATTCATCTAGCTCCGAAGTATATTCAGCAAATTCGTTCACGCCATCTAAGATTTCTTTATTTATTACCTCTTGATTTGAGGCAAGCACTACTAATTCGTGATTTTCCTTTTTGGGTTTATGAACAGGTTCTGCCTTCTCAGAAATTGCAACAGGGGTTTCAGCCAATTTATTATCTTTTTGGCTAAGCATAAAAACCGAACTTATGATAACGAAGGTAAGACAAATGGATGCGGCCATTGACCCTAAATACCGATAGATATTCGACTTTTTTTTGACATTTCTATTATTAATGCCGGTGGCACTACCAATAATTTCACCACTTCCAAAGTCTACGGTGATTGTTTTGGCTTCTGTGAGTAATTCAGAATTGAAATTTGTGATTTGTTCAAAATGCGAGGGCCCCGCTTTCATTCTCACCAGAGCAAGCTTTGTTGCCTGATGTAAGCGAACGTAATACGAGAACAGTTTTCTTTTCTCTTGGTTTGAGCATATCTCCGCTTTCAGAAGAGAGAGCTGATCTTCAGAGATTTCCTTATCAAGATATAAGTTTACTAATTCTTTGAATTTAGAAAACATCATTGCGCGTTACTTCCAAGTTTATTTCTAAGACTATTGCGTGCCCTGGCAATTCTACTTTTTACGGTTCCGATACTTATATTTAATTTATCGGCAATTTCATCATAGCTCATATCATTTGCTATGCGTAGAGTTAAAATCTCCTTATGTTTCAAACTAAGTAAAGGCATGCACTCCCCTACTCGATCAACAAATTCGCGTGACAGCAATTCGTCGTAGGGGTCCCGTCCTTCAGCTGGGATGATATCAATCAAGGTTGCGGCTCCTTCATCTGAAATATTCTGATCAAATGATATGGATGCATCACGTTTCCGACGCCACCAGTACCAATATTTATTATGTGCCAGGTTAGTGGCTATTTGAAACAGCCACGTTGAAAAAGAGGAGTCACCTCGGAATTTCTCCAGACCACGGTGGGCCCGAACAAATGCATCTTGTGTAACTTCCTCTGCATCTTGACGATTTTTCAATAATTGCATCACCCTGGCGAATATGCGATCCCAGTAACGGGACACCATCTCGTCAAACGCTGACGGATCACCGCTCTTGATCCTATTCACCAGAACTTTGTCAATAGAGATATTCTCGGTTTTAGTAGACATGTCTTTTAGTATCTTCAATAAGAGTATCACTCGACTACTTTTGTTCCCGTAAAACTACTGAAATAATCAGATATTGACTCCAATATAACTCATAACCGTGTATTAATCAATAAATTGAGCTATTTTACGGATTCGAAGTACAGAATGATGTTTGATCTATGTTTTAGCGATAATTCAGTTGCTAAGGCGAAAATTCACTGTGGTTAATTTTTAAGAATAATTGAGCTTATATAAGTGATAACGAATAAAACGGGAATAGGTTACTAAATATATCACTCTTTTGATTATAAAGTATAATATTCATAGCAGCAGCTATTGCACAGAGATTGTGTAGATCGTTAATAAACGTGGTAATTGACTCCACAGAAAACACCTACCAAGAGACTTAATATGAAAAAAGGGACAGGAACTTATAACGTAATTGCGATTGGAGCAGGGACTGCAGGTCTTGTCACTACTTCCGCTATTGCTGGCTTGGGTGGTCGAGCTGCATTAATCGAAAAAAATAAAATGGGGGGCGACTGTCTGAATTTTGGCTGTGTCCCCAGCAAAGGACTGATCTCTTCTGCTCGGGTAGTTCAAACTATCCGCAAAGCTGAAAATTGGGGATTAGAATCACAGGAGCCGCAATTTGAGTTTTCGCGCGTTTTTGAAAGTATGCGTGCGCGGCGTGCAAAAATTGAACCCCTTGACTCTCAAGAAAGATTTGAAGGATTGGGTGTCGACGTTTTTCGTGGTGATGCAAAATTTATTTCACCTCACGAGGTGGAAGTGAATGGCCAGGTATTGAGAGGAAAGAACCTGGTGATTGCTTCGGGTAGCAGAGCGGGAATCCCCCCGATTCCGGGTCTTAACGAGATCCCTTATTATACAAATGAAACTATTTTCGATGAATTGAATGAGAAACCGGAAAGTATGATTATTATCGGCGGAGGTCCAATTGGCTGTGAATTAGGTCAGGCCATGAATCGTCTGGGGGTTAAAGTTTATCTCATGGATCTTGCTCCCCAAATTCTTATACGGGAAGACCCAGAAGTTAGTGCCTATGCCCGTGAATATTTGGAAGCTGAAGGTGTAAACATTTATACGGGAATTAAGACTAAAAAATTCAGTCACATTAACGGTAAAATCCACTTGGAATATGAAGGAACACCTAACAGCCAAGGAGATGGTGTCAATGCCACCCTTGAAGTCGATGTAGTACTTGTCTCGGCCGGTCGCATACCCAATATTGAATCGCTGAATCTAGAAGCAGCTGGGGTTGAATTCGATAAGCGAGGCGTTAAGGTAAATGAATACATGCAAACTAACCAGTCCCATATCTGGGCAGCTGGAGACATTGCCGGATCCTACCAGTTTACTCATGTTGCCGATTTTCAGGCGCGCACCGTGGTACGTAATATCCTTATGCCATTCTCTTTATTTTACAGCAAAATGGACTACAGCGTCATTCCCTGGTCAACATATATTAGTCCAGAAGTGGCTCGAGTCGGACTTAATGAAACTGAAGCAAAGCAGCAAGGAATCGATTACGATCTATTTACTTTAGAAATGAAAGACGTTGATCGCGCTATTCTAGATAACGCCGATCATGGATTCATAAAAATTCTTACCGAAAAGGGAAAAGACCGAATCATTGGAGTAACTATAGTTGCTGATCATGGAGGCGATCTTTTACACGAATTCGTGCTCGCTATAAAATATGAGATTGGATTGGGAAAGATCGCTTCAACTATACACGCTTATCCAACATTTGCTGAATTAGCGCGTAAGCTTGGGGATCAGTATAACCGAAGCCGATTAACTCCAAGAGCAAAATCTATATTCACTTGGCTTTTTCAACGTCAAATAAAATAGTTAAACAAACCATTAGTTTTATATCTTGATGATTAAAGATAATTTAGCATGGCCATTTAAGAAGATCTCCTGGAAGCTGGTTATTGGATCAATAATTATCGTGTTCTTTCTTTCGATTGCTCGATTTTTGCCGATCAGCGATTGGCTCGATGCCTTTAACAATTGGGTTATAGATTTAGGTTTTATCGGGTACATTTTATTTGTCGCCGCCTACGCTCTAGCTGCTGTTTTATTTATTCCCGGATCTGTATTAACCCTGGGTGCGGGTTTTACATTTGGTGTGATTGGCGGTTCTATCGCTGTTTCGTTTGGCTCCACGCTCGGTGCAGCTTTAGCATTTCTCGTCGCTCGCTACTTGGCCCGCGATAAAATCGAAGCTAAACTGGTCGCGAATGCTAAATTTAAATCTATTGATACTGCCATTGGTAATAAGGGAGGAAAGCTCGTTCTCCTACTACGGCTGAGTCCTGTATTTCCTTATGTCTGGCTTAATTACCTTCTAGGGTTAACAGCAGTAAAATTTTGGCATTACCTGATTGCCAGTTGGTTGGGAATGATACCAGGGACTATCTTATACGTATATTTAGGCTATATTAGCAAAGCCGGGATTGAGGCCGCTTCTGGAGATAGTGGAAAGAACCCGCTTGAATATGTGTTTCTCGGGGTGGGTTTGCTGATTACTATAATCGTAACCGTCTATGTTACTTCCATCGCACGCAAAGCACTTTCTAGTACCGCGCTTCAGCATGTTGCGGAAGAATCTATCTAACGGTAGTGCCGATTGAAAGAATATGCCTGTCTTAAAAAAACCCTATTGGCTTATATCAGGATTCATATTTTTATTAATCATCGCTTACAGCGCTGATGCATCGACTACGATAGATCTTCCACGCGGAATTGATCATACCGAGTTTAGTCGCCTCCTTGATAAATACGTTAATAAACAAGGTCTAGTAAATTATCAATCATGGGGAAAAAATGCGGATGATAAAAAAGCCCTGAATAATTATCTTTTGCAATATGCCGAGTCCACCCAGAAATTGGCCGAGGGGAGAGAAAAAGTAGCTTCTTTAATTAACGCTTATAACGCTTTTACACTCAATTGGATATTGGAAAATTATCCCACTGAAAGCATCCGCGCGCTCCCTGATTCATGGACTGAAAAACGCCACATTATCGGAGGAAAGCATGTTTCGCTCGATGAGATAGAACATGATAATTTGCGCCCATTGATTGGATGGCGAGTGCATTCAGCAATTGTCTGTGCTGCGCGTAGCTGCCCACCATTGCAGCCAAAAGCCTATACGGTAGAAAATTTAGATATTATGATTGATGCTGTTTACAGTCAATGGTTGGGCAATCCTGCGCTTAATACCTTTTATCCGGAAAAAAATAAGGTAGAGTTATCACTTATTTTTAAATGGTTTGAAGACGACTTTAAGTCATTAGGCGGTATAAAAAAAATTCTCGTAAAATATAGTCCCAAGGAATATCAAATCTTCCTAGCAGAAGATAATTATAAAATAGGTTTCAGAGATTATCACTGGGGCTTGAATGACCAGAGTAACCTTGGAGAAAATTACCATTACAATATTTTTAAGTCGCTTTTTTAACCCCCACAATTAGGTACACAAATTATGAATAAAAATTTAAACTCTTTGGCTAAAGATTTAAGAAAAGAATATCCGCGCAGTCCCCATGAAACATTGGCCGGTTATGTCATTGCGGCACGCATGCTGGATAAATGCAGAGCATTGGTAAATAGCACCAATGGAGAATATCATTTTGACTGTCCTCTAGATGGCTTTTTTTTAAATTTTGCAGGTATTAGTAGTCTCGCTTTTAAACAATTGGTTGAAAGTGGTGATAATGATGAAGACGTGGCTGCTTGGATCACGGAACAATCCCATCACTCTGAAGATACTATTAAGCTCTGGAACCTAAAAATGCGCCAAACACGTATCACTGAACTCCCAATTCAATTACAATTATTTCTTGAAGGTTACATAAGAGAATCGATTCCTGAAAATCGGCGCGTTTACACTTGGTTTGATGTCTATGATATCGAGGAAGGCCGCATATAGTAATCCTACTTTTAATTATACTTATTTACTAAAATACAGAGCAAAAATCCTGAAAATCTTGTTATTTAGATTTCTTGATCGAAAATTCAGTTCCAGGTTTTATATATTAGAGGCAGCAGAATTATGTCTAGCCAGCTTAAACAAATTTACCATTGCTGCTACTCTACCCTCGTTCTCTGGACAATAGCAGTATTATGGCTTTTCGATATCCTTCGAATAATTTTCCTTGTCGGCATACCGTTGAGAAATGTCAACTATACGGGTAGCCTCGAACTAACCACTATTATTTCATTAGTAACTTCGTTGATTTTAGTGTGGCTTCTAAAAAGCGAGATAAGTTCAAAAGGTGTTTGTAGTTACACTTGTTGGGGGAATACGTATTTCATCCCTTGGAATGAAATTGCTGATGCCCACACCCTTAACTACTTAGGTCTGGGCTATTATCGTATAACAAGCGATAAAGGGGATCACATCTATATCGCCAGATATCTCTCAAGACAGAATGAATTTGAAATGATAGTATCTGCAATTACACATCATGAAAATCCTCTGCGTCTCTGTATTGAGGAACAGAAAAAATCTATTGCTTAAGGTTGAGCCCTGAATGTCAACGCATGACAGAGCGCTACACTTGCAGCATCTGCCTCGTCAAAAGTTAATTCAGATTTTGTCCCTAAAAGTTGCCCTACCGTTCGCGCAACCTGTTCTTTACTCGCTCGACCATATCCGACTACCGCTTGTTTAATCCTTAACGGTGGATATTCCATGATCGGAAGATCTCGCAGTGCGACAGCGGCAATTGCGGCACCGCGTGCTGCTCCGAGAATCTGTGCGGTTTGAAAATTTTGTACATAAATCGTCTGTTCCACAGCAACATAGTCTAGCGCGTATTTGCTTATCACTTCGTCTATTGCTCGTGATATAGACGCGAGGCAATCTGCCATTGTCAGTTTGGGCTTCAGCTTGATCGTTTGTTTAAATAAAAGCTGTGCCTGTGTTTTTTGATTAAAATCCAAAACCGCTAATCCCGTCGAACGTAGACTAGGGTCGATACCAAGTATCCTGCCATAAAATACCTCGCCCAGCTTAAAATCGCCTTTACCCCAAACGAATTTATTTTGTCTCTCGCCTTTAACTTTTTCCGTCCAAAGTCTTCTCGCCGACTTACGCGCCATAAGAATATTCTATATTAATAGAGTTATGTGATATCATATCGAAATAATTCGTGTCTTGCTCGATCCGGATAAGGAAGTATTGAGATCTTTCCAGACCTGACTGAAGGCTTCACCTAGTTCGTGCCACGCTTTCCGGGAGGTATCACTACCCCCACTAATTCTTATTACACGGCGCATTTCGTGAGGAGAATATTTCATTGCCGCCAACACATGTGAAGGACCTTCTTTACCGCTCGCACAAGCCGAACCTGTGGAAATAGCAAATCCAAGTTTATCCAGCAGGATTACCCAGCGTGTATTATCGTGTTGTGGTAATATCAGAGAAACTGTGTTCCATAATCGGTCCGATTCATTCGCGACAATTTTTACACCGGGGACACTATTCGCTAGTATATTCAAAAATTCATTTTTCCATGATTCTTGGTCCTCTGCAGTATCTTCGATATTTAATAATCTTTCTTCCAATGCAGACAACATTGCTGCTATCGCCGGTATATTTTCCGTACCCCCGCGATGTCCAGATTCTTGTTCACCCCCTTGAAGGGATCTGAAATCGGCGTAGTGATCAGAAATTTTAATAAATCCGACCCCCTTGGGTCCCCCAAATTTGTGTGCACAAGCGGTCACAAAATCACATTTTCCAAGTTCCTCTGGTCGCAATTTTCCCACCCATTGTGATGCATCGCAATGATAGGAAATATGATTTTCATTACATATTTCCAATATTTCTTTCCAAGGCTGAATGACACCCGTCTCATTATTTGCGGCCATTACAGAAATTAGTGGATACTTTTTATTTTTAATCAGCGATCGTAATTTGGCAATCTCGACAACACCGGATGCTGAAACGGGGATCAAATCAACATTCTCCAAAAATGCGTTTTCGGCAGCTTTCAACACACTGGGGTGTTCGATTGCCGAAATTAAAATACGGGTATGGGGCAAACTATTCTTAGCGAAATAATCAATGACGGCATTATTTCCTTCTGTTGCACCTGAGTTAAAAACAATGTTATTCGACTGACAACCGAGAATTGAAGCAAAACGCTCGCGTAACGATTCAAGGTAATTTTTTGCCCGCGCGGATGGTGCGTAGGGGCTGGACGGATTTTGCCAGTATTCTCGATTAGTCTTAATCCAAACTTCTTCTGAAACAGAAGACAGCGGAGTCGTTGCATTGAAGTCAAAATATTTCATTATATAAAAATATGGGTTTAAAAATAAAACGGATAAACGCCTCGAAATAAATCATATAATATCGTGAATAAACCTAACAGGGTTTTTCTGTTATATCAAATCATGGGACCCTTAACTCCTGCCCCACTCTGATTGCATGTGGACTGGGGAGCACATCCCGGTTCGCATTAAAAATATCTCTCCAGCGCCCCGGTGTATTATAAAGTTTCCTGCTTATCCGGCTAAGTGTGTCCCCAGGTTGGACAATATAAACTTCAGGTCGTATCACATTATTAATAACTGCAGGTGGTGTAACTGGTTGAACATTCTGAGTAAGAATATTCTCATTTACTGCTGCTTTTGATTGCGCATGAGCGATAATTTGATCCTGCAATAAATTAAATTCCTTTTGTGACTTTTCAAATCGGTAAATGGACTCAGCGAGAGTCTTTTTTAGCTCAAGATTTTCATTTTTTAACTGCTCGATTAAATTCATTAAATCAAGTCGCTCAAATTCGCCTTCAAAAGGTTGCCCTGGCAAGCTTCTCGCAAAGTCCTTTTGAGCTGTTTCAATAAGCTGACGAACAAATTTCGATTGCGTAGCGTTCGGTTTGAGTTCCAGGTATTTACGAAAATGATAAATTGCAGCAATGGGATCCTTGATATGAGTAAGACTTAGTCGTCCTGATTCCAGGTGTGACTCTGCTGCATCATCGCGTTTATTCGCAACTTTCAGAAAAGCTTCAAGCGCTTCCTGTTTTCTCCCTTCCCGAAGCAGGCTTTTACCTCTGAGGTAATGCTTTTCCTGAATTTCCGATATGACCTCGATCTGTTGATCAGCACAACCATTGAACATTAACAGTAGGAGAATAATAAAAATCTTTATGAGATAGCGGGGCATAACGTTTAAATATATTATTCTTGTAGTGAAGGTAGATTAGATTAAAGCGAGAATAATTTCTTTTATCATGAATTCAAAAACTGAAAACAATCGAATCATTAAAGATCTAAATCGTAAAGAGCGCTTATATAAAGCATGAAATTGTCATCCCGTGAAATTCAAGCTCATCGATCAAGCGCTAATTTATTAATGCCGGTTTAGCTTTGATTATCATTGTAGTTCAAGTTGAGAATATCGCAAAAATAAATACATAATGCGGATCCATACGCCTCGTTGCTATCTCCTCAGACAGTGTCTGTGCCCTGAACGATTGACAGACCTGATGGAGTAAAACTTAAAAAGTTAAATAAGCCACTTACGGCTATTTACTTAGAATTCGAGTCAATTAATCCCAATTTGATATTTCTTCTCTTAATCCAGGATCAAGGTCCATTTCCAAGGCGCTTATAGCATTGTCAATATGCTCTGTTTTACGCGCGCCGATAAGCGTGCTTGTAACACAAGGATTAGTCATGACCCACGCCATCGCTAATTGAACCATCGTAATATCCATTTCCTTAGCTTTTTCACGTAATTGATCCACGACCCTAAAATTGTGATCATTAAAATATATGTCTGCATGACCGGGAGAAATATCGAATCGTGTGCCCTTTGGTAATTTATCTTTGTCAGGTGAATACTTACCCGCAAGAAATCCGGCAGCGAGTGGACTATAGGGTATCGTCGAAATTTCTTCTTTTAAGCATAAGGGTAAAAAATCGGACTCATACCTTCGATCTGCTAAACTAAAGGGTGGTTCTGTAATTTCAAAACGTGCCCACCCATTTTTTTTACTGACTTCCAGGGATTCCTTCAGCATTTCAGCGGTAAAATTACTGCACCCAATTGATTTTACTTTTCCTGCAACTACCTGCTCGTTGAGAGCTTCAAGTGATTCAGCGATCGGGACATTTTCATCTGGTTCATGAAGCATGTAAACCTCGACGCTATCCACGCCAAGTCGTTCGAGGCTGTCCCCTACTTTACGTCGAATGTTATCAGGATCATTGTTTCCCGCACTAACCTTAGTGCAAATAACCATCTCATTCCGGCAGCCACGATCTTTCATCCATCGGGAGAGTATTTTTTCTGAAGAATACATTTCTGTCGTTACTTCTCTCGTATCATCAATCCCCATCCATTTTTTACGATTTTCCTTAGCGTTACCGCCTCCATACATTTCGGCCGTGTCGTACAACTTTATACCTGCATCCATCGCGTAATCGAGTATCTTCCATGATGTCTCTTCGTCTATTTCTCTCCCGAAGGTTACGCAGCCCAAGCTGACTGAACTCATCATTATATCGGTACGACCAATCTTTTTATCTACTAATTTGAATTTACCCATAGCGTATTTAAGAACCCTGTTTTATTGATAAATTTAAGAAAACTTAAACCTGTCAATTTAAAAGGGTTATTACTGGATTCACCATCATTAATAATTATAAATTATCGCTAATTAATTCGCCTTTGACGCAAGCGATCAAGTCCTACCGCGAGGACAATTACTAAGCCAATAATAATCTCTTGAGCATAGTTAGGCCAACCTACCTGGTCCGAACCGTTCCGCAAAGTCGCCATAATTAAAGCGCCGATAACCGCGCCGAATATGCTCCCGGTGCCTCCACTTAAGCTGGCTCCTCCAATTACAACTGCGGCAATCACATCAAGCTCTAGGCCAATAGCAACAGTGGGATCACCTTGTTGCAAGCGGGACAGTTGCATAACGCCGGCAAGACCGTAAAGCATTCCAGCGAAAAGATATACTTTAAGCTTGGTCAATTCCGTGCGAATCCCACAGAGACGCGCGGTTGCTTCATTCGAACCGATCGCATAAATATGACGCCCGAATACAGTTTTATTCATCACCGTGCTGATCACGGCAGCCATAAATAGTGCCACGACTACACCAATAGGTGGAAGCCACAAGGGAATTTCATTACTGCCAATCTGTGATGGGTTGTTCATGAGAAAGTTAATTGATGATTCGGTATCATAATTAACAGTCTGGTTCTTACCCAACCACTTGGAGGCTCCTCGCGCTACCCCCATCATGCCCAATGTGACGATGAAAGGATTCATTTTAAAACCTGCGATGATGGTCCCATTAATAAGCCCAAACAAACCGCCTCCAATGAGAGCTATGATAATGACCAAGACCATCGGCAGACCTTCAGAAACTGCATGTGCGCCAAGAACACTGGTAAATGCGACAACGGCACCTACACTCAAATCAATGCCGCCACTGACGATTATTTTTGTCATGCCAAGGGCGGCAATGATAACGATCACCGTTTGAGTTAAAATAATTGTTATATTATTAGGAGTTAAAAATCCTCTTGTTTTAGAAAATAGTAATACCACGAGAACAAGCCCCAAAACAGGTCCTATTATTGGGTATTGGGAAGCATACTTGCTCAACTTAGTTTCTTTCATCGCTTTAATTGGTAAGACGTTTTAATCATCCGCTTGCTGACCGATAGCGACACTTAAAATTTCATCTTCAGTCCATTCAGCTTTGGGCCGAGATTCCTGCATTACACCGCGACACATAACACCAATCGTATCACATACCCCCAGTAATTCTGGCAGATAGGAACTTATAAAAATAACCGCTTTCCCTTCATTTGCCAATTCACCCATAATTTTGTAAATTTCTGATTTACTTGCGATGTCGATACCTCGAGTAGGTTCATCGAGTATGTAGATCTCAGCGTTATGATGCAAGAGGCGCCCTAATGATATCTTCTGTTGATTACCACCGGAGAGCTCATTAACTGACTGTGACAGTTCGCGTATTTTAATATCCAGGCGATCTATCATCTGTTTAGCGGATGTATGTTGTTTGACTTTGTCAATAAACCCCCAGCGTGTAAATCTACTATAGTTTGTTGTCGTCAGATTCTCAGCCACATTCCGATTGAGCATAAGCCCCTCTTCTTTGCGATTCTCGCTTAAAAAGCCTACCCCATCATCCAATCGCTTTTGAGGAATAGAATGAGTCTTGTCGCTACCATAGATAAAAATGCTTCCTTCTTCAACATCGTCGAGGCCAAAACAGGCACGCACTGTTTCCGTTCTACCCGCACCGACGAGTCCAGCGATCCCAAAGATTTCACCTTTGTGTAAATTAAAATTGACGCTACTCGGTTTTCTGGAGCCGGCAAGATTGCAAACCTCCATTACTGTCTCACCTATGGTGTGTGGTGATTCAGGAAATATTTCATTAATCTCTCTCCCCACCATGAGATGGATTAATTCGCTAAAACTTACGTCACTCATGGACCCGTTTCCAACTGTTACACCATCACGCAGTACAGTATACTGGTCAGCTATTTCCTGGCATTCCTCAAGAAAATGACTGATGTAAATAATACTGGCTCCTTGATTACGCAGCTTTTTGATTATGGAAAAGAGATTGGCCACGTCGACATTAGATAGACTGCTCGTGGGTTCATCCATTATTATCAGTTGTGCCGACCCGATACTAGCGCGTGCAATTTCTATTACCTGCTGTTCAGCAAGGGAAAGGAGATGGACTGGTTTATCCAGTGGCAGATGAGAATAGTTGAGATTATTAACCGCTTCCTGAGCAAGTTGACGTCGCTTCGTAGAATCAATCCACCCATACCGACTGGGCTCTTCACCAAGCAATATATTTTCCTCAGCGCTGAGATGAGGCGTGAGGGTTAGTTCCTGGTAAATCATTGCAATCCCGGATTTTCGAGCGTGTAAAGGATTGCCGGGAGCAAAGGGTTTCCCCTCAAGGAGAATATCACCTTTATCCGGAGAGTATGCGCCGCTCAGTATTTTCATGAGCGTGCTTTTCCCCGCCCCATTTTCTCCAATCAATGCATGTACTTCACCCTGCTTAATTTCGAAATTCACATTGTTTAATGCCCGGGTTGCACCAAAATGCTTACAGACACCACGCATTTGTAACCGAACTGTATTTTCCATTACTTCAGCACTCAGTCTAATATTTCAGGTTCAGACATAGGAGAGTTTTTGGTTATCGAGAATCCGTCATCTCGAATTTTACATTTCCAGATATTCATGCAGCGGCGGAAAGAGAAGCTTTTGTATCTGCTCATCATTTAAATTATCTGGAGTTACCAGCACGGCACCTGTATCGACGCGTTTTTCCACTGATTGCCCACGAAGATGATCGACCATTAATTTTACCGCTGTGTAGCCCATCTTAAATGGATCTTGAATGATGAATCCTTGAATGTCACCTGCTTCCATCCCCTGCACGTTTTGCTCACCGCCGTCAAATCCAACGAATTTAACATCGCCTTGAGCTCGACCAATTGCCCGCAAAGCTAAGAGCATTCCGTTGGTTGAAGATTCGTTAGTCATAAATATGCCATCCACCTCGTTTCCGAAACGACTCAGGATATTTTGCGATGCAGTATAAGCAGCATCGCGAGTAGCGCCAGTATACTTATCTGTAGAAAGAAGATTAATCTCAGGGTATGGCGAAACTACGTCGAGAAACCCCTGTTCGCGCGCTGTGTCACTCGCCGATCCGACCATGAATCGCATCATTATTACATTTCCCTTTCCTTCGAGAAGTTCGATCAGATATTCACCCGCCATTCGGCCGCCCATGTAATTATCGGTGGCGGCATAACTAACAATACCGTCATATTCGAGTCCCGAATCAAATATCACGGTGGGGATTCCTGCGCGTTCAGCTTTAATCACTGGTCTGACCAGCGCTATGCTATCCAGAGGCGCAAGTACAATACCATCGACTTTTTGACCAATAAAGTTTTCTACGACGTTAAATTGAGCTGAACGGTCATCCTCCTTTAACGGCCCTTTCCATATTATCTCTACCGGGATACCAGAAGCGTTAAACTCGCGTTCTGCCCTCATTGCCCCGGCGTGAATAGATTTCCAAAACACGTGGGTGGTCCCTTTCGGGATAACGGCGATACGATATTTTTCAACCTCTTTATTGGAAGCAGTACAACCTGCTAAAAAAATACCAGCAAATATAAAAACCCCGATGCGCATATTCATAATTTGTGGAAAGATTGTCTATTCCTCGAAATATCGCAAATTAAAGATTACCTAGCAAAAGTGAGTGTCCCAGGTTTAGACTTATGAGAGTTTCAGGCAATCGAGAATCTATCCTCTCGAATTCACATTTCCAGATATTGATCGAGTGGCGGAAAGAGTAGCATTTGTATATCTTCATCATCCAAATTATCTGGTGTTACCAATGTGGCACCCGTATCGACGCGTTTCTCTACCGATAGACTTTGAAGATGCTGGACCATTAACTTTACCGCGGTGTAGCCCATTTTAAATGGATCTTGAATTACGATTCCCTGAATATCACCTGATTCTATACCCTGCACATTTTGGTCACCGCCATCAAATCCAACAAATTTGACATCACCCCCTGCACGACCAATTGAGCGTAAAGCTAATAACATTCCATTAGTTGAAGATTCGTTTGGCATAAATATGCCATCCACCTCTTCCCCATAGCGATTGAGGATATTTTGCGAAGCGGAATACGCGGTATCCCGGGTAGCACCCGTATATTTATTTTCGGATAGAAGATGGATTTTAGAATGTTGCGAAATTACGTCGAGAAATCCCTGTTCCCGCGCGGTCGAACTTGCTGACCCAACCATGTATCGCATCATAATTACCTTTCCTTTGCCGCCGAGAAGCTCTACCAGGCATTCACCCGCCATGCGCCCGCCTTTATAATTATCCGTAGCGGCAAAGCTGACGATACCATCATATTCTAGTCCAGAATCAAAAATTACGGTTGGTATTCCTGCCCGTTCTGCCTTTTTTACCGGCGCAACCAGTGCTTTGCTGTCCAACGGTGCGAGCACAATACCGTCAACTTTTTGACCGATAAAATTTTCAACGACATTGATCTGCGCAGATCGATCATCTTCTTTTAGAGGTCCTTTCCAGATTATTTTTACCGGTATTCCCGATTCATTTAATTCATGTTCCGCTCTTATGGCTCCGGCATGGATAGATTTCCAGAACACATGTGTCGTTCCTTTGGGTATTACTGCGATATGATAAGCATCATTATCCTCTCTTGTAGAAGAACAGCTAATTACAAGGATTCCTGCTAAGATAATTACCGCAATGCGTAAGTGCATAATTTCGTGGCAAGAATGTGAATTCCTTGTAATATCGCAATTTAAAATTTATCTGCTCAATAAATTAGCACATTGTAACATCCAATCTTGGAACTCGTGAATTCGCCACCATCACCTATTCGAACCTTTAATGTACAAGGTATTGCGGTAAGCGCGATAAACATGAATTCAGCCCTAGAGGCCATATTAGCCGCTTTGAACAATCACCAGAAAGGGTACATTTGTGTCACCGGTGTCCATGGAATTAGTGAGGCCCAAAATGACGCGCATTTGCGTAAAATACATAATGAAGCCTTTCTCGTTACCCCTGACGGCATGCCGCTGGTATGGATTGGTAAATGGATAGCCGCAAAGTGTGTCGATCGCGTTTATGACCCTGATCTTTTAATCTCTGTTTGCGAAGCAACAGAAAATTCATCCTGCAGACACTTTATGTATGGCGGGGCACCGGGAGTAGCGGAACGTCTTTGCGCGTGTTTAAGAGAAAGATTCCCGAGATTAAATATAGTCGGAATGTATACGCCGCCATTCAGGAAATTGAACGAAAAGGAAGAAACCGAATTGATTAAAACTATAGATAAAGTAGCACCGACAATAGTCTGGGTCGGATTAAGTACTCCTAAGCAAGAATATTTTATGGCAGAGTATCTTCAGAAGTTAAACACCACGCTCATGATTGGTGTAGGTGCAGCATTTGATTTTCATTCCGGAAGTAAGCGTCAAGCACCCTATTGGATTCAAAGATCTGGATTCGAATGGCTATATCGCCTCATCCATAATCCAACTCATCTATGGAAACGTTATCTTAAAAACAACCCCCTGTTCATATTACGTTTTCTCGCACAAATAACGGGCTTGAAAAAATATTCCTAGAAACGTAATACAAATCTACTGGATGTATATTTGATGGAAAAAGATGATAAGATTTTAATTTGCGGCGCGGGTGGTTTCATAGGCGGTCACCTCATAGCTTATTTAAAAAAACAGGGTTTTAATAACATTCAAGCGGTTGATTCTAAACCTTTAGAGACATGGTGCCAAATAGATCCTGAGGTTGATATTCTAGTCACTGACTTAAAAACCGAGGAAGCGTGTAACGCAGTGGTAAAAGATATGCATTGTATCTTTAATTTGGCTGCTGATATGGGGGGAATGGGTTTCATCGAGAAGAACAAAGCTTTATGCATGTTAAATGTACTTATTAATACACACCTTCTCTGTGCAGCGCGAAAATATCAGATTAAAGAATTCTTTTTTGCTTCATCAGCCTGTGTCTATGCTGAAGAAAAACAACGAACGGCAGATGTTGTCCCTTTAAAAGAAGTGGATGCCTATCCTGCAATGCCCGAAGATGGGTACGGCTGGGAAAAATTGTTCAGCGAAAGGATGTGCAGGCATTTCTATGAAGATTTCGGCCTTGGTGTGAGAATAGCGAGATTTCATAATATTTACGGGCCTTTTGGAACATATTATGGTGGTCGAGAAAAAGCTCCCGCAGCTATCTCGAGAAAAATTGCCGAGGCTAAGATTTCTGGAAAAAGAGAAATTGAAATTTGGGGCGATGGCAGACAGACCCGAAGTTTTACTTTTATTGATGACTGTCTTGAGGGAATACGCCTATTAATGGAATCAGATTTTCATGACCCGATCAATATAGGAAGCAATGAATTGGTAACCATAAACGAGCTTACCGATATTGTTGAAGAACATGCGGGGACTAAACTGAAACGTCGCTACAATCTCAATGCACCCAAGGGAGTTAATGGCCGCAACAGCGACAATACTTTAGTCCGTAAGGTTTTAAACTGGGAACCTGGCACCACACTTCGCGATGGCATGAAAAAGACTTATGAATGGGTTTATAATGAAATAATTGCTCATGGAATTCCAAGCTGATTCCCTGTAAAAAAGCTTCTACCCACTATTCAGTCAGATCACTTCCTGCATACATTGCCTCTTAGAACGATCAATGCAATTATTCCCTTTAATAATCATCAGTCGTACAAAAGGATTGTAATTAGAATATCTTGAGTAGTATTAATACCTCAATCATGAATCTGATAATCATAAGTTGCAGTCTTAGTACCGAGAGTCGCAGTTCAGCGATGGCGCAACTTGCTTATCAGCAACTCAAAGAATCTGAGCATGATATAGAATATATAGAACTTGTGGATAGGAACCTTCCATTCTGTAATGGTGGTTCCTGCTACAGTAATGAGCAAGTCATTGTCTTGAGTCAAAAGATTGAAAACGCGACAGGGATTCTCATGGCTACCCCGATCTATAATTATGATGTTAGTGCTGCTACTAAAAACTTACTTGAGTTAACTGGAAAAGCTTGGAAAGAAAAGATCGTAGGATTTATGTGTGCGGCTGGGGGAAGCGGCAGTTATATGTCGGTCATGCCTTTTGCCAACTCTCTCATGCTGGACTATCGCTGTACAATCATACCCCGTTTCGTGTTTGCCACCGGTGAATCTTTCAGTGACGAAATTATTCAAGATCCAGAAATAAATAAAAGGCTCAAAGAGTTAACCGATAATTTCTTGCACTATTCAGCAGCATTAGGAGTAAATATGCAATCTGCATAAATTACTTTGCTCTGATTGAATTCAAAGCGCCAGGTCCTCCTATAAGTTAGAAAGTATTATTTATTAAATATTTTCTTCCAAGTTTCTCTCTATATTTATCGGTCTGACTTTCGAGAAAAAAATCTATAGAAGAGTATTTTAGCGAGCACCATGCAGATTACGATGTGCCCTGCAAGGATTAGGATATTATATTCCCAATGATCCCAAAGTGCTTTCATTCCCGTAGCTAGAAAGATTACACCGGCAAATAAATTTAACCCTACAAGGATTCGGTTCATCCTCAATTCAGGCGGAAGAAATTTCCAATCCATCCATGGATTGAAAAAACAGTATAACCCGCAGGACAAGACGCCGGATATAATGCTCGCGGGTGATATATATTCAACGAGACTTATATCCGGAAATATTTTACTGGCCCAAAGGAGAATAATCCCTCCGATTAAACACCAAAAGATAATGAATATTCTAATTTTTCGCTTTGGCACTCGACCGCTGAATCGTGGCAGGGAATTAAAATACTCAAAGAACACCCTCGCTGTTAATTCAGGACCGCCATATATAATGGAGAGGAAAGCAAAGAAAATTGCTACTTTATAGACAGGTAGCAACCAGGGGGCGAGCGCGGTGAAAAATTGTCCCTGCAGGTTTAACAAATTTACGCCACTCGGAAATTGATGTTGAGGGCTGAGAACGATCGTTCCAAGGATGGAAAAACAGCCAGAGAGAAAAATGATCATCGCAAAACTACAAACTGTATCGATAAGTGCCGCTCTTATCCAACGACGCACGGGATGGTCTTTGTCTTGGGCGATCACCTTAAGTTCCTCATTTGTCGCTATCTCCATATGGCTGCGCCCCCACTTTTTATCACGCAAAAAAGAAACATAACCTAAATAGTCGAAACTAGCTCCGCCAATTACGCCGGTGTAAACAAGAATTTCCACCCATGCCGAACGATTAATCATATCCGGTTTCACCTCGTATAACCATTCTGGAAATCTTACTGCGTGCGGTATTATTGTTCCTTTGATCGCCGCCATCCAATCTACCCCCAGGTAGAATATCGCAATTACCATACATAATGTCATCAGACCAATGATTACAATTTGGCCTATTTCCACAAAATTGTAATTACCGATAAATAGAATAATTACCCCTATCGTCAGAAATAGAGTAGCCCAAATATAAATGTCATTTCCTGCAAATATTGCCTGAACACCAAAGACCCACATGAATGCGGTCCCCATTACACCGGAAAGGAATCCATACCAGACAGGCCATAAGAGGAGGGGAATGCTGAACATGAATATCGGGAACCAACCCCGCGGCCCAGGAATAAAATTCCATCGTTGATAGGGATGAGCACCGCTCAAAATCATGTGCCGCATGCTGCAATAACAAAGCACCCATTTCAAAAGCGAGACATAAACAAAAATCCACAGAATATTGTATCCGAAAAGACTCCCTCCCCTCGTGGCGAAAAGTGTTTCTCCGCTCCCAATGGTTGCGGAGGCTATAATCGCTCCCGGTCCAAAATACCTGAGCCATTTAAGTGGATTATTGGCGATTAAAGCCGGAGGAGGAGCAATTACATCACTGTTTTCGTCATTCATTAATTTATAGCTATCGGGTTGCTTGGTGACCCTGTAGCGTCTGTGAGTTTCAATGGGGCAAAGAAAAACGAAAATGTATAAACTTCATCTCGAGCTAGTACCGATGTATCCAGAATCTCCAGAATATATTTAGCGGTTAAATCATAAATCACCATAAGCAAGTCTCACCGTATCTTTGTATTTTTTTCGAAAATGATTAGAAAGCTTTTTTGCCATGATCACTTCTTCAATTTGATTTCGAGAGCGGACGGCTTTCTTAATTGAACCCCTCGATTCTTCGTAATCTATAGCCGATAAATCGCTGAACATGGCAAGAGCTTCAGCGGGAAAATTATTGTCAATTAATGCTGCCCAGGCAGCTTTTAACTCTTTATGAACATCAATAAATGCTACCTTTATGATAAAGCGTAATTCATTGAATAATGGTCCCGTCCACTTGCCCTCGTAGACAAAATCTCCCGCTTCGAGATAGGGATTAACGTCCGGGTCCGAACGAAAGGGTTTAAAATCATCAACGTAAAGCTCCTTTCGAACTGGGGGCCTTCTTAATGCGTACTGTTCAGGACCTCCCGGTGTATTTACTTTAAAATTCCACAGTTTTTGACCCTCTATCGATAAAACATAAGTTATAAACTCACGCGCTAATTCAGCATTTTTAGCACCGCGGAAAATACCGATTGGATCTACCGAAACAGCGGACCCATTTTTCGGCATTATATATCCGAACCTATCACTCTCACCGCGATTCCGAATGAGTTCCGCTTGATAGCGGCCATAAAAATCAATGCTCATCCCTGTAGCACAATCACCATTTGATACATCGATAGAAATTTTAGTTGCTGAATCGGTAAAATAGCGTGCATTTGCCGATATTTGCTGAATCAATTGCATTCCCTTAAGCCAGCCATCATGTATTGCCCGGGTCTCCAAATCTTCTGATACCAGCGAATTTTCTTCTTTATATTTACTGTGAAGGTTTTGCATTTGCTGCTGCAGGATCATTTCAAACGCTTTGTTCACTGAACCACTTTTGGTTGGGTCAGCAACTGCAATTTCACCTGCATAACGAGGATCGGTAAGATCGCTCCAATCCATCGGTAGATTTTCAATACCGAGACGCTCGTGTGAATCTCGGTTATATATAATGCCAAATGTCGCGAGGACGGCACCTATCCACCGTCCTTCACCATCCCAAAACGGTTCACCGGCAAATGTTTGTGGGATACCCGCATCACCAAACCATTCCGGATATCTTTTCAGTAAACCACAGTCGATTAATCGCCCTGCGCGTGACTGCTGAATGAAATCATAACTTCCACCACCAAAAAAGATATCGATCCCACAACTTACACTTGATTCTAGGAAAGAGCGCCGCGCCAATTGAGCAAGCGAATCTTCATTGGGTAAATCTTTATTATCCAGGTAGTAATTTGTGAAATTTTCCTGTACTTCTAAACTCCATTTTCGATTCAGCTCTTTCTCCCAATAGTTGCGAAACGAATTCGTGTATTCAGAATTAATAAAGCGAACTATTTCGCTCGTCCCTCCTGGAGTGCGCCAATCAATATCCACCTTCAGGCCAGTAGTCTTTTTATACCATTTTTTAAATCCTTGCGTGAACTCATATCTAATAGATCCCAGGTGTGGTGAAATAATTACTAGTACTTCGTCTGGATCACCCGCCTTTTCTTCTTCTTTGCGCAGGATAAAGGGAGTGACGAGAATGAGTGTAATTAATCCGAAAAGAATTATATATCGTTTCATTAATTAGTCCTGAAGAACGACCACATCTTCTGCGTCAACGCATGCGTATAATTTCATTTCAGGTAACTCGCGGAGGAATTGTGGGTTTAGTTCAAATATTTTCAGGTTTATATCTCCACTTGAAAAATTATACTGACCAATTTCGCCATAATATACGCTTTCATTTATAGTCCCTTCAAAACTGTTGTAATCAGATGCATTTTTTTCGATGCGAAAAGATTCTGGTCTAACGGAAAGCGTTACTTCTGCCCCCTGAACCGGATCAGTTTTATTGTGCGGCAGCACACCCTGAATATTACCCAAGGAAGTTTTTATTTGAATCTGCCTCCCTTCGCTTCTTAAAATTGTACCCGTTATAAAATTTGTTTTCCCGATAAAATCTGCGACAAATGAGTTTTGCGGACGCTTATAAACATCTTGCGGACTGCCAATCTGTAAAACTTTCCCTTCGTGCAGAATCGCTATACGGTCGGCAATGGATAAAGCTTCTTTTTGATCATGAGTAACATATATTGTTGTAAGATTGTGTTCTTTACAGACACGTCGGATTTCCATCCGCAGCTCAAGGCGCAACTTGGCATCGAGATTAGAAAGCGGTTCATCGAGGAGTAAACACTGGGGACGAATAACCAATGCGCGTGCCAGTGCAATACGTTGCTGTTGTCCGCCTGACAGTTGATTGGGCTTACGTTCTGCATAGCTTTGCATTTCCACTGCATCCAAAGCTTCTAAGACCTGCTTCTTTATTTCCTCTTTTTTAAATTTTCGTTGCTCAAGTCCAAAACTGACATTTTGAGCAACCGTCATATGCGGCCATAAGGCATAACTTTGAAAGACCATACCCGCATTTCTTTTATAGGGTTCCTGGTGGGTTACATCCTTATCGCCAAAGAAAACCTGACCTTCGTCCGGAATGTAAAATCCGGCAATTGTTCTAAGCAAAGTCGTTTTACCACAACCACTTGGACCAAGCAGAAAAAATAATTCACCGGGTTCAATGGAAAGATCAACACTCTCAAGTGCAATCGTCGTATCGAATTTTTTTACCAGTTTTCGGACAGACACCGAAATCATAGCACATTATCTGACCTCCACTTCATCTTCTGTCAAAATAAAAGGATGATTTATCAACAGTGAATAATTTTGAACCTATTGAAATTGGGGTTTGAGATTGAGAAAAGTAAGCTTCATTAATCTATAGATCCACAATGAGAGAAGAACTGGAAAAAATATATTTTACTGAAGAGGATATTAAAAAGCGTGTCTCTGAATTGGGCCAGGAGATAACTGAGGCCTACCAGGACCATAATGAAATTACCGTTATATCTATAATCAATGGTGCGCTTTATTTTACCGTCGATATCCTGAGAAATATTAATATACCAATTCGCTTAGATTGCATACGGGTATCGAGCTATCGCAATAGATCACAATCCGATAAGGAACCTGAAATTATCGATTCGATTCGACTTGATCTCAAAGACCGGCATGTCCTTCTCATTGATGACATCCTCGATACGGGTCATACAATCTCGCTCGTCTATGATCATTTAAAACAACGCCACCCCTCATCATTACTGACCTGCATATTACTTGATAAGGAGCGCCGACGTACAGTACCCTTTAAGTCTGACTTTGTTGGTTTTAAGATTCCCGACAAGTTCGTTGTCGGTTATGGTCTCGACTATGCAGAACGTTATCGCAACCTTCCCTGCATTGGCAGTCTCAAATCCGAATTGCTAGACCCTATCTAAAATCAGTATTTACAGAGATTTTGCTTTTTCAAAGTAGGGGAAATGTATTGTGTCCGTAAATTAACCAACTAATCAATTATTACCCATGAAGGTCACTGAAATAACAACACATTTGCTAAAGCTGGATTTCTCGGCCTGGTATGAGGACCGGCCAAAACCGGATACAGAACCCAGGTTCTGGTACTATCCACTCATTTGCCTATCCACCGACGAAGGTGTTGAAGGCTATAGCATGGGCTACGGTGTAGTTGGATGTGGTCATGCTAATGCCAGTCTCATTCACGATGTATATTACCATCACGTCGTCGGGCACGATCCCCTTTGCCACGAAGCGATCTGGCAGGATATCAGACGCTTGAACAGGCATCTTTATGGTCTTACGGATACGATTCAGGCTGAACTTGATGTGGCCCTATGGGACATCAAAGGAAAAGTTGCCGGTCTATCCATTGCCACTTTACTCGGTAAAGTGCGCGACAAAGTACCGCTTTATGCCAGTCTTCCACCCCATTTGATTGAAACACCTGAAGCGCTTGAAAAAGCAGTAAAGGCAAAGAAAGCAGCAGGTTATTCTGGAATAAAATTACAACCCCTGGGTGGTCCTGCCAGTGTCATCCCTCGCTTACATTTGGCGCGCGAAATCGTTGGCCCGGATTTCCCCCTAATGATCGATTCAATAGCAGAGCTAACTTTTGTTGAGGCTTTGGCTATTGGAAGAGAGCTGGATACATTAAAATATCTCTGGTTTGAAGAACCCATTCCTGATCGCCAAATTAATCAGTTAAAAAAACTTGCGGACGATATAGAAACTCCTATTCTTGCGGCAGAAACGGTAAGATTACATGAGCTGCCACAATACTTAATCCAAGGGGCATTGGATATAGCACGCGGTGATGTTCATTTGAAAGGGGGAATAACAGGGTTAAGTAAAGCACTCGCTATGTGTGAGCTGATGGGCTATGAGTTAGAGATTCATACCGCAGCTTCTCCCATTATCGATGTAGCCAATCTACAAGTTGCCTGTGCGTCAGAGCTCAGTAGATTCGTTGAAGCGCACCACCCTATTTTTCGCTTCGCGATTAAAGATAATCCTCTTGAAGTTGACCAGGATGGCTATCAACGGCTACCCGACAAGCCTGGTCTTGGTATCGAATTGGACTGGGATTGGATCGACGATAACACCGAAAAGGTAATCAAAGGTTACACATCAGCATAAGCAGTAAGCTTAACTGTGATCAAGGATCCAGAGAGGAAAATAAAAGGGGAACAGCCCTGATAATTCAGGGTAATTTTTCTCTGTAACTTGCGGGTGATAACCGAACACAGCTGAAGTTAATTGTCGCCGTGTCAGGATAATATGTTCTTGCAGTTTTTTATCTCCCACATGAAGCCCTTCAATTGAAAATTCAAAAGATATTATTTCATTTATATCTTTTATTTCCAGTGAAAACGCACGTTCCTTTCTTTTGTTCTTTCTCACGAGCCAGGGCGAAATACGTTCAAAGAATTTTCTCGGTAAGTTAAATCTTATCATCATATTACTCGCCCATGGCTCTCGCCGATCAGGAAGATTTTTCTCCATAACCAAACCGAGTTTTGAGGGAAGAAAATATCCATAGGACCGAATCGGATCTTCAACCTCAGGCCATTCCAATAATACATGCCTGACTAAAGTCTCAATAGCTTCTTCTTCTCCACCAGCTTCAATTATCCCTGGTTTATTCGTTGCTAAACTTGCAATAATGTACGCAGTTGGCTTCCCCTTATCCAGTGCGATCCAGGTTGTCATCTTAGGCAGAGAAAAATATCCTCTGTAGGTATCTTCATCACGCTGTGTTCCATAATCATCTTTCTCATGCATGGAAATAATTTCATCCAGGTAATCCCGTGTGTGTGGGCTATACCTTACAATCTCATATCCATAGTCAGTGAATGCATAAGCATCCCTTTTATGACATAAGTAGACAGACATTTGTTTTCTTATTGCTTGGTAATCACAGTGATTGTAAAAATAAAATGTTGGTACCACGGTCCATAATACAGATAGTTCGGTCCCTTCCTTTTCCATTTTTTCCACATTCGCATTGAGGCAGGCTAAGGCATAGCCTTTTTTTCGATGATCGGGATGGGTCGATGTCGCAGAGATAATACCGATCCTCAATTCGACATCTCCCATCTTTATAGTTCGCGGGACATAGGGCACTTCTGCTACAATCTGCCCCTGTTCTTTGATTACGTGAATGTTACTCAAGTTCTCCCTGCGAAAAACAAGCGGATAATCAGTTAGCATACTCTGGTCGCTACCTTCTCGCATCACACTGTCGACCAACTCAATTAAATCAGTTATTTCTTTATCCGCGATAGAAACGGGTTGAAGATTTGATTTTTTCGTCATTTTTATGCTTTCGATTAAACAAGTGTGGGATGATTGATAAGTTCTATCGCAGCTGTAACGATTGCGGGTTCTGATTCATAATCAAGAGCCGAAAGATCATGTTCATTTGCTCCCTCCTTATGGGCGAGAGGCGTGGCCAGGTAACCGGCTTCAGCTGAAGGGCTGGCTAATATTAAAACCTCTTCTTGAATGGCCGCTTCGCGTATTTTGCTCGCTGTTTCAGAAAAGGGTTCACCCGGAATAAAGAGCAGGCAGGAAGAACCAATAGTAATGGCACGAAGTGTATAGGGATAGTTTTTCTGTCCTGCAAAGCGTGATGCTAACCAATATTTATACCTGTCATGATTATCTCTCGGCCCAATCTTATCTTTATCTTTCCATTGCCAGGTTCCCTCTGAATTGCGAACCATAGGGTTTTGACCCTCCGATAATCGATTTTTCTCCATCTTTTGCTTAAGTTCATCCGGCGATGGTAGAGGTTGAAAGGGAATATTTATCGTTTTGCTTGCCAATTTAATTTCAACATCAGCAGTCGGCTCAAGGGTGTCGATGAGTTGATGCGAGATCTTCAATAATGCATTAGCCAGATAGTTGGCGGGGTCATCTGTTTTACGATTGGGGGCAATATCACCTAGAGCACCTTGGATAAAAAGCGCATCAACTCCCTCAGCATCCATCATTTGACAAAGCCGACCACAGTATTCTCCTGATATATTACCAAACTCTTTAACCAGGCAAAGCGCATGATTGGCATAATTAATGAGCGCAATTGGACGTTTTTTTTCTCTCTTTATATAAACAATTCCCAGTTGGCGATCATGTGGTTTATAGACAAGATGGTTGGGTTGAGTGTGCCACTTTTGCATCGTGACAAAAACAAAATTGCCATTCTTGTCATAAGCCCTGCGATTATGCGCCAGCTCTTCTGGTGTCTCTGTAGTTCCGACCGCAATGCTCGCAGGCGAGACATCCCTATAAGCTAAGCGAATAGCTTGTGCTGCAGCTTCGGCGTAAAATTCTACTTTATCATAATGGCGCAGGGATTCAGTGGGCTGCACCATGTAATGATTAAAAAAAATGGGCGCTGTGCCCAGGTGACTGGGTGCTTGAAGTATCCAGTCACCATCAATTTCAATATCGGTGACCTTTTTCGCGACAAGATCCTTAAAATCGTCGTCGAGTTGAAAGAGATCAGCAGAGAGGAAAGTAACTTGCTTTTCACCCTGCTTTAAATGCAAAGCACGAAAATAGATTGGGTCTAAAACCTTGAAGGTTCCATCTGTCTGGGGAGTAATATCAGTTTTACCGAAGCCTGCTAATAGATGGTCGCTCATATGATAACGCGATGAGGCTGTAATCGTTTAGCTAAAACTTAAATATATAATCAACCCTCATCACCTATCGATTAATAACATAGTTTAGTGAAAAAAGATCCAGCGAATAAGAACCTTTATGCTCGGTGTCTGACCTTGAGCTAAAATACCAATTCTGAATATCTTGCCCCCTGCCCAGACACAAAGAAGAGTAAAGCTTATACACAGAATTAAGCCTAAAGCGACTTCCCATAAAGCTGGGCCGGGAGGTATTGCCATGCGCACAAGCATGAGCAAGGGAGTAAACGGAGGAATAAGTGAGACGATTACAGAGAATGTGCTGCTTGGGGATTGAATAACTGCGGGTCCGAGAATAACCGGGACAGCAATCATCATTACGGTCAGACCGGCGAAGTTTTGCGTGTCTTTCATTTCCGAACAAGCTGCGCCAATTCCTGCCCATATCGATCCAAAACTCAGCAACCCAAGGACAAGAAATACATAAAACCAAAAATATAAAGAAATCGGCACCAGATCAGACTCTGAATAAAAAATGAGCATCGCAAATAAACCACTGATATAAACAATTGAAAAGGTTAACCCTACGAGGGTCGCAGCGAGTAATTTTCCCAGCATGAGATGAAATGGAGATATAGAAGCTATCAGGACTTCTGCGATCTTTTGCATTTTTTCTTCCATCACTGTGTTCAGCATCATAGGGGCACTCATATTCATGGTCACAAAAATTAAGATCATTACAGTAAAGGGGATCCCGAATGTTTTTAGAGGATTATCTTTCTTGGGCTGAATTACCTTCCCATCTTCGCTTAACACCGCAAGACCCATTCGATCCATATCTATAGGGCGCATTAATTTATTAATGAAGCGTTTATCGACACCTGCTTCCTCGAAACGCATCATTTCAATCTTCTCACTGACAACAGTCTTAAACCAGTCGGGGATTGCCACAACAGAGGGTGAACCGGTGTAGTATATAATTTTCGAACTCTCCCCATCAGCTTCATTATCGTCCACTACCCCCTGTCCAATAATAAGAAACCCGAATAATGAATTCTCTCGAACACGATCGGATAAACCAAGGACGGCATCATCAGTTTTGTAATCATGATCAAAAATCTGTTCGACAATGATCTTCGGTTTTACCTGTTTGCGATCACCGAGTTTCCCCTTATATATTTCATATTGATTACGCTGCTCTGCCTTACTTTCTATCTCTTCGTAGAGAATATTCGTTCGGTCTATAATACCGAGACGTTTATCTTTTAGATCGATATTCTCATTAGAAAACAGATTAACAAATACCATACCACCAAACAGAACAGGCATTAAGATAATACTAATGATAAATGTTTTTGAAACTACCGTCTGCCGGTAGTCATTCCAAGCTACGGTAAGCAGTTTAATCATCGGTATCTATCTCTCTTTCCGGGCTTGCAATCTGCACAAATATATCATGAAGAGACGGGCGCGCGATTTCGAATAGTTCGATCTCCCCAAGTTTGCTAGCTGCTTGTAAGATCAATTGTGGATCATCAGTCGTTTGGATTTCATTATACGGTCCACGATTATTTACCGCAGTGACACCAGGGATTTTATCCAGATTCAGAGTGTTTTCATCTCTATATCGCAACCGAATGGTGTTGGTTTGATAAGATTCTTTTATCGATGATAAAGTGCCATCAAGCACTTTTTCTCCACGGTAAATCATAAAAATAAAATCGCACATTCTTTCCGCGATCGTCATATCGTGAGTTGATAATATTACTGTCGTCCCATTCTCGCGCAGTTCCAGAATAGATTCCCTGATAATATCAAGATTAACAGGATCGAGACCGGAGAAAGGTTCGTCCAAAATCAGCAATTCCGGCCCACTGAGTGCCGCTGCGATAAACTGGGTTTTTTGCATCATTCCTTTGGAAAGGGTTTCAATATTCTTATTCTTCCACGCCGTTAGATCCATGCGCTCCAACCATCTATCTATCGATTCATTAATAGCGGAACCCGACATGCCCTTAAGCCTTGCGCAGTAAGCAAGCTGCCTTCTAACGGTCAGTTTTTTATAGAGCCCTCGCTCCTCGGGAAGATAGCCAATGCTATCATTAGCCGCTCGTGTTTCCTGACGCCCAAAAACCTCGACGCTGCCGCTATCGGGAAAAATGATATGCAAAATCATTCGAATGGTTGTCGTTTTACCTGATCCATTTGGACCGATGAATCCGTAAATCGAACCAGAGGGAACTTTCAAACTCAGGTTATTCACCGCAATGTGCTGTCCATAACATTTGACAACATTTTCCAGACTGACTGCGGAATTGGCCATTGCCATCAAGAATTATCGCGATAGATCAGTCGTCAATCTTTATAAAATTAATCTCCATTAATTTTAATTACTTAAAAATTCCATTTGCAAAGATAACATCATGCTGTTTCCTAGTTATCGGACTCCCTCACCCTAACACTCAGGTAAATGAATTTAGCAGAAGATTACTACAAAAGCCTTCGTGAAATTACTGCCAGTGTATATGAGAAAAATCAGTCTACGATAAAGGAATTAGGAGTAATCATTGGCGAATCGATTGGTAATGGAGGCGTCCTCCACACATTTGGTAGTGGACACTCGAGCATCATTGCACAGGAGATTATTCATCGCGCGGGTGGATTAGTTCCAGTAAGTGCGATCATTGATCCTACAGGGGGTTGGGTCGAGACGATCCACGGATATGGCACCAAACTTGTCCAGCGTCATCATTATACCTATGAATTGCGGAAAGACGAAGTTGTCATCGTGATTTCGAATTCGGGAAAAAACCCCGTTCCTCTTGAGGTTGCTTTGGAATGTAAAAAGCTTGGTCTAACCTTAGTCGCGGTAACCAGTGTGGAAATGTCACAACAAGCTCAAACTGATCCTTTAATTAGTAAGAGACTTTATGAGATTTCTAACTTTGTTCTTGATAACTGCGGTGTCGTGGGTGACGCAGCAATTGAAATTCCAGGACAACCAGATAAGATAGGTCCTACCTCGACGATGACAGGGGCCCTACTCCTTAATCTTCTTGCGATGGAAGCGATGCAATATCTCGTAGAAAATAATATACCACTACCCATATACAGAAGCGCAAATCTGCCGGGTGCACGAGATTTCAACGAAAAAATATCTATCAAGTATAAAAATCGCCTCAGCCGCCCGCTATAGAAAACTCATTCACTAATGACAAAGGTGATTCGACCTAATTCATCGAAATCAGCGGCATAATTTCCCGGTTTCGCCGGCAACATCTTTCCCATAGCGCCCGCCAGTAAGATATGACCGGGTTGAATTGACCATCCCTGAGATACAGTATTATTTACGAGCCACAGGGCGGCCTCCCAGGGATCACCGAGGAGATCGCTTCCGCTGCCACTATTTATAATCTCACCCTCTCGCGAGAGAATGAGTGATACTTTCGAAAGATTGATTTTTTTCCGTTTTTGAGACTCACCCAATATGTAGGCATAAGCAGAGACATTACCAGAAATGATGTCGACACCTTTAAGTTCGCTCATGTCTTCGAATTCCAGGTCCGGTAATTCAATTGCCGCTACAACCGAGCGGATTCTTTTTTTCAATTTTGAAATATTAGAAACCGGTTTATCGATTGGTTTACCTACGACAAATCCAATCTCCGTTTCAATCATTAGCTGGTTGCTATGCTGGCGATCAATACGCATATTGGCATCTCTTATTCCCGAGGCAAAAAGGACCCCGGAGACCGGCATCGTAACCCTGAATCGATTCTGTGACTTCTCATTTGTAAGTCCTGCCTTGAATCCTGTTATTTCATCGCGTGAAAGCCTTTTTTTCACATAGCTTGCTTGAATTTCGTACGCCGTTAATGCGGTTAATTCCGGCATCATAGTTGAAAAAACCGGCAATGGTTTATTATTCATATACGCATTGTATACCCGTGTTGCCAACCTATCTATATCCTCTTCGCTTTTTAGCGGGGAGAGCAATATAAGGAATGTGCTTAAAATAAATATCACGCCATTCATCATGATATTTATTTAATCTTTAATTTCTTTTGGAAGCGTGAATATCGTAACCCCTTCAGGTAATTTTTTATTACCACCTGTTACTACACTCGCCAGGTATCCCACGATGATACAAGTGCCCGAACTGACCAACAAATATACAAAAAAATGCAATGGAGTATACTTCTGTGTACAATACATGACAACTGCGCTTACTATTATCCCAATTAAAGTACCTAAAGCATTGGCGCGGTTCGTAAACATTCCCAGCCAAAAAACTCCGATTAGTGCACCCATGAAAAGACCATTATAAATGGACATTAGATCAATCAATGAGGGGAAATCGATGGTCGCAAAAATTAATGCCATTACCGTTCCAAATACACCAAAAAGGACGGTCAGCCAGCGTGCTAAATTCAGTCCCTGGTGGTCAGTTATCGTCTTCTTCAACCGTCTACAGTCTGTAACGATACTGGTCGCGAGGCTGTTCATGGTACTGTCCATGCTCGACATCGACGCGGAAAAGATGGCTGCGATGACAAATCCGGATATGCCGACGGGCAAGTTCTGTACAACAAACCAGGGAATTATGCCGTCCGTCATGAGGACCGGATTCAACTCTTCCGGCCGATTTTGGTAGTAAGCAAACATCGAAGAGCCGATATAGAAAAAGAGAAAAGATGCAGGAATAGATATTATCGCTCCTATGGCTAATGCTTTACGAGCAGACTTTTCGTCTTTTGTAGTCAGCCACCGCTGTACTTCGACCTGGTCTCCCGCATTAGGGATTATTACCGCCTGAAAACTCATCACGATAATAACAAATAGTGATGTCGTGCGAATATCCCAACCTTTGTTCACCCAATTAAAATTATCGTGTGTGCTGCATATTTCGAAGAATTGAGTGATCCCTCCGTCAAGCCTGAAAATAGCAATGAAAAGAATAATAACTGCTCCGGTGTAGAATACAATCACCTGTAACACATCGGTCCAGATAACCGCTTCAATACCCCCCAACACGGTATAAATAGTACAAAGAACACCCATCGAAATTATACAAAAATATACATTCAAACCGGTAGCAGCGGAAAGGGCAATCGCAGGCAGATATAGAACAATACCCATTCGGCCCAATTGCGAAATAATAAAAGAGAGACTGCCAAATAATCTCACGAGGATATTAAATCGCATTTCTAGATATTCATAGGTCGTGGTAACATATAACCGGCGGAAAAACGGAAGCAGAACATACATCTGGATAATAACAACGATCGGCATATGCATACGTAACAGAAAGTAAGCCCAATCCGTCGCATAAACTTTTGCCGGTGTGCTGATATAAGTGGCTGCACTTAAACCTGTCCCAATAATACTTAACCCAACCGCCCACCAGGGGATTCTTCTCCCTCCCAGAAAATAATCTTCAGTCGACTTTTCACGTTTGGAAAAGTAATACCCCAATACCACCAGAGCCAGGAGATAAGCCGCAAGCAATGTATAATCAATACTACTAAAACGACTTTTCTTTAATACCGGTTTCCCCGTGTAAAACTTTTCCGCCGAATCACTGGTTCCCAATAATAATATATCTTCATTCCCCAATATCACTTCAGCCGCTGAAATATCATTCGGCAATTCACCCATCTTAACCCAGGTGTTGGTGAACGTATGGTAGGCTAATATGGCAGAGCGAAAACTATTTATCTCAGGAGATAGAGAGTTAAGAAAAAAATCTCTCTCGCTTTCATATCCACCATAGAAAAATATGTGGGATTGCCCTACCCCAGTGCCCTTAGCTCCAAAGATCGGCCGGGGCGGGTCAGTGATTATGTCCCATCGCGAAATATTATCCGCAATCGGATTGTAACGATACCCATCATTCAATTCCTTTATAACCGATGATTGATTTCCAGCAGCACTAATCTCTAATCCACTAGTGAGATGAAGAATTTTGTAAAAGCCGTCATGTTGCACCGTTGCTACTGCCAGCATGCGACTGGGACCAGGCCATTCTTCCAGGACTTCCCATTGTTTATCAGGTAATGTAAGATCCAGTGACCAGAAGTTCTTTGATGATTGGGGATTGTTTAAGGTATCAATTCCTCCGGCAACATAAACAACACCATCAATAATTGCTGCTGCTGAATAGGATCGGGGTTCGGGAAGATTTGGGTAAACCTTCTTTTCAATTTTTCTATTGGTCGGATCCCATTTTAAAAGAAACACTTCGGCGTAAGACTGTTGATTATCTCGTCCTCCAATACAAAGAAGCCCTTCTTCGAAAGATGCTGCGGCTCCAAATGCCAGGGGATAGTCCAACTCGAAACCAGAAAGTACCGTATATTGGGCATCTTCATTTTTTACGAGCACGGTAATACTTGAATGAATTCCCTCTTCATCGCTTCCTCCCGCAAGGATAAACGCTCCATTACTCTCTCCGGAAAAGGAGCCAGTTTTTACAACGATCCCCGGCAACTCGCCGATATCGGTCCATCGGAGGATTTCTTCCTTTGAACTCCTTAAGTCAACATCAGCAGCAGATAATATCAGGCTGCTGAAAATCGAAAGCCAAAAGAATAGTATTCTATTTTTTATAATCGCTATTATCAGTAATAGTTTCGCTCAGTAATTAATTTGAATTCAGCCAATTGCGCATAAACTGACAAGCCTTAAATATTCCTACCATATTGCACGCTATCCAATTTAGGCTGTATGATTATCAAAGTGCATTTAGCTGTAAACGAGCCTGGGACTAATAAAATAATATAGTTATTTAATGTTGAAAAAAATCGATTTTTATAAAGATGCTAACTTTTGTATAATTAATAACTTAATTAAGAACTACCTTGAAATCATTAGACGAGAAGTTAGCGCGAATCATAGCGGATCCATCCGGGACAAAAGATTTCATTATAGCTGATGCTAAAGACGCTGATATGGCTTTCGGTATCGCTGCTCCTGGACCAGAATTCGGAGAGTGCAAGCACCCCTATTCTGAGTCTGTTGGTTGCTGGAAAACCCTGGAAGACTATCGCAATCAGATTCGTCATGTTATTCGACAAGGTATTATCGATATTATGCTTCTCTCCGCTTCCAATGTGGAAAAGTTAGGTATTGAAGAGAAACTTTTTGAAAATTCTCCGATTACCCCTGCGGCACGCGCTAACGATACTTCGGACATTTGGGTTATTCGTGGAGGGAACTATCCTAAATCCCCTTCTCGCTCTTTTCGATCGGCTACGATCGAACATATAAAGTATGGCCGTCTCAACTGTAACCACAGCGATCCTATTCTTGGGAGCGATCTCGGTCTCTATTCAGTTACCTTTACGAACAACCTCGAATGGGATCATCGATCCCTGCAGGAATTTCACGACTTTCGGCTCGAAGCGGAAAAAAAGAATTTTCGCTACTTCATGGAAGTATTCAATCCCAATGTCGATCCCGGTATAAATCCAAAAAAAATCTATGCTTTCCTGAATGACCATATCATTCGATGCCTGGCCGGAGTTACGAATAGGGGTCGACCCTTATTTCTTAAAATCCCCTATCATGGCCCCGCTGCACTCGAAGAACTTGTCGCCTATGATCCCAATCTCATCGTTGGTATCCTCGGAGGAAGTGCCGGTACCACCTATGATGCTTTTAAACTCATTCACGATGCGCAGAAACATGGGGCACGCATTGCCTTGTTTGGGCGAAAAATAAATCTCTCTGAACACCCGTTGACATTTATCGAAATGTTGAGGCGTATCGTTGACGGTGAAGTTACCCCCGCAGAAGCGGTCAAAGCTTATCACGGTGTTCTTCAACGATTAAAAATAAAACCGTTTCGCAGTCTAAATCGAGACCTCGTCTTATCTAAGAATAAGCTAAGTTACGGTTGATCTCAACACTCCTCAAGATACTCATTAATTATTTAATTTAATAGTATGATAAAGGGATGACGAAAATCGAAACGGCCGCTGAAATTCCCGCTCGAGAGAATATAATTAGTCCTTGTTGTCATGACAGTAGTGATTTCTCCCCATCAGAAGAGAAAAATAAAACTGACTACAGCTGGTTAAAAATAGGTGTGGCTATCGTCTTAGCTGGCCAGGGCATGGTATTTGGCCTCGGTATAAATACGGCCGACCCGGCTCCCGAATATGCGAGTAAAACTTACCTGATTTTACATGGCAGTTTAATCCTATCTGCTCTCATAGTATTTTTTCTTTTGGGTTCAGATCTGCCTCGAGAGGTCTGGAAATCAATACGAGGGAGGCAAGTCACTGTTGACGCTCTATTTCTTTTGAGTATCACCGGTGCTTTCATCGGTTCATTGATCTCAACTTTTACGGGTCAAGGTGGTGTTTACTACGAAGTGGTAGCTATTCTGCTTGTTGTTTATACCCTCGGTAAATTATTGAGTGCCCGATCGCGATCCAAAGCGATACAGGCGGCGGAACAATTGCGCAATGACTTTGATTGGGCCTGGGAGATAGGCCATGATCAACAGCGTCACCGCACCCCCGTTGCAGATCTTTGTCTGACTAGCTCACTCGTATCCGTAAACGAAGGGGAACCTATTACCGTAGATGGAATAATTCAAAAAGGGACTGGCTTTGTCACGGAAACGCCATTAACCGGTGAACCGACTCCCGTGGTCAGGCGATCGGGAGATTATGTCTTAGCTGGAACTCACTCCGTTGATGGACGATTTACGATCAAACCAAAAGCCCTGCTGGGATCACGCAAGCTCGATTTAATTCTATCGGCAGTTGAGGATGCCAGAATAAAATCTTCAAGGATTCAGGCAAAAGCGGATTGGCTAATGCGCTGGTTTCTGCCTCTTGTTGTCTTCCTGTCCGCGTCTACTTTCATTGTCTGGTTGCTCATTCCCTCCACCGCCTGGTGGGAGGCATTATTTAATAGTATGGCCGTGCTTCTGGTTGCCTGTCCTTGCGCGATTGGTCTTGCAACGCCCATTGCGCTTTGGGGAGGGCTAATGAAGCTCGCGGAAAGCGGGATTGTTTCAAGGACTGGAGATTTTATCGATCAACTAGCAAAAACTGATCTTATATATTTCGATAAAACCGGAACCTTGAGCGAGGATCACTTGACTCTTGTAGACTTTATTTCAACTGATCGTTTTGAGAGTCAGCGGAACAAGCTGAAGTTAATGGTTCAGACGATAGAAAAAGAGCTCTCCCATCCCGTTGCAAAAGCATTTCAGCAGTGTGCAGCTATAGACAATGAGACAAAATTCAATGTAACCAATTTAAAAATCATTGCTGGGAGCGGTGTTAAAGCAACGCTATTGGACAATGAGGACAGCGTTCATGAATGTGTGGTGGGTGAACTTTCGATCATGCCTAAAGTCGCACAATCGGTATTCAATAAAAAGCTGCTCGAAATTCCCCGGGATGCTAAAAAGTATGTCTTCCTTACGGTAAATGAGGAAGCCGCCGCGATTGCAATTCTCGACGAACAGTTACGTTCTTCAACCGAAGAGGTAATTGAGAATTTACACTCCCTTGGATTAGAAACTCACATCCTAACGGGTGATAGTGCACCTAAGTGGGAGAATATTGCGGGAGTAAAAATTGAATCAGGATTAACTCCCGAAGAAAAAACAGATCGAATTGAGCAATCACTCGCGCAAAATAAACATATATTATATGTTGGCGATGGCATTAATGATGCAGCCGCCATGACTATGTGTCCCGCATCTGTAGCGATGGGGAGTGGAGCAGCGCTAACTCAATCATCGGCAACTGCGGTACTCATGGGTGATGATCTATCACTGCTGCCCCGATCAATTAAATTATGTCGCGGTGTTTGTGGCAGTATTCGTGGAAATCTGCGGTTTGCTGCAAGTTATAATCTAATAGGCGTTTCATTGGCTGCTTTGGGTCTTCTTCACCCCGTGGTTGCAGCTCTTCTCATGGTTAGTTCAAGCTTTATTGTGTCATTTCGAGCTTTAAGGAGTGTAGAACGTGGGGTGTGATCAGAATAACAAACCGAGTTAAGATTTTTGAATTTAGTTTACTAATACGGGATATTAAGCAGATTTTAATATTCATTATTATTAATATTTAAGTTGAAGGAAGGGGCCTTATTTCTCTATAGAATTCATATCAGGTTTAATTTTACATCAGAGACACGGCATTGCTAACTAAAATGATTAAACTCTTAGCCTATAATGGGATCAGAAAATAGACATCAACATGGCTACCAGTAAAATCCCGAGAAAACATTTTTTAGCAGGACTAGGTGCGTTTTTTTTAGGTATATACAGCCTGATTAGACTGGGCGGAAAGACTTTGACTCCGCAGAAAAACACTCGCTCGACGAGCACCATAATCGAAGTGAAGCCGGACCCTCGCTCGGTAGCGCGGGTTGAAGATTAACCAGACGAGAGTAGTTGTACCCCTATTAAACAACTTCAAAATGGCTAACATATTCCCCAAGTGGTCCAACAGCGTTCCAAAACAGCTTCTCATTGCTTTGGGCCTTATAACTATCGCGGTTACTGTTGGCACTACTTATTACGCCACGCCAAAGTATACACGCGTGGGCTATCAGCCAATTCAACCGGTTGCTTTTGATCACAGTTTGCATATTGGGCAATTGGGGATGGATTGCCGTTATTGTCATACTTTTGTCGATCGATCTGAACATTCGAACGTTCCCGATGCCGCGACCTGTATGAATTGTCATAATCAGATTAAGCGAGACAGCCCCGCTCTTGCGCCCATTCGTGAAAGCTGGTCAACGGGTAAACCAGTCCCCTGGGTACGTATACACAAGACACCTGACTATGTGTTCTTCAATCATGCCGTTCATGTCAATCGTGGCATTAGTTGCCTCGAGTGTCATGGTCAAGTGAACGAAATGGAAACTGTTCACCATGCCAAATCCCACAGTATGAAATTTTGCCTGGAATGCCACCGCAACCCCGAAGCGTTCATTCGTCCAGTGGATAAAGTTTTTGACCTCGACTGGATGCCTGATAGTGAGGAGAAGCAATTGGAAATGGGAAAAGAAATGGTTCATAATTGGAAAGTTAATCCACCTCTAAGCTGCTCTGGTTGTCATCGATGAAATCTAAATTAGAACAAACAAAGATAGACCCTGAGGCGATTACCGGACCGCGCTATTGGCGCAGCTTGGACGAACTGGTAGATAAACCGGAATTCAGAGATTTTATAGAAAAAGAATTTCCCCTCGGAGCCTCAGAACTGGATGGCGTAAACCGCCGGCAATTCCTTAAAATCATGGCTGCCTCCTTTGCTGCCGCAGGGATGGGTATGGCCGGATGTCGGCGACCGGTACAGCATATTTTACCTTACTCAAAACAACCAGAGAATGTCATTCCGGGAGTCCCTGTATATTATTCTACGTCCCATCCGTCTGCAAAAGACAACCAGCCTTTATTGGTTGAAACGCATCAACATCGCCCCTCTAAGATCGAAGGTAACCCCAATCATTCGCCCTATGGTGGAGCCACTGATATCTTCTCTCAGGCTAGCGTTTTAGATCTTTATGACCCGGATCGTTCGACTAAAAGCAGTGAAGGCACGCGGAGCATCACTCAAGGAAGAGTCTACGATTTACTTCAAGAAATTCATGATAAGTTCGTGTCAACCGAGGGCCAAGGGCTCGCATTTCTCGCTGAACAATCCACTTCTCCCACCCGCAGCCGTATCGTAGAGCAAATCAAAAAGATTTTTCCTCGATCCACCTGGGCAGAATATGAACCCATCAATTTCGATAATCCGGAAATTGCGACGCGCCGTCTCTTTGGCCGTCCCCTTCGACCTCAATATAATTTTAGAAAAGCAAAACGCATATTATCGCTAGATGCAGACTTTTTGAATAGCGAGCCCGGTCAACTTGGTAATTCTCGTGATTTTGCCGCTGCCCGCAGGGTTAACAGCAGCCAAGAAGCGGAAAATATGAATCGGCTCTACCAGGTTGAAAGCAATTTCAGTTTAACTGGCGCCATGGCTGATCATAGACTGCGATTGTCCAGTGGGCAAATTCCCGCATTTACCGCGCTGCTGACCATTGAATTACTCAAACAAAAATCCATTGATTCTCCTCTTTCAAAGGAATTGCAAAAAAAGGCCGCCGGGCTGGAGCCGGATGCGCACTGGATTGAAGAATGTGTAGCAGACCTTCTCGCAAATCCCGGTAAAGCCGTGGTTACCACGGGTAGCCACCAGCCGGTTGAAGTTCATGAATTGGTATTTTTTATCAATGATTTGCTCGGAGCTAACGGTCATACAGTCAATTATCTCAATCTTCCAAATTATAGTGCCAGTACGATTCAGGATCTGGGCGTAGCCCTGGAAAATGGTAGAATTGAAACGCTTATTATCGTAGGTGGTAATCCCGTTTACAATGCACCCGCTGATTTAAGCTGGTTGGAACGTCAAAAATCAGTCAAAGAAGTCGTCCGTTATGGTTACTTTTTTGATGAAACCTCCATAGAGGCAACGCATCATATTTCGGCTACCCATTATCTTGAATCGTGGAGTGATGGCCGGACATTTGATGGCACAGTTGTGCCTGTACAGCCGATGATACGCCCTCTTTTTGAAGGTATGCAAGAGATCGAACTCCTGGCACGTCTAGCCGGCATGGACGAGACTGATCCCTATGCCCTCGTTAAAGAAACAATCGCCAATCTGTCCGATGAAACAGATAAAGAAAGGGGCTTTAATCGATTTTTGAGTGATGGAGTGCTAAAAAACAGCAGTTTCGCGAACATACCTGTTACCGTCAACCAGAGCCGCATGAAGAGAACGGTCGCGACGGGATATTTTCGGCCCGCTCAAGTTTCAAGTGACCAACTTGAAGTACGGATAATCTCCAGTCCAAGAATGTGGGATGGATCTTATAATAATAATGGATGGTTACAAGAATGTCCCGAAGGGATGACCAAACTCACTTGGGATAACGCGATTTCAATCAGTCCGCGTTTAGCTAAAGATATCGGTTATGATCCTGAACAGAATTCCTTCAAACAAATCGCTTCAAAGAAAACCGCGACCTTTAAAATGGGTCGTGAAGTTGCCCCACTTGGTGAAATAACAATTGGTGGAACAACTGTTCGTGGGCCGATACATATCCAACCTGGCTTGGCTAATTACACCGTTGTTATACCCCTGGGATATGGTCGCACAAAAGTCGGTCGTATTGGAAAAGGAACCGGATTTACCGCATACCCTTTAGTCAATACGCAATCACCCGGATATGTCTCTGGAGCTAAACTGAATATTACGGACAAAACTTATCTTCTGGCAAACACTCAAGAGCATTGGTCCATGGAAGGAAGAGCCATTGTTCGTGAAGCGAATGTCGAGGACTATAGCAAACATCCCGACTTTGTAGATAAAATGGGCTTGGAACCACACTCACCCCCTGTTTACGGAAATGACTCGGATCTGAGTTTGCAGGAAAAAGTGGCGCAACAACCCCGGGGAGCTTCAGCTTATGAGATCCCTCAATTTGGCGGTGATCACCAATGGGGCATGAGTATAGATCTTAATACCTGCACCGGTTGTAGTGCCTGTATTGTCGCCTGTCAGAGTGAAAATAATATTCCGATCGTTGGTAAGGACCAGGTAACACGCGGCCGTGAAATGCATTGGTTGAGATTCGATCGCTATTACTCGAGTGGTGATATTGATAGCCATAAACAAGAGATCCCTGAAGATCCTCAAGCGACCTTACAGCCTGTCATGTGCATGCATTGCGAAAACGCACCCTGTGAACAGGTTTGTCCTGTGAATGCTACCGTTCATGATGATGAGGGCCTGAATGTAATGGCCTATAATCGCTGCGTCGGGACGCGTTACTGCTCAAATAATTGCCCCTATAAAGTGCGAAGATTCAATTTCTTCGATTGGAATAAAAGGGATATCGGCAGTTTTTATGAAGGTCCGCTAGGACCCGGTGGTATGACGGAATTGGAGAAGATGCAGAAGAATCCTGATGTATCAGTGCGCATGCGAGGGGTAATGGAAAAGTGTACTTACTGTCAGCAGCGCATCCAGGAGGCTAAGATAAACGCTAAGGTAAAAGCCCGTGACTCGGGTGATATTAAAGTTCCAGATGGGACGATTAAAACTGCCTGCCAGCAGGTTTGTCCTACGGACTCCATTGTATTTGGAGATATCAGTGACCCTGAAAGTAAAGTTTCGATCACCAAAACCTTCGACCGTGACTATTCTGTCCTGGGTTATCTCAATACAAGACCGCGCACCACTTATCTCGCGCGTGTACGCAATCCAAACCCCCGTATGCCTGACTACAAGGAAATGCCGCTAAGTAGAATGGAATATGAAAATAAATTTGGGCATGGTGCTCACGGGGAAGAAAACCATGAAAATGGCAATGGTCGTGAAGATCATCATAATGAAGCTCCTGATGAGCATCATGCAAACGGCACACATAACACCTGAGAGCAAGATATAGCCTGATAGATACTTTCACCTTATGTCCTACATTGAGGAAATGAATCCCACAAAAACGGCGATCCTGGAACAAGCAAAGCCCAGTGATCTTCCCCGTCGACCCTTAGTGGAAAATGATCGAAGTTATCACTGGATTACGGAGAAGATTTGCGGGATCGTTGAAGACAAGACTCCATTATGGTGGTGGGTTTGTTTCTGCGTTGCGGGCTTTATCGCCTCTTTTACAGGAATAGGTCTGGCCTATCTTTTATTCACTGGCGTAGGTGTTTGGGGATTGCGTGGACCTGTGATGTGGGGTTGGGCAATCGTCAACTTTGTCTTTTGGATCGGCATCGGACATGCGGGAACACTGATCTCCGCAATCCTTTGTCTCCTTAAACAGGAGTGGCGCACTTCTATTAATCGCGCAGCGGAAGCGATGACCATATTTGCTGTAATGTGTGCGGGAATATTTCCATTGTTCCATATGGGTAGAATCTGGTTTGCCTGGTGGCTCTTGCCTCTGCCCAATGCTAATGGAATCTGGCCTAATTTTCGCAGCCCTCTTGAGTGGGATGTTTTTGCCGTCTCTACCTATGCCACGGTTTCGTTATTATTCTGGTATATGGGTATGATCCCCGATCTGGCGACCTTGCGCGATCGTGCAACTCAGAAATGGAGACAAATCTTTTATGGTCTTTTAGCGATGGGATGGCGTGGTTCTAACCGACACTGGAGTAATTACGAAATGGCGTATCTCCTTTTAGCCGGCTTGAGCACGCCACTCGTGTTATCGGTGCACACAATCGTATCTTTTGATTTTGCGGTCGCTCATTTACCAGGATGGCACACCACCATCCTACCCCCTTACTTTGTTGCCGGCGCTATTTTCTCTGGATTTGGAATGGTCTTGACTCTCGTCCTCCCTTTAAGGGCGATCTATAAACTGCATGATTTAATTACACAGTATCATATAGATTGCATCTGCAAAATCACCCTGGCCACAGGGAGCATGGTCGGCTATGCTTACATGATAGAATTCTTCATTGCCTGGTATGGAGCCAATCCCTATGAGGGATTTGCTTTTATTAACCGGGCATTTGGACCTTATGCCTGGGCTTACTGGATTATGATAAGCTGCAATGTGATTTCGCCGCAACTTTTCTGGTTTAAAAAAGTGCGCGAAAATCCAGCCTTTGTCTTCGTCGTCGCCATATTTGTAAACATCGGGATGTGGTTTGAGCGGTTCGTCATCGTTGTCACTTCGCTCGCGAACGAATTCATGCCCGCTAACTGGGATTATTTTACCCCAACTATTGTCGATATCTTTACCTTCATAGGCACCTTTGGCTTTTTCTCCCTTCTTTTTCTTTTATTTCTACGCTTTCTTCCCCTCATGGCTTTTGCGGAAATTAAGGCAGTTACCCCGCAAGCCAATCCTCACAATGATCACCATTAATTTTTCTTACTCTATTTAACTCATGGCTGAAGATCCATATGGTCAGGTAGCCCTTTTCGATACCGCGGCGGATATTTATCATGCAGCGGAAAAAGTTCGTGATGCCGGGTACATAAAATGGGATGTCTATTCCCCCTTTCCTATACATGGGATGGACGAGGCGATGGGACTAAAACGCTCTAAAGTTACATTTTTCTGCCTCATGGGTGGTGTGAGTGGATTCTTTCTTGGAATGCTCATGGTTTGGTTTATGAACAGTTTTGACTATCCTTTGATAGTAGGCGCTAGACCGTATTTCAGCCCGATCTATCCCTTTCCCGTCATTTACGAAATGACTATACTTCTAGCTGCCTTCGGAGCCTTTTTTGGAATGTTCCTTACAAACTTCCTGCCCCAGCATTACCATCCGACTATGAATTATAGTAACTTTAACCAGGTTACTGACGATAAATTTATCATCGTTATCGAATCCAGTGATAACCTCTACGATGAAATCAAAACAAAGTCCCTTCTCAAAGAAATCGGAGGAAAGGATATAACGGCTCTGGAAGAATAGATGCGTTATTTCATTATCATTTTTATTTTTATTATTATAGCGACGATCTCAATTATGGGGTTTCGCGGATCTAAAGCGCTAAAGCCCCCGCTTGAAGTATTTCCTGATATGGATCGTATGGGTAAATATAAACCCCAGGCAGAAAATTCTTTTTTCGCAGATGGTATGGCGGACCGCCCCGCTGTGCCGGGCACGGTCGCCGCAGGTTCTTTTAATGAAGATCAGTATTTTACTTCAGGAAAGATTAGTGATCAGTGGGGAAAAGGGTTCCCAGTTACCATAAACCACGAGCTAATAGAATTGGGAGAGGAAAAATTTAATATACACTGCAGTATCTGCCACGGGCTGTCGGGCGATGGGAATGGTATCACGAAAAGCTATGGCATGATCGCAACACCAACTTATCACAGTGATCGCTTACGCGGGATGCCGGAAGGTGAGATATTTAACACGATAACATATGGCCGGAATACGATGGGGAGTTATGGAGTTAAATTAAGGATTCATGAACGCTGGGCGGTCATTGCCTACATTCGTACGCTGCAAAGATCGCAGAATGCCCGACCAGAAGACGTGCCACAAGATAGCAGAGGAGTTCTTGGACTATGAGCGCTGAATCCGCAGCCCCAGGCATCGCAACTGCCGCACCTGCAAAAGGAGATAACAATCTATCCACCTATGCCTTGATTATTGGCATCATTGGACTTGGTATTTCAATTGTCGGTTTATTTAAGGGCCTGAGTGAATCTGACCCGAGACCCTTGCTGGGCTGGCTCATTGGATTTAGTTTTTGGTTTTCGATTTTAATGGGCTCCCTTTATTTTATTATGCTTTTTTATTTGTTTGATTCTGGTTGGTCGGTAATCGTCCGTCGCCAATTTGAACATGCCGTATCTGGATTGAAATGGCTCGCGCTAGTATTTTCTCCTCTATTGCTCATCAGCTTGTTTTACGATAAAGATCCCGGGATCCTCTGGGGATGGTTGAACGAGGAAAAAGCTCTGAACACGGGTGAAGGTCTCGAAATTGATGTCTTATACCGGGCTAAATCCGCTTACCTGAGTTCTAAATTTTTTATCCTTCGCGCTGTATTTTTCTTCTTTATCTGGATTGGACTAGCGGAGATATTTCGCTCGTCTTCTTTTTCCATGGATCAGGATGGCGATCTCAAACATATTCGCCGTTGTAGGATCTTTGCCGCTATTGGTGTTATCGTTACATCATTATCACTGACATTCGCCTCCATCGACTGGTTAAAATCACTGGAGTACCACTGGTATTCTACGATGTATGGCGTATGGTTTTTTGCCTCCTCCATCTTATCCTCATTAGCGACAATAGTTATTGCCTGTTACCTGTCTCGTACGAGAGGTCCCCTTAAAGGGGTCCTCACTAACGCCCATTTTTACTACCTCGGATGCTTGATGCTGGCCTTTACTGTTTTTTGGGCCTACATCAGCTTTTCACAATATTTCCTCGTGTATAGCGCCAACATACCTGAGGAAACGTTTTGGTATAATATACGGGAGATCAATCCCGATGGAGCAAAAAATTCCTGGTGGTGGGTAAGCATGGGGCTAATATTCTGCCACTTCTTTTTCCCTTTTTTATGGCTTCTCTGGTATAATAACAAATTTGGCCTGCGTATTGTCTTCATTTCTGTTTGGATTCTAGTCGTTCACTTACTGGATCTTTATTGGAACATATTACCCGGTAAAATCCATCTGGAGACGGGCGACACCATACGCCAATTCGGGATTTCCCCCTGGGACATCAGCATGATTTTGGGCGCGGGCGGTATATGCGTCTGGGCTTACTTGAGGAGCATGAAAAAAAATCACCCCATTCCTATTCGCGATCCTCGTATTCTTGAATCTATTAACGCCCATGAATAATCAACAATCCGATAGTTCACGTTTATCAGATTCGTCTACCTTGTTCTCTGCACTTGGGTGGATTGGTGTTATCGCACTCTTTTTAATCATTGTATTAATTGCGTACTACCCGAACCGCCCCCCGGCAATCGGGGAAAACCAGAGTGCAGCGCGTCTTGAAACATTAAATGAAGTTGAAACCAAGCAACAGAGCGCAATTGACAGCTATGGCTGGGTAAATCAATCAAAGAATATTGTTCAAATCCCAGTGAGTGAAGCGGCGGTCTTACTGGTTAAGGAACTTGAGGACTCTCAACCGGAAACATCAAAAGTAAAAGCATACGCCCCGCAAATAATCGGCCCTGGCAATTAAGTGATGGATTGGTACTCCTATATTATTATTGGTTTTATTCTCGCGGGGTTATTTTTTGCTTCGGCCCTATACGCTTTTCATTGGGCCTCAAAGAATGGCCAATTCCATGAATTAGAAAAAGGCGCATGTAGTATTTTCGACGATGAAGAACCTCTCGGCAAACAGACTGACTTTTTCCCCGGCCACAAGTAATTAAATCTGACACGAATAGTATTACAAAATGAGTGCAGCCGATTCAAACACAGACATGAGAATCAAACTCAGTGCGATTGATCAGTCCATGAAGTGGCCTGCTTTATTCTTTATCATTTCAGCTACACTCTGGCTATTGGCCGGGACCGCATTAGGTCTAATTTCATCTTATAAAATGCATAATCCTAATTTTTTGGGAAATTGGGAATGGCTGACATTTGGTCGAACACGGTCTGCACATTTGAATGCGGTAATTTATGGCTGGTGTAATAATGCCATTTTTGCTGTTGGCTTGTGGATTATGGCAAGGCTCTGTAGAACAGAAATCCGCCACCTCGGGTTGCTTATTGTTGCCGGTATTTTCTGGAATATCGCGATAACAATAGGAATAGCAGGTATTTTTATCGGGGATATGACATCTGTGGAATGGCTCGAAATGCCTACCTATATCACCCCCCTCTTGGCCATCGCCTACGCCTTAATAGGCGTGTGGGGAATCATCGCTTTCCGCTATCGCCAATCGGAACATATTTACGTCTCACAATGGTATATCCTCGGTGCACTTTTCTGGTTCCCCTGGATCTACTCGGTCGCTCAAATAATGATCTTATTTGAACCTGCTCGCGGGACGGTTCAATCACTGACGAATTGGTGGTTTGCCCATAATGTTCTTGGTCTCTGGCTTACACCTATGGCTCTGGCTGCCGCTTATTATTTTATTCCAAAAGTCATAGGCCGGCCAATCCACAGTTACTATCTCTCAATCCTTGGCTTTTGGACACTGGCTCTTTTTTATAATTGGGCCGGGGTGCACCATATCGTCGGCGGACCTGTCCCCGCCTGGGTTATATCCTCGGGAATCGTCGCCAGTGTAATGATGGTCATCCCCGTAATTGTTACTGCTATTAATCACCATATGACTGCGATTGGGCATTTCAGACAAGTCATTGAAAGTCCCACCCTTCGTTTTGTTGTCTTTGGGGCAATGTCTTACACCCTTGTCAGTTTTATTGGTTCGACGATGTCCTTGCGTTCGGTGAATGAAATTTCACATTTCACTCATTTGACCGTAGGCCACGCCCATCATGGGGTGTATGCATTTTTTACGATGATAATGTTTGGCAGCATTTATTTTATTTTACCCCGACTGCTTTATCGGGAATGGCCCTCTAAGATTTTAATCACCTGTCATTTCTGGTTTGCCGCTTTGGGCATCACAATAATGATTGTCACTTTACATGTAGGCGGCTGGATCCAAGGGCTAGAAATGAACAATCCAGAAATTCCCTTTATTGAAGTTATGAAAGGAACCGTGCCCTGGCTGAAGGCAAGAACCGTATCCGGATTCTTTCTAGCCATCGCTCATCTCGCTTTTGCAATTAATGTATTTTGGATCGTATTCTTTCGCCAGGGGCAGAAGGATGTAATCGGCACCCCAACCCTATTTGCTTCAAAACAGTCACGGTAATGGGAATTTAAATGAACAATCTACCCTTAACATTTTGCGGCATATTTTTTACCCTCGCATTCGCTTGGATCGGTATTGTTTTAACCAACCAAATTCAATACGGAGCTCTCGAGCCGACAACGGAACAGTATGACCCCGAAACGGGTGGTCCGATTGAAGGAGATACGCTCTATCCGCAAAAACCTGTCGGCCTCGCTGAACAGGGGAAAAAAGTCTACATGGATTTAGGTTGTATGTACTGCCACACACAGCAAGTTCGACGGAAAGGTTACGGCAGTGACTACGAGCGTGCATGGGGGAGAAGACAATCCGTCGCCCGCGATTATATTTACCAGGACCGCGTCCTTCTCGGCACGATGCGCACAGGTCCGGATTTAATGGCTGTAGGGGATAGACTCCCGATCCCTACTTGGCATCATTTGCACCTCTATAATCCAACCATCACTTCACAAGGTTCGCTCATGCCACCATACGCCTTTCTTTATGAAAAGCGCGAAATAAAAGGCTCTGAAACCTCAGAATCCGCCCTTAAGCTGCCACCAGAGTTTGCGGTAGAAGAGGGGTATGAAGTAGTCCCAGGACACCGAGTAGACGCTCTTGTTGCTTATCTCATGAGTCTAAAACTGGATTATGATTTACCCGAGGCGAAGCGGGAATAAATTTTTAAAGAAGAAGCTATGCAGCACTCGAGTGATCATACTAACCCCGGATTATCGACGGATAAATCAGAATACCCTGATGAGGCATTGCAGGATGTTCATGCCCAACTGGTGAGAGAAAAGGAGGAGCCAACTGAAGGCCTTTCTCCACTCCCTATTTTCATGTTATTTATTTTTGGGACTTTGGTTTTTTGGGGGGGCATATATATCGCTCAATACTCAGGAGGGTTTGATCCACTCATTTACAACGAACATTTGAAGCCCGTGAAAAAGACGGAAATGGCCGGTCCCGCACCCCCTTTTGACTACATAGCTCATGGCAAGAAAATATATAATAGAGATTGTATTGCTTGTCACCAGGCGACTGGATCGGGGATTCCGGGAGTATTCCCACCACTCGTAGGTTCACATTGGGTAACAGGTGATGATAAAATTACGGCCAATATAGTCCTCTCAGGGCTGATGGGTCCAATTGAAGTGGGAGACACCGTTTACAACAGTGTTATGCCGCCACTAGGCAGCCAACTTAAGGACCGTGATATTGCTGGTGTTCTTAGTTTTGTCCGCCAGGAATGGGGAAACAGTGCAGCAAGCGTTTCGGAGGATTTAGTTGCGGGGATCCGTGAAGAACAGGGATTACGCGCCAATCCCTGGACAATCGACGAACTCATATCTCTCTATCCTAAAGAGTAGAGCCGCTCTATAACTCTATAAAAGGATCTATTTACGCTACCCGTTCAACAATAAGTTGCGGCGGATTGGGCCGTTTAGGTGCCAGTCGATAGGCGCCTCGAAGATATTCAAGCGCATTTTCCAGTCGAGATTCATCATCATAGTGAATCATCATCAAGGGTTCCCCTTGTTTCATTTGCGTACCGACTTTTCGGATCTCTGAAACACCAGAAGCAGCGTTCCAACGTCCATCTTTGTTTACCGAAAGCAATTGAACACCACGCGCAATCATCCCTGCATTTATCGTATGGACATAACCGCGTTTTGGAGCCGGCAACTTACGAATATATTTTGCTTTGGGAAATTTATCAGGGTCATCAATATACGATGTATCGCCACCTTGTGACCCTATCATCTCTTTAAATTTATTAAACGCTTTACCGTTCTGTAATTGTTTCTGAACCGTCTGTTTCGCTGACAAAGTCGATCCTGCTACACCGGCAAGGCGCACAATCTCCATACCCAACTTTAATACAATTTCCTTCAATGCATCTGTTCCCTCGCCTTTTAACATGTTAATCGCTTCCTTGATTTCTAGAGCGGTTCCAACCGTATCACCCAGGGGCTGGTTCATGTCTGTAACGAGTGCTACACAGCGACGCTTCATCGAACGTCCGACCCGCGTTATTGAACGCGCCAACTGCCGGGCTTTTTCTACATCCCTGATAAACGAACCATTCCCCCACTTGACGTCAACAACGAGTCCTTCTGCGCCTTGAGCCAATTTTCGGCTCAGCACACTTCCGGTGATTAACGGCAGGCTGGGTATTGTTCCTGTATTCTTTCGCATTTGATAGAGAATCTCATCGACCGGTGCTATTGCTTTATGCTGTTTGACCATTGCGCATCCAGTTTTCTTGAGCTGCTGGACAAAGTCTTTCAGCTCCAGTTCGGGGTTAAAACCCGGTATGGAGGACAATTTATCCAGGTTACTAATGACAAATTCTTCATCCACCCCATTCATCATCGGCATGGCGACGCCCGAAGCAGCAGCTAATGGGGCAAGCACAAGTGAGGTTATATCCCCTACTCCACCTGTTGAATATTTATCGATCTTCGGTTTCGTGATTTTCGACAAATCAATAACCTCACCCGATAACATCAATTCTTCGGCAAGCGTAGCGGTTTCCTGGGCAGACATACCCTGAAAGTAGATCGCCATCGCCAGCGCTGAGAGCTGGTATTGAGGGAGTGCCCCATCGATCAAAGAATCGACGATATAGCGAATTTCTTCCTGTGTAAATTCTCCCCCATCTCTTTTCTTTTCAATCAGAAAAGCAAATGAAGGTTTTATGAACTTACGTGTTGATACTATTTTCTTTCTCATCATACAAATTCTTGCCTTTTTGGAGGTGGGCGTAATATCGCAAGATACTAATTATTAAGCTATTAAGAAAAGACTTGTCGAGATTATTTTGGTTGCGGATACCTGTCTCAGCACCCGCTCTCGCGGAGACTAAACCTTCTATAATACTACATGAGTCAAGTGTCCCTATGAATTACGTTGTGCAGGGCCATATTTTAGTCACTCTGCACAAGCAAAGATCGTATCTCATATATCGCTGGCATAGAGCATTATTACCATGGATATCTGGTTTAATATTCCTAAAGCACTAAATGAAATAATTCTTAAAGCAGCGGCTGAAAATCCATTGTTTGACGACTCATTTAGTCCTGACATTCGGCCCACTGATCCCCGTTTTGGCGATTTTCAGGCTAATGGAGTCCTCCCTTGGGCAAAAAAAGCACGTCAAAATCCTCGTCAGGCGGCTCAAAAGCTCATGGAGACCGTTGAACATTCGGGAAATCTCGATCTTACACTTATCGGATACGAAATCGCCGGCCCCGGATTTATCAATTTTCAGCTCACCCCTAAATTTCTTCTCTCATGGTTAATGCGATTTCGTGAAGAGGACGATCTCAAAGCTGCTGCCGGTGATATTTACCGTGGCAAACGCATTATTGTCGATTTCAGCTCACCTAACACTTCGAAGCAGATGCACGTCGGTCATATTCGATCGATTGTCATCGGAGAGACTATCTGCCGCCTCCTGGCTTTTTGCGGGGCTATTGTAACACGCGACAATCATATTGGTGACTGGGGCACCCAATATGGCATCCTGATGGTGGCCATAAAGCGAAATGGCTATGATCTTAAAGCCTCACACAATAACACCCTCGATGACTTTGAGAGGCTCTACAGGGAGGGAAATGCTTTGGCGGAAAACGATCCGGAGGTTCGGGAGCATGCGCGACAGGAGTTGGTAAAGCTCCAAAGCGGTGATACCGATAGTTTTGCTTTGTGGGAGGAGATAAATAAAGTCAGTCTCCACGCGCTTCAAGAAATCTATGATCTCCTGGATATCCATTTCGACGAAATTCTAGGAGAAAGTTATTACCGCGATCAATTGAACCGCGTTTACGAGGAATTGATTGAAACGGGTATCGCTGAAGAAAGCCAGGGCGCCTTGGTTGTCTTTCACCCGGAGCATGCACGCTATAAAAAACAGCCATTCATTATTCGTAAATCGGACGGAGCAAGTCTTTATTCCACCACTGACCTGGCGACGATTTTGCATCGTCATGAACATTTTCATGCTGATGAAATTGATTACGTAGTTGATGCCCGCCAATCGGATTATTTTGAACAATTATTTCTTACCGTTGAAAAATGGTTTTCCGCCAAAGACCTGCCGCGACCAAAATTAAAACATGTCAGCTTCGGCACCATTCTAGGTAAAGACCGGAAAGCTATAAAAACGCGAAGTGGTGAGCAGATAAAACTCAAGGATCTGCTCAATGAAGCAATTGATCGCGCCTATAATGTAGTCCGTGAAAAGAACCCTGACTTATCGGATCAGGAGTACAAAGATATTTCACAAGTCGTAGGTCTGGGAGCAGTTCGCTATGCAGATTTAATGCAGAACCGTACGAGTGACTATATTTTTTCCTGGGATAAACTATTAAGTTTTGAAGGGAATACCGCTCCATACCTCCTCTACGCTGTTGCCCGTGTCTACAGTATATTTCGTAAAGCAGATTTACAACCAGGGTCAGCTGAAGATGACGCCAGTGAATTTGAAACCGCTACGGAAATTGCCCTGGCGCAAAAATTGATTGGGTTTGTCGCAGCTCTGGACCAAACGATCAGTGACTTGCGCCCTCATTTTCTCTGTACTTATCTCTATGAGCTCTCTGTTGTCTTCAGCACATTTTATAATGCTGATAAGGTCCTCATTGATGACCCGAAAGTTCGATCCCGCAGGTTTCTATTGTGTGCAAGAACTCTGCGTGTTCTTGAAACAGGGTTACACCTGCTTGGTCTTAAGACTCTCATGAGAATGTAAATACCATACGCGTAGGATGGCTATGTTAAAGTCGCAATGAATTCTTTAAGATTTTCATAAACCGGAACCTTCTTGGGAAAATTAAAAAGTTGTTCCTCCGTTTCCCTCTTTCCTGTTTTCACCGCAGCTACATTAATACCTGCATTGATTCCCGATTCGATATCGGTGAGGTGGTCCCCTACCATGGTACATTGTGTGGTATTCAATTTATACTTTTCTACCATCTCTAAAATAAATCGAGGTGAAGGTTTGCGGTATTTCGGAGATTCATCGGGCGATTCCGGGGCAATACAGATCTCCTTAAAACCAGGTTCCGGTAAATCCAGCAATTCCAACATCCGACGATTGCAGGCGTGCACATCATCCATAGAGTACCATCCACGACCAACGCCACTCTGGTTAGTCAACAAAAAGAGATGGTAATCACATTTTAGCGCGTGGTGTAATGCTTCACAAACGCCAGGAATAAGCTCCACGCCCTCGGGATCTGAAAGATAGTCTTTTGCAACAATGAGAGTTCCATCACGATCAAGAAAAAAGGCCTTACTCATGACTGGCCGCGTATTCAAGAATTTCGCTAGGATAAGCTACAGCTGCTCCCACTTTCCCTACGACTACTCCACCTGTAGCATTCGCAAAATGCACAGCTTCCTCTATTGTTGAACCCGCAGCCATTGCCGTCGTCAGCGACGCAATAACTGAATCTCCAGCACCCGAAACATCAAATACTTCTCGCGCGTATGTCGGGATCTGAGAAATTATTTTACCTTTTTCACTGAGTAGCATCCCATCTGCACCGAGTGAAATTATCAGATATCTCGGATGATATTTTTGCCAAATGGACTCACAAATTTTTGCCGCAGGATATTCATCATGCTGCCCCATTTGGATTCCTGCTAATTCTAACGCTTCCATACGGTTGGGTTTTAATATGTCGACTCCGCTAAATACGACTTTTCCCTTTGGTTTTGGATCATAAGTGACTAATGTTTTATTAATTTTTGCCGCTTCCTGAACCAATTTAATAATTGCCTCATCAATAACCCCTTTCGCGTAATCAGAAAATATTACCGCATCCGCAGCTTTGACCTTTTCTATGATGAGGTCCTTTTGTTTTTCTATATCAATTTTGTAATCCTCAGGTTTCGATTCACGATCTAATCGACAGAGTTGTTGTTGCCGTACCATGACTCGCGTTTTGAGAATCGTTTGCTTATTCGACAAAATAAAAGCCTCGTCAATCGGAACATTACATTCCGTCAGAATTCTTCTTAATTGCTTTCCGGAATCATCATTTCCAAGAATTCCACAAATCTCCGTCTTCGCGCCTAGAGCGTTTACATTTAACGCCACATTTGCCGCTCCCCCTGCAGCATAACTATCGTGATCGACTTCGATCACCGGCACTGGTGCTTCAGGTGAAATACGCGATGCGTCTCCCCATATATAATGATCGAGGACTAGATCGCCAATAATGAGAACACTTAATTCACTTATTTTTTCTAAAAGCTGTTTCATGATATTTCCCATCGGTAATGACATTTAGAGAGCATTTCTACACCGTCTCGTTTGAGACGGACCATATCTTCAATTCGACAACCGCCCAGCCCTGGATAATAAAGTCCCGGTTCCACGGTTACGACCATCCCGGATTTTAGATTTGATCCGTTTGAGGATAATCGCGGTTCCTCATGGATTTCTAATCCCACACCATGTCCGGTCCCATGAAAATAACCTTCGATTACATCACCCTTTTTGCGCGTGAGATACCCATTTTTCTCAAAAAACATCTGCACCTCATTATGGACCTTAGCAGCTGAAATACCTCCTTTTAACTTATCCAATACGCTGCCATGTGCTTTCTTCACGGTAGCGATAAGTTTTCGCTGATTTTCATTGGCTCGGCCTTTAACGAATGTTCGTGTCATGTCTCCATAGTAGCCTGTTCGCTTAATTCGTGGGAACACATCTACAATAATCAAATCATTAGCGCGTAAAACACCATAGCCCAGGCAATGGGGATCACATGCCTGGTCGCCACCAGCAGCTATCGTATGGCTTGCAATTCCCCCTTTTTTTAAACAGACAATCTCAATTTCTTCGCGCAATCGCTCTGATGTTAAAAAACGTTTACGGTAAAAAAGTTTACCATTTCTAATTAATGATTCCTCTAAAATAGATTCTGCTGCTCTAATTCCTGCGGCGCTTGCTGCATTACCTTCGCGAATCGCTTTTGCCTCTTCATCACTTTTTATCACTCGATTGGGAAAAAGTGAACCTTCAGAAATTTTAATTTTTATCTTTTTTTTAATTAATTCCAGAGCCAATCCCGCTGGAAAGTCGGAGGCTATGAGAAAAGAGTGGAGATTATACTCATCCGCCACAAGTCGTATAATGTCACTAAGACCAACCTTTTTCTTTCGAAATCTTTTTTCTGCTCTTTCCTTCCATTCCTCGAAAGAAAGCACTTCATCAAATACCGACTCTTTCTTTACACGCGTATACTCCAATGCATTTATAATTGCATATTTTTTTCTACCTATTCCAAATGAGAGGAAAGGATCAGGCACAAATACTTTGCTAAAGTATAACTGATCCGCATTGGATTCCGAATCCGCGTAGATCAATGGCGAAATTTTTGTTCCTTGCATTTATATCACCGAATAAAGCAATAAGCATTGAGAATGTCTGAAATATGTCTAGTTAAATAACCTCATGAAAGACCGGTATCCGGTATCGACTCTACTTTTTTTCTTCAGCTTATTCGTCCTTCTACTTGGCTGTAATCGTCAGGACTCCAGTGATATTATCACACCCTTGGGCCCGGATCACTACTTTGATATAGCGATTGAGGACAAGTTAATAAGATTACAATTAGCGGTCGAAGCAGAAGAACTTCGCCGTGGTCTCATGTACAGAAAAAACATGGGCCAAAATGAAGGTATGATCTTTCTCTATACTAAACCACAAAGGATGAGTTTCTGGATGCGCAACACGCCTCTCCCTCTCGATGTTGGGTTCATTTCATCCGATGGTGTCCTTCAGGAATTTTATCCTCTTTATCCCTATGATGAGACAACTGTCGTTTCGCAAAGTGATGAGTTACAATATGCACTGGAATTAAATCAAGGGTGGTTTCAGAAGAATAATATTAATCGTGGAGCAAAATTAGATTTAGAGATGTTTAAAAAGGCCATTCAGCTCCGAGGTTATGAGCCATCAAAATTTAATCTCCCTTAAATATAAATTAAAGCTAATAGCCGATATACAGTTCTTACTTGACTAGCAGAACAGCTAAAGACGAATTTACTAGTGTGAACCCGTTTCTTTTACTAACTGTTTTTTTATTGCTGGGATACCATACCCTATCTTTTGGCGCTGGAGCTTTGGAAGCCTATTCCTTGGCTCAAGGACAAATGGCTGGTGAAGTTTCAGATCACAGCGTCATTCTCCAGACACGATTGACTTCATCCAATCCTCTCTTCGATAAAACGTGGTCTGGCATTCCTGGTATTTCTGGATGGGCTTGTTTTCAAATATCGACTGACGAGGATTTTAATAATTCATTTCAAACTTCGTGGATAAAAGCGATTCCCGATTCCGATTTTATAATTAAAACAAAGGTTACAAATCTAAAGCCGGGAAAATTATACTATTACCGTGTAATCTACGGACCTGATACTGAAAATTCAGCTAAAGGACTTACTTCAAGTTTCAGAACTCATGGGGGAAATCCTCACAATGGAGTCAGTTTTGCTGTCGTTACGGGTATGAATTACTCGAGATTTCACTATACTGGCCTTGAAAACGATCCTCTGAGAAAAGTACCCCCGGGCAGTGATGAAAATAAATTGCTCGGCTATCCGGCTCTCGTCTCGATATTAAAGCTTAAACCCGATTACTTTGTCGGAACAGGTGATAATGTTTATTATGATACTCCTATTGTCGGGCGTGCTGAAACACAGCAGCAAATACGTAGAAAGTATCAGGAGCAATTTTCACAGACCAGGTTTATCGATCTCTTTCAACAGGTAGCAACCTATTGGATGAAAGACGACCACGATTTTCGTTTCAACGATTCCGATCCGATAAACCCCTATCTAGTCACACGTAATTATGACTTGGATTATTATCCTAAAACAAATATTAACAAGCATGTCTCCGGTTCAGGTTCGCTGCCCTCCGCGGAACTGGGGATTAGAATGTTTCAAGAGCAACTGCCCGTCGTCGATCCTGAGGAAAGTCATCCCATAACTTATAGAACTTTTCGCGTTAATGATTTACTTCAAATCTGGTTTGTCGAAGGCCGGGATTATCGCGATGCAAATGACCGACCCGACGGCCCGAATAAAAGCATCTGGGGATTAAAACAGAAAAACTGGCTGAAAGAAACACTCCTGCAAAGCGACGCGGTATTTAAATTTCTCATCTCTGCAACGCCCATGATCGGTCCTGAGGAGGAGGGAAAGCGCGACAACCATGTTAATCCCGGTGGATTTCGCTATGAAGGAGAAGCTTTTTTCGATTGGCTTTCAGAAAACGGCTTTCGCGATAAGAACTTTTATATCTTCTGTGGAGATCGCCACTGGCAGTATCACGCCATCCATCCCACGGGGTTTGAAGAATTTTCGTGTGGAACATTAGTGGATGCTAACACAGAAATTGGCCCTCGTCCCGGCGACCCTCATTCCTCGGATCCCGAAGCAAAGATCAAGCAACCCTACAACACTCAAGAACCCTCTGGCGGGTTCTTGATATTCTCAGTTAAGATGAGTAAGAATAGGAAACAGGTTGTTGCGAAAATTGATTTTTACGATGAAAACGGAATAGCCTTATACACTACTGAAAAGATCGCAGGGAAAAACTGATACTAAATAACGATATGCCACAACCAAACGTACTATTGATTTGTGTAGATCATTGGCCCGGTCAATTGCTCGGGATCAGAGGACATGAGCACATATTAACGCCAACCCTTAATCAACTCGCCGCAAGTGGTGTGCTCTATACTGAAGCCTATACCACGACCCCCACTTGCATTCCCGCAAGACGCGCATTAATGACAGGGACGAAAGCGCAAACGCACGGCGATCGCTCTTTTAATGAACATCTTGAGATGGATCCTAATTTAACCACAATGCCTGCTGCTTTTCGACAGGCAGGTTATCAAGCATTTGCGGTGGGTAAGCTTCATGTCTACCCACAACGCAGTCGGATTGGTTTCGATGAGGTAATTCTTAATGAGGAAGGTCGCCATCAATTTGGGGGAGTGGTTGATGATTATGAAAGATTTCTTCGCGAGGAAGGTTATTACGGTCAGGAGTTTACCCATGCTATGGGAAGCAATGAATATTGCGTTCGCCCCTGGCATTTACCTGAGCGCTATCACTCAACGAATTGGACGACGAGGGAAATGTGTTATACCATCCAGCGTCGAGATCCAACACGTCCCGCATTCTGGTATTGTTCCTATCAGGCTCCCCATCCTCCTATTGTGCCCCCCGCGGAATATCTGGAGATGTATAGGCATTTAGGGGTGGATGAACCCTTCATTGGGGATTGGGCAAAAGATTATGATAATTTACCCTACGCGCTAAAATGCCATCGCAGCAGATGGGTTTCATATACAGCAGCCGAAATTCGTGAAGCACGTGCGGGGTTCTACGCACAGTGCACCTACATCGACCATCAAATTCGATTGCTGATTGGCACCTTAAGAGAGGAAGGAGTGCTTGATAATACCATCATTATGTTCATTAGTGACCACGGTGATATGCTGGGAAATCACAATCTTTGGGCTAAAACACAGATGTACGAGAATTCTGCAAAAATCCCCATGATACTCGCGCCCACTTTTGATGATAATCGAGTCGCTCATCAACATCAAGATGGACGATTCGCCGCTTTGCGCGATGTCATGCCAACTCTGCTCGATTTATGTAATATCCCGATTCCAGAAACTGTAGAGGGTGAATCGCTAATCAGAGATGAGAAGAGAGAATATCTCTGTTGTGAACATAATGAAGATGACAAAGCTGTTCGCATGATTCGTGCGGATGAGTTTAAACTCATATGGTTCCCTGTCGGGAATCATATTCAGCTTTTTGATTTAAAAAATGATCCCAAGGAAATGCATGATCTGGGTAATGATTCCTCCTGTGCGAAAATTCGTGAACGTCTGACTAATTTACTTATAGAAAATCTATATGGAAAAGATTTGGATTGGATCGAAGGAGGTAAATTAGTGGGAGAAGCAGATAGAAATATTGATGACCCTTCTGCACCCGAGTACAAGCCCCGCCGCGACCTGAATAGTCAACGCGGATGGCGCTGATTCACTTTAATCCTAATCGATCACCCATGTGTGCGTACAATTCACGACCTTCAGAACTGTGCTTGAGAAGATCCTCATCCAATTGAATTCGGCTTTTTTCAAAAAGCGTGATCACTGCTGACCCGCCAAAGGAAAAATAACCTTTCTCATCGCCTTTCATTATCGGGACCTTAGGATCGTAGGTATTGATGATGGACCCGACACAGGTTGCGCCTACTTCCAGAACCAACACCTGACCGAAACCATTGCTATCCAGGCATGTAAGCACTCGTTTATTTTCAGTTAAAATATTAATATTACGGCTTAGTGCGAGGGGGTTTACTGAAGAAAGAAATCCGTTTATTTGCTGCGGATTGCCCGGTGTTCCGCTTACGGGAAAATGAAAGCGATGATAATCTATTGGGCAGAGCCTTGAGATAACCATTGAACCATCGTGAAATCGCTCGATCAGTGAATTATTATTTAAAAGTTCACCCAGTTTGAGGATTTGACCCTTTACAAATATTCCCTCTATTTCAGAAATATCCTGAAACCCCAAATGCCTACCATCGGCGGGAAAAACAGCCGCATTTAGATCCGTGTCGATGGGCCGCTTCGCCTGCTTAAGCGAGCGACAGAAGAACTCGTTGAAAGTGCGAAACGTTTCAGGACTCTGTTCAAATTCGTCAGTATCTATCTTATATTTATGAATAAAGGGCAGGATCTTTTTATGACTGCTGTGACGTTTCATTCGCCACCCATACCAGTGTGAAAACCAGGCGCGCTTAACCAAAGACCAGTGACTTATTCTTCCCCATGGATTGGTTGTTACCCAACGTAAATAACGTCCGCCGTAAATCTCCTCTTCTTCAATTTGACCGGAATAACGATTAAAATATGATAAACGTTCATCGATCATAATTTAGAAGTAATACTTAATTACTTTTTCAATCTATATTTATAATCTCTTATTTATGTCAACTCAAGAGCTATAGATTTACTCAGACGATAACGGTGTTTCCTGAACCGTGCTCTTATCATTTATCCGTTGGGCTTCGCTATAAATATTGAATCGTTCATCACGCACAAACCCAAGCAGAGTCATTTTAAAGGTGTTCGCGAGCTCAACTGCAAGACTTGATGGCGCCCCCACAGCTGCGACAATTGGGATGCTTGCGGCAAGTGCTTTTTGCAAAATTTCAAAGCTTGTCCGACCACTCACTAACATGAGATTATCATGAAGCGGTAAATCACCTTTGAGAATTTGTGCGCCGATAAGCTTATCAACCGCATTATGCCGCCCCACGTCTTCTTTTAAGTCTAGAAGATTGCCCTGATCGTCAAATAGAGCGGCGGCGTGTAATCCACCGGTTGAACTGAATACCGTTTGTCGCTTTCTCAAAATTGCAGGCAATCGATGAATAGTTTTCGCTGAAATAACTGGAGTTGCTCCTGGTAAAACAGGACACTCGCGTAGATACAGGGCTTCAAGTGAGGCTTTACCGCAAACTCCACAACTTGAAGTTGTATAAAAATGGCGTTCTAATCTTTTAAAATCGAAGACTACGTTCGCTTTCAAGTTAATCAGGATCGTGTTATCTGTCTTTACCTCTCCCTCTGCTTGATAGGGATACTCTATCGTCTCAATTTGATTTTTACCTGAGATAATACCTTCGGTAAATAAAAACCCCGTTGCCAACTCAGTATCTTGCCCGGGAGTACGCATGGTAATAGAAAGGTTGCGGTGTAATTGGTTACTGTCACGCATGTAGCCCAACCGGATTTCCAGAGGCTCTTCAATCGCAAGTGAATCCGATTGTATCGCCGAACCTGAATCTGAAATCCTTTTTACCTTTACCGGAATAACACCAGGATTATCCATTTTACTCTATTTAAAGTTGAATTAACCTATCTCGAATTGCGGTAAATCACGGTTTCTCTTATTTAGTCGGGCTAGTTATACTTAATGAGATAAGTTCACTTAAAGAGTTGAAATGGTTTTTAAAATCACTCATATCGGAGATTCCTCCAACTAGTTGATCAAAGAGTTCTCGTTTATTAATTTTCAACCTTTCAATCCGTTCCTCAATTGTGCCAGTAGTAATCATTCGATAAACAGAAACTGTTTTATCCTGTCCAATTCGATGAACTCGGTCAATCGCCTGTGATTCAACCGCCGGGTTCCACCAGGGATCGAGAAGAAAGACGTAATCAGCCGCATGCAAGGTAATACCAGTCCCTCCGGCGCGAAGACTTACGAGAATAATTGACCCCGCATCTCCTTCCTGGAACTGCTTAACCGGTTTCTCCCGATCAAGCGTTTTTCCCGTTAATTCGTAAATAGGAATATATTCAAACCTATCTTCTATCCCCAACCGGACACGCTTGAGGAGTGAAACAAATTGGCTGAAAATCACTACTTTATGGCCATTGGCAATAATCTCTTCCAACTTCTCGAGAAGTATATTTATTTTCCCACTCTGGTTTAAATCAGCCGATAGCCAGGGCAATAAGTCTGGATCACAGCATACTTGGCGAAGCCGAGTGAGTAGAGTGAAAAGACTTATAGTCCGCTCGCTGGCGACCTTTTTCAGATTTTCTCCCAGGGCACTAATCCCTTGCTCGGTAATACTCATATATTGCTGTTGCTGAATATCCGTAAGCGGGCAAATCAGATTCATCTCCAGTTTTGGCGGTAACTCTTTAATGACGTCTTTCTTCGTTCGTCGAAGGACAAACGGGGCGATCTGTCGATTAAGTTTCTCGAGCAAACCGGTTTCATTATCCTGAACAGACTTTTCAAATTTACGTCGCCCACCTAAGAGACCGGGCATCAGGTAACGGAACAAGGTCCACAAATCGAGGTGTCTATTTTCCAAAGGAGTTCCTGTAAGTATCACGCGATGACGTGCTTTTATATTCAAACAGGCAATCGTAACTTTTGCTACAGGGTTTTTAATCAATTGGGCTTCATCTAGTATAGCGTACCCAAATTCTACTTCATCAAGCACCGCTTTTTGTCGGCGTAGCTGTGTGTAACTACTAAGCCATATTACAGGATCAGAATGTGTGATAAAATTGTGATTACTTTTAAGGACCTCTGTTTTTAAATGTGGGAAATATTTATCGAGTTCATTTTTCCATACAGGAACAACACTCGCAGGACAGACAACAAGGTGCCGCATCCCATTAATTGGACGATAATCAATAAGTGCCGCGGTCTGTAAAGTTTTCCCCAATCCCATTTCATCCGCAAGGAGGGCATGACATTCTTTCTCAAATAAATTAGCCAGCCAGGCTACACCTCGTTTCTGATAGGGTCGTAACAAATCTGGAAGAACTCCGTTCTTAAGCGGCGGTTCAAGTAATGAATCGCGCCATTGCTCTAATTCTGAAGATAGATTCAAGCGAATTACCTGTCGGTCAAAAAGCGAGAAAAGCATGTACTTTGGCAGGTCCCCGGTAATGTTTTCATCAAGATACTTTTGCCAATCGGCGAGGATGCCCGCTTTATCTTCTGGAACCTTCACCATTCCCAGATCGGGAAGAATCACACTGTTCCGACCACGCTTGAGAATGATTTGGGTCTCTTCGTCCGTAAGCGTCCGATTTCCAACCTGCATAATCCAGGTAAGATTCAATTTACCATTATCTGTCTTCGCAACAGCCTCGACATCTACAGATTGCAAGCCGCGGATCAGAGTCCGGACTCTGTGATTAATCTCAACTCTGAAATAATCATGCCAAGTAGGGAGATCCTCATTGAGAAAAGAGCAAATACGCGAATGATCACTGAGAATATATTTTTTCGTTCTCTTTTGGTTAGTAAAACCAACTTTGTGAAGTTTTGATGTCAGACGTATGAGCGATTCACGTTCCTTTGAATTGAGTTCAACAATACCCTGCCTGCCATTTAACAATTTTGACCCATTTAAGTGTTTCTCGGGTTCTTGCCAGGAAGATTCCAAAGTTAATCCATTATACGTAGAATCTAGTTTTAATATCAGGTCCCTCCCGTTTTCCTGGCTTGTTTCGGGATGAGGGACCTCTTCTTCTGGATGTTCTTCTTTTATTTCATCAGTGATCTTCTCGAACGATGGAACAGGTGAAATTTCGTCCGCTACCAGTTCTTCAATTTCATAAAACCCCGCCGCGGCTAGTGATTTCCCCAATATTCGATCTTCGGTAGAGTAGCGAATTTCAAATTGATCTTTTCCCCAATCGATCAAAGCATAGTACTCATTCTGGTGCAGCTTGTAATGGATGATCGCATCACCATTGTTCAATTCGACTTCACGAATCTCTCCACTTCTGTAAATCGAACGTCCATTGGATAATTCTTCTGGTGAAAAATATTTTTCCCAATTTGAAGACAGCCTTTCAAACCAGAATTCCAGTGCAGAATTTGTGTAGATTCTCTTTGGACTCCGGTAGAGCATTATTTAATGGACATAAACGGGGAATGATTGAATTCGCATATGTAGAAAATGTTAAAAAGTATATTATAATAATTGCTTGATCAAGATATATCGGTTTCAAATTAAAATCGCCCCTATTTATAGTGATAAAGCGGACGAATTATCGTTCAACGCGATTAAACTGCAGCGAATTCATCCAGTCCATAAGCTCATGCGAATAGGTTTTCCAACTCTTATATCTACGTGCACACGCTTCTGCCGAAAGCTTGCGGAAAAGATCTGTATCGCGCAGTAAGTTACTCATTGATACTGCAATATTTTTCGCGTCAGGATCCTTTAAAATCAGGCACCCACCACCCTGAGCGCTTTCTGGCAAAGCACCACCGTTGCTGCAAATACAAGGTTTGCCGAAACTTAAACTTTCCAGAATAGGGATTCCAAATCCTTCATATAGAGAAGGATAAACAGTAAATGCACATTCCCGATAGGCTGCGTGCAGCTCTTTTTCACTGAGCGGCCCAGTCCAAATAAGATCTCTCCCCTTTTGTTGTAGTTTTTGAATGTACTGAAATGCAGCTTCACCTGTCTCATTTTGCATTTTACCCACGAGTCTAAGACGAAAGTTAAAACCTTGCTCCCACAAGGTTTCCGCAGCTCGCAGTAGAGATAGATGGTTTTTCCTTCCTTCGATCGTTGCTACCGTCAAGATTGTCGGTAATTTTTCAGCGGAACCTTTCGTTTCTGAAGCCTCTCTTAACGGGTGTAAATTAGTTCCAAGGGAAATCGTTACAACGGGGGGATGAGTTTTATGGCCCTTGTCTTCCCAGTAATTGAGTAATTCATTTTTCGACGCTTCAGAAATCGCGGTAATTCCATCAAACCAGAGAAGTGAATTTAAGTAGGCGGGAAATTTTTCGATCGTTTTTTTAGGAGCATATTCAGGCAAACTTAATGTTACCGCATCATAAAAGACTGCAATTTTAGGACCTTTTATTTTATCGGCGAGAATCTTGTATGCCAAAAACTGTTGGGGACTGAAAATCTCTGGAGCGATTAGACCTTCGTAGTGTGTGTTCTGAGGTAACATCTCATTAGTCTTAAGATTAAAAATGCGACCCATGTAACCTTCAATACGCATTTTTATTGGCCAGGATTTTCCGCGTTTACCATCGGGAACATCATTTTCTGAAAGGCAGAGATCTCGAAGCTCCTCTTTGTTTAGTTTTCTCCATGCATCGCGAAAGGGATCAAAGGCCACAGCGATTCCGCTATCCTCCCCGATAAGCTCATAATATAACATTCGGCACACGCGTTGAATGCCGGTATTTACCCGACTGTGAGATGTGTGCGTTAGATCTATTAAGATCACCAGTTTATGACTCCCCGAAAATATTTTCTACGCAATCTTCCCATCTCTGATTCTCTGCCCAATGCACACCTGCTTCTCCCAGTTTCTTACGCAACGATTTATTTTCAGCTAATAATTTAATAGCGGCAGTGAGTTTCTCTTTATCTCCAGGATCAACAAGGATACCGGTTACATTATCTTTTACCGCGTCCTCTACCCCACCCACTCTATGCGCAATAATCGGGAGTCGATGAGCGGATGCTTCAAGATAAGTGAGCCCAAATCCTTCTACACTGCTACGGTAATCGATACTAGTCATCGCATAAATATCTGCTTCCAGATAGAGCTCACTTAATTCCTTGTTATCGACGACCCCCAGGTATTTAAATTTTAACTTATTATTTTCTGCGTATGCCTGTATTCTTTTTAAATAGGATCTTTTGATAATTGGCCCTACGATCCAATATTCAATTATGTTTTTGAGTTCCAATTCTAATCCATTCATCGCAGACAGTAAATCCAATTGCCCTTTTCGGGGATGAATTCCACCAACCGTTAAGACAATGATTTTATCCCCAGACTTTTCTTTTTTTTGTATTTTCGCAGGGCTGTAATCTGATTTAAGCGCGCCACCTGTAATGGTAATATTCGGTTTCAGGTTCGGAAATATTTGAGACAAGAACTCGCGATTGTATTGGGATATGACACTCACCCGATCAGCTGAATTTAGTAACTTTTTAAAAAGGAATTTACGATAGGGTAAAAAAGTGAATTTCTTTATTTCTGAACCATATAGTGTAATCCATAGTGCTTTAGGTTTTATTACTGAGAACAATTGTAGATAGAGCATTGTTCTTACTGGACCTGGCTCGGCTAAATATAAAATGGCATCATGGAATTGGTGACGCGATCTAAATAATTCTATCCCGAGTTTTATCCGCGATAACCAGCTCTGCGTTCCTTTTAAATCCAATGCTTTTACTCGATAGGGAAACGTGGCATTACGAAGAGCATCATTCCCTGGTGCCCAAACAACAATTTGATATCCCATACGGGTGGCACATTTTGCAATTTCCTGAAGAAACACCGAAATCCCTCTAAGCGTGGGATAAAACTCATGGGTAATGAGGAATACTTTTTTTAATGACGGCTTTTGGCTTTGCATTAATTAAGACAATGATTACATAATATTCAGATAATCCACTGTTTATCGGAAACTAAATTTCAAAAAAATTTATTCTCCCCTCATATCGTGAGGCGTTATTAATCAGGCTTCCCTACGACTAAATTGATAGCAATCTTTTTCAGCCTGTAGTTTGGCGTTTTGGAATAAGTTAAATCTTAATTCCTGAATATATATTATTAATACAGGTGTGAATCGAATATTCCCACTGTTAAATCATCTTGATTTTTAAGCCACAGATGAAAGAATGAGCCCTTTTTTACACGGAACAATCATCTGAAAACATACGCAACTGAGTTCCTATCTATTTTTCATTCAATCATGAAGAACAATTTAATCTGCTTAATTCGGTGGCTCATTAGCATTCAAATATTGGGGTTGATCGCATGGAGTCCAGCGCTTCGAGCAAATGAATACGGAACGCTTAATACTCCCGAATACCTTTTCCCTCAGTTGGCGAATATTTACGCGGTCGCGAACAAGAAAGCTCCCGCCTTGCTAAGAGAAATTCAAAAGATCTCAGAAGCAGAAGGAATGAGCTATCTTTTTTCATCGGATAGATATCCACATCTCAATTTTGATATTAATGCCGGTTACGAAAGAAGAGAACGGGAAAAAGGGGAAGATTCAGATGAGTTTCGTAATTTTTTTAATCTATCTTTAAACCAACCCATCTATCATTGGGGAGGTTTAGTTGCCCGAGAACAAGTTGGTGAAATTGATATCCATCTTGCGAAAGAAGAATATGAGCGATTCTATCAGAATCTGGCTCAAGAAATTCGTGTTCTCTATTTATCTCTTATCCTCGAAAATATTTCCCTGCGAAATGCCAAATTACGCGAAGAAATTATTTGTAAAAATCTTGATGTTTTAGATGAACAACGACGTCAAGGTGTCCTCTCTGAAGATGACTATACCCTTCAATATATTCAATTACAGGAAACCTTATTAGAAATCCAAAGAAATAAAAATAAAGGACAGCGAATTGTTGAAAGATTAGAATATATAACCGGGTATAAGGAGGTAAATTTAAATCAGCTCCCCCTCGAGGTACCTTCACCCAGTCTGGAAAAGAACTTATTTGGGAAAAGACTAAACGATTTCATAAATGGTGGGTATAAAGAAAGCCCTGAGTTCAGCCTCAATGCGAAGAAAATTCAACGTGAGAAAGAAAGCCTGAAATTTATTGAATCGATTAACCGACCACTTCTTAACATTCACCTCACCGTTCAGCAAGTTCAGGACAATACAGCTTCATTTAATGATGTCGATACCTTGATATATTTTGGTGGTCTAAGGTTAACTTGGAACATCTTTGATGGATTCGCGACTAAAGGTAGAAAAATCGTAAGTATGGCGCGAATTCGTCTACTCGAACAAGAAGAGCTTGGAATTAACAATGACTTAAGTCGTGAAGCGCGTAAAATGGCTACCGATCTCGATCTATCTTTTCGCTCACTGGAGCTGAACGAAGCCCGCTATCCTTTTACCCTGAAATTTTGGGATCGTGATAATCAACTGTGGGAGGATAATAAAATCTCAGAATTGGAATACTTGGAAAGTCGTTTAAATTTTTTTAATAAACAAAAGGACCTGTATATTTCGCGAAGTAATTTCCTCCTCAATCTCTCAGAGTTTCTTTCGCATGTAGGGCAAGACCCAGCGATGGAATATTTCACTTTACCCCAAAACGATGAAAGAAATTAAATTGACCAAATGGCTGTTGGGGTCCGCGGCTTTTCTTATCCTCATAATCCTCCTCATCTGGTCATTCAAACCAACCGCATATACAGAGCAAGTTACACGTGGGCTAGCTGTGGATGCGGTATCGGCAAACTTAAAAATCGAGGAAACCTATCGTTTGACTATCCGCTCTGAAAGTAGTGGTCGCGTAATCTCGAGTCTTTTAAAACTCGGGAATAAAGTCCAATCCGGTGATACGATCATCCAACTCGATACGACGGAGCTCGAACTGAAAATCGAAAGTATTCAAATCGAACTGGAAGCTTTTCGGAATAGATTAAAATTGGGATCTCCCCTAAAATTTCAGATCGAGGAAGTTAAAGATAAATTGGAGGACCTCGAAGCACTGGATGAAACGGGCAGTGCATCACCCGATACCCTTAAAGCTCGGCGACGTCAATTGGCCGAACTGCTTGAAAAAATGGCCCGGGAAAAAATTGATAATGAAGCAAATTTAAAACGATTAGAAAATGAACTGGAGCAAACTCAGCTTACTTTTAAAAGAATGAGTATTAAAAGTCCCGTTGACGGAATTATTGTAGCCGTGGATGTATTTGAGGGCGATCTTATCAGTGATCGAACGGGAATTGCAGAAATCATCTCCAATGAACGTCGTGTGATTGCAAAGATAAACGAAGAAGATTTTGCAAAAGTTAAGCTTGGGCAACGTGCAGTTGTGAGATTTCTCGGTTATGGCGATGATCTATTTAATGGAGAGGTAATCCAATTACTTCCGACTAATGATCCAGAAACCCAGCGTTTTAGTATCTTTCTCTCTGTTGATATTAGTAAAGAGCGCTTGACCCCCGGCCTGACTGGAGAAGCGAATATCATCGTTGCTGAGCGTGAAAACACACTCATTATACCCAGCCGAGCATTACTGGGAGACCAGGTATACGCAGTTAAAAATGGAAAAGTAGAAATACGCCCCGTAATTAAAGGCTATCAAGGTCTACACAATGTAGAAGTGCTCAGTGGCTTAGAAGAAGGTGAACTTGTTATCGTTGAAGATCTGGATAGATTCAAGCACGGTAATAAAGTAAAAGTGCCATAATAAAGGCCAGATTAATGCCGCCTGAAATCAGTATTGCCTTACGTTTTCTACGATCAAAAAAGCGGGCTATGATTATGAGCCTGACGGGCATCATATTTGGAGTCGGCTTTATTATTCTCACACAGGCACTTACTAGCGGGTTCGAGATATTTTTTATTAAAACTATATTGGGAACTAAAGGCGCGCTTCGCATTCAGGATAAAACACAAAGCACATTGCGCAGTATAGAACTGGATCGAATTCGCGATATTAAATCACCCTTTTCTTACGCTCATTCCGAAGGGCGTAAATTCATCAAGGGCATTGATCATCCCAGATCACTGATCAAGGCAGTTAAAGAATTCCGCAATGTCTCAGCGGTATCGGAAGTCATTCGCGGTGAAGTGAGCATGAGTAATAATTTCATTACAAATCGTGTAAGTCTACATGGCATCGATCTTGATAATCATCTTTCGGTCTCCGACTTGGAAGAATATATAATGTGGGGAGATCTAAATGAATTTCGTCGCATGCATAATGGAATACTCATTGGAAACTCCTTAGCACAACGTATGCTCGTAAATGTAGGGGATAATGTAGTTGTTTGGGCAAAGGACGCAAGCCATCAGATGCGTGTCAGCGCAATTTATGAAACGGGTGTATCTGATATCGATAAAGTTTGGGTCTTTACACACCTCGATCAAGCCAGAACATTACTGAAAAAACCTTTTGGAGTATCGTTCCTTCAAGTGAACTTACATGATAAAAATCGCGCACCGGTAAATGCCTTGCATATGCGTTCTGTATTGGGGCATAGCGTTGAGAGTTGGCAGGAGAGAGAACATGTCTGGCTTGATGTATTCTGGGCACTTCGCCTTTCATCTGCTATCACTGTCTCCACGATCATTATTATTTCGGGTTTAGGCATATTCAATACCCTCGCGATAATCGTTATGGAAAAGAGCCGTGAAATTGCGATCCTTAGATCGATTGGGTACACACGTAATGATATTGGTTTAGTATTTATTATCCAAGGCATGATTATATGTTTGATAGGGACGTTCTTCGGTCTACTCTTGGGCGCAGCTATGACCTATACGGTTTCCGCTCTTCCCATTGGTATCAGCGGAATATTCACGACCGATCATTTTATCGTTAACTGGAGTATCTGGCATTACGCTGCAGCCGCTATAACGGCTCTAATTGTAGTCCTCATAGCCAGCTATATCCCTGCTCGCAAAGCTTCCCGCTTGGAGCCGGCAGTAATCATAAGAGGGGCGGGGCAATGATTGATCGTAAGAGTAAAGAAGAGCCCGTTTTACAATGCACGGGGATCAAACATAGCCTGAGTGCAAACGGTAATAAAATATCTATTCTACGGGGATTGAATATCACGCTGCGTCCGGCAAAAGTTTGTGCTGTTGTTGGGCCTTCTGGATGTGGTAAAAGCACATTTTTATTTCTAGCGGGTTTGCTCGATCGACCAGAATCGGGAGAAATTGTCCTCAAGGGAAAATCGATGACGAATGCCTCAGACCGAGAGCGTACACAGGCGCGAAACGATTTCATCGGCTTCATCTTTCAATTTCATTTTTTACTTCCAGAGTTCAACGTAACCGAGAATGTCATTTTACCGATGCTCAAACAACGGAAACTACCTTTATCCGAAATGAAAGCCCAAGCTCAGAATCTCCTCGCTGAAGTTGGATTAGAAGGAAAAGCAGACCGGCCGGCTCATCAATTATCCGGAGGTGAACAGCAGCGAGTAGCCATTGCTCGTGCGCTTGCCAATTCTCCTTCTCTCATATTAGCAGATGAACCAACAGGGAACCTCGATCTAAAAAATTCGAATCGAATATTTGATATTCTTCAGCGAATATCCCGCGAGAAAGGCCATGCCATTCTTCTAGCCACTCACAATGTCGATCTAGCACAAAAGTGTGACTATATATTACACATGCAGGATGGTGCTTTTATATAGGTAATCGCCAGCAAATAATGATCTTCAGCAATAGATTGCTGCTGAAAGACAAGGGATTATCCACCGTCTTTTTTTAAAGAATGGATCAGGTCGAAGCTTGAAAATTAAATTCCATTTGGGAAATGGAATTTAAGTATATCTTTGCTTCATTAATTTCCCGCCGCCATTCAGACAGAGTCCCCCGGGATAGCTCGATCTTCTGCTCCACTGCCTCTTGCACTTCCTTGTATCTTATTGACAGTTTTAAAGAGATATCCTGCAGATATTCTAGGGAGTGCTGCAGAATTTGTCGCGTACTATCGGTCAAATGAATATTACAGGTTTCAATTCTCTCATCGACGAGATATCTCATCTCTTCAAGTTCAGAAAGTAATATCTTTTCTCTGCTAACTCTACGAAGATTTTTCACAAACCCGCATTTGTTCAAGAGCCAGATCGACCATTTCGTTGGATCGAAATGCCAGTATTTTACACCATTTCGATAATCGTGCTGAAATTCATGATGAAAATTGTGGTAGCCCTCTCCAAAAGTAAAAAATGCTATAAATGTACTATCACGCGCACTGCATTTACTGGAATAGGGGCGTTTCCCGAAGGTATGGCAATAGGAGTTTATTAAAAATGTCATGTGCTGGACAAAAAACTCTCTTCCGACACCCGCAATTAGCAAACCTCCCAGAGCTGCTTGTGGGCCGCCATAAAGATAGCCCAAAATTGTGGGTACAATATAGCCGGCGATGATCGCTATAGGAAGCCACAAGCGGTGCTGCCACGTGACGAGAGGGTCTCTTTCTAAATCCCCAACATTATCTAAGGGTTGATCAGGATGAAGCCTAAATAGGAGCCATCCAATATGCGCATGAAAAAAGCCCTTGTTAATGTTGTAGGGATCAGGATTGTGATCTACGTGTTTGTGATGATTGCGATGATCAGAAACCCACGCGAGGGCTGATTCCTGAAAGGCTGCTGCACCAAATACAAGAACATACAATCTTACCGGCCAACTGGCCCTAAAAGATACGTGCGCAAAAAGCCTGTGGTAGCCCAGGGTAATACTCAGGCCGGTAGAAATAAAATAGAACAGAAATAAAGAAACCTGGAACCAATCCAATCCATAGTGCCAGAGATACAGAGGCACTGCAGTGACCGCGAGAAACGCGGATCCAATAAGGAAACTGCTCGTTGTCCAGTTGATTTTATCATAGGGAATATTTAATTTCATATATACAGAAGATTTATTTAAACCGGTGTCAAAACCAGATCGCAAAGGACTATCAGCAATTAAATATATAGAGACTTAAATAGCAATCTTTGTTTTGCTCCATTGACTCATAAATCATTAACTTATGATTGATTTACAGGCATTTTCTCTTCTGTCAATCGAGATTTTGAACACAGTAAATAACTTTTAATTGAATCATTTACCAAAAGCCGAATTAGAACAGCATCTTAAACGATTACAGGCATGTAACTCCTGCCCTAAGATGCATAAACCAGTAGTGACTTGTCCGTCTGTGGTCAGTAAAATAATACTCGTTGGACAGGCACCAGGGGCGAGAGAACCCCTTTTGAAGAGACCCTTTGCCTGGACTGCGGGGAAGGTGTTATTTCAATGGTTCGAAAATTCCTGCGGATTAAACGAAGAGCAGTTTCGCAAGCATATATATATGGCCGCGGTATGCAGATGCTATCCCGGTAAAAAGAAGAAGGGGGGGATCGTGTTCCCGACACCGAGGAAATTGCTAATTGTGCCAATTGGCTGAAATCAGAATTCAGCATTCTTAACCCCGAATTAGTTATCCCAGTGGGTAAATTAGCTATTACTCAATTCATGAAATGCTCAGCATTGGCTGACATCATAGGTCATAGTTTTAATACCCTATATAATAACAACAAAATCGATATTATCCCTCTCCCCCATCCTTCAGGTGCATCGCCGTGGCCGCGAATCGAACCAGGTAAGAGTTTGCTACAAAAAGCTTTATCTCAAATCTCCAATCACTCGGCGATGAAAAGAATTACCGCACAATTATCACTCTAACAAAATCCCCTATTGCTTCTAATAGCATAGGCTACCGCAATTGTTTTTTCCGCAAATTTTGAGATTACTCAATCGTCGTTGCTACGATCGCAATGGGGATGATAATGCCATCTTCATTCGCAAAAACCACATCTATATTTTGTGTCGGTTGCGGAGTCTCGTCCGATTTGAAGTTATTTTGTGCGATCAATGTCGTAAATCCAGGATCTGTTAAGTCGTTTTCAGCTACTAAAATCGCTTGCAATCCATTACTTTGAATCAGGTCCCCACCGGTAATGCGCATTCCTGAATTTGGTACATTTACCGTAAACGAACCCGGCTCAAATAACAAATGAGGCACCGCGAGATCACTGGCATCAATATCTCCTACTGTTAATCGTGTCGCTATCTTTACCCTGCGCGCATCAACACCGATTCTTCCCTCACTTCCAGCAAATGAAACATTCGACATTTGCATGCCTCCAATCGCCGTCGAGTTGATCACTTCCACTAAAGTCACATCCGCTTCAGCATCATAAACTACTCCCTCGGGAAATAATGCCTGGTTTACCGCATTGATCTTGCCCACCGTGAAGATACTTAGAAAAGTACTTTCATCCGATCCTTCTACGCGTACTGTGGGACGCCCTTTGACATAATTTACGGTCGGTTGGTTATATTTAACGGGTGGCGCAGGAGGAGAAAATGTTGCGGGATCCAAATCAACGGACACTAATCCGGTACCCGAAAACTCTACCTGAACGATATCATCATCTTCATCCAAAAACGAAACCCGTGTAATTTGATTAGTCTTCGCTCTCAGTTTAATGCTCTCACCAGTCATTAATACCTGGTCAAAAATATTTCCACTTGGATGTACTATATTCTCGCCGACAACATTGCCAGTTCCTTCAAGAACTATACCTACTGGCGCGGTAGGAAGAGAGTTATAAGTAGCACGAAATGAGCTTTCAGTCATAATATCATCTGTATCTACAGCACGCACCGTAAACTCAGCTGTCCCCGTCTGGTCGGGATTTCGATAGAGCTTTAAAATTGATCCATTAAGTGAGGCCGTAACCAAATTAGGATTATTATTATCAATTTCATACCTTATGACCGCATTTTCTCTCGTTTCTTCCGGGTATAACGGCAGGCGAATTATAGAACGCACGAAAACAAAATTATCGGTGGTCAATACTCCTCCTAAATAATTGATAACAGGAAGCCGAGGGATTACGTCGCCACTTAAAAATGTAACATTGAGGAGAGAGATGTCATTGATTACACCTATCCCAGCTCCAATCACATCACCAAATACTGTATTATTAGGGAAAAAATCTCCATTATTAAAAATATTGAAATGCCAACCACTCGTGGCACTATTGGGATTACCACTATTAACTGACGTTGCAATCGTTCCTCTATTATGCAGAAGCCCGGCTTCGCTTACAATTGGAGGATCTGTCGGTATGGGATCAAAAGGGATTGGGATTACTGTATAGGTCCCGCCTTGAATGATACCAAAGAACTGTGTTTCAGAGAAATGAATTACTGTGTCTGTGTAATCTCCATCATCTACATAATTGAGGAAATTATTAACGGTATTGGGTGTTTCCGAAGCAAATAGATCCACATTGAATGAGCCGAGGCTCGTTTCAAAATGCACTATTGGTTCTTCAACCCCCGGTATTTCAAAGAATTCCTTTAAATTAATAACTATCGGCTCATCGGTCGCTGGGTCAGTAATATCCGCTATCGGCTGAATTACCGTAGGGATTGAACTCTGGGCTAACGCATGGGTTAGTGTGAAAATGAGAAGGGGGGCAAGGTAGTATTGTAGGTGTTCCATTTTAATAAAATTAACTACTTAGGTCTTTTGGGATGAATAAATGTTCCCTCTACATTAACAAGTGTAAATTTAGTTAGAGTTTAATCCGCCATTCCCCTCTTTTGCTCGAGCATCGAGTTCTTCGATTTTAAAGCGGACACTTACGATATACGGCTCCTCACCCTCTGTCCAATGCCCGTAAGTAGTAGTGACGAACGTCCCATCAGGCAAGAGCTCTAATCCCGGGTAAGCACAATCTCTATTATGATGATTATCCATGAATCGAATGCGATATTGCCCCTCGCGGCCAAATTTAATATCTTCATAGCTACCTACCCATCCAACCCAATCTCCTTTCGTTGGCGAAATATGTGTCGTATCGCGAAAGGTAGCAATCAATCTTCCATCAGAAGCGTAGCGCAGTTTATGCCTATCACCGGTCAAAGCCGCTGGTAATTCTTGTGGTTCACTCCAGGATTCACCTTCGTTATCGCTGAAGCTGACATATGAATTAAATTGTCGACTGTTTTCACGCATAAGCATCGCCAACTCCTTACCGTCGGGAGAACGAATCAATCCTGGTTCACAGAGATTGGCCAGGGCGTGCGATACTATCACTTTTGGTCTACTCCAATTCAAACCGCCATCTTTAGAAATCGTTTTATAGACGTAAAACTGCCCGCGGTCATTCTGCCCACCTTTAATAAATCTTCCATCATCATGAAAAAGAGCCATGTAGTTTCCATTTTTAAGACGGACCATATCTGCCATTGCCACGATCCCTCCAAAATCCCCAATCGGTTCTAAAGCTGTCCAAACATTCCCATTATCATTTGAAACTGCCATGCGAATGGGGTATAATCCTGAAAACAGGATTAAACGTTTCAGGCCGTTCGAATCCATAACTCGATAAATAGTTGGCACCTCCAGAGAAGACTTCCAATTATCAGGTACCGGCAACCGATTGCTCCAGGTCAACCCCCCATCGTCACTCTTTTTCATTACAATAGCTCCCTTGCCGTGACCTTTAGGATAAACGACAATCATTGTCTTATTATCCTCGAGCAAAACTGTAGTGGGATGGCCTAAATATTGACCCGGTTCTCGATCCACAATTATTTGCCGTTCTGATTCCGCCGCCAGGTCAATGATCGGGATTTTGTAATTCTTGCTCATCGCTGCTATGACAGGAAGCGAAAAGATTAAGACCGACGAACAAATAAACAGAACCGAGGGCACTTTCATTCTAAAATTTACAATAGAATCTATCGATTTATCAAGAGCCATTAATTAGAATTACTCTAATTCAATTTTAAATAAAGAATTCACTTATATACTTTGAAATAAATGCATTTAGTCATATAATATAAGGTGTAATTACAATCAGCATTCCTCAGCCATATCACAAATAACCTGATTATAAGTAATGAAGTCCTTATATTCGATATTCCATTCTTGCTGCCTTATTAATCTGTTTATTCTTTGTTTGCACCTTCCTCTCCTCGGAAATAGCGGAGAGGATAAAAGTCTTAATCAAGACTTACAGGTGCTTAAAGCAGTTAAACCAATCTTACCTGCAAACGTTGCAAAAACAGGAGTAACCGAAGGATTTGCAATCATTGTGTTCATCGTCGACAATAAAGGCCTTCAGAATGAGTTTATCGAATTTGCTGCATCGCACCGAGCTTTTGCCCGATCAACGATCAGAGCGATAAAGAGATGGGAATTTTCTCCTAGAATCGTCAATGGCGAAGCCTACGCGAGTCGGGTATTTGTTAAAGCAAGCTATACCTTAGAAAGTGGTGGTGGTGGTATCGTCGATGCATCAATTATCGATGAAGCGATGTTCAAGAATAAAACGATAAATAGATCACTGTTTATGGTAAGCGACATCAATGAATTGGATCATGAGCCAAAAATTAGTAAATCTATATCACCCGTTTATCCTCAGGAAATGTGGGAAGCTGAAGCAAGTGGGCAAGTCCTGGTAGAATTTTTTATTGATCCCACAGGCAAAGTCAAAGCCGCTGGAATCAAATCTTCATCAAATGATTATTTTGCGGTTGCCGCACTGACCGCGATTAAGAAATGGAAATTTCAAGCGCCAATGAAGAGAAGCAAGCGAGTAACAGCTCGCGCCTATCAACCGTTTTTCTTTGAATATAAACCTTTCGATAATAATTAGATATCTCAGCCATCAGGGTTCAGTCATCGATTGTTAATAGAGGGTTAATGTTTCAAATCCACTTATGAAGAAGATACTTATCGCAGAGGATGATGTAAACCTGCGACAAAGTTTACAGAAAGTTCTGGAATCGATTAATTATTTAGTATTTGAAGCTGGAAATGGTGAGGAGGCCATCACTTTATTTAAAAATGAGAGCCCTGGTCTAGTACTTATAGATATTATTATGCCTATAAAAGAGGGAATAGAAACGATTATCGAAATGCGTAAATTAGATTCACACACACGAATTATCGCCATGTCGGGAGGGGGGCGATTAGATGCCCAGGATCATCTCGGGATGGTGAGTACAATCTAGTGGATGCAAAAATAGTAAAACCCTTCAAACTTCAGGTATTATTAGATACCATCAATTCTCTTTCAGGTAATGATATATAGGATCGCAGCTAATCTGCGCTTCTAACTTTTCCCTCAAATTTATTTCTTTAATACAATCCCGACCGGGCAATGGTCAGACCCCATTATTTCTGGTAGAATAAAAGCTTTTTTCAACCTCGGTCTCAATAGAGGGGAGATGCCAAAATAATCAATGCGCCAACCGATATTTCTTGCTCTGGCATTAGTCCGATATGACCACCAGGTATAATGATTGGGACCCGGTTCAAATTCACGAAATGTATCGAGAAATCCCGCATTGACTATATTATTAAATCCTGACCGTTCCTCGTCGGTAAAACCTGCATCATGCCGGTTGCTCTGGGGGTTGGCGAGGTCTATTTCTTGATGAGCAACGTTTAAATCACCACAAAAGACGACTGGTTTCTTTTTCTCCAGTTTCTTTAAATATTTAAGAAAAGCGGGGTCCCAAATTTTTTCTCTAAACTTCAATCGTGATAAATCATTTTTTGCGTTTGGGGTATACACGTTTACGAGGTAAAAGTCGGAGAATTCCAAAGTTATAACTCGACCTTCAGTATCACCTTCTTTTACCCCAATCCCGCAAACAACATCTTGGGGTTCCATCTTGCTGAAAATGGCCGTCCCTGAGTAACCTTTTTTTTCAGCTGAATTCCAATATTGTTTAAATCCGGGGGGTAATTCTAATTCCACCTGTTCAGCTAATGCTTTAATTTCCTGCAGGCAAAGTATATGGGGTTTCGATTTATTAAAAAAATCGAGAAAACCCTTTTTTATCGCCGCACGTATCCCATTAACATTCCATGAGATTATTGTCATATCATTTTCAAAGAAGAGCTTCTATACATAAAAAACCAATTTTAATCGAGCATTCTTGTTCTATTTCACTTTCTTTTTTTTCTTTTTTTCACTCGTTAAGATTTTCTTTAATTTACCCCATTGCTCTTGGTTAACGATGTATCCCACGCATTTATCACTTCCGCAACGACACCGATGATCGCGAAAGTCATCCAGATCATAACCATAGTCATATGAAAGTTCTTCACCCTTCTTAATATCGCGGAGCGCAATTATCCATATCCGACCACGGATAATATCTGTCTCACAATTAGGATCGCATGAATGATTGACAAAACGAGCGGTGTTATAATTGGCGCTCCCATCTATATCATGGCGCTTATTAAGCTCAAAAATATAAACTGCACCGCGACCAGTCTTTTTAGCTTTGTCAATCATTCGAATGCTGCGCTTTTCAGATTCAGCCTTTGTTATTTTATCACCAATATATTCAATTACACGCGTTCCTTCCGGAATATCCTGGATCGCAAACGCTCCCCTATTGTGAATCGAGGATTGGCGAATTTCATAAATTTTATTCTCTTTCCATTTATCCATAAATTTTAAACTCCGTCCTTATTCTTTTAGCTTATAGCTATCTATTATTAACGTTTTACATCTAAAAGGTAAAAAACTTCGTTTTTTTTAATATAAATTACAATACACAAATTCTATGATTAAATCACCTGCTCCTATCACCGTAGAGCTATCAATAATGAAAAATATGCTCGTCAATGCTTGAGAATATTGCATGCTCAAGCTTTAGTTCTAAGATGAATAATCAAGATGTGCAGACCCTCGTTGAGGACGCGACGCTGGATTTTACCCTGGGCGATAATGAGGAGGCCATTAAAAAGCTTGAACAGGCAATAAATATTAATTCTCAATCCTTTGAAGCATGGCATGCTTTAGCGGAAGTCTATTATTCGGATAAATTTTTTGATCGGGCATTGCAAGCTGCGGAAAAAGCCTATGCGCTCAGCCCAAAAGATATTCACATTAACACTAGTCTCTCTCGTATTTGGATGGAACTCGGAGACAAAACAACCGCCGAAAAATTTGGCGCTCAAGCTCGGATGTTAAACTGGAAAGACGATTTACAATCTCCACAGAATAAATAATACAGAATAAAATATTCCGACATTAGTAATTATTTTCACCATTCATATGCATTGTGTATAAATGGAACCTATTTCTTAATCTCTCCTCAATATGGAAAATTCACAATTCACACTCGAATTTGAAAAGCCGCTTCGTGATTTAGAGAAGCAGCTCGACGAACTTAAACGGAAGTCAATGGCACAGAACCTTGATTTAACGAGTGAAATTGAAGCTATAGAAAAAAAGATCGATGCGACTAAACGTGAAATTTATTCAAACCTGACTTCCTGGCAAATAGTTCAACTCGCCCGACACCCTAAGCGTCCTTACGCGTTGGATTATATAAATATCATTTTTACCGATTTCCAGGAATTTCACGGCGATCGACGATTTGGGGATGACAAGGCAATAATTGGTGGGACGGCTTTTTTTAAAGGTAAAGCGATTATGATTATCGCGCAGCAAAAAGGTCGCGATACAAAAGAAAATCTTGCGCGTAATTTTGGTATGCCATTACCGGAAGGTTATCGTAAAGCATTGCGATTAATGAAGATGGCTGAAAAATTTAATATGCCGATCATCTCTTTGATTGATACTAAGGCAGCCTACGCCGGTATCGGCTCCGAAGAAAGACACGTAGCTGAAGCGATTGCGGTTAACCTGCGGGAAATGAGTCGATTAAAAGTGCCTTTTATCTCAGTCGTCATTGGTGAAGGCAGCTCAGGTGGTGCTCTCGGTATTGGGGTAACTGACCGCATATTAGTTTTACAATACGCCTATTACTCAATCTGCCCACCCGAAGCCTGTGCCGCGATACTTTGGCGCAACCGCGATCAATCAGTAAAAGCAGCTGAATCATTAAAATTAAATGCTAAAGAATTAATTAAGCTGGGGATTGCTGATGAAATTATTGAAGAGCCCTATGGCGGAGCTCATTGCGATCACCAGGCAGCTGCTGAAATTCTCCGCACCGCAATCGGAAGACACTTAAAAGAGTTACAAGGCAAATCAGCGGACAAATTAATCGAGGAAAGGTATCAGAAATATCGTGCGATCGGCGAATTTACAGAATCAATTTCCGCCAAAAAGACTCAAAGAAAAGAAGCATAGGCTCCTCGGTTAACTTTTACAGCCTGCATTTCCTTTGGATTAATTACCTCGAATTAGAGACTAATCCGCAAGCCGTCATAAGCCAGGGAAACCCCTTGGGGGAATTGCCTGTTATATGTTTCGTGGTCTACCATAAAAGTCATATGTGTAAAATAGGTCTGGGGAGCACCAATATCCAGTGCCGTTTCCAGAGCCTCCTCAATAGACATATGTGTGGGATGAGGGTTGGGGCGTAAAGCATCAAGAATGACTATATCGGCGCTGCGAGCGAGCTCTCTCTGCTCCGGTCCTACTTCTTTACAGTCAGTATAATAAGCGATTTTTTTCCCACTGCTGCGTTCTTCAAAAACGAGCCCCAGCACTTGCATTCTACCGTGCGGCAGCAAGGTTGTATAAATACGCCCGGCATCTAATTCCAGGAGCGGTGGTATTTCTTTTAATTGAAAAGCGGGATACCCCCGAAACTCAGGTTTATCTCTTATCGCATAGGGAAAAATTTCTCGAACCCTGCTGAGTCCCAATTCAGTACTGTATATCGGCATTGAATTGCCCCCCAGCAAATCGCAAAATCGACGAAGATCATCCATCCCCAAAATATGATCGGCGTGACTATGCGTAAGAATAAAATTATCAATTTGCCGAATATTATTTTTTATGCATTGAAGCCTAAATTCCTGAGCAGCGTCTACCTGGATATGACACCCATCCATTATCACATGAATACTGCTTCTCGATCTCCAATTTTTAGGATTCTCAAGATCAATCCCATCGTGATCATGGGCAATCATCGGAACACCTTGAGAAGTACCTGTCCCCATAAATATAATTTCCATTGCCATAACTAGGATGAACTGCTGGAAATATCGCGAGCGAAAAATCAATTAGGCAAACGATTAATGATATCGAAATCCACTTTAGCAATGATTACCGGTTTAACCGCGGCTTTTTTAACGGTTGCTTTAATATCATGTGCTAAAAGGGAAGCATTGACAATTTCAGCTGCGATAAGCTTGCGCGCACCTCTAATGGATATTGCCAATCAATTCAAGCTCACCTATCCCCACTCCCAGCTAGTCTTTAACTTTGGAAGCTCCGGCTCTCTGCGTCATCAGATCGAAAATGGAGCACCCGTCGACATCTTTATGTCCGCTGCTTCGGATGACATGGAAACCTTGCTTAATAAAGGCTTAGTTGAAAGGGATTCTCATCAATCTATCCTCGCTAATAGCCTTGTTCTGATTACCCACAATACCAATTCCATGATAAATGACTTTACTGATTTGAATGGGCCGAGCGTGGATAAGATAGCCGTTGGAGATTTTAATTCTGTCCCGGTGGGACGTTATGCGATGGATACGCTTCGCTCGATGGAGCTCCTTGAAATTCTTCGTCCTAAACTGGTATTCGCAAAAAATGCACTTCAGACAATTACTTATGTTGAAAGTAAAAATGTCGAGGCCGGTCTTGTCTATAAGACAGATGCTCTAAAATCTAAAAATATTAGAATTGTTGCTACTGTAGATCCTACAACCCATCGGCCCATTAATTACTATCATGCGATTATTCAAAACACTCCTCACTCTGAACTGGCGAACACTTTTTTGCATTTCGTGGAAGAGAAAAGTTCCTTGAAATTATTTCAAGATTATGGTTTTCGCACAGATGAAGAGCTGTCCCCACAGCTCACTGAATAAGCCCTTTAACAATGATCGATCTCACACCTCTGTGGCTTTCATTAAAAACCGCGTCGGCGGCAACTGCTATCACTTTTGTCTTAGGTGTCCTGACTGCACGGTGGCGTTTACGCTATAAACATCGTGGCCTCAATATCCTCGATGGCATACTCCTCTTCCCTCTCGCTCTACCACCAACGGTAATAGGTCTATGTCTGCTGATGATCTTTGGGAGACAATCCCCCATTGGGGAAGCGCTTTCCTCGATCGGAGTCTCCATCATTTTTTCTTGGCCCGCAGCTGTACTTGCCGCCACGGTAGTTACCTTCCCCCTCATGTATCAAACTGTTCGCGCGGCTTTTCTACAAATCGAACCCAATCTACTTGATGTCGCTCGAATATTTGGGTTCAGCGAATGGAAAATCATCTGGGTGGTTATGATCCCCTTATGCTGGACCAGTATGGCCGCTGCAATCGTGTTGAGTTTCATGAGAGCGCTGGGGGAATTCGGTGCCACACTTATGATTGCCGGTAATATTCCCGGTCAAACTCAGACTGTGCCCATTGCGATATTTTTTGCCATAGAATCTGGAGAAATTGGTCAAGCCGTCATTTTATCACTCATTATTATGAGCATATCCGTCTGTGTCGTTTTCCTTATGAGCCTGTTGAGTCGATAAGAGCAGCTCATGACTATAAGTGTTCTTTTCCCACCATCGAGAACAACGATTTAAGCGGTTCGATCCTTACGAGGATGAAACTCTTCATGCTGTTCTATGAGACGTTTTTCTTCTACTGCCGTATAAATCTGCGTCGTGGTAATATCAGCATGCCCAAGCATTTCTTGAATGGCTCTTAAATCGGCTCCACCACTTAGCAAGTGCGTAGCAAATGAATGGCGCAGAATATGGGGCTTTACCGGTTTATTGATATGCGCTTTTTCGGCGTAATTTTTAAGCATCAGCCAAACTGTCTTGCGCGAGATTGCTTGACCTCGATTACTGATAAAAAGCGCGCTCCCCGTTTTGGATTTCACTAATTTCGGACGTGAAGTGGTAAGATAGACTTCTATTGCTTCCCGCGCTTTGCTCCCGATCGGAACGACTCGCTGCTTATCACCTTTCCCCGCGGTTACCCTCAAGTATTCATTTTCCAAATTCACTTCATGCAATGCCAATGCCGACAGTTCAGAAACACGCAATCCACTGCTGTAAAATAATTCGATTATCGCGAGGTCACGTATGCCCTGGGGTGTCTTGGAATCAGGTGCATGAAGAAGCTTATTTATTTCCTCGACCGTAAGGGTTATGGGCAGCCGGCGAGAAACCTTAGGACCGGTGATAAGGGCGGTCATGTCATCTTTACAGTAACCTTCCTTAATTAAATACCGTGCCATCATTCTGACCGCTGAAAGTTTACGCGCAATACTGGCGACCGCAAATTTTTTTCGTGATAGCGTACTTATCCATAAAGACACATGCTCACTCTCAACATTCCGCCAGTTATTGATTTTTAATGAAGTGAGATACTCAGCGCATTGAAACAAATCACGCTGATAATTTTCAACCGTATGCGCAGACATTCCTTTCTCTAATTCAAGATAAGCAAGAAATTCTTGAATCTTTTCTTCAAATAGGTCAGATATTATATTGGATTTATGCTCGCTCAATTGACTTGAATGCAATCTTATTTAACTTTAAAACTTGCTCGTGAACAGAATGCTTGAAAGCAAGGTCACATTGCAATTTAATATTATATTATGAGTAAAGTAATCAATTATAAGCCCGGCGACCTGATCATAAAAGAGGGTGAAGATGGAAAAGGGTTTTTTATACTGCGCTCGGGAACATTGAACGTTCTTAAGGGGGGAAAAGTTGTAGGTAAATTGAAGGTACCAGGGACGATCTTTGGGGAGATGAGCGATATTTTAGGACGAGAGCGCAGCTGCAATGTAAAAGCCGAAACAGATTGCAGAGTCGTCTATCTCTCTCAGGGGATTGATGAGATTATACGCACTCGTCCCCATCTCACCTGGCGCTTAATGCGCGATCTCGCTCAACGCCTGGAACAAATTACCGAAAAATATTCACGCCCGGGAACGAATCCATTGTGGTGCTTTGAAGAGCCTCTCGGTGATTACGATGAGCCGGATTAAATTTTTTCTTTTTCAGTAATTTGATATTTTCTGAATTTAATTGCTAAATATCTTCCTTCTTGCGTGAGGATTTAGCTTATCCGATTGCCCATCCTCTGTAGCTTTATGATGATTAACTATATGTGAAAATCTTCACTATTTCAATCGATACTAAAATATTTAATACAGGCTAAAATATTTCAGATATCAAACCAGTTGATTTAAGAGGCATATTAAAATATGTCCCCCTCTTCCGAGACCATATTTTCGTTATTGCCATCGATGGCAGTGTTATTGAGAACGAAAATTTTGAAAATCTGTTACTGGATATCGCTGTATTGCGAAGTTTAAGTATTAAGATTGTAATCGTTTTCGGTATCGGCGAACAGCTCAAACAATTAGCTAATAAAGAAAAGGTGACACTATCCGATGCTCACGGAGAGGGGGTAATCGATGGGGAAACACTTGCCTTGGCTATAAAAGCAGCGGCGCACGTCAGCCATATCACGACCCAAGGTCTCACGCAAAAGGGGATGAAGTGCTCACTCAGCAATGCCGTTCGCGCCACTGAAGTGGGTATCGTAGGCGGTGAGGATCAAATTAATCGAGGGAAAGTTGATAAAATTGATATTGATTTCATCAGTCATCAACTGAAAGAAGCTATTCTACCTATTTTCTCGCCCATAGCTTTTAGTCGATCTGGAGTTTCGCTACGTATAAATTCGGATGACCTGGCAGCTGAATTGGCAATTGGTCTCGATGCGTCAAAACTCATCTATCTTTCTCTTCACCCCGGGATCACGATAAACGGAAAATTTATTCGCAACATCACTTTTGATGATATTCAAAAAACCTGCGATGAAAATCTACAGTCAATTGATGAGAATATCCGAAGTAAAACTTATCATGCAGTGAAAGCGATTGCACGCGGTGTCCCACGTGCTCACATCATCGACGGCCGACTGTATGATGGCCTCCTCACTGAGGTATTCTCCAGTGAAGGAATCGGGACGATGATTCATGGTAATGAGTATCAACAGATCAGGAAAGCCGTAGACACAGATGCTCAGATCATTTATAACATTACGAAAACCGCGGCTAAAGACGAGATTCTGAAACCGCGAACGCATGATTCAATTATGGACGAAATCAATTGCTTTTATGTCCTCGAGATCGATGAAAGCATCGTCGCATGTTCCTGTTTAGTTGATTATCCTGATGACGCGGTAATGGAACTGGCCGCCGTTTATGTCCTTCCTTTTTATCAAGGAAAAGGCGCAGGTAAAAAAATGGTCGATTTCGCGTGTAGCGAAGCTATCCGTCTCGGCCGTGAAAAGATTATCGCCCTGACAACGCAAAGTTTTTCATTTTTTTATGAGATATGTGAATTTTCTGAAGGCACAAAAAAAGATTTACCTGAAGTTCGCCTCAAAACTCTTCTGGAGAGTAACCGAAATTCGAAAATACTATTTAAAAATATCAAGTGATACCAGGCTGCGCTTTTTAAGCTCAAATATTCTCAATTCGTTTTACTAATTTTGGAATAATTCCGTCGAATGAACCATTGGTGAATAAAATTATAACCTGGTCTTGATCTATCGCTTTTAAAGTTAGCTTCCACAATGATTCCAACAATGCTAAATTACTCGAAAATGCCTGAGCGGAAATATTATCACTATTTAGATCAGCCGCGAGTTGCGTAGTATTGAGTCTGGAGTCGGGAAGTAATTTTTGTCCCTCATGGACAGCGCCAATCAATACCTGATCAGCAGCACTCAATGAACGCGTGAACTCTTGCTGAAAAACATCGGATCTTGATGTATTGCTACGCGGTTCAAAAGCAACGGTAATTTTATGATCGGGGTAGCGACTGCGAAGGGATTCCAACGTCTGTTCAATTGCCGTTGGATGATGAGCAAAATCTTCCAGTAAATTAATCCTCTTATTATTGATCAGTAATTCCTGTCTCCGTTTGACGCCTGTAAAATTATTGATCTCCTCAAGTGATAACATGGTTGGATTTTCAGGGTGTAATGTTAAACCTGCGGCTAAAGCCGCCATCGCTGCATTGCGCGCGTTAAAGAGCCCTGGCTGACTCCAATTGACACCACCCCATAGCTCCCCACGCCAATAGAGATTAAAATGGGTTTCATTTGGCGACTCTTGAAAATCACCGATGCGTAATTCGTTTTCCTCGCCAACACCTACCTTGATGCTATGCGTCCAGGGGACAGGGAGAAGCGAGACAATGTTATCGTCGTCACCATTAATTAGGACATGACCATTGGCGGGGACAATGCGCAATAAATGACTGAAGCTGCGCTTCACATCAGCTAGATCTCGAAATATATCACTGTGATCAAATTCAAGGTTATTGATAACAAGGATAGTAGGCAGATAATGTATAAATTTGCTCCGCTTATCAAAAAATGCGCTATCGTATTCATCTCCCTCTATGACAAAAGGTCCGCCTTTTTTTCCTTCACAAGCTCCCGCGGGCAGATCGTACGGGATGCCACCAATAAGATAACCCGGGACAGAACCCGCCTTATCCAGGAGATAAGCAGCAATTGAGCTGGTTGTTGTTTTCCCATGCGTACCGGTAACGACAACGTTAATACGATCATTTAAGAGAAATTCCTGGAGCAGAGCTGGTAATGATGTAAACGCAAATCGCCTCGATTCGAGTAGCCATTCTATTTCAGGATTTCCACGTGAAATAGTATTACCCACTACGACTAAATCAGGTGTGAGATCTTCCAGATTCTTAGAGTTAAAACCATCCACGATCGCAATACCTGCATCTGCCAGCACATTGGACATGGGTGGGTAGACACCTGTATCTGCCCCGTAAATTGTATGACCTTGTCTTTTTAACATGATTGCGGTATTGCCCATTGCCGTCCCGCAAATACCCATAAAATAAATCCGCATGAATAAATATCAGGTCATAAAGAAATATAAGACAATTCAATTATAGATGATGAATACAAATTTAAATGATCACGTAATGCCAGTCACATATTCACTGTTGAAAAGCTGTAATTCAAAACTTTACCCTGCAATTAATTTGCCTTTCTATGAATGCCTATTAACAAAAGATAAACTATATGAAAGTGTTGATAATTGGTTCAGGAGGTAGGGAGCATGCGATGGTCCGTGCTTGTCTAGCAAGTCCATTGGTAAAAAGCGTCATTGCAGCACCTGGAAATGGCGGCATGGCTATGGACACTAGTTGCCGTTCAGTCGATGTGGATGATGTAAAAAGTATTGTTAACCTGGCAAAAGAAGAACAGGTTGATTTCGTTATAGTCGGACCAGAAATCCCTCTTTGCCTGGGAGCCATAGACGCGCTCCAGGCCGAAAATATACCTGCCTTTGGCCCTAACCGAAAAGCGGCTCGCTTGGAAGGGAGCAAGGTATTTACCAAACAGTTTCTTGCTAAATACGCGATCCCCACGGCAGATTCAGCAACTTTTTCACAATTGGAGCCAGCATTGGATTACCTGAGAGAACGTTCATTTCCCATCGTCATAAAAGCCGATGGGTTAGCGGCGGGTAAAGGCGTCATTATTCCCGATAATAAAAAAGATGCTGAATCCTGTATTCAAAAGATGCTCTCTGGAGAATTATTTGGTGCGAGCGGAAAAGAAATTGTGATCGAAGAATATTTACAGGGAGAGGAAGCATCCATTCATATAATTGTTTCAGGAGAGAAATATCTGGCACTGCCACCCAGCCAGGACCACAAGCGTATTGGTGAAAATGACACCGGTCTCAATACTGGGGGAATGGGAGCTTACGCGCCTGCCTCGGTTGTAACAGATAAGATTCAGCTGCAAATTAATAAGGACATTATTGAACCGACGCTTGCGGGACTGAAGAGTGAAGATATAGATTATCATGGAGCTCTCTATATCGGGATTATGATTACTGCCGAGGGGCCAAAAGTAATAGAGTTTAATGTCCGTTTTGGTGATCCTGAAACACAAGTTTTACTTCCCTTGATCGATACAGACCCAATTAAGCTGATCTACGCTTGCGCGACTAACACTTTGGAGCCCGAAGCCGTAAAATTTAAAAATAAAAGCGCATGTGTCGTAGTGCTGGCAAGCCAGGGTTACCCGGAAACCTACCCGAGTGGAGAAATCATTGATTTCCCCAAAAATACTCCGGAAAATATTCATGTTATTCATGCCGGGACAAGATTGGGTGATGAGGGTAAAATCCTGACGAATGGTGGACGCGTATTAGGTGTCACAGCCTTGGGTAAAGATTTAGAGGCAGCAGCGCACGATGCATACGCCTACTGTGAACAAGTGCGGTTTCCTTCGGTTTATTTTCGACGTGATATTGGAGCAAGGGAGTTACGACGTTTAGTTTAATTAGCTCTCGATCAGTCATAAACCAGGAGGGGAATTTTTAAATTTATCAGTATGTATTAGGGAAACCTAACTATTCTAACGCATCAGCCAGTACCCCTATCCAGTTTCATTGTAGCTTTACAATTAATCACCTCACCGTCATCATGCTTAGTCTTCCATGGCTGAAAAAGCACCATTAATTACTTGTATCTGTACGGGTAATAGCTGCCGCAGCCCTATGGCTGCAAAATTACTGCAGCACGCATTGGGCGCGGAAAATGATCCCTGGTGCACCTATCGCGTGATATCTGCTGGTGTTTCAGCGGTAAATGGAGGTCCCGCTTCCACTCATGCGATCAACGCTTTAAAAAAAGTAGGTTTAGACCTAACTGACCACCGAAGTAGTCAAGTAACTAAAAAATTAATAGAGAATTCCATCGTTGTATTCTGTATGACCGAGTCCCACCGCCAATACCTCCGGAGGCTCTTCCCTCAATCCAAAATCCCGATTCAACTCTTTCGTGAACACATTCCCTCAACCACGAAACTGGAGATCTCGGATCCATTCGGAACCAATTTGTCAGTTTATGAATCTTGTCGTGACAGTATTGTCGAAGCTATTCCCTATATTATTAAATACCTTATAAATAGTCATAAGCCTGAGAAAAATTAGACTTATAATCCCATCTACCGAGGATTTAAACGTGTAGATCAGCCGAATGCAAAATTGACAAAATTGGGATAATAAAGAATTTTTTATTTCCACACATTTATACTAACTAATAAAATATAATTGCCCCTATGATCACTGACACCCCCATGATAAACAGTGAAAACCTGGAAACACTCGATCCTGAAGTTTACGAAGCTATCGCGCTGGAAAAAAAACGTCAGCATAACCATATAGAACTTATTGCTTCAGAAAACTTTACTCTTCCTGCGGTAATGGAAGCAACAGGATCTGTGATGACGAATAAATACGCTGAAGGTTATCCTGGAAAGCGTTATTATGGAGGCTGCGAAAACGTTGATATCGTCGAACAATTGGCCATTGATCGCGCAATTCAACTTTTTGGCGGCGAACATGTTAACGTGCAACCGCACTCGGGAAGCCAGGCAAATATGGGTGTTTATTTTTCCGTCCTCGAGCCTGGTGATAAGATTCTTACAATGAGTTTAGTAGATGGCGGGCATCTAACTCACGGTCACTTTGCTAATTTTAGCGGCAAACTTTATGAGACCGTAAACTATGGTGTCAGTGAAAAGGACGGGCGCATCGATTATGAGCAGCTGTCAGAAATTGCCGCGCGAGAAAAACCTAAGATGATCACGGTTGGTGCTTCCGCGTACCCGCGAATTATTGATTTCGAATGCATGGGGCGGATCGCTCGCGATTGTGGTGCTTATCTCTTTGCAGACATTGCACATATCGCGGGTTTGGTCGCAACTGGGTTACACCCTTCACCCGTTCCTCATGCTGATTTTGTGACTACAACTACGCATAAAACACTACGGGGGCCGCGAGGTGGACTCATTATTTGCAAGGAAGCTTATGCCAAAGCCGTAAATTCGGCAGTATTTCCCGGAATTCAAGGGGGCCCGCTGATGCATGTGATCGCTGCTAAGGCGATCTGCCTGGGTGAAGCATTGAAGCCTGAATTTAAGGAATATCAGTCTCAAGTAATCGCCAATGCCAATGTCCTCGCGGCGGTGTTAGTTGAAAATCGCCATTTCATACTAAGTGGAGGCACAGATAACCACCTCGTGCTTATGGATCTGCGTCCAAAGTTTCCCAATATGACGGGGAAACAAGCCGAGAAGGCACTAGAAAAAGCTCACCTTACGACGAATAAAAATACCGTCCCTGGCGAAACACGCAGCCCATTTAAGACCAGCGGTATTCGACTGGGTACCCCTGCCGTAACCAGCCGTGGGATGCAAGAATCCGAGATGCGCGTCATCGGCGATGGGATACACCGGGTGCTCACTGATCCAGAGAATGAAAACGTCATTTCAGAAGTTCGTAATGAGGTCATTGCACTCTGTGAAAAATTTCCCCTCCCCTATTAGTGAGCCCAATAATGTGTCGTTAATAGTACCATGTTTGTGTGCCGTGCGAAAAGCACCTTATCATCAAAACCATCTGCTTTCACCCTCGTTGAGTTACTCACGGTTATTGCGATAATCGGAATATTGGCCACTTTACTTATTCCAACGGTGGGTTCGGTTCTCGATAGTGCAACCAGATCTCAAGCAGCAAGTAACATCCGGCAAATTGCTTTGGCCTATATGACTTATGCCAATAGCGGATCTAATCCAAGGACCATCCCGCTTACAGTTAATGACCCCTATGAATGGGCTGCTATTCTTGCCGAAAAGGCTACTTTAAACAACGCTTCTCTTTACTTCATAGGATCTGATCCGGCCGTCGCAAATTTTGGTGAATTACCGAAAACGGTAGGTACTTTCAATGAACAGGGAAGGCTCATCCAAAACAATCTCGTAGGCACTCCAGTAAGTTGGACTCTGGCCGTGGGAATTACTCCACGCGCTCCTGTATCGACGACACCCCTTGCCTGGACCCGCGGGCTAAACAGTAATGGTTATTGGGACATCGATTCCCCATGGGAAGGGGCAGGCGGTCATATTGTCTATCTTGATGGTCATGTCGAGTGGCACGATAATCTTGTTGGTGACAATCCAAACGGGGAGGGTCTTCTCGTCCGTTATACGGATAAAGGAGCGACAAAGAATATTTTAGAGGCCCTAAACCCGGGCGCTCGAATACTTGAAATTAATCCAGGCAACCCGAATCCTGGGAATGAGTAGACTGCCATTGCTAAATTTCATAATTTTAATATCCTGCTCTAAATATTCGTTATAGACATTAAATCGGAGTAAAAGCATTAATCCGATTTAGGATATTTCCATTGTGCAACTTCTTCTCTTCAAACGAGAGAAGAGTCTGATTCACCAATTTGATTTAGTTGCTAATATGACAAGATACAATAGAACACATCAACAAGTCCTATAAGTTAGCCAGAGGCAATTATTTACAATATGGAGAATATTGAAATTATAACGCGATTTATGAGCGAGCCGGACTATGTCCCGCAATCGGCCAATAAAATCGCTGATCAATTAATGATAAAAGGGCGCCGCCGTTCAGATTTCTTTAATGAGATAGAAAAGCTTTTACGGCAAGGCGTAGTTGTGAAAATTAAAAAAGATCAACTCTGTATGCCGGCAGATGCAGACCTCATAGCCGGTATTATCCATTTTCGACAAAACGGTGCTGCTATCTTAGTCCCCGCCTCAGATTCTGAAAAAGAGCCCATTAATATTCGAGCAGAAGATACAGGTGTGGCAATGCACCGAGATCGTGTCCTTGCCCGAAAAAAGCTTACCAAACGCAGACAACCGCAAAACCGAAAAAAATATAAAGCTCGGAACATACGACCAGAGACAACAGAAGTTTGCCAAGTCATTCGCATCCTTGAGCGGCGAAACGAATCCATTACCGGAACGCTGAAACGTAGCCCTCTCAATCATTTTATAATACCGGATGACCCGAGAATTACATCTGATATTCTCGTCCCGGATCCCCGAAGTTCTGGCATTAAACCGATTCCCAGAGTGAATGATAAAGTAGTTGTCCGTTTAGCTGAATGGACTCAACGCCATTTAAATCCCGAGGGAGAAATAATTGAAGTACTCGGTCAATCCCACGGACCCAGCGCAGAACATAAAGCCATCCTGCGACTTTACGATCTCGATCCTGTATTTCCACCTGCTGTTATGCGCGAAGCTGAAAAGATTCCTGCCGAAGTACTTCCCGAAGAGAGAAATGACAGGTTGGATTTGCGTAAAATTACAACCGTCACCATAGACCCTGAAGATGCAAAAGACTTTGATGATGCCTTGTCTTTGGAATCTCGTCCAAATAATGAAACGCGTATCGGCATCCACATAGCCGATGTCAATGCTTATGTAAAACAAGACAGTCAACTGGATAAGGAGGCTCAACGCCGTGGAAATTCAACCTATCTAGTCGGTGAGGTCATCCCGATGCTTCCCCCTGCCCTATCCAATGGGATCTGCAGTTTAGTTGAAGGCAAAGACCGACTAACTAAATCTGTCTTTCTCACTTTTTCAAGTAATGGGCGTCTTGTTAAAACGGGATTTTCAAATAGCATTATCTGCAGTGATAAAAGATTAACTTATCAACATGCATTTGCCTTGCTGAATGAAGATCAGCTAAACGCGATCCGAAACGTACCTCTTCCACCTTCCCATCAAACCGGATCTACCGGACGGCCTTTGTCTGATCTGTCGGATGATGAACTAAAGGTAATTCAATCATCGGTACGAAAGTTATGGAAAATTGCCAAGGTATTACGCGCGCGACGTTTTAAGCACGGGAGCCTGGATCTCGATATGCCGGAAGTTAAAATATTTGTAGATAAAGAGGGATATGCTGATCGCATTGAAAGTATCGAATATGATGAAAGTCATCAGCTGATCGAAGAATTTATGCTCGCCGCTAATGAGGCGGTGGCGAAATCCTTAAGAAAATACGGTCTTCCTCTTATCTATCGCGTGCATGATAAGCCAGATCCTGAGAAATTAAACGAACTGCGGGAAACCCTCGCGACTTTTGGTCTTGAAACGGGAAATCTTATCCATCGAAAAGAGATTGTCTCTTTGATAACCAAATTAAAAGAGCACCCTCAAGGTCACACTTTGCGCATTCAATTTCTACGCAGCCTCAAACAGGCCTGCTATCGTGCTGACCCCGATGGTCATTTTGGATTGAACATGAATGACTACACTCACTTCACTTCACCGATTCGTCGCTATTCTGATTTAATCGTACATCGTATTCTCGACTCCTTCATGGCTCGGGAGGGACAAAAAACAGCATCCAAAAAGAGTCCTTTAAATTATTCCAAGCAACACTTAATAAAATTATCGCTCCACCTATCGCTCACAGAACAGAATAGTACCGAGGCTGAACGCAATTCCGTTAAAGTAAAACTCCTGGAATTTTTTGAACGAGAATTAAAGAAAAAAAAGAAAAGCGTCTTTGATGCAATTATTGTTGATCTAAAGAATCACGGCATGTTTGTTGAACTTACCCCCTCTATGGCATTTGGCCTCATCCACGTATCCACCCTGCGCGATGACCTCTACGCGCTGACCCCTGACGGCACTGCGCTAATCGGCCGCCGGAGAAGAAAAAAGTTTACTCTTGGCCAGAAAGTTAAAGTGAAAGTAGATCGCGTTAACCGCTTTAAAAGGCAGATAGATTTCCGTATCGTTTAAACTGAAATCTATTTAAGATTACGCTTACCGCGGTATGAGGTTTAGATCTCACAATGTGATTTCAGACCCTACTCAGCATTCTAGCTTGAAACTTATTATTAAATTACTTTTGCTCTAAAAATACATATTCGCCCGTCAAAAAAGGCTAAAAATGAAAAATTACGACTATCAAAAGAAATTAAGCAAAATATGGGAAAAAGCGGTAAGCCTCTACAAAAAGAAAAAACGAGATGCCAATACCTACTTCACTAAAACAGAAAAAGCCTTTCTCGATTCAATAGGGGCTACCTCTCAGGAAATATATGATTTCGCGGAAGATTACGTCCATGATGGCGAACCGGATTTTACCACTATGGCGATGATCCATGACGTTCGCCGCTCCTATTTTCTCGAAAAGCAAAAAGGTAAACGCTCTAAGCGTCAGCTTGTTCAGGAAAAGCTTTCTCCCAAAGAAAAGAAAATTAGAGGAATTGTCTGGTTGCCCAGAATCATAGAAAAAGCAAAATTCAAATTGCGCGGTGAACTAGATCCCGACACGATGTACGACTGCGGGGGTGATCGGCGTTTTTTTAAGGCTAACGATGTCCATCCTGCAGAATTTCTCCGAGTCGTTTGGAAATATGATAATAACAATAAAGCTATAATAAACTGGGTCGCTTCACGAAGCAGATCCAGCAAATCGTAGTAGCAATAGCTTTTTTATTTTTTTATATACTTTCTCCAAGCTGACAATTATTCTTACAAAGGAATATATTGAGCAGGTGACGAAAACTACTTTTCTTTAGAGCCTATTAACAGGGTGCCTTGGTTTTTTGTTATCATAAGCATGAGGACCGAGAGTAAAATCGGTCACGGCATTACTTGAGATCCAATTTCATTTTCGAACCAATTCCTTGCGGTTTGAAATTTATCTGCGATCCTCGTTTATATTAACTCTCAAATTTTAATAGAATATGAAACGAGTAAAAGTCATCTTGATACAAAAAAACACTCCGTTCATCGAATGGGACATTGGCCTGCACAATGAAATTGAAAGTACTATTGGTAAGGCCCATGATTTGACACTATTTGATTATAACAAACCAGTCGCGGAGCAATTTTCCGGGCAGGAAGTCGTAATAAACCTCGGTAAAAATCTTAATGATGAAATTTTTGACAGCGCAGCGCGACATGCCAGTCTCTGGCTTGTTCCCTCTGTCGGGCTCGATAGTATCGATCTAGACGCTATGCATAGGCGAGGGTTTAAGGTTGCTCATACTCCAGGAATATTTAGCGGCGCATCGCTTGCCGAATGCGCACTCTTGATGATTTTAATGATCACCCGTCGATTTGAGGAGACCCAGACAGCTTTAGCGAATCAGAAGATGTGGGATCCGGTCGGTGATGATTTAGGGGGAATGACCCTGGGTATTATCGGATTCGGGGCCAGTGGTCGTGAGCTCGCTCGCCGGGCAAAAGCCTGTGATATGCGAATTATGGCGGTGGACCTCATGCCTGTGGACCAGGAAACCCTCGATCATTATGGAATAGATTTCTACGGGACAACAGAGAAGACCGATGAGCTTATAACACAAGCCGATATCGTATCACTCCATGTTCCACTACTCCCAGAAACGAGCAAACTGATCGATGCGCGCAGATTAGGGCTTATGAAACAGAGTGCGATTCTAATAAACGTCGCCCGCGGTGGACTGGTGGATGAACCCGCCCTGATTGAAGCCTTAAAGAGTAAAAGTATCGCGGGAGCAGGTTTAGATGTATTTGATCCTGAACCGCCTGATCCCAACTCCCCTCTTTTCAAGTTACCCAATGTAATTACTACGCCGCATATTGCTGGTGTAACCGTTGGGACATATAAAAGACGCATAGCTGCATTAAAGGAAAATGTTGACCGCTTTGCCGAAGGGTTGGAACCACTCTATCAGGGTTAGAGCTGTTTAAAGCTCCCTCACAATTTCATTACTATATATTAAAGGAGAACTAAAGATGCCGCTTGTTGATATGCCGCTGGAAGAATTGAAAGAATACCAGGGAATTAATCCCCGACCGGATGATTTTGATAGTTATTGGGACCGGGCTCTCTCTGAAATGAAATCTTTAAAAGGTGAATATGAGCTTATAAAAAGTGGTTTTGAAGTTCCTTATGCCGATTGCTACCATCTGTATTTTAATGGCACTGGTGGGGCCAGGGTCCATGCACAACTGCTTCGCCCCAAGCAGGCAGAGGATAAACATCCTGCCGTTATCACCTTCCATGGTTATTCAGGTAAGGTCGGTGATTGGTATGGTAAACTGGGTTATGTCGCGATGGGTTATACGGTCGCCGCGATGGACTGTCGCGGCCAGGGTGGACGCTCAGAAGACAGTGGAAAAGTAAAAGGTACCACTCATCGTGGTCATATCATTCGCGGTATTGATGACCACCCCGACGCCTTATTATTCAGGAATATTTTTTTAGATACTGCACAGCTTGCGGGTATTGTCATGGCCATGGACGACGTAGATGAAAACCGGGTCGGCGCGATGGGGGGATCGCAAGGGGGCGGGCTCACCCTCGCATGTGCCGCGTTGGAGCCAAGAATAAAATTGGCCGCGCCAGATTTTCCTTTTTTATCGGATTATAAAAGAGTCTGGCAAATGGATTTGGCTAACGTAGCTTATGAAGAGTTAAGGCTTTATTTTCGTTTATTTGACCCGATGCATAAGCGAGAAGATGAAATTTTCACACGACTCGGCTATATTGACGTTCAACACTTAGCTCCACGTATCGCGGGCAAGGTGCTTATGGGAACTGGGCTGATGGATGAAATTTGCCCTCCATCGACACAGTTTGCGGCCTATAATAAAATTAAATCTCCCAAAGAGATGACAATATATCCCGACTTCAAACATGAAAACCTGCCTGGTAATTCCGATAAGGTCTTTCAATTCATGCAGGGACTTTAATTATAAATCGATAGGTGAAAAAATAATTTAGCTATTATTTTTTCCCGTTTCCAGAAATTCATTATAACGTTTTATCCACGCATCAATTTTCTTGGTGTAGTACTTAGGATCGTAAGGAAATTGCTTGGGATCAAATTCAGTGATATTGCGCGCACGCTGCCAGTCAGAAGTCACACCCTTTTCTTTTGGAAGAATGTAATAAGTTACGCGTTCACCCATTTTAGGCATCGGATCCGTCTGCAAGGCTACTTCGAGGGATGCCCGTCGTGGTTTTTTACTTTGGGTCACTGCCCTTTTATAGGCTACAGGTTGTTGACTCAGGTATTCTGATTTAGCAATACGAGATACATCTATGTGACCGCTTTCAATTTCAGCACGCAAGGTTTCGGTGCGTATCAATGGTGATTCCTTCTCAACACCAAGAAGAAAGTGGATGAGTTGGTCAGTCAGTGATTTAAGGTAAGGTTCGATTCCGCGCGATCGCAGTGCGGAACCTCTAATTGTCACTTTCGTGCCATCATAGAGTGCGTAATTTTTTGATTTATAACAGAACATGGCGTCGTAGCGACCGTCATATTCTAAATCCAGCCCTTCAGGTAAAAGGGAAGTTACTTTTTCAAGCAAACTTTCGGCACAATTAAAATATTTTTCTGAAGAAAGATATATACCGTCAGTATCCGCTTCCAGGACTTCACATCGCAATCTCGTGAATTCATCAATCAGCTGCTGCAATATCTCTCTACCCCGTCGGGTGACTTCAGCCGCGAGATCGCTGTCGCCAAATCGTGCACCATAAAATCCCAGATAACCATAAAAAGAATTTATAAGTATCTTAAAACTGTTTTGCCGAGCTGTATATTCTTTATGGAGTTCAACATTTTCAGTGTTTAGCGCTAAATCCTTGTATTTCAAACGATATTCTCTCAATTCCTTAAGCAGGGGGACAAATATTCCAAGCGAGTCATTACTCGGATTACGCCCCATTAGGATGAGAAGACTCGGATAGAGTGAAGCGACGTCAAAATGCAGCACATGAGGGAATACTCCCGTTTTAAAACTTCGCGTGTAACCACCCTCAAAACTGCTCACTTCGGGTATACCGGGGAGACTTCTTCGTGCATGATAATATTTTTCTAATAAGATGAGATCTACTTTGCCCGCGGTACCACGGAGAAGAATTTCCTGTAAAGTCATCGGGAAAATCTGTGTTTGCGCAAAATATGTGGGGAGCAGCAAATCTGCGATCCCACGCGTTTCACGGAGATCATCAAGAAGATACGCGAGGAATGTCTCTCGATCCTCAAAATAGGTATCTTGGATTTTTTCGCCCGGAATATAGGTTCGGTTGCTTCCATCAGCATCGGTAATTCCCAGGTAAATCGCTACATCTTTAAGACGGTATGAAATTAAATCTCGTGTCGTAATATCAAACAATTGGATGGCGAGGTAAGAATCAAAGATAGCGCGCCCTGGAATATCGCATCTTGTATAATCCACCCAGCGTTCAGCTACACGCAATCGGCTACTACGAAAGCTTGCCTCTTTATTAAATCGTCCCCACGCGCAGGGGACTTTCAACCGTTTGCTTCGCTGTTGAAGATATTGAAAATCAAAATTGTGGATATTGTGTCCCTCGATCACATCTGGATCTTCCTCCTCGAGAATTCTATTAAACGTTAGCAATAATTCTCGCTCGGCATCGTCACTCATCTCATCGAGAGTCACGACACGACCCTCCTTCTCTCCACTGAAATGCATGCCGATAGCCAGTACGCGATCTTCTTTTCGCTTCGGGTTGCTGAATCCCCCCGATACTGAACAAGCGGTTTCGATATCGCACTGGCAGCGGCGAAGATCACTAAAACCCATCTCGGTGTAGAGACGTTCTTTTTGTGACAGGAGATATTGGCTTTCGAGAGGCCTGATTATTTCAGTCGCGAAACCTCTTTGGGGATTTTGCGTGATCTCGCGAAAATCATCTATTGATTCGAAACTGAGTAAGTGTCTGAACGGCGCATCACTTTCCAGCCTTTCTTCACTGACTTTACCTGACAGGGGAAGAGAATCAGCCCAGGCAAAGGGTGACCACGATTGGACATTTTCTTTACGTTTATTATTATCCGAGCGTATTGAAAGATGAACTTCACCCGTTCGATCAATCCAGATCCCGCATATTGTCTCAGTTGCCATATTAATACTCTCTCTCTATACCTCTTAAACCAATCATTTTTATCTCAGTTAACAAATAGCAGCTCCACTATGGCGGTTTCGGATTACTCCTGTTCTGAAAATCTTTTAATGCATCGGGAGCACCGACAACAAGGAGAACATCTCCGGCCTGTAGTATTTCGTCAGCGGGGGGTGAAGTCGTGCGCGTTGCACCACGTTGCAACCCGACCACATTTATCCCGTAACGGCGTCGCAAATTTGCACCGGCAAGTGTATTCCCTTCAAGCTCTGATCCTCGATTTAAATAAATCTGTTCAATACGAAAGGTGGTAAAGGGGGTGGAGGCATCAGCCGATACTTTTGTTGAAATGTAACTGATTGCTTTTTTCACCTGTTTTTCGCTCCCTAAAAGAAGGAGTTGATCGCCATTAAAAAGGGGCGCATCAGGACTGGGATCAAAGATATGATTACCCTCACGGCCCAGCGCAATGATTGTGCAACCTGTCTGTCTGCGTAAATCCAAATCCATAATCCGGCGGCCACTGGCGATTGTTCCATTTTTTACCGTCACATCCTTGAGATGAACGGGCCATGGGTACTTGCTCGAAATTTCTCTCATCACAGTCTCGCGGCGTTTTTCCCCAAGATCATGTGAACGCTGGTTAAGATTTTTCATGAAAAGAATTTCGATTCTGGAATTCAAGGTAATCATCAGCCGCCACTGAATAATGCCCACGGTGAGGATCAGACCCAGGAAGAGGAAAAGTGCTAAACCGCTCGGGAAATAGCGTGCCGCTGCTGAAAAATAAATACCACCCGCAAAGACTAAGACTAAAAGCAGAATAAGATTATTAAAAATATTACGCAGCCGACCTTGAAAAGTCTGACTAGTTGAACCGACACCAAAAGCAGCTTCCGTCACGAGCATAACAATCACATTTAAATTACGAATAATAGCTACGAGGGGGGGTAGCATTAATAAAGCGGCCAGTACCCAAATACCACTGTAGACTAAAATCTTATAAGACCCCCATGTGGCTTGCACCTGAACGTAGCGTGCGATAAAATAACTTATTAAGACAACGCCATTCAGTAAGAAAAAGTATATGAAAATTTGTCGCGCCGGTCTTTTTATCAGTCGCAATAGAGCATTCCTGCCGATTACAGAAAATAGTGTTTCGAGCAAATTATGATAAAACTGACCGATTATCCTGATCGGTTCTGGTGCGCCTCGTGCCATAGCGGTGTGAATTTTCTCTGAGTGAGAACTCAATACTGGGGTTAATAGAATTGTGATAAGGGCTACACCGACTGCGGTGGTCGTCAGCTTCTGATCAGTGACCCCAAGCTGCTGCCCTAATCCTGCAATGATGAAACTGAATTCCGCGATTTGACACTTGACCATGGCCGCTTGAAAACTGCTTTTGGATGGTTGGCCCGCAACAAATAACCCAAGCCAGCAGCTTGTTATTTTTCCCAATATTACGAGGAGTGATAATAAAATAATCCAACCCAAATTTTCAACCAACAGTGAAAGGTCTATCAATAGCCCTATAGAAACAAAGAATATCGCGCAAAAAACATCGTACATAGGCCGTGTCGCATTTTCAATTTCTTCAACGTAGGTGGATTGAGAAAAAATTGACCCGGCAAGAAACGCACCGAGCGCTACAGAGAAATGAAATACTTGAGCGAGTACGCTAATCCCAAAAACAATACCCACCGTAAATAACGTAAGCATTTCAATATTTCCAATGCGGTAAATTAAATTAAGGAGCGGGGGTGCAACTAATTTTCCCAGGAAATAGACGACAAAAACAAAAACTCCGATAAAAAAAGCAACTTGCCAAACAGAAGCCCAGGCTAAGTGCCCTTTCACTGCGACTCCGGTTAGTAATACGAGAATCGCCACACCTAAAATATCTTCCAGGATAAGTATTCCTATTGCTAATTGCGCATGAGAATGTTTGGTCCGACCTTGATCACGCAAGGTCCTAAAGGTTACCATGGAAGAACTGATCGCTAATAGACTCCCCAGAAATATTGCGTTGGTGGTATCCCACCCCAAGATTGGGGCAATTAGCATTCCTAAAATCATCATACTCACAGTCTGTAAAATAACTGCGAGCATAGCTGGACCAATGACGCGTTGAAGACGACGTAAGTCAAATTCTAATCCAATGTTAAAGAGTAAAAATACTATTCCTAACTCTCCAAGTGCATGTATCGTATCCGTTCTCTGAATCAGAATATCTCCCAATATATTTGGATTGAGGAGAAGACCTATTAGCACATAACCGAACACTATCGGTTGGCGCAATTTGTGAAAGATGAGGGCGGCTATAGCAATCCCTACAAGCACCACTCCCAAATCACTAATGATGCTGTAACTTTGTGAAATTATTTCAACCGCGGTCGTTTCTGATGAAGCGGCCATCTTATTTCAGCTTAAAGTAAAAATTTGTTTTAATACGCATTCGCAATAACCAGAATATAACCCTTAATAATTAAAAGTATACACAATCTATTTTATTAGAGATATAAACGCTGCCAAGACCTCATATTGAAGTAAATTAAATGGATCAAGCTTCGCAAAAACCTATCAATTAATAAATTATGTTTTTGACATTTGTACTATTAGCGTAGAGAACCTTACAAAAATAAGATAGCTTCAATGGTGAAGACTCACACTTTAAAACGAGTAGTCGGCTTCTTTTCCAACGATATCGGAATAGACCTGGGAACTGCTAATACCCTAGTTTACGTTAAAGACAAAGGCATTGTCTTGCGTGAACCTAGTGTCGTTGCTATACGCACGGAGACACGTGAAATCGTCGCAGTCGGGAATGATGCCAAGCGAATGCTTGGTCGAACACCCGATAATATAAATGTTATCCGACCAATGAAAGATGGTGTCATCGCCAATTTTGAAATCACCGAGGCGATGCTGCGCTACTTTATCAGCAAGGTTCATAATAATTTTAAAATTGTGCCACCGAGAGTGGTAGTCGCAGTACCCAGTGGAATTACCGAAGTGGAACGTCGCGCTGTCCGTGAATCTGCAACTCACGCTGGCGCAAGCAAAGTTGTCCTTTTACAAGAACCTATGGCGGCGGCAATTGGAGTCGGGTTACCGATTGATGAACCAACGGCAAACATGATTGTCGATATTGGAGGAGGCACGACCGAAGTTGCAATCATCTCACTATCCGGTATCGTATTCACAAGAAGCATTCGTGTTGGAGGTGATGAAATGGATCTCGCAATTACGAATTATTTAAGGAGGGCTTACAACCTGATGATCGGCGATAGCACTGCGGAAGAAATTAAAATTCGTATTGGATCAGCGGTCACTTTAAATGAAGAACTTAATTATGAGGTCAAGGGCAGAGATACCGTTGCCGGCTTGCCAAAAACCCTTCACATTACTTCGCAAGAAATTCGCGAAGCATTAACAGATACCCTGAACTCGATTACAGAACTGGTGCGCAACGCTCTCGAGAGATGTCCTCCTGAACTTTCAGCAGACCTCGTCGATCGCGGTTTTATTCTCGGCGGAGGCGGCTCCCTCATTCGTGGAATTGATCATATGCTGAGTGAGGGAACCGGGATACCCGTGATCGTCGCGGAAGATCCCCTCAGTGCTGTTGCCAATGGTACTGGCATCGTTCTTCAGGACCTCGGCTGGTTGCTTAAACACCGGACCATTTAACCCCAAACAAACTTTTCTCTTGGCTAAAAAGCTACCTTTCATTGGTAAGCCACTCGTTGTCCTATTATTTGCGCTGTTACTCTGGTGGCTGGTGCCAACCGTCGTTAAGTCTTTTCTCCGTATCAGTTTTTTTGAATTTCAAGCTCCTGCATGGACGGCTATTTCTTACTTAACTAGCTTTCAAGACTTCTGGTCTCTCCGCAGCCGCTCGAAGATCGAACTTATCAAGGCCGGTCAGGACCTGGCTCGTTTAAATGCGGCCTATGAATTGCGCAACCAACAATATGAAGCGCTGGAGGCTGAAATATCACGGTTGGAAAAACTGCTTCAGCTCCCTTCACTCCCCGAGTATAGATTTGAAGTAGCGCGTGTTCTGCGCCGTGATTTAAATTCTTGGTGGCAGCAAATACTTATTCGCAAAGGGGAAAATTATGGTCTTATCGAGGGTGCTGCCGTAGTCTATTCAGGAGGCGTCGTTGGACGCATTAAAGAAGTACGTCAGTTTACTTCTGTCGTCGAACTAGCGAGCAGCCCTAAATTCCGAATTGCCGCTCAATTTGACGGTGATAATCGACCGGTCACCTATTATGGTAGTGTAAATAGAATTTTTACCATTCCCCATGGTTACATAAAAGATGTCCAGCCCGACGTATCAGCAGATGCCTCAACACCGCGGCGTATAGTTACGACTCGTCTTGGACGCATCTTCCCTGACGGATTGACAATCGGTCACGTTAGGAATCTTGGCCCCAGTAGTGATGGATTATTTCAGGTGGGCCAGGTAGAGTTAAATAAGGAATTACTCAGCTTAAATGAAGTTACCGTTCTCATCCCCATCATCGTTGAAAATGCTTTAGATAATGAATGAAAAGAGACAGATTTTAATTGTATTTTTCACAACTCTCGTGATCTACATTATTGTCGTTCTTTTAAATAATATCCTCTCAACCTACTCCATTCATCTTTCATTAGATAGCCTTTACCTCCTTTTCCCAGGACTCTACATGCTATTTTGGCCCGGCTATCTCATTGTCGCGGTAATTGCCCTGATCGTCGACGCCTTAATTCCCCTGCCCTTCGGAACATTGTTTATTTTATACAGCCTCGGGTACTTTTTAATTCGTCAATTCAATACCAGGTTCAGGAAAGAAAATAAGTCACATGTAATGTTCATAGCATTTATTATTAATAGCTTTTTTATGCTCGCCATAGCATTGGTCATGAGCCGCGGTTCCTTTTTCGATGAAAATTACTGGTTAAGATTTTTAACAGATTTATCTTTATCCGGTCTGGTCTTGATTCTCATCGCGCCTCTCATCCTGGAATTACAGCGCTTGTTTCTGCAATTATCAGGTATCAGTATGACCGGGGAAGCAATAAACGACTAAGACCATTAATACTTAAGACGAATGGAATTTGAAATTCACAAAAATGACAATCCGCGAATCCTGCTCTTTTATGCGCTGTTCGCGCTGTTATTTGTTCTTCTTATTTTCGGGTTAATGATCAGGCAGTTAATCCAAAGCCGCAGCTACCGGGAACAGGAAGTTAGGCAAAGTATGCGTCGCATCCTTTTCCCTGGTCCTCGCGGCAATATTTTTGACCGCGAAGGTCGTCTGCTAGTCGGTAATCGTCCACGATTCTCTGCCGTCGTCTATTTAAATGAACTGCGTCCAGAATTCCGAAAAGAGTATATTAACCTGGTCCGTCAATATCGAAAGACAGAACAAAAGGTGGATAGTAAAGAGATTCAAATAACGGCGCGAATGAATGTCGTTCAACGGTACATGCAAAAGATAAATAAAATTCTTGGAAATAATAAGAAGATATCCAGAAACCAGATCGAACGCCATTTCCATCAAAACCTCCTCCTCCCCTTAAAATTAGTTAAAGATTTAACATTCGAGGAATACGCTCAATTGGTTGAACGTATACCAATTGAATCACCGATACAGATTAATACCGATAGTTCCCGGTTTTATCCTTATGATTCAGCCTCGGCTCACGCAATAGGCTTTGTCGTCTCTACACTTGAAGTTTCAGAAGAGGGTGTCCCCGGTGAAAACCTTAAAACTTTTACTTTCAAAGGGAAAAGAGGTCGAACGGGAGTCGAGAGCAGTTTTGATAATACACTCCAAGGCACAAGTGGAGGTGAAATCTGGATTGTTGATCCCTCGGGCTTTCAATACGAACTGGTTGAACAAAAATTGCCCGTTAAAGGAAAAGATTTAACACTTAGTATCGATATTGACTTACAGGTAGAGGCCGAGAAAGTACTGGGAGATAAAGTGGGTGCTATTGTTGCACTCGATGCCAGAACCGGTGAAGTCTATGCATTGGCAAGCAAACCGAACTTCAATTTGAATGACGTATCTCCCTACCTCTCTTATAAAGTCGACGATGAAATTCGCGCTAAGGGAGCCTGGTTAAATCGAGCGACGCAAGGACTTTATCCTCCAGCGTCAGCTTTCAAATTAATCACCGCTATTACAGCATTTAGAGCAGACGTAATTGGATTAGATACAACTTTTTCATGCCCGGGTTATTTGCGTGTAGGCAATAGAACTTTTCATTGTCACAATTTAAGCGGCCATGGTAAAATCAATTTAATCACCGCTATACAATATAGTTGTAATGTTTTTTTTTACGAAATCGGCCTGGCTACGGGAATTGATCTTCTCAGTAAAGAGGCAAAAAACTTCGGCTTTGATGTTCCCACGGGGATAGAATTAAAGACGGAAACCAAGCATATGATAGTGCCGGATCCCGCTTGGAAAAAAAGTCGGCTCTTAGGCGGGTGGTCGGCCGGTGAAACCGCCAATATTGCTATTGGTCACGGCTATCTTCGCGTCACCCCACTGCAAATGGCCGCATTTATCGCTTCTTTTTCTCGCAAGGAAATGCGCACGCGCCCCACCCTGCTGTTTCAAACTCACCGTCCACCCAAGTCGAATAATTTACATGAGCAAGCTATCCCCATAAGTGACGAACAATACAAGACCATCATTAAGGGAATGGAGTTAGCGGTAGAAAAAGGCACAGCAAAATCGGTACGCATACCGGGGCTGCGCATTGCAGGAAAAACGGGCACAGCCCAATTTCGCGCTGACAACAAAAACCTGGATGTCGCCTGGTTTATAGGATTTGCGCCTATTGAAGATCCACAAATCGCTGTTGCCGTTTGTGTCCAGGGCGTCGATCCAGATGACAACTATGCCGGTGGCAGAACGGCAGGGCCACTGGCAAAAAGTATTTTACAATCCTTTTTTAAAAAACGAAAGATGATCCCCAATTATGCGTTGACGGCCGCATCAAATTCTAACTAAGAACACCCCGCAATTACTAAATAAATTTTAATATGAATAACTTTTCGGGATTGATACCGGGTTTAGGTACGTTGCCTCTTCTGACAGAAATGAAGACACGATCTATTTCAGCTGAAAACCCCACAGGGGCTAAAGGTAAAGGGGGGATGGCTATTCCCGACCCCACCGATCCCAATCTCCCACATTCAAGCCATGCTTCCGATCTTGGTCAGGGGTGGAAAGTGAGACCATTCTTGAATGCGAAAGCACATGAGACCGTAACCCTTATGGACGTTGAGGGCCCCGGAACTATTCAGCATATCTGGATTGTAACTGATAAAGAATGGCGGGGGCAAGGCCGGGCTTGTGTCTTGCGATTTTACTGGGATCATGAGGAAACGCCATCCGTTGAAGTTCCTCTGACAGATTTCTTCGCCGTCGGCCACGATTTATTTGCACCGGTCAATTCTCTCGCGGTAATTGTCAATCCAACTTCTGCTCTTAATTGTTATTGGCCGATGCCATTTCGCAAACACGCGAGAGTAACATTTAGCAATGACTCCGATCTTGAAATTCCTGTTATTGCCTACCAGATAACCTATGCTGAAGCCCCTGTCCCCGAAGAAGCGGGTTATTTCCATGCTCAATGGAGACGTGCAGTTACGGATCGAAAAAACCCCGATTATGTAATTCTTGACGGCGTTACAGGTCAGGGGCGCTATGTCGGTACCTTCCTCGCATGGACACAATTATCAGATGGTTGGTTCGGTGAAGGTGAAATTAAATTTTTTATGGATGGGGATAAAAAATTCCCGACTATCTGTGGCACGGGGACAGAAGATTATTTTTGTGGCAGTTATGCATTCCCGGAGAATTACAGTACCGCATACGTTGGCAATACCCTGAATCACCCTGGTGAAAATGGACCTCCGAAATGGAGTCTATACCGTTGGCATATTATGGATCCTATATGTTATGAGAAAGATTTGCGTGTTACGATACAAGCACTGGGTTGGTGGCCAAACCGAAAATTTCAGCCCCTCGCTGACGATATAGCATCAGTTGCTTTTTGGTATCAGCAGGAACCGCATATGAAATTCCCCCCCTTGCCCAATCTCGAATTCAGGCGCCCGAGATAGGTAGATTGAGGTCAAACAAATTGACGCACCCTCGCTAATCAATCTATACTAAATCATTCTATTCTTTTGTTTAAGAAGGCGACTGGCCTTGCGAAATACGCCCCTCGGACTTGGGCGATCGTGGCCGTCATTGAATCGAAGGGTGAGAAGATCGCGATAAATATCGTGCCATTCTTGCCGCATGCTACCGCGAGTAATTGCCAACTCGGATTGTTTGTTGCGAAACTTGACAACTAGCTTACCCGCTTTTTTACGCACCGGATCGGCACCTAAATCAAACCCCAATATTTTCGCTTCCGTGCTGAGTTGCGATAAGATATAAGAACGGTAACGGATGAGTAAAAATATTGATAACGAAATTATGAAAAGAATTATTATCCTCATCGCCTTCTCATAGTTTATCGGTTGGTTAAACCAAGTCACTATATTGTGTAACCACTGCTTAATTTCAAATTGAAGGCCATCGATAAATGCTGACCCCATCAGTTTTATCTGGCTCGTTAACTCCTTTTGCGTGTTTTTATCAAAATTAACAATCCTGCGATACCAGAGAATACGCAAGCTATCGACATACGCACGCCAGGTATCGTCGATGTAGAACGTACTCGCTGATACTGCCGTAAGGCCACCTGACGTGTTATAGCCTTGAGTGCCCGATGCAGGATCGACGAGAACCCATGAACCTTCCCCGTCATAAATTTCACACCAGGCATGCGCGTTACTGTTACGGACCATGTAGTAGTTTTCGTAGCCGTTCCATGCGCCGCCCTTAAATCCAGTGACTATACGTGCAGGATGCCCAGCCATGCGAGCGAGTAACGTAAATGACCCCGCAAAGAGCTCACAATGACCGGGTGATTTAGAATTGAGCCATCGGATAAGTACATCGCCCTCTTCCTCTCTACTCGTTACATCATACCCAAGATCATAATTGTGGTTAGTCCTTAAGTAATCAAGCGCGCGCGTTGTAAATTCTTGGACAGAAAGTTTATTTCCCTCAGTTATTTCACTTACGATACGTTCCAGGGTTTCAATATTCCCGCTCCCCCCCGGTAAAACCAAGGTGGTCTGCGGATATAAACCTGTTCGCTCCCCTTGCCGACTCGAACGATCGACAATTAAAGGTTTTAAATTAGCAAGTTTTCTCTCATACCAGGTCGCTGGAATCTTATCCATCATTTGCATATTCTCCACCTGGTAGAAAAGAACACCACTGCTGATATCCTTAGTACTATTAACACGAAGCAGGCGGTTGATCTCAATATTCTGCCGCGTTTGAAAACGCATCGTGTCAAATAGACCTAAAACAGGTAAAAATCTGCTGATTCCACCTTCTAAATAAAATGTCCACTTTGCCTCATCGCCCACCTCATCCAAAGCGGGTGAATCTTTTTTTAATTTTATGACATTATTAACATCGTAAATATTTTTAAGTCTCGCTGATGAAGACATACGAAAAGATTCTTTTGAATAATCATCAAGCACGACCATTCGCCAATAGGGTGTTTGAGGTATCTCCACTCCTGGCGGTAAATCAACTCGAAGTGCCACACTGTTGTCTTCAATGATTTCTACGACATCGCCAAAATGAATCGTATCGCTAAATCCAGAACGGCTCTTCTGGCTCTTGAGATTCAAAAATGGAATCGCCTGATCGAGCCTGAACCGCGGAATGACAACGAAAATGAAAGTAGAAACCAGGAGCACCCCGATAAAGAGGAGGCTGGCAAAGGCCACCATTCGCAAATCAACAATTTTTATTATTCGCATGAAAAAATGAATAAGCTTGAATTCGCTCAACCCTTCTTGCGGGATCTCGTGTTCACGGTCGTGGCACTCCAGCAAGTTTATAACGAAGAGCAGTGCCATCGCGCACGGGGTAAATATAATTATTTGAAAAGCAAAAGTAAGTGATAGCGTGAGAACTCCTGATATAACAACGATAAATAAACATAATAATATCAGCTGCAGGTCTTCGCGTCGTTTCCGGTAAGCGAGGGAACGCGCTAGAACAAGGAGAATGACCATCCGGATAAGCGGGGGAATAATGTCTGGACGAGATAGAAAAAAATCCGCGGCGATCACTACGAGAAGTGAAGGGACGGCCGCTTTCATAAAAACGGCTGGGATTTTACTCGGTAGTGAAGGCCAAAGTATACCAGCTGAAATCACCGCTGCGGTGAGAGTTATAAGAGGCCCACTCCGCACCTCAAGGTAGAGAAGAGTCCATAAGGATATTAGAGACAAACATCCCCCAAGTAACCACTTGAGCTGATAAAGCTCTTCGTAACTAAGCCGAACCTGCTTCGTTGCCACCGACATAAGCTTTTACCCGGTTGCCATTATCAGGAGTGAAGGTAATGATCGTCGCTCCCATAATATCGTTTACCGGGTTGTATTGTTCTAGAGGTTGAAGTTTAGCTAGTTTTTCTAAAAAGTAATGTAAATCGTTTATCCGCTTAATCGGTAATACTGCCTCATCATTTATCGCTGTTCCCAACAAACGATTTTGCATATATAAGTCTTCTGCCAATGATCCGGCAAATGCACATAGTTTTTCAAATTGTTCACCGGGCTGCCACTTGCTTAACGGTGTTTCCAAAAAAATAAGATACGCGTCCTGGTTTTCCTCGCTCATTTGCCTGACCATCAAACGCTGTTGCCGCGCACTGGCTTTCCAATGAACGAGCCTCTGTGGATCGCCAACTTTATAACTGCGCAGATTAATCAGTTCGGTGCCGCTCCCTGGTTTACGCAGTGTATTGCCCGGTTGGTGTCCACGTTTTCCTAATTTTGGCGAAAATTTGTAATCGACTCGTCGCGGCCAGACAACCACCTCTCGCGAAATCCCGCCGCCAATGACTTTACGCAAAAATCCAAATGGAAACTGAGTCTCCAGACCTGCAACTTCTATGATTTCAGTGCCACGATTTTTTAATTCAAGAATCCAGTTGAGCTCGCGCGTTGTACCCGCATCCAGTCGATCATGAAGGTAAACACGTTTGGATTCATGGGATACTTTTGCCTTCACCCGGAACCACAAGCTGTATGTGGGGAGTAGCTTTTTATGATTGGACAGTTCAATACGAATGGGCGTTACTTCACCTACTCTAAAATGAGGTTCTAAATTAAGTCGCCACTGAATGCCTTTAAAATTCAGCCACGCAAGAATACCACTTAAAAGCAAGCTGCTTAAAAGTAATGACAATGTCATAAAAAGTATGTTGCTCGAGGTGTTGTAAGCAGCTGAACCAATACCGAGTGACAATGCGATCAGCACAATTCCGACTGGAGTAGGCAACGTTTTATGTCCTTCAGGCGGAAATACGAGCTGTTTTAGGATGCGAAAAAAATTACGCGTTCGGGACTGATTTGTGAAAAACCCGGGATCTGCCCACTCCAGAGATTTGGGCTTCATGGATGGTGTCTCTATCGCCATATAAGCCCTATAATAACATATCTGCCGTTATTTTAAAACTGGCGCACTCAAATAATCTACGAACGCATCAATTACACAGGCATCGGTTCAGAATCGATTATGTTACGTAAAATCCCTTCGACAATACTTCTCTCTTCTAAAGCGTCCGATGTTTGACGTCGCAATCCAAGACGATGAGTAAGGACCGGTAATAAGATCTTGGTAACATCTTCGGGGATGACAAAGTTTCGCCCATCTGCTAATGCCGTGGCTTGTGCTGCCACTTTAACGGATAAACTACCCCTTGTACTCACGCCTGCGAAAAATTCATTTTCAGCACGTGTTGCGGTCACAATTCGCAAAATATATTCCAGAATACTCTCTTCGACAAAAACGTGATGGACATATTCCTGGAATCGCTGGATTTCATTGCGCGTAATAACTGGATCAGGTTGAATACTGTCATAGCGCAGAGTCCCATTTTCTAAAATTTCCAGTTCTTTCTCCTGTTGGGGGTAACCCATTTTCAGACGCATGAGAAAACGATCCATTTGACTCTCGGGCAAGGGGAAGGTGCCTTCATAATCGACTGGATTCTGGGTAGCAAATACCATAAAAGGAGCGGTCACCGAATAAGTCTGACCGTCGACTGTTACTTTGCTGCGATCCATCACTTCGAGTAGAGCAGATTGTGTTTTCGGTGTCGTGCGGTTGATTTCATCACAGAGAAGGATGTTGCTGAATATCGGTCCACGCTTAAAAATGAATTCTTTCACTTGTTCATCGTAAACCGAGACTCCGATTACGTCGCTGGGTAATAGATCACTCGTAAATTGGATTCGCAAAAACGTGCAATCGATCGATCGCGCAAGACAGTAAGCCAACGTCGTTTTACCCAGGCCGGGAAGATCTTCGATCAGGAGGTGCCCGGATGCGATAAGACAAATTAGTACATGCTCTATAACTTCATCTTTACCTTTGATTACTTGCGCTATATTCGCATGTAAACTATCAAGCGATTTCTTTACAGCGGGAGCTGGTATAGTTTTTGTGGCTTCACTCATATTTATATTTTCAGTTTTAGCACCATTGGCTAAATTTGAAATTCAGCAGTAGTAATAAAAACGATTTACGAAAACTTTTAACAACTATTTAATCACTAAGCAATTGTTTGCTAATTTTACCGATCATTATAAATATTTTTTTACATATGACAAGACATTCTAGCCGTTACGGTGCTAATAGTCATAACATAAGTTCACTTAACTAATGAGTTAGTATAAGAACAATAATAATTGAAATATTCAGACCGGGCTCGCTTCCACTAGTTCCATGATCACTGGCCAAAGAAATCTTGCCCCATAATATCGTCATAAAATTCCACCTTATAAATGGAAAATATTTATTCAGAAATTTCTGATTACCGTCAATCTGTAGCTATCGCGGTATTAGTCATTTTGCTTTTACTGGAGAGCACAAATCCCTTTTTCGATTTTTTCCATAAGAGATTTCGTCTGCGATTCATCCATGGTATCCGAAACCTGACACTAGGCATAATTAATGTTTTCGCTGTAATCGTGCTTTTTGTCAGCCTATGGGTAATGGCCATAGAGTGGACCGGACGTCATAACTTTGGCCTTCTGAATGTCACTTCACTTCCCGCTTACATCCATTTTACAGGTGCGATTCTACTCCTCGATTTCTGGACTTACTGGTGGCACCGCTTTAATCACTGCTTACCCTTTCTCTGGATCTTTCATAAAGTTCATCATTCTGATCCCCAGATGGACGTAACAACCGCAAATCGCTTTCATCTCGGAGAAATCATTCTCTCTTCACTGCTCCGGCTACCTGTATTCCTAATCATCGGCATAACTCTCGGTGAATTGGTTCTATATGAAATAATCATGTTTGCTAACACTCAATTCCATCATGCCAATATTGGATTCCCTGAAAAATATGATCGAATGCTTCGTGTATTTTTCACCAGTCCAGCCATGCACAAAGTGCACCATTCACGCGTAACCTCCGAAACAAATTCCAACTACACATCGCTTCTCTCAATTTGGGACCGGGCGTTCCGCTCTTTTCGTCTGCGGGAGCATCCCCGGACGATTCAATATGGTCTCGATGAGACAGATCGATCAGAACAACTGACGGTAAAAGGACTTTTTATTATGCCTTTTGCCCGCGCTAAAAAAATGTTCCGCGAATCAATTAATAAAAGTGAGAGAGATGATTGAGAATACTGGCACTACTTTATTCTAAAGTCTCTCTCTTATTAGTGCACCAAGATTTCCTGCATCGGCTGCAAAACGCCTAATGCCATCAGCCAGTTTCTCAGTTGCCATAGCATCTTCATTGAGCAGCCAGCGGAATATATTTTCATCAAGTATTACTTTCTCCAGGTCCTGTTTCTGAGCAGATTCGGGACTTAACTTCCTTTCAAGTGGCACCTGAGTCTCCATTAGGGTCTGCAGGAGATCGGGACTGATCGTCAATAAATCACAACCTGCTAATTCAACAATTTCATCGGCATTGCGGAAACTGGCACCCATCACTTGAGTCGTATAATCATATTTTTTAAAGTAATTGTAGATTTCTTTAACCGACATCACACCGGGATCATCAGCACTGGCATAATCCTTTCCCGTTGCCGCTTTATACCAATCGAGAATGCGACCAACAAAAGGGGAGATAAGTGTTGCCCCCGCTTCGGCACAAGCTACCGCCTGGGGAAGTGAAAACAGGAGGGTCATATTACAGTGAATGCCTTCATTCTCCAGCTTACTCGCAGCTAGTGTGCCCTCCCAGGTTGAGGCTATTTTAATCAGGATCCGCTCCCTTGAAATGCCATTATCCTCGTAAAGTTGAATGATTTCATGTGCCTTATCAACCGTGCCCTTGGCATCAAATGAAAGCCGGGCATCCACCTCCGTAGAAACACGACCTGGAATTATATTTAATATCTCGAGACCAAAAAGTATGAGTAAATGATCAATAATTTTATTGACGAGCAGCTCACGATCAGAGCTTCGATCTTTATTATCAATCACGGCCTTTTCTAATAGATGTTTATATTCATCTTTCTTTACCGCATTATATATCAGGGTCGGATTGGTCGTAGAGTCTTCTGGTGAATACTGCTTGATCGCAGCAAAATCTCCTGTATCGGCCACAACTTTTGTGAACTGTTTGAGCTGATCAAGCTGACTCACTTGGTTTTCTACGACGCTGCTTCTTGCCTCTCCCATGATTAATCCACTCTTTCTTTGTTATTTTTTGTTCTATTTTGAAATCGCTTAGGTCCATTTAAGAGCTGTTTCCCCGACAGCTGCTACTGTAGTGCGAGGTTATTGGGTCTATCTGTATTTGCAATAAATTCTTTAAAATGTCGGAAAAATACACCTCTCAATGCTGAATAACGATCGGAGTCGAGTGAGCCCTTTTCCTATATGTAGCTGGCATACAAATCTTTAAGACTTTCACGTGGCGCATACTGCGCAGCGATTTGCGCTACTGTTCAATTTTAGTCTTTTTTATCTCTCCCGACTTCAAGTTCATTGGAATATGCAAAAAAACACCAGTAATCGCCAAAATTAGAACGATAATGATGATTGGCATACTTCTCGCTTAATTTAGCAGTGACCCCAATTAATCAAAAAATATTTCAAAACTACAAAAAAGAAAAATGATGAAAAGAAAACTAAGTATAATTGTTTTAGCCTCACTCTTGAGTATAAGCACGCTTTCAGCACAGGAATTGGCCATGTCGGCCACTTTTGCCTACGAGTCGGAATACGTATTTCGCGGGGTGCAATTCGCTGATGAATCCTTCCAGCCCGCTGTGGACATGAGTTATGGTGATTTTTATGCCGGCATTTGGGCAAACGAACCTATCGTTGATGGCGTCGGTTTTAATAATGAAATCGATTTCTATACAGGATACGGATTCGGGCTGGCCGATTGGCTGAGCGTGGATGTCGGATTTACCTATTATTGGTTTCCTGAAGATCCATCGTCTGACTCTTTCTCCAGAGAGTTTTATGGAGGATTTGCCGCAGATGTAACATTCGCACCTTCCGTCTATTTCTATTATGATATCGACCTCAATGGATTTACGATTCAGGGTTCTGCCGGACACAGCATTCCTTTGAGCGATACCCTGGAGAATAGTACTCTCGACGTTGGCGTTTACGTCGCTGCCGTCTTTTTTGATACAGGGAGCGGGACCGATTACGCCTATTATGGCGCGTCCCTAGATTGGAGTTATGCTTTTAATGACGATGCAGCCTTCTCAATCGGTATGCGTGTGAGCGCCACAGACCTGGATAATACTCGTGATGCTAACTTCTGGTGGGGAGCCACTTTTTCAGCTGGTTTCTAAAGAGCGCCTTTCCTGATTACCACTCTGCAGCCCACATCTTTTAACAGATGTGGGCTGTTTCTTTTTAGATAACTCACATTTTAAAAAAACTGCGAATATTCAAATACCGCATCCACGGATGAAAATTGCAGATCGCTACGCAGTGGGGATTTAATTAATCAGTTGACAAGTGATGAAGTCCGAGTAGCTTTTCCGCTTCTTATGAATTCGATGAAAAGCTTTCTAGCAAAAACTGGCGATACGGAGAAAAAATGGTATCTGGTAGATGCTGAGGAACAAATTCTCGGCCGTCTCGCTGTCAAAATTGCCAATACCCTGCGGGGGCGAAATAAGCCTACTTATACCCCTCATATTGATACGGGTGATTTTGTCGTTGTTATTAATGCTGAAAAAGTCGCGGTTAGTGGGAAGAAGGAAGAGCAAAAGGATTACATGTTTTACTCAGGCTATTTCGGTAATGAAAAGTATCGCAAATTGAAAGATATGCGTAAAAATAAACCCACATTTATTATAGAAAATGCGGTGAAAGGCATGCTACCCAGGAATCGTCTTTCCCGTCAGATGCTCACAAAGCTTAAAATTTATGCAGGACCGAATCATCCCCATGACGCGCAGGAGCCGATAATCTTTGAAGCGTGAATCTCAAACCATGAGTGCAGACAACAATAGTAATATCTTACTCGCTACGGGACGACGCAAAACAGCAACCGCGCGTATTCGTCTCATTCCCGGCGGTAGTGGAAAGATAACGATTAATAAACGCGATATCGACAACTATTGTTATCATGAAACGCTTTCAAAAATAGCAACCGCACCACTGGCTACCGTTGATGCGCGCGAGAAATTTGACGCAGTAATCACAGTTCATGGCAGTGGCCCTTGCGGACAGGCTGGCGCTATTTCTCATGGCCTTGCACGCGCCTTGGAAAAATATAACCCCGATTGGCGGATTCCCCTAAAACAGGGAGGTTTCCTGAAGCGAGATCCTCGTGAAAAGGAACGTAAAAAAGCCGGCCAACCTGGCGCCAGAAAAAGATTTCAGTTTTCTAAAAGATAGCCTATTCGAATTGGGACCCTATTTATTTACACCCTCCTCGGTCATGGCTACTGTGGAGGGTTTATTTTTTGGTCCACATTGCTCTTATTCTTATCTAAATTAATTGAAAGTTTTCGTAATAATTCATCTAAATAATCTACACCCGCAGTAATTTACTGCAGGTAATTTCACTTATCATGAATATCGGAATTGTAGGCGCATCAGGGTATATTGGTGAAACGCTTGTTCGATTGTTAGCGCGACATCCACGTGTAAAATTGACTGTCGTCACCTCTCGTAAACTTGCCGGTTCTACGATCGAAGCTGCCATCCCAACACTGCGAGGTCAGTTACCCGATTTAATGTTCACGGACTCAGATGCATCCAAGCTCGCTGAAAATAGTGATGTCGATCTATATTTTTTAGCGCTGCCTCATGGCGTGGCGGTGGAATATGCCCGTCCCCTTGTCAATGCGGGGAAAAAAGTAATAGACCTCAGTGCTGATTTTCGGCTCGATACCTCGCAGCGCTATGAGGAGTTTTACGGCTGTCCCCACCCCGATCCCGAACTTCTCTCCCGCTCTGCGTATGTCATTCCTGAGATTCATAATGGCTCTTGGAAAGACGCTCCAATTATCGGGTGTCCTGGATGTTATCCAACAAGTATCCTCATTCCCATTATGCCGTTGCTCAGTGACGGTGTAATTTCAAATCAAGGGATTATTGTTAATAGCTTGAGCGGTGTAAGTGGTGCAGGAAAAAAAGCAGAGGAATATTACAGTTTCTGTGAACGCGCGGAAGACGCTACACCCTACGGTGTACCTAAACACCGCCATCTCTCTGAAATCGAGCAACAGTTATCGGAAGCATCCGGTAAAAATACCGTGATCCAGTTTACGCCCCACCTTGTTCCCATGATACGCGGTATCATTACTACGATTATCGCACCTGCGAACAATAATAAGAGTGAAGACATTTATGCTTCCTGGGAAAAAGCTTACTCAGGAAAACCATTCATCTCCATTCTCCCCTCGGGCACCCCCCCTCACACCTCAGATCTCCTCCATACGAATCGAATCGACATATCAGCAACACACGATCCACGGACGGACAACTTCATTATTCATTCCGCTGAGGACAACCTTATGAAGGGGGCTGGTGGACAAGCTGTCCAGATTATGAATCTAATCCTGGGTTTTCCGGAAGATGAGGGATTGATTTAGATAAATGCTTTCGGATAAGCTAATTGTCTCATGAGTGCGTTCATAGAAGAAGAAAAATCCAGTGGTATCACCGATGTTCCTGGTTTCCAATCGGTCGGTACGTCCTGTGATGTAGGTGACAAAAAAGATGACCGACTAGACCTGGCATTAATTTTTTCCCCCACCCCCTGCTCTGCGGCAGGAGTCTTTACAAAAAACGCTATAAGTGCCGCGCCCGTTAATCTCTGCCGGGAATTGCTGCGCGTCGAAAATCAATTTCATGGAGTTATCGTGAATAGTGGAAATGCCAATGCCTGCACCGGTGAACGTGGAATGAAAGATGCCTGGTCGATGCAGTTCAGCGCCGCTAGCGCTTGTAATACACCCCCGGAAACTTTCTTTGTCTGTTCAACTGGCCGCATCGGTGAAGTATTACCCATGCAAAAAATTCGTGTGGGGATTAAAGATGCGGCCGCGAATTTAGGATCGACGAAAGAGCATGGACTTAACACCGCGAAAGCCATTCTCACTTCCGATACGAAGGAGAAAATCATTACCGTAAAAATACCCCATTTACACGCGGGGGACAAAGCGAGCGATCTCGATTATATTACAATCAGCGGGATAGCAAAAGGAGCAGGTATGATTCAACCGAATATGGCGACTATGCTCGCGTTTATTGCGACCGATGCTGAAATCAGTAAAACCCTGCTTCAGAAAATATTAGCTGAAGCTGTCGATTTGTCTTTTAACGCGATAACAGTGGATGGTGACATGAGCACTAATGATACGGTGATCCTTCTCGCAAATGGTAAATCCGGGATCAAAGTATCACCCACGCAATCAAGTTTGTTTCAAAATTTCGTTCTCGGGTTGCGCCATGTCTGCGCCGTCCTTGCCGATAAAATAGTGTCCGATGGTGAACGTATCACCAAAGTAGTGGAGCTTTGCGTGGAGGGCGCTAAGAATAAAACCGATGCGAATAAAATCGCCCGTTCGATTGGAAACTCTCTCCTTGTGAAAACCTCGTGGTATGGCAGTGATCCTAACTGGGGCCGCATTCTCGATGCTGCCGGTTACTCGGGTGCTTCTATTCAAGAGGAAAAACTTGATCTCGCCTATGCAACTCCCACTGGCACAACGAAACAACATTCAGTACCAGTAATTACGAAAGGACGATGTCTTTTAAAAAACAAATCACGGTGGAAAGAAATCGTAAGTAAAAAACGGTTTTCTATAATTATGAATTTAAATCTCGGTAAAGCCTCTTACCGTTTATTGAGCACAGACCTCTCTGAAGCGTACGTGGATTTTAACAAGAGCGAATAAAATTCTATGTTAACCGAAGTCGACATCATTTCAAAAGCTCGTGTCTTACTCGAAGCGTTGCCCTACATACAACGCTTTAAAGGCTCTACTTTTGTCATCAAATATGGGGGCCGTTTTATGGACGACCCCGATCCTCATGTACGTCGCCGTGTCGCTACCGATATTGTTTTTCTCGCCGCCGTTGGTATCCATGTCGTAGTTGTTCATGGGGGTGGTAAAGCGATCAGCCGTTCGATGGAAGAGGCCGGGTTAGTGCCGGTTTTTAATAAGGGTTTACGGGTTACTGATGATAAATCGATAAAGATTGTCGAAAAGACGCTCAATGAAGAGATCAATCTCGATATTACTGAAATTATTCAGCATAGTGCTGGACGCCCGCTCCCGATAATCGGAAATAAAATATTTCTATGTGAAAAATTGACGCGAGATGAATCGAATAAACCTGTCGACCTGGGTCAGGTTGGAGAAATTAAAAATGTCAAAACAAGGATCATCCAAAAGGCGCTCGAAGAGGGCTATATCCCTATTATCTCCCCTATCGCATTGGATAAAGAGGGCCGCGTTTACAATACGAATGCGGATACCGCAGCTTCCCATGTAGCATCCGCCCTGCACGCGCGGCGCCTTGTTTATCTTTGCGATGTGCCAGGCCTTTTAAATGATCCTGATGACCCCGAGTCTCTGATTTCCACTTTAAAAGTCGATCAAGTCGAAGCTTACAAAGCTAAGGGCGTCATTGGATCGGGAATGTTACCGAAAGTAAACAGTGCGGTAAAAGCCATTGAAAACACTGTTCGACGTGTTCACTTTGTCGATGGCCGCATGCCTCACAGCCTTCTTCTTGAAATATTTACCGACCGGGGGATAGGCACAGAAATCGTTCAAAATTAATAATCAACCCTGGAAAATCATGAATACGCAGACCTCTAATCTTACCACCCTTTATGATAAATATATCCTTGGAAATTATCCTGAGGCGCCATTTACCTTAGTCAAAGGACAAGGCACCAAGGTCTGGGATGACACCGGAAAAGAATACCTTGATTTTGGCACCGGTATTGCCGTAAACGGCCTCGGTCATTGCCATCCCTATTGGGTAAAACGTATCCAGGAACAGGCGACGGAATTGATTCATTGCTCGAACCTCTACCGATTCCCCCAACCCGCACAGCTTGCGGAAAAATTAGCAAAATATACAGGTCCGGGTAAATTCTTCTTCTGTAACAGCGGTGCTGAAGCAAATGAAGCCCTTATAAAACTTGCTCGACTCTATGGAACAGATAAAGCGGGTGAGGAGGGAAAAAGCTATAAAATAATCGGTGCCGAAAATGCATTTCACGGTCGCACCTTCGGGGGCATGTCCGCAACACCGCTTGAAAAAATACAGAAAGGGTTTCGTCCCCTACTCGATGGTTTTTCCTTTGGTCAAATTAATAACCTCAAAAGTTTTTCCTTAAAAATTGACAAGCATACTGTTGCGATTTATCTCGAACCCACCCAGGGTGAAAGTGGTGTCCTACCCTGTGACGCGGAATTCCTGCAAGGCATACGTAAACTGTGTGATGAACATAATTTACTCCTAATGCTCGACGAAGTGCAAACCGGTGTCGGGCGAACCGGACGCTTTTTCGGCTACGAGCACGCGGGTATTGTTCCCGATGCCATTGCCATGGCTAAAGGTTTGGGTGGAGGATTTCCTGTCGGCGCTATCTGGATATCAGACAAATATGCCAGGCTTTTTACCCCGGGGACTCATGGTTCAACTTACGGGGGAAATCCACTAGCCTGTACGGCGGCTCTCTCCGTTCTCGAAGTTATGGAAAAAGAAAACCTCTTAGACCGAGTCGCTGAAAGCGGTACTAAACTCAAAGCTTCATTGTGTAAACTTGCGGATAAATATCCGCAGCACATTGCTGAAGTTCGGGGCCAAGGTTATCTCCTGGGCATTGGGATGAAAGAAGATCCTACCGACTTCATCAATAGCCTTTTTGAAAAAGGATTGATCACGGTACCTGCTGGAGCGAATACAGTACGAATATATCCACCTTTTAATGTGTCGGATGATGAAATAAAATCGGCATTGGATATTCTTGAACAGGCATTAGAAGATTTAAAATAACGGGAAGGATTCCGTTATTAACGCATCTGTATTGAGTCATGAAGCATTTTTTAAAAGAGACCGATTTTTCTATTCGCGAGGCAGCTGATATATTTTCACTCGCCCAAAAATATAAAAATAATCGCGGTGAGAATAACTCCTCGGTATTAAATAATCAAAGCTGGGCGTTGCTTTTCTATAAAAGCAGCACGCGCACACGCGTCTCCTTTGAAGTGGGAATCAATGAACTCGGTGGTCATGCGCTTCACCTCGATAAGGACACGATGCAACTCAGTCGCGGTGAGTCCGTAGCAGACACCGCAAAGATTCTCTCCCGCTATTGTCATGGATTGGTCATACGCGCTTACGAACACGAAATCATCGAAGAGTTCGCACGTGAGGGAACGATCAGTGTTGTGAATGCACTGACTGATTTCCTTCATCCCTGTCAGATTTTTAGTGATGCTTTCACCTTGGCTGAACGCTGGTCTGAAAATTGCAATGTCACATCGCTCAAAGACCGCAAAATTGTTTTTATCGGGGATTGTAACTGCAATATGGCCAATTCCTGGATCCTTGGAGGTCATCTCTTTTCCATGAATGTCACTCTCGTCGGTCCGGAATCATTTGCTCCCGGTGATCAAATAAAGAACTACCTCGATAATGCGGGTATTGCCCAGGCTTACACCTTCACAACCGATATCCAGGAAGCGGTTGAGGATGCCGACGTCATCTACACTGATGTCTGGGTGAGTATGGGAAAAGAGGATGAGGAAGCCATGCGGGCCAAAAAACTGTCTCCCTATAAAGTAACATTGGATCTGCTCAATGCGGCAAAGGAGGATGCATTATTTATGCATTGCCTCCCTGCCCATCTCGAGATGGAAGTCTCACCTGAAGTTTATCACAACCCAAAATCGATTGTTTTTGATCAGGCTGAAAATCGTCTTCATGTGCAAAAGGCCATACTCTCATCACTCGCCGGTTCTGATAAATCTTAATTTTTATTATTCTAACTTCGATAATTTTCGGCAAAATTTAAATAGGATTTTAACATGAAAGTCGTTATCGCATACTCAGGAGGATTGGATACTTCCGTTATCCTCAAATGGATCAAAGAGCAATACCAGGCAGAGGTCGTTACTTTTGCGGCCAATATTGGTCAGGAAGAGGAATTAGAAGGGCTTCCTGAAAAAGCTAAATCCACGGGCGCGGTTGCCCATCATACCGTCGATCTGATCGAAGAATTCGCGCGTGATTTTATCTACCCCATGTTGCGTGGGAACGCCATTTACGAGGGCCAATACTTTCTCGGAACTTCCATCGCCCGCCCTCTCATTGCCAAGGCGCAGATAGCTGTCGCGAGGGATGAAAACGCGACAACCCTCGCTCACGGGGCGACCGGTAAAGGGAACGATCAATGCCGCTTTGAACTTACCTATGCTTCATTGGCACCCGATCTCGAGATCATTGCTCCCTGGCGGATACCGGCTTTTCGCGAGACTTTCCCCGGTCGAAGCGAAATGATTACCTATTGCCAGGAACATGGAATTGATGTCGAGGCTACAGCTTCTAACCCCTACTCCATGGATCGCAACCTCCTTCATATTTCCTACGAAGCGGGAATACTCGAAGATCCGATGTTTGATCCAACTATACCCTGCAACAAGAGTATGTTTAAACTAACCGTGGCCCCGGAAGACGCTCCTGATGAGGCCGAATATGTCGAACTCGATTATGAAAAAGGAAATTGCATCGCGGTAAACGGAAATAAGTTAAATCCCGCAGCCGTCCTTAAGACTTTGAATGCACTCGGAGGGAAGCACGGCATCGGCCGTACCGATATTGTAGAGAACCGTTTTGTCGGAATGAAAAGCCGAGGCGTTTATGAGACTCCCGGTGGCACCATTCTCATGCACGCGCATCGACAAGTAGAAAGTTTGACCATGGATCGTGAACTGATGCATCTACGCGATGGTTTAATTCCAAAGTACGCCGAACTTATCTACAATGGTTTTTGGTACTCACCGGAACGCGAGGCGCTGCAAGCCCTTATCGATGAAAGTCAGAAAACCGTTACCGGCACGGTGCGTTTAAAATTATACAAGGGAAACATCATCACGGTCGGTCGACAATCCCCTCAATCACTTTACGATCCTGACATAGCTTCGATGGAAGGTGTAATCAGTAGTTATAATCCCGATGATGCTACTGGTTTTATTCACCTCCAATCCCTGCGCTTGCGCGCTCAGCATGCGGCAAAGACCAAGCAAAAGGAAGGGAAATAAAGATATCCCTTAAAAAGTATTTACGAGATACCGCTTTCACCATAGAGTGATAATCATAGTGCGCCCGGATGGCGGAATTGGCAGACGCGCTGGACTCAAAATCCAGTTCCCGCAAGGGAGTGTGGGTTCGACCCCCTCTCCGGGCACCATCGTTTCGCTTTGCGATACGATGATGTCCTGAGCCTGTCGAAGGGCACCATTCGACTTACCCCTACTCGCTTCGCTCATTTCCAAAAATGCTTAAATGCGAAGCCTGACCCCTTTTGAATTTCGCTTATAGATGTCTCAATTGATGTAATGAGATGAAATATCTATACCTAATAACGGCCAATGATCAATGATAGTCTCCTTGGTAAATGGGCCATGCAAACAGTAAGGTAAGTCAGGACGGTTGGTTTCTGTAACAACGTAGTGATAAGCATTGATGTCACCTTCTCCTCTTTCTATCTTGGGACGAGGTTCTTTCACTAAAACATCCATAGCCAAAATCGCATCAAGGTTATTTAAAGACTTTGTACTAGTTGCGTCACCACTAACAAATACACGATAAAGATCGTCCTTACGTTGTATTCCTGGTATCTTGCGAAGAACATCAAGATCGGAAAGCTCAACTTTTCGCCACTTATCAGATAACGCTATATTGTCGTAATCTTCCTGCGTTAGCAACTTACTTTTCGCTGACATACAACTCCGCTTGGGAAAATAATCAGGTTAGGCAAACTGACATTCTTGATTCCATGATATCTTGATAGTTAGGTATTTTGAATTAAGACATTTTAAAAAAATATAAATCATCCCTTTTTCCCGTTTTTACAGCCAGATTAATAGGGCTCTATTTCCTTCAATGGGACACTTTTGCCTTCTTTCATATATCTTTTAAAGAGGTTATCTGAGTAACTTTTTATCCCTTTTATGTAGTTTGAATGGTGATCCGCGGATGCAAAAAGGGGTCAGGCTTCGCATGTAAGCATTTTCATTTTTTGCTGAATTGCGAGGCCTAACACCTTTTGATTTAAATTTTGGACACAAAAAGGGGTCAGGCTTCTCATCTAAGCATTTTTATTTTTTTGCTTAAATGCCAAGGCCTGCTCAGCGACTGTTTAATCGTTTTCTTTTGTCCCTTCTTTCGAGCTATAAATCCAATCTAATGTTTTCGCGAATATAAAAGGTCCAATAATGCAAATGAGCAAAACCCAATTATGCTTTTCGTCGGTCCAATAATGATCATCTAAAAAATTCCATTCAAATCCCCATCTTTTAGAGTAGGATGGAATCGGTGACCAAGATCTTCCCTTTGTAGCATTAAAATAAATTAAGAATCCTATACCTAAAAACTGTAATGCTAGGTATGTTCTTCTGATCCATTCAACACTGAAAAGTGTTCGAGTTATTAAAAAAATTCGTTTTGAAATTTTCTTTATTTTCTTTAAAGATTCTTCATCGAAGAAGTATAAAAAACTAAAGCCCAAAACAATTACGACAATAAGCAAAATCAACGCGACAAAAGAGTCTTCCATTATTAAATAGAATAAAGATTTTTCATTCTCGGCATCATATTACTTTTACTTTCGAAACTTATTTTGTCCACTTTCTTAAGTACACCTTCCGACACTAAGCGGGGGGACACAAAAAGGGTCAGGCTTCGCATCTAAGCTTTTTTATTTTTTGCTAAATTGCGAAGCCTGACCCCTTTTGATATTCAATTTCGTCCAATGTTTCGGTTTATTTTTCACGATTAAAAATACGCACATTAAACTATAAAGTCGTTATGTTAGTATATTACTTGTTCAAATCAGTTGTGTCTGAGATCTGTCTTCCGATATTGTCTATGGTAATTTTTGAACCTTGCATATCGCTTGTATCGCTTTTGAGAAGCCCTGAATTTCCAAAAGCAGAAACGGCTTCAACAAGACGTGCTAGGATCATATCTCTTTGTTCATTTGTTGCAGCAGCTTGCACAAAAGCTGCGATGCTATTAGTAACGCGAATACGATGTGAATTATGCTGATACATATGCAAATGTGATCTAAATAGTCGCAGACAAAAGGCAGCAATAGACAGAATAACACCTAAATATGTTACTCTTAAACCGGTTTTGTAGAGCATACCCAACCCCGACTCTGTATCAGGTTTGTCAATCATAAAGATATATATAGACACAAAAAAGATAATAAATATTACTGCGCCTAACCCCCCCCCCCACAAAACAGCTTGCCATAATAAGGGTCTTTGGGCATCTCTGAATTGTGATTGAGCTGCTTCAACAGAGATGCCGGTTGCAGTTTCTCTAGCACTACTTACGATCTTATTTGCGTTATCCCTAGCCCCTTGAATTACTCCATCTATTTCTTTCTCAAATTTCTCTTTTTCACTATTTAAAGAACTTAAAGCATCATCTAGCTGTTTACCTATACCTTCATCTTTTAGTAATCCTCGTTTAATAACAGCAGCAACTGCAAAGGGTTGGATATCCCGCAGGACGTCTTCAATTAAAGATTTAATATTGTTAACGACGCTGTTTTTTACTGATGCATAATCAGTATTATTCGCATTTATTAAGGTATTGAATTGATTATTAATTTGAGTAAACGTTTCTAAAATCCTTGTAATATGATCAATTGTAACACCCTCAGGACACTCCCGCGCAATGTTTATGTATTCATCAATTTTATCAAGCAATGGAGTTAACTCTGCTTTTCCCGAATTAACCCCTAACTCATTACGAAATAATTTATCCCTATCGACTGAATTAATATCATCAATTATCTGATTGAAATTTTCTAACTGTGATAAATCTGCCACTGTCTGAATAAATTGAAAAATAAAAGAATAAGGTTGATGAAAATGGATTAGATGGAGAGTCAGTGCGTTGTTAGACTACATCACTTCGGTCCTGTAAAATATAAGGGATTTCTGATTCTTCATTCTCACCGATAACATATAATTCAAGTGTTCCTTTAGATTTCTTTGATATTTATTTTCATTTTTGCTATATTAACACTTCTTGCTAAGTTGTTATTTAACTTAAAAACAAACTTCCAAACTCGCCAATATAAAAGTTGCTAAGATGTTGCTAAATAACGTTTATTTTACTGCATTTCATTGCATTTACCTTCTATCAGAGTAGTTTTATAAGTCGCTGATATAATTGCACTTAATTGATTATCAGCAACTTAATAAAAATAGCCTAAACGGGTTCGACCCCCTCTCCGGGCACCATTCAGCTCCGCTCATGGCGGGCCATTCGACTTTACTCATGGGACACAAAAAGGGGTCAGGCTTCGCTTCTAAGCATTTTTATTTTTTGCTGAATTGCGAAGCCTGACCCCTTTTGATTTAGGATGTTAATTACACATCCTCGATTGTTTGCTGCGGTTTGTTAGGTGGCTGATCACTTCTTCTCATATTTACGAATCACAGCTTGTACTCTATCAGTATATTCTACGCTTTCATTTAGTGTGCTCGAAGGAATGACAGCGGCTAGTCGATTGGCAAGAAATCGTTTCTCCAATTCATTCAGCCGGGACATTAAAACTGCGTTCTCATTCAGGAGCGCGACCCTTTGTTGGCTAAAAGCTGCAGCATAGAGTCGTACGAAAATAGAACTCCACTGATGCCCTAATTCTCCACCGCCGTACTTAAGATGTTTAATCGACACTGGAAGTGGCATATTCTCTTCTAAATAGCACACAAATTCGTCGAATTCAGGTATCGCGCCCCTCATCCATTTCGACGCCGGATTGACAGAATCTGGATATCGCGAGTTGAACCATTTCTCAAGTTCTTTGCAGAAACTCGAATATTTCAGTAAGTCATTTTGCTTGCTAATTTCGTGAGCTTTTTTCAAGAGGGAATGTATTTTATGGCTAAATTTTCGTGTATTCTTAATCGCAAACCCGGAAGCAAGCAGATAGCACTTAAGAAACTTTTCTATAGCTTGAGCGGCGAGCGCGAGACCGTTTCTTAAGAGTCCCAGTTCTAAAACCGCGTGGCGTGAAGCTATGTAGTCCTCGACGGCGATTTCGTGCATCTCACGAAGTGCTTTGTTTTTTGACACCCCCAACTGAGTATCTTTTATTGTACTCTTAAATACATCAGTCGATATCCTCTTGATTGTTTCTTCTTGTGTCTCTATTGGCCCCTTTATCAGTGTCATTTCGTGGAGTAGATCCATTTGATCTGTCTTATTCTTATTCATCGTTAGAAAATATTCTTCCCGGGACACAAAAAGGGGTCAGGGACACAAAAAGGGGTCAGGCTTCGCATCTAAGCATTTTTATTTTTTGCTGAATTGCGAAGCCTGACCCCTTTTGATATTCAGTTTTCAGAGATTATTTTTTTAATAAGGCCCACGAAGCGCAGACCGTCCGTTCAAATATATCTCAACAACAAAAGAAAAGAATCGAGGGGGATAGTATAAACATGATTGAGAGAGTCATGAATTCCAATACATTAAATGCAATGATGATGGACATTGAAATGTTTGGTGTGGATGCTGTCTTCTCCGATCCAGATAATTCAGTAGATACGGATTGAATTTAAATCATACAATCCTTCATCACCTCGCAAATCAAAACGCATCCTCGAGCAATTACGCCTCGCTAAAAGCCTGTTGGCTGTTCTAATGTTAGGAAAAATTAATATTTTCTAACAAATCAAGGAGAAGTAAGTTATGAGTACGGGTACGGTAAAGTGGTTCAATTCAGACAAAGGGTACGGCTTCATCACTCCAGACGATGGGGGGAAAGAACTGTTCGTGCACCAATCTGATCTCAAGGCCTCAGGCTATGCAACGCTCGATGAAGGCCAGAAAGTAGATTACGATGTCGGAGAGAGCCAGAAGGGTCCATGTGCAAAAAACGTTGCGCCAAGCTGATTGTATTACTCACAGGAGTCATTCAAGAATCCTACTAAAACACTAGACCAACAAGGCGGTGGAGACAATCCCGCTTAGCAGGATGTCTCACCTATCAGACACAAAAGGGGTCAGGCTTCGCTTCTAAACATTTTTATTTTTTGCTGAATTGCGAGGCCTGACCCCTTTTTGCTTTAGTCGACTTAACATATCAGGTTTGTTCAAATTTAAAGATGCCAGAATACAGAACCTGCCCCCTTTTTGATATTCATCGCGCATGAATCCAATGTCGAAAGAGCGGTTTAGCTATATCAATTATACGATCATAAGCTTCTTGCGACACGGCGGGATACGAGATTTCAAAAACACCCGGTTTATTGACGATAGTCTTTTGATCCTCCGACCCCGGCATCAATACATCTAGATTTAACCACCAGGGCGCATAGCGCACAACCAAAGCCACGCGCCGTTCATTCGTGTGATTAACCGCAATCGCATGCCATAATCGACTATCCATGATAAGAACACTACCGGCTGATCCTTCCGCTTGAATCTGATCCGGATAGTCATCATATATTGGTTCATTATCGTATGAAGGATTGGTACCCAATTTATGGCTTCCAGGTCTCATCAGGGTAGCACCATTTTCACGCGTAAAATCAGCAAGCATAAAGAGAGTGCTTAGATGCATAACCAAGTCAGGTATCGGTTTTGGAATATACCCGGCGTTAAATGGCCAATCGGCGTGCCAATGACCGCGTTCGTTTTTCGGTTCATTGATTTGAGTCGTAGTTGACGATACGCGTGCGTGGGGCCCAAAAAAGGATTCAACGATGGCCATAATCTTTGGATCAGCTACGTAGGGGGCAAAGGACTGAGTATGATTAATAGTCGTCGCAAGATAGGTATTATGGGGCTTCTTTATTCCGAATTTATCCACTGCCTCAATAATGTCACTTCTTACACCGCTGATTTTGTCTTCCGGGATGACACCTCGTATAACACTGTAGCCCTGTTCACAAATTTGCTCTACCGGATCCATATAACTTATTGCATTTGCATATTTTCATTCTGCAAGGACAATCTCTACCAGAAATGATGCATAAAAGGGGTCAAACGTAGAATTTAAATGTTAACGGGGTGGTAAGCAATCCACGAAAAACTGTACGCTTAAAGCTGTATCTTTCCTCTATGTTTAACCATCAATTAAGCAGTCGATGACATTTAAATTCTACGTTTGACCCCTTTGAATTCCCCTAGTGGATGCTCTTCGCAAAACAACGCAAAAATTGCAAGATCGATAAATTTGCCACCTGCTTTTTGCTTTTGCTGAGATCGATCTGAAGTTTCAACAGTCATTTTTGCAGTCTCTATATAAAGCGGATCGTCAATCAGATCGCTAATTACATGCACTGATCATTAAAACACATTTTCAAGTAATTAGGTCTGGCTAATAACCTGTTGGCTAATTTAATGTTAGCCTTCTCAAAGAAGAGGAATTCAAATGAAACCCAGAATGTCTTTTGTTGGAAAGCTACTGTCTATATACACTATCTTGGTCCTCACGGGTTTCTCGTCCCTAACCCCAGGCTGTTCGAAGCCCACGTTTCAGCACGGTTTCTCCGCAAAGCCAATGCCGTGGACGCACGAGCGATTTGACGGTGCTGAGGATAAGTTCATGTTTGCCATATTTTCGGATCTTAACGGCGGCGAGCGTGAAAGAGTTTTTGAAGTGGCAGTGGCACAGCTCTCCCTCTTGCATCCTGAACTGATTATCAGTGTGGGTGACCTGATCGATGGTGGGACTGAGGACCGCAAAAAGCTACGCCAGGAATGGGACTACTTCGATGAAAGGGCCTCGCAAGCAATCGCTCCTGTTTTCTATGTGGGAGGCAATCACGATCTAACAAACCAAACCATGCGAAAAGTCTGGACCGAGCGGTACGGTGCCCGGTATTACCACTTCGTCTACAAGAATGTGCTGTTCTTGATACTCGATACAGAGGACTATTCAGATGAACGCATGCGGGAGATCTATCTGGCTCGTGCCAATTACCTCGAGACTTTGAACGGTGATGAACCGGAACGGGCTGGGGAAATGGAGTACTTAAAAATGGCTGAACTAAGAACCGGCGAAATCGGCTCGGAACAGTCAAACTATTTCCAAAAAGTCATCGCCGATCATCCAAATGTACGTTGGACGATGTTGTTTATGCATAAACCGGTGTGGCAAAGGGATGACGAGCCCGATTTTTCCGCCATTGAATCGACGTTGTCTAACCGTCCCTATACCCTTTTCAATGGCCACTTCCACTCCTATTCCCACACAGTGAAGAACGGACGCGATTACATTATGTTGGGAACGACAGGGGGAGGACAGCGCGCCAGCGACGACATGTCCTTTGACCACGTCTCACTCGTGACGATGACCGAAGATGGGCCGTCTATCGGGAATTTGAAACTGAGTGGCATCTTAGATAAAACGGGCCACATCCCTATCGGCGGAGACAGTTTGTCCTTCCAGGCGTCAAGGGACGGGGATGATAATGAGTGAAGTATGTACTCCTGATTTGGATAGGACACAAAAAGGGGTCAGGCTTCGCATCTAAGCATTTTTATTTTTTGCTGAATTGCGAGGCCTGACCCCTTTTCATTTCCTCTGACTTTTCCAAAAAATGAATCTCAGGGTGATTATAGTTTTCTCCGCTTTAAAACAATCGCTGCGGCGGCTATAATTGCAATGACTGCAAACGTGAGTGTAACAGGTACCCAACGCACAATTATCATGCTTGGTCCCTTTTTTGGCACTACGAGGGGTGTCGGTTCTGTATCTTCGTCAAGATGATCAATAGAAATAGTCAGTCGTGACAATCGCCTTATAAATAAGGAATTAAAAAAACTTTCCCTTTTAATTGGTTCGTATTTTGCCGTTATAATATCTCTGTGAATTCGCTTGGGATGTGTTTCGCTACTTGCAACCTCTATATATAATTTATTTTGATCCGATTTATCCCTGCGATCTACGTTTAATAGTATCAGCGTATTTAAAGAGCCAGGATCAATCTCACCCGGATGCGGCGCAACCATGTGCTGCCAGGAAATTGTAATATCGTTATTAATACCAATCTGGTCAACGGATGTCTGTGCAACTTTACATTCCCAACTTTCAGTTACAAGATCCACATTCGCTGGTGAAAGAATTGAGTCATAAATATAGGTTGCAAAGGAAAATTCGGAATTTGAAGTCACAATGGGCTTAATAAGATCGGCTGAAACTGATACGGGAATTGCTGTCAAGGCTATCAATAACAAAACCCAGCCTATCCATAGCATCACTGAACCTAAGATGAAGAACGACGCTGATATTTTAGTGGATAGCTTATTTTTCATTTTAGTTTCCTCTAAATTACTGTATTATTAATCCCACATTAGATAACCAAAAAGGTTTTTAGCGAGACGAAATTATTTATAAACAATGCCGCAGCCATTCATATTTAACGCGGGACTCGGGAAATGGGGACGCATTTCTATGGAGTATTATCTCGTCGCAAGACAAAGTTATTTCGCTGATCTCATGCGCCCTGCCTATTTCAGTGCTTATCATTCTCTTGAATGTATGGCCAAGGGATTCTTAGAATTCAAAGACCCTAAGATCGATGGTGAATCCTACTTACATAATTGGGGTAAAATATACAAAGATCTGATAAAACATTACCCCAAAGCAAAATCTATATCCATTCCTGAATACATGATTCAAGAGGGCAGGTATTTATTATCTAGATACCCGAGAGGTACCGTATTAGTTGCCCCTCCTAATTTTTTAGATGATCTAGACAAGCGTTACTTAGCAATGCTTCAACTAATACCTTCCGTTCAATTGTTGTGGCTGAAAGAAATCATAAATGACAAGGAGGAAAAAACACCGGGAATATTCACCCGCGAAAATCTCTACCACAAAAAGATTATTGATTACTTTAAAAGCAGTTAAAAACCAAACCCGCGAAAGTAGTCAGCTCTCGCATCTCAGTTTTTTACTTTTCTGCTAATTAAACGGTGATAGAGGATGCTCAATGAAAACCCTATCGCAACGGCGAGTTAGCGCTCCGTTCGCTATAAATCAGGCGATCGAGGTGTTCGTACGCGGGTTTTCCTTCACACGAAGCTTTACTCATCCGTGTCTGGCCGATCGCGTCGAACCCCTGTGGGTGGTGCGCGATGCACCGCGGAAGCGCAACAACTACCGCAATGAGGAATGGATTGCCTGTGGTGTGGCACCAAAGGTGATTGACCGGATCGCCCGCAAGCACACGCGTGGGCGGTTCTCCATCTGCGCGATTCATGGTATTGATGACTCCGATGAATCGCTCCGCACTGGCTTCAAAAAACTCAGTTACCGGCTAGGGCTTTCTGAACCGCTGATGATCCACAAGTTGCGACGGATTCCGCGCTGCGAAGCACCTGTAAAAATTGAGCAAGTCACGACCGAGGACATGGCAAATAAATTGGCAAAGGTGGCGCGTACGCGGCAGATTCTTCCAGAACATCTACCGAAGGGTTCACCGATGCGGGCCTATGTCGCGTTAGTTGATAATGAGCCCGTGGGCTGGGTTGGCAGCGTCGTTGTCGGTGACGCAACATGGTGCTCGAATATGCTTGTCCTTCCTGCTTACCGCCGCCGAGGGATCGCCCGGGCCTTATTATGCCGGATGCTTCGGGACGACCGCACAGGTGGTGCAAAAACTGCAGTTCTGCTCGCCAGTCACACCGGAGCTAAACTATATCCGGTTGTTGGTTGCGAACAAATTGGCACACTCCTCCTTTTCACCCCGAGCAAGTGATTGTCTGAAGTTACCCTTTATTTATAGCCAATCGATCAAATGCCGCAGGTCTGGTTCGCGATCGCCACGCTGAGATCAACTTTTCTACGTTGCGTTCGTTCGGCAAGGTCGAATCAACTTCAAAATCATACCCAGAAAAACAGTGAACGGAGTGAAAATCCGTATGAGCTTCTCCGGTTCGCCGGTCACCCCTTTCTCGTTCCCGACGCTCCAGCTCAGAGAGCGGGCAATGCACACCGACAAAAAAGACATCAAAAGAAGAGAGCAGCTGGACGAGATCTGACATCCACTGCTCATTCTCAATAATGTGATCAACGATAAGGTTGTTGCCCGCCTCAGCTAAGGCTGGCAGACAGCGATGGAACCCATCAAAAACGGCAGGGCGCATGACTGACCAGTCGATGTCTCCTTTATGGATACGTTCCATCGGTAGGACATTGGTTTCGCGTAGGTGATCAAAAGAAAAATGTAAGAACGGCTCTTGCAGATTCTGCTGAAGCGAGCGCGAAAGCGTCGATTTACCTGAGCTCGAAGCTCCGTTAATCAGGATGATCTTGCCATGCTCGCGATTATTGTTCATCTCCATCGATTTGCCGCAGGAACAAACATTAGTTGTGCCATCAGGTAATTTAGCATGTCTCGGAAAATACGCGGAGATAGCTACCTGTAATAATAAGCGATCGAAATGGATGCTCAACGTCCATAGACGGATACGCAGTTTTCACTCTTGGTTGTGAACGGTTCTCTACTCCAGCCGCCCCAACGCTCCTTCAGGCACAGACCGGCAATGCGTGCCATGAGATCGAGCTCGCTGGGCCATGAGTATCGGTGGACAATTGGGGTCATGCTTATTCCTTCGGGGGATAGGGACACGTGGCTCTCCTCGATCATCTGCGTCGCCATGTCGTGGCGCAACACATCGAGCTTTACTTCATCGACTCCGATGGCTTCCGCGTCCACGTGTTGATCGTTGCGCAACTTGTGAAAAAAGTCAGGCGTATAGGCCTCGACGACAAAGGAACCGTCGTCAGTGAGATGAGCGGCGACGTTCTCGAAGCAGCGAACTTGCTCGTCTTGGGTGAGCAGGTTGAACAGCGTGTTAAAGACCACGTAAATCAGGCGATAGGTACCGGGTACCGCAACCTCGGCGAAGTCCCCCATCGTGACCTCGATCTTTGTGCTCCCCGGTTTGGTGCGTAACTCGGCGACCATCTCAGGTGAGAAGTCGATGCCGTCAACGTGGATTCCTCGAGCGGCCAAGGGTAACGCGATCCGCCCGGCGCCGATCGCAAGTTCCAGCGCGGGACCACCCCGTGCCAGTTGTTCCAGGAATCCGACGGTCTCCACCTCATCCCCACGTTGTGGGCTGTAACCCTTGGCGGTATCCTCGCCAAAGCTCATAATTGGTTTATATTTTTCCATATAACACTCCCTGTATTTTAAATTTAATAATCCCAATGCTCAGAAAATAAGTATTATTATCGATCTTATGAAACTGTGGGAATCTTCACCATGCATATTTTGATATTGGAATTTTAATAACCCGTAGGTTGCTAAGATTAGAGCAACTGCCTTAATAAAAGTATAGGTGTTCTTTAATTTTTTGCCTTCCTTAACGCTCTCTATAAAATCAATAAAATACCAAAATAGAGCTAAGCCACCACCACAAAGGAAAAACACGAACGCAAGTGTCATATACCCCTTTTTATCTCCCAGGTAATTCTTACCGATCTCATCGAGTTCCGCATAAATAGCCATTATCATAACTGCGATTAATCCAATTGCACCCACCATCTTTGAAAACTGGCGAATGAATATTGTTATGGTGAATAAATCTTTCTCTGATTCTATTTCTCTATGTTCCTTCATATTTAGTTACGAGTTCGGAGTTCGATGTGCAGGGAAAGATAGGCATATCCATTAGGATCAATCTGATATCCGAAATTGAGTGGTTCACCGTTCAAAGGTTTCAGTGCTAGCCTTCTGGTTGCCTGGCTTTCAGATTTATAAAAGCTACTTGTTACTTACCAACGTCAGTCTCTTGATCACCATGTATCGAACGGTCGAGGACCGTGTAATTCATCCAACTGGTCATTTCTAATTGCTCCGGCGTAAACCGCTCGCGAATGGAGGGCGGCATCCAGTAATGACGGGCGTTGTGATGGTCTCTCATCGCGGCAGAGACTTTGCTGCTGTCCACGTGGTTGTACTGCAGAGTCGTACGCCGCCGGGTAGTCTTTTTGTCCGTGCCGGTATGGACGAGTGCTTCAGTGAATATCATAACGTCACCCGGATCACCGGTGATTTCAATCGCGCCTGGGGTGTCCAGGCCAGACCAGCTCCAGGGATCCCCATCCTTGGTCAGGTTTCTATCAACTATGTCGAAATTCTTTTTGTGCGAACCCGGAATGACGGCAAAACACCCGTCACCAGGGTGATTCGGCGTTAGCATGGTGACGACATTCACCATCGGCGTATAAATCTTTCCGTCTCGTACCGAATAATCATAGGGCTTCAGGCCGCTATGCCAACCTGTCGCTTTCATACCTTCGTATTTAGAAATTGACCAGGTATTGACCAACTGTGGCTCATCCATGAATTCTCTAAGGTAGGGCGCGATTGCGGGATGGGCGATCAAACGGTCAAAAACCGGGTCAAGTCGCGGCAGCCCATTCAGGCGCACGTGGTATTCGGGGCCCAAGTCTTTGGTAAGGTGCTTGCCGAACTTGAACCGCTCCGCAAGCGGCTTGTCAAACAATCCTTCCGCCCAACTCTCATCGTGTTCGATCGCTTCATTTTCAACTACCGCCCGGTCCAGTGCTTTCACCAACTCAGGTTCGATTGCTCCCCTCAGGATCAGAAAGCCCTGAATATCGAAAAGAAATTTATCTTCCGGAGTTACTTTAGACATATCACCCTATCTCCATTCTTTTACAAATTTGAAAGGGGTCATGTCACTCTTTTTGCAATAATAGTTTTCTAAAAAAATTATCGACTCGAATATTCATAAATTATAAAAAGATAGACATGACCTCTATTGACTATTTGATTTTATTTTAATGATACAGGAAAACTACAAGCTCACGGAAGAGCAGATTCAACATTTCAATGTTTTTGGATTCGTGGTCCGAAGAAATGTATTCAGTCCCGATGAAGTTGCAAAAATAAACGGGGAAGCCGATCGACGTCTTGCTTCCACCCAGAAGGAAACCGATTCTGAAAGAAAACTGAATTCGTATTCCTGGTTCAACCGCAATCCGGCAACTCCGTTTACTTCAAGCTTACTTGAGGACCCGCGTATTTATGTACCCGCGAAACAACTGGTTGGTGATGATTCCATACCCATCAATTCTGGCACTTACAGCCAAAACGAGGGGATAGAGTGGCATCCGGACAGACAAGATCATCATATGTGCATACTCAAAAACCTCATGTATCTGCAGCCGACGAACGCTGATCGCGGCGCATTACGTGTCATTCCCGGTTCGCATAAAGACCCCATGCATAAAGAGCTTCTTAGTATTGGATTGAATATAAAACCCGGACAAAAAAAATCCCAATATCTAGAAAAATCCGGTTTGCGCGGTGAAGATATACCCTGCACCATCTTTAATTCAAATCCTGGTGACGTAATTACCCTTAGCGAATTAATTTGGCATGCAGCCTATAATGGCTATAAAGATCGCCGCCTCTGCTACTTTAATTTTTATCGCAACCCAAAGACACCTGAGCAGACAGAGTCGATGAGAAAAGAGGTGGCGAAGCTGGCTGAAACGGACAAGACCCAGAAATTTGGGGGATTGCAGTATCATTCCTGGTGGTTGGAAAATCCGGATAATAACCCCAGGCGTAAACGCTGGATAAAATGGTTGGAAGAATGGGGCTTTGTTGAAACGAACGTTTAAACGAGCACTTTATCCAACTTGCTTAGGACGATTGCTTTTCATGATTGCCCATCAACCAACCGGCGATGTAGGCAGCCTGCTTTTCCCGGATGTGCTCGTGAAAGTGGACATGATCACAGTATAAGTCGCTGCCCAATGACTTTGTAAAGCTGTATAAATCCAACGACGGTACATTCGCTTCTTTCATAATCTTATCGGCCACATAGTTGTAAGCGTCACAGTCGGCCGAGAACCGATGCATGTTCAGTCCCGCATTGTTGTGCACAGCCTCATCACAGGGTGTCGACCTTATCCATATTAACACGGGCTTCATTTTTTCAACAGTATCTACGATCGCACGTAAGTTCTCTGCGTATGCGTCAATCGCAACCTGTTTTTTTCCTGTTTCAGGATCTGTCTTGATGTCGTGAAGCCCACAGTTGATGAAAAGGAGATCGGCATCAATTCCACCTGACGCAACCTTGGCTTTCAGAAACGACAGAACCATAGACGAGTCGCCGCCATTGGCTCCCTGTGGAATGTCAAGATTCAGTAAAGCTTCCTCCCCACCTTCCTTTCTCGAGTAATCCATCTTCCCGTCAAGATACGCTTTCAGGTAGGGGCCATATTGTATCGAAATACTATCACCCACAATGTATATTTTCATTCTGTAATCCTTACCCAAAGTTAGAGTAGTAACAGCTTTTTATAAAATATCAGTTATTGCGGGAGAAAATGAACAGGCAACTCTAAAATAATTTGGACTGATCCCGCCTAAATGACGGGGTGAGTTTAAAACCATTTGACATTAATTCATCCCTGATTAACGAGGTATTCATAATGCGTATCCTGGTACTCTGTGATGATTCTGCTCACCCGGCTGCTCTTACCCGAGAGGGCTTGGGTGGTTTAGGCGATAACGGCTATGAATTTGAATGGATCGAAGACCCAAACCTGTGGTCGGCCGAGCGAATGAACGAATTTCCTCTCACCATCTTTTCTAAAGCCAACAACACCTCCGGGTCAGACCCCACTCCGTGGGCCGATGAAACTATCGGGCAATCTTTTGTTAAATACGTGGAACAGGGCAACAGTGTCCTGTTTCTCCACTCGGGAACGGCCCTATACGGTGACGCGCCGTCGCTCTGCAATTTGATGGGGGGTATTTTTGTCGGCCATCCCCCCCAATGTCCTGTTACCGTGGAGATGCAGAAAGATCATCCCCTAAACGTGGGGTCCGCTCCTTTTACCCTCAAAGATGAACACTACCAGATGGAGATGAACGATCCCAACGTTGACCTCTTCCTGTACACGACTTCTGAACACGGTAGACAACCGGCGGGTTGGACACGAACTGAGGGTGAAGGGCGAGTCTGCGTCCTGACGCCCGGTCACAATCTGGCTATTTGGCATCACCCTTCTTATCAGGCAATATTACGCAACAGCTTGAACTGGTGCTTAAATGCCTGACTGAATGACAATCTAATCTTCAAACAACAACTCGTAAATAAGATCTGACCCATGTCCTCTCCCCCGTTACCCCGTCGCCGGCTTGGTAAAACCAATCTGAATATTCCCGTCATCCCCTTTGGCACCCAGGGCTTTGGCAATAACTTTGGCCCAGTATCCGATGATGAAGCCATCGTTCTCATAAAACATGCTATCAGCCTGGGAGTTAATCACTTTGATTGCGCCCGTTGTTATGGCGATTCTTTACGAAAACTAGGTTTGGCTTTAAGAGAAATTAAACGTGATGATGTGATTATTACCGGGCGGCTTTGCTGTCACTCTTCGGCCCAATGGGGTATTTATGGCGATGGTGAACCGGATTATTCTTCAGAGCGAGTTTTCCGCGATGTGAATGACCAGTTGAAAATACTCGGCACAGATTATTTTGACGGGATGCTTATCCATGATCCGCTGGAAATCGATCCAACCCTGGCCCCAAAGGGGACTCTATCAGGATTGCTGGAACTCAAATCACGCGGTCTGGTGCGTCATGTCGGCTATGGCATGCGACCCCATGATTTTCACTTAAAAGCTATCGAGACCGGCGATATCGATCTCCTCCTTTGCTTCAACGACTACAATCTCGTACGTAAAACCGTAGACCAGAATGTTATCCCGGCTGCCACCGCTGCCGATATTGGAATTATGAATGGCTGGTCGATTTTGCGCGGCTTATTGACGGGCATTGATATCGATGAGGCCAGGGAAAAAGGCCGTTACAAAAATGATAAAGATGCCGATGCAGCACGACAAATTCGAGCGTGGTGTCTGCAGGAGGGAGTTGATCTTCTCCAGCTGGCCATCCAGTTTTGCTTAAAGGAAGACCGCATTCACGGTAACCCTATTGGCAGCCTCAATATCGAGCAATTAGAAGCCAATGTTCGCGCCGCAAGTACCCCTGTTGCCGATGAAGTCTGGACAAAATTCCAGACAAGCTTCGGCGCTCAATAATAGCCGGCTTCAAGATAAATAATACGCAGAGAATTAAATCTTATAAGCGTCCACAAAGCCCCATTCATCCAACCATTTAATCCAGCGTTCACGCCTGGGGTTATTTTCAGGATTTTCCAACCACCACGGATGGTATTGTGACCCTATCTTCTCAATAATTTTTTTACCTTTACTCGTATAGGATCTGAGCAGTTCTATCTGATTATTCAATGACTCTTTCTCTTCAGGTGATTTGGGGTTTTGGTAAAAATTATAGGTACAGGTCCGACGATCTTCATAACCGCCAAAAGCAGCGTGCCAAGTCCGTTGATTGAACATAATCAAATCACCCGGCTGAGAACTGAATATATAACTCGGAATATCTTCGCCGAGCAGATCACCCTCTTCTAAATTACCTGAACCTGATACTTGTTTTTGGAATGATCTATCCAGTCCGATGCGTAGAAGATCTGTGTGCAATGGATTTTTATGCGAACCGGGAATGATCCGCAAGGCGCCACGGTCACCGGTTGTCGGCTGAAGATACAGGACATTTTTAACCCTTAACAAATAAAGGTCTTCCGTATCAGGATGCCAGTGGGTACTTTTCCTATAACTATTGGCATTGGATTCAACGGGAACACAGTCCTCACCTACCAGTTGCTCTGAAGGCACGTAAATACGCGGGTCATCAAGCAAACTGGCAATATAAGGCGTATCCGGATTGCGATTCGGCCAGTTATTGTTGGTAGGTGACTCTTCGTTTGGGTCAGCTTCTGCCTTAAGCCTACTGAGGCGACGTTCGAATTCCTTGTTTATCTTACTAATTTCTTCGGGACTGAACACATTTCTCCGCACTAAAAATCCAAATATTTCAAAAAGTCGTGTCTGCCCATCCGTAAGTCGATAGTTTTCCTCTATCATGGTATTAATCCTTCACATAAACATAGACGTGTTGTTGAAGAGGTGGAGCGGGCTGTCCCTAGCGCGCTTCTTATTTCTAAGTATAATAAAACGCGCTAGAGACAGCACGTTCCACCTTTGCTTAAAATTATCAGCTTTCTCCTTTTTGCTTCACAAACTATTAATCCACGACATTTTTTAAACGCATCACCTTTTGAGCATGATCAGAGAGACTATCCCAGAGATCGCGAGGTATATCATTATTCGTTTTGCCACGCATCTTTTCATTGGTAAACCAGGGGCGGCTAAATCCTATGCTGAGTTCATCGCGCGGATGATCGGAGACGTTAGGTGTTCCGCGGTGGAAAAGACGGGGATCATAGAGCCAAATAGTTCCTCGTTTCACATTGAGCCGGATTGGGTAGTACCTGCCAATGCGATTGGGTCCCTCTCCTAGAACATGGTCGAACCACTTCCCTCTTCTTTCATCGATTTCTTTATAACAAACCTCCTCATCAGCGATATAGTGACTGGATGGGAGCACTTCTATACTACCATTTTCCTCGGTTGTATCGACGAGGGGAATTCTGATCGCGACTGAAATTGTCGGAGTCATTAACCCTGGGAAAATCAGGGGTACATCGCGATGCCATCTTTGATAGACAGATCCGGGAAATGGAGTGTTCGAATTAAAATTTTGACAGACGTAATCTTCGCCCAGCACATTTTCAAAAAGTTTTACAAGGGTGGGATGCTCAAAAATTACCGGATCAACAAAGGGGCGTTCATATGGAATAAGGATCGCATAGCGGTGTGTACCCCGGTTAGGATCATCTCCTTGCCTTTCAATTTCCCGGTCTCTAATTGGTAACCACGCCTCGTATATGAGGTCTAGAATGTCAGTGGGAATAAAGTTTTCTAAAACAACGAAACCGTTGATTTTAAATTCTTCAATCAGTTGATCGGTATTATACTGGGTTGCTACGCTCAATTATAAAACAAGTGTTGTTGTCATCTTTTAAATTATGTATATTCAGATGAAAGTGCAAATCAAAATGATTTCCACTTTTCCGCATTAACTGGCAAAACTTAAATTAATATGAAAAGGGAGACAACCCTCCTCTTAGAGCCTGAGAACAATGATCCTTTGCTCGCCAGTATGCTGGAGGGATCGATAGATGATTTGGCACAGGCGACACGACCGCCATTCCTGAATAGCACTGACACACCCGTCACATGGGGACCTGAGGACTGGGAAGCGTTGAAAGATGCACGAGCAGATATCTTCAATTTCTCGGCAATTGAGTCACAGTTCGATCCCGGGCGATTTCTCTCAGAAGGATACGCTGTTCTAGAAGGAGTGATGACTGACCATGCAAGGGAGGCGTGGACAAAAGCCGCAAAGGCCGGACAGCAGATCAATGACACGTTACTTCGGTCGGACTGGAGGCAGATCGACTGGCAGGCTCTCGGACGGACTCCTCCTGACAAGTCACTGACCGCGATTGAAATCGAGAATGCGATCGGAGGGAGCCAGCAGGTTCCACAGTCGGATGACAATGCGGGAGTCTTGACACTTCGAGTCCACAGCGTATTCGCGGAGTATTTCCCAGCGGGCCACGTCCCCTTCCTCATGGATATTCTTACTCATCCTCAGATGCTTCAGCTTCAGCGAATGTGTCTTGGGTCCGACACTATTTACTTCGATCACAACCAGCTACTCACGCGCCCGGGCGGTTATCCAGGCAACAGCTGGCATTGCCACCCGATCGGTGCGGGACGCGATAACTGTGGTGTCGCCGACCTCGCTGAATACCGTGCGCAACCTAACACTAACCTTACAATCTGTTATCCCGAGGGTTTCGAGACTGGGGAAGATGCCGGGTTAAAGATTGTGAAGGGCAGTCATTTGTTTCGCGATCCGGCGAACTGCCGGTTTGCGACTGACAAGGAGATGGAGCAGCAGTGGCTGGCAAACCGAGTTCATCCAGTGACGGGTGCTCCCCTTAAAATCGAACGCCTCTCTCTGCCGCCCGGCTCTATCGTGTGCTGCCTTACTCACGCGGTACACGGCGTGGACCCGAAAACCGCGGACCGGAAAACAAGATGGTGCACATTGTATTGCTATAAAAAACCAGATGACTTGACAGGTCTTGTCCAGCCCCCAAGTGCCGTTCCCCCCGTTTGGGCGATGAAAGCGCAGCGTGGAGAATTGCCAGAAATATTACAGGTTCTGCTCAGACACAGCTTCGATCGAAAACTGACGGGCGGACGTACTGAACACGATGAAACCTGAGCAAAAAAATTAATTAATTAATTATCTTCTTTAACACGTCTACCGGTTTCGCAATCAATCTCCCTCAACAGCTCGAGTTTTTTTTCAAATGATAAATTACTGTTCACTCGTTTATAATATTCAGCAGTCTTTTTGTTCAATACACTATAGAATGATCTGGCTTCCGGATCAGTATGTTTTTTCCAATAGCAGGTTGGAATGAGCGAGTCCTCACTTAAATAATGTTCATTGCGATGACCATAGTAAATTTGAATCGACTTTCTCTCCTTAGTCGTGTTTCGCGTCGTCGCTGTATGCAATACAGAGGTGTTGAATATAATTGCCGTCCCCGCTTCTCCATAGAGATCCACTCCCCCTCTTCTCTCGAGCTGTTCTTTTGTTTCAAGAATTTCCTCCTCAACTGATTCAGGTGATAGGGAAAAGCAGTGGGTATTTTCGTCAACAGCTGTCAAATAGACCATAACTTGAAGAAAGTTTATCCGAAGAGGATGATTGACTAAATGTGGACGATCGCGATGCCATTTTTGCTGAAGGCCGCCCTTGTACGGCTCCATATGGCGAATACAAATCTCAGAGAAACAGGTTTCATCTCCCATTAATTCACCTATTCTTCCCAATATTTTAGGGTGCCTGATGATAGAATCAAATTCTGGAGATGTAAAAAGCGCATCACAATTTATTGTTTGCGTATGAATATTATACCAATGTTTTTCGTTCTTCTCCCTATCAAGATCAAATACGTTCCCAATATATTCCAGTTCATTTTCATCGAGAATTTTACCTAGATTAATGTAACCATTATGATAAAAAAATTCTTTGTCGGTTTGATTAAATGAGAAATTCATCTTTTTTAATTTATTAATTTATATTCATAGGTAAAAATATCACTTATGAAAGGTCGTCATGAGTACATATACTTATCCTGATTTTCAGGGTATGGCGGAAGATTACAACCGAAATGGGTTTGTCATTGTTCGCAACGTACTTGGTACTGACCTATTGGCTGAACTGAATCGGCATATCGACTGGCTAATGCAGCGTAACCCCGAACTTGAACCGGAACGCCTCGGCCACTGGCTGATTGCGCATGATCCTTTCTGGGTCCGTTTTCTGAGCGATGTCCATCTCCTGGATGTAGCCGAAGCGCTGATTGGCTCCAATATCGCTTTATTCGCTGCCGACTACATATGCAAACAACCCGAAAAAGGTAAGGGAGTTCAATGGCATCAGGATGGCAATTACTGGCCGCTTGATCCTATGGAGGTCATCACTATTTGGTTCGCGGTCACGGAATCGGTTCGCGAAAATGGGTGTGTGAGGATGATTCCCGGTTCGCATCAGCTGGGACTTCAAAAACATTCGTCAGAGAAGGAATCAGAGAACTATATCCTCAATCAAGTCGATCCATCTGCTCTCAACGAAAGCAATGCAGTCGACATAGAACTGGCTCCCGGTGACATCTCGGTGCATCATCCCTTGCTCATCCATGGCTCTCAGCCCAACACCAGTAAGTATTGGAGACGCGGGGGTTCAATCCAGTACATCCCCACTACCACCCGAATTACCAGGGATTGGCCATGCGCCTTCATATTCCGCGGTGATGCCATAGAAGGGATCAATACCTATCAACCCTTTCCAAAGTATATCAAAGGAGAACATATGGCATTTGAAGGGAGAGAAGCATGGAGTTAGCATGGCCCTTTGGGGTCGGTCCACTGATAAAAGTACTGGACGAAACAGGTTAGCTGATTGAAATAAGTAAGCGACAAAACACTCATTACAACATCATGAAAACTTTCTCCTCTATAATTCTATCCGCTTGTCTTGTTATTTCCAGCTTTGCTCAGGATCCAATTGATATTGGTTCGCGCCTGGAGCTGTTCGTCGATGATTATTTAATCGATGAGATGTCCGGTGATGCCAAAATGATTTTACACCATCCCACGCCGCAAGAAGTGGCCATTGTGCACGATGAACCCTGGGAAGGCAACGGCACCAATTACCACAGCGTATTTCAAGATGGCGATCACTATCGTTTGTACTACATGGCGCACCATTATACCATCCCCGAAGGGGAAGTAATCTCATCGCACCCGTTATATTATTGTTACGCTGAAAGTGTTGACGGCATTCATTGGCACAAACCCGAACTGGGCCTCATTGAGTTCAATGGATCAATGAAAAATAATATTATGTGGGCCGACTACCAGACAGATTGGGACGTGCAGCCTGGTACAGCGGTGATTATATCCATTAAATATAACGGTGACGATTTGAAATATCAATGGTATATCGGCAAACCTGGTGACACCTCTAAGCCCATCACAGGCGCAACCAGCAACACATTGAATACCGGCGCTCTCAATGAGAGCACAAACTTCTGGGTCCAGATTACAACGAATACTGGAGTTCATATTAACAGTGATACTTGTATGATCACTGTTGCAACTTCCTCCGTCACTCCGGTGCATGAGAATTTGAACAGCACTGCCAAAAAAAAGATACAAGGTTCTAATGGGAACGCATTTGGCCCGATATTTCTCAATGCTGTCGACGCAGGACATTCCGCAGTGTTTAAAGACACAAACCCAGAAGCACCACCGGACGCACTTTACAAAGCTATCCGCGTATCCGGTGATTTCGAAGGATTAAGGGTTTTCAAGTCGGCTAACGGCATTCATTGGACGACAATGAGTCACAAAAAGATCATTTCAGAAAGCGAAATGAAGATCTTTGAACCAACCGTAAAAAGTATTTATTTCGATTCACAAAACCTGGCCTTTTGGGATTCTGCCCATGGTCTTTACCGCCTCTACTTTCGTTCCTGGCCGGATGACCGCCGCGACATAATGACAATGACCTCGAGTGACTTTATAAACTGGGTCGATCCCGTTCGTCTCAAATACCCAGGCGCGCGGCCCGATCATTTATACACCAACCAGATTAAACCCTACTACCGGGCGCCTCATATTCTCGTAGGTTTTCCTACACGCTTTATCAATCGCGGATGGACGGATTCGACACGGGTACTGCCGGATTTATTCGAACGCCGCCAACGAGCTGGTCCCGATGTCGACACTGAAAAAGAGGGGCAGAAACTTCATTTCAGCAGCGCTGTTACCGAAGCTGTGTTTATGACGAGTCGAGACGGGCAGACTTTCAAACGCTGGGATGAAGCGTTTCTGCGACCGGGCATTGAACGAAAGGACACTTGGGCTTATGGCAACCAGTACATTGCCTGGCAACTGGTTGAAACAAAGTCGAGCTTAGAAGGCGCTCCGAAAGAGTTGTCGCTCTATGCCACCGAAGGTTATTGGACCGGCACCAGCAATCAGCTACGCCGATATACGATACGCATCGATGGGTTCGTTTCGATCAATGCGCCCCTCAGCGGAGGTGAACTGGTGACCAAGCCGCTTGTATTCGACGGTGAAGAAATGGTCATTAACTTCTCGAGCTCCGCTGCTGGTGGCGTTCAGGTCGAAATTCAGGATAACTCGGGTAATCCGATAGAAGGTTTTACTCTTTCAGATTGTTCGCCAGTCTTCGGCGACTCGATCGAACGCAAGGTAAATTGGAAAGGATCTCCCAATCTTGCAAAATTAGCAGGAAAACCCGTTCGCCTCCGTTTTATTTGCAATGACGCGGACCTCTATTCTTTTCGCTTTCGTTTCTCTCCATGATTTTCAGTTATACACTTAGGCGGCTATTATAGATTGGGAGGAAATCACTATGGTCTATGGTAAACTAGAAGAACCGAAGCTTTTTAATGATGAACAAATGCGACAGTTTGTTGCAGACGGGTACGTAGTCTTTAAACCCGAAGTATCAGATGAGGTGCACAAGACAGTCAGGGAACAGCTTCAAATTATGGAGGATGAAGAATTTAATTTTGGCAACAATGTCCTGCCTCGCGTTCCAGAAATGGATCGTGTTTTGAACAGCCCGGAAGTGAGAGGGGCTTTGATCAGTGTCCTCGGGCCGGGATATATTGAACACCCCCATCGTCATTCTCATTATATCGCCCCCGATGCCGAACAGAAAACATTGGCGCAAAATTGTCACCAGGATTCTTATTCACCTTTAGGACGACCGCGACAACACTACCCTCGTTTTGCGCGCTTAATGTATTATCCGCAGGATTCACCCATTGAAATTGGACCCACCCATGCGATACCGGGCACACAGTATCACAAACAGTTGACCGATGAAGATCGACAAAATGCAATCCCGATTGCAGGTAAAGCGGGCACGGTGTCGATTACCCATTTCGATATCGGACACGGCGCGGGCATCAATAGGATTAAAAAACCACGGCACATGATAAAATTTATCTACACACGAGCCGAAGAACCGAGAGAACCCTCGTGGGATTGCCGGGATAGTATGTGGAGAAATCCCTCGACCGTTGAAGCCCCTTATAACTTGGACCTGGTGTGGTCTCACATATGGGACTGGCTGTGCGGAAAGAAGGATCGGTATGAAAGTTTTCACGCTCTTAATACTGATAAAATTGATGAGTCGTTAAATGCGTTAAATTCCCCCGATCTGGATACCCGAATTTCGGCAATGCATACGATTGCCGCTAGTGGAAATAGTGATGCGATACCCTCACTCATCAATCGGTTAAATTCCGACTCATCCTGGGAACGAGTGACAGCGATCTACACCCTGGGTGCACTAGGTCAACCTGCAGTAGAACCTCTGGTAGCCGCTCTTAAGGACTCGGCCAACGTCAATGGTGGGGATCCGATGAAAAAATTCTGGAATGAAAATGCAATTTCGATGGATGATGCAACCCATGCACTGGCAGCGATAGGTGCTCCTTCATTAAATTCTCTGATTGAATTACTGGATGATTCGAATGCTTGGGTGCGGATCAACGCGGCATTCGCTTTAGGAGAGATGGATTCTACTGCGGCTAAAGCCGTACCTGCGCTGACACGCTGTTTGGATGATGCCTCTCATTGTGTGGTCAGAACGGCAGCAGACGCCTTGAGTACGATACGTCAAAACCGCGAACAATTTATGCCTTCGCTTGGACGTTTACTCAAGGTCGGTCGGCCTGAATGGCAAACACCGGCTCTACGCAGCTGGTCACCTAATGATCAGGTCCGGGTCAATGCGGCGATGGCGTTTACGCGTTTGGGAAAAGATGCTGCGTCTGCAGAGGAATTGTTGATCGAAAAACTGAGTGATCCCAATGGCCATGTTGCCGCGTTTGCTTTGGAAGCTTTGCGACGCATCGGAACCCCTTCAGCGATGGAGGGCGCGATGGAATATTTAATGACGAGACGGTGGGATGAGGGTATTATAAAAGGTCGGATGTATTAATTTCAGTTTGAAAAAACCGCGGGAATGAGGATAAGAATTCTTTACAATGAAAAATAAACACGAAGCCGAATAGACGATTCATATTAGACATTACCTCAACATGAATATAATTCATACATTTAGGCAGCTAGTATAGAATGGGAGATGATCACTATGACCTACGGTAATCTAGAAAAACCTAAGCTTTTTAATGATGAACAAATGCGTCAATTTGTTGCCGATGGGTACGTCGTCTTTCAACCCGACGTGCCAGATGAGGTGCACAAGACAGTCAGGGAAAAGCTTCAATACATGGTCGAAGAAGAATATAATTATGGCAATAACGTGCTGCCCCGCGTTACAGAGATGGACCGTATTTTAAACAGCCCGGAAGTGAGAGGGGCTTTGATCAGCGTGCTCGGGCCGGGGTATATTGAACACCCGCACCGTTATTGTCATTATATCGGCCCCGGTACAGATCAGACAAAGGTAGCACTAAATTATCACCAGGATAGTTATACGCCCTTGGCACGGCCGCGACAACACTACCCCCGCTTTGCACGCATTATGTATTATCCGCAGGATTCACCCATTGAGATCGGTCCCACACGGGTAATTCCTGGGACACAATATCATAAAAGATTGACGGACGAAGATCTGCAAAATGGCATCGCACTAGAAGGAAAAGCGGGCACGGTGTCGATTACTCATTTTGATATTGGACACGCCGCCGGTGCCAATGAGGTTAATAAATCTCGGCATATGATAAAATTTATCTACGCTCGATCCGAAGAACCGAGCGGACCGTCGTGGGATTGCCAGGATCAAAAGTGGAGAGATCCTGAGACTTTTGAAACCCCTCATACTTTGAATCTGGTGTGGTCACACATTTGGGATTGGTTATGTGGAAAAAAGGATCCGTATGAAAGTTTTCGTGCATCAAAAGATGAATCGATTAATGAGGCGTTGGATGCCATGAGTGCTGACGATCTGGGTACCCGCATTTCGGCCATGCATTCGATTGCCACATCAGGTGATTTAAATGCGATACCCACACTTATCGAACGCTTGAATTCCGATCCACAATGGGAACGATTGACGGCTGTCTACACCCTGGGTGCGCTCGGTCAACCCGCCATCGAGCCTCTGGTGGCCGCGCTAAAGGATTCGACCAACGACAAAGATGATGATCCTATGACCATATTTTGGAATGAAGGTGCTATTTCGATGGATGATGCTACTCATGCACTGGCGTCCATGGGTGTAACATCATTGGACTCTCTGATTGGTCTGTTGGACGAATCGAGTGAATGGGTACGCATTAATGCCGCATTTGCTCTCGGTGAGATAGATTCTGATGCAGCTAAAGCCGTTCCTGCTTTGACGCGCTGTTTGGATGATGCCTCTCATTGTGTAGTGAGAACGGCAACGGATGCTTTGAGTACTATACAGAAAAACAGCGAATCATTTATGCCCTCACTTGGACGGTTACTAAAAGAGGGTCGGCCTGAATGGCTAAAACCTCTAAGACGGAACTGGACCGCTTACGATCAGGTTAGAGTCAATGCGGCCATGGCATTCATACGTTTGGGAAAAGATGCGACATCCGCAGAGGAATTACTGCTCGATAAATTAGCTGATCCCAATGGCCATGTGTCCGCCTTTGCAGCGGAAGCCTTGCGACGCATTGGAACCCCTTTGGCCATTGAGGGCGTGTTGGAATATTTGATGACAAGGCGGTGGGATGACAGTCTTATAAAAGATCGAACATTTTAATTCAGATTGATAATAAAAAGCAGTTCAGGAACTTTTTGCTATGATATACGGTAAGCAAGTAGAGCCAAAGCTATTTAATGATGAACAAATGCGTCAGTTTGTTGCTGACGGGTACGTCGTCTTTCAACCCGACGTACCAGAGGAGGTGCACAAGACAGTCAGCGAGAAGCTTCAATATATGGTGGATGAAGAATATAATTATGGCAACAACGTGTTGCCTCGTGTCCCAGAGATGGATCGTATTTTAAACAGCCCGGAAGTGAGAGGGGCATTAATCAGCGTACTCGGGCCGGGGTATATTGAACACCCGCACCGTTATTGTCATTATATCGGCCCCGATACAAAACAGAAGAAATCCATGGATGAAGGTTTTCACCAGGATGGTTATAGTCCTTTGGGACGGCCCAGACAACACTATCCCCGCTATGCGCGCATTATGTACTATCCGCAGGATTCACCCCTTGAAATCGGACCCACCCATGCGATTCCGGGCACACAGTATCAAAAATGGTTGACCGCCGATGATCCCAAAAATGCCATACCAATCGCGGGAAAAGCAGGCATGGTATCGATTACGCATTTTGATATCGGACACGCTGCGGGCATTAATAAGGTTAATAAACCGCGGCACATGATAAAATTTGTCTACCTGCGAGCTGAAGAACCGAGGGAACCCTCGTGGGATTGCCAGGATAGAATGTGGAGGAATCCGGCAAACTTTGAAGCCCCTCACAACTTAAACCTGGTGTGGTCGCATATTTGGGATTGGCTGTGCGGAAAGAATGATAGGTACGAAAGTTTTCGCGCAACCAAAGCTGATTCAACCGATGAGACGCTAGATGCCCTGAATGACGCCAATCTGGATACGCGAATTTCGGCCATGCATTCGATTGCTGCACGGGGTGATATCAAAGCGATATCATCACTCATAAAACGGTTAAATTCCGACCCACAAGGGGAACGAATAATGGCTCTCTACACTCTGGGCGCGCTTGGTCAGCCGGCCGTGGAACCTCTGGTAACGGTGCTTAAGGATTCAGCTAATGACAAAGATGAAGACTTTTCGACTAATATCTTAGATTTTTCGCGTGATTCCTCGGATCTGCAATGTTCTATTTCGATGAACGATGCTTCTCATGCACTGGCTGCCATTGGAGTACCTTCATTGAATTCTCTGATTAGTCTGTTGGATCATTCGAGTGTGTGGGTACGCATCAATGCCGCTTTTGCTCTTGGTGAGATGGATTCTGAGGCGGCTAAAGCCGTGCCTGCATTGACGCGCTGTTTGGATGATGCCTCTCATTGCGTGGTGAGAACAGCAATCGACGCATTGAGTATTATACATCAAAAGAGCGAAGAATTTATGCCCTCGCTTGGACGATTGCTCAAAGACGGTCGGCCTGAATGGAAAACCCCTGTTCGTTGCAACTACTGGACACCTTATGACCAAGTCAGGATCAATGCGGCCACGGCATTGACGCGTTTGGGAAATGATGCGACATCCGCAGAGGAAATACTGCTCGACAGATTAGCCGATCCCAATGGCCATGTGTCCGCCTTTGCAGCAGAAGCTTTGCGACGCATTGGTACCCCTAAGGCTATAGAGAGCGTGTTGGATTATTTGATGACAAGAAGGTACGATGACAGTCTTATGAAAGATCGAAACTTTTAAATCCATTTGATAATACAAGGGTATCCAGAAAAAATTGCGATGGCATATGGGAAGAAAGAAGAACCAATATTTTTTAACGATAAGCAAATGCGACAGTTTGTTGCGGATGGGTACGTTATCTTTAAACCTGATGTGCCAGGTGAGGTGCACAAGGTGGTACATGAGAAACTTAAATTTATGGAGGAGGAAGAGTTCAATTGTGGTAATAATGTGCTGCCTCGCGTTCCAGAAATGGACCGTGTTTTGAACAGCCCTGAAGTGAGAGGTGCTTTGATCAGTGTCCTCGGGCCGGGATATATTGAACACCCCGATCGTCATTCTCATTTTATACCCCCCGGCAGAGAACCAGTACCGGTAGCCCAAAAATGTCACCAGGATGGATATACCCCCTTAGCACGGCAGCGACAACACTACCCTCGCTTTGCACGCATTATGTACTATCCACAGGACTCACCGGTTGAGATTGGCCCTACGCATTTAATTCCTGGTTCATATGGTCACAAGTTGTTGCCCGAGGAAGACCGACAAAAAGCTGTCCCGATTGCAGGAGAAGCGGGGACGGTGTCGATTAGTCATTTTGATATCGGGCATGGCGCGGGTATCAATAAGATTAACAAACCTCGGGCCATGATTAAATTTATTTACGCGCGGGCCGAAGAACCGAGTGAACCCTCTTGGGATTGTCAGGATCGAGCCTGGAGAAATCCAGAGCAATTTGAAACTCCTCATAACTTAAACCTGATGTGGTCACATATTTGGGATTGGCTGTGTGGAAAAAAGGATCGATATGAAAGTTTCCGCGCATCAAATGCTGACTCTATGAAGGGGGCGCTGGATGCCCTGAATGCCAACGATCTCGATACCCGCATTTCAGCTATGCATTCGGTTGCCACTTCAGTTGATTTGTCTGCGATACCAACACTGATTGAACGCTTGAATTGCGATCTGCAATGGGAGCGATTGACAGCTATCTACACCCTGGGTGCGTTGGGTCAACCCGCGGTGGATCCTCTGGTAACTGCGCTTAAAGATTCGGCTAACGGTGAAGCGGGTGATCCTACTAATGAAATTTGGAATGAAAACTCTATATTGATGAACGATGCTTCTTTTGCCCTTGCTGCGATTGGTGAGCCTTCATTGGATCCTCTAATTAGGCTTTTGGAAGATTCGAGTGAGTGGGTACGCATCAATGCCGCCTTCGCCCTGGGTGAGATGGATTCAACTGCAGCTAAAGCTGTGCCTGCTTTGACACGTTGTCTGGATGATGCGTCTCATTGCGTGGTGAGAACGGCAACCGAAGCCTTGGGTACGATAAAGCAACACAGCGAGGAATTTTTACCTTCACTTGGGCGCTTACTCAAGATGGGTAGACCTGAATGGCAGACTATTATTCGACGTGATTGGTCACCGTACGATCAAGTCCGGGTCAATGCAGCGTTGGCTTTTGCGCGTTTAGGGAAAGATGCCTCGTCAGCAGAGGAAATCTTGATCGATAAATTGGCCGATCCCAATGGCTATGTTGCCGCGTTTGTCTTGGACGCATTGCGTCGAATTGGAACGCCTTTAGCAATGGAGAGCGCGATGGCATATTTAATGTCAAGGCGCTGGGATGAGAGTATTAGAATAGGCCGGTTGTATTAATTACAAATTACAAGTTCCTGTGATCACAAATTAAACTGTTATGCAATTTGGAAGGAATACTCATGGTGGATAAACCTGAAAAGAAAAGCGTGACAGAATCGCTTGATGTGCAGCGAAAGACAGAAGCTATCATGAGTGGCAAGCGACCTGTCGATGAGTTCTATCCATACATACCACCTGACTATAAAATCCCCTTCCTTCACATCGGCACGGACAAACAGTTGTTTTTGGACAACTTCATTCTTGATCATCTGGAAGGTGTGGAACGAGTCTTCCCAAAGCCCAACCGCCCGGATGAGCCTATTATCAGGACAATGGAGCTACCCTGGGAGTTAAAACCCGGTATATTTCCAGCAGCGGCCATCCAGGACCCGGTTGATAAGAAATTCAAGTTGTGGTATGTGAAAGATCGCACCAAAGCATTATGCTATGCGGAGGCCAATGATCCGCTGCATTGGGAAAAGCCGTTGAGCGATAAATGTATTCCCTATAAGGAGCATAAAGCCACTAATATTGTTCTCGATAACTCCGGTCACCATGTAGCGCTGGCGCTGAATCACGATCAAAGTGATCCGGAACGCAAGTTTCTCATGATTCACAACCCGGGTGATCGACAGTGGTCGCAAGGGGACAAGAAAACCAAATTCCTTGTTTCATCAGACGGGTTAAGGTGGAAGACGATCAATGAAAATACCCCTTACCAACACCACCATTATCAGCGTCCTATTTGGGACCCTTTGATTCAGAAATGGATTTCTTACAGCCAGTATTCCCACCACTGGAACCTGCTCCACCACAAGCGTCAGATCGGGCGACAGGAAAGCGCAGATTACATGAACTGGTCACCCAAGGAAGTGGTTCTCTCTGTGGATTGGGAGCCGAACCTGCCCCCGCATCTCGAATTCCACGATATGTCGGTGCGCATAGTCGGCGGGCAGTATATTGGTGTTGTCACGGAGTTCATGGCTGAGCCCATCTGGCGTGCAGGTAACGCTAACTGGCACGACCACGCTTACGCTCACCTGGCTTTGTATTCCAGTCGCGACGGTAAGCACTGGCGGCGCGTAGGTGACAACGGGCCATGGGCCGACAATGGCAGACCCGGCAGTTATGATTATGGCTTCCTCAATGACTCAGTAGCTGGACAATTGGTTCACAATGGTAAAACCTATATCGTCTATGGTGCCCGTCCGGAAAAGCAGAGACCAAATATAAAAATGGCTACTGAAGCTACGTTCTCACAGGCGGAAGCCAATCGGGCTCGCCTGGTGGACGCGCTGGGAACCTATCCACGCATCGACTACTGTTCTATCGGTGTTCTAATATTGCGAGAAGATGGCTGGGCAGAACTGAAGCCGACCTATGAACTGGGTAAAGTGATCACCCGTCAGTTTGTCTTCGAAGGAGATACACTCAAGGTCAATGCCAATGCTTATGGTGGATACGTAAAGGTTGAGGTCCTCGATTCCGAATTCAAGGAATATAAGGGATTCTCAGCAGAGGATTGCGATCCTGTCTTCTCTGATGATCCCGAGCAAATCTGGCATACGGTTAGCTGGAAAAGAAATACAGATGTAAGTGCATTGTGGAATAAACCCTGCCGCCTGTGTTTCCATCTCCATCAGGCCAGTCTATACGCTTTTAAATTCGAATAAGAGTGATCAGCGACAACAATCAAATACTGGAAAAGACCCGCGTAGTGGTGATTGGCGCAGGACTTGGTGGTCTGTGTGCTGGTGTTAAACTCAGGGAAGCAGGTATTGAAGATTTTCTGATTTTCGATCGCCATCCGAAAGTTGGCGGGGTCTGGTACGAAAATAAATATCCCGGCTGCTGCTGCGATACACAGGTCGCGGAATATGAATTTTCTTTCGCGCCCAATCCTAATTGGAGTCATCTCTACCCCCGCGCCGCGCAAATCCAGGCCTATGCGGAGGCTGTCGCTGAAGACTTCCAGCTTGCGAGTCATCTGTGTCTGTCTGAAGGGGTGGCAAATGTAACTTGGGATGAATCACTTTGTTTGTGGCTTGTCACAACCGAGTCGGGCAGAAAAATTGAAACAGATGCGATTATCACCGCACTCGGCCAGTTGAACCGCCCTGCCCTGCCGGAGATCGAAGGACGTGATAGTTTTACCGGGGCCTCCATGCACTCTGCCCGTTGGGATGATACTGTCTGCCTCAAGGCCAAACGCGTCGGGGTGATTGGCTCGGCAGCGAGCGCGGTACAACTCGTCCCCGAAGTCGCGAAGGAAGCCGCCGAACTCACCGTCTTCCAGCGTTCGCCCAATTGGATTATCCCTAAAGTCGACCGGGAAGTCACGGATGAGGAAAAAGCGCTTATGATGACTAATCCGGACCGTGCGGCAAGCCTTGGGCAGCACAACCGGCAAATGATCTTCGACCGAAGCGAGTATTTCTTTTGGCAGGCATTTGAATGGAACGAGGTCGGTCGTGCCGCTTTTACCCGCATTGCTCTCAACCATCTGGAAGCCCAGGTACCCAATCCGAACTTGCGTGAAAAGCTCAAGCCCGATTATCCTATTGGCTGCAAGCGTGTTCTCCCAACCGACGCATTCTATCCAGCATTGATGCGAAACAATGTTTCACTGGTCACCGACGGGATCTCCCGGATCAACAAACAGGGCATTGAAACCTGTGATGGGACTATTCACGATTTCGATGTGTTGATATTCGCTACCGGTTTTGAAACAACTGGCTGGCACTGGTCGATGGATGTCATCGGCCGTCACAGTCAGAACCTGCACGAACTCTGGGCAAAGGGACCGGAGGCCTATCTTGGCATCACAGTCGCCGGTTTTCCAAATCTCTTTATGCTCTATGGACCAAACACGAATCTCGGCCATGGCACGATCACAAGAATGCTGCAACATCAGGTCAACTATGCTGTGAAAGCACTTCTCGCTCTTGATGAACAGGGGGTAAAAGCAATGGTACCTACTCATGAAGCTCAAATCCGTTTCAATGACCAGCTCCAGAAAGAACTCGCAAAGCGGGTATGGTCCGATCCAAATTGCACCTCCTGGTATAAAAACAGTGCTGGGCGCATAACGCAAAACTGGTCAAACCCTATCCGGGCCTATGGCGATGCGACTTCAACTGTCAAATTGGCGGACTACGAATTAATCTCTTAATTCTCGTGTCTTAATTGTAACAGCAGTATCTAAGTATTGGAAAAATTTGACCCCTACTCCCTATTCAATAGATTTATGCTATGGCTAAAACCGCACGCGCTACTGTCATGGTGGGTAAGGATTTTGAAATGCGTGAGTACCCTATACCCAAAACCGAACCGGGCACGGTTCTATTGAGGCAAGAACTTTGTGGCATCTGCGGCACTGATCTCCACAACTGGGAATACCAGCGTATGGATTTCGATCTAATACTCGGTCATGAAAATGTCGGGATCATTGATACCCTGGGTTCAGGTGTCGAAACTGACTATGTGGGTAAGCCGATCAAAGAGGGCGATCGTGTCGCCCTTTCACCCAAGTCTGGTTATGGTTTCTCCCCATCGGAAGAACCACCCTACTTGCGAGGTGGCTTCAGCGAATACATCTATCTTTCGAACCCGGAAACCATGTTTCTTAAAACCGACCTCGCCCCTGAGATCGCGGTCCTCACGGAACCTGCCGCCTGTGCTGCCCATTGTGTTTCGCGTGGAAAAATCCAGTTCGGAGACACCATTGTTATTCAAGGTTCAGGTCCGATCGGCTTGCTCGCACTCATCTGGGCCAAATTCTCAGGCGCGGCGCGACTCATTGTTGTTGGTGGTCCAGCAGGAAGACTGGAAATGGCTGAAAAGATGGGTGCGGATATCACGATTGACATCGCGGAAGTTCCAGACCCTGAGGAGAGAATAAAAATTGTCCGCGATAATACCCCTCAGGGCAAAGGTGCTGACGTCGTCTTCGAATGCTGCGGTTTCCTCAGCGCTATCCCCGAAGGTTTGGAATATATCCGGTATAGCGGCACCTATGTAGAGTTTGGACACTTCGTGGACGTGGGTACATTCGAATGCAATCCCAACCAGATGCTTATGCGCAAGAATCTTCGTCTCGAAGCAGCCTGGGGGTTTGAAAATGAGCACTTCCTTCGCACATTGCCTATGCTGGAAAAGTACGCCTCTTTCTTTGAAGGATTTGTCAGCCACATCATTCCCTTAGAGCAAGTCTCAGATGGGTTTGATGCCTTACATAGCAGCTACAATCTCGACGGTAAAGACGCTATCAAAATCGCGGTCAAAGGCGGGTTGGCTTAGCATAGGGTTTTGATTTTCACAGGTTGTTGGGTCTACTTTTTTCATTCGACTAATCAGCGTGAATTTCAAAACATTTATGGATGGAAGATTCAGGCATGTCCATTGCGTCAAACTGCCCTCAGCCAGGGACCGTTATCACCGATGAACAGGTTCAGTTCTTTCACGAGAACGGCTATCTGATACTTAAGAACGCTTTGGTATCAGCTGAACTGAAATGTCTCCAGGAGGCATCCCACAAGCTGATCACTGAAGGTGAAAACCCGCAACAAGCTCTTCAGGATTATTTGTACAAGGAAGGAAAACGTACGGGAAATAACATCTTAAGAAGGATCGACTATGTGGTGGATAAGGGCGCGGCATTTCGTGTTCTTTTAGGGCACCCGACAATCTTACAGTCGGTGGAGAAACTCATGGGCTCCGACTTGATTCCAACCTGGGACGCCATGGTGATCAAGATGCCAAGCGAAGGTATTGAAGTCCCCTGGCATCGGGACGCCGCGGTTCAATGCGCCGATGAAAACCCGGTGTTCAATGTGGATTTTTATCTGGATGAAGCGGATCATGATACCTGTGTTTGGGGTATCCCGGGCAGTCATCGCTGGAACGAGGAGCGTGCAAAACCTTATTTCAATACCCTTAACTTTGATTTATCCGAAGCTGTGCCCTTATACATGCAACCCGGAGATGTGCTTTTTCATGAAATTCGCCTTTTACATGGCTCACCTGACAGTAGCTCGCCAAAATTACGGCGTGTCGTATACTATGAATTCAGAACCGCCAGCCTGGAAGTTAAAAACGGCCCGCATACTCCAGACTATATTCCTCTCAAGCAGAATGTGCTGCGGGCCTGCATTGAAGAGCGGAAGCAAGCGGACTACATTCCTGATGATGAAGTGTCTTTTGTCTACGCTCCACCGGCACCTTTTGATCAGTTTGACGACATGCCAGCTGATGGTCCAGAGACTTTCCGTTATGTGCATGCAGATTATTGGAAAGCATAATGTCTGCTCTACTTGAAGGTGTCCCACGGCGATACAAATAGCCATTTCGTCAATGGATTAGATCTGTTCGGACCCGAACATACCTGTTTGCTACCGTATAATGTGCATCGCATGAATGCTTATTCTCTTTAACTGGATTCCTGGCGATCCAACTTATCGCTCAACCACTCTCTTTCCAGTTCACCTACGATGTAAGAGAGTTGCTAAGGAGGAGCCAATATTCCCTGTCGCATACAATCGGGAAAGAATATACCATACTGATTTTCAAAGCGCCAGCTGATCTTACCTCTGAGAGTAATCCGCTTATTCCTAAATTGAAGGGTAACGTTTATCTCTTCATTCTTCGACCAATCTGGATTAGCACTTTCCATAAAGTCTAATAAGATACCGCTGAGACTTATATTCAGAGGATTACACTGTCTTGTTTTATGGGAATCAGTTTCGGATGAAACTGCTTATCAGTTTTTAAAATATCGACTTATACTCGCTCTTTTTAAGCGCCTCTTTTCAGGACACCTCAGGCACTCCACTGACTAATCATTATAGAGAGAATTATTACTCCCAGGGTGGCTATTTCTGTTCCTGAATTTCCCCATTTATAGACTGATAAGTCCGGAATCTTCCTTTTCACTCTTAATTGCAGCTCATTTTACCCGTTATAATTTCCAATATTAACCATGATTAATAACCTATCTCTTTTAATAACAAGGATTAGTGAATATATAAAAAAAATGTAAAAAGGAGTTGTAATTAGTAATTCAGTAGGGCAATATACTTATTATATCCTAAGCTTACCATCTATTATATTATAGGTATAAGCACCATTTTTAATAATATTTAACATCATTTATAATGAGGAAAAGACACGATAATTCTGGAATCACTCTCGTAGAGATTATGATTATTGTGGTTATTATTGGGATATTGGCCTCGATGGCTATACCCGCATTCAGGAGAGTTCAACTTGCCTCAGAAAATTCTCGTCTCATGCATGACTACACTACTTTCGCCGAAGGATTCAAACGCTATTCCATTGAGAACGGGGCGTACCCGCCAGATGGATCTTTCAACCCCATACCCACAAATATGGAACCCTACTTAGGCAACGCGTGGTTGAATTCACCTGTTGGCGGACAATGGATCTGGGATTATAACCAATGGGGGGTTACTGCTGCGATAAGTATTCGTTTATCCAATGCAACAGCCAAACAAATGCAAATGATTGACGAACAGATTGACGACGGAGATTTGGCTACGGGGCGTTTTCGTAGAATTAATTGGGACCGCTATGCCCTCGTTATCGAGGAATAAAATTAATTTAGGATAGCTAAGTCTTTTTGACGCATGCCCAGATTCTCTAACTCGGGGCTGATATAGTGCCCACCATCTATTATTCTCATTATTGCTTTTCTTATTTCACTCATCCCGGATTTCTTCGTCACAAATCCGTCGGCTTCACTCAGTTTTGCAATATCTACGGTATGCTCATAAGCTAATCCTGAATAGATTAGAATCTTAATTTTTGGAAATTTTGCTTTAAAAAAGTGTAATATTTCTAATCCATAAATATCCGGAAAGCCGATATCCAAAATAGCGAGATCAGGTTCGAGCTCCCAGCATTCAATCAACGCTTTATGGCTCGTTCCTCTAGCACCGACTATATCTAGATCAGGAAAAAAATCCTCTACCTGGTTAGCAATAGTATCTCGAAGCATTTCATCATCTTCGATAATGTAGATATCTTTTAGTCGTTTTGACATTTTGGGTGAATTATTTCTTTCACCCAAATTATCGGTTAAAAGCAGAATATCTTTAATTAAATTCTCTCTAAATCTTGGACATTAAATTAATTAAATAAGTTATAATTTGATTACGCTCCTATTAACGGCAATTCCTCACTATTGCCTTTCAGTTGCTTCAAATTTTTCTATTTTCTTGTATAAATCTGCAAGTCAACTAAATCACATAATGAAATGTTTAGAGGAACGAGGAGAATTATAACACGAGTATAAATAATATGAACAAAGATGATGTAATTGGATTTATTGGGTTGGGGGTCATGGGCAATAGTATGGCTGGTCATTTACAGAACGCCGGCTACGCTCTTAATGTCTATAATCGAACAAAAAAGCGTGCCCAGCCACTCATTGACAAGGGGGCAAAATGGCAGGATTCGGTTGCCGATGTAGCTGCCAATTCGAATATTATTATTACGATTGTAGGCTTTCCTCATGACGTAGAAGAAGTCTACCTGGGAGCAGAGGGAATTATCGCTAATGCTGAACCTGGTTCACTATTGATCGATATGACTACCTCTAAACCTAACCTCGCGCAACAGATTGCGAACGACGCGGCAGCCAGAAATATCGCAAGTGTGGATGCTCCCGTCTCTGGAGGGGATCTCGGGGCGAAAGAAGCAAGACTATCTATTATGGTCGGGGCTAACGAAGATGCGTTTGAACGCGCGAAGCCAGTATTAGAAATTATGGGGAAAAATATTGTCCTTCAAGGGGCCGCAGGTTCTGGGCAACACACAAAAATGTGCAACCAGATTGCCATTGCCTCATTGATGATAGGTGTCGTTGAAGCGATGGAATACGCTAAACAGTCCGGCCTTGAACCTTTTACCGTCCTTAAAAGCATCGAGAGTGGAGCAGCCGGAAGCTGGTCCTTAAGCAACATTGCCCCCCGGGCCCTTAAAGAGGATTTTGCTCCGGGTTTTTATGTTAAACATTTCATAAAAGACATGGGAATCGCTATCGATTCGGCGAGAGAGATGAATCTGGATCTACCCGGACTTTTACTCGCTAAAAAGCTTTATGACAAACTTGCGGAACTAGGTTATGAAAATGACGGCACGCAAGCTCTCTTCCGATTATACAATGAGAGTGAGCAGACGATTGTGTAGTTAAATCAAACAATACAGCTTCGTTTTACCACTATTGTCATTGCGAGACTGTTTCATCCGTGGTTACCGAAGCGGGCTATCCTGGCACGCTTCTTCAATGTCGCAAAAATCAAACGCGCTGGGGACAGCCCGTTCCACCATTAGAATGTAGTAAATAACTGGATGGACGAAGTCGTGTAGCAGACGATGACGAAGATTATTTCAAACTTCCCCTTGCTCAACCCTCAATCGGCGAGCATCTATCCTTTATCGATGATCGATAAATCCAAGGAGTAGGCTTTGCTTTCTCCCGGTTCGAGATGGGGTAGATTGTCATGGTTTCGAGCATCCACTCTGCCCATGATGCCCTCGGTGTTAGCAGGTTCAATTCCGGTAACGTAGGCGCCCTCCCTCATCATCTTCCACTGATAAAGCGTTGGCAATTGAGACTTTTTATAGGCAAGTCTCACACTGAGTCCTAAATCGGGATTTTCCAATTCAACATTAACCATTCCATCGCTGTCCGCTTTCAGATCGTGCATAAATACCTGTTCTGTATAACCGGCAGTGGGGGCTTGAAATCTATCCCATTGATCAATGCCAGCTGCTGAATTTTCATCTCGTCCTTCTGTATTATTAGATTCCAATTTCAGGTGAGAATTCTCAGATACCAGGGGGAATCCAAAATTACAATGATACAATATCATATGCGGGTTGGCATTAAATCCGTCATTAGTAACCGTATCGTTTATATGGATTGTATTCGATCCGAGTCTAGTGCTAATTTTTCGTCGAAGGACGAGATTTTCTTCAAAAAAACTTACCTGTCTGACTTCACCCGTAATTTCAAGCAGGTAGTCGTCACCCACCCATTCACTGCGATATCCCACTGAAGTTGCGGGTATATTGCCAACTCGACCGTGAAGTCCAAATTCCACTCCTCCCTCAAATCCGAATTCGGCTTCTTCATCGATGCATGGCATTCCAAAATGGTCGAGACCACAGGTTGCTACGAGACCTCCTTGAAAAGAGCGAAGAAAGCCAAAACCTTTTGTTTCAAAATAACTGGGGTGGACTTCACCGCTGGGTGCTGCCCAGGATATCGGTATCCCTTTGTAATGACAGGCGGTAATATCCAAAGCTTTTTCTGCTACGACATTGAAAGTCAACCCGCTGCCGGTCCACACTTGAAAAACTCTGTTCCCTCGCTCAATACCATCGGTAGACTCCAACGCTTTAATACCCGCTACTTGATTAATATTTCCTACGCTTTTAAGGATATCATTTTTGTTTAATACCTGGCCATACAGTTCTGCCATTATTCTCTCCTCGATAGTTGGATGTTTAGGTGATAGTCACACCTTGAATAAATAAATTATTCAAATTGTGTTAAAGACAGATCAATTTAGATTTTTTGCGTGCTACGATACAAGTCTAATTAAAGACTGTCACCTATACCTATACCAAATACTTCAAACCCGATGGATTGAAGATTTTCCAGATCGAGTATATTCCGCCCGTCAAAAATAAAAGCAGGTTTGAGCATCGATTGGAAAATGCGTTCAAAATCCAAATCTTTAAACTCGTCCCACTCCGCCAGTACCGCTATAGCATGAGAACCCTCCGCAGCTTCATAAGCATCCTTGGCGGCTATGCAATGATCGGGATGCTTTGCATCCTGTGAACCCTTTTTAATATTCAGATCAGCGTAGATCTTATCTGGTTCAACTTTAGGATCGTAGATGCTGATTAGAGCTTGTTCAGCCAATAGATCGCGGCAAACCGTTATCGCCGCGGATTCACGCGTATCATTAGTATCTTTCTTGAAGGCAAATCCGAATACTGCGATCCGCTTACCCGCAACTGAGTTGAATAAAGAGTTTACTATGCGCTGGGTAAAGCGACGCTTCTGGTAATCGTTCATTGTCACTACCTGCTCCCAGTAAGCCGCTACCTCATGGAGACCAAAATGTTCACACAAATAAACTAAATTGAGAATATCTTTCTGAAAACAGGATCCGCCAAACCCGATCGAAGATTTTAGAAATTTAGAACCGATTCGCGAATCCATGCCTATCGCCAGTGCCACTTCCTCAATGTTCGCTCCTGTCGCTTCACAAAGCGCGGATATTGAATTGATAGAAGAAATCCGTTGGGCAAGAAAGGCGTTGGCGGCAAGCTTGGATAATTCGGAAGACCAGATATTTGTCTTAATTATTTTTTCCCGTGGAACCCAGCTGGAATAGATATTTGCAATCGTTTCCACCGCTTTCTCACCTCCGGGAGTTTTTTCACCCCCGATGAGGACGCGATCGGGATTGCCCAAATCTATCATCGCTGTGCCTTCGGCCAGGAATTCAGGGTTGGAGACGACCTGAAAATCCACTCCATTTTTATTGGCATCCAATATCCGTTTAATCGACTCCGCAGTACGCACCGGGAGTGTAGATTTTTCTACCACTATCTTATTTGACTTTGAGACTTCAGCTATCTGCCTTGAACTATTTTCAATAAATTTCAGGTCTGCTGCGCGTCCTGCGCCAATACCGTATGTTTTCGTTGGCGTAGGCAGACACATAAAAATTATCTCTGCATCGTGTATTCCTTTTTCAACTTCAAAGGAAAAAAACAGGTTTCTGCCACGTGCCTGCATAACGATATCGTGCAATCCAGGCTCGAATACCGGTAAGGAGTCAGAATTCCAGGCTTCGATACGCTGCTTATCGATATCGACAACGGTAATCTTGAGGTGAGGACATTTATCGGCAATGACCGCCATGGTCGGTCCACCTACATATCCAGCTCCTATGCAACATATATTCATAAACAGATAAGTTTTCTAGATTACGCTCGTTAAATGCAGTTGCCTGCAATTATCCTATTATGCAAAAACAGGCAAATAGTTAAAGCATATATTACCCCCCTTGATCAGAGGTTATGCTGATAATATCTTTCACTACCTCAACGAATCGTTTCACTGCTTCTTGCAAGTGTTCATCATCGAGAGAGCCTATACTCAGTCTTACATAATAAGTGGGCTCATCGTCGGCAAAGCATATACTGCCCGGCACATAGAGCACTCCATGATCTACGCAGGATTTACAAAAGGATGAGTCGATATTTGTATTTATATCGACAGGACCTTTAATCCAACAGAGCAGCCCCCCTTCAGGAATTTCCCAATCCCATCCAAGATCGCGCAAACCATAAACGTCCAAAGAATCCTGCAGCACCTTCATCTTGCGTTTATAGTGTTTGCGAAGACCATTCAGGACTTCCGGGTAATGATCGTTACTTAAGACCGATTCGATAATTGCCTGGGTAAAATTTGATGTGCCAAAATCCTGACAGCCTTTCACGCGCTCCATCTTCTTCAACCACTCATAATCAGAACTATAGGCAAATCCAACTTTCAACCCGGTGGCAAAAGGTTTGGTATAAGTTCCGGTATAGAGACAGGGAATGCCTTCGTATTCTGGCAGACTGAGAATACTTCGAGACGGGTAAGGAACATCGTAATACAGCTCACGATAGGCGGTGTCTTCAATTACAGGTAAGCTAAAGTCCAAACTCTGCAATAATCTTCCAAGGCGGCTTTTATCTTCTTCCGGCATGCAGCGTGACGATGGATTTGAAAAATAACTAACGAGGTAAATTCCTTTCAGCCTCTCTCTCTTGCTTGAAACGGATATAGCCTCAATCATTGCCGCAAACTGCTCGAAATTAATCCCTCCATCATCTTCAGTAGGAATAGAGACCGCTTCGACCCCTAAACTTTTTAACATTTCAAGAAATACAAAATAAGTGGGCCGCTCGACTAAAATAATATCACCAGGATCACACAACACCTGCACGGCAAGGTAGAGTGCTTGTTGCGACCCATTAGTAATTAACATCTGCTCAGGATTAAACTCCTTACCTGCCTCACCCGTATAAGTAGCGAGAAACTGACCGGTTAGTTCTCTCAGCAGTAACCGGCCCTGATTGAACCCATATTGCAAGTACTCAGTGTTCTCGGTGTTTCGAGAAAGATTACTAACCACATTATTTACCAGATTTACAGGAAGCACGTGGTTATCAGTAAATCCAGCCGCCAGTGATAAAAGATCAGGGTTACTTAGCGCTTCAACCATCAGCTGAGTAATGACAGGATCTGCTATCTGATTACCCATCCGAGAATAGGCGAGCTTTCCCCTTTCCTGACTTCTCATACTTCTCATTTTTTTAATCCAGGCATTGATGGCAACCATTATCCGATACTGAAAAACTATTGCTAAATATTTTAAGCCTAAATAGATTCATCTAACGTCTAATGAGCATGCAAAATTATAATAAAAAGATTAGTGAGATGATTATGGATACGCTTCAAATTATAGCCATTACGCTCCTGTTTGCCTATGGAATATTAGCAGTTATAGCATTGTTCTTTTCTGACGGGATGATTTTCCCTAACAAGCCATCCAGCTATACGGACAACCAACGTATAATAAAAATTCCGATTGAGAATGGAAAAATGATTTCTGGAATCTATCTTCCTCATAAGCGTTCCCAATACACTTTGCTTTATAGCCACGGCAATTATGAAGACATCGGTGAGCTTTATCCCACATTCGAGGATTTTCAAAAATATGGTTTTTCCGTCTTTGCCTATGACTATCCAGGCTATGGCACAAGTGACGGCCGCGCGACAGAAAAAGGTGCCTATGCTTCCATCAATGCGGCTTATGAATACCTCGTAGATAAACTTAAAATCAAACCGGAAAAGATAATTGCTCTCGGTAGATCGGTAGGCGGTGGACCCGCCGTTGACCTGGCCTCACGAAAACCTTTGGGAGGGCTGATATTAGAGAGTACATTTGTCAGTGCCTTTCGGGTAATGACTAAATACCCTCTCCTCCCCTGGGATAAATTCAGTAACATCAGCAAAATAAATTCTGTGCAGTGTCCGATCTTATTTATTCACGGAACAGAAGATGAAGTTATTTCTTTCTGGCACGGGAAAGCTTTAATGGAAAAAGCGAACAAACCAAAACTCTATCTCTGGGTCGAAGGTGCGGGTCATAATGATTTAATCATTTTTGCCGGAAAGATTTATTGGGATACATTGGATAAGTTTCGAATTGATATCGAAAAATATGAACGTAATCCAAAAATGATGTGACCCTATTTAAGCATGAGTAAAACTGCGTTAATTTTATTGGTTGAGGGTTTTGAAGAGATAGAAGCGATCTGTCCAATAGATTTATTGCGTAGGGCCGACGTCAACTGCACTATTGCTTCTACCGAAGATACACTGCTTGTCACGGGACGTGATGGCATAAAAGTAAAAGCTGACGTACTACTCGAATCAGTTATCGATAAAGACTTCGATTCTATTATTGTGCCCGGGGGCCCCGGTTATAAACGCATGCGAAAAGACGCGCGGGTTATTGCATTATTAAAGCAGCACGCAGCAAAAGGAGGTATAACAGGTGCCATTTGCGCGGCGCCGACTGTATTGAGCGATGCGGGAATACTTAAAGGTAAGCAATACACATCTCATCCCAGTGTCATCGATGACCTCCAGGATCCAGTTACCAATCAAGCGGTCGTTGTCGATGGTGATACAATTACCTCAAAAGGGGCTGGTACCGCGACAGAATTTTCACTCGCTCTCGTCACAAAGCTTATGGGGAGAGAAAAAGCGGAGGAAATCGCTGAAAGTATATGTTTTCCCCGTCAACGGGAAGAAACATAAGCGGCTTGAAAGACGTTCCCTAAATTATCCGGGCTGAGTCTCTGCATTTTCCCGGTTACCGTATCAATGAGTATAAGTCGCCGAGACTTTTTAGTTCTCGCGGTATAAACTAAATGCCGGCCATCCTGAGTCCAGCAAGGCTCAATCGCATCCCCTGCGCCTCGCGTCAACCACCTGCTCTGTTTTTTATTAAAATCAAAGAGAGCAATCTCAAACTCATTACCAACCGCAGCCGTAAAAGCTATAATATTAGCATGCCTGGGGTTCCACGTCGGTTCGGTGCAATTTCCACTATTATTGGTGGGAATCCGCTTCGCATCCCCTCCTCTTGTTGACACTTCAAATAGTTGCGGTTTTCCAAGTCGATTGGAAGTAAAGGCAATCCGCTCACCGTTTGGAGACCAGGTGGGGTCGGATTCCACTGCTGGACTACGAGTAATACGCCTTAAATTACGTCCCAGTGAATTTCCAATATAGATTTCAGTATTTCCCGTTCCAGAAAGCACCATTGCCACTTCTGTCCCGCGTGGATTGTACTCACCACCCATATTAGTCCCCTTGAAACTGGCCATCGTATTACGCTGGAGAGTAGCCAGGTCGATGGTATAAATATCAGGAAAGCCGTTTCGATAATAACTGGTATAATTTATTCTACTCGCATCAGGAGACCAATGGGGTAATACTGAATGAGACTGGTCACGAGTAATTTGGCGGACGCGTGTGAAGAGTAAATCGGTCGTATATATTTCACTATGCCCGGATCGATCACCGACAAATGCCAGTTTTCCGGTAAAGAAACCCGGGACCCCGAGTGTCTTGAATACGGCCAGATCCGCGGCGCGCAGAGCTGCCTCCTGTCGATCACGGCCCGATACTGTCTCCGTGTACTGAGTTTTTAAAGGATTTCCACTTTCGATCGCCAGTTGCATACGATCTGATCCAACCGGGATAAATCTAAAAGTAAAATTACTTTGCCCGCTGGGTTTAATCGCATACGCCCCGTGAAGATTAAAAGCTGTGATGATACGATTTTGAACAGCCTTGTCAGAAGATAGAATAGTTATTAATTTAACCTCACGGTCACTCTGACGGACAATCTCTCCCATGTTAATTTCACGCGTTTGCCCTATCACTGGAACTGATGTCCAGAGTAATAGTGAAACTGTCACTGATAAAATAAATAGGTTCCTCATAATTATAATAGAGAGGTGATTAAGCATAGCAAATTTCAGAACGCAATAGTTAACTTAACCGTTGCCATATGAATACAGAACATTTTTGTTACTCAGAAATGTATCCCTTATTTAATCGATAAATTCAGTAAAGAATTGAATAAAGAGACAATAGAAACCGCGCTCAAGGAAGTTAAGTATCCAGGCTTTAGCAGGGATATAGTTTCGTTCGGATTATTGCGTAATATTGATATCGAAAACCAAAATGTAATTGTAAACCTTGAAGTCAATACTGCAGACCCCAAGTTACCTCTAAATCTAAAGAATGCTGTTGAAGACGCTCTCGCTACGATCTCCGAAATAGGTAAAGTAGAAGTTAGAATCAATGTTAAGGCCGCGACTTCACCAGCTTCATCAACTGATAAGAATAGCGATCAACTCGGTGTTAAAAACCAATTGCAAAAGGTTGAACGAATCGTCGCGATTGCCAGTGGAAAAGGTGGGGTTGGTAAATCAACTTTTACGGTCAATCTCGCCTGTGCTTTAAACGAAACTTTATCAAGTCTCGGTAAATCTAATAAGGTCGGTATTATGGATTGTGATATCTATGGGCCCTCCATCCCTTTAATGATCGGAATAAATGGCCGACCTGAAATAGAGGATAACAATCTTCACCCGTTAGAGAATTTCGGCATTCGTGTCATGTCCATGGGATTCTTGATTGATGAAGATACACCTGTAGTCTGGCGGGGTCCCATGGTGACAAAAACGATCACGCAGTTTGTAAGTAATGTGAATTGGGGTGAACTTGAATTTCTCCTTGTTGATATGCCACCGGGGACGGGGGATGCTCAACTGACAATAGTCCAAACGATGCCCCTCGATGGCGCTATCGTCATAACCACCCCCCAGATAGCAGCATATAGCGTGGCCCGCCGGGGGGCAACGATGTTTGGAAAAGTGAACGTTCCGATCCTGGGTGTGGTTGAGAATATGAGCTTTCTTGAACTTCCATCATCCGAAGAACGTCATTACATATTTGGTAAGGGTGGCGGAGAAAAAACCGCTCTCGACCTGGATACTAAATTCCTTGGACAAATACCCCTTTATGAAGGAATACGCGTAGGATGCGACAATGGCATTCCCCTTGTCATTGGTGAGCCGCAGAGCTCACCTGCAGTTGCCTATAAAAAAATCGCAGAAGATCTTATTAATTCAATTGGTTGATTTAGCACTTTTATTGCGATTAAATCTATATTATAATTGCTTCTTTAATTATTAAGCTTCACTTTGAAGATTAATACCAATATCCAGAATAACTTTCAATTATCCAAGTTGCAATGAGAGCCAATCAATCAATCTCAAAAAAAAATCAGGATATGATGAAAAGCTCTAGTCTCTATGCTGAGTTTCTCGCTGAGCGAGATGAAATCCTCAAGCACAAGTGGTTGGAGTCAGAAAAAGCCGGGCAAGATATCGGTTTTGAACGTGCCCTACTTGATTGGATACGTAAACATCGAGACTCCTGGCGCACGAGTCGGCGCACCGCCTCTACCCAAATTTCAAATGGGTAATAGGCTCGCGGTTGGTAAAAAATTATCGACCTTCAGAAACGACCGATCCGCTCTTAAAGGATAATTTTAAAAATAGGTAAGTCTATTTGACTTCCCGGTGAAGCGTATGACGCCTTAAAAAAGGATTATACTTCTTCTTTTCCAATCGTCCCTGTTGCAATTTTTTATTGCGCGTCGACATATAGCGGGAGGGCGATTTTCCTTCCTTGGCTGCTTCAGTGCACTCTAATATGACATTTTCTCTCGGCATTTGCTAAAGATTTAAGGGATAATCTATCAATAGTCTGTGATCAAAAGCAATGAAAATCGTTAACACGATCCTTTATTGTACTCCTCCCATAGAATTATCAATCAGAGGCAGCATTACACCGCGACGGAATAAGGTAACCCGACCTGAAGTAGCGGAAACGGCGATTACAATGCTATCGGTTGCACGTGAAATAGCGGAAGCAGCCGCGTGGCGCGCACCGAAACCGCTGGGCATTTCATGATAGTAATCACTGGGTGTGTTTATCAAGCTACCTGCAGATTCAATAATTCCGTTTCCTTCAATGATGAATGCTCCATCCATGAAGGATAACTCTTTGATCGTTTCATCCATGAAAGGATTCAAAACATTGCGATCCTCCTCCTTGTAGCCATGAAATGGATTTAAGACCAAAGGTTTTATCATCGTATTAACCTTTTTCGTGTCTCCTAAGACAAATAAACAGCCAATCGATCTTCCTTCACGCCCTTCGAGCGATAAATCAGTGGCAATTGCGAGAATTCTTTCAAGCACTTCGAACGACACGGATGAGGGTAAAAGATCCGCCTCACGCGTGAGCACCGATTGAAACTCCCGTTCAACATCGACCACAACCAATGTATCAAATTGATTGCTGTTTAATATACCCGCCACACAGCACAACCGATCATTATATTTAAAAATACCACGTGTCAGCCCGATCAAAACCGCGCTTCTCAACTGTGAAAGACGATGATTGGAATAAGGTTTTACTTCGATCATCGTCGTATTATTATTCTGCTCTTGTAGTCGTTCAGAAGCCGATCGTGTTACCATGACCGTCCTGTACTTCGGGAAATCCGGGCTTAAATCAATACCGCCGTCGAAGGTGTCACTAAAGATAAGAATGGCTGAACATCGAGCGGCCTTAGCCACCTTCTCCCCTTCTTTGAGTAAAAGCCTATTAAACCTGGATTGACGTCTCCCCGGCCTTACCGGTAACCCACTGAACCCTTGAATGACTCGCTCTTGAAAAATCTCTAAATTGGGCGCACCTAAAATATTATCGATAAGAGTTTTTTCACGAAAGAGACGCGCTAGAGAAGCCAGAACGTTAAGGTAATTCTTCACCTTATCCGAGGCGAGAAGTAAAAGTAAGATGCGTACTTCCGTGCCTTTTGGAACCCCATCATACTTAAAGCCCTCACGGCATCGCCCGATCGCAAAGACAAAGGATCTTTTCATTTTTACCCGCAAATGAGGAATCGCCACTCCATTTCCCAAATAGGTCGTCATTATACTTTCACGATTTAAAAGATCGTTGAGCAAACGATTGGGAGACAGCCTTGCAGAAAGACGCTTGGTTGCAACTTTTAGCAATTCTTCCAAAGCACCATTCAAGTCATCACTCTGGATTTCAATGATTCGTGATTTAGCGAGATATCTTTCGAGAGGCATATTATATTAACGATTTAAGCCAGAAGATAAATAAAATCTACGGAGAAAAGATTGAGCTTACCGGCAAAACTTAAATTAACTTATACCACAAAAGTCGGTATTATGAAAATAAATAGTTATGCTTAAGGTAAATGAATCCAGCGGATTTTCTTCCGATTGTAATGTCCCAAGCCCAAGCTTTGGGCATAGTTAAATACTTGGGTGTTTCTAACGATCCTCGTAAATCCATTTTCTTTTTTATGATAATTAATTCGATCCATCACTAATGCATCGAGAACAACGGGATTTATACTCATCCATAACAAGGGTTCAGACCGTGTATAGAGTGAGTTAAAAATGGGGCCTCCAATGAATTGATATCGCTCTAAGCTTATAATTGAAAAAACCCATCCTGATTTCAATTCAGGAATAGCTGCGATTTCTGCGATCGCAATAGGACCATTTGCGGGACTGACAAAAAACCTTTCCCGGTTGCTAATAGCCCAAAGTGTCGCATTAGTCAACGCCCCGGTTATTCCAAAAATCTGGTTGGCGAGGGCCATTGGAAGGTTTATCCAAAAATCCACATCCGTTATTAATGGCTTGGCGAGGTAACTTTTTCGATCCGAGACGCCTTTTTCTTCACTGTAACCACCAATCATTTCTGCGGAATGCGCCAACTGGCTTTGTGATGGCAGTGGACTTTCGTGGTACCAGAGTTCATCGTAGTAGTTTTCAGTTTCTAAGATGTAGACAGGCACTCCATCGAAAGTCACTTCAATTGCTTTTTTACTGAGAGGGGGGAGGAATCCACTATTTCTTAAATCACGCTCACTGACATCGAGGATAAAGAGTTCACTTCGCTTAAACCCACGTTGAACTAATTTATCAATAACTGCTTTTACTAATTCAGTTGGGGTGGCAATGCCGCTACCTGAATTAGTATAAATTTTTATCCCTGCTTTACGCCGTTTTCCCGGAACAAGCATCTTTTTTGTTTTTTCTTCAAAGCTGCGGAAGAGGTTTTCAACACCGCGGCTATAGTTTCTCTGACTGAAATTATCCAGGTGATATTCCCATACCAAATCAAGATAGGAACTTCTCTCTTCCTCATGTTCCCAGAACCCCTGTCCCACTAATGGGGAACAGAGAACTAAAAGAAAGGTCAGAATAAGGCTTTTAGGCATTTTCAGTTCTTGACAGGTAATTCTTGAGCGCGGAAGTTTAAAGTATCCCCATATGAATCTAAATAGAGGCAGAACTTTGATGATTATGTTCCTCTCCACAGTATATTTTCTTCAAATAAGCTGTAGTCAACGGGAACCAACTATTGAGGAATCTATATCTCTCGCCAATCATAATCTTGAGACGGGTAATACAGATCAGGCGATAAATATCTTTGAAGACCTTAACGATAAACATCCAGGGATGGCTATTATTCTAGAGCCGCTGGCATTCGCATACGCAGAAAAAGAAGATAATATCCTCGCTGCTTTTTATTTCACGAAACTAGGCGAAGTAGACCCGACACAGAAGCATTATTTTATTTACGCTGCCAAAAGTTTTATCCAAGGAGGTGATTTACGAGGCTCGGCTAATGCCTACAGGCGTTACCTTGAAGAATATCCTCATGATCAAGCAGTGTGGAAATCACTTGGCAAGATTTATGAGGATTTGAAAGATTCCAATAACGCGATTGAATCTTATCTCCAAAGCTATCAATTGAAACCGGACGGACGGACCGCCACCCAATTAGGTCGATTATTTCATGGAATGGGGAACTTAATCCAAGCAAAGAATTGGTATCAGGCGGGACTGGACTTAATGATTGACGATGCCGATGAACCTCTACTCGGTCTCATGAAAATTGCCCTGGAGCAGAAAGATTACTCACTAGCTGAAGAATGGTTACAAAAGATTGACGACGAATACCCCAACTTGCTCGCTACTTCGCCTCTTTTCTATGCGCGGGAAGAATTGCGCATTTGGAGAGAACGCCAGGCGAAATTGGAAGAAAGCCTGGCTGAGCAGAATCGGCTTACCAAGGAAATACGTGCGCAATCCCTGGTTTTTGAACAAGATATTAATGAAAATAATACTCTCTCACATTCAATTGAGGCTCACACCTCAATTGATGAAAACGAAGAAAGTAACGAGTCACCTGAAGAAGTATCCGATGAAATACCCGTATCAGAAATTGCTTCACCCCCCGATTTAGTAGACAATACTCAAGAGGTGGCGCATATATTAGCCGTACCCCCACCTCTAACTTCCAGTAGTCTACTTCTGGAGGCTCGTGAACTAAAAGCCTCCGGTAATTATAAATCCTCAATTTTGAAATTCAGACATTCTCTGGCTTTAAACGATAGAGAGGCATCTACCTGGAACGAACTCTCGGAAACCCTCGAACTTGATGGACAATTGCGCTATGCGGAAGCGACCTCACTGGAAGCTATCCGGCGAGATACACTGAATATAACATACACCCATCAGTTATTAAACATACTCAGCCAGGATGAAAATCTATTTCGTTATTTTAGAGAACTTAAAAATGCGAAAGAAAAATTTCCTTATAGCCCGGAAATAACTCTTTCACTTGCCAGAGGGTACAACAATATTATCAATAATCCTCATAATGCTATAATTTTCTATGAAGAGTTTTTGCAAATGGCACCGAATCATCCCCAGTGGGGAAAAGCTAATATCGAATCTAAGTCGTTATCACCAACACCCTAATCTCAGAGCAAAGGATCCTCAGTTTTTATGTCGCGAATCTCGCGCAAATGTATCGATGATATTAAACAGCATGTTAATATCTATGATGTCGTATCCCCTGTAGTTTCACTTAAGAAAAGCGGGCGAAACTTCGTCGGCTTGAGCCCGTTTACAACGGAAAAGACCCCCTCTTTTTTTATCCATCCTGAGAGAAACATGTTCAAATGTTTCTCAAGTAATTACGCGGGCGATATTTTTCGATTTATCGAATTATATGAGAAATTGACATTTGCAGAATCGGTCGAAGCTATTGCCAACCGCTTTAACCAACCTCTCGAGTATGAGCAGGGGGCTGCCCCAACCAGTGAATCGAGATCCGTCCGTAAAGAAATTATAGAAATCCATGATCGCGCTTGTGATTACTACCATCGTAACTTTATGGGCGAGCACCCCCTCTCGAAAGAAGTTCAGGACTATTGGACCGAAGAGAGGAAGTTTACACTGCAAATTGCGGAAAAATACAAAATCGGTCTTGCCCCACCCAAGGATTCTAGATTGATCGAGCTCCTTTTAAAACAAGGGTACTCCCTCGAGGCTTTAAAGAAATGTGGCCTCTTCTACTTTCGTGACCGGGAAACTGAGCCAAGAAATTTCAAACCGCGATTTCGCGGCAGATTGCTCATCCCGATTCGCGATTATCAAGGCCAAGTGATAGCTTTCACTGCTCGTCAGCTCCCAATCACCCCGGTTGACGATCCCTCTCGTCAGGCGAAATATATTAATTCCCCGGAAACGCCGGTATTTTATAAAAGTAAAGTGATATTTGGCCTCGACCAGGCTCGCCACCATGTCGATGAGACCGGATATTTTGTCCTCGTTGAGGGTCAGCTCGATGCTATACGTTGCTGGCAATATGGAATAAATACTGCCGTCGCCCCACAGGGAACATCCATTACCGAGTCTCAATTACTCTTACTTAAACGCTATACGAATACTATTGATTGCTTTCTGGATGGTGACAGCGCTGGACAGAAGGCCGCATTGCGTATTCTGCCCATGGCTTTACGTACGGGGCTCGAAATTCGCTTTATTGTACTGCCCCCAGAGTCTGACCCCGATAGCTTGCTTGTAGAAAAGGGCAAGGAAGCTTTCGAGCAATCACAGGAACAGGCGCTAGACGCGATCGATTACCTCGTTCATTCGCTCCTACCAAAAAAAGACCCCTCACCTCAAGCCAAGGCGGAAGCATTATTACAGTTATTTGAAATCATCAATGAATCGGAACTCCTCGTTACTCAGGATGAATACCTGCAAAAAGCAGCTGAGCTTATTGGCGCGGATCCAGTGTCCATGCGCGCGGATTTTAATCGATTTAAAAGGAAAAAGAGCAGAAAACCTGTCCGTGAAAACGAGAATTCTGAGGGGAAATCTGCTACATCACAGTTGACAACTGCAGAATTTGAGCTATTGTGTTGCGTTTTCCAGAGACCAGCATTGAGCCAACCTATTGCCGAAATTCTTGATGTTGAATGGATTGACACAGAATTAGTTTATGGAAGGCTCCTCGTACGTGTTATTGCAGATATTCAGGAAGATCTTTGGGAAGGAATTAAAAATCTCGATCAATTACTTGAAAACGAGGAAGAAAAGAATTGTTTTTACTCCCTTCTTGCCGACGAAAGGCACTTTGAAGACCCAATCAAAGTGGCTAATGCCTGCGTCAAAGCCATTTTAGAAAAATTTCTCCGACAACGGTTGAAAAAATTGGAAGAAAAAATCGCTAACTTACCTACTCCATCAGACAAGTTTCCTGAACTTCAGCGAAATATTATCGAACTGCGAAACCTGAAAAAAAATATTCCACATATTCAAAATAGTTAAAATTAATTAACACCTCAGATGCCAAAGACTACAGTAAAAAAGAAAGCAACCAGTAAAACAGCGAAAAAAGCTACCCCTAAATCAACCTTATCAGGTTCTAAGAAAGAACAGATAAATGATAAAATCCGGTCGCTTATACGTCTAGCTAAGGGACAGGGATACCTGACTTTTAAAGATATTAATAAGATTCTTCCTGATTCGGTTAACACTCCCGATGAAATAGAAAAATACATTGTCATCCTCGAGAACCTGGAAATCGATATTATCGATGCTGAGGAAGTCGAAATGTATAAGGAACGCCTCGAAAAACATAACGAGGCGCAGATGAAAAGCAGTCACCTCGATATCCTCGATGACCCGGTACGCATGTATCTGAAGCAGATGGGGCAAGTTCCACTGCTTACAAGGGAACAGGAAGTCGCGATATCCAAACGGATCGAGTCTACGGAACAAAAGGCACAAAACGAGTTATTTTCGATTGGCTTGTCGACCAAGTTTCAAATCCAATTAGCGCACAAATTGCTCAACCGCGAAGAGCGATTTGATCGTGTAGTTCTCGATAAAAAAATTAACAGTCGCGAAATTTACTTCAAAAACCTCCCTAAATTGATTGAAAAGGCTGAGGATATAAGTGAAAAAATGGATAAGACCTGGGTTGAGTATCTCGAAAAATCACAAAGCAAACTGGGGCAAAAACGCGCGCTCACACGATTTTGCAAACATCAGGATGCCCTCAAACCAATTTTTAAAAAATACTGCTTCAAATTAAAAGTATTTGAAGAATTTCTTCGAACTATTGATCCCTTGCAAAGAGAAATTATTGAGCATTTAGAAAATCTCAGCCTTGCAGAAAAAGCGCGCACGAAAAAACATCGTTCGATAAATACGCGGAAAATTCATGTTCGTTTAAAGAAAATCGAGAATGATATGTGCATCGATCCAGCGGAACTGATGCGCATCATTCGTGAAGTGCGAAAAGGAATGAGACACGCACACCGCGCGAAAACAGAAATGGTTGAAGCCAACCTGCGCCTCGTAATCAGTATTGCAAAAAAATACACCAACCGGGGGCTCTCCTTCCTCGACCTTATACAGGAAGGCAATATGGGTTTAATGAAAGCTGTTGAGAAATTCGAATACCGCCGAGGATATAAGTTCTCTACTTACGCCACTTGGTGGATTAGACAGGCTATTACCCGCTCGATCGCCGATCAGGCGCGTACCATACGTATACCTGTTCATATGATCGAAACTCTCAATAAGGTGATGCAGATTCAAAAGCAACTGTTACAGGAACTGGGGCACGAACCAACCGCTGAGGAGGTCGCAGAAGAAATGCAACTTCCTGTGGAACGCGTTCAAGCAATTATGAAAATGGCCCAACAACCGATTTCACTACAAAGCCCCGTCGGTGAGAGTGATGACACAAATTTCGGAGATTTCATTGAAGATAAGGGCGCTGAAAACCCTTACGATATGACCGCTTACAGTTTGTTGCGCGAAAAGATCATGGACGTCCTTGATAGTCTTACGGAGCGTGAACGCCGCGTACTCTCGTTGCGATTTGGGCTTGTCGATGGCTATAGTCGCACGCTGGAAGAAGTGGGCCGGCAATTCAATGTAACGCGCGAGCGCATTCGGCAGATTGAAGCAAAAGCGCTGCGTAAAATGCGCCACCCAACACGCATTCGCCAATTGCACGGATTCTTCGAACCCGATCATTCATCGCGTCAATTGGAAATCTCACAGAAGCGTGCTTGATTTCATTTAACAGCACTCAAAACGCATAGCGTAGTGTTCAACTCCTCTTGAGCATTTTGATGATATTGGTTATTTACACTTTAGTAAATTCTAGTAATTTCAACTTATGTACGAATTACTGAATGGTAATTTTATTGCTTTCTTACAGGGAATCGGAACGACAGAGATTCTTATTATTTTTTTTGCTATCCTTTTACTTTTTGGTGCAAAAAAACTTCCTGAGTTAGCACGGGGTATGGGTAAGTCGATTAAAGAATTTAAGAAAGCAGCCCACGAAGTTGAAGAGGACATACGCACTTCGATCGATGCTGAGGAGTCAGAAGAAAATAAAGAAGAGAACACAATAGAAGCTTCTGAAAACGATAAATCTTAGCCCCATACCAGGCTTTTGATTTAGAAGCTTATTTCTTTTATCGTGTAATGGATTTCTTACTCGGAGGGGTTACTCCATTACTACCACTTCCTTTAACTGCCCCATTACCTCCTGAACGGACTCAGCCGTAAGATCAATAATCGGCACTTTGTATTCTCTATTTGTCCGATTATGTAAATATTTTTGGACTGCGTCTGCGGGCGTTTTAATCAGTGGTTTTAAAATCTTCTTACGTTCAAGCATCAGGGCCAGCAAAAACTTAATTACTTCCCGTTCTCGAGTTTCAACCCCTTCCTCTTCATAAAGAGAGAGAAATAATTCTTCGCTGGAATTAATGGCCTGCCTTCTTGCCTCGGCCTCATTATCATAGTTTTTCACTACTTGCTCCCACCACCCCAACAGGATACCGGGAGGATTGTATTCATTTGCATCATCGGCATGTATGTCATCGCGATGTATTTCACCACTATCATCTTTATAAATATAACTGATAATTCTCTGCCCTACTTCGAAAGGACTCCCAGTTATTTGAGATTGCCTTGAAATCGTCTTTAATTGCCACTCAGTGTTCACCATGATTTCTAGAAAAGTAACATTTCCTTATGCCTTGCCAATCAATTAAAATATTTATTGATCGTCGCTCGATTGATCTGATTTCGCAACGGAGTAATTATTTTAAAGCTTGCCCATCGTACTTTTTACCTCGATTAAGAAATGATACATCATTAACTGAAAACCTTCATCGCCTTTACCTGTAATCTGTCGCACACCGACAACACTAACACTTCAGATGACTGTAAATGAAACCAACTCCACCCAAACTGTAGCTCTGCTTATTGTCGATATGCAGGAATCTATTATGAAAGTTATAGAATCCTCAAAATTGCTGCTAAAGCGGTGCTGTTTCGCGGTTGAAGCAGCTCAATTACTGGATATTCCGGTTTTATTTACCGAGCAAGTACCCGATAAATTAGGACCGCAACATCCAGAACTTTCTAAATTGGCCCCGCAATCAGCTGCTTATTCCAAATCTTCATTTTCTTCGATCAAAGCTTCAGGCCTTTTGGAATATCTGGAAAATCAGAATATTGAGCACCTGCTCATTGGAGGAATAGAAACACCTATCTGCGTCTATCAAACAGTTATTGATGCCTTGGAAAAAGATTTTTCTGTTACAATCCTTGACGATTGTACTGGCTGTCGCCGCTCTAATGATGGAGAGACTATTTTAAAGTTTCTTCATCATGCCAAGTGTCATACTTTACCCTCTGAAGCTGTTTTTTACAGTATCCTTGGAGGAGCGGACCACCCTAAATTTCGGTCAATGACCGCCTTAGTGAAAAAATATATTTGAATCTCTCGTCAGGCTGATTTCCTTAGTTGAAATTAAAGGAGTTCAAGCACTTACCCTGATTAATATTAAATATTTTATAGATGTAAAATAAAAGTCCAGCTCGAGGGCAGAATGTCGAAGCTTATACTTTCGATGAGCTCCTCGCCTATCCTCGAGAAGAACTGAATGAACTCGATCGTCAGCGACTCGCGGTGACATCACCAACCGTAGTCGCACGCATGCTTGAACGTATACCCGTCGATGATCGGCGTACGGTACTACGGAAATATTCAGAAGAATTCGCTTCGGAAATACTCTCTGAAATGAACCCAGAAGATTCCGCTGAAGTGGTCGGCGCCATGAGAGAATCACGCGCTGTTCAAATTATTGAAGAATTCGATCCTGATGATGCCGCTGATATAGTCGCCGAGTTGGACGATGATGATCGCACACGCCTCTTAGATAAAGTCGATCCAGAAACTGCCCATACCGTTCAAACTCTCCTCGCTTATGATTCGGATACCGCCGGTGGAATCATGACTCCGGAATTTGCTTCGGTCTATCCTGAGATGGATGCGGATCAAGCTATCAATCATTTGCGCGAACATTACCGGGAAACGGAAGATCTCTATTACATATATGTTGTGGACAAAGAAAACCACCTCCAGGGTGTTGTTTCCATCCGCGACCTCATCCTGGCACAACCCACTCATAAAATTGGAGAATTTATGAATATTCAGGTTAAAGGTGTCTGTTCGCCGGAGATGGACAGAGAGCAGGTTGCTCTCTTAATTGCCGAACACAATCTAGTTTCCCTTCCTGTCGTCGGTGCGAATAACGATCTCTTGGGCATCGTTACGGTCGATGATGTAATCGATATTATGCAGGATGAAGCCACAGAGGATATTCAAAAACTCGTTGGTGCCGGCTATGATGAAAGTATTCACGATAAAATATCTTACAGCCTGGGAAAGAGGCACCCATGGCTACAAGTGAATTTGCTGACTGCATTCATGGCTGCGGGAATCATCTTTTTATTTCAAAATCAAATTAAACAACTCACTTTATTGGCGGTATTTATGCCCGTAATTGCCAGCCTGGGAGGCAATGCCGGTACTCAAACACTGGCCGTAGCTATACGGAGTGTGGCCCTTGGCGAAGTGAGTAGTGACGACCAATTAAAACTCTGTCTCAGGGAGTCGTTAAAAGGTTTAATCAATGGTACGGTGGTTGGAATTATTGCTGCCTTTCCCGTTTATTTTGTTACGCATAGTTTGGGCATCGCCTTAATCATAATTATCTCATTAATCCTGAATATGGTTTTAGCCTGCCTTCTAGGTGCACTCAAACCCTTACTCTTGCGCAAGATTAATTTAGACCCCGCCCAAAGTTCATCAATTTTTCTTACCGCGTGTCTGACGTAGCCGGATTTTTTATATTTCTAAGCTTGGGAACTTGGCTCTTATTGTAAGCTTTTTTTAAGCTCACTTTTTAACGAGAGAATCGCAGGTAAATTCTTGTCTCTATCTGGTAATTAGAACCAGCCTTTGCCAACTCATTTATCTCACCAGTTTTAATCGATTCCCTTCGACCAAAACATCATTCAATTGATTCCATGGACCACTTAGCTCATCAGACGCCTCACTTTCCAAAAAACCTCTCCCCAAAAGATTATATATGCGGTTTGGAAGATCAGCTATGGTGGGAATAGGACAAGATCCCAGAAATCCAGTATCTGCACGGTAAGTATAAGAACCGCCCATGTTATAAAATGAACCGGTTGACTGGCATATAATACTGCCACTCTTTCCCATTACGGATATATCCATTTTTGCCGATAATTGTAATTCCCCATCGGAAATCCTGAAATTCGGTGCGGTTAATTTCATTTTAAAACCAAGAAGCCCCCCTTCATCTTTATTGCTGGGATCAGGTTTAAATGAATTGCGAGACCAGGTATTCAGTTCTCCCTCAGTAAGGATTAAAGTTCCAGCACTTTGTTGCATATAAGCTCTCGATTTAACTTTCCAAGTACTACCTCCCTTCTCATCTCCGGGGACATAGTAAACCATCTTTTTCTCGCGATCTTCCAGTGCAGGAAGTTCTTTTACAGTTTTAAGAGGTAAAAAAGCAGTGTTTATCCCGGCTAGAAGTAATCCTAAAAAGCTCCCTAAAACTGCCGTAAGAATAATACCAATTAGACTGGGGTCGTATTCTTCTTTTTGCTTTGCCATAAAATTTATCGTTTATTCTTTACTCTGATTTTCTGATTTCGCCGGTGGAGTCGTTACTTTCTCTTTCGACTCTTTTGAATCTTTAGACTTGTCCGCATTTTTTTCACTCTTAGAAGCTGATTCTGATTCTCTATTTGAATCCCCGTTATTCTTATAATCCGTTTGATAAAAACCACTGCCTTTAAAAATAATACCAGCTCCTGATCCGATTTGACGCACTAATCCCCGCCGATTACAAGCTGGACATTTTACGAGCGGTTTAGCAACGATAGTTTGAAATACTTCGATTTCTTTACCGCAAAATTTACAATTATATTCGTATGTCGGCATCCTATCAATAAATACATCTTCTATTTATTGGACTTTGATCCGCCCCTTTTTCCATCTTAAAGAAAACACTATTTTTGGTATTCTAAAATCTCTAAAAAGCCAAGGAAAAAAGGAAAACCATACAACGTGACGTCTGACAGCTCCCCTTATCATTGCAAAGAAGTAAAACTGGGACGAGGAGAATAAATGTTGATTGCGTTATTTTTTACTTATTAGTCTTAAGCGAATAATTTCAGATAAGATTATGAATGATTTAGAATTTGAATCCATGCTTGATCACTATAGTGAATTGGCGAGAAAAGGAATAAACCGTTATCTGCCCACCGCCAATGATCGACCTCCTCGATTACATGAGGCGATGCGATACAGCCTGGAAGGCGGTGGAAAATTAATTCGACCTGTTCTTGTCCTCGCCGGTAATAGTCTCTATCCAACTTTAGCTGATCCCATTCCGGCCGCGGTTGCCGTAGAATGTTTGCACACATACTCACTCATTCACGACGACCTTCCCAGTATGGATGACAGCGATTTACGCCGTGGTCGTGCTACATGCCACGTTCAGTATGACGAAGCTACGGCGGTATTGGCCGGCGATGCTCTCCTCACTCACGCTTTTTGGTTGTTGGCAGATTCTTATCGAGATCTACCCGAAATAGCTACTTCCCTCATTCATGAATTAGGAGACGCGGCCGGTAGCCGTAAATTAATCGGGGGACAGATGGAAGATATCCTCGGCGAAAAAAATGATTACACAGCCGAACAAATAGATTTTATCCACCTGAATAAGACCGCGGCCTTATTTACCTCTTCACTAATGATGGGAGTTTATACGACGACGGCAAATCAAGTTACCCATCATTCTATACGCACGGTCGGTCGTAATCTTGGTCTGGCCTATCAAATCATCGACGATGTACTCGACGCAACAAGTGATTCATCAACACTTGGTAAAACGGCTGGAGCTGACATGGTAAATGAAAAAAACACCTATGTTAAACTGCATGGATTAGATCATTCCCGTGCTAAAGCTAAGGAACTTACCGGATCTGCCATCGAACATCTATCCCAATTAGATGCTGATACTACATTTATCGAAACTCTCATCCAACGCTTGGAGTTTCGATTGAAGTAAAGTACAAATATAGATTTTGTGCCTCACCTGTTGTGCAAGTGACAACATTTTTTCCAGTTTTCGCAATTCAACAATATGGGTAATTGACTTGCGTAAATCATATTAATGCACAGTTTTTAAAAAATGCAAAATGATGTTGTAGAAGTTAGTATTAAGGCCGTTGTACCCACTGCTAATTCCAATGGCTGTGCTATTTTCTTAGGGCCAGAAAATAAAACTTTCCACATTCATGTAGAGGCTCATATCGGTAAGGCCATCTCCATGGCTATTAATGATGAAAAAAAAACGCGCCCACTAACCCATGACCTCATAGGAAATATTTTCCAAGGTTTCGGTATTGAATTAGATCGCGTAGTTATAAATGATTTCAACAAAGAGTTTTATTATGCCCGCATTATATTAAAAATGCAGAATGAATTAGGGACGAAACTAGTTGAAATCGACTCTCGCCCCAGTGATTCCATGGTCCTTGCTGTTCAGTGTAAAAAGCCTATCATGGTAGCGCAAAAAGTGCTCAATGAAGCCGAGGACATGACTGAGGTTCTAGAGGGGATCCTCAAACAACAGAATTAATCTGTCTCCTTCGATATTCCCTTACAATAGATTGCTATTGCTGGATCAGAGTATCCTTTTTCCCCTCTAAATATTTGTTTAAGCAAATTGCGGTTAACGATTGCTTATGTTTTGTAATATTACTTCGTAGGCCTGTATAAACGATCTCGCCGCCCTTATCACCACCACCGGGGCCAAGATCGATTATCCAATCGGCAAGGTTTATGACATCGAGATTGTGCTCAATGATTATAATTGTATTACCTGCGTCCCGTAATCTAAAGAGAAGGTCCATCAGCTTCTGGACATCATCCCAATGCAATCCTGTTGTCGGTTCATCCAGAATATAAAGTGTATTGCCCTGTTCACGTTTACTCAACTCAAGTGAAAGCTTGATTCTTTGTGCCTCACCACCCGAAAGCGTATTTGCCGCTTGCCCAAGCTTGATATAGCCCAAGCCAACCGCCTGCAGGGTATTCAGCTTGTCCATAATCCGGGGTTGATAGCGAAACAAGAGAATCGCTTCATCAACGGTCATTTCAAGTGTTTCAGCGATGTTATACCCTTTGAATCGAACATCCAGTGTCTCACGATTGTAACGTCGCCCAAGGCAACTCGTACATTCCACATAGACATCGCTTAAAAACTGCATATCGAGCTTCATCAAGCCATCACCTTTGCAGCGCTCACAACGTCCTCCGCGCACGTTAAAACTGAAACGACTCGGCTTATAGCCCCTCACTTTAGCAAGCGGACATTGTGCAAAGAGTTGTCGAAGTAGATCAAACAATTTAGTGTAGGTTGCTGGATTGGATCGCGGAGTTCGCCCAATGGGATCTTGGTTAACCCGTACCACAGATTGAAAATCATCCAAACCTGTAATCTCTTTATGAGCGCCTGGAATAGTCTTTGCGCGGTGAAGTTTAAAGGAGGCCGCATTGGCCAGGATATCGTTTACCAGGGTGCTCTTTCCAGATCCGGATACCCCGGTTACACAACACAGCATTCCGATTGGAAATGTCGCATCAATTGATTTTAAGTTGTGATGAACTGCTCCATTGATCGTCAAATGACCACCCCTCGGATTTAGCTTCTGTGCATTCTTTTGTATGCCTATTTCGCCATTTAAATAGAGCCCAATCCGTGAGTTTTTATCATTTCCAGCGTCATTTGTCGGGCCCTGATAGATAAGTTGACCCCCATCCGCTCCAGCACCTGGGCCTAACTCTATGAGATAGTCTGCACTGCGAATCGTTGTTTCGTCGTGTTCGACTACGATAACCGCGTTTCCACGATTACGCAGATCAAAGAGTGTATTCAGCAGCTTTTGCAGATCGTGAGGATGAAGACCGATCGTCGGTTCATCGAGAACATAAACGACACCGACTAAGCCCATACCTAATTGAGTAGCTAATCGCGTGCGCTGGGCCTCACCACTACTCAAACTTGAGTAATCGCGATCTAAATTAATATAATTCAACCCTACTTCGTTAAGAAAATGAAGCCTTTGTTCTAATCCGTCCAGGGCGTCAGCCACTTTGTTATATATATCTTTTTTTCCGACCATGCTACGTATGAAACCCAATGACTCACTGATCGATAAGGACATAAAATCTGCGAATCCAGTATTATTTACTCTTACCATCAAGCTAAGGGGCGATAAACGTTTGCCCCTGCAACTCGGACACAGGGATCCAATCTGGTAGGCCATGAGCCTCGCCCTAAGACCGTCACTACTGGTTTCAGAACGCGTTTTTATTAGATCTTCAATAACACCCCCAAATGGCATAATCTCTGCCTTGCGATTGCCACCGGATAATTTGAAACTGAATAACCGCTCGCCGGTACCATGCAGAAGAGCCTCTCGAACAATCTCCGGCAGGTCTTTCCAGGGAACTTTAGGGTCATACGGTAATTGTTCGGCAAGCTGTTTGAGGATAGCATTACGCCGGATAATCATGCGTTTAGATCCCAGCCTCCAAGGTTTGATCGCGCCATTTTTTACTGCTTTGTCAGGGTCCGGTACGATCAGTTCATCCTTAAATTGCAAAGTTTGCCCAAGTCCGCCACAATCAGGGCATGCTCCTTCTGGATGGTTGTAAGAAAAATGTCTTGGAGTAATAGGATCGTATACAGTCCCACAACTCTCACATGAGAAGTGCTGGCTCACCGTAAATTCCGCCCACTGTGAATCTTCTTTCGCAATGAGTATTATCGCACTGTCTTTACCTTCACGAAAGGCCAATTCGAGTGAATCCGCAATGCGACTGCGTTGATCTGTTTCCAGGACGACACGATCGATAACAATCTCAACCGTAATTTCCTTTGCTCTGGAATCGATAAGATCAGTTTCATCAAGGTCTTTTATTTCACCATCAATTCGCACACGTTGATATCCGCGTTGACGTATGCGTGGAAGCTCCTCACGCAGAATGGCTGGTTTAGCTTTGATATTGTGGGCGAGAATCATTATGCGGCTGCCCCTTGGCTCTTGATGGATGCGGTTTATACAATCATCCACAGAACGCCGGGCTATCGCCCCACCGTCCTTCGGGCAGGAAGAATCACCGCACACAGCCCAGAGCAATCGAGCATAATCAGCAATTTCTGTTACCGTCGCTACTGTAGCACGAGGATTTGCCCCCCCTCCACTACGCTGCTCGATGGCAATAACTGGAGATAGACCGTGAATATAATCTACATCCGGACGCGGAATCTGATCGAGAATCTGTCTCGCTTTTGGAGAAAGGCTATCGATATATTTGCGATGCCCTTCAGCATATATTGTATCAAATGCTAATGTAGACTTCCCGGATCCACTCACTCCAGTGATGACCACCAGTTGCCCTCGGGGGATGCGTAACTCGATATTCTTTAAATTATGTTCCCGCGCCCCTTTAATATATATATTATCACTGCTCTTATCGTTTTCTTGCATCCAAATCTTAATTTACGTGCTATCGTCAATCATTTCGACTGATTTTTCAATATTAAGACTCTTAAATTATATCATACTGAGTTAATCAATAAATCTTATATTTACATCGATGGATCATATAGTTTAAGTCGACAATTAATAAACACATCATCAACCCCAAGCATGAGTAGCCCATTCTTTAGTCTAATATCCCGTGGTATTTATTCATTACGATGGAAATAAAACCTGTATTATATATCAAAGAGGGATGTCCCTGGTGCAGCGAGGCGCTGTCATTTTTCGGAGACCTTGGTATCAAATTAGAATTGAAAGATGTACACCAAAACATCCAGGACATGCATCGCTTAATCGAAGTTAGCGGACAAAGCCTCACACCTACATTTGTTTATGGTGACTTTGTAGTCGCGGATTTCAGTATTGATGAATTTCAAGAACAGCTGAATCAGGCACCGCAAATTAAGAAACAATTAGGGATATAAAAAAGAATCATTGGGCGTCCCCTGCCCATTGCCCAGCTCAATTTACGAAGGGTTGAACTTCCCTACATATTTTCAATAATCGCGGTGGCAAACTCAGAGCACTTTACTTCTTTGGAATCCTCGATCAAGCGAGCCAGGTCATAAGTCACTACCTTCGCACTAATTGTATTTTCAATCCCTTTTATGATACAGTCAGCCGCTTCATTCCAACCTAGAAAGCGAAACATCATTTCTCCCGATAGGATGACTGAACCGGGATTGACCTTATCCTGATCTTTATATTTTGGAGCAGTACCATGGGTGGCTTCAAATATTGCATTCCCTGTATCATAATTGATGTTACCACCGGGAGCAATCCCTATGCCGCCAACTTGTGCCGCAAGCGCATCCGAAATGTAATCACCGTTTAAATTTAGCGTCGCGATAACATCGTATTCCGAGGGGCGCGTTAAAATCTGCTGAAGAAATGCATCGGCAATGACATCTTTAATGATGATCCCATCAGGTAATTGGCACCACGGTCCCCCATCAAGTTCTTCAGCTCCAAATTCATTTTTCGCAAGTTGATATCCCCAGTCACGAAAAGCACCCTCTGTAAATTTCATGATATTACCTTTGTGCACTAAAGTAACACTTTTTCGCTTCTGTTCTATCGCATATTTAATTGCCGCGCGAACAATGCGTTCTGTCCCTTCTATGGAAACCGGTTTAAATCCGATTCCGACTGTATTGGGAAAACGGATTTTTTTATAGCGCTCGGGAAAATTCGTCTTCAGAAATTCCTTCACCTTGCTTACCGCATCCGATCCCTGCTCAAATTCGATACCCGCATAAATATCTTCGGTGTTTTCTCGAAAAATCACCATATCGACATCCTCTGGTTTCTTAATCGGACTGGATACACCACGAATGTATCGAACCGGCCTAAGACAAGTAAAGAGGTCTAATTCCTGCCTGAGCGCTACATTTAATGATCGAATTCCACCACCTACGGGCGTGGTTAAAGGCCCCTTTATTCCAATTAGATAATCGCGTACCGCGCTTATAGTATCATCGGGCAGCCAGTTATTGAATTTTTTGTACGCTTTTTCCCCCGCAAAGATTTCAAACCATATAATTTCCTTTTCACCGCCATAGGCTTTTTTCACTGCAGCATCGAAAACTCGCTGCGCAGCAGCCCAAATGTCCGGGCCAATGCCATCACCTTCAATAAAAGGTATAACGGGCCGATTAGGAACTTTTAGATTACCTTTATCGAGGGTAATACGATCGCCTTGAGGTGGGGTCAATGATTGATAACTCATATATTATACAGGTCTTTCTATTCTACCAATTTATGTCAAAACAAATTCAGGCGATCCAGTCTTTTTTGGACTTATCCAAACAATACAGTTATTGCACCTATCCCCAGTTTATAACTTTGATAATTGTCTCAATTAATTTGCTCACTTTATGTGCTAAAATAATCAAAGCCGCAGGGTTTAACCTGCGGCTTTGAGTCATTTCGCTTGGGATTTAAATGTTAAATCCCAGCGAAGGGGTAACATTACCCGTTATTGCGGGTAATTTACACTTCGGTATCCTTTTCAAAGCAACTGATCTGCTTTGATGATTTAGGGATCCGAATTTTGTTAAGGTTATAATAACTTATTAGTTATCTCCTGCGTTTTGTGGCAGCTTTTTTCTTCACCGTTTTCTTTTTAGCAGCTTTTTTCTTCACCGTTTTCTTTTTGGCTACTTTTTTCTTAGCAGTTTTCTTTACAGCCGGTTTCCTTTTGGCAGCTGTCTTTTTCTTAGCTGTCTTCTTCTTCGCTACTTTTCTCTTAGCAGCTTTCTTTACAGCCTTTTTCTTAGCTTTTTTCTTTGCTGGCATATGTATTTATGGGTTTGATTTAAGAATCCCTTTTTCAAGGGAGTTCTGCAGTTAATCTAAAACTGTCCAAGCTATTTTAACCTGGATAGTTTCAGAAGTGTCCGCATACCGCTATTCTGCAGGTATACGGAAATTCGGATATTGGGTATGAGTCTGGTTCATATCTAGTGAAGTAGAAATAATTAAGTGTCTTAAACACTTACGCGCATACATAACGCCTAATCCCTTTTTAATTTTATGCTTTTTGTTTTTTCAATGACCGTGTAAAGCCACCGGGGGTAACAAGATTACTCATGAGATAAACTCATGGTGTTTTATATTTTTTTAAAACAATCTTCAGTTAGATCAATAAAACATTTAATATATAATAAAAATGTAATTAAAAATGTAATAAGTGCAATACTAAAATAAAATTATTTTTTTAAAATATTTTTTAACTTTTTCCAGTCGTTTTTTTTAATTTTAAAATTTAAAAAAATAAATTTAAAAAAAATTTCTACCGATAGAGTGTAACTATTTCTTTAATTTTTTTATTTTCAATTATGTCGTGATGCATTTTACCCGCAATTTACACTTTGTATTAGGTATATTGCCTATTTATTTTTCTGTTGCACTGGAATTTGATTTTATAACATTATACTTCTTCCATGGCCGAAGTAATTTTAAATAATTTAATCAAAGATTATAGCGACGGGAAAAAATCAAAAGTCCGCGCCGTAAACAATATAAATCTTAAGGTTAATGACCGGGAATTCATGGTCCTGGTGGGGCCATCGGGTTGTGGGAAATCCACGACCTTGCGAATGATCGCCGGTTTAGAGGAAATTTCTGAAGGATCGATATCGATAGAAAATAAGATTGTTAATAATGTCCTCCCCAAGGATCGAGATATTGCGATGGTTTTTCAGAATTACGCATTGTACCCGCACATGAGCGTTTACGATAATATGGCTTTCGGGTTAAAATTAATGAAGTACTCAAAATCCGAAATAAAGAAAAGGGTCGATGATGCTGCTGCTATTTTAGGGATCGAAGATCTCCTTGACCGCAAGCCTAAAGCGTTATCGGGTGGTCAACGTCAACGCGTTGCGGTCGGACGGGCGATCGTCCGTAAACCAAAAGTATTTCTGTTTGACGAACCCTTATCCAATCTTGATGCAAAAATGCGTGTCTCGATGCGAACAGAAATATCAAAATTACATGCGCGGCTGGCAACTACGATGATCTACGTAACCCATGACCAAATTGAAGCAATGACAATGGGAGACCGCATTACAGTGATGAAAGATGGCGATATCATGCAGGTCGCGGAACCATTAGAAATCTATCATCATCCAGCGAACACCTTTGTCGCAGGATTTATCGGAAGCCCCTCCATGAACTTCTTCTCCGGAAATATCACGCGAGTTGATAATCAGATAAAATTCACAGAAAACAACGAATCCGATAACCCTATTCTCTTAACTCTGAAAGAAAATGAATCACGTATAGCATCCAATTATGTGAATAAAGAGATAATATTGGGCATACGCCCTGAAGACATCAGAGATTTAATCACCGTAAATAATCCAATACCGGGTTACACCGTTCAAGCAAAAGTAGAAATATCAGAGCCAATGGGAGCAGAGACTTTCCTCTACCTAAATACCGGGGCAACATCATTTGTCGCTAAGGTGCGGAGTACAGACCGTTATGAAATTAATCAAAATATAGAATTGCACTTCGAGCTGGAACGGGTCCATTTTTTTGATCCGGAAACAAAAAATGTCCTCAAGTGATAAAGCGGGTGAAGTAAGCGGCAAGGATTTCGCATCAATGATCAAATGTGAGCGAACGCTTTTCTCTCTCATTTAAGAAATTCAAACTTATCGATAGGTATTAGTCTTAGGACCGCGTTTAAGGGCTGGGGGGAAAAGAGTTCGTGAGGTAATTTCAAATTAAACGCGGCTGCCACTACAGAGAAACGTGTTTTATCTCGTGAACGTTCATCTAATAAATCTATACTTTTAGGAATCCATTCCTCCCCAACCTTCTTAAAGCTGATTATTTTAAAGGTTTTTGTGGGCTTTTCTTTATCGTCGAACATTTCTATTTTAACGGGCGCATTGAAACGTGCGTCCAGCGACAATCGAACGACGCCTAAATCTGGGTTCTCTTCTTTTAATGAATCCGGTGGATAAAATATATAGGTATAAACCGGCCGTCCTTTTGTGCGTTCATAACCTTCAAAAACATAATGATTCCAATAGATAAAAGGCAATTGCAGGTCAAAAGGGGTGTATACTAGATGAGCAAATAGTGGTTCAAAAAGTTCTTTATCGCTTAGTTTATGGTAATCCTTCTCATCTTCAGCATCCTTATGAGAATAGGCGTATGGATCGATACCATTTTTAATTATCAAGTCCACATTCTTCCTCCCCTCTTTACCAACAGTGCTTAGATGGTACCTTTGAAGTGTCCCCCCTTCATCCACCGTGCCCCACATTTGACCATCATATATTGTCTCCCGTCCGCGCCGCGGCATGTGTCTCATCTCTATAAAAAAACTGAAATCACTAGACCATCGGTAATTGCGATAAGTTTCCAATGCGGCATGCCCATGCTCCGGATCGCTAACGCTTGTCGTTATATCCAGATTTTTTGACTTTCCAATAGAGGGAGCGGCAGTGCATGCTGCTAATAACAGTACCGCCCACATCAATCGACAATAGCGCAACATACTCCGTACAGACCTCGATGTCAAAGCTGGTTCCAATACAAAAACTACGGATTTTATCCTTCGGATGAGTCTCTTTTATCTGGAAGATTGTTCAGCCGTGTATCATTTATATCAGGAGATTCCAGCACCGATGGGGTGTCTATTGATTCAACATTAATCAGCGCATCCTGGCTATCAAGGGCTGACGCACTATTTTCGCTGCTACTCTCAGACTGTATATTGGGTAAAGCGCCTCCCATATTTTCCGTATTATTTATGGTAGCCATATAGCCAAGATAAAGCCCCAGACAGATAATAAAAAAGGTAATCGTTGCGTAGATCGTCCCTTTGGTCAGTACATTTACGGTATCGGTGCCAAAAGTAGACTCAGCCATTCCACCACCCATAGCAGCGCCCATCCCGCCGCTGGAACTCGCTTTTTGCATAAGGATAATTAAAATTAGAAATACGCTGACGAGAATAAGGATCAGCGTAAAAAGAGATATAAGAACACCACTCATCTTTTATTAAATGTGAACCATTAGTTTGATGAACTCAAGAAGAATTAAAGACGTTTCAAGACCATTAATCTAACTGGAGTTTCTCCAAAATCCTTTGTAGATCATCGTTCCCGTAATATTCGATAACAATTTTCCCTTTTTTCTTTGTGTGTCTTACATGCACTTTTGTATTCAATTGAGAAGCTATCTTTTTTTCTAAATCTTGAATCGCGGCATTTTCTACATCCGCTAAGGGCCGAATTAAAGTCGAATGATTTTTTCCACTTTTTACTTTATTTATAAGTTTTTCAGTTTCTCTCACGCTCAAATCTTCTTCAATAATACGCCGTGCGAGGAGTAAACGCTGTTCTCTATCATCAATACTTAGCAGTACTTTTCCCTGACCTGTAGACATAAGTCCTAAGCTGAGAAACCCTTGAATTTCCTCTTCCAAGTGCAAGAGTCTCAGCGAATTTGCAATCGTAGCCCTTCCCTTACCCACCCGGTCAGACACGCCTTCCTGGGTGAGGTCAAAATCACGAACTAAACTGGCATAGCCCACCGCCTCGTCAATCGGGTTCAGTTCTTCTCGCTGTAGATTCTCAATTAAGGTCATGACCGCCGAAGACTTATCGCTGGCTGTCAACACACGCGCAGGTATGCTCGTTAGATGAAGTTCCTGAAATGCTCGAAAGCGCCTTTCACCGGCAATGATCTCAAAGGCATCTCCCCGCCTTCGAACAACAATAGGTTGTAACAGTCCTTCCGAACGAATACTCTCAGCGAGTTCACTGATATGAGCAGGATTCATATCTTTTCGCGGTTGATAAGGGTTGGGCTTAATTTTAGAAATTGGTATTTCCAAAAACCCTTTTTCTTCGGCGGACTTTCTACTTTTTTTTGTCACTACCGATTGAATACTCTTTTTTTTCAGTCCCGCAGTTGATTGCTTTTTACTTTTCTTGCTTACAGCTTTCGCTTTTTTCTTTGAGGAAGAATATCCAGATTTAGTTTTATTTGAAGATTTGCCAATACCACCCGTAATAAGGCCGTCTAATCCGCGACCGAGTCTCAATTTTGATTTTGCCATAGGTCTATTTACTCGATTTCGGAATAAAGAGCGTTTCACCCACCTGCAATTTTTCCGGTACTGCAATGTGGTTGGCGTTTTGAATATCTCGTACCGTAGATCCGTGAAGCTTTGCAATATTTGAAAGAGTATCACCACTCTGCACTGTGTAAGCTACACCTTCTCGAGAATAATCATTGGAAAATTCGATTGTCGGCACGGATGTCGGTTGAGCTTCAATAACCCCTGCCAATGCTTTTAACGCACTCTCAGTTTGAGCGGCTAATTTTTCCATTAAACGTGTAAATTCACTGATAATCGCCAGTTTCTGTTGCGCGTCATGTTCAATCAATTCTTGTTTTAGCTCATCCAGTGCTGATGAAAGATCCGGTTCTGTTACGAATTTATCATTTTTATCAGTTTTTTTAACCAGGGTGAGTCTTATTTCATTATTATCCCGGCTCAGCTGCTCCACCTGCCAAGCAAGCTGCGCTATTTTGGCTTTAAGCATATTTATATCAGAACTTAGGTTTGCCAGCTCGTTCTGTGATATAGCCAGGGGTACGTAATTATTCTTCGCGGAGGATGATTCACTTTCCTTTCCCAATAATTCAGAAATTTGAAAAGTGATTACCCACACGAAAAAACACCCTATGTATTTTAGCCAATGGTTCATTTTAAAAAAGAGTTCGCATATAAAAACGTAAAATGCGCGTATTTAACTACTTTGACAGAAAATAAGCCTAGAAGATTCAAAGAAAAGATAAAAAAGAATAAATGCCATGGTTTATCTCTGAATCATCACTGAGAATTACTCTTGCCCTTTAAAAAGGGTTGAGAAAATACAAGGGGAAACATCCTTTTCTCAGGTAAAACGGTGCCACATTCCATCCTAAAACCTCTAAGAAATTCTTTCGCTGGCAACATGCGTCCCCCCGGGCGCTGTAATTCAAGGATGCGTAAAATACCGGACCCTGTACTCACACATAAAGCACCGCCCTCTTCGCCAAGAATTACACCTGGCTCAATGGATGTAGGCTTGTTTTCAGTTTCCACCTCACCAATTTTAATTCTTTGCTCATCAAAATAGAAAAAACAGCCCGGCCAGGGTTTTAACGCCCGAACACGATTAACCAGATCATTAGCTGAAACTTGAAAGTCAAGGACCCCATCTTCTTTATTCAGAAGACGCGTAAAACTGGCTTCTTCGTCGTTCTGTGGCACAAATGTCGACTTTCCTTCTATAATTGCCAATAGATTTCTTCGCGTCACGATAGCTGCTGCTTGCCCGATTTTTTTACCTAAGGAGTGCAAATCGTCCTTTAAATCAATTCCCACTTTCTCATTATCGAGTATCGGCCCCGCATCAAGTTCCGGCACGACACGCATTATAGTGACTCCAGTAAAGCGATCACCCGAAGCGATCGCCGCTGGAATGGGTGACGCGCCACGATAAGCTGGCAATAGTGAAGCGTGTAAATTTAATACACCCAGCTGAGGGATTTTTAATAGCTTATCCCTTAGAATACGACCGTAGGCCATGACAATGATAAGTTCGCATCCTTGCGCTTCCAGCCAATCGCAGATTTCATTCCCCGGTCTTACAGGTTGTTGAACGGCTATATTATTTTCTATCGCCCAACTTTTAATCGGATTAGCATGCAGCTTCATCCCGCGGCCAGAACGCCGATCAGGCTGTGTGATTACACCTTTTAAATGTACCTCTTCTTTGAAATGAGCGAATAGATCCTGCAGCATCGGTAAAGCGATGGCATCAGACCCCATAAATACTGTTGAAATCTTACCCAATAAATCAGCCCCTCCGGGATTTTTTCGAAATGCCTTCCCCTTTTTCTCGAGTTGGCTTGCCAACAAGTTCGATTTTTACCGGACATCCCTGCAAATCAAACTCGGAAATAAAATTAGATTCTAAATAGCGCCGAAAGCTGTCATCCAAGCGTGCTATTTGATTGCAGTATAAGCGAATGCGGTGGGGTCGATTACCTGTCTGCAAAGCATAATATACTTTAAACCGTCCTCCTTTTATCATCGGAGGAGATTTGCGTACAACTAATTTAGAGATTAAGCGATTGATTCGCGGTGTAGATAGTTGACGGCGTGCCGTTTTATCTAGCAAACGCGCTGATTCAAATATCTTATCTAAATCAAAACCCGTCTTCGCAGAGACATAGATAACAGGGCTATCGGGTAAAAAAAAGAGTTCTTTAAGCACGGAAGCCGTAAATTCTTTGCGAAATTCCTCTTCGTCTTTATATCCCGGCAACGGATTGCGATCAAAGGATTCGAGCGCAAAGTCCCACTTATTTACCAGAACCGCTATGCTGCGCCCAAACTCTAGTATTTTTCCCGCTAGTAATTTGTCCTGCTTCGTTACTCCAGTCTGCGCATCGAGGACTAAAAAAACCACATCAGCTCTCTCCACAGCATGATGTGATCGAATGGAAGAAAAGTATTCGACCGAAGAATTTATCTTATTCTTTTTACGCAAACCTGCCGTATCGATAAGACTAAAAAGCCAGGGTGATTCACCATTTTTACAGTAATCAAAATCTATCTCCACCGCATCTCTTGTCGTCCCGGGCGTTTCATTTACGATCAAGCGTTTCGACTTAATCAAACTGTTGCAAAGGGATGATTTACCCACATTAGGCCGCCCCAAAAAACAGAGCTTTATGCGCTGATCCTCTTCATTAATAATTTTTTCTCTTTTGGGTCCAATTAGCCTGTCTATTTGAGCACGGAGATTTTCAATCCCCCGACTGTGTTCAGCTGATATCATTAACCCTTCACCAAAACCCAGTCGTGAAAACTCCCCTGTCCCCTCTTCAAGTTTCGGAAAATCTATTTTGTTGATCACTAAAAAGGGTTCCTTCCCGCTGTTGCGAAGCTTTTCGGCAATAATTTCATCAAGGGCTGTCAAACCTTCACGACCATCAACCAATAAAAGGATTATATCTGCAGCTTGAATGGCAAATTCTATTTGTTCATCCACAGCCAAATTAAGATCCTGACTATTGGATTCTATGGCTAATCCTATGCCACCCGTATCCAGTAGAATGAATTCGTCATCAACAACGACACTGTTCACATCCCGTGTTACACCCGGCTCATCGTGTACAATCGCGACACGACTGTTTGAAAGGCGGTTAAAAAGTCGACTCTTGCCGACATTGGGCCGTCCGACTATGGCTACATGTCGTAGGGTATTCATTTCAGAGACTTCCGACGAACCGCTCTATCCGTTCGGCAGCTTCGATAAGATGTTCGTAACTTGAAGAGAAACTGGCGCGGACATGTCCTTTACCTTCTTCGCCAAATGCGGTACCGGGGACGACGGCGACCTTTTGATCATGAAGAAGACGATGTGAAAAATCGATTTCGCTTAAACCTGTTGATTGAACATTGGGAAAGGCATAAAAGGTCCCCTCAGGGACATGACAGGTTAACCCGATTTCATTAAATCGACGAACGATATAATCGCGGCGGCGCAAGTATTGCTCAAACATTCGCTGAACACTATCCTCACCATTATTAAGTGCTTCAATCGCAGCTTCCTGGCTTAATATGGGTGCGCACATCATACTATACTGGTGCACTTTCATCATAGCCTCAATAAGCGTCGATGAGGCGCAAGCGTAACCCAGTCTAAAGCCTGTCATCGCAAAAGCTTTAGACACGCCGTGGAGATGGATAGTCCGATTTTTCATTCCGGGAAGTGAAGCGAAGCTTATATGTTTACCTTCAAAAGTAAGTTCAGCATATATTTCATCACTAATCACAAGCAGGTCCTTATCTACAGCAAATCGAGCAATCTCTTCCAGCTTCTCACGATCCATTATTCCGCCTGTTGGATTGGTAGGAAAATTCAGGAGGAGCGCCTTACAGCCAGGCTGCCAAGCGTTAATCAAAGATTCAGGTTCAAGCTTGAAATTATTTTTCGCATTCGTCGGGATTGAAATAGCTTCACCGTGGGCCAACGTTACACTGGGATGATAAGAAACATAACAGGGTTCATGATACAATATCTTGTCTCCGGGGTTTATAATCGCGCGCAAGGTAATATCTAAAGCTTCAGAAACACCCGTCGTTACCAAAACTTCATTTTCCGGATTATAACTGATGCCAAAATGTGATTCGAGGTAATGAACAATTACCTTCCGTAATTCAATGAGGCCTAAATTGTCGGTATAGCTTGTTTTACCTCGTTCGAGGGCAAAGATAGCAGCCTCACGTATATGCCAGGGGGCAATAAAATCAGGTTCGCCGATCCCCAGTGAGATGGCATCGGGCATTTGCGAAACAATGGCAAAAAAATCACGAATCCCTGAACGTGGCAGCCCTTTAACATGGCTGGCCACATATTTTGAACTATCCTCGCTCATTACGGACTGACTGCAGGTTTATCGGTCCCGTGCCCTTTATCACCAAGGTAGAAACCTTGTTCCTTGTACGCTCTCAATAAAAAATGCGTCGCTGTCGATAAGACACCAGAGAGCGTGGCGAGTTTTTCCGATACGAATGCTGCTACTTTGTGTAGATTATCTCCTTTGACAATAACCAGTAGGTCATAGCCTCCGGACATCAAGTAACACGACTCTACTTCATCAAATCGACTAATGCGTTCGGAGGTACGATCAAATCCCCCTTCCCGCTCCGGGCTTATCTTTACTTCAATAACCGCGCGTACACGCTCTTTTTCTACGGCCTCGGGATTCAGGATCGGTCGCCAACCTAATAAAATATTATTATCCCTCAGTTTGTTCAACTCCTCTTCTACGGCACTTTCATCCATTCCAAGAATTTCTCCGATTTGAGCAGTAGAGAGACTTTCTCCTTCAATAATTATTTTTAAAACTTCATTCATAATGAAAGGGTTTGTTAAAATGAAAGTTTACTATTTCAGTCGGTAATTGCATTTACACGCTTATTGTGAAAATGCTTGTCTGGGAATTGCCGCTGCGTATCCACTGCGCAGTCGTATCGTTACCAATTTATTTCTGTATCAGTAGAGTTTTATTATTATTTTTCCTCAGGATGTAAATTAGACTATTCAAATTTTTTATTAGCACGCAATACCAATTAATATCGTCCCTGTTAATATAAATATACTCAATCCATCCTGATGAAAGGTAATAGTTCAATCTTTTGGGCTCCGAATTTCCCCCTATCGCCCGCTCGTTTCCCATTTTTTTACGGCTGGATAATTATGGGCGCAGGAACGCTTTCCTTTATCTCATCGATGCCGGGCCAGACCAGCGGGGTAAGTGTATTTATAGATTACCTCATAACACATTTGGATCTGACCCGTGTTCATATGAGCCTCGCTTATTTTCTCGGGACGTTGTTTGGAGGACTGCTTCTGCCCTGGTCTGGCAGGCTCTATGATCGATATGGAGCAAGAAAATGTATTGTCTTTGCCTCCATAAATATGGGTTTAGCTCTTATATTATTAAGCCAAGCAGATCGTATTGCTGCTTTCATCAGTTTTAACATTGTTCTAATTAATCGTTGGAGCGCTGCCTTTATCACTGTATTAACCGGATTTTTTTTAATCCGGTTTATTGGCCAGGGATTCCTTTGGGTCATGTCCCAAAACATGATGGGGAAATGGTTTGATAAAAAACGAGGACTGATCATGGCAATCAGCGGGATGATATCTACATTCGCCTTTTCTATTACACCTAAAGGTTTCAATGCTCTTATCGAATGGTTGGGTTGGCGAGGCGCATGGATATTTTTAGGCCTGATCCTTATATTCGGTATGACCTTCATCACCTGGCTTTTATTTCGAGAGAATCCAGAAGATTGTGGACTTGTCATGGACGGCGATAATTCCCCGGTTAAAGATCCCATTAAAAATTCAGATATGATGATTGTGCGTGAATACACACTGAAACAGGCGATCAAAACCTATTCATTCTGGCTGATTAATATAAACTTTGCTTATAGCGCCATATTCACCACGGGATATACCTTTCATGTCATTTCAATTGGTGAGGAACTTGGATTAGATAAAGCCATGACATTGAATTTATTTATCCCCATGGCTTTCGTCGGGGTCGTCACGAATTTCCTAGCCGGGTGGATTGCGGATAAAACACGGCTTAAATATGTTTTAATTTTAATGGCCGTTGCCGGCGCTATAGCTCCTGCTGGAATGCTCATGATGCCTTCATTAATAGGAAAAATCTTTATTGTCTTGGGTATTGGTATTCCCTCAGGCTGTTGGCAGGTTTTGAACGGTGTTTCCTGGCCGCGTTACTTCGGGCGCTTACATTTAGGAGTCATAGCTGGTTTATCAGCTTCTATTACAGTAATCAGCAGTTCACTCGGACCTGTTATTTTCAGTCTCTCTAAGCAGTACCTAGGTCATTATGAACCCATTTTCCTCACTTTAATATTTTTACCCGTCGCTATAGCTATTGGCGGGTTCTGGATGGAAAATCCTCAACGAAAATTGATTCATCTAAGAAATGAAAGAAACAAAATTTGATCACTCTGATTTCAAATTATATACGACTAAATTTATATCTCTTCGCGCTCTTCGAAAGTAACAATTTTAGGTAATAGGCGAAGATTCAAAAAATTTATTCCGGCGTGCACGACAACCGCGTAAACTAAAGTATTCGTCCACACACAAAGTACTCCGAGAATAATACCCATGCCAAATGCAAAAAAAGGCCAAAACCTCCAGTTTCTGTTTGGAGGCCAGTGTACAACTCCAAATATGATCGAGGAGTAGATTAATCCTATTTCATTTAACAACCACCCTCTAAAAATTATCTCTTCTCCGACTCCACTTACTAAAGCGATTACAAATATTTGAAAGTTCTTCATTTCACCCAGCCAATGATTCAATTCCCGGGCACTTTGCTTAAGCGAGGGCCAACATTCCACTGACCAGCGGGATAAGAAGTGCACAATAAAAATTATTGAAACACTGAGCGCTAAAAATATCAGGCAGTTGTCGATAGAGAAAGCCAGAGGATCAAATAAATATAATTCGTTTCTCCGCCAGAAAATCAACCCAAGTCCGATAGCGGTTAAGGCAAAATAGAAAAGACAAATAAAGACCATCGATAGAATATTATAACCGCTGAATAATATCCTAATTAGCTTTAGCTGTATACAGCTCGTCCACTTGTCTTAAGCGCCTGCAAATATCGCGCGCGATGTTAAGAATGAGAATGGAAAATTGTTCAGGATTAATCTTATAAAGCCGGTGGAGGTCAGAACTGTGCAGCGCAAAAAGTACAGTCGGTTCATCCAGGGCGCGGACCGATGCCGACCGCGCAACCGGCTCGATAATGCACATCTCGCCAAATGTTTCTTTCACTTTCAACGTGGCGAGTACCTTCTCATTCGGTAAATCCAAATGCTTAACTACTTCAACGGCCCCCTCAGCAATGACATAGAGGGTGTCCCCCAAAGTCCCTTCGGTTATAACGATATTATCGGGTGAATAGTCGAAAGTCCTCACCCGCTCAATGAGAGAATTTAGTGCCTCATCATTGAGTCCTGCAAATATTGGGACGAGGGGAAATAATTCTTTCAATTCGATACTCAAAATCCTATAAAGCAAAATAATTATTACAATAAAATAATCTATTGCCGATTATTTAATATCTCTTGAACATTATAGCCGTTATAATAATCTTGGGAATTGAAAGAGTATTCGCGAAGGCAAATATAATTACTTGCAGAATTATAAATTACCAGGCTATGCACTTTAGACTAAAATCAATTCATCCTGTCATCATTTAAATGACTGGCGAGTGACTTAATATATGGAACTGCTCAATAAAAAAACTATTAATGCGGCAATTCTTATCATTGTCGCTATTAATTTATACTACTTCTATTTTAAAAAGGACAAGGAGGATGATCGGTACGAGAGAGCTGCAGAAAAACATGAATCCAGTTCCGAAGAGAAGATAAAAGCCGGTGCCGCCAAGGCTGAAGAATTATGGAAAAAAACAATCGTCGCTTTGAATGAACATAGGCTTGAAGAAGCCGAACGCTTTTACAAGGCAGGCAAAGATAAAATTGGTTACGAAATAAATGAACATGGTTATAAAGAAATCAGGCCCGGCCTCACCCTAAGCGACTGGAAAAAAGAGCAGGACGCGTTATTACTTGAAGCACTGCAAGAAGAATTCAGATTAATTATTGAAAAACTGAAATCCGCGGAAGTTACACCCTCTTACACGGAATCCTTTTATCGCACCTATAACGATTTTGCTTTTCGTGATTTAGAGCGCGAATACAGAGATCGGAATAAGGAGATTGAAAGAGCGCGCGCGGTTCTCGCTTCAAAATGGCTGCGCATAAATATTTATGATTATATTAATGGTTATCAATACCAGTATGGAAAAATCATCGAACGCGTACTGCAAAATAAATGGCGCGATCAAACTGGATACAAACTGGTATTTGCTCGGAGCATGGGGCAACTCGAAAAGCAGGCAACTTGGAAAACATTGAATATAAAAGTCGAAGAAGAAGACGCCGAGTACGTTTTCGAAAATTCGAATTCACTGAATCGAGCACCTCCAAGCATTCCGATAAAGGCCACCGTCTCATTTGTGATGGAAGGTGATAAGTTTATAGAAACCGGTTGGGATAATCTCCGTTCACTGGAAGCTGAAGCGCCGGCGCCTGATTCGATATGGGTGAAAGAAAAAAAATCCGACGCCCTTGATGAGGCAGATGAGCTGTTAAATAAAAACCGGGCAAAACTGGAAAAAGACCTCACAGATGCACTTGAATCAATGCCTGGATTCAGTTTCTTTCCCTACCACAAGGTTGAGGGAATGTCCATTTTTGGAGATGATGGGAGTATCGACCGGAAAACAGCATTAGCCATGGCATTGACCGCGCCCGATCTATTCCACCCTCAATTTGCTGAAGCAATTAAATCAGCTTCCACCGAAACATTAGGAGAATTGTATTATCTTATTATCTCACTTGATCTGAATAAGCATGCCAAATGGCTTGCCCAATCATTAATAGAAGCCGACCTCAACAGCCAGAAAATCGTAATCGAATCTCTGAAAAATAAACCCTGGTTCTGGGGTTACGGTCCAATTCTCTTTCTCGCACGCCGAGGTCATGATGATATAAGGACAGAAGCTCTATATTCTCTCCGTGGGCAGCTTTATGAAACAAAAGTAAAAGACACAATAAAGGTAATCGCAAATAATTCTCGCGATGCCAGACGTGTTGAATTTGCAAGTCTTATCCTGAATGAAGTAAAGAAGGAGGAACTGGGCCAATTTGCAGTCTGGATAAAAGATCGAGATCTGCAATTTGCGACCCAAGCATATAATCATATCAGGAGGAGGGATCAGGATCTTGCGAGGAATTTAGTAGTGAAGTACTTTCCAGAAGTTAGCCCTAAACTCCAGGAAAGGATGTTATCAGGTTATAAGATTAATTACAATAGCATCACCCCGGGAGAACTTGCACTTTTAAAAAATGCCGTCGTGCAAAATAAGAATACAAAGATGCGTACAAATAGTCTGAATTCCTTATTAAAAGCATCTCATATTCCTGAAGTTTGGTCGACGCTGAATGAATTAAAAACTGCTCCTCTTCTTCAGGAGCAAATTAGTCAAATCGAACTACAACTGGTTTATGGGGTAGACCGGGGCAATCCTCATAATGCGATAAAATATCTGGATTCTGAAATATTAAGATCTCAAGCCATAGTCTCAATTGATAAAGAGAGTATGAGCGGAAAGGCTGCAGTCAATTTGCAGAAAGCGGCCATCGGCAAACTTATGGAAATGGATGGCAAAAAAGACGCGAGGGTCACCTCTCTGGCAATCATTATAGAGGAATATCCACTCGACCATGATTTCACCCATAACGTTTTATTTGCCATACAGCAATACCACCGTATTCGCGATGGATGGAACTGGGATCAAGAGGAATTGGTAGCTATCCTCAATAGAGGGATGAAACATCCTAATCCGCAAACACGTCAATTTACTTATAAAACAGCCGCCTACGCTTTAGAAAAAGAGCATCGGCAATATTCCGCGATACTCGAACACGCACAATCTTTGGAGACAGACCCCAAAAACATAAAGCAGATTGAAGATTACTTACAGTAATAATCAAATATGATTATTCTGTTGTCGTCTCCTTCTTTCCATTGAGGGCAGCCTCAAAGGTGTGCCAGGCTAGAGTTGCACATTTAATGCGTACCGGAAATCGACGCACCCCGGATAAGGCTATTATATCTCCCAATTCTTCCATTGAGTTATCCGGTTCTTCGGATGAAGTGAGCATTTGCTTGATAACGGAAGATTCTTCTTTTGCCGCTTGAAGTGATTTTCCCTTTATCAGGGTTGTCATTAACGAGGCTGAGGCTTTTGAAATGGCACAGCCTTCACCTTGAAAAGAAATATCTTCAATCTGGTCTCCGTTTAAGCGCAAAGAAACTGAAATCTCATCGCCACAAAGAGGATTATGCCCCTCCGCACTATGGGTCGCATCGTCAATCCCGCGATAGTTGCGTGGTCGTTTATTGTGATCGAGAATAATTTCCTGGTAGAGCTCTGTTAATTCATTCATCAACTAAAAAACTTTTTAATTTTCAGTAAATTGGCCGTTAATTTATCAATCTCTTCCCTCGTGTTATAAAGACTTAAGGATGCCCTTGCGGTTGCTGAAACGCCAAGGCGTTTCATCAGAGGCTGTGCGCAATGGTTCCCGGCGCGTACAGCAATCCCTTCGCTATCAAGAAAAGTCCCGATGTCATGGGGGTGTATGTCTGTTAAGACAAAAGACAAGACATTTGATTTGTCAGGTGCATTGCCCATAATTTTTAATCCACTAACTTGTTCCAAAGCTTCCGTTCCATAATTCAAAAGATCATTTTCATGAGCTTGTATAGCTTCAATACCCAAACTTTCAAAATAATCGATCGCTACAGATAACCCAATAACTCCACTGATGTCCGGAGTCCCGGCTTCAAATTTATCCGGAATATCTTTAAAAGTGGTTTTTTCCATTGTTACGGTACGTATCATTTCACCTCCCCCTTGATAAGGAGGCATTTCGCGCAGCCATTTTTCTTTACCATAAAGCACACCGACTCCTGTCGGTCCGAATAGCTTGTGCCCTGAGAATACAAAAAAATCACAATCCAATGCACTGACATCAATGGGGAAATGCGGAACTGACTGTGCGCCGTCAATTAAAACGGGAACATCCCATTGGTGCGCTTTTTCAATCATTTCTTTAACAGGATTTATCGTTCCGATAGCATTTGATATATGAGTGATAGCCACCATCCGGGTGCGGTCACTGAGCATCTTTTCATAAGCGTCTAAATTGAGCACCCCTCGATCATCCATCGGGATCACTTTGAGTTTAGCTCCCGTCAGCTCGCAGATGATCTGCCAGGGGACAATATTTGCATGATGTTCAAGAATAGAGATAATGACTTCATCATCTTTCTGAAAAAACCTACGCCCAAAGGATTGCGCCACTAGATTAATTGCCTCAGTGGTTCCTCGGAGAAATATTATTTCCCGTGCATCAGCTGCATTAATGAAATTGGCGATTCGAACTCGGGACTTTTCGTAAGCATCAGTAGCTTTTTCACTCAAAAAATAGACCCCACGGTGAATATTGGCATTCTGTTCAGCGTAGAATTTATTTAAAGCATCTATAAGCACCCTTGGTTTCTGTGTTGTAGCCGCGTTGTCCAGGTAGACAAGCGAGTGATCCCCTATCCGCAAATCCAGGATAGGAAAGTCACGACGTATTCTTTCAACGTCAAAACCGCTATTTTGAATAGTCGATACTGAGGCTTTGGTTGTTTCAGTGGACATGTGTCAAAAGTTGATTCATGCGAAACTTATCATAAAACCGAAATAATATAAACCGTGGATCACATTTACCCCGCCATAATCCAGGCAAGTAGAGCATACCTTACGCACTTACTACTTAAAACTCGAGGCTAAGACAGCAAGACAGCCAGTTACAACAAAACACTGCTCTATAACTGTCTACGATACCTTGTTTTCTCTACTATTATTTACGCCCAAAAGCTTCCCCAATATTCATTAAAGGCAATGGCTGCGGGCTATCTCCGTTTAGAAAATATATTTTGGAGGATGGGTTCTTAGAAATTTCTTTTAGAGCCTCCAGGGCTTGAAGTTGAACATAGGCGGTATTGTCCTTTATAGCTTCATTGATTTTTTCAATTTCGTAGGCCTGGGCATCGGCCAGCAACATGCGTTGTATAGCCTCTTGCTCGGCTGCTTGTCGCTGTGCAGTAGCTTGGGCAACCAGCTGTTGTTGTTCCGTCCGGTACCTCTCCAGTTCAGCCTTTTGTTTTTCCACTTCCTGTTCGCGCTCTTTCTTTGACTCAATCGCTCGGGTGATAAAGGGCGGGAGGGTAATATCACGAATGAGGACTGCTTGAGCATTTATGCCCTTATCCTGAAGATAGGCGCGTAATCCCGACTCGATGCCCACTTGAAGCATTTCCTGGGTCTTTTCGGCAAAGAAATCTTCCGCTCGTTCCACCGTTTTTCCCTGTTCGCGCAAAAGCGAGCGCAAATTTGGCACTAAGTGTACATTGACCGCATCCTCAAACGTACCCGTATCTTGTAATATTTTCGCCGCCATACTCCCAATAAGACGAAACTGGACGCTAACGTCGATCTTTGTCTGAAGCTGGTCCTGGGAAGGGACGTTAGCCTGGTCCTTAAGGGTTTTCTGACGTGCATCAAAAAAATGCCATTTAAGAAGCGGATTAACGGGAAAATGTAATCCTTCCTGGTAGGGTTTAGCTTCGACTTCTCCAAACAAAGTCGCCACCGCGACGTGACCCGACGGAACGGTAACGATTACTCGGCTACCAAACATTAGTAAGAGTCCAACAATGATTGCTAGAACGATTAATGGCCATGCATATCTAGGCATCGATTTCCTTTTTTATAAGATGTTTAAAATTGCGTTTAAAATTATTTTACGCAGCAGCTACTTAAATGATAAGAATGAAAAAATGCAAAGTCTTTTTTCCCTTATATAAGGAGATTAAATCCAGAAGATTAGCTACTGTGAGTCAAGTGCTTATATCTGAATAGTGGATATATCATTGACCGTTATAGGGAGGCTGTATATGATTTAGAGTTCTCATAATTAAGCACTATTTCTTTATCCTTGGAAAGAAATGCATAGTGTGATTTTAAAAACCTTAAGTGTTAAGTTCTATTAGCCGATAATCTCACTGCCTGAATAACTTAGCTCTATCCCATTTTCATGACATGAGAAAACTGGTTCTTATTACCCTTCTTGCACTAGGTGCTTCTTATAATCTGGCTATCGCTGCGGCAATAAGCAATTACGAGAGACAGATTATTGCTTCTTGTTTAGTATTAGAGGCAGCTTCGGATGGTATCGAAGGGGTGCGGGCGGTTCTAAATGTCATTTATAATCGCGCGGATCATCGGCTTGAACGCGTCGTGCGGGTGACGATAAAACGTGGGCAATTCAGCAGTATGCACAGCATTGGGGGAAACGGAGTCCAGATTATAGCCCTATCTTAAGGCGTTCTCAGCGAGATAGAATGTACGCATCCGCGGTTAAACTGGTTTTACTTATGGAAAGAGGCATGCTTTACGATAACACTCAGGGATCTACATACTATTGCACGGTCGAGGGTGATAATCCTTATTGGGTAAATCACTTTTATTATACTACGACTATTGGAAGCCACAAATTTTACTCTGATCGACGGCACTCATCATTTACCAACCGGTAATTAACGATTGTTTAATCAATCAGATCCGGATTCGCTGTCACTTAGTTCCTCTGCAGTCACCAGTATCCTTAAAGCTTTCTCTTCTTTAAGGAATTTATTTGCGAGCAGATTAATGTCTTCAACGGTAATTGATTTGTAATCCTCCGTTATACTGCGTGCCCAATCCAATTTTTGCGGGAACTCCTGGGAACTGAGTAACACCGTATTGAGCCAATAGCGGTTACTGCGCATTTGCACACGAAGACTAGTAAGTAAAGGTTCGATCGCTCGTTCCAGTTCATCTTCATTAATTCCTCTATCTTGCAAATCATTTCCAATTTCCAGAATTATATTGGCGATCGTCGCCACTTCTTCTGGCGTGGTCATGACTAAACCGAGAAAATATCCAAACTGCTTATAGGTGTCACTCGGTCGGCTTACGGAATAAGGGCTATATGCCTGACCCGTCTCTTCGCGTATTTTCACGCGCATCCGATCGTCAAAGACAAGTGACAGAACATTAAGGCGTCGCGTTTGGCTGATCTTCCACATATCATCCGTGGGCCAGTAGACAGCCGAAACTGCTTTAGGAATATTACTCTGGAAAGGAAAAATCTGTGCATCACTTACTTGAGCGAAATGTACTTCCCTCTCTAATTTGTAATCGGGCTTTGTAGCTCTTCTTTCTGGGAGCGAACCTAAGGTAGCGCTTATCCCTTCAATAGTTTCTTCTATCTTCAAATCACCGACAATGGAAACTTCAATGGGACCAGATTTTAAAGTATCGGTGAGCCATGAACGCACTTCATTTAATTCATAAGTGAGCACGCTTTTTTTATCCGGATAACCAAAACGTTCGTCACCACTGGCAATAAAACGGCTAACTTCATTTTGCATAACTCCCTGGGGTGTGTGCTTGAGCTTCACATAGAGCTGATCGAAATCTTTGTGCGCTGAACGCAATGCTTCCTCACGATAACCGGGAGCAATAATATACGCGGTTAGCAATTGAAGCTGACTTATCAGATCTTCTGGTGTGGTTTTTCCGGTAAAAACAAATGCATCCGTTCCGACAGAGAAATTTAAATCAACTGTTTTATCAGAAAAGATACGCTCAAGTTCATCAGCACTGTGTTCAACAAGGCCACCTGCGATAAAAGTAGAATCAGCCAAAAATGATAATCCCGGTTTATTATCAGGAATAGTAAGTCCTCCCCCTCCAATCCGCACACCTACATAAATTGTATTTTTCTCAAAATCTGTAGGTTTAATATTAAGCTTTAAATTATTCTCATAAGCAATCTGTGTAATATCGACATCGTCATTGTATCCTCGAGATATGATTTTACCGGGTGGACCAAATTGGGTGTAGGCAAATGCCTTATCTTCTACCTCTTCCGGTGGCTCAACAGGGACTTTAAGACTTTCATTGAAAACTCCCAGGATAGTTGGCTCCGGATTATCCAACCTCAAATTGCCACTGATAAAAATCTTTCTCTTGCCGGAAGCCCAATCCTTTTTTAGCGCGCGATGACAAAGATCCGGAGTAATATCAGCAAGTATTGATTTTACGAGGGAGCGTTCATCTCCCGGAGATGTAAATACTTCATTTTTACTTATCCGCTGAACCAGTTCCCGAGCTAAAGTTCGCGACTTGCGCGTAACTGCTGTTTTCGCCATTTGTTCATAGTTTTTAATTACCTTTGCCTTTGCTTCATCGAGCTCGCTCTGGGTAAAGCCAAAAGTAAGTGCCCGTCTTAACTCTATTTCCGCGGTTGCGAGAGCAGCTTGCCACTGATTGGGTTGGCAAGTTAATTCTATCCCGCTGCTATAGACCCAGTTTAACCATTCGTATGAATAGGAGACCCCTTCGGAAAAGGGTGAATTTTCTTCCTTCGCCAGTATTTCCAACCGCCGTGTTATCATTTGATCAGCTATATTTCGATAGTGTTTTCCAGCTCGCTTTGCTCGACTATCTAATTGTTGAGCAGAGGCGGATACGGTTTGGATAGAAACCGTAGTTGCGGCTGCTTCGGGTTCACTGTGAAGCAAGGTTACAACCCCTGTTTCCGTAATCTCACCAAGATCAGGTTCAGTTGGAGATGTCTTTTCCTGTTCAAATGCAGTAAAATGTTTTTCGATGAGAGGAATTAAAATTTCCGGATCAATCGAACCTACGGCAATGAGCACCATTCTATCTGGGCAGTACCATTTCTGGTAATAATTGAGAAATTGATCGCGATCGGATGCTTCTATTACCTCATCTTCACCAATAGGAAATCGTTTAGCGGCTAATGATTCGGGAAGAACAAATTTGAGTTCAGATTTATACGTTCTGTATTCAACCGAATCGCGCGATCGTTTTTCACTTAGAATAACTCCGCGTTCTTTATCAATCTCTTCCTCTTTTAGTAATATCCCATCTGCGTAATCACGCAAGAGTTGCAATCCCTCTTCAAGCATCGCTTGATCATTGCGAGGTAATTCGAGCATATATACGGTTCTATCATAACTGGTATAAGCATTGGTATCAGCGCCAAAGCTCATCCCTAATCGCTGAAAGTATTCAACCAGTTCTCCAGCGGGGAAATGCCTCGTACCATTAAACGCCATATGTTCGAGAAAATGAGCCAGACCACGTTGGTCATCTTTTTCCATCAATGACCCCGCTTTAACATAAAGTCTTAAACTCACGCGATCAGGCGGTTCGGTGTTCGGCATCATCGCATAACGGAACCCATTCTCGAGTTTACCCCAGGTAACATTGGGATCCGCACTGAGATCGCTCGTTTCATGAGCCCACGACAAATCACTCTCGGCGTTGAGTGGAGTGAAAAGACCATTTAATGCGAAGAGTCCAGCAATTGCAGAGGAACGCAGTCTATTATATAGTTTCATGTTTTTGTTACACTCTCTTTTAAAGAAAAGTATTTTTACTTATTGTTCAAAAAAGATCGCTCCGATGAAGATAAATTGTTCAATTAAAAAAAATCGATCACCCTTCTAATGATTTGGCTCTACCGTGTATTATTTATCCCTTTGCTTCTTATTTTCTCGCCTTACTATCTTAGGCGTATGCTCAAACGCGGTGGTTACGGAAAGGATTTTCATTATCGATTTGGACTGATTAAAGGAGTTCCTCCACGACGTAAAGGAGTAAAACGCATTTGGATACAGGCGGTGAGTGTTGGTGAATTACTTGCCATAGGTCCACTACTCTCTTTGCTTGATGAGGATGATAGAGTCGAAGTCGTACTAACGACAACAACAAGTACAGGATATACATTAGCGCGTGATCGATACCTCACTTCTGCCGCAGCGGTTGGCATATTCCCACTTGATTTCTGGTTGTTCAGCACCCTTGCCTGGCGTCGTATTCAACCTGACCTTGTTCTACTTATGGAAGGGGAAAGGTGGCCGGAACATATCCATCAAGCGTTGAAGCGGAGCATCCCCATTGCTTTAATCAATGCGCGTATCTCCGATCGTTCGTTCAGCCGCTACTTTCTATTTTCATTCCTCAGCAACCTTTTACTAAAACCACTCGATCTTATTCTCGCGGCCACGCAGCAGGATCATGAAAGATTAATAACGCTGGGAGCTAAGACTGAGAACCTGATCCTGACGGGCAATTTAAAATTGGATGTAGAAATAGAACCCCAACTCAATAGCGAACAGATTGATGCTTTAATAACAGAAATGGGATTTGTGCCGGACAAAAATAATCCTGAGAATAAGATGATTATTTTTCTTGGCTCCTCAACATGGACCGGTGAAGAAAAAGCTATCCTTCAAGCTTTTAATGATGCACTGGATGCAGGTATAGACTGCCGCTTGCTCATTGTCCCCCGCCATGCGGAGCGGCACCGAGAAATTAAAAACCTGCTCGAATTACAATCACATCCCTTTCATTTTCGTTCAATTTCCAAGCAGACGCCAGGACCAGTCATGATTTATGTCGCAGATACGACGGGAGAATTGAAATTGCTGACGCAGACCGCTGATCTTGTTTTCATAGGAAAATCGCTTCCTCCGTGCGATGGAGGGCAAACACCAGTTGAAGCGGCTGCGCTCGGTAAGCCACTTATTTTTGGCCCCAGAACAAGCAATTTCAGGCAAATTTGTGAGATTCTTGTTGAGACCGGAGCAGCGCAACGAATAAATGACGTAAATGAATTGAGAAAGGTAACAGTGGAGTTGCTCCAATCGGAAGAGACACGCTTAAAGATGACCAAGGCAGCTAAAAAGTGGCATCAGAGCAATCGAGGCGCGACAAAAAGAACATTAACGGAAATAAAAAAGCTCCTATGAAGAAAGGGGCCGTAATTAAATTTTTTATTCAGCCCATACAGAATCGGGTGGCACAATGGACATATCCGCGGCACAGTTATAAACTGCATCCTCCCGGAAAGAAAATTCTTTTTCTATTTCCTCAGTCAAAGCGACCCCAAGGCCTGGCGTCTTTCCTATCGTTAATATCCCATTTTTAATGTCCCAAGGTTCCACTACCATCGCTTCTCGAAGAGGGAACGGTTTCATCGGCCACTCGACCATTTTTCCTCCACCCGCTAAAGCGGCATGGAAGTTTGCCATCATTCCCACCGGGCCACCCCAACAGTGAACGATAACCTGGCATCCATAGCGATTCGCGGTAGAAAAGACCTCTAATACTTCACTGATGCCACCAATCACTGTTCCATCCGGTTGTGCTATATCGTAGGCCCCCTTTTGAATTTGATTACTCAGTTCAGAGGCTGTCGTGATTATCTCACCTCCCGCAACTTTAGTATCAACTTTCATGCGAAGCATTTTAAAGCCATCCCCATCCGTCGGGCCCAATGCCTCTTCGAGAAAGAGTATTTTCCCGTCTGAAAGCGATCTAACTTCATTTAAAAATTGTACCACTTCAGAAACCGAATTTGAGGGTATGGACATGCTTTGCACCATATCTATCGCGATCTCTATTCCTCTTTTCTTTCCTTCTTTCAGGTACCACACCGCCTTGTTCACCTGGTCTGTTTGAGCGCGAATTTTAAAAGCCGTAATTTTTAATTTTTCCAGATAATCAAATTCAATAAGGCCCCCTGCCGGCGTTGCTGAATCTCCACCACTACCATAAACTTTAATTGAATTACTGAAAGCGCCGCCAAATAGTTCATAGACAGGAATCCCCAAATGCTTGGCTCTGCAGTCGTGCATTGCTATCTCAACAGCGCTAAGTGCGTGCCTGGCCGCACCCTGGTAACTCCAGTAGCCGGACGTCTTCCACAAATCACGGTATATATTATTGAAGTCCATGATCTCCCTGCCTAATAACGCCGGGATATAGAGAGCGACTAATTCTTTGAAAATGTAAGGAGCAAAAACAGCCACATAACCTTCCCCCAACCCTATTGTTCCATCATCGAGCGTTATTTCTACCATTCCGCAACTGCGATACCCCTGTTTCAAGTGACAATGAACTTCGGTATCATGTTCACGATCAGCGTAGGGTGAGCTAAGTATTACCGGGCGAACTTTTGTAATCTTGGGCATAATTAATATCCTTTATCAAAGTCTACAATGTTGAGGAGATCTTCTTTATTCTTTAAACGCTCGAGATTGGATAGAAATACATTAATTTTACCCTCCACTTCATCAGTGGAACCCCCACCCGTATGCTGCGTAAGTACCATATTCGGGCAATCCCAGAAGGGATGATCGGTGGGAATGGGTTCTTCATTTGTAACATCGATAACGGCTCCCCTTAATCGCTTCTGCGTAAGCGCGTAAGCCAAGGCTTCTTCATCTACTACCGTCCCTCGGCCGACATTTACAAACAGCGCACCGCTCTTTAAGATAGAAAGTCTTTCCGATTTAAATAATCCTATCGTCTCATCAGTCTGGGGAAGACAACAAATGACGATATCTACGTCGGGCAGTCTACACTCCAATTCTTCTACCCTGACAATATCTGCTTTTTCCAGGCTTTTTCCAAATACCGTCACTTTGCATTCAAAAGCCTGGAGTAATTTTTTAATTTCAAGGGCAATAGACCCACTCCCGAGGATTATAACTTGAGATCCATGCAACACCTTACTCTCTGCCCGAATGTCCACTTTCTCCCACGATTTTACCTTCCTCAGCGCACTTAAGTTATCAAGCCCGCGATAAAGACTTAGGATCCCACCTAAAACCGTTTCCGCCACCGGGATGCCGAAAAAACCTTTGAGATTGGTGATAGAAATTCCTTTATCCAAAGCGGCTTTACCGAATGGTTGATAGGGTTCAAAGCCTACAGACTCCAATTGAAGCCATTGTAGACGATCGGTCTCCGTAAGCCACTCCCCGGGTATAGAACCGCTAAATGCAACGTCTGCCTTTAGAAATAATTCCTTCGCTTTCGTCTCATCATTCAGGTCCCAGCCGAATATCAAGTCATCGTTTTTAAGGGCCTCTTCAAAAATCTTTTTTTCTTTTTCATGTACATCATCTGAGTATATAAAAACATTCATCGGATATAAAATATTAGGAATGCGAATGAATAAGTGCTATTCCAGCACATTATCCACTTAAAGATTCGTTATCAATCGCTACTGATTGAGGAGCTCCAGAGAAATTTTCGCAACCCACTTTTTTGCCCGTGTATTAATGCCATCATTAATTTTAACACTATGGCCGTCCTCCGGGAAAAAAATCACAAACCGCCCGGGTTTCATCTGCAGGCTTGTCGGTGTTTCCTCCGGGGCGGGATAAAGGAGATAGTCACCTTCCTCATTGTACTCATCTTGTGGAGTAAGTAATTTAATCGGGCTCCAATCAATGATCTCCCCGCCCTCAACCATAAATTGCACATCAACATAGGCGCGATGGGATTCGAAAATACAATCTTCCCGCGGTTGAGTATCAAAGCTTGTAACTATGATGTATAAATCTTTACCGCGTAACTCATATTCACCCTCCTCAATGTCTTGGGGCGTGTTCTTAAACCACTCGAATGCTTCCTGGAGCGCGGGACTGCGCTTTATATACTTGATCGTGTCTATATTATCAATCGTGTCTAATATCATTATCGTTTATTTATTTGTTAATCTTTTAGTCTGTGAATTAAATATTTCTCGGTTAATTGCTTAACCCAGATTGTTTATAAGTTTTTGAAATTCCTCTCTTTTCGTTTTATTTGTAGCCAGCTGTTCTCTGGCCCCCTGAATGACTTTTTCCGGTGCTTTATTAAGGAAATTTACATCTGATAAACGGGCCTCTGATCCAGTAATCTGTTTTTCCAGTCGAATGAGTTCTTTGTTCAGCCTTTCTTTTTCAGCGACGACGTCAACTGCGGATGTGAGGTCGAGGTAAATGGTTCCTATACGCGTGACTTCTGCGGGTGCACCTTCTGGAGCCTCATCACACGCTATAAGATTAGAAGCGCCAACTAGATGTTTAATATTTTCAATATTACCATCAACTAATTCATCATAACCCTCCCCCACACTGTAATAAAATGTTACATCGCGTTTATTGGCTACATTGTACTCGGCCTTGAGAAATCGTGCGCGCATTATAAATAATTGAAGCTCATCAATATTTTTCGCCTCAACTAAGTGGGTATCTTTTTCGATTCCTAGTTGATATATCTGATTGCTTAATTGAGAGCTATTTTCAATGCAATGATCTTGGATAAATGAATGTTTATCACCATACCCCAGATTGTGCCAAAGCTCCTCTGTTATAAATGGAATATATGGGTGAGCGGTAAGTAAAACTTGCCGCAAGATAAAATCCTGGATCGCTAAGCAATTATCCCGTAGCGACTCATTTTTAAGCTTTGTCTTAGATACTTCGAGGTACCAGTCACAATAGTCGCTCCAGAAGAAGTTGTAGATCCCCTGCGCCATCAAGTTAAAATCATAGTTATCATACCCGGTTTCAATCTGATGAATTGCTTTTATTAGTTGATTGACGATCCAGTGATCGTACTCGTCAAACAGGTCAGGTTCAAAACGAGACAGGATATTATCCAGTGAAGAATTGTCCTCGAGCTTACCGGATATTTGCCGGAAGCGACAGGCATTCCAGAGTTTATTGCAAAAATTACGCCCTTGTTCTACGCGCTCATCACTTAAGAGAATGTCCTGCCCTTTCGGGGCAACACTCATGATTCCAAATCTCAAACCATCAGCGCCGAATTTATCAATCAGGTCGAGCGGGTCAGGTGAATTACCCAATGACTTCGACATCTTGCGTCCCTGCAGATCACGAATCATACCCGTAAAATAGACATTTTGAAAAGGGATGCGCTCCTTAATCTCTTCGGTTGCAAGCTTTTTCTTTTCTGGCCCCATGAATTCGAGACCCGCCATTATCATGCGAGCGACCCAGAAAAAAATGATGTCCGGTGCAGTGACGAGATCGCTGGTAGGGTAAAAGAAATTAAGATCTTCGCTTTCCTCTTTACTGGGGTTGGGCCATCCCATGGTGGCAAATGGCCATAGCCAGGATGAAGCCCAGGTATCGAGTACATCCTCTTCCTGTTCCCAGTTATCCGGATCTTGAGGTCCATCGACGGAAATATGCCAGTTGTCTTTATTATTCCGATCCTCACCTTTTTTGTACCAGACTGGGATGCGATGCCCCCACCATAGCTGTCGCGAAATACACCAGTCCCTGATATTATTCAGCCAGTGAAGATAGACTTTCTCCCATCGAGAGGGATAAAATTTGATTAGTCCATTCTCAACAGCCGATTTAGCCTCCTCAACTTTTGGATAACGCATCCACCATTGTTCCGAAATGCGCGGTTCTATCGGCACATCGGTCCTCTCGGAAAATCCAACATTATTCTCATAATCTTCCGCATCGATGAAAAGACCTAACGCTTTCAGTTTCTCTACCGCTAGCTTTCGTGCAGCAAACCGATCAACACCGCTAAAATCTTCTCCCGCAAGATCGTTTAGCGTCGCGTCGGGATTAAAGACATCAATGACCGGAAGATTGTGGCGCTGACCGATTTGAAAATCCATTTCATCGTGCGCCGGAGTCACCTTAAGCACACCCGTGCCAAACTCGCGATCGACCGCCTCGTCACCAATGATTGGAAGTTCCGCGCGGGGAAAGGGCCGCCACACATGTTTGCCAATGAGCTGATTGTAACGGGAGTCCTCGGGATGAACAGCAACCGCGGTATCACCCATCAGTGTTTCGGGACGGGTAGTAGAAATTTCAAGATAGTTGCCAGGATCTTCTACGAGCTCATAGCGCATCTTATAGAGAAGGCCCTTCTGCGGTTTCATGATAACCTCTTCATCACTTAATGCAGTAAGACTAACCGGACACCATTTACTCATATACTTACCGCGGTAAATGTAGCCCCGCTCATAAAGACGAACAAAAGCGGTTAATACCGCGCGGACGTATTTTTCGTCCATCGTAAAAACAGTACGATTCCAATCACACGACGAGCCCAGTTTTTGCAGCTGATTAAGGATAATGTTACGATGTTCATCGCTCCATTCCCAGGCACGTTTGAGAAATGTCTCACGTCCCAAATCGTAACGGTTTTTACCTTCCATTCTCAGTTTTCTTTCAATTCGAGCGTGGGTGGCGATACCCGCATGATCAGTTCCCGGCAGCCATAACGCCTTTTTACCTTCCTGGCGCGCGCGACGCACGAGAATATCCTGGATCGTATTATTTAAGACATGACCCATGGTAAGGACGCCTGTAACATTCGGTGGGGGTATTACAATCGTAAATGCCTCTTTCTTTTCGTCGGGTATACCACCGAACGCATCCGCATCGAGCCATGCCTGGTACCACTTAGGTTCAACCAGTTTAGGATCATAGGCTTTTGCGATTTCAGACATGAGAATTATATTTTAAAAGGATATCAGCGAATGAGCTTATCATAGGGTGTCAAAAGAAAAGACAAGATTGGTTCTAATCGTTAAATAAGAGGAATCTTAGATAGGATGCCAATTTATAATACCCTATTTAACTTTAATAATTGATTGTTAGAGAGCGATTTTTCCCCTAGATGATAATAATCCATGGAAGACCCCTTATTAAGACGAATCAGGCTACATGCCAGCCAAAAGCTAAAGCATCCCGATAACCTGACCCGGGACGACTTACTCGATCATTACAAATCGTATTTGCGCCTGGAAGAAAAGATGATCCTGCGCAACCATCGCAAAGGGGACAGTGGATTACGCGTCGCACAGTCACGTTCAATTGTAATCGATGTCTTAATCGAAAATTTATTCAATCAAGCCTTAGCCTCTTATATTGCAGAACATGGTGATCCACCCTGCCCGATCGCGGTTTTAGCGCTCGGTGGTTATGGTCGCGCTGAATTGTGCCCTTATAGTGACGTCGACATCATGTTCCTCTACCCCGATCGGATACGCTCGAAGAAACTCTCACAGTTCCTGAAAGCAGTAACGGACATGGTTCTCTATATCTTGTGGGACCTCAGTCTGAAGGTGGGGCACTCTACACGGACGATTAAAGATACTATAAAAGAAGCAAAATTAAATATAGAAACCAAGAATTCCCAGTTGGAGGCCAGGCTGATTATTGGTGAGGATAAACTCTTTAGCAAGTTTACCCAGTCATATAGAAATTATTGCCGCAAAAATTCACCCCAGGCTTATATCCAAACGCGTCTTGAGAAACAGAAAGAACGTCGCAATCGTTATGGCAACACAGTTTTCATGCAGGAACCGGATATAAAAAATGGTGTTGGGGGTCTGCGCGATTATCAAAACATCCTCTGGATGGCATGTACAAAATTAGATGTCAAAAGTATCGAAGAACTGAGTGCACAAGATTACTTACATAAAAATGAATATCAGAAATTTACTGCGGCTTATGACTTTTTACTCCGAGTTCGAAACGAATTGCATTTTCAGAGCAAGAGAAGCACTGATTTATTAGATTTGGAAAAGCAGCCCCTCGTCGCGTTGCATCTCGGTTATAAACAGAACGATATTTTTGAAAGAGTGGAGGCCTTTATGAGAGATTACTACAGCCATGCCCGCAATATCTACCTTATCTCGAAAACATTAGAGAAGCGCCTCACTTTAACACAAAATTACAAGGTAAGTTTCAAATCATTGCTCGAGGCCCACCAGTACTCACAAAAAAAACAAATCGATGGATTTATCCTTAGCGGTAAGACCATCTCCTATGAAAAAGAAACGGTCTTTGAGGAAGATGCAGAGCGGTTAATCAGAATTTTTCGCCATGGTCAGCAATTTCACGCTACCCTGGATTTTGACCTCGAGAACCTTATCCGCGCATCCATACATTTAATAACGAAAAAAGTTATTAATTCTCCCTCTGCTAATCGCAGTTTCAGATCTATCCTTCAGAGTTTAGGCGATGTATTTCCCGCCTTAAGTATAATGCACGAACTGGGAGTATTAGAACGTTTTATGCCTGAATTCTCGGGTCTTACCTGCCTTGTACAACACGAATATTATCACCGTTACACGGCTGATATCCACACCCTCAATACGATCAGTGAGCTCGACCAGGTATTCAAAAATGAATCGAAAATTGTGGAAAAATATAACCACCAACTTCATGAAACAGATACCCCCGGTCTCCTCTATCTTATCCTCCTCCTTCATGACATAGGAAAAAGCAGTGGTATACCAGGTCATGCTAACCGCAGCGCAGAAATGTCCGCGAATATTCTTGACCGCCTGGGAATTGGTTCTGAACACAAAGATCTGATTTTATTTATAATTATAAATCATTTGGAAATGGGACGGTATTCACGACATTTCGATATTGAAGATCCCCAAACGGCACGGGCTTTTGCGGATAAAATAGGGGATCTCAATCGGCTCCGCTATCTTTATGTGCATACCTACTGTGATGCACGTGGGACTTCGTTCAACTTGTGGAACAGTTACAAGGACATGCTGCATACCGCGCTTCTTGAAAACACTATTGAACTCCTCGGTGGCACCCCTGCCGACAGACCGGGTATTGATTTAAATAAAACAATAACCGCAAAAGATTCAATAAGAGAACTTATTACGGATATCTCCGACGAAGAGATTACAGCCCACTATGATCTCCTGCCCGAGCAATACTTTAAATATAACAGTAAGCAGGATATCGCCCTTCATCTCAGAATGATCAACAATCTTCTGAAACATATTTCGGAAGCAGATTCTGCACAAACCCTTATACCTGTCATCGAATGGCATGATGACGTTGATTTGAGTATGACTGTTGTCCATATCGTAACCTGGGATCGCGCTGGACTTTTTTATAAATTGGCTGGAGCTTTCAGTGTCGCGGGCTTGAATATTTTAAGCAGCAAAGCGATTTCCCGCAACGATCATATTTTAATCGATACTTTCTATGTCTGTGAGCTTGATGGAGGTGTTGTGCAAAATAAGAAAGCTAAATCAAAGTTCCATAAATACCTCGAAGAAGCTCTCCTCCACAATAAGAATTTGATGCCTGATATTCGCAACCAGAGCAAAAAACATACGAAGTCCCCGCTCCTGAATAATGAGAGGCAACTACAGGCCCAACTACCGTCGAATGTCGATGTTTACCATGAAAGTTCGCTCCAAAGAACGATTATCGAAGTTCATGCCACCGATCAAATAGGTCTCCTTTACCGTATTACAAAAGCAATATTTGAACATGGGTTTGATATAACTTTCGCCCGTATTTCGACCGAACGCGGCGTCGCCGTGGATACTTTTTATATTGAATATGCTAACCAACCCCAACCCGAAGATGCTGCTCATTTGTTGGCTCTTAGAGAAGCTCTTAATAATATCGTATCACACGATACCGAAAAAGTGCAGACTTGATGCTTAGTGATATATAAGCTCTCCTATTTCTGAGAAGCTAATAAATAGTGTATAAAGCATAGCTTGTTATGAAAAAAGTTGAAGAAGGTTTTGCCGCCATTGACTCTCTTTACCGCATCAGCAGCCTCGTCAGTAAAACGGACGACCCGCAGGAAGCGCTTGAATTAATTATGGACGAAGTTGTTGAGGTTCTCGGGGCGACCAGTGCATCCATTGCCCTTATTAACCCGGATAACAATAGTCTGGAAATTGAAGTTTATCGCGGGCTGCCCTCATACTCACAAGAACTGCAGTTGCAACTCGGTCAGGGAGTCACGGGTTGGGTGGCATTTCACGGTACTCCACTCCTGGTCAGAGATGTAAGTAAAGATGCACGTTACGTTCCAGTTAAAGACACTATTCGCTCTGAAATGGCGGTCCCGATGATAGAACAAGGGAGTGTAATTGGTGTCGTAAATGTTGATAGCGAAACACTCAATGCTTTCAATGAAGATGATTTAAAATTACTCACTTTGCTTACCGATGATGCCACGCGTGTGGTGAGTAAACTCTGGCTGATTAAGCAACTGACGCGAAAAGCGAGTCAGCTTGAATCGCTCATATCCATGGGGCAAAAACTGGTCTCCAAGCTGGAACTCGGGGATCTTCTCGATAACATTACGAATGAAGCTCTGAATATAATGAACTGCAAAGTTTGTGCTCTCTTCATGTTGAGCAAAAACAGCAAGATTCTCACGCTTCGATCCATGGCAGGGGTTTCAACTAATCCGGAATACGAAGAAAGTTTGAATCTTGAAGACAGTGCAATCGGAACGGTAATTACCCATAAAAAACAGGTAGAGGTAGTTGACCTCAGTAGAACTGAAGAGTACCACTTTATCCCCCTTGCCCAAAAAGAAGGTCTTATCTCGATGCTTTCTTCACCGATAATTTATGAAAATGAAATTATTGGTGTTCTCAATGCCTATACCGATCGGCCACACCGTTTTAATGATGATGAAAAGAAAACGTTCAGCACCCACGCCAGTCTAAGTGCGGTAGCCATCCAGAATTCTCGCCTTTATTCCCGTATTTTCAGCAGCGAAGAACTATTACGTAAAAATGAACGTCTAATCACCCTCGGGCTTCTGGCCGCAGAAATAGCTCATGAGATACGTAACCCCCTCACGGTGATTAAGCTTCTATTTGAATCACTGGATCTTAACTATGATCCTGAAGATGTTCGCCATAAAGATACTGCTATCATCAGTGAAAAACTTTCTCAATTGGATGAAATTGTTGCGCGTGTCCTGGGTTTTTCAAAATCCAATCATGGACTGCATTCAAAGATTAACGTTGGAGAGATCATCCAGGATACCCTCCATTTGCTTCGCCTTAAGCTTCATCAAAATAAAATTAATCTTAGTTTCAACAGAGGGGTAAATCCACTCATCATCGAAGGCAATAAAGGCCAACTCCAACAGGTTCTTTTAAATCTTATTATCAACGCGACCGAAGCTATGCCGGAGGGCGGCGATATCAAAATTAATTCCTACCTCGAAAACCATGAAGACCTTGCTGTCGCGGTGGTGGAAATAACCGATACGGGTTCCGGGATTCCTCTCGAATTGCAAGAAATTATATTTGAATCTTTTCTCAGCGGGCGCAGTGAAGGTTCAGGCTTGGGCCTTTCTATTGTTAAACGCATATTGCGAAGCCACCATGGAGATATAGAATTGATAAAAAATTCCAGCTCCGGGACGACAATGAAGCTTTGGCTGCCGTTGGTCTCAACAGACAATTAATTAGCGAAAGCTAAGCCTTTGCGTTTAAGAAAGACCCTAACGCTTCGGTAAATAATTCCGGTGATTCAAGGTGCGCGGCATGACCAGCACATGGGATTGTCACATGTTGAACACAACTCGATTCCTTTTGTATCTGTCTGGCAAGTTGAGCGAATTTAATATCTGAATCACCAGTGACCAGCAGTTGACGACAATTAATCATCTTTAATCTATCCCATACCGGATTCATCACACCCGTGCCAAACCCACGTAGACTATTTGCCAACCCGATTGGGCGATTCAAGCGGCGCCGTCTCTTTATTGCGTTTCGATTTGGCCCTGGGATTAAATCCTGGGTGGCAATTACAGGTTTGCATTCCCATTTATCCGCAAAGGCTTTAATCCCATAATTAATTATTTCATCTGCCAGCTCATCATCAGCTTTGCGACGACGTTCCCTTTCATCTTTGTCTTTGATTCCCGCAGTTGCTCCGATTAGAACAAGGGCACTTACAGATTCAGGTCTCGCAATCGCGTAGTGCAGGGCTAGCCTCCCACCCATCGAGTATCCTATTATAACCGGTTTAATAATTTTATAATAATCCAGCATCCCCTCTAAAGAATTTATCAGCGCTTCAATCCGGTATTCACTTAATTCACTTGGCGCATCGGATTCACCATGACCGATAATATCAGGAGCATACCAGGCAAACTTCTCAATTCCACCTTCAACAGTGACTTCAAAGTCCTGGCCACTACCTGAAAACCCATGCAGGGCAACGACCACCCCACCCTGGGGATCCATTGAAGGCCAGTGCCAGACGCGGTGATGGATATTATTGAAACGAAATGTGAGTGCTTGAGGAGCCACCGGAATACGATAGGAATTTTTTAAATTTCCTTGATCGATGCTTTCACTATTTTCTTATCTTCTTCCGGGCGGTCATTGCCATCGGCCTCTGACTGTTCAATAATATCAACCACTTCATATCCGGAAACTACTTCCCCGAAAATCGTGTGCTTCATATGCAGCCAGGGGGTTGCAGCCGTAGTGATGAAAAACTGGCTTCCATTGGAATGGGGGCCCGCATTTGCCATCGCGAGTAATCCTTTACGATCAAATTTAATATCCGCGTGGCCTTCATCTTCAAAAGATTCTCCCCAAATCGACTCGCCGCCCCTGCCCGTTCCCGTGGGATCTCCCCCCTGGACCATAAAATCTTTGATCACTCGGTGGAAAATGACGCCGTCATAATATCCATTATTAATGTGTCCGATAAAATTTTCGCAAGCCTTCGGAGCGATATCAGGCATTAATTTTATTTCGACCGTCCCTTCGTTTGTTTCAATTACTGCAATTGTGTCTGACATGAATTAGTCCCTTTTTAATTTATTCGTTGTTTTTGCCATCGAGATTATTTGATCATCTAAATATCTGAAGAATTCTAAATTTTAAATAATTTAATAGAACAAATCACTTTAAAGAGGTTTATTAATAAACATAAAGTCTGTCACTGGATTACCGCCAATCAGATGTTCCTGAATAATACGCTCCAGCACCTCGGGCGTGCAGGAGTGATACCACGTTCCTTCAGGATAGACTACTGCGATCGGTCCACCCTCACATATCCGCAAGCAGTTGGTTTTAGTGCGATAGATGCCTCCATTGAAATCAAGTTTGAGTTCGGTGAGCCGAGCCTTTAAGAAATCCCAGGATTTCAATCCAACATCTTTATCACAACATTTGGGCTTTGTTTGATCGCAACATAAAAAAATGTGGCGTTTATTTTTATCGACCCCAAAGCTAATCGCGACATCTTTAAGCCTTTCACTCATCATTTCTTTATAAAATATTATCGGTATGCATAAAGTAAATAATTAAAATTAAGCATGATAATTTGTCTCCCTCTCATAATATTCAATCATCTTACATCGCTAGCCTGAACTTGTCATGAAAATTGAAATTGACAATCTAAGCTCCTAGTATTGTTGCGTTGATTAATCTCATCGCCGATGACACAGAAAAAATCATACCTCGAAGACTACCAGCGAATACAAATATCGACTCGAAAAGTTGAGCCTAAAGCTCCCGTGTATGTGGGCTTTAAGACCGACACTGGAGATTTGTTCAAAGGGAGATGGATACCAGAGAATAAGGCATTCGTTTTTATTCCATCGGGCCTGAAAGGTGATATTACGATCGATGGTTTTTATGGGCTTACACCAGAAGTGAATGCCAATAAAATCGCTAAACCAATTTCTTTTTCCGTGCAATTAAATCGGAAACGGCTGCAGACCTTTACCTTAGATTGCTACGGTAAATTTTCTTTTAAACTTAATTATTCAGAACGCATACTAAAGAATGGTGAGAATCGTATAAAAATTTCATTAAATAAATTCAGATTAAGATCATTCTTCGCGAATCTCGGTCGAAGCCATTTGTATTTCATCTTCCCTGAAACAATACGTAAATTCCTCAATAAATATATTAATGAAACAGGAAAAAGACGCTTTAAAATATCCAAGATAGGGATAGGAGGTTTCGGTTTAATTGATTTCAATGCGACCAAAGTTTTCTTACCTGCTACATCCTTTCTCGAAGAGAAGAGAACCCTTGGCGTAAATATAGCCTCTCACTTCAGACACCAGAATGGGATCACCGAGGGCGCACGGCTGGCTGCAGAAGCTGCGCAACATGTAGGAATTGCAACAAAACTGATTGAATTAAGGACCTACTGCGCTTCTCCCTATGATAAAAATATTTTAGCTGGTCAGTTAACAACGGATAACTCTTATCCCGTAAACATCTTTCATATTGATCCCGGTTCGACGGATAATATTCCACGCGTACATGGCTCAAAAATATTTGAGAATAAACTTAATATTGGCTATTGGGCATGGGAATTAAGTGAATTTCCTGATGAATATATCAGGAATTTTGATTTCATCGAAGAAGTTTGGACTCCTTCTGATTTTGCGCGTGATGTGATTATGATTAAATCGCCCGTTCCTGTTCTTACCATGCCGCATCCGATTCAATTCGAGTGCGAAGGTAATACCGAGAAGAGTGAATTTAATATACCCAAGAATGCATTCGTTTTTCTCTGTATGTATGATTATGGTTCCAACCAGGACCGTAAAAACCCCCATGCCGCAATCGATTCGTTTCTCAAGGCATTTTCTGATAATCATTCTGCTCACCTCCTCGTTAAAGTTCATAACGCCAAAGATGAATTTCCTGATTATAATAAATTAAAAGAGCACGTATCAACCATTCCAAATGTATCGCTCTTAAATGTTACATTGGAACGCAATCAGATCTATCAATTGATCAAGCATTGCGACGTTTTGGTGTCCCTGCATCGTTCAGAAGGCTTTGGCTTAGGGCTGGCAGAAGCAATGTACCTCGAAAAACCGGTCGTCAGCACCAATTGGTCGGCTCCCACTGAATTCATTAACGTGAATAATGGATGTCCGGTGGACTATGAATTAGTGAAACTTGAGCACGATGCCGGACATTATCGAGCCGGTCAGGTATGGGCCGACCCGGATACCGATCATGCCGCGCATCTTATGAAAAAATTATATGAGGATAAGGATTTCTACCGAAGCCTTTCGATAAATGCGGCTCAATCCATTAGAGAGAAATTTTCCTTTGAAGCGATTGGGAATAAAATGCTTGCTCGACTCAATGCGATGCTGGGTTGGTAAAACTCCTCATGCTCTTATCGCTACATCCGCCTGTCTAAAAATATTCATCGAGTTTTTGCCAGTGCTCAAGTGATATCGTTTCCGGTCTAGCCTCAGCCTTGACCCCTGATGCCTCTAGATATTCTATCCACGGTTTATATTCAGGATAATCTTTTTGCAGGGTACGGATCTGTTTTCGACGCTGAGTAAAAATCATACGGATTTTATTTTTAGCTTTCTCCTTAAAAATGAAGGGGGTCCTTTTTCTAACTAAATTTATTAACACAGAATCAACGGACGGTACCGGAAAAAAACAACGTCCGGAAACCTTGTGTCCGGATATATGCTCATAAGCCGACTGAAGGAAGATCGAAATTGCACCAAAGTTCTTAGTCCCAGCCATCGACGTCAAACGACCAGCCGCTTCCTTTTGTAACATTAGCACCATGCTCACCGGAAGCGGACCCTCGAGGACTGCGTCAATCCATGGTGTGGCAATTGCGTAGGGTAGATTGGAGATAATTTTAAATCGCTCACCCGATTGGGGGTTAAATCCAGCCATTGGATTTTGAACTGCATCCCCCTGTGATAAATAAAAACGCGATGAGTAAGAAACAGCCAGGGTGTCACCCAAATGTTTAATTAACAATATATCTTTTTCAATCGCGTATACTTTTGCCCCTTTTTTCAACAATGCGCCGGTTAAGGTTCCCAGCCCCGGACCTATTTCAATTACCGTATCATTTTCCTGAAGGTTGGACAGCTCGAGAGATTTACGCACAATATTTCCATCGATAAGAAAATTCTGCCCCAGTTTTTTACGCGGCCTTAATCCCAGGCGCGCTAGCAGGTCGCGGGTTTGCGTGGGGGTAAGAGTACCATCGCCCATCATTCTAATTCAAATATTCTGTATTTCGGCGATTAGATTCTCCGGTTCTTCAGCCTTCATGAGAGCCTCGCCAATAAGCACCGCATCGGCTCCCGCTTCACGAACGCGAGCGGCATCGTCTGCACTGAAAATGCCGCTTTCACTAATCGCGACTACTTCATCGGGCAACTGTGGAATTAATTTTTCCGATACCTTAAGATCGGTAACGAATTCTGTTAAATCCCGATTATTCACCCCGATAATCATAGCTCCAAAATCTATTGCTCTTTCCAAATCACCTTCATTGTGAATTTCGAATAAGCAATCCAATCCCGCAATCTTAGCGGATTCAAATAATGCTTTAATTTCATCGTCGTCTAATGCGCGCACAATTATGAGTATCGCTCTGGCCCCCGCTTCGGCAGCTTCAAGAACCTGGATGGGGTGCACCATAAAATCTTTTCGCAAACAGGGGGTAGGATCATCTCTTGAGCTCAAAAAATCAGTCACTTGCCAAAGATCACGCAATTGCCCGGAAAAAAACTTTTCATCCGTAAGGACGGAGATGGCGTCAACGCCACCATTGTAATACTTTCGCGCTTGTTCGGCGGCATCAATATCAACCGCGAATTCACCAGCACTAGGAGAAGATCGCTTGATTTCAGCAATTACGCTGAGCCGCTCCGGAATGGCCAATGCTTGATGAAAAGTCAATCCCACTTTATTACTCACCGAAAATCGTATTAATTCATCGTCTTTTACCGGTCGTATTAGACTTTCTATTTCTTTCCGTTTCCACCCTATGATTTCAATTAGTTTATCCACTTTTTATAAGGATTTAAAATATTGCCGAATACTGCATCTAATATTTTAATTAGATAGTAAATGAATTTTTAAGAAAACTGCAATCGTGGATGAAATACAAAGATTAAAAAAAATTGTAGCGCGATTGCGTGGACCCGATGGTTGTCCTTGGGACCAGAAACAAACACACCAATCGCTCACAGAATGCCTGATCGAAGAATGCGCTGAGCTTCTAGATTCCATTGATCATAATGACTTGGAAAATATGTGTGAAGAACTCGGTGATGTGCTTTTACAAGTGGTCATGCATGCTCAATTAGCGGAAGAAGCTCATGGGTTTGACTTGAATACGGTGGCCACAAAATTAAATGAAAAACTTGTACGCCGACATCCCCATGTATTTGGTGACAAAATCATAACTGAATCTAATGAAGTGATTGCTCAATGGGATGCGATTAAAGCAGAAGAGAAAAAAAGCCGGCCCCATCATTCACAATACTTTAAGTCACTGCCACCGCGTTTACCTGCTCTCCTCTATGCGCGGGATGTATACAAGCAAGTTGTGAAAGGGAATATCAATACTGAAGGTGTGCTCGATGATGATAAAATTTCTGAGCAGGGTAATAAATTGAACGAGCTCGAAGCTGGCGCCCTCCTCTTCGATATTGTAGCGGCATGTAGAAAAGCAGAAATCGATCCCGAATCAGCACTTCGACGTTATGCTGACAATGTGATAAAAAAACTCGAAAATGCGCAGTCTCAAAAAAGAGATTAATAATTTCTGCGAAGTAGATACCAGTGAAGGTAAAATACTGGTCCATTTCGAAATTCGGCGTTCCAGAAAATCAAAACATTTTCGGCTGAATCACGATCCGATCAGGCCGCTAATGCTTACAATCCCCTGGCGTGCTTCGGAAAAGGAAGCGATGCAATTTCTGCGTAGCCAGGGCGACTGGTTGAATGAACAAGCTAGAAAAAGACCCCGCTCTACTACTTTACTTAAATATCTTCAGAAATATCAGTTTATATCTTCCCACTCTGATAAACTCAGCGTTGCATTCAATTTTATAAAGGGGAAGCCAACATTTTCATGCGACGAGTCTAAGTCATCTGTTCTCATTCGCTTCGATCCTCAGGGGAACCATGATGAACAGGTTAAAAATGCTCTTATGACTTTTGCGCGCACGGCCATAAAAGAGCATACATTAAACCTTGCTCATCGACTGGGAATCAGTGTGAAGCAGGTTAAAGTGCGAGATCAATCTACGGTTTGGGGTACATGCACCGAAGATTCGCGACTCTCGCTTAACTGGAGACTGCTCTTATTAGCACCCGAACTGCATGACTACGTTATTCTTCACGAGTTAGCCCATTTGAATCATTTCGATCACTCCGAACAATTCTGGAAACTTCTCAGCCAGTACGATCCGAAGGCCCTTACCCACGACCGCCGATTAGCCGGTCTCTCAGAAAAAATTATGATTTTAGGTCGTGATCGTTAACAGAGGGTGGATTGACGGGATTTACAGCTGTAATTTTCCATTCATCCAAACTTCCATCCTTCCCCTCTTTTATATTGTTCGTGAACGGGTGATCATCTAGCATTCTTTAAATGGCGCAAACGGCAGTTATCTATCATCCGGATTATGAATTGCATGATACTGGAAGCTCCCATCCTGAAACGAGAAGTCGCGCCAGGGTGATCTATGATTTCATCAAGAAATCAGACATCGATGATGAACTCGCATGGCTTGAACCAGAACCGATTGATCTACGATGGATTAAAAATAATCACAGCCTCGACTATATCAATCATGTCGAAAACGCCTGTCTATCCGGTGAAAGTATTATTGACCAAGGTGACACGAGAGCGTGTTCCGCTTCCTTTGAAATAGCCCGCCTCGCGGCCGGTGCCGCGATAAAAGGAGTCGATTCCGTGCTGAATAATGATTACCAGAACGCGTTTTGCTGCTGCCGCCCACCCGGACATCACGCTCTTCACCGTTCAGCTATGGGATTTTGTTTTTTTAATAATATAGCTATTGCCGCGCGTTACGCTCAGGAAAATTATGCTATTAATAAAATCCTCATCATCGATTGGGATGTTCATCATGGCAATGGCACTCAGGACAGTTTTTACGAAGATTCATCGGTATTTTTTTTCAGCACTCACCAGCACCCATTTTATCCTGGAACAGGTGCTGCTGAAGAAAAAGGCGCCGGCGCCGGCTTGGGTTACACCCTAAACATTCCAATGCGAGCAGGTGCCAATATAGAAAGCTATCGCCATGCATTTAATCACTCGCTGGCCCCAGCGGCCACAAATTTTCGACCGGAATTAATTCTTATTTCGGCTGGGTTTGATGCGCATCGAGAAGATCCTCTCGCTGCTATTTCCCTCGAAGATGAAGACTTTGCTGAATTAACTGCTCTGATTAAGGATATTGCGGATCGTTTCTGTCATGGCCGCATAGTTTCTATACTCGAAGGTGGTTACAATTTAAGCGCCCTTCCCCGTTCTGTATACCAGCATTTAAATATTCTCAAATCTGTTACGCCATAACTAAGGACAGGGAATTGAATGAGATGAGAGCTAATAAAACAGCGATCATTAGGCAGATAAATATATTGCTCCTCGCTGCCATCTGTCTCGGCTTACCACTTTTGGGGACGAGCTTGGCCGGTAAAACACTCAAATCATACTTCCAGTTTCCACCAACGACACGGTTGCAAGATTATACTCGTTTTTCTGATCTCCATTTTTCCCTTCTCTCAGTCTCAATCGCCGTAATCCTAATCGTCTGGCTGAGAATGAGAGCGCGACCAGACGAACAGCATTCTCTAAAATCTACAACTAAATGGCGGCATTTTCCCTTGTGGGGATGGGTCGGCTTGATCTTTGCCTTGGTGTCCTGGATCTTAGCCTGGAATCGATTCCCCTGGTTCACCCCTATGCAGAGCTATACCTTTACTCCCCTCTGGCTTGCCTATATACTGGTCATTAATGGCGTTATTTTTTGGCGCGGGGGAACGGCTCCACTAATCGAGAACCCAAAATTCTTCCTCCTTCTCTTTCCTATCAGTTCCGTTTTCTGGTGGGTATTTGAATATTTGAATCGTTTTGTCCAAAATTGGCACTACCTGGGCCTGGAAGAGATAAATGCCAGTGAATACATCATACATGCCTCAATTGCTTTCTCTACAGTACTGCCCGCCGTATTCAGCACCCAGCAGTTACTTCTAAGCTTTCCCCACCTTCAAAGGTATTTAGACAGGAGCCCTCACATAAATTTTTCATGGGAATCAGAATTGGCGCTCCTTGCTCTTGTTGTCGTTTCACTCAGTTTTTTCTTTATCGGACTTTATCCACACACGCTGTATCCCCTTCTCTGGGTCGGTCCCCTTTTAGGCTGGGTGGCCCTCAATCGATTGTTGGGGCAACCGATCGATTTTGGTGGAATTACTCTGGGCCGGGGATCCTATCTCTTTACCTGGGCATTTGCTGCACTAATATGTGGATTCTTTTGGGAAATGTGGAATTATCTCAGCCTTGCAAAATGGGTCTATGCGACTCCCTATTTCCAGGCATATTCTATTTTTGAAATGCCCTTGGCAGGTTATCTAGGCTATCTCCCATTCGGTCTAGAATGCGCTGTTATTATATCTTGCCTCAGAGAATTCATTTATCAGGAATCACTATAATTGATCCGAGATAATATTCTTCTCCCATTTTCAATAATCTTATCCTATCTTACTGAGTGCTTGGCACCCCTTGTTCAAGGATTAATTAAGGAATGTCATTGATCCCTTTCCCGCGGCATATATGAGTAGTTTCCCCATGTTTTATTCTGAATTATTAACTAAATCACGCTAAATTATTTTTTTTCTTTAAAATTCGGCTGGAGTTTAAAAACTTATCTAACGCATTCAGGGTGATTACTTTCCCATGACATTTTATATTATAATTCAACACTCTAACGGTTCCGATAAAGCTCTCGCTGCATTTAGCAGCTTGAGAAAAGCGGAAGAGTATCTTCAAGGCGCTGAATCCCCCGAGGCAAGAATTGATGAGTATGAAGTACCTCGCGGTTCTAATTTTAGTACCGTGATGATGTATGCCAGCCATAAAAAGGATGAGGCGGGTTCCAGTAAAGTTGCCGGTTATTATTTTAATATTTACGATGCTGAAGGTGAAATTGGAAAAGACGGGTTTATAGAACGACTAGCCATTGATAAAAAGGATACTGAGCAATCACTAAGTAACAACAAGCAAGCCGGATATCAGAGCTACAAGATAGAAGCAAAAAGAGAACGGGAGCTTCCAGAAAATCCGACTTTAAAACAAAAACTGTCTGAAGCCTTCGGCGATATGCGAAAGCTGATAATCCTGGGTATTCTTGTCGTAGTTATTATCGTCATTAATGTAATAATTTATAGTGGATCTGATTTTGAAATTGGAGAAAATCTTCACGCCGTCGATTGGTTACCTGATTCAGCAACAAAAATTTCTTACTATAAAGATGATCGATTCTTTGTTTTTGAATTTTCCATTGATGATTCCGAGTTTTTCAGATGGGTTGAGGATAAAAATCTAATAATTGAAGAATTAGGTCAGAAACCATTGACCATTACGAGATACCGGTTTTACACGGATATCCCAATGGAAAATTTTGAAAATTTAAGTGAAGAAGAACTCTATCTAAAGTGGGAATCGATGACCAAAGCGACGATCACAGATGGATACTCCTTGGAGAGCTCAGATAGTGATGGTTCAAATAATATATCTGGTGGATATGATTCATCGGATAATAGAGTTTACTATATATCTAGATAATAGCTTGAGCATTCGGACTTATTCCTTTCAACACTCTCGTCTATATCTAGATCATGGAGCTCAGTAAAGTGATCCCAAACTATGGATCACCGCCATGCTTCTCCTCCTGACCGCAAGTGTTTTCCTCGGCAGCGCGATATTGCAAAGTATTGCCGGTTTTGGCTTTAGCCTGTTTGCCATCGCTGCACTCCTTATGCTGGATTACCCGCTACCAGAAGCTGTTGTCCTATCAACGTTTGGTTCAACTATTCAACGCTGCATTGGCGTCGCCACCTTGCATCGCTCAGCTGACTGGAGGACATTAAGTCCTTTGATTCTTATCGGGATTTTTATGCTCCCGATCGGGATCTGGTTATTGCAATCTCTTTCCCTTCAAGAAAAATCATTTATTGAGCAAGTTTTTGGAATACTCCTTTTAGCCATCCTTATGATTCGCTCGTTATTAAAAATAGAGCCTCAAGATAAGGTGCATTGGTCCTGGGGATATCTAGCTGCTGTTTGCAGCGGCATCCTTAATGGATTAGCAAATATCGGCGGTCCACCTCTCGTATTATGGATACATGCACAGCGTTGGACTACAGAGAGAAAACGTGTTTCAACCTTGTTATATGGTTTACCCTATGTCCCTTTCCAATTTATTTTTCTCTACCTCGTATTTGGTGATCTTGTTCCAAAAACATTAATCCTTGGATTATTTTTAATTCCCACAACCGTGATTGGTACATTCATCGGTTTAGCAATTGGTAAAAAAGTATCTGAAAAATTACTGGGTTCACTCTCTTTTGGAATTCTGATCGTTCTCGGCATTTTTCTCATCTTCAAACCATTCATCGAACAACTCCAGTAACGAATTTGATGCGCGCCAAAAATTTAATTTTAATAATTCTTTCAAATTAGTTTCCGATAGATTTACGCATTAAAAAATACATAATTTATTGTTTTTTCATGGCTAAAATTGAAATATATACGAGTAGCTTATGTCCCTATTGCCACGAAGCTAAGCGAATATTAAATCGATACGGGGTCTCTTATCATGAAATCGGTATAATCATGATTCTCGGTTGGAAATTTCCTAATAAAAATTTCAAATCTATGCTCCACCGAACGGAGGGGAAGAAGACAGTCCCCCAGATTATTATCAATGACGATTATTATGGGGATGAAGATACTTTAAAAGCCGATGAAGCCGCAGGTAAACTCGGCGATATACTATCTCAGTGACACTTTAGGCGAGTGAATAAAATCTGCACTTTCGGCTATAGCTTCACACCCTAAAACCAATATTATCTGCTACCGTTCCCATTAAAGGGTGCCCGTTCTACATCACTTATATTCTTCGCTTCACCTCGCATCAGAATAGGCCTCCAGTCTTTCCCAACAGAATTCGCCGAAACCTGTCGGACATGTGCGGGGATAAAGCGTAGTGTCAACCCGCATCGTCTTCGCTTTGAGCGATTGGGTAGGCTGCCGTGTATAATTGACCCATCATGCAGTGAGATCTCCCCCGCTTTTAATATGAAATCAACCGCCTTTTTTTCCTCTTCATCACTCAATTCAACTTCCTGATTAATGCTCAATAAATTACCTTCAATTCTGGACTTACCATGCTCACGCACTCCCGCGATATGACTTCCCGGGATGCACCGCATACAGCCATTTTCGACATCACTGTCATCAATCGCGTACCAGGCAGTCATCGTCGTCGGTGGTTCCAATCCCCAGTAGGTGACATCCTGGTGCCACGCAACAAACTTTGTTGCTGTGCCACCATCCCCGTATTTGCAAAAAAAGTGGGTCGACAGGAGCATAATATGCGACCCGATCAATGCCTCAATGCAATCAAGAATTTTGGAGTTGGAGGCAAGCTCCCAGATAAAGCGTTCTTCGAAGTGTCTACCTTGTAATCCGATCTGACACTTCTCCTGGCCTTCTCTTTTCTCCAATGCATCAAATTGTTCTCTATAATCTCCAGCTTCTACTTCATTAAGAATAGGGATACCCGAAAGATATCCGTCTTTGTGATAGTTTGAAATTTGATCCTGATTGAGCATCCTGCTCTATAATTGAATTTCTATTAATTATTATCTTCTATAAAAAAATTTAAAGAAAATATTTAATATTTTACTGACTATAATTACTTTCAGGTAAAGAAACACGGTCAATAAACCAATCGTTATCAATTTTATCCCATTCCAGATATATTCCTACCAGGTCGCTATATTCGTCATTGATGAAGTCTCCACTGACTTTAACCGTAATTTTCATATTGGCTGAAATTTCGCTCGTCGCGAGAGTAACTGAACGTTCTCTTAAAGATAGTGAAATTGTATCCGATTGAGCACGTAGTTGAATTACAGAACCGGTTAATAGATCACGCCCTGCTACCGTCCCTCTTCCATAAGGAAGATCAATCTGACAATTTTCAGTAAAAAGTTTCGAAATTCTGCGCGCTTTACTTACCGCATTAAGTTTATTTTCCTGCCCTGATTTTTCATTAAGCGCAATGAGCTTGTCTAGTCTTTTATTAATTTTGCGCTCTTCGCTCTCTGTTCCTAAAAAGATTATGATCCCCAATAGACAAACAAGGAAAACGGCGGTAGCGATAAATTTCAAAGAATAAGTCATTGATCAAGCAATCGTCTGAGCAAAGATCAAAATGATCTTTTTGATTTAAGGCCACCCCTACAGAAGATGTAAGCTTGGACAAGAAAATCGATCTTAAGACAAACCTCAGCACAGTGAGCAACAATTGCCTATTCCTTCATCCCCGGACTAAAAAAGCTATCACTATACTTCTCGATCATCCATTTAGATTCTTTTTGAACCATGGATACTCGTTGGTTATTGAATACCACTTCTGTACCAAAGAGGGTGTCAATGCCTGGCGGATCAAGGCGAATAACTTGGCGGACTTCTAAATTGGCAGTCTTTCCCTTCTTACCCCGCCTTACACTTCTTATTTTATAATAAGTAATACGAACTTCACCACGCAATGATTCATTGCGTTTTTTTCGTTTCGCAAATGGTTCAAGAGCGGTCTTATCGACAACCAATTTACGCGCCTTTAATTGATTTCCATCCATGAGGGCGCTGGAATAACTCTTAAAGGCGATTACTTCCTGGCGGGTATGTAATCGGAGTACATTAAACCCCCAATAGCCCAATCCTATAAAGAGGATCAGATATACTACGTTCCTGACTTGCTTCGGAATCATATAAAGATTTTAACCCTATATTTTTAAAGTTATCTAACACTAACAGATGACTACAGAATATAAGTAAAGATATTATCTTATAATATTATATTATATACACTATAATACATTAAAATACCAGTCTGATTTTAAATAACACTTTTTTTACAGAAATTTAAGGTATATAAAAGGTAATTACTAATCCCTGTATTCGTTCCTCGTTAGCGGGAGTATTTTTTTTTAGTAAAATGCATTGTTAAACGAACAAAAGTGAAGCGTGATCATCCGCTATAACCCTTATTTAATTTTCTATTAACAATTCCTTAACAATGGAACAAATCTTACTTCAATTTCATTCAAGCTATGTAATTGCCCGTCTCTTTTAATGAAAGCGTGAAGGATCTGCCTGTTTTCCGGCCCTACAGGTATCACCATTCTTCCACCCTCGGCAAGTTGATCTTTTAATGACGGTGGTACCTTGTCGACCCTGCATGCGACAAGGATACTGTCAAAAGGAGCTGACTCTGACCAACCTTCGTAGCCATCTCCAGTACGAAAATAAATGTTTTTATAACCCAACTCATTTAGTATTTCATGTGCTTGTTCTACAAGGACTGGATAATATTCAATCGTATAAACTTCTTTAACAATTTCAGCCAGGATCGCTGTTTGATAACCACTTCCAGTTCCAAGCTCAAGAACGCGGTGATCTTTGTTAAGTGCCAAACCCTCCGACATCCAACAGACGATAAAAGGTTGTGATATCGTTTGATCACAGGCAATTGGCATCGCGCGATCTTCATATGCATGAGCTTGAAATGAAGGTTCTATAAATCGATGTCTTGGCACTTTTTTAAATGCACGGATAACACATGTATCTTTCATCCCACCTACCCGATAATGGATCAGCTTTTTTACTAAAGCTGATCGTTGTTTTTCAAAATCCATTCAAGTCACTCTTCATCTTCGGTAAGATTAAGTCCCAAAACATATTTAAATAATAGCTTAAATGATTATACTTTAATTAAATATCCTACGCAAGCAAGTGCCACAATTTGACTCTCCAGACAGGAACCCCGTTTTGCGTACAAATCTGTTGCGCACAAAGGAATCATCTCGACCAGCACATGAACATCGAGTGAAATTCCATTGTAAGATCGGTATAAATCGATGGCCAGTAATTTAACCCATTCAATTGAACCACTCCCTGTAAAATGTGTTCTCATCTCGATGTACGAATTCGAATCTGATGAACCAGGTGAATTTCAATATTTCAGAGAGGCTGAAGGGCTGGAGAAAACCCATGACTTCTCATTTGGCCAAGATGGCATATGGTCAAATGAAGCGGGCCTCGTTGCCCTGACGATTGGTATTGGTGCAGCTAAAGCTGCTTCGACGACGATGGCTTTTGGTCTCGATCCACGCTTTAATTTAACTCACGCCTATTTTTTAATTGCCGGAATCGCTGGAATTAATCCGCGCTTTGGGTCACTGGCGTGCACCGCCTGGGCCGATTATTGCGTTGATGGTGATCTTGCCCACGAAATCGATGCGCGGGAAATACCGCCAGCTTGGTCTACCGGTATTCTACCACTCGGTTGTGACACCCCTTATAGTCAACGATCAAAAAAGGCTGCCGACCTGTTTCTCAATAGTGAGCTCTACACGCTCAATTCTAATCTTAGTGATTGGGCTTATAAAAATACGCGGTCTCTGGATTTATCGGATCTCGATAGCGATCTCCTCGCGAGCTATCGGAATCGCTATTTAGATTTTCCTGAAGCTCAACGTCCTCCTTTTGTCCTCAAAGGTGATAACCTTTCTGCTACACGTTACTGGCACGGGGAATTGTCTAATCAGTGGGCAGAACGGTGGGTTGAATTCTGGACGAATGAAAAGGGGCGGTTTGTAACCTCCACGATGGAGGATGCCGGTACGCTTAGAGCTCTTTACCAACTCGCCACTGCCCATAGGATTGATTGGGATCGTATTCTATTACTGCGTTCAGCGAGCAACTTTACGATGCAGGCACCCGATGGGATGACACCCCTGCAAAGCCTGCGTGGGGGGGATGACGGAGATGGAAATCTATTTCCTGGGTATATTCCCAGCCTGCGTTCTCTACAACGCGTGGGAAGCAAGGTTATTCATGAAATTATTGAAAATTGGTCCCGCTTTAAAATCGCTCCTCCCACTTGATTATCGCCTAAAGGCGCATTCGTGAATAATTAGCAAGACCCCGTGAGGGAACAAAAATAAGCCCTGAGCTTTATACCCTTGAAAGGGAGATAAACAAAGCACCGACGAGAAATTCAGACAATGAATAACGAATTTTTCTGGCTATCTCCGGTTAAACTATTCTTAAATTCACTATGGCCAATGCTGTAATATTATTGTGCGCAGGAATAAGTGCCCGGATGCGAGACCAGGTTACCGATAAAATATTAGTTCCTTTAAAAGGTAAACCGGTCGTAAACTACTCCCTCGAAGCGTTTGCCACAAGTGGCACGGTGGATGAATACATTATCGCCTATCGCGATCAGGTTCAACGTATTGGTATTTCTCAAGCTATAGAGAATCATCCCATTGCAGACTTAAATATTCGCTGGGTGATGGGCGGGACAGAGCGTCAGGATTCGGTATATAATGCGCTCTCCAAACTCACCGATAATATAGACTATGTTTTTATACATGATTGTGCACGTCCCCTTATTGATCGCCAATCACTGAATATACTTAGAGATAGGGTTGAAAAAGATAAAGCGGTCACGCTCGCCCATAAGGTAACGGACACGATAAAACAAATTGATTCTGACAACGAGGATCTACGCCAACTTCAATTAACTAATTTAGATCGAAGCAAACTTTGGGCGATGGAGACACCGCAGGTATTTGAACGAAAACTTATCGTCGACGCTTACCAGTCATTGAAAGAAAAAAAAATAAAGGCAACTGATGATACAACGGCAATAATTAACTTTGGACATACAATCAGCCTTCTGGAAAGCACTAAGCCGAACCCCAAACTCACGATCCCTGAAGACATCGCCATGATCGAAAACTTCATCGAGGATCTTAAGCTTTCTTGATTTTCAACAGTGCCTTCACCCTATCGCATAGGATTTGGATATGATGTCCATCAGTTGGTGACAGGTCGAAAACTCGTGCTTGGTGGTGTAACTATACCTTTTGATAAAGGGCTTGAGGGACATTCTGATGCCGATTGCCTCACGCATGCCCTCGCAGATGCGATACTCGGCGCGGCTGGCCTCTCTGATATCGGCGTCTATTTTCCCGATACCGACGAGAAATACAAAGACCTCTGCTCACAGGAAATATTGAAGAAAGCGGTGGAGGAAGCAAAGGCTCATGGATATCAATTAGTAAACACCGATATCACGGTTATCGCTGAAGCACCGAAAATCTCTTCATATATCAGCGCGATGAAAGCAACGCTCTCAGCGACCTTGGGTATTGAAATTTCCGAAATTGGAATAAAAGCAACGACCAATGAAAAATTAGGCGATATCGGACGTGGGGGTGGAATCGCCACTCACGCTGTATGCCTACTTACTGCTGAGGGGTAGGAAAAAGTGAACAGTAAACAGTTGTTAGATTAAACTCTCTTCATCTTCGTCTGACTCTTCGTCATTTAATTACTATATAATTATAATTTGTATTTTTAGCAGCCACGCCGGAGCGTGGCCCTCCAGAAGGGGTGGATAGGGAGGGCCACGCTCCGTCGTGGCCGTTTGAAGAATAATATACCCAATAGTTCAAATCAGACGATTAGAGATAAGGGTGGAAATAAATTAAAAGACGACGAAGCAATTGTGTCATGAAGCAAGAGCTAATTGTTGTTTTTTAAGAAGGGACTGCAGATGAATAAGAAGTTTTCTCATGGCGGCAACGAGAGCACATTTGTAAGGCATCCCCCGATCGACTAACCTTTGTACATAAGGCCTGATCACGGGGTTGTGCTGAGCGGCGGTGCGGGCGGCCATATAGAGACATTTTCTGACTTTGGCACGCCCCCCTTTGATCGAACGTTTTGCATGGCTCTTCCCACTGTCGCGGTTATAGGGGGCGAGTCCGGCAAGGGCGACCATCCGATTGCGGTTGAGATGAGTCATTTCACTCAAATAGGCGAGGAGGGTCCAGGTCGTCACTTCCCCGACACCTTTGACTGAAGTGAGCAATTGGGCTTGGGCGCGCAGGAGATCATGCTCGTTGATGAGCTTTCGCAGCTGCTGGTCGATGCCCTCGATTTGTTTTTCAACGAAACGAATCATGCGCTGGATGGAGCGGTGGATTATCTTCGAACTGTTCTGCAAGCGGTTCTTCTCGCGGCCAAGTTGTTCGCTCAGGTGATGGCGCCGGTCCAGTAAGGCCGTCATCTGTTGCTGCTGCTTGGTGGGAGCAACCATGGCCTTCAAGTTCTTTTGCTGCGCAAAGCGCAACAAGACCTTCGCATCAATCTTATCGGTCTTCGCACGGATGCCATCGCTCGTGGCGAAGGCCCGTACCCGTGCAGGGTTAATCAGGCACACCGCAACCTCTGCTTCATGCAAAGTTGCCAGGAGGGCCCGCTCGTAACCTCCTGTGGCTTCGCACACGACAAAGGGTCGATCCAGCTTGCTCAGCTCTTTGAGCAGTTGTTTGTGTCCTGCGTTGTTGTTACTGAGACCGTAACTGTGGCTTTCGCTTTGCACCTGCAAGGTCTCTTTGGCTATGTCTATGGCGATGAGGGTGTGTTTTTTTTCATTCATGGCTATCTCGGTCTTGTCAAGATGAGCTCGCGGTGGTATACTCCGGGCTCTTTCAATTGTTTGAGATTAGCCAGGTTAGATCGGAGGTTCCCAGGCTTCGTCTTGAACTCGGCTAACGCTGGTTCCAGACGATGAATGAACTCATCCGATTTGCTCCCGGTTCCCGGAATTGGGTGCCGGGAGTTCCTGGCACTCTCAACAGTAGACACCGTTGAAATCTTTTTCCAGTCCTTCCTGCGACGAGTTTTATCGACCCATTCTCGGAAGGACTCATAAGCTCCTCTTTCCATTGCACGGTAACCTACAAGACGAAGATCAATGCGATTAAAATACAACTTCAACATCCACAATTTACTGACTACTATTCCTCAATCGCCTTAAACCTAAAGGTCGAAGACTTCGTCTGAAGAAAAAAATCTTTTTATCTCCAATTGGGCATTTCCGACACTGTCGGATGCGTGGACTACATTATGCATAACATCAGTACCTAAATCTCCCCTGATAGTCCCCTTTTCAGCTTTTTTAGAATCAGTCGGACCAATCAGGTCACGCGCTTTTTTCACCGCATTTTCAATCTGCAATACTATAATAATTACCGGTCGTTTCGACATGAATTCTTCTATTTTAGAAAAATGTGGCAGATCAAGGAGATGAGCATAGTGCTCGCGAAGAAGACCACTCGACAACGTACCCATTTTGCATGCACAGATTTCGAATCCCTTATCTTCAAAACGTTGTAGAACTTCACCCACTTTTTTCTTTTCAAGAGAATCCGGTTTAAAAATTAAAAGTGTTTTTTCCATTAGTTAATGTATGAAGAATCCGGGTAATTACATTCCCATTACTAATTGACAAGACAAAATATTATTAGCTTCTGAAATATTCACTTTTTTTGCGCAGCCCTTTACGGCTTAAATATATTCAACTGACGCTTAAGTTCCTGATCGAGCATACTTCCTGATCGTGCTTCAAATTTTTCACGCGCATAAACCAACATTTGATAGGCTTCGCGTTTATGCCCACTTGCCCTCAGTTGCTGAACAAATGGCATCACAATACGATCATAAACATCGATTCCCCCTACTTTTCCCAATTGGAGTAGAACCACGCGGAAATAGCGAATACGAGCAGCGAGGGGATCAACTACCATATTCACTAAAAGTCGGTCGGCTGCTTGTTGGATACTGATGTCCTTGCGGTCACTCTTATTCTTTATTGTTAATATATATTTTTCACGCTGGGCTCGACTCTGTTCACCTCGATTTTCCAGACTCTCAATCACACGATTCAAATAAAAAGTTTCGAGGTCCGGGTTAAAACGGTATGCCTGGGCCGCGCGACGTAACACTTTTTCCGTCTCTCGCGGATCGTCGCTCAATAATCCAGTAGCTGAAAAAAGCGCCTCCCAGGCAATCTGGTTTCTCTTTTCAAAGCGCAAAGCATTTTCTGCTGCTTCTTGTGCGGAAACCGGATCATCGAATTCGAGATAGCGGTGGGCAAAATTGGCATGAAGCAATGACTTTTGATAGTAATAACTATGGTGAAAACGTTCCCCAAGAAATTGAAGTTGGTGATCTGTTATATTAGCCCATGTTTGCGGATCATGAGCATAGCCAGTCACGTAACGGTTGTCCCCTTCTCTCCCTCCATTAAATTCCCAAACCCCTCTATCCGGCATAAAACCAAACCATGCATGGCGCCCATCCATCCCCGCACCCCGAAAGACGAGGGTGGGAATACCTTTTGCTTTGCCTGCCTGTGCCGCAAAGTACGCTTGATCGACACAGATTCCCCCATAATTAAGTATTGTTTTAAGTTGGTAATCCTTTCCGCCCCATATGAATTGGTTACTCGATACTCGATCGAAGCGATAGTTAATGCGACTATAGACTTCGGCAAATTTCTCGGGCTTGTTATGAATATTTTCCTGCACCCACTGAAAATCATCGATGGCCGGCGTATCGACGAGAAATTTAAGTTCATCCACGGACATTTTGGAGAGATCGAAAGGGCATTGCGCCCTTTCATTAAGTTCCACCCAGTAGTCAAACGCTGTATCAATATCCGGTAATTCACGTGGAAGGATTGAATCAGGAACCTGGAAATGAGGCCATCCCGGAGGCGGGGGCACATCATAAACCACGGCAATGGCGAGTGCTAATCGACGGTATTCATAAAAATACTTTCGGTTTTTTTTATGAAGATGATTAAGGATCTGAAGGACGCCGGGTAGATAATCATACGGGGAAAGTAAATCAAAAAACTCCCGAGAAAATCCAAAATCTCCAAGTAACACTTTTTGCAGGGAGAGTGAGAAGTGGCTATTTAATGGTCGCTTGTACAGAGTATAGCGTTGAGCCATATTTTTATGTCCCAACCTGGCTTTATCAATTGCGCCAATCCAATCACTTACTACATCCCCTTCGTTGGACGCTAAAAGATCCGCCCATCGTGAAAGATAATACCAGTTTACAGCCGTTTTCTCACCATTCTCATAAGCTTCGAATGCTTTATCTGTTAAGAGCTCAGTTACAGCTGTCCACCCCTCATCAGCAGCGAAATCGACAATCCTGTCGCTCCCTGATCCATAGGGCGAATCAAGATTCAGGGATGCGGAGGCAGGAAAGATGCTACACCATAGAATTAATCCTACATATGCCAGGCGGCTATTCATTAGTTCATTAGCATCTCAACTGACCGTGATTTACGTAGAATGTTCTCCAGGCAGATCGATGCCGATAAATATTTCTATTATAAGCGTAGATCCAGATTTCACTCCAATAATAAACCGCGCTCTGGAAATGCAGCGCGGTTTATTTAAAATAAAACTCAGTTATACTCAAGACACACTCGACGCGGGTTGGTCCTGGGTGAAGTCTAAATGATCATCTTCAACAATGACCGTAATCAGCTCATTTTTCTTTACTTCACCACGTAGGATGGCCTCGGCGAGGGGATCTTCCAGATATCTTTCTACTGCCCTTCGTAAGGGTCGAGCACCATACTTCTCATCATAACCTTTATCGATGAGAAGAACTTTTGCTTCATCACTTACTTCAAGTTGAATATCATGTTCGATTAATCGCTTGGCTACTTTGAATAACTCCAACCCGACAATTTTCATTAAATGCTCACGCTTGAGACTGCGGAAAATCACCATATCATTTATTCGATTAAGAAACTCCGGCTTAAATATACGTTTTGATTCCTCGAGTATTTTTTCCTTAATTATTTCATAATCACTTATACCGCTGTCGCCATCGGTGCCAAACCCGAGCGAGCCGCCCTTCTGTATCTGCTGCGCTCCGACATTGGAGGTCATGATAATGATCGTGTTTCTAAAATCTACGGTACGGCCCAGACTGTCCGTCAACCGACCGTCTTCAAAGACTTGCAGGAGAAGTTGCACGACATCAGGGTGCGCTTTTTCGATCTCATCGAAAAGGACAACGCAATAAGGTTTTCGTCTTACGGTTTCCGTAAGTTGACCACCTTCTTCATAGCCCACATACCCGGGAGGTGAACCAATCAGGCGCGAGACGGAGAATTTTTCCATGTATTCGGACATATCGATCTGCACAATTGCGTCCTGATCGCCAAACATTTTTTCAGCCAAAATTTTTGCGAGGTGGGTCTTGCCAACACCGGTAGGCCCTAAAAACATGAACGAACCAATCGGTCGACGCGGGTCTTTTAAATCCGCGCGTGAACGGCGAAGCGCCTTCGCAATAACTTCGGTCGCCAATTCCTGCCCAATAACATCTTCCTGTAATTCGCTCTCCAGCTTGAGCAGCTTTTCCGTTTCTTTTTCTTCCATTCGGCTGAGTGGTATGCCCGTCCAACCAGACACCACCTGAAGCATATCATCTTCATCGACCGTAATCGTCGTCTCTTCACGCGTCTTTTTCCAATTTTCAATCATCTGTTCGCGCTCAGCTCGAAGCTGCTTCTCTTTATCGCGGTATTTTGCCGCTTCCTCAAAATGCTGCTTACTGATCGATTCTTCTTTTTTCGCGCAAATTTCCTCAATTTTCTTCGCCAAATCTTCGACTTCGGGCGGCCGGTTGAGCGAATCAATGCGCGCCCGCGCCCCTGATTCGTCAAGAACGTCGATAGCCTTATCGGGAAGATAGCGGCCTGTAATATAACGGTCGGACAGCTTAGCCGATACTTCGATCGCTTTTTCGGTGTAGACCACCTTGTGATGCTCTTCGTACCTGGACCTTAAACCATGGAGTATTTGAATTGTCTCATCAACTGATGGAGCTTCCACCATTACGCTTTGAAAACGGCGGTCAAGAGCACTGTCTTTTTCAATATACTTGCGGTACTCAGAAAGTGTAGTCGCGCCAATGCACTGCAACTCACCCCGAGAGAGAGCCGGTTTAAAAATATTTGAAGCATCCATCGCACCCTCGGCAGCTCCAGCGCCGACAATCGTATGCAGCTCGTCGATGAAAATAATAATATTTTTTGCCCGCCGTATCTCATCCATCACAGCTTTGATACGCTCTTCAAATTGACCGCGGTATTTCGTTCCCGCTACCATCAGTGCGAGATCGAGAGAAATCACTCGGCGATCGACGAGAAGTTCGGGAACAATTTCAGAAGAAATTTCCTGGGCCAGACCTTCGACAATTGCAGTCTTCCCCACCCCGGCTTCACCAATGATAACAGGATTGTTTTTCGTCCGTCGACAAAGCACTTGAATGACGCGGCGGATTTCATCTTTACGCCCGATTACTGGATCCAGTTCATTATTGCGCGCGAGTTCGGTGAGGTCACGGCCAAAGGCTTTGAGCGCAGGTGTCTTGACGTCTTTTTTTTCTTCTCCCGTTGCTCCGGTAGAAGAAGTCACCGGTTCGTCCTGTTCACCAGAAAAACTCGGGTCTAATTCACTCAGAATCTCATTGCGGCAACGTTCAATGTCGACATCCAGTGTTTTCAACACGCGCGCCGCGACACCGTCCCCTTCACGTAGAAGACCGAGCAGAATATGTTCAGTCCCTACATAACTATGATTTAAAGCCTTTGCCTCTTTACCAGCAAGGGCCAAAACTTTTTTCACGCGAGGGGTGTACGGGATATTACCGGATGGTTTTGACTCTGGTCCTGTACCCACTTGCTTTTCGACAGCGGTGCGCACCGTTTCAAGGTCCAAGCCCATCTTCTGTAAGACATTTACAGCAACTCCCTGGCCCAGGTTTATCAACCCGAGCAGGAGGTGTTCAGTTCCAACATAATTATGGTGGAACCTGTCAGCTTCTTTCCGTGCCAACGCCAGCACTTGTTGTGCACGCGGGGTGAAATTATTCATCGGTTCCATAGTGATACTTTTGGGTTTTGTATAATCTACGATTTATTAACTACTTTGTCAAAGTTAAGTGACTGGAGTTCCGCCAATTGTTCCCTCATATAACGGGAGCGATATTGATCACGTTGATTTGGATCGATCTCAGTTTTTGCTGCGTATTGGATATGACCGGGCCGGCTCTCAATATACAACCGATCAATGCGCGACCGGTAAGTTTCAGGTATCGCCTGCAGATCAATCGCCAAGCGCAACAGCGAAAGCAGATTCACTGCTTCAGCTGAACTCAAAAGATGACTGTTTTTTAAAAGCCCATAAGCTCGCCCCATCTTGTCGAGGAGTTTGATCGGATCTTTTTCTAAAAGTTTATGCCGGGAATTATTCTCCTGTTCGATTACCGAATTGAGAACATTTACGAGGCATTTAATTATCTCATCCTCACTCTCACCGAGTGTCTGCTGATTAGAGATTTGAAATATACTTCCACTCGCGTCTGACCCTTCCCCAAATACACCGCGCACCGCTATTCCCAGTTGATTCACCGCGCGAATTACTTTTTCCATCTGGTTCGCGATCACTAGGGCGGGCAAGTGCATCATCGCTGACGCGCGCATGCCTGTCCCGACATTTGTCGGGCAAGCCGTCAAATAGCCTAACTCTGAAGAAAAGGCGTAGTCGAGATTTTCTTCCAGGGCGCTGTCAATTTCGTTTATCGTCGTCCACGTCTGTTTGAAGCGAAAGCCGCTGCGCAGGTATTGAATACGTAAGTGATCCTCTTCATTGATCATCACCGAGCACGACTGGTCTTTACTCACAACAATACCACTCCCCTTTTTTGCCTTGCTCAACTCTCGACTGATTAAGTGGCGCTCCATTAATATTTGCTTTTCCAGATCGCTTAACTCATCCACCATTATGCACGTTCCACCTTCCATTTGAGGTAGCGCCGTCAGCGATTCCATACAAGTGGCCAAAATTTCCTTTCGCTGTGCCTCTTTGGCCCAACCAGGGAATGGGGTATCCGAAATATTACGCGCGAGCCTGATCCGTGTGCTCAAAACCACAGGACAATTTAATTTGGCATTATGGGTCAATTCTGCCTCGGCTTCTATGAGTGGACTGATAATCATTTTCAGGTTTAAACTTTACTTTTTAACTCGTTTTTCAATTGGGTAATTTTATCACGCCATTGGGCTGCATCTTCATAGCGTTCTGCTTTGATCGCGTTTTGCAGGTTATCTTCCCAAAGCTGGATCTGATTGCGCGAGGCGACACGTTGAGCTGACACATGGGGAACTTTACCCCGATGGGTCGCAGATTTCTGCATCTCCTCTAACATCGGGTCCAGCAAGTCCTTAAAGCTTTCATAACACGAGGGACAGCCAAACCGGCCGAGACTTTTAAAATCAGCTGTCGACAATCCACAGCTTTCGCATCGGACCAGATCACCTTCAAATTCATCATCTGCCCCCCCCATATTGTCGAGCAAGTTAGTCAACGTGAAATTAGAGGGATCAGTCATTTTCTTAGCCAAAGCGCAATCTTCACAAATATCCACTTTGTGAATCTTATTATCGACGATCTGGGTAAGGTGGATCGTAGCTTCTTTTTCGCAATATTTACACTCTGTCGGTTTACCCATTATCAATATTGTATCACTTAGATCGTGAATTTAGAAGATTAAATAATTCGTTTCATTATTTAGACCCAACATTTCTATATTATATCCATCCAAAAGTAAATATTTCCCGCATGAATCATGCCAAAATCTGGAAATCCCATTATAGGGGACTTTCCCAGTGGACTGGCTCTAAATTGTCGGCACAAGCGACAAAAATTTAAAGCATCGTTCCTTCAATTGACACTTTTTTTCTGAAAGCCTCAATAAAGCGCAACGTGGTGGTCCCCGGTATTCCGTTCCCTATTTCCCGGCCGTCAATTTCTGTCACCGGGACAACTTCCGCTGCCGTCCCCGTGAGGAAACATTCCTCCGCGTTCCAGAGATCATAGCGGGTCAACTCCACCTCTTTTACGGGGATTCCCATAGCCTCCGCGATATTAAACGCCACCTCCCGGGTGATGCCCCTGAGATTGCCCGCTGAAGTGGGTGTTGTATAGATCACTCCTTTGAAGAAAATAAAAACATTGTCACCTGTACATTCGGCCACGCAACCCCGATCATTTAACATCAGTGCTTCAACGAAACCGGCATTTTGAGCATCCATTTTCGCCATGATATTATTGAGATAATTCAACGATTTAATCATCGGTGGAAGTGCCGCTGGATTGTTCCGCCAGGTCGCAACGGTAATTATCTTCATCCCGTCCGTGTAGTAAGAATCCGGGTAGAGTTGAATCTTGTCCGCGATAATAATTACTTGCGGCGTCTCGCACAACTTCGGCGATAAACCGAGATCACCGATCCCCCGCGTCACTACTAAGCGGACATAGCCGTCCGTGAGCCCGTTCTGACGACAGGTTTCGCAGACCGCTTCGGACATTTCACTCCGCGACAACGGCAATTTCAACATGATCGCCTTTGCAGACATTTCCAGGCGCTCCAGATGTTCATCTAACTTGAAGACACAACCCTCGTAGAGGCGTATCCCTTCGAATACTCCATCACCATAAAGCAACCCGTGATCGAAAACCGATATTTTCGCATCAGCTGAGTCGACATGCTCTCCGTTGATATAAACCTTCATCTCTCTATCTTTAAAATTTGTTATCGGTTTAGAGTGAATTATCCCGATTGTCTAGCGATAAGTAGTTAACGATGTGGGGTGCACGATACAGGATAGTGATGCACCTTCTCACTCCCCTTATTGTCTTCATCTATATTATGGATTTCACTTAGCCCCGTGTTAGACCTTTTTTGCGGTCACACAAAACGCCCATAGTCGCCACTGCATGTTGTCATAATTCGAAAGCTTAACCCTGATCTCGCACTCGCCCGCCGGCAACTTGACTGCCACGGTGTCGATCTCAAAACCGCAATCATGTCGATTGGAATGAAGCTCATTTCCATTGATCCAGAGGCGCAACCAATCATCGAATCCGACATCAAACACATAGTCCCCCTCTTCGGGGATTAAAATTCTACCTACGGCATAAGCGCTCACCTCACAGGGCTGTGTTCCCACGTTCGCTTTTTTTCTACCCCTGAAACACCTCGAGAAATCGCACCAACCGTGCTCGCTGTCCAATTGCTGAGGAAGATTAAACTCAGTTGGTCCGTCAACACCCAGGTACTGCCCGAAATTCGCCGTGTAAGAAGCAGGCCACGTAGATACATCATTGTCAGCCCATTCCTTATTCTCGAAATGGTCATAAGAAATACACAGAAATGGCCCGGCAAGCTGCCATGAGGGAACAGTCAATACCTCGGGAATATTCCTGGGTTGCAGGTAGGTATAGATCAAACTCTCAAGGTCGTTGGCTTTGGAACCAAAACGAATTATCGCTGAGTGATCAAACCAGACCGGGTCCGGGCCAAAAAACCGATACATGACTCCTTCATATCCCGAACCTACAGCTGTATGTTCACCGACCTGATGGATGTATGGCGCGCCGATCCAATCCGTCTGGGTATCCCATATGCCAAAACTCATATTGAAAGCATCCTCACCACCAATCCCGCGTAAGGCGCTCGGATCATGTTCCCCATCGAGCAGCCATAGATCACCTCCCGTGTGAAACCACCCATCACTATCATCCTTCACACGCACGCCTTTCACCATCCCGGCCACAAATCCCTCACCAGAAAGGTCGGCCATAAGGAAACTTCCGTAAATCTCTGCCGGGTAAGCCGATTTATGAACAATCTGAAGCCTCATATCAGTAAGCGGGGTGTCGTCTTTAAATTTCTGCCAATCTGCCATGAACCAGATAGCGGTAGCCCGGTTGCTCAGGTTCTCGATCTCGATCCGCAATGCTCGAAAAGGCATGGGTAGATAACAATTAAATGCGTTCTTGGGCAGCATTTTAATAGCAGCGCTGTCCATGTCATAGACATCGAAGTCAAAAAGAATGCCAAAATATTTGGCCAGCGGAAGGTCTACGTCAGGGTTCGATTTCCCGTCGTAATAGATTTTCAGTTGAAGATCGTGAGCAGGATCACGTACGTCATGGTCTTGCTTAATGCTGTAGCAAATCCACCAGTGAAAGATGCACCCGGGGCCACACCCATCAAAAAGAACAACTTTATCACCCGGATCAAGATTGGGCCGACGCGTGGTGCGCATGCTTTTTCCTCTGGCTGGCAAACCAAGTTCTTCTGAAAACAGTTTGTTCATGATAATTTCAATATTAATAAACCTACATGCGGCGGCGAGCGGATAAGACGTCCCAAAAAGTAAGATCCTTGGTATCCGGTCTGGGACCGCCCTTAAGTTTACTCACCAATAATCCGACGGCAACTAAAACAAAATGGCCGAAGGGGCCAATCAGGTACGGGCTTAAGGTGTAATTGAAACGCCCCAGATTAATCAATGTTGTTTCCATCCCGGGTAAAATAACCCGCGTAAATGTTGCCCAGGCCGTAAAGAATATACAGATTATAATTCCAATATTAGCTCCCCATGCCGTTGTCCATCTAAACAAAAATCCCAGGGCAAAGAGACCAAGGATTCCACCTGTTACTATTGCAGCCACGGTCACGGACAATTCTACGACCGATTTAATCCCAATCCATTGCTGTGCAATGTAAATGGAGATTACTCCAAACACCGCGACGACAATCTTCCCCAAAAGTAATCGATGTTTATCTGCAGCATTCGGTCGTAATCGCACATAAAAATCATTGACCACTACTACTGCCAGTGCGTTCAATTCCGAGTCTATTGATGACATCGCTGCCGCCATTAACGCTGCTAAAATAAGGCCAATCACTCCTGCGGGTAACTGGGTTTTAATAAAGTAAGGCATGATAAAGTCTTTTTCCCGAAGCACTTCAACCGGCAGATGCTCCGTCGATAATTCATAAAATGCCCACATTAATGCACCTATTACCAGGAAGAGAATCCAGATCGGAAGACACGCAGCTGCTCCCATATAAGCCCCTTGCGCTGCCTCTCTGTCGGTCCGTGCCAGGAGATAACGTTGTACATTATTCTGGTCACAGGCTAAATATTGTAGCGCGACCAATGTCCCGCCGATGATGTAAAACCACTGATTATTTTCAAACCAGCTGAATTCCCAGTTGCCCATTGCAAACTTTCCACCTTCCCAGGCCTTGGTGATAATTTCGGTGGGACCGTCAGCGGTCGAGAAAAGTAAAACGCTTACGCAAACCAGGCCGCCAAGGACAAGTAAGGTGCCTTGTATAACGTCCGTCCACACGACAGCTTCTATCCCTCCGACCATGGTATAAATTACCGTCGCCACCCCCAAGACCAGAATTACCCACCACACATCCCATCCACTCATGTAGCTAACAGCGACTGCCAAAAAATAGAAGGTAACACTTAAGTGTAAAACGCGACTGACAATAAATGCTCCTGCACCATAGGCTCGCGCGGGGTAGCCAAAACGCATTTCCAAATACCGATAGGCAGTCATGCGGATCGTCCTGCGGTAAAAAGTCACCAGGTAACAGGATACGAAAATCATTACGACCGGCCAAACCATAAACATAGGCAATTGCCACATGTTATTTTTAAATACTTCCCCGGGATGTCCGATGAAGGTCGCACTGCCGACAGCCGTTCCCATGATTGAAAAGCCGACCACCCAACCGGGTAAGTTGCGCCCCGCAAAAAAGTAATCTTCAGTTGTCTTTTGTCGGCGTGAAAAATATATCCCAAGGGCCCCTAAGAAAACTATATATATTACAATTACGGTTATTTCTATAAATCCCAAGGGCTGACCTCCCTTTCGAATTTCAAGCGATGGAATTTAAAGGCATTCTTGATAGGTCTAAATTGTTACTTATTTTATCTGAGATTTGCCATATGAACATTCATAATCGCTTAAAATAGAGGTTTTCTGATCTTACAGTTTCAACTTTCGGCTTTCAAAACGATTTGGCGATCTTTTCCTTCGTTATTGTATGATCAAATCAGTGGAGTTAACCTTTTACCTGAAATACCTAAGAGAAAAAGATGAAACCATTCCTTGATTCCACCGATGTAAACAATAACGGTTCAGAGCTACGTAAGCGCATGAAGCGAGACGGATATTTATTTATCCGCAGATTGCTGCCCACCGAAGCGTTAGAAAGCCTGAGATTAAAACTATTGGAAATTGCGCGCGAAGCGGGTTGGGTTAAAAAGGATGCACCCCTTGAACAGGCTATTGCCGACCTCAATGGATTCTGTGTCGAGCCGGAACCGGAGTATAATAAGGTTTACCTTCGAATGTATAAACTTCAGGAATTTCAAGCGATTTATCACCATCCAAACTTAATGACCCTTTTTGAAATTCTTTTAAATGACACCGTTTTATTACACCCCAGTGTTATTGGCCGAACGATTTTCCCCCAGCGAGAAGCCTTCACTACTCCGCCACACCAGGATTTTGTCCCCATCCAAGGAAGTCCCGATACCTATACGGCGTGGATTCCCTTGTCTGATATTACCAAAGAACTGGGCAGCCTTCAGATCGCTTCTGGGTCACACCTGAGTGGGGTTTATGATTTTCGCCCCTCCATCGGAGCGGGGGGTATGGAAGTAATCGATCCACTAGAAGGAACCTGGGTGAGTAATCCTTTCAAACAATCGGATGTGCTCATCTTTCACAGTATGACAGTGCATAAAGGTTTACCGAATAAAACGGACCGGTTGCGCATGTCATTAGATGGCAGATACCAAAAAGTCAGCGATCCGATTTCACCCCACTGTCTGAAACCTCTTGGTGGAATATGCGAATGGAAGGATATCTATGCTGATTGGCTCGCAAATGACTTCCAATATTATTGGAAGAAATGGGATCTAAATATTAAGGAATACGACTATAGCTATAATAAAAAACGTGATGAAATGGCTTTCGAGATGGCTGAAAATGGAGATCAACGCGCCATCTCGACATTGCAGCGTATCATCGCACATGATAACGATCCTAACAAGCGCAAGAAAGCTGAAGATCTCCTCGCTAAACTGGAAGCCACGGCGGATGCTTTTTCATCATAGCGATATGCAGGAAAAGGCTCCCTTCCACTGACTCCTGATTTTTATGCCATGAAATTGACCTGCTCCCGTTTACTGTACCAGAGCCAGTGTTAGATCCGGCAGGGTGGTAAGGGTTTTCATTTGCTTAGACACAGCTCTCTGGGCGTATTCGGTCGGAGGCCGATAGCCCAGGAAAGGCAAAAGGAGTCAGGCACTTTCCAGGACAGAAAACTATAAACATCTGCGAGACCTGAATAAGCGAGAGCGTAATTTGGATCCAAGGCAATGGCTTCTTTGAAGTGTTTCATCGCAGTCATTAAATCCTTTTCGCTCTGCTGCTCTCCCACAGCGCCCCGTTTGTTCCAACGATAACGACCTAAAAGGTATGCTTCGTAGGCTTTGATGTTCTCCGTTGGTGTTTTACTTGTGGAGCACCCACTTCACCCATGAGCTCAACATGCAGTGCTTTGGCAATCGCCTGTGAAATTTCATCCTGGATGGCAAAGATGTTCTTCAGCTCTCGGTTGTAGGTTTCGGACCAAAGATAAAAGCCATCCGAAACATTGATAAGCTGTGCAGTGATGCGCAGATTGTTACCTGCTTTTCGCACACTCCCTTCAAGCACCGTGGTTCACCTGATAGTTCATTCCGCTTGCCATACCATAGCTCGTTAGATCGACGGAGGGATCTCCCCACTTTTTTATGGAAATATCTTTATATTTTTATTCTCGTGCTTACTAGGGATTGCCTCTGCGACCTCTGCCTCTCCGCGGTTAAATTTTCTTTTTAAAATACATTATTTTTTTGTGTTTATTCGTGTCTATTAGTGGTTAAATTTAATGCTGAAGATTAGTGATGTTATGAAAGCAAATTGGCCGATCGGGAAATCACCTGTGGAGGTGGGGCGTAGGATAGCGAGTAACATTGTCAGTCGGGAGTTGAGGTATGTGTATGCGGCGGCTTGTGCCTACTATGGAGCGCTTATATTTTCCGATGCCACCCATGACACGGATCTGCGCAATCGTGTCATCGCTAATTATGAACCTTTCCTCATGGGTGACAAGAGCCCGCGCACGGGGCACGTGGACAACAACCTGTTTGGCATTGTGCCTTTTGAGATCTATCGCCAGACGAAGGAAAAAAAATACCTGCCGATTGCGAAGTTGCTGGCCAACGACGAATGGGAGAACCCGCGACCCGACGGTTTAACCAAGTATACGCGTTTTACCGCGGATGATCCCTACATGGTCGGTTCATTGCAGGCCCAGGCTTACAAGGCTACGGGTGACATCGATTATGCAGACCGTGGCGCGAAGTTTATACTGGCTTATGCGGAGAAGCTTCAGCGACCGGATGGTCTTTATATCTATGACGAGAACAGACCGATTGCCTGGGGTAGAGGTAACGGCTGGTGCATTGGCGGCATGACGGAAATGCTGCTCGCTTTTCCCGAGGACCATGCCCAGCGAGAAGCGCTCATGGAAGTCTATCGAAAACAGATTGACGGTCTGATAAAACACCAGGACGAAACGGGAATGTGGCACCAGGTGATCGACAACCCCCATCTATTTCTCGAGTCATCGGGCACCGGAATAATTACCTATGCCATAGCAACCGGTGTTGAGCAGGGATGGCTGCCCGAAAAGACTTACCGGGAGGTAGCCGAGCGTGCCTGGCTGGCGCTCACCGACTATGTTGACGAACAAGGCCAGGTGCGGAATATCAGTTCAGGACATGTAGCCCTGATAAGAGAGTCCATGGAATTTTATGCCGAGCATGGCGAATTCCCGAAAGATGATTATCCCTCCATAAATGAAGTCGGTGATTTTCATGGTCAGGCAGTCGTGCTCTGGGCCGCAGCGGGGATGGAGAGAATCAGTAAACAGTGAACAGTAAGTAGGCGCTTGAACGGGTGGAGTCGAAGGTCTAAGGTCAAAAGGGGGGAGAAGAAAAGGTTTCGGGTGTCGGATTTCGGAAAAAAATACTTATTATCGTTAGGAACAATCGTACCTAGGGCGATGCCCGACATTCTCCAAATCGGAAATCAGCAATTATTCTAACCCTGAACCTTCATAACCTAAAACCTAACACTTAACATCTAAAACTGATCGATAGATCACTCTATCGTTATCTCGTCTACTTCGACGGTGATGACATCGCCGTCCTCGTTGGCAAAGGTAGCATTGATGCTCTGTGTGGGTTGAGGGGTGTTATCGGATTTGAAGTTGTTTTGCGTGATCAAGGTCTCGAATCCGGTCGTCGTCGATCCACTCTCCGCGACTACAATCGAAGCTGCATTCGTCTGCAGCAAGTCTCCACCAGTGATACGTAAACCGGGGTTGCCCGCAGGAATAGTGAAGGACCCTTCTCCGAACAAGAGGTGCGGCACCGCATCACCGTCTGCATCGATGTCACCGATGGTCAGGCGTACCCCGATTGGTACCCCGCGCGCATCGACGCCAACCTTGCCGGTGTTGCCACTGAAGACGGTGTTCGATAGTTGCATTCCTCCCATTCCCGTGGAGTTGATCACTTCCACCAGGGTGATGTCGGCCTGGGCGTCATAAACTTGTCCCTCAGGGAAAAGAGCCTGGTTCACCGCGTTGATTGATCCTACCGTAAAGATACTGAAGAAAGTACTGGAGTCGGCTCCATCAATGACCACGCTCGGTTTGCCCGTCACGTACTCGACTGACTGGTTGTAGCGTGGGGGGACGGCCGGGGGCAGGAAGGTTGCCGGGTCGAGGGTTACGGTAAAGGTGCCCGTGCCGGAGAATTCCACCTGCACGATGTCCTCGGTTTCATCCATAAAGGAGACGCGTGTGATCTGATTCGGTCTGGCCTGTAGTTGGATGGACTCTCCGGTTAGGAGTATTTGATCAAAGACGTTACCGTTGGGATGCTGAATGTTTTCACCGGCAATATCGCCTGAGCCGTCGAGGACCAAGGGCACGGAGGGGGCTGCGACGGTGATAACCGCAGTATCACTGTTAGTACTACCACCAGCGTTTGTTATTTGTACCCAGAAGTTGCTACTTGCGGTGAGGGCACTGGTTGTGAAGCTACTGCCAGTGGCCCCAGCGATGGGACTCGCGGTGTCACCGCTATTGCCGGTAAACCATTGGAATGTATGATCGTCACCACTGGCTTCAACGGACAAGCTGGTCGATGCACCGGACTGCACCTCCTGGCTCGCTGGCTGGGTGGTGATAGAGGGAGCATCCGCGGGTGGGGGACCCTCGGAGCCCGTTCCCGGGGCGCCGATGGGAGTAAAACCAAAATCATCGAAAACGGTTCTGCTTCTCGCTGTATTTACATTGGGGTTGTCCTTAACAATAAGTTTGCTGATACCGCCCGGAGCTCCCAACTCCACCGCATTGATCGTAGTTTGACGGGGTTTAAGTAAAGCACCAAGACCCCCAGCACTTTCCAAGTCCGAAAAGGTAGCAAGAAGGTTATCATTAGTATCGTAAACTTCAATTGATCCGTCGGGGTCAGTATCGCCAGACAAAATAATGGCTGCGGCGAAAACATCGATCTCAAACGCCGGGGTTTCAAAAGTGACGGTGAAGCTTTCTCCGTTAAAAATCCCATAGGATACTTGTCCCGAACGCGTTGGATCTTCTGAAGCACCAGCTAGTATCGAGCCCCCATCAAAAGTAGCACTATTGGGTGATGCCCCAACAATAAGGGGTTCAATTATTCCTGCACCCACACTGAATTCCTCAAATGTAGTGAATACGGTGTTATTTGACGGTCTTCTCGTTATCGTGAAACCCAGATCGTCAAGGGAGAATTTTCCTGAAACATTTTTGATTTTTAATTCTTTAATGCCGTCGAGAAAGTCAAAATCGGATGAGTCGAGGAACATATCACTGTCTGCAACAAAGCTTTGTAATGTGGGATTGGCACCGGGATTGATATTGGTAGGGAGACCATCGACAATACCATTATCTGCTAGAGTTGATGGAAATATAAGGCCTTCAAAAGGGAAATTTCCTCTGGGCTCGATCCTGCCGGCTCCCGTAGTCTCAGCCGCATAAAATTGGATTTCATCAATTCCTCTTTCCGATACAATTACCCCCTCCTGACCAGGCCCGAGGGTTATCGCTTTTGTTCCGGAGTGTAAGAGCGCTGGATCTTCCAGAGTTTCCACTGTGAATCCGACTATCTTGACCCTGTTGGGTTCCTCCCCAATGAAAAATTCACCTTCCCCGCTGATGTCCTCGAAATCGGTGAACACCTCGAGGTCTTGAGGAAGGGCCGACAGATGCACCGGTAAATAGAGCAAAAGAATCAGAAGCGGAATTATTTTTATAGGTTTTCTTTTCATGCTGTTATAACAACTGTAGCGATGCCAAAGATCGGCGCAAGGACTATACGCTTATTGGGTATTTTTTTTTTGCGGGTTGGTTAGTCATTTAAACTAACCGTATTTAATATAAAGGCAAAGGTTAATGGCAGATTCATTAATGTCGTTTTATAGTATATGAATAATAACTGAGATCCCACTGTCCTCAGAACCCATTTCAGTCCGTATACACATGATCGACTGCAAAACTTCAGACTTGGGGGATCGCCCCATTAATTCAGCTAATGCTAAACAGACCGCCCGCTATAAGCTCTCTTAATCATCGTATTTAAGCTCACTCAGTGGCTACCGTAAGAATCTCCAGCACAAAGATATCCACATTGCCCGATGCCTATTCATGGTATCGGCATGAAGCATATGAAGAGCTCATTGACTGTTTGGGTTCCAAGGGCATTGGTAAAGAGATCCGGGAGATACGAAAAGGCAGCAAGGAAGGCAAAAGGGGTCAGGCTCTGCATTCTGACATACATAATTATATGTCGGAATGCAGAGCCTGACCCCTTGCTGCGCTGTATTTCAGCACCCACACTGTAGGATATTGGCAATGCCAGATTACCATGCGATAATTTACTAAACCTACCCATGTAGTCACTCCTAGTTCTGTTGTTGGGCGATAACAGCTCTAGGATGCATGAGTAGGATCTTTTGGCCAAAGCCTCGAACCTTGGCCACGTCTTAAGGACGTGGTTTAGATTTCTATCAAAGACAAAAAGTTGGATTTGAAGCGACGAGTACACTCAATGAATCAAACTGCTAGATCGTGCCATTAATCCTGTGTAGACTACCATCCACTACCAGTTTATAGTGCTAGCGGCCTTTTGAGAGAAAACCATGACCCCCGACCAGTGGTTAACCCTAGAAGAATTAGCCCAATATCTAAAAATCAGTCGAACAAACTCTACCAGATGGCACAGAATGGCGAATTGCCTGGATCCAAGATCGGTAGTCTGTGGCGCTTTAACCGCGATGAGGTCGACGCTTGGGTTAAGAATCAGAAACCCAAGGTGAGCGAATAACCCCCCAGGCAATCGGCGCGGAATTGAACACTCTGAGAGCAAACCAAGCTGGGGAGGGGCTATCCCCCCCCCCTCTGATCCCTACAAATCCCCACTGATTATCACCAATGTCCAAAGCACAGAGGTAATAATGGAGAAATATTTAGAAGGTAGCTGGAAAGAATTTGAACAGTGGATTCGATTCACTATTGGATCGGACTTTCGCTGGCGGGTCAGACCCATGGATAAACTAAACAATCGGCAACTAGTTGTAGAACAGCTAGCTCAGCGATATCAAGCAGAACAACGGTGTTTTCCAGTTGCAAAGTTCATTTATCGAAATAAAACAAAAGGACCACAAGTGAAAAAAATAGAACGACTCATTACTCATCTACCAGACAGTCCAAGATCATTCGTTAATAATCATAGTCCCCGGAGCAGGCTAAGGACGAGCAACATCAACCTACCTTATCAAGAGAAAAATCAGAACAGTACCTTAAACGGTGTTAGAAAGCGCATTATTGGAACGGACTTTATGTTGCCCATTCAAGCCGTCCTTGGTGGGATTATGGCTAGTTGTACATTTGGGGGGATTTTTCTTGCCCCTTAATAAACGAGTAACTACGGCCCTTCTTCTTGCCGCAGGAACTGGCACACGTTTGCGACCAATGACTGACAGTGCGCCAAAGTGTCTCACAATGATCGGCGGGGAAACGATTCTTGGCAGGCTGGTTCGAAATTTACGCGAACAGGGCATTACAAAACTAATCGTCGTTGTTGGTTATATGGAGGAGAGCATTCGATATTTTTTACGCGATAATGCCCCTGGATTAATGATCGAATATGTCGTCAATGCTGATTACAGCACCACCAATAACATTTATTCACTCTGGCTAGCACGACAGCAAATCCAGGAGCCATTCTTATTACTGGAAAGTGATGTTGTCTTTGATGCTTCCATGTTACGTGGTCTACTTAAGTCGGACAAAATAGCCATCTCAAACCTACAGCCTTGGATGAATGGCACCACGGTGACCTTGAATAACAAAAAGATCCGCTCTTTTCATGTGGGGGCAGATACTGGCCAAGGACAGCAGTTTAAAACCGTAAACTTTTACAGCCTCTCCTTACCAACCTGGTACAAGGTGCTGGAGGGATTGAATCGATATATTACAGATAAACAACTCGATAGTTATTACGAAGCTGTTTTTGTCGAGTTGGTGGCTAACAATACTATTTCGTTGGAGGCCGTATTCTTTCATGAAGACCGCTGGTACGAAATCGATACCATCGAAGATCTGCACCAAGCTGACAAGCGTTTTGGACAACTCGCTGCCAGCGACCCACTACTGGATATACCCATTGGAATAGTACCTGCCCATGGATGAGATCGTCCATGTCTGAAGTAGATAAGGGAGCAATCAGCCAATACTGGAAGCGTGAGAATTAACACTATTACCTATCATAATGATGAGGGGTAATGAAGTAATAATGACAAAGCAGGAAAGTGCGAACAGAGAGCAACTGTATGAGATGATATCAACTCAACACGGTGGCTATTGGCAGCACGGGTTTATTGATCATGCCTACCTTTATAACCTTTATTTTCCACCCTCTCGATTTTTTGATCAACTTATCAGCCAAATTCGTGATCTAGTTTTATATTACCCGGTTGCACAGGGCGTGCTGGCCGAGATGGTCGGGGCTATAATCGATCAATCACCAGAAAGAATTGTCGTTGGCAATGGTGCTGCAGAACTTATCAAAATTGTCTCCGGTCATATCGCAAAAACTTTAATAATACCGGTACCCTCTTTCAACGAATACGCCAATGCTGCACCGAAGGGACAGGTCGTTGAATTTCAACTCGATGCCCCTTCCTTCGAATTGGATGTTGATAAGTTCGCAGCAGAGGCAATTCGTTGCAAAGCTGATGTGGTCGTAGTCGTCACACCCAACAACCCCACTTCATTACTCGTACCCAAATCTGATCTTATTCGTTTGTTAGGCAAGTTAACTGAGCATGATTGCATGCTGATTGTGGATGAGTCTTTTATCGATTTTACCGAAGAGCCTGATCAAATTACGCTAGAGCTCGATATTGCGGAATACTCCAATCTTGCGATTTTCAAAAGCATGAGTAAAGCCTATGGTATCTGTGGTCTGCGAATTGGTTACATGCTTAGCGCCAACACGGCCTTTACCGAAAAAGTTCGACAAGGGGTGTCGATCTGGAATCTCAATGGTTTAGCCGAGGCCTTTTTGCGCCATGCACCTGAATACCGTGAAGAATTCAAGATCAGCTGCGCCAAGGTACGTGCTGATCGAGATCAATTTTATCGAGAATTATGTACTATCAAAGGCATGACTGTCTACAAGCCAGATGCTAACTATATTTTCTGTCGTCTTCCGGATCATGCACCCACTGGGCCTGAAGTCACACGACAATTATTTGTGGAACACAATATTTATATCAAACATTGTGAAGGTAAAAGCATGCCAGAATCTAACCGCTATGTTCGTATCGCTAGCCGTACTCCTGCTGAAAATGCAACTATTGTTGCGGTCTTAAACTCCATACTGGCACCGAAAAATAATACAAATTCTGATAATAAATCAAAGTATGTGAACAATTAATGTCCGCAATAAATACCTCGCAGGAGACGCCGACAATACTTTCCTTTGCCAAAGATTTACCGAATATCTGTTCGTTGACAGGACTTTTTTGTGCTGTACTTGCAATCTACTTCGCGATTCTCGGAAATTTCTCCGCAACAATGATTGGATTGGCCTGGGCCGTATTCTTTGATTGGAGTGACGGTAAAATCGCCCGAAGAATGAAAGGCCGTAGTGACAAACAACGGATGTTGGGAGGGCAGCTTGATTCACTGATCGACATTGTCAGCTTTGGTGTTTGCCCTGCGATTGTTTTATTAAGCTACGGTGAATTTAGTCCCTGGTTCGTGCCCGGAGCATTTTGTATTGTGGCAGCGGGAGTATTTCGGTTGAGTTACTTTAATGTCTTCGGTTTGGTAGGAGAATCAACCTATCAAGGTTTAGCCATTGATAATAATGGTATTTTCTTAACGTTGCTTTTTGTTTTCGATGGTTTTATTAGTTCATTAGTTTTTACCCCGCTACTTTATATCGTAGTGATGGGATTGGCGATTGTAAACGTGGCGCCAATTAGAACTCCTAAACTTGATGGAGGTTGGTATTACGGCATTACTGTTTATACCCTTGTGCTGACTTTAATTTATGGTTGGCGGTTATTCTATATCAACGGATGATAGGAGCAGGATCAACAACCTAAAACACCAACACTCTTTTTATAGACTCAATTATCTTGGGAGACAACCCATGCCCGGCTGCCCATCATTAAGTCTTGACTCACACTTCAACCTGGTCAGTAGATCGGAAGCCACCCATGCCTGAGGTCGACAAAGAAGTGGTCGACCTATACTGGGAGCAGGTTACACCTACGATCCTAGGGCCGTATATGATGGATGGTTACGGTTTTCCGGCAAGTGCAGGAAATTACCGCTTTGGTATTGAAGCGCAGATCGTTGAGAAACTTATTCAGAGCGTAGACCGTAACGGGGCTGCCCTCGATCTCGGCAGTGGCATGGGCTATTGGGCCGAAAAGTTCGCGCGTAGTTTCACGCGAGTCGACGCGCTTGAAGGCAGTAGTTCCCTCTACACAGAGCTAGAAAAACGCTGTTCACAGCATAGTAATATGCGTGCTTTTCTCGGTGATGCGTTGTCCTTTCAACCCGATCAACGCTATCAGCTGATTTTTCTTGGTGGCCTACTTATGTATCTGGACGAAAATAATGTGATTGTCCTACTGAGGCGTCTGAGACAATGCCTAGAACCCGGTGGAATCATTCTTTGCCGCGAATCGACAGTGAGAGGGCAGACTTTAATCCTCAAAGGTGATTATACTGCCGTCTATCGCTCGGTGAAAAGCTACGCTTCGCTCTTTCAAAAATGCAATCTAGCCCTTCGTCACAACGAAAAAAATGAAGCCTATATCCTTTTACAAATGGGTTGTGAGGCAATCGACAAATGGAAATCACTAGTGCCTAAACCATTTCAATTCCTTTCATGGCTCGGCCATCTTGCTTATTGGGGATTACGTCTAGGGAATCCATGGATACAAAATGTGCCAAGAGTTTTCAAAAGACCGTTTCCGAAATTAGAGAATCAATTTTTTGTCCTTGAAGTCCCAATGGATTCATCCGCTGATGAATGAAAAGACGGTAGGGAAAACAGCGATCAGTTTCCAGCCACTTCATTTGTTCAGCAGCTTCATCAACTGAGAGTATTTCTGCTGTGCCCCTGCGTTGTTTAATTTTATACTGAGGGACTTCAAGGATTGGATTTTCTCCTTATATTTTTTCGACAAGCAGAACTTGAAAAAAGTGCTTATGTAACCACGTCGATAATTCCAGGTTTTTAGGGAAGGTACGGCTCTCGAGCGTCCTTTTGGTGAGTCGAGGTAGGCATTCAGTTCATCAGGCTGAATTTCATTCACGATTCGTTCATCGAAAAAGGCAAAAGGGGTCAGGCTCTGCATTCTGACATACATAATTATATGTCAGAATGCAGAACCTGACCCCTTGCTGCGCTGCAGGTGTATATGCCAGTCATCCTGCTTCTGTGATCGACTCTACCTTAGGGTAGTATGAAGCTAAAAACTGGTCGTATGCCTTGGATATTATGTCGAGATTACTCAATTGTTATCTCATCTACTGCGACGGTGATGTCATCACCATCTTCATTAGAGAATGTGGCATTGATGCTCAGTGTCGGTTGTGGCGTGTTGTCGGACTTGAAGTTGTTCTGCGTGATCAAGGTTTCAAATCCGGGAGTCGTCGATCCACTCTCCGCGACTACGATCGAAGCTCCGTTCGTCTGAGTCAGGTCTCCTCCGGTGATCCGCAAACCGGGGTTACCTGCGGGCACCGTGAAAGAACCATCACCAAACAGTAAATACGGCACCGCATCGCCACTGGCATCGATGTCACCTATTGTTAAGCGCACTGATATAGGTATCCCGCGAGCATCAATTCCAACCTTTCCTGTGCTACCCGAAAAAACTGTGTTTGAAAATTGCATACCCCCAAACCCTGTTGAGTTGGTTACTTCCACAAGTTTTACGTCAGCTTTAGCATCATAGACCTGACCATCAGGGAATAACGCCTGGTTCACTGCGTTTATAGTCCCTACTGTGAAGATGCTGAAAAAAGTGTTGGAGTCTGCTCCTTCTATTACCACGGTCGGCTTACCAGTCACATACATTACGTCCTGATTGTATCGTGAGGGCAGAGACGCAGGTAAGAAGGAACCTGGATCCAAGGATACAGTAAAGGTCCCCTCGCCTGAGAATTCTACCTGCACTATGTCCTGGTTTATATCCATGAAGGAGACGCGGGTGATCTGCCCCGGCTTTGCTTGCAACGCGATGCTCTGACCTGTGAGCAAAACCTGGTCAAATACGTTTCCGTTGGGATGTCTAATATTCTCTCCAGCTATATCTCCTGAGCCATCAAGCACCAAATTTAATCGATTAGCATCATCATCGTCTGTAAATGAACTCGTCACAGTAATTTCCACATAACCTGAATTATTACTCTCATCTGTTTCTTTTATCTCCCTATCTGCATCGAGAATATAACCAATGTAATAAGTTCCAGGGGTCGTGTCTTCAGGTATAATAACCTCAAAAAATAAATTTTGGGAGGTTCCTGCACTCATATCTTTCTTTGCAAAATCAACCAATAAAGTATCGAAAGTGGTAATGGTTTCATTTTCTGATAGGTATAATCTTTGAGAAAATCCTACAGCGTCTTCGCTTCCTATATTACTTCGATCAAAATCAACTCTGATCTTTTGGCCTGCAGTCACTGACATACTGGCTACGTTTACTGAGTCTACGACTAAGTCCGGCAAGTTGATCGCTTCTGCATAATCAATCTGGAATGTGTAATTACCAGTTTCTTCATTGGAGAAATGGCTGATTTCAATATAATATGTTCCCGGATTGAGTTCTCGTTTAATTAAGAAATTTCTATCCTAACCGCTATCATCGTTAGTTATGATTACGTTACCTGAAACATTTTGCAATGTTCCAAGTGTATCGGTATTACCTGTTGTAAAAGCAGTAATTGTTCCAGCACGGATTAATTCAATACGGAAATAATCTATGTCGCTTTCAGCTTCTATACTTCCAGAAGTAGTGCTGTTTAGATCAATAAATGTAGCTGTATGTCGACTATCACCATGATCGTCAGATGGTGTTGTTGTTGTGTCGGATACTGAATCTTTGATTAAATCTGAAACACCTTCGTCGATGTTGAGATCGACAGAATCTTCTCCGACCGTTCCGCCTACATGAATACCGATTACCCCCCAATCGATTGAACCATCTGCATAAGCAATTCTCCCGTAAAGAGGGCCTCCACTACTTCCTGGTCCAGCTGATAGATCATAAGTTAAGTATACGTTTCTTGCAAAACCCAACCTATCAATATAATTAACTAATTCGTAATTTGCGGAACTACCTGATAAGCTGGTAGAATGCATCATATCCAGTCTGGAATCGAAATTACTATAGTTAATATGGGGATAACCAATGATCATTTTATTGATATTTTCTGTGATGTAATTTGTTCCCCATCCTGCATTGCCGCCATTTGCAACTTCTTCAAAAAATATTAGACATATTGCGTCGAGGTTAAATTGTTCCCATGAAGTCGTTTCATCATCGTTACCAAATCGTCGCGTTGCCTCTGCATAATCTGAAAAAAAACGATATGATCTTGCGCTCATCCTAAAGAATGTATTCGAGGGAGAATGCTGTCTGTTCCATTTAAAAGGACTTGAGAACCAGTCTAATTTTTCATCATCAAAAAATACGTGGGCTGCAGAGAGCACGACCTTTTGTGAAATTGCAACTCCTGATCCCACAAAGTCCCCAGATGAAACTTTACCTACCATGTTAAAAGGGTATTCATCAATTTTATCATTTGGCAGTGGGAAGGCCGCATTATGTGCGTAAAGACACTGGATGCTGCTTAGAATTATAGCAATTACAGCGAATAATATATGCTTATGTAGCATTACTTGTCAGGGTGGTTAGTAATCTAACCTAACCGTAAATTTATTTTGAGCGAGGGCTATAGGCGGAATTCTAAACGCCTTATAAATATAATAGAAGCTGATTATTTATTTTGAGAACTTACATAGTGGAAGACGATGCACTTTTGCACGCGTCACTCGCTGAGCAATTGTCAGGTTAGAAAGGCAAAAGGTGGTGCGAGAGATTAGGTTAATAAAAAATAACGATATTTTCTTTATTAATTAATTTTCCCGTTCATCAGTGCTTTCTTTTTCTTACGTGACCACCCTTTCAGCTGCTTTTCTCTTTTATTACACACTCTCGTGAGTCGTGCGCTTCAAAATACACTACTCGTACCGGTCGACGGTGCTTCGTATATCGGGGCCCCTGTCCACTATTGTATTTTGTCACTCTTGATTCCAGATTAACAGTATGGCCAATGTAGAATGATCCATCTGCACAACTGAGAATGTAGACGAAAAACTTCAAACGATTCAGAAATTATATATAATAAATCGGATGGCTCTTCGATAAGTTAATGCCCTTCGATAAACTCAGGCGGGAGTCGAACCTGTTCGGACCGTTCATCTGCTTTCACCCAATTGCACTTTAATTCCGCTATTCGTTACTCTAAGCATCTTATGAAATTTTAAAAATGCAGGCAAATACAACAAAATGAATGAAAATTAGCAAATTTTTGGCAAATCTTCGTGCGTGATAAAAACTATTTTTTATTAAGAAATTTTAGCGTGGTCTCATATTAAAACAGCTGTCATAGCACCTTAGGGAGGGACACTAGAATATCTCTAGTGATTACATACTTTTTAAATGACTATCCTCACAGGTTAGAATCCTAACTTGGCAGTTATATTCGGGCAGGCCCTGTTTTTCGTACCAAAATTTGCAGTCGCAATAGCGAGCGCTTATTGACGATGCACGTAACCAATCTCAAACTTATCATTCTTAAGTCACAGCGAGAGGTGAGAGCGTTTTTCGGGGTTAGGGTAATAAGGCTAGTATACCGTAAGTGATAAAACGCTGTGGTTGCTTGCGGTCGCTGTTCAGGGATTAAATGTTCCTGCACCCATGACCACGTTCTTTATTATATTGACATCACCCACCACAAATTTTGCATGTGTAACCGTCAGTCGGATAACAAACCCGCCGCTTTTAGTGTTATTTAACCATCGGCAACTCGATGCCGCGCTTTATCGCTTTCGTTCTGGATTCCTTAGCTGCAAATCGCTCCACAAGAGAGTTTTTTATTTTCTCTGCTTTCTCAAAATCTCCACAGGTAAAGATATCGACAGCGGCATAGGCGTGTTCCGGCCAAGTGTGCACCGTAATATGACTTTCAGTAATAACTACCACACCGCTTAATCCCTGAGGGCTAAATCGGTGGAAGACACTTTCTACCACTGTTGCACCGGCAGCATTGGCGGCTTCCACCAGGGCTTGTTTTAGTAGGTCTATGCGATTCAATAATTTTGGAGCGCATGCATAAAGTTCGACGATAAGATGTCGGCCCAGAACCCGAAAGGCATTTGAATCGGAATAAATTGAATCAGCAACAACTTTTTTCATCTACACTCCATTCGTATCCGCAATCTAGAATCCTGTTTAGCCTGCAAATTCCATCGGGGAAGGTTGACGATTTATAAGATGTTGAATGCTTATTTTAGTATTCCTGTGTGGAACTAGATGGCAAGTTTTGCAAACGTTGATATCGCATCGCTTGAGACTCCGTCCCGACATTTTTAACTATAGACTTCGAGTAAATCTGCAGGGAATCATCCTTACGCTGTCTTACCCAATTTCGCTTTTAATGCTTCAAGTTTGTCTTGAACCTCCTTACTCGCACTTGTGCTACCGAGCTCTTCGAACTCTTTTTCTACTGAATCTTGACCGGTAAATGATTCGGCCATTTCCTTGGCGGCTTCCGCTTCGTATTCACTTCGTTCGGCTTTGGCTTTCATCCGAGCCATTAAGTCATCACCGTTATGTTTTTTAGATATTTTTGCCTTCGCTTCATAAATATTTTTTTTAACATCAGCTACCTTGCTCTGCGCTATAATAAAATCTTTATTGCGCTTAAATTCGGCCAATTCATCATCCATTTTGTGGATATCCGTTTTAAGTGAGTCCACCGACTTTCTTTGAGTCTGCCAGTTTTCTTCTAGAGATTTAGCCTTCTGTTCATGTTCGGAGGCGCGTTGGATGGCTTTTACAGCCAAATCTTCTTTGCCAGCGTTTAAGGCCGCTTCAGCTTTATGTTCCCAGGAATCTTTATCCGCTTTTTCCTTTTCTAAAAGAGCTTTGGTTTTCCGTTCTGTGGCAATGCATTCCTGAATTGCTTTCTTGGCATCGCTGATATGGTTACTTTTGTCCTTAATTGCTTGATCAAGCATTAACTCTGGTTTTTCCATTTGATCGATCCCTTTGTTGATCGAGGCTTCTCCAATTTTAAGTAATCGTTTAATGATACTCATAGCGTTTCCTTTTTGATGATAAAACTTTCGACACGTTTATTTTGATTTGCTGTTATTGGATTACGTTTGATAGTAATTCCTCTGCTTTATCTACTGAAAGCTCGAAGGCATCAAATACGCTTAGGATCTCATGATCGTTAAGATCGCCGGTTTCACGACTCTCGACCAAAACCAAGCGAGGATCGTCGGGGTTAGTATTATTAATTCCGAAACTGACAGGCTGAATTTCCGTATTCAAATCCAAAAGTTTAAAAAGTAAATTCTCACTGACGAAAGAGGAAATATTACCTAAGTCTACTTCAAAATATAGACCACTTTCGCTGATGCTGATAAATACAGGCAATTCCTCTTCCCTGACGACTCGATAAACGCCGTTTCCCAAATCTTCAACCTCGAAATTATGAAGGTTCAGAAATCGGATAATTTCTTCTTCTTTTCTAACATAGATAAATACCTCTTTCATAGCCATAACTTTTTTGTATTACACTTTAAGGATATCCTTCAGGCAATTTTCTTCTTCAATATATCTTCTTCAATAGACCTAAAATCACCTTTATTATCAGCTAGCATGATCAGTCTGTCCCCAGCTTCAATCTTTATTGTTTTTGGTGGATTTAAGATTGGATGGCCATTCTTAAAAATTCCGATAACTTGTAAATTTTCGGGATGTTCTAGAACCGCTACTTGTATATCGGAAACTTTAAATCCGTCCAACCGAGTGTCAAATATATAAAACTGACTTCCTTCAATATTAGTAATGATCTGTTGAAAAACTTCGTGAAGGCCGGGATAGAGATATTCCTGAACAAGAAGACAATCGGTAATTCCGTCAGTGGATACGATTCCGTCAGTCTGAGCTCGACGCATCATTTTAAAGTTTTTCTTGCTGACCAGTTCAGTCACTACCTTAATATCCCGATTATATTCACTAGAGATCATTTCCACAATTGCGCCAATAGCAAAAGTCTGGATATCGGAGTCCGGATCAAGTGGATCATTGGCAAGTACGATCACACCGTCGCATTCGGTGACATTTGCTTTCAAGAGAACGTCCTCATACATGGGATTCCCTTTGAGGAAAATTACGTCGGTTTCTTTGAATTCGTCGGGTAACTCGTCAAACTTTTCGGTTACCAAAACGTAAGTGCATGCCGAATATTGATTATTAGCCCGTAATTCTCTTACCAGTTGCAAGACTTTTTCAGTACTAGGGCAGTTACAGATAATAACGTGATTCTTCGATTTAATCTTCATGATTCCTCTTCTCTTTTTAGTAACTTTCTCAATCATAGCTTCGGCGACAGTGCCTAGCAAATAGCCTAAGAACCCGATCCCGACTATAAAGACGGAATATGATATAATATATCGTCCGACAAAAGTTTTGGGATAAAAATCTCCATAGCCAACCGTTGTCATGGTTACCATAGCCCACCAGATGGAATCGGCGAGAGTGAGTCCCTCTTGTATACCGCGCTCAACGAAATAAAACCCAATGCCAAAAATAAGGTTTAATCCTATCGCAACGACTAGAGCTTTTCCCACCCGAAACTGTATTTCATTCCCTCTTAAAAACCACCGTATCAGCCTTGGTAACATCATCGAATAAGTAGGTGTTAGCTCATCCAGCCCGACCGAAAAGGAGGAGAAACATAATAAGGATCGTAGTAGTCGTAATAATAATCAACCGGGTGCTCCTTGATAACTACATGTTCCACCACTTCTTCTATTCGATTACCATCTTTCGAATCCTCATGCTCGATTGGCAGCGCTAGACGGGCTTCTTTTTTGTGTAAATTGACTATTAGTTCAGCACCCTGGGTGATAATATCTTTGATTGCCTGCTCGCCCGAAACTTCACCCTCTTCATCTTCGTAGCCTAGGTCTTGCCACCGTATCGAGGTGTTGCAAATTTCGAGAATCTCATCCCATACAGTGCCCAGAAGTAAATCAAATTGCCATCCGGTGCTATCCCTCCCGAATCGTTTTTCAGCAATAAAATTCATAAATACAATTTCCACCGGACCTAATTTTTTAAATTCGGCGACCGCAATTCTCAGGTCCTCCCAGCGCTCATCGTTTATAAAAGCGCGCCAGGCAGAAGCGTTTTCGTAGTCAAAGTAAGAGGCAAATGCAAATTCACCCGCTTCCAAGTCGACGGCGCAGTAGATATCGAAAACGTTAAGGTATTCAGAATAACGAGCTAGAAATTTGGTCAGCACTTCGTGCCCCTTTTCAGTAGGAACATACTTTTCTTTATCCCGTATATCAACATACCCCTTGATTAAATGCCACTCCAAGATAGACTCCAGGTCAGCGTTGGGACCCGATAAAAGAAGGGGAAAGGCCACCGAATTATTTATCATGTACTCGAGGACGTAAATTCCCGCATACTGTTTTTTTTTGTCCTCGGATACTGTGTAGGGACGCCCCATCATTCAAATTAACGAGGAAGAAAGGAAAATGATAATATTGACACTCACATTTGCCGTCGGTCAAAGGGGGATTTTCTAAAATGCCGCCGTTAAGATTAATGCGAGGCCAAGAGCAGCTGAACCTTCAACTAAGGCAGCCCCCCAATTACGATCCTGACTAATTTCTTCGTCTAATATCTTCCCAGGCAACAAAAGCTTATCAACCACGTATCGGAGAACAAGAAGTAGAAATGCACTGAGAACGAACCAAAGTGCCAATCCTACGATAGAGTCGGATCTTAAGATGTAACCTGAGAGCACAACTCCCACCGCAGTTAGGGTCATTCCGAAGCTGACACCAGCGGCAACGTTGTCTTTCTCTATTTCTCCATGGAGGTCGTATCGGCTGACAATCTGGTACAGTTTTGAAAAGAGAATAAAAGCTAATTGACCCAAGATAAAAAAGACAAGCGTAGACGTCAATGAAACCAGGAAGCTCTCGGTAGCTTCGCCCGACAAGGCTGCCCTAATAATAAACGCAGATCCAATATAGGTTCCGCATTGGACTGCCCCTGTGCCAACATTCTTATCTTCAACGAGTTCCTTCGTATTATTGAACTGGTAGAGGAGAATTTTATCGTTAATTAAACGAGCTATTTGGAGCAAAACGATACCAATTCCTCCCCATATGGCGGTATCTACAAGGTTGGCGATGAGGTCACGACTCATGCTCCCCGTTGGAGTAATTGAAGAATCGGTCGAAAGAACCCCCCAAAGAATGATTCCCAAGGCAAGGATATATCCGCTGAACGACAAAGCTACCGCCTTGTTGTCCACCTCGGTTAGTTGCTCATTAAGCTTATAAGGTGTCAGCCAATCGTTAACCAACTTTCCGACGTATAAAACCAATCCGGTAACTACAAGATAGATCACGGCATGAGGGTCGATCAAATCTAGTGCTGCTTCCGTATCGAACCACGTCTGAATTATATTTTCCATCGCCTATTACTTGTTGTGACAATTATTCTGTTATTTCCCCCCAAAAGACCTATAACTTCGCACGGATGGACGGGAAGGACTTCGGCCAAATCCACCTGATTTAATCTTTTTTGACGGATTTCGTGTTTGAAAGTTTTTTTGTGAATAGGTCGGTTGTTTCAAAGGCGACCTAATATTGGATGCGCTTTTGCCCGCATTGGGAGATTTAACAGTAGAGGTAAGACTGCTGCTTCTCGTTCTAGTCATACCAGAAGACCGAGTCATCGATGAGGTACGGTTCCGGTAAGTCGTTACGGGGGCATGCGGGTAGGGCCTGTAATAGGAAGGGCGGTAGCCATAGCGCCAAGGTGATGCATAATACGGGTGCGGTCTGAACATATAGGAGATTAAAATAAAGTCCAATACTGAGAACCGAGAGTGATAGTAATTGGTGTCTCCGTAAATCTGGCGGTTGCCATGAATTTGTACATCTGCTTCCTGATTACTAGTTTTTTCTATCTCAATCGTTGCTATCTCCTGTTCCTGATCTGTAGCGGTTTCCGTCGTTAAAGAAAATCCCTTAACGCTTTCATTTCCATATTCCGTCACTTTGATAAAATCGACCAGATCATTTTCATCGAGGTCGAGATTGTTGACCCCTACGTTAGGGTCATTTAGGAGCTTTTCGAATTCTTCGGCGTCCTTAGCCTTTTTTAAAACCGCACCAACCGCTTGTAGATCCAATCCATCGGCCGCGGTTTCATATTCATCCTTCTTCGAGCAGGTGATGGAAAAAACAACCCATATAACAAGAATAATAGCAGCCCAGGTCAGATATTTATAATTTGATTCACTCACGTTTCTAAGGTTCTAGTTTTTTATCTAATTATCTTTAATCATAAGATTGTGCAAATAAAAAAAGCCCCATTTGGTTAAATTACTGATGAAATCTAAACCGACTATAGGTTGTTTTTCCATCCCTTAATATAGTAATCGTAGACTCGAGCGGAATTAATAGTCGAAATATCGTTGTATTCGGAATAAAGCTGCTCTTTGCCAAAAACAAGGGAAGTTTGAATGACGGCAGGTGTTAAATAACGGGTTGGTACCAACATTTCATTCAGATTACTTATAGCTTTAGCAATCTCGTCACTGGAATAGTGCTTCTCATGACCCCCGATCCACCAACCCCACTCTCCAAAAGAGGGTATATTATCATGATATGGAATCACCATTAGCCCGGCGCTTTTCATCGTACGCCCAATACACAGAAAAGATTCACGCGCACCTACTGGAGAGGTCGACTGTTGTACGAGAACACCATCCACGGAAAGACGATTCGACACCATAACATAAAAATGCTGAGCGTAGAGTTTGGCTAAATCGAGAGCATTAGGATCGGGAAAATCCATGATAATAACGTCATATTTTCCAGAAATCTGTTGCACGAACTTGACGGCATCGAGATTAAGAATACTGACTTGAGCAACTTCTTCGGCGATCGACTTGTTCCTTGATTTCTGATTGAGCATCCTCATCTTTTCCACTCCGGCATCCGCTAGGGCATTATTTTTCACCACCGTCAATCTGGCACTGGCCAAACTGTTCTTGTTTAACTGAACGAAATAGGGATTCTTCGATGCCAATTGAGTCATCACCGGGTCAATATCGACAAGAGTGACTGAATCTACATCTGGGTATTTCAATACCTCCCGCAATGCGAGACCGTCACCACCACCTAGAATGAGGATATTCCTGCGGCGGGGAGCAATCATCATGGCAGGATGAACAAGGTTCTCATGATATATATATTCGTCAGCACTGTTAAATTGGAGCCGCCCGTTTATGTAACATGAAATTTCTCTGGAGGTAGATTGGGTCAGAACTATATGCTGGTACTTGGTTGTTTGGGAAAAAATAATCCGGTCGCGAAATAACTTCTGTTCCGTAAAACTAGTCCAATTTTGGGCCATATAGAAGGAATATCCTAGGGTGGAAAGACCTAGGGCTACCAGGGTGACAAGTGGGACAAAGTGATGAATGAGCGACCGAAAATAAATTAAGGCAATTCCTGCCACTCCAACTGTTATAAATGCAAGGACAAAGGCGGTCTGCACCATAGTGAAAAATCTGGGTAGGACAAAGATCCAGAAGAGAGCGCCACATAAAGACCCAATGTAGTCCATCTTGAGAATCCGGCTAAGATTGACTCGCAAATTCAATGAATAAGCTTCATTGATTCGAGTAATCAACGGAATTTCCAACCCGATCAAAAGGCCGACCGCGCTGATAAAGAAATACTGTACGAGAATGTAGTGAAAGGGGAAACTTCCATAGGCGTAAAGCATGGTAATCGGACCAAAACCGCCAAACAACCCTAAGGCAATTTCGCTCAAAATGAGTTTATCTATCAAGCGGTGTTCTTTAAGATATTTCTGTAGGTCCGCACCTACTCCCATAAAAAAGAGCATTACCCCGATTATAATGGCCCATTGCTGCGCAGAGTTGCCTAAAAGGTCGGAAGCGACTCTACTGAATGTGTATTCATAAGCCAGTCCGCAGCCGCCCATGATAAACATACTAAACCCCAAGACGAGACTTTCCGTCGATTCAGTTTTCTTTTTTGCAGTTGAAGACATGATAGGGTCACACTAAGAACGCTCTACAGTTATTTTTCCTTCTTCATGGAAATCCTCAATATGAATATTCCATTGTATCGAAAATTATCGATCCAATGTTATGAGTTTTCCAGCGGATTGTTTATGTTAAAGGTCATTAGACAACAACAGTTATTTTATATATTAGGGTTAACACCAATCGTAACGCCCCAAAAACCGGCATTTTATGAAATGAAGATGGCCGCGAAAACTATGCCAGTTACCACAGTTTCTGCCTGATCACAGACCGGAATGGATTCGGCTTCAGATTAATCAGAGTGATGACGATTGAACACTTTTCATTGATTTATCTATAAAGATATCACGCTGAACTATTTAATCGCTTAAGTATTACGACTCCAACTGTTGCCCAAAAATGGAAAGCTAATTTAATTTCTAGAATGAGGCGTGGGGGGTATCGTTATCCTATTTATTGGCACTACATTGAAGCAGAGGGTAGCAATATACTAGTAGCTTTGCGACTTCAAATGAAAGCAGTGAAGGTTAGATACCGTCATTCTGTGGTGAATTTATATGGTATTTTCTCCTGCTCGTATTTGCGTTTGGGTCTAGTACGCTTTCAGCCGCCAAAAGCGCAAGAAATCCGCGATATGGAGGAGGTTCGTGCTATACAGCGTACCCATCAGCAGGAGCTTTTGAGGATGCGAGAACACAAGGCCCGTATTGATACGGAACGGGAAAAGGAGATAGAACGCCGGTTAGAGGGGGAGTATGATGAGATTGAGCTTAGTCTTATTCGTTTTAAATCATTCCTCAAAGTCGCTGAAAACGACGCGACCCGTGGCGAATATCAGAAAGCTATTAAAGATTTTAAATGCGGCCATGGCCATCAAACCCGATTACTTACCACTTGATGATAGAGCCAGAGAGCTTCAACAACTCTTAAAAGAACAAAGCCAGCCAGTGGATCTAGTCTTTTCATCCGACAGCCGAACTTAGGTGAGTGTGTCTGGTTATAAAATGCTCGGTAAATTTAAGGGGCAACAGACCCAAAGCTTTTTACCGGGCAATTATATTATCCGCGGACGACGCAAAGGGTATCAGGAAGTGATTTACGAAGTAAGAGTGCGATCGGGCCGACTGCTGCCCACAATTAATGTTGTCTGAAGTGATAGATTCGGGGCAGAGACTGTTCAATTATCAGATATAAAAGCCCGCACATTCTCGATGCGCAAATCCAATCCGGCTTCGGCCGCCTCATCACTCTTCTCGGCTTGGGAACGGGAGGTAATGATGAAGAAAATTAATGCGTCCACAGCGAGAATTATGAATATCAACAATACAAAGCTCATCATTCACCGCAATACATTGATCTTAGGAGAGTTAGCGCCTCTTGCTGTTCTGACAATCCGAAACAGGATGGGGATTTGATTCAAATAAAAAGACACCGAAGTGTAGTGACAGGGTATTGCAAAAAGGAAAAATAAAGGAATTCATTTTTCTGATTAAATCTTTTTAAGTAATGCGGCGGCCATAACACCGGAGTCGATCGCTTCAAAAAAGAGGGGCAACCTGCCAGTGTCGACTCCGGCATAGACTAAACTCGGATATTTTCTTTTTTTATTTTTGTCGGTCAAAAGATAGCCCGGCCGAGGAATCGGCATGGCATGGCCGTACAATTTGATAAAGCACTTTTGGATTTGTGGCGTTATATCCTTTTTCAGGCTGAGAGCTATGCTTTGTATAGTGCGCTTGACCCAGAATTTTGGATTTTGATTCAAGTGGATCAGCGAGGAACGATACTCTCTCGGCAAACAATAATAGGTGGTTAGGACTGTCCGGTCAGGATTTGGATTTTGAGTTTGCGAATTCACAAATCCTAATAGGTCACGATCATACCCAATTATTTCGTTTTGCCAATATTTAGATGGGACGGTGCCATTTAATATAAAATTAAACACCACCCAAGGAGCATATAGGTTGTTTGAAAATAACTGTGCTTCCTCTGGGAAAATGTATTTTAGTCCATGTTTTTGTCCCGCATAGATGATCCGTTTTGCCTGGAATGTCTTCTGTTGATTTTGATCCAGGTCGATTACTTCAACCCGAAACTCCCTATTCTCCGGGTAAATTCGTTTGACCAGGTGAGAAGTCAGAATTTGATCCTGGGATAACTGATCGAGCATTTTTTTGGCAAAATAAAAGTTACCTTCGGGTGGGGAAAAAATATTGACCAAATCGGTATAATACGGACGACATTGATAATAATGCAGGCCGGCCAAGGCAGAGACATCATTCATTCCCGATCCATAATCATCAGTCAACCTATAGTCGACTCCCTGAATAAACTCGGGTGAACTCAAGAGATTGTGTTGGTCTAGAAAATCATGGAAGGTTAGGTGGTTTAGAGAATGGAGTTTTTGGGGAATGATCCTTGTCGGCATAGGAAGCTGACCTGAATATCGATGGATTAACTCCTCGAATTTGTAGGTTGTTTCATTGTCGGGTAAAGCGCTGCTTCTGTAATTACCGTCAATTAAACATCGATTCTTATATTCCTGGTTGATAAGGTATTGGTGTTCTGTAAACTCCCAAACTTGCCTTTGGGAATTAAATTGAATGACCTTCAATTTGGATAAGAATTCCAGGGCTTCGGAGCCGTAATAGTGAGGGTATTCCAGTTCGTAATGAGCCCCTTGCGAGAAGTCAATTCCCTGGAATGTTTCAGCACTAGAACTTCCGCCAATTGCTTTTCCGACATCGCAGATAATCAAATGGTCATCTAGGAGATTGACTGCCGCCGTTAATCCGGCAATGCCAGCTCCTACGATCAAAGTATCACATTTTTGCGGAGGTATTTTTTCGAAAACTGTATCGGCATTTTGAAAGACAAGATGTCCGCGCAATAGGTCGTCATTTATTTCAATCGGAAAATTGAATGAAGAGGGGAGAGGATGGCATCCGGAAAAACCTGAAATCACCGCCGCAGTGCTTAACTTGATAAAAGTGCGACGATTGATATTGTTAAAATTGTTGGTGGAATGAATCGAAGACATTCTTGAATGTTAACAAATGAGGCAGACGCTCGAGAAGTGCGATGCAATTGCGATGATCTGTTCTGTTGTGTATCTTTTTCTTTTCATTGAGGTTATCCGTTTATCCGGATAAACTCTCACTGTAAATGATACGATTTTTGGGAGTCACTCCACAGGCGTAAATCATTACGCTAATTAATCTGTTCAACATTCGGAATCCAGGACCACCCCGCTGCCGCATTATCTCGTAGCATTTTCTTAGTGAGTTGATAACCGAGTTCGCGGTAAGCTTCGAATTGTCCTTCGTCGAAAAACTGATCTGTGGTTGACTGATCTGGAAAGGTCGGGTGAGCACTTTTATATCCATAGATATCTTCTGGGAGATCAGGAACAAGGGTTGTTTTGATGTAAATCATCACTCCTTTAATTGGCTGCTCACCTTGAGGCGCATCGAGTCCTTTGGCATACTCAATATCTGCGATAGCAAAACCACGTTTTGCCAGGTTATACTTTTTAACTAATATCCCCTTACCTGCTGAACCGGGAAGGATACCTTCAAGGTTAGCATCTGTATCGTCCCTGAATTTTATCTTTGCCCCGAAATCGACGCGCACGCGCACGACAGCATTTGCAAGATCTTCAAACTTGTAATTCGGATCGGCGCCACCATCTGAAACGATGATAACTTTTACTTTACGACGAATCAATTCATATAGGGCGAGATTTTCGAAATGCCCCCCATCTGATAATTCGATAATTCTTTTATTTTCAGTAAGTCCACTGCCGAGAATCCCCTGCCTGATTCCAGGGAAAATAAAGTTTGGAGGAAACGGCCAGATTTTTGAGAGCTTAGGATTAGACGCCCAGTAACCCAACCGGAGGTTCAGGAACGACATCAATGTCGATACCAGTTTGTTTCGTGTCACGCCTTTCCCGCCGACTCCGGTATTCGGATTTACAGCAGCTCCGGAAACCGCCATTGCTGTTGGCAGGGTAACCCCACGGCTCGCCATTGACTTCATATAAGTTTTTGTCTTTCGCCAGCCGGTTGCATCGCTACCGCAATAGAGAGGAGATAGAATGAAGCTGTCACCGCCCCGACCACGATACTTCGACGTGGGAGAATCGACGAGTACGATATTTGCATTGATCAAGTGATATGGGCGCTTGTGGTCGCCTGTGCACATATCTTCCAGCAAAGCGTGATCGGCCTCGATGGCTCGCCCCCATTGGTTCTCTATGATATTTTTTTTATCTGGCTGGAAAGTTTCCATTAGTCGATCTCGATACATCCGATGGAGTCCAATGTAATTGAGATTTGTGATGGTCCCAAAAATTGCTGCAACAAGGACTAATACAATCAACCAGATCCACCATTCGTCTCCCGTTAACCCCACGAATATACCGGCGAATGTATAACCGATCAGCAGTAACCCGTAGATCAAAGCAAAAGCACCAATTACGATGCGGAATTTTGAGAAAGTTCCACCCTTCGGCTTTTCTAAAGATTGTTCTTTTCGCATTTGCATGAAACCGGTGATTGCACCTATGAGTGTAAACCCACCTCCTGTTATCAGTTCGCCCCAAATATTTCCAATACATTGATGTAAGTAAGGAATTGATCCTGTTAAAAAGAACCCGATAATCAGGGACCACCCCCAGCCGATCGCTCTCTGGCTCGCTATCAATCCTTTATATCGCTTCCATCCTAATACTCCGCTAATAGCGGTCCAAATGGAAAAAACCAGATTGCATATCGATTGAATGACTAAAAGGGAAATTGCTGTCCATAGAAGGATATTCAGATTGTACGAATTCAGTATCTTGATATCTAGTATCGATATTAGATTCAGGCTTGTGAAAACGTCTGACACTTTAAGCGCGATCATGACGATCGTGATCATCGTCAGATAGACAAACAGTGAAACGAACATGCTCCGAAGCAAAACCGCAATCAAAGAAGTCAGGTTAATTCCATAACCCGGATTAAGATAGTTCCCATGCTGACGAATGAAGTCCAGGATGAGATTCCGGTCGCGGCCTAACCGCCCTCCTTCTCCCTTTCCTCCAAAAGGGAAATTGGACTCATTGGTACCCGTGGGTTTTCCATCCGGCAATCCCTGATTAAGAAACCAAGTCAACGAAGACCCGATATATCCTCCGCCTGATACGGTCGATAAGTAATCTACTTTTTCAAGAACCCCTCTCTGCACTAGGGCCTGCATCACTCCAAGTCCAAACGAGGCTGAACGGATACCACCCCCTGATATTGCGAGCCCTATAAGGCTTTTTTTGTTAACCGCAGCAGACTCATCACCTTCAAATATATATAGTCTTTCCTCTTTGAGTAATTCCTTCGAGTCACTAATATAAGGCTTATCTTTATTATCGGTATTTTCATTACTAGCCATTTACTTCTCTCCTTTCTTCTACCCTTTTAAAAAATTAAGAATTACTATATTATCTCCAAATTTACGTTTACTTTATAAGAGTAGATTGTTGTTTAACTGAGTTTTTTCAGAGAACTTATGCTTATAGTCGTGATACTCCGATTGCGAGAATCTTTGATAGTAAGATAACATTGTATATAAGAAAACTTTCTAGCGGATACTTAACAACTTCTATCCTATTTTTTTAAGATACAGAAGATTGACAGACTGACCGTGTATTCTTCCTTTCCAGTCTCCCTGAACTCCTGAAATAGCGATATTAGGAATTTGGAGTTTTCTCCAATCCGTATTCAGTGAAGTTCCCTTTATCTCTTGTAAAGGGCAAAAGGGGTCAGGCTCTGCATTCTGACATACATAATTATATGTCGGAATGCAGAGCCTGACCCCTTGCTGCGCTGTCGATTCCGCAAATAACGAAGGCTGATGAGATTTAAAAGTGTTTTTTTGCACAAGATCTACCTGAAGCGGTCTTGAGATACTTTTCGAAGGCCAATGCTCTATTAGGATCGGAGAAAGCAACAGCTGTTTTAATGCGCCATGGTTTATACTTTGAGGTATAGGGCACTTCGCCGTGATTGTGTTTGGTGAGCCTTGATTCGAGGTCAGTAGTTGAACCAACGTAAATTCTTTTTGGGTATTTTATAGAATTCATCATGTAGACATAATGGAATCCCTTCATAATTTAGCTACGGTCTAACTAGGCCTTAGCCTAAGAGGGCGATTACGTTACAAGTGAAGCTGCAGTGTAAATTTTTTTTGAGCTGGCTTGCCAAGCCGTAGCCGTAGAGAACGGTACTTTCGTACGGTTAAACCCGTCTTCGCTCTATGAGCTTCAGCCGTCGTCCTGTCTCGCAATAGCGAGAGGACTATGTCTTGACAAGTCGACGTGGCAGCCTCCGCCAATGGCGAAGGGGACAGTGTTGTGTTTATTACTACCTAAGCTGGCTTGCCAAGCCGTAGCCGTAGAGAACGGTACTTTCGTACGGTTAAACCCGTCTTCGCTCTATGAGCTACGACGTGGCAGCCCTCGCCAATGGCGAAGGGGACAGTGTTGTGTTTATTACTACCTAAGCTGGCTTGCCAAGCCGTAGCCGTAGAGAACGGTACTTTCGTACGGTTAAACCCGTCTTCGCTCTATGAGCTACGACGTGGCAGCCCTCGCCAATGGCGAAGGCTGGTGGAGGTGGCGGGAGTCGAAACCGTTACTGATAGTTTATTACAATTTGAACCTCATGAGGTAAGTTAAGGCAACTCTCTAAACTCAAAGGAATTATGTACGCAAACTTTGAATTGCATAGCTTTTGCCAATAGGAACGTTGAGGCCAGTAAAGGCGCAAATCTGAACAGAATTTGATACTTTAGTGATACTCGAATGATAGGGGGAGGGGATCACTTAAGTTCGTCAGCGCTCAACGATTAATTCATTTACCCCCAGCAGATAATTTTTGCAAAAAAGCCTTGTCTGGTAAAAAACAAATAGATCGCTTCACTCAATTGTAATTTCATCAACCTCGACCGTAATCTCCTCATCATCTTCGTTGGCGAAGGTGGCATTAATACTTTGCGTAGGTTGAGGCGTGTTGTCAGACTTGAAGTTGTTCTGAGAGATCAATCGATCGAAGCCTCGTGTCGTTGAATCACTCTCGGCGACTACGATTGAAGCACCGTTGGTTTGCACTAAGTCTCCTCCAGTTATCCGCAAGCCGGTGTTATTTGCCTGCACGGTGAACGATTCCGATCCAAATAATAGGTGAGGTATTGCATCGCCATCGGCATCGATGTCGCCTACGGTTAACCGCACCGCAATCGGCACTCCCCGCGCGTCAACTCCGACCTTGCCCGTGCTTCCACTGAACACAGTGTTCGATAACTGCATGCCTCCCATTCCCGTGGAATTAACGACTTCCACCAGAGTGACGTCTGCCTGGGCGTCATAGACCTGTCCCTCGGGGAAGAGCGCCTGGTTCACCGCGTTGATCGAGCCCACGGTGAAGATACTGAAGAAGGTATTGGCGTCCGCTCCGTCGATGACCACGCTCGGTTTGCCCGTCACGTACTCAACCTGCTGGTTGTAGCGTGGGGGAATGGCCGGGGGGAGGAAGGTGGCCGGATCAAGTGTTACAGTAAAGGTCCCATTACCTGAAAATTCTACTTGCACAATGTCCTCGGTTTCGTCCATGAAGGAAACGCGGGTGATCTGTCCCGGTTTGGCCTGGAGTTGAACGGACTCTCCGGTTAAGAGGATTTGATCAAATACATTTCCATTCGAGTGCTGAATGTTTTCACCGGCGATATCGCCCGAGCCGTCGAGGACGAGGGGGACAGAAGGTGCTGCTACCGTGACGACGGCGGTTTCGCTGTCAGCTGTCCCTCCCGCATTAGTAATCTGCACCCAGTAGCTGGTGCTCGAAGTGAGCGCTCCGGTATCGAGGGTGCTGCCGGTAGCTCAGGCGATGGGATTAGCAGTGTCGCCGCTATTGCCTTCATACCACTGGTAAGTGAGATCGTCGCCGCTGGCTTCAACTGACAAAACGACAGCGGTCCCCGACTGCACTTCCTGGTTCGTGGGTTGGGTAGTGATAGAGGGAGCATCCGCGGGTGGCGGTGCTGAGGTATCAGTGCCCGGTGCGCCAATAGGAGTAAAACCGAAATCATCGAAGACTGTTCTGCTTCTCGGTGTATTTACATTGGGATTGTCCTTAACAATCAGTCTGTCAATGCCGCCTGGAGCTCCCAACTCTACCGTATTGATTGTAGTTTGATGGGGTTTTAATAAAGCATCAAGACCCCTAGCACTTTCCAAGTCCGAAAAGGTAGCAAGAAGGTTATCATTAGTATCGTAAACTTCGATTGTTCCGTCGGGGTCAGTATCGCCAGACAAAACAATGGTTGCGGCGAAAACATCGATTTCAAATGCCGGGGTTTCAAAAGTGACGGTGAAGCTTTCGCCGTTAAAAATCCCATAGGATTGAAGTCCCGATCGCGTTGGAGTAGTTGCGAAAGATAAAATCGAGCCCCCATCAAAAGTAGCACTAATAGGTGATTCCCCAACAATAATGGGTGCCGTTATTCCTGCACCCACACTAAAATCCTCAAAAGTAGTGAATACGGTGTTATTGGACGGTCTTTTCGTTATGGTGAAACCCAGATCGTCAAGGGAGAATTTTCCTGAAACATTTTTGATCTTTAATTCTTTAATGCCGTCGAGAAAGTCAAAATCGGTTGAGTCGAGGAACATATCACTGTCTGAAACAAAGCTTTGTAATGGGGGATTGGCACTGGGGCTGATATTGGTCGGTAAACCTTCGACAATACCATTTTCCGCTAGAACTATTATAATGATTAGTCCTGAACCGTCCTTATTTCCTCTGGGCTCGATTCTGCCGGCTCCCGTATTCTCGGCCGCATAGAATTGGATTTCATCAATTCCTCTTTCCGATACAATTACCCCATCCTGACCAGGTCCGAGGGTTATCGCCTTTGTTCCGGAGTGTAAGAGCGCCTGATCTTCCAGAGTTTCCACCGTGAATCCGACTAACTTGATCCTATTGGGTTCTTCCCCAATGAAAAATTCACCTTCCCCACTTATGTCCTCGAAATCCGTGAATACCTCGAGGTCTTGCGGAAGCGCTGAGAGCAAAACCGGTAAGATTAATGTTATTAATAAAATAAATACCAGATTTCTAAAGCGCATTTGTGATCCCATAATGAATAAATTAAAAAGAAATAGCGTTAGAGGCAAACGGTTTTGAACTTTACAACTGTTCCTGATATTTTTCTATCAATTATCATTGCACCTGCGATTTTTCCCAGAGTGAAACCCGATCCAGCTGTCTCGACTACCAGCAAGTGATGAGAGGGTTTTTATAATCGAGGGGTATAACATGAAACTAGTTACCCTCTCTCTAATATTTCCTCAATAAATCGATGCTTTCTTTATTCTTATATACCCCTTACTCCTCCAATCCTAAGATTTGTTTTCGTTTTCGCTCAAGCGCGATGAAACGCGGCTCTGTCCGAAGGAAGTCAAATGCTGGATCAAAGAGGAGTCCATATTTCCCCTCCTCAAAGGCTTGTTCAAGCGCTTCTAAGGTCTTTTCTTTCTGGCCTAAACTGGCGTAAAGGAAATGTGTCACACCATATTTTGCAGCAAAAATTTCCAATTCTGGTGTAGAAGACATAGGCTCTCCTGTCCGCTCATGCTCTTCTACGAGCGAAACATGGTGCTGCATAGCTTCTTTATTTTCACCTGCAAGCTCAGCGAAGCGACCCCGCGCGTGTGTGGCGTCCTCATACTTTTTAGCATTCATATAGGCAATCCCTAAAATACCCCATGCACCAGCATTGTTTGAGTCCAGCTCAAGCGCTCTCTGCGAATGATTAATAGCCGCATCGTATTGCCGCGTGTCTATGAGCGCACCTACTAGATGAAATGAGTAATGTTGTGAGAAGGGCTCAAGCTCAAACGCCCTTCTCCTCTCAGCTAGAGCCTCGTCTAAGCGCCCCGTCTTCGAAAGCAGTATCGCATAGAAATGGTGCGCTGGTGCATACTTAGGATTAAGTTCAATCGCACGCTTATACTCCCTTTCAGCGCCTTTATAGTCCTTGAGAAAGTAGATCTTATACCACCCAAAAGAAGCATGGGCTTCAGCAAGGTTCGGGTCGAGCGATAGTGCCTTCTTCACAGCTTCTTCAGCTTGTGCTTGAACATCGTCTTTATTGATACTAGCTACTTTCATAGGAAGAAAATTATAAACATCCGCGAGACCTGAATAAGCGAGAGCGTAATTTGGATCAAAGGCAATGGCCTCTTTGAAGTGTTTCATTGCAGCCATCAAATCTTCATCAGTCTGCTGGTCTGCTCCGCCCCGTTGGTTCCAACGATAACGGCCTAAAAGGTATTGGTCATAGGCTTCGATGTTATCTGTATAGTGCTTAACCAGGGGAGCACCCGATTCACCCATAAGCTTTACCTGAAGCACTTGGGTTATTGCCTGTGCGATCTCGTCCTGGAGGGCGAAGATGTTTTTAAGTTCTCGGTCATAGTTTTTTGACCAGAGATGAAAGTCATCGACAGCATTGTTAAGCTGGGCTGTGATTCGGATCGAGTTTCCCTCCTTTCTCACACTCCCTTCGAGCACGGTGGTGACATTGAGTTTCTCACCAATCGTGGATATAGCTTCATCTCTGAAACGAAAAGAGGAAGTTCGCGAGGCTACACGCAACCCTTTGATCTGAGCAAGAGCATTCAGGATTTCCTCCGCTATACCCTCGCAAAAGTATGCCTGGTCCCTTTCAGGACTCATGTCACGAAAGGGGAGGACAGCGATGGAGGGAATCTCCGTTGGAGGCAATGATATCGGTTCCTCGTAAACCTGACGCCATATAATAAATGCGATTGCCGACACAACTAACACAACTGCAACTGTCCATACCCCTCGCTTATAAGATTTATCTTTTTCAACGGAAGTTTTCTCTACATCCCAAGGCACCTGGTATATACGCACGGTTTTCTCTATATTTTTTACCGACTGTTCGCCGAGAAAATTAAATGGATACGATAGCTTAGATTCTACCTGGTCATAGACCGTGCCCGAAACGCAGATACCTCCCCCTTCGGCGAGACTCTCGACTCGCGCCGCCACATTGACCCCATCACCATATATCCGATCACCTTCAACGATCACATCGCCGAGATTAATACCTATCCGAAAGTTCATCCGACGATCTTCAACATAAGCCGCGTTGCGCCTCCGTAGGTCTTTTTGAATGGCCACTGCACATTCTACGGCGTCAACGGCACTTGCAAATTGGGCAAGTAAATTATCACCTGGCGAATCGATCACGCGACCTCTGTGCCTATCGATAAGGTTACCCATCACCTCGCGATATTCAGTGAGAGTCCTTACTGTCGCCTCCTCGTCTTTACCCATGAGGCGGCTGTAACCCTCTACATCAGCACTTAATATGGCTGTTAGCTTGCGTTCCATGAATGATCGCTCCTTCTTAGTGTGCCCTCTGCACAATTCAGAACAGATCAGACTATTATTACCGTTGTCTACTTGTCAATTCAGGCTGTAGCCAATGAATTCACCTCCAAAGGGCAAAAGGGGTCAGGCTCTGCATTCTGACATACATAATTATATGTCGGAATGCAGAGCCTGACTCCTTGCTGCGCTCCTTCTGACCCCTTGCTGCGTTGTCGATTCCGCAAATAACGAAGGCTGATGAGATTTAAAAGTGTTTCTTTGCGAAAGATCTCCCGGAAGCAGACTTGAGATACAATTCAAAAGCCATTGCTCTTTTAGAATCGGAGAATGCAATAGCTGTTTTAATGCGCCAGGGTATATACCTTGAAGTATAGGGCACTTCGCCGTGATTGTGTTTGGTGAGCCTTGATTCGAGGTCAGTAGTTGAGCCAATGTAAAATCTTTTTGGGTATTTTATAGATTTCATCATGTATACATAATGGAATCCCTTCATAATTTAGCTACGGTCTAACTAGGCCTTAGCTTAAGAGGGCGATAACGATACAAGTGAAGGTGCAGTGTAATTTTTTTTGAGCTGGCTTGCCAAGCCGTAGCCGTAGAGAACGGTACTTTCGTACGGTTAAACCCGTCTTCGCTCTGTAAGCTTCAGCCGTCGTCCTGTCTCGCAATAGCGAGAGGACTATGTCTTGACAAGTCGACGTGGCAGCCTCCGCCAATGGCGAAGGGAATAAAGTTAGCCTTAATGAAAAGCTGGCTTGCCAAGCCGTAGCCGTAGAGAACGGTACTTTCGTACGGTTAAACCCGTCTTCGCTCTATGAGCTTCAGCCGTCGTCCTGTCTCGCAATAGCGAGAGGACTATGTCTTGACAAGTCGACGTGGCAGCCTCCGCCAATGGCGAAGGGAATAAAGTTAGCCTTAATGAAAAGCTGGCTTGCCAAGCCGTAGCCGTAGAGAACGGTACTTTCGTACGGTTAAACCCGTCTTCGCTCTATGAGCTACGACGTGGCAGCCTCCGCCAATGGCGAAGGCTGGTGGAGGTGGCGGGAGTCGAACCCGCGTCCCAGGAGGTTTTGTGTATGGCCTCTACAAGTTTAGCTTGTTATTAAGTTTCGCCTCCCGGTTGCAAACAAGCAGACTTCCGGTTGGCTAGAATCCGGATAGAACGTACCACCCACACTCCGGATCCCCGATGTGGGCTATACCTGCAAACGTCGCCTTTAATGCCTAGCAGGTGTCAACATCAAGACGTGTTGCGTTAGTTACGCAGCAAGAGCAAGTTCTTGGTTGCCAATTATATGGTAATGGCGATTGATAACGGAGCCGAGCCATCATCTCCGACTTGCCACCATGCACTCCAACTCGAGGTCGAATTCCGGAACACCCCCAAATTCAATTTAAAGTTAAAGAGTTACTTAACTCTCAAAGATCAGATAATCCAGTAACACTATCGTCGAAGTAAGGATTAATTTCAAGCGGATAAATGATTATGAAATTAAGCGATAAAAGTAACAGAATCCTAAATACATAGCTAAAGATCCGAAAACAGATTAGAGTTGATCAATCACCATCACCATATCAACACCCCCTCCGCTCCTTTGCGAACGGCTATAAATGGGTACTGAATAAGTATCACTTTTGTATCGATTGGAATGTGGATTGTTACCTTTTTATACCTCGCATTCTCCATAGGCCTTTTGTTAGTTTCTTGATACTACATTTTTGCTATAAGTATAGCACGACCCGCATATTATAATCCATGATTCGTCTCTCTCATCAAATAACTGGTATTGGGAGATGGATTTTGTTACCCCCTTTGATTTCCCTATTATTAACCGGTTGTTCGATACGGAGAATGGCGGTCAACAAAATAGGTGATGCCCTGGCTAGCGGCGGTGTAACCTATGCTTCCGATGATGATCCCGAACTTATCAAGGCCGCGATGCCATTCAGTCTTAAGTTGATGGAAAGTTTGCTCGCAGAAAGCCCGCGACACAAAGGGTTGCTATTTGCTACCGCGAGCGGCTTTACACTCTATGCCTATGCTTTTGTTCAGCAAGAGGCTGATGTGATAGAAGATGAGAATTTAGCGACTGCAATCGAATATAGAACCAGGGCCAGAAAACTGTATCTCCGTGCGCGAAATTACGGCTTGCGCGGTCTTGAAGTAAAACATCCAGATTTTGAAACAAAGTTGCACGATAATCCCAAATCAGCAGTGAGATTAATAATGGAAGATGATTTACCACTACTGTATTGGACCGCCGTTTCCTGGGCAGCGAGCATTTCAATTTCCAAGAATGATCCACACCTGATTGCAGATCTGCCTTTAGTGGAAGCGCTTATTGATCGTGCCCTTGAATTAGATGAAGATTTCGAGGATGGATCAATCCACACTTTTTTAATAGTATTTGAATTGAGTCGCCAGGGAGTTGAAGGGGACCCGATCGCAAGATCGAGGAAGCATTTTGAGCGGGCGATGGAACTTTCCGGTGGGCAACAAGCCGGACCCCTGGTATCTTTTGCTGAATCAGTTTCTGTTAAAGAACAGAATATTATTGAATTCCGATCTTTGCTCAATCGTGCGTTGGCTATCGATCCCGATGCCAAACCAGAATGGAGACTTGCGAATCTAGTAATGCAACGTCGTGCCCGATGGCTATTATCACGTGCCGATGAGCTCTTTCTAATATCGGAAAACTTATAATTATTCTAATTTGATGTAATTCACGACATGAAAAGATTAATCAATGGAATAAATTTAAAAGGTATATTAGCATTTTGGTTCTACAGTGTTTTTCTTACCGTCCTACCGATCGAGTCAGCGGAGAGACAAATCCGTGTTAACTTAGGCACCATTGCTCCACGTGGTTCAAGCCACTATCAAACGCTCATGGCAATGAGAGAAAAATGGCGGAATGCACCCGGTGGTGGTGTAAATCTTGTGATTTATCCTGACGGCATCCAGGGAGGAGAATCTGACATGGTCCGTCTCATGCGTATTGGGTCGCTTCAGTCAGCATTACTGAGCATTCAAGGGCTTACTGATATAGAATCGGGGGTCAATGTGTTCAATAGTATCCCGATGGTATTCAGGAATTTTGATGAACTTGAATTTGTTAATGATAAGCTGCGGCCGAAGTTGGAAGAACGTATTCTGAAAAAGGGGTTTGTCGTTTTATTTTGGGGAGATACAGGATGGATAAGATATTTTTCAAAACAGCCGCTCATCCAACCTGAGGAATTAAAAAAAATGAAAATATTTGTCTGGTCGGGCAGCCCGGTTCAGGTTGAAATAATGCACCAGGCCGGATACTATCCAGTCCCACTGGAAACTTCAGAGATATTGCCTGGTTTTCAGACTGGCTTAATAAATGTAATAGCAGTCCCCCCTTTATTCGCGCTTGCTGGGCAATTATATAATTTAGCGCCACACATGTTAAATTTAAACTGGGCTCCCCTAGTCGGTGCTCTTGTAATCCGGAGTAGTACCTGGAATAAAATTCCAGACGAAACCAAAAAAGTTCTTTTAATTACGGCTGCAATTGCGGGTGAAGAAATGAAAGCAAATGGTAGAAAGGAGAGCTATGAATCAGTGGACGCCATGGTGAAACGCGGGCTGACAGTTCATAACATAACTCCAGAAATTGAAGAGGAATGGCGCGAAACTGTAGTGCAAACGATTTATCCAAGAATCCGCGGCCATTTGGTTGATGCTGATCTTTTTGATAAAGTCATACAGCTGCTACAGGAATACCGTACTCTGATAAAGGAAGAAAAAAGTGAGTGAGGAACTGACTGATGAAGCAGATCCAACTCCCTTAAAGGCTAGGAAAAAACCTCGATGGAAGAGTATTTTATGTAGTGTCGAAGATCACTTAGTTGCCACAACACTGGCAACCTTACTAGTAATCACTCTGTTGAGTATTCTTTTGCGTGCTTTTTTTCACACCGGTATCTCGGGCTCAAACTCATTTATTCGCCACTTAACATTAATTGTTTGTATGTTGGGTGGAGCAATTGCGGCTCGCGAAAATCGATTACTTTCACTTTCAACATTAAGTGATTTAATGAAAGGGCGGGTTAAATCATTCTCCCTGATATTTTGTAATTCTTTTGCCGCGACCATAAATGTTTTTCTCTGTGCGGCTAGTATACAGTTTCTGCTTTCTGAGAAACTCGGTGGTAAATCATTAGCATACGGAATCCCGATATGGATCATCCAATTAATTCTCCCTCTTGGCTTTGGTCTCATAACGTTGAGGTTAATCCTGCATGCTTCAAAATCTTTTAAAGGCCGAATATCAGCCTTTTTACTGTCAGGACTATTAATAGGTATTGTTACGTGGTCACCGGTAATGCCTGAAAAGATGGTCATCCCTTCGCTAATCCTCCTATTTGTGGCCGCTATTCTCGGTTCTCCAGTTTTTACAACGGTTGGTGGGGCTGCATTAATATTCCTCTGGGGAGAACAAATACCAGCTGCATCGATTTCCCTCAAACATTATTCACTTGTGACCAACCAATCTCTACCGACAATTCCACTTTTTACTCTCGCCGGTTTGTTTCTCGCAGAAGGAGGCGCTTCGAAAAGATTAATCAACGTCTTCCAAGCTTTATTTAGTAAGATTCATGGAGGGCCGGCAGTGGTGACGGTATTATTGTGCGCTTTTTTCACTTCATTTACTGGCGCTTCGGGGGTAACTATTCTCGCACTCGGCGGACTCCTTTTACCGGTATTACTAGTAGCTGGATATTCGGAAAAGAATGGGATTGGGTTGCTAACCGGGGCCGGTTCTTTGGGGCTTTTGTTCCCTCCGTGTTTGCCTTTGATCCTCTATGCAATCGTCGCTGGATCAATAGCGGTTTCACAAGATATCAGCCACAGTGCGATTGAAAATGTCACTATTGGTCAAATGTTTTTAGGCGGTGTAGGACCCGGTATTCTGTTAGTTATATTAACTGTTTGGTGGGGTATTCGCCGAGGTCCTAAAAGCGATGTGGTGATGCAAAGTTTTGAATGGGACAAGGTCTTCCATACCATCTGGGAAGCAAAGTGGGAACTCTTATTGCCGGTTGTAGCATTGGTCGTTTTCTTCAGCGGGTATGTCACTCCGGTTGAATCTGCAGCGGTAACCGCTTTCTATGCTTTTTTCATTGAGACCTTTGTTTACCGCGATTTAAAATTAATAAAAGATGTTCCTCGAGTAATAACTGAGTGTGGAATTATTGTAGGAGGCGTGCTATTGATACTAGGGGTTGCAATGGGTCTTACCTACTACCTCATTTTTGCCGAGATTCCATCACGTGCCGTCGAGTGGGTTACTAGTAATATCGAATCACGTTGGGTTTTTCTACTTACGCTTAATTGCTTCCTGCTAATCGTTGGCTGCCTGATGGATATATACTCAGCGATTGTAATTGTCGTTCCTTTAATCATACCGATGGGCATGGCTTATGGTATTCATCCTGTCCATCTGGGCGTTATCTTTTTGGCAAATTTGGAGCTTGGGTATTTAACGCCTCCTATTGGGATGAATCTATTCCTTTCCTCATATCGCTTCCATAAACCACTGCCGGAAATTTACCGATCGGTAGCACCCCTATTGTTTGTTCTACTTATTGGGGTGATCCTGATCACCTATGTGCCAGCTCTGACCATAACTTTACCAAACATGTTTAAATGATTTCCTGTTAGACCGCGTGTAGGTAAATCTCACATTGTTTTCGTCTTCTCGGGGCAGTTCGGGCTTGGTCTCGCTATGAATCACCATGAAACCGCTGACCTCAACAGGCGCGCGTCTGTACCGGCCCAAAAGCGATTTCTTATCTGAATATACCAGTCACGGTGGATGAGGCGTTTACTTTAAAGACCCTAACACTTACGTTTTAGAAATCATCACAACTGATTATGTTATCTATTAATATCACAGAGGAACTCCACCTCGAACAACTTCAACAGTCACACGGTGAGGATCTTTTTCTCTTAACCGACAAAAATCGTGCCTATCTTCGCCAGTGGCTCCCATGGCTTGACTCTGTCAACAATCGTGACGATACGCAAAAGTTCATCGACACCACCATTCAACAATTCAATGAAGACAAAGGTCCCCAATACGCCATCATCTTTCAAAGCGAACTTGTGGGCACCGTAGGTTTTCACACTTTTCAAACAGTAAACAAAATTTCAGGGCTCGGCTATTGGTTAGCAGAAGACAAACAAGGCTTAGGCATCATGACCTTATGCTGCAAAAATCTTATCAGACAAGCTTTTGAACAATACGATATCAATCGCCTTCAGATTTACGCTGCTGAACTCAACACCAAAAGCAGAGCCATCCCTGAAAGACTCGGGTTCACTTTTGAAGGTGTTCTTCGTCAACACGAAAATCTCTACAACACCTTTGTTGACCATGCCCTGTACTCTATGCTCAAATCAGAATACCAATCCACGAAACATTCCTAAAATTCACTCACAGCAAACATACGAAAAAGTGATTGCTTATCTGAGGACCTTACATTCTTCGAGCCACTAGCGGAGACGTTAAATGAGTGCGGAGCAGCTGCAGTTTTTCGCCGAGAATGGGTACGTCATCGTTCCCGGGGCACTCACAGCAGAAGAGGTCTGCACGATCAATGACATCATTGATCGTGATCTCAAAGCCCGTCCAACGCTGTGGCGTGGTGACCCGAACGGTAAATACCAGGCGCTCAACATCCTGTTGGCCAATCCCGAACTCGACTTTACCATGCGGCCCCCTAGCCTGCTTTCCTTGATGGAAGCCATCATGGGGCCGGACATCTGCGCGGACGAACATACGATCATAATTCGCGGGGCCAACCCGGACGGCCCCACGGAGTGCGTCTGGCACCGGGACTCCTGTGGCGGAGAACCGCATCCACCCTACTACACCCGCTATCTGTCCATCGTCTTCTACCTGACGGATGTCGACGACACCACTCACACCTTCAGCATCCTGCCAGGCAGCGCCCAGATGGCGGATCCACTACCCAAGGAGGAGTGCGACCTGTCGACGGCATTACACCTTACCGGCACCGCGGGTACCGCCATTTTGTTCAATGCCTACTCCGTGCACGCCGGTAACGTCCGCATCACCGACTCTGAGCGTCGCACCATTCATCTCTACTGCGGACGCACGACGGACCAGCACATCAGCGACTACACGATCTTTCCCCCTCGCCTCTGGGGTGGAAAGGACGAGGCTACACGCAAGTACTACAGCCGTCGGAACAAGATCAGCCGCGTGCTCGCGAAACACTTCCCCGGTTGATGAGTATGGCTGACGATGAGCTCCGCCACGTCAGTGTCGCCGGTGCCGGGCAGAATGCTGAACTAAAGTAGCATCCCACGGAATACGCAAAAAGTCCAAGTATATGAGCGAATCCGTTCAGATACCCGAAGAAGCGGGCTTCGCATCCGATCGACTGTCCAAGGCCTACGAGGTGATGGGTTCCGCCGTACGAGAAGGAACGCTACTTGGCGGAGCGATCCAGGTTTCACGAGACGGCAAGACGCTTCCGCCTGCCTGTTTCGGCCGTCGGCAATTGACGGAAAATGGACTGAAGGTGGATCCAGATACGATCTTCCTCGTTGCATCGATTACGAAACCGATCGTTGCGAGCGCCGTCATGATGCTGGTTGAACGAGGAGAGGTATCACTGGACGATCATGTTGCGGCAATCGTTCCGGAGTTCGGGCAGAACGGAAAGGAAGGGGTCCAGATTCGTCATCTGCTCACGCACACCTCGGGACTTCCCGATATGCTCCCGGATAACCTGGAACTGCGAGCCCGGTTCGCCCCGATGAGCGAGTTCGTCGAGAGGATCTGTACCATCCCGCTTATGTTTCAGCCGGGTACGCGTATCTCTTACCAAAGCTGTGGGATCGCAATGCTGGGCGAGATCGTTCGACGGCTGGATGGAAGGGAGATCCACGAATTCCTGAGGGAGGAGTTCTTCGAAGCGCTCGGCCTGGTGGATACGACCCTCGGAAAGAAAGAGAATCGATCGGGAAAGGCAAAAGGGGACAGGCTCTGCATTCTGACATACATAATTATATGTCAGAATGCAGAGCCTGACCCCTTGCTGCGCTGTCAACAAGCGGAGCGATCTGAAGGGGTTGTTGCAGATTGGCACCCATATCGCCCTGATCCTGTTAACGGGGGCGTTGGCCTGGAAGGTGCAGGATCGGATTTATCTGTTGCTGCCCGTATTGTTCTGCTACGGGACCTTCTATGTATTTATTCTCAATACGACGCACGAAATGTGTCATAATTCGGTGTTTAAGACGCGCTTATTGAACGCCTTCTTCTTGCGACTGTTCTGCTTTTTGGGATGGCGCAGTCATATTCTGTTTTGGACCAGCCATGCGGAGCATCATAAATACACGCTGCATCAGCCGGACGATCTGGAGGTTGTGATGCCGCGCATGTTGACGCTAAAAGATTTTATCCGCAGCGGCTTTGTCGACCCGTGGACCTTTTGGGCAACGGTACGGCAGACGGTGCGGCACAGCCGGGGCAAACTGGAAGGCGAATGGGAAAACCATCTGCTGCCTCCCGACGACGTTGATAAACGCCGCCGGTTGATTTATTGGGCGCGCTTCCTGTTGATCGGGCATGCGACCATTGTCGGCGTTTCGGTCTATTTGGGGCTCTGGCTGTTACCCGTGCTGACCACTTGCGGCGTGTTCTACGGAGGCTGGCTGCGTTTTTTATGCAACCATACCCAGCATACCGGACTCAAAGACGACGTGCCGGATTTTCGCCTGTGCACGCGGACGGTCATTCTCAATCCCTTTTGCCGATTCTTGTACTGGCACATGAATTATTATATCGAACACCATATGTATGTTGCAGTGCCGTGTTACAACCTGGGAAAGCTACACAAGCTGATTAAACATGAGCTGCCGGAATGTCATAATGGACTTTGGGCGGCGTGGAAAGAGATCATCTCCATCCTGAAAAAGCAGCGGGCGGATCCAGAATACCAGTATGTGCCCGAACTGCCTTCGCGCATCGCGGTGTAAAGAAACCGCTGGTTCAGTTCGGCCTCAAATGGCGCATGTCTCTACCGGCTAAAAAGTGAATTCTTATCTGATCTTGATATTCTCCACGTACACTTATAGGCCTGAGCATTGATCACTGATACATTGTTTTATCTCGCCGCTGTGCCGGCAGTTATCTTGTTCGGCGTATCGAAAGGTGGTTTCGGGGCCGGTCTCGGTATACTGGCGGTGCCCTTGCTCGCCATGGTTGTCTCGCCGATTCAGGCCGCTGCGATTATGCTGCCGATCCTGTGTCTCATGGACTTGCTCGGTCTCTGGGCATACCGCGGCAAATGGATCTGGCCCGAATTGCGAATTCTACTGCCAGCTTCGTTGATCGGGATTGGCGCTGGCACATTAATGTTTGAATTCATGAGCCCCACACGACTACGTCTACTGCTTGGTGTTGTCGCCATCGCTTTTACACTTCATCATTGCCTGCAAGCCTATCTCAGCAAGAAAACGCCCAAAAAACTATTCGCTCCGGCAATCGGTATGGGTGCAGCGGCCCTAGCAGGATTTACAAGCTTCATCGCCCATGCCGGCGGGCCGCCTATCACGATGTACTTGCTGCGGCGGGGAATTGATCGAACGCAATTCGTTGCTACGACGGTCGTTTTTTTCGCGGTCGTCAATTACGTCAAACTTGTGCCCTATACATGGCTCGGTCAGTTCGACGCCAGCAACCTTATGACCTCGCTCATCCTCACGCCACTCGCACCACTTAGCATTGGACTGGGCTTATGGCTGCACAATCGCGTAACGGATCGCTTCTTTTTTCAGGTGGCTTACGCGATGTTGTTTCTTGTCGGCGTCAAACTGATGTTTGACGGCATCACCGGCCTTTAATATCGCACAGCGCCTTTATGCCGTCGGTGCCGATCAAATCATTCCGCAAATAAATAACCAGCGGCAATCCATCGCCTGCATCGGCCACGCGCTTGATGTATTCAACAACACCCCGGGGGGCGACGAAAGGGTCCGGCGGCTGGTGGATTAACCACCAAGCTTATGCACTTGTGCAGTGAGGTCGCAAAGATCAGGTCTATTAGAAACGGTCCAGGTTCATTACCTTGTTCCATACTGCTACAAAGTCCTGCACGAACTTCTCTTGAGAGTCCTCACATCCATAGACTTCAGCCAAGGCACGTAGCTCTGAGTTTGAGCCAAAGATAAGATCTGCACGGGTGCCAGTCCACTTAACTTCGCCTGTCGCACGATCACGACCTTCAAATACGTCCGCCGACTCAGAACCTGCCTTCCAAGTCGTGCCTAAATCAAGTAGGTTGACAAAGAAGTCGTTGGTGAGCGCTTCCGGTCGATTAGTGAACACACCCTGTTGGGACTGATCGAAGTTCGTATTAAGGACACGCATGCCACCAACAAGTACCGTCATCTCAGGTACAGTCAGCGTCAACAGTTGCGCTCGATCAACCAACATTTCTTCTGCGGATACTGCGTATTGAGTATTCAAGTAATTGCGGAACCCATCTGCTTTCGGCTCAAGTGCAGCGAACGATTCAGCATCGGTTTGCTCTCGAGACGCATCGGCACGTCCAGGGGTGAAGGGTACCGATACATCATGACCGGCATCTTTTGCCGCCTTCTCGATACCTGCACATCCACCCAGAACAATCAAGTCAGCCAATGAAACCATCTTGCCGCCAGACTGGGCGCTGTTAAATTCTTTTTGGATATGCTCAAGAATCTCCATCACCTTAGCTAACTGAGCCGGATTGTTCACTTCCCAATCTTTCTGCGGTGCAAGACGAATGCGAGCCCCGTTCGCACCACCGCGTTTATCAGAGCCACGAAACGTTGACGCTGAGGCCCAAGCTGTGGATACCAGTTGAGACACCGACAATCCTGAAGCTAGTATCTTTCCCTTAAGTGCAGCTATATCCTGATCATCAATCAATTCATGCGTAACGGCGGGGATTGGATCCTGCCAGATCAGCTCTTCCGCAGGTACTTCCGGTCCCAGATATAGCGCTCGAGGACCCATGTCGCGGTGTGTAAGCTTAAACCAGGCTCGAGCAAACGCATCGGCGAATTCGTCCGGATTCTCGTAGAAACGTCTTGAAATTTTTTCGTAATCAGGGTCTTCCCTCAGGGATAAATCGGTCGTAAGCATAAATGGTGCGTGACTCTTTGAAGAGTCGTGTGCATCCGGAACTGTCCCTGAACCTGCATCATCTTTAGGTTTCCACTGGTGCGCACCAGCCGGGCTCTTTGTCAATTCCCATTCATAACGATAAAGGTTCTCGAAAAAGTTATTGCTCCATTTCGTTGGTGTCGTGGACCAAGCTCCCTCTAAGCCACTGGTAATCGTGTCACCTGCATTACCACTACCGTAAGTGTTGCTCCAGCCAAGACCTTGTTCCTCAATGCTTGCAGCTGCAGGTTCTGGACCCACGTACTGGTCTGGATCGGCGGCACCATGGGTTTTACCAAAGGTATGCCCGCCGGCGATAAGGGCCACAGTTTCCTCATCATTCATAGCCATACGACCAAAAGTCTCACGAATGTCATGGGCTGCCGCGCGTGGATCAGGATTTCCGTTTGGACCCTGCGGATTCACGTAGATCAGACCCATCTGAACCGCGCCAAGAGGATTCTCCAGCTCTCGATCACCAGTGTACCTTTTGTCTCCTAACCATTCTCCTTCAGCACCCCAATAAATGTCTTCCTCAGTCTCCCAAACATCCTCACGTCCTCCACCGAATCCAAAAGTCTTGAAACCCATCGACTCAAGGGCGCAGTTGCCGGCAAGGATCATCAGGTCAGCCCATGAAATTTTCTTGCCGTATTTCTGTTTGACCGGCCACAGCAGCAAACGCGCCTTGTCGAGGCTTGCATTGTCAGGCCAACTGTTGAGTGGCGCAAAGCGCTGTGTGCCAGAACCCCCTCCACCACGGCCGTCAGCGATACGGTATGTACCCGCGCTGTGCCAAGCCATCCGAATGAAGAGCGGGCCATAATGGCCATAGTCGGCCGGCCACCAATCTTGCGAATCGGTCATCAGATCAAAAATATCTTTCTTCACAGCATCCAAATCAAGCGACTTGAACTCTTCTGCGTAGTTAAACGTGTCCCCCATTGGATTGGACATGCTAGCGTGTTGTCGGAGGATGTTTAACTTCAACTGATTTGGCCACCAGTCAAGATTTGACGTCCCACTGCCTGCACCGTGTTTTAGCTCTCCACCTTGAAAAGGGCACTTACTTTCACCGTTCGTATTGTTATTTCCCATTTTTTATAGAATTTTTAATTAATTTAATTCAATACTCAATATAGCTGACAAAATATTTATTATTATTCAAATCAATAGTTTTTATACATATAAAAATAATATTTATATAACATTACAGCAATTTGAATATAGTGTAGTATTAGACGAATACAGGCAATATGTGACAGCTGCTGAACGTTGTTTTGTATCTCAGCCCAATCTTACCATGCAGGTAAAAAAATGGAGGAAGACGCGAGAATGAATACCGTACGTTGGCCGCCCCGAGTCAGGCCCGAACAGATCCTGATACTCTACTAAACACTATGAAACCTGACCCCTCTTTAAACGGCGCACGCCCGAATTTTCTTTGGATCAACACCCATGATGTGAGTGCCGACAGTCTGGGCTGCTACGGAAATGCTTACGCGACAACGCTTCATATAGATAAGCTTGCGAAAGAAGGGATTCGATACACCCATGCGTTCGCGTCCGGACCGATCTGCTCCCCTGCCCGCACGAGCATCTTTACGGCGATGCACCAGACGACGGTCGGCACCCATCATCATCGCAGTTTCGCTATCCGACCCAATTTCATCAAAATGCTGACTCACTACCTGGGAGATGCGGGTTATCGAAGCTCGCCTATCAATACGGATCTCAATACGCCGATTGACCCAGTCGAATGGGAGCAGTACCTGGATAACGATACCCTGCTCGCAGAGGGAGCGAATGGGCAGCCCTTTTTTGCGGTTTACAGCTTTTCAGAATCGCACGCCAGCACCTTTAAGATGACTCCTGAACAGGTTCGAAACGAACGGTCAAATCTGTTAAAATCCGATGAACTGCACGATCCCAAAAGTGCCCCGATTCCGAGTTTTGTGCCCGATACACCGCTCGCGCGTGAGCGGACAGCCCTTTTCTACGACACCCTTACCCAGGTCGATTACCATGTCGGTGAAGTGTTGTCGAATCTCGAGAAACAAGGACTGTCCGAGAACACTATCGTCTTTTTCTGGACAGATCATGGAACGGGTTACCCTCGCGGAAAAACCCACGTCTACGACGATGGTCTTAGGGTTCCGCTGATTGTCAGATTTCCAAATGCATATCAACACTTCGCGCCCGGCTCTCCGGGGTCCGTCGTGAACGACTTAACAATGACAATGGACATGGGACCCTCGGTTCTCAGTTTGGCCGGTGTGCCGATTCCGGATCACTTCCAGGGGAAGGCATTTCTCGGACCTGAAAGCAGTCGGCCCCGTGAATATGTCTGCGGTGCGCGTGACCGACTGGACAACTGCAATGAGATGATCCGTACGGTGAGAGACCAAAGGTATCGCTACATTCGCAACTTCCTTCCACACCGCCCCTACGCATCATTCTTTCCCGACGGCGGATTCTTCAGGGAGATTCCAACCGAGGGTACGCCCGAGCGCGCTTTCTGGGATACTTCCTGTCTGCCGGGGGAGCAGAAAATTCACGACCCCGACGGCGTGTTCCTGATGCCTCTTCCAGAGTCTTACTCCGAGTATCTCATCTGGCAGGATTCGAAACCGTTCGAGGAATTGTATGACCTCGAGGAGGATCCGGAAGCAGTTGACAACCTCGCTGGCAACCCTGAGTTCGATGCTATCACTGAACGGATGCGGAAGACTCTGTTTGCCTGGATGATCGAGACGCGAGACCTGGGGCTTATCGATGAAACAGAAATGATCGTTAGGGCCGCAGAATACGATAGCGTGAACTACGAAGTGGGCACTCAGTGTCAGAATTTCGAACGTATCCTGGAGACCGCCGATCTCTCACGTTTAGGTGAAGAAGGTAGGGCAATCCTGTTTGAGCGCATGGATGACCCAGACAGTGCGATCCGTTACTGGGCCGTGACAGGGCTGATGTCATTTGAAGAGGACGACGATACCATTCAAAAGCTCACCCAGCTCGTTAATGACAACTCGCTCAGCGTGAGCCTCGCCGCTGGAGACGCACTCTGTCGATTCGAACAACCTGAAAAAGCGATCGCAACCTTTACCCGAGCGTTGGGAAGTGATCTTCTCTGGGCACGATGCCGAGCAGGTGCTAATCTCTCGTACTATGGTCGGGAGACCTTGGCGAAGATGAAGGACCTGATTCCCGCGTTAGAAGCAGCACTGAAGAACCCATCCTGCTATGGCGACTATGATCCGGACCTGGACACTCTCATTCCATACAACCGAGATTTCTTCAGCGCTGAAAGAGACAGACACCTTGGCGAATGGGTTCTCAAGCGAGTCATCAGAAGAATCGATCTCGCATGATTGTGAATCTTAGCTATTCGGCCTTACACTTCATGAAGTAAAAGGCATTGTCTTGATCAAACACAGTCGATGCCAATTAATTAAAAAAAATCGACATGACCCTTTCTGATTCACCATAGTCTCGCAATAAACTTGAGCTTGAAACCCATGACAGAAACAGAAAAAGCAATCCTCGAAATCGACGTCTACGGCTTCACCATCCTCGAACGCGTCCTGACGGAAGATCAGGCGGTCGAAATGCGCGAAGCTTTAATTCGCTGCGAAAAGGAAGTTGGAACTGATTCCGACAATCGGGGGAAGGCACGACACGTCGCAAATCTCCCGACGCTCGATCCTGTCTTCTTCAAAACAATCGACCATCCCAGAACACTGCCTGTCCTGGAGCACTACCTGAGCGAATCCATGATCCTGGGAAGCCTGAATGCGAGAATCGTACGACCTGGAGACGGCTACCAGGGACTACACAGCGACATCTCGGCCGAAATGCTGAACATGGCGTCACCCGTGATGATGAATACGGTATGGATGCTGGATGAATTTACTTCGGAGGTTGGCGCGACCCGTACAGTACCCGGCTCACACAAGAGCGGCTTTGCCATGCCGCCGGAAGGACTGGAACTGAAGCACGTCGCCGAGGCGATCGCGCCGATTGGAAGTGTGCTCGTATTCAACGGCCAGACCTGGCACGGTGGGGGTCGGAATACCGGAGACAAGAATCGTCACGCACTCTTCGGCCACTACAGGAAAAGGATGCTCGTTTTCCAGAACGATCCTCACGACGACTTCCCGGAAGAATGGTTCGACCAACTGACCGAACGCCAAAGGCAGCTCATGCGTATGAAGAATGGCCTCGGAGCAAAACACGCTGCAGACAGCCACCGGCTGTAGCGCTAGAAGGATGTTGAGACGGCTACACCCTGGCTATACTGAATAACGCTGACTCGAGATCCAGACCTGGACACACTTAGCCAACCTTAAGGGTTCAGGGTTCAGTGGGATCAGTAAACAGCCGCATTCATCTGGCTATGGATTTTAAGCAAGCCATTAACATTTAAAAATTCGTAGCAGTATTCTTCGCTTTATACTTAAAACTAAACACCGAACTGTACTTCTGCATCTAATATCCGCTTAGTAGCATTTCCCTCTCGGTCAATCACTCTGTCGAGTTGGCAAATGAATTTCTCTCGGACTCCAATAGCGATAGCCTTTCTATAATCTCGACGATCATTTTCTTCTCCTGGATTCAGCCAACAGCTCTATGCGCCGGGTAACGTATTCCTTTAGTTGCTGTATGCTCGCGATCTTCTCTGGCTGACGACTGCGAACGGTAATCGTTGACATCATATAGTGATCATTGAGCGTGTTGTAGCCTTCCCGCTCGTGTTCGGTCAGTGTTTCTGCCTCGGGAGGCACGATATAACGCAAGTCCACACTCCAGCGCACCTTGTCAGAGGAATTGAGCTTGCTCGTATGGAAAGTAAGATTGGTAAAGAAGAGAATATCACCCACTCTCATAGGCAAAGCTATCGGCTCACCCTTTTTTTCCACATCCTCGAACGTGCGTATATTTTTATCCGCAGCGCGTTCACCCTTGAGCAAACCCCATTTATGGCTGCCCGGTATGATGTAAAGACAACCATTGCGCTCATCCGCATCAACCAGGGGTATCCACACACTCACTATATGGAGGTGTTTAGTTGGCTCGCCGTAATATTGGCTATCCTGGTGCCAGGGAAAAGCGGTCAACTCATGTTGTGGTATCTTTGGTCTGGCGGCATAGCTGCCCGTCCAGGCAATTTCGGATCCCAGCAACGACTCGACGCTGTCCAGGATAACCGGGTGGAGTATGAGAGGGTACAGTTCCGGGGAATCGAAGACCTCTGTTACATCCCAATTTCTAGTTTTGAACCCAGCTTCCTCATTCATGACAACCATGCGACGCTCAAACGACTCTCCTTCATGTAAGGAGGAAATCTTTCCTGCACGGTAAAGTTCGTTCGCGGACCGGTTCACGAGCTCGTCAATTAACACGCGCGCTGATGACAAGTCATCAGGATTAATACACTGTCGCAGAACCAGGTAACCCTGGTCCCGGTAGGTGTCTACGTCTGATTGGCTTAGTGGTACCATGTCAGATTCAAAAGGGGGCATTCCTTGAATTGTGCCTTAAGCTTATTCAACAATTTCGCTGCCTCCTTATACCCTCCTTCTATGCGACTTAAATACTTATATAAAGATTTAAGGAGTGATCTCTTTTTATTATTCCTATCCGATAAGAATCTTGATTTGATCTATTTTTTACCATTCTTCTTTAAGTTTGAGTAATGCTCCGATTTCAAAGTATGCAGTAGCAATATCGATACATTTAGATAACTGACATCAGTCGTAAAGGTAGCGGATGACTTTCCAATCTTCGTCGCTATTATCTACAATAAATAGCTCACTCCCTGTCTTACTAGAACGTTTTGGCATTATATTTAATTGTTTATCTCATATAATATAAACAATTAATAGAACCTCATTTTGCAAAAGGTATATAGAAAAACTAATGAATACATGTCAATTAGTAGTCAGCATAATTATAATTTATATTGATTTATAGATCTCATAAAAAAATATGCAGTGGTAATATTCTAATGGACCTAAATATTAAATTAACTTTAACAGCAACTGATATTTTCGGGCAAAAACTCGATATTGATCAGTGCAGAGAAATCCTTTCTGAAATTAATCTTAATTCAGCAATTTACGGTTTAGCCCTCATAAAAAACATGAATGAAAGGGTGTTTTGGAATATTTTTGACGACAACCCTGCTAAAGCAGAAATTCATCTTCTCATACTATTTAGATACCTTTTTAGCAAACAATCTGCAATTAAAGCATCTAAAATGTACGAAATGGATCCGCAAGGATTTAGACCCTTATCTGACCAAGCTATACTAGCTATGCTAGTATTAGTATGCCAAACGTGTCCAGTAGACGGGAAAAATGATCTTCAAAATGATTCAGTTAGAGAAGAATTTTTTAAGGTGCTCTTATCACTCCAAGATAACTCTTTTCCTGACGATTTTTTAAAAGATAAAAAAGGTTGGGATGATCTCACAGCTGCAGATTTATCTTTTTTTCTCAAAAACGTTTATGCGAATAAAGTAAATGATAATTATCGTTTCAGTAATTGCCGATTATATTCGATAGTTAAGTATACAGAGATTGGCGAATACCTATATCTGAAGACCGGCCTAAATCTCAAAATGTGGTTTAATAAATATTTCGATCTAGACCCAGAAGAATATCTTAAATGCGCTTTTCTAATGGGTTGCCTCGGTCGGACCCTTGATGTAGATCAACCCGATGCTAAAGACCTGATATTTGATCCTACAGTATATTTTCGTGAAAAAATAATTACTCGATTTCCGATACTAAAAGACTTCATAGAGTTAGCTTCATACACACCGAGCGAGATCGTGAATAATGAACCCATATGCGCAAACCTTTACGAACAATTGTATACGGCTATCTCACCCGTTCTTCGGCCAATTGTTAAAATGAAAAAACAATATATATGTTTTTCAAATAACCTTATCCTAAATAAATTTTTTTTCGGTCTGCCATATTTAGTGCTTGAATCATACAAATCAAAAATGAAACGTAATTTAACTAATAGTGAAGTTAAGAATCTTCGTGGTCAGACTGGTTATATTTTTGAAGGATATGTAATATGGTTATTTAAAAATTGGTTTGAACATCATAAAAATATTAAAATCTTAAAAAACTATGAAATAGTATCTAACGGATCCAAAAAGGAACGTGATTTACTTCTTATAAATAAAAAAATAGCTTACGTTTTTGAAATAAAATCGAAACTTCAGACTTTAGCGCTCAGAACGACTGGGGATATTCGCGAGATTCAGAAAGCATTAAACGAGGTAACCGATCAAGCTTATACAGCCGCAAAATCTATCTATGAAGATTCTAATCTAAGAAAAAAATTAGGCCTTGATGAAATAATTAGAGTGGTTCCTTGTGTTTTAACCTATGATTTATTTCTGTTAACATATCCATTATCAGAAATATTTGAACAAGAAACATGTAAAAGCTTAGGTAAAAATATTTTTGAATCTAATAAAAGTATTTTGCCAGTTCAGTATTTTGACATCACAGATATTGAAACATCTGAGCTTTATTTTGATTTAAATAAAGATCCCGAAGCCTATTTAAACTTTCTGCAAAATAGAGCTATAAATAAAGAAATCCGTTATTCTAGCATTGGAAATATACAAAAAACAATGAGGGCTGATTATAAGTCTAAACCTGGGTTTTTAGATTCGATTGCTGAAGATTCTAGAAAATATTTGGATAAAGAGATTAGACCATTGTTATTCCCGAATTCAAATGATAATAAATAATCGAAATATATTTTATTTTTTCAATAGCTGGGGCTTTTATAATAACAGGACTTTTTGGTTATCTAATTTTGAATTTCCTTAAATTTATAAAAAAATAATTTAAAAAATGAGCGTCTATAAAAACGCTTTAATAAATATTATTTACGAGCTAAATATTTATTTTAATAACATTAACTAACTAGAAATCACGACCCCACTCCCTTTTGCCTAACGATTAAAAAGGGAGTTAAAAAAAGTATCACTTTTGTTAAGCCAGTTGCTGTCCTTTCCCCATTAATGACCAACCTGTTTTCAACTTTGATCCTAGAAATTGTACCACATTAGCTCATTTTTTACTAATGGCAAAATGTAAAACTGTAAACTTTGGCTCCATTGATAATGAACCGTAATTTCACCGCACCTTTGAGGGCCGAAAGATCACCTTTTTCCCATTTAAGCTGCCATCGCAACTCATCGCTGTTCAACGGCACACATTCATCCTTCGAAAAGCCGTTCAAGACCCTACCCTCTGCGTCGCATAGTTCTGCTGACAACTGACCACCTGAAGCATCGGCATTTATTTCCAGACTCTGGGTACCCCCTGGCAGGGTAAAAGTTCTGGTCGCAATCATACCGTCTCCTTTAGCACACAATGCGACAAAACGATCTCTCTTCCAGGTCGCCCGACCCAGACGTTTAACCCGCTTTTCCATATCCGTTTCACCATGGGTATGTTCACAGCCGGTATAATACCAGTGAATCTCGTCGCCCTCGAAAATCGGCTCTTTGGCTATTCCAAGAATCATTCCCCGGTCAAATGCGTCTTCACCACCCCGGGGTATAGCCGCTGTCCGATTTCTATCGGCGCGCTCCCATCTGATGCCATCCCGGCTATAGACAATCTGTGAATCGATGGGGCCGTCACAGGGCACCTGGTTTGTTTCGTTTGGAACTTGCTCCGCGGTCACATACAGAACTCCCAGCATGCCGAGATATATATTATTATAGCGAAAGGCAGACATGTTGTGAAACTCGGCGCGCAACGCTTTGTAATTACGGCGCCCTATTTCATCGTCCCAACTGTTCGGCTCGAGCATCGGTTGCGGCTCTTTCCAAGGGCCTTCCAAGGAAGGGCTCTCCGTGTAACAGATAACTCTTCTTTTATCTTTATCATTAAACCGCACGATCGAGTAGGCTCGGAAGATATGACACCTCGAATCATAGATCACATTGAAAGAGCCCTCGTTGCCGCGTCGGGACACGGGTTCGATATAATCTTTGTCATCCCAATGAATGCCATCGGGAGAAGTGATCATGAATATATTGCGATAGCGCCGACAGAAACCGATGGCCTTGTCCCTTTTGTCGGAGTCCTTTTCCTCACGGTCTATAAACACCGAGGCCCCGTGAAAATCCCATATGATATTATTCTCAGTGCTTCCGTTGAAAGTGAAGATGCCCAGTTTAGGTTTGTCCCAGTTGATGCCGTCATCGCTCTCCGCATACAAGGTCAAATCACCCCGATCGTTGTCGACGAAGGATCTCCCGTACTTATCTTCGGTAACACCGTTGCAGTTGTATGGTTTTTCGTCAGTGCGCGGGACAAAGAGTCCAGGTATCTGATAGTTGCAAGCGGGGGGGCGCCAGTGAGGGCCCATACGGCCGAAGTACCACATCCTGTATTTTCCCACCAGGTCGTCATAGAGTGTTGTACCGTATAGATGGATTCGCTTGCTCATCCCGGGACCACAATACTCCCAAGGTTTGTCACCGTCGGGCTCCATAACGAAGGGAATTGTCTTCCCCGGTTGGACTTCCCTTCGGATACCGTTCTCCTCCTCGATCAAAGTCTCATCAAGGAGTAATACACTCTCATTGGCATAGAGCTTGTGGGAAATGTTGTCTGAGTTATTCAATTGCCTCCTGAACAGATCACCCATTACACACAACCCTCGAAAGAGCGGCCACGGACCTGCTTAAAGGCAGGCATCTTTGGTGCGTCGGTGACTGTTTCATCCTTCCTGGAGGTGGCGCGCATATAGTGAACCGAGTAACCACGCCGTCGTTTGCCCGAGAGATTAGCACTGGTGTGATGAAGTGTTAAACTATGGTGAAAACTAATACTGCCCGGTTTCATAGTTGCTGAGATGACGGGCCATTGATCACTACCAAAATCCGATGAAAACCATTTCACTTTATCCTTGTGCATCATCCCCCAGCGATGCGTGCCCGGTATATAAGTGAGACAGCCGTTTTCTTCGGTCGCTTCGTCAATAGCGGTCCAGGCGCTGACCAGCTCCATGGGAAAAATATCGCGCCACGACGCTGAATCCTGATGCCAGGGCACTTCAGTCCCCACTTGTGGCGGCTTCATAAACAACTGATCACCGTACAACTTAATATCATCGGTACCGAGCAGATCAGCAATGATGTCTACAATTTTTTTATTCACCGTATGTTGCCACATCACCGGGTCATAGATGGCAATATCATACAACTTACGCGTAGAGAGCACTTGATTTTCAACCGGCTTTTCACCCTCGCGAAAAACCGGCTCAAGCTGAAGACTGGTTTCCGGAACGTGATCGGCTTCACCTGCGGCAATCATATCGCATCGTTCTGACAAGACTTTGACCTCGTCCGCCGATAGAACATCCTCGACGATAAGAAAGCCGTTAATTATAAATGATATCAATTGATCTTCAGTTAAATGGCGTAATCCTGCTTTCGACATGGGTTTAACTTCTAAGTATTTCGGGAGTAACCGTTATGCGATATAGTGAGTCGGCGTTCGGGAGCGCTCATACTGGGCGTTGGGATCAATATTTTTTACACTATCAGGGATAGCGAGAGTCCACCAGCTTGGGGGTTCGGGAAAGCAAAATACATCGTGCCAGGCCAAGAGCAAAGTTCGGCGCTCTGAAGTTTGATTAGCCCAAGCAGAGTGCATGAGGCGTGCGTCAGCGATAATAAGATCTCCCGCCTTCAGCGGTACGTCAATGGCATCGGGATAGTCAGCAAAGGCAGGATGGGAGAGATCATCGATAGCCTGGAGTTCGGCGTCATGGGCATCGGGTAAAAGATCATGTAAAGGGTGACGTTTGCGATGACTGCCGGGAATGACCCGCAGACAGCCATTTTCACGCGTCGTATCCGTCAGGTAATAGGAGAGAAAAATCTTGGTCGGCCAAGGGGTTGCCGCTTTGGGACTGTTCCAATCCATAAAATCCTGATGCCAATACAAGGGCGGCCCATGACCGGGTTTGGATAATATGATGAGAGACCCATCGGATTTAAGGTCTTCCAAGCCGAGCTGGCGGCAGACCTCCAGTTGGGCTGGTAATTCTATCACCTTTTCGGCAATCGGATCTTTGAAGTGGGGATGATCACCCTTCATGGGTTTGCCATTTGTTTTTTCCCAATGGCGCTCTGTAAAAACAAAAATATCGCTACCCTGATAGCGAATCCTATCGTCAATCTTAATCTTCGGCAATCGTTCAGCTGACCAGTTGCGTAATTCTTTGACCAAAGATTCAGGCATCATACCCGGCACAATGGTAAACCCTTGGTCTAACAATTCATTGCGGTTGCACAGCGCTTCCTCAGGACTTAAAATGGACATAATCAATTTCCTCTCATTTAGCGTGGTTTGAATCGGGAAATCAAGTCGTCTACCCAGCCATGATTTGCATCGATTGTTCGACCGGCGTTGTGGGGTGTATGCACGACGTTGTCCCGACCAAGCAAGGGGGAATCAAGTGCCACAGGTTCGGGTTTAAATACGTCGGCGGCGAGCGCGAGTTCGTCATTCAAGACACGTCGATAGAGCGCGTCGGTGTCGCAGACTGCAGCCCGTGTCGCCTGAACAACAAGACTTCCGTGCGGTAACGCGTCAATCAACTCGGCAGTGACCAACCCACGGGTATCATCTTTGAGTGGAACCATGGGCACAAAGATCTCTGAATCTTTCACCAGCTCAGATAAATGGAAGCAGCGTTCGGCACCGGCGACAACAAAAGAGGCATCGGGCGCAAATGGATCCCAGATTGCTACCTGTGCGCCCATTGCCGTGCAGAAGGATGAATAACGTGCTCCGATGTTTCCCGCACCGACTACGCGCACACGTTTTCCAGCAAGTGTCCCATTGGTAAACCGGACGTCATCTCCAAATTGTGCGCCGCGCTGTCCCGGTTTTCCCACCGCCGGTATATAGTCCCAGGGTTTGAGACTTTCTTTCATCGCCGCGTAGGTCTGAGGTATACGGCGAAGCGCGCAGAGCGTCAATGCGAGGGCAAACTCAGAGACCGACTGCCCCCAATAGACATCGACCCGATGGGGTATAAAGATCACACCGCGTGCGGTTGCCTCTTCTATACCCCTGTCAGTTAAATAGAATTGGGATTTTGGGTAGCATTGGGATTCATGGTAACACTCCTCGAGTGCGACAAAGGGCTCGAGATCCTCGGGAGCCGCAGGTAAACCTAAAAGCACCAAACGGTGCACTGAGGCAGGGTCCGACACGAGTTGAGAGGCGCGTGCGGCAGGATCTTCGGTGCGGTAAAACCCGCAACCACTATTCTGCTGCCAGCGTTCGTGCCAATAATCCGCAGCAAATGGCCATATCGCATCAAATCTTTCGTGTACACAGATTACAGATCTCATCGTCTTATCTTTCCTTTCAGGAAAGTCAAAAGGTCAAAATGTCAAAATGTCAAAAGGGAAGATCGGTGGAACAGCTATTAATTTCAGGTTGATGTATATATTTTCATTAACGCTAACACGAATAATCGATTCCTCCTATTGTCTTATAATCCAACACCCGCATAAGTCGCCCACTGTTTATCGATCTGCTCAGGTGGCAGTGGACCGTCGTGCAGGATCAGACGGTAGCGGAGCCGCAACGTTGCTCCAGCCGGCAGCTCAATCGCACCCGGAATACAGGGCGCCGGGTTGATACCGCAACTGCCGTCCACCCGCCAGTGAGCGGGGTGATCGGGATTCTCAGGATGATCACAGACCGTTATGCCGGCGCCACTCTCGCTATTCTCTAGTGGCATGTGCAAGTCTACCCAGGTTGCTGCCTGCTGTTCAGTATCTTCGTCTCGCATGCCACTAGCGTTGATAACATCACCCCCGCTACTCCGCCGAAATGGCATCCGGATAAAAAGACCTCCGTAGGCGTGCTGTTCTATTTTCACATCGGGGATTGCTTGCAGCGTCCAGTCCAGATCTAAAAAAAGAAGCGCGTCGCTCTCTAGAAGGGACCAACTTTGCTCTTCTGCCAGGAGGTCACTGCCGTCCGCATGCCGCCATAGCGCTTCGATCTTCCACGCTGGCGGTTCGGCATTCACAATATTAAGAGCACTGGTTTCGATCGTACCGGTTACCACTTCGGGTTGCTGTCCGGGATCGAACCAGAAGTCACAACTGTTGACACCGTGAAAACCGGTCTGGATGCCATGTTGCCAGGGATGGTGCCCGGGACTATCCTCGGTCAGGCAGACACCGCCTCCCCGCATACGCAGTGGGTGAATGTAAGGTCGTAGACCCGGGCGAGCATTGTGCTGCAGCGCCACCTTGCCGTTTGAAACGTCATCGACAAAGAGGCAATTGTTTTCTGTGCGAAGTTTCCAGTGTGATTCTTTAGACATAAGGTAATTAATTTATGGCGGGCCTGCTGTTCCACTTGTCCTGCCATTGCTTCCAACTCATGACTTTAGTGGGGTCGTCGCTACGGGCAACGAAACCTGGAAAAATTGAATCCAATTTATCGCCCAGTTTATGCCAATCAACGGCTTGGCCGGTTGGTGAGTAGCGCAGGTCGATGTTCCAGCGGACATGGTCGGAGTCGTTATTACCTGACGCGTGCAAGGTTAAATTATTAAAGATGAGCACATCGCCGATCTGCATCGCTTCATTGGCCACTGTCCCGTATCGGCTCACGTCTTCAACCGGGGTCCAATGACCCAGTTCGTTTCTTTGAGCAGCGACAGTTCCATGACGATGGCTCCCGCGAACGAGCTTGAGACAACCGTTATGCTCGTTGACGTCGACAAGCGGCACCCACATATTCAGTACTTTCCCACCTGGATCGGACATCGCGTCTACGGTGTCACTATCCCCCTTGCCGATGTAATAATTGCTGTCCTGATGCCAGGCGAGCGTGGTAATCGGGTCACCGGGAACCTTGGGTCTGATCCAGTAGTCGCCGTTTGCGGAGATTTCGGGACCGAGCAAAGACGCCAAAATGTCAGTCAACCGCGGGTCGACGATCAGGTTGTAGATCGCCTCGTTGAGCAATCCACTCCCGGCTCCCCATTGGGCGACACGATCTTCACCTTTCTGTAAATCATTTTCTTCACAAATGATCGCCCATCGCTTCTCGAAAGTAGCTTCAGTGTGAGGATCGCGGACTTTTCCATTGGCCTGCAGTTTCTGAATTTGCAGATCGACAAATTCGGCGATCGACTGGCGTAAAGGCTCAAGATCCGCCGGATTGAGCACCTGGCGCAACACCAGACATCCATCCTCTTCGTAACGGGTCATTTCTTCTGCGTTGAGCATCACTTTAAAAATAAATTTAAGATTTAATCAAAAAGGTCAAAGCCGAATGAAAAAAGTTTCGCCGCGTTAATTATAAATTGCAGGTGAACAGCCTGACCTTTGACACTCCCCATTGAAAAACCATTTTGCCACTTTACAACGCCGTCTGTTACATTCTCTTCGATGGGTTCGCCTTCGGCGAGCAGCTGCTCGTTAGATTGATCGAATAACTTCACTTTCACCGAACCAACACTCTGAATATCCGCACTGAGCTGAAGTTCATTACCTATACATTTAAAAGAAGCGGTGTTGATAGACGCAGGTCTCCTATCAGATTTTTGCTCGTAACCGGCAAAACCATCCGGCCGTAGGGTTGCGAGACAGAAAAAGCCATCACGCCAGCCGAAGTGCAGACCGTTACTCGCGCCATAGTAAAGACGGATTTCATTTTTGAGTAAAATCGGATAAGCAGATGAATACGCGCAGCCCCAGTCGTAACTGCCGATGGGATCGCTGTTGGCTATCAAAGGTGAACCCGGGCAAACGCGATGCCAATCTACCGTATCGGCACTCCACGCCAGTTCGGTCCAGGCCCGATCACTCCGCTGGTTGTGGATAACCGGTAATCCGAGAAACACACTTCCATGGCGAAAAACAGGCATAGAGTATATTTGCAGATTTTCGTCCAATCCTTCCATCACTGGCATCGCTTGTGACCAGTGGATGTAGTCTTGTGAGGTCGTTCTTCCAACTTGTCGAGGCGGCCACGAGCCATGGCGCTTTTTCATTGAATCCGATCCGATTTCCTGCTGATCGCGCATACGCGTAAACCCCACCCACTCGCCGAGTTCATCAACCCACAACGTGTTGTAATGCGTGCCGTCGACGCGATAGGGATTGATATCAGGACATACGGTGATCGGGTCCCACTGAACACCATCCGGTGAAAAGGATATGGCCATCTTCGCTTGACCTGATGAAGTGAACATCTTGTAGCGCTTCGCGTCCTCTTTTTCACCGAGGTCTTTGACCACGCCCGCGCCGTGAGGCCCTCGATAAACAATATTATTATTCTTGCTCCCGTCATATTCTACTAAGCCTAAATTGGGTCTGTCCCAAACAATGCCGTCCTGGGAAGTGGCATAGCAAACCCCCATCTCTCTGCCTTTTTGGGGCTTATACTTTTTTTTCTGGCGCTCCCCAATCTTCATGCCACGAGAAGATTGATCGACGATAAAAGGACTGTACCAACTTTTATAGAGCTTCTCCTGCTCATCGTACAAGACATTGGCGTAAAGATTATCATAACGTTTCTCCCACGGATTATCTTCGCCAAAGAGCGGGTTGCGCGGATCCTTATCCGCTGCTGTAACAGCAAGCTTTGCGTTGACCGTACTTTCGATTATGCGTGAATCAAGAACAAGGTATCTAGTATTCATAAGGTCCTCCTGAATTTCGCCCCATCATTTAAGCTAATTAATTTTAGTCAACTCTGTGATTAATCGCTAAAGGATTTGATGGCGACATCACGGACGAGACAGTTGAATTGTTAGCCAATAAGGTGGAACGCGGTGTCCCTACCGCGTTTGAGAAAGTTGCAATTGAAGAAGCGTGCTAGGGACAGCCCGCTCCACCATTGGCTGCATAAAATAGAATGTAAATATTGACTTAAATTTGTTAGGTAGAAAAACTAAGCTTCACTGTTCACTGTTCACTGTTCACTCGCCACCGATCACTCTTGTTCAAAAAAGAATTGTTCGGGTCGGGCAACGCCCGGTGATTGCAAGGTGGCGCTGTTGGGCGCGACATCGGGGACATTGCGAAAATTCTTTTTCACTACGACAACCCCGTTCATGGCTGGAGATTGCCCGACAGTACCTATTACATAAAGATTGTCTGAATGGATTCTCCATAATTCTTTTCCCAGTTCCGTGCGCATCACTTTGGGTAAGCTATTGCCTACTTCATATATTTCCAGCAAACGTTTAAGACCCCCAGTAGGCGCCACACCCTCTTGACCGTCATTTAAATACCATTTACTGATGAGAGGGGCGAAAGTGTCAGATACGGGTATGGTCATAACAGGGTAAGTCCATGGGTTTTCAGAACCGCCAGAAAACCACATGCTGAGATGGTGTTCGTTGTTAGCGGCCCGTCTAGAATAATAAGTTTCCCCTTCAATCCTTATTTTTATATCCAAACCTACATCATGCCAGTGGTTCACGAGAAGTTCAGCTATATCATCAAAATTAATAAACGACTGATTCGTCACTGAGATTGTAATATTCAAACGCCTTGTATTATCGGTACGCAAACGATAGCCGTCACTGTCTCTCTTATCCAAACCGAGTGCATCGAGGATCGTGTTGGATTGCTCCAGATTGCGAACCGCATGCTTTTTCTCATATTCTGGTCCAGGATAATACGGGTTATTCGGCAACGGGAGAAAGGCTCTTGGCACACCCATGCCCAGAAAAATCAATTCGTTTATCTCCTCCCGATCTATAGCAAGTGAGAGGGCAATCCGAAAGTCGCGGTTCCTCAGCCACTTTTCTATTTCGGGATCTCCCACCCAGGTTTGGTTGACATAGATAATAGCGTCAGAACCACCCAGGTTAGGCCATAAGAGTACACGATGGTTACCCTTGTCTGATTCACGCTTGAGAATAGGGACTTTGTCTATCTGGATATGACGATGTTGCATATCCACCTCTCCGGCAATGGCACGTGTGTTGAATAACTCCACGTCTTCAAACAGAAGCATCACAATCTTATCGATGTAAGGAAGCTGATTCCCTTTGGGATCGACGGCAAAGTAATAGGGGTTGCGCTCCAAAGAGTAAACTTCACTCGTCAATGGAGTAACCATTTTCCAGGGACCAACAACCGGCACATCACGGTTCTTGTGTGGCGAAGCAATGCGTTGGAAGTAGGTCACCCAGGTTCTATCTCCCGCCGCCTTCGCACTTTTTTTCAGATCACTTAAAGGGGTGTACTTTGGAAGAAACTGCTTTAAATAATGACGGGGTGCATAGAGTGGTGATGTACCTCCCCGATGAAACTGACCAGCAATAAATAATCCACCTACATTCTCGATGAACACATAATTAGGTTTATGAAAGGTATAACGAACCGTGGTCTCATTTAGCTTTTCACATTTGCAGAGTTGCCCATCAACTTTAAGGGGGCCAGGTTTATGCGGGTTTATCTCATCATTCATTATAATTTCTTCGAAGGCGAAGATGAAATCATCAGCTGTGAAGGGAGCGCCATCAGACCACTTCATACCCTTCCGCAGATGGAAAGTGAATGTTGTCCCATCTTCGCTGACATCCCATCCTTTCGCGATATGGGGCATCAAGGTGTAGCCGTCGAAGTCAAAGTAAATAAGGTGATCATGGATTATCCGGTCCATGTTGTTAGTATCAATCCCCGTAAAACCGCGGCGCCAGGTACCTCCGTATTGGCCAATGCGTTCTATGGGCGGGATAATCAATGGCTCTTCCGGTAAACGATCTTCAACCGGCGGCAATTCCCCCATTGCGACACGCTTCGCAAGTTCGGGCGCTTCACTGAAAGTAGTGACCGGCGGCCCCTGATAAATAAAGCTGAAACCTTCAGTACTGACAGCGGTCCGTTCAGGAGTATCCGAATTATCCGTGGATGGAGATCTATTATTTCCGCTGCAGCCCGCCGCCGCAATAATGATGGCCATTATTAATAGTGTAATCGGCAACCGATAACTGCTGGGATTATTTATTTTCATAATGCTATATATACCTGGATTGTGTAGACCTGACGCTTTTATAAAAGTAATAATGAAGAAGCGTGCTGAGACAGCCCGCTCCACCATTGGCTGCATAAAATAGAAGTAAATATTGACTTAAATTGTTAGGTAGATGACGAGGCTACCCTGAACCCTGATTTCCTATCACTCTTGTTCAAAAAAGAATTGTTCGGGTCGTGCAATCCCGGGGGTTTGCAGGGTTGCGCTGTTGGGTGCGAAAGCGGGAACATTGCGAAAATTATTTTTCACCACGACAACGCCGTTCATGGCCGGAGATTGACCGACGATACCAATATTATAGAGGTTGTCTGAATGGATTCTCCATAATTCTTTTCCCAGTTCAATTCGCTTCGCTTTGGGTAAACTGTTACCTTCCTCATATATTTCCAGCAGGCGCTTGAGCGCCCCAGTTGGCGCCACGCCCTTTTGACCGTTATATAAATACCAATCGCCAACGAGCGGCGCGAAACCACCACCTAAGACGGGTATGGTCATATTTGGGTAAGTCCACGGATTTTCAGAACCGCCAGAAATTCCCAGGGTAAGATGGAGTTCGTTGTTTGCATGGAGTCTCCCAACAAAGGTTTCACCTAAAACGCTTAAGTGTATTGCGATACCGACATCTTTCCATTGATTAACTAGAAGTTCAGATATACCGGCAAAATCTACATATGACTGACTGGGCACCGTAAGGTTAATGACCAGACGTTTCTGATTGTCAGTGCGCAGTCGGTACCCTTCTCGGTCTTTCTTATCCAATCCAAGTGCATCGAGATTCGCGTTGGATTCTTCCAGGTTACGAATCGCATACCTGTTCTCATATTCGGAACCGGGATAATAAGGATTATCCGGGAAGGGGAGGAAGGCTCTCGGCACACCCAGGCCTAAAAAAATCAATTCGTTTATCTCCTCCCGGTCTATAGCAAGTGAGAGGGCAATCCGAAAATCGCGGCTCCTTAACCACTTTTCTATTTCCGGGTCTCCATGCCAGGTTTGGTTAACATAGATGAAGCCGTCGGAACCTCCTAAATTAGGCCATAAGAAGAGGCGGAAATTACCCTTGTCTCCTTCCCGCTTGAGAAGAGGGACTTTGTCTAAAAGGACATGACGATGTTGCATATCCACCTCACCGGTCATGACACGCGCATTGAAAACTTCCAGGTCCTCGAACCGGCGCAATACAATCTTGTCGATGTAGGGAAGTTGGTTCCCTTCGGGATCGACGGCAAAGTAATAGGGGTTGCGTTCCAAAGAGTAAATTTCATCAGTTATCGGAGTAACCAATTTCCAGGGACCGACCACCGGCAAATCGCGATTCCTGTGAGGTGAAGCCACATGTTTGAAGAGTTCCACCCAACTTCTGAGCCCTATTTCTTTCATCTTACTTTTCAGATCACTTAAGGGGGTATACTTCGGGAGAAACTGCCTTAAATAATGCCGGGGCGCGTAGGGGGGGTACCCTCCTCCGGTAGCGTACTGTCCAGCAACGATTAAACCACCAGCATTCTCGATGAAGACAAAGTTTGGTTTATGAAAGGTATAGCGAACCGTGGTTTCGTCTATCTTTTCTACTTTGCACATTTTCCCATCCACTTTTGCGTAGCTGGGTTTTGTCGGATTGATTTGATCATTCAAAATAATTTCTTCGTAGGCGAAGACAAAGTCATCGGCCGTAAACGGCGCACCATCAGACCACTTCATCCCCTCGCGCAGATAAAAAGTGAAAGATGTTCCATCTTCGCTGATTTCCCATCCCTTCGCGATGTGAGGGACGAGCTTATATCCGTCGAGGTCAAAGTAAATTATGTGATCATGCATTAACCGGTCGACGTTGTTAGTATCAACTCCCGTAAATCCGCGGCGCCAGGTCCCTCCGTATTGACCGATGCGTTCAATGGGCGGAATTATTAACGGTTCATCAGGCAGTCTATCCTCGACCGGAGGCAACTCCCTCGCCGCGACTCGTTTCGCCAGTTCGGGAGCTTCACTGAATGAAGTGGGTGGCGGTCCTTGATAAATAAAACTGAATCCTTCAGTGTTGACAGCTTTTCGTTCAGGAGTTTCCGAATTATCGGTGGATGGAGATTTATTATTCCCACTGCAGCCCGACGCCGCAATAATGATGGCCATCAGTAATAGCTTAATCGGTGTCCGTCGACTGCTGAAATCGATTATTTTCATAATGCTATATAAACCTGGATTGTGTAGGCCTGACTCTTTTATAAAAATAATAATGAAGAAGCGTGCTGAGACAGCCCGCTCCACCATTGCATGCATAAAATAGAATGTAAATATTAACTTAAATTTGTTAGGTAGATGACGAGGCTACCCTGAACCCTGATTTCCTATCACTCTCGCTCAAAAAAGAATTGTTCGGGACGCGCAATTCCCGGGGTCTGCATGGCGGCGCTGTTGGGCGCCATATCGGGAACATTACGAAAATTATTTTTTACTACGACTATGCCGTTCATGGCTGGAGATTGCCCGACCGTGCCAATTACATAGAGGTTTTCTGAATGAATTCTCCACAGTTCTTTTCCCAATTCCGTACGCATCGCTATAGGTAGACTATTTCCTTCCTCATATATTTCCTGCAAACGTTTGAGATCACCGGTCGGAGCCACACCTTTTTGTCCGTTAGTAGTATACCATTTACTGTTGAGCGGGGCGAATCCACCGCCAACAACGGGTATGGTCATATTGGGATATGTCCACGGGTTTTCAGAACCGCCAGCTAACCACATCTTGAGTTGGAGTTCATTGTTACTGCCACGAATTCCATAGTAAGTTTCCCCTTCCACACTTAAATGTATATAGATGCCAACATCCTTCCAATGATTCACGATAAGTTCAGCTATACCTTCAAAATCTATCAACGACTGAGCCGGAACGGAAAAGGTAATCACCAGACGCTCGTTATTGTCAGTACGCAGGCGGAAACCTTCACTATCCTTCCTATCCAGACCTATTGAGTCGAGAATCGAGTCAGCTTGTTCCAGGTTGCGAACGGCATGCTTTTTCTCATATTGAGGACCGGGATAATAGGGATTATTCGGGAATGGGAGGAAGGCTCTCGGCACACCAATGCCCATAAATATCGATTCATTTATTTCTTCCCGATCAATGGCAAGCGAGAGGGCTATCCGAAAATCACGGCTTCTCAGCCACTTTTTTATTACCGGATCTCCGTTCCAGGTCTGGTTAACATATATGATGCCGTCGGAACCTCCTAAATTTGGCCAAATGAGTACACGGTAGTTACTTTTGTGGGCCTCCCTTTTGAGAAGAGGAATTTTGTCGATCAGGATATGACGATGTTGCATATCCACCTCGCCGGCAATGACCCGTGTGTTGAACACCTCCAGGTTCTCAAATCGACGCAATACAATCTTGTCGATATAGGGAAGCTGATTCCCTTCGGGATCGACGGCAAAGTAATAGGGGTTGCGTTCGAAAGAGTAAATATCACTCGTTATCGGCGTAACTAGCTTCCAGGGAGCTACAACCGGCAAGTCACGGTTCTTATGGGGTGAAGCTTTGCGTTGAAAGAATTTCACCCAACTTTTGTCACCCGCTGCCTTCGCCTGATTCTTTAGATCACTTAAGGATGTATACTGCGGGAGAAACTGCATTAAATAATGCCGGGGTACGAAGAGAGGGAGAGCCCCCCCCCCCCCCCTGGACGAACTGACCTGCAACGTATAAACCACCCACTCTCTCAATGAAAACATAGTTTGGTTTATGAAAAGTGTAACGAACCGTCGTCTCATCTAATTTTTCACATTTGCACAGCTGCCCGTCCACGGTGGCATAGTTTGGTTTAACCGGATTGATCTTTTCATTTGTACTTATGTCTTCGAAAGCGAAGACGAAGTCATCGGCTGTGAACGGGGTTCCATCTGACCACTTCATCCCCGGTCGAAGATGGAAAGTAAATGTTGTCCCATCTTCGCTGATTTCCCATCCTTTCGCAAAGTGAGGCATCAGGGTGTACCCATCGATGTCATAGTAAATTAAGTGATCATGTACAATCCGATCCATATTGCTCGTATCAAGTCCCGTAAACCCGCGGCGCCAGGTACCACCGTATTGGCCGATGCGTTCTATGGTCGGTACAATCAAGGGCTCTTCAGGTAGACGATCTTCAACCGGAGGCAACTCACCCGAGGCAACCCGCTCTGCCAATTCTGGTGCTTCACTGAAAGTAGTGACTGGCGCCCCCTGATAAATAAAACTGAATCCCTCGGTACTGACAGCGACTCGTTCTGGTGTGTTTGGTTTTCCAATTGATCGGCTGTCATTATTCCCACTGCAGCCCAATACTGCCGTAATAATTACCATCAATATAATAATAATCTGCATCCGACGGCTGTAGATAATGAATAGCTCCATAACGCTTTAATGACCCCAAAATCACCAGGGTTTTATTAAATAATAACGCTCTATTGTGTTATCAGTATAACCAGCTTAAGCAATCATCTTTGTAATCCTTTTGACCTTTTGACTTTTTGACCTTTTGACTACCCACCATCCCTTATTAATCAAGCCTAAGGAATCCCATGAACGATCAACCTGAACATAAAAGCCCCACTGAACTTCTCGATCTAAACCGCAGTATGGATGATACCTGGACCGGTAAACGTCCAGTTGATAAAGCGACCTATCCTTATTTCAACCCCACATACGAATTACCATTCACCCACATTGGAACGGACAAGCAGCTCGTGCTGGACAATTTCATACTCGCCGATTTCGATGGCGTTGAACGCGTCGTCGTCCGACCGCAGAAAACTGAGCCACTGATACAGTACACGGACCTGCCATGGGAACGCTATCACTGGACCTGCGTCGTTGCGGCCGCCTTACAGGACCCGGATGACGGGCTTTTCAAGCTATGGTATAAGACGTTGGTCAGTGGTAACACCAATTTTGCCGATGGAACCCGCGTCGTCCTCTGCTATGCCGAATCTGAGGATGCCCTTCATTGGACGAAACCGCTCTCGTCTGATTGCCAACCTTTTGAAAAAGAAACGAAGACGAATATCGTCGCGACCGATTTTGATAATGGGACCCTGGTCCTCAACCCGGATCGCAGTGATCCCAACAAGAAATTTCTCGCCGTCTACAATCCCGGAGCCGAAGCCGTCAAACGCGGTGAACGGGTGATGTCGCGCGTGTCTGCTTCACCCGATGGGATCAATTGGCAGGTGATCAGCGACTCCACCTCCTTTCGACATCACCATCAAATGCGAGTGATATGGGATGAGTCGCAACAGAAGTGGTTGGGGTATTCTCAACATTCCCACGCCTGGAGCCACAATCATCTACGGACTATCGGACTTCAAGAGAGCGTGGACTTTATCAAATGGTCGCCTAAAAAAGTGATCCTTTCCAGTGAGTGGGATCCCAACCTGGGGCCAAACGTCGAACTACACACCATGTCTATCCGCAAAGAAGGCGGTCTTTACATCGGCATTGTCGATGAAGCGCATGGTGAACATCAATGGCTGCACACTTCCATAAACAGCAATCAGCATGACCAGTTTCACACCAAGGCAGCGCTCTATGTCAGCCGTGACGGTACGAATTTCGTACGCGCCGATGGGTACCAGCCCTGGGGCGATAATGGCGACCCCGGAAGCCAGGACTATGGCTACTGTTGCCATTCCGTCGCCGGCAATCTCTTACACAACGGTCAGATGGTCATCCCCTACTCCGCTTTCCCCTACAAACAACGCGATACCCGGCCGGCGAGCACGGCTGATCATGTTCCGGCGTCTTCGGCCCGGGCATCGAGAGAACATGTAGAAGCACTCACCAAACACGGAATTGGAAATCCGATGATGGATCAGGTGCGACCCGAACTCCCGCTTCAGCGTGGAATTGGCGGCCTCGTCCTGCGTGAGGACGGCTGGGCAAAACTCAAACCGACCTATGAACAGGGAAGAGCGTATACGACCCAGTTCGTCTTCGAAGGAGACGCGCTCAAAATCAATGCCGACTGTGACTACGGCTTCATACGCGTGGAAATTCTAGACTCCAAGTTCGAGCCCTACGCAGGTTTTTCCGCTCAGGACTGCGATCCTGTTCACTCATCCAAAGGCCAGATCTGGCACACCGTCACCTGGCAGGGCAAGACAGATGTGCATGCTCTTTGGAACAAGCCCGTGCGATTGTGTTTTCATCTCTTGGAATCCAGTCTTTATGGGTTCCAATTTTTCTACGCATGAGAGTTTCTGTTATAATGGGTCAATTTAATGACTGCTTAGCTGATATCTACTAAGCCTATTGACTCTTGATAATTATTCACCGTTTTAGCTTAAAATTAATTTAAGTCTGTAAATAGCATCTATTTATCCACAGCTCCCCATACCCCTCACAACGCTCGGAAATCCTATTATTAAGAAAAGTTATCATTATTATTACTCTATTTTCTTATGAATTTCACGATGCCGGGTATCATTGCTTGCAAATTACCCGAGAGGCGAGTATGCAATTATTATGGTTAATAAAACGAATGAGGAACCCATGACGGAACAGTCGGGCGAAAGCGTCCCTTGGAATAACGAAAAACCTAAAATCAGTAACCAGGTCAATGCTGTTGGTCCACCACAAAATCACAACGGCTATGTCGTATTCCAAGATGGTAAAATTATTGGACCACGTTACAGGTATTACGAAACGGCCTCGGAAAATGCGGGTTACGGCAGTGTCACCAGTTTTGATTTAGCGGTAAGAGAAAACTGGATATAATCCTCCTCAGTTTACACGACGAGGTGTAAATGCGGAGTATACAATGTAAGCGCTGAGATCGCGGAAGATCTGAAGATCGATCAAATGGCTATCGCGCGGCGATGTCGACTGGTCTTTGCTCTATTCAATGCTGAGACCTGACTTTATTTTGGGCCAGTGATGACTACCAACTGTGGTTGAAAAATCGGAATCCGCCAAAAGGTCCGAGGTATAAATATCCACCTTCCTGAAAAGCTGGGTTAATGGTTATTTTCCAACCCCCATACCAGGTGCGATACCCCTTGACCAAGGTGAGCGGGCCCAGTTCACCATCAGGTTTAACGGGTAGCCTACTCCAGACGAGTGAGCCGTTTTCTCTCTCTCAAGAGGAGCACACTTGATTTTTCATGATCGATTAATCGAGATTCCAAAACATAGGCTATCTGACCAAACCGATGGAGTTCGACGCGTGAATATAGGGGCAATTTATCAACCTTGCCCGTGAAGTCTGTCGAGTAATAAGGTCCATCATCCAAGAAAGTAACGACCCAAGGCTCTACTGAATACCACAGTATAAGAACGAATGCTAAAATCACTATGGGTATAATGAAATATCTTTTGCGCTTAAATTTCATGGAGAAAGTTTGCACGAATCAAGAAGCAGAAACTCAATAGTAGCTCCCGATTCGAATTCGCCTGGAGTGATACAAACGACAACCTGGGATGAACATTGAGCCAAATCATCACGGCTGCCATTAACAGGGTACCTATCACTAAAACAACTTCAAGTATCAGCTATAGGAGGTCACTTCGCGTCGATACCGCCAACCGGTTATCGCTGAATGGGAATAGCTGAAATAACCAATTTTCTTTTCCATACCCTTGGGCCCATGTACGGTATAGGTAGCTTTGACGATGATGTCTTCTCCACTTCCTTTCATCTCAAGCTCGTTAATTTCCACTTTTCGCTTCAGCGAGTCTGTTGCGAGGTCCGAGGCGGTCTCATTATCTCCACGATCAATAGCATCCTTCATCGCTTTCGTATCGGCCATTATATCGCCCGTAATTTCTGACATCAGATTTGTCTCGAGCTGTTGACGTAATTCAGGACTCTCTGATAGGTCAGACTGAAGAAAAATACGGTAGCCAATTAAACCCGCAACAATTACGACCACAGCTATAATAGCCGGAATACCTTTTAGTTTAAGTTCCATTGTGTTTTGTAGTCTTTAATTGAACCACATTTTAGTTTAACTTAATAGCCCCGGACAGAGCATGCCAATGCTTCACTGTTTACTGATCTCTTATTTTCTCCTCCTGCTCCTTTTTTATTTTTTTCAGCCATTGTTCGACACGTCTCGCGGCTTCTGAGATTTGTGGTGAGTTCATTACTGCTCTGAGATCATCTAAGCGTTTCTTCTTAACCTGAGCACCCCCAATGACCGCAATACTGTACCAGGCATGAGCCCATACATAATCCTGTTTTACTCCCCGTCCAACAGCATACAACTCGGCTAAGCTACTTTGAGCGGACGGGATTCCCTGGTAAGCTGCCTTTCTCCACCACTCGTAGGCTTTAACAAAATCCCTTTCTACCCCAAGGCCTTCAGCATAAATTTTCCCCAGTTTATTATAGGCCGCGTGGCATCCCTGTTCTCCCGATTTTAACGTCCAAATGAATGCTTCTCTGTCATCCTTTTCTGTTCCCTGGCCCTTTTCATAGAAGATGGCAAAATTGAACTGGGCTTGGGCATTACCGCGTAAGGCAGCTTCCCGGTGCCATTTGAAGGCATTGGTAAAATCCTGATCTACACCATAGCCAAAGTAATACAACCTTCCGATTATGAAGATAGCTTCGTTTCTTTGCTCTTCTGTCATGTAATTGTTAAGGCTCTGAATATGCTTTATGCTCGAAGCGGCCCCTGTCTCCGAAGCGATGCTAAACCAGGCATAAGCCCAAACATAATTCTGTGCTACCCCCTGCCCCTTGGCATACATCACTCCTAAATTATTCTGTGCGGAAGCATACCCTTGTTCCGCTGCTTTATGCGTCCAGTTGAATGCTTCACTTAAGTCCTGCTCAACGTTCCGCCCTTTAAGGTACATGTACCCAATTTTAAATTGAGCTTCCGCATCGCCATTTTCAGCCCGCGCTTTCAATTCCGAAAATTGCTTACTCTCCTCTCCAAAGACATTGCTGAGCAGAAAAAATAACGCAGCAACTGATACCCAGATCTTCATCTCCCTATTTAAAAGTGATTTCTTTTCCTTTTGCAACCGCAGTAAATCGACTGCCGGTTTGTTCGATGTCGGGCTTCGCTCTCAAAATTTCGTCGATTGCTCCACGCAGTGACAAATTGAATATCACATTTGTTCCATTTATGACATTAGGCGCTATTGACCCGCAGTCGCGAGACTCGGTAGTACCTAATTCATAACGGTAATCGCATTAATTCATTTTACATTACGATTATATGTGCAACATTACTTATTAAAAGCTCAAGTATTCTTAATTAGAAAGAGTGGGGTCCATTATGAAAAAAATAAAATTACTTTCTGGCTTGCTTATTTGCTTTGGAATTCCCGTGCTTCTCCACGCCCTACCTCAAGACCTCGACACCTTCTTCGATTTTGAAAATATTACCGCTGAGGGATCTGATTTTACGATCGGGCAATCACCGTTCACTGTACGGGTGATAAACTTTACCCTGGAAACCGTAGAAAATCCCAGTCTAACCCATTCAGGGACCAAGGCTTTGGTCCTTGTCCCTGGTGCCCAGGAAGGAAAAATCTTATTTGAAAGAGGAGTTAACCTTGTGCAATTTTATGCAGCGGAGACTAATGGATCCGGTAGACTCGAGTTGCGTGATAAAAACTTTTTCACTTTGGCTGAACAAGGATTAGTTGTTGGATTACCCGCTGATATCAGTCCAGGCGCCAATCCGCCATTTCAAAGCTTTGTTTCTTTCAGTGGTGATATTGCTGACACTACAGACCTCAATTATACTGCCGGGATAAAAGAAATTAAAGTCGTCAATGTTACAGGTCAATTTTCCATCGATGATCTAGGTTTCACTTATTCCGAGGGCCCTCCGAATAATACCGTATTCGAAGATTTTGAAGGAGCAGCTGGTAATCCTGTATTTGCCAGTCTTGCGAATTTTACCCTGGGCCAACCTCCGTTTACTGCCTCCTTTACCGGGGGCGTTGTCCAGGGGCTAAATGCGTTTCCAGCCTTTAATCACTCATTTCCTACGCTTCCAGCCACTGCTGCCGGTTCTGAAGTTCTCCAAGCAGCGGTTTGGATCATTACGAACGAATTTACCGGGACCATCACCTTTGAAACACCGGCTGCTCAAGTACAATTTTATGCTGCAGTTTTTACCGAGGGAGACGGTGAAATTCAGGTATTTGACACCAATGACAACCTCCTTACGTCGACCAAAGATATCCCGCTCAATATAAATATAGGATTGGCAATCCCTTTTACTTACTTTGATTTCAATGCTGAGGAATTAGGTGCTTCCGGTGGTATAGGTAAGATCATCTATGCTAATGGTACAGTAACTGCAGTTGCGGGCAGTTTTGATAACATCAGCCTCGACGATTTTGGGTTTACCCCTATCGGTGCTCCGGGGACAGATTCAGAGGGTCCCCCACCCCCTGATATTCCTGTTATCACCATTCAACCTGCAAGCCATGAAGTCGCATCCAGCACATCGACAATCTTGTCCGTTGCCGCCAGTGGTGATGATCTCACTTACCAGTGGTTCACCGGTAACAGCGGGGACACCGCTGCCCCTGTAACTGGAGCGACCGGCAGCACTTTAGACACCGGCCCTCTCTCCTCGAGCACAAACTTCTGGGTACAGATAACTAACGCTGGAGGTACTGTTGACAGCGAAACCGCGGTCGTCACGGTGGCGGCACCCTCCGTGCCTCTCGTTCTCGGCGGCACGGGTGATATCGCGGGGGAGAATATCCAACACCCCAACGGTAATGTCTTCGACCAGATTTTACTCACTGGAGAGTCCATCCAGCTTCAGGCGAGACCGAATCAGATTACACGTGTCTCCTTCATGGACGAATCCGAAGACATTGTGCAGGTCGAGTTCTCGGGCGCAGGTACCTTTACCGTAACTCTCGATCCAGCCACTTTTCTGCCCCCAGCCATCCCACCACGCTACAACCAGGCAGTGGAATATGTGACCGGCAAACCGAGCGTGGTCATCGACGGAGCGGACGCCAATACCTTCTTCAGTATATTCACCGTAGGATCCATCAACGCGGTGAACCAGGCATTGTTCCCCGAGGGTCAAATCTATGATGCACAGGCGGACGTGACCCTGGTGGAAGTAGTTAATTCCACGGGCATGGGGGGGATGCAGCTATCGAATACAGTATTCAGTGGAAGCACCGGTAAAATCGGTATCGATGCGCGCGGATTACCAATCGCGGTGCGCTTAACGGTCGGCGACATCGATGCGGATGGCGATGCGGTGCCTCACCTCCTGTTCGGAGAAGGGTCATTCACGGTACCCGCGGGCAACCCTGGGTTGCGAATCACCGGTGGTGACCTGTCGCAGACAAACGGCGCAGCAGTCGTTGTCGCAGAAAGCGGATCGACAACGACCGGGTTTGAGACTCTTATCACACAGAACAATTTTAAATCGGACAACACACCACAACCGACACTGAGTATTGACGCTACCTTCGCTAATGAGGACGGAGATGCGATCACTATCGCTATTGAAGAACTAACGATTGAGTGAGGCGATTTTTGATTGCGGAATGCGGATTGGGGATGTCGGGCTTCGCCCTCGGTACGGATTTTTCCTAACGGTATTCAAATATAATACTGACTTACGTAATTTTTCACTGTTAACTATTTGCTGATTACTGTTCACTGACAAGCCATCCTGCATTTTGGATTGTGCATCCTGCATTAAATCCGCAATCTGCAATCCGTACCGAGGGCGTAGCCTGACATCCCTCAATCTACAATTGTATAAACCACGGGCTTGTCCAGGCACGGTGGCCGTCGACCTGAAGGATGCGAAGATGCAAGGGAATTACTCCATCGATCGCCTCTATCTCGCGCGGCGAAACCTGTGACTGCCAGGTGACTTCTCTGCTTAAATCCTCGTTCGGAGGCGCCAGTTCAAATACAACTTCCTGACCCACCCCACCCGCATCCTTTACGACCGGGCCCTTTTTTAATTCATCGACGGCTATCTGGCAGGAGACGGGTCCCGTATCATAATTAATACTCCCAACACCGGCTTTTTCTAGAGTCAGGATTAAGCCATCTTCATCTCCGGTTGTGATACTTTTCCATCTAACGCCTTCCGCGTTCCATTCCTGAATCCCCTCGGAGGGAGAATCAAAAGCAAATCCGTCGACGCTCAATAACTGATTTTCGATAATCTTTAATGAGCCATTCCAATCAGTCGCACGATTGCGGTTTAATATGCGCGCCCCTGTCCACCGTATCCGTATTGAATTTCCAGATCGCACCTCGTATGGACACCCCTCCCACGAATCGACGCATTGACCTGCTTTGAGAAGATCAATCCTTTCAATGGGTGCAGTGCCAATGACATTAACAGAAAAAGACACTGACTCGCTATTGAGTGACAAGTCACTTCCCATCGATTTTCCCTCCATTTCAGCATGAAGGGCTATTCGAGGTCCCGATGTCCCGTAACAATGTCTGGATTTCAAAGCGGAAAAAAGCGAAGCGCGGTCAAAATTTTCTGCCAGGATACATGTCAATCCGCCGAAAACACCAAACTTCCCAGCCCCCGCATGCTCGGCGCCGGGTCGTCCTTTGTGACCATCACTGTTCGCCACTACGCCGACACGATAACCCCTGCGGAGTGCATCGTGGTAAAACCATTCGAATGTGCCCCAGCAGGAATGCACCTCCACTACGGGTTCCAACTCAGGGTCAAAATATTCCAGGTTAGCACGTCTCCCTCCTATGTGCGGAATAAGTATACATTCCTTATCGGATTTTTTAATTTCCTCGTATAATTCCCGAAGAGGAGTCCCAACCAACTGCTCACTCTGCCCTTTTACCAGAACCGTCGACGATCGGCGTATTGTCTGACCCTCGTCGAGGAACAGAACATTACGGTCTCCGCCGACGGGTGTCAGTCCCGACCACTCATAGCCGGGAAAAACTATAAATGCTCCCTCACAAGTCAGGTCCCGCGCCAACCGGTTGATCTCTTCCCAGAATGCATCAGTAATTTGAAAATCATTTCCCTGGTGACCCGCAAAATCACAGAGAGCCATGTCCCTGGCGTAGTGAAAATACTGTTCTGCGGTATTTGTCCCCACGGTTTCCCCACTCTGACCATGGAGATCACCCCAGAATCTGTGCAGTTTACAAGCGCGGTTAATGACCAATGATCCAAATTCAGCGCTTCCTAAGAGCGGATGCTCTGCGTAAATCCGCAATACTCCATCACTCTGGCAACTTACATTTGGAAAAAGATGAGATCCCTCATTGAGCTCAATCTTTTCGGGCAAGGTATTTTCAGGGCCGCTGGTTTTTAACGAGACAGTCCCAGCAATAGATTCCTTAATCGCATTACCCCAAATATCCTCACCGCGCACCAGGAGTCTTGCCGGATGGATTGTAGAACCATCACCTGTAGCCAACGCCACCAGGTGATGCGGTTCGTTGGAAACAATTTTTAAGTGGGGATTTTCAGTAAGACTATCATATACCCCTGTCCCCAGGCTATCCACTACAATTTGAAAATCGAATTTATCCTGAACGAAGGTCTGAGCGCGCGTCCCGCGGCCCCCATGGGAACAGTCGCCGTAGACAATTGTTATTTCATCACCTGATTCGAGAGGTGCATCGAGGACTTCAATAAAAAGATGGGGCTGGTATGGCCGGATGTGGGCCCGCGCTCTCCAGCTGGATACCAACTGCGTTTCACTACGGGAACACGAGACAGTTAAATAATGATCTCCACTCGGATCATTCATCTGAGGAATCGCCCAATCGCTGGCAAATCGAAAAGCGACGCGGATTGATCCCCCATCGTCGATCCCTCCTGAGGGCACAAGGTATTTTATAGTCCAAGTGCCCCAACAACCCGCCCGCACCGGATCACTCGGCGAGATCGTCGCCGATCCCGCCTCCGATTTCGGATTTCGGATTGCGGATTGCGGATTGGGCCTACCGGGTTTCAAAAATTATCCTCCATTTCATTATCTTTGGTTTGTCATAGCGCCTGTCGGCCATAGTCCCGCCACTGCGATGACAAAAGGAATCAATCGACTATCGTCAGACGTCAATCTTCTTCAATCGGCAATCGACAATCAATCAGAAATCCGCATTCCGTACCGAGGGCGAAGGCCGACATCCCTCAAATCCGCCATTGCATATTAGCAAAATGCGTATTTCAATTTTCACTATGACTAATCTACCAACAAACACTCTTGGGCGGACGGGGTTAGAAATCACACAGCTGGGCTATGGCGGAGCAGCGATTCGAGGGAAGGTGCATGGAGGCTCTGAGATCAGCGATAAAGAAGCTGAACAAATCCTTCATAGTGTCCTCGATAGTGGCATCAATTTCATCGATACCGCCCCCGATTACGGAGTGAGTGAAGATCTTATCGGTAAATTCATCAGCCATCGCCGCGACGATTTTTACCTCGCGACAAAATGCGGGTGTCACAACGATTCGGTGGGAACACCCCTGGATCCCGGTCATCAATGGACGGCGGAACAGTTTCACCATAACATTAATGAAAGCCTTAGACGTTTAAAAACGGATTATGTCGACCTCATACAAATGCACAATCCAACGGTCGAGGAGGTTGAACAGAATAATTTAATTGAAGTCCTCCAGGAGATAAAGGATTCGGGCAAAACGCGATTCATCGGTGTCTCCTCGACCGCGCCGGACCTCATCCCCTTTGTAGAGATGGGCGTCTTTGATACTTTTCAGATTCCCTATACGCTCCTTGATCGTGTGCACGAAGAGATGATCAGCGAAGCTGCAAAGTCTGGAGCTGGAATCATCATTCGCGGAGGTATCCCCGGGGCCCATACTGAAAGGGCCAAACAATGGTGGCCATCGTGGGAACGCGCCCAACTCAATGAATTGTTAGGTGATATGAGTCCTTACCAGTTTGTTTTACGATTTACCCTCACCCATCCTGATTGTCACACTAAAATTATGGGCTCGAAAGATTTATCCCATCAGCAATTAAATATCACCGCCGCTCGGGAAGGCCCGTTACCGAAAGCTCTATATGAGGAGGTATTAAAACGACTGGCGGAAATCAGTGACTCTCAGTGACGACTGAGCGCTCCACTGCTCTCTCGTCAATGGGAAGATGAACGACAGAAGCGGCCAGACCGAGCACAACTCCTGCCCACCACATAGGTTCGTAAGACCCGGTGGTATCAAAGATGCGTCCACCCAGCCATATGCCTATGAAACTGCCCACCTGGTGACTGAGGAAAACGATGCCAAAAAGGGTTGCCAGATAGCGGATGCCGAATATCTGCGCGACTATTCCAGTTGTCAGCGGTACTGTTGACAGCCAGAGAATCCCCATTGTTGCAGCAAAGAGGTAAACCGCGAATTCACTGGCCGGCGCGAAAATAAATGCGGTTATCACAACCGCCCGAAGAAAATAGATAACACTCAGGCCGTATTTCATACTCCAGCGCTGTCCCACCACCCCGGAGAGAAGGCATCCGACAATATTAAAAAGACCAATTAATGCTATAGCATAGCCCGCCACGCTTGGATCCAGTCCGATATCCTTAATGTAAGCGGGAAAGTGAACGGTAATGAACGCGACGTGAAAACCGCAGACAAAAAACCCCATCGTCAAGAGCACATAACCGCGATGGCCCGACGCCTCCCGCAGCGCTTCACTGAGGCTCTGTTCATCTGTCTCTATCTTGGTTCCAGCGGCACCCCCCGGTAGAACAAGAGCGAGCGGAATGAGAAGCAGGGAAGATGCAGCCAGGAGCATAAGAGAAAAATGCCAACCGTAAGCCGTAATGAAGCCCTGACTGATTGGTGAAAACAAAACCTGCCCCATGGAGCCTGCAGCGGTACCTAATCCGAAAACCAGTGAACGCTTTTCAGGACCAACCACCCGAGCCATCACGGCGAGTGCAAGCGAAAAACCGGTAAATGCGACCCCGAGTCCGGTCAGCAAACCGCCAAAAATGTGTAGCGCCAACGGAGCGGTTGACTCAGCCATGCCCCATATACCCGCTGCATAGATCAGGGCCCCAGCGGCAATTACGCGCATCGGCCCATGGCGATCCGCGATCGCTCCCGCCAACGGCATGCATAAACCCCACATGAGATTTTGAATAGCCAATGCGAGGGCGAAAGTCTCCCGATCCCATCCCCGCGCAACCGTCATCGGTTCGAGAAAAAGGCCCAAGACCGACCGCGCGCCAAAACCGATCACCGCGATCAGACAACCTGCAATAATAATGACAATCGGCTTGCGCCAGGTGATAGGGTTACTATTGCCGATCATTGTGATTGCGGATGTCAGATTGCGGATTGCAGATTTGGGAAATCGTTTTGTGCTTAATATTTTAAGTGATTTATCCGATTCCTACTATATATGAGCCCTGATGTCATGAAGAAACTGACTAAAGCTTTCGCGATGCGAATATTATAGATGGCGGAAGCTTTACCAAAGAATTCAACGTCAAAGATTATTAGCCATCAAATCGTTCGATGTGGAACCTCAGTTGCGTCAAATTTCCGTGCTGCGTGCCGAGCAAGAAGCAAAGCGGAGTTCATTGCAAAACTAGGTATTGTGGAAGAAGAAGCAGATGAAACATTATTTTGGTTAGAACTGATTGAAGAATCAGGTATACTTACTTCGAACCTTATTCAAGAAATCAAACGGGAAGCGAACGAAATTACTGCTATTATCGTCGTCTCACTCAAATCTGCTTAGTCCAACAAAAGACATAATTAAATTTTCAATTGCTTCAACCTTTAGCAATCTGCAATCCGCAATTGATATGAATTTCTACTCTTCGATGACGAGAGAAAACCGATCCGCGTTTATTTTTCGGAACATTCCTGTGGCAAGATCACCATCATCAAGTTGACTATCCAGTTGTGTCATCTGCTGGCTGGTGACATTGCCGTTGCGAATACTAATGGCCGCGGTTACGCCCCAGTCGTTATTGTCCCAAATCCATTGACCCCCCACTGGTGAGTCTAACCATGTTGCGGGCAAATATTCATTCATACCGACAGGCATGGAACCAAATCCTCCATCGGGGGGATATGCACCTGTTTCTAATGCGAAGCGCTTGAATGCTTCGGCATGGATTCGGTAATCGTTCATAAGACGTGAATTTATTGACTTTGTATTGGCCTGTCTAAATGCGGGTATCGCAAATGAAGCCAATAGGCCAACAATGACGACAACAATCATCATTTCTACAAGGGTAAACCCATGCGACTTCATAATTTGCGATTTTTTCATTTTCAACTAATAATTATACACGAATTTCAGGTAAGCTTTTTGATCATTATTCGCTATACAGAACCCGGATTAATCTTTGTCAAGTTTTTGTAATTGTCTCATTGTGAATATACTATTTCGCCTCTAATCCCTTTCGATGAAATTACTTTTTCGCGGCGCTCTATCCGCGTTATCCACAGGATAATTTATCCAACTTTCACCTCTCGGTGTGTCTTAAAAAAACGAGTCGTAATATTGCATTTGTAAACGCATCAAATCAGAACCCTCCATTTTAAGATGTGAGAATTATTCGCTTCGATACCCAAAAGGCTAAACAACTGAGCTTGTATTTCGTTTTTCATCGCTTGCTCCTTTCATGTCACTGATTGATAAACGCGTAATCCCCAGGCCAAGCATAAGCTTTTATTATAAAGTATTAAAATCATTTATACTATGATTGCACCCTATTAGCAACTTTTAAAGACCCTATTTTTACAGTTTAACATTTTATTGACCAATAAGTTACAAATTTTTAACAGGTGGTTTTTTAAGCGGATTTTCATTCCCAGGGAGACAATTTAAGCCAGATATTCTAGAATGTGGATTTCCAAAAACACACGGTCGAAAAATTGCTCAACACCCGCCACAGTAGATTAGCGTATCTTCACAATTGTAATCGTACTATAATTGAATACAGTTGAATAATACAGAATCATCCGGCAAAGAAATGCTTCATAAGCGCATAACCATAGCTGCAATTTCTAGCCTCACTTTAATCATCATAACTGGGGTCTGGATTGTATTCAGTCACCGCGGTAATGATCGTCCACAAACGCGTAGTGTTTCTGAAATACAAGCTGTGCAAGAAAGTAATATTCATCCAGACAAGGTAGATACGGTTACGAAACTTGAAGGAGTCCCCGATATTACTGAAGGTGAAATTAACAATACGCTGCAAGTACGATTTAACCTGATCAATGAGACATATGAAAATATTATCGCTAATCCAAATCCGAAAACGAGAAATAACCTTATCATTAGTTTAAGAAAAAAATTAATTTCTGATCCGTCGAACGAAAACACCCAAGCCATTCTTCAATTCCTCGAGTTGGGCCTGGATGTGGAAACGGGCTCCGGTTTTCACGTTGATAAAAGAGGTTTTCTCTCTGCATCCCCTACTTTTCGCGTCACTCTAATCGATGTACTGGGAATTATTAATCCCACGATGGCGGCGGACTACGCGGATCAGGTTTTTGCGACAAAAAAATCTGCTGACGAGTGGGCCATTTCGCTACGCAATGTCGCGTGGAATAATCCTGAATCCCGCGGTGTTCCACTGCTAAAGGAAAAATTATTTGCAGCATTAACCCATAAACCCTGGCTGGAAAATCCAAGTGCGGGATTCCTTCATAGTTTTGACGTCGCTGTTTACACTCAATCGTCATCGCTCATTTCTGAATTTACGGCCATGTTGGATCGAGAGAATTCGGACATACTTTCACACGCCGCGATTATGGCGATGGATAAAATGATTCTCGACAACCCCGCACCGGCATTGAACTTTTTTTTAGAGAACCCCGGTCTCTTAGCTGACCGCCCCCATACACGCGCGGGGTTTTTTTCCCGCGCGGACGTCTCAGATTCAAGCCAGGGGAAATTAGTAGAAAGCTATTTAGCGCAACCCAACCTCTCATCTGAAGAAGCTGAGACCTTCGCCAAATTGTTTCCCAACTTCAATTTGATAATGTCCAACAACTTGCTGACTGAGAATAACACCTATACATTAAGTGAAATGGCTCAGATTGATCGAGCCAGCCTGGGTCAAGCTGAAGACTGGCTGACCGATAGCCGCTACCGACATTTGATACCGCAACTTGAAATCCTGATTACACGCTTACATGACACTATTTCATCCGCGGAAAGAGGCGGTTATTAATAGGGTACTTAATGCTTAATTTAATGTCTCTAGAGGAATAAAACCAAAAGAACAATCGGACGTGCCTAACGATCAGACAAAATCACCCTTATTTTCGTGTCATCGATACTTGTTGACGGTTATTGTTTACTTTATCCTTAACTGTTTTCTCCCTTTGCATGCGCAAAAGGTTCCTCTTCCGCTACCCGACGATCAAATTTTTGAATACCCCTTTAACATGGGAGGGAAGGTTTCTTCGTCCTTAGGCGAAGGCTCGGGCACCGCGATAGCGGATAAAGTAGTCCTTTCCGTCTCCCATGTCTTTTTTGATAACGAGACGGTGGACTGGCGATCGGGCCCTTTTAATTGGAATCCGCAGCATTCACCGACAAATCGAAATTTTAAGCTGACTGCTCGCTCCTACCGTTCATTTTCTGATTATGCAAAAGCGACGCGCCTTTTTGATCCGGGTAAAGGGAATACTTCGTTTGAGCAAATAAATCTGGATGTTATCAGTCTCCTGTTTTTCGAAGATGTAGCTAATGGTGGTCACGCGGGATGGGGCAGCAACTTGATCGAGAGGAGTATTTTAAAAATGATTGTTGGTTATCCCGATCTCGGCTACGGATTTTTTGATCCCAGACTCGATACGATGCATTCGACCAGTTTACTGGGCAGTGCGGCTGATTTTAATCTCGTTAACTATAATGACCGGTTAAATAACACACGGCGTTTTTATAAAACAAGTGACCTTTCAACCGGCCCCGGTAATAGCGGCGGACCTGTCTATGGACTTATTACCCTACCCGACGGAACGACCGACTGGGCGGTAATAGGCCTCGTGGTCGGTGAAATCCCCAACGAACAATTATTTGCCTTAGGCATCGATCAGGAGGTTTCTGAATTAATAAAATCTGCTGAATCTGATACTCAATCCTCACCCACAGACGATCACGGAGATTCCCGCGACACCGCTACTACCGTGCTTCAAAACAGTACGATAGTCGGAGATATCGAAACGACTTCTGACTTGGATTACTTTCGCATCGAAGTAAATAAACCTGGCACCCTCTCAGCCTTCACTACTGGAAATACAGACACTATTGGAATATTACAAAATGGTTTTGGAAACATAATCGCAATTGATGATGAAAGTGGCGCGGGAAGAAATCGTGGGAACGCAAAACCTAGATTTACGACGGGAAATACAAATACATTTGAGAATACGGACTCCGATGAAGTCCGCCAAAAAACCCTGGGGAACTTTAGCTCCCTTGCTGCTGACCCCGTTTCGGGCAGTAATTTTCTCCTCTCGAATCAAGTTGATCCCGGGACTTATTATATTCTGGTCAGTCACTACAGTGACGATGGTGTCGGGTCTTATGAATTCCATCTCGATTTTAAAGAGACGACTCTACTACCAGACCTCGTTGTGAATTCACTTAACGTGGTGAGCAACTCGGTGCTGGCGGGCGAAAAATTGTTAGTTGATTTCTCCCGGAGCAATAAGGGTGGAGAAATTACCGGTGAATTTATTCACGGCCTCTACTTTTCTGAAGATAATAATATCACGACCAAAGATATGAATTTAATAAACTTCACGGGGGTGAATATATCAACGGGTAGCCCCGAGGGAAACTATTACGAAGTCATTATTCCAGAAGTTACCGAACCGGGGACTTATTACCTGGGTTATATTATCGATCCATTTGAGCAAATAAATGAAGGGGATGAAAATAACAACACCGGTTATGTTGAAATTAATGTTACCGATATAGAAACCATCGATAGTAGCCAGGGGCAGGAAGATGATATTATAATTAAAGGATGGGGTAATGTTGTCGGTGAGAACATTATCCACCACAATGGGAATGTATACAACCAGGTGCTGCTTACGGGTCCCTTTGCCATGCTGCGTGCCAGGACAGACGAAATCACACGCGTCGCTTTTCTCGATGAAAACGATGATATTGTGCAAGTGGAATTTTCCGGTAACGCAGTGGTCACGATTGCGCTCGACTCAAATCAATTACCTTTAGTTACCCTGCCCGAAAAATATAATCAGAACGTGATGTACGCAAAAGGGCGGGCACGCGTATCAGTTGAGAGTGCGGACGAAAATACTTTTTTAAGCATATACACAGTAGGATCAATTAACGCCGATAACAAAGCGCTGTTTCCCGAAGGGGAAATCTACGACGCTATGGCGGATGTCTCCCTCTTAGAAATTAGAAATTCCATTGGGTTCGGCGCTATTCATTGCGCGAATACACGTTTTACCGGATCTTCGGGGAAAGTCGGGATTGATGCACTCGGTGTGCCGGTTGCCATCCGTGTCCTTATCGGAGATATTGACGCGTCCGAGGACGCCGTGCCGTACCTGCGCTTTGGTGAAGAATCATTTACCGTGGATGCCCCTAACGCCGGCTTGCGGATCACGGGAGGTGACCTGGTTCAAAGCAATGGTGCTTCTATCATTGTCGCCGCGAGCGGCTCAGAAACCCCGGGGTTTAATACTTTGATTACACAAAGCAACTTTAAGTCTGATGGGACGCTGTTGCCCTCGCAGAACATTGGCATTGATGTCTCTTTTTCCAATATTAACGGATGGAAAATCAATGTCATTTCAGAGATTGAGGGGCCGTAATCAGTGCAATGGCTGTGTTAAGTTTTAGCTTTTAGGTGTCAGGTTAGAGAAAAGCCATCCCTTGAATGTGAAGAAAATCAGCTAATTTTCGATACTTTCGCCAATTCTGGTTTTTTTTCATTGATCATCTCACTTGTAAACAAAATAATAATCTTTATATATCAGACTTTTTTAACTGACCTGTCGTGCTATTGGCAGGTCAGGGGGGAAAATAAAGATAAAACATTATGGCAAAAATAGATTTTTCAATAGGAATTGGCGGAGCAGCCGGTCAGGGCATCGCCACTCCAGGAAACATCCTCGCGCGCATATTTGCACGACGAGGTCTTAATTTAAACGCTTACAATTCCTATCAATCCATCATTCGAGGTGGGCATACTTTTCTTACTATTCGCGCCAGCGATAAACCGGTACGCAATATGGGCGATAAGTGGGATGTAATGATTCCCTTAAACCAGGATACGATGGACAGGCACCTCAAGCATCTCAATGCGGGTGCCTGTGTGCTTTTTGACGTTGATAAAATCAAACCCGGCACTCCTGCTGAAGGCGTACAGATCTGCCCCTTACCCCTGAAGGAACTAATCCAAGGGAACCGCCTCGCGGGAAATACCGTAGCTATCGCAGCTACTTTGCAGATGCTGGGAATTGAATTCCAGGCTCTCGAAGATGCCTTAGAGAAAATTTTTAAAAGAAAAGGGGACGAGGTAGTAGCCTCGAATGTAGGAATCGCCAAGGGGGCTTACGATTATGCGGCTGAAAATTTTACGGCCTTTCCTTTTAAAGTGCCGGTCGTAGGCAAGGGTCAAGCGGTCCTGACCGGTAATGATGCAACCGCCCTCGGCGGGATCGCGGCCGGTGTTAAGTTTTATGCCGCCTACCCGATGAGCCCGTCAACGGGTGTTCTCATGTATATGGCTAGTCACGCCCGTGAATTGGGTATTATGGTGCGCCAGGTAGAGGATGAAATTGGTGTCATGAATATGGTCATAGGAGCGGCCCATACCGGTTGTCGGGCGATGTGTGCCACTTCCGGCGGTGGCTTTGCCCTCATGTCAGAAGCTGTCGGTATGTCCGGGATGATTGAAACCCCTATTGTCTGTGTTGATGTTCAGCGTGCGGGTCCAGCCACGGGGGTCCCCACGAAGACAGAACAAGGTGACCTCTGGCAGTTTCTCGGCGCCGGTCAGGGTGATTATCCTAAACTTATTGTCGCGCCGACCAGTCAGCTTGACTTATTTAAAACCATCCCCGAACTCTTTAATTTAACGGACAAGTACCAGTGCCCCGGTCTTGTCCTCGCGGACTTATTAATCTCGGAAGGCACGGCCAGTGTCGACCCCGATGAACTCGATTTCAATGTTGAGATCGATCGCGGAGAGATGATCTTCCCCAATGGTAATGGCAGTACAGATAATCCTTTTGGTGGTTATAACGACGATAGTTACCTTCGCTTTAAAAACACGGAGAGTGGAATTTCCCCGCGTGCGATCCCCGGTGTTCCCGGCCACATTTTTGTCGCGGCCACTGACGAACACGATGAAGATGGCGTAGTCATCAGTGATGAATTTACCAACCCGCACAAACGCCAGATGATGGTCGAGAAGCGGGCACGTAAAATGGAAACAGTTCTCGCCCAGATAGAGCCACCCAAACTGATAGGTCCCGAAACGGCGGAAGTCACGCTCGTGGGCTGGGGGTCGACTGATGGGGTGATTCTTGAGGCGATTGAGAAATTAGCGGGAGAGGAAGGCATTGTCGCCAGTCAATTACAGATTAGATGGATAATCCCTTTCCATGCAGAAGAAATCACGGCTATACTTTCAAAGAGTAAAAAAGTGATCATCATAGAAAATAATTATAGCGGCCAATTCGCACGTTATCTCCGCTCCGAAACAGGGTTTGACGCCGATGGTCATATCCGAAAATATGATGGAGAACCTTTCATGCCACACCACATCGTGAACGCGGTTAAAGACCAACTGGAAGGAAAAACCAACCACTCCGTTCCTGTCCACGAATTAATCTTATAACACCTTAATAATAATAGAATGAGCACAGTAGTTAATAACACGACAACAGTAACTGAGGGAAAACTAGAGAAGGACAGCTACGAGGGAAAAATCCACCCGGATTGGTGTCCGGGCTGTGGTGATTTTTCCGTTCTCAACGCAATGAAAAGAGCGCTTTTTGAACTTGGCCTTAATCCCCATGAGGTACTTGTAGTAAGCGGTATCGGCTGTTCCTCCAACCTTCCAGGTTTTATCAATTCTTACGGCATGCATACTTTACACGGACGGGGCCTGGCGGTCGCAACAGGGGCTAAACTGGGTAATCATCATTTAAAAGTGATCGCCACCGGTGGGGACGGTGATGGCTTTGGCATTGGCGGTAACCATTTTGTTCATACTATGCGTCGCAATGTAGATCTGACTTATATCGTTATGGACAACCAGATCTACGGTCTCACTACAGGCCAGGTATCACCTACGAGCAGCAAGGGAATGAAAACCAAGTCGACCCCGCATGGCAGCGTCGAGAATCCAATTAACCCCATACCGATGGCAATCGTGGGCGGGGCCACCTACGTGGCACGCGCCTTCAGTGGCAAACAGAAACACCTCGTCGATATACTTAAAGGGGCAATTGAACACAGGGGATTTTCTTTCGTCGATGTTTTCAGTCCTTGCGTGACTTACAATAAAGATAACACATACAAATGGTTCAATCCACGCGTCAAAATCCTGGAAGAAGAGGAAGGTTACGATCCCACTGATTTACACGCCAGTATAGATAAGGGTTACATGTGGGGTGAGGAAATCCCCATTGGTCTCATCTGGAAGCGCAATGATCTACCTTCCCTTGAGGAACTGGAACCCGTACTTGATGAAGGCGGACCACTCGCCCACCGCAAGCTCGGGATATCCAAAGAACAGGCAGATAATCTGATTAAGGAAATGCTGTAACAATTGCAGATCGCGGATTGAACCTTACGGTATTCGAAGATAATCCTTATTTTTATACTCATCCTCTTGTCATTGCTGTGGTCGGTTAACACCTCCCTCAAAATGACAAGATGGTGCGGACAGGGTTACGATGAGCTCAACCAAATCGCAGCGCGTTCCACTTTGATATTGTAGTAAATAACAGGAGGGACGAAGACGAAGCTTCACTGATCACTACTTCCGCATACACGCTTATCGCATTAGCTCAATCCGCATTCCGCATTCCGACATCCGCAATCGAATTGGTCTTATTAAATTTCTTAAACAGCAATACTATCCATATCACCATTAGTAGTGAATATAAAACGATCCCCAATAAAAATTGGGATTCATTCAATATAACCGGATTTGAAATATTTGCTTCATAAACGAGGTGCACGACAAATATTATGAAGACATTTGTTAAAAGACCAAAAAAGCTCAACCAGCTTTCCATAATAAGAAGACTTTCATTCCTTCTTTCATCCGCCAGCCAGTATTCCTTTTTCGGGAAGCTAATGTATTTTAGCGGGATTTTATTCATTATCAGAGGAACCGACAGGAACATTAAGGAATTGATAAGGTATATTGTAATCGTAATCCCCATATTCCATTCTTTGGACGTCCAGCTATTGGGTTGCCCCCCCCGATCCAAAATTAATGGCTACCTTGTCCGAGAGAGCGGTAAAATAATACACCTGTAAAATAATCCCGACAATTAAGCTGATTATAAGTAGTAAGCGCATAGGCCTTATAACATTTGAGGAATTCGGATTGTGCCTAAAGTTTATCCGCTATAATCTCTATTTTCGCAATGTTCCTTTTATATATATATTTTAAAATCGATGGGTAGATTTCGGACAACATTTAAGTATCTATTAATCTTATCCTTTCTCGGTCTCTTTACTACCGATCCTATAGACGCGGCCGTGGGGGATTGGAATCTTTCCTGGGCGCATGAGCGAAGCCGCTTACCTCCTGACAAGCGTGTGCTCTGGGGAATGATGCCAAACGGATTACGATACGCTATCCTCGAACACCCCGGGGTTCCAGACCGTGTTGCCATGAAGCTCCTCTTACTTACCGGATCAATCGAAGAGACGGATGAAGAACTGGGAATCGCCCATTTCATTGAGCATATGGCGTTTAATGGTACTGAACATTTTAAAGCGGGTGAACTCGCCTCTTTTTTTCAGTTACTTGGGATGGAACTCGGTCACGATGTTAACGCTTTCACTACTTTTGATCATACAATTTACGGCCTTGAATTCTGGGAGAGCAACGAAGCACTTCTGAGGAAAGGTCTTTTATTTTTACGCGACATCGCGGACGGTATCCTTTTCGAAGCTTCTGAAATCGATAAGGAACGCAACGTTATCTTAAGTGAACTTCGCAGTCGTGATGGACTGGCTTACCGCGCTGAAGTAGCTTCATACCAGACTTTTTTCAAGGGACTGACGCTAACAGACCGAATGCCGATCGGAACACCACAAAGCATAAATAGCTTGAAACGAGATAAGTTTATAAAATTTTACCGTAAATGGTACCGCCCCGATCTCATGGTCTTGGTCGCTGTCGGCGATATTGATGCTCTAAAACTGGAGGTTTTATTTGAGGAATACTTCGACACGATAAAAAAGCCGACTACCCCTCTGCCCAAACGTAATATCGGCAGATTGAAGAATGCTCGTTCAATTGATGCCGGCGCTTTCAGAATTTCTCATGTCGGTTCTGCCAACATCCGCGCTGCATCGGTTAATCCAACACGCAAAAAATTAGAATCTTTCGAGTCCAAGCGACTGGCCTTCAACCAGAAATTTGGCCTTGAACTCTTACAGCAGCGTTTGGGTGAAACTATTCCATACGGTTCAAAAGGCGGGGCTGGATTCATAAATTATTTCGGACATGACGCCGCGGTTGCTTCGATCGAAGTCAGCGGAAAACGATGGGAGGAAGGTATTCGTGCACTGGATAGAGTTATCCGTTATACATATAATGAAGGTTTTGAAGAAAAGGATCTTGAATTTCACCGCTCCCGTAAATTATTCCGGGCGCAAAAGTTGAGTTCTCTCTATCCCAAAATGGACCCCTCGAGGATCTGTGAATCAATCGTAAAATCCGTTACCGATGATACGGTTTTTTTGGGTTATGATCAGAATCTATTATGGGAGACCAAATTTCTTGAGGATTTGAATAAAAAGTCCATTCACCGTTCATTTAAGGAAACATGGGATCTTGAGCATATGGCCTTTCATATTGCGGGTGAAGTCAACATTGAGGAAGGCTCAGATAAGATAAAAAAAACAATCTCTAAAGGTCGAAAAGATCCTGTCAGTCTAAGCAAGTTTCAGTATCAGTCTGACTTCGAATTTGAACCGGTTATGTGGGGAAAAACGGGTGTCGTAGTCGATACAAAAACTGTCCCTGAAATCGATGCGCATCTGATGCGCTTTGATAACAACGTCCGCTTAAACTTTATCGAATCTCATCTTGAACCTGGCGTCGTGCGCGTCAACGTGCGTATAGGCGGCGGTTTTTTCGACCTTGATAAAAACATCCCCGGACTTCGAGAATTTGCACTCCAGGCATTTCTCTACGGTGGGACGAATCGATATGAACCCTATCAGATCTCATCAATTATCAATTCGGCGATGATGAACTTCCGTTTTGATCTAGCGGACCACGATGCATTCAGCTTCAGAGGAACCATGGGGAGCGAGACGCTTGAATATTTCCTCGGTATTATAACGGAGTATCTTCACAAACCTACCATCTATCGCTTCAGTTATGAAAACGCGATTATGGGTGCCGTTCGTTATCGCATGTCATCTTCGATTGGCATCCAGGACGGCTATCGCGAATTTCAGAGTTACCTCTTTGAAGGCGACGGCCGGTTTGCCTGGGGAACAAGAAATGACTATACCGTCGTCAGCGTCAATGATGTCCGAGATTGGCTCGAATATCCTCTCAACCACGGTTATATTGATGTTAGCATCGTCGGTGATATTACTAAAGAACAGGTCATCGACAACATGTCACTAACCCTCGGCGCTTTGAAAGACCGGCGTCTTGAAAAGAAAAACACTGCCCCCAACCGCGAAGTTAAAATCATAGCGCCCGCAGGTTATCGACAGCTCGAATTTACAGGTCAGGAGCATCAGGCAATGGTTGTCGGATACTGGCCGATCAATCGTTATTTAACGCTGCAGGATCGCATCGCATTGCAAGTACTCAGTGGAGTTATCGAAAGACGATTGTGGGAACGATTACGCGAAGACCTGGGAGTGAGCTACAGCCCTAAGGCCGAGTTTTTATCCTATCGTGAATACCCTGAGTTCGCCGCAATCGAAGCAAAAATTGATTCTTCACCAGAACACGCGCCGGATCTCGCTCAGGCGATTTTAGGAATTTCAAAAGAGATTGCTGAAAATGGATTATCCAATGCAGAAGTCGCAGAAGCGATTGGGCCGGTTAAAATCAAGACACGCCAGGCTTTTCGCTCCAATGAGTTTCTTCTAGATTTTGTCCTTAAACGCGCCCAGGAAAAACCAGAAACAATTGAAGACGCAATCGCGGTCAAAAACGATATTGTCGCCTCGGTGACGGTGGAAAAAGTAAACGCTTTTGCAAAAGAGCTTTTACACCCTGACAATGCCAGAGTTGCCGCCATTACGCCCAAACCCTATATTGGACTATTCCAAACGGACACCGATCTACCTTGACCTCTAAAATACTGCCTGACCATTCTGGATCGTGTCCCCTCCATCAATTCAACATTCGACAATCGTATTCTAAGATTGCAATATCTCCCAGCTTTATAAACGTAAACGATAAAATATTATGCAAAAAGAAATTGATGTAACCAGGGGCCAGATCATCCTCAAACAAGGAGAAGTAGGACACGGATTATACATTCTGCAATCTGGCGCGCTTGAAATTTTGAAGGATGATGTCCTGCTCAGCGTAATCATTCACCCCGGTACCTTCTTTGGCGAAATGGCCGACTTTCTCGGTAAACCGCGATCCTGCTCGGTTAAAGCTAAAAAAGCCAGTAAGATATTGTGTATTCAAAACGATGACATGAAAGAGATGATTCGAGCGAATCCGGACGTCGGAATGAGAATCATCAAGACCCTGGCCGGTCGATTGGAACGCACGACACAAAAACTTATCGACACTAAGGGAGGAGAATCGACCTTATTGAAATTACGCAAAAAAAATACACCAATTGGAAAGACTGATCGCTTACGGATGTCAGTATGAATTTCTCTATGAAAAATTATGTCCCCTATTTCATTATTCAGGATACAGCTTTACCTCTCATTTCTGTGCATAACTTATTGTATAAAAGGAAGGATGATTACCGATGAATATGAATGTCTTTAAGGACATCCGGGATGAAATCCAATCCCCAGTATTAATTGCCGGGTGGCCGGGGATGGGGAGCGTTGGTGCCGGTGCAATCAGTTATCTACGCAGAAATTTAAATGCCACGCATTTTGCCGATGTCGATATGAGTGAATATTTCACTCCGGATTCGGTCGTCGTCGAAGACGGTTTAGCCAAACTGCCCGATATCCCTTCCAATGCCTTTTATTACATTCGGGAACTCAACTTGATTATCTTTGAAAGTGAAGCGCAAATCAGTGGAGCGGGAGGTATTACACTGATGAAACAGATCCTCGACCTCGCTGAAGACTTGAATGTACGGTCCATTTATACGGGTGCAGCTTTTGTCATGCCGATCAGTCAGAAAGAACCGGTTAAAGTTTTCGGGGTCGCGAATAAAGTTTCTTTAAAAAATCTCTTTGTTCCCTACGGAGTTGAAATCCTCGATCAGGGACAAATCTCCGGACTCAATGGACTCCTTCTCGGATTCGCCGGGTTGAGAGATATTGAGGCTGCCTGCTTCCTCGCGACGATGCCACAGTACGCGGTTAATATTCCCAACCCTAAAGCATCGCGCGAAATCCTGCGCGTATTTGAAAATCTGCTCGAAATAAAAATCGATATGGCAAACCTCGATGAAGCGGTCGCACAAATGAGCCAAACCATGACCGACATCGAAGATCGGATTCAGAAAACATTCATGAACAGTGAAATGTTTGAGGAAGATGAAAAAGAAGAAATTGAGGAAGATAAGGTCCCCCAATACGTAATGGAAAAAATTGAAAGTCTCTTTAAAGAAGTAAAGATGAAGCGTTCAAAGGAGAAAGCGGCTCAGTTAAAAAAAGAGCTGGACCACTGGAATCTATACAACCTCTATGAAGATCGATTTCTCGGCCTCTTCCGGTAGGAAAAATGGATGAATGTAAGAGTGGATGATTGGGCTACATATTCGGTTATCGATCGAACTCCATTCTTTCAACCATCCTATTTTTCACCCTTAATTTTAAAGTGAGTTGAGTAAGGTAAACAACAATTATGTCCTTATTATCGGAGCTGGGCATAATGGGCTGGTAGCAGCAACGTATTTGGCGAGGGCGGGGTTCAAGGTGCAAATGCTTGAACGTCGATCTTTTATTGGTGGCGCGGCAATTACCCAGGAATTATGGCCGGGTCATAATTTTTCCACTTGCGCTCACTTGATGCATGGTGTGCATCCAAAAATCTTTTCGGATTTTCATCTAAAGGAAGAAGGCCTGGGATGGGCAGAAGTGGCGCCGACACTCTATCCTCAAAATGATAACAGCTATTTCGGCCTTAATAATCTCGACACGCCTAACAATCGCCTGTCAGCGAAACGTCTCACGATTGATGAAAGGAATGGAGCAAAATCCTATGAAATGTTTAAAACCAAACTGAGACAGCTTTTTTCTCCCTATCGTTTACACCCACCCCCAACCCTGGAAGAATTTAAATTGAATTTAAATGGGAGTGAAGAAGAGGCCATTTTAAAGAGGGCCATGACCAGCAGAATCTGGGACTTACAGAATGAATTTATTCCCTCTCAATATCAACAGGACGCTTATGCTTCCGAAGGTGCTGATGTCAGCCGCAATCCCTTAGCTCTGCATATCGCCTATAATTCGATTGATGATCCCGACAAGGAATCCGGCGACAGCCCACCCCAGGGCTTCGTTCGTGGAGGAATGGGTGCGCTCAGCCATATTCTTGCTAAACAGGCAAAAGAAGCGGGCGTTGAGATTCAAGAAGACACCGAAGTGGACGAGATATTGATAAATAAGCAAGAGGTGGTCGGTGTGAAACTGGCTGATGGAACTGAAATTGAAAGTGCCATTGTTATTTCGAATCTTGATCCAAAGAGAACATTTTTGCGCCTCATCTCACCCGAGAATCTCGATCAAAATTTAGGCAGTCGAATTAATAAGCTAATGACCCATGTGAGCTGTATGAAACTGCTCGCAGTAATTGATGAATTGCCGCAATGGAAGTGTTGGGATGGGGAAGAGGAGAGACCTCACCAGGGCGCGGTACGTCTTAATGTATCACGCGCATGCGTTAATGCAGCTTATGATGATCTGGAAAGCGGTCTACCGCCTCGCAGTCCAGTCATAAGTGTCAATCTCCCCTCCTTTAACGACTCGAGCTTAACTCAACCGGGATATCAAACCGCATCCATCTGGATATTTCCCGCCCCTGCAAAATTAAAGGATAAGTCGTGGGATGAGGTGCGAGAAGATGTTGCGGAAAATTTAATCAATCAGATTACTGAACACGCCCCTAATTTTCGCCGCTCTATTCAGAACTACATTTTGCGAACACCCCTTGATCTAGAACGCGAGAACAACCTGACTGATGGTTGTATCTGGCATATTCAACATAATGGAGAACAGTTATTCTGGAATCGTCCCCTACCCGAGCTGTCCCGCTACCGATCCCCAATTAGAGGCCTCTATCTGTGTGGAGCGGGTCAACATCCGGGTGGCGAAGTAAGTGGTATTCCCGGCCACAACGCAGCTCACGAAATAATTAAAGATCTGTGCTGAGAACATCCACCTTTAATGGATGATCGATGATATTATATCCTTAATTTAAATTAAGTATAAGGCTTTTAATGATGGAACATTATATCAATTTGATTACTCCAATTTTATACAATCCCATTGAGTGCGTGATCATTCTTTCAGTATAAAGTAAGTTTCAGTGATGTACTTTCATAAATTCACCTATCATCGCGCCCTACTTTATATTTTATCTTCAATTTTTATATTGGGATTATCAACGCCCTTAATAGGCGATACCGTTATCCTCGAAACCGCTAAAGATAATACCATCTTCTCAGAGAACAATAACAGCAATGGTCGGGGATTTCTATTTTCAGGGGACACCCAGGGAAGAACTATTGATGGAACGATGTTCGGTAGTCGGCGCGCGTTGATTCAATTCGATCTCACCGGGAATGTTCCCAGTGGAGCCGTTATTGAAAATGTATCCCTTTCTGTTTTTTATGATCGGCGCGGTCCGATATCTGAAGGGACGGAAGTAGATACTTTTTTACACCGATTACTTCAGGACTGGGGAGAAACCGGTAATTCTGAAGTTGAATTAGGCATGGGAGAATTGCCCCAACCCGGTGACGCCACTTGGCACTTCAGCTTTTTTGATTCGGAAAATTGGTCCGTCCCCGGAGGTAATTATGAAAATATTCCTTCAGCGACTCAGATCGTAACGGAAGTCGCGCCCGCGTTTTTGACTTGGAATTCCCCCACCCTGGTCTCGGATGTTCAAGGGTGGGTAGATGACCCCGAACAAAACTTTGGATGGATTTTTATTGTCGATGAATCAGTATTCGGCGGGGCGATCAGATTTTTAAGTCGAGAGAGCAGCCAGGTCGATAATCGACCGAAACTCACGGTTGAATATTCAACTGACGGCGAACCTCCGCTTGAGCAGGATCTTATCCTTGAAGGTTCGGGTACCGTAGTGGGTGAAGCAATTGTGCACCCCAGTGGTAACATTTATAATCAGGTTCTTCTCACCGGCCAGAACATAAAACTGCGAGCGAGAGAAAACCAGATCACGCGAGTTTCCTTTCTCGACGAGAACGAGGATATCGTCCAGGTGGAATTTTCTGGTAATGGCGCCTTTACCGTTAACTTGGATGCAGCTTCCTTTCAACCTCCGGCATTTCCGACGAAATACAATCAACAGGTAGAGTATGTAACAGGCCGACCCAGCGTGGTTATAGAAGATGCGGATGCGAACACTTTTTTCAGTATCTTTACTGTTGGTCGTATCAATGCTGTAAATCAGGCATTGTTCCCGGATGGAGTCGTCTATGATGCGCAAGCAGATGTAACCCTTGTCGAAGTCATCAATTCTACGGGTATAGGAGGTATGCAACTATCGAACACCGTGTTCTCTGCAAGCACGGGGAAGACAGGGGTAAACGCCGAAGGTGTCACAATCGGTGTGCGCTTAACAGTAGGTGACATTGATGCGAGCGGAGACGCGGTTCCGCACCTGCTCTTTGGAACGGGTTCGTTTACATTGCCCGCTGTGGGTATGACCGGATTGAGAATTACAGGTGGCGATTTACTGCAAACGAATGGCGCTTCGATTGTTGTCGCCCCGAGTGGATCGACGACCCCGGGCTTCGAAACCCTGTTCTCACAGAACAATTTTAAGTCTGATAATACACCGCATCCAACGCAGAGCATAAATGCAACTTTCATCAACTCTGATGGAACGCCATTATCAATAGCAACTGTGGAAATTACAATTTAGAATTAAACTCCAGGTGATAATAAATCTCTTTCATTACAAGGTATCTTCGAATAAGTTATTTTTATAATTTGTAAATAATCTTCAGTATCCTAACGTCATAATATAATTATGTCATACAGTCGTCCCCCCTGTATTTAATACGCAATATCCCGTTATCCCTACTTCGATCAAATTAATCTGAAATGTATACTCAAAATAGTTCTCTCGTCAGCCGTGTTCTATTTTTGTTCTTGTTCCCAACATTCGGGTTACTCCTTCCGTCATCGGCGGATACGATAACCTTGGATGCGAGTAAGGATAATTCTATATATTCAGAAAACAATAACAGCAACGGCGATGGAGATCTCTTTTCGGGGAGAACGCAGGGGAGACAGGGTGCGGGAACACGCCGGGCTTTAATGCAATTTGATATAACGGGTAGCATCCCCAGTGGTGCTTCTATTGAAAACGTTTCAATAACTTTGAATGTGAGCAGACGGGGACCCGCATCTGTTGGCAGTTCTGTCGATGTTTTCCTGCATCGCTTAATTCAGGATTGGGGTGAAGGCACCTCGTTGGGAACAGGTCTTGGTGGATCTCCTTCCACAGGAGACGTCACTTGGAATTTCTCGTTTTTCAATACAGAAAATTGGCAGATTGAAGGGGGTAATTTTGTAAACACACCCTCGGCAACACAACCGATGTCATCATCGGGTCCGATAACCTGGAGTTCGCCAAACTTAATAGCGGACGTTCAAAGTTGGGTGGATACTCCTGAACAAAACTTTGGATGGATTCTTCTCGTCGATGAATCAGCATTCGGGGCAGCGACTATTTTTGGCAGTCGGGAAAATAGCAGCACGGGAAGTCGCCCAAAATTGACCGTTGATTTTTCCGCCGGCGCTGAACCTCCCGCTGTATCCGATCTCGTTCTTGAAGGGTTGGGTGATGTTGTCGGTGAAGATATACAACATCCCAGCGGTAACGTCTTTGATCAGGTTCTGCTCACCGGCCAGAGCGTAAAACTCCGCGCCAAGGAAAATCAGATTACCCGGGTATCATTTATGGACGAAAACGAGGACATCGTGCAGGTAGAGTTCTCGGGGAATGGTAACTTTACGATCAATCTTGATCCGACAACTTTTCTCCCACCTGCGGTACCCCCGCGCTACAACCAGGCAGTAGAATACGTGACGGGCAAACCCAGCGTGCTCATCGATGGAGCAGACGCCAATACTTTCTTCAGTATCTTCACCGTAGGATCAATTAACGCGGTTAACCAGGCCTTGTTCCCCGAGGGGCAGGTCTATGACGCTCAGGCTGATGTAAGCTTAGTCGAAGTCGTTAATTCCACGGGAATGGGAGGGATGCAGTTATCGAATACGTTTTTTTCCGGGACTACGGGAAGAACCGGAATAGTAGCTGAAGGTGTACCGATCGCGGTAAGATTGACTCTGGGTGACATTGATGCAAGCGGAGATGCGGTACCCCACCTGCTCTTTGGAACGGGCTCGTTCACCGTGGCGGCGGGAAATCCCGGATTAAGAATAACCGGCGGCGATCTCCTGCAAACAAATGGTGCCTCGATTGTCATCGCCCCAAGCGGATCGACGACACCTGGATTTGAAACTTTGATCTCACAAAATAATTTCAAATCTGATTTTACGCCCCAGCCGACGCAGAGCGCGAACGCAACATTCATCAACATTGACGGGACTACAATAACAATTAACACTGAAGAAGTTACATTTTAGTAAAAATCTATCAAGAAATTGTAATTGTTCCGATCTACTTGAAATTCAACTCAATTTAAACTATTTTACCTACGTAAGAAAACCGGCTTTCCACGCACAACATTATGAAAAAAATATTAATCGAAATTTTAACCGCTTGTTTCATTGGAGTGCTTTCTGCCCAAGCGGATGTTCTTGAATTGAAAAACGGTAAAGTGCTCAACGGCAAATACCTGGGAGGAACACAACAATCCATACGGTTTCAAATCGGTGATAAAGTGGAAGTCATATCAAAAGATGATGCTCTGGCATTAACATTTTCTGGTTCGGCGAGCGCGGGATCTGAAAGTATCACCAGTTATTCTCGTCCCTCTTATGATTCAAGTGCGTCCTATTCACCAAGCGTAATAAAAATTAAAAGTGTAACCATACCCGCAGGGACAAGCATTATGGTAACCCTCGTTGACAGCATAGACACGAGGACTGACCAAGCCGGACAAAAATTCAGAGCCCGCTTAGCGGCAGATCTATATGTCGGTGATACCCTCGTTGCAAATGAAGGTTCACTTGTATACGGCATATTACAACGGTCCAAACAAGCGGGAAGGATAGCAGGTACTTCTTCAGTAGATATTGGACTGTCTGAGATGGAAATTAATGAAAAATTATATCCTATCTTTACAACCAATCATATTGAACGCGGTAAAGACGCTACTAAAGGAACCCTGCACGCAGTAGGCGCCGGTGCCCTCCTCGGTGCACTTATCGATAAGAATAATAGAGGTCGCGGTGCGTTAAAAGGAGCCGCTATTGGAACTGGTGTCGCGCTTATTACTCCGGGTAAACCTGTTCAATTACCACCTAATACTTTGCTCGAATTCAGACTTGCACAGCCGGTCAGGATAAACGTCCCCATGTGAGTGTTTAGCTAGCGAGTCTGAAATTCTCCAGTATGTGTGAATATAGATCGGGGTGGCAGAGATTTGCTATCGTCCCGCAGGTGTCGTAATCGTATTAAGACCCAGGCGCCATAGTTTGACATCACAACCGACAATTATGTATTAGCCCTATTATGAGCTATACTATTCCCGATACCGATTGGGCCAATTTAAATTTAGGGAAAAGAATCAAGCACCTAGAAGTCGAGGGTTATGTTGTTATGCCGGATATCCTCAGTCCTGAGCTTGTCAAAAAACTGAAAACTGAAACTGCCAAGCTTCAGACGAGGCAAGTCGATTACAGTGAGAAACAGCGCGTTTTAGATAAAAAAGGCCTGGAATATAAGGGTGGTGTATTTACCGATCTCATTGTTCATCCCCCAACCACTGACTTCTTGAAGGCGCTTTGTGGCGATGAGATCATCATGATGCAATACACCTATTCACGGTCCGAGCCGGGACACCCGGGAATTAATTTTCATTGTGATGCAATGAATTATGGGTCGAATGAATTCAGTGACGCGCTCAGCTGTCCCAAAATGGTTCGTGTTCTCTACTATCTGGACGATCTTACCCCGGAGATTTCTCCTTTCCGTATTATCCCCCGCACACACCTGAGCTTTCATAATCAGGCGAACCCCTACCTTCGTTACAAGGATCATCCTGAGCAAGTCATGATTACTTGTAAGGCAGGTTCTGCGGTTATTTTTAATATGTATTGTTTTCACGGTAATTTTCCTAACGTCGGGGATAGACCGCGAGAAGTGCTAATAATTAGTTACCGTCCCTCGTGGGCCGGTCCGATAAATGAGATTAAGTCTAGAGACCCGGAAAAAGTCGCAACACTGCCTCCAGAAGTTCAAACCTACATGGGCGACTTGAATACGCGTATTTGGAAACCGAATGCGGGCAATATCCACCCTGACATGCCGAGTGATGCAGAGGGAATCAATCCCAGTCGTTGGGATCACGTTTAATCCGCGGAAGATTCACCGCAGAGACGCGGCGAACGCAGAGTTTATGTTTAGAATTTTGGTTTTGGTATTGTTCATAAACTAATTCGCCGTGATCTCAGTTCCTAAGCGGTTACTGGAAGAGTGTTATAGTAATAATCTGAAGGGACGAAGACGGATCAGCCTCTTCGTCTTCGTCTCAGTTAATTTTAGAAATTAATAAGTCATAAATATTGCAACCCTAGGTGGAGCGGGCAGTCTCAGCACGCTTCTTCAATTTCTACTTAAACTAAACGCGCTAGGGACAGCGCGTTCCACCCTATAGACTATTTAATCTTCATCCCTTTTAGTTAAAATTTCTTCTTGTGAATCTTGTGCCTTTGGAAGATGTCGCTACGCTCGGTAGTGGCCATTCGACAATCGACAATCCGTAATCGATATTCGATAGTGCCAATTGATGAGCAAACCGAAGGTATTAGTTACTAAAGATGTTCCTCAAGATTATCTGGAGCCGATAATAGATACAGTCGAGTTAATCGTGGGGGGGACAGAAACCAGTCTGATGCCAAGAGCTGATGTGATAGGTTTGCTTCCCCATTTAGATGCCATCATCAATCAAATTGAATTACAGGTCGATCAAGAGATACTGGACAAAGCGCTCAATCTAAAGATTGTCGCGAATCCAGCCGCTGGATTCGACAATCTCAATACGGATTTAATGGCAAAAAACGGGGTGTGGGCTACGAATGCCGCCGAACCATTTGCCCTCGCAACCGCAGAATGCACTTTTGGATTGCTCCTCTGCCTCGCCCGGCGCCTGCCTGAATTTGATCGTTACGTTCGCAGGGGGGGCTGGAAAATGGCGGTTCCCGGAAATCATAATGGCATTCTTATTTCTGGAAAGACATTGGGAATCATCGGCTACGGTAGAATCGGGAAAGTCGTAGCCCAACAGGCACGCGCATTTAATATGCGTGTCATCCATCATCGTTTACATAATACAAACGATTCTGATTACCGCTCACTGCCTGACCTTCTCGCTGAGTCTGACTTTGTCTCCCTCCATACACCCCTTACACAAGATACAAAAAAACTGATTAATGAAGAACGCCTCGCTCTAATGAAAAAAAGTTCCTACCTCATTAATACCTCGCGAGGTCCGGTCGTCGATGAAAGCGCATTGGTAAAAGCTTTACAAAATGGACACTTAGCGGGTGCAGCGATTGATGTATTTGAAGACGAACCCCACGTTCACCCCGGCCTGATAAAAATGGAAAACGTAGTATTGACACCTCATCTCGGTGGCGGGGCTAGAGAAACACGCTTGAAAGCACATCACATATGTTGTGAAAATGTTCTCTCAGTACTCCGGGGTGAATCACCGCCTAACGCTTTAAATACACCATCGAATCCAAGAAAATAATGTCAAAAGCACCGCCTGATCTTTTCGTATTTCCCAATAAAGTATTATTCGGGAGAGGATCCATTCATGAACTTGAAAGCCAGTTAAGTAAACTCAATGTAAGTAGACCTCTCTTCGTCACTGATGCCGGGCTAATCAAAAACGGCCTGGCCTCCACCATTCATCAGGAATTGAAAAAAGAGGGTATGGATGGACCAATCTTTGATGGCAGTGATGAAAATCCTACCGAAGAGAATGTTCTCGAAGGGTTAGAAATTTATGAAAAAGAAAAATGTGACGGGATTATAGGATTTGGAGGCGGGAGTTCCATCGACGCTGCAAAAGGAATTCGGGTGAAGTCAACTCATCCCCTGCCGCTTGCGGAATATGCTATTGGTGCAGGTGGTTGGGATAAACTCGTCAATCCAATGCCACCGATGGCTGCTGTTCCCACTACCGCCGGTACTGGCAGTGAAGTGGGTCGTGGAGCACTGATCATTGTTCGTCCCTCGGGTGCGAAAGTCGCCATTGCAGGAGAGAATCTTTTTCCCACATTTTCCCTGTGCGATCCCGAGTTGACGGTTAATCTCCCTCCATTCCTCACCGCAGGGACGGGGATGGATGCATTGACCCATTGTATTGAAGAGTACCTATCACCAAAATATAACCCCCTCGTGGATGGTATGGTCTTAGAAGGCATTCGACGAGGTAGAGAGGCAATAGTCCGGGCTTATGAAGACGGCAGCGATCTCGAAGCACGTGGAGAGATGATGATCGCGGCGATGATTGGTGGGATAGGTTTCAGTAAAGGCCTCGGTGTCGTCCATTCACTCTCCCACCCCATTGGTTCGGTCATCGGCGGACATCATGGAACAATCAACGCTATATTATTGCCCGCGGCGCTCGAATTTAACTTCAATCATTCACTCGACCGCTTCCTCACCTTGGCCGATGCTCTCGGAGTGAAACCCCTTTCACAAAGCGATGAAGCGAGCGGACAAGCTATTATAGCATTCATCCGCGAACTTAATCAAAAGCTAAAGATACCCGAAGACCTTTCCGTATACGGAGCTAAGCGCGATCAGATCTCGCCAATGCTTCCGATGTGCATGGCTGATCACTGCCATAAAACTAATCCACGCCCATGCACGGAGGAAGATTTCCAACAATTACTGGAAGCTCACATTCCGCAATGAGCATACACTGAGGGTGAAAATTACCGCGGTCAGCGTTTTAGCTAAAAGGATGAGTACGCCTCATCCCACCCTTGTCGAGATTGAGACCGATGAAGGGATTACCGGCATCGGTGCGACCGCCGCACCTCCCTATGTCATCGCCCCTCTCATTGAAAAGGGAATACATAGCATGCGCTCCTATCTTATTGGCGAAGACCCTACCGACATTAACCGCTTGTGGAAAACATTATTTGAAACCTGGCAGGCGCGAAATTTCGGGCGCGGTGGAGAAGGTGGATTGGCGGTCAACGCAATGAGCGCGATTGATATTGCTCTGTGGGACATTGCAGGAAAAGCGCGACAGGTTCCCCTATATAAACTGCTTGGCGACGCGATACAATCCAAGGTCATGGTATACGCCAGCGCTGGTGCTTACTTGGATAAAGAATTCAGTGAAGGAACCTATAAACATAAACCTGGTGATGAATTAGTGCGGGAAAGTAAGCAGTATGTAGAACAAGGTTTTAAAGCTATAAAATTTGGATGGGGTAATTTTTACCGGGCTGAAGACCTGGAGACTTTGGCCGCCATTCGCGAGGCGATCGGGCCCGACATACACTTGATGCTCGACTCCGCATGGATGGGTTACCTGGAAGAGGGTTATACCCTGAAAGACGCTATTAAAATAGCTAAGACTTTGGAACAGTTTGATATCTACTTTCTAGAAGAAGCATTAAATCCATACGACGTAAATGGGTTTAAAACGCTCACAGAAGAGACCGCTATTAAAATTGCGACAGGTGAAAGCCTCACAACACGACGTGACTTTTTAACTTTTATCGACAATAGAGCCTGTGACATTATTCAACCCGATGTCCAACAGATCGGGATAAGCACTTTTGTTGAAGTAGCCCGACGAGCTGAAGACGCTGGAATTCTCTGTATTCCCCACTGCCCCTGGTCGTCCATCGCGGTTGCCGGCCATTTGCAAATTCTTTCTACTTTAAGTAACGGGACAATGATTGAGTACCCTGCCTATTCCAGTTTTGTCGATGAAGGTGCGCGATTGCCAATGCTGCAAATCATGCACAATAAAATTATTGATTACCCCTTAATCTATGACGATGGTTACTTGATATTATCGGATAAACCCGGCCTGGGACTGGGTAATTTCATACCTGAAGGGATTGCCGAATTAGAAGCACTTTGCAGCTAACAAAACGTGTCATTAATATGAATGAAGTTAAAAAAGTAATTGTTACGAGGGACTGGTGCAGGGATAAAATATTCAAGCAGTCGGTGGAAAGAGAATTTAATGGAATCGAATTTATCGTAAGTGGAAACCGAAGTGAGATTTTAAATGAAGTTGTCGATGCTGATGTCGCGTTTATCGGGGAATTTGATGAAGAGATATTAAGCGCGGGAAATGAATTGAAGTGGATACATGCACTCATCGGTGGCGCTGGAAGCTACTTATTTCCAAAAATGGTCGCCAGCCCTATTCCCTTTACCTGCAGCAAACCCTGTTACGGTATTGCCGGCGCAGAACATGCGATAAGCGCCATGCTCATGTTTTCTCATCGCATGCATTATATTATCGGGAGTGAACCTCTCGCTCAAGGTATGGGAGCGGAACCTATCCCCCGAAGAGGAAATGATGGTCGCGACGCCTCGCTTATCCCGAATGATTTAAAAGGGAAGACAGTGGGAATTATTGGCATGGGTAATATTGGTCGCGCTCTTGCTGAGCTAGCGAGTTCAATGGGTATGAAAGTTTTGGGAACAGCACGCAGAGCGATTGAAAACCATAAGGGGGTGGATAAAATGTATCTCCTTGAGAACATTGATCATCTGTTAGCCAATTCTGATTTTATTGTCATCGCGGTACCGTTAACAGAAAAGACTCAGGGAATGGTTGATGATTCCATGCTCAAACACATGAAAAATACCGCTTACTTGATTGACTGCACCGGTAGACCCAATGTTTACAATTATCACGCGATTGAGCGGGCTATCGAGGAAGAAAGGATAGCTGGAGTTTGTTTTCAACCTGTTCCCCCAACTCCTGAAGTGGCTATGCCTTCGGTAGATTCAACGTTCTGGAAAAAATACAACGTGGTCGTAACCCCGTGCCGGGGAAATTCCCTCGAACAGGAACAGCAATGCCTCGATTTATTTTTTGACAACTTGAAAGCCTTTCAAGCAGGTGATTCGCTCAATGGTTTAGTCGACAAAGAGGCGGGGTACTAATACAGAAATTTAATGAAAATCCAAATTTTACATGCCCACCAAGATGACTATGAATTTACCGCGGCGGGTACATTCGAAATGTGGAAGCGCAAACTGGGCGACGAGCTTAGCGCAAAAGTTGTCATTTGCACGGACGGTCGGTCGGGACATCATTTTAGAACCCGTGAGGACACGGGTAAGATCCGCATCGAAGAGCAGCGCGCGTCGGCTAAAATTGGCGGTTATGAATATGAACAATTGAGTGGCCCAAATGGTGAAGTAATCCGAGATGGCTCTTTCATTTTAACTCCGGAATTATTGTCCGGGTTTTGGAAAACAATTCGCGATTTTAAACCGGATTATCTTTTTTCTCCACCTGTCGCCACCGACCCCCTTGCCGGTGTTCATAATGACCATACGGGAGTCGCCGAAGCAGTACGCAAGGTTGCCTACCTCATTAACGTCCCTCACGCCTTTACTCCTGAATATCCGGCGGATGAAACTTCATCTCTACCATGCAAAGTGCCGGTCATCCTTAACGTCTTTGATCCCTATATGGGAGGTGCGAACACCTTTGATCTCGTCGTCGACGTAGAAGAGGCTTTCGAACAATTCTGCGAAATGAGTTTTTGTCATCAATCACAGATCAACGAATGGCTCCCCTGGGTGTCTGGACAACCACTCGAAAAACCCTATAACTTGGCAGAATGGACGGATCTTTCGCGTCAACGTTCAGAAGAATTCAAGACGAAATTTAGCATTAAAGCAAAAGGTGCAATTGAAGTATTTACCGTCACTGCCTGGGGTTCGATACCAAATTATGAAAATTTGCTTGATCATTTTCCCAATATAATCACCTCCGCATCCAATCTTGACGGATTGAAAAAGAAAATTGAGCAGTTTTAATTAGCGCGAATACCCGAGGGGTAAAAACGTACTTAGCTTGAACCGAGTTTCTCAAATTCGCGCATGCACTTATACAACATTCGCGGATGGTGATAACAGCCTTTCCATTTACCGCCTTTAAGCGGCATATAGACTTCACTTCGGCGATCCAAATAACCATACCATTCGCCATATTCCGGATCGCTAAAATGATTCCAGCAATATTCATGTGCTTTTTCATACCAGTCCCAACATGTCTGATTACCGGTAAGACGATAAGCCATCGATAGCGCGATAAGTATTTCGTCATGCGGCCACCATAATTTTTGGTTCCATCCAAGGTCGTGATGGGGGTGACCTTCGACATCCATAAAATTATAGATACCGCCATATTCTTTATCCCAGGCAAAATCCAGTGTACTCAGGAGTACATCGACACATTTATTAATCGCTTCCGTGTTGTTTCGAAATTCAGCCACCTCCATGAGAAACCAAACACATTCAATTCCGTGACCGGGATTAATGTGACGACCTTCTAATGAATCCACGAATGATCCGTCAGGTGCAACATTCTCACGAAAAATTCCAAGATTCGGATCTGGAAATTTATCAAACACGGCATTGAGACATTCATCGATTGTTTGATTGAGTTCATCCGCATCCATCAACCACTTAATTTCATAGGAAACGTGGGCTCTAAACATGGGTTCGCCCAACCCGATCAAGGGGCGCGTTCCCGGGTAAGCCTTAGCAAAACGGGTATAGGGTTTGGGACGATCAGAAATAAGGTAATCATAAGTTTCCCTCGCACGGGCAATATCCTCTTCATCCTGGGTTATCGCCGCATACTCGGCATAGGCTATGGTGGAAAATAAAGCCGTAGAATTGGGATTATAGGGGTGCAGGACGGGCTTTCCCTCGCGCGTAAGTCTGAAAAACCAATCACCGGCTTCATCCCTTCCATACTTAGTGACAAAATCAATTCCGTGCCTGGCTATCTCCAACCACTCATCGCGTTTTTCATAACGGTTGTAAAGCATCGCAAATGTCCATGCCTGGCGCGGCTGCAGCCACATAAATTTATCGGTATCATAGACAGTCCCGTCACGCTCAAGGCAGGTAAAAAAGCCCCCGCATTCACGGTCGATAGAATTTTTTTCCCAAAAAGGGATCGTGTCGTTGAGAAGTTTATCCCGATAGAATTCAGCCAACTCGGTAAATCGTTCTTTCATATTTTTATTCTTGTTGTTACTGGTTTTGCTTTTTCTGAAACATTAATATTCTAAATATTCGTCTAAGGGTGGAAATAACTGATTTTGAATTTTTTCATTTTGGATATTATTCAGTGTCACGAGAGTGACTCCCGTATCAATCCGTTTTTCCACAATCGTACCTTGCAGGTGCTCGATCATGATTTTAACACCGAGGTAGCCCATCTTAAAAGGATCCTGAATGATAAGACCTTGAATATCTCCTTTTTCCAGTCCCTGAACGTTATGCTCTCCCCCATCGAAGCCCACAAATTTAACCTGACCGCCCGCTCGACCGATGGAGCGCAGCGCGAGCAGCATCCCATTGGTTGAAGATTCATTGGGTGTATATATACCATCCACGACGTCACCAAATCGGTTGAGTAAGTTCTGTGAAGCGCTTTGCGCGGTATCGCGTGTGGCGCCCGCGTATTTATTCGTCGATAGTAACTCGATCTCAGGGTGTTTTTTCATCACCTCTAGAAAACCTTCTTCCCGCGCCGTTCCGCTGGCGGAACCGACGAGCACGCGAAGCATAATAACCCTGCCTTTACCTTTAAGCAGTTCTGCCAGGTATTCACCGGCAATCTGTCCCCCGTTGAAATTATCCGTGGCGACAAAACTTACATGTTTATCGTAATTGAGACCGGAATCTATGACCACAACCGGGATCCCTGCCCGGTAGGCTTTATCTACCGGTGCCACAATCGCTGTATCATCAAGGGGTGCCAGGACGATACCATTTACCTTTTGTCCTATAAAATTCTCAACGACATAAATTTGCGCGGTCCGATTATCTTCCTGCAACGGTCCTTTCCAAATTATTTCAACCGGGACGCATGCATGATTAAATTCTCTCTCGGCTTTGACTGCCCCTGCATGAATGGATCTCCAGAATACATGTGTCGATCCTTTAGGTATTACGGCAAGACGATACCCCGATTCTTCATGCCTTGAGCAAGCGCTGAGAATAACGGCGATGATGAAAAATACGGATAAACGGATCACGTATCAGGGTGTAGAAGAGATTAAACCCTTGATATATCTCCTTTATATAATAAACAGGTCAAGCACTTATAAAGCATCTCATTCTCTATTCCACGAGGGAACAGAAAGTGAAAAATTAATACCATGACCTACTTAAATAAACTCTTCTCTCTGAAAGGCAAAATCGCCATTGTCACGGGCGCTTGTGGCGGCATTGGCGGCGCATTGGCCCATGCACTACTCAAAGCGAAAGCTACGGTCGTTCTCGTTGATAGGGATCAACAGCTTCTTTCCGAGAGGAAAGAGAAGCTAAAAAGCGAGGGATTAAATGCGTGCGAAAAGTACTGCGATCTCACTGACCTGAAACAGATGGACGCGCTCGTAGATTATATAAAATCGGACCATCAGAGAATCGACATATTAGTAAATTGCGCAGGGGTAAGCTTTCAACGCGACGGTCTGGATTACCCCGACGAATTGTGGAATGAAACAATGAAGGTAAACCTGGAAGCGCCATTTCAGCTGAGTAAGCGCATGGGCAAATTGATGAAGGAACAGGGGAATGGCTCGATTATAAATATAACAAGCATTAATGCGGAACGCGGGTTTACTGATAACCCTGCATATATCGCTTCCAAGGGGGGTCTTAAACAGCTAACTAAATCACTCGCCATGGACTTGGGGAAATTCGGCGTTAGAGCCAATGCGATTGGCCCCGGCTATTTCAGAACACAGATCTCTGAAAAATCCTGGAATGATCCTGAAAAACGCAAAGAGAGAGCCGAAACAACATTTTTAAACCGCTGGGGCCAGCTCGATGATCTATCCGGACTGATCATCTTTTTAGCTTCTGATGCTTCCAGTTATATCACCGGTCAGGACATTTACATCGACGGGGGATTTCTTATGAAAGGTATTTAATTTAAAATCAATGTTAGTAAAATCAGACAATTTAAGTGTATAAAATAAATATCTTTTTTTATTCACATTATTGCTGATGAATGATTAAACATTTTTAAGACCATGCCTGTTCCTGTAAAAATGCCTAAACTCGGTTTGACGATGACTGAAGGAACACTCGTCTCCTGGCTTGTTAAAGAAGGGGACAAGATTGAAAAAAAACAGGAAATCGCGGAGATCGAAACCGATAAAATCGTTAACCAGTTGAGTTCACCGGCAGACGGTACGCTCGTGCGTATTACCGCGCAGGAAGGCGATGAAATAGATGTCGCCGAAACAATCGCATGGATCCTCGCGGAGGGTGAATCGGAAAGTGATATTTCCACTGAAGACCCTGATCAATCAGGAACCCCAGTCGCAACGGCTGTATCATCGGAAGCTGCTCCTGTAGAGCAAGAAGTAACGCAACAGGATGAAGGCAGTTTGGAACCCTGGTCGGATATGCGTAAAGCAATTACACGTACCGTCACCCATTCAGCAGCTATCCCGCAGATTACTCTTTTCACCCGCGCTTCCGCCTCAAGAATGATGGAGCTTCGCGAAGTGGATAGAACTACTGCCTATGATGATGTTATAATTTTCTGTGTCTCCCGTACCTTGAAAGAACATCCCCGTCTTAATTCCTCCTATGAAGATGCCGGGTTGCGCATCCATTCCCAGGCAAATGTCGGCCTCGCTATCGCCATGGAAGAGGGGTTGATGATTCCTGTAGTCAAAGGGGCCTGTGGCTTATCACTTCCCGAGATCTGTGAGGAGAGGAAACATCTCGTCGATCTGGTGCGCTCACGCAGTGCTCTGACCGATGAACTGGAAGGTGGAACCTTTTCCGTCACCAATCTGGGAATGTTTCCCGTCGATCGTTTTACTGCTTTGCTTTACCCCTCTCAAACAGGCATTCTTTCCGTTGGACGCATTCAGCAACTTGCCGTTTCTGAAGACAATGGTCAGATAGCTCTTGCGCCATTTATTGAATTGGGTTTAACATTAGATCACCGCGTGGCCGATGGCGCTGCAGGAGCCGCTTTTTTAAAAGACTTAGTTGATAAAATAGAAAACCTGAGATTGGAGGACAGATAAAATGGCTGAGGTAACAACCGAAACCCCCAAAGAGACCACATCATTTGCTGATATTGATCATGCAATGGGGTTAAAGATGTATGAAAACATGCGACGCGTTCGTGACTTTGACGAAGCCGTTCACGAACTTTTTGCGGCGGGAGAGCTCCCCGGTTTCGTCCACTGCTACGTGGGTGAAGAGGCCATAGCCTCCGGTGTAATGACCGCAATAAACGATGACGATTATATCACTTCTACCCATCGTGGCCATGGACATTGCGTCGCCAAGGGAGTAGAAATAGATGGCATGATGGCAGAACTCTATGGTCGTGTTACAGGTATTTGTAAAGGGAAAGGAGGATCGATGCATATCGCCGACTTTTCTAAGGGGATGCTCGGAGCCAACGGTATCGTTGCCGGAAGCACCCCGATTGCAGTGGGTGCGGCACTCTCCGCCCAATTACGAAATAGTGGTCAGGTAGCAGTGTGCTTTTTCGGGGATGGCGCTACGAACGAAGGTATCTTTCATGAATCCCTCAACCTGGCATCGATCTGGGATCTGCCCTGCGTTTTCGTCTGTGAAAACAATGGCTATGCCCAGACGACAGCGACCTCCTATGCCATGAATGTTAAGGACCTTGCTGAACGCGCTAAATCCTATAATATTCCGGGTGTTATTGTTGACGGCCAGGATATTATCGCCGTTCACCGGGCGACGAAAGAAGCTACCGAACGCGCTCGCGCGGGGAAAGGGCCCTCCCTCCTTGAATGCAAAACGACCCGCTTCTATGGACACTTCGAGGGAGATAACTTAAAATATCGTGATCCAAACGAAGCCATTGAAGCGCGAAAACGCGACCCCCTCGTGTTATTCGCCGATAATGTAGCTCCATCCATTGGTGTCACTGCCGATGAAATGAAAGCTATCGATGAAAAAGTCGCGGATGTTATTAAAAAAGCAATTGAATTTGGCAGGTCTTCTCCCTTTCCCGAACCCGAAGACTGTCTGAATGATGTATACGTGAATTATTAAATTTAGGAGTATTGAGTCATGGCCAATAGAAAAAAAGTTACTTACCGACAAGCCCTCAATGAAGCGCTACACGAAGAAATGGAGCGTGACGAAAGCGTTTTTATCCTTGGACAGGATATAGCCGGGGGTGCGCAAAATGAAGCCCCAGATGAGTTTGATGCCTGGGGTGGTCCGTTCGGTGTCTCCAAAGGACTGGTCGGGAAATTCGGGAAATCGCGTGTCCGCGACACCCCAATAACCGAAGGTGCTATCGTCGGTTGCGCAGTGGGTGCTGCCGCCAGCGGGATGCGACCGATCGTAGAATTAATGTTTATCGATTTTCTTGGATTTTGTCTCGATCAAATTATGAACCAGGCGTCACCCATGCGTTATATGTTCGGGGGCAAAGCTAAAGTCCCGATGGTCATGCGGACAATGATCGGCGGAGGGTTTAACGCTGCGGCCCAGCATTCACATTCCTGCCACTCCCTTCTCGTACACTTGCCGGGTTTAAAACTGGTTACCCCATCAAATCCCTATGACGCAAAAGGCCTGTTAAAATCAGCGATTCGTGATGACGACTTTGTAATCTTTGTCGAGCACAAGGGGCTCTATGATACAAAGGGCCCTGTTCCCGAAGAAGAATACCTTCTTCCCCTGGGGAAAGGAGAGGTCGTTCGCGAAGGCACGGATATAACAATCGTAGCTTTTTCTAAGATGGTGCTCATCGCCTATGAAGCAGCGGTAAAACTGGAGCAAGATGATATCAGTGTGGAAGTGATTGATCCTCGTTCGATGTCACCTCTCGACGAGGAATTGATTCTGAATTCAGTGCGAAAGACAGGGCATCTAATTGTTGTCGATGAAGACAATCCACGGTGCTCCATTGCAACGGATGTTGTCGCGCTCGCTTCCTCCAAGGCTTTTGACAGTCTAAATGCAGCGCCAAAGATGCTCACCCCTCCACATACGCCCGTGCCATTTTCACCAGAATTGGAAAAATTTTATCTCCCCAACGCGGATAAGTTAATCGAACTCGTTAAGGAGACTGTCCCCGCTCACGCCTAGGTGCGTGGGAGAAGGGTAAGTCACGCCCCGAAGGGGTGACAGAAAATCCTGGCATAGGCTATTTAAATTTTGCTCCTTAGGGAGCATCGGCGAGTAGCCAGAGGTGAAGCATAGCGAAACCTCTGGACAACAAATCATAACACCCCGCCCTGAAGGGGCGGAGGTATAACATTTTTTAAAATTCGGAATCTAAATAATCTTTATTATATTACCCCTTTACCTGCGCCCCTTCAGGGCGCTTTTTTTCAATCCCTTAACCAGGGGCTAATACCCCTGGCTATTTACCTGCACCCCTTCGGGGTTTAGACAGGAATCCATCTTCGTCCTACCAGCCATCGCGGGAGGACTACGCCGTGGCACCGCAAAGAAGAAGCATCGCTGATCTCCACTTACAAACTGTAAGTTTCCGGCCAATTACGTGAAGCGGCCCCACGCGTGACATGCAATTTACCCAGGGTTGGCTCTGCGATGACGACGGCTGTCGTAAGCCCGATGTCACCAACGTGTCGTTCAATACTATCGGGAAAGTCGGTGAAATCACAAAAACTGCAGTAAGCTAACTGCGCAGTCAATCGACCGTTGTTAGGTTCCAGATTTTTACGTAGTGTGCTTTCACGCATAAGCGAATTTTCACGCGTAAACTGCCCGAAATTTTCCGTCTTCGCGAAGCGTTTATTTGAGACAACACAATTCGCATGGGTATATATTCCACGTTTGGGTTTAAGAACACCAATTCCATGGGGTGTGATTTCAATTCCCGCTACCCCACCCTTCTCATCGGCAACAGTACAGTGAGCACATAATTCAACGCGATATTGTTTTGTGAATTCTATAACCTCTTCCACACACGAGCAGTGCAAGGCAATCAATCCCCAAGCCGAATAAGGCAGGTCACCCTTGGGGTTATCAACGTAGAGTGCATTGCGAAAAATTGAACAACGACCTTGAACAAATCCGTGCCCAAAAAGCCACCCCGGGTAAGTAAGCGTTAATGCCGATGGCGCGTTACTCATCTTCAGACGCAGTACTTGAAATTGAAACTGTCGGAATGCGTCGGTGTCCTTAGATTGTCCCGAAATAGGGATGCCGTCGAGGGACGCGGATGGTTGAATCGCAAATGAAGTGCACCCGTCATCTTCTACGTGACCGATAGTTCCTATCTGATTTTCATTTAATCCCGAACCCTTTGCCATTCCAAGAAATACATCGGGGATATGAGGTGTATATTTTTTTATGAGCCGGTTGAATTTTTTATTCTTCCACCACGGAATTGAATCGGGAACAATCCGGCTTGCCCTAAGCTGTAAAGACTCCTGCCAGGCATAACCGAGCATGACACCGCATTCGAACGCCGTCCCCTCGACATCAATTAACGGTACTTTACCTTGTGAATACTCGCGATGATCATTGATTCTGGCCATGACACTATTTGAGAACATCCTCTCCATCCGTCAACGAGGATAGATCCAGGATGGCCAAAGTGATTTTCTCGTAAGGGTGAGTTTCCCCGCGTTCATAAAAACAGGCAATTTCACCCTGAGGTAAAACCGCAAGATCAGAATAAGCTGAAGGGCCCTCATGGAGTAATTTTGATGCCGCCCAGGTTTTACCCTCGTCGTAACTGAGCCTCACCGTCATTCTCACCCGATCTGTTTTACTGGCGGGATTACTAAAAAGGAATCGGTTTTTATCTGCGTTAGCACCATGCGTGTAACGAATAATACTCCCCTGACAAATTGGTTCAATGAGTGCAGGATCCCGGTTTAGCGGACCCCACGTTATGCCGCCATCATGACTTATAGAAACGGCGCGGGTATGTTTGCTTCGATCGTAATTACGCATATTGAGCATAATACTACCGTCCGCAAGTTCCACCGCCTGGCATTCATTCACCTGGTCAACCGGTGTCCTTCCCCCTAATAACCACGACTCACCATGATCGTCCGAATAAATTACATGGGAATAGTATTTCTTCGTCCCAGCTTCTATGTGGTCACAGGGTATGATAAGACGTCCTTTATATTTTCCCTCTTGAATCTGAATTCCCGTACAGGGTCCAGTTGCATACCATGTCCACCCAGGTTCCTTAACCGATGACGTGATCTCTTTTGGCGTTTCCCAAGTCAAACCATCGTCACGGGAGGAAGTTACAAAAATTCGCCGCGTGTCAGCGCTTGTTTGGGCGATGATCTCGCTCTCACGATCAGTCCCAAGATTCCAGGTCATTAACAGCCAGATTGTACCCGTCTCTTCATCTAAAACCGGACAGGGATTGCCACAGACATTCGCCGCATCGTCCCAGATAACCTCTTGTTTACTCCAGGTTTTGCCGCCGTCTTCCGAACGTCTGACGAGCATATCAATATCTCCAGTATCGCTTCGACCCGTTTTACGCCCTTCGCAAAACGCCAGCACTGTATCTTTTTTTGATACGAGCAATGCGGGGATACGGTATGTGTGATAGCCTTCACTGCCACTTACATAGAGATCAGTCTGATTCATTGATTTTTTCTCTTTCATTGGACCACTGGTTATAAATAAAACACAGATGACTATTACCGTAAAAAAATGTTTAATCATTACGAGATGGCCGCATCGATCATCTAAAAAATAATCTTAACAACAATAAAAACAGTACCTCACGATGCTATTCTACTAATGGGAATATCTCCTCTATTATGAACGAAGTGATTAAGCGGGAAGAAGCGCAGCGAGATCAGCATGAGGTCGCGCAATTACATGCGAAGCGATAAGGGTACCTAATCCATTAACCGCTACTTTACCGGCGTCGACTGCCGCGCTGACTGCAGCAACATCACCCTTTACTACCACGGTGACATAAGCAGCCCCAATTTTTTCTTTTCCCACAAGGGTGACATTTGCGGATTTGAGCATCGCATCCGTTGCTTCTAAAGCCGCGACAAGTCCCTGCGTTTCCAGGAATCCTAATGCATGTTGATTATCATTCATATTTTGTTTCTGTGTTATTTTATAATCGCTTGGTAAAAATTGTTCACGTGCCCCATAAATAGGATTAATAGAATTGGGGTAATCAACCGCCTTTTCAAATCCACTCTCCGGTGAAGGAATAACACCGGTAATTACTTCAACACCCAGTTCACGGCCAAAATCGATCGCGGTTTGCAGTGAGGATTTGACATCTGATACATCACCGGCAACGCGGATTAATATATTTTCAAGGGCGGTAGTATCTAACCCCAGCAGCGTCACCCTGGCCTCTTTAACCATCGTATCTGCCACCACCGCGCCAATACTCCAGAAAGGAACTTCGGCAAAGCCCAAGGCTGTGATCGCTTCAGAGGTTTTTGCCATGTAATAATTATTTTAGGCGGGATTTATTTCTTACCAAGACTCCGTAGTACCTCGTCTACTATTTTGTCCACGTCAACGGTCTTTCCTATAGAGGGCTGTTTGTCTGCCAATGTTGCGCCTGTATATGGTTGCGCGAGATTTGCCCTTGGCATATGACACTTATTCGCCGCTTCTTCGAAACCACATTCCGTGAGCAGGCAGGCAACTTTTGAACGGATATTATCCAACTCCACTTTCTCACGCGGCGAAAGCACGTAACGGGAACTGCCCATATTGAATCCTCTTAATTCGTAGCCGATGCGAAATCCATGGGGGAAATCGGGAGCATAAAGCATAGTGTTAATGAGATCTAAAAGCTTAAACTGAATCCGCTTTGCTTCGTCCAGATCTCCCGAGAGAAAACAATTATAGAGCTTCATTACTGCCTCCGGGACAACTCCAGAGGTTGCTATTGTCCCCCCATCGCCTCCCATCATCAGTGTGGAAAATAGTATTTCCTCACAACCTACGAGAACACTGAAATCAGGACGTTGGGGTTTAATTTCATTCAGGGTATTAATAAAACGCGGCATATCGCGGCTGCTGTCTTTAATCCCAACAATATTGGGACAATCCAAGGCCAAACGCTTAACCACCGGCACACTGATTTCATTGGAAAACTGGGGGATATTATACATGACGATCCCTATTGGTGATTTAGCAGCAATCTCTCGAAAAAGTACCTCAATACTTTCCTGGCTTACATTGTAATAATAAGGACCAGTAACAGAAACGGCAGAACAACCATAATCAGCGTAGGTTTCACAGGCCTCAAGAATCATATCCAGATTTGCTTCAGCACCCCCTGCGAGAATAGGCACTCGCCCCCTCACCTCGCTGCTCATAATTGCGATAATTCGCTTACGCTCTTCGAAACTGAGCCGAATGAATTCACCCGAACTCCCATTGGGATAAAGACCGGAGACTCCCTTATCAATCAACCAGTTAGTTTGGCGACGCAATTCATCTTCATTTATTTTTCCCTCTTCATCAAAAGGAACGATATTGGGGACAAATATGCCTTCAAGTTTACTCACCTTGCTAAGGGTAAAAACTGTCGAGACCGCAAGTAAAGCTTTATTGTCGAGAACTGAACTCGTCTCGTTATACCTAATAGTATCTCAATCTTCGTCTTCGTCAGGCCTTCGTCCCGGTATTAGCAAGCCGTGGAAAAAAGATTACAAAGCAATTGTGTCATGAAGCAAGAGCTAATTGTTGTTTTTTAAGAAGGGACTGCAGATGAATAAGAAGTTTTCTCATGGCGGCAACGAGAGCACATCGGTAAGGCATCCCCCGATCGACTAACCTTTGTACATAAGGCCTGATCACGGGGTTGTGCTGAGCGGCGGTGCGAGCGGCCATATAGAGACATTTTCTGACTTTGGCACGCCCCCCTTTGATCGAACGTTTTGCATGGCTCTTCCCACTGTCGCGGTTATAGGGGGCGAGTCCGGCAAGGGCGACCATCCGATTGCGGTTGAGATGAGTCATTTCACTCAAATAGGCGAGGAGGGTCCAGGTCGTCACTTCCCCGACACCTTTGACTGAAGTGAGCAATTGGGCTTGGGCGCGCAGGAGATCATGCTCGTTGATGAGCTTTCGCAGCTGCTGGTCGATGCCCTCGATTTGTTTTTCAACGAAACGAATCATGCGCTGGATGGAGCGGTGGATTATCTTCGAACTGTTCTGCAAGCGGTTCTTCTCGCGGCCAAGTTGTTCGCTCAGGTGATGGCGCCGGTCCAGTAAGGCCGTCATCTGTTGCTGCTGCTTGGTGGGAGCAACCATGGCCTTCAAGTTCTTTTGCTGCGCAAAGCGCAACAAGACCTTCGCATCAATCTTATCGGTCTTCGCACGGATGCCATCGCTCGTGGCGAAGGCCCGTACCCGTGCAGGGTTAATCAGGCACACCGCAACCTCTGCTTCATGCAAAGTTGCCAGGAGGGCCCGCTCGTAACCTCCTGTGGCTTCGCACACGACAAAGGGTCGATCCAGCTTGCTCAGCTCTTTGAGCAGTTGTTTGTGTCCTGCGTTGTTGTTACTGAGACCGTAACTGTGGCTTTCGCTTTGCACCTGCAAGGTCTCTTTGGCTATGTCTATGGCGATGAGGGTGTGTTTTTTTTCATTCATGGCTATCTCGGTCTTGTCAAGATGAGCTCGCGGTGGTATACTCCGGGCTCTTTCAATTGTTTGAGATTAGCCAGGTTAGATCGGAGGTTCCCAGGCTTCGTCTTGAACTCGGCTAACGCTGGTTCCAGACGATGAATGAACTCATCCGATTTGCTCCCGGTTCCCGGAATTGGGTGCCGGGAGTTCCTGGCACTCTCAAGTTCTTTTGTGCGCAAAGCGCAACAAGACCGTTGAAATCTTTTTCCAGTCCTTCCTGCGACGAGTTTTATCGACCCATTCTCGGAAGGACTCATAAGCTCCTCTTTCCATTGCACGGTAACCTACAAGGCGATGAGGCACAGACCCGTCTTCGCAGAAGCCTACGACGTCGCAAGCGAAGACGAAGAGGAGGAAATAAGCGGGTCGGTTCTATTCTGAAAACTAACTTTCGCCCCGCTACTAATCAACTAATTCGTAACGATAATCCTCGATAATCGGGTTACTTAATAAGTCAAAACAGAGTTTATCAAGCGAAACGCGGAAATCAGGTGTGTCCTCACCCTGAATTTGAAATTCTATGGTTTTTCCAACATGGACATTTTCTGCCTGATCATAGCCGAGGCTTTTCATTGCCTGCCCGACCGCAGTTCCCTGGGGATCGAGGACATTCTTTTTGGGAGTAACGTAAACGATGACTTTCACACCATCAGATTTAGATGCGGAAGTTGAAAGATTTCAATGAAAATGAATGACAAACATTAAGTATTTATTTTGATCAGAAATTTATTTTAATTCCACGCCGGAGATAGGTCGGTACGTCAAGATCTTCGCCTTCATAGAAATTACGATCTGTTTTATTAAAATACCCCCTCTGTTCCTCATCGCTCGAGAACATAAATTCCTCCTGACTGTCTTTTCTATTATATTGATCAATAATTTTCGATTCATGAACAGCAGGTAAATAATGCTCTTCTTTGTGTTTTGTTGACGCTGGATTCTGGGCTTGTTTCATAGGCTCGAAAGCAGGTTTTACTGAGGGGTAACGTCTTCTTACACCGTCTAGATTTGTCGTACCCAACACGGTAATACTCAGCTTCTGTTGCATGCTCTCATCAATGTAAGCTCCCAATACGATATTTTCTTTGCTCCCGAATTGATCCCCGACAACCGTCATAATCTCATTGACTTTGTTCATTGTAAGATCAGTCCCACCATAAACGTTTACAATGAGTGAATCTGCGCGTTTTGAAAATTCAGGTGTATGTAATAAAGGGCAGAGTTTGAGATCATCGAACGCTTTATCGACAAAATTTTCACCTTCACCATATCCCAGACCAAAAAGGGTCTTCCCCCCCCTGTTCTCAAAAGCGTTCCTCAAGGTCGCAAAATCGACATTGATAAGACCGGTCTTTTTTATCATCGACCAAATGGAATGCACCCCACGATATATCCATTCATCTGCAAGGGTAAATGCGTCGAGGACGGTGGCGTTTTCGTCAACCTGCTGCAGGAGAATATCGTTAGGTAAGGGAACAACTGCATGGCATAAATCCCTCAGTTGCGCGAGGCTCTCCTCTGCTTGATTATGCCTGCGAATGCCTTCATTCGTAAATGGCAAGGTAACAAAAGCGATAACCAAAGCTTCCTGATTGGCAGCTATCTCTGCGAGAACAGGTGCCGCTCCACTCCCCGTTCCTCCCCCCAAACCAGCAATTATAAAAACCAGGTCAATTCCATTAACGAGCTGAAGCAATTGATCGCGATCGGATTCTGCCGCACGCTTACCGATATCGGCATCACCGCCAGCACTAAGCCCCCGGGTGATCTCGCGTCCGATCATCACCTTTTCTTCGAGTAGCGAATTACTTAAAACTTTGCTGTCAGTATTTACTACCGCGAGATCAACTTCATCGAGGTGATCCAGTTTAATTCGGTCAACTGCGTTATTACCAGCTCCGCCAACACCGACGATTTTTATCCGGAACGTTTCATCATTTAACTGACCGCTAAACATTTTATTCGGATTACTAAAATTTTCGCTCTGCATAATATAATTATAGGTTAAACATATTGGCTACTTTACTAAATATACCTGTCTTCTTTATATTCTGCCCTTCTATATTTTGAGCCGTAAGACCATAGTAAAGAAGCCCTAACACGGTACTGTATTCCGGTTTACGTAAATCATCTCTCACCCAGGACGGGTTATCACCGATCCGTGTAGACACCCCTAATCGGTGCGATGCAGCATCGGCAATTTTTGGTAAGCGTGAGACCCCTCCCGTTAAAACCACACCAGCTGCTAATTCCTCGGGGTTAAGAAATTCGACGAGTTCCTTTTTTACTATTCCGAAAAGCTCATCTATTCTGGCCTTAAGTATTTGATAAATCGCTAAACGGGGTATGGCGCGATCACCGATCGTCAAATCACCGAAGAGCCAGACCTTCTCATTTTTATCTTCGCTATCAATAATCGCTTTTCCAAATTCCAGTTTGAGTTTCTCGGCCTGGTGTTTATTGACGCGTAAACCCAGACTTAAATCGTTTGTCAGGTGATCACCCCCAACACTTATCACTCCCGTTCGCACAATATGTCCGTTGCGATAAAGCAAGTAATCTGTAGTGCTACAACCGATATCCAAAACGAGCACACCATTCTGCTTTTCCTCCTCACTCGCAACCATACAGCCCGAAGCGATGCTTGAAATTATCATATCTTCGACTTTCAAACCAAAACCATTAATTACATGGATATGATCACTTACTTTTCTTTCATCTCCCTCTATGTGCCAGTAAGTAACATCCAATTCGTCACCTTGCATCTGATGAGGGTCTTTGACCGGTCGTCCATCTAACTGAAATCCGCACTGAACATGGTGTATGTAAACGTGTCTCGGAGGTAACTCTTTGCGCTTGGCATTTTCTATCACGCTTTGAATATCGCTCTGGCGAACGAGACTGTCAGGGGAGCTGACCATAACTGAGCTTTTATTTGCAAAGCCTTGAAGGTGCCTTCCTGTTTGAGCAAGAAATACTCCCTCAATTGTGGCCCCGGCATTTTTTTCGGCCGCGATGATCGCAGCATGGGTACAATCGCTCGCAGCACGAAAATCGATAATTTCTCCCTTTCTCACCCCCATCGCTGTAGACTGCCCCATCCCGATAATGTTGAGGCTTCTTCCTTCATCGATAATTTCACCCACCATTACGACCACCTTGGAACCCCCTATTTCGACTGCTCCAATGATTCTGTTTTCGTTCATAATTGGATTGTTGGTTTAATTTATTATATTCAATTTCTAAATTTTTTAGGTCCAAGATCTGTATAATATTGTACTGCAACCTGGTCGCTGATCGAGAGGTCAATGCGTTTAATATTATAAATGTGGTTTCTTTCAGAGTATTTGATAACGCGCGCTAATTGATCCAATTGCCGATTAAAATCAAATGGAGTGAATATTATCTCACGAACAATACTGCTCCGTATCTTAATAATCTCATCGGAGAATTCATTAAGACCATCAAATTCCTCACAAGAAACTACCTTCCACGACTCAAATATGTTTGGGTAATTTAAACGGGCAGTATCCAGTAGTTGTGAGATTACATCCATGCCAGGGAGAGCAAGAATGTGATCGTCTTCCTGTTTGAAACGAACTCCACCTAAATAAGGTAAATGTTTCTTTTTTGTTTTTTCATAGTTCTCATGAAAATATACCGTCCCATCCCGGGCGATATAAACTTCCTCCTTTTTCCCTTTTTCACTTTGAACTCGCGCACGTAAAACAGGTTCTCTCTCTATTATTTCTATATTCAATTCATCGGGAAATTTCCGTGAGACAACCGCCGTAGCGATCTGCCCTTTCTTTTCCAGCATCTGTTTGATCGCAAAAATATCGATCTCCATGATTGTCTTATCCTGTGGCCAGGCGACATTATGTTTGAACCATTGGTAGTCGAGCTCTCCATTACTTTGAAAGTTAATACGGCGCACGGGATCAGAGGGACCGGCGAGGATTATCTGACTTTCATGAGAACGGAAAAAGTGAACACTATACGCAATGCCTCCAGCCATTAATAAAATGATAAGAATGACACCGCACATTTTCGCGTGAGCGACAAATTTACGTTTGCGTGCAATTGTGCTAACCGCTTGCCGTCCGGCTGTTTGCTTGATTCCACGCCAGTTTCTTGTCTCCGTGGAATTGGATGTTTTTTTTGCCATGATCAATTGTCTCGCGAAGCATAAAATCTATTAATTGCCGGTGAAACCAGCTTCTGTGCCAGTTGTGGAAAATCGTAGCCCAGGCAGCTGGCACTTTTACGCAAGAGGCTCGTAGAAGTAAGACCAGGCAGAGTATTAATTTCTAGAAAATAGCTCTCCCCACTATCCGAAGTCATAAAATCGACGCGGATAAAATCACGGCAACCGCAAATCTCAAAGGCACACTCCGCGGCTTCACGAATTTCTTTCTCCAATGAATCTCCAAGTTCGGCAGGGTAACGATATTCTGTCATTCCTTCCGTATACTTGTGCCTGTAATCATAGAACCCATTTTTTGGTAATATTTCCACCAGGCCCATTCCCTTACCTTCAAGCACTCCGATCGAGATTTCTCTCCCTTCTATCTTTTGTTCAAAGAGCCAATTACCAGATTCAAGCTGGGCCATTTGTTCACCGAGCACTTCCTCGTTTTCAGCTATTGAAACACCTACACTACTCCCCTCGCATAAAGGCTTAACGACGACACTGCTACCGAGTTTAGCCACCACTTCGGTCGCTGCCGGTAAACCAGGTGCTACCGCTAAAAAGTCTTCGGCAACACGGATACCAGATTTTACCACGCGCGATTTTGTTTCTTTTTTGTTAATACAAAGGCGGCTCGCTTCAAAATCACAGCCCGCGTAAGAATAATTTCCCGCTTCAAGCATTTTTTGTATTTCTCCATCCTCACCAAAAGTTCCATGTAAGGTTAAAAAAACGACCTGCCTTTCAGCATCGAGATTGGGTGGAAGGGCCATTTCATTTAATTCAAAAAGATCAACGGAATAATTCTCTTTTAATGCAGCTGTAACTGCTTGCCCCGATTCCAGAGAGACATCGCGCTCTCTTGAAATACCTCCAGACAATACGGCGATGGAAATATCACTCATAGAACTTCTTCCCAACTTTTACCCATAAGGAGGACTTCGGGTTCGAGATCAAGTCCCCGATCAGCCTTAACCTCTCGGCGTATATCTTTTATCAATGAAATAACATCTTTGCTCGTTGCTCCACCCCGGTTAATTATAAAATTACCGTGAAGCTTCGAAACTTGAGCTGCTCCGACCTGCCTCCCTTTGAGTCCCAATTCATCAATGATCTGTCCTGCGTACGACCCCTCGGGGTTTTTAAATATACACCCTGCGCTCGGCTCGCGAGGCTGACTGTCTTTTCGGATGCTTGAAAATGACTTAACTTTTTCGCGGATGGTTTTTGCTTCTGCACTTGAAGTTGCGCATAAAATTGCTCCTATCGCTACTGTATCTTTCAGCTCTTCACATGCCCGGTAGCTGATGTGTACATCTTCGCGTTTTATCTTTTTAAATTCCCCCTCCAAGGTAACTAACTGAACTTCATCTACGATATCGAATATCCATCCGCCCATCGCACCAGCATTCATTCGCAGTGATCCCCCAAGAGTTCCTGGTATCCCCTCGAGAAACTCAAAGCCCGCGAGCCCCAGTTTTATACCTTCAACACAAATTTTATTTAACCGGACACCCGCTCCCGCCCAAATGCGCCCCTCACCCAGGGGTCGAATTTGTTTCCAGTATTGATGATTAAGTCGAATGACTAAACCTTGAAACCCTTCATCCGGAATGATCAGATTGGAACCGCGTCCGATAAAATATACAGGGGTTTTATTTTTACTCGCCTCGCTTAGGAGGATACGCAGATCTTCCTCCGTTGCCGGTTCTGAATAATAGCGTGTGTTCCCTCCTACTTGCAGGGTCGTTTTATCGGCGAGCGATTCAAAATCAGCTATTCTTGTTTGCTTATCGATCTTTTGCGATAGATCGATCCACCATTTTTCTTCTTTGGTCATTGTCTGATTACCATTAATACTTTATGGCGCTTATTTTCTATTCTAGCGACCACAGCTTTGGCCCATTCTGTGATATCTCCTGCACCTATAAAAAGCAAAACTGAAGGTGCTTTTAATATTTGTTCAAGACTGTCGCTCAATTCTTCTGTCGAAGTAACAATTCTGTCCTCTGAGATGTCTGGTAGAAGTTTGAGCAGATCAGCGCTCGTCCCTCCCTCAAGAGGGCTCTCATTTGCCCCGTAGACATTGAGAAGGTAAAATTCATTTGCTTTTTTCAGGACTTCCGCAAATGCCTCTTTATAGTGAAGGGTTCGCGAATAGCGATGGGGTTGGAAAACAATGACTATTTGATTATCGGGGTAGTCCTCACGGATAAAGTTTAAGAGGGCTCCAATCTCTTCAGGATGATGCGCATAATCTTCATAAACAGTTAATTGAGGATCGCTATAGAGAAGTGTCTGCCGACGCCATATACCGGGAAAAAGTTCAAGTGTATGCTTATCAAGATGTGCTGTCAGGTACTGCGTTACCGCTAATGCGCCCAAAGCATTGAGCGCGTTAAAACGCCCAGGTACCGGCACCGATACTTCACTATCAGCAAAACGTCCACTTAATTTTAATGATAGGTTTTTACGGCTCTTTTCTAAGATTATACCCGCGTAATCACCATCCTCCCCGAAACTCAACCGATCAGCGGTAATATTATCTTGAGATATTTGCTCTAAATATTTGCAGTCCGCCGGATAAAAAACGGTTTTTTCAGTCCGCTGGAAAAGTCGCTGAAAAGTATTTTCCAATTCACCTGGATTTGGATATTGATCTGGATGATCCCAATCAAAATTTGTCGTAAGTGTTATTTCCGGAGAAAATTCGTTTATTGTTCCATCACTTTCATCGATCTCTGCGATCACCCACTCGCTTTCACCATTAAACTTCGCGGGCAAGGTGTAATTATCATTGAATAAGGCCCCTAAAATATAACCAAATTTAAATCCCTCTTTTTCCAGCGCAGAGATAAGCATACCTGAGGTTGTCGTTTTACCGTGACTACCTACTACAGCGATGAGCTTTTTATCCGCTACCGCGCGGGCTAGCATCACTCCCCGCTTCATTAGAGGTAATTTGAGGACACTCGCGGCACGATAACAGGGATGACTTGCATCAACTGCGCTTGAATAAACAACGGCATCAATGTCTTTTGTAATCTCAGGTTTCGACTCTATATTGATATCATTCTTCTCCAGAAGCTTTGATATCGAGCTACTAATATTATCATCGTAGCCACTGATTTTATGTCCACCGCTTCTCAAATAGAGCGCCAAGGGGGCCATGCCCATACCCCCGATTCCGATCATAAATAAACTTTTCATCCTCTCGCTCATTCTCTTATAAGCTATTGCCCTTTGCCGTTATCCTTCTTGGCAAATTCAGATGAAAGTTTTTCAAGATCGCAGGCGATCAATTCGGCACTATTACTTAAATTTAAGCGCTGAAGGTTTTGTCTGAATTTATCTAAAAGCCAATCGTTATAAATAAGTTCAATAACTTCACTATAGAGGCTGCTGATTTGACTTTGTTCAATCGTCAAACTCCCACCCAGTTGTTCGAGAAACCGCGCGTTCGCGAGTTGGTGGTTATCTGTCGCAAAGGGGTAAGGCACGAGAACAGAGGGCGTCCGGCATTGCATTAATTCAGCGATTGTTCCCGCGCCCGCTCTTGAGAGGACCAGATCTGCCGCCGACATGAGACCACCCATGTTATCACAAAAAGTGGAATAATAAGCTTTTACTACCTCATTGGAGGTCGAGCGATATTCAAAGACCCCGTTATTCCCTTTTCCTAAACCGGTTACACAATAGACGCTGATTCCTTCAGCGCCTAACTTTTCAAAATTCGCGTTAACCCATTCGTTAAGCGCCTGTGCGCCCTGGCTTCCGCCTATAACCACAAGTAATTTACCAGTAACATCGATGCGAAGATTGCTACGCGCATTCTCTTTTGGAGTGCGTCGAATTCCCTTACGCAATGGATACCCAAAATGTTTAATCGACTGCAAGGGAACTCCGGCTAATTGTACCCCTTCAGGGAGATATAAACGTTTGGCTAATCCCCGCAGGTAACGAGTTGCTTTTCCCGGCTTGCGATTGGCCTCATGAATAGCAACTGGGCAGCCGTGAATGATTCCCGCGACGGTAATTCCGGCCGTAATAAATCCCCCAAAAGCAACAATCGTATCGGGGCGTTTATTGCGTAATAACTTGAAGGAAAAAATGAGTAATTGAAATTGCTGAATGAAAAATTTAATGAGTCGCAAGGGACTGAAGGAAAAAGCTGCTCCCGGTGCGCGCACAAAATCAAGCTCTGGATACTTTCGGGTTAAACGCGAATCGACTTCTTTTTTACTAATAATAAGCCAACAGCGGTGCCCCTGTTCAATGAGCCTTTCTGCGAGAGATATGCCAGGAGCCAGATGCCCGCCCGTGCCGCCACAGGATATTAGAAAGTTGCTCATAGTTCTCGAGGTTTTCGCAGGGCTGATCGATTCCACTCCTGGAGATAGTTTAAAATAATTCCGACAAGGAAAAACATACAGACAAGATTAGACCCTCCATAACTAATAAAAGGCAGCGACATACCTTTGGTTGGAAGGCATCCCGTAACAATGCCGAAGTTAAGCAGAGCCTGAAGAGTAATAAGCATGAGGGCCCCACTCGCGAAGAGAAATTGAAAAAGGTTTGGCGAACGACGCAGTTGCCATACACCGATTAAAAAAATACCGAGGAAAACAAAGACCACTCCAGTGGTGAAGAAAAATCCTAACTCTTCCCCGATGATGGGAAAAATAAAATCGGTGTGAGCTTCGGGGAGAAATGCCATTTGCTGCCGGCCGTTTCCGAGACCTACTCCACTCATCCCACCAGCACCAAAGGCAAGAATGCCCTGCCAAAGCTGATAGGCGCCATCACTCCTGTTTCCCTCTACATCAAGAAATGCGGTAATACGCTTGAGGCGCACGGGATCGAGAAAAATAGCTATGCAGAAAAGAACTCCACTAATAAATACTGAGGGGATAAGGTATATAAGTCTCACACCAGCAAGAAAGAGAAGGGTAAATCCAATCACGCCGGTGAGGAAAGCAGTACCAAAATCCGGTTGTAAGAGAATTAATACAACCACGGATCCAATGATCAGAGAGGGAATAAAAAACCCTTGTTCAAAGCTTTTTAGAGACCGCTGGTTTTGAGCGAGGTAATGAGAGAGGACAAAGATCAACCCGATTTTAGCAAAATCGGATACCTGCATATTCATCGGCCCAAGATCCAGCCAACGTCGGGCCCCATTGATTTCGAGACCTATCCCGGGAATGAGGACAAGCGCCAGCATGATGATTACACTGAGCGCGATAAGCCAGACAAAGGCTCGCATCTTCTCAAGATCAATGAAAAAAGCTGCCGCTGCAGCGACAACCGCAAGACAGAGCCATATCACTTGTCGCTGAACGATAAAATACGGATCCGTATATTGAGAATGAGTAACGCTAAAAAGAATTATTAAACCAAGTCCCGTCAAACTTGCGACTGCAAGAATCAGTGATAAGGCCGGAAGATTTCGTCGAATATTAATCCACCAAGACATAGCTCAATTTATTATATTTAGATTAAATGCTACTTTCGGATTCGATAGGAATAACGGGGATTTTATCTTCCTCTTCGAGAAGACTACGTTCAAGATCTTCTACGCTTGGGGGTTGACTGTCTTCCCAATCCGGAAACGCAAAAGGATCCGGTTCCGACTCTTCCCTCTCTGTCTCTATCGAGGGTGTTATACTTCGACTTTCATCTGTGCTTCCGGGTAGCACAATGAGCAATGATTGCCCAAGCTGTAATTTTCTAGGATCGCTTATCTTATTTATTCGCATTAAGTCCTCAGTCTTTAGCCCATACATGCGGGCAATTAAATTCGGCGTTTCTCCCTCCTGAACAATATGGATATTCTCATTCCCTAAAGCTGAGGGATCAGTGAGTCTTTCTTCTGAGATATTAATCGACTCAGGAGTATAATTACCCCCACTGGGAATTTGCAGAATCTGTCCTACCAGGATAACATCACTGCTTAAATTATTTATTCCCTTTATTGCATTAATATTCACATTATAACGCGCTGCGATTCCCGAAAGTGTATCACCAGGTTCAACCATGTATTCGTTCTCGCTATCCAAAATTGAGAAATCGACAGGGGCATCACCGCTACCTTCAAGTGTTGCATCACCGGGAATTACAATCTCCTCACCGACATAGATAGTGCTTTCCTGTGTAAAGCCATTCGCTCTCAGCAAATCGTCAAGGGGGATACCATAGGCATTGGCGATTAACCATGGACTATCACCACTTTGAACAGTGTACGTAGTATATGAGGTATCAATCAAATCGCCAAGGGGTTCGAGAATTGAGTCCGTTTCTAATTCTGCCGTCGGTCGCATAGGCGGATATCTTCCTCCTTTTGCCGTTCGGCGGGAGCTACCGCTAGCCAGCCCCGCATTAAAGGCGGGATCTAAGCGCGTGCTTGGCGGTTGAACACGAGGTGGCGATTTCATCGTTTCACCCCCAGGTTTTACGGGTTCTGTCGCTATTGATTCACCTTCTGTTGTCACACAACCAGGCACGATGAGAAGCATGCTGAAAACAAGGAGATGTAGGCCTAGAACTATACTGAATATTTTTGATATCTGCATATCGAATTTTTCTTTTTTCATTATATTTTATTTTGTATTAAGTGGCACTTTTAAACTCATTACCGCGTTCTCGAAACTAGTACCTCGCTGGTCATAATTTTCAAACATGTCCTGACTTGAAAATCCAGGACTAAGCAGGACTATATCGTTTGGCTCAGCTTTCTCGAATGCGGAAAATACCGCGTCTTGCATGGTTTCACATCTGTCAGCTGGCGTATTTTTCTCATTAAAACTGCTGGCTATTGTCTCTGCCGTTTCGCCGATCAAATAAGCCGATTTAACTTTATCCGCTACTTCCCATGCGAAATTTTTAATGTCTCCGCCTTTAGACAGACCTCCCCCAATCCAAATGACTGGCTCATCAAATTCTTTAAGGGCCGCATATGTCGCGGCAAAGTTGGTCGCCTTCGAATCATTCCAAAAGTTGACATCATTAATCACTACGACTTTTTCGAGACGATGCCTGCGCGGGGGAAAACGCACCACGGCATCTTTTAAAATAGTTTTCGGATAACCTTCACTTTCCCAGTAGCTCAAGGCCAACTGGAGATTATTACGCTGCGGATAGGTGGCAAATACTGATCCATGGGGTATGCTCCATGGTGATTCCTCAGTCTCGGTGACGATTTCAACAAATTCGGGCATCTGATAACCAAACTTCTCCGCTGCTTTGGCTACCGATTCACCCGCTATAAAAGATGAGTGACGCAAAGATTTTACCAAATTCCATTTAGCCGAAAAATAGTTTTCACAATTCTTATAGCGATCGAGATGGTCTTCAGTGAAATTAGTCCATATTAACGCGTCCGATTTAAAATAATGAATGGATTCAGCTTGAAATGAACTCACTTCACAAACAGCCACCTTCCGCTCAGTTGCCTTCAGATCGTGAAGACGTGAAAAAGGGAACCCATTATTGCCGACAGCCAGGGCATCTGTTCCCTGACGCTTTAAAGCAAAAGATATAAATTCAGTCAAAGTCGTCTTACCGTTTGTTCCGGTAATGGTAATTATTCGACCTTTCCAGAAAAGGGATGCAAAATCAATTTCGCCTAAACAAAGACAATCTTCACTGCGCGCGGTTTGTATCCAGGGGTGATTCTGGGGAAATCCTGGACTATAGATAACAAGTGGATGCTCGCGTGCGTCACTCGAATTAAAAAAATGTCGATCATTCTCTCCGCCGCGTTCATCAAAGCTGAGAAATGAAATATTATGGTGCCTCAGAAGATCCATCACCGCTCGCCCACTGACCCCGCTGCCAAATAGAGCAACAGGGTAAGCTACCAGACTTTTGATTTCGTTTGGAATACCCATCGCGCTTATCTGAGTTTTAACGTGGCCAAGCCACCAATTGCGAAAATTAATGAGAGAATCCAAAAGCGAATAACGACTTTCGATTCTGCCCATCCCATTAATTCAAAATGATGGTGTATCGGCGCCATCTTGAATACACGTTTACCTCGTAATTTAAAGGAAGCCACCTGGGTGATTACAGAGATCGCTTCGATAACGAAAATACCGCCGACGAGGATCAGCGTGATCGGTTGATGAACCATGAAAGCAATTGTCCCGAGAAGACCACCGAGTGCGAGAGAACCCGTGTCCCCCATGAAGACCTCAGCGGGATGCGCGTTATACCAGAGGAATGCCAAGCTGGCTCCTAACATCGCCGCACAAATGACAGCCAACTCACCGGCTCCATTAATAAAACCTATTAACAGGTAATCTGCAATTATGGCGTGCCCTGTTGAATATGCCATGACTGAATATACCAAAGCTACGGTAACGGTACATCCTATTGCTAATCCATCTATCCCGTCGGTAAGATTTATTGCATTGCTCGACCCTGAAAGGATAAGGAAAAAGAATATAATTAAAAACCAGTATGGCATTTCATCTATCAGGGGTTGCTTGATAAAAGGAATCCAGAGCTCACGCATAAGGGCATGCGTATCTTGATTAAACATCAATAAACCCAAGACAAAGAGAGCGATAATCGCTTGTGACAACAGCTTATAGCGGCTGGCCAATCCTTTGCTACTCTTGCGCGATATTTTTAAATAATCATCAAGCAATCCGACTATCGTGAGCCCAACATACACCAGGAGCGCGGTAATGACGTATATGTTTGGCTTGGCCCAAAGAAGAGAGCTGCTAAGAAGCGCAAAAAAAATAATTAACCCTCCCATTGTAGGTGTATCTTCTTTTTGTGAGTGCAATTCAGCGAGACCACCTACTTCAGATTCGTCGCGCATCGACTGCGAAAGCTTAAACTTTCGAAGTTTTGCTATAACCCAGGGCGCAATTAAAAAGCCTAAAAAAAGCGCGGTCGCGGCGGCTAAAACCCCGCGCAGGGTTAAATAGCGGAACAAACGAAAAGGTCCGAAATAATCCTGAAAATCTGCGAGATAACTTAGCATGCTTCTCTCTTCTCCAACGATTCCTCGGCCATAGGAGGGGGAATTAATTTTTCCAATTTATAGATTCGGCTACCTTTAAGAAATACCGCTCCTTTAAATTCGCTTACACTATCACGAATATCATCCAGCGAATTCAATACGCTCACCTCATTATTTTCATTACCTGATAAGCGTATGCCATCACGCATTTCACACGCATAGTCACCTAAGATTAAAACTTTATCTTCGGGACGTAATTTCAATAGCTGTCCCACTTCATAATGAAGATCAGGTGACTCTTCGCCCAGCTCCGCCATGCATCCAAGAACATAGAGCCGACGCAGGGTCGGTTCCATTATAGAATTAAAGGCGTTAAAACTATCAGCCATTGAGGCGGGATTTGCATTGTAACAATCGACATAAAAATGTTTCTCTTCGCGGTGTATAATTTCACCGCGAAGAGAAAGAGGATGCCAGCGAGAAAGTCGCTCCTGAATGTCCGTGTCATTAATGCCCAGTCGCCAGGCTGTTGCGATCGATAAGCTGGTATTGCCTACCATACCTGGACTGAGCGTAGGAAGATCAAAGTTATGAATAGCATCGGGTAAGACTTTCAGCGTAAGTAACGATTTTCCATCCCGTGATGTTGATCGCCTTTCCGACCAATAGAGATACTCGTTGTTTTTTTTTATGGGAGTTTCAGTCACGTCTTCGGGTAGAAGGATAACAGAAATGGCAGGGAAATCCTGAAATGCACGGTATTGGCTACAGTCGTTATTAAAGGCGACCCAGCCGTCTGTGCGCGTGTGACGGCCGAGCATTGCTTTTTCGCGGGCAATACTTTCGATCGAGTCAAAAGCCTCAAGGTGCGTGTTTGCCACCATCGTAATTATACTCGCTGTAGGATCGATCATTCGGGAGAGCGGTTCAATTTCACCTGGTGCATTCATCCCGGCTTCAATAATCGCGAAATCATGATTTTGTGGATCGATCTCAAGAAGCGTTAAAGGCACCCCAAGATGATTATTATAATTCTCGCGATTACGATGGACCTGGTTATCCCCTAAAAGCAGCGCGAGGAGTTCTTTAGTCGAAGTCTTGCCACAACTGCCAGTTACACCGATAACAGGCCCGTGGAATTCCTGTCGGTGATGAGCAGCCATTCTATGTAGCGCGTCCAGTGGATCTTTTACTAGCAGTTGTGGCAGGGGTAAATTAGGGCTGAAACGAGCGACTAAAGCGCCGCTCGCTCCAGCATTTTTAGCCTTAACCAGAAAATCATGCCCATCTCGATTCTCAGTTTTTATGGCAATAAAAAGTTCACCAGGTTGTAGTGTTCTCGTATCACACGAAAATCCGGATATCGTTGATGGAACCCCTGATTTCCACTCACCGGAGGTCCATGCCCGCAATTTATCTGGTTTAAAATTTGGCATCCCCACTACTTCTTCTTGATACGTTTAATTCCCAAAAGTTCCCGTGCCACTTGACGGTCATCAAAAGGCACAACTGAATCCTTTATTATTTGAAAAGTTTCATGCCCTTTGCCTGCGATAAGCACACAGTCACCTGGCTTAGCAGATTCAATCGCTAGATCGATGGCACGTCGTCTATCTTCAATAAATCGAATGCGATCGAAATCCTTCAATTCACTCTTCATGTCGGCAAAAATTATGTCCTGTGATTCATTTCTTGGGTTATCAACTGTCGCCCAGGCAAAATCGGCTTGTTCCATAACGGCACGCGTCATCATGGGACGTTTTTCTCGATCGCGATTTCCTCCACAGCCAAATACGACAAGTAATCGACCCTTTGTAATCGTGCGCAGCATGGAAAGCGCATTTTTCAGTGCGTCATCAGTATGAGCATAGTCGACGAGTAGATTTATTTGTTCATCATTTTCAATGCGTTCCATGCGACCCGGAACACCAGGAAAATCCAGCAAACGTGCGGCATGGGTTGAAGGATTACGACCCATGGCATAGAGAACGGTAAACGCGGCGAGAACATTGCTCAGATTATAATGCCCCAGTAATCCTGTTGAGACAGCTTCCGACCCGCCTGGCCAATGCAGGATAAATTGAGAACCTTGGTCATTGAGTTTTACATCCGTCGCGTAAATATCCGCATCGTCACTCACTCCGAAACTTAGAACACGAAGGTTATTCCCTATTTGTTCTATCAATCGGCGCCCATAAGGATCGTCGCTATTTACAACCGCAACCGACGGTAAACAACCGGTATCACCATTGAATAATTTACACTTTACTTGAAAATACTCCTCCATCGAATGATGGTAGTCAATATGGTCACGAGTAAGATTTAGAAAGACTGCGATTTTAAATTTTAATCCGCTCACTCGCTCTTGATCGATGCCATGGGTACTCACCTCCATCACGGCCTCGCGGCATTTAGCGTCACGCATTTGTGACAGCATACCATATATATCCGCTGATTCAGGGGTCGTTCTATAAGCTGGTAGCGTGCGCTGTCCGAGATAATATTGAACCGTTCCAATCATCCCAACACTATTACCTGAATCTTCCAAGAGATGCTTGAGAAGAAAGGATACCGTCGTCTTGCCGTTGGTCCCGGTGACTCCAATCAGTTCAATATCGCGTTCCGGATTATGATGAAATCGCCGTGCGACTTCCGCGAGAACACTTCTAATATTATCAACCTGTATACAGTTCACTTTCCTGTGAGTCTTACTTTCTCTCTCAGATATTATGGCGACCGCACCGCGATCTATGGCTTCATCAATATGGAGATTACCGTCGGTTTGGAGACCACTGAGCGCAAAAAACAAAGTCCCTGGAGTTGTCCGTCTACTATCTGTAGAAATCGCCTGGATATTAATATCCGTCTTTCCACTGACATCTTTGAGGGACAGATTTTTTAAAAGGGTCTTTAAGGTGACGTCCATGAATGAAATATATGCGCTTTTCTTAATAAGCAAAGATAAGCCAACGAGTATTGATAGCTCTCCCCATAAATTGACCCTATTTTCAAGGTAAAGGATCAATTATTTTCCCTCCCATTGCATAAAATTCACGGTTTTGTTTTGGCGGTTGTATGTCCATATACTGAATGAGTCTTTGGGCCACTTTTTTGAATACCGGTGCGGCAACATTTCCACCATAAGCAGGTAGTGATGATTGTGGATCATCGACAATTACAGAAATCACAAGACGTGGATTCGATGCCGGGAAAAACCCGGCAAATGACGTAACATGGTGTCGGCTGGAATAACGCCCGTTAATTATTTTTTCCGTCGTTCCCGTTTTACCCGCAATTTCATAATCGGGAATAAATGCAAGCGGAGCAGTGCCGTCAGGGCTCACAGTGCGTATTAATAATTGAGCAACTTTATTCGCCGTTTCAGCACTCAACGCCCGATGTCGAGTTCGCGGTCGAAAACTGGCAATCGTAACTCCGTTATCATCGAACACCCGGCGCACTAATTGAGGACTCATTAATACCCCTTGATTGGCAATTACCGACATTGCATAGTGAATTTGCAATTGTGTTGCGCTCACTGCGTAACCAATGGGTAAACGGCTGATCGTAAGGCTATCCCATTCTCTAACCGGATGTAAGATTCCTGCAGTCTCTCCCTCTAAAGGATAGCCACTTAAGCTACCAAACCCGAATGCGACACTATAGTCATAAAGTCGATTGGGTCCCAACAGCATACCGAGTTGCGCGGCTCCTCGATTACTTGATTTACTGACCACTTCACTTACGGAAAGTGAACCATATTCTTTATGATCACGAGGCAAACTGATACGCCTCCCCTTATACTCGACTATCGCCTGGTTGCAGTCGAAAACGGTATCAGGTAGTACGAGCGAATCATTAAGTGCTCCACTGACGGTCACAATTTTGAAAGTAGAACCCGGTTCTATAATATCTGAGACCGCGCGGTTGCGATGAGTGTCGAGAGGGTATTTCCAAAATTCATTTAAATCAAAAGTCGGCCAATTGGCTAATGCAATGAGGTACCCCGTAGAGGGATCGCTCACGATGATCGCCGCAGACTGAGGCTGATAGGTTAATGCCAATTTATTTAATTCATCTTCGATTATATGCTGCGCCATAAAATCGATCGTCAATTCAATGTTAAGACCGTGCGTCGGATCAACTTCTCGTTGACGAAATTGTGCCAGTTCACGACGGTGTCCGTCGCGCTCGATCTCACGCCACCCGTCTTGTCCTCGCAGATAAAAGTCCATGTATCGCTCAATCCCCATCACCGCGTTACCCTCTTTATTTACAAATCCTAAGAGATGTGCAGCTAATGATTCACCGGGATATAAACGCTCGAACTTACGGTTTCCATAGACACCTTTAATCTCCAGTGCACGTACCTTGTTATAGTTTGTCTCACCAATTTTATCTGCCAGTTTGGACCAGTGATTATTCCTGACTTTCTGTCCGAAATTACCCGACCCTTGTCGGGTCTTTTTTGCTATGCGCGCTTCCAGCTCTTTAAGCGGCAATCCAATGAGATGAGAAAGATCCGGAAGTTTGTTAATATCTTCCGGCACGACTACATGAGGATCTACACCTAACTCAATTACCGTGTTTGTCGTGGCGAGAAGGTTGCCTCTCGTATCGACAACTTTACCCCGACGGGAATGAATTATTTCAATCTTGTTTCGATTCGTTTTAACAATCTTTGCCAGGTTTTCCTGGTCCCAGACATGCAAATAATACAATCGCGCTAGAATTCCACTGAAGCCTAAAGTAATACCAATGGCCAATAAAAATAACCGCCAGGTGGAGATGTAAGCATTACTCATTAGCTAGCTGTAAGTATTCAGGGGGTTAGAGAAGCGAGATTACCGGGAACTTGCAGTTTCTCGGAATCTGAGATTGAAGAAATGATATCACGCTCGTCCCGGGTGAACCGAACAATCTGATCTTCGCGCGGAAGCGAGATGTTTAGACCCAATTCAGTTGAGCGACGCAGAAGATTATTGGGATTATGCAATTTACCAATCCTTGCGTCGAGGTTTCGAATATTTCGATCAAGAATTCTGAGCTCCTGTTCTAACGCCTTTGAACGTGTGGCCGTTATTGAAATCTGCTGGCGAAGCCAAACGAGACTAAGTCCGCCGCTAGCCGATACGACAAGGATTAGCATGATTAAAAATACAACTTTATGCAGGGAGTTGGTATTTGAATCCATTCGCGTTTTCATTTCATTTAGGAGTTGGGGTATTATTTTTTCGCAGAGCGCGAAGTCGTGCGGAGCGACTGCGAATATTGCTGTCTCTCTCTTTCAGTGATGGTCGCAGGGGTCGTCTGGTCAATAAAGTCGCCTGGACTGTTCGTGACTGTTGAGGAAGTGAGTCCCCTCGATGTTCGGGGCGACCCGCCATGCGATTGAAATAGCGTTTTACGATACGGTCTTCAAGTGAATGAAAGCCGATCACGATGAGAATACCACGGGGATTTAATTTTTCAAATGCTTGAGGTAGAGCCTCTTCCAGTCTTTCCAGCTCTTTGTTTAGTGCGATACGGAGACCTTGAAATGTTTTAGTCGCAGGATGAATTTGCGATTTCCTTCCTCGGCGTGCGCCTGGAGTTACGGTTTTGGATACAATCTCTGCCAGGCGGGTCGTTACTTGTAGCGCGTCACTTCCCCGAGCCTCAAGAATAGCATCTACAACTTTACGCCATTGCTTTTCTTCACCAAAATCACGTACCGCCTCAATGAGTTCTTCACGCGTAGACCTTTCAAGAAATTCTGACGCTGCGACACCCTCACGTGGATCCATACGCATATCCAAAGGTGCCGCACGATGAAAAGAAAATCCGCGCGCTACCGTTTCAAGCTGATAAGAGGACACCCCGAGATCGAATATAATTCCGTCAAATTCTCTTTCGGGAATTTTTTCTAAGCGATCGAAACTCAAGTTGTAACATTTTAAACGATCCCCGTATTCTTTGCTCATCTCTACGGCGCGTGAATATGCCTCCGGATCACAGTCCAGGACCGTTACTTTGATCGATGGGTCCGCTTCCAGGAGCGCACGCGAGTGCCCCCCTCCCCCGAAAGTAGCATCCAGGTAATGATAGCCTTCACGTGGTGAAAATATCTCAATCACCTCACGCAGAAGAACTGGCAGGTGTTGAACCATTCTTTGGCGACGCGATAGATTAGCGGTTAAAAATATCATGGAGCAACGCTTTTAACCCGCGTGGTTTCAGCATTACGCGTTTACGGCGACCTACTAAGGCTGTCAGGACGTTAGAATTCGCCAGGTTGACTACATGATTGAGACCTCGGAATTTCCAGCCACTAAAATGACGGATCTCTTCATTGCCGAGAATATCACTTGTAAATCTGTTCTTACGTAGTTGCATAGTTTGTTTGATTTCAGGTTAAATGCCTAAATCCTTCATCGCTGTTTGCAGATCAAATTCCTCTCCATCCTGTTGGTCGAATTGCTCAGCACCCCAAATCGTGAATTTCTCTACCAGACCAACGAGCACCACTTCTTTCTCAATCTTCGCGGATTGGACCAGTTTATCATGGAGCTTGATTCGTCCCTGTGAGTCGCATCCAAAATTATGGGCTTTTCCAAAGAGCTTTTGTAAAGTGCGCTGCCCGCGGGGATCACTCTCTGGGATTTGTAGCAACTTCTCCCGAAATTCTTCAATTTTCCTCGGAGGATAGACGACAATGTAACCATTGGGATGCGGCCACGCGACATAGACATCTATGTCATCCCCTCGAAACCGCCATTTAGACGGTACCGTTACCCGGTTTTTCACGTCGAGATTGTGACGAAACTCCCCCACGTATAATGATTCTGACTCTAATGCTACCATAATGAACCCACTTAATTCACCATAATTTGACATTTCATGACATTACACCCCACTTTGTCAACCTCTTTTTTATCATTCATTTAAAAATCTCCCCCTTAAATTTTTGCCGAGAATCTCCACATAATGTGAAGTGTCTGCAGTGACTGATCAGCTATAAGCAGACCCTCTTGCTCATAATGTCACAATTGTCCCGAATAAGAAGTCGCCAGCAGCTTGAAAGCCGGCTAAAGGCATGGGCGTTAAAATATAGAAGCAAGCCTCGGAAATGGATCGACCCCTCCCTGTATACTATTACCGGAAATCAGAACGTGACAGCAACGAATGTCGCGATTTTCTTCTGCGTTATGACAAACAGGTAAAGCAACATCTACCTGATAATTTTCCCTTTCCAGCCCGGCAGCGGGATTGGGAACTATTCAAGGTGCTTCAAAAAATACCGACTGATAATGCTAAAATAAAAATATTAGATACCGGTTCATTCAATACTTTCACTGGATTCTGGTTAGCCGCTTTCACCGAAAGTCCCGTCGTCTCTGACCTTTTGTCGCAACGTTTTTTTAAATCCGCACTTCGATACTTGGGATTTTTGCCGAGAAAGAAGAACGAATTATTCTACCCGAAATGGAGATCAATATTAACGAGAGGAGCGCCTAATCTTTCTATTAAAAACATCGATTTACTTAATATTCCCTACCCCGGCTCCAGCTTCGATTATATAACCAGTATTTCGGTAATCGAACATATTGAAAAAACCGAATTAGCCTTAGAACAAATGTATCGATGCCTGAAACCGGGAGGAAAATTACTGATTACAACAGATTGTCATCAAACTGGCTTGCCTTACTCAAAGGGTGTCAGGTTTCGTTCAGTCGAAGAATTAGAGCAGCTTTTTAAAGATTATCCAGTAACCTCGTCTTACGCCGCCCCTAGTTTTGACAAAGAGAATTGGTGTTATAACAAAAACGGGGTTATTTTGGCTTTTATTGAAATTTCCAAACCGAACATCACAGATTCCCCCAGCGAGAAAATAGACTGATACTATGCGTCAAGAAGAGAATATTTCCGCCCTTCTTCTGTCGGCCACTCATTTTGCTGCGAAGAAGCATCGTAACCAGAGGCGTAAGAATGTAGAAGCTGAGCCTTATTTTAATCATCCCGTTGAAGTGGCAGATTTACTGGCGCGTGTGGGCGGTGTGACCGATACCGTTACTCTTATTGCCGCGATACTCCACGATACGATCGAAGACACGGATACTGAACCTGATGAAATAAACGAGCACTTTGGCCCGGAGGTTCTATCTGTTGTCATGGAAGTCACCGATAATAAGCGATTGCTTAAATCTGAAAGAAAACGACTTCAAATTGAAAATGCGCCTCGTCTCAGTTTGCGAGGAAAGCAGGTTAAACTCGCAGATAAAATTTCAAATATCTCGACCATGGCTACATCGCCACCGAAGGGGTGGCCAAAAGATAGACAAATTGAATATTTATACTGGGCGGAAAACGTGGTTACTGAGATGGGTGACTGCAATCCGAAATTGGAAAAACTTTTTTTTAAAACACTAGCCAAAGGTAAAAAGCAATTAGAAGATTAATCGGTATCCAATTTTCTTTTAATTTTTTCAGCACACTTCGCTTTAAAATGGAGACGCGAAATTCAACCAAAGTTAGACTAGATGAACTGCTCTTAGAACGCGGCCTTTCTAGCTCGCGAACGCAAGCGAGAAATATGATCCTTGAAGGTAAAGTTAAATGTGGATCAAGTGTTCTCAATAGGCCAGGTAAGTCTTTTCCTCGTGATATTGACCTCCTTGTCATCGATCCGCCACGCTATGTCAGTCGCGGTGGTGATAAACTTGCGGGTTTTCTGGATAAATACCCCGTGAATGTAAAAGGCCAAATCGTTCTCGATGTCGGTGCTTCGGTTGGAGGATTTACCGATTACTTACTTCAACAGAAGGCAAAAGCCGTAACATGCATCGATGTGGGGCACAACCAGCTTCATCCAAAACTGCGCCAGAACCCTCAGGTTACCAATCTCGAAAAAGTGAATGTTCGAGATTTGTCTCCGGACATATTGCCCTATCCACTCTATGACCTGATCGTGGCTGATCTCTCCTTTATCTCACTGCGCAAGGTATTGCCCGCCATTTGGCCCTTAGTAAAATTAAATGGTATTTTAATTATCTTAATAAAACCGCAATTCGAAGCGGGGACAAAATTGGTTAGCCAGGCAAAGGGTATCATTAAAAACCCAATTATTCATGAACAGGTTGTCGCAGAGATTAGAGAATTCTGCGCCCGTTATCTCGGGGGAAGTAAAGAAATTGGCCAGATGGAATCCCCCATAAAAGGGGCTGACGGAAACCGTGAGTTCTTTCTCAGTCTGGAAAAACAGGGTGTTGGAAAACCATGAATTCATCGGATGAAATAATCACTTCATGCATGCTAATCCTCACCCAGGTTATTTAGTTCTTTAAATACCTCGCTATTATAGTCACCCAATCCCAGTCCAGGACCATCGGGTAGCTGTAGAAATCCATCGCGAAGTTTGAGGGTATTTTCGAAACCTTTTTCAAAAAGCAGTTTTAAATATTTTGATCTCCCTGACTCTGAGGGGAAAACATCGGGCGAGGGGTATTCGATCATTATTCCGTTTCTTGTCGTTGCCAGCGCATTCAGATGCGCAGCGATAAGAATCGGCGACCATGGTCCATGGGGGACACAAAGGATGTTGGCGTCTTCAGCCATCCGGGTGACGCGAAGAAACTGAGTGAAACCCATTTGCTGTGCATCAGGTTGAATGATGTCAACTGCATGGGTAAAAATAAAAGGTTTAAATTCATCAACCGTGGTTAGACTCTCACCTGTTGCAATTTTGATATTTACTTGCTTTGTCAACGCGCGAAAACCTTCTACATTGTAGGGGTGTAGTGCCTCCTCAAAGAAAAAGTAATCATACCTTTCCATCATCTTTGCTCGTTTAATCGCATCTTTCACCGTCATGCCCGGTTGATGATAGACGGGACATCCAAAATCGAGCATTAACCGGATGTCTGGCCCGACGACCTCGCGAATGGCCGCCATCGCGGATTCATCCTCCGAGTGGAAATTGTCTCCCCATCCAAACTTGATTGCTTTAAATCCTTCTTGGACGCGTTTTTTAGCTTCTTGAACTAAAATGTCAGTTGGCTTCAGTTTAATTTTTTTGTCTCCCTGATTGCTCTGTAGATCCAAAGCCTGACTGCTCGCATAGGCCATAATCTCATCCTGTAGGGATCCACCAAGAAGCCTGTATATCGGCATATTATGGGTTTTACCCCATATATCCCATAAGGCTAAATCTACCGCAGCCATCGCGTTAACCGCGAGCCCACCCTCTCCACCGCGACCGCGCCGCGCCAGCCATTGTTGAGACATCTTCCTCCAAAGATCATTGAGATGCGTAGGGTCTTCTCCCTCGATAAAATGCCGAAGGCTATCCGGTCCGGAATTAATGATCGCTTCAATGACAGGGGGTGGTGCCGAGGTGGCTCCGATTCCCGTAATCCCCCCATCAGTTTTTACTCTGATAAAAGCAGTATTTAGCTTCTGTCCTAAAACTTCTATCGCCGTAATTTTCATTCACTATTTGGTGATATGAAAAATAAAGAATAAGCACACTTATATTGTAAGTGAATCGTCACTTTTACGTTATTGCCACACCAGGGAAAAAATGCACGCTCAAAGTCACATTATAATCCAGCCTTCGCCGATGATTATACCCGCTGAGCTACCATTTATCACTCGCCCCCGATGAAACCTATAACTAAAATAGCATTTGTCATTAATAAGAGAAAAGCCGGTGCAGAGACCCTGGCCAATGCCCTGATTTCAAAAGCGGAAAAAAGAGACGTTGAATCAATAGCGACAAAAGAGTTTCCTCTCCCTCAAGGAATATTAGCTAATGCTCAATGTTGCGTCGTTATTGGTGGAGACGGGACATTGCTCAGTGTTGTCGAAGAAGCAGTGCGGCACGAACTCCCTGTTATAGGAATCAACCTAGGCAAATTAGGATTCATGTCTACGTTTTCCGCCCAGGATGCGGAAGCGGAATTTGATAAGCTCCTTTCCGGCAACTATCAAATTGCTGAAAGATCAATTATTAACTGCGTCACTGCTGAGAAAAAGAAGTTTTTCGCTTTAAATGATGTGGTGATTAAAAATCATTCTTCACGCCTCGTACGATTGGAAGTTTTCACGACTAAGGAACCGGTAAATGAATATTTCTGTGATGGGCTCGTATTTTCGACTCCCACCGGTTCAACCGCCTATAACATGTCGGCGGGCGGTCCGATTATTCATCCCACGGCCAAGGTCTTAGCGATGACACCTATCTGCCCGCATACTTTAAGTAATCGTAGTGTGATTTTTGATCACAAAGAAATTTTAAATGTCAAACTTCACGCAGACGACCATGATGTGGTGTTAAATATTGACGGGAGAAGCAGTTCCGAAAAAAAAGAAGACTTCCCCCTTCAAATCTCAGTTTCAGACAAGAATTTTCTGCTCATGCTGCAAAAAGACTATTCACATTTTAAGTTAATGCGCAGCAAATTACATTGGACTGGTGATTCAATCGGTTAAATTGATCCAATCACGATCTTCAATGCTTAAAATTTTCCTTGCCGAATGCATTCAAACTTAAATGATATTAAACGCGTAAATTGTCATGGCTGAAGAATACTACATACGACAACCAGAGGCAGACAATGCCCGCGGTCCCTTTAATCTGTCTAAACTGGCTGGAATGGCGGAAACCGGTCAGATCGATCTAGACACTTTAATCTACCATGAAGAGGAAGAGGAATGGCTCGCGATTGGTAGTAGTGAAGAATTAAAGCAGATCATTTTTCCCGAAAAAAAGAAACTCGGTTTAAAAGTCAAATCCAATGAAGACTTAAACCTCTTGAATGTTGAGGATGATGAGGATGATGAAGAAACGATCGCCGTAGCTGACTTGCTCGCCGCGGCGGAGGGTGCTACCGAAGAAACTAAACACATCAAAGAGAAAGCAATATGGCAGGACAAAGCTGCGGCTCTCGCTATCCCCTCTATCGGTGTGATTATGATATTAAGCGCTATTACTCACATCTATCCCAGTATTGATATAGTTCAGACCGTTATTGATGATGAAGACTACATGCTCTTACTGCGTCGGCCGTTAATTCTTGTTGGTGCGTTGGATCTATTCTTTGCGATATCTTTATTTTTATCCGTCACTGAGATCTATCCTCTCCTGCGACTAAGGGCGATGGTTGGTCTGGGGTATTTCGGATTCCTCCATTGGGCTACCTGGCAGACGGGTGATCAAATGTCTTTATACCTCATGGTCAGTTCAATTGGCGCGGGAATGGGCATTTTTATCTGTACCCTAACGCTCAACTTTATGCTCATGGCAAGTTTCGCCGTGTTTGGTATCCTTGGCGTAGGCAGCTATCTCTATTTGACAGTTATTCAATAGCGCCATCACCGTCAATGACGGGTAGATCATAGGCCTGAATCAGGTCCAGGCAATGTTCCCTAGATACTGAGAAACAAATAAAGTTATTTAGTCATGTCATTATTTGATTCGAACAAGCTGCGAACACTTTTCAGAAAGGTTAACCATTCACTTCGTCTTGAGATATGGAATCTCAATGCGTTAGATGATAAAAGTCTCCGTGGGCGCATTTATGCATTATTGCGAATGTTTTCCCTTACGATCGAAGGGTTAACTCAAAATAAGATACTCAGTCGCGCAGCGGCTTTAAGCTTTTCTTCCCTAATCGGAATTGGCCCGTTATTAGCTATCGGCGTAATGATCTCAGGCTTCATTCTCGAGAGCAGCGATTCTGATATAACAGTTAATAATTTAAATCGATTTATGAAATTCGTTGCTCCCCCTCTTGCTGAATACTCAAGGCTGGAAGAAGAAGCGCTAAATGGAACCAGTGAAGAGGAAGAGGTATTAAATAATTCTCAGTTCGTTTCAGTAATTAATAACATAATTGAAAGCGCGAAATCGGGAACAGTTGGATTCGTCGGTGCATTAATTCTCATTACAATCGGTATACAATTATTAACTTCGATTGAATCTGCCTTCAATGAGATCTGGGGTGTGCGTCGCGGTAGAAGATTATTTCAAAGAATTGTATTTTACTGGACCTTCATCAGCCTGGGAGCGATTTTAAGTTTTGCTATAGTTACCGTATTATCGGTAACCACTATTCTCCGTTTTATCTCCGATCTTCCTTTTGGAGATCAGATAACCGGGGTCATTTTCTGGATGACTCCCCTCTTCTCTTTTACGCTTATTATCGTATTATTAATGGCCTTTTATCGTTTTATTCCAAACACAATTGTCAGTTGGAGAGCAGCATTTATCGGTTCTCTCATTGTTGCTGCTCTTTTAATTTTAAATAATTATTTATCATTTCTCTATGTTGAACGCGTAATCAGTAACAGGAGTTTATATGGTTCTGTCGCCATTGTTCCTATCCTGATGTTTGGTCTCTATGTTTTTTGGCTATTTATCCTTTTAGGTGGGCAAATTACTTATTCTGTTCATAACGCCAACTATTTAACCAATCGTGAAGCTTGGCATAATATAAGCACGCACACCCGGGAAATATTAAGCCTTGCCGCTTATATTCTCATCGGTCGACGATTTAAGGAATGCAAAAATCCCTATACGCTCAGTGAATTAAGTGAAATCATACGTGCCCCCGGTCAAATACTGAATGACTGTTTGAACCGGCTCGGTGATCAGGGCTGGATCAGCGCTATCCCGATCACCAATGAGGAGGGTATGGATACGGTAAGCTACCAACCGGCAAAGCCCCTCAATAAAATGACGCTCGCTGAATTTAAAAATAACTTTGAATCCCATGGGAGTAATATTGGGTCACACCTTCTTCACAATATTGACCCGCTCATAGATTACTACGACAATAAGATAAAGCACATGGTCGACGAAAACCTGGGAGTATTAGATATCGAGGCCCTGATGGATGAACATCACCTGAGTTAAATCGAAGACCCTGGATGACGATAGACAAGCCGTTTGCCCGCTATTACATTAATTAATTTTCTCTTACGCTTCTTCATTTCCATCAGCCTTAATTGCATTTGAGCGAGAATTTGAAACGAATTAAGTTGTGATTAGGGAATAGGTTGCCTAAATGTTTAATTACTATGACACAGGAAATTTCCATCCAAGCAGGCGGTTTGAATTTTATTATAGAGTACCGAGACTTTGGTAAAGATCGAGGGCCTGCGATTCGCGTTTACGCTGATATTGACAATCAAGCCACGCAGGTTCTGCGTTTTGATTGCTTTGAAGAGGACCCGCATTACCATTACGACCCCGACGGTAAAAATGAAATGCATCATCTCTCCCTCGAGGATACACCTGATACCGTAGCCTGGAGCCTTGAGCAAATTCGCTCCCGAACTGTGGAGATGTTAAGGACGGCCGGTTATAATGAAAAAGCCGACCAAATAGACCCCGAGGAAATTGCAAATTCGATTAGCGCAATGGCAACCGCGATAAGCAGCTTGACTCCTGCTGAAGCTTGAGCCAACGGGATTTTTTAAAACAGCATCCAAGAGCGCTACCGCGTCACTTGACCGCCGTCGTTGGGAGTTGTTTGGTTTCATACATCCAGTCGGTCCGGGTATTTCACCGTACATTGAGAAAACTGTTCTTGTGCAATTTTGCATAACCCGTCATGTAAAAAAGAAATGGTAAGGAAGCTTAAAGTTCTGTTCTCAATATTTGGAACCAAACTTCCACGCGAGGGAAATGTACGCTATAACTACATGCTGGGTATTACGAATGGTTCGCTTTTTATGTTCGGCATCGCCTTCATCAACCCGCTTACCGTCCTGCCGGTATTTATAAAATATTTTACCACATCTGATTTTATTGTAGGTATCGCCAGCTCATTGTGGCGTATGGGTTGGCTGCTGCCTCAGCTGCTCGTTGCCGGGCATGTTGAAAAAATCCCCTATAAGCGGGGAATTTATTTACGCATGAACGGCATACGTTTATTATTAACCTGGCTCACGATACCTTTGGTAGCCACATACGCCCTCACTCATCCAACATTTACCTTAGTTGCCTTTTTGCTGCTTTTTGCATTGGCAACATTTCTTGGGGGAATCGCAGGACTGCCGTTTAATGATATGGTGGCTAAAACTATTCCCGTCCAATACCTGGGTTCTTTTTTTGCAACAAGAATGTTCTTTGGCGCGGGAGTCATGAGTATCATCGCGGGATTGATCGTGAAATATATCCTCAGCGCAGATGTGGCATTCCCCTTCCCTAATAATTTTGTAATCATTTTTACATTTGCCGCGCTCTTTATGACTCTGGGTATTGCCACCTACACTTTCGTGCGCGAGCCTCCGAGTAAAATCAGTTCAACCCAGAGGACATTTTTCAGTTTATTAAAAGAAATTCCGATTATATTAAAACGGGATGTCAACTACCGTCGGCTGATTATCGTGCAGTTACTCTCATCAGGGATCAGTTTTTCTTTACCATTTTATATCATCATCGCTCAGGAAAAATTTGGTTCTACGGTCAGCACCGCGGGAACATTTATTGTGGTACAAACCATTGGGGTGCTTTTTTTTAATCTCCTGTGGAAATATATTTCTTCTTCTCGTGGAGACCGACAGGTCATTTTCGTCGCTCTTATATTACAGGCAGCCATACCAATTTATGCTTTGATTATGAGTAAAGTTTTTGGCAATTGGCTTCTGCAATGCCCGCCCTGGATGGTAACGGTAGCTTTTTCTCCCATTTTCATCTTAATCGGAGGGACAATGACGGGATTATGGGTCGGGTACAGCAGCTATCTCTTAAGCATCGCCCCCGAGGATCGACGCCCCACTTATGTCGGCACCAGTAATACAATACTCGGAGTCGCGGCAATTTTTCCCGCCCTGGGTGGATATATTGCTGACCTTGCCGGATTGCATTCTGTGATCTTTCTTTCTATTTTAACGGTCAGCGTGGCGATCCCTTATAGTCGAAGACTTAAAGCGCCTACTTCACGGATAATTGACGAGCCAGCTACTTAACTTTTCAAGGCATCACAAAAGATCCGGGTAAAGTCGTCGAAGGGTACCCGAAGATCAATGTTTTGACAATCCACAGCTAACGGCGAAGTAGTCTTACACGTATAAGACCATTGAATCGGCCATTCAAAATGCCACAACCGCAAGGATCTATAGTAGCGCGCTAATAAGCTATCTGTTCTCTCATTGCGGGACCCGCTGGGATAAGCGAAATGCTCAGGTTGAATATTGAGATATTTATTAAAAAGAGCGTTCGCCTTTTCAACTTCATTGATGATGCCGTCATCACCTTCCTCCGCATACTTATTTTCCATCTTACAATGTGATGCGGTGTGCGCGCCAATCTCCCACCCCGCTTCGATCAGAATCCCCACCTGGTCCCAGGTCATAAAAGGTTTTTCGATTAATCCTTCGGTGAGTGTCCGTACTGTCGCAGCTTTCCCTTGCGATGCCGCATTGAGACCATCGGTAATAGGAAAGCAAGTGGCAGTCATATTAAATTCCTCTAATATCGGCAATGTTACTGTCGCCGTGTCGAGCCATCCATTGTCAAAATGTAAGACAACCGATTTTTCGGGGATTGGCCCACCGTCTATAAGCCAATTGACGACCTGCGTTGTCGACACGACGCTCCAACCCTGGTCGGAGATAAATCGTATCTGACGCCGAAATTCATGTTCTCCAATAATACCTGCCCCCGTATCAAAAGTAGCATTTTTCAATTCAGCAGTATTATCACCATAGACATGATGATAAACAAGGATTGGAGTTCGTTGATTATTTATCAATTTCCAGTATAAGAATGTATTCTATTAATTTAAAATACCTCCGGATCAAAACAATCAGCTTGAAGTCATGTGAATCAGCGCCGGGCCTATTAAATAATATCCATATTAGATTTAGATAGAACGCTGAGCTCGTCAATGAGCTCCTGAGTTATACCACACTCCTCGGCATCAAATGCCTGATCCACCTGATCGGTATTTCTCGCGCCAATAAGCATACTTGTTATAACGGGCTGTTCGAGGACCCACCGCAACGCAAGTTGAACCCGGGAAAATCCTGTTCTTTCGGAGATCTCCTCCAATTTTCCATCTAGTTCTAAGAGCGGTTTCTTAAAATAAATATTTTTGTGCCCGGGCTTTACATCAAAACGTGCCCCTTTGGGTGTCGCTTTACCTTTCCTGTACTTTCCCGTTAAGAAACCAGCTCCGAGTGGACTATAAGAAATGATACCTATATTTTCTTTTTCACAAAAAGTGATCACTTTATTTTCAATACCTCGCATCGCGAGGTTGTATATTGCCTCCAGTGATTGTATCGTCGAAAAACCATTATCTCTTTGAATCTGCAGGGCTTCCGCCATTTGATTATCGCTATAGTTATTACAACCAACGTGTCGAACTTTACCCTCTTTCACCAGTTTTTCCAGTGCTTCCAGTGTGTCCTGAAAAGGTGTATTAACATCGAAAGCAATTTCGAAAAAATCCACGTAATCTGTTTTTAATCGCTGGAGGCTTTCCTCTGCGCATTTAAAAACCGTGCTTGGCGAAAGATCGCCATGAATCTTTGTCACGATTACGAATTTGTCCCGGTTGCCACGCGCAGAAAAATAATTCCCCATGACTTGCTCGGATGAACCATCCCCATAGTAATAAGATGTATTAAGTATATTGATACCGCGTTCTGTCGCGCGGTCGAGAATTGTGAACGAAGTCTCTTCGTCGATTTCTCTTCCGAAAGTGACACAGCCTAAGCCGATAGAACTGACTTCCAGTTCAGTGTTTCCATATTTACGATATTTAATAGTATTATATAAGGTCTGAGAAGTTGATTAACGCGCATGAATCCAATGGCGAAAAAGCGGTTTGGCAATATCATTTATTCGATCATACGCCTCTTGCGTAACTGCGGGATATGAACTGCCGAAGATACCGGGTTCATCAACAATAATTTTTCGCTCCCTCGAACCCGGCATCAATACATCTAAATTTAACCACCAGGGCGCGTAACGTACAACTAAAGCGGCGCGCCGTTCATTCGTGTGATTTACCGCACTGGCATGCCATAATCGACTATCCATGATGAGGACACTACCTGCAGAACCTTCTCCATGAATCTGATCAGGATAGTCATCATATATTTGCTCATAATCGTATGTAGGATTAGTGCCCCACTTATGACTGCTCGGTCTCATCAGGGTACCGCCATTTTCCCGTGTAAAACCAACGAGCATAAAGAGAGAGGTTAGATGCATAACAGAGTCGGGAATAGGTTTCGGGATGTGCCCGGCGTTTAACGGGCAAAATGGCCAATCTGAGTGCCAATCACCGCGTTCGTTTCCCGGTTCATTAATTTGGGTCGATGTGGACGATACCCGTGCATAGGGTCCAAAAAATGATTCAACGATGGCCATGATCTGCGGATCAGCTACATAGGGTGCAAAAGATTGAGCATGATTTATAGTCGTCGCAAGATAGGTATTTTTAGGTTTCTTTGTCCCAAACTTATCCGCTGCCTCGATTATGTCATTTCTTACACCCGTTAGTTTATCTTCCGGGATGATACCCTTTAAGATAGTATAGCCCTGCTCACGAATTTGCTCTACCGCATCCATAAATATTCCACTTCATTCAAAAATTTAATTCATCAGGTAAACACCCAAACTTCAATTTCATCAATAATAATGTCTTCCTCCGCCCGCGGATCACCGGCTGTCAATGTGACTTGCAGCCAGTTATCACCGTAAATAGCGGGTGGAGAATTTAGCTCGAACCAGCAGGTAGTTGTGGGACGATCGATTTCTTTTTGTATTATCGGGTGGCCTCTACCCGTACTCAGAGGATCATGAAGGAAAGTATCACCTTCTTTCGAGCTGTCATGGACCGTTACCGTTCCCTCTCCCTCTTTTAGTTTGCGAATTGCCCTATCGGTCGCAGTCTCAATGGGGGCCGCTTTAATACGCTTTTCATTATTGTTGTGTCTTATTGATTGTTGGGGAATCACTTCATCATTGATACAAACCTTTATTTCATCGTCCAGCGTCATATAACCCGCGCGAAAGAGTAAGGAGGCTTTACGCACCTTGCTTAAATCTTCGCAAATACGAAAACGGTAACGACCGCTCTTCTCATTCCCTCCCCGTTCGAGAACAATTTTGTCCGCTTTAACAATACCAGTAGCGGCGCAATCCAATTCAGTGAATGTACACCCGCCCCAAATTGGTTCAAAGACAAAGTGTTTTCTGCCTTTGGCAACACGAGTGGGATCACGCAATTCGGCCATATCGTAGAGTTGCATAGGATAAAAGGGCGCCCAATCGTTTGAAACAAAATGATTATAAATCGAGATGCCGTCCGCACCGGCACCGTAGTAGTTTTGCGCAACGGCCCGCTGCTGTTCTATAGTTAATGGCTTGCGGTTTAATCTGCGTTCCGACCGGTTGCTCATCCAGGGAAGGATCGCAGGATAAAGATAGCAAGGCCTGCCCTGAGCTTCGTCGATGGGCCTGCCCTGAGCATTGTCGATGGGCCTGTCCTGAGCTTCGTCGAAGGATCTGCCCTGAGTGTGAGTAATCGCCGTAAATTCATCATACGGGGCATTAATGTCAGTATTCATTTGATCGCTGGGTGAGACATAGTCGAGATAACCCTGTGTGATCCAAGTGGGAACATCCAACCCCATCCTATGACAATCATCAATCGTCTGGAAAACTCTTGCCCCTAGCTTGAGTTCCACTCCCTTTATCTGGCTTTCTTTATGTAGCACCTCATGAATCTGCTTTACCATATCAGTCATGAGTGACTCTCGCTCAAGGCTTTTACCCGCGGGGAAATAGATCCGGTCCCTGAAGCAAAGTTCCAGACCGTCCAAGTCAAAGCTTTTCACTAATTCTTCCGCAACGGAAATCAGGTAGTCCCTGACCTCCGAAAATGTAAAATCAATAAAGTTACTTAATTTAAAGGCGTCACCTGGAGGTAAATCTATTATTTTCCATTGAGGGTTATTTGTTAGAAAAGTGGACCCAGCGCCGACGCCTTGCTCAGCGGATATATGTCCATGGTCATCATTTATGCGTAAGCCGGCCATAAACTTCATACCCCTTTTATGGCTCTGGTCGATGAGCACCGCCAGTGGCTGGATCCCCGCATCTAAGAGGGGAAGCAAACAACGATGCTGTGGACGCTGATCATACTCGAATCGCTCACAGCGCCAATAGGTGGTCCACCCTTGAGTATAAGCTTCCTGAATAAAAGTGTCCACCCCGGCATCAGCTAATTCGTCGACCCAATTTCTCAAATCATTTTCTGTCGGTTCTTCCGGGAGATAACTTCGTACAATCGAGGAAGGATCGCTTATATATATAATGCGCTGATCACCGCGTGGGGAATAAGAACCAAGATCGCCCATAAAAATGAATCTTTTCTAGCATAGGCGGACAGTGTCAAGTAGTATTGGACAATTTATATTATCTCAGTGATCACCGCTCCCCTGTCCTTTAAATTGCATAGCAGTTATATGCACTTTTATCCTCAATTCACATAATAATTGAGGTATACTTTTCCGCTATTAATTTGTCTTTCCCTTATATTACTATTATTGAATATAATTAAGTAATATAGAGAATACATTTACATTAATCAGTTTCAAATGATTGACCCCTATGCCCGACAAAATCTTTAAATATTTTTACCCACAAAAAAAATTAATTATATTCCTGGGGACGCTCTTATTTATTTTCTTTATTAACGTACCCGCACACTCATTCCCTAAATTTCCAAAAAAGAAAGAGAAGAAAGTAGTTGAAACCGTGTGGGTGCATCGCGGTTTTCATAAATTCTCAGAGGGCCAGTTCGGGAACGGCGGGGCCAACATTTATGTGAATGCCAACGGTGCTATAGAGATGATCAACAGCTATGATGTGAATAATGATAGCTACGTGGATCTGGTATTAGCAAATTCACATGATCAAATCGAGCGGGGTCCTACCTGGGTCTATACACCCGATAAGGGAGAGGGAGAAACCTGGAAGAAAAGAACCCTGTCCGCTGACAGTGGTTGGATGAGTCGGGCGGTCGACATTGACAATGATGGTAATACCGATCTTGTAACTGTAAATTCGTACAATGGTGTGACTTCTGAGCTTAACTCGTATATCTATTGGGGTGGAGAAGCGCAGATCGAAGCCAGTCGGTCCGATTTTCCCACGATAGGAGCATACGATGTTGCGGTCGTAGACATCAACCGTGATGGCAAACTCGATCTCCTTTTCCCATCCGCGTGGAAAGACACACATAATCCCGCGATTCCCAGGCAAGTCTTGATTTATCTTCAGCGCGAAAACCGCGAATTTGAAAATGCGAGCGACGTATATAAGCTCGTTGCCACAGGCGCGCTTTCCATTGCGGCAGAGGATCTGAATACTGATGGATATTTAGATATTGTATTGGCCAGCTATCGTGTCGGTCAGAGTAATCTGGAAACAGAATCTTATATTTACTGGGGAACAAAAAACGGTGTCGATTCAGAGTCTCCCATGATACTTCCGACTCACGGCGCGCGTCAGGTAATCTTGAAAGACCTGAACCAGGATATAAAGAAGGATGTTATATTCAGCGGCAGCGGTCAGGTTCGGATCTATTGGAATACGAATGGAAATATTAATATTGACGAACCACTTATTATTAAAGCCACCGGACACACCTCGGAATTTGTAAGTAATGCCGTGCGTGCAGAGATTGCCGACATGGATAATAATGGGGTTAATGATCTCATATTAGCTACTTCTGATGGCATAGAAATACGGTTCGGAGAAGATTTGCTCACCCCAAAAACCACCCTCGATATGCCCCATGCTCGTTGGGTTACTGCTGCAGATCTCAATAATAACGGGTATATGGACCTCATTGTAAGTAAATTAAATGACGAAAACCTTTACGAAACCCAATCGCCTATCTATTGGAACGGCCCATCGGGATTTTCTCCGGAAAATGTAAGCTGGGTAGCGACGCAAGGGGCCATGGGCAACACTGCCGGTGACCTTGATGGCGACGGCCAACTGGATGTCGTCTATAACAATACGAAGCTTGGGCACCTCAGTGGCATCCCCTCCTACATATATTTAGGTAACGAACAAGCCGACTATAATAGTGAAAACCGGATTGAATTATTCACTGTGCACAGCAGTCAGGCGCTCATTGCCGACTTCGACCTCGATGGTTATTCCGAATCAGTATTCACCATCCCAAAAGGTATACGTATCTACAGAGGAACACCCGATGGCCCGAACAATGATTTATACGACGATGTCATTACTAATGAAGATCACTTCGATCTGGAAGTTTTCGATATGAATCGAGATGGCTACCTGGACTTGCTGACCGCGGCTGCAGGATCGAGTATTGGTATTGAAGATCCGGACAAAACTTCATTTATACTTTTAGGATCGAAAAATGGATTTTCCGCTTCACGCTCCTATGATGTATTAAAGAGTCGGGGAGACCAATCGGCTATAGGCGACGTCAATAACGATGGTCATCTCGACATCCTGTTTCACGACAAAAGAAATTATATATTAATATACCTCGGAAGCAAACTTGCTTATTCGCCAGATCGGGTATGGAAAGTCCCCTGCCATGGGATGGAAGACTCCGCGGCACCCAACCTCGCAGACATAAATAATGACGGTTGGTTAGATATCGTGGTTGGAATTCTCGGGCACCGCCGCCGTCATTTAGACACTGTTCGTGTGCTCTTTGGAAGCCCCGATGGTTATGATCCCGAAAATTCACAGGAACTGCTCGCTGGGTACAGCTCTGGTTTTACTGCGGTCGCTGACTTCAATAATGATGGCAACCTGGATTTACTCGCTACCGCATATGCTAACCCCACCTCCAGAACTCCACCCGCACAGGTATTTTATGGCAACGGAAAAAAATTGGATTTCAGTAACCCCGTAGATCTTGAGAGTTACGCCTCGGGTGCCGTGATGCAGGCGGACCTGAACCGTGATGGTTGGATCGATATAGCTTTAGGCTGTCATCGCAATGATATAGGACATCAGGTCGATTCGTTTATTTACTGGGGAAGTGCTGAAGGATTTGCCAATACAAATAGAACAGGAATCCCGGGATTGGGTCCCCACGGGATGACGAGTTTTGATCGGGGCAACGCTTTTAATCGGAAGCCTGAGGAACATTACCTATCTGCCCCCATTGAAATGGGATTTAGAAGAGCGCGTCGCATCCACTGGGAGGCTGATGAAACAGATCTATTAAAAGTAAAACTCCAGATTCGTTGGGCTAAAACAATAGCAACCCTTGATAAAGCAAAGTGGCACGGCTGGAGTGGTAAAAATACCTATTTTGAAAAATCGGGAAGAAGACTTTATAATATTCCTTACAATGCCCGTTGGTTACAGTATAAAGCCACCCTGGTTTCACCTTATGGCTGTGGCACGCCAAGACTTCACGAAGTGCGCATAGAGTGGGCTTTTCTCAAAGGCAATCCATTCGAACTTTAAAGAAAAATGCTCACCTCGCATCAGCTAACTTATTATAAGACTTTTGGATTTTTAATTCTTCGTGATTTCCTTAAATCTGATGAAATCGCTAAAATCAATTCCGAATTTGAATCTAAACTAACGAACACCCTCCGCTCAACGACAACTCCTGGCGACCATAACTATGTGAGCTGGCCAAACCTTGGACCGGATACTCCCTATTCGGGCAGCTTATTGGAAGATGAAAGAATATGTAAAATCGCAGAGCAACTTCTCGGCGGTGAGATTTATGGAGTATCTTGTAATTCCGGTAGCTTTGTAGGTGAAACGCAATGGCATCCCGACTGTGAAGATATAAATTTTCGAAGCCTCAAATTCGCCTTCTACCTTCAGTCTCTAAACGATCGCAATGGTGCCCTAAGATTCATTCCCGGTTCACACCGCAATCCTATCCACGACGAACTCCTGCGGAATAATCTGAGAAGTGAAAATCCAGGAAACGTCTACGCCCATATTTGCGCGGTCAATCCTGGTGATGGAGTTATCTTTGACGCGCGACTCTGGCATGGCAGCTCGGGTGGATCTGAGGATCGCCGTTTAATTACACTCATATATAATCGCGTCCCAGAATCAGCTGATGAAAAAGAAGCGACTCTCTACGATATGAAAGGATCCCTCAGTACCCGAGAAAATCTTGCTAAAAATACTTATGAGTCACCCGGACCTGAGTACCATCCTCAATGGCTTTCAGAAGCGCAAAAGGATGATCGCCGTCAGCGCTGGATTGACCGGATGAGGGAATTCGGTTACATGGATAAATATAGAAAATGAATACTGATCAGATAAGAAAATTCCAAGAAGATGGATATCTAATCATACCCGCCCTCTTTAATGAGGAACTGATGGAACTACTGAGTAAGAAATGTCGTCACGACCGGCAGATGCAGGATTCTCCCCTTACCCAGGTAGATAGCGAGGGAAGAATAAGTAAACGCATCGCGTGGACCGAGCAGCGCGACGATCTCTATGGTATGATCTCGCGCAGCGAAAGACTGGTAAATACCGCAGAAGCTTTACTCGAGGGAGAAGTCTATAATTGGAACAACTCGATTATCCATAAAGAACCAGAAGTGGGGGGAGCGGTGGAATGGCACCAGGACTACCCCTACTGGTATAAAGGCGGTCTCTTATTGCCAAACGTGATCAGCTGTTTGGTGGCAATAGAACGGGCCAATATAGAAAACGGGTGCTTACAAGTCTTAAAAGGCTCACACAAAATGGAGAGGATTGACCTGACCGTTCGCGGGACTGAAGGCATGAGCGATGATAAAATGTTAAAAGTTCTTTCCGCCTTTGCCAAGGGAGTTCACAACCCCGATGTTCAGACGGGAACGGATCCCGAACGCGTCGAAGAGGCAATGAAACGCTTCGAGCGCGTTTATTGTGAATTAGAACCAGGCGATACTTTGTTTTTTCATTGTAATCTCTTGCATGCATCCTCCGTCAACGAATCTCCCTATCACCGTTGGTTGTTCAGATGCACTTACAACCGGGCCGATAACGAACCTTATAAAAAAGGTAGTGATGGTCCATATTATACGCCTATCCATAAAGTATCCAATGATGAGATCTTAAAAGTCGCTCGTGAAGAGCTGGCCGGGGTATAGCTCACGACTTCCCTCTCATCCCTTCCCCTCTCCTACTATCTTCATTTTAAGATTGCCCGATGATAGTAATTTTTGAGTAGTTAGTGGTATGAATGTAATGGATATGTTTCGAGTCGACGGCAAGGTAGCCATGGTTACGGGAGGAGCCAGACACCTTGGATATGATATGGCGGATGCTCTGGCTGAAGCGGGAGCGGATTTAGTGATTACCTCAAGAACACTTTCCAGTGCCGAAACATCGGCTGAAAAATTAAATAAAGAACATGGGGTCGAAGTCCTCCCCCTCGAGCTTGATCAAAGCAATCACGCGAACGTCAGCCAGGCGGTCACAAAAGCTCACGAGTGGAAAGGCCATATCGATATTCTAATTAATAACGCTGGGGGATCGGAGGGATCGGGGCCCGCTCACCTCTTTAAACGCGACCCTAAAGATGCAGAAGATCTCATTACTATTAATTTGATTGGCGCACTCTATTGCTGCCAGGAAGTCGCCAAATTGATGGCTGAGCAGAAGTCGGGAAAAATAATTAATATTGCTTCGATCGCCGGCATTATCGGTCGCGACCGGCGCATGTATGAACGTCTTAATATGAACGGCCAACCCGTAGATTATGCAGCGGCAAAAGGTGGCGTAATTGGAATGACCCTGGATCTGGCAGGGCTTCTTTCACCGATGGGAATCTGTGTGAACGCCATCTCTCCCGGTGGATTTACTGGGCCCACGCGAGGGATGATTGATGAATTTACGAAAGCATACAGTGATCGAACACCGGCTGGACATATGGGTAGAGACGAGATCGATATTAAGGGCGCGGCGCTATTTCTCGCTTCTCCCGCCTCTGATTATGTGACGGGACAGAACCTGGTTGTCGATGGCGGGTTCAGTATATGGCAATGAAGCAGAGAATAGTTGTTGTCGGCGTGGGGTCCATCGGTCGCCGCCATGCAAGATTACTCAGTGAAAGAGATGACCTGGACGTAGAAATCTGCGAACCCGATGAATCGTCTCTGAAAATTGCGCGGAAGGAACTGCGTGACCTGCGCAATCATAGTGCTTTTGAAAAGGTGTTAGAACACCCACCGGAAATGGTAGTCATTGCCACTCCGCAAACCTTACACAAAGAACAGACTATCGCAGCACTACAGGCGGGGTGCCACGTGCTTTGCGAAAAACCGATGAGTGATAAATTGGAAAATGCTCGGGCCATGCATGCGGCTGCCTTATCCGCGAAAACGATTCTTAACATCGGGTTTCAAAACCATTTTCATCCCGCATTCATCCGTATCAAGTCTATGATTGAAGAGGGTATTTTAGGTACTGTCCTTTATGCTCACTTTCACGTCGGCACCTACGGGACCCTCGTCAACTCACTCTCGCGTCATCAGCGAGATCTCGAAGGCGCTCTCTTCTTTGATTATGCCCATCAACCCGATCTTTTTCATTGGTTTTTTGGTAAACGCCCTAAAGGGATTTATGTAACTGGTATCCAGGGAGGAGAATTAGAGCTTAGATCCAATCCTAACGTCATGGATATACTCTGTGATTATGAAGATGCGTTTCTCACATCAATTCACTTAAATTTCATACAACATCCAGCAAGATCCGCGTGTGAAGTAATTGGTGATCAAAAATGGTTATATTACGACATGAACTCTGAGACGATTCGCCTGGGCGATAGCAGTGACGGGACGGAATCAACAGAAGAATACCCGTTCGAAAGGGATGAGATGTACCGCCTTGAACACCAGGCTTTTTTTGATGCCGCGAAGGGTGAACGCAAACCAGAGAGTCCGTCAAGCGAGGCTATTGTATCGATGGAAATTATTGACGCCGGTTTGCGCTCTTGGAGAGAAAAACAGCGCGTCGAGCTATCCCCTTAATAATCGAAGCACTATCCTTCCAAACTAACCCAGGTGTTATTGCTTGCGCTTTGGACAATCGCTTCCAGCACTTTCATATTGGCAATCGCGTCTTCGATCGGCGTGAATACTTCTGTATCGTTTATGATGGCGAGAGAAAACCGATCACCTTGAATCTCATAATGATCACACTTGGGTATTGGTAGTTCAGTAATTTCCTCATCTTGTTGAAGCCATAGTTTTGATGCTTCATCTGCGGGGTAGTTAATATTTTCAAGCTCCACACGGCCCTCAGTGCCAAAAATATTGACCCTTTGATACCGCGATAGCTGCGTTGAGCACGTAAAGACAGCGGTGCCGCACCCGAAATCCAAAATCGCTGAAACAAGTCTATCCGTTTTAAACTGCGGATCCATTTCCATGATTCCGCAAACTTTTTTTGGCTCACTCCCAAAAATAAATCTCGATAATGAAACATTATAACAACCGATATCCATTAGTCCCCCACCCCCTATTTCAGCCTTGTTCCTAATATCGTCCGCATTAACATTAAAGTAGGAAAATACAGATTGAACCATTCGCAGTTTACCGATTTTCCCCTCCTCAATGAATTGCCGTGCTTTTTGCCACTGGGGATGATGACGATACATGAATGCTTCCATGACTTTCAGCTCCGGTCGCTTTTTTGCTTCATCGACTATCTTCTGCCCCTCTGCTGAAGATAAACCAATTGGCTTCTCGCACAGGACGTGCTTACCTGCTTCCATGGCCTTTATCGTCCAGGGAACATGGAGATGATTAGGCAGAGGATTATATATCGCGTCGACATCGGGATCATTTAATAACTCATCATAGGTGCCGTATGCTTTACTAATTCCTAATTCTCTCGCTGCCGCTTGCGCTTTATCCAATTGGCGAGAGGCGATCGCGATAATTTCGCAGTTCTTCCCCTTTTGCATCGCGGGTATTACTCTATTTTTACCAATCTTTGCGGTACTTAGAATACCCCAGCGAACTTTTTCCATCGTATTTTTATGAGCGGCTGAAATGTTCCTTCAAGACATTAAACCCACCTTGAAAGACCCCGTTACCAATGAAATCAAGCAGTTCTGCTTCATCTTTTGCATCACAATCGAACTGTGCTGTCCATTCCGCGTATGTTTGATTCCCATCAGTTATGGGAAGTAAACTCAGGGTAGCGATATAATTTTCAACTTTCATCGGAGATTCCAAAATACAATAGGTAAAATAATATTCGTCATTATTCAAAGCTAGAAGTCGCTCACGAATATTACCACCATTGTCTTTGAGATTAAAATTGCGGACACAACCGATAAAGTCACTAGGCTTATCATCTTCGATATAGCAATCGACAACTGCCGGATGCCAATCCGGTAATGCATTAAAATCACTAATTTTATCCCACACTTTATCTAACGGTGCGGGGATTATTGAACTCGTAAACACTTTACTCATTTTTTTTCCTCCATTTCTTCCGCATAAACACGATCATAAGATTCTTTTGCGACACCACCCAGAAATTTAGCCATCCCCGCGAACGTTTCACGGCGCCAGTCCCAATCCATCGACCGACCAGCTTGCTCCAGACGATCACAAAGATGAACGCGACATAAATCCTCAAAGTCATTGGGTGACAGCTCAACCTCTTCATTTTTAAAACGGTCGAAAAGTTTGTAACTCAACTCAACTCCCTTGAAATTGCGATCAAAAGATTCATATGTAAGTGCACAATTTAAATAAGCCAGTCTCTCCGCACGCTCACCTATAAATGATCGGATCTCTCCGCGTCGATCCAGTGGCAGGGTATAGCCCTGAAATGTTTCGGTTCCATATATCGAATGAAAAATAGCCATGTGACAAAGTTCTTCATCGCACCCCCAGGATTTCAAGTCTCGATATACTCCCATCGCATGAGCAAGGTAGGTGATATCACTATGGCCAATATCATTCGCCCCTTCCTTTCTAAAAAAATCTGCAAACTTTTTTAAATCTGAATTCATGATGTCATTCAACTATGCTGAATAGTTCTCATCTTAATCTAGAGTAATTTCTCTCTACCTTGCTAGCCTGTAATCACTCATGTGATCATCTAGCGAATTTATTTGTTTTCCTTATCCTATAAAATCGACCGCGATGATATCTATTTTATCAATTCCCGCTTTTTAATTCCGTGCGCTGTTTTACTTCCGTCAATTATTTCTTTCCAGGCTCTCATTTTCACTGATTTTAGCTTCATTCTATTGCTTTTTTTCCTGAAATTTCACGGGTTTTTACATCTTTTTAGCATGTGCAATAAGATGAGGTGTTGAAATTCACGCTTTTTTTCGTCCTTTTTTATCCGTGTGATTGCTTCTCTACTTATATATAATACTTACTATTAATTACTTAGATGTAATTAATGACCCTTAGAGAAGCAGGCGGCCAGACAACCCTGAAACAGTGGGAACTGAGATAATTTTACATTTTTTTAATAGGTAATTTACCCTATTTTTACTTGCATTTTCCACTATATTACCTAATATATTTACTTAAAGATTAAAGATGTTGAGACAAAGCCAGATAAAACCAAGTCGATTAGATGACCTCAATGCAGGTCGGATGAGAAGTCGCGCGGTAAAGGAGAAAGGGTCAACACTCATTATTGCCCTCCTCGTTGCCGGTATTTTTGGTTTTATCACATCCAGTTATTTACGTTCGACGCTGACAGAATTAAATATTGCGAATAGTCATTTTACCGAGCAGAACCTGGTCAATGTAACACATGCTGGCGCGGAGATAGCCTTAAGAGCACTCAATGAAGACGACTGGACGGGATGGGTTGATTCTTCACCTTGGATGATCGAGTCTTTATATAATTTAGATATGGGTAACGGTAATACCGCAACGATGTATCTTTATGTATTAGACCAAGCGCCAAACCCAATACGCATTTACAGTATCGTCTATTTATATTTAACGAATGGAGAAATGGTGCAGAAAAATTTCTATGCCGATCTAAGGCGACGATCAATCTTTCCCAATGGGATTACTACCCATGATGATATCGTCTTTTACAATGCGGGAACGGTAAAGGTAGACAGCTACACATCTGACCCTGCAGTAAATCTTGGGATTTATGATCCCTTCTTTAACCAAAATGATCACGGCAGTTTAGTGGGCGCAAAAGTACGGGCCCTGGATTTAGCCAAAGGTGAAGTCGAGGGATATGTTTCAACTTGGGTAGAGCCGCATACGATCGGAGTTAATGGTAAGATTTACGGGGACTCGACTCCAGTTGGCATAGATGTCGATGCCAGTCGGGTTGCTGACGGATTTGAACCGAACTTTCCTGATGTGCCGGTCCCGGCCGGGGTGACCAGTGTCTACAGTTTTCCCGGCGGAAGCGACACCTTGCCCGGAGCGGGAGCGAACGCGCGATTGATCACGGGAGACCTGTGGATCGATGATTTAGAAACCTTAACGATCACCGAAGACATGACTCTCGTAGTGCAAGACGACGTGCATATCGATGGAATACTGAAGATCGCTGACGGTAAGCAATTGAAACTGTATATTGCGGATGATTTCACCCTGCATCATAACCTCGGTAAAGTTGAGAATTTTTCAGGAGATCCAGGCAATTTGGGGGATCCGGGCAATCTCATCATCTATTCGACGGACACGGGAACGTTTACCCCGAATTATTACATTGGTAGTGGTTCCGCATTTTATGGAGCGTTGTATGCTCCCCGTGCCGATGTGAACCTGCAAGCGGGCGGAGAGATGTTTGGATCAATTATCGCAGCAAACGTGGATTTCTTAGGTGACTATGATTTTCATTTTGATGAAAACTTAAAAAACATTGTCGGCGACAACCCCACTTATACATCTGATTTCTCGAGGAATTACTGAGCGGTTAAATACCTCAAAATTGAAAGCTATAAGTAGTCGATAGGTGTCAATTATCATCAACCAACGTTAATTGCCTGAAACACCTTTAAAGGTTTTAAGAATTTCCCCCTTATTTAATAAAGCAGAGCTGCCCTTTTTATTTTAAAAAGCGGTTAAGTAGATCCTTCGTAGGAATCATGCATGCTTCTTTTTTTCCAAACCATCGGTAACGATTACGCACAACGATAGCATAGCCCCGATCAAGTATGGGTTTTGGGATAAGGGAAAAAATCCCTAAGAGAGACCATACCCCAGTGAGGTGACGTGCGATGTATAGAGCGGCATCACTCTTCGTAAAATAACTGTCCCCATCAATAAGCACAAAGGTATCCAGTTGCTCGGGGTTAAACCCATGTTTTTCCAGTAAACGCTGTCCGAGGGGAGACTGCAATGGGGTAAATTTAAAATACGACTCAGGATCTTTTTTAATAATAAAATTAACTATCCCATTACAGAGATTACAGATCCCATCAAAAAGTATTACCGGATTTTCTTTCATCGATTAACCATTTTTCGTGGAAAATATAGTCAAGTGACTTGCGTAATCAGGGCAGGCCTTACTCTATAGCGTAATATAATTATACTATAACGAGGGATTTCCATTGGATTGATTGATTATACTCTCCTTCCCCACATAGTTGAGGACTTGAATGATGCCCGGGATATGGAATATGATAAAGTTTTAATTTGTGAAGAAGCACAATCTTATATATGGAATATAGATAATATAATGTTCCCATTAAAACATACGATTCATTATTTAATAAGGATCTCTGCATTCGCTTTATCTTTCACCACTTGTGGAGTTATTTACGCAACACCCTTGGACATCGCTGATTTTTTTCCTCTCGATGTCAGTTCTCAATGGAATTACGCCGGCACGGTGACGGAAACAACCGCGGAATTGCCGATTGGTCTTACTTTAGGAGGAACCGTAATCCGACAGAACTTACCCGGCGGAACAATCCATGGCAGAGAGACCACTCTCGTCCTGGATCTTGCAGCTGCAACGACATCAGTCGGTGGGGAATTGTTTGAAGTGACTAATGGTAATTACTATAGTCTGAACGAACAGGAATTCGCGGCTCACCGTTCAGATCTCATCGACCCGGAAGCTTCAGACATCAGCTTATTCGATGACCCACTTTTTATTACGCCACGATTCATTAATATTGGGGACAGCTTTTCTTCGAATGTAAGCTATTCTTTTACCGGAATTGATATTGAATTCGGTGAAGTTTTTACCGGACAGGGAACGGAAAGCGTCAGTGTAACGATCGAAGGAATTGAATTCGTTGATACCCCTGTCGGCAACTATGAAACGATCAAGGTTGTCGTTGTCCGTGACTTTGATGAATCAGGATTGCAATTAGGGGAGGTTTTTACCGATGTAGGCACCATTACTCAAATTTTTTGGCTTGCTCGAAATATTGGCCCTGTAAAAGCAACTTTCGAGGAGTCGCGGACAACTCCAGATGGGATAAGTGAATCCATTAGTTATGATGTTGTTCTCACTGGCAGCAATCGAGGTTTAGAGCCGCAACCTGTATTTTTGGAAGATATTACCCCTCTCCCGCCACCCCCCAATCTTGAGGTATTTACTGATTTTGAATCTATTCTCCCGGCAGGGAGCAATCAATTTATCGGTAGCTTTACAATTGGCGAGTCACCAAAAAGCGCTACTTTTGAAGGGGGCAGTGTGGGTGGGTTGACATCCTTTACCCAACTCTATCATTCACCGGAAAATTTCTGGTCCATTACGAATGGACTCACCGCGACGATTAATTTTGAAACCCCGGCTCGAGATGTGCAATTTTACGCCGCTAATTTAGCACTCGATGACGGTAAAATCGAAGTTTTTGATACAGAGGGGAACCTTCTTACCGATGTCCCCATGTTACCCGACAACATTAACCCCGAGGAGATTATAAATCCTTTCTTTTACAGGTTTAACGCCCTTGAATTGGGTGCACCTGGCGGTATTGGAAAGATAGAATTAATTGATAATGAAAGTATACTCTCACCCTTCGGCAGCAGTATTACGAGTATTGATGATTTTAGTTTTAATCCGATTGAAACACCTATAGATGATGGGGATCCACCGATCATTGACGAGCCCCCCGCATTCATCGATGAAATAATAGAGGTCGAGGGTTGGGGCAGTAATGATTTCAACCAACAGGAAATACCCCAGGGAGTCACTACGGATGGTAGCTCTGAACTGATTGCGATCTCAGCTGGATTGGACCACAATCTCGCACTGACGGCTGACGGCACGGTTGTCGGCTGGGGAAAGGCCGATGAGGGTCAGATCGATGTGCCAGAAAATCTTACTGATGTTATAGCAATCGCAGCCGGTCATAATCACAGCCTCGCAGTTAAAAGTGATGGAACCGTGGTAGGCTGGGGCAATAATGAATTCGGTCAGACACAACCGCCCGACGGACTTTCCGACGTTGTAGCGGTAAGCGCGGGATCGACTCACAGCCTGGCCTTACTCTCCGATGGAACGGTTACGGGCTGGGGTAATGATACGGATGGCCAGGCATCTGCACCGCCGGGTGGTCCTTCGGATATTATCGCTATTGATGCCGGTGGCTTTCACAATCTAGCACTCAAGAGTGACGGTACAGTTATTGCCTGGGGAAGAAATAATTTCGGCCAGACGGACGTCCCCGCGGGGTTGAGCGGCGTTAATGAAGTATCGGCGGGCGGCAATCATAGTCTTGCATTGACCGAGGACAACCAGATTGCGGCATGGGGAGATAACCAATTCAATCAATTGGAATTTGGTAATATCGGATTAATAGCGGCTTCCAGTTTTAAAACCAAAGGGCAATTATCCCTTGCCTTTAATGCGAGTGCAGTGACGTCCATAGCTGCTGGATTAAACCACAGCCTTGCCCTCGATGATGAAGGCTTAGTTGAAGGCTGGGGAGACAATTCGTCTGGACAACTCAACATACCTTCTGCGGTTACAAATGTTTCTCTCCTCGCCGCCGGCGGTAATCACAATGTTGCTATTGTTCAAGTAGGCCTCGTCTTAAGTGGATCTGGTGATGTCGTGGGTGAAGATATTATGCACCCGAGTGGAAACGTTTTCGATCAGGTTCTGCTCACCGGTGAAAGTGTAATTCTGCGTGCCAAAGTAGACCAGATTACCCGGGTCTCTTTTCTCGATGAAAATGAAGATATCGTCCAGGTAGAATTCTCTGGTAGCGGGAGCTTTTCCGTAAACCTTGATCCGAATACTTTTCTGCCACCTGCATCGCCAACAAAATACAATCAGGAAGTACAGTACGTAGCTGGACGTCCCAGCGTGCTGATTGATGGAGCTGACTCGAACACCTTCTTTAGTATCTTCACCGTCGGATCAATCAATGCGGTAAACCAGGCATTATTCCCAGAGGGAGAAGTCTACAATGCGGAGGCAAACGTCACCCTCGTAGAAATAATTAATTCTACTGGAATGGGCGGCATGCAATTATCGAATGCAACTTTTTCAGCGACTACCGGGAGGACAGGAGCTGTCGCTGAGGGGGTGCCGATAGCCGTGCGGATGACCTTGGGCGACATTGATGCCAGTGGAGATGCGCAGCCCTACCTGCTATTTGGTGAAGGTTCATTTACCGTCCAGGCCCCTAATCCCGGGCTGAGAATTACGGGAGGGGATTTATCGCAGAGTAACGGTAATGCCATTATTGTAGCGCCAAGCGGTTCCACTACACCCGGATTCGATACTTTGATTTCACAAAATAACTTTAAGTCGGATGGGACCCCTCAACCGACACAAAGTATAGGCGCTACTTTTGAAAACGCTGATGGGACGAATATTCCCGTTACGACAGAAGAAATTACGATCGAATGACGTTCAGCAGGGCAATCCCCTATCTTCTGATCCGGTGAACGATAGTTACTTTTGGCTAGTGTTGGGAATTTATCACGTCGCTTCTTATCCGGGTATTTTAGACGGAGCGACGACACCGTCGGCGAGAGAGACATCGTCATTTTCTGATTCGGTTCTTAACATACCTTCCGGGTCAACCCATTGTGATGCCAGGAATGAACACATGGCGACAATCGCACCGCTAAAAAATATAATTTTATACCCAAAATAATACCAAACTACCCCTCCGATTAATGGTGCGGTGACCGCGGATACATGATTCATTGTCACCCCCATTGATATTGTCGGCTTCAGCTCTTCAGCGGGAGTTATTTTGTTAATAAAGGTCGTCAGTGCTATACCTTCGAAAAAGAGGAGATTATCGATACAAAAAAGGACATAAAGGAGGGGACGATATTCAATAATCGCATAACCTAAGAACACAAAAATCAGACCGAAGTAGGTAAAGCTCAACATCAATCGCTCCCCCCGGGTGTCAACTAAACGCCCCATGAACGGAGCTACGAGGGTGACAAGTATCTTATTAATGAGAACTAAAATCATCGTCGTCTTAAGCGGCATACCGTGAACTTTCACGAGGGCGAAAATAGCGAAAGTCATGAATATCTGTCTGCGACAGCCATCCAACACATTAAGAATATAATAGAGCCGATAACGCCTTTTAAAAACAAATCCTTTTTCAGGGACAATCGGCCGATCTTTCGAGGCAAAAAATATAGCTGTCCCTCCAATAATGGTCACAATTCCACCCATTATAAACAGCCCTTCATAGCCAATATAGCGAAAAGCAAAGATGCATATGCCAATCGTAATTAACCAGGCAAAACTGTTTACACTATGAAGTTTCCCCAACCACACACCCTTATCGGTACCGGGTGAAAATTTTAAAGCCATCGAATGTTGAAGCGTTATCCAGCCATGAAAGCCAATACTCCAAATTACAGAAAACAAGGCGATCGCGACAACAGTACTGGACCATGCGTACCCAATAATTCCCACTCCGAGAATGATGAGGGAAAACCCGCCCAGTATTGGGGCGACGACACGAACCATTAAGGCAATAAAGACGACGTTTAATAATCCTGGAATCTCACGCATGGCCTCTATGTATCCCAATTCATGTGCCTCAATCCCTATGCGCTCGACGACAAAGTTATTAAAAAGGGTCATTTGTACACCGAAAAAGACGCCTAAAGAGAAGACCGCTACAGCCAGCAGTGTGAAATCTCGATTCCAATTAAAAAAATAATTTTTCACCAGACGTATGAATTTCAGTATTATTAATAATACAAATAATCCTTTGATCGTGTAATTTTTTTAATTTACCCCAAAGACATCACAAATGGGAAATTAATTCTTATAAAAAAAACCTGCGGTGCGTATACTCACCGCAGGTTTTGTTAAAGGTTAAAATTATAATCAAATGTGCTGACATCACTAGGTCAGGCACCCGATAAAGAGAAGGTAATGCTCTCGTTTTAGAAAACTTACCGAATTAAAGATAAACGGTCAAGACCCCCACCAGGAATGGTAGATTCGTTACCGCCTCTCATTAGGAATGAGATTAATCACTCCCAACCTTAAACAGTTCACGAGGTGTAAAATTCATCTTGGATATTCCTGGTTTCGCAAATGGCCTATAACTCATGATCACCTCCTTGTTGATATTTAAACTTGAATTCAGGTAATCATGACCAATAAATACCCGATTCGTTCACCCGTTAAATTATGTGAACGCACAATCGTTTGTCAAGATGATCAATAAATCCATTAACGGATCATCTACCGCCGTCGGTAGACTTCAGTAAATTTACTCTTCCGAAATTTCGTCGCGCCCGTAATATTTTACTCCCCGTTCAATGCGCGGTCGATTTTTCTGAGCTCTCCAGCTGTTAGTATCGCGAAGGCTGTAAACGCAACCGCAATACTCCTGTTGGTAAAACTCCTCACGTTTTGATAATTCTATCATTCGCTGACTCCCACCCTTCTTTCGCCAATTAAAGGTCCAATAAACCACCTGTGAATAGCGACTGGCCGCGCGCTCGCCACTTTTATTAATTTGATCCATATTCTTCCACCTGGAGATCCCCAATGTGCTGGAGATTAAAGAGAAATTATTTTCCGCGGCATAGAGTGCAGTGCGTTCAAAACGCATATCAAAACAAACCGTGCAACGCTCTCCACGCTCAGGTTCATCTTCCAATCCCTTCACCCGATCAAACCAATTATCCTTATCGTAGTCAGCGTCGATAAATGTAATCCCCAGGTCTTTGGCAAAACGGATGTTTTCATCCTTACGTATTTCATATTCTTTACGTGGATGGATATTGGGATTATAAAAAAAAAGTGTGGGTTGAATTTTTGAAGCGACAAGTGCTTCCATTATCTCACCCGCGCAAGGTGCACAGCAAGAGTGCAAGAGAATTTTATCTTCACCGCCCGGAGTCGTAAGTTGAGGGCGTTGATAATTTTCAAGTGAATACTGATTCATTGTATTCTTATTTAGCTGTTTTCCCATAATTTTAGCAAGACCCAATGATATCCGGTTGCTAAATCCTGGTCCTCATTCGAAGAACCACACGCTGACCGAGGCCTCAAGAACCTGTAGCTTACAAGAGGTTCAATAATAAGTATCAAATACGAGTATTAGCCCCATTGTGATCATCAATATTCCAACGCCGTTCGATCCGTAGCGTAAATTAATTTCTGTATCAGGTGTAATCATTTTAATACAGCCTGGGAATAAAAGATAGGCTATACTCTTAATCACCATACCCCAACCGCATACAGTAATAATAACAGGAAAATCCAAGACCCATACATTGCGCCCTATGACAATAAATAATCCTAGAGGCAGGGTCAAAGAACCAATAATAAATGGGGCCTGTTCTCCCTCGAGTAAGATCGATAAAAATCTCCCCCACCGTTTTGCCTGCAGGAAATGGGAAAGACCATAAATCAGTATAGCTACGGAAAAAATTTCCGCGATAAACTCATCCATTAAGCAAAACCTTGTTAAAAGAAAAAATTATAATCTTTGGAAATTCAGATCAATTAGTTGTGTTGATTTGCTCCATTTCGCGTCGAAATTTTATTATCGGATCCGCCTTATCATATTCAATATCAGACCACTTCACACATTGTCCTTCAGCAACATCATTTATCAGCTTGATGCGATTGGCCAGCCCGATTGGGAGCAAACGCTCCTTAACCGCCAGGTCAGCGGGTTTAAGCGTACCATACACGCAATAACCACCCTCTCCATCTAACATCTCCTTTGCCTTCAGATTCTTTTTCGCGGTCGCTATTACATCAGCATTAAATTCAACAGGGAAACCTGTCGCTTCCCCGTCAAGCCCGGCCTTGAGTATACTGACTGACAATTCCAAACCCACGAGGTGATAAGGCCGATACATAGCCGCATATCGACCCGTGGTATCGGTTGCTAGACCATATTCAGTAAAACAACTTTTCACATAGTCAGATGGCGCTTCAATTATTATAAAAACTCCCCAACGTAAGTGGTTTTCGATCATTCGACCGTCACGTTCCATACATGAAACTACTTCAACCGTACCTTTGTGCGATAACTGTCCCCCATCCTCAATAGGACGGCAAATATTAGGTAAATTATCAATCTTACAGGGCGGAAACCGCAAGCCCTCGGATTGAGGGAATAATCCTGTAGCATTGGAAACCGCAGCCATTTCTATGGCCGATTTTGTGCCATCGAGAAAAGAATTAAACATCTGGGGATTCAAGTCATGTTGCGCGCCCGTCTCAAAATCCATCCCGTAATGCTTCCATACGGTATCGGGAGTAGAGCTATGGTAGACCGGTAAATACTTTGTTCCTTTTCCGGCGCATATGGTATTAAATCCACAAGATCTTGCCCAGCTTACCAGTTCGCATATCAGTGCCGGTTGATCACCATAAGCGAGGCTGTAAACAACACCGGCAGCAGCAGCTTTCCTGGCCAGAAGATGGCCCGCCAATGCATCGGCCTCGACATTAACCATTACAACGTGTCGCCCGTATTCAATCGCCTGCAATGCATAACGTACACCAACTAATGGATCTCCAGTTGCTTCAACAATCAGATCAATTCCATCGGCTTTTATCAGCGACTCCGCATCATCTGTGAGATAAGTACACCCTCTTTCCAATGCGTTCTCAAAGCTTGTTGCCGCATACTGTGATTGCGACCATTCAGCATTTTTCAATGCTCTGAGCAGACGATCGTTTGATAAGTCAGCAATTCCCAGCACATGCAATCCGGGAAGGTAGCGTGCTTGACTTAAAAATGTCGTCCCGAATTTACCCGCGCCAATAAGCCCTATTCGCAAGGGGTTACCTGACTCCGCTCGTGCAGCCAGCTTATATAGAATGCTTCCTTCGACCAAATCTATTCACTCCCCAATCGTCCTATTAAGGACTAGTTAATCTAAAGCGATTATTCTCTCTAATTTAATTACTTAAACTTTTATCAAAGGAAACGTTGCAGTCGGCCTTCGAAACGCGGCATACGGGGCAGGTTCGGCACCAGTTCCAATTATACAGGTGCCCGACAATGAAAGATGCTCCGCCTAAAACCGAAGCATAGATATGCATAGTATAACCGAGCCCTGGTCTGATAAATATGAAAACCGCCGCGCCAAATGCTAAAAATAAAATGACCTGCCATCTTCCATGATTAAAATAACCTCTCACTAATACCACCGCACCTAACGCAATAATAAGAATGACCATAGTGGTTTCGAACGATTCATTCGAATGAATACTCCAACCAACAGAGGGAAGCAAAGCTAAGACGAGGGGTAAAATTATGCAATGAACCCCACAAATGAAAGAGAGTGCAATACCGGCGAAATCAGTATGCTCCCATTTTAAGCTGTTTGGGTTATCCTGCATTTATGTTTTAGAGTGATTTTTATAATACGTTAGAAATCCCATAGTCGTTATCGGATTAACGCTGGCATTGTTAAATTGAATATCAGGGATTCTATTATAACTGTCCTTACTGGCTGTACTTACTTGCATATAGTGTCTCCTTTTAAATGCAAGTAATTTGCATTTAAATTCCATTTTTGCCTATGACCCCACCACAGCCACCTCCCTGATAATATCGCTGGCAATGCACTATCCAGTTCGACAAGTGATTTTTAAGCTAATCGTGCTGACTGGATCAGCCTTTAGCACAAAAATTTATTTTTGTATTGTGGACAATTTTTTAAAACAAAGTCAGTTCCCACTAGCTGAACAATCAATGAATCTTCACCTATTAATTTTATCCTTAGTGGCATTCTCGATTTGTGCAGTTATAAACGGTCTACTTTGTGTACTGATCTATTAAGGTATCCAGCGCAATTAAATGAGCTTTTGCTCTTTGCTCAATATTCCAGGCTGTCGGTGTTTCACTAATTATCACGTGGTCTGTATGAAAGTTGTATAAATAGGGTGCAAACCCTTTCCTCCCCCATGCTGGATCCACTTGTGCCCCTCCCTCATATAAGGGAATGTCACTTTCTGCCGACGATTTATCAATACTCCCCATTTTCTTAACCGCATTAATTATTACAGGGCCCTTCCATTTTTTATCGCGCTTATCTTCATAGAGATAAAAACCTCTCGCTTCCCAGTCTTCATGAAAGTCGATCGTAAACGCAAATCTCAACCCATGAAGCGCTTCCTTTACGAGTGTAACTTCTGTAATATCGTCGCTTTCAAACGATCGGTTAATATCTATTCCATCCAAATTTTCTCTTTTATTATGCTCAAAACCAGCAGGATTTATACAGGGTAAGAGGAGAAAATTGAAGTGTTCGAATAAATGCGAATTATTGCGTTCTAAAAAACGGATAATGGCTGCTGGACCCGCGGGTTCATCTCCATGGATACCAGCGGTAATCAGAACGGTATCCTTCGATTCAGATCGAGCAGATAGGAAGATTCGATACAGTGGAAAATTATCTACACTCCCAAAGACATCCAGTTTGCTTTGAATCGATGCTATTGCATTCAGCTTTTTTGAAATACATGTGTTATATCTTCCACCCATTGTTTCGGTTCAAGCGACGCGGCTTTTCTGCACATGGCACATGACTGACTTAAAGTAAAACAGCATTACCTCCGGAGGAGTGTAGAAGGTATTTCAACGTGCATACTTGAACTTTCTTCTGAAAAATCTGAAAGATTGGCCTGACTGCCGTTAAAGGATTCATCCATGGTCTGCTTTTGGTTGTTAGACGAATACACGGGTAAACCTGTTGACTGTTTATATTCAGTTTCAATTTTGATGGAGGTACAGCCCGATATAAGACTTCCAATACAAAGAAAAAAAATGAGAGTTTTAGGGAGCATGGGGAAAATAATATCTTAATGTGTGACGCGTGTATCCAAATCTGAATTTTGAAATCATGACATCTTGGAATATATAGATTGAAAGCGCATATTCTCAAGTGGATTTTTCCTAATTAAAAAGCGCGCCAACCCACGGTTAATAAAGCAGATTCGATTGGGCTGCAAATGACCCTGCTCTATTCTTACCGGAGCCTGTTTAGACCATTAAGGGCTGCGACGCGGTAAGCTTCGGCCATCGTTGGATAATTAAAAGTGGTATTAATGAAATACATTAGGGTATTAGCTTTTCCATTTTGTGCCATTATCGCCTGACCAATGTGGACAATCTCTGAAGCTTGTGCACCAAAACAGTGTATGCCGAGAATGGCTAAGGTCTCGCGATGGAATAGAATTTTCAGCATCCCTGTCGTTTGTCCGGTAATTTGCGCGCGTGCTAAATGCCTGAAAAAGGCATGCCCTACTTCATAAGAAATTTTTTTCGCCGTAAGATCGCGTTCGTTCATTCCAATAGAACTTATTTCCGGAATCGTGTATATACCTGTAGGAATATCATCTACCAGATTATATTCACATTCACCAAAGATTAACTGTGTAGCTGCAAATCGCCCTTGATCATAAGCCGCGCTTGCAAGACTGGGATATCCCACAACATCACCCACTGCATAGATATTTTTGATTGCCGATTGATAGTTTTCGTTAACGACGATTGATCCTCGTTCATTGATCTCAATGCCTATGGATTCCAATCCCAGGTCATCAGAATTTCCCGTTCTTCCTTCAGCCCATAATATGTAATCGCTTTGGATCTGTTTATTGGAATTGAGAAAAAGCCTCACTCCATTGTAATCCGCTTCGACTTTTTCGTACATCTCATTATGACGAATTAATATCCCCTGCTCACGTAAATGATAGCTTAACGCGTCAATGATTTCATCGTCTAAATAGGATAGGAGCTGATCACGGTTATTGATTAAATTAATTTTAACTTTCAGTCTCCGGAAGATGGACGCATATTCGCATCCCACGACTCCAGCCCCGTAAATAGTTAATGAACGAGGGTTATCTTTAAGTTTTAGTATCGTATCACTGTCTAGAATGCGAGGGTGAGAGAAATTAACATCTTCGGGGTGATAGGGCCTTGCCCCCGTAGCTATGACAAAGCCTTCAGCTGTAAACGTCTCTTGTCCACCTTCATGCAATTCTACTTTTACCGTATGATCGTCGACGAATAGGGCTCGCCCGTGGATGATCTCGATTAAATTACGGTCATAGAATCCCCTGCGCAATTCAACTTGCTGTTTAACAATAGATTCAGCCGACATTAATAGATCTTGATAGTTTGCAATATTGCCATTTCGAGAATCGCCGAGGTGCTGAACTGCTTGCCGCAAGGATTTGCTGGGAATGGTGCTCAGATGAGTGCAATTGCCACCCACACTGGGATGCATTTCGATTACACCGACCTGCTTCTCCTCTTTCGTTGCTTTCATTGCCGCTCCCTCACCACCGGGTCCGGTGCCAATGACTATCATATCATAATCACGCTTCATGATTTCACTGTGTGTCGGCTGTAATTAATATATGTTTATTTAGACCCTTCATTTTCGAACAATTGATTATATCAATCATTGAGAATAGATGTAATCAACATAAATTACACAAATGGGGCCGATTCTAAAAGATGTGTTTAATTATACATTAACACATAGTCTCTCACCACTTCGCCTATTTATAAATCCCATCTTACACTAGATCTTTTAAATAGGGCTTAAAAAAATAATGGATAGCTGCGAGAATCACAACGCTCGTAATCAGCGCCAATGCGACATCAAGGGAAAATCCCGTTAAGGCTATGCCTAACGCGGTACCGGCGGCAGGAGGATGTTCGGTATCTGTTGTGGCCATGAGAAAAAAGGTAATTCCAACGGCAAGCGCATATACAATATTAAATATCAGAAATGAAGGATGAGGTATAAGCCCAAATAGAGAACCGCAGATGAGTCCTATCGTGTGCCCCCCCCCCCCCCCATTACATTTCTCGGCTTTGCAGAAATGCTATTGGGCATTGAAAATATAATAAATGCGCCGCTCCGATTGAAGCGACTACGACTGCATTTTGTAGCTTTAACACCAGCAAGACAATGGATACGGCTAATGTCGCGTAAATACTTTGCAGCACGTAATGCTTCCAATATATAGGGAAATTTTTATCCACTAATTTGATTCTATTTTTCATATAAAATCGTCCTCGTAGTAGTGACCTTTAATTTCAATGAAATTAACGCCTATTATTAAGTTCAATATTCGCAGCTAAGTAGCGACAGTAGACTGCAGGTAGATAAAAGGAATCGGGTAGTAGGCTAAATAAAAGGGGAAGAACGTTTTTTTTCTTAGCTAAAAATGTCCTATGCACCATAATTAGTGAGAAAGAAATACTTTATGTTTTTAGTTATTAACTACACATCACTATAAAGAAAAACCATATTTATTAAGCCAGTCACTAGCTACTTTCATTACTTCTTCTTTTTGTTCTTCTGACAGCACATCGCGCCATTCACCTTCTTTTTTAGATGTGATATGGTTGGATTGAAATCTTGTTTTCTTATCTATTATCCTAAAACTACCGTCGATGTTATTAACTGTCTCATAATCTTTTAGTTTCTCTGGATCCTGACTCATTCCCGTTTGATTTACCGACACATTCTCGAGAGATTTTATAATCTTCTTTACGTTATCTCTCGAAAATTGATCTGCTATGGTCTCCGCTGTTTTTTGTGGTACTGAGCGATCCATAAAATCCCCAATTTTAATAATCACTTTATCCGGGGTGGAAATAATGTCGTCACAGCGGATCCGGATAATATTATGGGCGTGTTTTTCAAAATAATAATCGGTTAACTGCATGTTAGCTATCAGGTTTTTAATACCAATATTGTATTCACAATGCATAAATCGCATATAAGACAACATCGAGTCTCTGACATCGCGGTAGGTATAAATTATTTTTACTCCGGGTAAGTCAGGTTTTAAAACTTTATGCGTTTTTATAATATAATCTTCATTTTCTTCACGTTGTAATTGAAACGCTTGCTTAATTCTGCGCACATCATCAGGTGGCATATTTTTGGGCACGGGTATCCTTCCCCTCGCTCTAATTAATGCCCGGGAAATATTATAGACCCACATGGAACCCGAACGCGGCATACCCGCAACAAAAACTATCATCGATATATTCTTTAAAAATTATTATAATGTTAACCAGAATATTAAAACTGGCGAAACATCATAGTACTTTCTCATCAAAGTAATCGAGCTTATGAACGGGCATCGATACGGAAGTGGAGATATTTCCAAGGTGGCTGACTATGCGCTTCAGGAAACGTGATAGCAACACATAGGAAATTGCCGAACGCACATCCAAATCATTACTTTCGTAAACTTTTAAAATAATCTGCTCACATTCTTTATTGAAGCTTGTCGCCATTTCGTGAACCGTATTTGCAATTTCCATGCTATCCTGGCGCAAGCACTTGATCGTCTTTTCAAACATCTCATCGATGTTACCTTGCATCGTTTTCAGCTCATCGACATAACTATCCTCCTTAAAAACCACTCCGTGCTTCACTGCAACTTCCAGCAAATTCTTACAATAATCTCCAATCCTTTCAGCGTCTTTGCCGATACTCATCAAAACCAGACATTGGCTTACTCCTATTCCGGGTTGAATACTGAGGTGCTCAACAATCCTTTTGCGAATCTTTCGTTCAGCCTTATTTATCTCAATGTCTTTGTCATAAATTTCTTTTGACGATTTACCTTTTTCGTAATGCCAAATATAATCCATCGACCACCCAAACATCGTCCTCAGCGAATTTAACATCTCGTTGAATTGTTCATCGGATTTCGAGAGTAGACTGTCTTCTTGCCAGATTGAGAGGAGCTGTTTGAGCATTGGTTTTTCCTTTCCGCTTATATTACATGGAGATATACACAATTACGCCGGGAATCAAAAAAAATACACCTATTATATATAAAACTACGAGTTTTTTAGATTTTACCGCTAGTTCAGCTAAACGTTCTGCTGTATTTATGGGTATTTCCCTGATTTTTTTTATGGGATAAATTAAAACGATTCCGGTAATATTGAAAAATAAGTGACAGAGAGCAATCGTAAGCGCCGCGTCCGCCAGCTGAGTTGTCCCTAGAGTTGCCAATAGGGCGGTTATTGTAGTTCCCACATTCGCCCCCAGGGTTACTGAAAAGATTTGGCGTATATTTATGATCCCCGCACCCGCCATGGGTACCAATATCGACGTAGTAATGGACGAGGATTGAACAAGTACCGTCATGACAACCCCTAAGCCCATACCTATCAACGCACTTTTGCCGATTAAACGGTCAAAGAGCAGTTCAAGTTTATCCAGCATTATTGATTTTAAGGTTTTAGTTAAAAAGACCAGGCACCCAAATAATAGGACCACTGAAATCCCCAGAAGTATCCATGCGATAATCGTGTCACTGGAGGTTAAATAATTTAAACCCTCTTTGAACCCATTAATAACCGGTTTCGTGATGACTTTGACCGGACTACTGAATTTTACACCCTCAGCACCGTAGATCAAAGAGGCTGCGTAAGTGGCAGACTTTTCTATAAAGTGCGTTGTTATTTCCAGGGGAAACAAGATGGCAACCGAAAAAAGATTGAACAAGTCGTGGACCGTAGCAGCTGCAAAAGCGCGTCGAAATTCATGATTTTGTTTAACATGGCTTAATGATACTAAGGTATTCGTGACCGTAGTTCCTATGTTAGCGCCCATGATCATAGGCACCGCCGCACCAACACTCAGAGTACCACTCGCAACAATAGCTACGATCATCGCCGTGACTGTAGATGAAGATTGAACCAAACTCGTTGCAAATATACCGATCAGGAGTCCGAGAAATGGATTAGCTGTCGCTGTTTGTAATAAACCTTCAGACGAATTTGCGCCCAGCATTTTAAAGGATGTTCCCATCATCCCGATACTGAGCAAAAAAAGGTAGAGCAATATTAAGATGAATGAAAGTTTGAGATATGTTTTCAAGTGATGTTAACAAGAGGGGTTAAAACCCTTGGAAATTCATCCATCAAGATTGTGTAAGTCAAGTGCGAAACGGATAGGTTATTAACAAATACGCGTGGTTCGTGAGTTAAATATCGCATCTCATGAAAATATCTTTTCAGGATAAATAGTTTTCATGTTTGACGCCTTGTACGATTTAAGGGATATTGTAAAATAATACAGCCCCTCCCAGGGGCAGTCTTCTTCATAAGATAGCGAGAATACTAATAAAGGGTGTAGGAGCTATATATCATTACCAGCCTACATGTCATTATCAGCAATTAATTGAGAACTATTTAAATAAATCAATATCAACATCTCGATTAATAGAATTACATTCTCATAATAATATTACTTAATAAAAATATACTCATGAAAAATAAATTTCTAATTCTATTAATTAGCATAGGGATTTCCCTCCCCGTATTTAACGGACTTGCACAACAAAATACTCAACATTCGGATCATCTGCGTTCCTATCGCTTTGGCGATACCGACATGGACATTTATAAACTCGGGGAGAAGCTTTATTATAATAAAGTGAAGTTACCTGCCGAACCGATTTCGGAAGATAAAACTAAAGTGCAAAGTATATATTTACGAGCCATGTGCAAAGGTATCCCCGAGTCGGTGAAAAAACGTATCGGCAAAGCTAAATTTGCCGGACGTCTGGATGATGAACAATTGAACGCACTGAAGTACTACTTGACGATACGATTTAAACAGAAGTACGGTCAATAATGCTGCATTAATTAGCTGATATTCAATAGATAGGTTATATATATTACCCAGTGGAGTCAGGGTCGTGGATAACAGCGTACCCTTTACCGTTTCAACCAAATCATCGCTATCCGTAGAAACGAGGGGGAAAATGCTTCTATCTCGTGGATATACCATCCAACAGCTGTTTTCATACCCCGCCATTAGCGAAGGTTTTTGCGCTTTCGCGAAAACCAATCGTCTCGCGTAAATTCGTAACGCCTATTGGCTACCCAATTATCATTTTTTAAAAAGCCCTTTTCTTTGTTTTCCACTAAGCGCATGCCTATTTTCTCAAGCACTCTTTTACTCTGAATGTTTGCCTGTGCATGAGCAGCACACATTTTCTTAACTTGCAGCTGCTCAAATGCGAATTCAAAAACTGTTTTTGCTGCCTCAGCAGCATAACCTTTTCCCCAATGAGCAGGTAATATCCAAAATCCCATATTCCAAATGCCATGGCTATGCACTGACCTTATATTAATTCTACCTAAGAACTCTTTACTTTTGCTTAGAACAGAAAAAGAAAACTTTTCAGATTTAGCCCAGGCCGAGAGATCATTTTTAATCCATTGAACAACTTCCTTTTTAGATTTCGCTGGATTGACAAGTAACCCGGCAGTAAATCCCGGGTATTGTAATACCTCCCAATAATAATCCGCATCCGCTTCGGAGACACAATGCAGTCTGCACCTTTTCGATTCCAGAACCGTATCGAGGGGGACTTTCAACCTAATCTACTTTCACCATCTCAATGGGTGATCAATTTACGATTAATACACCTTCTCCCTTTAATTAATTGAACATATAATCTCCCGGATTTTCAATTCGGCAGATTAACGCTATCCTGAATCAATCGATTAATACTTCTGCAATAGCCTCGCAAATCCTGCCCATATTATCAGTTGTCAAACCCGATATATTTATTCTACCTGATCCGACAATATAGATGGAATGTTTATCTTTCAATATTTCAACTTGCTCTTTACTCAGACCGGTAAAAGAAAACAGCCCATGTTGTTGAGTGATAAAACTAAAGTCTTCTTTAACATTTATTTTTTTTAGTGTTTTCGCAAATAGCTCTCGCATTTCATTGATGCGATCGCGCATCGAGGCTAATTCTTGTAACCATAGCTCAGTAAGTTGAGGATCACCAAGTATCGTGGTCACGATTAAAGATCCGTGCGCAGGGGGGTTTGAGAAATTAGCACGGATGACCGCCTTTATATGACTTAAGGCATTTTCCGCGGCCACAGGGTCCGCACAGACCATACTAAGCGCACCGATACGCTCATTATATAAACCAAAATTCTTGGAATAAGAGCTGGAAACAAAAATTTCGCAGCCTTCCCAGGCAAAAGCGCGAACACCGGTAGCATCTTCATCAAGTCCACGCGCAAAACCCTGGTAGGCAAAATCGAGGAGAGGGAGAAACCCTTTCTCTTTTGTCAGCTTCGCTATTGTCCGCCACTGATCAGGCGTAGGATCCATCCCGGTTGGATTGTGACAACAGGCGTGAAAGAGGACGACATCTCCCTTGGGTACGCTACTTAAAGCTTCAATCAATTGATCAAAGAGGAGGCATTTATTATCGTAATCATAATAAGGATAAGTAGCGATTTCAAAGCCGGCAGCTTGAAAAACACTTTGATGATTGGACCATGTTGGATCGCTCAACCAAATTTTTGCATCGGGACAAAACTTTTTTATAAACTCACCCGCAACGCGAAGCGAACCCGTTCCACCCGGTGTTTGCGCCGTGACGATTCGCTGCGACTGAATAAATTCATGTTGCTCTCCGTAGAGGAGCCGCTGCACACAACGCGCAAAATCCGGAGAGCCCTCAATTCCAAGGTAGTTCTTACTTTCCTGCTCTTTCAGCAGTAAAGTTTCAGCTCGATTCACACATTCGAGAATAGGTACCTTCCCTTGGGCATCCTGGAATGTACCCACTCCCAAATTAACCTTTTCGGGATTGGAATCTTTTTTAAAATTATCTGTAAGTCCAAAAATTGGATCGGGCGGGGCTTTTTCAATAAGTTCGAGCATATAACTATCAATGTGTTAATTTATAATTTTTATCGCAAACTAAATTATCATTACACCCGACGAACTAATTAAAGCTGTGGTATAATCAATCCAAAAATTTCAAGGTGCTGCTCTCGCCCTTACTCAATTTCTTATAGTGATCGTCAAAATTCATCATCTCCAGCAAACTGACCCCACTTGCCATACCTTCCAGTAAGCGTCCTTCTTTCTTCTGAATCTCTTCGGCAGCCTCAATGACATTCGATAATTCATCAATCGTCGCAACGATAAGGCCATCATCGTCACCAAAAATGACATCACCCGGATCTACCGTAACGCCCCCGCAATTAATCGGTATTTGTGTCTTAAAAATAGTCTTTGTTGTCCCCGCGCGGCAATTAACAGAACGGGCATAATACGGGATCTCCATCCGTCGTATCGCTGCCGTATCACGACAGGGGCCGTCAATTACTATACCTGCCAAATGCTTACGCATAGCTTCGGTGGGGAACATTTCACCGGCCAGCGCACGCTCACTACCCTGTGAATCGATGACAATAACCTCCCCCTCTTCCGCGTCTTTTAGTGCTTTGATCACCATGAGAAAATCTTCATGACAGGAAACGGTGTGAGCGCGACCAATAAGTTTTAAACCCGTTCGGATCGGTCGTATCGCCGGATCGATAACGCGAAGTTCCTTGTTCGCATCACTGACACAAGCCGTATCGAGTGCGGACAATCGCTGCTTAATTTCATTGAATTCCATTGTTTTTCGAGGTCTGTATTCTAATATTTATTAATAAAGCCACTACCACCGGTTAGTATTTCTTACCGTGATCACCTGACTATTCAGTCCCCCCGACAGGTCAGAAGCCAAATACAACGCAGCACCGGCAATATCTTCAGGAGGAAGAAGGCTCTCTTTATTTTTTAAAAGAAAATCTCTGAGCTTAGATTGCATCAGCATCTCTGTTTCGATCGGCCCTGGACAAATTACATTAACCCGCACTCCCGATCCTCTCAATTCATCAGCTACGGCATGACTCATAGCAATCAATCCGCCTTTTGAAGCACTGTAAGCCGCATTGCCGGGCAGTCCCCTCAATCCGGCTGCGGAAGCAATGTTGATAATTACCCCCTCGCCTCGTTTCAGCATATCACTAAGCGCTGCCTTGGCACAGAGAGCTGCTCCTCTCAAATTAACATTTATCGTCCGGTCCCAATCTTCCATCGATATCTCGACGAAAGGCCCATCAATGGCGATACCGGCATTATTCACCAGGAGGTCAACTCTACCAAATTCATCGAAGGCATCCTTAAAGACGCGCTCAACATCTTTATCAACCGAAATGTCGGCCGCTACGGCAACACAAGACCGTCCCAGTGATCTGATCTCTTCGGCCACCGCATTTAACTGTGCATCGGTCCGGGCGGTAATCACGATATCCGCGCCCTCTCTGGCAAAAGCCAGGGCGACTGATTTTCCAATTCCTCTCCCACCACCCGTAATTAAGGCGATTTTCCCTTCCAGTAATTGTCTATCTTTTGGCATGAGTATTAACTAATCCCCTTTGATACCATTAAGCCATCAACTAAAAGCGGTATTAACGGCAAGTATTATTTATGCCATTTTTTCGATTACAGTTTCAGTCGTATCGACTTCTCCGAACATACGCGCGTGCATAAGCAAGGCATCTTCATGCGCGCGTTGGGTATAGGTGGCGCAGGCATCCTCACAGATCAAGCTGTTAAAGCCAAGTTCTGCAGCGGAACGGGCGGTGCCAAACACACAGGCGTCGGTAAGCACTCCGGTCAGCACCACGGTGCGAATATTCATATTGTGTAAGGCGTGCGCAAGAAACGAAGCGGTAAATCCGCCGGATGTGATTTTATCAATGACTAAATCCGCATCAGTCGGGGCAAGACGTGAATCGATCTGATAATCCGCGGTTCCGTGATGCGTAGTCACCTCGCCGCTGCTTGTCCTGATCTTCTTGGCCTTAAGGCGCTCGGTAACTTCATCTGCGGTCGAAGTAACATTACCATTGCGCGTATAAACAATTTTTCGCTCGTGTTCTCGAAAGTATTGAATCAACCGTTGAATATTAGGTAGCACTTCATTATCGATGCGTTGATTCATATACTGCGCGATTTGCGGATAACGTTGCGCTAATGAACTGTCGGGTTTTACCACGAACTGGCTAATCTGCATATCAATGACCAGAAGAGCCGTTGATGTGGGATCAAGGGTAAAAGGTGTTGCGACTAATTCGTAAGGCCATTCGGGATCAAAATCTTTAAAGTTCCATGACATCAACTATGGGCCTATTGTATATTATCGTAAATGATTACCAGGACAAATAATGACCAGCTACAAGGCCCAGACTATTACCATTCGTTATCGATATCCCATCATGTCTTCCATCAATAGCTTTTACGGTCAATAACCTTTGACCTTTGAGATTATAAACGTCAACTAACCCTTCTTCATCAAAGATAGCATGTAATTGTGCTAATTTTAATCCCTTATTGTTGTAAGTCATGACCAATCCATCACCGACTTCATTTGAACCCAACGCCGCTATCACTTCACCGTCGTCATCAATAAATTCCACTTTTTTCGTTCGGACAATCTCTGACTCATCCTCCGCGATTAAATCCTCGGCATTCTGAGTTACCGCGCTCTCGGAAATGACTTGGGGATGGGCATTTACCTTTTTCGCTGTTTCATCCGGTTTGTTTACGCTCGATATCAGGACAAAAACGAAAGTAATAACGATAGTTATCCCCATCCCGATTAAAGCTAACTTCAATCGTTCATTTTGGCGCTCTAAGCGTTGAATACGGTTTTCAACATTCATAGCTTAAACTTATCAAAGGGTAAATCTAACATGCAGAACAAGGATCTTTAATCGCATTTCGCAATTAAGGCTGAAGAGTGTAGCATAATGTTCAATTCTATTACCACTCCTATTTTAGGAGCCAGGATTGAGCTCTACTGGCTTATCTTGCTACTCCGCGCCGCTTTTTAACTCTGAAACCAGTTCAGACACCGCATTGTAGAAAATCCCCATATCCACCGCATTTGCGATATATTTTACACCTTGATTCGTCCACATTGCCGCTTGTTTTGGTGTATCAGTGAAAGTTCCCACTGAAATCCCTTTTGCCAGACAAGCTGCTACAATCTCACGTATGGTACTGATCACCGTTGGATGTTCAATCTCACCCGGGACACCCAGTGATTGAGATAAGTCATAGGGACCGACAAAAACGATATCGAAGCCTTCCACTTCCAGGATTTCATCTAAATTATCCAGCGCGGCTTTACCTTCCAATTGTATTACGATAATCGATTCATTGGCCTCGCGAAAATAATCGTTTTTATCCATCGATGAATAGCCCCCTGCACGAACATAGCGACATAATCCGCGAGCACCCTCTGGATAAAATCTTGCCGTTTTTATCACTCGATTAACAGTATCAGGATCAGTGATCTGAGGCACTTGAACTCCATAAGCACCTACATCTAATGATTTTCCAATCATTTCATCGTTGTCTTCAGGGACGCGAATTAAAGGTAGAATCCCCGAGATTTCAGCCGCTCTAATCAAATTCTGCACCGTCTCAATTGTGTTGGGACCATGCTCCAAATCAATAATGACAAAATCAAATCCCCCATGTCCCATCACCTCAATAATTCCAGGGTCGGAAGCCTTGGAAAATGCCCCAAACACGGGTCCCGCTTGGATCTTAGTTTTAAATGCTTGCAATAGTTTCTTGTTCATTCGGTCTTTAATTAATCCCTAAATTTTACAGCGTCGAGCTAAGAATTTGAAATAATTGACAGTCGTCGATCCTCTACTTTTTGTTAATTGAATGATTCAATAATATTCCACCATGAAAAGTATACTTATCATAGATGATGACGCAAAAATGAGGGATGCTTTAAAACAGTATTTTGACGAGAGTGGGTATCGTGTTATTGAAGCTTCAAACGGGAAAGTTGCTCTCGCTCTCCTTCAAAATGATAGACCCGACTTGGTTATTACCGACATTTTCATGGCAGAGATGGATGGTGTAGAGGTAATCATGAATATTCGTGAAAAATACCCCGAAATTAGAATCATCGCGATGAGCGGCGGTAGTACCATTTCTGCCCCCGACTGTCTTGATGCGGCCTCGGATTTAGGGGCCGCCGATATCTTTCATAAGCCTTTTGCTTTAAAAGATATGTTGAGATCAGTAAAAGCACTCATTGATTAAGTATGGTCTGATAATAGTCTATAATTAGCTAAAACCTCTGGGGTCAGTTAATTTACAGCTGGTGGGTCTCACAAAAATCATTGCTGGGAGCAGCGTCTCCTACATGCCATTTACAATCGGTGATGCCCTCGTGGGAACAAGCCGCGCCGGTTATAGATATATTGACCTCACTTGCAGCCCCGGACACTGCGAGCACGCCCCTCTGGGAATGGATCAGGTTCAGTTTGAAATCTTTCAATCCGACCTTGAGCGACACAATCTAAAAGTGTCATCCCTGAATGCCCATACTGGCCTGATGTCGAAAGAAGGCATTGAACAAGCAAAGCAAACGATAGATTTAGCCGTAAAGCTGGGTGCGGAGGGTGTGGTTAATTCCATTGCTGGAGCCCATAGCCACGACGAAGATCTATCACAGTTCATGAATCACGTGGGAGAAGCAGGTGATTACGCTCGTGAACATGGCATAATCATCGGTATCGAAGTGCACGGCAATTACACTGGAAACGGCAAAGATAGCCTTGCTGTCATCCGCGAGGTCAACCACCCCCATGTCAAAATTGCTTACGATACCGCGAACTGTGTTTACTACGGAGATGCGTGGCCCTATGAAGATCTCGAGGTGGCTCTACCGGAAATTGCATTCATTCATTTAAAAGATAAAATCGGGGGTAAAGGTATATGGAATTTCCCCCCGGTTGGAGCGGGAGAAGTAGATTTCAAACGTGTGCTGAAAATTCTCGACGACGGTGGTTATACCGGTCCTCTCAGTATCGAGATGGAATTCGATGACAAGGGCTGGCCCCCTCTTGAGACCGTGCACGAGGCCGTTGCCTCGACCTATCGCTATCTCATGCCTTTATTAGAAGCGCACTGGTAATTGAAGAAGCGCGCTAGGGACCAACCTTCGCAAGGCTATGGCTGGCAGACAGCCCGCTCCACCACTGTTTACTGCTCACTGTTTACTGTTCACTGCCCTCACTGTTCACTTTTCCCTCTTCTCTGTTCACTTCTTCAAGGCGTCGGCGCGTCCTCACGTATTAATCCCTCACTCTTCAACTCAGACCAGAGATCTGCAGGGATAGGATGTCCGACACATTCTACATTCGATTTCACATGCTCAGGTTCGAGCGCTCCCGGTATAATCGAAGCGACAACGGGGTGCGCAAGTGGAAATTGCATGGCTGCGGCAGCCAAGGGAGTATTGTGCCTTTTGCACACCGATTCTATACGTCGAGTTTTTTCCAGAATTTCTTCCGTTGCCGGGCTATAGGCATAAAAGGCCCCTTCAACGGGTCCCGTTGCAAGAATACCGGATGCAAATACAGCGCCGATGACAGCACCGACATTTCGTTCTGCGCATTGAGGAAACTCTTCATCCAACACTTCCTGGTCCAATAATGTGTAGGGAAGAGCAACAAGGAAAAAATCGACATCCACCATATCCAAAAATCGAGGCATCATTCCTAATTCATTGATACCAGCCCCTATCCCTTTGATAGCGCCGCTTGATCGCAAGGCGTCGAGCGCACGCCAACCGCTGGTTGACAATTGCGCCAGGTAGGCGCTCACCTTTGCTTCTGTTTTGTGGAACCAGAAGTCAAGGTCGTGAATGAGTAACAGATCAACCGAAGGCAGTCCAAGCCGCTGAAGGCTGTCTTCGTAAGAACGCATGATGCCGTCATAACTATAATCGACTTCAACTTCAAAGGGAAGTCCCCCCGCCCAGAATTCGCTGACAAATTTTTCCGGGTCGCGAGCGGCTTTTAAGACGCGCCCGATTTTTGTCGATATGACAAAGTCCTGTCGCGATTGCTTGCGCAGGAAATGTCCAACACGGTGTTCACTTTTTCCGTAACCATAGTAAGGCGCCGTATCATAGTAGCGCACTCCCGCGTCCCAGGCAGCCTGTAAAGTATTTTCTACCTGCTCATCACTCAAAAGATGAAAAAGATCGCCAAAGGGAGCACCGCCAAGCCCCATTTTAGTTACTACGGCTTTTGATTTCCCAATTTTTCTCGTTTCAATTTTACTCATAATTCAATTCCTCCAATAGACCAGGGCCTTCATCTCACAAAGTTAGGTAATTCGTTTTCTTATTAATTGTGTTAGCCGCCTGCAATATCCTCTTTCTTATCACTCCATTTATCGACAACCGGAACATTAAATTCATCGAACTTTTCCAATATTTTTTCAACCGATATTTCTATGAGAAACATGTCAAGGTGCTCTTGTTTGAGAAATTGCTGATTAACTGCATGATCTGCAAATTCAAAAAACTTATCATAGTACCCACATACATTTAAAAATCCGAATGGCTTAGTATTCAATCCCAATTGGGTCCACGCCACGATTTCTAAAATCTCTTCAAGCGTGCCAAAGGCACCGGGGAGGACAATAAAACCATCCGAAAGATCATGCATCATTTTTTTTCGATCGTGCATGGAATTAACGACGTGGAGTTGCGAAAGATTTTTATGTGCCACCTTTTTCGCAAATGATTTGGGAATCGCGCCAATCACCTTCCCTCCATTTTCTAAGGTAGCATTGGCGACCTGCCTCATTAACCCCACATCGGACCCACCGAAAACCAACTCGATATTGCGACTCGCCAGCTCCTTTCCCAATAAATTCGCAGTCTCCGTATATTCAGGTAGAAGGCCCGGACTAGAACCGCAAAAGACACAGATTCTATTCATTAAATAATGCCATCCCTCTTCACTTATAAATTAGCTGAATTGAATGCTTATCTACTATATTCATTATAAATGCTTGTACACAAATTACCGACGGTCACGCCGATGACTAAAGACAAGAAAATTTCACGCCCAAATGTATTGGATACAACATTAAAAAAACAAACAGAGATAAAAATGAATATAACTATAAATGCGACCGCTTCGCCAATATTTCCTGCTAGATATCCACCCGTGACTCCCGTTAGACATCCAGCTATAACAGGTATAAGCGTGCTGTAATCAGGTATGACGAGTGAAGCTACCAAGTAGGGGACTAGAGCTCCGAGAACACCAGACAGAATTATCGAGTAAACCCTCCCCTTTTTATTACTGTTGAGATTGAAATCCTCTCGATACCTTGTTGCCGATTGAGAAACATTCAGTTCTGACGATGACTTGGCTTTTTTTGATCCGGGTATTTTTGTTTTTTCTTTTAGTCCTTCCTCAGAGTTGCTAACCAGGTTGTCATCACTAGGAGGCTCTGGCACTAAATGGCTATCAATGTCGACTTCGCTGCCAGGTTCCAGCTCATTTTCAGTAAATTCAGCAAGCCATGGATTATTACTCTTAGGAGTTGATGATTCAACCGTATACCAGACTTCATCATTATTCGTATCAATAGATACAATGGTTCCTTGATCACCAATTGAAGGTGTTCCTCCTTCTGTCCAGCGGTCTGTATGGATGAGCTGAACCACACGTACTGTCGCGTATTCTTCAAACATTATTATTTCTCTTTAATAGGGAGGAAAGATCCTCCTAAGACCATGAGCCAATACAATCATCGTAAATAATATTCCACGGAAGAATAAAGAGGGAGAGAATCCTTTTGATTGGCTACGATTTTTAGCGAGGTCATTACCTAGCTCCGTAATAAATGCAATTCCGTGGGGATAATCCTTTATACCTTCAAGCCACTTTTTGGGAATTCCCCCCACCCCAGTCACTGCACCCATCATTCCTCCAGTTATCGCAGCCAGGGTGTCCGTATCGCCTCCACACATGATAACTGAGGTAATGGCGTTCTCAAAGTTACCAAAATGATAATACCAGGCAAAGAGGGAAACCGGAACTGAATGATATACATAGCCCGATACGCCTTTGTCTAAACCCAAGTGCTTAGCATATCCCTCTACATCAAAATTCTGATTTACCGCGTCAATCATCCCTCTAACGATTTTTTGCCATTCCGGACTATCACTTACAGACATCAACAATGTCGAAAATTTTTCAAGAGAGGGACGTTCATTTAACGATTCCTTAATCGAGAAGGCTGTAACTAGAGACACCGCGTATGCTCCAATAAATGCTTTCGGATCTTTATGTGTAATCAACGTAGATGCTTTGACAAATTCTTTCATCATCTCTGGATCATCACATAAATAAGCTCCGATTGGAGCTGATCTCATCGCTGCACCGTTTCCCGCCGAATTAACACCTGAATGAAGGGGTGATATTCCCAGCCACAATTTTAATATTGACCTCAAAGTGGCAAAGCCGACCCCAGCCGGAAGACATAACAACCATAATTTAAGTTTACGCGCCAGTCTTTTACGGAAGTTAAATATATCTCGGTCACTAGCCAACAGGGATTGGGATACAAAAATAGTGTGATCCGTATCGTCACTCACCATCCCATATCCCCCTATAAATCTGTGACCGAGCGGGAGTTCGATAAATTTTTTAACTCTTCTTCTCGAAAGACCTTCAGTGGGTAGACCCATTGCATCTCCGACCGCGGTACCCAAAAGAACACCCGGAATTCTATCGTCATTCTTTTCACTCACAATTATACCGCCTTGGGAAGACGGCTGGTGCTTATTTTAAAAATTTCTATGATCGTCTTTTGTATCGTTACTGATGATCATTATTTAATAGCTGGATTGGACTGTCAAGTTTGGCATAGATAAGGCATCTTATTAAGAATAATTTTTATTCCAAGCGCCAGGCGAGCATACTTTTCTCTTGGCTAACGAGTGAACTTATGGATGCTCATTTCTTGTTGGAGTAACTGATTTATGGCAGCAGTTAAAAAAAAGATCCTCGTCGTTGGCACGGGTTCAATAGGTGAACGTCATACGCGTTGTGTCCTTGCGACAAATCGCGCTGAAGTATCAATTTGTGAAACCAATGACAGTTTGCGTAAAAAAATAGCGGATAATTATAATATTAAAAATAGCTATGCCGATTTAGCATTGGCCCTCGAAGCAGGACATGACGCCATTGTGATCGCAACCCCTGCGCACTTACATGTTCCCATGGCGCAACAAGCAGCGGAAGCTAATCTACATATACTGATTGAAAAACCGTTATCTATCAGTTTCGATGGGATTGATCATCTCGATAAAACAATCAGTGAGCGAAAGCTTGTTGTCGGAGTTGCTTACGTCTTTCGCCAATACCCCATAATTTCAGCGATGAAGAAAGCTCTCGATAGTGGGCGCTTTGGGCGGCCATTGCATATTACTGTTACCTCGGGCCAGCACTTCCCCACCTATCGTCCCGCTTACAGAGAAACATATTACACCAGTCATGCCATGGGTGGGGGCGCGATTCAGGATGGGCTGACACATCTAATCAATGCCGTGAGTTGGCTCGCCGGTCCGGTCGAGCGCCTCGTTGCCGACTGCGCGCATCAGGTCCTGGATGGGGTTGAAGTCGAAGACACGGTCAACGTCTTGACCCGTCACGGTGACACCCTCGCCTCTTTCAGTTTGAATCAACATCAAGCTCCCAATGAAGGAACAATCACCGTGGTCTGTGAACGCGGCACATTGCGATCTGAATTTCACTGTAATCGCATGCGCTGGATGATGGAACCTGAAACTGAGTGGCAGGAAAAGTCATGGCCGGATTTTGAACGCGATCATGGATTCATTTCCCAGGCGAACGCTTTTTTTGACGCTATCGACGGCAAGAGGGAAATGCCCTGTAACCTGGCCGAAGCACGCCACACCCTCGAGTGTAATCTTGCTATCCTGTCGGCAGCTCGCAATTCTAGCAATTGGAAAATATTATGACCGACCCCCTCACAGATAGTGATCCTACCGTTCAGCAGCTCTTCGATCTAAAAGGAAAAACTGTGCTCATTACCGGGGCCAGCGGTTATCTCGGCCGAGCCATGGCCCACGCATTAGCCGAAGCGGGCAGTCAGGTCATTGTGACCAGCCGCGATGAAAAGCGCGCGCAATCAGCAGCGGGTGAATTGCCAGATCCTAACGGTATCGGACATCATGGCATGGTCTTAGACCAGATGGATTCTGAATCTGCTATCGAAACAGCCTTTCAAAACATTGTAGATCGCATTGGCCAAATCGATATTCTCGTAAATAATGGTCACGAATTTGAAAGAAACGATTGGACAAATGTAAGCGGTGAACAATTCACGCGCCAGTTGGGAAACGCGACCGGCTATTTTCTCTTAGCTCGTTTACTTCGCGAGCATGTGTTAAAAAGAAAAGCACCGGCAAGTATCATTATGTTGGGCTCCATGTATGGGCAAGTAGGTTCCTACCCCGACACCTACGCAGGTATCTGCCCTGCATCCGCAGTTGCTTATCACGCGCTTAAAGGGGGTATCATCCATCTGACTCGGCACTTGGCGGTCTACTGGGCAAAAGATAATATCCGCGTTAACTGTCTTTCCCCCGGCCCGTTTCCCTCGGAATCTGCAGGAAATGAACTCATATCAAATCTTAAAGCCAAATCTCCCATGGGGCGCATGGGACAACCATCTGAACTCAAAGGGGCCGTTGTATTTCTTGCCAGTAACGCCAGCAGTTACATGACCGGTCAGAACCTTACCATCGATGGTGGATGGACCGCCTGGTAACGCGTGATGAAGTAGTCAAGGGAATGAAGGATAGCAAAAACGCGCTAGGGACACGATTCGACCAACCTCATCACAGGACGCGTTCCACCATTATTACATTATTCAATTATATAATATTATACAAAGCTATAAGGTGGAGCGGGCTGTCCCAGCACGCTTCTTGTTATTCATTATTAGATAATTGAACGAGCTAGGGACACGATTCGACCAACCTCATCGCAGGACGCGTTCCACCTAGTTGATTAACACTTAAAACCTAACACTTATCGTTAGATAATTTATTCCCAACACACTTCGGTGTAGGGTTCGCGATCAAATAATTTTTGCCGTTCGGGACTTACATCTTCTAACCAATCGGGTGGAATGGCTTGAGTGTGACGGTGGGGCGGGCCCGACTCTTTGAATATATAGTTACAAAAGATCCGGTACTCCTGCGGTGAATCTAAGGGTTTTGGGGTGACGGCGTGGTAAGTCCTGGCGTTAAGGCATACCATACTGCCGGGCGGAAGTTCGAAATGTTTTACTTTAAGTTCACGCCCAGCTTGCTCACTACCTACTCCCTCCAACATTTCCTCCAAGGTATCATAATGGGGTTGTTTACCGGACACAGGTACAATCCGGTGGCTCCCGGGAATCACCGCGAGACTCGCATCCCCCCCCTTAAATCCATTGGGATAGTAGAGCATCTGAACATACCACTTATCACGTTCAGCAATATTAACAGGATTATTATGGAACCAATGGTGATGATCCATATGAGCGTGAACGCCTTTACCCCCTCGCATCTTTATATGCATTGTTGAATGACAGAATTGAAAATTCTCGCCGATTATCGCACGCAATAGCGCAGTCACCAACGGGGCATCAAATAATTGGTCTGACCAGGGGCCCTTGTTGTTCCAGGGCCTGACATTTACGCCATGTTCATCGGGCTTACCTTTATTATCATTAAAATAATCCGTTACCTGTTCACGACTGTGAATCTCATCGACTAAACCTTTGAGGCCCTCATCGCTGAATACCGCGGGGTAAGCTACAAAACCATCCCGATGGAATGCGTCGAGATCTTCTGCTGACGGGGCGTCGATCCGAAAGATAGGTTTAACCTGGACTATATTTTCCATTTTTTGAGATTTATGATTAGCTAAGATTACTTGCAACAATATTTCACGCACCCAGAGAGCGGATTAGAGATGCGACATTCAATTATCACTTCCAACCCCGCTCGAAAGCACCGAATTTTTTTTCCGGACCTTTCATTATACGCATTTTTTTTCAATCTCTTTTTGCGAATGGACAAGATCTCCATCATCGATACCACAGCAATGCTTACCGGTCGCCTTCCATGATTTTTCGTTTTCTAAAATAGACGGCCAGAATGGCCAGGCCTGACACTGTTTCGGCTTTGCAGAATGTGCCGAACATATTGCTTTTCCCGGTATCTTTTCCCGGTCGAGAAAAATACAATCCAACCTTTCCTTTTTACCCGGAGTCGGATTCATCTTAAGTATCCTGCTCTTAGTATTTTTTGAGATCGTGGTATAGTGCTCATTAAATGTTCGAATGGACAGGCCTACATGTTTCGCTAATCGTCGTCTATCCTGTGCGAGTACCGGAATCTCACCTTCCGGCCCGCTACAACAATTACCGCACATCGAGCACTGGAATTTTAATCCTTTCTCATACCAGGGCTTGGCCTTCTTAAACATTGCACAAAATTAAATAAACCTATCGTGAGTATTGCGATAAAATATACCCCTCGCGTATGGCGCATCACTTAATTGCTTTTGCCCAGGCTGCGTAGTTCGATTTCCGGGTTAGCCAGCTCGTGTGCATCTGCATTGACCCCCTTGGTTATCATGCGTCGAACAACCATAATATCGCGACCTCTATTGATACCGACCGCCCCCATTATACGGCTGTCCTTGAGATAGAATTTAAGCAAAGTCCCATCATCGCCCGGTCGCAGTACCGCTTCATCGAATGTATCGACGACACCCGCCATCTGCAGATTCATAGCGTATTGATCCGACCAGAACCAGGGCACCGCTTTGTAAGGCTCGCGTTGGTCACACATCACCCGTGCAACGGCAATCGCCTGATCTTGTGCATTTTGCCAGGATTCAAGCCGCAAACGCCGTGCGTAAAGTGGATTGTAATGGTTAGTAACATCACCTGCGGCATAGACGTTGGGGTCAGATGTCTCTCCGTACTCATTAACGACAATCCCGTTCTCAACTTTTAATCCGGCTTGCTCCGCGAGATCAACAGTCGGTGTAACCCCGATTCCGACGACGACCGCGTCGGCGGTAATTTCTTCACCATTCGACAATGTCACTGCTCGCGCGTGACCATCACCGACGATCGCGTTGACACCCGTATTCGTCAGTAATTCTACTCCATGTTCATTATGTTCACGCGCCACCCTGGCGGCAACCTCCTCGTCAACGACCCGATTGAGAATCGTGTTTTGAATTTCGATAACTCGCACTTGCGCACCCAACTTGGCGGCAGCGGCGGCCACCTCTAAGCCGATAAATCCGGCCCCGATGACAACAATCTTCGCCCCTTCTACCAGTTTCTGTTTTAATGCCAGCATGTCGTCGATGCCTCTCAGGTAATAGACTCCTTCAAAATCATCTCCGGGAATAGGCAAACGACGAACGTGGGAACCCGTGGCGAGGAGAAGACGCTCATACTCAAGCTGCTCACCACCCTCTAAATCTATAACTTTATTTCCGCAATCTAACGCCGTCACGCGCGCGCCTAATATTAATTCGATAGCAGCTTCTTCATAAAACGATTTATCACGCAGATAGGTGCTCTCGATCTCGGCCTCACCCAGGAGCACAGACTTTGACAACGGTGGCCGTTCATAAGGCAGATAGTTTTCGCCCGCGACTAATACAATCTCTCCTTTAAAACCTTGCTTGCGTATAGTCGCGGCTGCCCAGCCACCCGCTTGACCACCGCCGATGATTATGTAACGCGATTCATCAGTCATCGTCTCCTTTCAAAGTGTAATGTTATCACTGTGTAGTGCATGATGAATTAATGCTATACCTCTTCTTTGTTTTGAGGGTCAAGCTATTCACCTGAAGGGTGTGTGATAATCATTCAAAAAGTTCGTCTTCGTCTTCGTCCCCAAAATATTCATTTAGGATCTGACTCATTCCGTAAAAAATACCAAATCCATCCGACTCCATTGATCTCCCTCTTTTCTGCTGGGAAGCTGAAATTGACAAGGATCGGTCTCCTTCCACCACCGCTTCGTTGATTCATCATCGGCCATGGCTTTCATATCTGATTCATAATCCTCGCCCGTATATTCAAAATAACTAAACAGATAATTCTTTCCTTCGATTTCGGTAATATAGATAGAGTAATTTCTGATATTTGATGCTTTTATCCGATTTATGACACCGCCCCAGACTTCGGCATGCAATTGACGGTAATAAATCTCCTGTTCCTTATTCAACCCAATCACAGATCCAAATCGTTTAACCGGCATTTTCTCCATATCCTCCGGGCTTGGATTTGTATTTCCGTAGACCGCATTGTTCTCATTAATCTGATTCATAATACTTCACCATTAAGATTTTTTATTGGTTAATAGATTTCATGAGTAGTTAACCCAGTCAAATTAATCTTCTATAATCATGTCTTCACTTGCCGCCGCACAGCATTTCAATCATAATAAACCAACAACGATCTGTTCACTGTTCACTGTTCACTGTTCACTGTTCACTGTTCACTGTTCACTGTTCACTGTTTACTGTATAGTTTACCCACTCAAGTTCTGCCACTCCTCAACGTAAGCTGTGAGGCCCGGTTCTTCGAATTTCTCAACCGGTGTCAAATTCAACGGCCATTCAACGGCCTTATCATTCCAAAAAGCCAGCATGCCGGCGCCCACCGCCGTGCTTTCAGATTGATGATCGATATAACAGCGCTCGCATTTACCGAGCGTTGCCAGCAATCGACAGTACCACGGATTGTTGACAAAGCTTCCGGAAATTATCAGATCACCGTCTACATTAAGCATGCGCATGCTTGTCAGTGTCACGAGTGCTACATAAAGTGTAGCTCGAGCAAGAATTTCACCGCTCAATTCACATTCGGGTCCATAGGTCGATCCCTTGCGATTCATAAATGGGCCGCCCGGCGCGTATGAAGGGAGAATAAAACTCTTCTTTGCTATGACCTTTCGTAAATCGGCTTCTGTAAATTCCTTTCCCGTGCCGGCATCTCTGCTCAGGATTTCAAATTCCCTTCCACCCATGTAACGACCGGTTGGAAGTGGTTCGCCCCTCAGGTTTACGTTCGCCAGGGTATCCCGCTCTTCATTGAGATTCGCCACGGGAAAACGCGGGCTGAAAATGATAACCCATGTGCCCGTAGAAATGAGACTGAAAGGCTTGGCCCTTCCCCTTAGATAGAGACTGTAAGCGGCATTGCTATCATGGATCCCATTGTAGACCTGACATTCGGGTGCGAGTCCTGTTTCCTGCGCTACTTCGGGGAGGATGGGTCCCAACGCGTCATACGCAGGCCTGATCGGTGGAAACAGCGAGCACCATCCCTGTTGATCGACAAGAGTGGAATAGCATCTTTTATGTGGATTCCATAAATGACTGTGACAACCGATTGACGTGAGTTCGCTTGCCGCTACTCCACAGAGGCGCCACGCCCAGTATTGCGGATAGGTAAGTATCCACTTAACCCGTAAAAACTCCTCCGGATAATTCCGCTGGAACCAGAAAAGTTGTCGGCCTAAATTCTGACCTCCAGGTAATTTTGGTGTATGCGTCTCCGCAAACGGGGGCACAACCGCTTCATAAGCTTCCGAAGTCTCATTCGGAATTTCCACTTCATAATCTAGAACGGGGAAAACGAGTTCATTCCCATCAACTAAAGCAGCCGCACAGCCATGCGTCGTCGAAACGATCGCTCGTATCTTACTTTTATCGGCTAAATTATTTACGGTTGATAAAAGCCATTGCCAAATGCCTTCCGTGTCAAAATGAGTATAGGTCGGCCCATCGATAGACACGTTGTCCATCTTAGACTCTTCGAGGACTGACCCCGCCTCACTCAAAACGAGAACTTTAACATGCGTCTTTCCGACATCCAGAACCAGGGTCGAGGAATCATTCTCTAAACCTGCGGTCATCGATTATAAATGTTTAACCCCGATGGGAAGGTTCATCCCAGCACTTGAATGGCATCGGCAACACTCTTTGTTCACACCAAGTAGCTACCCGGAACCCGCGTAGGTTCAAATTCGGTTTCAGGATCACGATTGAGAATAGATTCGGGTATTTCACCGGTCCAATTTTCCGGGACCTCAGTTGATCGTCTGTGCCAGCAAAGTAATAAGGTCCGTCGTTGATCACTGCGATTGGCACGTGCCGCGTGTAACATTCTCCCCTCCGCGATGACCAGCGCACCCGCCTTTACGGGGACATCCACGGCATCGGGGTGATCACTGAACATATGCGGGTCCTGTTCATCGGCATTTCGAGCATCATCAGTATGGGGAGTAGTCAGTAATTCATGTAAATCAATTCGCGTAAGATGGGTCCCGGGTATCACCCGCAAGCATCCGTTCTCAAGGTTAGTATCCGTTAAATAGTACGATAAAAACAAATATTGAGGCCAAGGTGCTGTACTGATCGGATCGTTCCACCGACCCCAGTCCTGATGCCAATATAATGCCGGTCCACCAGGAGGTTTACTGAGAATAATCATCGTTTCATCCGCTTTAAAATCTCCCAGTCCCAAAGCCTCCAAAGCTTCACGGGCGGGTTTCCAATGAATCAGTCGGTCGATCACCGGCTCGTCACACGAGTTGACGTTAAGATCCGAACCTTGAAACTTCCAGTGGGGAGGATGGTCGACCGAATCGAGCATGCGATCCGTCTCTCGCCGAAGATATTCGAGTAGCTCTTCGGTCAGGACATCATCGACTATACAGAACCCGTCAGTGATCAGTTGGTCCCGTTTCTGCTTCGCAATTTCTGGGGTCATAATGGATGCTCGTCGTTAGATTCCCTGCTCGTGTAAATATAGCTTAACCTAATTAAATGTGACAATCATAGACCTCGCAGAAAACTTTATTATTTGCCTAGCTTCCTTTTCATTTCCGCGTTGAGCGGAATCTTTTTCCCCGGACACTGATTACGTTTATCGTGGAGCCAATTACCTTGATTGTCGCGGGGGACGGCCAGGCGTTTCGCGACAGGTGGTGGCGACGCGACGCGACCAGGGGAATCAGCGTACCAATAGGCGACAGATGCCATCTCATTGGCTAAATGATTTCCATGTCCATGTTCTATCGTCACTTTGATCTCTTTTTCAAATCGAATGGGGTTTTCGACGTGAAACACATAGCTCGTCTGATAGCCGTTGGTGCTATGCTCATAAACAGATGAACCGTTGCGAAGGAAAGCGTTAGGCTGCATCGTATATGCCTGATTCAGGTAGTCCTCGCTCCCTGTCCCATGAATGTCCGGCGGCCATTTGTACCCATCCACCCAAATCATATCATCGCCTTCACCCCACCATTCTCCTTTGAAATTGGTGACCGAAAGATTGCAGCCGATGTAATGGCCATGTCCCTTGGTCTCAAGAATGACGTAGTTGCTGTCCCATGCGAGTTCACCTTTATTTATGATATTAGCTTCACCTGTATTAACTTCGATTTCCGCCCCCCATCCACCAAAAGGATTGGCTCGTCGAAACTCTGCGTGGAAATAACCAAGTTCAGCCTTTGGTTCATCGAAGGTTTCATAATCGATATAAAAATATTGTCGATGATCCTCGTTACTTTCATTAACCAGTTCTACCACCGCGCGTTCAGCAAAGGGCATGGATGCATAACTATTAAGTGCGCACCCATTATTAAAGCAATGGTTGTGCCGCGTTGATGCGGTAAACAAAAGTGATTCGAAACTATTGACGATACTATGACCGAGGCAGAAAAAATCACCCAGTGGAACAACAACACTCGGTTTTTTAGCATTATCCCAAGTGAACTTGAGTAAGCATTCACGGTAGTGATCCCTTTGAGTCATCCAGATGTGAGTGATAGCACCGGGTCCTTTAATATCTGCTAATACACGTGTTTCCCCTGGACCAATAATCCATGCGTCTGCGTTTCTCCCGGTCGTATCCCAGGATGAAAATCTGCCGCTCTTACCTTTTTTTATTATAGATAATTCATTTAACATATTTTTCTACTCTTTCTCCAATGTTGAAATAAAATTCAGCGTTTCTATTTATCGGGCTCGCTGCAATAAATTATTAATGGATAGGGCAGAAATATTTTCTAATACCAGATTTAGCGTGTCATTGAAGCAATTATCATAAGCTCACAATAACAAGAGTAATGAACTGGCAACGATTATTCACTGAATACCCATGACTTATCTATCAGTCATGTATCCTGCACCAATTGGCATTCGTACCGAGGGCTAAGCCTCCTGTCATCAATAGCCTTGTTCGACGGATGGACATCTTCCAAATCGACTACCGAGCCCCGCTATCGCGTAGGCGACATCTCCCATCGGAAATCGACAATCGGAAATCGTTAACCCCTAGCTCTCCTAACTTATAACTTCGTGTTGAAGCAACTGCTCGGTAACTATCGGGCTATAATAGGACCGGCCCGAGACGATAGCTTCAATTGCCGCCTTTAGTTCTTCAATGCCTTCTGATTTCTCAATTATCCCGTCTGCCATCCCCTGATGCGCGCGTTTTATGGCATTAAGATTGAGGATCCCTGAATAAATCAAAACTTTCATTTGCGGATGCCTTCTTTTAAGGATGTGTAATATTTCTAATCCATTTACATCAGGCAAACGTATATCAACAATTGCGAGATCGGGATTCAACTTTACACATTCGCCGACTCCACTCTGCCCATTTTGATTGCTTCCAATCACTTCTATTTCATCGTCATCGAAGTACGTATCAATGACCTTCGTGATCATTTTAGAGGTCAATTCGTCGTCCTCAATAATGTATACCTTCTTAGTCATTAATCAGCCGAATGGGTATTTTCGATTCAGATTTTTTCGCGCAGGCTTGGGAATTATTCAAGTTACTGGTCGCTTCATTGCCATTAAATGACTTCTCCGAGGAATAAAAGCGAACGTCATGTCTAACAAATTTAAGGTAAAAATCAATCCCTAATCGTTCTCTCAAAGCGACTTTTAAGAAAAATTCAGGGTAATAGGCCTGTATTTCGAAGTTCGTAGAACGGTCTTATGTTTGAAATCGCGGTTAAAATGTGATGCTTGCATGAATTTTCGGAATTTAATGCCTTTCGAAAATCACCCGGTAAATGCCTCTAAAGAGAACCGATATTGCGATCGTTCCGGTAATCGCTAACACACCCCATTTACCAATATAATGGTAGAGCATGTCAAAAACCAAATGCATACCCTCTTCTCCACCTGTTTTCTCAAACGCAGTGATATGATAATACAACTATACATTCGCACCTGAAACAAGCAACCCCGCGCAAACATTACTCCATGGTCCTTCAGAATTACTTTCGTCGGCGCTCATCTCTTCAATCATTCTCTCGTTAGACTAAATAAATTATACATACTACAGCACATTCCCCCATCATCGCTTTCACGCCTATCCCCATTCACGCTTACACGCTTTCACGCATTTCCCTGTCCCTTCTTCTACCCAACAGGAAAGCATCAATAATCGAATATAACCAGCAGAGAAATATAAATGATAATGCATAATTCATTGTACTATTGGCTGGTGAAGTAGAAGCCTCCGTAGCAGCGTTTAAGAGTGCATTCATATCTAAAGCTCCACCCGCTGATTCAATATTTTCCAAGATGATAAAGGCTTGTTCGACTGCTTTCAAAACGAAAATCAGCATACCGACTGAGATCATCAGGATCAAAATGGCTCCTCGTTTATAACCTTTTAGGATAACTTCACCCAGACCGGGAAATACCAAACCTGATATAAGCGCTCCTTTTAGTGAATTTTTCATACCGCCCAACTATAAATTAACTTACTCCTTATGGGAAACAAATAACGGATGGTGATCGCGGTTATTTGAAATTATATTAATAAATATTAAACACTGAGTTTATAAATCGCTTATATTCCAATTTCATAAAAAAAAGGGACACTATGTATTTTGAAAACGAGATTTTACTGACCCCGCCTGTCAAAAGAGCAGCCTACAGTGACCGCAGCGCACTACTCATGGCTGAAATGTCACGATTAGCTTACTTCAAATTTGAAGGAAGCGTAGAGTTAACTTCGATCGCCAAATCCCTCGCCGATGTAACTGACGAAAAAGATATCAAAGAGACTTTGGAAAAGCTGCTTGCTGAACAACGACAATAGGCGGATCAAGCGATCGAAGAATTACGCGCTTATTTAGCAAAGGCTGAATTTGAGTTAATAAAAACATTTAATCACAATGGTACCCAGGCATTTCTGGCGACGAGTGCGAAGCATAATATGGGGGTGCTTTCATTTAGAGGGACCGAAAAAGACATCAGAGATATAAAAACAGATCTCCAGGTCCCGATGATCGAAACGGATGGCAGCAAGATACATGGTGGTTTTTATAAAGCATTTAACGATTTAAAGCCGCAAATTGAAAGCGCTCTTAATACTATCGAAGATTCCAGCTGTGCATTATATATCACCGGGCATTCTCTCGGTGGAGCCCTGGCATTATTGGCAACGAAGTTTCTCGTCTCCGATAGTCTCGGGGCCTGTTATACCTTCGGCAGTCCAAGAGTCGCTTCATCAGAGTTTGGTGATAATATTAAGACACCCATTTACCGGGTTATCAATGCAGCCGATTTGGTGCCGCGCGTTCCACCCGCATATTTGTCCCACGCCTTAATTGCTTTTTTTGAATTCTTTGCCATTCCTGTTGTCAGCAATTTCATCATCAGACTCCTGCAAAGATTGGTCGGTTATCGGCACCACGGGGATATGAGATACCTCACCGCGTGTAAGGAAGATTTCAGCGATTTGCGGCTTATTCAAAATCCAACAATAATCGATCGCGCTTTCAGATTAGTTAAAAGAGTATCTGTAAATTGGCTGGCCGGAGCCACCGATCATTTTATTTTAAACTACAGTAAAAAACTGGAGGCCTACGCGAGCAAACGTAATACTTAGTCGAGTGACTGAGTAGCCTCAAATTATAATGGCCTCGCTTAAAGCAAGGTAAAGCCGATCGCGGAATTAACGGTGTCGGTAACGACTTTCAGGGCCGCGTTGATCGCTGCTTCCACTGCCAGCAGACCCAGTCCTTCTAATGTCAAGAGGACCATTTTCGATGAATTTTTTTGCATTTCCAAATGTAATTTGGCTTTTTCCTCACTCATCCTTCCAGCTAATACTTCCTGACTAATGAAAATAATAGTTTCACCTATTTTTTTAAATTCTGACTCGGCATAATCTTTTGACTCAGGCCACTTGTCTTTAAGTGAATCCCCAGCGGCCCTGAGCATACTTGCCACTAAATCTGAAAGGTCGATATCCGTCATCTTATAATCCTCCCAATTAAATTATTCCCCAACTTCAATTCCCCGTTTTTTGGCTAATTCCAGTTTTAAGATAGCCGTTGTGCCGGTATTAAAAGCATTTCTTAAAGGGGGAATGTCGTTCTCATCGATCCCCAATTGATGTATTTTTTCCAGATTTTCAAGATTCTGGATTAACAATTCAATTTGCGTCAAGGTGAGTTCATTTTTAGGAATGGCAGCGGCCCGTACCCTTATTGAACTTAACTCGACTTTGGCTTCATCATAAAATTCGATACTGTTTTCGTGACTCGCGTCATCTGTCCCAATATTTCGCTCCAGCTTGATTAAATGCGTCTCCATATTCCTTTGAAACTCAGAGACTGAACTATCGATTACTTCATCGTAATCGGCAATTAACTTGATCGAAGTGCACCCGACACTGAAGATCAGGACAAAAATAATCGCGCAGTATGCAAGTCTATGAGCAGCGTAGATTGGATTCGATTTTACTTTCATCATTCAGATTCCACTGAGTTTAAAAATTGAAAAGTATGTTGTATACTTAATACTTTTCAATTGCTTTCTCAATGCGTTAGCGATTTTAGCCATTAAAATGGTACGGGAGTTGCCTCAGACAACTCATCAGTGTCTCCCACTCCGTATATCAAAATAATAAATACTCGGCCTCTATTCATTATAAACGGCATAATTAATTCCGTCTATAGCCTCGCCACTCACTTATTTATGGCTAGGTTAACTAACCAACCCGGTAAGTGATGCTCCAGAAGCGTATATTCATAGCTGCGATTACTTTAATGCTAAGCAGCATCCAGTGTCTTTACGCTCAACAAGTTTCCTTTCCCCTACCCAGTGATAAAATTAATGAATATCCATTCAATGTGGTTGGAACAGTTTTTTCTGATGATACATCTGGATCTGGTGTAGCGATATCACAGAAAGTTGTTCTATCTGCGACTCATGTATTTTTTGATAGAGTAAATTTAGTATTCAAAACAGGTCTTTTCCAATGGAACCTGCAGCATTCACCAATTAATAGATTTTCTAGAATAAATGCACGTTCCTATCGGTTTTTTTCAGATTATGCAGAAGCGACACGCCTATTTGATCCTGATCCTGAAGGTCAAAAGTTTTCTGATGAGCAGTTCAATTTAGATGCCATTGCTCTTATATTTTATGAAGACGTCGCTTTTGGCGGTCATGCTGGATGGGCTAGTGATTATATTACGGATAATGTAAGTAAGATGGTTGTTGGGTATCCTGATCTCGGTTACAGCCCGACAGATTCACGCCTTCAAACTATGCATTCGACGAGCCTTGAGGGGAGTAATGCGAATTTTAATTTAATTAATTACACTGATGGTTTAAATAATCCTAGGCGCATATACGGAACATTGGATCTTTCCTCTGGTTCAGGGGTTAGTGGTGGACCTGTGTTTGGGTTGATTCCTTTTTCCAATGGATCCACCAATTGGGGTGTAATAGGAATTGCCGTTGGAGGCACACCAGATGAGAGTCTACTTGCAGTTGGTATCGACCAAGAGGTTTCCGATTTAATCATGACTGCAGAATCTGATGCTATAATATTATTAGGTTCAGGAGAAATAGCAGGAGAAAACATTCAGCATCCCAATGGCAATATCTTTGACCAAGTCTTGCTCACAGGGCAGAGCATTACGCTGCAAGCAAAGCCGGGACAGATCACTCGCGTCTCTTTCATGGACGAAGACGAGGACATTGTTCAAATGGAGTTATCGGGTGCGGGAATATTTACTGTAGCAATGAATCCGGGCACTTACTTACCTCCGACTCTGCCCTCACGCTATAACCAGGATGTTCTCTACGTGACGGGTAAACCGAGTGTGTTGATCGAAGGAGCAGACTCCAATACCTTCTTCAGTATCTTCACGGTGGGAAAGATCAACGCTGTTAACCAAGCATTGTTTCCCGCTGGTCAGATCTACGATGCAGAAGCGGATGTAAAACTAGTAGAAGTTATCAACTCAACAGGATTTGGAGGTATGTAATTTTCAAACGCTGTATTTTCGGGAAACACAGGAAAGGTTGGAGTAGATGCACGTGGGATACCCATATCGGTTCGCTTAACTGTTGGTGATATAGATGCTAGTGGAATTGCTTTTCCTTACTTATTGTTTGGGCAAGGATCCTTCACAGTGCCAGCTGGTAATCCTGGATTGCGCATAACTGGAGGTGATTTATTCCAAACGAATGGCTTTCCTGTTGTCATTGCACCAAGCGGATCAACTACACCTGGATTTGAGATATTAACTTCACAAAACAACTTTAAATCAGACAATACACCCCAACCCACTCAAAGTATCAATGCTACTTTCGCAAATGAGTTTGGTCAGGGGATCACTGTAGTTGTGGATGAGGTGGTGATTGAGTAAACGGGAGCAGGTCAAAACCATTAACACCCGGTAACTCTCTCACTTAAATATTGGTACGAAATACGGGGTCCGATCACTGGTGCTTATTCAGCCAATCCTCGGCTCTTCGTTCGGCTTCAGCGATTTGCTCTGCAGTCTGTCATGTTTTAATTCTTCTATAGGGCAAATCCTATTGATTAGTGATCTATTTTCAGTTTCGTGATGAATCTTATTCATTCTCACGGAAGTTTTTTATGCGATGAAAAGTAAGATAGTTTGCGTCATGATGGTTGTAGGCGCCACCGAGACCATCGTCATAAGCTGTTCTTGAAACTGCGATGATATCATCACCATCAAACAACCAGTCTACGTACTGCCAGGCGTGTTTTTCTTCATCGTGATGTTGCAGGAGAGTCTTCTCTATTTTCCAGTTCTTCAAATCGGACGAAGAGGTGAGCACGAGGACGTTGCGTCGCGCCTTGGGGTTTGTTTGTTTATTGCCGATGGACCAGTAGCGATTGCTTTTCTCATCATAGTGAAGTGTGAATTTTGCTCCGCCACCCGGGAAGTTAATAATGTCCGTCTCGGGATCGAACGAGAGCTCCATGCCGTCATCCGAAACGTGCACGACCGCCGCCTTATCGTAGCTGGCCCATTTAAGATCATTCATGCGTAAGATGTTTATTAACCTGCCTTCAGGCGTTACTACGATGTTTCCTTCAAGCCACATGAAATTTGGCTGCTCATGATGGAGTAGTTCGCTTACACGCCAATTCTCAGCGTTGAGCAAGTTCGCATCGACGGGCGCGGACATGACGAACGATCTCCAATCCCCTTTATTATCAAATATATCTTTACGGGACATCTTTATATCCCCCACCTGCTCAAATGCCTTCCAGATTCTTCCGTCGTGGATCACAGGGGGGAACGGTGTGCTTTGGTGTTTAGCATCGTCTTTGATAAGACCGCTCTTTCCATCTTTAGGCTTCGTCCAAGTTTTCCCTCCGTTCTCAGATTTTTGGATTACCACGTAACCATATTCCCTACTGGCGCCAAAAAGATAGAGCGCTTCTTCATAAACAAATAAGGTCGACCAGAACTGCCCTTTGAATCTGGATAGTTGTTTCCAGGTTTCACCTCTGTCTTCCGACCCGTAGACAACGATTGTCGTGCGCTTCGTTCGGGTCATCCTTTCGCGCGGGTAAAAGAAGTCGTGCGATGCTACATAATGGCCGTTGGGAAGAACTGCGATGCTGGGAGAACCAATGAATTCTCTCGTAGACGCGGGAGAATAATTAATAACGACACCGGGAACTTTTGCGTGGCCCGGTGTAAGATCGCCCTCTGCATTAGAAGGATTTACTCTATTATTCTCTGACTTAGACTCGTCATTCCTGCCCATACCTAATCCTAATAGAATACCCACGATGAATATAAGGAGTCGAAAGTAATTTAATACATAATGCATTTTTTTAAATTGTCATTGCGAGCGAGGCGAAGCAATCCAGACGAACATTCATTGTGCCTACTCATACCAATCTCCACTCAAGTCTTTCCAATAGGGGTTCACGAGAAGGATTCTGAGGATTTAAGAAGGATATTCAAATGAATTCCCGCACTCCTCGTAATGACAAGAGGAGAGGCAAATGTGATCAGAAATGGTGAGGAATTCATCATCACCTTTGAAACGCCGGCATTTGAAGTAGATTTTTACGCAAACAGTGTAGTTAGAATTGGTGTGCAAGATCCCGACGGCTCATTTGAAGTCTATGACACTAATGATAACCTGCTTGGTACCTTCACGAATTTTGAGTCGGCTCTCTTACCTCTATTTAAACCCGACTTTTTTACCCTCAACGCGGTGGAATTGGGAGCGCCGGGCGGGATTGGCAGGCTTGTTTTTAAGGATGATCCAACGCTGAATGCTGATGTATTCAGCCACACGGGTATAGACGACTTTGGTTTTACGCCGATTGGCGCTCCAGGTACTGGCGGAGCCCCTCCTGTAGTAGGCCCCACCATTACCGTCCAACCCGCGAGTCAGGAAGTGCTGGCTGGTACCGCGGTTACCGTATCGGTCACCGCCAGTGGCGATGGCCTCTCCTACCAGTGGTATCTTGGTAACAGTGGCGACACCTCTAACCCCATAGCGGGGGCCACCAGCAGTACTTATAATAAAGGTGAAATAAACGAGAATTCGAGCTGCTGGGTGCGGGTGAGCCAGGCATCGGGAGCTAGTGTGGATAGTGATACCGCGGTAATCACTGTATCAGCCCCGGTTGTACCTCTCGTCCTCGACGGCTCGGGCGACATTGCCGGAGAAGATATTCAGCATCCGAATGGTAATGTCTTCGACCAGGTGCTGCTTACCGGAGAAACCGTTCAGCTCCAGGCAAAACCCAATCAAATCACCCGCGTTTCCTTCATGGACGAAGACGAGGACATTGTGCAGGTTGAGTTCTCGGGTGCAGGTTCCTTTACTGTCACCCTCGATCCGGCGACTTTCCTACCACCGGCCATTCCCCCACGCTACAACCAGGAAGTGTTATATGTAACAGGAAAACCAAGCATAGTCATAGAAGGAGCCGATGCTAACACCTTTTTCAGTGTCTTCACGGTAGGAAGGATTAACGCGGTGAACCAGGCCCTCTTCCCCGAAGGACAGGTTTATGATGCCGAAGCTGACGTGACGTTGGTGGAAGTGATCAACTCCACGGGAATGGGAGGGATGCAGTTGTCGAACACCGTATTTAGTGGAAGCACGGGCAAGGTCGGCATTGATGCGCGTGGAGTACCGATCGCGGTACGTTTAACAGTGGGCGACATCGATGCGAATGGCGATGCAGTGCCACACCTCTTATTTGGAACGGGATCTTTCACGGTGCCAGCGGGCAATCCCGGGTTAAGGATTACCGGAGGAGACTTAGCACAGACGAATGATGCCGCGATAGTAGTAGCACCTAGTGGATCAACTACTCCCGGTTTTAACACAATGATTACACAGAACAACTTTAAGTCCGACAGTACCCCTCAACCGACCCAGAGCATCGATGCCACCTTCGCCAACGTGGATGGTCAGGAAATCTCTGTCACTGTGGAAGAGGTGGTGATTGAGTAAACGGGAGCAGGTCAATGTCGCCATCGCCGCTCTCTGTAAATGATACGATTTTTTTTGTCACTCCAATCCGCAATCGAAAATCGGAAATCCGCAATTGCATTACCGCGCCCCACCCTCCATCCTTATCCGAGGATCGAGCCACATCAGCAACAAGTCACTGACCAAAGTTCCAAGCACACCCAGCAGACTCAAAACCATAAGCATGGACCCGGCCAGGTACATGTCTTCGGTCATCAGCGCTTCCAGCATCATGGGACCGACGGTGGGCAGGCTGAGGACCATTGCCACAATCGCACCTCCGGAGACAAGTTGGGGAAACAATATACCTATCCCTGAAATGAATGGATTGAGCGCGATACGCACCGGGTATTTAACGAGCAACTTGAAGGGACGTACCCCCTTGGCCATTGCCGTCATGACATAGGGTTTTCTCAGTTCATCGAGCAGGTTACCGCGCATCACTCGGATCATACTCGCTGTTCCCGCTATTCCCAGCACAACCACGGGCACCCAGATGTGCTGCAAAAGGTCGATCACTTTGCCCCTGTTCCATTCCAACTGTCCGGCGTATTCCGGAGAGAAAAGACCGGTCATGCTGATATCAAAATAAACTTTGCTCCAGTACATGATGAGCAGCGCGAGTAAAAAACTGGGGACACACATACCGATGAAACCGAGGAAGGTAAAAAAATAATCGCCGATTGAATACTGACGCACGGCTGAATAGACTCCAATGGGCAAGGCTGCGGCCCAGGTAAAGAGGATAGAACCTAATGATATCAATAGGGTGAGTAGGATACGATCGCCAACCACATCATTGACCGGTCTGCGGCTCTCCATGGAAAAACCCAGATGCCCTTGCATCAATCCGCGATCTTCGGATTTAAAAGACAAAAACCAGGGAAGCCCCAGCCAATCCGCGTACTGGGTTAATATCGGTTCATCGATAGGAAATAAATGACGCAGTTGCTCCGCTTCGATCGCGTACTGATAGTCGCCCGTTAATTGTGCCTGTAAAATCTTGTTATCAATAAAACTGCTTGGCGGGAGCTGGATAATTGTAAAAGTAATAATTGAGATAACAAGCAGGGTGGGCAGCATAATTAAAAAGCGGCGTCCAATATAAGGATGTCTGACCGCTGCAAGAATCAAGCCTACGGCAATGATGCCAAGGAAAATATGCCGAATGATTCTGCCAATCGCTTTGCCACTCTCTTTATCACCTTCGATGGGGGGTGGTCTATTCATTTCTACCATCGTTGTGATTTCTGTCATTTCCTTTTTTATCTGGGCAATCGTTCCAGGAGAATTTTTTGGATTTTCAAAATAAAAAGTTTCCGGGCCGCCATTGGACGGAGCCTGATACCCGTATATAAGATTGCGAGGCACGTTTCTAAAATCCTTCTTAACGATAGCCAGTTTCGGGGTGGAAGTAGAAATGCCGATAGCCCAAAATTCTTCGGCCATGATATCCTGGACCTTGCGGTATATCTCCCTCTGCTCCTGAAGCGTTGGTGCCTGTTGGGCAGCCTCAAATAATTCCATGCATCGCCTCACGGGATGACCCGGTGGTGGCTCAATCCTGCCTTCTTTAATCGCTTCGGGATTACCGAATAGCCCGCCGTTCTCATACCATAAGGTATAACCCATGGCCTGTTGCCACATAGGGAAAAATCCATACATCTTCAAGAGTGGGTTGAATCCGCCATCTTCTCCCCAGACAAAAAAGTCGTGCTTACGCGCAAGGTGTTCGACATTATAGAGATTGTAGGAAATCTCCCGCTCAATAGCGTGGATACCAACTTTATTCCAGTCCTCAATGACAAAGGAGGATGGTCCATCGGCAAAGTTGGGGATTAAGTCGAGATACCATACCATGCGAGTGCCATCCTTAAAAGTGCGGTATCCTTCAGAGTCTCGCTCCATTAATCCTATCTCATCGAATATCTGGTTGGCTCGGTCGGGATCATACTCGGTAAAGGCTTTTAGCAGTGTTTCGTGATAAAAATAAGATTCTCTTCTTGGTCCTACTTGTGCCGGTTCTCCCCATCCATCATAGATGGCATCAATAATATCCTGTCGGTTAATCGCCAGTGAGAGCGCCTTGAGGAAACGTTTGTCATTTAGCAATTCCCATTTCCTTTCCGTTCCTGGATCATCGGGGTCTCTATAACGATTTAGATTTGGGAAAAGCGCCCAATCAGAAACCCCCGCATCGTACCAGTGATAAACTTCATAATCATTTTTCTCACGCTGTGACATATAGAGGGTATAAAATAAATAATAAATATTAATGGCCTGCATGCTGATAGCCCCTTCAGAAGCAGCGATAGGAACAAGCGCCGTGTTTTTTACATCGAGTAATATACGATCTATATAGGGAAGCTGATTCCCCTCGGAATCAACGGCCCAGTAGTAGGGATTGCGAACATATGATCGTGGGGGATTCGCTTTGTATGTGCGATAAAGCCACGGCCAGAGACGCGGACGTTCGGGGTTGTCGTAAAGTCGCAACTCCACATAAAGACCGCGCCGCGTGGGAATATTTCTCGCTCTCATCTCGACTTCAATCAACTCATCATCACCGATATCAGGATGATATTTTTCCATGTAATGACGCGGCGCACAAAAATTGAAAGCGGTCGCCAGATGTTCAAGAAACAAACCATGCGGTGCCTGAAAGATATATTTCACCGTGTGCTTATCGATTTTTACGATTTCTCCGATTTGACCGGCGGCCATCATCCATCGGTGCAAGGTTTTTTCTGTAAATTGGGTTTCATAATTCCACCAATAGAGAATGTCATCGGCAGTGAAGGGGTGACCATCAGACCATTTCATCCCCTTGCGAAGATAGATCGTCCACTCTTTACGGTCCGGTGAAACTTTCCATCCTTTGGCGATATGAGGGACAATCGGATAACCAAGAGGTGACCATCGTACCAAGGTCGATCCTGAATTCCAGGATCGGATCAATGTTCCAACATTGGTCGGGTTATTTAAAACACCTAACCAGGTGCCGCCGTAATTGCCAATACCATCTACTCCTTCTATCACTACCGGTTCCGGACCAACCCGTTCCGCCACCGGAGGCAGCTTACCTTCTTTGACTAAGTCAGCAAGAAAGGGTGACTCACCCTTTGGGTACCACCGACCGGACTCGCCTTCAGAGTAGTCAACATCCCGCTGGATCGCGTAAAGATCCTCAGGGCCGAAACTGATGTCATGCAATTTTTCAGTTTTCTCGATTAGCTCCTGGTTATATCGCAGCGGCTCATCGAGGAGCTCCGGTTTTAAAACACTACTCCAAAAGTGGTTAAACCCAAATAAGAAACATCCCGTGAGAATCAGAGACGCGAGGAGTTTCAGTGCTTTTTTCATTGTCGTTAGGCAAAGAATGGTAGCCACAAGATGCACAAGATTAAATTAAAACTGGAAGTGCAGAAAGAAAATTAATAACTAAAACTTAAAACTAATCACTATTGATCGGCCCTGTTTTTCGTACCAATTTTTAAGTGAGAGAGGTACCGGGCGTTAATGGTTTTAGGATTGATATATATGAGAGATCTTGGCGAAGTGAGGACGTAGCCTGAACGCGGTCAATATCGGAAAGGATTATGACAAAATCTTATGGGCTTTTAAAGCCTAACCGACTGTGTGGATGCTCAGTATTATATGAGAGATCACTCTATTGTGATCTCTTCGGTCGTCACGGTGATCTTCTTCATCATCTTCATTGACGAAGGTGGTGATGAAATCTCTGTCATTGTGGACGAGATAACGATAGAGTAATCCTTCACTCCCTTTATAGGGTATACCCTCACTTTTAAAAACGCTCTCATCGCTCGTCAGTGCTCGAGAATGGTTAGCTGTAGGAGAGCATGCAATCAACACGAAGGCAGGGCTTGTGGGATTTGTGGGGGGAAATTCAATGGCCTCAGCCTGATTGACACCCAGAGTGCGGAAGTAATAATCTGATTTCTTCTGTATTGTGCAGATAGCACTATAAGCAAAAGCGATCAGTCATAGAACGCAAACTAACGGCCATTTTAAGTGCTGACGTCGAGGGATACAGTCGCCTCATGGGAGAAGACGAGGAGGCGACGGTGAAGACTCTCTTTCGGGACGGTCTCGCCGGGCGTGTGCTCGAAAAGCGATTTTTTATCTGATGAAAAATCTCATAAAGAAAGGCGATAGACAAATGAAGTATATTCACACCCCGGAAGATTCAAAGGGTACCTTTACTGGATTCGGCGATGATACGGTTCCCGGCATTCCCGATGAAGAAGAGGGCTACACGGTCATTATTGCCGGGCCTGATAAATTATACGGCAAGCTGGGTTTGAATCAGTTTCCCACGCAGCGTTTGATGGTAATCATTCATCCATGGCCTCCTGGTAAAGATCACGGCACTCACCATCATCCGAGCTGGGAGCAGTGCTATTACATCATTGCAGGTCAGGCGGAGATCACCGTTGGGAATGAGAAACGGATCGTTGGGCCAGGATGCTCTTCGTATATGCCGGCGAAATTCGAGCACGACGTTGCCGCAGTAGGCGACGAGATGTTGGTTGTGGCCGTAATCGGTTGCGTCCTTGATAAGGATGAATTGGACTCTAAGGCGCCACGTTGAATCCCTATTGTGTATTAAGTAATCCAAGTTGCATCCCCCGATCGATCACCGCCTATAGCCTCGCCTTAATAAAAATAACGGTTATGTTGGGGAACTAACCAACCTCGTAGGCGATGTCACTTAACTAAAATCTATCATGAATAAATCAAACCGTATCTTGGCTTGGAGGATCCAAGGAGTCATTGTAGTTTTATTATTTTGGCCAACCGTTGGCTATCAACAGCTGCCATCAAAACCGATTGTATTTCAATCAGGGACACCAAAAATCGGCACACCCTTTGATGTAATTCCGCACTTGATGGGTAATCCCGAACCTTATGGCACTTATTTTCATGGACCCACAACAATTGTAGCCGAGAACGGAGATCTCTTGGTCGCTAGTGCTCAGGGACGCATGCACGATATAGGTGTGATTGTGCAATCACGCAGCACAGATGGCGGCGTAACTTGGAACTATGAAGGAGTAGTTTACGATCAAAGCAAAAGAAATCCCCACGAAAGCTGCTACAATCCTGCTTACGCTTTGTCCCCTGATGGGACGTTGGTGATGTTTGTTCAAACGACAAACCCTGAGGTCATTGTAGAGGGCGAAGCCGGTCCTCCTGAATTGAGGTTTGGAGGGGAACATATGGCCGGATGTGTCTATTTAATCAGTTCTGATAGTGGCAAGACTTATGATTACAAGGGTTACATCGATCCATTACACCCAAAATATATTGACACTATCACCACCAATGTAATCACACAAAACGGCACTATCTATTTCGTATCAGGAAGTTTTGATGTCGGAGTTTTACTCTACACCAGTGTTGATAATGGTGAGACATGGCAGATGCGTAGTCCCGTATTTCCCTCGAAGAATGCACCTAGAAAATGGTATCCAGACACTATGACAGGACCGTTGTGGTATCCGACACTTACTATTCTTCCCGATGAAAGCATTTATGTTCTGGCTCTGGCATTTTTGCCCGATGGGGAAGAAAGAAATTACTCTCGTATCAGTGTCGATGATGGTAATAGCTGGGGACCAATTAAATTAGAAGAGGGAATTTCTGCCCGCAAACCTTTCCTTAACTGGATTGGCGAGACTTTAATTCTTCACGCAAGACACACACCCACCCAAGACATGACCTTTCACTATTCGCATGACTATGGTAAAAGCTGGTCGCCAAGGCAGATTATAGAAGATTACTATACTGACGGAGGATACTCTAGTTCCGTAAACCTTGGGGAGAAGTTATTCATCGCTTTCAGCTCCGATAAGGGAGAACAGGTATTACCCAAAGCTCATCCTCAGCACGAAGTCGTAAGGATTTGTGGAATTCGGGGAGTGTTCTTAAGCCTGTAATTGTGATTCAGAACATTATCCACCTGATCAGTCCTAAGCCAACACATAGTATCAATGCAACCTTCACTAACGCTGATGGTCAGAAAATCTCTATCACTGTGGAAGAGGAAACGATAGAGTAACCCTTCAAGGGGTATCACCAAGGTAACCCCACTCTTCACTTTGATATAAATGTTTTTTATAATACATATTATGATTTTCTTTAATAATAAGAGCGTCAGATATCTAATTTTGGTCCCTTGCTTGTTAATTATTTCTGACGTAACAGGAAATGCGATACCTGATGCACCACCACCAGCGCCCCCAGTTGTACTCCCTGTTATTAAAGATGACCAACCTTCATTCATTACACCCAAGCCAGGAATTCAGGCGGCGCAAACACAATATTCCATTGGTCAACCCACCGCTGAAGAACAGCTTATTTTGGAATTAATAAATCGCGCGCGCGCCGATGCCAACGCGGAAGCCCAAAGACTGGCTAACACTACGGATGCAGATGTTTTAAACGCAATTAATTTTTTTGGAGTCAATCTCGATGTCATGGTCAATCAGTTTACAAACCTTAAGCAAAACTTGCCCCCTCTCTCGATGAATGCCCAACTTTTGACTGCTGCGAGGCTGCATAGCCAGGACATGTTCAATAATACCTTTCAAGATCATTTTAGTTCGGATAATCCGGTACCACCGAATGAGCCAGGCGACGCTTCTTGGGACCGAATAGAGAAACAGGGATATTTAAGAAATGGATCGGGGGAAAATATATTTTGGCGCGCAATATCTGCATTTCATGCGCACGCTGCCTTGGAGATTGACTGGGGTTTTGCTACTCCTAATGGGATACAAAATCCACCCGGCCATCGAGAAAGTATTCATAAGTCTTTTTTTCATGAAGTTGGTATCGGTGTCGTTCTTGGAATTAACGGTAGTGGTTTAAATAGGGTTGGTCCATTGGTAGTCACTCAAGATTTCGGTGGTCAAGCTATTGTTACCCCGTTTATTACTGGTGTCGCCTACGACGATCAAAATGGAAACGACTTTTATGATCTGGGTGAAGGTTTGGGTGGCATTAATGTTGACGTTGATGGGGCTGATTTTTTTGCCGTGACTGCAGGATCTGGCGGTTATTCCGTTCCGGTACCGGAAAATGGAAATTATTCGGTTACTTTTTCCAGCCCTTCAATAACCAATCAGACTACTCAAGTTGTCATTTCTAATTCTGAAAATAAAAAGCTCGATTACACACCGCAGAATGCAAGCAGTAATGGAGGTGGGGTTGATCCTGACGCACTTATTATCAGCGGTACGGGCGATATTGCCGGAGAGGACATCATGCACCCCAATGGGAACATTTTCGACCAGGTCCTACTTACCGGACAGAGCATTCAGCTTCGAGCTAAGCCGGGACAGATCACACGGGTATCGTTCATGGACGAAGACGAGGACATAGTACAGGTAGAGTTCTCAGGCGTAGGGACTTTTACCGTAACCCTGGATCCAGCCACCTTCCTGCCCCCGGCCATTCCCCCACGCTACAACCAGGCCGTTGAGTACGTGACGGGCAAACCGAGCGTAGTGATCGACGGAGCGGACGCCAATACCTTCTTCAGTATCTTCACCGTGGGTAGGATCAACGCGTTTAACCAGGCCCTCTTCCCTGAGGGACAGGTCTATGACGCACAAGCGGACGTGACCCTGGTCGAAGTGATCAACTCCACGGGAATGGGAGGGATGCAGTTATCGAACACCGTCTTCAGTGGAAGCACCGGCAAGGTAGGCGTGGATGCGCGTGGAGTACCAATTGCGGTACGCTTAACGTTAGGAGATATCGATACCAGTGGCGATGCGGTGCCTCATTTACTGTTTGGAGAAGGTTCCTTCACGGTTCCTGCCGGTAATCCCGGGTTGCGGATAACGGGAGGTGATCTTGTTCAGAGTAACGGAGCTTCGATTGTGGTAGCGGAGAGTGGATCGACGACTCCAGGATTTGAAACGTTGATCTCGCAGAACAACTTTAAGTCTGACAACACACCTCAACCAACACAGAGCATTAATGCTACTTTTGCCAATGAGGACGGTGACGCGATTACGGTGACTGTCGATGAGATCACGATTGAGTGATGAGTGATCTATCGATCAGTGAATAAGTTAAAGCAATTTCTCCAAAAGCTGGAAAAGAAGTAAACTTAGCGTAAAGTAGAATTATCATGAGTGATAAAATAAATACTCCCGCTACTTCTCGCCTCGCCCCTGAAGGCGTTATCCCCCTGGTGAACTTCGAAGGCTCGGCTTACGAGTGCGGGAAGGAATATGCAAATTTACGATGAAGAATTATTCTGGATACCGACTTTACCTCGACATGGCCTACATATGGAAGTCACTTGATCCCGAAGTGAAGCGAGTAGTCGATGAACGTGCGCCATACTTGTTCGATTTGCATCGCGGCATCTGGGAAGAAGCGGGGCCCCCTCAGAAACCACTCGAAACTTCCACTTCAACACCGAGTGCGGCGAAAGAAGGCTGCACTTCATTTGGCATCGCTGGTGACCAGACGGTGGACGGCTACCCAATATCCGGCCAAACAAAAGACACTCCTTTGGACCGTATCGAACGATACATCATTTTACGCATGCGATTAGAAGAAGGTCCTACCATCCTGGTCTTGTGTTACCCAGGTGAAACCATGGGCTATGGCATGTGGTCGACGGGGATGAGTCTCTATCGCAATAATCTCTATTCGACCTCAGATAGAACGGAAGGGATGCCTGACGAAGTATGGGGTATGCTGACTTTGGCGGGGAAATCAATCGATGAATCTATTGAACTAGTAAATCGCTTTGGCATACCAGGCTGCGGTAAGAATGGTGGAACGCGCTGTCCCTAGCGCGTTTATTTTAGCCGTTGTAATACCTTAAAATGTCATCGCGCCTGCCTGCCGCTCAGCACGGTCAAGAAATGTTAACAGGGACCCATCCTGACACTGTTCAGGATGGGTGATGAGTTTCCGCCACTCGTTGATGAGGTATCGAATGACCTCCGGATTGACCTCTTTGGGGTAGTCTATCACGCTGAAACCGGGGCGGAGACAAATGTAGAGATCCTGTCTTTCCAGCGCTTCGCGGGACAGGTCCTCACCTGAAGACACAAGGTCCGACGGATCTTTCCCCTGGGCTACCCATTCTCTGACTTTCGTGTAGCAGCAAAAGGATAGTGCCAGTGCGGCGCGGCTTTTCAGAAAGGCCGCCGTCCAGCGTAGTGGCCGGATCATGTGTTCCTCCCAGAAGGAACGGTCTCGCCTGGCAAACAGCATGGTCTCCAGGCATTCGACATCGCTTTCCACTCGGCCCAGCTTCGCCCGCAGTCCCTGAAGGCGTTCCTCTGCAGGTGAGCAGTTGCTGCTTGTGTAGAGTCCCTGCTTATCTTCCGCACCATCGGCGACAATCCGGATGAACGGTCCGTTTTCAGGAGACTGCGCAAAGGGACTGTCGCCCGTAAGCGTCTCGGGGGCCAGTTTATGAAGATCGAGACCCCAGCGGCTGTAATAGGTCACATACTCGCCTTCCTCGAGCCCTTCGTACAATTGGATGTCCCTCAGTGCCTCGAAAACAGACACCGCAAAGCGGATTGCACCCTCGCCCATAGAACCAGTCAGCTCCGAGATGAGTCGGTCCTTCCAGGCGCTAGCGGCATGCCATTGCTTTCGCAGTGAATACCAGGCTAGCAGCCAGCCCAGCGAATGAAAGGTGTAGACTCCGCCGAGACAGGATGCGGTACTCCTGTACTTGGTGAAGACGCGGAAGTCACCGTCTGTGCGATCGAGAGAGGTAATGTGCGCCAGAGGGAAATCTCCCTCGCAGCCGTAGGTGAGCTCTCTCCGCAGGATCACTCGTCTTTCCCCGCCATCCGCCGCGTTGGCTTCATCAATCAGCTGCGGCCACGCTTCAAGTCGTTCCGCTCCGTTGCAGTTTGGCTCGCAGGTGACCAGGCTCAGTGATTCCGGAGGCAGGTGGGGGACAACTTCCCGGGCAACCAGGGCGTCGTCCGGATCGGCTATGCCGCAATGTATCCTGCCTATGCCCACCGTCGGCAATCCCCAGGCGACCGTGCCCTTTGGATCACTAAGGCGGTCCAGCACCTGCGCCCACTTCCAGACGTTGGGTTTCTCACCGCAGGTAACACAGCCGCTGTTGAAAAGAATGGGTTCCACAAACCGCGTGGTGCAATTATCAGTCAGCCCTCCGGACAGGGTACTGTAAGTTCCGTCGCCGACACCTTCCATGGCTCCCCAGCCGATGGCTCCCTCACACTCGCAACAAACCAATCCAGCCAGCCGATGGGCATGTGCCTTGGCGATTTCCAGTTTTTTCTCCACAACTTTCCAGAAACCTGGTTTCTCTATGCACAGGGTCGGAGGATAGGTCTTGCCGATAATCTCCGTAGGTTGGCAATAGTCTTCATCGCTGATACCTGGGAAATCACGACGACAGTGACCGGGATTGACATCTAAAATTGTTTTTAGCCCGAGTCGATCCATGTACTTCCAGATCGCCTCCGAGACCATTTTAAGGTTCTCGTCCAGAAACGTGTCATCATACATGATCACGTTGGCGCGATTCTTGACAGCCCAATCAACGTAACGCCGCATGCGCTCGTGATTGCCTGCCCAGTCCTCGAGGCGCCATGCCCCGATATCGCTGAAATGCGCCAATCCCCTCTTCGTGCCGCGCAGCATCCCTCCATTCACATGCGAGGTTTCATAAAGCACGCGCAACGGCATGGACGGTTTTTCCTCCAGGTGCAGTTCCGTGGGCGCCGGCGGTTCCTCCGGCCCCACGTCGAACAGCGGATGGACAAAGCGCATACCCAGGAAATGCTCGGCAAAGCCATATACCGCATATTGCAAACCGAGTCTGTCTGCCGCCCGGAGTACAGCCAGTTGCTGTCCGTCAACACTTGTAATGTCCAGGGCGAAGCTCTCCGGTTCCAGCGAGGGCTTCTGTATCCTTCCCTCTTTCTCCAGAGTGTCGATCTCGGTCAGTGTCTCCCTGGTGCCGATCAGAATCCGCAAATCTGCAGACCCGCCATCGCCCTTCGGAGCGATGCGAAAACTCCCCTTGTCGAAATAGCGCTCCCAGTAAGTGCGCAAATGTTCGAGGGCCGGAACTAGCGCCGCCCTGTTGTTGTCCACCAACTCACCCGAGATGACCACAGCGGTTAACCCTGGGCGACTGTCACTCTTGCGAGATATGTTACGGCTCATATCAACTCACTCCCATCACTATAAGGTTTCGAAGAACCATAGACAGTATAAATTCATTAAACCCTGTTTCAGGTGGCCCAGACTAACTTTTCAAGTGTCCCAGTTTTCGTGGTCACGACCAGACCAATATGGCACGCGATCCACGTGTACCTGGAAACCATGTCTCTCTTCGCGACCACCGCTCGGCAAAATGGACCGTGCATGGGTCTCCGTGAGAACCATGTCGTCACCCAACACAAGTCGAACGACCGCATTCACTTTGTCATTGAGATAAAATTCCTCGAAGTACCGATGCTTCGCGAAAAGGTGGTGAACACCCAGTGCGTGCTCGGTCTGCGTTTCGACTGTCTCACTGATTTCGCGTTCACGTTCATAGACCTCGAGCATTGCCGTTGTCGCGTCCCGAATCTGAACTTCGCTCAACGTATCTGGTACAATCGTATAACCCTGATCCTCGATTTCCTTCGCATACTTACGCGCATCAAATGTTTTAGCATTCATCTCAACAATATCTATTAGAATAGATCCATAATTTTGCGGGTAAAAATTTCTCCGCTTTCTAATCGTTCACTAGCCATGGCGGGAACATCGGCGTTCTTTATTTCTTTTTCAATCATGGTCGTCGCTGTCTCTGCATACTGTCCAACACGGCATGATAGAATACCACTTCGATGATGACCCACCCCTTTTCCAAATAATGATCCATCTGTCTCTGCGTAAACATCTCTTCCACCTCTTTCTTTAGTATTATTTAAACGATATCTCCAAAGTCTCACTCGCGGTTATTGTCATTTATTCTCGGTTAAGGTTTAGGATTCACCCAAGCATCCCAGGTTAAACGTTTCGATTTACACTGCTGGAAAAAAATAGATAGATGGGTTCTGCCGAAACATTAATTAAGGTATGACCCGGATGACAGGGACTCACTGATATCGCTGTGCCTTCCGTTTGGATGCAGACTTCCTGGCCTACGAGATGAATCGCTTGGCCTCGCCACATGTACCATACTTCATCATAGTCCGGCCCATGGCTATGATTATCACCATTTCGAAGTGGATCGATGATTACCACGCCCACATAACTTATCTGATCAAAGCCGTCTTCCTGATCGAAAATTTTATGGCCTAGATAACACCAGTGGGCTATACTCAGAGCACTTTCACGATAATTGCGAATAAGCGGTTTATTCTGCCCGGCGGCAGATTCATTGGAAAGTGTTTCAACAACAAGCATCAACTCCAGGATAGTTGCTCCATCATTGGTGAAAGTATGCTCAATTCCCGCCGGGATTAGAATTCCATCTCCCTCCTTGATTGTCTGTTCCCCTGCACTCGTGCTCAACTTACCCGATCCACTGAGGACAAAGAATACTTCTTGAATGCCCTCATTGATATGGGCAAGTGAGTTCACTCCAGGTTCCAAGGAGCAGCGGGAAAAGGAATCGATATAGCGTAATACAGCTCCGGAATCTTTCTCACCTTCTTTACGAAAAATTGTCCGCTGAACTATATTCCCGTGGGTGAGGGAGAGCGCGCTCTCTTGCCAGTGTCGTTTATTCATGTCTAGTTTATTAGTTGATCTCTGATTTATCACTCGATGAACATAAAGCAAATCGATAAAATTGATTCTTTTTTTGTAACCCTAAAATCAATAGAATCCCTCAATAAGGCGGTGGCCCCAGTGAACTGCCTTTTATAAATTTAGGGAATATCTTATTTTCTCGAGGTGTTGCTTTATTTCCTTTAATCAACTGTAGAATTATTTGGTATAATTTAGACGCAATAGGATGCGTGCTTAACAAATACCGTGCTGGCTCAGGTAATATATACGATAAGTAGTTGTCACCCGCTCTTGCTATCAAAGAAATATCATCTGGAATACACAACCTACGTTGAGCAAGAAAACTCATTAACGTTAAATAATTATTCGTATTTTCAACCAGCATTGCGGTAGGTAGGTATTTTTTAATAAAAAGTTCCTTAAGTGTTTTATGGAGTCCTTCAACCGAATCATCATGATAGATAATAACAGGTTCTACATTTCTGTGTTTAGATTGTCGCACGCCCTCTAAAAAACCTTGCTCACTTTCCAAATCCCCGGCTCTCTCATCATCCGGAAGTAACACGGCAATCTTGCGGTGGTCTAAACTTAACATCATGCCAGCTGCATGTCGAGAGATGGCTCGATAATCCTCACTAACGAACGGTAAATCAATCCCCTGATGGCATGCACCGACAACGACACACGGGATCTTATTTTTTAAAAACCATTCTTGAATTTTTTTGGTCGCACGATATAGAACCCAGCAGTCAGGAGCGTCATATTTAATTAATTTTTCCAGCACCTTTGATGGGTTATTACCGTAGCATTGCTTGTTTTCGTAGATTTCAAGAGCGTGGCCGCTGCGCAGCAAGGCCCTTTGCCTTCCGACCTCCATAAGGCCCCTGAAGAGCTGGGGTTACCAGATACGTGTACGTGATTCATCGACAAAAAAATAGCTTTTTGCTCAGATTGGATATCAAATTCATTTCGCAAAACGGATGATATATCTTTAGATTGAATAGACCCCATGGTTTAAGTTGGCGCGTGGATTACTAATACACATGTAAAAGGGAGATTGATCATGCAAAATGAAAAGCAACTACCGACAAAGATTCTCGGGCGTACGGAATTAGAAGTGACGCAGCTTGGATTCGGGGCAATGGAGCTCCGTGGCGCTTCCAGTTTCAGAGGCAGATAGACCATTGATGAAGAGGCCGAGCAGGTACTAAACGGCGCCCTCGACTTGGGCATCAATTTCATCGACACCGCTCCCGATTATGGAGTTAGCGAGGAGCGTATCGGTAAGTACATCAGCCATCGCCGCGATGAATTCTACCTGGCAACAAAATGCGGGTGCAACATCAGTCCTGAAGGGATACGCCAAGAACCTGCCCATGTTTGGGCCGCGGAACGGTTTCGCAAGAACATCGACCAGAGCTTAGAGAGGATGAAGACCGATCACGTGGACATTCTACAAATGCATAACCCATCCGTTGAGGAAGTTGAACAGAACGGTCTGATTGCTGTCCTGCAAGAGATTAGGGATGCGGGCAAGACGCGTTTCATCGGTGTTTCTTCTACCGCCCCCCATCTTTCTGCTTTCGTAAGGATGGGTGTATTTGACACTTTTCAGATTCCTTATTCCGCCCTTGAGCGTAAACACGAGCAGATGATAAAAGAGGCTGCCGAAGCTGGGGTTGGAATCATCATCCGCGGTGGTATCGCCAAGGGGCATCGCGATACTCAAGAGCGCGGGGACAAATGGGATCGTGCCCAACTTAACGACTTGCTAGGCGGGATGAATCGCTACGAATTTGTGCTACGTTTCACGCTCTCTCATTTTGGCTGCCACACAACCATTGTGGCACTGCCGATCTCGACCATCTCCAGTCCAACGCCATTGCCGCTCAGGCTGGACCATTACCGCCTGATCTATATGAGCAAGTAAAACAACGTATGAATGAAATTGGGGAGAAGCCAGCGGATTAGTATAAAAGGGTATACTAGAGTCACTTTATCTCTATCTGACTTAATCTGATAAAGGTAGCCTTACTGCTTCACCGGATGCCGCCGACTGATAGGCCGCTTCTACGATCTCCAAGTCCTTCCGCCCTTCTTGCGCATCGATAGGCGATTCCTTCCGCGTTTGAATCCATTCAACAAACTCTCTACACACATCCGTTTATCCCGATAACCTCTCACTGTAAATGATACGATTTTTTGGGGTCACTCCAGCGGTGATCGGACCCCGTTATTCGTACTGGTTTAAGTGAGATTCATTTGAATGTGGTTTATCCCTACTTTTCTATAATCTATCTAAGATATCTATTGTAATTTTATTAACTAAATCTTAATGAGTGATCTCGACAAAATCTCTAATGCTTACGACCAGTTTCTAGCTTCATACTACCCGAAGGTAGAGCCTCACAGAAGCAGGTGACTGGCATCTACGCCTGGTATGGATACCTGATGGTAAGCCCGAAGTTATTTACTCCATTGAACACCGTAACGGTAAGCCATCAATCATCCTGGTGCGTTTCCTAGAATCAGCATGGCGTAAATTCTGTGAAGCTTATTCTCAGGAGCAGGAGAAGGTAAATGTAGAGATTGAACGTGGAGAGATGGACTTACCTACAGACCACTCCATTGTTGACCTTGTTAATGAAGGTCTGCCTCGTTTATGCGAAAATGATTCTCAAGCAGTCCTGGATGGTGAGCAGTTCAAGCTTACCTTTACAGATAACCTAGGAGTATATGAAAGCCAGACATGGGCACCTTTTGAAAAGCAGGATGAGGCTTGGATAAAGCTGATTGACTCAGTGAGAGGGGCTGGTGCTTTGGTGCCGAGACGGTTTGCAGTGATTTAGCTAGTGTGAGTCAACAGAACTTACGTAGCAATGAAGTGCAGCGGAATAGCGGTAGGTTGCAACGCTTTGTTAGGTTTTGTTATTGTTTTCCATAGTTATAACTACTTTTCCTTTGGCGTGTCCTTCTCCAAAATACCTCAAAGCTTCAGCAACCTTACTTAACTGGTAACGTTTATCTATCACGGGTTTTACTTTGCCGGACTCATAAAGCTCTTTCATAAAAGCCAAATCCTTGTTTGGTTTATGCAATAGGAGACTCATTTTCTTACTCGTGGTCATTGAAATCAGGGATCCTAAGAGCACAACTTGGATAACTCTAGCAGAGGAACCTCCGACTACAGCATAAACTCCCTTAGGACTTAATACGCGCTTGTAATCGAAAACCGAGTGATGTGCCGCAAAATCAAGAATAAAATCATAACATTGCCCATTTCTGGTGAAATCTTCTTTAGTGTAATCAATGACATGATTTGCACCAATCGAGCGCATCATTTTCAATTTCCTCGTGCTGTCTACACCAGTCACTTCAGCCCCAAATGATTTGGCAATCTGAATCGCAAACGAACCCGCACCACCACCGGCACCATTAATCAAAACCTTTTGTCCTTTCTGAATCTTTACTTTATCGCGAAGACCTTGCAGAGCAAGGAGTGCTGCTTGAGGTATAGCCGCTGCTTCCTCGAATGTCATCTTGGATGGTTTTAAATCCAAGGTATTTTCAGGAGCGCACACATACTCTGCAAAACAACCCCAACTACACCCACATAGATCCCCGAACACTTTATCGCCTGGCTGAAACTTCGTTACGTTTTTGCCAACTGTTTCAATCTTCCCCGCTATGTCAGACCCGAGTATTTTGTATTTTGGTTTTAGAAACGCCCCGCTGCGACCCTGGAAGTTACCGCTCAGGAGATTCCAGTCCCAATCATTTATGGATGACGCATGAACTTTTATCAAGACTTCATCGTCCTTGGGTGTAGGTTTTTCTACCTCTTTGAGCTGAAGAACATCCGGTGATCCGTATTTTTCATATACAATTGCTTTCATAAGTTTCCTCAAAGATTGCTTTAGTGTAGTCCACCACAATCTATCTTATAAGTTTGCAAAATCTAACATTAGATTAGCTAACAAGCTTTTAGCGAGTCTCGGTTATTGCGGGGAGAAAGGCAAATAGTAACTATCGTAAAAGCGGTATGCGAACAGGGAGTGCCGTGTTGGAAAGAGTCATAGATACAGAATCAATTTTACCCCTAAACAGCGACAGCGAGTAACTACAGTGTTTTGTCTTTTAGGTTATACCAAACAGGTTACCCCAGCTCATCAAAACGCTCTCATCGCTCGCTGACACTCGAAGAATGCTAAGTTTGAAATGGGTTATCATCAAGGATGCAATTGGTTTGTGGATTATCAGGCATCAGGTATCATTGTTTGCTAAACACCTAAGAAGCTAGTATACTTTATTAATGGAAAATAAAGCGACCCGGCAACCATTGACGTCACAGGCAGGCAAAGACTTTGCATGGAATACCCACAGGCCCGATACGAATAAGAATACCCCTTACATGGTCATTATACCACCGCAAAATCATAACGGATATGTTGTAATTCAAGATGACAAAATTATCGGGCCACGTTATAAGTATTATGAAACGGCATGGGAAAATGTGGGCACCGGTATTGTCACCAGCTTTGACATCGCTGTAAGAAATATGTGGGTGTAATGCGCCTTAGTGAGCGAACTTAATTAATATTCGCTAGTAATCTGAACGGATAAATTACCCAAGGGGTATCTAGGTATACCCCAGCCCTTCAAAACGCCTAGGATCTAAGTATAGCCCACGTCCCTGCGGTTGTGCGAATGAGAACACTAGATGTGAGAAAGGGATGCTCACACAGTCCATTGCTTCTTGCCTTTACAGTTAAGCATAATGGCTTCAGGCTGAATGCCCAGATTCCTGACAAGGATTTGCTTTCTCATCGTAGAAATAGCCATGCCCAGCCTAACTCAGCTCATCCACGAGATTCATCGACGTTCACTCTGGCAGGTGATAGTAATATATCTTGTTGGCAGCTGGATAGTCTTGCAGGTCGTTCAGCATTTAACCACCAGTCTCGGATTACCCGAGTGGTCTCCAACTATGGCAGTTGTGTTGCTCCTTGTCGGCTTTCCGATGGTTGTTGCTACCGCGTTTGTTCAGGAAAGGGCAAAGCCCAAACAAACTGATCCTGATGATGCTGCAACAGAAGTGGGCACTGAGGAAAAGGTTCATCGGCATAAGATTTTCACATGGCGGAACACAGCCCTGGGTGGCCTGATCCCTTTATTGCTATTATCGGTAACCGTCATCGGGTATTTCATATTGAGAAAAGCACCTGAGCCTGAGTCTGAAATAAAGTCCATCGCTGTCCTGCCCTTCCGCGACATGAGCCCTAATAAGGACCAGGAATATTTTTGCGAGGGGATGGCGGAGGAACTCCTCAATGCATTTACCAAGGTTGCAGGTCTACGTGTGGCAGCGCGCACCTCCTCATTCAGGTTCAAGGGAGAAAATTTAGATATTCCATCAATCGGTAAACAACTCGATGTAAATACCGTGCTTGAAGGGAGTGTGCGAAAAGCAGGCAACAAATTGCGCATCACTGCCCAGCTAATCAATGTTGCTGATGGCTTTCATCTTTGGTCAGAATCCTACGACCGAGAGCTGAAAAACATTTTTGCCATCCAGGATGAAATCTCTCACGCAATTGCCAAAGCGCTTCATGTAGAGCTCATGGGTGAAGCGGGTGAACCTTTGGTCAAAACCTATACTGAGAACATCGAAGCCTACGACCAATACCTTTTAGGTCGTTATCTTTTAAACAGACGGGGCGGGTACGACAAGCAGACCGAGGAAGATTTAATGGCTGCGATGAAATACTTCAAAGAGGCCATTACCTTGGATCCCAACTACGCCCTTGCTTACTCTGGTCTCGCGGATGTTTATATGATTCTCCCTACCAGAGTTTCTAATGTCAAATGGGGCGATGTTAAAGCAAAAGCAGAAGAAGCAGCTAAGAAAGCACTGGCTCTCGATCAGGACCTTGCCGAGGCCCATACTTCTTTTGGACATTTAAGGGAGGTGATCCACTTTGACTATAAAGGCGCTGAAAGGGAGTATCGGCGCGCTATCGAACTCAATCCAAAGTATGCGCCTGTGCATAATAGGTATTCGTGGCTTCTTATGATCACTGGCCGCTTGGAAGAGGCACAAGTCGAGGCCAGAAAGGCTCTAGAGCTGGAACCTTTTGTTCCCGTCTACAACCTTCAACTTGGGGCCACGCATTATTATGCGCGGCAGTATGACAAAGCTATTCAACAGTATGAAAGAACGGTGGCACTGGACTCGAACCACCTGTGGGCATGGGACTCCATGGTAACTACGTTTTTACTTCAAGAAAGGTTTGAGGAAGCCACACACGCATTGAATCGCTGGGCTGAACTTACAGGTAATGATAAAGAAGTGGTGAAGCTTTATCTTTCGCTCGTAGAAGAGCATGCACGAACGGGTGAGCCCGTAGCTTATCCCCCAGAATTGGAATCTGTGTTTCCCTATCACTTCTATCCCTTTTTAGGCCATAAGGAACAGAGCTTAGAACTGCTCGAACGGCTCTACAAAGAAGAGAAATATGCGCATCTTCAATTATATAAATCCTTTCCAGTATTTGATTTCCTTCAATCAGAGCCCCGTTTCATCGCACTTATGCGCAAGGTGGGGTTGGAGGATGAGTGAGTTAATAAGAGTAAAGAACGCTTTGATTTATTGAGGAAATATATGCGAAGGGTTACCTTGGTATACCCACACTATTAACCCCCCTCTCACGACTCCACAGCGCTCCAAAACACTAAGCTATGGTTGTGTTACTACCGATCCCCTCGGATAAAAACACCCCCGCCATACACGGGTTAACCAATTGAATATTTGGAGGGATCTGTCTTTGTCTGACCCCCGCCCCCCCTTTTTCATCATTGCCATAATTTTACCATAATTAACGACGAAATATGCCGAAGGTCGCAATTTAATGGCAATAATCTGGCAATGGCATTCATGACTAATTCTAGCTAATATTAATATAAACAGCTCTTATCCATCTACTTAAAATGGTACGGGAGGGGAGATTTGAACTCCCGACCAACGGTTTAGAAAACCGCTGCTCTATCCCCTGAGCTACTCCCGCGTGATATTAATTCTCCTTCGCAGTTTATGAAAAGTGTAAACTAAATTAATACTTTAGCCGCATAACTCAATTAAATTTCCTCGGGAGCGTCCGCGCCTGTAGCTCAGGGAGAAGTTTTTCCAGGGCTTCCCTCGCCGACATTTTGAAATTTTTTATTACTTTATCCCGATCGGGAATATAAACCGTAATAGTGCGTCCGACAAAATAGCCAAGATTGATTTTCCCTTTACGTGCTTTCAGCTTGGCAAAAATACGCGTCTCATACTCACCGACTCGGTTGAGTGACCAACGAGTGATAGAAATAGTGAGGACGTTTACATCCGGAGGAATATCTTTGCCAAAGCGAACGAATTTTAAAGTGACCGGATATTCACCCGCTTCAAAGGTCTCAGTTATGCTCTCACACATGAAGCGGAAGCGATCCAGTTCGGATAATTCCGAACCGAAACTGCCGTCAGAACCGATGCTCGTATTATCAATTATTCTCACATAAAGCTTTAGAAAGGGTGAAATATGGACCTTACCGCCATGATGAGCAGTGACGTCACCAGGAGTAAGATAGACTACTCCTATGAAAACTAAAGCAATCGCATTTCTAGCATAGTGATTCATAGAGAATAAATTTTGGTATTGTTCGTTAATCAATCTTAACTAATCTCCGTATTTCATTGTTACTCCTATTGGAAAAGTGCCGAAATTAAAAGTACTCTTTGTATGCATTCACAACAGCGCTCGGAGCCAAATGGCAGAAGCATGGCTGAATTCGCTCTATGGTGAGCATTACGAAGCCATCAGCGCAGGGATTGAGCCGGGGGTATTAAATCCCCTCGTTGTTAAGTCCATGGCGGAAGTCGGTATTGATATTTCACATCATCAAACGCAGAGTGTATCCACGGTCATCACACAAGGCATGAATATTTCTCATCTCATAACCGTATGTGATGAGACAAGCGCCGAGAGATGTCCTACTATCCCAAGTGCGGGGACGAAACTTCACTGGAATTTCCCTGATCCTTCTAAACTTGCAGGTGGCGATGAGGAAAAGTTAATACAAATCAGGGTTATTCGCGATCAAATTAAAAAAAGGATTCAGAATTGGGTGGATAACAAAGAATCGGATGACGCATAATGAATTTTTGTAAAAGGGAATGTCCTAGCGATGAAGGTTAAAAAGAAATGGCCATTTGATATTTGGATCCTTACGGCGTGTGCGGTTTTATGTTCACTCTATGCTATCGCCTATAAGGGTTACGGTATGTTTACTCCTAAGCAGGAGCCCATTCTTCAGGGTTTCGATGACAGTTTTTATTATTTCTGGCTCCGCTCCGCGGTCATCGATCGCGATGTCGATTTTTTCAACGAACTCGAAATGGCCAATACCATCGATTCAGTGACGAAAGAATTTGTTCTCAATGGATCGCGAACAGACACGGGTTTATTGCCGAATAAATACCCCGTTGGATGGGCCCTCGCTAACCTCCCCTTTTTTCTTTTCGCCCATCTTATCAGCCTCCTCGCCGGCTTACCCTCTACGGGTTTTGAGCCCATTTACTTTATTTATATTTGGATTGGGCAATTGATTTATACCGTCATCAGTCTCTTCCTGACGGTAAAAATAATTTCGCGCTTTGTCCCCTTAAACACGGCGTGGCTGGGAATGCTCTTCGTCTGGTTGAGCAGCCCACTCCTATATTACCAGACCGCTCGTGTATCCTTGAGCCATAACACTGTATTTTTTTTAACCCTCACGATCTTTTACCTGACATTTAAAATTATGGACAATGCGCAGAACTGGCGCGCGTGGTTCGGGTTAGGTTTCTTTTCCGGCTTTCTCATAATTACCAGAAGCACAGCGGTTACCTATTTAATTTTTCCGGCTCTGGTCATTATTAAGTATGTATTCAGTAATAATCCGGGAAGCCAAAAATTGAAACAGCTTACGTTATTTATAATCCCTTCACTGGCGATGCTCTTCGTGCAATTGTTAGCCTGGAAATTACTCTACGGAACATGGATAATTTACACTTACGAAGGTGAAAGTTTTGATTTCCTTCACCCCCAAATAGGGCCGATTTTATTCTCTCATTTTCACGGATTATTTAACTGGCATCCCCTGCTATGCGTAGGACTGATCGTTTTTATTATTTGTACTTTTACTAAAAAAAGTATTCCAAAATCCTGGATCATCTCGTTCATTGCTATCGTTTATATCAATGCTTCCTGGCATAGCTGGTGGTTTGGCTCTTCATTTGGCCATCGCGCATTTGAATCATCGATATTTTTTGCGATGCTTGGTTATGCTTTGCTCCTCAATAAATTTGAGAAGAACTGGTTCATTACTCAATCGCTCTATTTAGTGGCAAATCTCGCCTGTGTATGGAACCTCATCTTACTTTCGCTTTACTTCACACAACTCATAGCGCGTGACAGCCCAGTTAGTTATAGTGAAAGATGGAGTGCTGTTTTAAAGCTCTTAGGATTAGGAGGATGAATATTAACCACACGGGAGCAGTGGGGAACATAATTTCCGTGGGATTATTAGGGTTCATTTGCACTCCTCTCATGGTTTTGGCGCACCCTGTTGATATCTTTGATTTTCCGCCCTACGTAGAGCCGGAAACCGTTGTGATTGAGGAAACTGAAACTGAAGAAGTCATTGATTTAGAGCAGACTGAGAAGCTCGAGATTATCGATGAGATGGCAATTGAACAATCTGAGATTACTGAGAGTGAACAGCTACCCGATGCTGAAGTTAGTGAGGATGGTGAAAGTGAACCTTCTTCTGCACCCCTAATAACTGACGCGCGTGAAGAAATAAGTGAATCCGAAATCAAAATTACCGATGAAGAAAAACGTGACCAGCAATTACAGCCGAGTAGAGTAAAAGTAGCGACCCGTTATCTCAATTTCGGCTTTGAACATATTTTACCCAAAGGGTTGGATCATATTCTTTTTGTTTTAGCCCTCTTCCTATTGAGCATTAAATTCAGTTATCTGCTCTGGCAGGTTACAGCTTTTACAATCGCGCATTCTATCACTTTAGGATTATCCATTTACGGTTATGTATCACTCTCTTCGGCGGTTGTAGAACCTCTGATCGCTTTATCGATCGTCTTTGTCGCATTTGAAAATTTAATGACTTCTCGTCTCAATCCCTGGAGGCCCGTTGTCGTATTCATTTTTGGCCTTCTCCATGGACTGGGATTTGCGGGCGTCCTTTCTGAACTTGGCCTCCCGCGCGAAGATTTTTTAACGGCTCTAGTGACGTTTAATGTCGGGGTTGAATTGGGTCAGCTCACCGTCATCGGATCCGCTTACCTCTTTCTCGGTTGGTTTATAAGTAAAACCTGGTACCGCAAGTTCGTTATTTTTCCCGCTTCCCTGGTTATTGCCGTTACGGGAGCTTACTGGACTATTGAACGCGTATTCCTATAAAAAGGACCCGTGATATATCTCATCATTGTCTCACTGATCTGGGCTTTTTCATTTGGGTTGATCAAAAGTTATCTCACCGGGCTCGATCCTAACTTTGTCGCCTGGGTGCGAATGATGCTCGCCTCTATCCTTTTCCTGCCCTTACTGCGATGGAAGGGTCTGGCACCCTTGATCATGGGAAGACTTTTTTTTATCGGCGCGGTACAGTATGGGCTGATGTACTGTAGTTATCTCTTTTCATTTCAGTACCTGGAAGCTTACCAAATAGCATTATTTACAATTTTTACCCCGATTTATGTTACGATCATCAATGATTTTTATAAAAAAAAGTTTCAGGTCTATTTTCTCGGTGCCGCACTGATGGCGGTCTTTGGCGCCGCGTTAATCCGCTACCAGGATATTAATTTAAGCGGGGTTATTATTGGATTTTTACTTATGCAATTTTCCAATCTCTGTTTCGCCTTCGGCCAGATCGAATACCGTCAAGTCCGATTGCAATTTACCCAAATAAAAGATCATGAAGTCTTTGCTCTTCTTTACCTGGGAGCGGTTGTCGTAACGACTATCATGACGACACTGACTGGAGGTTGGGACCATCTCGACCAACTTGAGGCAACCGAAATTAGCGCCCTGCTCTATCTTGGATTACTTCCATCCGGGGTCGGGTTTTTCCTTTGGAACAAAGGTGCTACCCTGAGTAACGTCGGGACCCTGGCGGTATTTAATAATCTTAAGATACCCCTGGCTATTCTCTGCTCACTTATTTTCTTTGGCGAAAGTACCGATATACCAAGGCTTCTCCTGGGAGGTGGAATAATGATTTTCGCCGTCTTCATAGCCGAACGAAAGTCGGGAGAAACCGCACACGTGTGAATGCGCATACGCGTACCGAGGGCGGAGTCCGACATCCTCACATGCGTAAATGCGTATAAGCGGTAATGCGGAGATTCCCAAGAATTACATTAAGCTTAGGTCAATCCGACACACCGATCAACTGGCTTTCTGGCCTTCCGGCCTTCCCCTCTGGTCTTCCGGTTCTCTGGCCTTCCGCCTTCCCTCCCTCCAGCTTTCCCTCCTTCCGGTCCTCCGGACTACCACTTGTAACTGAAATAACCGGATATTTGGCGGCGGACGGCGGGGGTAGCGGGAATTTCCTCAAAATTGCTGTTATAGATGTTATCCACGGTAAAACTAAATTCAAATCCTTCTAATGAAGGGGGGTACCATACCAGGCTTAGCGAAGTAAGCGCAGCCTCGTTTGAACTTCGACGGAGTAGATTTTCCTCCTGGGAACGAAATTCATTATCGAGACGAAATTCCAATTGATCTAAGAAACGATAAGTTAGTGCCGCGGTCAATCGGTGACGGGGAAAATTTAATGCATAAAAACTGGCATCAACATCGGCGATTCCATAATCCTCACTTTTATTGAGAAAAGTATACCCCAAAATAAAATTGAGATCCTGCCAATGAGTAATAAAAGTAGCTTCGGTTCCAAACGTATCGATATCGACATTGTTGGCGGTACGCGCGGAGGTGCTTTCAAAGCTGTAAGTCCAGTCTAATAAGTCTTTGTCGAGCCGGTAAAAGATGGCGATGTGACCCTGCCATTGTGGACGGATAAAATCAGCGCCCACTTCAATATTTCGGCTGCGCTCTCTCGCCGCATCGGGTTTGCCACGAAAAAGACCTCCGCTGGGGTTTGAAGCAATTGCCGTGTAACCCGCGACCTGACTACTCTCGGCATACTCAAAATAATAATGGTGTCCGCTGCCCTTTCCATCATTCTGGGTAATGGAAACCGATGCCATGGGTGATACTCTTGAACGATTGCGATTCGTGTCATCATAACTCAAACCGGCACGCAATATAAGATCTGTCTCAGCATTCAATGCCTGCCGCCATTCGGGCAAAAGCGTGAATTTGTAATAACTGCGTGAGCTGAAGGGGCCAAATGTCAGATTGCTTGAATTAATCTCATCCGCCAAAAATTGCGCACTGTAATTGAGGGCAATTTTCTGAAAATCCTGATACCCCTGAATCCCAGCTGACCAGACTTTGGTTTCATGCTGAAACGGATTAAATTGACCCGGCTCAAAACGATTGAATTCATAATCATCTTTGTGCCGCCGATAGTAACCCGTGAATTCTATATAACTGTCATCAGCAAAATTTTCTCGGTGATTAAGGAGATAAAGATTTGTCTGTAAATTTTCCGTCTCATTTACATTGAAAGGGGTATACATGTTGGGCCACCCAAAGAACTTCGATTGATAGCCGGCAAATAAATCCGTTTGTGAACGCTCACCCAGCAACTGAATTCTTCCCGCGTATCGATTAAAATTGTGATCACCATACATACGCGTGCCGTCGGACTCCGATCGGGAAAATGAAAGATCAATTCCCACGGTATTACCCTCATCATTATATTCATTTACCGCTCCAAAATAAATTCGCTGTAAATTTAAGTTGTTGTCTCCAATTCCTATCCCGGTTTCACCCCCATTGCGTATTGGATTCCATGCATAATTGATAGAGCCTACGGTCGAATTAAAACCCGCGTGCGCATTCTCTATACCCGTAATTACTGTTGGCACCGAAAGCATCTGAGGTGCTATCGGGATCTCGGCAAAGTAGTGACCGGTTTGTGGATCAAACAAGGTGGCTGCCCCTACCCGGAATCCCGTATTTTCAAAAATGCCGCCGCGAATCGTTACATCTCCCTGCGCTTCCGCGAGGTTCCGGGTTTGCACATCAATCAGTGGCTCAAATCGCAATTCCGTAATCGCAGACGCAAAAGTGCCGGCTGGTTCCGGGTTGGCTACTCTTGTCTCCGTGACTGAAAAATCAGGTAGGGTTACAAATACATCCGCGCTCGATTCGCTTTTCTGCGCACTTAAACTTAGGGGTAAAAATAGGAGTCCCAGGATCAATCTCTTCATGGGCCGGAAATAATGCTATTTTAACGATAATATCAATTGTTAAATGAAATATTTTTTTGATTAACAATTGCTCTCTTGTGAACTTATCCTTTTAATGTTGAGCAACTTATATCGCTCACGACCAAGCCATTCAACTGAGCATAGCCGCTTCAAATCCCCATCGATGCTTAAAATGACTTCACCCAACGGGTGATCGGAGACTGCTCTAAAGATAAAAAGTGAATAAAAATACCTTTCGTTTATCCTCCCTCGCTTTGATAATTTTAAAGAGAATCGCTTAAATTCACCGGAATAGTAATTAAATGATAAAACCACCGTCGAATATTCAGTTCATTGGTAATGAGGTGGCAATTATGTGGCCCAATGGAAGGGAAGATTTTTTTAAGATGGAGGAATTACGGGCGTGCTCACCGAGCGCGGAAAATATGGGTGAACGCGATATCCTCGGAAACCTGCACGGCGGAGACGGTCCGAAAAAGTTTCCCGGTGTAGAAGTTCGCAATTGGATTTTAATCGGTAATTATGCTATCCGTTTTTATTTCAGCGATGGCCATAATACCGGACTCTTTAGTTTCGAATACCTCCAAAAGATCGGTGACGCAAAGAAGGCGCAATCGCGGGACAATGAGCAGCTATCGCGAGAGTAGAACGCGTAATACAAATCATGCAAAACCGCGCTCACTGTTCCCGGCAAAAACGATAATCGCCTGGATAATGGGTGAATTGGCCTCCTTATGTGCCCGCAAGCGTTCCAATGCCTGACTGCGATTGAGCCCCTCACGATATAAAATCTTATAAACTTGCTTCGCCAAGCTGATATCCTCCACTGAAAACCCATGGCGCTCCATACCGATTTTATTGACCGCTTTAATCGTTACCGAACTTCCATCCGCAATCATGAAGGGGGGAATATCCTGTGCCACCTTCGAATACCCTCCGATGTAAGCGCACTGTCCGAGATGGCATTTAGGAACACAAGCTACATGTCCGCCCACATTGACATAATCTTCCACTATCATATGTCCACCCAAGGTACTGTTGTGACCGAGGATGAAATGATTACCGATTATGCACTCATGCCCAATATGACTGTATGCGAGGCAGTAATTGTGAGAGCCAAGGATTGTATATTCACCATCCACAGAATGGCAGTGAACAGTGACGTACTCTCTGAAGATGTTTTTGTCTCCAATTTTGAGACCGGGTGTGCCCCCTTTGGCCTTCATGTCTTGTGATTGACCCCCGATTGAAGCGTAGGAAAAAATCTCATTGTCGCGGCCGATAATAGTTTTTCCCTCTACGGTTGCATGATGCCGGACGATAGTTCCCGCACCACATTCAACCTTAGCACCAATGTAGGCATAAGCGCCGATTGTTACATTATCATCCAGAACAGCTCCGGATTCCACTATTGCAGTGGGATGAATATCAGTTGCCACGTCTTATTAATATCGAAAGGACTGGGATATTAAATTATGCCTCATCCGCATCATCAACTAGCACAAACATCAGTTCACAAGAAGATACTTTTTTCTTTCCCACTTTGCAGGATGCGCTTGCCTTGGCAATCTTACCTCCTCTTATCTTATCCAAATTCACTTGTATCTCCAGTTGGTCTCCTGGCACCACGGGGTGTCGAAACTTTACCTTATCGCAGCTCATAAAGAGCGCAACTTTTCCATCTCCTGATATCTGGCGAAGGAGCAGGACTCCCGCTGCCTGGGCCATGGCTTCAATCTGCAGTACTGCCGGCATAATGGGGCGGCCGGGGTAATGTCCCTGAAAGTAGGGTTCATTGATTGAGACATTTTTAATCGCGACGAGTTCGCTATCTCCTTTAATATCGATCACTCGATCGATCATGACAAAGGGGTATCGATGAGGCAGCAAATCGAGGATGCGCCGAATATCAAGAACCGTTTCCTCAGGTGCTACAATTACTGACGGGGTCTGTTTTTCCTTTTTTTGCCGACCATTGCTTTCCGCTCGCATAATATCATAAATCGCTTTAGTCAGGGCATGATTGAGAGCATGGCTGGGTCGCACCGCGATAATGTGCGCCCTTAAGGGCTTCCCCAAATGTGTGATGTCTCCAAGAATATCCAGTATTTTGTGCCGGACGAGTTCATCTTTAAAACGCAAGGGTTCCTTGGAAAGTATAGTATCGCCTTTTATGAGGATCGCATTGTCCAGACTACCCCCACGAATTTTTCCCATTTGGCGAAGCTTTTCTACCTCTTCAAAAAACGCAAAGGTCCGCGCAGGCGCAATATCGGCGATGTAAGATTGAGAATTAATATCAAGCGAAATATGCTGGGTATGTGATCCGCCCCGGTCATCGGTTAAGGTACAGGTGATTTTCAAGCCGTTATGTGGGAGGGCAATGTAAGAACTATTGCCCCTGCTTACGGAAACGGGTTCTTTGAGTTCGAAATAATCGCGTTCTGTATCCTGTTCAATTGGCTCAGCCTTTTGGATTAATTGCACAAAAGGTTTAGCTGATCCATCGAGAATAGGTGGTTCACTCGCATCGATCTCAATAAGCACGTTGTCCACCTCCGTCCCACTGAGCGCGCTGAGAATATGTTCGACTGTATTGAGAGTAACGTGACCACTCGATATTGAAGTGCTCCGCATCATATCTGAAACCACTTCAGCATTCGGTTTGATCTCCGGTTTTCCATACAGATCAACGCGCCGAAAGACGACACCGTGATTTTCTGGTGCCGGCTTCAAGGTCATTTGTACCTCCTCGCCCGTATGTAAGCCCTTCCCTTTGATCGAGGCTTCACGATGGATCGTCCGCTGTTTCATAAATATACTTACTGTCATCACCCTACGGCTATTAGCGCAATTGTAAAGCGTCTATATTTGTGTGAGAATGATGCGTCTCAGGATTGACACCATTCCCCTCAATAGCCTAATCACATGTTCGCACTATTAATTGTACTAACTAAATTACAGAGCCAAACAATCAATGCCCTCACCTACAGAACTTCGTAAAGGTAAAGTTATTAACTATAATGGCTCGCCGCATTTAGTTCTCGATATGATGCATCGGACGCAAGGGCGACAAGCTGGATTTGTCCAGACCACGCTTCGCAATTTGACGAGTGGCAGCACGACAACGACAAAATTCCGCAGTACGGATAATGTTGAAATACTTATGACCGACTCTCAGCGATTAGAGTTCAGTTACTTAGATCAAGAGGGCTACCACTTTCTCCATCCTGAAACCTTTGAAGATACGGTTTTGGTGGAAGATATGATCGAAGATGCGAAAAAATATCTATCCGAAGGTAATGAGTATGATATTCTCTTTGTCGACGGTCAGGCAGTACAGATTCAACTGCGCTCTTCCGTAGAATTGAAAGTAACTGATGCCCCTGAAGGTCTCAAGGGAGACACCTCGGGTAGCGCTCTCAAGCCGGTTACAACGGTGACTGGAGTTATTGTACAAACTCCACTTTTCATCAAGTCAGGTGACCTGATTAGAGTGAGTACAGAAAACGGGTCTTACCTCGGGCGGGCGTAAAATAGTAGGGGAAAACGATGCAGGATCCTGCATCCAGAAACCCTTAACCGGTTGCTGCTTTAAATCTTTCTTCGGCTTTGGCCCAATTAACAACATTCCAGAAAGCGGCGATATAGTCCGGCCTCACGTTTTGATATTTTAAATAATAAGCGTGCTCCCAGACATCGAGCCCAATGATCGGTGTTCCCTCCACATCGACCAGACCCTTCATCAATGGACTATCCTGATTCGGCGTAGAAGTGACCGCGAGTTTTCCCTCGGCGTTTACGACAAGCCAAGCCCAACCACTTCCGAAGCGGTTAACACCTGCATCGGTAAATGCTGTTTTAAAACTATCGAGACCACCGAATGCGTCATTGATTCCGGCAGCGAGATCACCCGAAGGTTCTCCTCCACCACTACCTGAAAGTGTTTGCCAGAAAAAAGAGTGATTGGCATGGCCACCTGCATTATTACGCAGAGGACCCTTTACCTTATCTGGAAGATTCGCAACATCAGCAATAAGTTCCTCAACTGACTTACCGGCGAGATCACCAGCGTCTTCAAGAGCCGCATTGGCCTTAGTAATGTAAGTTGCATGATGTTTTGAATGATGAATCTCCATCGTCCGCGCATCAATATGCGGTTCCAATGTATCGTATGAATATTCTAATTCTGGAAGTGTATATGCCATGACTTTATTGTTTAATAATTAGTTGATTAAAAATTAATCTGGGCATCCCCATGATTGTTGTCAATCCCTAGAATCACTGCCCGGTCGATAAGAAAAAGGTATGTCTTGAAAATTGGCGCACCACTCAAGGCGTTGGGGCTTCATCGGGGATGAGCTTTTCACTTTTTAATTCTGCCCAGAGGTCTGATGGAATCTCTTGCTGCGCCATGCGAATGTTTTCTTCCAATTCTTCAAGAGATGCGGATCCGGGAATAGCAGAGGCAACCGCCGGGTGAGCAATGATAAATTGAAGCGCGGCGGCTTTCAGATCGATCTGATGTCGGTCGCAGACAGCTTTGATCCTGCGCGCTTTATCCACTAAAGCCTCAGGTGCTAACTCGTAATTGAAAGTCACGGGTTGGTTGAGATCGCGCGCGAGGATGCCGCTATTATAGGGACCTCCGATGACAACTTTCACTCCCCGCTCTAGACATAAGGGTATAAATTCGGGCAATGATGTCTGATCTAAAAGGGTGTATCGACCGGCAAGTAAAATAACATCCAAATCGAATTGTTTTATCATGCTAGCGGGAGTTTCCCAATGGTTCACTCCCATTCCGATAGCTTTAACCAAGCCGCTATCCCGCAGCTTAAGTAGCGCGGTCAATCCCTCGATGGAATTGCGTTCAGCGTCTTCGGGATAAAAATCGCTGTCATGCAAGAAAAGAATATCCGTATAATCCAAATGCAATCTCTTCATGCTAGCCTCCAGGGATCGCTGGAGACCGTCAGCACTGAAATCAAATTCAACCTTATATTTGGGGATGCCATCCTCACTATAGGGATCCAGGGAATCCGGATCTTCCGGAACAAGTAAGCGCGATGCTTTGGTCGAAAGGGAAAAACTGTCCCTTGGTAATTGACTGAGAATCCGGCCATAACGGACTTCACTGCGACCGACGCCGTACAAAGGTGCCGTATCAAAATAACGGATCCCCATTTTATAAGCGGTTTGAATGATTTCAAGCGCTTCGGCAAAGCTCCGGTTCAGATAATTCTCATAATCCTCATCAAATGCAGCCATTCCGGCCAATGGTGCCCCACCCAACCCGAGGCGAGTCACCTCGACGCCGGTTTCGCCAATGCTTACTTTTTCAAAGGGATTCATCGTTTATTTCTCATTAAATTGATTAGATCGATTCTAAGGTGCAAAGTTAAAATGATAATATAAGCGTGATGGATCTGATCTGTTTTCTATTTTTTCTTGCATTAACACGGGTAAAGACTATTTTTCTCACCTTTTTTAAGAGAGAGATAAATTACTATGTCTAGAATTTGTGCAATCACTGGCAAGAGACCCGTTCGCGGTGGGTTAATTCATCGCAAAGGTATACCTAAAAAGAGCGGGGGCATCGGTACTAATATAACGAAGGCAGTCAAACGCACTTTTCGACCCAATGTGCAGAAGATTAGAGTGCGCTTGGCCAGTGGCCAGGTAAAAAGAATGTGGGTATCGGCCAAAGCAATCAAAGCCGGTAAAGTGGTTAAAGCCTGATTGCGGGGATTGCGGGTACGCGATAATGCGTATAAGCGTGAATGCGGTTATGGATATACGCAATAAGGCGTGATCCGAGTTTAGCAGTCGCGGAACAACATCTTCCAAGCCTGAGGGCCAGAAAGTCGGAGAACCGAAAGGTCAGGGAGAGTAAAGGAGTATGATTTAATGAATTCTTAAGATGTAATATCACGCATCTCCGCATTCACGCTTATACGCATTATCGCGTAACCGCATAACCGCATACTAAATAACTTTTACGACGAACAACTGATTGCGCACTTCCGTACCGGGCGGCCCACAATTTTCATAGTAGAGGACGGGGTGGTCCACCCCTTCAATCGCTACCGGTAAGCGCATCGCGCATTCAGCATAATCCCATCGGTTATAGGCAATGTAAGCCTGTCGAAAGAGCGCAACTTCAAGATTGTGTTCAATTGAAAAGTCGGGGAGCAGCATGGGGCCGGTATCGACCTGCCATGTATCATGGTCGTGCCGTGTATTCATAACCGTTACCGGATATTCAGCTACTACTTCGATTTCTTCATCACCCTTTTTCGCAAGATAGCGTGTTCTCCCCAGAATGGGCTTGTTACCAACCATCGCGTCATGGACTTCCTTATAGGTAGTCATTTCCGAAACTTCGACAAAATACCTCAAGCCGCTTTCCAAAATATCGATGACCCCTTTCATCTGTACGTTTTTCCTTTTAACGGTATCTCCCCGACGATAAGCCATGCGTTCAAACCCGGGCTCCGATTCGAAGGATTTTACAAACATAAACTGTCCATCATCAGAAAAAACAACGTGAAACTCAGATGCCGGGAGCAATATTAATTGTGTGTCCGCATACATTTTTTCACCCGCGCAGGGATGACTTAAAAAGTATTCTCTGAACTCTTCGCCTTTACCGCGCACCTTGCAACTGGCATGCAAAGCACAGCGCGGGGTGTGGTCGTCCTCAAAGCTCGTCCATTGGACAAATGAATTAACATAATCGTAACCTAAATTATAATCATAACTTAAGTCGAAATCACTCATTGGATAAATCTAGCGGTTACCAGTGGGATTATTCAACTCTTATTCTAATAACCATCCCGTTGTATTTTCAACGCGCATGTAACCAATGGCGAAAGAGTGGCTTAGTTTCATTGGGTAAATTATCGTAGACCTCTTGCTTTAATCGGGGCACTTCATTTTCCGAAACACCGGGTTCGTCCACCATCATTTTACGCTCTTCCGAGCCCGGCATCAGAATATCCAGATTCAGCCACCATGGCGCGTAGCGAATCGCCAGCCCCACTCGCGGTTTGTCGGAAATATTTTTCGCCGTTGCGTGCCACATGCGACTATCCAGTATCAGTACACATCCACTGGGACCAGTCGCGTTCATTTCACCTTCAAGGGGTTGAGTCCAATCTCCGTCCGGTTCGCAGGTTGGATTGGTCGGCTTACGATGACTCCGGGGAAGAATAAGCGTGCCCCCATTTTCAACCGTGAAGGGGGAAATCATCCAAAGGGTGGTTAAATGGAAAATTACATCCAGGGGGTAAGGACTCGGGATATGACCAGCTTTTTGCGCATTAAACGGCCAGTCCGCATGCCATGAACCCCTTTTATTGTCAGGTTCATTTATGAGCGCTGACGTATAGGAAACGCGAGGGTGGGAACCAAATATTCCTTTGACGACGGCCAATACCTTAGGATCCGCGATGTACTTTGCATAGGATTGATTATGATTGATAAAAGCGGGCAGAAAAGTCAGTCCTTCGATGGCATAATCTTTGCGATTTGCCCTTGCCACATCATAAATGCCCTGTCGTATTTTCTCACACTCTTCCTCGGGAATCACTCCTTTCACCAGACACCACCCCTCCGCGCGCACACTTTGAATAGAATTAGCTGCGGTATCTTCTATTTTGTCGGCTACGCTCATTATGACTCAGTATTAAAGTATTATCGAACTGTCCAGGCAAGAGGAATTGAAGATAAAGAACCAATGATTACCTCAGATTCGATTATCTAATCAAATTTTCTTTTGATTATTTCATTCGGCACATGTATGCACCTCTGATATTAAAGTAATCTAATCTGCTTATCCTATTATAATGGAAACCCTGCTTCAACATCTGATGGAGGCACAGTCGCTGCCCCTTCTCTTTGCTATTATCGCAATATTCATCTATACGCTTGCGCGGGGAGCTGACATGCTGGTTGAAGAAGCGGTAACGCTTTCTCTCCGTTGGGGTGTGCCCAAGATATTAATCGGCGCAACGATTGTAAGTATCGGCACCACATTACCCGAAGCATCCGTTTCCGTATTCGCGGCAATAGCGGGAAACCCTGAACTGGCTTTGGGCAATGCCGTGGGATCGATTATATGTGATACAGGATTAATCCTTGGGTTAGCTACTGTTTTGTCACCCCTTCCGCTCAATAAAAAAATCGTTAATCGGCAGGGGTGGATTCAATTGGGCGCGGGTTTTCTTCTAGTCCTTGCCTGCATCCCATACAGAAGCCTGAATAAAACCTTTTCCGAGGGTGGTGGATTACCACAGTATATGGGTTTTATTTTTCTTCTTCTGCTCATTGCTTATCTCTGGTTGACCTTGAAATGGGTAATAACAGACAGCTCGGAAATAGCGGTTGAAGATGAAAGGGGAAATGAAGAGTCATCGAAAATAGCTTATACCCTATTCAAATTATTTATTTCTATCGTGATCGTTGTGATTTCTTCACGTATCCTGATTCCCGCGATCGAGGAAACAGCGGTGCGCCTCAATGTCCCCGACAGCATCATTGCAGCTACCCTGGTAGCTTTTGGAACATCACTCCCGGAATTGATTACCTGCATCACTGCTGTAACTAAAGGTCATGGGGAATTGGCGGTGGGAAATATCATCGGCGCGGATATACTCAATGTCCTCTTCGTCGCCGGTTCTGCCTCTGCGGTAACACTGGGTGGGCTTTCAGCCCCTCCTCATTTCTTTAAATTTCTTTTTCCCGCGATGCTTGTAATTCTTATTATATTTCGCATTGGAATCACTTTTTCCAAGGATAAATTAAATCGGCCATTCGGATTCATACTGCTCGGTGTATATGCAACAGTTACTATCATGAGTTATATGTAGAGTGAATTTTTATATTAATTAATCGATGGATAAGGACACGAAATGAGTAAGCTCGTATTATTAAGACACGGTGAAAGCATTTGGAATAAGGAGAATCTGTTCAGCGGGTGGGCTGATGTGGATTTGTCAGAACAGGGTATAAGTGAAGCTATAATAGCAGGACAGTTACTAAAAAAAGAAGGTTATGTATTTGATCTCGCCTTTACATCTGTTCTCAAGCGTGCGATCCGTACACTCTGGTTAGCCTTAGATGAAATAGATCTTATGTGGATTCCTGTTATACGATCATGGCGACTCAACGAAAGACATTACGGCGCGTTACAGGGGTTGAACAAAGCGCAAACCGCTGAAAAGTTCGGGGAGGACCAGGTTTTGACCTGGCGTCGCAGCTATGATATTCCCCCACCCGCTCTCAACAAGTCGGATGAACATTACCCTGGCCATGACCCGCGCTATGCGGACTTATCCGAACAGGATCTTCCCTTGAGCGAGTGCCTCAAGGACACGGTAGATAGATTTATGCCTTATTGGTACGAGAGTATCGCGCCAGTGATTAAAGAAAACAAAAAGGTTATCATTGCCGCTCACGGTAATACATTGCGCGCGCTCGTAAAATTTCTCGATCAGGTTCCCGATGAAGAAATCGTCAAACTCAATATCCCTACGGGAATACCACTCGTTTATGAATTAGATAAGTCATTAAAACCTGTTAACCACCACTATCTCGGCGATCCTGAGGCGGTCGAAAAAGCTATGCAGACAGTTGCCAATCAGGGCAAAGCAAAAAAACAAGGGTAACTGATCAACCGCATTACACTTCCTATTATTTGAATAACAAAATAGCGAAACCGTATAAGATTGCGGATAATCGAATTGTATCGTTAGATCATCATATAGTTCTAGAGAAGAATGTAACAGGGAAGACAAAGACCCTTTATCACGGGAACGAAAAGGGTGCTATATAGTCCCAATTAATATGCTTAAGAACTTGAGCCTCTTTTTATATTTAGTTTTGCTATAATATTCATGCATTTTCGAAACCTAGTCTGCAGTATCAATATTCTATTGTTCTCGGTCGTTTCTCTCTGCGCTACCGAACCGGAAATAATGCCTTTAACCGCGGTAAAGCCGGGAATGAAAGGTATGTGGAAGACTGTTGTCTCAGGAACGACGATTGAGAATTTTGAACTCAAGGTGCTCGGCATAGCGCACAATTTTGTCGGGCCAAAAAGATCGGTTATCATCTGCGAAGCGATTGATACGAAAAATATGCTGACGGGACCTGTTGCCGGGATGAGCGGTAGTCCAGTTTATATTAACGGGAAACTGGTCGGCGCCTATGCCTATGGATACAGCTGGCCAAAGGAACAGGCTATTATTCTCGTTACCCCGATAGAAGATATGATTGAACTCATTAATGCTTACCCCGTAGAGCCGCCAGCGCCTAAACACCGACCAACGATTAAAAGATCAAACGTGTCGGAAAATCGTCAGCGAAATGAGCTTGAACACAGTAAATGGCAACTCGCGAGTGGGAATCAAAATATATCTAATGAAATGGTGGAATCACTTTTGCAGCCTCAACCGACACCTCTTTTTGTATCCGGTGTATCACAGCAAACTTTAAATGTATTTAAATCTCAATTAGAAGATTTAGGATTACAAGTTATGCAAGCGCCGATGGGGAGTGCTTCACCGGACTCGAAATTTAAACTCGAACCGGGCGCGCCGGTATCAGCTGTCCTCATGAACGGTGATTTTAATATTTCGGCGACAGGGACTGTTACTTATCGAAAAAATGACACCATCCTGGCTTTCGGTCACCCCTTTCTAAAATACGGTTCCGCAAGTATTCCCATGGCGGGCGCGGAGATCATTACCGTTGTCCAGTCTATTGCCCAGTCATTTAAACTTACAAATACCGGACCTCTTTTAGGTTCAATTTATCAGGATCGATTGACAAGCATTGCGGGAAAGATAGGACCGTTGCCGCCTCTTACGTCCCTATCCATTCGTACTCGCAACGCGAATGGAGCAGAACGGCATTTTACGGGCAATCTATTCGAACATCCTACCCTTTCTCCTATCTTAATCGGCATCGCTCTCATGGAGTCACTTAATTCAACCCTGGAAGCAGGTGAGATACAGACATTTACTATCGACGGACGCATCGCCATTGATGGATTCGCACCTATTAAATACCGTGAGATAGCATCCGGTCCAAAGGGAGCTTATAGTGTTACGATGGAATTCCAGAATAAAATCAGCCAACTCTATGACAATGCATTTGCTATCCCTAGAGTGAGCGGTATCGATTTGGAGATAGAGATAAGTGATCACTGGGAGCTTAGTTACCTCAAAGAAGTAAGAGTAACGTCGAGGCGCGTCCGCGCAGGAAGCACAATTAATCTGGTGCTGAGTCTCTACCACTATCACAAAGACCCGACTTTTCATCCAGTCTCTATTCCCGTTCCCGCGAATCTTCACTCCGGTGATGTATTGACTGTCCTGATTGCCGATGCAAAAGAGGCTGAACGCGTAGATAATGTATTGGATGGGTATGTGTCATCCTTCCAGGATATTGTCGATAATTTGCGGGCGGGGAGAAGTCGTGAGGCGATCTATCTAAAACTATTAAAAGACACACCGGGCTTAAGGTTGGAGGGAGAAAATTTATATGATCTACCACCTTCGGTGGTTGAACAGTTTTCTTCGCCCGCAAACAATATAGCGCGTCAGACAATTACCGCCACGACGCTCTGGGAAACAGCCATCCCTCTTTCAAGCCAGTTTCAAGGTCAATACGCTTACCCCATTACGCTCGAATAATATCCCGATGAAAAAATTTCTAATTTCCCTACTCTGTAGTAGCTTTGTCTTTACTTCACTTTATGGCGTGCGCACACAGTCTATCGCCCATGAAAAATACTTTGATTTTATTGAAGGCGATTTTAAAAACGTATCTCTCGGGAACCAGGGGTCATTGCAATTAGCTCCAGGATTATTAGAAGTCGCTGAGCTACCCGAACCCATAATCTGGGCCGGTGTCGTTGATTCACAAGGCAACCTCTACCTCGCAACCGGGAATAATGGAACAGTCCTAAAAGTCAGTCCCCAGGGTGAGGTAAGTAATTATTTCAGCCCGGATAAGATCCTGACGCGCGCCATCGCGATCGATTCTCAAGACAATCTTTATGTAGGAACCTCGCCACGCGGACGTGTCTATCGCATCTCACCGGGAAGGTTACCGGAAATCTACTTCGATAGCGATGAAGAGTATATATGGGATCTCATCTCTGATGAGGACGGTAATCTTTTTGTAGCGACGGGAAGCCCGGCAAATATATATAAGATTTCACCTGGTATTCAAACGGGAGATGAAGCTGAATTATGGTTTAGTTGTCCTCAAACTCATCTCACTAAACTGGCCTGGGATTCAGAGGGTCACTTACTCGCGGGTAGCAGCCCCGATGGTGTACTTTACCGTATCGAAAATAAAGATAAAGCCTATGCGCTCTACAATTCCGGTGCACAGGAAATTAAAAGTATCGTCGCAAAAAGTGATGGGACCCTCTTTTTTTCCACCTTCAATCGCAAAGGGGGTGACAAAAGTGCGGAGTCTTCACTCAAAACGAAAAACAATGCTTCGATGTCAACCTACTCCGTTACGGTGTCGGGGAAGGAGGGTAACTCCAACCATTCTAACACTCCACCATCGGCGGTGAAAGGGGGCTCGAGCAGAATCTACAGGATTAATAATGAAGGGTTCGTTGAGCCCGTTTGGGAATCTCATAATTTTAATATCTACAGTTTTATACTCTACGCGAATCAATCCTTATTGATCGGTACGAATGATAAAGGACGACTTTATTCTGTACAAGATCGCAGCGAATGGTCACTCTTGCAACAGACACCCGATGGGGGTGAATTAACGGTGCTTATCCCTGATCCAATCCATCCTGATTCTGTTTTGGCGGTGTCCAGTAATCCCGCTAAAATTTACCGGTTACAGTCGGGAAAAGCAGAAACCGGCGTCTTTACATCAGCAGCAATCGATATCAAACAGATTGTAAAATGGGGCAACCTCTTACCCGTTACCGACAACAGTGTTACCCCGTTTTCCACTTTTCGCACGCGTAGCGGAAATACCGAAGACCCCGATGACACTTGGAATGATTGGGCAGATGTGGAAAAAAATAATGGAGATTGGGTGATAAAAAGCTCCCACGCCCGCTACCTGCAATACGAAATAGCGTTCCCCTCGGAATCGACACCGGGTCAATCAAAAGAGAAGATCAATCGCGTACGTCTATTTTATCAATCGCGAAATTCCGCTCCTTTTATAGAATCTATTCGTCTTCTCCCCATAGGATTGGAATTAATCCAAATGCCCGCGGCCGTCAGAAATATCGATTTTAAAAAATTCCTCGAAGAAGGCGACCCGCATAAATTGATCGCGGAACGTATACCGCGCCAACAACTCAAACAAATGGGTGAAGAAGGTCTATTATCCGTGGGCTGGAAGGCGGTAGATCCTAACGGTGACAATTTAGAATTCACCCTTCTTATAAAAAAAGACGCCGATGAAACCTGGATCACTTTGGAGGAAAAGATGGAAGTATCCGTTACAACAATTAACACCAAGGGATTTGATGAAGGAAACTATCATCTAAAGCTGGTGGCAAGTGACGCACCTGACAACGAACCTGGCCAGGAACTAAGTGGTTTTCGTTTAAGCGAACTCTTCCTCATCGATAATTCACCTCCTGAAATCATCATTCATAAGCATGAAATACAAAGTGATGAGATAAATCTGCAATTCAGTGTCGCGGATAATAACAGTATTTTGAGGGAAGTTTTTTATCAGTTTGACGGTAAATCGAATAAATCAATTAGGCCTGATGACGGATTATTTGATTCCACCCGTGAGAACTTTACCCTGAATATTGATGATCTAGCTTCCGGCGGGCATAGCCTTCTCCTTGAAGCCGTCGACGAATTAGGAAACTCCGCTGTCCTTACCGTGCCCTTTGAAGTGGGGAATTAAGCGGAAAAGCGAATATGCGGAATATTAAATTTTATTTGTTCACTTAATCATACTCTTTCTCTTGCTTAAGTTTTCCGGTTCTCTGGCTTTCAGGCTTGGAAGATGTCGTTCCGTGACTGCGGAACTCGGAACCGGTTTTCCAGCCTTCCGGCTTCCTCATTTGCCCTACTCTAGATTCTTAATAATTTTTCATTGCTGTTTTTAGCGAAGTATCCATTTTCATCCTCTTTATTATTAAATCATGAAAAAAACTCATCATTGTAGTGACCTCACTAAAGCCAATGCAGGCATAGAAGTCGTGCTCATAGGTTGGATCGCTACCTTGCGCGATCATGGGGGAATTATTTTCATCGATTTACGCGATCGCGAAGGGCTGACTCAAATAGTATTTGATCCGGCTGAATTCGAATCAACCGATTCCCTGAAACTGCTAAAACCTGAATCGGTTATTGAGATTGCGGGAGAGGTAAAACCCCGATCTGAGGAGACACTAAATAAAAATCTCAAAACGGGGGAAATTGAAGTTTTCGCTCGATCGCTTATTATTCACAATATTTCCGATGTTCCCCCGTTTCCGCTCGAAGATGAAAAAGCGGATAAAGTAAACGAGGACTTAAGATTGACTTACCGCTACCTTGATCTTCGTCGCCCACAAAGCTTCAATCGATTGCGCTGTCGACATAAGGCGTCAAAATCGACACGGGATTACATGGATGAAAATGGGTTTCTTGAAATAGAGACGCCCGCGCTATTTAAAAGCACGCCTGAAGGAGCACGAGAGTTTCTCGTGCCCAGCCGATTGAATCCGGGAAAGTTTTATGCCCTTGTTCAATCGCCTCAACAATACAAGCAGATGCTCATGGTTGCGGGAGTAGAACGCTACTATCAAATGGCCCGCTGTTTTCGGGACGAAGATTTACGGGCTGACCGTCAACCTGAATTTACTCAGATCGACATAGAAATGTCATTTATCGATCGGGAGGATATGTATAAGCTGATCGAAGGCTTATTCCAGCGCATCTGGAAAGACGTCATCAATGTAGACTTAGAATTACCTTTTCCGCACATCTCCTATCATGAAGCGATGAATCAATACGGCGTAGACAAACCCGATACGCGTTTTGACCTTAAGATTGAAGATTTTTCGGACACCTTTAAAGACTCCGAATTTAAAGTCTTTTCTGGCACCATAAAAAATAATGGGGTTGTAAAAGCTTTCAACGCAAAGGGCCTGGCTGATATTACCCAAGGCGAATTAAAAAGCCTGGAAGAAGCAGCTAAATCAATGGGGGCAAAGGGTCTGGCTTTTATAAAAGCTGAAGGGAATGAGTGGAAATCTCCCATCCTCAAATTCTTTTCCGAGGAGGAAAAATCTATTCTCAAAGAAAGACTGAAGGTCGAAGATGGGGATATTATCTTTTTTGCCGCGGCGGATTGGGAGCAAGCCTGTGGAATACTTGGCCGTACCCGTTTGGATTCCGCTCAATTACTCAGTAAGAGAGGGCTGTTATCCATTCCCGTTGATCAGTACAATTTTCTATGGGTTACCGATTTCCCCCTCATGCTCTTCGATCAGGATGAGCAACGCTATGTTTCAACTCATCATCCTTTCACGTCTCCGGTAACGGAGGATATCCCTAAATTAGATTCGGACCCTCGCTCGGTCCGCGGGCAACATTATGATATTGTCTTAAATGGCTCAGAAATTGGTGGTGGAAGCATACGTATCCATCAACCCGATTTGCAAAAAAAGGTATTCGAAGACTTTCTTAAAATCCCACCTGAAGTAGTGAAAGAGCAATTTGGTTATATGCTGCAAGCCTTTCACTATGGAGCGCCCCCTCACGGGGGTATTGCGGTAGGTTTTGATCGCTTAATTGCCATCATTACGGGTACTTCAAGCATACGTGATGTGATCGCCTTCCCAAAAACGCAGAAGGGACAATGCCTGATGACCGAAAGCCCGGGCGCCGTTACGCAAAAGCAATTACGTGATCTGAATATTGACTCGACCAATACCTGACGCCGGCGGGGTGCTCATGTGCGTAAATGAGATTTTGCGTATAAGTGTTATCGCCGGATTTCCATCCGGATAGCGGGTACTTCACGTCCGTTGATATCAATAGCTTCTGCGGATCCGGTCTCTTTAAATCCCAAATCCTCAAAAAGTGACTTTTTTTCGCGGTCTTCGACCGATAAAGTGGCCCTGCAAGCGAAACCTCCCTTGGAAAAACCCCAATCCACCGCTTTTTTTACCAGTTTTCCCCAGTCATTATTAAAGTTCTGATGGATAAATCCATCCACCTGGCACTGTCCGGTATTTACAAAGCGTGCAGTCGATAACCCGACGAGTATACCGCTGACGCTTCGCGCGCCAAACCATGTTCCCTGTCCCTCCTCAAGGAGAGCTTCATAACGCGGGTAGAGGCTCATGCATGACTGCAGTAAAACATACCGCGTTGAATATACACCTGCGTTAACATCTAAGACTTGCCAATCATGGGCGGTAACAATCAATGGAATCATTGAAATTCGATCACTCGCCGATGCTTGACCTATTGTGACGGGTTCATTTTTCCGATAGTAATCGACAAGAAAGGTCTCGGGTGAATCTCCGCTCGCGATGCAGACCATCATGTTAGCTCCAGCAAGCTTCCGCCAACCCAAACGATAGTAGACACGCGCTGCTTCCGGATTGCCGGTTCCCAGAAAGATTGCCCTTCCCCCATGCTTGAAAAACTCATCGCGCGCCGCTTCACATACTGCAGCCGCAATTCCCATGCGCATAAACTCAGGTGCGGTTGCTACTTCCCCCAACCCGCCCAATTCCGGATTGAAGATCGAATGCGATAAATGACATGTTCCGCCCAGCTTCTCCCCTTTTCGGACTAAATAGACAATATCGTGATTGTAATCTTTTTCTTTGGCGTCAAAAACAGCGCGAAACCCATCATAGCTCGTTTCAAATACACCCTGCCAGAAATCGATAAGTTCTCCTTTCAAAACATCGGGCAGCGGGACTTCCATTGCTGTGACCGTGTGCATTATTATTAGTCTAAAGTCGAAGGTCGAAGATCGAAGGAGAAGACTTTTTTTACTTAATGCATATTTCACTTTTGACTTTCGACATCACTTCAGACTCTAACTGAAAAAATCTCGGTTGATTTTCCACCCAGCGTAGACCCCGGCCAAGCTGCCTATGGAACTCACTATAAATGCCATCGCCATGCCCCAGTGTGCCCCAACCCACCAGCCGAGATAACTGCCGATCGTCAATCCAACAAATATGCAAAGTTTATTCACTGCTTATTTATAAAAGATTATGCCACCTTACGACATATGAATACCACCATCGGCATTATAGGCCTGACCAGTAATGACTGAGGCATCATCACTGGCAAGAAAAACAGCGAGTGGTGCGATTTCACCTGGTTCCAGACGCCGACCCATAGGAGTTGAAGCCGCTTCAATTTCTTTGACCGTAACGCCCAGCCGTTCTGAATCATAGGCCATTCTTTTATCATGTGTCTGGGTATTAACGGGCCCCGGACAAATAGCGTTGACCGTAATTCCCTCTTTTACCATTTCCAAAGCAAGGGTTCTTGTTAGCCCCAGTAACCCTGCCTTACTCGACGAATAGGAAGCTCCATGTAAGGAGGGTACTTTTCCCGCGATCGATGCTATATTTATAATTCTACCATATTGGCGTTCTATCATCTTTGGCAAAACACATTGTGATAATAGAAAAGGAACCGTTAGGTTGATGAAATGCATTTGCTCCCAGAACGCTTCCTCTAAGTCTACAACCGGTTTGGGATTAGCGCTGCTCCCAATCCCCGCATTATTAATAAGGATATCTATTCTATCAAAGTTCTCCTCGCAATGGCTCCAGACCTTATCCACCCCATCGCGCTGGGACAAATCTGCTATGACCAACGATGCGCGGACACCCAAGGCATTGATTTCTTCCTCTAGTGATTCCAATTCCTCGGCAACTCGACCGGTGATGACTACATTGGCCCCCTCTTTAGCACATGCCCAAGCAATGGCTCGGCCTATCCCTTTGCTTGCCCCGGTAATTAATGCGGTTCGATCCTTCAATTTCATAGCGGCACTCCTCTTGTATCCATTTATATATCTAAGTCTCAATTACTAGATCAACGGTAATAAGATTAGCAAGCGCAGGAAATTGTAAATCTGTATACTCTATTTACATTCATCGGTTAGCTTTCCAAACCCTGGCTGAAAAGGTGGTCAAATTTAGACAGAACTCCTGAAGATCACAATCAATCATACTTTTTGCTAACTTTATGTATGAATGGTTGAGCGATTTTTAAAGTCCCGAAATCAGGGTGGAATAGCTTGGAATGGTTAGTCTTTTAATTGTCACACCACATAAGGGGAGGCAATTCGAACTTTGTTAATTGAGTATTGGCATGGCGAATGCTCAAGGGCGATTTATCTCAGAAACATAAATTCTATACAGTTATGATAACCCAACTAAAAAAATCTGGATTAATATTAATCCTCACTGGATTAGCCCTTTGTCCTTTCATTAATCCACTCTATGCACAGGAAGATGAAGCTCCGGCCTATACAACGATGGCGGAGTTTCAGGAACAGCCTATCCTCTATACGAAGTTCATGGTCGATAACTTGTGGGTGCTCATTGCGGGCATGCTCGTTTTCATCATGCATCTTGGTTTCTCCGCCCTGGAATCTGGTCTCACCCAGCAGAAGAATTGTGTAAACGTTCTTTTTAAGAATGTTTTCATCATCTCAATTGGTATTCTCACTTACTATATCTGTGGATTCAATCTTATGTATCCCGGAGATTTTAATGGAATACTCGGTTTTGCCGGGTTCTTTATTCCCAGCGATGGTTCCCGGGAGAATTTTGGATTAATCACTCCACTGGGGTACGCATTGGATATGACCACCTGGACTGACTTTTTCTTCCAGGCGATGTTTGCCGCAACGGGTGCCACAATTATCTCGGGAGCTGTCGCAGAACGTGTAAAACTACCCAGCTTTATGCTATTTGTGACACTCTTCGTCGCTATCGCCTATCCCATTTCTGGAGCCTGGAAATGGGGAGGTGGCTGGCTCGATACGAATGGTTTTTATGATTTCGCCGGGTCCTCAGTTGTCCACGCCTTCGGCGGTTATGGCGCTCTGGCTTGTGTGCTCTTACTGGGTCCAAGGAAGGGTAAATACCTTGAAGGCGGCAGAATACGGCCCATTCCCGCACACAGCTTCCCTCTCGCCACAATAGGAGTATTCCTCCTCTTTTTGGGCTGGTTTGGATTTAATGGGGGCTCCGTTCTCTCGGCCGATCCCGTCCTTATCTCTTATGTCGTAACTACGACCACGTTGGCTGCAGCCGCGGGTGGCATTGCCTCCATTGCCACTGCATGGACAGTTTTGAAGAAACCTGACCTTTCTATGGCACTTAACGGCATTCTTGCCGGGCTCGTTGGCATCACCGCTGGCGCGGACTCGGTTGGAGTCGGTGAAGCCGTTATCATCGGCCTCATTGCTGGTGTTATCGTAGTATTTTCTATCCTTATGTTTGATAAGCTCAGAATTGACGATCCCGTCGGCGCCATCTCCGTCCATGGAATATGTGGCAACTGGGGCACGATTGCTGCCGGTATCTTCGGCGGACACTCTGTCGGATGGCAAATTATCGGCACCCTGGCGATAAGTGCCTGGTCCTTTACCTTTGCCCTCATCATTTTCGGCATATTGAAAGCAACATTAGGAATTCGGGTATCTGAAGAAGAAGAATTCGAAGGCCTCGACATCGGTGAACACGGCCAGGAAGCGTATGGCGACTTCCAGATGAGAACTCGATAAATAATCAGAAGAATATATCAAAGTTCAGCTTGCCAAGAAATTATTGAAAGACTAACAATTACCTAAAGTAAAAACAAGCACCTATGAAACTCGTTAAATGTATAATTAAACCGTTCAAACTTGAAGAGGTGAAAGAAGCTCTTTCCGAGGTTGGAATTGAAGGCATGACGGTATCTGAAGTAAAAGGATTCGGACGCCAGAAAGGCCATACAGAAATCTATCGCGGCAGTGAATATACGGTCGACTTTCTACCAAAAGTTATGATCGATATCGCCGTCCCCGACGACCTTGTATCGAAGACTGTAGACACCATTAAAAAAGCCGCTAAAACCGGTAAAATTGGTGACGGTAAAATATTTGTCGTCGCAATCGATGAAGCAGTTCGTATTCGGACCGACGAAGTTGGCGACGAAGCGATCTAATAATTGTTTTTAAATTAATTTAAAAAGACCGGCCTCTGCTTGCAGATTGGCCGGTCTTTTTTTACATTCACTCCGTAGAAAAATCACCGCCCGAGATCGATACTTGACTCATCGTAAATTTTAATGCGTTACCTATATATTCGTGAAGATAATTACGCTTATTATTTTGTTCGTTTATGCCCACTTAGTTTCTTCTTGTGGATCGCCTTCGTCTGATTCCGAAATTCAGACCGTAAATTCGGATCAAGAGATCAGCTCATTGCCGGAAAAACAGATCAGCCCGGGTGAGAAACAAGCCACATCCACCCCGCGGATTACACTGAACAACATAATTGCCGCTCCATCGATTTTTGCTTTTGACACTAAAAACATGCGGATTGTCTGGAGTGACAGTCTTGAAGATGATGCTTCGATCGTTTCAATTTTCGGCGCACCTGAAATTAAAAAGACCAGTTCATTCGCGCGCGGTCATGTCTCTTTTGTCTATAACGGATCTCCGGTTCTCATTATTGGTGGAATCCCCGACGAACAAACGTCCCCTGAGACAATCGCGGGGAGCGATTTTTCTATTTATAATATTTTGCAACTCAAGGATGCGCCGCTGTTTATGCCCGCATCCATTACGGTTCGCAATCTGGACACGCGGGGTGGCAGTGTCCGCGTCAATCCAACTGCTTGCTATAAAGATCTTGAACACTGGTATCGCGATGTAATCTGGGGCGATTCGGAAATAAGAATCAGCGATGATATTAATTTTAAACTAGGGAAAAGACATCCTATCTCACTGACCTGGAATCTGGGCACGGATGAAAGCGTAAAAATCACCCAATCAGATAACTTCTACTTTCTTTCATGGTCAAAAATGCAGATCGAAATTCAATCTTCTCAACCTATAAACATTAAGCAGGAAAAACGTTCCAATGAGAACCGAAGCGAATTCAGCGGAGATACGTTTACTGCCTTAGAAATCGCAGTGGTCGATATCGTTCCCACGGTTAGAATCGTCACGCGTATCAAACCTAAAAGGTGAAGGGCCGGTAAAGAGGCACGGCAACCATTCGACTCAGTATTAAGCTGGCCTGCCATGAGTAGGAAATAGCTGATGATCGCGAAATGCCCATCATTCGTTCCGTCATTGCGGAACTACGGAGGGCAAATTTTGCATTGCAAAAGGATATATATTGCCCTTCGACAAGCTAGAGCTGAATGGGATCACCTGCCATGTTTCACTGGCTGATGATCACGAAATGCCCATCCTTCGTTCCGCCGTGGCGGAACTACGGAGGGCAAACTTTGCAATGCAAAGTTTGGTGGAGCCGATCGGGATCGAACCGACGACTTCCACAATGCCATTGTGGCGCTCTTCCAACTGAGCTACGGCCCCATTTCAGATAATCAGAATCGATCTAAACCGTTGTCATTGTCGACGCAACTTAATTATCTCGATCACTTAATTATCCCTTTTCCGTCGATTTTATTTTTCTTCGTTTTCCAGCATTGTCGCGATTTTATTCTTACCCGCAGAGGCGGCATAATCCTTTGCTTTTAACCCTTCATGATCCTCAAGCGAGGGGTCGGCACCGTACTTCAACATACGCCTGACGATACGATAATTACCTGTGCGTGCCGCGAGCATAAGTGCAGTTCTCCCTTCATCATCATATATATTCGGGTCCGCTCCTGCATTCAGTAAAAAATTCACGCTGTCGTAATCATCTAAATTCGCCTGATCATGAAGAACGGTATAACTTGTATTTCCGCGCGCATTGATCTCAGCTCCGGCTTCCAATAAAACGCTCGCCAGGTACCGGTTATAACTATCCATCGCCAACATGAGAGGCGTTGAACCTTCATCATTACCAGCATCCCTATCAATTCCCGCTTCGAGGCACATTCTGACAATCGCGACATTCCGACCTTTAACGGCAGCCAAAAGAACCGTGCTTCCGATTTTACTCCTCGCCTGAATATCGGCTCCGCTTTCTATCACAAACTGGAATATTTCCAGGTTGCCACCGAGCGCGGCGTAATAAGCGAGGTTTCTGCCCATGTTATCTACGGGATGAACATTTTTATCAAACCCCAGGACAAATTTAAATATCTCCTCGTTACCGCCTTCAGCAGCGGCCATCAACACCGAATAGCCATCATTATCGACCGCTCTGATGTTAATCCCCCTGCGTCTGACTTTATCAAAAATGTTCTCGTTACCTCCAGCGGCCGCTGCCATGAGCAGTGAATAACCGCTGGCGCTAACTACACTTTCATAGCCCGCTGCAAGAAATACCTCTTTATATATATATTCATTTCCGCCCCTGGCGGCGGCCATTAAGGTTGTGAATCCGTCATACCTGCGAGCCTTGGGATTGGCCCCTCGTGAAAGCAGACTATCGAACATTGTTTTATTACCCTTTTCAGCCGCCTCCATCAGCACTGTCCACCCCTCGGTGATTTCCATGTTGGGATTGGCATCAATCGCGAGAAGATAACGCGCAATCGAAGATTTCCCCGATTTCACTGCCTTGATTAAATCGTTGTCTACTTTACGGCCCGGTAATGCAGCCGACTCCGATCCCGCAACGCGCCAGCTGAGACCAAAAATACAAGACGTTGCAATCAGTAATACTGAGAGCCAGCGTCTAAGCTGAAGATGATTATATTTATCATGCAAGGGTATAGGGATGCTGTATTTTATAAAAGTTACTTAAAGTATTGGTTTGCTTTGGCAATCTATAATCCTCGTTCTCAAGATTTACTATGAGGCGAAGTTGTCCATAAAATGAATGAATTGGAATCCAGTTCATCTCACGCCCTCAGCGAAAATAATTTGACCCTCGTGGAAAAAGAAACTAGCTCGCTAATTTAACATTAGAATATTTTATGGAGAGATAACGCATGATAAAACACCCCTACTTGTTGTTCCTTGGGGACGCACATGACCAATTAGCAGCGAAGACCGCGGATGGCGTCGCCTACTGGCGCCCCGATTGGTGCCTCGGGCAGATGCGTCTCAATGGCTGTCAAGCCGACTTGGGCTTGGATGACCTGACGTTGGAAGAAGCGGTGGAGAAAGGTGTCAAGACTCTAGTCATTGGTGTCGCCAATCGTGGAGGTGTCATTTCAGATAACTGGGAAACTCCCCTCATCCATGCTTTAGAATTGGGATTGGATATTGCTGCAGGTCTCCACACACGGCTGAACAGTTTACCCAAAATCCGGGAGGTTGCCGATAAATGCGGTCGCATACTCTTTGATGTTCGCCATTGCGATCGGGAATTACCGGTCGGCAATGGAGAAAAACGAGCGGGTAAACGATTAATTACGGTCGGGACTGATTGCTCCATTGGCAAAATGTACACCGCCCTCGCCCTCGAAAGGGAAATGCAAAAAAGGGGTTGGAAAGCGACTTTCCGAGCAACCGGACAAACAGGCATTTTTATTGCCGGAGAGGGCATATCCGTTGACGCGGTTATCGCTGACTTTATGTCGGGGGCAACAGAGATAATTGCACCCGCAAACGATGAAGATCATTGGGATCTTATCGAGGGACAGGGAAGTTTATTCCACCCGTCATATTCCGGAGTGACCATGGCCTTGATCCACGGCTCTCAGCCGGATGCTTTAGTCCTTTGTCACGAACCCACCCGTCACCACATGCGCGGCTTGCCTAATCAGCCATTACCTGACATCGCCACGTGCCTCAATGCCAATGTCGAGGCCGCCAAACTTACAAACCCGCAGGCTAAAATGGTGGGCATTTCCATAAACACAAAACTGATGCCTCCTGAAGCTGCGAATGCTTATCTCAAAGAGATGGCCGATGAACATAACTTACCCTGCGTGGATCCCGTACGCACGGGGGTTTCAGCGATCGTTGATAATATTAAACCTTAATTATTTAACGAAATAAATGGCTTCAAGAGAGATAAGCGTTGAGGCCGAGATATGGCCGTTACGCAGCGCATTTACGATATCCCGGGGGAGTAAAACTGAAGCCCATGTCATTGTCGTTGAAATTCGAGAGAATGGCAAAGTGGGTCGAGGTGAATCGGTTCCTTATCCGCGTTACAATGAAACTGTTGATGGAGTAATAGCACACATTAAATCTCTTGAGTCGGAGATAATAAATGGCTTAGACCGAAGCGGGTTACAGTCATTAATGAAGGCGGGCGCAGCGCGAAATGCTGTCGATTGTGCGCTGTGGGATTTGGAAGCGAAGTTATCGAACAAACCTGTTTGGCAATTAGCTGAGCTCAACCCACCCCAAGCGGTTCTCACCGCGGTTACGATTAGTTTAGATAGTCCTGAAGCTATGGGGAGAGCAGCAGCAGAGCTATCGGGGGCCCAACTTTTAAAAATTAAACTGGATGATCAACAGATTGTGGCGAGGATACGAGCCGTCCGTGAAAATGCGCCCGCCGCCAGAATAATTCTCGATGCCAATGAAAGTTGGACGCTTGAGATATTAAAGGAGTTAAGTTCCGAACTCGTTTCCTTGGGCGTGGATATGATTGAACAACCACTGCCCGCGGGAGAGGACACAAACCTTTCTGAAATAGATCATCCCGTTCCTCTTTGTGCTGATGAATCATGCCACACGAGTGAAGATATTGATAAACTTAAAGGTCATTATGAATGGATTAATATCAAACTGGATAAAACCGGTGGACTGACTGAAGCGCGCAGACTTGCCCTGGCAGCACAGGAAAAAGGTTTTGATCTTATGGTTGGTTGCATGGTAGCTACTTCTCTGGCTATGGCTCCGGCTACTTTGTTAGGAACCTATGCCAAGGTAGTAGATTTAGATGGTCCCTTATTATTAACTGAGGATCGGCCCCAGGGGCTTCGCTTCGAAGAGAGTTATATTTACCCTCCCGATCCTGCTTTGTGGGGATAAATAAAAATTTCGTCTTTGCAGGTTAGACAAAGAGAATAACGAAGACGAAGCTATCTACCTCACTATTATCCCTCACCCGCGCCGAGCTTTATCCTTCCTATTTCTGAATATAACGGTCCGTCAGGGTGAAGCTCGCTTTGATACAGTAATACTTCGCTTACCTTTATTTTCGCCTTTCCTTCGAAAGGCAGGTCTTTGATGGAGGGGTATATTTTACCCCGGATCCTTCCCAACGTGAGATGAGCTTTAAAGGATCGCTTGTCAGAGGGGATGCCGACCATCGTCACTCCGCGTTTAACTGCCTCAGCAAGTCGCGTTAAAGCTTCATTGTTTCCTAACCCCATGGCAATTACACGTGGTCGCTTTTCAGAAGGAAACAATTGCAATCCTGTCAACTGGGTGGCAATCGGTCGTTCACGCACAAGTTCTTGAGACACGGCATGAAGAAGACCGGGTACGCTATCAGGTGACACATTCCCAATAAAATGCAGTGTCACGTGTAAATTCTCTTTTCGCACCCAACGCACGCGATCCCCATGATCACGTGAACGCAGTTCATCGATTATTTTTTCTAAATCAGCTTTAACCGCTGTCGTCAGGTTAAAAGCAAAAAAAACACGCATTGTCTGCGCGGCATGCGTTGAACTTCTTTGTCCTTTATGATCAGGCAAGGGTTACACCTCTTATACGCGGTAATCTGCTTTAATCTTATCAAGTATTACATCCCACGCGATTTGCTCCTTTTCATTTCTAATAAAAGGCACAAAACCAAGCTGGGAATACAGTTTAATTGCCGGGTAGCGCATCGACTGCGTATGTAATAATCCTTTGTCATGGCCCAGCTCTTTTAAAATGTTGCAAATTGTAGACATTAAAGGTTTGGCCAGTCCACGTCCCTGCCATTCGGGGACAATCGCAACCCAATGGATAAGACCATAATGTTGCCCATTCAGATCATAAAACCATGCTGATGAAGTTCCAATGGCATTATTTTCACTATCGGTTAAAAACCTGACTCGCTCCTTTAATAGAGAGATATCTGTCCCCAATGTTTTCTGAAAACTTTCGGACGTAAATGTCGAGTATCGATCCGTGGCTGATTGGATATTAAACCATGTCTTATCATCACCAGCCTGGAATGGCCTGATACTTACTTCCGGCGGTAATAAAAATTGAGGAATGTCATCGAGATTCTCTCGGTACATGGCTACCGAAAGTTGCTCTTTTATTACACTCTCAAAATCATTCTTCATTACCTACTTTTGCTTTGATAAATAGTATATCGCCCTCCTTACACCCCAGTGTTATCGCCGCATTTTCTAAATTGCGCGCGATACGCAGTCTGCCATCCCGCCATAATGCGATCCAATTCCCTTCTGGCACGACATCGTAATTTTCACCGAGATGAACCTCGTAGGCATTCATTTCATATTTCAAAAGAAAGGTGGAAGCGTTTTCTATACCCAGAGTCTTTATATCCGATTCTATAAATTCGGTATTAATATTCCCATACTCTTCAGTAATGCTGAGTACGCTGCCATAGGCACCCCCGTCTTTAAATTCGGCAGAGGACACAAGGGGTATTTCTTCTTTCTCCTCATTGGACGAGTTGTCGAAACAACTACACAGCCCGACGAGAAGCCCCAGGATAACTGAAATAAATCCGCTGACTTTGAATAGAGATATTGTTTTCATGATTTCATATGACCTACCAGCAAGTTACTCCACCAAGGAGCAATTGCTGCTCGGGCGTGCCATTTTCCCGCAATTTTTTGATACGCGGCCCGTCAAAAGTTTCTCGAGATTTCATCCATGCGTTCTGGTAACACATATAGCAGCCTCGTCTTTTTTTCTTCGACGTATTGGCGGTGCCTCGATGGTATAGCCATCCATTGATTAAAACTGCCTGGCCGGGTTTTGCTAATAGATGCTTTTCATCAGGGAATTTTGGGTGCCCTTCAGGTGGAGCAAAAGAAACGCGGTGACTGCCGGGAACGATTAAAGTGGGACCGAGCTCCATCGTCAGCTTATCAAGGAAATAAAGGCAATTTATCTGCCCCGGAATACTCCCAAAGGGCGTTCCTTCAGGGTCCATTGGCCATGGTCCGTCCCGATGCCAATCCTGGTCCGGGTCGCCCGGATGAGTAATACGGGAGGTGGCACTGTGAAGCTGAATGCAATTGCCTAAGATCGCTTTCATATACTTTAGCACCGGCGAATTGTCTAAGAGGAAGGCAAAACGATCGTCTTCTTCCAGGAGCTGTTTCGTGAATTGTTCGTTGATAAAATTCTTACTCCCTTTTTTAATTTTATGATTTTTATCACGCTCCCTTTCTTTCCTTAAGAAAAGATCATCCATCGCTCTGCGCAATACACGCACTTCTTCCTTGGTAATTGCATCTTCGACGATCAGATACCCCCATTTCTTAAAAAAATTGACGTCACTCCATAATTCAGGGTCAATTTCAGGATTCAATTGAGAGGGGACAATGCGAGGGACTTCAGGCATAATTCGATATTAAGAATATTATTTATTAGAAACTGTAATTCTTAAGCGGCAACCATGTCATCGGACGCAGCTTCGGTAATTTTCAAATACATTTTTACCGTTGCTTCTAATCCATAATGAAGCGCATCTGCGATCAGTGCATGGCCGATAGAAACCTCTAGAATATTGGGAATCGTTAAAAATCTTTCGAGGTTATTCAAGTTGAGATCATGCCCTGCGTTAACTCCCAGACCGAGCGCTTGCGCATGTTTAGCGGCCTGTGAAAATTGAGAAAAGACCTTCTCTTCTTCAGCGCTACCGTAAGCCTCATCATAGGGCTGCGTGTACAGTTCTATCCTATCCGTTCCAATCTCACGAGCCCGCTCAATCTGCTCTTGAACGGGATCCATAAACAGGCTTACGCGAATACCTGAATCCTGAAGTTCCTTGATCACGGGAATTAATTCTTCACCTTCCTTTTTCAAATCCCACCCATGATCCGACGTGAGCTGATTGGGATCATCGGGCACGAGCGTGCATTGAGTCGGCCGCGCCTTTTTGACAAGCTCGAGGAACTCTGGATATGGATTGCCTTCGATGTTAAATTCGATGTCTGGACTTTCAGTAACCAGCTTCGCTAAGGCAAAAACATCAGAAGGCTTGGTATGCCGTTGATCCGGTCGAGGGTGAACGGTTAGACCTCGAGCACCGGCCGCAATGCAGATGCGCCCTTCACTAACAACATCGGGAATTTCAATCCCGCGAGAATTTCGCAAAAGGGCGATTTTGTTTAGATTGACACTCAGTTTTGTCATCAGACGATATTATAATAATTTAATCCTTATTTTCAGAAATAAAATCAAGCTAAAGCCGTCGGAAGGCAATAGCTTTTGGGCACCCTGAATAATTTATTTACTTATGTCACCGTGCTCGGGTCGAGAGGCAAGCCAATCTTCAAGTGTGGCAACCCGCTCAGGATATTTACGACTGCGAGCGAGAAAACCGACACCATGTTCAGTCATCGGATCCTGATCCGTTGGCTGGTAACGTAAATCTATGCTCCACCGCACATTTTTACTTCGGTTCGGCGTCGACATATGGATACATCGGTCATTAAAAAGGATTGCGCCTCCAGCTTTCAGTGGCAGGGGCAAAGACTGGCAATCTTTAAGATGTTCTTGATCAATCTCCGTGTATCGAGTGCTGCTATAGGATTACCGATGATAGGAAAGGACTTCATTGAGATGGAAACGAGGGAGGATGTGAAGGCATCCATTATCCTCTGTCGCATCGACTAAGGCAATCCATACGGCAATCACCGGGTTAACATCCGCATTGGGCCAATAGGATTTATCCTGATGCCAGGGCACTTCGCCCGCGGCGACTACCGGAACTTTTGGTCGGGTATTATAAACCGGATTGGAAAATATTTCACTTCCTATAAGCGATTCGACAACATCGAGAATTATTGGCTTAGACATCAAATCGAAGTACCCCGGTAAACGGTCGCGCCAGCCCCGACCGTATCGCAGGAACTCTGCATCTTCTTTCCCTTCAAATAACTCTGCCAAACGCGATTCAAAAGGACTGTTTTCACGTTTGTCTTTAATCACACTCCTCGCGAAGAGGTCATTGGCTATATCATCGACGTGTTCTTCCATCGAAGCAATAACACCAGCCATATCATTCTCATCGAGTAAATGCGGAAGCACGAGATAACCTTCTTTGTAATAAAAAATTACCTGTTCTCTGGTTAGCGTGCCCCGATTACCCATATCGTATGACTTAATCGTTGAGTCGGTCATCACAAGACTGATTACCGTACTCTACTCACGCAACTCGTCCCGGTTGTCCCAGATTTTCAGAAAGGTTGCATAAATCAGATCCATGTCCTCTTGCGGCCCCAGAAAAACACGATGGCTGAAATTAAGAGCTTCCTCTTTCCATACATAGCAATTGGGACAGTCCTGTATGCGAGAAGGGGCTTTATTCTCAGCGTAAAGCGGGCATTCGAACATCGGTGCTACCTGCATGCCCGGACCGATAGGCAAACCCTCGGCCATCGCTGCTTCGACGAATTGATCCCGGGTAATCCCCTCCCAGAGATCGGGCACAAATTTAAAATTCCAATGGTAGAATCCCCAGAGCGTGAGACGGGAATCGCGCTTGATCGCACGAAGGCCAGGAATATTCTCCAGGTGTTTCGTGAGATAAGTCGCATTGGCGTCCCGATGCTTGTTCTGGTCTTCCAACCTCGCTAACTGAGCCAGAAGCAATGCCCCCTGAAATTCAGTCATCCTAAAATTCGTACCGAGTTCATGATAATCACCGAAGGGGTGACCATGAACGCGGCCATGCGTGCACATTGCGTGAATCCTATCGGCGTGATCATAATTATCCGTGAGTACCATACCCCCTTCACCTGCGGTCATCAATTTACCCTCCTGGAAACTGAATGCCCCGAAATCGGAAACCGGAAATTTGTGTCCATCCCAGATGGTGCCGTGAACATGAGCACAATCCTCGACAATAAATAGATTATGCTTTTTTGCCAACTTTCCAAGTGCCTCCATATCGGCGGGATACCCACATGAATGGACAGGAATAATCGCTCTTGTCTTCTCAGTGATGGCGTTTTCCGCAGCTTCCGGTAAAAGCCCATTTGTCTCCAGATCCACGTCGACAAATACCGGGATCGCGTCATTTAAAGTGACGGCAATAGCAGTGGCTACGAAACTGGCCGCGGGAACGATGACTTCATCGCCGGAATTTATACCTCCCGCACGCAACGAGACATCCAGTGCCGTCGTTCCGTTAGTCACCGCGCATCCGTACTTGCTGCCCTGATATTCAGCAAATGCTATTTCGAATTTACCTACCTCCGCATCCGTCTGCTTCTCATGCATTCCACTACACCAGGTATCGCTTTCCAAAACGCGATTCAGTGCTTGGCGATCGGTGTCATCGGCAATCGGCCATTTTTTCCCAACCATTTTATCGCCGACTAATGGTTTTCCTCCTTTGATCGCCAGCGCACTCATGTGATGAAATTTTATCTTGGCCGGATTTATTGAAATCAGCTATTCAACTTAGTCTGCAGTGGCTGATACCATGCTTTTCAAAATATTGCTGGTGATATTCCTCCGCTTTATAGAATTTTGACGCGGCGGAAATTTCCGTGACAATTGGACCGCTTAATGTCCCGGATTTCTCGAGCTTATCTTTCGATGCGGTAGCCGCTGACTCTTGCCCAGGTGTCGTATAAAATATAGCTGATCGATATTGTGTGCCTACATCCGGTCCCTGCCTGTTCATCGTCGTGGGATTATGAATCTTCCAGAATACTTCCAATAGTTCCTCATAAGTTACTTCAGTCGGACTATAATCTATTTCAACTACCTCAGCATGACCTGTATGACTACTGCATGCTGCTTCATAGGTAGGATTTTCCAGAGTCCCACCTGAATACCCGACCGCGACTGAGGTAACACCTTTTACTTCGCGTAACGCTGCTTCCACCCCCCAGAAACAACCCGCTCCAAATATTGCTTTTTCCATCATTTTGTCACCTATGTCCTTTCATTTTTGAGACGTTTAAGCATTCACCATTAATGCTTGTGAGAAAAAAGGGTGATCGCATAGCGGTCATCCATGACCCGAAGGCGCCGGCTGATTTCACGTGCCAGATTCATGATGACGATGGAGTAAATATAATTATTTTTTTTGGCGATATTAAAAATATCCTTGTGCGTGAGTTTAAGGACAACACTTTGTTCTAAGGTTCTTACCGTCGCTGATCGTTTCTGTAAATCAACGATCGCCATCTCTCCGAAAGTTTCTCCTGTTCCCAGGGTAGCGATTCTCTCCATTGATTCTGATGATGAATCGGAAACATTTTTTAAAATCTCAACCGAACCCCCGACAATTAAGTATAAACAGTCTCCTGTTTCACCCTCACTTAAAATGACATCACCTCCCGAATGATTTTCCTGCTTCATTAAGGATAGAAAAAAAACCAAGTCATCATCTTCGATTCCACCGAATAAAGCATGCGATTTTAAGAATTTTAGACTGATCGAATCTGTTATACTTTTATCCATATTCGAGTAGATTAAACCTCTTATAACAGGTAATTGAAGCCATTGGCCAATTAAGGAGTCAACCTTTATCGATATTGACCGCCGCTGTATTCCATTTTCCCGCTAATTCATTAGTATCGACGGCTTGACGGACAGGGGTAAAAACCCACAATGGAAACCTTTCAATTTCACCAAGGATTCGGTCATTATAATTGCAGTCACTAATAACAAGGGCGGCGTAGGTAAGACGACGACCACTATAAACTTAGCTACTGGCTTAGCTGAGAGAGGCCACGATACTCTCCTTGTCGATCTCGATCCCCAGGCTCATGCCACCCATTGCTTCCTCGATGAGCAACCAGAATGGAATGTATCTGATCTCATCATGGGTCGTCCCTCACAGGCCCCTCGTATCGTTTTAGCAACTGACGTTCCCAAGCTCGATATTGTCCCAGCTACTTTTGTCCTCTCTGAAACCGCCGAACTTCTCGAGACTCGGATCCGTCGTGAAGAGCGTCTCGCGAATGCGCTGGAGCCACTCTCAAATGATTATGAGCATATCGTTATCGATTGCCCCCCGATCCTCGGCATCCTTACTTACAACGCGATCGTAGCAGCTGATCTGCTTCTCATTCCCGTCCAGCCGGGCGCCGGCGCCGTCTTGGGCCTTGATACACTTCTCAATACAGCGAGTGAACTTCGTGATGAAGAGGAAGTCCCCTACCGCATCCTGACCACAATGTTTGAGATCCGGACCACCCGCACGAATGCCCTCGTCGAGGAACTTTTAGATAAGTATAAGCGGCGAGTGTTAAAAACTGTCATTTCAAAAAGCGAGTCCCTCAACCAGGCCAATCTTGCCTCTAAACCTGTCTCCATGTTCGCGCGAAGCTCTCGAGGCGCCCAGGAATATGATGAACTTTGCACCGATATCCTCAGAATTCGTATTAAATCATAATAAATTTATCTTGGAAAATTTAATAGCGCTGAGATGTCACTCCCTGAACTCGTGATACTGCTTCGGACAAACGGTCGGGTAAGTGTTTATCTATTAAACTCAGGCTCAGGGGAAATCTCTCCCTATAGTTTGCGATAAAAGAACCCGAAAAGGGGTAAATCGCGCAACACGCTCTGCCAGTTAACATTTTCTGGTTTAAATGGACTGTAAAGGAACAGCAGCGCTATCAAGAAAATACTAAAAGTGAAATTTATGGATAAAATCAGCGAAGTACCGATGTGCAAAAGGATCAGACCGAAACCCCACAGATGATGTAGTGACGGCCTGAATGCCGCCCAAATAGCAAATAGTTGGAGATAGAGAGTAACCACCATAATCGGTATCCCCCACAGTGAATGGTTGATGAACCAGTTTCCCATCAGGCTGGTTGTGTTATTCTGTAATAATCTTTCAGCGATGTGCAGAGCAAATGCATCGGGGTGAAACAAATGGATTTGACCGATAAATATCTGGTATATCGAACCCCCTAATTTCCCCAAACCAGACATTGAAAAAGTTAACATTACCAGAGCTTGGCAACACCAATAGAGACGCAAAGTCATCTGCTCTGTAAGCCGGGAAACTTTGCCCGTCTTTGCCCAATCTATTGGAAGAAATATTAGGATAAATGATAAGATCAGCCAAAGATGCATGCCGTGACCGATACTACCACCATAGGAATATTTTAACCCAAGATATTCGAGTAGACCAATAAAAACCATGACGCGCGCCCATCGGATTTCACAGAAAAGTGCTCCCGTTAATGCTGCAATAAAACCTCCTATGAGTATTAGTCGTACACCGATAATGGGATCCTCCAAAGCACTAAGCCAAATCACTGGCCACAAAAGATCGGTGGGTAATATATTGTGATAATAGTCCCAGAGGTGGTGAATGATTGCGGCATAATAAAGAAGAAATCCATAAAAGACCCGAATAAGAACCTTAGCCACAGTGTATGCGGGCTTTTGCATGCGCAGCGTGGTCACCCAATCCGCCGTATCTGGAGCAGAAAAAAACCTGTAGATGCTCTTCCACCCTTTATCCATTACTTTTTAGGCGCTTGGTAAGTGGTAACTGTTTCTTCTTGCATAAGACCGGTTTTCCAACGTTTCACCGGATCGTAGGTCACAGCCAGCAAATCGTATCGGCAAGGAGTGAGAACATAGTTTTTTTCCAACATAAAACGAATACGTGTTATCTCAGCTCTATCGTCCCGCTCTTCAGCTTTACCCAATTTTTGTACCATTTGATAGACTTTTATTGACCTGGGTTCGTTGACGATTCCTTCAGCCTTTTCATAATAACGGGGTTGCTCTAGTCCCTTTCCCGCAACCTCATGTAATCGCAGAGCAAATTTTGTATCTGGATTCGGAGTAATCGGAAACAGAAACCAAGAAAAAACGGGAAAGATCTCATGCCTTGGTGTCAGTACTGATAGCAGTCCACCGATAAAATATAAGGACAGGAATATGCATACCCCTTTTAAAATTATTTGATAACGCTTCATCTTTATCGAAAATACCTGGTCGACAAACCGATTATAAAGTCACCGTTTAAAACTATATCCTAATCATATAAAGATTGTAGCCACCGCAAGAAATAGGTATGATTATTCATCACGATCGGGGGTCATGTAGAATACCCTTAAGAATTTTACAATTATTTTACAATTCGCTAAGTAAGATTTTGGGTATATTTTTCAAATGGACATTAAATTTATACCTCAATCATTCCGTCTTTCAAGTTAAACCTAATTGCTTAACACCTATAGTTTTACTCCATTTGATTATCACATTGAATCCCTTATTAATCACTCTAATTTTCACCTAACGACCCCTCTAACCTATTACCTCGAGGTAGAGATTTGTTACATTTTTTTATTGGAACGATTAAAATATGATTTAGAATTCTATTCTTATATTAGGTCTTAGCTAATGAAAAAAATTTATATCATAGAAGAAAACGTTCATCTTCTCGAAATGCTTAAGACTATTGTTCAGGAATGTATCCTTGGACACGAAGTTATAGGGACAGCGAACAATGGTCAGCAAGCAATGAAAGATGGCATCGCTCTTGAACCTGACCTTTTTATACTGGATTTTAATTTACCTGAAGCTGACGGAGATGAAGTTTTAAATTTTATTAAAACCAATCTACCACAATCAAAAGTAATGTTATATTCAGAACAGAATGATCAAAAGACCATTGAAATTACCCTACAAGGAAAAGCGGATGGTCATATGATTAAAGGGTCAAGAATTGAGGAGATTGTTTACGCGATTAAAAAAGTCACGCGTGGTGATCACTATTTTAGTTCTGTTTTTCACAAACATAAGTTTAGCAGTAAACTTTAATCCAGTTTCTGTTTCATCACGCGCCAGTGATGTAAAGCATCCCACGCGGGAATAATCATGTTACATACACTATTGTCAGTGTATGATTTACCAAGAGATCAGGCTGATCAAACGCTTATCTTGATCTAATTGAATACATCACTATACCCTCTAAATGTTGTATTCCTCACCCGTGGCGAATACCAACTGCTACTTGCAATGGTTCCTTTATAAGCCTGTGAGTTTACCCCTCGATAATGCTGTTTACCTTTTGGATGAGACCGTCGATATCGATTATGGGTTTGCTCATATAAGAATTAAATCCTGCTTTCAGAAAAGATTCTTCATCACCTTTCATTGCATGTGCCGTTAATGCAAGCGCGGGAACATCACCGTATAAATAATCTGTGCGTATCCTATTTAAGAGTGTCACTCCATCCATTCCAGGCAAACTGATGTCCAAAAGAAAAAGATCGGGCGCAACAGTATCGGGTTGATTCAAATAAGCTAATAGATCTCCTCCGTTGGAAAAAAGCTCGATTTCAAAATCAAGGGAGAGAATCTCTTTAACGAGCGCCGCACTATCTGAATCATCTTCGACAATATAAACACGCTTCATATTCGTAGTTCGTTGATAGCTATATTATGTTAAAAATATATAAAATAACCAAAGGCAATGTATTTTCAATTAGTTATATTAACATTAGAATCTGTTTTATATATATAATGCAATTATCTTTATTCTAAAAAGACAAAGGAGAATATTATGAATAATAAATCTGTAATACAAGGATTCACTCTCGTTGAAATAATGATTGTCGTCGTCATCATCGGTCTTTTGGCTGCGTTGGCGATTCCAGCCTTCAATAAAGTCCGACTAAGTTCACATGAAAAGGCCATTCGAAATAATCTCAGGCAGATCGCATCCGCTGCGGATCAGTACTTCATTCTCGAAGGGACAACATCTGCGATACTTACTGATCTTATCGGATCTGACCCGACTCTGTTTATGAAATTAGTGCCTCAGGCTGTGGCGGGAGAAGCTTATACCACCCTCTTTCCCATAACTGTCGGATTTACTTCCATTTCAATCAGTAAATCTGACGGTACGTTTGTCGTCTATGACCAATAAATTGATCTCGGATAATAAACTTATAAAAAAATTTAATTTCATATCTCATCACAAAAACAAGAATTAGTTATGGAAACCCAAAATCTTGAATTACGAATTAAAAAATTAGAGTACTATATACAGTGGCTGATTATAAGTTCTGTCTTAATTGTTATCTTTGGTGCAGTCGCACTTTTTGGTTCGCTCTATTCCTTACGCGTAGGAGAGTTGAATTTCAAAACTCTGGAGGCGGAGCGTATCCACCTCGTAGATAAAGAGGGTAATATTCACGTCTCGCTTCTACAGCAGGGGGAGGGAGCGGAACTGGCTTTTTATGATGAAAGTGGGCGTGTGAGTACCAGTTTAGGTCAGTTTAAGAACGGCTCTACCCTCACCTTTAAAGACGAAAATTACATAACACGCACTTCGCTCTGGCAGGTAAAAGATATTCATCAATTGACGCTCTACGACAAGAGGGGAGAGGTTATCTGGACGGCGCCGTAACAAGGCCAGCCATGATCCATATCCATGAAAACACGTGACGAGGCCTTCGCTCTTCTCACCGAACATACAAAAAGCGAGAGCCTTATTAAGCATGCTATAGCTGTTGAAGCTGCCATGCGCTGGTATGCACAGCACTTTAGTGAAGATGAAGAGCTTTGGGGTATCACGGGATTACTTCATGATTTCGATTACGAGCAATACCCGAATTTAGATAAGGACGGACATCCCTTTGTCGGTTGCAAAATCCTGGAAGACCTCGGTTACTCGAATTTAATTATTGAAGCTATTCTTGGTCATGCCACTTATTCAGGTGTTGATCGAAAAACAAATCTGGCCAAAGTGTTATTTGCATCTGATGAGCTGTGCGGTTTAATTTACGCGGCAACGCTGGTACGGCCGGATCGTTCCCTCCACTCTCTCAGCGTCAAGTCGTTGAAAAAGAAAATGAAGGACAAGTCATTTGCACGCACCATAAACCGAGATGATATTATACTCGGGACAGAAGAACTCGGCATCGAAATCAGTCAGCATATTCAAAATGTAATCGAGGGAATGAAATCAGTCGCCCATACGCTGGGTATAAATGGCGCGACCTGAGCAATCCGGATATCCATTCAAGCGGGGATAATTGTCGCTTTTACACAACGCATCTCCATCGCCGCTTGTGTCGCTTCATAGATCCCTTCCTCACTAAACGGAAATTCCATCTGTATCAAGTCCCACGGGTAACGATCCTTTACTCGGTGAAGCAAATTAATCGCCAATGGAATATCATTGGCTGTAAATGCCCAGCTTCCCAGGATATTTACATCCTTGACGCAAAAGCGATGCCAGTTTGTTTCTATCGAACCCGCATCCGTAAACTGTCCCATCTCGACATAGCTCCCGCCATCGCGGAGCATTTCAATACCTTCAGGTCCGGAGGATGGATGTCCACTGCACTCGATCACAAGATCAGCACCGAATCCGCCGATTATACCGCGAACCGCATCGATTCGGGATTGTGGTGTTTTATAGTCATCTATCGAGACCGTCGCTTTGGCTCCAAAATCGCGGCATAGCACAAGTCGCGGTTTTTCCGGTGCTCCGACAACAATGACCCGACCAGCTCCCATTTCCTGTGCTGTCACTAAAGCTAAAACGCCAATCGGGCCTGAGCCCTGAATAACAACTGAGTCGCCGACACGAAAACCTCCAGCAGACACGGCGCGATTAAAGGCGCGCACACAAGAGGTCAATGGCTCACTGAGCGATCCTAGTTTAAGAGACATATCGTCTGGTAATCGATAAATCTTAGTAGCTGGAAACATCTCGAGATCAACATAAACCATTTCTGCCCAACCACCCCACAGGTGCGGGGGTTTTTTGAATGGAATATATCGCCCATAATAAGTGGGGTTCAAACAGCGGTTCGACTGTGTTGGGTAGTGGACACAATAGTAACATTCACCGCAGGGCATCAATGGTGGTAGCATAACCTTGTCTCCTATCGCCAGTGACTGCCCCATGAAATCAGCTTCCAGAGCACTCCCCTTCTCTTCGATAATTCCGGCAAGCTCATGCCCTAAAGTTAATGGCCAAGGGAGAGGTTTCGGCCAGTGTCCCCGGAGAATGTGAAGATCAGTGCCACAAACTCCGCAAGCTTCAATTCGAATCAACGCGGCTCGATCCGGTATTTTCGGCCGAGAAACAGTATTTATTTTTGGCTTTGTATCTGGACCATCATAAGTGGAGACTAGAATTTTTTGCATAGCCAAGGTCTAAACAATCGAGAGAAAGATTTCAACTGATCAGTTTTATTATCATGTAATTATCCTAAACTCGCGAATATTCGTCGCTCCTCCCTCGTTTTAAAAACGGGGTGTCTCGAATTTTATCCTAATGCTTATCAGGTTCAATCGCATTCGATCGTCAGCTCATTGAGGATCCCGCCCATCAGCAAATTTTTTTCCCGCATATTTCAATATTTTACTCTGTGGCGGGTGATATTGTTTTCCAACTTCATTTAAAATCTTTTCTTTTAAATCACTTTTTTTTCCGCCGGTAGAGTTAAATGAATATCGTCAACGTCGTGTGGACCAATGCGCCAATGACCAATCACTGCTCCTTGAAATGCCCCATCGATAAGCAAGTATTGCAATACTTCTCGATCGCCAAATTTACGCTTTAATTCTGAAGCATGAGATCTGACTAAAATATCCATTTTATGGAACATAAATACTGACGGTTGAATCGTCTGGCTCTTTATTTTGTTATCTTGAGCATTTAACCAACCTTCACCTAACCCTTTGCATTGATGCATTACAATTTGGCCATCAAGTTCCATTTTATGCAGTACTTTCTCTAAGATTTTAATAGATAAGCCCGACCAATCCTTCAATTGTTCAAATGTAGCGAGAACATGGATTTTAAGAAAACGTCGTACTACTTCGATAATCGCAGTCTGTTTTGCACTCTCATCTATTTTAATCTCAGGCCATTCCTTATCAAAAATATTCCAGGCTCGATCCCAACTATCATCCACTTGATCCTCGTAGACGAGAAATGCTTCTTGAAGACGATGGAGTGCTGGCATCATCCTTTTATTGAGTAACCCTGTTTCTTCTCGAATGAGTCTCGGTGATGTAGCACCCAGGGTTTTTATCGCTTCGATAATTTCCTCATGAATGCTATTATTACTTTTAAGAGGTTTGGAAAATGCATTAGCGTAGAGTTCTAAATCTTTTGCCAAGACATAGCCTACAGAACTTCCGGTAAATCGCCCTTTAACAATTATGCGCTCTGCTCTCAATTCATCGGCAACCGATTCGTCGTCGAAGACAGTACGATAGATGAGGCTGGGCGGGCTTCCCGGATAAGAATAAGCTATCGGTGCTACTGGTTGCAGTAGTTCAAATAAATCTTTATATTCCCTTTCCCTTGATAGAGGGAGTGTAAGTCTTTGCCGGATAAGACGCTCGGATAAGATACATTCACGCTTCAGACAATTCATTACTCTAAGAATTAATAGAGCCGATTCCAGTCAGGTATTCAGCAAGTATATTTTTAAACAGTGACTACCTTTTCATCTACGTCTTCATCTTCCTATAATAGAGGAATAGTGGAAGGATGGTTGGTTGGAAATTTCCTTCGGTTATCATCCATTCTTCCTACCTTCCATCCATTTTTATGAATATTTTGTCTCTACGGGGTGAATAGCTAACTCAAACCTCACGCACTGCTTGTTGCTCACAGAATAACTGATTCCCCTTCTTAACAACAACTGCCGCTGGCAGGACTGTCGCCTCGATCAATGTTTGAATCTGAGGGGCCACAGGGAAATTCTCCGAAGTGAATTGATCGATCACCGACAATTTTAAAATATTTTGAATAACGCGTTTCCTGAAGCATGGAAGTTGTGTTGCCACAAACGGGAATAAGTTTACCCGCTTCAAAAACATGGTGGTCATCCAATTCGAAAGCATGCGGCGATTCTTCCAAGTTGCCGAGATAGCTGACAACCTGGCCATAGTCTTCACAAATATCTTCTAACGTGTTAAGCTTGAAAGCCCGAATGGTATGGGAAAAGAACTCGATGTTACCAATTTTCGCTCGAATTTCGGGGTCATCGAATGTAAGTTTTCTGCCACTAACCATGCGATAATCGAGGCATCCCAAATCCCGGAGGATACGTCTGAAGTCTTCAATATAAAGCGCTCCCCCCAGGCACTCACCGTGAAGCAGAGGGTCGTTTTTTAAACTTTCAGGCAGGCGGCGCGAAGCATAGACATCGGAAAAATAGAGCTCGCCCCCAGGTTTAAGCACTCGAAAGATCTCTGAAAATACGGTCTTTTTATCGGGGGAAAGATTGATGACACAATTAGAAGTAACAACATCGATTGTATTATCAGCAATTCCTACTGATGTAAGATCTTCAATATACCCTTTCCGAAAATCGACATTCGCCTCACTATAACCAAATCGAGCCATTTGTCCGTCCCGATGGCTTTTTGCCACATCCAGTTGCTCATCCGTCATATCCACCCCAATGACATTTCCCTTTTCACCCACAAGCTGGGAGAGCAAATAGCTGTCCCGCCCACTGCCGCAACCAAGATCAAGAACTGTTTTACCCTTGAGAGCAGGAGGAATAGGTGAACCGCAACCGTAAAACTTTTCCATAATCTCATCGTCAATTTTTTTCAGATACTGCCGATGGTGAGGTGGAATTGAGTCAATACTGCAGCAGGTACTGGTCTTGAGATCTTCATTAGTCTTCAGTTGCTTGCCGTAATATTCACGCGCGTTTTCATGCAAATCAATTATGGGGTCTTCTATCTTCATTTTCTGTAAAGGTTTTTTAAAAAGATTTATAGCGCCTGTAAATAATTTTTTCCCAATTTTTTAATTTATAGCTCCTCTACAACTCGAACCAGCGCCAGCGGTACATCCATAACAGTGATTCCCGGTTTGAATGGGTAAATCCTCAAGCAACTGAAAATCGACATCCCAAATAAATTTACGATTATTCCCAGCCATTGGCAGATTCATCATTTGATTAAAGTCGCAGTCGAAAACGTCACCCTCCCAGCCGACACTTATTGTATTGCGGCACATCAGTCCCTCTACAGCTTGTGGATTGAAACTCTCAACTAATAGATTCATGTATTCCTCATATTTAGAGTTACTCCTGAGATACGAAAGGAAACGTGCAATGGGTAAATTGGTTATGGTGTAAAGATTGTTGAAATCAATACCAAAGCTTTTCTTAAGTTCTCGTTTGTAATCAGATTCTAATTCACTTTGATCGGGCGGTAGTGAAATACCGACGGGATTATACACCAGGTGGAGAGTTAATTGAGGGTCAATTCCGTAACCTAACGCGTTGAGCAGTTTTAAAGCGGTTATACTGCTGTCAAAGACTCCCTCACCACGCTGTTTTTCAACGTTTTCCGGAGTGTAACAGGGCATTGAGGCGACTATTTCAACTTTATGTTCTGCAAGAAATTCAGCAAGATCCTCATATCCAGGCTCATTGAGTATGGTGAGATTACAACGATCAATCAAGTGCCGGGAATGGTTCTGTTTCTTAAGTTCTAAGATCAGGTATTTAAAATCGGGAATCATCTCCGGTGCTCCACCGGTGAGATCCACGATAGGGATCTCAATCGGCTCCAACCAACCTAGAATCTTGTCTATGGTATCACGGGTCATCATTTCTTTTCGGCCCGGACCAGCATTTACATGGCAGTGGATACAAGTAAGATTGCATATCTTACCAACATTTAATTGAAGAATCTCCGGCTTGGCGCGGCGCAGCACGCGATTATGGGCAACGAGCGTATCGTTGAATATCGGGATCTCGACGGTTGATTTTAAGACCATAATTGGCTTCGAAATAGAAGACTACCCTTTATGAGTAGTATACCAATCATTTTATTCCTAAAAAAGATCAAGAATTTATTTTGGGATAGAGACTTCCCATCGCAAGAGCCTGTCTGACCTATCTTTATCGTAAACCGCGTAGATTATATAATCCGCGGAACAATCCTCTGATCGATTCTTAAATGTCTTAACTGTGCGCGACGCTCGCTTCTTTATCGATAATCGTCGCTGCGAGGTTTCGCTTCATTGACCTTGAGATTACGACCCTGAAACTCCTGGTCATTTATCTTGTCAATTGCTTCCATCGCTTCGTCCTGTGACGGCATTTCGATAAAACCAAAACCTTTAGATCGCTTCGTAAATTTATCAATAATGACGTTTGCCGATGAGACCTCGCCATGTGATTCAAAAAGTTCTCTCAAATCTTGTTCTGTTACACTATAGGGTAGATTTCCAACGTAGATATTCATTTATCCTCTTTTCATATATTAAGTGTCATATTTTCTAATATCAGAATCTTACTTAATGACACGGGAACTAAGACCTGAATGTTGTTATTGGGGTAAGTTTTCCTATTATATTTATAGAAATCAAGTGACTACAATAAGAAATTATTACATGATAGCTATCAAATAAAACTGTCTTATCTTGATCACTTTAACTTATTTACATTTTAATTTTTCACAGAATTCCAGCGGTCTTACAAGGTTAAAATCGATTCACCATTCAGGATGGTTGATGGCGTTAAAAAACAGGGTAATCTTGAAATCTGGTGCGGACGGAGGGAATCGAACCCTCGATTCAAGCTTGGGAAGCTCACGTATTACCTCTATACTACGTCCGCATTTACCTGATTTAAACGATTTGTTGTCTCTTTCACTCTATAGAAACGCGTGCTATTAATGATATTCACGACGACCTTCAAGCGCGCTTTTCAGCGTCACCGCATCAGCGTAAACGATGCCGCCGCCACTGGGTAATCCAAACCCGATTCGGGAGACTTCGATCGGGAGATCGCCAATTATGGTATCCTGGATGTAATGACAGGTAGCCTCCCCTTCTATCTCATTGGATAAAGCGAGAATTATTTCCTCCACTTTTCCAGATTCCAGCCTCCCCTTCAACGATGCAAAATTCAAATCGTCTGGTCCGACTTCGTGGATCGGTGAAATTTTACCATGCAGCACATGGTAACTTCCTCCATAGGCTGCTGAACGCTCGATAGCGATCAGATCAGGAACTTGCTCGACCACACAAATTTGAGCATGATTACGTTTTGGATGGACACATATATCACACTTCTCATCTTCACAAAGGTTGCCACATATACTGCATCGGCGGATTTTATCTAATGACTCCTGCAGAGATTCTAAAAGCTGAGGGAGAATTTCCGGGTTTTCCACTGTCAAGTGCAGGGCGATACGCTCTGCCGACCGATAGCCCAATCCGGGTAGTTTTTTTAGGACTTTCTGCAGTTTTTCAAAAGTTGGCGTCATGCCTATTATCCGGAATTATCGATACCCTTTTTCGAAATAAATAGAAGATTAAGCAAGGATTACCCCAAACCGGGAAAATTCAAACCGCCGGTAATTTTACCCATTTCCTCTTCGTTCATTTCCTTCGCTTTGGCAAGAGCTTCCTGTATTGCGTTCAGTATTGTTTCTTCGACAAATTCTTTATCTTCTTTCAAGAATTCCTCGTCGAGCGCGATGGCCATCACTTCTTGCTGGCCATTCACTTTTATTTTCACTGCATCGCCGCCACTGGAGATTTCTATTTCCCTGAGCGCCAGCTCCTCCTGCAGAGCTTCCATTTTTTTCTGCATTTTTTGCGCTTGCTTTAACAGCTTACCAACTCCGGGCATCTTTATCCTTCGTTCAATTAAATTGAGTAATTAAATTTAGTAAAACTATCGTTAAGCATTTCTCATGAGTCAAGTGGATACCCGTGTCTAATACCACGCAATTCAGCTTATTGTATTTATGAAAGAATAGCTTGATAGCCATCTTTATATGATGGATATGCCGGACTCCATCCGAGCATCGATTTTATTTTTTTATTACTGATCTTTCGATCCGGCAGGACCCTTCTCCTCTTTGTCTCTCCCCGTTGATTCTGCTTAGCTTTCATCAGTTGACAAGTGTGTGGTGACTTTCCGATTTGTTCTCCCAGCCAATGGAGAAGAATCTTTTTTCGCTCAGGATTATCATCGGCTACATTCAAGATCTGGTTCTTCATTTCATCCGGTGCAAATAGGCAAGCGTAAATGGCCGAACATATATCATCCCGATGGATAATATTAAGATGCCGCTCAACATAATCTTCCACCTGGATACGTCCTTTCCGCAACTGATCCAATAGATGATGTCTCCCCGGTCCGTAAATACCCGCGAGACGAAGAATAAAATAGCGTTCGATTCCCTTCGCGTTAATGGTGAGTAAACGTTCCGCATCGAGTAATACTTTGCCCTCTTTCGATGCCCCCTCGTGAGTAAATGCTTCATCAATCCACTTGCCACTGGATTGAGGGTATACGGATGTACTGCTGGTAAAGACTAACGTGCCCACGCTGCCCTCATTCGCCCAGCCTAGAATCGATGATTGCCCCTGATAGTACGATTTATGATAAGCTGCCAACCCTCCACCTCCTGAGCTGACACAATTGAGAACAAAATCCTGTCTTGGATTAAGCTTATCGTGCCAGGTAGTGGAATCCAATTCAGCTTCAATAACCGGGTTTACCCCTAGTTCTCGCAAACCATTCGCATTGTCGTGATTCCTGGTTAAGGCGGCAACACACATGCCGTCATTTATGGCCAGCCGCGCAAGGGCTGAGCCAACGTAACCACAACCAAAAATAGTCAATGTTTTACCCTCGCTATCAGCCATCTTCTCTTCTCTCATTTCTATCATTGATCAGTATTATCAGAGTAGAAATACTATACCCTCTTTAAACTCGACATGTATAGTAATTTAAAAGACTTTTCTCTCTTATTGCTATCAATCCTCATATCGTATGGATAATATTAAAACCGAGGAGGTATGTAGTTATTTTAAAAACCTTCAGAATTCCCTTTGCGCGGAAATAGAAGCGTTGGATCCCGAGGGTAGTTTCCGGGAGGACAGTTGGAATTATGAAGTTGGCGGTGGTCTCTCTAGAATTTTTGAAGAGGGTAAAGTTTTTGAAAAGGCGGGGATAAATTTTTCGGATATCGAAGGTAAAAACCTTCCCCCCTCAGCAACGGCATTACGACCGGAATTAAAAGGCCGTGGGTTTCGGGCGATGGGCGTATCTCTGGTTTTCCATCCGCTAAATCCATTTGTTCCGACGACTCATATGAATGTTCGATTGGTAATGACGAAAAACGATAATTACCCTTCAGTCTGGTGGTTTGGAGGCGGTTTTGACCTGACACCCTACTACGGATTTGAGGAAGATGCTGTCGCATGGCATCGCATGGCAAAAAAGGCATGCGATCCTTTCGGGAAGGACCTGTATCGACGATTCAAGGAGAATTGCGATCGCTATTTTTATCTTGAACATCGCCAGGAAACACGCGGGGTCGGCGGTCTCTTCTTTGATGATTTCAATGAATTGAACTTCGATCAATCATTTGCTTTCGTAAGAAGTGTTGGAAATAATTTTAAACTCGCTTATCACCCTATCGTCGTCAGGCGAAAAGATCACCCCTATGGTGAGCGTGAACGTCATTTTCAACTCTACCGTCGAGGCAGGTATGTTGAATTTAATCTTGTTTATGACCGTGGCACTCTCTTCGGTCTGCAATCGGGTGGACGCACAGAATCAATTCTTATGTCACTGCCGCCCCTCGTACGTTGGGAATATAACTGGCATCCGAAAAAAGGCAGTGTGGAAGCAAAATTATATGAAAAATTTCTTAAACCCCAGGATTGGTTGGAAGACAAAAGCTGAACTTTAGAGATTTTTATCTATGACCCATCGCGAAAGATTTCTTGCTGCTTGCCATTGTCAGCCGGTCGACTGCACACCCATCTGGATTATGCGCCAAGCGGGTCGCTATCTACCTGAATATCGGAAGCTCAAGGAAAAATATTCTTTTCTCGAATGTGTGCGCACCCCGGAGCTTGCTACTGAAATTTCATTGCAGCCGCTTCGCCGATTTGATTTCGATGCCGCGATTCTCTTCAGTGATATACTCGTTATCCCTGAGGCGCTTGGGCAAGGCTACCAATTTAAAGATGGCGGGGGAATAAAGATGGATTACAAAATCGAGTCAAGGAACCAGATCGATAATCTCGAGTGTAGTAGGATCGATGAAAAACTCTCTTATGTTTTTGACGCATTGACTCTCCTTAGAAAAGAGCTCGGGTCAGAAATGGCTATCCTCGGTTTCGGTGGTTCACCCTGGACTCTCGCCGCCTACATGACCGAGGGGGGGGCTTCAGACAAATTTTCAGCTGTGAAGCGTCTCTTCACCGATGACCGTGAAAATTTTAACGCACTGATGGAAAAATTAACCTCATCACTCATCGATTATTTCAAGTTGAAAATTCAAGCGGGAGTGGACGCTTTGCAAATCTTCGATAGTTGGGGTGCCCTCTGCCCCGACGGGGATTACTGGGAAGCTTCTTTGCGATGGATAAAAGACATAATCGATGCTCTTCCCCCTGAACTGCCCATAATTCTCTATGCCAAGGGAATGGCTCATCACGCCACCAGCCTGTGTCAGACCGGATCTCGTGTTTTGAGTGTCGATTGGAAAATGCCATTGCATGAGCTGCGCTCTATGGTCTCACCTTCGATTGCACTACAGGGAAATCTCGATCCCTCCATTCTCTCCGCCAACCCCGAAAAGGTACGTGATGAAGCAGAGAAAATATTACAAAGCATGCGAGGTGATCCCGGACATATTTTTAACCTCGGGCATGGAATACTTCCCGACGCAAGGATTGAAAATGTCGAAACCCTGGTCGAAACAGTTCATCGATTCTCATAAACTGTCATTGGCATAGACTGTATAAGAACCACCCATATTCATGAAATCGGTAGCTATTATTGGATCTGGTATCACTGGTTTAGCAACTGCCTATCGATTGAATAAGTTGGGTTTTCGAGTAACTGTCCTGGAAAAGAAAAATACTATCGGGGGAGTTATTCAAACAGTATTCGAGGATGGTTTTATCGCAGAGTCTGGACCCAATACCATGCGGGTGTTAGAAGATGGGCTCGATCATTTTCTTAAAGAAATAAATGTCGATAATGAAGTCATTGAAACTGATCCGGGAATAAAACGCCGCTTCGTCGTAAAAAAAGGCAAACCGGTTCCCCTGCCCCAATCACCCTTTTCCCTGATTACATCACCACTTTTTTCTCCCCACGCTAAAATGCGCCTTCTGCTGGAACCCCTTATTAAGAAAAGAAAAATAAATGATGAGGAGAGCCTGGCCGATTTTACGCGTCGTCGACTTGGAAGAGAAGCACTTGATTACGCAATCAATCCTTTGGCCGCAGGTGTCTTCGCAGGTGATCCTGAAAAACTTTCTGCGCAATATGCATTTCCACTATTTTATAATCTGGAAAATGAATACGGCTCATTGATCATAGGAGGGATAAAATCACGTCGGAAAAGCAGGGATAATCATCCATCATTTAAAAAACGAATAGTTTCGTTTAAAAATGGGATGGGAGCCCTGGGCAAAGCGATAACTTTAAAATTAACCAACCCGGTTCAGACCAGAGTTGAAATCACATCGATAAGTAAAAAAGAAAAGTGGAATATTCTTTGGAAGAGACACGATGAGGGTAAAGAAGACAATTTTGATGCCCTCGTAATAACTACACCAGCGTATTCCCTGGCCTCACTTCCCTTTGATAAATACATTTCATCGAGCCTGGAGCAGCTTGACTCAATACCCTACACCCCCGTCTCTATTCTTGTCTTCGGTTTTAAGCGGGAGCATGTCCATCATCCCTTAGATGGCTTTGGAATGCTTGTTCCGGAAAAGGAAAAAATGAATATCCTGGGAACTCTTTTTACCTCATCCGTTTTTCCCACCCACGCCCCCGAAGGCCATGTTCTTTTAAACACTTTTATTGGCGGCGCTAGACAGCCCGAAATAACAACGTCACCATTAGAAGAGCAAAAATCTTTAGTTTTAAATGACCTCAACCAACTGCTTGGGATAAAAGGGGATCCCGTCTACTTTAAACAGTTTCATTGGCTTAATGCTATACCTCAATTTAACATTGGCCATAGCCGGTATTTGGAAACAATTGAGAAGATCGAAAACGATAACCCCAACCTTTATATTTCGGGAAGTTACCGCACGGGTGTAGCGGTTGGGAAATGCATGCTTGCCGGTCTCAGTACCGCGGAAAAGATTAATCAGGATCTATAGAACATAAGGTTTCTTAAATATCATTGGTAATCAAATTACACGTTAAACTATACTATTATTATTTATAAATGAGTATACAAATTCACCCTGCTTCTTTACGGCCACAACGGAGTGTGGCCCTCCAGTAAAGGTACAATAGAGGGTCAACACGATATATGGCCGTACTGAAATCAATAAATGGAGGGCCACGCGGAGCCTGTCGGCCATAGCCTCGGCGACGGCTGGTCGTGGCCGCAGGGATGTTTTAGCTATCATATTTTGTGGAAAAATTTAAAGGATGAATTCAATAATATTTAATTACCTACAAACACCAACCCTCTCCATGAATGTTATAAATAAATGCATCATCATATTTTTATTAAGTATGGCACACAGCCATTCCACGGCTGTGACACCTGGTCAATCTTCGGAGAAATCGTTACCAGACTTCGGGGTAATTTTTAATATTGATGGGGGGATCACATTTAACAGTTTAGATCCTGAAACGGCGGCGCATAGAATTGAATACCATATTGATACCGCTGCGGGAAAACCTTTGAGAACACTTGCCTATTGCGTGTGTTCGACATCCGATCTTCTCCAGTACCCTTCAAAGACAGGCGTGCACTGGGGGTGGAGAGAGACATCCATGGACAGCCATCCCTTCTTCAACTTTCGCGTACGTTCGGGAAAGGCACTGACTAAAGCTGGATTCGACGGTCCGCGCGTGGCTGGTGAGCATGCCAAAGAGCTTGGACTTTATTTCTTTCCAAGTTATCGCATGAATGACGGTCATTTTGTTAATATTGATCCACTTAATAATCCAACAACCGGTAAGTTCTGGGTGCATAATCCTCATCTTCGGATTGGAGCGAGTGGTGAGTCTCCTTTAAAGAGCAATCCTAACTATGCCAATCTTCTCGATTATAGTCATGAGGAAGTACGCCAACATCGGTTGGAGGTGATTTATGAAATTATTGATCGTTACCAGGACATCATGGACGGCATAGAACTGGATTTCACACGCTCATTTTATTACTTCCCCTTTAATGAAGGCTATCATAAAGGGCATCTTATCACCGACCTCGTCGAAAAAGTACGTAAGCGTCTAGACAGCGTGGGTGATAAAAATGGAAGAAAATACTATCTCATGACTCGAATCGCCAGCTCGTTAGAGCGATGTAATTGGATCGGTCTCGACATTAAGAGCTGGATGGAAAAACGCCTCGTTGATGTTCTCGTCCCCGCACCGAGAATGGGAACTTCGTTTGATATGCAAATAGAAGAAATGATAAGCCTGGCCCATGCAGCTAAATGCGCTGTTTACCCTAGCCTGAACCAAACAATGGGGTGGGCATATCCATTTAGCGAAAGTCCATCTATCGACACCTACGTGGATAAACCCGCGAATAGAATTACCCCGGAATTGATACGTGCAGCGGCAGCCAACTACTGGGCTCTGGGTGTTGATGGTATGTATACCTTCAATATGGGCACGGGTGATCCCCAGTTGCTGCCTTACTTCTCCAGTCCCGCCAGTCTCAACCGGCAGTCTAAAGTTTATAGAATAACTCACGGCTACTATCAGGATAGAGAAGAACCTGAAATATATGACAGGCAACTCTCTGTTGAGCTTAATGACAATAAAACCTATGATTTTAAATTATTGATCGGAGAAGATTTTAATAACCCATCAACCGCGATGGATTTGCGCTACACTGGATTAAGACTGGGATTTCGAAAGCTCAATCCTGATCAAAAGCTAAGGGTCGCGATAAACGGAAAACAAATATTTCATGGTCCCGCAAGGGATCATCTGACGGTGATTAGTGATCGCCGGATCGAAAGCTCAGTTTCGATTATCGCGGAATCCGCTATTACTCCGCCAGCACAGGAATTCTGGCAGATGAAAATTGATGCCCCTAGCTTCTTACATCAAGGGAGAAATATAATATCTATAAATTTAAATGAGATAAAAGAATCCCCCTACCCAGTATTAACCGATGTCGACGTTGGCGTATTTTATAACACGAGGTGGAGGGTCACCTCTGGTCCTCACTTATACAAAGAACACGTAGCCCCAAAAGTTATCCAAGAACACTGAGATTTAAAGTGTGTTATTAGAAAATTATCTTCGTCTTCGTCCTCGTCTGCATCTTCGTCCCTCCCGATTTTTTAAAATTGGAGGAAGGTACTCCATTACGGCCGCTTTAAATTTAGAGTAATTTATTTCTCATTCTTAATGGCTATTTACGGCCACGACGGAGCGTGGCCCTCCATTTATTTATTTCAGTATGGCAATGTTTCGCGTTGACCCTATCTATTTTACCTTTACTGGAGGGCCACGCTCCGTCGTGGCCGCAGGGACAAAGAGATCGACGCAGACGAAGATTACAAACGTCAGTCTTTCTCCTCTACACGCAGTCGCATAAATCGTTTAGGGCTACTCGAGATAGGAAGGATGTCGCGAACGACAACAAGTTCGGTCTCCGCATCTAGATTTGTCACACCGATTTCGACCGTAGATCCCGTTGATGAGTCCCATTCTTTTAAATCATTGGATACTTCAACGCGATAATCTATATCAGTTGCTAATTTATTACGTCGGTATGTCAGGGTCAGGTACTCTGTGTTATTGATTTCAATTGTCGCGACCGTTGGAAGTCCCAATCGATCGGCAAATCGTGGATCTTGCCCCAAAGCGTACTCAAGAATATTGGCCACACCATCATCATCGGCATCAGCAAGATTACCGCTTATAAGCGGATCATTGATCTCAGCTGTGGAGAAGTGCCGGACCTGCCAGTTGTCGAGTGGAGCAACCGAACCGAGATAAAATACCTGATCCAGCCAGGCAGCATCCTGCCCGATGTTGCGTGTAGCGTTCTTAGCATATCGCCAGCGCAAGGTATGTGCCTCGCCTCCTAAACTGTAACTCTTTCGCTGCCAGCCCGAGTTATCCGAAATTTCCTCGACCAGCTCATCATCAAAATAAAACCCCAGCGTATCATGCTCTTCTTCTGAATGAACGCGCCACCAAAACGATAAGATGCCCGGTCCAATGACTGTTGTCTCCACCCAGGTTTCCCCACCATGAGTGATATTACCACTTTGTAATGCTTCTTCCCGGTCAAATGTAGTTATCTCCTGTGGATACCAGGAGGCATCTCCACCCGTATTCCATATGAGTCCCTCCGTATCGAGCGCGGGATTAATAGCTTCTGATGCAGGGTTAAAGGAAAGATTATCTACCCATGCCGTATCCTGACCTAACGAACGGTCGAAATCTTTTTCATAGATCCATCGAAGGTTATGCCGTCCTTCGGGAAGGATGATATGTCGCTGCTGCCAATCTAGTAATCCCGAAATTTCTGCTATTCTCGTGTTATCGATATAAAAGCGTAGATAATCGCGATTTAGCTCAGATGAGACTTTCCACCAGAAGGATAAGGTGCGTGAACCCTCTAAGTTGATACTAACCTCGGAGAACTGACCATTCTCAATTGCTCCGCTTTGCAGGGCGTCTTCACCGTCGCGATTAACAAACGCTTGGGGAAACCAGTCGCTACTGCCATCTGTCTGCCATGATGATTCAGACAGCTCGAGCGCCTGTCCCAAAGGATCACCTTCATTAAAGACTACGAGAGAAGCTGGGTCACTTATCACACTTCCTTTACCGTTTGTCACTTCAACGGAATAGTTCCCCCCGACAGATTTGCTATTTGCAGTTAACTCAAGGGAATTGCTGATTTCGCCATTGAGGGCAGTCTCATTTTTTCGCCATTGATAATTTAACGGCTGCGTCCCCGTGACATCTGCGTTTAAGCTTAAACTGTCCCCCAGAAAGACGAGAGAATTTTTTTGGCTGTCGTATAATAAATGGGAACTCAGCATCTAAAGATTTAAATGTAAACTTGTCGATCCAGCCGGAATCGGATCTCAAAGAGAGACTTTCATTTTTTGAGTATACCCAGCGCAGGATATTTTCCCCCGCCGGTACCGCGAAAGCACCTTCCTGCCATTCAACTTCACCAGAAACTGATTCCTGAGCTTGATCATTAAGAGCAAAAGTAAGTACACCATGTCCGTCCTCAGAAGATACTTTCCAGTAAAAAGAAATAATACCGGGCCCGATGACCGTAGTCTCGAATGATGATGATTCATTATTTGATATACTACCACTCTGCAGTGCATCAAAACCATCAAGAGCAATTGTGTCCTGGTTAAACCATTTTGTGTCGTTACTATGCCTCCAGGGCCATTCATTATTATCCAATGCTAGAGACAATGCATTATTCGAACCCTGAATGCTGAGATTGAAGGTATTACTGATGGCTGTTCCACTCGAGTTTGAGACTTCAACACGATAGGTGCCGGTATCATCTGTATTAACAGCAGTTAGATTTAATAATGGCTTAGTCTCTCCCGCTAAGACTCCGCCATCTTTTTTCCATTGGTATTTTAAAGGATCTGTGCCTGTCGCTATGATCGCAAATTCGACATTTGCTCCGGGGTTTGCCACTTTGTTTGTCGTTTCTGAAACGATCTGCGGAGCTATGATATTTTCAGAACTAAAGATAAAGTTGTCCACGTAACCACGGTCATCACCGACGGATAAACTTTCATCCTTCGTATACGCCCAAGATACGACATGTTCGCCTTCGGGAATAGAAAATGTCTCTTTACTCCAATCATTTATTCCTGAAAAGGAAATCTGCTGTTCACCATCAATAGCGAATCGAAGAAAATCGAATAAAACTTCCGACGAAGATCGCCACCTGAATGAACCGGAGCCGGGGCCTTGAACCGTAGTCTCAAACTGAGAGATTAGCCCATCCGAAATAAGACCGCTCGCCGCGGCGTCAACGCCATCCCGTGTGACGTCCGTCTGGCCAAACCAGAGAGCGAAACCAACACTTCTCCAGTTGAAATCCGGGGCATCGAGTGCGGCGCCCAACTCGGGCCTCACCGTCGCGACGAAGAGGCTGGCGCTACTGCTATTCAATCCAAAATCATTCGAGACTTTAACCTTATAGACCCCTTCTTTACTGATATCTATATCCTCAACAAGGAGGAAATTTTGCGAGGCGCCGAGGATGGGTTGTCCATCTTTTGACCAGCTATAAGTCAGCGGTGGATCTCCGCTCACTTCGACATGAAATATCACACTTCCACCTTCACTGGCGGCCTGAGTTCTCAGAGGTGTAATGAAATCGGGAAGCGCAGGTACCGTATTCAAATTGAGTGATCCAGATAAATTGACCCTCGCACTCGATCTTACTTTATCCTCTGTTCCACTTACTTTGTCACCTCCCACCAGGAGACGATTGATCAGAGTCTCGTGATTCTCATTTGGAAATCTTGCCTTTAAAAGTGCAATTACACCGCTTACATAAGGGGTGGCCATCGAGGTGCCGCTCCGCGTTACATAATCGGAGTCTGTTCGGTTAAATGTAGTAAAAATAGCAGAACCGGGAGCCACGATATCGACGGTACTCTCCCCAAAATTTGAAAATTGTGAAATCTCGTCATTCCGCGTGGAACTTGCCACACTTACGATATTATCAAGTAGGAAATTTGCCGGGAAAAGCGGGACTATATCATTATCACTGGAAAAATTGCCGGCGGCGGTGACAAACAAAATTCCTGCTTCACGTGTTTCTTCTATCGCATTAAGCAAGGTTTGAGAAAAACCACCCCCTGACCAACTCGCGTTTATCACCTGGGCGCCGTTGAGGCGGCTATAGTTGATACACTCAACCGCGTCCGTAATCACCCCATTTCCATCTTCGCTAAGAAACTTAACCGCCATTAATTGAGTCCTCCAGGCAATGCCCGCTACACCGATACCATTATTGCCAACCGCTCCAATTATTCCTGCGACGAGGGTTCCGTGACCGTTATCATCTTTGGGGTCACCCGTATTTAATATACTATTAAAGCCGAACTTATCATCAATTACCCCATTTTGATCATTATCAATTTTATCGTTAGGTATTTCCCCTGTATTTACCCACATGTTAGCTGCCAGGTCCTGGTGCGTGTAGCGAGTGCCTGTGTCAATCACCGCAATTATCACATTGCTCGCGTCCTGAATAATTTCCCATCCTTCCGGAGCGTCGATATCCGCATCATCACTACCGCCATTTTGTCCCAGATTATTTAAACCCCATTGTGTCCCATCAACATAACGGGGATCATTGGGTGCTAGTGCCGCATGAATTACATAATCGGGTTCCACGTATTCGAGAAATTCCCTTTTCACTGATAAAGCTTGAAGCGCTTCGGGGACTGCTTCGACTGTAAGTTCCGGCAGTTGTACGATTGTGAACCCACTCCCTTGAAATGGATCGTGAAGCACTCCACCAATTTCGTCTATTATACTCTCAATCGCTTCCTCATTTTGGCCCGGCTTAATCTTGATGATGACACGATCGGCCACGACTTCAATCTCGCTCAGTAATTTTTCATCACCCGTATTGGGGTCGGTTGTAATTTTTTTCTCTATCCGTACCGGATAAGGTAAATCTCTTGGCTGGATAAGTGTTACACGTCGATAATTTCCCCACTCATCCGGGATCGACGTCTCCTCGACAAGGACTTCTGCGTCCGGCCAGATCTCACTTACAGCTTTTGTATCTGGACGCTCAACCCCAAGTATTATTTCTCTTTCTTCGACCACAGATCGGATGGCAATCTGATCTTTATTTAAATTGTCCTTTTTTAGAATAGCTGAAGGTTCCTGATCTTTGATCACTAAAGCGCCGTTCGCTGCGCTGACTTCATCGGTTGCAACTTCATTCTCATTTAATAATAGCAGCCCAATTCCGGATATTATTAATAGGCTCAAAAATGCTAACGCCGTGGGGACAATCCAATGATGAAAATTTCCTCGCATATTTAATCGCATGAAGAACAGAATATAATTCTACCTGTCTCCCTCTCGCAACTTTGTGTTCTCGTATTTATAAAAGCAGAAAAGTGTAGCCTAATGGCCTCCAATAAACGAGTTATTCTTTTTCCTCTTTTATTGTTCATATTTTTTAATGCTGATTGAATCAAGTCTTTGGGTTAATATTATTAGACAGGAATTAATGTTTTCTGTGCCCGCATAGATTAAACACTATTGATTGATGGGAATATGCTGATCTTGACTTCTCATGCTGAGCAATGTCAGTTTTTACCTGTTATAGTTCTTATCCCTTTTTATAAGATAGTTGGGAAATAATTTTATACCAAAATAGCTATAGCTAATTTTTTATGTCTAAAAAAGCCGCATTGTTGCTTAACCTTGGATCACCTGATTCAACGAAAGTTGCTGACGTGAGACGCTATCTAAAAGAGTTTCTCACTGATCCACGCGTCATTGATTCTCCTTTCCGATCATTGATCGTAAACTTCTTTATTCTCCCGTTCCGACCCCAACGAACAGCAAAAGCGTACCGGAAGGTATGGCGCTCCGATGGGTCCCCGCTTATAGTTATCAGTAATCAGCAGAGGGATTCTCTGAAGAAAAAAGTAGATATTCCGGTCGCTTTAGCCATGCGTTATGGCCGACCTGAAATTGCCAATGTCATTGCGGAGCTTGTGGAGCAAAAGGTGGATGATATCTATGTGATGCCACTCTATCCCCAATTCGCGATGTCGAGCTATGAAACCGTCGCCGTTAAAGTGAAGGAGGAAATTGAAAAGCATGGCACTATACGCACTACCCTGCTCCCACCCTTTTACAATGACCCGGAGTATATCAATGCCCTCATACAAAATGCCGAACCTTATTTAAAAAAGGATTACGACAAAATTATATTCAGTTTTCACGGTTTGCCAGAACGCCATATTCGTAAGGCGGACCCCTCTAACACCCACTGCTTGAGTACTCCAGATTGTTGCGTGCGCAGTAATCCAGCACATGCGACCTGTTATCGTCATCAATGTTTTAAAACCGTAGAATCATTCGTTAATAAAACGCACATACCTGAAGATAAATACTGCCTCACTTTTCAATCGCGGCTTGGTCGAGACCCCTGGTTGCAACCTTTTACTGATGAAACGATTGTGCATTTGGCGCATTCGGGTGCAAAAAGGATCCTCATTCTATGCCCCGCTTTCGTTGCCGATTGTCTGGAAACGCTTGAAGAAATTGCGATTGAAGGTAAAAAGCTTTTCCTGGAATCAGGGGGTGAAGATTTAGAAATTATTCCCTGTCTAAATGATCACCCGGCATTTATTGATTTTTTAGCGAATAAAATTAACGCTTGGTATAATCAGAGCAAAGAATGATATTGCTTAATACATTCATTCACAATCGATTTAATCACCGACAAGATCATTGCCAGGATTATGTATAGTTTCATTTCAGATGAACGGATATTTATTTGGACCGCAGCGCTGCTCTACCTCGTTGCTTTTGTATTTGGGTTTTATTCGCTCTCACAATCAAAACGATACCCGCGCATAATTCTTCTCACTCTCGTTATCGTCGGTTTTTTATTTCAAACCCTGGGTCTTTACGGACGCGGGTTAAAAACAAGCAGTTGCCCACTGGGGAACCCCTTTGAAATCATACAATTTATCACCTGGACTGCCATCCTTCTCTATCTCGTTATTGGACCGGCTTTCCGCATGAGCTTACTTGGATTTTTCAGCGCCGGACTGGCAGCGGGCCTGGGCATACTTTCACTGCTCATACCGGAATGGGACCGCGCTTACGAAACTGGTCCCAATGGGATCAATCCCTGGATAGAAACCCACGCTTCAATGGCTCTTTTCAGCTACGGTGTTTTCGCCACTCTTGCTCTGACTTCGGTCATGTATCTCGTCCAGAATTATGGACTCAAGCAAAAACGATCTAAGGGAATGGTTAGCTTCCTCCCCTCTATCCTGCAATTGGATCAAATGAATAAGCGTCTCCTTTTTATGGGAGTGGCCGTGTTCACTTTCGCCATTTCCGTCGGCATGGTAAAATGGGTCGACGATTTCAGCCAGATACAAAATGCCAAACTCATCTTCGCCTTAGCACTCTGGTTGGCATACCTCCTCGTATTGATCCTGCGCCTGTTAAATTATCTGATCGGCATAAAATTTTCATGGACATGTGTCGTCCTTTTTACCGCCTCCCTCCTTACCCTTTGGCCAATAGATGCGAGCCGATCAGTCGTTGATGAGCAACCCTCTGAGCAGGGCCCATAACTAAAATGAGCAAAACTCAGAAAGAACTTTTGCTTTTCGCCAGCACCCACCGCTCCGCTCCGCTGGAGATCAGAGAGCAGTTTGCAATCAGTGCTGATAGGGTCGCTTCTCTTTATAGCGGGTTACGCGCAATAGACTCACTTGAAGAATGCCTTGTTCTTAACACCTGTAACCGTATTGAACTTTATCTGATATCATTAAAACCTGAAATTAAAGCGGTGATTGAAGACCATTTTTGCGAATTTCATAATTTTGAAATTGATCACTTACATAAGTTCAGTTTCTGGAAGTCGGGGCTCGATGTAGTAAACCATTTGTTCGAAGTAAGCTCAGGAATTGACTCGCAGATGGTGGGGGAAACAGAAATTACCGGACAGGTAAAAAGTTCATACCAAACCGCGGCAGAAATGGCTTCAGTTGGCCCAGTCTTGCACAGAGTATTTCAGAAATGCTTTCAATCTACTAAATGGGTGCGAAGCAACACCACGATTGGCAAAGGGCAAATAAGTGTAGGAAGTGTGGCTGTTGATTTAGCCTTGCGCATTTTCGGTAAACTCACGTCTAGCCGCATATTAGTAATTGGCACCGGCGAGGTGGGTGAGAAAACTGTAAAAGCTTTAAAAAGTCGTGGTGCCCACTCTATTTCTGTTTCCAGCCGAACTTATGATAATGCTGAAACACTGGCAAAAAAAATAGAGGGTCAGGCAATAGCATTTGAAGACTTCCCTGACACACTTTCCAAATTCGATATCATTGTCTGCTCAACCGCTTCACCGGAGATTATTATTTCCTCATCGATGATTAAAGCGGTCATGCATGAGCGCCCCAATCAGCCCATGTTTTTTATCGATCTGGCGGTACCGCGTGATATCGCATCGCAGGTATCAGATATTCCTAATGTCTTCCTCTATAATCTCGACGATCTAGCCAAAATCGCGAATGAAAATTTAAATTCGCGTATCGCTGAAATTGACCGCTGTCGTCAGATACTCCAGGAGAGAGCTGCGCGATTGTGGAGCGGTCTCGAACACATCGAAATCACTCACTAAAGCGATCTAATCTGTTCAGCCAACCAGGTAGCGGCAGAAACACTGCTCTTACTCCTTAAAATATCTCTCAACTGGCGACCGACCGATTCTGCGTTGCTAATTCTCTCTTCTGAATCAATCGCCCCTTCTAATTCCTTGACCAGAAGAGATGGCTTTGCACGCCATTGAATATATTCATTATAAATAGTATTTTTAAGCAATAGATTGGCAATGCCAAGATAAGGAACCTGTATCAGGTACCTGGCAAACCAATAGGTAAGTGGATGCGCCCGGTAAACAATGGCGCCGGGTATTCCCGCTAGCCCACAAGCGAGTGAAATGGTACCAGAGCTTGTCAATGCTGCTTTCCCATTCACCGATGGCCCGATCAATTGTAGATCTATTCTACCCGATACCTCCTTTTCCTTCGCGAGTATAACTTCGATAACGCCACGTATTTTGTCATCCGGGTAGACAATCGTCGCGCGTTCGTCGGGACGCTGCTTCAACAATAATTTTAAAGCCCCAATCATCGATGGAAGTATTCGGGATACCGCGATGCGTCTACTCCCCGGTAACAATAAAATTGGAGCATCTGGGCGAAAGGTTACCGGGAGTTGATAATCAGTTGAGACAAAGGGATGGCCGACAAATGTAACGGGTAATGTAGTGTCCTTGTAAGTATCAACTTCAAAAGGAAAAATCACTCCAAGACTGTCGAGCCAACGTTCCATTTTAAATCGGCGCACCGCTTTCCAAGCCCATATCTGGGGACTGATGTAGTAGTGAACGCCCATTGCTCCACCTCCCTTACGACTGATCCTCTTCTGGAAAAGCCGTTCAGCTAAACGCAGATTAAATCCGGGATAGTCTACGAGACAGAGGTGACGTGGATTATAGGTATTTATCCATTTAATGATTAATTCGAAAAGCTCCTTGAAAAAAGCATAGCTTTTCACCACTTCAACAAATCCAACCACCGAGTGAGCTGTAAAATCAAAAAGTAATTGCGCGCCTGCCCGTCGCAGTTTTTCGCCACCCAGAGCGGCAATGTTGAGATCAGGAAATTGTGCTTTAAGATCCGCAACGATCAAGGCTGCGTGTTGATCACCGGAGTGCTCCCCGGCAATGATCAGCAGATCCGGTTGACCACCCTCCGGCGGTGGCAATCCCAAAGTTAATGCGGCCTGCTCAGGCATTTAACGTTTCTCGCCCAGGGTGTCCATGGATTGTATCTGCTCAGTAATCAAAATGGCAATTTCAAGTGCTGATTTACCCAGACGGGCGCCGACTTTTGGTTCCGCATAGCTCGACACACAATTTACAAAGGAGGTCAGTTCTAGCATTAGCGGTTCACCCTTGGCTATAGGTATCGCCTCTTTTTTCAGTTTCATTTCCTCTTTTCTCAAGAGGTGACCTTTCTGATTCATAAAGTCGAGTGAGAGATAAACATTAGGTTGAAAGACACGAATCTCTCGCACTTTTTTTCTACTCACGCGGCTCGTGTTGATATTTGCGACACAGCCATTTTTGAACTGAATTCTTGCATTCGCTATATCTTCTGTTGAAGACAACACACTAACGCCAATGCTCTCAACCTTCTCCACGGGTGATTTCACCAATTCAAGTATGACCCCTATGTCATGAATCATGAGATCGAGAACAACTCCTACTTCGGTCCCACGTTTATTAAAGGGCGCCAATCGATCCGCGGTGATGTACTTAGGGTCATTGACCGCTTCTTCGAGAAAATCCATAACTGGATTAAAGTGTTCAATGTGACCTACCTGCACAATCGTGTTCGCTTCTTTTGCCGCAGATAATATTCTTTCTGCCTCTTCAATTCCCGAACAAAGCGGCTTTTCAATAAGCAGATGGCAACCCAGTCGTAATAAGGGTATAGCCACAGAACAATGTTTATCTGTGGGAACTGCCACACTTATTGCATCGCAACTTTCACCCAGTTCTTCCAGTAAACGAAAGTGCGGGCATTTATTTTTTTTTGCTATTTTTTCCGCGCGCTCTTCATCCAGATCATAAACACCTACTAATTCTGCAGTAGGCAATGCCTCGTAAATGCGTGCATGATGCTGGCCCAGATAACCCACACCCACAACTCCGCACTTTATTTTTTTTGCGCTACCCATCGTCGGTATTTAAGAAGGACATTCAGCCTCATGACAAGCAGTCAATTTCTATTATTCCCATTCCTAGGTGGAGCGGGCTGTCCCTAGCACGCTTCTTCAATTACAATTCAATCAAACGCCCCGGCAATGAGGAAGCGTGGAAGCTGGGATAATTGGATAGTTGTGAGTTACCTTCGGTTATCATCCAATCATCCATCCATCCATTCTTCTTAAAGCCCGCCCACATCAATCGGTGTTTTGTGCAACTCGCCAAAATGTAGAAGGAATTGACGTTGTGTCTGCATCGCGTAATCGGGATTATGAGTCACAAGTATAAGGCTGACATCTTCCTCGCGAGATATTTCCATCAGTAAATCAATTATTTCTTTTCCTGTATTTTCATCCAAATTACCAGTCGGTTCATCCGCAAGAATGAGTGAAGGTTTATTCATTAACGCACGCGCTACTGCTACCCGCTGACGCTCCCCACCCGAAAGTTTAAGGGTAGAACTGTCCAATCGCTCTTTCAACCCTACCCGCTCAAGTAATTCGCACGCACGTGATTTTTCTTTCCGACCGGCCAGGCCAAGGATGCGCGACGCCATCATAACATTTTCGAATGCGTCGAGTTCAGGGATAAGGTAAAATGCCTGATAGACCATTCCAATCGTGACCGCTCGCTGCTTCGCCTGAGATGAAGCCGACAATTGACTCAACAAGGTTTCTCGCCAAAAGATTTTCCCTTTGTCGGGATATTCCAAACCAGCAATTATATTAAGCAAGGTTGTCTTCCCGCTGCCCGATTCTCCACGTATACTGATACTTTCTCCCTGACGCAGACTCATTTCAATACCGCGCAGCACTTCAATTGAGCGGTTGCCACTGCGAAATGATTTCGTCAGCTCCGATACTTTCAATATGGTGGAAGGTTCACTCATTGCGCAATGCTTCGGCAGGTTTCATCCTCGCCGCGTGCCACGCGGGAAGCAATCCGGCAAGGGTCGTTAATATGAGGGCGCTGATAGAAATAGCGATAAAATCACTGCTCGCATAATAAACGGGCAACTCAGCAAACTGATAAAACTTAATCAGCCATTCTTCACTATTTGTTAATTTCGCGAATCCATGGATGATGTCATTGCGAAAATGCAGCGCGATCAAACCGACGATAATGCCCAATAGAGTCCCTAAAACTCCGATGAATAATCCCTGGAAGCAATAGCAGGCAATAAGTTGACGCGGTTGTCCACCGAGAGCTCCGAGCAAGCCGATCTCACGGGTTTTTCTGATCACCGTTAGAAGCTGTGCATTGGCAATCGCGAAGGCCGCTACAATGACGATAAAGAGGAGAAGAAAGAACTGCATATTTTTCTCGAGCTTTAATATCCATAGCAAACCTGCGTACATGTCTAGCCATGTCATTATCTCATTAGGCGGCAATATTTCTTCCCTGATTGTGGAAGCGACTTTTTCTTCATCAAAACCGGGATTAAGGCGAACGGCAATTCCATGAACACCGCTACTTAAATTATAAAGTTCCTGCATCAGCCGCATGGTAGCTATCATAGTATTACTATCGAACTCCTCCCAGCCGGTTTCGTAAATTCCCACGACCTTTAATTCTCGAGGAAGAAGGACTTCCTCTTCGGTCAGCTTGTCGATTATAAGCGGGGTATAAACCTCCACCGTTGAATGGAGGGCCGCGCCAATGGAAGCCGCAAGGCTTGAGCTCAAGAGAACAGAATCATCATCCAGATCGTCAACTCCTCCAAGGATAATGTATTTGCCAATCGGAACTACGGGATTTTCTCGATTGACATCAATGCTGCGTATGGCGGGAAACGCTGGGCGGTCCTTATGTTGGAGCATAACGACTCCATGCGCGTAGGGCGAAGCCGCAGCTACTTCCTTTCTCTCGGAAAGATAGCTCAGCATATTTTCATAATCATACATCACTTCACCCGATTCGATGCGTATATGCCCGTTAGTTTCGATTATTTTGTCTCGGTAAATTCGTCCGAAACCTCCCATCACGCTTTGCACAATAACGAGAAGCATCACGCCGAGCATCACGCCACATACAGCAATGACAAAAAATAATGACACGCGCTTTCCAGTGGGGAAAAGCTGCTTGAGCGCTAGATAAATATACCAGGGCATTGGTGTTACCGGCTTATTCAATTAGCCGTGTATGACTTGTAGAAAAGACTTAATGTAAATTGATCCCCTCAGCTCCAAATTACCCCAATAATTAAACGGGTCTCATCGATGGGAAAAGTATGGTGTCACGAATGCTTGGCGCGCCGGAAAGCAGGATAAGCAAACGATCGATACCCACGCCCATCCCTCCCGCGGGTGGCATACCGTGTTCTAAAGCAGTGATAAAGTCCTCGTCGATATTTTGAATTTCCTCGCCGGCCTGGGAGGCAAACATTTCACGCTGCATTAAAGGATCATTCTGTTCCGAATAGGCAGGAACAATTTCCTGACCATTAATACAAAGCTCAAAAACATCGATCGTGCTCTCATCACCTCGAGTAAGCTTAGCCAACGGAACAATCTCCTTCGGTAAATGAGTGACGAATGTAGGTTGAATAAGCGTGGGTTCAATTACTTTTTCGAAAACATTATTCGTGATTTCAAATAATTCGAGCTGGGGATTCACTTCAATCTCAAGTTCGTTACATTTTGCGAGCATCTCCTCTTTGCTTCGATTAAACCAATCCGAATCATTCGTATGTTCTCGAATCAAATCTTTATAGGGCACCTCACGCCATTCACCCTTCAACTCTATAATTTGTCCGCCCGGTCGTTCAAATTGTGTCGTATTTAAAACATCACCACAGATTGTAAGGACCATATCGTGGATAAGACTCATCATGCCCCTGTAATCGGAGTAAGCCTGGTAAACTTCCAGGATCGTAAATTCAGGGTTGTGACGCCGAGACAATCCTTCATTGCGAAAGACGCGTCCCAATTCATAAACACGGTCAAACCCTCCCACTAACAAACGCTTGAGATGCAACTCCAAAGCAATGCGAAGATAAAAGTCACAATCCAATGCATTGAAGTGGGTAACAAAAGGGCGAGCAGCTGCCCCTCCGGTCTCGGCCTGTAAGATCGGTGTTTCCACCTCGAGAAATCCCCGGTCATCGAGAAATCGGCGGATACAGGAGATGATCTTACTGCGCATAAGAAAGCGTTCGCGAGATTCCGGATTAACAATGAGATCGAGATAACGCTGACGATAGACCTGTTCATTATCAGTCAAACCATGCCATTTTTCAGGTAAGGGGCGTAAGGCTTTACTTACCAGTTTATAACTTTGCACGCGTACCGTTATTTCTCCCGTCTTCGTTTTAAATAATGGACCTTCCGCCCCGATTATGTCTCCAAGATCAAGCTTCTTGAATGCCTTGTAGGCGTCCTCCCCTACTTCGTCGCGTTTAAAATACAATTGGATGAGGCCATCACGATCGAGTATCTTGACAAAAGCAGCTTTACCCATAAGGCGAAATACCGTCATCCGGCCCGCTACCTTTACGACCGGGCTGTTATCCTCGTCTTCAGTATAAACAGCCTGCGCTTCGGCTGAAGTGTGCGTCTGTTCGCAATTTTCGTGAAAGGGGTCACAGCCCTCTTCTCGCATCGCTTGCAGTTTATTCAACCTGACCGCGTAAAGGTCATGGGTGTCCTCTTGATTTTGTTCACTCATAATGATCGCGAGAAGCATGGGTGAACACCAACCATTTATCAAACGCAATTTTTAAATTAAATGAAGTATCTTTGTCTATCCCTCAATCATACTTCAGGGTAAAAAAGAAATGGCAACTTTTTGACCTTTTGACTTTTTGACCAATTAATCTTCAGTTTTTAAAATCACATGCGCGGCATTATGACCGGGCGCTCCTGTAACTTCACCACCTGGATGAGTCCCTCCACCACAAAGGTAAAGATGTTTGACCGGTGTATTATACCCGGCCCATCCCTGGAGGGGGCGTTTGTCGAGAAATTGATCAGGCACAATATCTAAATGCCGGATATTACCATCGGTTAATCCAACACGTTGCTCAATGTCCCATGGTGTAAAAAGCGACCAGTCGACAATACAGTCTTTTATATTGGGGGCATATTGAGCTAAGACATCAATGACACTTTCTCCCACTTCCTCACGTCGATCTTCCCAATTACCATCAGTGAGACGCACCGGTGCGTAGAGCATCCATATTGACAGAACATGATGCCCAGCAGGTGCCATTGACTTATCATAAACCGAGGGAATTTGAACTTCCATCACCGGAGCACTTGCCGGTCTGCCGTTACTCGCATCATTCCAACTTTTCTCTAAATACTCAATCGATGGTGAAATCTTAGTCATCGCTAAATACTTCGGATCAAAATCACCCTTAAAAAATTGTGAGAAATCGGGTAACCGGTTGAGCGCGGCATGAAACTTCAAATAGCTGACCTCGGTCTTTAATCGTTTTATTTTTTGAAAATACTTATCCGGTAATTGATCCTGATCGATTAAGGTGAAAAACGTCCGCTTCGGGTCTGCATTAGAGACGACAACTTTGCTTGTTATCTCCGCTCCCCCTTCCAGGCGAATACCGATGGCATTATTATCTTCAATCAATATACGCTCTACCGGTGCATCCGTTTTTATCACTACTCCCTCCGCCTTTACCGAAGAAGCCAGGGCTTGTGTTATGCTGCCCATTCCCCCTTTTACCAAACCGACATGTTCAGGACGACTGAATAGACTGCACATAAAATAATTATAACACCACGCGCTTCCAGGAGCGGAGGGATCACCGACATCCTGGGTCGAAATAAATGCCCCCCTGATTGATTCATCTTCAAAAAATTCACTGACAAGTTCCTTCATGCTGACCGTGAGTAATCGTTCGAGTAATGGCGCATCAGCTGTCCCTTGAACATTAGTTCTCAATTCATCCACACTGGGGGGAAGCTTGAGAAAATAAGGATAAATCAAACCGGCTGCTCGCTTCCAGAAAGCTAGCCACCGAGGGTAAGCATTGGCATCGGCTCGAGAAAATTGCGCAATATGATTTTGTGTTTTCTCGTCTGAATCCCATAGGAGCAAGTGACGATGATCAAGGTAGGGACAGAATCGAGTTGGATTGATGTTGAAGACCTCAAATCCATGACGAGGGAGCTCAAAATCATTAATCACTTTGGACTGAAGCAGGTGGCAGATATAGGAACAGGAGGACAGTCGATAGCCGGGAAATAATTCTTCACTAATTGCGGCCCCACCAATTATTGAACGACGCTCGACCACGAGGACCTGCTTCCCCGCTTTTGCCAGATAACCTGCACAGACTAATCCGTTATGACCACTCCCAATAATAATTGCATCAAAATCGCGCTTATCAGCCATCTTCTATTTAAACAATTTTATTCTCCCCTATGTCCAGTCCAAGTAATCCACAATTCTAATTATTAAAGACATCTATTATTGCTTCTCCTCTTACTTTATTACAACTTCAGGAACAACCGATGAATGAGGCAAATAATGTTTGGGTTCATAAAGGGTTCGATGCTTTTTCCGAGGGACGTTTTGATGACGGTGGCAGCAACCTTTATGTAAATGCCAAGGGCATCATCGAGCGGATTCACCGCACTGATGTTAACAATAACGGTTACGTCGATATCGTCCTGCCAAATTCCCATGGCTACGTTGAGCGCGGTCCAACCACGATATACAAAGTCGATAAAGGCGAAGGTAAAGACTGGCCGCAACAGGTACTGCCTAACGATAGCGGATGGATGAGCCGTGTGGCAGATGTCGACGGTGATGGCTACCCCGACTTAATTGTTGTCAATGGGGAAAACGGGGTTACCTCTGAGTTGTCATCCTATGTCTACTGGGGTGGACCCAAAGGGTTGACTGGAGAACGTGTGGAATTCCCAACGGTTGGAGCGTACGATGTAGCCGCCGTTGATTTAAAGGGTGAGGGTCGTCTCGACCTGATCTTCCCCTCAGCCTGGGCTGATCATCATAATGCAGGTGAATTGAGAGACATTCATGTTTATCGTCAAACCAAACCACGCGAGTTTGAGAATGCAACTGCACATTTCGGATTAAAGGGCATGGCGGCAGTGTCAGTTGCCAGTGCCGATCTAAATGGTAATGGAAAACTCGATCTCGTCGTTGCTAATTATCGCGATGAATATATCCATGATACCGATTCTTACATCTATTGGGGGACGGATGACGGGTTTGATACCGAAAATCCTTTTCGTCTTCCCACTCATTTCGCCCTGCGCGTTCTACTGGCTGATCTAAACGAAGACGGCCATGACGAAGTTATATTCTGCGGCGGCAATGAAGTGAAAATTTTCTGGAATGAACAGGGTAAATTCGATCCGGAAAATTATACTACAATTGAGGAACAGGGATTCTCTACGATGTTCTGTCAAGGGGCTTTAAATGTGGCATTTGCGGATGTCGACCGGGATGGCAAAATAGAATTGCTTCTCGTAACCGAAGAGGGAGTGCAGATTCGAAAAACCGATGATTTGCAGACCGTGCTGTCGAAACTCCCCGTGCCCTATGCCACCTGGGTTTTTGCGGAAGATTTGGACGGCAACGGCCACCCTGACCTCATAGTTAGTAAATATGATAATCGTGTCACCTATGAGACTGAATCAGTGATTTTCTGGAATGGACCGGATGGGTTTTCTCCCGAGCGCATCACTGAGTTGCCTACTGCGGGAGCCATGGGGTGCACCGCAGGCGATCTGGATGGAGACGGACGGCCTGAAGTAATTTTCAATAGCACGATGGGAGGACCTTCACAATTTTATGACGAATTTCCCGCTTATGTTTATTTCGGAAATGAGAAAGCAGAGTATTCAGTCGAGCATCGATTAGATTTACCGGTGGGTGGTGGTTATGCCTACATCATGGCCGATCTGGATCTGGACGGTTATCCGGAATTGGTTTTCACAAGTAGGCTTGGCTTGCGCGTGTTTCCTGGCGGCCCGGATGGACCGCGAGCTGATAATTACTATGACTTAGAAACCATCTTCAAAGGTAATCTGGAAGTCCACGTCGCCGACCTCAATCGTGACGGTTATCTCGACTTACTCGTCATGGCATTAACTTATGACGACAGGCCCGAGACGATGGCTGCTTCGTCCACTATCTTTTATGGTTCCAAGGATGGGTTTTCAACGGATCGATCGGAAAACTTCCCCACCTATTGCTACGGCACAGCACGACTTGCAGATGTCAACCATGACGGCTATCTCGATATCATCGTTGTCGATAAACACGAATGGCTTAAGATCTACCTCGGAGGTCCCGATGGGTATTCCCCGGAAAGAACCTGGGACATTGAGCTGCCTGCTCCTCGCGGGGTAATGTTGAACGTGGGAGATATTAATAAAAACGGTTACCTGGACATTGTTGTCGCCATGATGGGTCATTATATTCGCCGACCGGAAACCCTGTGTATATTATACGGGGGCCCGGATGGTTACAGTCTGGATAATTCTCAGCAGATGGCTGCGGGCTACAGTGCGCACTGTGTCGCCTTAGCAGATCTGAACAATGACGGAAACCTGGATTTATATGTGCCTGCCTATTCATCAACGACTACCCGTGAGCTGCCGGCACAAATATTCTGGGGAAATGGAAAAACAATCGATCTCGAGAATCCCTTAAATCTCCCCGCCGAAGCACCAACCGCCGCGCTCATGATCGATATCAACCGCAACGGATATAATGATCTCGTTATTACCTGTCATCGCAACAACCTCGGGCATCAAGTCGATTCCGTAATCTATTGGAACGGCCCGGAAGGTTTTTCAACGGATCGTGTAACCCGCTTCCCCGGGATGGGTCCCCATGAAACTTCTACCCGCGATCATGGCAATGCCTACAATCGTGAACCTTACGAAAGTTATATCTCACCATCTTTTGAATTAAATAAACAAACACCGTTACGTATTTATTGGAAAGCTGAGATCGTCCCCACTACCGCCATCAAGTTCCAACTGCGCTGGGGAAAAGATGAACAGGAACTCGAAAAGGCCGAATGGCAGGGACCAGAAGGCGATGGTTCCTACTATGAAGAGTCTGGCGCAGAAATTCTTGGATTTCCCTCTCAAGCTCAATACCTGCAATACCGGGCAGAGCTTATTTCTCTTTATGGCTGTGGATCACCCCTATTAAGTGAAGTGCGTATAGAATTTGAGGCATAACCTCAGGGTGCTGGTCCTTCGACAGGACCCGCAGGTGATTTTATTTAGCTATCGCTTGTCCATATACTCGGAGATATTTTCATCTCTAATTCATCCTCTATCTCATCGGGTAGTTCACTGAAGAAATCAAATCCTGTGACTTTCTCCACTTCATCAATAGATGTTAAGTAATCGGCTAGACTAAGACCGGATACATTGGTGTGAGGAATAACAAATGCCTGTGTACGAGGTTTTCCGTCTACCTCGTCTATGACGATTTTGAAAAAAGCATCAGCTATTTCTATACCTGTAGCCAATCTTTGAATATCTATGTCATAAATTGTGCCAGTAACCACCCACACTTCTTCAAAGCTGTTACTGTATTCTTCAGCTACGAGTTCTTCTAATTTGTTCCAGATACCTCGATGGAATAAAGGGGTCATCGGTGCGATATTACTCATAAAAGTAGTAGCCGTCTGTCCAGCGCGTCCATACCTGGTCATAATAGTGTCGTTAGGGGCTAAGTCCCCCCTATCGTAACTACTTCGCATGTAGTGGTCGTGGCTTATTCGCGATTGTGTCCTGTGATCAGTTCTAAATCTTGTCGGGAGTTCAAAACTGTATTTACCTGGATTAGGGAAGAGACGATATGAGACCCAGACCGGAGCTTTCCTTGTTTCGCAATAGCCTATTGCAAAGCCTTCATTGTCCAGAATGGTGATTGAGTAGGGGTAGGATTCAATCGTCGGAACACCATAGTAGAGATCTTCCTCGATAGCGAGGAGGCTGTTAACACATAGAAACAAAAATAATGAAATTATCTTTTTAAAGACAATATTAGTCATTAATTTCCCTAGTATTTATTATTAGCTTTAATATGCATAACATTAGCATATATCAATGTATCACCAAGATACCGTGCTTTCGGGTGCTGATATCAATGAATTCAGATTAGATCAAGAGCTTGGCTGCTTATCCACATCATGAACTTTGATTCCTATAAGAAATGCATTAAATCAATGCATATCACATGTGCTAGCGTAAGTATCATGCTGCTTCTTGGCATAATCTTAAAATAGATTTTAAAATATAATTATTCTACTTTTTGTTCTTCAGCCTCTTGAAGCGGATCGGGATGTTTGCGATCTTCATTGAGCCGCGGATCGCCCCTAAAATGGTGATCTCCTCTAAATCCTGGTCCCCTTCTGTAATCTGGGCCACCCCTAAATCTCTGTTCTTCACGGTGCTTTGTCATTTCTCGGAACACCTCAAGTTGTGCGGGTTGAAGATGTTTTTCTATAGCTTCTCTCATTTGTAAATGGACCTTTTCGAAGAGAGGCCTGATCTCTTTTTGTAATTTTTCAATTTCACGCGAGGCGATATCCAAATCTGCACGTATCGCTTCAAATTGCTGGGGATTAAGATCCAATGCACGGGAGAGATGATCCATTCTCCCCATACCACGATGGCTGGAATCTCTATGTGCGAACCTCTCTTTACGTACCTGTTTATGGTAAATCGTCGAACCGGCAATGCCACCAATTACACCCATAATTAAAATAGCGCAGATTAAAATGAGCGCTTGAATATATTTTTTATTCATAGGAATACGCTCCAATCACCATTAGTGATAAAAGAGATTATCGGATCTTCATCAGTATCAACAGATGGAATCATAAAGGAAATGACGGTTAATAGAATGATGCAGGCAATACCGGTTGCGCTCGCTATCCGTATTGAACGCATTTTAAAAAGAGCGAGAATCGCTTCCGTCCAGTCGACAGCATTGCTTTCTCTCTCTTCCTGAATTAAAGCTGCGCGCACTTCATGCGAAACATCAATTTCCGGTGGTATTTCACGTTGACTCGCAGCAACCAAATCAGACCAGGATTGGGGATTATTAGAATTAGGATATTTCATGTTTAGTAAGCAGCTTTTTTAATTTTTTCCGGGCGCGGTGACTTTTAACTTTAGTTTTCGATAGGCTCCATCCCAAATTGTCGGCAATATCTGCAAGCTTCATCTCTTCCAGGTATTGCAATGTGAGCAGTGTTCTATCATCAGGCGAAAGCCCAGCGAGCAGATACTGGATTCGTTCTGTGTACTGATAGTCAGTATAGGGATCCTTATTATCAGTAAAATCATTAAGGACTCTTTCATTGGCATCCCCTGCTTTATGGGCAATCGCTATCGGGTTACGTGCCGCCCGGCGAAAGTAATCATGCCCAGTATTGATGGCAATCCGGCGAATCCAGTATTCAAAAGGAGCTGATGGTTTCCAGGTATTTAGTTTCCGGTAGGCTTTAATCATCGTCTCCTGCACGAGATCTTCAAGGTCGGAACGCTGCGGACAGAAGCGAAAGAGTGACTTGGTGACCATTCCCTGATAACGTCGAACCAGCTTATCGAATGCTGAAAGATCACCTTTTAATGTTTCGTTTACAAGTACGAGATCCGCAGCGCTTTGATTGTCGACTGTCTTTAACACTGGCAATTCAACCATCTTTATAGCTGGCAATAGGGTGGGAAGTCGACTTCGGAATATCAGATTACTGAAGCAGCTATCTTTTGGTGAAATTTCACAGGCTATACTCATTCTGAATAGAACAATTAAGTTAATCCTTCCTTGGATTATACCGATGAAGAATCACCGTCTTCGACCCCAGCTTCTTCTCCATCCTCTCTCATCCCACGCCGGTGAGATTTCATTTCCTCCCACCTTTCGATTTGCTCGGGTGTTAGTACCGCTTTTACTTCGTCCATTATAATGCGGCGCAATACCGCTTGATCACCAATCGTTAATCCTAAATTTACCGCGGCTTCATTAATTGCGGTTTCATCCGGAACATCGGCATAAACAGCATCATGCAAGCGTTGTCTCGAAAGCTTCATATCTGTATGCAGCGCATCGCGGTCGGCCTGATGTGCCTCATGAATGGATTGAATCAACGCTTCTTGTTCCTCCGTTAAATCTAAAAATTGAAATGCTCTATGACGCCTCCCGTGATGAAAATCATCTCCTGACCCTCTACGGCTACTAGCACTTTGAACTGAATATTCTTCTTCAGAGTCCGCGAGCAGTGACCACGGAACAATTGCACCCATTGAGAGCGTACCCATTGCTGCAATCAAGCTACTTGATACGACTTTTTTGATTATTTTATTAAACACCATGCTTTTCCTTATTGTTATAATTTATATGTTCTTAAAGTTGTAAGAGGCTCAAGGTCTCAGTTATGAGCGTCTTTAATCGTATAAACGAGATTTTGTGACTAAAGTTACAATTAATTTGGTTTCATTTCAGAATGAAACAAATTTTCTGGCAAAGCGGAAGAAGCGCATCTACTGCATTATTCTGAAAAATAGTATAGGCTATACACTGAGTGTTTTACCTGCTTTATAATTAAAACGATACAATCCAAATAAAAGTTATCTTTTTAAAATTTTATAATTTTTTAAAATGAGATTCAATGAACAGATAGCCATAGTCACGGGAGGAGCGGGAGGCCTCGGGAAAAGTATTGCTCAACGCCTCGCGGAAGAAGGCGCCACGGTAATAATTTTTGATCTTAATGAAACTGGATTAAAGTCTGTGGAGAGTGAACTCAGAGGGGAAAACCTCAAGGTTGATTCTCAACTTGTCGATGTGACGGACGAAAGATCAGTCGTTGAGGGATTTAATAAAGTAGCAGAAGAATATGGGCAATTGGACATCATGGTTAACTGTGCCGGGATTATCGGCCCTAATGGAATAAAATTAACGGAGGTTGAAACTTCGGCATTCGATGACACCCTCGCGGTAAATCTGCGTGGTTCGTTTCTGATGACAAAATATGCGCTTATAGAAATGGAGAAACGCAATTACGGTCGAATTTTACTCGTCGCTTCGATCTCTGGAAAAGAAGGTAACGCCGGCATGAGCGCCTACTCGACTTCCAAAGCTGGAGTCATAGGTCTCGTCAAGGCGGTGGGAAAAGAATACGCAGAAACCGGCATTACGGTTAACGGATTAGCTCCGGCGGTGATCTGGACGACGTTGATCGAAAACATGGAACCGGAACAGGCAAAATATATGACTGATCGTATACCGATGAAACGCTGTGGCACCTTGGATGAAGTCGCCTCGATGGCGGCATTTATCGTTTCAAAAGAAGCCAGCTTTAACACCGCCTCAATTTTTGACCTATCCGGGGGAAGAGCTACTTACTAGAAATTTAGCTTTAATATTACTAGATAATCTTCGTCTTCGTCTGTGTACGTAATAGAGCTCTTGTTAATCTATTAATAGTTGGAGGGACGCACGGAGCATGTCGGCCATAGTACCGCTACAGCGAAGACGACGGCTGATTGCGTCCGTGTAATAATAAGACACAATTGTATCTCATTTTTAAAATGAGTTACGGCCACGACGGAGCGTGACCCTCCATTTATTTATGACAATAATAAGGACGAAGACGAAGATTATTACAATTCTTGATCGAGGATTACTACAATCACCCCCGCGTATCCATTGCAATGACGCGGTCGTAATTCGTTTTTGCCACCCCGCCGAGACGCTCTGCCATCATCCGGTATCCTTCACGGCGATAGTCCCACCGTTTCATTCTCGGCATTTGTTCACAATAATCACAGAGATGGATCGTTATCAGGTCTCTAAAATCTTCAGTTGATACCTCGATCTCCTCATTCGTTTCCCGATTGGTAATGGTGTAAGGGCCTTCACCTTTTGCCACGTTCGGATCAAAAGTAGATCGCTCAATAAAACAATTCAGAAAAGCTAGGCGCTCCGCGCGCTCGCCGATGAGCTCACATAACTCGTTACGTCGCTCAAGTGGTAAGGTATAAGTGTCAAAACCCTGAGTGCCGTAGATCGAATGAAAAAAGCCGGCGTTACATACGTCTTCATCACAACCCCAACTCTTTAAATCTTTGTACACACAGAGCGCATGCTCGAGGTAGGTCCTTTTCGTATGCGGAATTTGATCCGCCCCCTCCCTCACAATAAAATCAGTAAAGTCTTCTAAGGTTCCCATAATAATAAAGTTATTATTAGTCAAAATGTCAAAAGGTCAAAAGGTATATGCGTACACAGGGTAGAGCCCGACATCCTCATACGTGAAAATGAGGGTATGCGATAAAGAGGTAATACTAAAATTGCTGAAAATTCATGCATTATCCAACATTTTGACCTTTTGACGTTTTGACTCACTCCGTCCACGGTTCATCGTTGCGAATATAGCTTCCACTTTCAAAACTGCTGAAGAAAATCTCTATCAAGGGATGATTGACCGTTTGACCACTTGTATCGGGTTCCAAGTTAGATTCGGCGACGTAAGTCGTACTGTCGGACCCGTCCACCAGTACGTGATACCAGGGCTGGTTGCGATCGGGTTGTGTCTGGTTAAAATGATACCAGTCATCTTCGGCTTCACACGTGAAATCGAGACTCACAATTACACCTCGGTAATTGTAGCGCTTGTGGTGAATAATTTCTCCCTCCGCAAAAAGAGGTGTATTCGATGCGGATCGAAAGGATTCGTTTAGACCTATCATTTTTATGCGATCAGCTTGTATATTTTAAAACCATTGCAGGCTCATATATATTTGCTAACCTGCCATTACTAACACTAGTTTTAACTACCTAACACAACCATGACAAGCCTTTCCCTGACTCTGCTTATTATTACCAGTTGTTTATTTGCCGCCGGGTTGATAGGTACTTTCCTGCCGGTTATCCCCGGTCCGTTTCTTGTATGGTTGGGAATATTAATACACAAATTGGTTTTGGGTGACACATCAGTCTCATGGACTTTTCTTGGCATCGCAACGGCACTTACACTTATTGCCCAGGCCTTGGATTACCTGTGCAGTTACTGGGGGGCAAAACGATTCGGTGCCAGTTGGCAGGGGGGACTCGGAGCTGTAGCGGGAGGAATCCTGGGTGTCATTTTCTTCAATATTCTTGGCTTGATCATCGGACCCATAGCTGGGGTTATAACTGTAGAATTTATCCGCAATCGTAACATACACCAAGCAGGCAAAGCAGGCCTTGGCACCATAGTTGGCGGAATCGCCGCGTTTATAGCTAAATTCGCCATCGCCTGTATAATGATTGTCGGATTTTATATTTCCCTCTCTCCGTCGATATAATCGAAAGAAGATTGCTCAAGGCATACATAGTGTTAGGATCATTAATCGTGGATAGATTGATAAGCCAACCCTCTGTAGACCTGCCCCACTCTATTGCAGACTGGGGCTTAACGCGCTATGCCGATGCTTATTCCCGGCAACTGCAGCTCGTTAAAAAACGCTGTGATGGCGAAATACCGGACACGCTGGTCTACACCGAACATCACCCCGTGATAACAATCGGGGCGCGGATTGGAGCATCAAATCACTTACTTTGGGACCAGCAAACACTCAGCTCCCGGGGTATAGAACTTGAAAAATCGAACCGTGGTGGAGACATTACTTATCATGGTCCGGGACAACTTGTCGGTTACCCGATCATCAGTTTAAATGAGCGAGTGAAAGATCTTCATCGCTATTTACGGGATCTTGAGCAAGTCGTCATTAACACTCTTGCTAAGCTTGGATTGGATGCCACGCGCAGAGAGGGGAAAACAGGTATTTGGCTTAAGCACCGTAAAATAGCAGCGATAGGTGTAGCTGTGAAACATTGGATCACTTATCACGGCTTTGCGATCAATATAAATAATTGCCTGGATCCCTTTGAAGGTATCATACCCTGTGGTATTGAAGATGCCACGGTCACTTCTGTGAAAAATGAATTGGGAATTGAGATTGATCTCAATGAAGTCAAGAATAGTGTAGGGATCGAATTCTGGAAACAATTTTGTAATCAAATTTCTGGAAACAGTTCGGAAATGATTAAGTGATGAATAAAAGTAAACCGAGTTGGTTGCGGGCGAAGCTGCCAAATAGCCCGACTTACAAGCGATTGCACCATATTGTTGAATCAAACACTCTAAATACGGTTTGTCAGAGTGCACATTGTCCCAATATGGGTGAGTGTTGGTCACGCGGCACCGCAACGCTGATGATACTCGGAAATATCTGCACGCGGTCTTGCACTTTTTGCGCTGTTCACTCGGGTCGACCAACTGAAATCGATTTAGGCGAACCGGTACGCGTCGCAGAAGGAGTCGCAAAAATGGGACTGAGGCATTGTGTCGTTACATCCGTGGCCCGTGATGATATGAAAGATGGTGGAGCTGCCATATGGGCAGCTACTATTCGCGCGATACGAAACCGCAACCCTCAGACCGCGATTGAAGTTCTTATCCCTGACTTTCGTGGCAGAGAAAATGACTTGAACACCGTGCTTGACGCGAATCCGGATATTTTAAACCACAATATTGAGACCGTAAAACGGCTGCAGCAACCCATCCGCAAAACAGCCAATTGGGTCCAAACACTCGAGGTACTCAAGCGCGCGAAAAACCGGGGTTTTGTTACTAAATCTGGCATTATGCTCGGTATCGGTGAACGCAAAGATGAGATTGAAGAAACCCTTCGCGCCCTGCGCGAGGTGAATGTAAATATTATTACGATCGGCCAATACCTGCAACCCTCACCCCAACACGCGGAGATCTCCCGCTGGGTGACACCGGAAGAATTTGAAGAATGGAAGCAGTTTGGGCTCTCCATTGGATTTGGCGTTGTCGAATCAGGGCCTCTTGTCCGCTCCTCTTATCATGCCGAAGAACAATCAGACGGTTATGGCCTCGTAGAAAAAAGAGGCGGCTACCCCGCCGAGTCGGCGTAATTGAAAATCTAACGATTTTCAGTGTTATGTGTTAGGTTTTAAGTGAAGAGTTGAGAGTCCTCTTATGCCAAGCTTTAACCTTCTATCATTCTAAGCTATAACATAATTCGTATTAGACTTTTGACCTTCGACTTTTGACTCCTCATATACTATGATACATCACTGTCACTCCGGCCATAACGATCGAAACCATACTCATCAATTTGATTAGAATGTTAAGGCTGGGACCCGAAGTGTCCTTAAAGGGGTCGCCCACCGTATCGCCAATGACCGTAGCTTTGTGTACATCTGAGCCCTTACCTCCCAAGTGACCTTCTTCTACATATTTCTTAGCGTTATCCCAGGCTCCGCCGGCATTGGCCATAAAGATGGCAAGTATAAATCCCGATCCCAATCCGCCCGTGAGCAGACCAATAACTCCCGCCGGTCCAAAGATTAAACCCATCGCAATTGGAACACCCACGGCAAGGATTGAAGGCATTAACATCTCACGTTGTGCCCCGCGTGTGGATATCGCAACACAACGCGCATAATCAGGCTCCACTGTTCCTTCGAGTATACCGGGTGATTCCTTAAACTGACGGCGAACCTCATCGACCATGTTCGAGGCAGCACGCCCTACCGCTTTCATCGTCAATCCACAAAAGACAAATGCCATAAGCGAGCCCATGAAGATGCCCACGAGCACGATAGGGTTCATCAAATTAATGCCGAAATAGGTAACAAAATCTCCGAATGCCGCATCTTGAATTGAGACATGAGTTTTTTCACTAAAATCTAAAAATTTCTCCGGATTTTTAAACAATCCCGCTTTCAGTTGTTCCATGTAAGATGCCATTAAGGCGAGCGCGGTTAAAGCGGCTGAGCCAATCGCGAATCCTTTCCCAATAGCCGCCGTAGTATTACCCAGTGCATCCAGAGCGTCAGTGCGCTCGCGAACCTCTGGCTCGAGCCCACTCATCTCCGCGTTGCCGCCAGCATTGTCCGCGATTGGTCCGTAGGCATCTGTGGCTAGAGTAATACCCAGTGTCGATAACATGCCAACAGCGGCAAATCCGATACCGTAAAGGCCCATCGATATATTCGTGAAATCGAGGCCCGAGGCAAAACTGAAGGCCAGGATTATTCCTACCGCAATCGCAACTACCGGCACTGCTGTTGAAATCATTCCGGTTCCGATACCGGAAATTATAACCGTGGCGGGCCCCGTCGTCCCACTTTTCGCAATTTCCTGTGTCGGCTTGTAGGCGTGTGATGTGTAGTACTCTGTCGCTTTACCAATTACAATCCCCGTAACGAGACCAACAACCACCGCACCCCATACGCCCCACGGGTTTTCCAGTCCGATCGCTCTAATGATGACCAGTGAGAGGATCAGAACCAATACCGCGCTTATATTAATACCGCGATTAAGTGCATGTAATAAATCTTTCTGTCCGGCACCCGATTTTACACGTACGAAAAACACACCGAGCACGGAAAGTATAGCTCCAGTACCAGCTACGACCATCGGAGCGATTACCGCCTTGATCTGCATATCCAGATCACCCATAAAAGCCGCAACACCCAGCGCCATCGTCGCGAGAATAGAACCACAGTAGGATTCAAAAAGGTCTGCACCCATGCCGGCGACATCGCCGACAAAGTCGCCGACATTGTCAGCAATCACCGCGGGATTGCGTGCATCATCTTCAGGAATTCCGGCTTCGACTTTTCCCACGAGATCCGCTCCCACATCGGCAGCTTTTGTATAGATACCTCCGCCTACGCGTGCAAATAATGCCTGTAATGAGGCTCCCATTCCATAAGCGAGCATGGTCGTCGTTATTATAAGAAGATGCAGGCTGCCCTTTTCTTCACTCAAGGGATGAATAACCGTAAGGAACATAAACCAGAGAGTCACACCCAACAGGCCAAGGCCGACAACCGATAAACCCATGACCGCTCCACTGCGAAAGGCGACTCTCAGGCCGTGGTCAAGTGAGTTGCGTGCCGCTGCGGACGTTCTGCTCGCCGCCGCAGTCGCCGTCTTCATGCCAAAATAACCTGCTAAACCGGAAAACAAACCACCTGTAAGGAAGGCTAGCGGCGCCCAGGGACTTTGCACCTTTAAACCAAAGGCTAGAAAAAGAAATACAATGACCAGGACGAGAAATGCCCAAAATACAATTTTATATTGCTGCTTGAGATAAGCATGAGCTCCAGCCGTCACGTGTGAGGCAATTTTGATCATCTTTTCAGTGCCTTCATCTTCACCCTTCATCTGCCGGTAAAAGTACCCTGCAAAGACAAGACTTATTACCGCCGCAAGTGGAGCGATAAAGAAATATATATTCTCAATCATTTATACTTTCTTATTAAATAGAATTATATCGGGGGTATAGTGGGGACGACCGTTTCTAATTCCCAGAATAGATCAGTGATTTCAAGATTAATTTCAACTAATTCAAAACTTTATCTTTCAAGCCCAATGCTAATCAGCCGCATAAAAATCTTTTATCAACCCGGAATGAAATATCCTTGTCAAAGATGCAATAGTGTAAAAAGTTACCCCTCTTGAACCACGTTCGAACTCATTTTATGGGACTATGAGTATTCCGATTGAAGATTTGTGCGAGGATATTCTCGGTAAATCTCAGGCTGGTCTCGGTCTGAGCAATAGAGAATTATGTGAGAAAAGTGAAATTGACCGTCACTTGCTCGACGCATTGAAGTCGGGTGAATTTAATGAGCCCGCCCTTCGAAAAATAGCCCCCTGTCTCAACCTTGATGCCGAAGCGCTGGTTGTCTCGGGGAATAAGGCGTGGTACCCCCAGCCTGTCGCAATCGAAGGCCTGGCATGCTTTAATTCACCCTACCCTGTTCCTGGTTACAGTGAGATGACCGTCAATGCCTATAGCGTTTGGGACGCCAATACTAATGAAGCTGCCATATTTGATTCCGGTGCCGATGCATCGGCAATCTTAGATAAAATTTCTCAACTTAATCTTACGATTAAAGTTATTTTGCTTACTCATGCCCATGGAGATCACATCGCCGATCTCAAACGCTTGAAAAAGGAAACGGGAAATCCTCCCACCTATATCAATCGGCTCGAACTTACAAGTGGAGCAGATTCCATTGACGAGGGGTGGGAAACAAACGTAGGAAGTCTAAATATCAGCGCATTTTTAACTAACGGTCACTCTCCAGGTGGAACTACCTATCTTATAACCGGTCTTGATTCGCCGGTCGCTATTACCGGCGATTCCCTTTTTGCGGGATCCGTTGGCGGTGCAGCCTCTCACTACAATGAAGCTTTGGAAAATAATCGTAAGAAAATCCTCACCCTTCCCGATGATACGGTAATCTGCCCCGGACACGGTCCGCCGTCTACCGTTGGTGAAGAAAAAGCGCACAATCCATTTTTCCCTGAATTTAAGTAATTAAAACCACTATTCATTAACCTTAAGGAGAAATATCTATGGCTAAAAAAATTGGATTCGTTGGAGTAGGACGGATGGGCGCTAACATGGCTCGCCGACTGAATGACTGCGGTTACAAAATCGCCTCGGTTTACGATGTCAACAGGAATACAGCTGAAGCCGTCGCAAAGGAATTGGGCGCTAAACACAGCCGGAAGCTTGCGGATGTAACCGCGGCATCAGATATCATAATTACGGTTGTTACTAATGACGCAGCAATGCGCAGAATATTTTTCAACAAAAATGACAACTTACTCACCAGTGCGCGCGGTAAGATTTTTATCAATTGCGCGACTCTGACACCCAAAGTTCACGTTGAGATTGATCGCGCGGCAAGACTGGCAAAAGCATTTAGTTTGGAAGCTTGTATGGCTTCCAGTATCCCCCAAGCGCGCCAGGGTAACCTCTATTTGATGATTGGCGGTAAAAAAGAAACCTTTCAACGGGTAAAAGCAATGCTTAGTAAAATGAGCAGTAACTTGCGCTATATTGGCGGACCCGGAAAGGCAGCGGAAGTGAAAGCGCTGGTCAATATGGTTATGAATATTAATACCGCAGCCCTGGCTGAGGGTCTGGGTTTGGGTGCCGCGTTGAAACACGACTTGAATATGCTGCAGGAAGTCTTTTCCCAAACTGGGGCAAATTCACGCGTCCTCGAGACGGATGGCGAAGATATGCAAAACCGTGATCATGAATGTTACTTCTCTTGTGAACATGCGGCCAAAGACTCCGGTATTGCCGGCTCCCTCGCGAGAGATGTAAAAATCAAGCTTCCCCTCAACGAGGCAACGGTAAAACAGTATAAGCTCATGGTGAATGTGGGGCTGGGCGAACTCGATAAATCAGGGGTGGCCGAACTCACCTTTAAAGGCAGGTATTTTGGAAAAAAGAAAAAGTCCGCGAAGAAAAAAGCAAAACGATAAGTAAAAATCATGGTATCATCAAAAACGAATAAGCGTAAAAAACCCGATCCAGTAATAGTTCACTGCGCCACCCTGTGGTCGATGGTCGACCACCCCTCGCATAGTCGAGAGTGGTCTCTCGAACGTAAAATTAAAGCGGTAAAGGACGCGGGTTTCGACGGTGTGATGTGGCGTCCGAGCGGCGAGTTGAAAAAGTTAATTAAAAAATATGATCTAAAATTATTTGGCGCGACCGATGCTTTGAAACCCTCTGAATTTAAGGGTAAATTAAAAAAACTAAAATCAACGGGTGCTCATTATGTAAATGTGCAGTTAGCTGATCATGATACACCGATCAATGTTGCGACCAAACTCGCTGTTCGAATGATTCAAGAGTCCGATCGCCTGGGTATGGGTGCTCACATTGAAATTCACCGCGATACCTCTACCGAGACACCGGAAAAATTATATGGGATCGCCAGTGGATACAAAAAGGCAACGGGTAAACTTATGCCTATTACCTGGGATCACTCACATCCCGCGATTATCAAGCATTTGCGACCGAATGAATATTCATCGCGACTCCTCGATCACCCCAAGCTCCTTCAACGCTCCAGTCTTTTTCACTGTCGCCCCTTTAACGGCCATCACTGCCAGGTGCCGGTAATCGATGATAAGGGTCGGCTTACTCCTGAATTTAAAGATTGGATAAAATTCACCGATGACATGTTTGCTATGTGGCTGGAGGGCCCGCAGCCCGATGGTCAGATCTGGGTCGTACCGGAGGTTGGCTCTAACATTAGCGGTTACAATCTCAGTAATTTCCCCAGCAGTTGGGAACAGGCAAAAGTTTGCCACAAGGAACTCGATAAATCCTGGAAACGCGCACTCAATAATTGGAAGAAAAAAAATTCATAAAGATGTTAGAAGAGATAAAAAACAACTCGGATGAAAAGCTGGATTACAGATTCCAAGAGGGAGATAAATATCCGGGTCATATCGTTGTTATCGGGCATGGTGTGACGGGAAATAAAGACCGGCCCTTTGTCGTCGCCCTGGTACAAGGTCTCGCACAAGCCGGCATTTCTTCATTACGCTTTTCTTTTTCCGGGAATGGTTATTCGGAGGGAAATTTTACCGACTCAACGATCAGCAAGGAAGTTTCAGATCTGGGCTGCATCCTCGATCAATTAAACGATTACACCGTATGTTACGCTGGTCATAGCATGGGTGGTGCCGTGGGGGTGATTCGAACAAGCACCGATGAGAGAATAAAATATTTAATTTCCCTCGCGGGCATGGTTGATACGAAAGGTTTTGCCGATCGGGAGTTTGGCGATGTCACACCAGACGATGGTTTTATGTGGGACGAACCCGACTGCCCGCTTTCACAAATTTATATGGACGATATGGCAAAGACCGACAGCGTTGTTAATCTGGCGCCACAGATAAAGGTGCCTTGGTTATTGGTTCATGGCACCAAAGATGATGTCGTTCCCATTCAAGACTCTTTAGACATTTTTGCAAAAGCCAATGAACCGAAGGAGTTGGTTAAGCTCGAGGGTTCCAATCATGTTTTTGCCGATGAAAATGCTCCCTTGATGGTGGAAAAAGTTGTCACTTGGATAAAGACCCAATGGGGGTAGAGTTGATCGGTGGTTGAATGAAACGTTGGTCGATTTTTTTAACAATCATCTTCGTCTTCGTCTGCCTCGTCGTCTTCGTCCCTATTTATTACTGCAATTTTAAGGTATTGTGAGCTGAGATTAGCGCTTTTATAGATATTTCGAATATGAAGAAGCGCGCTAGGGATCAGCCGTCGCCAAGGCTATGTCAGATAGGCAGCGCATTCCACCTTAATAATGCCATAAATAAATGGAGGGCCACGCTCCGTCGTGGCCGTAGGGACGGAGACGAAGCAATTGTGTCATGAAGCAAGAGCTAATTGTTGTTTTTTAAGAAGGGACTGCAGATGAATAAGAAGTTTTCTCATGGCGGCAACGAGAGCACATTTGTAAGGCATCCCCCGATCGACTAACCTTTGTACATAAGGCCTGATCACGGGGTTGTGCTGAGCGGCGGTGCGGGCGGCCATATAGAGACATTTTCTGACTTTGGCACGCCCCCCTTTGATCGAACGTTTTGCATGGCTCTTCCCACTGTCGCGGTTATAGGGGGCGAGTCCGGCAAGGGCGACCATCCGATTGCGGTTGAGATGAGTCATTTCACTCAAATAGGCGAGGAGGGTCCAGGTCGTCACTTCCCCGACACCTTTGACTGAAGTGAGCAATTGGGCTTGGGCGCGCAGGAGATCATGCTCGTTGATGAGCTTTCGCAGCTGCTGGTCGATGCCCTCGATTTGTTTTTCAACGAAACGAATCATGCGCTGGATGGAGCGGTGGATTATCTTCGAACTGTTCTGCAAGCGGTTCTTCTCGCGGCCAAGTTGTTCGCTCAGGTGATGGCGCCGGTCCAGTAAGGCCGTCATCTGTTGCTGCTGCTTGGTGGGAGCAACCATGGCCTTCAAGTTCTTTTGCTGCGCAAAGCGCAACAAGACCTTCGCATCAATCTTATCGGTCTTCGCACGGATGCCATCGCTCGTGGCGAAGGCCCGTACCCGTGCAGGGTTAATCAGGCACACCGCAACCTCTGCTTCATGCAAAGTTGCCAGGAGGGCCCGCTCGTAACCTCCTGTGGCTTCGCACACGACAAAGGGTCGATCCAGCTTGCTCAGCTCTTTGAGCAGTTGTTTGTGTCCTGCGTTGTTGTTACTGAGACCGTAACTGTGGCTTTCGCTTTGCACCTGCAAGGTCTCTTTGGCTATGTCTATGGCGATGAGGGTGTGTTTTTTTTCATTCATGGCTATCTCGGTCTTGTCAAGATGAGCTCGCGGTGGTATACTCCGGGCTCTTTCAATTGTTTGAGATTAGCCAGGTTAGATCGGAGGTTCCCAGGCTTCGTCTTGAACTCGGCTAACGCTGGTTCCAGACGATGAATGAACTCATCCGATTTGCTCCCGGTTCCCGGAATTGGGTGCCGGGAGTTCCTGGCACTCTCAACAGTAGACACCGTTGAAATCTTTTTCCAGTCCTTCCTGCGACGAGTTTTATCGACCCATTCTCGGAAGGACTCATAAGCTCCTCTTTCCATTGCACGGTAACCTACAAGGCGATGAGGAAGACGAAGACGAAGTTAATCTGCTCACTGATTACTAATTAAAAGAAATAGATCAAATAAGCCGCGAGGGCTATGGTGACCATCAGCACTATACTGCCGGTCAGCCAGGTTCGCTCGAATATGCCCTCCGGACCATGATGGCGATGAATCAAGGCGAACCCTCGGTCAATTTGACTTCTGCAGGCATTGATAATTTTAGTCCTCAGCGGAGTACCCACACGCAACACCGCGCTGGCGAAGCCAGGCAACAGGCGACGATATATCCAGTCGATATCGATATTCACTGATTTTAATTCAGGTGGATAAGTTCCCGACAATTTTAAATAAGCGAATGCCAAGGCGGAGAAAAAGAGCACTTGTAATTGTAATAGCACATGCGTTGCCGTATAGGGCAGATAGTCGACGGGATAAGGTAACATACTGTAGAGCGGCCTTGGGTAGCAGCCTATAAAGATGCAGAGGAATGCACCCACCCACATCGCGAAAAGCATATTGATCGGCGCCTCTTTACAACGGATGCCAGAGTCTTTAGAGAAAAAAGCAAAGAAGGGAATCTTGATTCCCGCATGGTGAAAGACCCCGGCGGAAGCAAATAGAAGCATCAGCCAGATAACCAGGTGTCCCTGGTCTGCCGCGGATTGCATCACCATCGACTTGCTGACAAATCCACTGAAGAGGGGAAAAGCTGAAATTGATGAAGCGCCGACGATACAAAAGCCGGTTGTAAAGGGCATGGACTTGTAGAGCCCCCCGAGGTCGGAGCCGTTAATACGTCCAGTTCTAAAAAGTACTGCGCCCATCGACATAAAGAGCAACCCTTTGAAAATAACATCATTAAATGCGTGAGCGACCGCGCCGTTAACACCCATACCCGCGCCTAGACCGATGCCTACAACCATAAAACCAATCTGGTTAATCATACTGTAACCGAGAACGCGGCGTAAATCATTCTCGATCACCGCGTAAAAAATCGGAAACATTGTCATCAGTGCTCCAATCCAGATGAGCTGCTCTGTTCCCTCAAAGCCGCGTGCGAGAGCATAGACCGCGGTCTTCGTCGTGAAGGAGGCCAGAAACACCGTACCGGTGGGCGTTGCTTCCGGATAACTGTCTACAAGCCAGGTGTGCAACAGGGGAAATGCGCATTTAATACCAAAAGCGATAAAGATGAAGTACGATGACCAACTCGCGAGCTCCATGTGTTTAAAGGAGAGTGAACCCGTATTCTGGTACTGAATTGCTGCCCCCGTTAATAAGAAGAGTCCCGAGGTCACGTGAACGAGCAAGTAGCGAAGACCCGATGCGCCGGAGCGAGATGAGCGCCGCGCCCAGATTTGAAAGACCGAAGTAATCGCCAGTAACTCCCAGAAAATAAATAAGGTTAGCAGATCTCCAGCAAAAACAGCACCCACCGCAGATCCCGCGTACATAAACCCGGTCATATGCTGAAGACCGTCTTTCAGATGAAGAGAGTATATCGCGGCTAGTAGAGCCGCGATATGAAAGAGGTAGCCAAAGATCAAGCTCAATTTGTCAACGCGTAAGACCTCGAGGTCATAGCCTCCAAAATATAAACTCCAAAAATCACCACTCTCATGGCCTAATAAATTAATAAACCCTAAGAGCGGAATAATAATAAGCAAAGCCTGGCGAACTTTCCCGCGAAACAAGGGCAGGATTAAGCCACCAAGGATTAAAAAGAGTGCGGGATGTAGATTAATGCTCATAGTAATCCTCCCGTCGCATAAGCAGCTTCCGCATCTGCTTCGCGACTAAGACCAGTACCACACAGGCGACAAAACCGTAGACCGCGTAAAACCCAGGCCACTCTTCGACAGAGAATTCCCCTTCCTCAAAACTGAGGTGTAGATGGATAATAAAGTCCAGGATGAACAAGACAAAGCAGATGGAGAAGAAAATCCTTATCAGTCGTTTAACATTTTCACGATTGTCAAAAATGTGTTTTTCCTCCTGCGAAGATTGATCGCCCTCATCTGGCGAATGATTTTCCATTGGCGGTTCCATATTAGTACCCTCCGATTTTAAGTGTTAACTCGAGGAGAGGTTCGGAATAAATGAAAAGGATGATACACCCGGCCGCGGTAAAAAGTAAGGGGATGATACAGCTTAGTGGCGCCTCTTTAAATCCACCCGAGGTTTCCCCGTTATCATCAGGTAAGAAAAAAGCATTCACGACAATTGGCAATAGATAGGCTATGTTTAGCAAAGAACTTATGATAAGTACCGCCACGACTAAATAATGCCCCCCCTCCAAGGTTCCGAGGACGAGGTACCACTTACTCCAGGTCCCCGCAAATGGGGGGAGTCCGATTATGCTTAATGATCCAATTAAAAAAGCAAACATCGTAAAAGGCATCTGGCGCCCTATCCCTTTCATATCACTGATTTCAGTTTTATGGGATGCGACGAGAATGGCGCCGGCACAAAAAAACAGGGTGATTTTACCAAAAGCGTGGGTTACCATATGCATGCTGCCACCTATTACTCCCCAACTGTTAGCGAGAGCAGCTCCGAGTACGATATATGACAACTGGCTGATTGTGGAGTATGCCAGCCGGGCCTTGAGATTGTCTTTCGTTAAGGCGACAAGTGACGCGATAAGAATCGTCGCTGCGGCTACATAGACTAACCATACACTGAGATCTGTGCTTGCGAGCAGATCGAGGCCGAAAATATAAACAACGACTTTCATTACCGTAAAGACACCTGCTTTTACTACCGCAACCGCGTGTAATAAAGCGCTCACCGGAGTCGGCGCCACCATTGCCGCGGGTAGCCAACGATGAAATGGCATGAGTGCCGCTTTACCCGTTCCAAATGCATAGAGTACGAGTAGGGCAAGGATCACTCCGTTACTCGCTTGACCGGATAAAATACCTCCCGGAGTAAAATCGAGAGTACCTGTCAAATTCCAGGTCCAGACAATTGCCAGGAGTAGAAACACGATTGAAGTACTTATCAATATTCCCAGGTAGACGCGGCCACCACGCATTGCCGCCTCCGTCCCATGATGAGTGACCAAGGGAAAAGTTGATAAGGTCAGCACTTCATAGAATATAAACAAGGTCAATAAATTCGCGGAAAAAGCCACGCCGATCGCCGCAGTGATGGCCACCGCGAAAAAGAAATAAAAGCGTGTTTGATTCTCTTCATGATGGCCTCGCATATAGCCAATGGCGTAGACGGAAGTGACGATCCACAGCCCCGAGGCAATGAGGGCAAACAGCATCCCGAGGGGTTCGACCTCAAAAGCCAGGGATAGCCCGGGCATAATTTTAATTAACTCTATACCTGGTCTGCCTCCATCTAAGACAATCGGAACGAGGGAGAGCACAGCGAGAAAAAGGATTACTCCCGTTACAAGGGTTGCAGCTTCGCGATAGTTAGGTCGCTTATTGAGAAGAATAATAAAAGGAGCGCCGATAAGGGGTATTAATACCGCCGCCAAAGTAGTGTATGACGGGTTCATGATAATACTCCCAATAATAGAGAGGCCGCTTTTTTCGCGACACCCACAGTCAATGGTGTGAAAATTCCGAAAATAATTGTCGAACTGATTAATAGCCAAATCGCAATATGCATAGTTAAGGGTAGTTCTTTAATTTCGCGCTCTTCCCCTCGTTGATCCTCCTGGAAATAGGCGACTTCAATTACACGCCAGACGTAGATAACGGCGATTAACGAGCCTAACAGAATGAGCACCGCGACTGGCCACATACCTTGCTCAATGGCCGCGTGGACAAGATACCATTTACTGATGAACCCAACAGTTAGAGGAACACCGATAAGACTGAGTCCACCGAGAACAAAAGCCGCCATCGTGACTGGCATGCGCTTGCCAAGTCCACGCATATCTTCGATGTTAACCGAACCAATCCGCAACGCGATACCACCCATGACGAGGAACAAAGCTCCTTTCATCAAGGCGTGATTAAAAAGATGGACGATCCCCCCTGTAAGTCCGGTCAGTGAGACAAAACTGATTCCCAGTATCATATAACCAACCTGGGCCACACTTGAATAAGCAAGCATCCGCTTGATGTTATTTTGAAACACGGCAACGGTTGACCCGACGAATATCCCGATCAGCGCCAAGGGTAGGAGGACCGCATCCAGTCTCATCGCCTCAAAGGCAAAATCTGTTCCGAATATAGAAAAGATGAACCTTAAGAGGACATAAATAGATACTTTTGTCGCTGTAGCCGCGAGTAAAGCCGTGACTACAGAAGGCGCATACGCATAGGCATTGGGAAGCCACAGATGAAGCGGGAAAAGGGCGAGTTTCAAACTTACACCCACACTAAAAAAAGCAAAAGCGGTAATCACCGTGCGCGTATTTTTAACCGATTCCAATTGAACCGCCAGGTCGGCCATGTTGAGTGTGCCGGTCATCATGTACATAAACCCTATTCCAATAAGGATAAAGGTAGCGCCGATCGTCCCCAGGACTAAATATTGATAGGCAGCTGTTAAAGCGCGCCGGTCTTTCCCGAGGCTGATCAAGGCGTAGGATGAAAGTGAAGATATTTCGAGAAATACAAAGAGATTAAAAGCATCGCCCGTCGCCGTTATGCCCAGCAATCCTGTCAGGCACAGGAGATAGGCAGAGTAAAACAAATGGTGGCTGTCCCCGGGGATTTCTTCCGCTACGCTGGAAGGTGCATATAAAAGAACAACTGCTCCAATTATCGCGACGAGCAATAGAATATAAGCATTAACGGCGTCGATCCGAATTTCAATGCCCCAGGGGGCTTGCCAACTGCCCAGTGCATAGCTAAGGGTCCCTTGATCCAGCACGCGCATTAAAATCGCTATCGCTATCGCCAGCGTTGTCCAACTGACGATTGTTGCAAATACCCAAACCACTGTTTTCTGGCGTAGAAGCACACAAAGCGGCGCCGCGGTGAGCGGAACAACTATCTGCAAAATCGGTAAATGGGATTCGATTATCACGCTTCGTCCTGACTGTGAATCTCGTCTTCTTCAATCGTTCCGTACGCTTCTTTAATGCGCACGACTAAAGATAACCCAAGCGCTGTCGTCGCTACTCCGACCACAATAGCCGTTAGAATGAGAACATGAGGCAAAGGGTTGGAATAGATTGTGGCTCCATCCGTTTTTATCGGCGCCGTGCCCCCCGTAATTTTACCCATGCTTATATAAAACAAGAAAACAGAAACCTGGAAAATATTAAGCCCGATTATTTTCTTAATTAGGTTGCCGGAAGAAATAACGATATAAAATCCAGTCATCATGAGAATGACGGCAATCCAGTAATTATATAGACCGAGATATTGCATTATGACTGTGCTCTTCCCGCAAAAGAGAAAAAGATCGTGATCATTACCGAAGCCACCGTTATTCCTACGCCCAATTCAATAATTAAGATGCCGAGATGCTGGCCGTGCACTGGATCGTGTTGCAAAACATTGTAATCGAGAAAATTGCCACCCAGTAAAATACCCATGATCCCGGTACCGACATAGAGCAGGACGCCTACCGCAACCAAGGATTGCACCAGGCTGGGTTTCGCCACTTTTTTTGCCGCTTCAAGACCAAAGATCAACGTATAGAGGACAAATGCTGCTGCAAAAATTACCCCTGCCTGGAAACCGCCACCCGGTCCATAATCTCCGTGAAATTGAACATAGAGAGCAAAAAGCAAAATAAAGGGAATGAATAGTTTGGCAATTACCCGTAATACAATTTGATCTTTCATCGCTCATCCTTTCCGTTGCTTTTATTGCGTCGCGATCCTCCAAGTAAAAGCATCACACCGATCCCCGCGGTGAAAATAACGGTCACCTCTCCGAGGGTGTCATACCCTCGGTAACTGGCGAGGACTGAAGTCACCATGTTGGGTACTCCGATTTCCTCGGGTGATTCGACAATATAACGCGGTGCCACATGCTGGTGGATGTAGGCCTTGGGATCACCGTAATTTGGCATGTCGAGCGTTCCATAGATGAGCACCGCCCCGGTAAGAATAACTACCAGCAAGGGGAATATAATTTTGCTTTGCGGCACTTTTTCTTTCGTTGTTGTCAGCGCTAAAGTCCCCAGCATGAGAATCGTCGCGATACCTGCCCCGACCGCGGCTTCTGTAAAGGCAACATCAACAGCATCGAGAACGATAAAAATTAAGGCCGAGAGAAGGCTATAGATTCCGGTCAGAACTATGGCCGCAAACAGGTTGTGCAGCCGGACCACGGTAAAGGCAATGATCACCATGAAAGTTAACAATATAATATCAAGCGCGTGAATCATATCTCAGCGTCTTTATCTTTGAGCAATGGTTTTAGTCCGGAGATACGTGCCGCTTTAGCTATGGCATGCGTTGCAGTGGGACTCGTTAAATAGAGAAAGAATACGATCATAATCATCTTTACCGTCACAAGGTTGAACCCTGATTGAATCATCAACCCAATAAAGATAAGACCAGCTCCCAGGGTATCGGTTATTCCCGCACCATGTAGTCGGCTATAAAAATCAGGGAGTCGTAATATTCCCACTCCGCCGACTACGCAAAAAAAAGATCCGAAGATAAGAAAGATCCAGCCAGCGATATCAACCGCTAATGTCATTGTGCTTCAGCTCCTTCCTTTTCATCACCAGCGGTGGCGAAGTTTCCGAATTCGATGTATTTTAGAATGGCAATCGTCCCTATGAAATTGATGAGGACGTAAATGAGCGCAAGGTCGATAAAGTCCGGTTGACCGCGCAGAAAACCGATTACCGCAATCAAAAGAACGGTTTTAGTTCCGAACATATTGACCGCTAAAATACGATCATAGACCGTCGGCCCAAAAAATGCGCGCGCCAGGGCCAGCACCATGGTGATGATAATGGCAACCATCGCCGTGACAAACATCAGCTCTCTCCTTCCATTTTTGTTACGCGTCGATCCATCTCACCGGTGAGCAGTTCCTCGGCATTATCATGACTCAGTGCGTGGACGGTTATCGTGTCATCGGTTACATCAACCGATACGGTTCCCGGCGTCAGGGTGATGGAATTAGCATAAATCACTTTTCCTAATGTAGTCTTTTGGCTCGCCTTGACCTGTATCATATTAGGACTGATGGGAAGCTTGGGATTTAAAATTATTCGGGTAACGCCAATATTAGCTTTAAATATTTCCCATAAAATCCAGGGCCAGTAGAAGAATGCGCGCCCCAAGAGATGCATAGGTTGCCCTTCAGGATCCGCTATTTTCATCTTTATCGTGATCGCGAGTACGATGAGGCAAGATATTACCCCAAATATGATGAGCAATACACCATAGTGGCCGGACCATAACAGCCAAACAATAAACAAAGTAATAAATAGTCTAAACCCGTGTTTCGAGACGCCTTCATTACCGTTTGGCATTAATACGATCAAGCAATACAGTTAGGCGAGAGCAAGAAAAAAACTAATAGCCTTATCGCAATTGAACTGAAATCATGCGCAGATTAAAATAATTGTATATTACTTGATTTCATTAAAAAGATATGTAGCTATCACCCTGCTATGCGTATAGGAGTATTTCAGGGGCTATGTCCTTCCACCAACACAGTTGAAAAGGTGGCATCCCTACCCTACGATGTAGTCACCACCGAGGAAGCGATTACGCTGACAAGAGATAATCCGCTTAGTATGTTGCATGTAGTACGCGCGGAAGCCGATCTTCCAAAAGGAACGGATCCCTATGCCGATGAAGTCTATTCAAAAGCCCTTGAAAACTTTCAACAGCTACAACTTGACGGACATCTATTGCGAGAAGCTGAATCCTGTATTTACCTATATCAACAGGAAATGGGTAACCATCGCCAACGTGGTATCGCCGCTCTTTGCCATGTGGATGACTACGATAAAAATCTCATTAAAAAACATGAGAATACCCGTCCGATAAAGGAAGATGATCGCACACGTCTTACGCATACACTTCGTGCCAACCCGGGACCGGTATTTCTTACCTATCGCGATTCGAGCGATATTAATAAACTCACTGAAGAAATAATCTCAAATCCGCCTCTGTTTGATTTTAAGACGAACGATAATATACGGCACACCGTGTGGCGTATAAATGAATATGAAGCCATATGTGGTGCATTTAAATCAGTTCCCAATTTTTATGTCGCTGACGGACATCACCGAAGCGCCAGTGCCACGCGAGTGGGTAGGATGCAGCGTTCCGCGAATCCAAATCATCGCGGAGATGAAAACTATAACTGGTTTCTATGTGTCCTCTACCCGGCTTCACACATGAATATTCTACCATACAATCGGGTCATTAGTGATTTAAATGGACTCAGCAGTTCCCTATTCCTTGAACGCATAACGGAAATCTGTCCCCTCACAAAAAATGTCGACACCGTTCCCGCAGGGCCGGGTAATGTCTGCATGTATCTCAATGGGATGTGGTATGGCCTGTCTTTAAATCCGCACCCTTTGGATGATCCGGTAGACAGTCTCGATGTGAGTATGCTTCAAAAATCTATACTTGAGCCATTGCTCGGTATTGACGATCCACGCACAAATCCGCGGATGGATTTTGTTGGCGGTATCCGTGGAACGGCTGAACTTGAGAGAAGGGTCAATTCAGGTGACGCCGCCGTCGCATTTTCCCTCCACCCTGTGACCGTCACACAGCTCATGGCTATCGCTGATAAGGGAAAACTAATGCCACCAAAAAGTACCTGGTTCGAGCCCAAGCTCCGCTCCGGTTTGTTTATTCACACTTTTTAAGCCTAAACAGGCTTAAGTTTTAGGTTTAAGGTTTTAAGTTTTATGCAAAAGAATGAAATTATTCTCTCTTTTGTCTTTGGTCTCTCACCGGTATAGGTTCAGGACATCCTTTACAGATAGCCAAAGTCTGAGGAATGCTAAGGAACGATATCATGGCATGAAAGGAAACAAATAAAATGGGCAATAGATATCCATTCGCCCCGGAGGGGCGATACATTACTAGCCCACTGCGCAAGCTGTGGGATCGTAAGTTTGATATAATTTCAAAGCCCCAGCGGGGCGACACAATTACAGTTGGATGATTTGTTGTGTCGCCCCGCTGGGGCTGTTTTCTGACCTTTATAATTATCCCATAGCTTGCGCTATGGGCTTCGTTTATCACACCCCTCCAGGGTTATACAATTGCGGATTGCGGATATGCGCTCCGCCGTCATGCCGCAATTGCGGGACTATGGCGTGACATGTTGGCGATTTATAAAATGAGTAAAGCGATTTCTGATTACAGCATCCCTCACAAAGTGTAAACCATGTCCTGGTTGTACCCTGTACTCAACCAAAGCTCTTGCTTAACACTTAACACAAAAATCGCTACGCGATTTTTATTCCTTCTGATCGGCGCGACGGCGGAATTTAGTCTGGAATTTTTCCACGCGGCCCGCGGTGTCTACAAAACGTTTTTCACCCGTGTAGGCGGGATGAGAATCGGCAGTCACATCACGCAAGAAAACCTGGTATTCAACCCCTTCAATCATTTCTGTCTTATTCGATTTCAAGGTCGACCGGGTAAGGAATTTCTTCCCCGTCGAAACATCGATGAAACAGACAGGATTTAATTCTGGATGAATTTCTTTTTTCACGGTAATTAATACTTACTTTACGCCTGTTTTGCTTTAAAACGGGGATTGGTTTTGCAAATTACATAGACGCGACCACGCCGGCGCACAACCTTGCAATCCGGATGTCTGTTTTTCAATGATTTCAGCGATGATACGACTTTCATGGGCTTTATTAATTAAAACCGGATAAAAGATCCCAATCTCACCCTTATGTCAATGTAATATGTGATGATCACTATCCTATATTGCGTAAATGCGTTAAAACTAATAGTTCCAGAAAACCCTGCCTGTCCTGAGCCTAGTCGAAGGGAACTCTGCCTGTCCTGAGCCTAGTCGAGGGGGATAGATATCCGACGTTTGATATTCGAGGTTCGAGGTGTTAGATTTCATTCGCACATCAAACGTCGTATATCGAAAATCGGATATCTTTCTTAATAATGTTCGAAGTGCACCCAAATCAATTTAACGACGGGTCCTCGGGGGCGTCAGCGAGAAAACGGAGTTCCGGGTTAGCTTTAAACAAGATATTCTGCCAAAGCATCTTTCCATCGTCTTTTAAAATGATTCCCCCGTCAATCGGGCTTACAATCCATGCGTTTTGCTTCACTTCACCCTCAATTTGTCCCTTTTGCCAGCCGGCGTGTCCCAGAAATCCGCGCAATACAAGGTTCGGTTCTTCCTTTCTCATCGCTTCAGCTTTTTCGGGATTAATGCCAAAATAGATCTTAATATCTTTGCACTCACGGTCCATTTTCCAGGCGATTAGAATCATCTGATCCTTGTTCACGGGTCCCCCTTCGTAAAGCGGAATGTCGGATAAAGAGCTGAAAGCAAAATCCTTTTTATGATCCCCCAGAGATTTGCCTAAGGGACGATTGATAACCACTCCCATTGCCCCATCTTCAGTCGTATGAAGAGATACAAGCACAACCGATTTATTAAAATTCGGTTCTATTAAGCTCGGGTGGGCCACCAGTAATGAACCAGAGAGGCTTATCTCATTTTCACCTAAATATCTCATTTAAATACCAAATCTTTTCGTCAATGAGCGTCCTTTATACGTCAAATTCATAATATCCTGCGAATCATTTATGTCGACATAAAATCAACAATCTCCCTCATAAATAAAAATTATTGAGGTTCAAAGACAGGTAGCTCCTCTGGCATAGGCCCCTGGTTAATCATTTGCATGATTGCGGCCCAATTTGCCATGCTCTCCCATGAAGCTTTCGCACCGATACTCAAGCGAGAGTTTCGAATCCTGAGTTCACTTAAAACCGGTTCCATGACTGCCGATTCTATCTTTTCACCTATCTTAGCCGCAAACTCGGGCTGGATATTTTCTTGATTCTCAATCGTCATCATCAAACTGCGCTTCAGGTCCACACGTATTTGGCCGAGCATTCCCTCTTTGAAGCTAAAAACGGTATTTATATTTCCATCAGTCGGCTTACCAGAAGTCACTTGCTTAATTATCTCTTCAATGCTCTTGCGATCTGAAGCATTGAGATAAACGCCATTGCTCACCGCATAATAATAGGTTTGATCGGCGAATGAATTTGCTTCCGCGGAATCTCCAGCATCGAAATCATCCGTATCATTAAATCTGGATTTCAACGTGTGGACGGAGACTCCGTTCACAGTAAAGGCATCGCGTTGAAAAATATACAAAGGCGTAATATCAATTACGCTATCTATATTGAGTAGCTTTATCAATTCATCCGTTAGTTTTATGCCCTCTTCAATCAGATCGGCAAATTCATTACTGCTCAGATCAGTCCCTCCTAATTGTTTCATCTTTACAGTCATTTTATTCAATTCAAAGCTGCCCACAGATGTTCCATCAATACCTTGCAAAAACTTATCGTAAAGATCTTTAAAACTAATCATCAGCGACTTCCATCCACTGTGGCTTACATCAATTACCGCATTCAAGATATGGTTAACATACTCACTTGATACTTTTGGATCGAAGCGAAACCAGTAGGTCAACGAGCTATCTGCGGATAGGAATTCTCCCACCAAAATATCTCGCACCAGTTCCTGGGAAAAAAGTCTGCCCAACGGCGTCTCGCTATTCGCTTTTATATTGCTCTGTATGACGAGCGCCTCGGGTGTAATATTTATCCCTGTTAGCAAGCTTTCCAGACTCATTATTTCTCCAACAATGATATCAATCAAACCTTCTATTGTCGCTCTGTCCGCTTCATCTTTAATGCGCCCCTCTCTCTCAAGTCTTCTGATAATATCGTATTTAATGGATTCAACGGGATACTTAATACGATTTAACCAGAATCCGATTTCGATGTCCGCCCCGCGTTCTTTTTGCGCCAATTTGATCAATGGCTCTATGTCCTCAATCTGCTCGAGTAAAAATTGGTCGCGTGAAATCAGTGTCCAACCGCCTCGATCTTCAACGATCACGCTTTGTAGAGACAAGGCATTGCGAATGGGGCTATCCTCGGTCAACTTTACCAACGCAAGATAAGTAGCTTCCTCATTTGACGATGTATTATAGATAAATACGGTAATATTTTCCGTCGCCGAAATACTGGCCAGCGTGGGATCCCCCAGCATCATACCGACCATGTAAGGCAGATTTTCTACTTGTGGCGAAAGTTGAATTTTGCGCGCCACGGCAGTAATTTTCTCTATCGTCTCTTTTAGTGGCCCCGCTTTGGCATAACCAATAAGCGTTGGTTCTGTTTCATTCGCCGCAGCTGGTGATTGGCTCAGACCAAATATAATCAAGGTTGCCGCGGCAGTAAATAATAATGCACGTCGATTCGAATATATCATATAAAACTTTTGCCAATTCATACGCTTAGAATAATTATCTAACGATTTAGGAAAAGAAAATAATAATAAGATAAATATAACTAACGGCTGAAGGGAATGATTAGTAAAAATCGATAAAGCGTGAATGAGGAATAAATATCAATTAATCCAAAACAACGCATTTACACATCCTCACATTTACGCATCCTCGCATTTACACATCCTCGCATTTACACATCCACGCATTTACACATCCACGCATATACCCCTATACGCATTTCCTTTTGACCTTTTGACCTTTTGACCTTTTGACTAGTGCATAATGTCTACCGAATGCACAGAATACGATTTTAAAAAAATCGAAGCCCATTGGCAAAAATTCTGGAAAGAAAATAAAACTTTCCGGGCCGAAGATTTTATAGACAAACCGAAGTATTACATTCTCGATATGTTTCCCTACCCTTCGGGTGCCGGCTTACATATTGGACACCCGGAGGGTTGGATTGCATCTGATATCCTTGCCCGTTACAAAAAGGCGTTAGGATTTAACGTCCTACACCCAATGGGATGGGACGCTTTTGGTCTGCCCGCGGAACAGTATGCAATCTCTACGGGGACCCATCCTCGCGAAACAACTCGGTTGAATATCGAAAATTTTCGTCAACAAATAAATCGGATTGGTTTTGCCATCGACTGGGATCGCGAAATCAACACTACAGACCCTGGTTACTATAAATGGACTCAATGGATATTCCTTCATATGTTCAAACATGGTCTGGCCTACAGTGATGAACGGCCAGTATGGTGGTGCCCTAAATTACAATCCGTTCTAGCTAATGAAGAGGTAATCAACGGGCTTTCAGAAAGAGGGGGACACCCGGTCGAGCGTCGAAATTTCCGACAAATCGTGCTTCGAATCACTGCCTATGCCGAAAAACTACTCGAGGGATTAAAAAACATCGACTGGCCTGATTCAACAAAACGTCAGCAAATTGCCTGGATTGGCAGGTCGGATGGAGCTGAAGTGGTCTTTGACATCGATGGGTATCCCGATGACAAACTGAATGTTTTTACGACACGTCCAGATACTTTGTTCGGTGCCACTTACATGGTTTTATCCCCGGAACACCCCCTTGTAAATAAATTAACTCAGTCCGCGTACAAAAATGAAGTCCAAGACTACATAAGAAATGCGGCGAAAAAAAGCGACCTCGACCGCACCGATCTTGCCAAAGAAAAGACTGGGGTCTTCACGGGTAGCTTTGCGATTAATCCAGTCAATAATGAAAAGATACCTGTCTGGATTGCCGATTATGTGTTGATGAGTTATGGCACCGGAGCAATCATGGCGGTTCCCGCCCATGATGAACGCGATTACGAATTTGCGCAGCAATTCGAGCTACCCATTATTGAAGTCATTGAGCAAAAACAGGAGGTAGGAAGTGAGAGTGAGAATTCTCTACCCTACAGTGGTGTGGGCAAAATGATAAATTCCGGAAATTATACGGGTTTGGATTCAGCCTTGGGAAAAGAAAAAGTTATCTCCGATCTCGAGAAATCGAGTCGTGGTAAAGCAACCGTAAATTACAAATTACGCGATTGGTTATTTTCTCGTCAGCGTTACTGGGGTGAACCTATTCCTATCGTATGGGTTGATGAGAATGCTTATGAAAGGGCCGTTGGATTAACCGGGAGCGCTGTATCAGCATTCATACCTAAAGATCCTGTTCGTTATAAAGTTGATGGCATCCAGCGTTATGCACTCCCCATACCCGAGTCACAATTACCACTCCTCCTGCCGGAAGTAGAATCATTTCAGCCATCGGACACTGGCGAAAGCCCACTTGCAAACAGAAGGGAATGGGTCGAAGTATGGTTTAATGTGGATACCGGTAAATCGCATCCCGGTGACCAGGAAAAACCAGAAGGGGAAAACTGGGTACGAGCGACTCGTGAAACTAACACCATGCCGCAATGGGCTGGTTCGTGTTGGTATTATTTACGTTATTGCGATCCGAATAATGACAAAAAACTAATCGATCCAAAAATCGATGATTACTGGAAATCACCTGACTATTACATCGGGGGAGCTGAACATGCGGTACTGCACCTGCTTTACGCTCGGTTCTGGCATCAATTTCTCTATGAACTTGAAGTCGTTAAAGAGCCTGAACCATTCTGTCGTCTCTTTCACCAGGGAATTATCCTGGGGGAAGATGGAACTAAAATGAGTAAAAGCAAGGGTAATGTAATCAACCCTAATGTAGTCATTGATGAATTCGGCGCTGACTCGTTACGGCTTTATGAAATGTTTATGGGGCCCCTGGAATCGATGAAACCGTGGAGCACGCACGGAATCGATGGTGTCCAGCGATTTTTGAGACGAATATGGCGTGTCCTCATGGATCGCTCCGGCAACTTGAAAAATAAAATTAAGGAGGACACAACTGATGATCCCGAAACTGGGCTCCTTCTACATCAAACTATAAAAAAAGTTACTGAAGATATTGAGGGATTACAATTCAATACAGCCGTCTCACAAATGATGATACTTTCTAACCACCTGCAAAAATTGGAGACCATCAGTTTGACAACGGTAAAAACATTTATTCAGCTGCTGGCACCCTTTGCGCCGCATATCTCGGAGGAGTTATGGCAGCGTGTGGGTGAAGAGCCATCGATCGTGAATGCACCCTGGCCAAGGTATGACGAATCGAAATTTGTGACAGACAAAGTTAAAATCATTTTTCAAGTGAATGGCAAAATGCGTGGTGAAGCCCTCATTCCAGCAGATGCAGAAGAAAACGATGTGCTCGCGATCGCAAAGGAAAATCCACGCGTGGCGCCCCATCTGGAAGGAAAGAACCTGAGGAAAGTAATTTTTGTCCCGGGCAAAATCCTTAATATTGTCGCTAATTAAATAATAATTATTTTCCGTCGTGTTATCCAAGTTTTTGCCAGATGACTTCGATCCTTCCCGCGCTCTCGCTCTGATTGCCGGTAAAGACACTTATCCTGAGCGCACGATCGCCTCGGCGCGTGAAAAAGGAATCTCCTTGCGCTTGATTGCCTTTGAGGGAGAAACAAAGCAAGAGGTGATTGATTTATTTTCTCCAGATGATTTGGCAATCATCAAAGTAGGACAATTGGGGAAGATGTTAAAACAATTGGATAAATTTAAGGTGGGCTATGCGATGATGATCGGGCAGATCACACCACGACGTCTATTTCAAGGCTTACATCCAGATGTCAAAGCCATCCAGTTACTTTCTTCACTCAATGAACGTAACGCAGATACCATTTACGGTGGAATATGCGATGAGATCAGTGGGATCGGTGTTCAAATGTTGGATGCGCGCTCCTTTCTTGATCACGAGCTGGCTCAACCTGGACTCATGACAGGAGTTAAGCTTAAAGCAAAAATGGAGGATGTTGAACACGGCATTAAAATCGCGAAAGAGACCGCGCGATTAAACATCGGGCAAAGTGTTGTTGTGAGCAAAGGTACCGTGATTGCGGTTGAGGCCTATGAGGGAACCGACAATATGTTACGGCGTGCGGGAAGCCTTGATGCGCACCCCCTGCTTTTTATCAAAACCGTAAAACCAAATCAGGACTTTCGCTTTGATGTTCCAGTTTTCGGATTAAAAACACTAGGTGTTATGCGCGAAGCAAAAATTGATATTGCTGTCCTCGAATCAGAGGCGACGATCATCCTTGAAAAGGACCGTGTCATAAACCAGGCAAAGGAATGGAAAATTCAGTTGTTCGGATTTTGATAGAAGAGAGGAGTCAAAGGTCAAAAGTCTAAGGCCCTGCTATTTTAAAACTCCAGGCATTGTCCCTGTGTCTGTATTCCTCTCCCGCTTTTTACCTTCGACTTTAGACTTTTGACTCTTCAAATAAAAAACCCCGCTTGTGCCGAAGGGATTAAAAAACTCTATACCTGTTTATGTCCAGGTGGGTGCTCTTGAGACAGCTTTTGCCTTCCGGTTTACGGCTTGACAGCCGCCATCTCAGGTCGAGCTCCCGCTAATGTAATTTACTTTATAAGGATTAGAGCGTGTTTTTAATATTTCGTACACAGCAGGGTCATTATTAATAAATACCCATCCCCCATCATCGTCAACTTTCAATGCTATTTTGATTAGTGCTTTGCCTGCGCTAAACCTTTGTTATTATATAAAAATATGGTTACGGCCACGATGGAGCGTGCCCCTCGAGGAAAAATATCGATACCATACCTAAATTTTAACACCCCATACTGAATGCATAATTCATAACGCGCTAGGGACAGCGCGTTCCACCTTAAATATAAAATTAAGAAATGGAGGGCCACGCTCCTGCCTGTCGGCCATAGCCTTGGCGTCGGCTGATCGTGGCCGTAAATTACAATTCAAAGCGGACGCAACGGAGTGCGTCCCTCCATTCCTTATAAAATAACAGGATCTCTTTTACAGACGAAGATTAAGAATCCAAGCTATTCACCGATCTTTTCTTCACCTAAAACCTAACACTTAAAACTTAACACGGCTACGGCCTATTCACTGTCCCTCAAAATTCCTCACAGGAGGGATCTAATTCTATAAGAATTAAGGACTGCAGACTGGCGAGAAACAAATAGCAGGCATAACATTGCTGCATGTCTGTCGGTAGTGAAAGAATATCCACCTCTGCACTTTCCAGCTGATGGTCGGTTAATTTTAGTAGCGCTGACTCTCTTAATTTTAATCGAATTGCGGAACAGGCGCGTACTACCGATTCCGCGACTCCCTCCTCCATGATCAGCTCACCTTTGCCGAAATCGTGGTCGCGCAAAACCATGAGAAGATAATCGATATCATAATGAAGTGCTTCAATTAGGTCAGCTTGCCAGGCCATCTGTAGATCTTCGTCATCTTCTGGCATCTGCGGTTCGACCGCTAAGTGACCATTCAAAGATTCGGTAGCGGCCTTTACCATCTCAAGCATCGCGACAATGAGATGCGAATCGAGAAATAGACTTAAATTAACCATCCTGTTCCATAGTCGCGGTTAGCTGCCATTTTTGTAAAGTATGCACATAGGCCTCCACTTTTTCCCGCGGACCACTCCATAAAAGCGAACGTCCATTTTCGTGAACTTCGAGCATGTGTTTTCGGGCTGTCTCATGATTTAAACCAAATACTCTTTTAAATACCGTAACGACGTAAGACATTAAATTTACGGGATCATTTAATACTATGACATGCCAAATAATATCCAAGGCAATCTTCGTCTCAGATTCTGTCACCGGAGTTGTCTTCTCCACTTGAGCCCTTATTTTCATCTTATTATATTAAATCAATTTATCAGCTCTGTAAAGTAGTGAACTTGAATCAGACATCATTGAGCATTATCAATCCCCCAGTTCTTCGACCATCCGGCTTGCCGATTTTCTCCAAACTGTTCACCCTCTTCAAGAGATCAAGAGAAAATCATGTAGAGTGTCTGAACGAGAATATAAATAAGAATTGCGATCACCACCCATGTCATGGGCCAGGGTTTTTTCTCGGGTTTTTCTTCTTCAGGCACTCATTGGTCAAAAGGTCAAAAGGTCAAAAAGTCAAAAAGTTTTAGATGCCAAGTGTGAACAATTAATACCCAACCTTTTGACTTTTTGACTATCTCCGTGCTTTCTTTTTCAAGATATGTAAATTTGCCATCGAGATACCACTTAGCATGGCTCCGATTATACCAAGGAATCCCTGGTCAGTGCCGCAGATATATAAGTTGTCCAAATGCGTAAGACCATTTCTGCTTTTATTCGGTGCGCCATAAACCGCACCCCCCAGGTGTCCGGTATAATATTTAATTGTGCGGGGCGTAAACATATCCACATAGACCGTTAGATCATCCAGGGATGCACCTTCCAGTGGGCTGAGAAAGCTCATTGCTTTATCGGCTAATACATTGTGCCATAATTTCTTCTGCTCCTGGTACTCCTCCTCAGGCAGCGATGTCCAACGTTTAAAATTAGCTAAGGAAGTGACGCGAAATACCCCTTCGTCGAGTTCTCTCTCGTCAGCGTAAAGATAATTATTCGGTATGCATATCACACCACTGCGTGGGTCGACAAGCGCGTCGGGTTCGGAGTAATCAAAGCGATCCCAGTCATTGAAAAAAATAATCGTATCTTCCCAGCCCAGTTCACGTGGCTGCTTATTCAGAATATTTATTGTTTCAACAAATGAAAGGCGCCCGACATTGGTTTCCTCTGTATCTTTTTCTTTGTCATCACATAATCGCAGCGTTTCAACGAGGCCGATCGATGATAAAACGTGATCGGCTGTTATATTAACCCCATTATCCAATATTAATTCTGTCACTCGGCCCTCGCGACAGATAATTTGCTTAACGCCGCATTTCATCTTTCGCAGCCCGCCCAACGCACGATATTTATGTGTTAAGACCCGAATTATTTTACGCACCCCATCATAGGGCCGGGCAAAGCCTTCGAAAAAAAGTGATTTGAACATGATAACGAACTGGCTGAAATCCATGTCGTTTTCCCGGGCACTTCCGTAGTACATTACCGGGCAGTAAATCATCTCTTCAAGCACCGGGTCGCTGATATATTGTGCGGTTATTTTTCTTGCCGATTGTGCGGGTTGATTGAGATCGAGCTCGTTATATTCTCGAATCATTTTGAGGAACGACTGAAAATTATCGATCTGATGGGGAAACGCCCGCTCTACTTCGGATTCAAAAACCTCAAAATCATTGGTGAAACGCAGTTCCACTCCAGGAAATGCCACCTTCGACCCAACCTGCTCACTCAAGTCGAATTCATCGCGATCAATTCTTAATTGGCGAAATAATTTTCCTAATGGTGTCCCCTTGACACCGGGTCGCACATAATTTGTGACTGCGTGAAGACCTACATCGAATTTCCGTCCATCAAAACTATAAAAACTGTTTAGCCCACCCGTTACATTGTGGCGCTCAAGAATAAGGACATTCCTGTTAAAATGGGCGAGCCGGATGCCGGCGGCAAGGCCCGACATGCCTGCACCGATAATTACGGTGTCAAAATGATCGTGGGGTGATAAGTCCAAAAGGCTGATGCGCTAGGAGAAGAGCTCAGGCTTTTACAGAGTTAAATTTCGGCGTCAAATATTCTGCGCTGCTGTCCAATGATTCCAACTGGAGATATTCATCTTCTGGAACTTCAATTCCATATTTCTTGCGAATTTCCATCACGATATCGAGAAAATCCATAGAATCGAGTTCCAGTTGTTCACGCAGGGCGACATCCGTTTTAACATCACTAAGATCTTCATCCGGCGCGATATCCGCAATAATCTCTAAAACGAGCTGCTTGCACTCTTCTTTTGTCATATATGAAGTAATTACTAGGTAAATTTTAGTCTTCTGTAAATCTTTTAATGACGAGGGAAGAATTAATCCCCAGCATTCCAAATGAATTATTTAAGATCGTGTTTACTTCAGGTAATTTTTGGGGTTCGTTTATTACCAGATTAGGCAATTGGCATTGCTCGTCAAGCTGATCGATATTTATCGAGGGATGGACAATGCAATCTTCAAAGGCGGGTATATTACCTGCCAATTCCAATGCTCCAGCTGCTCCCATGGCATGACCAATAAAAGATTTGGTATTATTAATGTAAGTGTTCGGGCAGTCTTTGAACACTTCGCGCAACGCACGGCATTCATGAATGTCACCTTGCGGCGTAGCCGTAGCATGCGTGCTCACGATATCAATATCCGAAGGGGTGAGACCCGCGCGTTCGATCGATGCCAGGATGCATTTACTCTGTTGACCGGGATCGGGTAAAACCGCGTCTTTGGCATCTGAATTAAGCGCGTAGCCTACAATTTCTGCAATGATGAGAGCCCCGCGTTTTTTGGCGTCATCCAGACGTTCCAGGGTATAAATACACCCACCTTCACTGACGACAATTCCATTACGTGCAACGTCAAAGGGTCGGCTCGCTTTGTTTGGATCCTCATGGTGTGCGAGGGCGCCCTGACTTTTGAAGCCGGCAAAAATACCAAAAGTATGGATACTTTCGCTGACTCCGCCCCCAAGTGCAAAATCCACATCGCCGAGACGCAACATCTGTAGCCCTTGTATCAACCCCGCATTACCAGCAGCGCAGGCCGCACCGATCGTGTAATGAGGGCCTGTGATGTGCATATTTATTGATACCTCGCCAGCGGGATTATTGGCTACTGTTCTCGGGTTGTGATGATGCGTCCAGTATCGGGTGTCGTAGTCGTACTGGGAGATATTGTATACCTCATTTTCCGTCTCAACATTCCCGTGTTCGGTAATACCGAGGTAAATACCGACTCTGGATACATCAAAATTATCCCAATCAATGCCGCAGTTCGCCACCGCTTCATGCGCGCAATAAATCGCAATACTGCCCGCACGGGTCCCATTGCGTATTTCTTTGCGCGTCTGGTATTTTCGCGCGTCATAATCACAAACACCCGCCGCGACTGGACCTATATAGCGCATGTCCACCATCTGGATCCGAGCAACTCCCTCAACCAGATTTTTGCGGAATTCAGCCAACGTATTTCCATTAGGCGCCGTTAAGCCAATTCCCGTGATTACTATGCGATCGTTTAACATCACACTAGTCAAAAGGTCAAAACGTCAAAAGGTCAAAAAGTTTTAGGTGAAGAGTTATTGGTTAAAAATCCGATTGTCGCAAAATTCAACCTTCTAATCATCCATTCTTCCATTCCCCTACCTTTTGACTTTTTGACCTACGCCAGGCGTAGCCTCTTCCAAGCAATGGCTTCCTGGATGTTTCTTCGATCTATTACACCGATAAGGATATCACGATCCAGAACGGGAAATATATTTTGGGGAACCTGGTAAATCAAATCGGAATATTCTTCCAGGAGCCATTCCGCCTGAAGTATTATCGGATTGTGGATGCAATGATCGTACAATGGCTCATTCGATCGCTTTTTTCGGGCCAGTTTTCTAATCACACCGGGTGTAATAATACCGCGAACTCCCCTTTCATCGATCAGGAGTATATCTTGTGATGGGGACTCGCTCATAAGTGCGATCGCATCTGCAACGCTGCATCTTACATCAAGGGAAAGAAAATATCTGCTCACAACATCGCCGACTTGGAAACCAATCAAGGATTCACGTAAGCGCACCATCCGGTATTCGATCTCACCCCCAAGGAATATAAAAGCAAATACCCCGGCCATTATCCAGTTGTCTAAATAAAAGAGCCCGAGAAAAAAACCAACTATGGCCAGCGGCTTCGCTATATAGACAGCCAGTTTAGTCGCTTTGAGATAAGTAAATTTTAGCGCCAGCAGAGCGCGAAGAACGCGACCGCCATCCATAGGAAAAACGGGCAGCAGGTTAAAGCATCCCATAATTAAGTTGAAAACAAGGAGGAGAGACAGAAGGTCAGGCAAGTTATAGTAATTCTCATCATCCAATAAACGCTCAGGTGAACCGGAAATCAGGTAAAGTATTCCCACAATCAAAAAATTGACCAGGGGCCCGGCGAGAGCGATGACCAACTCTCTTCGTGGCTGGCGCGGGATGCTCCCGAACTGCGCCATTCCCCCGATGGGTAGGAGAAGTATACGATGAATATGCACGCCATACTTTTGCGCCGCCAGGCAATGACCCAATTCATGTAAGACGACACAAGCGAACACGAGAATGATAATCAGTGTACTCCAGATTCCACCACTAAACCCGCCTTCAGCTCCACCTTGATAGGCGACAAAAAGAATGAGGAGAAAAAAGGTCAGGTGCAATTCAAGCTGAATTCCGAATAAGCGAAACAGCTTTATATTCCAGATACTCTTCACGCGTATACCGCCCTGGACAATATAAATGGCAAGCCTCTTGCCTTATCTATAAATTTTCTTTTGATCACTAAACGCTTTATCTGATAAATTTACCTGTTTACTCAATTAAAATAATCCATGGTCTCACATCAATCGGATGCGTCGATTCTCGTTATCGATGACGACGCGGAAGTTCGCTATTCATTGCAGCGCGTGCTCTCAGCTCGCGATTACCAGGTAAGTTGCGCCGCAAGCGGCAATGAAGGTATTGAAATGGCAGAAAAAGAAAGCCCCGCGGTCATTTTCCTCGATAACCGGATGGATGGGATGAGCGGATTGGAAACCTTGCAGCATCTTCGGAATCTCATTCCCCGTGCCATGGTGATCCTCATGACTGCTTATAGCACCACGCAAACCGCTATCGAGGCGATGAAGTTCGGTGCCTTTGATTATATTGTAAAGCCCTTTGACACAAAGCGCATCCTCAGTCTTACGGAAAATGCGATTAAAGCTCAACAGGATCTCGAAAAAGCGGGGGCTGAGTACACCCCGCTGTTGAACATTGATGACTATAAGGAGGGCATAGTCGGTTCATCCGAACAGATGCAGGAAGTGTTTAAAGTGATCGGTCAGGTTGCGGTGAGTGACGTCACGGTAATGATCACCGGAAAAAGCGGGACCGGTAAAGAACTGATTGCACGTTGTATCTGTCAGCACAGCCTTCGCGCGAATGAGCCCTTCACCGCTGTTAACTGTGCTGCCATTCCCGATAATCTTGTCGAGAGCGAACTATTCGGACATGAGAAAGGCGCGTTTACCGGTGCCACCCAACAGCGAATCGGTAAATTCGAACTCTGCGACCAGGGGACAATCTTTCTCGATGAAATCGGGGACATGTCTCTTTCCACGCAAACGAAAATTCTGCGCGTTTTGCAGGACGGCGAATTACAGCGCGTTGGCGGCAGCGAGACGATCAAAGTCGATGTGCGTTTAATCGCAGCAACAAACAAAGACCTTGAAAAAATGGTCAGTGAAAATCTATTCCGAGAAGATCTTTATTACCGTCTCAATGTCGTGCGATTAAAGCTTCCACCCTTGAAGGATCGCAAGGGTGATATTCCACAACTCGTTGATTTCATGCTTCAGGAACTGGCCCAAAGCGGGAAATCCGCTATTAAACAGATCGCATCCGATGCCATCTCCGTATTTATGAAATATGACTGGCCGGGAAATGTGCGTGAATTGGAAAATATAATACAACGCAGTGCAGTTGTTGCGCAGGGAGATGTCATCCTCGCTAAGAACCTTCCTCAGGAGATCCTCGATGGAGTGGGATCAAGTGACGTTGTTGAACAAGACACGCCTGATGTCGCTGACTCCGAAGTCAAGGAAACGGAGCTCATTGGATCAGCGCCCGCGGAAAATAGCGCAACAGCACCAGGCGCGAATCCCGGGGATATAATGGATCGATTATATCAGGACATAAGGGGTAAAGCGGATAAAGATATCCTACAGGAAATAGAGCGTGAAATGATACAACGCGCCTTAAAAGAGACCGGGGGCAATCAAGTAAAGACCTCAGCCATCCTCGGCATTACCCGCTCCACCCTCCGCAAACGCATCGAACAGTTTTCTTTGAAGTACTAAAAAAATATCAAAGATATTTTTTTAGTAGGTTGATACGTTCACCGTTCACGGTTTATATTTTATTACTTTATGAAATGAAATATGTCCTTTATAACCTCGATAACCACATCACATTGCGACTCGCAATGTCAATAAGAGGAATAAACATCTCAACTTTTTGACTTTTTGACTTTTTGACCTTTTGACTCAAAGCCATTTGGATGGCTTTGATGCCACTTCCAGGAAGTCTCGATTATCGATTCAATATCCGGGTATTCAATTTTCCAGTCCAATTCTTTTTGCGCTTTACTCGAGTCCGCGTACAAAGAGGGAGGATCACCGGGCCGTCGTGATGATTCCTTTGTCGGAACCTTTAACCCGGTTACTTTTTCTGTCGCTTCAATGACTTCACGTACTGAATACGGTCTACCCGTGCCGAGATTGTAAAAATAGGCTGAACCGGGTTTTTCTAGTTTATCAAATATCGCAATATGCGCGCGTGAAAGGTCATCGACGTGCACGTAGTCACGCAGACAGGTACCGTCAGGGGTGGGATAATCGGTGCCGAAAATCTCGAGTTCTTTTCGCTTCCCCATTGCAACAGCGATTGCAATCGGGATGAGTCGGGTCGCCGGTTCAACATCTTCCCCTATCGATCCGTCTTTCGCTGCACCTGCCGCATTGAAATAGCGGAAGGCCGCGAAGCTCAGACCATAAGCATGGGCAGAGGCGCGAAGAATATTCTCCATATCGAGTTTTGTCTGTCCATAAGGATTGATCGGCTGTTGTGGCGTATCTTCAGTAATCGGAAGCTTTTCGGGCGCACCGTACGTAGCACAGGAAGAGGAGAAGACAAATTTAGTAACTTTATGGGCGATCATCGTTCGTAGAAGACGAATCGGTTTCACCACATTGTTATCATAATATTTTAACGGCTCTTCCACCGATTCCCCCACAAAGGCGTGCGCGGCAAAATGCATGACAATATCAATAGCCTCTTTTTTCAAAACTTCACCGACAAGTTCTTCGTCACCCAGGTCACCTTCGTATAGGGTAATAGAGGGATCGATAGCCTGCCGATGCCCGGTAACAAAATTATCGAGCACCACCGCGCGATAACCCGCAACTTTCAACTGCCGCACACAGTGAGACCCAATATACCCCGCCCCGCCCATGACTAATATATTCATATAAAAAAAGCTGCGTCTTCGTCTACCTCTTCGTCTTCATCAATTATAACCTGATGATAGAATAATTAAATGTATTCATGTAAGCCTCAAAATGTACGAGAGCCATAAAAGACACAAGAAGGAAGAATGGATCGGTGGAAGGTTGGATGATTGGAAGGATGCGTGATCATCATCACACAATAAAATATTAATTCAACCTTCTCAACGGCCACAACGGAGTGTGGCGCTCCATATAAACAAAAATAAAAATGGAGGGCCACGCGGAGCCTGTCGGCCATAGCCTCGGCGACGGCTGGTCGCGTCCGCTAAGTGCAAAAGCTTACAATAAGCTTTTGTGCTTTTTATGGCTTTTTCATCAGAGACGACGACCAAGCTAATCTGCTCACCGTTCACCCTGGCACGCCATAATGGAGTGACGGCGGCTGTTCACTTCCCTTCTCTCTCTTCCAGCCATCCATTCTTCCAGTCTTCCTCCACCGATAGGATAAATCCGCATTCTGCATTCCGACATCCGCAATTGAATCACTGTTCACTTCCCCCACTGTTCACCTAGGCACGCCATAGTCCCGCAGTCGCGGGACGACGGCGGCTCATCTTTCACCACTCTTCTGCCCTTCCAGCCATCCGGCTTTCCGGACACCGGTCTTGACTCCAGCCATCTTGATGCTTTGATCTTAATCCCTCCTTTTGCCAGGGTAGCTCAGTGGTAGAGCAGAGGACTCATAAGCCTTTGGTCGGGAGTTCAACTCTCCCCCCTGGCACCATGAATAGCAAATATTTACAAGCACCTACCGTTAGGCCATTTTTTCAAATGGACTAGTTTTGGCCTAGATTTAAGTGATCGGACCCATTGATGCAGTCAAGGATTATCGATTGGGGCGAGTGCCACCACGCAGTCGCGGCCGGTCAGTTGATCATGTCCTCCACGCGATTGAAGAAATTGCGCGCTTCAACGGCAGCTTCAATCGGCGTTTGCCAGTTTTTTTCACTCGGTGGACGAATCTCTAGCACAGCCGGTCCTTGGAAATCACTCTCGCGCACAAATTGCCATAGACACTTCCAGTCTTCGAGTGGAATCTCTCCACACCCTGGTGTCAGGTGGCTTGTTTTGCCTTTCGTATCGTAGAGGTGGAGAAAACTTATGCGATCAGCCGTAGCTCCAATGAAGTCCTCGAGGCTGTGGGACGAGTTGGAATGAATGCAGGCAGGATCGAGACAGACGCTGAGATTAGAAAATTCGCCGACCGCCCGTTGCAGCGACTCATAATCCCATGTCTCAAGAGCCATGGACACACCTTTATTAGTGGCATAGCCGAGCACATTGTGCACAAAGTCATATTGGCGTCCTGTGAATCCTCGGGTTGTCAACTCTTCGCCGAGATAGTGCACAGAGATGGCCTCACTACCCAGACTGGCGGCTGCATCAATTTCTAACATGTAGGCGTCAAAATCCGCGTAGTCTTTCGGATCGTCGTCAAACGCTCGGCTGTGCCAGCACGATCTCATCCCACCAAGCGCATCGCGTAACCGCTCTCTATGCTCGACATGGAAAAGATCATAAATCTGATCGAATCCTTCCGCACATGGGAAGCTGGGATGATAGGCGGGCCGATACGGATCAAACGAATGAACCGCCGGCCATAACTCGACGCCAAAGTCATGTGCGGCGATTTCGCCCAGTACCTCGTCCAGCGATTTGGAATCGGAATAGTAAAGATAGTTCCACAGGCTTACATAAAAGTGCATGACTCAGTTAAAGCCTTCATTTCGAATATTCATATTCGAAACATTTCTGTTTTTGTCTGCATAATGTTTATATCAGCCGCGCAGTAGTAAAAAGTTACCTCGATATTGGGAATACGATAATGGAATCGCAAGATATAATCGAAAAAGTAAAGATAGGTGTAGTAAAAATATTTACTCCGGGTGGATTAGGAACAAGGTTCTTTTTATGCCGGTCTATTTCAACGGAGCTCATCGGTATCGCAACTGCTTACCATGTGGTCGATCACGCGAATGAATGGCAAGAGCCTATAAAGATTTATCATCAAGAATCAAATAAGACAGTTCTTCTGAGCCACACGGAAAGGGCTATTCTTGGATCAAGAGATCTTGATACTGCTTCGATAGTCTTTAACCCAAAGGAGATTCAGTTTCCGCAAAATATTGTAATCTCATAAGCCTTTGGTCGGGAGTTCTTCAGGAACGCAAGTGAGTAGGCCTGACACTCTCCCCCCTGACACCCTGAATATCAATTACTTACAAGTACAAACCGTTAGTCTATTATTTCCAATGGACTAGTTTTGGCCTGGATATAATAGATATATTTTATCATTAACTTGATCAGGGTCGTACTAACAAGCTAGTGTCGAATTTGATCTTCATCTTTCATGCATGAGATCCCAAACAATTAAACCCTGAAACTCTCTCACTTAAACTGGAACGAATAACAGGGTCCGATCACCGTCGAATTTAGGTATGGCAAACTGCGCTTCTCATGTCACATCACTTTAAAACTATTTCCGAGGTCGCGGAACAGATAAAGTCAAAACAAATTTCACCAGTGGTGGTGACAAAAGAACTGTTGGAGCGTATAGACAGACTGGATAGTCAATTGAAAAGTTACGTCACGGTCATGGGTGACCGTGCAATGACTGTCGCGAGGAAGTTAGAAGAAGAAATAACAGCTAGCAGATACCGCGGCCCACTCCACGGAATCCCAATCGCGGTTAAAGATCTATACTATACGAAGGGCATCCGCACGATGGGTGGGAGCAATGTGCTGTCAAATCACATTCCCGACTTTGATTCCACGGTGGTTGAGAGACTGGAATCGGCTGGAGCTGTCTTGCTGGGAAAACTCAACCTTAATGAGGGAGCGATGGGCGGTTACCACACTGAATACGGCATGCCTCTCAATCCCTGGAATACGGAAAGAACGACGGGCGGTTCATCCAGCGGTTCAGGAGTGGCAACCGCGGCAGGTCTATGTTTTGGATCGCTTGGTAGCGATACCGGTGGCTCCATTCGCTTTCCATCTGCTCTTTGCGGAACGGTTGGTCTAAAACCCACTTGGGGTAGAGTAAGCCGCTATGGGGTGTTGGCTCTCGCAGAATCGCTGGACCATGTGGGTCCCCTCACGAGAAGCACTGCCGACGCCGGTATCATGCTTCAGGCCATCGCTGGATATGACCCGAATGATCCCACCTCCCTGCCCGCTCCAGTACCAGACATGCTCGAAAATTTAGAACAAGGCGTAAAGGGTGTCGTTATCGGTTTTGATGAAGAATATGCAAGCAGAGACATTGATCCCGAGACTGCCGAGGCAGTGTCAAATGGGGTTAAGATCCTGGAAGATCTTGGCGCTGAAATTGTCAATGTACACATGCCTGACATGGATCAGTATGTGGAAGCGTGGTCTATATTATGTTCAGCAGAGGCGGTTGCGGCCCACGATGCGACCTACCCCTCCCAAAGAAACGATTATGGTCCAAAGTTTTTAAGTTGGCTCGACAGAGGCGCAAAAGTCACGGGAGCGGAGTACGTCAAAGCAAATAATTTACGCTCAACCTGCACGGGCCATCTCCGATCTGTGTTTGAGCAGATAGATGTCCTGGCCTGTCCTTCGGTGATGAAACCGGCACAGCCGGTTGATTTAGAAGAATTCAGTAAACCACTGCCAGAAAAATTTGATCCTGTGAGACAACGATTCACGGTGCCGTTCAACTTCAACGGCGCACCCACTCTATCTCTGCCCTGTGGAATGAACAGAGACGGGTTGCCTTTGAGCCTTCAGTTTGTAGCAAAGCACTTATCAGAACCATTGTTGTGCCAGGTCGGTCATGCATACGAGCAGGCAACTGAATGGCACACCATGCATCCCAATATTTGAATTTATGGGAGAGCGCTATAGGGTATAATAATTTGTATTCTCATAAGCCTTTGGTCGGGAGTTCTTCAGGAACGCAAGTGAGTAGGCCTGACACTCTCCCCCCTGGCACCATTTTTGGATCAACACTTTATATTAATAATTAAGTAAAGATGATTCAGTATTTCGCATAATTCCAGATAAACTGAAAATAAGCATATAACATGAAATCGTGAAAAGTTGGGAGCATATTGATATTTTCTAACGAAGTTAATAGAGGTCAGGCCCTCTTCTTAAATCTTTTCTTATTCAATTGTTACCGCATCAATTGAAACAGTTATTTCCTGATCATCTTCGTTTACAAAAGTCGTATTGATGTTCTGCGTCGGTTGAGGTGTGTTGTCCGACTTGAAATTGTTCTGAGAGATAATGGTTTCAAATCCGGTTGTCGTCGACCCACTCTCTGCGACTACGATTGAAGCTCCGTTCGTCTGAGCCAAGTCACCGCCCGTGATTCGCAAGCCGAAGGAGATGCAAAGGGGTCAGACTGCGAATTCTTTGATTTTATTCAAAGTTCTGTAGGCTTTACTTCTGTTCTTCTGCTCACGCCTAAAGATACTAACATAGAGACCGTCGTTACTTTCAATCCTTGGCTTTCGTGCCATTCTCTCGCAATTCCAGTTCTCCCATAGTTTCTTATCAATCAAAGAATTCGCAGTCTGACCCTATTTAATTCCCGGCCAATCGCTTCTATTATTATTAGTTGTATCACCTCTCGGATTAACCTCTTGCAAGCAAAGAACGTCAACATTCAATGATTTTATATAATCAGCGAGAAGACTTATATCATTTTGGTCTCTCAGCTTATTACGATGACCTAACCATTCAACATTTAAAGATCCTACAGTAATTAAATTTGTTTGAGCATATATTAGATGTGAAAAATTTAATAAAGTAATTAAAGATATTGTTAGGAAAGGTATTTTTGTGATTTCATCTCGTTTAAGTGTTGGTGTAATTATTATATTCTTTTAATGTTTGGTCTATACCTTTGCGAAACCATTCATTCGGGTTTATTGATTTTCTTGTGATTTCATATGACCTCTCTCTGTAAATGATACGATTTTTTGGGGTCACTCCATTTTCATAGAAATTTAATTACATACTATAATGAAGCGTTGGCTATCAATTATCGCTGTCCTATTACTGCTCGGCACTTCATGCGGAACAAAGGATGACCAATTATCAAATTTAAAAGCACAAGCAGAAAGAGGAGATGCTGTAGCCCAGAACAACCTTGGGGTGAGGTATGCTGAGGGCCAAGAAGAGATGCAAAAGGGTCAGACTGCGAATTCTTTGATTTTATTCTAAGTTCTGTAGGCTTTACTTCTGTTCTTCAGCTCACGCCGAAATATACTAACATAGAGACCGTCGTTACTTTCAATCCTTGGCTTTCGAGCCATTCTTTCGCAAGTCCAGTTCTCCCATAGTTTCTTATCAATCAAAGAATTCGCAGTCTGACCCTATTTAATCCCTTGATATATAAGAAAACGTGAGTTGGAACGGAAATGTTTGCAGATGTGATAGTCATTTGTTTCTATGCATAGCTATAGGGGTATTGATCATGGGTGAGATAAACTTAAAGGGCGGATTTCAAGTTTTGAAATGAACTTGAGCAATAAATTTATTTGAGAACAGCAACATGGAATTCACTGAATTATCCATTTATTATTTCTCTTTTCCAATTTTTTTGGCCGCATTCCATCCTCTTGAGATTATTTTATTTGTGGTCATGGCTTTTTGTCTGTTCATGCTGAACTTAACGACTAAAGAAGATAAATTTTTCACCCATGGGAAAAGATAATTTATATGGAATAGGTTTGTTGGGATGTGGCAGTATTGCGAATATCCATATCAGCGCTTTTACTGGCATTGAGCCTTTACATTCCGACGGCACTGCCCTTGATCGCAAAAATGATTTTGCCGGACTGACGGATCGCGCCCGCGTGGTGGCTGCTTGTGACAATAATGAACAAAGACTCAACCATTTTTGCGACAAGTACCAAAAAGACTACAAGATTCCGCTGCGCTTTAATGATCTCTCCGATTTCGCTGCCTGTGATGATGTAAATGTGGTGGTGGTAATGACACAGGCATCGGTCCGCAACGAAGTAATAATTCCTCTGCTTGAAGCGGGAAAACATCTGATGATTGAAAAACCACTTGCCCCAACGCTGTCTGAAGCGCGAACGATTGTCGAATTGGCAGAAAAATTAAACCTGCAGATCGCTGTGGGTCAGAACTATCGTTGGAAAGAACAAATGTCGCATTCGCGACAATTAATTAAAGAAGGGCGGATAGGAAGACCTACATTTGTCATTATCAATGATTGCGAATGGCGCGATCACGTCGTTGAAATGGAAACGGATACCCGTTATTATGCTTTGGCTGAAATGGGTGTTCACTATATGGATCTTTTACGTTGGCTATTATCTGACGAACCGATAGCGGCGAGCTGTGTTTTGAAGACAGAACCTTTTACTACTAAGAACGAGAACGGCCGGTGTGAAAGTTCAGCCCTCATTGAATTTCGCAAAGGGACGATTGCGAACCTCATCCAGTCTTCGACTTCGCATGGGCGTGGGGCATTTAAATTTCGGCAGTTCGACGGCACAGGAGGGAGTCTGATTCATCCGAACTACACGGATGTTATTTATCGCAGCAGCGAGGGGGAAGATAAATGGTCATTAAAACGCGATTTCATCGCCTCTTATGGGAAAAATATGGCGCTGCTCCTGGATGCTATTGAAACCGGAGTTCCGTCACCTAACAGTGGTCGCGACAACTTGAAAACGATGGCAATACTCGATACCTGTTTTCAATCGGCGGCGGAGAAGCGGCGGGTGGAAATCGCAATCGATGATTTAGAAAAGTAGGACTTTACGATGAAACATATGATACATGAAGAAATTGAAAAAGGCATGCCCCATATCTTAGCCTCTCCGAAAGAAGAAGGTGTAGTTGAGCTGTTGTTGAATTGTGGTGTCGATCACACTATTAAAAATAATAACGGTTGGACGGCTTTGGGAAATTGTGGGCTTGTTCCGTTTAACGATAGTAAAGTAGAATTATTGAGATCACTGAAATAATAAACTGCAGCATAACGCTCCACCCCTTATAGTTCACTTTTACACCTCCGCCGTATACAAGCGATCTCATATTGAAGCTTAATTGCCTCTAGAAATCGTTTTGATTGGAAGGTGATCTTAGATATACCCCAGCCCATCGAAACGCTCTCATTAACGACAAAGAAATTGTTTGCGTAGACCTGGCAACGAATGCATGCGATAAATGATCGTATAAAGAATCGGGGTGTATAATATTTCCACAATCTAATTTTTATCTTATGAGCAAACTGGGAACATACACGCCACGTGGAGATCGTCGCATTATTTATGTCAGTGACCCTGACAGCATCATTCGGAGTTTACGAGGAATACAAAAGGGGGTCAGGCCCTGCATTTTGGCATTAGTCAGACTTAAGACAAGCCCTATGCATATATTAAGGCTCGTCTCTTACAGTACCAATTGAAGGAGCGAAGTTGACCATCACAATTACATTAATTTCCATAGCGCTAACGCGCGAAATCTGATTCCTTTTGATTTCCCTCTTTGCATATCTGCTCCCCCTGTTCATAACCAAAATAGTTAGCAATCGCCAACCCGGCTGCTATTCCGGTAAAGGAATCATGCTGAATGATAGGGACACCGAGTAAAGTTTCCAAGTGACTGCGAACTGCGGGTATTTCAGAAGAACCGCCGGTACAAACCACACCGTTGAGTTCATTTTTGTCGATACCCGCTTTCGATAATTCCTGGGCTATTACAGTACTGATCTCGTTCATCGGCGTTTCCAATATCTGTTCAAATTCCTGGCGAGAAAAAGGCACATTCAAGTCAACTTGTGGAATAGATATTACAGTCTTTGATTTTTCCGAGAGCTCAATCTTCGCCGTCTCAATTGCCCTGAGAACTTCGTAGGAGAGGTTGTTCACAATGATGCTTCGAAGGCGCTTGAGTTTTACTGCTGACTCGCCTCCGTGTTCCATGCCAAACGCAACCTGATTTCTCAAGACAGGCGTGTTGAGTTGATACGCATTTTGCCAATTAGTGAGTAGCTCAGCATAGTCGTCGAATGGAAACTCAACCTTTTCCTTCCTGCTCGCATCGTTACGATAGGTTTTCACACCACGACCAATCTCGGGAAAAATTTTCTTCTCATATATCATACCATCAATCTTGTTCCCGCCTAAATCAATTCCACCCGTAGCCAATACTTTAAAGCCATTCGTCTCCACTTCTAACACGGTCAAATCTAATGTTCCTCCCCCAAAGTCAAAAACCAGGAAGTTTGAACCAGTCTCGACCGCATGCGTATGCAAAAAGCTTATCGCGGCGGCAACAGGTTCCTCGTAAAAAACGGGATTTGCAATTTCCGCATAACGGCATGCGTCTTTGAGACGTGACAGGGCTCTTTCGTTAGCTTCAAGACTGCTCCCGACAAAGTTAACCGGACGACCAAAATGCACATTGGGTATATCTTTACTTACGGCAGTATAAGTCTCTTTCAATTTCTGCAAAATGGGTGTCACTAAGGCGGTAAGACTAAAAGATTTTTCAAATATCCTAACCCGATTAATATCGCCGTTGCCGAGCCAACTTTTTATTCCGCAAATAAGCCTGCCTGGCAAATCCTGATCAGTCCACGCATTAGTACGTACAGTAAATGTCTCCGCATCACCTTCGGCCCCCAAAATTCCTAAGGTCATGTCAATATCACCCACATATTCTCTTTTAAGATGAATCTGGCGATTCCTGTTATCATCAAGGTATTGCTCAATTCCTGCACGACCTATTGTGGGAAGTAAATCCTTCGAAATGTAAATCGCCGTCGGTATGAGTTTAAACTCCTGCTCTTCTTCTTTGAATTCCAAACAGTGCAGTTCATTTCCATCGAATAGCGCAACGGATGAATTCGAAGTACCGAAATCAACCCCCACCCCGATTCTGTTCGGGCTGCGGTGATGTTGGGAGAGGTTTAAGGGCATACAGGCAAAAGATTGGATGGGGCCAACTGTTCTGAGTTATTGGCATAGTCAACCTTTTGTCTGCTAATTATCAAGCATAAAATTACATAAGTAATTTATATAAAACATCTTATAGTGTATATCCTAACTGTGAAAAACAATCCTGTCAAGATCAGATTAATCCCTCTTCGTCGTGTGATAGCAATAGGGTTTGGGAATCGCCTGTGAGATGTCGTCCCGCAGCTGCGCGACTCGGAACCAGCATTTTAATTTTATGTTAGTCTCCGAGGCCTGACGCCTATTCAATTTGTCTAACCGTATTGTATTTCCTCTTTACTCGTAATAATTCTCCCTAAATGGAACTTCATATAATCAGACACGGAAAGACTTTCAATAATCAAGCTGGCAGGTTTCTTGGTTGGTCAGATAGCCCATTACTAGCAGAGGAGATTCAAAAATTAGAATCAACTAAAATGGATTCGAGTATTTATGATTCGATTTACTCAAGTGATTTAGGTCGATGCCGCGAAACGTGTAGTGCATTACGATTGAGTAATGTCGTATTTGACGCGCGATTGAGGGAACGCAACTTGGGCATATTTGAAAACCAAACTAGAATTGATTGTGAAACGAAAATGAAAAGTGAATTTAAAACATTCAAAGAATACTCAGAGCATTACACAATGCCCGATGGTGAAAGTCGATTCGATCAATTTAAAAGAATTAAGGACTGGCTTTTAGGGGTTAGTTCTTTAAATAAAGTGTTAGCTGTAACACACGGAGGTTCACTTGATTTCTTTTATCGACTGGCAATGGATATACCCCTTCATGGTGGCGATCGAATATTCGACGGAGAAAATTCAGCTATTTCAATATTCTCAATCAATTGGCCACAAGTAACCCTAATTAAATTTAATACTAAATTGTACAACTGACAGTATGTTGTTCAGCGGCAATAAAGAATATCAATTAGAACTAAAATTACAGGCCATAGAGGATTTCGAGAGAAGTATCCTGAAAATACGTTGCCTTCTTTTCAGGCTGCTGTGGAGCGTGGAACAGAACGCATAGAATTGGACGTTCACGAGAGTTCTGATGGTGAAATCGTGGTGCATCATGATTACACTTTGGGGAATACAAACAACGGTGATGGTCCGATTCACAATGCCGCTTGGGACGAGCTTTCATTTTTGGATGCGGGCGCGTGGTTTTCGATGGAATTCGCGGGAACCAGGATTCCACTTCTGTCAGAGGTGCTCTCCGAGTTTGGACCCCGAATCGAATTTGAGATCGAACTGAAAGGGCTGACGATTCGGTTTCTCGAAAAGGTCCTATCCATTGTCAAAGACGCTGACCTACTCTCCCACGTAGAATTCACTTCTCCACACTTGCCTCTTTTGATGCGCTTACGAGACCTCGATCCAAACGTCCGTCGCGGTCTCTTTGTGCGTCCCTTTCCCGCTTCGATGAGTGTTTTACTAGGATGTAGGAATACCCTGGAAACTCTCAGGATAGGAGAATTTTCTGTCGCGCATCTGCCAACAAACATGGTCGTTGAAGAGATCGTGAATCAGCTCCGCGAGACTCAAGTTATAATACACGCTGCAGATTGTAATTCGGAAGTGGATTTGAATAGAGCCTTTGGTTTGCAAGTCGATCAATTAAGCACCGATCGGGTCGACTTGGCATTTGATTTGCGTAGCGCAATAAATGAAATATAAGGAGGCAATAGAACTAAGTGGGATGAAGACAGTGATCACAACCGGCAAATGGGCCGATAATATCATCGATGTTCACGGTGAGCTTGGGAGAGACTGGCTCGATCGGTTGACGGGAATGCTCTCGGCATGCGAGGACAAATGGTCATTGGAAATTCTGCCCCCTTTTGAGGAGTTAAATTACAACTACGTAACACCTGCAATCACGGCAGAGGGTATACCGGCTGTGCTGAAGGCAGTTGTGCCGAGTGAAGAACTGACAAGTGAGATCGAGGCCCTTCGCGTATTTGACGGGAATGGCATTTCCAGGTTGCTCACAGCGGATACCGATTGGGGAGTGATGCTTCTCGAGCGTCTGCAGCCCGGAACTTTTCTCTCAGACCGTGACGATGATGAAGAGATTACTCGCTCTGCGGTGTCGGTTATGCAAAGACTGTGCACACCGGCACCCACTGATCACAATTTCACGAAGGTGAGTGATTGGGCCCAAAGTACATTTGACAAAGTCCGTGATCATTTCGGTCAAGACTACGGGCCCCTCCCGTCCGACATGATCGATACCGCGCAAAACCTGTTCGCCGAAATTATTGACCCACTCAACGAGAAAACGCTCATTCACGGCGATTTTCATCCGCAAAACATCCTCAGCTCAGAACGTGATACCTGGCTGGCCATTGATCCGAAGGGGGTCGTCGGCGATCCCTTGTATGACGCCGCCGTTTTTGTATGTGAGCCCCCTCGATGTCCCACCGAGTTAGATCTTAAACAGTTCCTCGCCAGACGAATCGACCAGTTGGCTGAGGAATTGAAGGTCGATCGACAACTCATAACCCAATGGTGTCTTTCTCATAGCGTCCTCTCGGGATGCTGGGCATTGGGTGACCACGGCGACCGGTGGAAACCGGCGTTTGCACGCGCCAGTGTTTTAGAATCCATTCTGAACGATTAGCACCACTTGAAAAGAACTAACGATCGCATATCAGAAAGCTCGTCAAGTGAGGTAGACTCCTTTAATTATTCTTAATTCTGTAAGCACAGCGTCGAGCACCTGAAAGAATATGTTCAGTTCTTTCAATATCCGTTTCTTTTCCGAGCACGGATTGGAACACGGACAGTTCTGCTGCGCATAGACCGGTACACGCTGTTGCCGCGCTGCAGATTGGGCAGTGGTTCTCAATGAGTAGAAACGAATTTTCTCCCTCTTTTTGAATCTCTGCCATATAGCCCTCTTCGGTACGTATCTCCGCGAGACGATCCAATTTCTTCTTCAACGTAGCTTTATGAGGTATACGTTTATTGTAATCTGATGCTTGTTCTTTCGATCGTAATTTAACAAGCTTCTCGATACCTTTTTGCCCAAAACTCGCACGTATAGAGTCTATAAGGTTAACCGCGAGATCGGCATGGCCGTTGGGGAAAAACTTGTCAGCTTCCAGGGTCAATTTCCAATGCTTAGCGGGTCGCCCTACTCCACTGGAATCCTCTTGAAAAGTCACCAGCTTCTGATCACACAATTCATAGAGATGCTGACGCACGGCCATCGCGGATATTTTTAAGGTCTTGGCCATGGTTATAGCTTCAGTAGGACCATCGCTCTTTAGAAGCTCCAGAATAGCGCGCCGCGTCCGCACATTCGCTTTAACCTTTTTTACTTTTTTTGGCATATTAAAATAAATAAAGATATCTCTTTACTTATTCAAGTTTTAAGTAAATTAATATATAAAGTATTTTCTTTATATATTAACTCATTAATCAGCAATAATTACTACACAATTGCATACAGGAGATCATAAAAATGAAAAATAATGTAAATCAGCTGGAACATGTGAACATCAACGTTAGAAACATAGATGAAACAGTACGATTTCTTACAACTGCGTTACCGAATTTTCACATTCGTGGCGGAGAACGGTTAAAGAACAATAAGTGGAAATGGGTTCATATCGGAACCGATTCTACCTATTTATGCCTCAACGAGAATGATAGTGATGCACCCACAACCGAAGGCTCAGGATTTAATCACGCGGGTTTTATCGTTGATGACATAGCGTCCATAAAGGAACGCCTGGAACAGGTGGGCTATAAGGAAGGATACCTGTCAGAGCCACATCCGCATCGCAAGCGAGTATACTATATCGATGGAAATGGAACTGAGTGGGAGTTTATTGAGTACTCTTCCGAGGATCCTTCTGAACGCAATGATTACAAGCTATAGGAATTATGTTCTGAATTCATTTCTGACGGTCCGTCGTCCTCGAAAACGATAATTTAAAAAGAGATCAAGCCTCTAAGCAACGGGTCTCGGTACGAGCATTTTAATAAAATGTTGGTCCCTGAGACCTGACTCCTATTCTGTTTCATTACCGAACTACAGGATACCAACAGCGACAAATACACCAATTGTCGCTGTGAGGCTACAGTTTTCCCTGTATAAACCTAACGGGTGAATTGACGATACAAGGAAAGGAAAACAAACTGGTTTCTTTTATTGGGCACATAATTGCCGTGTATGTCTAAAAAATTATATATAATTGATGACGATGAGTCAGTTCGATTTTCGCTTATTGGTATTATCGATGAGATGTTGGACGGTATTGAAGTAGCCGGCTTTAACGAAAACGGTCATGATGGCATTTTAGAATGTTTAGCATTAAAACCAGACCTTGCGATTGTTGATATTAGACTGCCCGATGTAAACGGTATTGAAATTCTACATATTCTAAAAAAGAGAAATCCTGATATAAAAGTGTTAATCCATTCCGGATTTTTAGACTTAAATACGGCGATGCTGGCATACAGGGGAGAGGCTGATGGAATACTTGAAAAACCCTCACCCATTAAAGAGATAATAAAGGCCATTAATACGGTTTTATCGGGTGACGATTATTACAGCCCCAATGTCTTGGAGAAGTTGTTAACGCATGAAACCAGGGCTCCCTTTAAGCGAACAGATACTTAACGATCCACTTTTTTATGCCATAATCAACCTGCTCGATATTATAATAAATAGTGATCGCATTAATTGCGCTTAAACTATTTTCTGTCGCTTATCTTTTCTGCTCAGCAGCGGGATGATAAGATGAGCGTCCTGACAAAACTCAATATAGGCATAAGTGGAGCTTGCGGTAGAGGGGCAAGCTTCAAGCTTGCTTGTGATGCCCTCGACCAGGTCCGTATTCACGCTGTGTGTGACATTGACACCGAGGAACTCCCCGCCGCGGCTGAGCGCCTCGGAGCCGCGGAGCAGTATACTCAGTATGAAGAGATGCTTTCTAATTCCGAGCTCGATGCGGTGATCATTGGCACGCCCATGCATCTTCATGTTCCCCAGAGCATTGCCGCGTTGGAACAGGGACTGCACGTCCTTAGTGAAGTGACAGCCGGGGTATCCATCGAGGAGTGCCGCCGCTTGACGCAAATTTGTCAAAGCTCTGATCGCGTCTACATGATGGCTGAAAACTATACCTATGCGCGCGCTAATGTAATTGTGCGTTCACTGATAAAAGCCGGCTTGTTCGGCACACCCTATTACGCTGAAGGCGAGTACATTCACGAACTTAAGGAGCTGAATGAAAAAACAACCTGGCGAAGAAAGTGGCAGACCGGGATAGACGGTGTTACCTACGGCACCCACTCCCTTGGCCCTATCCTCCAATGGATGTGGGGCGACCGGGTCGAGTCGGTCTGTTGCGCGGGATCAGGACATCACTACCGTGATCCCCGTGGCGATGAATACGAAAACCAGGATTCCTGTCTCATGCTCTGCAAGATGCTCAGTGGTGGATTAGTAAAGATACGCGTCGACATGCTTTCCGACCGGCCGCACGCGATGAATAATCACCAGTTACAGGGAACGGATGGAGTTTATGAGTCTGCGCGCGTTAAGGGGGAAGTGAATCGAATCTGGCTTCGTGAGCGCTGTTCGGACGCGAACAGCTGGATGAATTTAGATGATCTGGCTGAGGAATTTCTTCCGGAATACTGGAAGCAGGGACAGGAACGAGCGGCTGGAGCGGGCCATGGCGGTGGTGACTATTTTGAGATTATCGATTTCGTGGAGTCTATAGAGGGCAAGCGTTCGTGCCCCATTGGTATCCATGAAGCCATGGATATGACCCTGCCGGGCCTGTGCAGCCAGGAGTCTATTCTTAACGGAAGCACCTGGATCGACGTGCCGGATTCAAGAGCGTGGCTTTAAAAAATAACGCTTCGGCTGAGGTTTATTTAATTGTTTTAGTTTTTATTTTTATAATCAGCTAACCAGGACTGAGCACTACGATCGGCTTCATCAATTTGTTCAGCGGTCATTCCCGCCTTAAATTTATCAACCAATTGAGCAAGTTTATCACTACCCTCCTCATGAGTCGCGATGGTTAACCACGACAAAGCGGATACTATATTTTTCTCGGTGCCCTGCCCTTTTGCATAGAGAACACCGAGTTTGATCTGTGACTGAGGATGTCCTTGTAAAGCGGCTTTTTCATACCAATTAAATGATTCAGCATAGTCTACTTTTATCGTGTAACCCTGTTCATAGTTACTATTAAAATTTCTTTGATCACTGAAAGGCCTCGTCCTATCTCTAGAATCAGTTTCTTGCCGGGCTTCTTCTTGAACAAACTCTTCGGGGTCAACATACAGATCCGGGCCATCTAAAACATTCCCATCATATAAAGATTTAACCTTACTTTTCTCTCCACCACCTACTTCATATATTCTACCCAACGTGAATTGGGCATCCGCAAACCCCAGCTTGGCCGACTTTCGATACCATTTAACTGCCTTTTTAAAATTCTTGGTTGAGACGAGGCCCATATCATCGATCACTCCGAGGTAGTATTGAGCTTCAGCTGAATCCTGTTTGGCCGCTTCGCGAAACCACTTATTAGATTTATCAATATCCTGTTTCACTCCGCGTCCAAAAAGATATTTTTTTCCCAGTTCAGTTTGCGCAATCGCGTCTCCTTTTTTCGCTTGTGAGATTAATTTTAATTCCTGTTTGTCATCTGCTCCAAACGTAACACCTACCAGAATAAAGGAGATAAGTGTTAGCAGTACATATTTCATCTTAGCGGTAATTTCAGGTTTCGTTGAAAGATACAAATCTTAGGCCACTAACGGAGGGATATTGCGTTATGCTGCTTAAGCTGCCAAAGCCTCACCAATCGTTCGCCTTCATTAATTTGTTTTTTAGATAATTGACGCCTGAGCATTTCTAATCGGTCCCTAATAGATGCGTAACTATCTACATTGTATGCAGCAGCAATACTTAACCACATATAGGCTTTAACATTATCCTCTTTCACACTTAACCCCTTCATATACATCATTCCGATATTGTATTGCGCGGCGGAAATCCCCTGTTCAGCTGCCTTTTTATGCCACTTCGCAGCTTCATTGTAGTCTTGCTCTATCCACTCGGTCCGTGAATACATTAAACCTAATTGAAGTTGGGCCGAGCCATTGCCTTGCTCCGCTGCTTTGCGAAACCATTCAACAGCCTCAGTGTAATTTTTCTCTACCTCATCTCCATTTAAAAACTTATGCCCAAGGGAGTACTGAGATTGCGCATCACCTTTTACGGCACGTTTTATTAATTCCAGTAATTGTCTTTTATTATATTCTGTCATCCAATTTTGAGATGCGACACTACCCCGCTTCGCCGCTCTGCGATGCCACTTAAGCGCTTCCTCTTCATCCTGGGTAACGCCCAGGCCCTCGTCATACATCTGTGCCAGGGTATACTGGGCTTCAGCATAGCCCCTATTAGCTGATATGAGATACCACTTAAATGCTTCGGCAGGATTCTGCTCTAGATCTAGTCCCTTTGCGTACTTAAGCCCCAATTTATATTGCATTTGCGCGGTCCCTTTTTTAGCTGCTTGATTGAACCACTTTACTGCCTCAGCGCGGTCGTAATCTACGCCGAGTCCCTTGGCATAGATTAGACCCAAATTGTATTGGGATTCGGAATCGCCTTGTTCAGCCGCTTTGCGATACCACTTAGCTACTTCGGTAAGATCCTTCTCGATCCCTTGCCCATTGGCATACAGCGAGGCCAGCTTTTTTTGTGCCAGGATGTAACTCTGTTCAGCTGCTTTGCGATACCACCTGACTGCTTCGACATTATCCCCCGCTACTCCCTCGTTCATTTCATACATCATGCCAAGGTTATACTGGGCTGGGGCATAGCCCTGCTCTGCGGCTTTACGATGCCATTTGAACGCCTCCACCTTATCTTGTGCTACGCCCTGGCCAGCGAAATACAACCCACCAAGATTTAATTGGGCACGGGCATGTCCCTGCTCAGCCGCAAGGCGGTACCATTTGACCGCCATCGCATAATCCTGATTTATCCCTCGTCCTTTAGCAGAAATATCCCCCCGGTAGGTCTGATAACTTAATTCTACCTGCTCTATGTCAATGCTTTGCCATAAAACGGCATTACCGATTTTCTGCTCGTCGCCATTGCCGATATCATACATCCAACCGAGGTTAAATTGGGCTTCAGCATGTCCCTGTTCCGCGGCCTGACTATACCATTTAAACGCTTTATGTATATTTCGATTGGCCCCTTTGCCCGTATCAAACATCCACCCGAGATAAAATTGGGCTTCGGGATTTCCTTTTTTTGCGCGCGGTTTTAAATCTGCGTATTGGGCATCAAATGAACCCAATACAAGGTTCACTAATAAAGGGAAGCTGAGAATTAAAAGACCATGTTTCATTATGACATTAATTTTCCTGGCGCTTAACCTATGGCCCGAATTACGCACTATTTTATTAAATGGAGTCATAATCAATTTGGTCAGGACCCACAGGCTAATATTTTACATTTTATGCTAGTTTGCAAGACCTGCCACTATTGTATTTAACACGACAATGAATGCAATACATGAGGCTAATCGCAAGCAGTGGAACGTTGGAGCGGAAAGATGGAAGGAACGAACGGATAAACGTGGTTTTTGGAATAAATGCCATAAAGAGCCTTCGCTAGTCCTGACTGATTCTGAACTTGAATATTTAAAAGGCATTCAAGGTAAAACTGTCTGCGTTCTTGGGAGCGGGGATAATGAAGTCGTGTTTGCCTTAGCAGGGATGGGTGCTGAAGTGACATCCGTTGATATAGCGGAAAGGCAATTAGAAATAGCGAGCGATAGAGCTGATAGCTTAGGCTTAAAAATATCTTTTTTGCGTGCCGATGTTACGCATTTAGATAAAATCGAAAACGACAGTTATGACACTGTCTATACCGGTGGGCATGTATCGGTCTGGACTTCGGACATTAATAATTATTATTCAGAAGCCGTTCGAATTTTAAAAGCAGGTTCAATCTTTATTATAAATGAATATCATCCCTTCCGCAGAATCTGGTGTGAGGATAGTAATGAGTTAGTTTTAAAATATCCTTACTTTAACCGAGGTCCGTTTGAATTTAGAACGCGTGATGAGCTCCCTCAGTTTGAATACCATTGGACTGTCGCCGATCATATTCAAACTATGATTTCGACAGGTTGTGAATTATTAATGATCGAAGAGCATGGGGAAGAGGGTGACGATTGGAATAAAACAAATCTCAAACAATTGCCCCAAAACCTATTACTCGTTGGGAAAAAGAACGCTACAGAATGAAATACGGATTGAGAAAAGCTACTTGGGATGATTTTGAATACCTGGACAAGCTCGTTACTGATAATATGAAAGGTCATGTAAATAAAGTTTCCCCCTGGAACGAGCGTTTATTTCGAGATAATTTTAAACCTGAAACTATCGATGTGATTGAAGTGGAGAATAAGGCGATTGGGTTCACAAAGTTAGTTCACAACTTCGATGAACTTTACCTCGCGGAGATTCAAATCGATCGCGTTTATCAAAACCAGGGAATTGGAACTTCGATCATTAACGCGGCTATAGCTGAGTCCGAGAAGCTATCTAAAAAAATAACCCTTAATGTAATTAAAGGAAATCCAGCCGAATATTTATACAAGAAATTAGGATTTGAGGTTTTTAATGAAACCGAAACTCATCGAAAACTTCAACGAATGCCGATGGGTTAGGGAGATACACTCCCTAACCCATCGTAAACTTCAACGAATGCCTGTGAGAAAGCGCGACATTCCTCTGACCCCTTGAATATGAATTAGATATGGTTACCTAATGCCAGATGATTATTTCTAATGAAATATATATAGACTGAAATCACCCATAATGACGGGGCAAGACTGACAGAGTGTTAGGCATGGAGATGAAATACTTTATTCATAATCTTCCAATTACCATCTACCTTAAGCAGTGTAAATAAGTCGGTAAATCTATGACCTGTCCAGTTATCAAGTTCAAGACTAACGGTAGCGATAGTACCGACAATATCAATTTTGGCTATTCTTGCTTCGAGTTCAGTTGCTGGACCGTTTTCATCGTTCCAATCAAAGAGTCCCTGTATGGGACCAGCGAATAAATCATCCCCAATATATCCAAAAATCGTCGCGTCTTCGTGGAATGCAGGTTTCATATCTTCGCCTTTCCCAGACTTAGCTCCGTTAATATAAGACTGTACAGTCCTTTCAATCATTTCACTATCATTTGTGTTCGTAGGTATGTTGCTCATAACTTATTTCCTTATTTTTTTTATTAGTATTAATTATTGCTTCTCAAACCGCTTCAGCAGTAGAAACCGGCTGCTCCATTTGCTGCATACCGAGGGCTTCCAACACGCCATGCTGAAATGGAGCGACTACTTCATTTAATTTAGTCACGCCAAAATCGTTGCCGACAACAGTCCGGAGTGGACGCTCACCGGTTGGAGTTACAATTAGATTTGAAATTGCATCTGCCACTTCCTGAGGATCCCGTGCGTCGTCGCTATTATTTAGCTCCTCGAAATTAGCAATCATCTTCTCAGCCACACCTGTGAGATCTATATATTCCTCCACCCGTTCCTTGTCTTCCGGCCAGGGAATAGTAGCGAATAAATTCGTGCCAAATGGACCTGGCTCGACAATAACAGAGTCGATACCCCAACCAGAAAGATCATAACGATAGGCCTCACTCATTGCTTCGACCGCGAACTTGCTGGCATTGTATATCCCGAAAAACGGGAGTACGACGCGACCAACCACGGAGCTTAATTGAATCAACAGTCCTTCTCCCTGCTCACGCATGTGTGGCAGGACAGCGCGGTTCGTCCTAACCGCACCATAGAAGTTGATGTCGAACTGCCGCTTCACTTGTTCCAAGGTGAAACCTTCCGTTATTCCAATATTCATGACGCCCGCGTTATTAACCAGCACGTCAACTCGTCCGTCGTTTTCGATGATTTCAGCAACGGCTTTTTCCACCGAGGTATCATCGGTGACATCAAGTTCAATAACGTAGAGGTCAAGATTGTCGTCCTTGGTAAACTGCTGCAACTCGGTACGAACAGCTGCATTCCTGCCATTGGCGTCGCGCATCGATGCATAAACTGTATTTCCTTGCCGTGCTAATGTTTCGACTGTCAACCTGCCTATTCCGTTACTACTTCCGGTAACGAGGATGACCTTTTGATTAGGTAAGTTTTGATTTGTCATAATTTTATCCATATTTTTTTGTAAATTTAGTTTTTATTAAACCAATGAAAAAGTACACGTAAGGGACAACAATTACCCTTGCTTTAAAGTCCGTAAAACCTCCACTATCTCGAAAGGTTCCGCTCGCTTCCGATAGTCAACATTAACAAACGCGTATTGAATTATACGATCCTGATCAATCACGTAGATTGCGGTCAAAGGTAGTTCGAGTTTGTGGCTATCGTTCTTTTCCTTAAGATCTATTTCATCTGAAATCGCACTTAATGCTTCGTCCACGCGGTAAGCGATTCCGAATTTTTTAGCGACCCTGCTGTTTCGATCCGTCAACACCTTATACCCGAGATCATTTTTTTCGATCAAAGACAGACTGTTGTCAGGTTTTTCAGGCGAAATTGCGAAAAGATTTGCACCGGCTGCCTCGATCTCCGGTAGAGCTCTCTGGTATGCGCGCAGCGATATATTGCAATAGGGACACCATTCGCCCATATAAAACAGAATAACGACCGGACCTTCGTCCAATGCTTCATTGATACTCACCATTTCACCCAAAGCATTGGGCAAACTTAAATTCGGCACGCGGTCTCCCTTATTGCGTGCTCTATCTTCAATACCGGTTTCACGAAAGGTGATAAAACTATCTTCTAAAGCTTCCTGAGCGAGCCGATCGAAGCTCATCTTATTTTTAGCGGAAAGAGCTTCCAATTGTTTTGTCAGATCAAGCGGCTGAATATTGGTTGCAAGAACAACACCTGCGCTGCTCGTTAGTAAAAAGGTAAGCAAGATTATCGCGATTCTATTCTTCATGGGTTAAATATTTTTTATACTATTTAATATTAGCCCGATTAAACTTGGGCCCTTTTTATAAAAAAGGGCCCAAGCTAACGGGAATTAAAGTTAAAGACTAGCTGCAGCCTTATCTTTGATTTCTAACCAGTTATTGTTAGCTTTTACGATGTTCCCACTTCGATCCTTATTCCAAGTCTTTTGAATATCTTTATCCAGATTTAAGTAGAGTTTACCGTTAACTATCGCATACACAGTTGGATCGGTATGAAATTTTTTGCCAACAGAAACACCGTAGGCACACCAACCATTGTAGACCGGAATGTACTTACTGGGGGTCTTATCAAAAAGTTTCATGTTTTCTTTACTTGAGAAGAGATACGATTGTCCTTTATAGGTGGACACGTGATATCCACTCCCACGGACGGCCTTATCCATGGTGAAATAGGCGACGGGATCAAAGCCACTAATAGCCGCCAGAGAGTGGCTATCGGCTGCATACGAAACCTGGGCGCCTACTAAAAGCAGGAGTGTTATGATGCTATGGGTTAGTCTTTTCATTTATTGTTTATCCTTTCTATTATTTTTTTTATTTTATTGTTTTTGAATTACTGCTGTCTAATAAACTTAAAAGGAAACCTGCCAGACAGTGAGCGAATTGTGTTCATTGAGAAGACGACCCCGGGCTTCCTTTTGGAGAGCATATTCATTCTGGTGTTTGTTCATTCCCCTGATTCCTCCGATCGCAGCTACAACCATCGTCTCTGAAGTTGTACGATGGGGTACTTCACTATTGGCTTTTGGACCGTAAGTCACACAGCCCGTTAGAAGGGATAAGATCAGGGAAACTATGGCTACAGATATTAATCTATTCATTGTCGTTATAATTTATTTAATTTTTAAAACCTAATTCAGTTAATTTTATCTGTAGAGTTGCACACGCCGTGCCAAATTGGAAAAAGGTCGATACAAATTGTTTAAGTTATTAATCTATAGATACTTAAAAATTAAGCCGGCTCTTATCTTAACGTGGATTAGATTCCAAAAAACGGTAACCGTTTTTAATAAACGGATACCGTGCTTTGTTACCCGTGAAGATGAGTTGAATTAATTAGTCGATAGTGCATCTATCCGCTCTATTGGTTTTTAAATTCCGATTGGCTAGTCTTTTAACTGCTTGTAATCGGCAGTCAGAATTCCTGAAAATCCCCAATTTTCTGTATCAACTCCATCTATTACTTTGTGTATATGTTCAGGTTTCTTGCTTAGAACATTTACTAAAGTTTTCTTCATTTCTTTGACTGTCTGTTTCTTTTGAGACTTAGAAACTCCGTCTTCAGTTACTTTTAAATTTTTATATGGCATTTGACTAGCATTCCGCTTGAGGTAATCAGTATTCTTATCGAACCAAGGGTTCCGCGAGAGGGAAATCTATGTCGGTTTCGACGACATGATTAAAGTAGTTGGTGAAAATATTATAGGCCACGTTTGCTATGATCTCTACAATTTCTTCATCGCTGAGACCGGCAGATCGCGCTTCATCTAATTCTTCATTACTGACAAACCCGCGCTTTTCCACGATCAACAAAGCAAATTCAAGTATTGCCGCGGTCCGTTCATCGGTCGATTTTCCCCTTCGTGCCTCGAGGATTTCATTTTCTTTCAAGCCCACCATTTTCCCCACTGCAGAATGGGCAGAGAGACAGTATTCACATTGGTTAGCTTCGGATACAACCAGTGAAATCTGTTCCCGTTCCTTGGCATTAAGGACTCCTTGTTGAAGGGCTCCACTGAAATTCAAGTATGCTTCTAAAGCTGCAGGTGCGTTGGCGTAAATGCGAAGTATATTAGGAACCATCCCCATTTTACTTTTTACAGCACCGAGTAGCTCCCTTGTTTTACCCGTTGTTTCACCAGGATTTATTATTTTGATTCTCGACATGTTAATTATCTCCTTTCTTTAAATTTAATATTTAGGGTTATTCTGGGTTAATCTTTATGACGGGACCCGAAGCATACTTATCATATTCTGCACTTCGTAGGGCAATGGACCGGTGATCCGCATTTTAAAATATACGACCTTTCCATCGAATGATTCCCTTTCTTAACTATTCAATTCATGCGCTCTTTTTGAGCACACCTTGCACCGTTGCAAGATGACCGAGGCCGAGTGCCTCGACCGTGCTCGCCTGAACGGGTTCTGTTGCGTTGTTCACGGCATCAGCACCATACGGTGCTCCAACTACAGTGCGAGCTGGTCGGGCTCCTTTGGGAATGACGATCAGCTTGGCGACTGCTTCTGAAATATCGTGAGGGTCAGGTGCGTCGGCTGCTGACAGCAGTGTTGTGAAATTCTGGAACATAGCACCTGGTATTTCGCCCACCGTACCGTAATCCTCCACCCGCTTCGTATCGGCTGGCTGAATAGCGCTGCTGTAAAACTCTGTGGGATAAGCGCTGGGTTGCACTAGAGTCACATCGATTCCGAGCTGGGAAACTTCGTAACGCAGACTGTCTGTGAGAGCTTCCACTGCGAACTTGCTCGCACCATATATTCCAAAGAATGGGAATGTAACGCGTCCGAGTACCGACCCTATATTAATGATCAAGCCGTCGTTTTGGCGACGGAAATAAGGCAGTACCGCACGGGTCACGCGATGCAGGCCGATGACGTTGACATCGAACAGCGCAGTAACCTGCTCAGGTATGATCGCTTCCGACACACCTGCCGTTAAAACACCAGCATTGTTAATCAGCACATCGATTTGATTTGCCTTCGCGATCACTGCGTTGACAGCTCGATCAACTGATTCGGTATGGGTGACATCGAGTTCGACTACTTCGATTTTCTGGCGTCGGAGAGCCTCTGCGTGCTCACGGTTCTTTGCATCCGGTTCGCGCATTGAGGCAAACACAGTGTGACCGGCCCGCTTTAAAGTCTCCGCGGTATCGCGTCCAAAACCTGTAGACGCACCAGTAATTAGGACAGTTTTACGCTCTGTTCGTCTCTCTTCGTTAAGCTCATTGATAGGTGACATATTAATAATTTCCTCTCTGTGATTCTATAAATGTTTTGTTTATTTGATTAATAGAGTGCTAAGCGACAAGAGACCACGACTCACTAAGGATGTCCTCTTGCTCCTTACCTTCTATCATCGCTCGGAGCGTCCGTTGTGTTGCCTCAAAGGGTCTAATATCACCTTTGCTTTGTGCCTTAAAGAGATTTGCTGCGACCATTAGGTATAAATCATCAAGATATGTTTCTGTTTCCTCTATGATCACATCTTCTTTATTCGTTTTCATCTTTTTCATGGTTTCAATTTCTCAGGTTAATATTTTTTTATTGTTTACCTCTTATTAACAGTTTTCATGCCAAGTTTCATAATTCCCATATGTCATTGTTGAATAATTACATATGATATATGGAGAAACACATGATAGTTTCTCACGATCACGGAATTCCGTGTTAAGCACGGTTATCCGTAGCAGAGATAACCCCGTCAAAACGCTTTACCCTAGTCGAGAGTTGACCGAAGCTGAATAAATGCTCCGCATTTATTCTCAGCTCTGGATCTCAATAAACAAGCTCACAAAGTTGCAGTGAAAGAGAAATTTTAATTCAGGAATATTTTTTATTTTTCTCTCTCCTATCAGTAATAAATTAAAAACTAATAGAACTTTAAGAGAACAATCATGAAAAAAAATATACTAGAACTAAATTCCAATAATTTTGATCCTACAATAAATGACTCAACCAAACCCGTACTAGTCGATTTTTGGGCGCCATGGTGTGGCCCTTGTTTAACGATCGCACCGATTATAGAGGAACTTGCCGATGAGATGGGTGATCAGGTTCGAATAGGTAAGCTGAATGTAGATCATCACAATGCAATAGCAGGTGATTATAACATACGCTCCATACCAACGATGCTGCTTTTCAAAGAGGGTTCAGTAGTCGAACAGGTAATTGGACTTACGAGCAAGAATGAATTGAGAAGAAAGATTAATGCTCATCTAAATTAATCCCACCTTAAGGGTGATTTAAGATGCGAGCATAATTGGCAACTTCAGTATTGAACGATTGTTTTAATAAAGACTAACACACCTGAATAGTGTTAAACAGAACAGGCGTCATACTGTGTAGCCGGGTTTCTCAATACCCAGTTTTCGTACCCGGTCACGGATAGTGCTTGGAGGTCGACCTAAACGGCTTGCCGCTCCGTCATTGCCTCCTATCTGCCAATTACATGCGTTTAGAGCCTTGAGAATTAATTCTCGTTCTATATCTTCAAGTTTATCCAGGTTATCGGTGGTAAGACTCGAACCAGATGCACTAATACTCACTAGCTCTACATTCATAATTGATTCTTTCGTGACAATGGCAGCACGCTCGATGCAATTTTGTAATTCACGAATATTTCCAGGCCAGCCGTATTGGACCATACGTTTCATCGCTTCTTCAGTAACACCCTTTAGAGGTTTACCGAACTTTTTGCTCAATCGATCGAGAAAATAATCCACTAGCATCGGTATATCCGATGGCCTATTTCGCAGAGGAGGAGCTTCGAGTGGGAAAACATTTAGGCGATAAAAAAGATCGGAGCGGAAGTTTCCTCCGGTAATTTCTTGTGAAAGATTTTTATTCGTCGCAGCAATGACTCTGACATCAACTTTTATAAGCACACTTCCCCCTACACGTTCAAATTCCTGTTCCTGTAAAACACGTAAAAGTTTAACTTGAGTATCTGCCGGAAGCTCCCCCACCTCATCTAGAAAAATCGTCCCACCATTGGCTAACTCAAAACGTCCAGCTCGGCGTTGTATTGCACCGGTAAAAGCACCTTTTTCATGTCCAAAAAGTTCGCTCTCGACTAATCCCGAGCTGATCGCTCCACAATTTACTTTTACCAAGGGTCGATCCTTTCTGCTACTTAGATTGTGAATAGCTCTCGCGATTAATTCTTTACCGGTTCCCGTCTCGCCATTAATCAGGACAGTTGAGTCCGTGGGTGCGACCATTTCAACGTTTTTGAGCAACTCATTCAGTGTGGGGTGGTTTCCAACGATTTCATCAAAATTGTGCTCACTCTTAATCTCTTCCTGTAAGTATTGATTTTCAATTTCGAGACGATTTATTAGTTTCTCGAGTTCGGAGAGCGCCACCGATAGTTCTTCCGTTCGCTCAGCAACTCTCTGCTCCAGATTTATGTTAGTCTCTTCGAGACTTTTTTGAAGCCTGCGCAAAGTCAGGTGGGTCGATACTCGCGCCAATACCTCTTCATGTTGAAAAGGTTTGGTGATATAATCGACGCCACCAAGATCAAATCCGGTTACTTTATCCTCTGCCTCCGATAAAGCGGTCATGAAAATGACCGGTATATCTTTTGTCGCCTCCTTCTCTTTTAGTAGCTTGCAAGTATCGAATCCGCTCATACCTGGCATCATTACGTCGAGAAGAATGAGGTCTGGCTTGGAAAATTTTAACTGCTCTATAGCGCTCTCAGCATCCTCAGCGACGAGAATTTTGTAATTATAATCACCTAGATGATCAATCAGAACACTGATGTTAGCGGGTGTGTCGTCAACCACCAGAATCGTGGCGCCCTCCGTCTTTTCCAGGTTCACCGTCTATCCTCCATCTGCTCTTCCAATAGCTCGCGGATCTTTTTCATTCTATAGCTCTTAGCGAGTTTTCGATGTTGAGATATGAAGGCATCAAATTGATTACTTTTCTTGGCTAAGTCATCCAATTTAAGGAGTAACCCATTTATGTCACCACTCTTTGCCAGGAGATGAAGCACTTTTAAAATATCTTTGGATGGTAACGTTCCGATAATCTCATCTTCATTAATTGTAGATTTGCCTTGTTGCATCGTGCTAGCCCGCATTTCTTCAGCAAATATCCAATCGAGTTTTAAATGATACTTGAGTTTCTCAAGAAGAGTATCCACGCGTATCGGTTTAGGAATAAAATCGTCACATCCTGATTCTTTGGTTTCTTGTCGACTTTGCTCGTAGACACTCGCAGAGAGTGCAATAACGATGATGTTATTTAGTTCTGATGAATTTCGAATCCGTCGCGTCGCTTCAATACCATCCAATACCGGCATTACAATATCCATTAGGATAAGATCGGGCTTAAATTCCGCTGACTTCAACAGGGCATCCTCTCCGTTTTCTGACTCTATCAATTTAAATCCAAGCGGCGAGAGTATATCCACAATGAGAGACCTGTTTTCAGTCTTGTCATCAACGACTAACACTTTTTTAGCAGGTCCTTTATATCCGATAACAGTTTTCTCTTTATCTCTGCCCTTATCGAGCTGTCCTTCGATTTCAGTTAATTCAAGATTCAGCCAAAAAACACTCCCCTTCCCCGGTTCACTATATACGCCTATATCGCCGTCTAAAATACTGGCTATTTTTTTACTGATTGAGAGGCCAAGACCTGTCCCTTCTACTTTCTGTCTCGCCTCTTTCAGCTGGTAGAATGGTTCAAATACAGCTTCTAATGCATCTTTTTCAATTCCAATTCCTGTATCCTCTACCTCGAATCGAAAACTGTTCATATCCTTATTATTGAGATCTCTACCGACCTTAAGAGTAACACTACCTTTTTCGGTAAACTTAACCGCGTTGCTGAGAAAATTTAACAAGATTTGTCTTAACCTTTTCTCGTCACCCAGAACAAAATCAGGTAAAGGTGATAGTTGTTCGTAATTGAAGGATAAATTCTTTTCTTCAGCGCGTATTCTTCCTGTTTCCAATATTAAATTTAAGAAATGGGTCAAGTGAATTTCATTTCTTTCAACTTCGAGCTTACCCGCTTCAATTTTCGAAAGGTCCAAAATGTCATTGATGAGCGTTAATAGATGTTCACCACTTTGCTCAATTACTTCAATTCCTCGCAAATGTGCATCTTTTGTTTCAGGCCCTTTTTTGAGTATTTGTGAGTATCCTAAAATCCCGTTCAGCGGTGTCCTTAGTTCATGGCTCATATTCGCTAAAAACTCACTCTTCGCGTGGTCTGCCGCTTCGGCTGATTCTTTCGCTTTCTGTAACTGCTCTTCTGTCCTTTTGTGTTCTGCGATTTCCTGAAGTAAATCAGCCGTCTGCTCTCTTACCCGCTCTTCCAGCTCGTCGCGGGCCTTTTTAAGCTCCAATTCCGCCCGCTTGCGATCAGTAATGTCTCGTCCATACACATTGATATAACCGGCATCGCTAATAGGGCTGAATAAAACTAAAATGATTTGATTTCCACAGCTGACTTCAACTTCCTTAGTCTGGTTCGAATTGAATACATCCGTAATGTAATTACACCAATCTCTTGATAAATATTTTCTTTTTTGATAACCCCAGGTGTCCAGCAATAGAGAACTCGCCTCGTTAGCATACATAACCCTGCCCTCTTTTGTAACACGCAATACAGGATTTGGATTTTCACTAGGAAACTTGGCCAGGTTTTTAATCTCTTCTTCCGTACGCTTGCGCATGGAGATATCGCGAAAAGTCACCACCGCACCGATGAGTCTCCCCTCTTCATCCCGCATCGGTGTGCTGATGTATTCTACGGGTAAACTGGTTCCATCCTTACGCCAAAACACCTCATTGTCGACCCGATGTACTTTTCCGTCTTTAAACGTGGCATAAATATGACATTCTTCTCGGGGATAAGGGCTGCCGTCTGATCTTGTATGATGGATTAAATCATGCTGTCTTTTATCCAGTAATTCTTCCGGCTTCCAGCCAAGGATCTGAGCCGCCGCTGGGTTAACGAATGTAGTTTTTCCCTCAAGATCTAATCCGTATATCCCCTCGCCGGAGGACTTCAGGATCAATTCTTGCTGTCGACGGAGTTCTCCGAGTTCGTGTTTTACCTTTTTGCTCTCGGTAACATCACGTGCAAAAGCACAAACGTATTCCTTATCTTCAAATTTAATGAAACTTGCGGTAACTTCCGTTGGAATTATCTGACCATCTTTAGTTAAATGATTAGTTTCAAAAGTTAGTACTTTCTTCTTTCTGATTTTATCGAACAATTCGTACCATTTATCACCTTGATAAACAGTGTTAATTTCTTGCACCGTTAATGAGCACAATTCCGCCCTTGTATACCCAAGACGTTTACATGCTCTTTTATTCACAAGTTGAATACGCGAATCGGAATCAACCCAAAAGACAGCATCAGGCGAACCCTCAATCGTTGTATGGGATAACCTTAGTATTCGCTCAATATCTTCTTTTTTTTTCCTTCATCGACAATCTTCTTTTGCTCTGGCCTCACTATTAAAGCTTTTTCCATTCTTTATAAGTCAATTAAATTTCAGTAAAATTGATATAATACTATTCGTCAATTAAAGGTCATATATCTGTGCCATCTATTATTCATCAGCTTGCGTATTTTCAACTGCCTTTTTCACCTATCGAAATTGCCGGGACATATTACGTTGGAGAGGGAAGCTAAATGGGGTCAGGCCGTGTATTTATAGATTATTCAGAGAGACCCCTTCTACCCTTCGTAGTGCACTAAGTAAGGTGTAAGCTGCTTAACAATCAAGATGAGTTCCTAAAGAATCAGGAAAGAAATAAGATAGACCTAGTTTATCATAGGTTTTTCATAAATCAGGAACATGACCACTAAACCGAAATGTATTATAGTTACAAGGCGACCTGGTTCTGGGAAGACAACTCTCTCTAGCAAGCTTGGCGAGAAGCTGTAGATGCCTGTTATCAGCCGAGACGAAATCAAAGAAGGCTATGTGAATACATTCGGGCAGAAGCACGATAAATTGCCTCCAGATACAAATGGGATTGTTACTAACTTCTTCTTCGAAGTCGTGAATCAATATCTCGCAAATAGCGTTTCAATCGTCATAGAGGCTGCTTTTCAGCACAAACTCTGGGCTATGGGAATGTCAAAGTTAATGGAATTGAGCAGTCCATTTCTAGTCATCTGCAGCATTGATGGCGAGGTCGCTGCAAATCGGCATCTTCAAAGGAAAAATGCGAAAAGAAAAATGCGAAAAGGGTCAAAAAATGCGAAAAGGGTCAGACTGCGAATTCTTTGATTTTATTCAAAGTTCTGTAGGCTTTACTTCTGTTCTTCTGCTCACGCCGAAAGATACTAACATAGAGACCGTCGTTACTTTCAATCCTTGGCCTTCGAGCCATTCTCTCGCAATTCCAGTTCTCCCATAGTCTCTTATCAATCAAAGAATTCGCAGTCTGACCCTATTTCTTCCGCTCTAAGGAATTTTATTTTATGGAGCAGTCAAAAAGGGGTCAAACGTAGAATTTAATTGTTCTCTTCTGATTTAGTTTAAATCACGAGCACCTTATTAACCTGATTAATTCACTACTCACTCTCTTGATATTTAAATTCAACGTTTGATCCTTTTTCTCCCCTTCCCAGTTCGCTTACCTCGTCCCCCTGTTCATAACCAAAATAGTTAGCGATCGCCAGTCCTGCTGCTATTCCGGTAAAGGAATCATGCTGAATGATGGGGACACCGAGTAAAGTTTCCAAGTGACTGCGAACTGCGGGTATTTCAGAAGAACCGCCGGGACAAACCACACCGTTGAGTTCCTTTTTGTCGATACCCGCTTTCGATAATTTTAAACCTGAAACTATCGATGTGATTGAAGTGGAGAATAAGGCGATTGGGTTCACAAAGTTAGTTCACAACTTCGATGAACTTTACCTCGCGGAGATTCAAATCGATCGCGTTTATCAAAACCAGGGAATTGGAACTTCGATCATTAACGCGGCTATAGCTGAGTCTGAGAAGCTTGCTAAAAAAATAACCCTTAACGTGATAAAGGGAAATCCAGCAGAATATTTGTATAAGAGATTAGGGTTCGAGGATTTTGATGAAACTGAAACCCATCGAAAACTTCAACGATTGCCCGTGAAATAGTGAGCGTTAGGGATAACAATTACCCTTGCTTTAACGTCCGTAAAACCTCCACTACCTCGAAAGGTTCAGCGCGTTTCCGGTAATCGACGTTAACAAACGCGTATTGAATAATACGATTCTGATCGATGACGTAAATAGCAGTCAAAGGTAGTTCGAGTTTGCGGCTGTCGTTCTTTTCCTTAAGATCTATTTCATCTGATATCGCACTTAATGCTTCGTCCACACGGTAAGCGATCCCGAATTTTTTAGCGACCCTGCTGTTTCGGTCGGTCAACACCTCAAATCCGAGATCGTTTTTCTCGATCAACGTCAGACTATTGTCAGGTTTCTCTGGTGAAATTGCGAAAAGATTTGCGCCGGCTGCCTGGATTTCCGGTAGGGCTCTCTGGTATGCGCGCAGCGATATATTGCAGTAAGGACACCACTCGCCCATATAAAAGAGAACAACCGCCGGACCTTCTTCCAAAGCTTCATTGATACTAACCATTTCACCCAAAGCATTGGGTAAATTTAAACTCGGCGCGCGGTCGCCCTTATTGCGTGCTCTATCTTCAATACCGGTTTCACGAAAGGTGACAAAACTATCTTCCAATGCTTCCTGAGCAAGTCGATCGAAGCTCATCTTATTTTTAGCGGAAAGAGCTTCCAATTGTTTTGTCAGATCAAGCGGCTGGATATTAATATTATTTGCCATAATAATACCTGCGCTACCAATTAGAAAACTGATGAGTAAGTTGAGGACAATTTTATTTTTCATGATTATAATAATATATTATGAACTTAAAAAAATGATCTTATTTCCTAAAAATCACTTTAATTAAATAATTAGTGATATTGCTCTAGATTTCTGAGGGCCACCCTCACAATTGTCTCTAGTCGTTTCCTGTCAGTTTCAACTCTCATCATCACATTCATTCCTAAAAAAACGTCTAATAGATATTGGGTGAGAGCTTTAATATTAGACTTCCTCTTTATCTCTCCGCAACGCCGAGCTTTCGATAAGGATTTGTATATAGCATCCTCTATACGGTTAATGATTTTTTTGACTTTGGTTTTTGCGCTTTTATTTCTGCTGGGTAAATCTATAGCCGTATTGATCATCAGACACCCAGGCACGCTTTGATGCATGGCACCTTCTATAAGCTGAGCAAAAAAGGCTTTAATTGATGATAGCCCTCCGGGCCCTTCCGTTAATGGCGCCAGGATCTTCGCTGTTCTCTCTTCTTCATACTTGTTTAATACTTCCAGAAAGAGGCATTCTTTGTTTTTAAATGCTTCGTATATGCCAAAACGATTGAGGCCTGTGGCGTCAACCAGGTCCTGTATCGAAGTCCCTTCATAGCCCTTTTCCCAGAAAACATTCATCGCTTTCTGCAATACTTGCTCTCGGTTATATTCTTTTGTTCGTGGCATTTTTCAATATCTATTTGTAAACTAAACGAACATTTAGGAATTTCAAGCAGATATCGAAAATTTTGTATAGTCGCATTAATGGTAGGAAGACTGAGAGTAGATATTATGTGAACATGATGTTTTAAAAAGGGTTATAAAAACTTTTTTATGGGAATAAATTGTATTTTTATAACTCATATCTAAACAATCGTTTTGTAATATATTTACAAGAAAGAATAATAAGATGAAGAACTATAATTATCAGAAAACTTTACAGGTAGTTTGGGAAAAAGCTATTAAACGCTATGGTTTGGGTAACCGCGACGCTTCCTCCTATTTTAATGAGGAGGAGACCGACTTTCTTCGTTCGATCGGGGCGACGGCACAGGAAGTTTACGACTTCGCAGAAGATTATGTCGTCAGAGGAGAGCCGGATTTTGCCACTTTTGCTTTAATCCATGACATTCGTCGCAGCTATTACTTGGAAGTACAAAAGGGTCAAGTCTCCGAAAAGACACGTGATTCTGAAACACTACCTGCCGGTGATACCGAAATAAATGGTATACAGTGGTTGCTACGGATCATCGATAAAGCCAAGGCAAAACTGCACGGTGAACTCCACCCTGATATCATGTATAGCTGTGGGAACGATCGCAAATTTCTTAAAAAACACGACATTCACCCGGCTGAGTTTCTGCGCGTGGTATGGGAAAATGAAAACGATGAAAATGCCATCATTGATTGGGTGATCGAGCGAGCGCAAGTAATCCAACCAGTATACGCTTAATGATTATTCATTTTGCATTGAGCGAGAATAAACAGCGCAGCAAGAAGCTGCGAAAAAACTATTAAAAAAGAAGAACACAATGAAGATAAATAAAATTACTAAATATTTGCATATTTATTGGAAGCGCCTGGCAATAATCCTGACGGCACTAGCTGGCCTAGGATTTGGAACGCAGGTATATGGTTACGGCTATGGAGGTCATGGTCACCATTCTGGAGGTCATAGTCTTCACCGCGGTGGTGGATTTTATCATAATGGTAATCCTGGCCCCGGATACAGTTATAATGTCCACGGCTACGGCCCTAACTATTTTGATTCGGCCCTATATGGTGTCCATGGAACGTATGGAAAATTGAATCCAGGCTGGAGGCATCTGGCCAAGGGGAATCTTCACCTCGCGAAGGAGAAATTCATCAAGCTGTCGAGTAAATCGCCGAAGAGCGGATTACCGTTAGTTGGATATAGCCTTTCTGCCGCTTTTAGTGAAGATTACGATAAGGCAGTGAAAGCCATGCGATATGCTTTCGCACTGGACCCTGTGGGTGCTAGCGATCTACCATCGCGACCAGCCCTAAGAGGAAAAATCCGTGAGCTTGCCCTGTATTACCGTGACATTGTTAACAGCGATGTCGATGCGGTATTCATGTATGCAGCGTTGAGTCATCTATTGAATGATTTCGATACGGCGCAAGCCGCAATTCGGGTTGCGATAGATCTCGGTGATGATTCTTCCAGCGCCGAAAACTTGAAAAAGCTCCTGGTGTAATACGAATAAAGAGCGCATTAGTCAAAAAACTTAGATAAAGAGCTACCCTCTCAGGGGCAGCTCTTTTTTTATAATATTACACTATAGAGATGCAAAAGGAGAGATGCAAAAGGGGTCAGACTGCGAATTCTTTGATTTTATTCAAAGTTCTGTAGGCTTTACTTCTGTTCTTCTGCTCACGCCGAAAGATACTAACATAGAGACCGTCGTTACTTTCAATCCTTGGCTTTCGAGCCATTCTCTCGCAATTCCAGTTCTCCCATAGTCTCTTATCAATCAAAGAATTCGCAGTCTGACCCTATTTCTTCCGCCGCTACCGCAAACACGGTTGGATCGGTATGAAATTTTTTGCCAACAGAAACACCGCAGGTACACCAGCCATTGTAGACTGGAATAAGAATACCAAGAAATGAAATATTATAATCTCATTAACCCTCGGTCTAAACTCTCTGCTTATTTTTTTCGGGCAATCAAATTTTTTCGGAATAATACAGCTGTATTATTTATCTAATTATTCAAAGAAACGATTCAAAGAAACCTAAATGGACAAATTTCAACCGGAGGATTAAATAAATGAAAATTCAAATTTCTTCACAATTTATAAATCGAAAATTGATCGCTCTTACCATTCTCATTCCTTTCCTCCTTTTTTCAGGAACCAGTTATGGCAATCATAACCATAACAATCGGCAAGGTGCAAGCCACGGGGTGAAGGGAGCCACCAAAGGAGGCATCGGAGGAGCGGCCCTTGGCGCTTTAATCGGCGCTGCGGCTGGTGATGCCGGAAAAGGTGCCGCTATCGGCGCCGTCAGCGGCCTCGTTCTTGGAGGTGTGATGGGCCATTCTCAGGATGTCCGCGAGAATGAAGAATTACGAAGACAGGAACGTATTTTTCAGGAAAGAGCTTATCAGCGGGAGGTGATCGGCCTCCGCGAAAAGAATTTAAGGGAGGCCAAGCGGCAGTCGGAAAACATCACCATTGTAGAAGGATTAAACGTCACCCCGATTGAAATTGAAGCGGCGGAAACGCGGGCCGAGGCATCGGAAAAGCGCCTGAAAGCACTTGAAGCCGAGGTCGCGAGAGCTAAAACGAGAAATCAGTCACTCGAAGAAGCGATCGAGCGCCAGAAGAAAGCCGACGCGAGAATTCTAGAACTCGAAGCACAACTAAAGGCTTTATTAAAAGAGAATGGAGATACAGTTAATTAAAGAAGGGGCGAGTGCTGAGTTATTAAATTAACTCCAGCTCCGTTTTATTCTTATCTTAATGACAGGGGTCAAGGGTGCCCTTTTAATACTATTCATTGGAACTCTTACGTTTAATCGAGAATTCTTCGAGGGGGATTTTAAGAATTTCGGAGTGGCAAAAAACAATGAAATTCTATCAGTGGTTTCTGCTTTTAATGAGCGAATAACGTGCACACGCTCTGCCTAAAAGCAGGTCTGACACTCTCCTACCCCAGTACCACATGATACAATATTATTTACTTAAATTATTAAATTTGTGATTCTTTAAGGAGTCATGCTCACACAAAGCCAGATTGATTTTTATCATACTTTTGGATTCCTTCATCTTAATGGCTATTTTAGTCCGGATGAGCTCGCGATTATTAACGCTGAGTTTAAAGAAGGCATGGCTATTGCCGAGACTATCGACAAACCGCGCGACCATTTTGAACTTTTGAAATGGTCCAACCTGGGACCGGAAACCCCTTTTCACCGGTCACTCCAGGAAGATGATCGTTTTCTGGGGGTGGCTGAACAAATACACGGTGAGGATGTCATCGGTGTATTCTGCAAGAGCAATCGGTTTTCAGGAAATGCCACCGCGTGGCATCCCGATGTGGAAAATGTCCACTTTAAGGGAATTAAATTTCTCTTCTACCTGCAATCGATCGATGGAGACAGTGGCGCATTGCGAGTCATTCCCGGATCACATCAGAATCCTTTGCACGACGCCTTGCTTAACATTAAACTGCGCGGACCCGATTCACCTTATCTCGAAGCCTCCGGATTAAAGATTAATGATATTCCCGCTCATATATGTAAATCTGAACCAGGCGATGTCATCGCTTTTGATTTTCGCATGTGGCACGCCGCTTGGGGGGGCACGACGGACCGCCGCATGTGCGCACTTAATTATTATAAAAACCCAAAGACAGAAGATGAGAAGGGAGCTGTCGTAGAGCTAGCCGAAATCACTAAAAAAAACGAGGCCCGTTTTAAAAATCCCCATTACCACCCCGATTGGTTGAAAAATAGCGAAGGAAACGTCAGGCGCCAAAGATGGATTGATTGGCTGCATCACTATAACTATCTCGACTAAAATCTTTAAATCTAAAATCAAAAGAAATACCATGCCTGAATACATAATTGCCTATCACGGTGGTAAAGAGCCTGAGAGCCCTGAAACGGGGCCCGCACAAATGGAAAAATGGAAAGCGTGGATCGGCGACCTGGGCGATGCCGTGGTCAACCCGGGAACGCCCCTGGGAGAGTCCAAGTTCGTGAGCTCAACCGGTGTATCAGACGACGGTGAGTCGGAAGCCTTGACCGGGTTTTCTATCGTAGAAGCGGACAGCATGGATGCAGCCCTCGACATGGCTAAAAATTGTCCGTTTCTGGAAATGGGCACCCTTGAAGTTGCGGAAGTGATGCACATGAACGGCTAACCTTAAATCAATCCCTCATGATAAGCGACATTGGAGAAAAGGTGTTTGCCAGATGACACAAGTAAATGAAGCAGAGTATACTGAAGCCATGGCCGCTTATTTCCGTGAGGGTGAACGCCTGGCGTACACACTTGGCAACCGCGGCTCCATAAAATTCAATGCCGACGGCACCTTGCACGCTGACATTGTCAATGCCTACAAACGTATCGGGTTTTATGTGTTAGAAGGGGCATTGAAAGCGGAAGAGATCAATGATTTGAGGGAGGATTTAACGGACGTTTTCGACCGCGCACCCTACACCAAAGATGCGGATGTAGATGCCAAAGGCCGACCCGCGCTTGGAATTGAATTTGCCAGGCAGCCCTTCAGTTTTGCCAAACCCTTGAGCGACGAGCTGGGTGGAACGTCTCTTGGGAACGGCCGACACATGGCAAAAATGAGAGAACCCCTACCTCGTGATGACGCCCCGGACTATGTCATATCCAAGATCAACGGCCAACTGCATTTCATGGACTCATGCTTAAGACTCTACGGCCACCCGCAACTGCTGGCGATTGCAGAACAGATCAATGGCCCCGACTTCACCCCCTTCGCCGAGTCCATCATCGTTAAACCTGCTGGACTGGGAGCCACGGTCGCCTGGCACCAGGACGGGACCCAACTGTGGGACAAGCCGGACTGGGACGAGGACACACACGGGTTCAATTTCATGGCGCAATTATACGGCAGTACCGCAGCCAATGGCTTATGGGTGATCCCCGGATCACACAAAGAGGGCAAGATTGACATCAAGGCAATGATCGCGGCAAACAACGGCTCTGATTGTCTACCTGGCGCGGTCCCTTTGGTGTGTGAGCCCGGCGACGTGGTCATGACCAACCGCCAAGCCCTACATGGCTCTTTTGCCAACACCTCGCCGGACCAGCGCATGACAATCAACTTTGGATTTCACCGTCGCTCGTCGGTGCTCGGTTTGCGAACGACGAGCAATAACCAATCCATAGTCTACGACGATGAGCACATCTTCGAGAGGTCACGCATAATTGCGCTGGCTATAGACGCCAGGCAGCAACGCTACACCCACGAGCCGCGCTATGTTTACCAGCCCATGGTCGGACAAGAGGAGAACAACCGTTGGAGCGAAACAACGCGGGAAAGTATTCTCAAAGACTACAACGTCAGAAATCTAGGTATTTGAGATCTCCTCATTGAATATGAGAAAGGAGTAATACCAGGTAAAATAATCATCATTCATAACGATCAAATCTATTCACTCTGTGGGATATAATTGAATTTCGTCAATGGCGAGAATGATTACTCGCTTAACATAGCTTCCAATGATTGAAGATCCCTGAGTCGGGGAATTTCGTGTTTATTAATGCGGTTTCTGAGAATCAAGATCAGGATAGTGGATAAAATGAGTATCCATACAATCGAAACTCCGATTAATAGAACCAGCGGGATTCCCTCATGTTCATTGAAGTAGGTGTAGACAAGTTCGTAAATCACAAGCAACGCCAATATCATAATTGGAAACCACCTGAAGTCCTTCATCAGCCAAATACGAAACTTCACAAGAGAGATGGATTTCCTGATATTTTCCAAAAAGGATTCCCCGTATTTGAGTGATTTCTTTTTGTGTATTGAATATAAACGTGCGTAAACACCAAAGAATGCAATCCACATTATGCTCTCAAAGAAGAGCATGGGAATCAACCATCTTAGAGGATTGTTGCCAGTCACATTATAAACATGCATCCCAAATGTAATGACAAGAACTGCGAAGCTAATTCCAATTGCGATGCTCCAATAAATAATCATTTTCTTTCGTGATCGACGGTATACCTGATTAACACTTTGCATTACCGCATTTGCGTTGATGGAAAAGGTCATGTCTTTGGATTGGTCGTTCCAAACTCTTTCAAGATCGCTGTAGTTCATTGATGATTCCTTTCATATTGGTGGTAAGTTTATCTTTGATACGTGATAATTTCACGCCGACGTGGCTAGCGTTAATACCTACAATGTCTGCAATCTCGTTGTAGCTTAATCCATCGAGTGAGAGTAGGATGATTGCCCGTTCCCCTCTCGTGAGCTGATTGATATGTGAGTAGAGTTGATTAATGACATCATCATCTATCTTTTTAGAGTTAGAGGCGTCAGCGATCTCAGTTAACATTTCAATTGATGCATATTCTTTGCGATTTTTCTCAGATCGTTTCCAGTTGAGAGCGGTATTAATCGAAACACGGTAGATCCATGTGCTGGTTTTTGACGTTCCGTTGAAATTGCCAATCGATTTCCAAAGCTGGAAACTTATTTCCTGAAACAGGTCCTCCTGGTCCTGAATTGTTACAGCATATGACCGAATCACCTTATAGAGAATCGCCCGGTATTCATGCAGCCATTCCCTCATGATTAATTCGGATTTCTGATTCGGACTATTCACTCGTTTATTACATAAGTAACAAATTATTTGATTTTATTACAATAATACCGCGATTGGAGATTTTACCAGGAACAGAAATAATGCAAAAGGGAGTTCCCTGGGGCGACAATCTTTCAACGAATCGCAAACAAGAATATTTGTTAGAAATAAATAGGGTGCAGTGCACCTCCTAACATTATGAAAGTCGTTCAAGCCATCATCTGTATTCGAATAACGGCTTTAAGATTAAATTAAAGACGCTTACATGCTTTTCATACTCGTCATTTCTGCGCTGTTTCTTGCTTATTGGAATGGCGCTAATGATAACTTCAAGGGAGTAGCGACCCTTTATGGGAGTGGAACGGTAAGTTATTGTACCGCGATAGCAATTGCCACGATCGCCACATTCGCCGGTTCAATCTGCGCCATTTTTCTGGCTCAGGGTTTAGTGACCAGTTTTTCCGGCAAGGGGCTGGTGCCAGAGAGCACAGCCGGTGGCATCGAATTTCTCATGGCGGTTGGTTTTGGGGCGGCATTCACGTTGCTGCTTGCCACTCGCCTGGGTTTTCCCATCTCCACGACCCACAGTTTAGTGGGTGGCTTGATGGGTGCGGGTTTGATGGCTATAGGTGGGGACGTGGATTTTCAAAGACTGGGCAGCACTTTTATCCTCCCCCTGATCGCGAGCCCCTTTATTGCGCTGCTGCTGGGAGCTTCTGTCTATTGGATCTTCACCCACACGCGACAGGCATTGGGGGTAACCAAGGAGAGTTGTATTTGTTTAGGCGAACAACGCGAATATGTGCCACTGACGACTCTGGCACAAGGCGACACCGCTGCCACGGCCATGAACATCGGCCTGGATAATATAGCACAGCCTAAACTGGCGGTAGCCGTGGCTGACACCAGCGAATGTGTGGATTTGTATACGGACCGAGTATGGGGCTTTAATCTGCAAATGCTGCTCGATATTGCTCACGGGGTAAGCGCTGCCCTGGTGTCATTTGCACGCGGCTTAAACGATACACCAAAAGTCGCGGGTCTGCTCGTCGCAGCACAGGTGTTAGAGATGCGGTGGGGCATGGTGGCCATTGCGGTGGGTATGGCTCTCGGTGGATTACTAAATGCGCACCGCGTTGCGGAAACGATCAGTAATAAAATTACTGACTTGAATCACGGACAGGGATTTTCGGCGAATCTGGTTACCGGATTCCTCGTAATCTTTGCCAGTAATCTCGGCGTTCCAGTATCCACTACTCACGTTTCAGTCGGTTCAATTTTTGGCATTGGGATGGTCTCAGGTAAGCGTAATACTAAGGTGATTGGCGGCATACTGCTTTCATGGGTAATCACGCTGCCTGTAGCCATGGCATTTAGCGCTTTGGCCTATTTACTGCTCGCATAACCTGTTCCTGTGTTTCTCTCTAGCCTGATTACAGAATCAGCACGGAGTTCAGTAGATTAAAAATCCTGAAAGGATCCGGCTGCTTTTAATTGAACAATTCAGCATTAGCAGTAATTCTCTGAACACGCTATAATATGGAAAAAGGATCAGCTATATTTCTAAATGGCACATCCAGCTCTGGAAAAACGACGATTGCTAAAGCATTCCAGGAAGCGATGGATGTTCCCGTTCTCTACGCTTCAAACGATAAATTTATATTTATGGCCCATGAAAGAGAACTAAAGGATGATGAAATAAGGCCAAAAATACTGTTACCCTTATTAAGCGCATTCCATCGTTCACTTCCCTTGATTGGATCCTGTGGTTTTCCGATGATTATTGACCATGTCATTGAAAACAAAAATTGGATGGATGAAATCGTCATAAACCTTGAGGGGTTTAAAGTATTCTTTGTTAAAGTTGATTGTTCTTTAAAGGAACTGGAAAGAAGAGAAAAAGAAAGAGGTGATCGACAAGTCGGGTTTGCGAAGTGGCAGCATGGTGTCGTTCACGATTTCTGCCCCTATGATTTTGAGATTAATACTGAATTTATTTCTCCGGAAGAGAATGCAGAAAAATTGAAAGCATTATTTTATTCTGATTCTCAGCCCACTGCGTTTGAGCACTACAGGCAGACCCTCATAGTGGATTAATGATAAGTGGCTTGCCCCCCTCTTTAATTTGATATTTTGTAAATACATGAAAACGACACTCCCAGAGACAATCTCATGTATGAGCCCACAGTTTGTGGTATCGGACCTTGATAAATCTCTTCAATTTTATACCGAAGAGTTATCATTCGACATTAATTTCCGTAATGAAGATTTCTACGCGGGAATAGGTTGTGATGGACACTCCATCCACCTGAAAACAGGAAGTCCCGCCAAGGAAGAGAGAGAAAGAAGGAGGAAAGATGAAGACTTGGATATATACTTCGGCGTAACGGACATAGACAGTTATTATGAACACATCTTGTCGAGGGATATTGAGGTAATTCAACCCATGCGTAAGATGCCCTATGGAAAAGAGTTTTATATCGTCGACCCAGACGGCTATATACTCGGCTTTAAGGACGTAACGGAATAAGCAGTATTGGCAATGCCGGTTACGGAAGTAAGAGAAAAAATATTGAAGCTGTATTCTAATCATCTCAATGATCGACGAGAAGCGCAGGGTATCATTTAACTCGGCAGCCTCGATATACGAGGAGGTGAGGCCCTCCTACCCGGATAAGCTTATCGATGACATCATCGAACTAAGTGATATCAATAGTGGTGATCGTATTCTTGAGATCGGTGCGGGTACGGGAAAAGCAACGGCCATGTTTGCGTCCCGTGGGCAATCGGTGCTCGCGGTCGAACCCGGAAATGAAATGGCAGCGATTGCCGAAAAGAAATTTCAATCCAACCCCAAGGTTGAAATTAAACGATTGAAATTCGAAGACTGGGACGATCGGGGTGAGCGTTTCGGAATAGTCGCGGCGGCACAGTCATTTCACTGGGTCGATCCAGCAGTAAAATATCATAAATCCGCTGCAGTACTCAAACCGGGGGGATACATCGCCCTCTTCTGGAATACTGCCTATGGATTGGATCGTGAGATCTGGAAGCGACTGAACGAAATTTACCAAGATTTTTTCCAGGATGAACAGGCATTCTTCCTGCGTGAACAGGGCGAACCCTTGAAGCCAAACGAAGGAATTGAGGCTTCTATCGCACAGAAGGAAAAAGAGCTTATTGATTCCGGAAAGTTCAGAGAATCAAAAACGCTTTCTTATGACTGGACCCGCGATTATCTACGCCCAGATTTTTTAAAGCTTTTGAGTACATTTTCTGATCACCGCGTTCTGGATGATAAAATACGGGATAAACTCTTATCAAAAGTCGGGGACTATATTGATAGTCTCGGAGGGACAATAGCCTACCCGTACAAGACTGTGTTACACCTGGCCGAAGTGGACAGCTGATCTTTGGGAAAAGAGATGTAATGGCGGGAAGCAACAGAGAACGACACTAAACTTCTGGCTGAGATGAACAGCCAGCTGATTGAGGACGAGAAACATCGTGATCCTTTGTCACTGCCGGCGCTTCAGAAGCGAATGAGCAATTGGCTTTCTGGAGAGTATACCGCTATACTCTTTGAGAGTGATGAACTGCCAGTTGCCTATGCGCTCTATCACTACCAGGATGATTTTCTCTATTTGCGCCAGTTTTTTGTGGTGAGAGAAAAAAGACGCCAGGGGATAGGTCGACAAGCCGTCAATATACTGGTTGAGGAAGTATTTCCTCCAGATAAACGTCTCGTTGTCACCAACCTCTCTCAAAATCCAAACGCGATTAAATTCTGGCGAGCGGTTGGATTTTCAGACTACTGTTTGTCCTTGGAAATACTGCCCAGAACAAAGAACCCCGAATGAGCAGCTGAAATCAACTATTCTCCTGATGACAAAAGAAAATTGGGAAACAAACGCACTGAACCAGCCGATTGGATTTACTATTTCCAACTGGAAACCACCTGCTTCACCGGCACATGAGGCGATGGAGGGACAGTATTGCCGTTTAGAACCACTCAATCCGGAGCGCCACGCTGCAGCGCTCCATGCTGCAAATAATCTAGACGCAGAAGGTAAGAATTGGACTTACCTTCCCTATGGCCCTTTCGAGACGCTGGAAAACTATAGCGATTGGATGAATCAGAACTGTTTGGGCAGCGATCCCCTATTCTTTGCGATAGTCGACAAAACAAAAGGCGAAGCAACTGGAGTAGCGAGCTACCTTAATATAAAACCGGGTATAGGAACAATAGAGGTGGGGCATATCAACTACTCTCCTCTATTACAGTGTACGACAGCTGCGACTGAAGCGATGTATCTCATGATGCAATATGTATTTGACCTCGGTTACCGACGGTACGAATGGAAATGCAATGCGCTCAATGCGGGTTCTCGAAAAGCAGCACAACGTCTTGGATTTTCGTTCGAGGGAATATTTCGCCAGGCAACGATAGCCAAGGGTCGCAATCGAGATACCGCTTGGTACTCAATAATCGACAAGGAGTGGCCAGCCTTGCACGATGCTTTTGTGCGTTGGCTCGATCCGTCAAATTTTGTGGAAGACGATAAGCAGCGAACGCGGCTTTCTGAATTGACTGCCCCCATAAATAAGCAGCATGGCTAATGAAACGCTCTACATTAATGTAACCTATATCTTTCCGCGAAGCACAATGACCGATATTAAAATCAATGTTCCATCGTTTGCTATCAAACCGAAAGGTAATGCCTCGCTAACTTTTATTGAACATAACTTGACAGATTTCAGACTGGCCGCCTCCTACGTTCGTTTTGTTCCCTATGGCAGAATTTCAAGACAGGATAATCTTAGCCTCGTCTTGAAAGAAAATCGTGGTACCTGCAGCACAAAACATGGACTACTTGCCAAGGTCGCGTTGGAACAGGATCAACCTTTAAAATTGATGCTGGGGATTTATTATATGAATGAGGGCAATACCGCGGGAGTTGGATCAGTATTGTCCACTCATGGGCTCGATTCCATTCCGGAAGCTCATTGCTACCTTTTCTATAATAATAATTATTTTGATTTTACGCGTCCGGAAAATCCTATCGAACCCCAATTTGAGTTTCTTCACGAGGAGGAAATAACACCGGTGCAGATTTCGGATTATAAAACGCAACAACATAAAATTTTTATGGTAGATTGGTTAAAATCCCAAAGTAACTTAATGAGTCTCGAAGATCTCTGGGAGATTCGAGAGACCTGTATTACCAAGATATGCGACTGATGAGTCGCTAACGATTTTTTTTAGGGGATAATTATCGTAATGAATATTACACTAGAAGATTGGTCACCAGAAAATCCACGCTGGCAGGAATTAGTGCAGGTCATTACAGAAGATAAACAAGCTAGTGCTTTGGATTCATTCTTTGATCAATTCCAACGCTATTTTTTAGTCGCGCTAAAAGAAGGGAATATCGTGGGTTATCTCATGTTCGTGGTGTGGGAGATGGGTCCCAATGACCGGGGCCACAAACCAATTCAACTTAAAGGAAAGACATTAACAGAGGCTAAAATTATAGCCTTTGGCGTAAAAAAAGATCAACGCCGGCAAGGCATCGGTCGAGCACTACAAGAAGAAACCATAAAGCGGGCAAAGGCGTTCGGCTGCTACCAGGTGCGTTCTGTCAGTGATGACACCCATCCCGAAAACCATCAGCTAAAGCTCTCGATGGGGTTTGCGGTCGAACCGATGGAACGTGAAAAACCGAGCCTGGCTTTTATCAAGACTTTACAATAACTGACAATAGATACAAATCTTGTATCTGAATATCTAGAACAACTGTAATTTTATAACCCTATTAAAGACCGGAAGTTTTCCATGTATTCGATATCAGCCAATGAGTTCGACTTATCTGAAAAAAAACATTTAAATTATCCAAAGGAAGCTAAAGAGCTTACCCAGTTATTAAAAACTGTTCACCCTAAAGCTAAAACGATACTTGACGTGGCGTGTGGGACCGGGGAGCACGCCCGGTATTTGGGCAAATATTTCCACGTAGATGGACTAGATATAAATCGCAAGTTCGTAGTGGCCGCCAGGGAGAAGAATCCAAGTGGACGTTTTTATTGTGCTGACATGAGAAAATTTGGTTTAAGAAAGAAATATGATGTGATCACCTGTCTTTACGCCTCTATCGGCTATGTAAAAACTCTTTCTTCCCTCCAGAGAACCATCAGGTATTTTGAAAAGCATCTCAATGATAAGGGTGTAATAATGGTTAACCCCTGGTTAACACCCAATGCATGGGTAAAGGGGAAGCACGATGGGAAGGCCTACATGACATCTACAGAATCAGAAAAAACTAAGTTTAGCCTGATGAATCGAGGAACACAAAAAGGAAAGATATCATTAATTGAAATCCACTATCTGTTTGGGTCAAAGAATGAGATTCGTCATATTACCGACAAACACGAAATTGGATTATTCACGGTTAAGGAAATGAAAACTGCTTTCAAAAAAGCTGACCTCAAGGTCACCTATAAAGACAACGGGATAACCAAAAAAAGATTTTACATAGCGAAACGTAATAATAAATAAATGAAAGCCCTTCCAACTGATTAGACCGGATTGAAAGCAGAAACTATGACAAAAGAGAATCAAGAAGACTATACATCACCTGTTCCCAGTTACACCTTCGCGGACACATTGGAAGAGCAGGAGGCACAACTGAAGGACAATCCACTGCTTCAACGGTTTAAGGAAGCGCGAAATGATTTTTCCGGGGATCCCCACCGGCCGATATACCACTATATAAATCCGGAACATACTCTGAACGATCCTAATGGACTGTGCTTCTGGCAGGGCCGTTGGCATCTCTTCTACCAGGGCTACCCGCCTGAAGATCCCCGGCAGCACTGGGGGCACGCGGTAAGCGATGATCTGGTCCACTGGCGAGATCTCCCCTACGCGATCTATCCCAATCCGGAACGATGCTGTTATTCCGGCGCCACACTGGTTGAAGAATCCCGCGTGATCGCCATGTATCACGGAACGGAGGTCGGCAATATGGTGGCTACTTCCAGCGACCCCCTTTTACTTAACTGGGAAAAAGTGACCGGCGCAGCAGTAATTCCGATGCGCAATCCTGATGGAACCGAACCCCCGTATCGTGTATTCGATCCCTGCATCTGGAAGAAGGATGGCGTCTACTACTCTCTTTCGGCAGGTACTCTGCCGGACGGACCCGGTGGTAAAAAAATCCGCGCTAATTTTCTTCTCCGCTCGAAGGACTTGGCGAAGTGGGAGTACCTACACCCTTTTATCGAGGGCGACAGGTTTACGCTCGTTGGGGATGACGGGGCCTGCCCTTATTTCTGGCCGATCGGGAACCGTCACATGCTGCTGTTTTTCAGCCATATGAGCGGCGGTCAGTATCTGCTCGGTGATTACGATACGCAGCGTGACAAGTTTGTCGTCACCCATCACGATAAATTCAATTTTGGGTCGTATGGGCCGGCCGGTGTGCACGCACCATCCGCAACACCTGACGGTGAAGGTGGAATCATTGTCATCTTCAACATGAATGACGGCAAACCAACCGAGGGTTGGAATCAAATCATGACGCTGCCACGGCGCCTGACATTGATAGGCGACGACCAAGTGGGAACCGAACCGGCAGGTGACATTGAGTCACTGCGACGCAATCATCAGCACGTCGACATGAGAACACTCTCGGCGAATCAGGAGATCGTGATCGACGAGATCAGCGGTAACACGATGGAAATCATAGCCGAAATCGATACCAAAGACGCGCCGATGGTCGAGTTGAATGTATTGCGTTCCCCGAACAAAGAAGAATTTACACGCATCGCCTTCTTCAGAGATAGAGGTTTTCGAAATACGGGTTACCGTGTGGGTTCTCGTTACAGTATAATCAGCATCGATTCCTCCTATTCATCGCTTAGCCCGGATGTTCTTTCGCGCGCGCCCGAGACGGGGTCAATTATCATTGAAGAGGACGAAACGCTTAAGCTTCGTGTCTTCATAGACAAGAGCGTCGTCGAAGTATTCGTCAACGGTAAGCAATGTGTTGCCTTGCGTGTCTACCCCAGCCGCGACGATAGTGTCGGCATATCCCTGCGCTCCCAGGGCAAGGATGCTGAGCTCGTTTCTCTCGATGCCTGGCAGATGGAGAATATATACGAGTAAGCGCCCTTATCCGCGAAAGTAGGCTAACGGAAATATAATGTTGAATCACGATCCGGCTCGATTCGCCAAAGACGGGTATTGCCTGTATCGCCACGTATTTGATTCGGCGGAAGTGGAATCGAATCAACGTCTCATGGCCGAGGCAATCGAGAGGGACCAGTTAGACAACGCAAATTATTACAGTGAGCCCCATGAAAGTGATGAACGCTGGCTCGAGATCTGCCGGCACCCGCGTCTGCTCGACGCCGTGCAATCAGTGTTGGGGCCCCATCTTATTTTAGTTTTCTCCAGTGTGTTTATCAAACCACCTGGCAGCGTGGAAACCGTTCCCTGGCACCAGGACAATTCCTACTGGCCAAGTATCCAAGGCACCGATGTCGTCACCGTCTGGCTGGCGATCGATGATACCGACCGTGAAAACGCCGCGATGAGAGTAATCCCGGGATCTCACACCGGGTACCGTGAAAGTGCTACCCTACCCTCCGGGTCGCACGAAATGCTGAGTAGAAAGATCATCGTCCAACCAGAGATGGAAGCTCGAGCCGTCAGCCTCGAGATGGAAGCTGGAAGTGTCTCTATTCATGATTCATTTCTTATGCACTCCAGCGAATCAAACTTCAGTAATCGAAGGCGAGCAGGATATACGATGCGCTATTGCAGTAGTGAGACCGTGAAGGTTGACGTGGAAAAACATCCAAACGCCCTCTATCTCGTGCGCGGTGAAGCAGGTCATTACGAAGATCGATACATCGACCTGCGCCCAAACAGTGCGTGACTCGTTGTTAAATCCGAGTTTACTAGGGTCGTCAGATCACCGACACCTAAACTTTTTTTGGAGGTTAAAGAAATGAAAGAATACCGCATGCCCTTCACATCGGATCATTTGATTGATCAGATCATCGATGGAAGAAAAACAGCGAGTGTTGAATGGCTGGACAAGCAGGGAGAACTCAACGAGTGGGATAGCGCTTTGAAAACTGGCCGTGTTTATACGGTCTGTGATTCAAACAGAATTCCAAAGTGTAAAATCCGGGTTGTAGAAATGGAGCTATGTCGTTGGGACGCTATCCCAGAGCGATTATGGAAAGGTGAAACGAACGCCAATGCTGATGAATTCAGAGCTGATCATGGTGAATATTTCGATGATCCAAAAGACGACTTCGAGTTTTTAGCTTACTATTTTGAACTAATTGAAATAATATTAACCTTTCAATAAGTTTCTCATGAAACGGTTAACAATACTCAATGCCTTACGCGAATTGGAGAAAGATTCGGAATTATATAAAGTGCTCTTTAATCATGGCACTTTAGAGGTCGGAATATTTAAACCGGAAAAAGAGGATAATCAAGATCCACACCCTAGGGATGAAATTTACATCGTAACTTCAGGATCAGGGTTATTTATAAAGGGCAATGAAAAGCAGCCCGTTGAAGTCGGTGAAGCCGTATAGATTCTACACGGTTAAGCGATCAGTGATCAGAAGATGGGAGTAAAGCTAAACAGTGTCGTACCGTGGGGGCGTTCTTTCGACGAGTATACCCTGATGTTTTCACTTACGGAAGAGGACTTCAGCAAACGGATTTTCGGTTGCGGCGACGGCCCCGCGAGCTTCAACGCCGAGGCTAAGAAACGCGGGCTTAAAGTTACCTCTGTCGATCCTATTTACGCGTTTTGTAAGCGTGAGCTGGAGGATAGATTTAAAGAGGCAAAGGATGAGGTCCTCTCACAGACGCAGGTTAATCAGCATCTATTTCACTGGGACCGATTTACTTCTATTGAGGAATTAGGAAGAGCTCGGTCTGAAGCGATGAATTTGTTTCTCGACGATTTTGAATTGGGTCTTAGTGAAGGCCGCTATATTATTGGCAGTGTACCCAATCTTCTTTTTGAGGATTCCACTTTCGACCTATGCCTGGTTTCGCACTTTCTCTTTCTCTATAGTGAGCATCTCGACCTGGACTTTCATATTCAAGCGATAGAGGAAATGATGCGCGTCTCTAAAGAGGTACGGATTTTTCCCCTCACTCAGTTAGACGCAACACAGTCGCCACATCTGGACGGTGTTATAAAAGCACTCGAGGCTCGCTACAGCTTGTCCGTCGTAAATGTCAATTACGAGTTTCAACGTGGAGCTAATAAAATGTTAGTCGTTAAAGCCTGAGTAGGTACTGCTGAAATCTCCACAACACGACGATGAATGATAAAGAAAATCTACCTGTCCCTAAGCTCGTAACGGTAATTGAAAAAGAAACCACGGCTATGGGATTCAAAATGGCTTCTGATTATCAAACGGGAAGCTTACTTAGAAGCCTTGCTTCAACAAAACCTTCGGGAAATGTTTTAGAACTGGGAACCGGCACCGGTTTGTCAACCTGTTGGCTTCTTGAAGGAATGGATCGCAATTCAACGTTGATAACAGTCGATAATGATCCGTGTGTAGTCGAGGTGGCAAAAAAGCACTTGTCTGAAGATACGCGCGTTAGTTTCCACGTGGCCGATGGTTCACAATTCTTAAAGGAATTAAAGGGAAAGAGATTTGATTTAATTTTTGCGGACACGTGGCCAGGAAAGTATTGGGACTTGGAAGGTGCTATCGATTTATTAGAACGGGGTGGAATATACATCATTGATGACATGCTTCCCCAGCCCAACTGGCCGGCGGATCATCCCCCAAAAGTGGAGAAATTAATTCAAGAATTAGAGAGCAGAGATGATCTTTTTATTACCAAATTAAATTGGTCCACGGGGATTATTGTGGTGACGAGGAAGATGTAGGGTAAGTTTTTCGCTCTTAGACTAGATATACATCTGTAATTTGCTCCAACAGGAGCAAAGGTGGGTAGCCAGTGGTGAAGCAGAGCGAAACCACTGGAAAACATGTATATTATCACCCGCCCTGAATGGGCGGTGGCAATCTATATTCAAAACTCGAAACATCATACCCTTCAATATTACCAAACTACCTGCGCCCCTTCCGGGCGCTATTTTTATAATCTTTTATCCAGGGGTTTAAACCCCTGGCTAATTGCCTGTACCCCTACGGGGTGAGGTATGCCTATAGATGGGATGGTGATCGAAGGTAAATCCCACTCATACAACCATCCATCTTTCCACTTTTCCTTTCTTACCAGAGGACGAAGCTTTTTATATTTATCATTCCCCAGTTTTAGTCAGTCTAATCATTAGATGGCATTGCTCACCCCCACAGCTGAATTTATAGCGTGCATTGAATCCACTCTAAATCTGGATTCAATGCCGCAACTTATTTCACAGAGTCAGAACACAGTCTTTGAAGCCTATCTCAATAATATAAAAATAGCTTTACGCGTCACACAAGCCGAGCACCGCACGCATGAACAAATTCAATCAGAAATATCTCTTATAAATGGAATTATAAATATCGTTGAACTGCCTCACCAACCGATACCGCTAAAGCCAGGCCAGTACGTATTACCTATTACGTTTGAGCATGACACTTACTATGCGGTTGCCTTCAATTACATTGATGGCAGCCCATTAGATCATGGAAACACAGCGGATATAAAGAGCGCGGCAGCTGTCCTTGCTCGATTCCATCGTGCGATGTCCGGGAAATTAAAATCAATTGATCGCCCCACCCTTTTTCAATCTGCATTTTATGATATATCCTATGCAACTCATGATCACACTTACGATGAACTCAAGGCTTGGAAATCTCGTCTCCAAACATCATCACAATTCTACGGGTTTATCCATGGGGATTATAATTTCAGTAATATAATTAAATCTATAAATTATATCTATCTCGTAGACTTTGAAGATTCCTGTTATGGCTGGTATGCTTATGACATCGCCAATGCGCTTTATATGGAGCTGTTCGATCACCGAAACGACCCGTCAATTTACCAGTTCTCGAAATTTTATGCGCATTTCCTTCAAAGCTATCTTTTAGCATGGCCAGAAGCAAAAGTTATAATTGAAGATGTCCCCATGTTTATAACTTATCGCGTATTAATGCTCGATTCATGGCTTAATGGTAATCCCGAAGCCCCCAATTTTATCCAGACTGCCGAGACAGCTTGGAAGAAAGAATTGATACAATTTATTGACCTCTATAAAACAAAACTATACGCACTGATTAAGAATATATCATCCAGCGAGGCGTTGGAGTAAACGAGAAGACAACAAACCAGGAGAAATAATATGAAGATGAGACCAAATCGCATTAAGCACACGCTCGCTGAGGGTGGAATCGCCAAAGTAATCTCGGGATTTACCCATCCCGACGACATTGAAGTCTTCAGCCCGACCGAATTCGACGGTGTTTGGCTGGAAGGTGAACACGGTCCGGTAGACGCGGCGGAGGTGGGAAACCTTACGCGCGCCTGTGACATAATTGGTATGACCTCTCTGGTTCGCGTAAACCAGAATAGTCAGGGCCTCATCTATCGCACACTCGACCGCGGCGCCCAGGGCATCGTTGTTCCCCATGTCAATACCAAAGAAGAGGCGCAGAACGTGGTTGCCGGTGGCAAGTTTGCCCCCCTTGGCCAACGCGGCATGTTCATGAGCCGCCAGGGCTTAGGGGTAGGTGTCTCAGATTACTTCAAAGAGGCCAATGACGAGACGGTCCTGGTCATCCTAATTGAAGATATTATCGCCATCAATAACCTCGACGAGATACTGACCGTAGATAACATCGATGTTTTCTTTGTTGCACCCTCAGATCTGGGGGCATCGATGGGGCACATAGGTGACATGCAGAATGCAAAGGTTCAAAAAACGATGTTAGATGCAATAGCTCGCATCAATGATGCCGGGCGTGTAGCTGGAACGATTGGGACCAATCAAAACGTTGCGGAAAGTATTTCAGCTGGGGCTCGCTTTTTATATTCCCCGATGGGATCCTGGATCGCTTCGGGAGCCGCTGAATACCTGCGTCTCGCTGAGAATGCGAAGTGATTGAGCGCGAGACGCGGTAATGCGTATAAGCGACATGCGTTAAAGCGGTTTACTTCAATGTGCTTTCTGTAATGCCTTACTATAATTAATAAGTAAATAGTTGACGAAGAGGAAGACGGGGACGAAGACGAAGATTATTATGTAGTGTAGCCTATTTCCTCAGCTGTGGAGGGATACGGAAAATCGTATGGCGGATGCGCGAAATGTTATATTCATGCTGGCTGATCAGTTGCGGGCTGACAGTGTCGGTTGTTATGGCAACGCCATCGTCCAGACACCAAACCTGAATAAACTAGCGGCCGAGGGTACACGGTTCGGTTCCGCTTTTGCGCAGCACCCACAGTGTGTGCCCAGCCGTTCTTCAATTCTTACGGGCCGTTACCCTCACATCAATGGAGCTATCTCCAATCATTGCGCGATGCATGAGGAGGAAGTGACGCTCCCCGAATTTTTAAGATCAGTGGGATGGGATACCTGTGCGACGGGAAAAGTACACTTGTTTGAAGACAAGACAAATGCCTCTTTTGCTGAACAGATGCTGTGCGAGGGACAAAACTCAGCCGCAACCGATCCCGAGGTAATCCACCCGCACTATAAAAAGTGGATTAAAGACAACGGTTATTGGGATCACTTCCTTCGCTCTTACGCACACCATGCGACCCAGGAATATCTCGATTCATTTCAATGCACCGCAAACTGCATCCCAGCCGAAGCTTACTTTGATGTATGGGCGGCAGATCAAGCGGTTCACTACCTTGATAACCGTTCGTCCGAAGCACCTTTTTTTCTCTTTGTCGGTTTTCCCAATCCCCATAATCCGTTTGAGCCTCCCGAACCCTACGCTTCACTCTACAAGCCCTCAGAGATGCCGCTACCGGAATCGTTTCATAGTGACTTGTCTGAAAAGCCACCGCATCAGGCAAAGTATAAGAGCGAAGGGCGAACGAGTAATTATGAAAATTTAGACAAGGAGAGCTTACAACGCGTCATCGCCTATTACTATGCCTCGATTACGATGATAGATGATCAAGTCGGTAAGATCATGAATGCACTGACACAGGGTGGACTACAGGAAGAAACACTTATCGTATTTGTGTCTGATCACGGGGAATTACTCGGTCATCACGGTATGCTGCAAAAACCTAAAGACGAATACCCGATGCTTTATGATGTCTCATTGCGTGTTCCGTTGATTATGAAGTCCCCGTCACCGCAAGCGAGTCACAACCACGTTGTCGAAGACCCCATCGAACTGATAGATATCTTTCCGACGATAATTGATGAACTGGGCATCGATCCACCCTCCACTTTACAGGGGCGCAGTTTGAATTCAGATTTGCACGGTGAACCCTCTCAAAAGCGATCGACCATTTTTTCAGAGATTGGCGCGGTGAAGATGCTGCGGGAGCAACACTGGAAACTCATTCATTACCCCGGTCAAGATTACGGTGAACTTTACGCGCTCGATCAGGACCCCGATGAGATGAACAATCTCTACTCTAATCCCGACTATCGGGAACAGCGAACGCGCCTGAGCGGACTGCTACTCGACCGACTCATAGGCGCGGAGGCTCCACTGCACGGGGAATCATTACGCGGTCCGGCTTACTGGCGGAAGCTTATTGAGATGGTATAGGGGGTGCCCCTTCAAACATTTTTAAGAAAGATATACGATTTCCGATATACGACGTTTGATGTGCGAATGAAATCTAACCCCTCGGATATCGGATATCAAACGTCGGATATCAGTTATATTGATAAACGAATGACAGGGTTCTCTTCGACTACACTCAGGGCAGGCAGGAAAGAGTAGTGAATGCCTAGGGGGTAATTTATCAAGCTTCGTCTTCGTCCTCTCAGTTTTTAATTAAAAATTTCAAGCCAAGGTGGAACGCGGTGTCCCTACCGCGTTTAGTTAAGTTGTAACTGAAGAAGCGTGCTAGGGATCAGCCCGTCTCGAACCTCGGATATCAAACGTCGGATATCAATCCCCTTCGAATATTATTAAGAAAGATACACGATTTTCGATATACGACGTTTGATGTGCGAATGAAATCTAACCCCTCGGATATCGGATATCGGATATCAAATGTCGGATATCGATCCCCCTCAAATATCAAAGCTCGAAAATCAGAAAGAAAGATATTCGAATGTCAGGGTTCCCTTCGACAAGGCTCAGGGCAGGCAGGGAAGAGTAGTGAGTGTATACGGGTTTATTTATCAAGCCTCGTCTGCGCTTGCCACTTCGTAGACTACTGGCGAAAACCGGTCATCTCTTACCTAATACCCTCTTTATTTGTGACGATTAATTCTTACTTTTCATTTAATTATTAATTCAAGCGGCCACGACGGAGCGTGGCCCTCCCTATTACACTTTTATGGAGGGCCACGCTCCGTCGTGGCCGTAGAGCCGAAGATTATTGCTAATCTCATTTTTACTGATAACTAACAGAAAGAATTTATATCCATAATTACCAGCAACTCACCCAGTGACTATACAAGCTCTTCATGTTAAAAATAAATTGTGCAAACATTCGTGACACCACTCGGCTACAAACTACCCTCTTAGCGCTTGTCATCACTATCGCATCTTTGGGTTGCAGCCGGAACAATGACACTCCATCAGTATTTGAAACGGACAAGCCGCAAGAGGCAGCTGTCAGCACGGAAGGTTTTAGTTTTCAATATAAGGGTCCACCCCCTACGACTTACAGCGAGGCACCAGACCTGGCGAAGCGTGTTGCGGCGGGAGAGTTACCACCGGTAAATGAACGTCTGCCGGAAGAGCCCTTGATTGTTCCAACGATCGAACGTATCGGCCAATATGGGGGTACCTGGCACCGTGGATTTACGGGGCGTGCTGATCAGAACAATATGGACCGGATTACGCACGATCATATCGTTTATTTCGATATCGACGGTTATACTTTGATGCCCCACATCGCGAAAGCATGGGAAGTCAGTGAAGACGGGACCACATTCACTTTCCATCTACGTAAGGGCATGAAGTGGTCTGATGGCGCGCCGTTCACAGCCGATGACTTTGTCTTCGCATTCGAAGACGTTACAATGAATGATAATATCAACCCGGTAAAAGCCAACTACACGAAAGCGGATGGTCAATTTTTCAAAATTGAAAAGATAGATGAGACCACGATTCGTTATACCTTTCACAAACCTAACTTTGTCTTCATCGAGAATGCCGGTGGATTAGCGGTTGGTGGACAATTCAATCGCCGATTTGATAGCCCTCTCTATGCCCCACGTCATTATTTAAAGCAGTTTCTCCCGAAATATACCCCGTTAAATGAACTGGAAAATAAAGTACAGGCTTTAAATGATGAGAGCTGGGTTACGCTCTTTAAACGCATGGCTTCAGCTCATGAAAATCCTGAATTACCGGTGATCGGGCCCTGGCAGATGGTTACACCGATTACGAGTCCAATTTACTCCTTGGAACGCAACCCTTATTACTTTGCCGTTGATCCCGAAGGGAACCAGCTACCCTATATCGACAAGATTGAAATGCGCCTGAGTGAAAACGCGGAGGTGTTCAATGCGCGCGTCATTGCCGGTGAGGTGGAAATGCAGCACCGCCATGTTCTCTTAGACAAGGTCCCCGTTCTCATGCAGGAAAAAGAAAAGGGCAATTACCGCGTCCTCTTCTGGCCCAATCTAGGCGGTTCCGAAGGCATCATAAATATTAATCAAACCTGGGAGGGAGATGCGGAGATAGAAAAGTGGCTTAGGAACCGTGATTTTCGGATCGCCCTCTCGCTTGCCATCGACCGGGAAGAGATAAACGAATCGATTTTTCTGGGCATTGGTAAGCCAAGAGCATTCGTAGCCATACCCGATAACCCGTATTATCCCGGGCAAGAGTACGAGAGAAAGTATGCCGTGCGCAACCTGGAACAATCCAACGCGATCCTCGACGCTATCGGTTTAGATAAAAGGGACGGTGATGGCTATCGCCTGCGCACCGATAACAAGAAACGTCTGATACTTAATCTCTCCGTGCCAAGTCAAACGATGGTAAATTTTGAAGGTATAGCTGAACTTCTTGTGATCCACTGGAGGGCTATCGGCATCAATATAAATTTAAGCGTTGAAGAGAGAAGCTATTGGGGCAGACGCCAAACAAACAACGATCACCAACTTAATATGTGGATTTCAGGTGGATCTGAGAACCCGTGGACTTACCCTAATTTTACCATACCTGTCATTCGCGGTTCTCTTGCACCGCAAGTCGGATTCTGGTATATGACCAACGGTAAAAATGGTGTAGCCCCTACCGGGGAACTCCGTCGGCTGCTGGAAATTTTTGATCAAGGGAATAGCCTGCCTAAAGAGGATCGAATAGAACTGGGAAAAGAATTATGGAGAATCCATGTGGACAATCAGTTTGTTATTGGAACGGTCGGACAATCTCCGGCCATGAATGGCGTTGTCGTGGTAAAAAACAATTTTCGCAATGTTCCCGATATCGCGCCAAACAGCGCTGCCCTCCAGACCCCGGGAATCGCTCGACCGGATCAATTCTTTTTTGAGTCCATCGACTAGGTTCAGGACAGGCAGGGTTCCCTTCGAAAATTATTAAGAAAGATATACGATTTCCGATATACGACGTTTGATTTGCGATGGAAACCTAACACCTCGAACCTCGAATATCGAATATCGAATATCAAACGTCGGATATCAGGCAGAATGATATACAAATGACGGGGTTCCCTTCGAGGATACTCAGGGCAGGCAGGGAAGAGTAGTGAATGAGTACGGGTTATATTATCAAGCTTCGTCTTCGTCCATAATTATTAACGACCTTATTAGGGTGGAGCGGGCTGCGATTCGGCTGAGCTCATCGAAGTCCTGTCCGACATAGCCTTGGCGACGGCTGATCCCTAGCACGCTTCTTCAGTTTTGAAGTCATTAAACGCGGTAGGGACACCGCGTTCCACCCTGGATTGCAATAATTATGACTCAGGATCGTTTATAAATTGGCCAGACGCAGACAATGACGAAGACGAAGATTATTGCTTCATCCTTTTCATATTGATAACTAAAATTGACGATATGAACAAAAGCAGTAACAGCAGTTACCGAATGCAAATCACTTTCTTAATAGTCGCGCTCATAACTATATCTCTTGGTTGCAGCAGGAATACCGACACTCCATCAACTAGGCAACCGGACGCCCCGAAACAGGCCGCAGTCAACACGGAAGGGTTTAGTTTTCAATATTCCGGTCCCCCTCCTTCAACATACAGTGAAGCGCCGGAACTGGCGAAGCTTGTCAGTGAAGGGAAGCTGCCCCCGGTAGAAGATCGCTTGCCGGATGAACCGTTGATTATCCCACCCATTGAACGCATCGGCCAATACGGTGGCACCTGGCGGCGCGGATTTACGGGTCGCGCCGATCGTAACAACTTCGACCGGTTAATGCATGACCACCTGATTTACTATGACTTCGATGGCTATACACTGATGTCCCATATCGCGAAAGGATGGGATATCAGTGAAGACGGGACAACATTTACTTTCCATCTGCGCAAAGGGATGAAGTGGTCTGATGGCGCACCGTTCACAGCCGATGACTTTGTCTTTTCCTATAAAGACGTGATATTGAATGATAAGATCAACCCGGTGACAAAAGCTTACTTTAAAACGGATGGGCAACCGTGCAAAGTGGATAAGATAGATGAGACCACGGTTCGCTATACCTTTCATAAACCAAACTATGTCTTCATCGAAAGTGTTGGTGGATTGGGTATTGCCGGCCAATTTGCTAATCTGGGGTTAAATTGTATGTATGCACCCCGGCATTATTTAAAGCAGTTTCTCCCGAAGTACACCCCCTTAAGTGATCTGAAAGAAAGGATGAAGATCAACAGTGATAAAAGTTGGGTGCAGCTCTTTAAACGCATGGCTTCGCCCCACGAGAATTCCGAGCTCCCGATTGTCGGTCCCTGGAAAATGGTTACTCCGATAACGAGTGAGATTTACACTTTGGAACGCAACCCCTACTACTTTGCCGTCGATCCCAAGGGGAAACAGCTTCCTTATATCTCTAAGATTGCAAGTCACCTCGTTGAGAACATTGAGGTTTTCAATGCTCGCGCAATTGCTGGTGAGATTGACATGCAGCAACGTCATATCCTCTTAGACAAGGTCCCGCTTCTCAAGAGGGATGCAGAGCAAGGGAATTACCGCGTGCGCTTCTGGCCGAATCTAGGAGGTTCTGAAGCCATTATCTATATTAACCAAACCTGGCAGGGAGACCCGGAAATAGAACAATGGCTTAGAAACCGTGATTTCCGGATCGCTCTCTCGCTTGCCATCGATCGAGAGGAAATAAACGAATCGATCTTTCTGGGTATTGGAAAACCAAGGGCATTCGTGGCTGTCCCGAATAACCCGTATTATCCGGGACCGGAGTACGAAAAAAAATATGCGGTGCGCAACCTGGAACAATCCAACGCGATACTTGACACTCTTGGTTTAGACAAAAAAGACAACAAGGGTAACCGCCTACGCGCCGACGGTAAGGGGCGTCTGATCATTTCTCTCTCCGTGATGAGCCAGTCGATGGTGAATTTTGAAGGGATAGCTGAACTTCTGGTGAATCACTGGAAGGATGTTGGCATAAATTTACAGATAAGCGTTGAAGAGAGAAGTTATTTTAACATACGCCAAGGAAACAACGAAAACCAACTTAGCATGTGGGTTACCGGCGGTTCTGAAAACCCGTGGACTTACCCCAATATGACCATACCAAGTCGCAGTTCCTTCGCGCCACTTGTCGCTCGCTGGAAAGTAACTAATGGGCAAAAGGGTGTAGCGCCTACCGGGAATCTCCTTCGACTGGTGGAAATATTTGAGGAAGGCAACCGCTTACCTAAAGCGAAGCGGAAAGAACTAGGAAAAGAATTATGGAGAATCCATGTGGACAACCTCTATGTTATTGGCACGGTGGGGATATCTCCGGCAATGAATGGTGTTACCGTAATTAAAAATAATTTCCGCAATGTCCCCGACGTCGCTCCAAACAGCGCAGCCTTGCAAAACCCGGGTATCGCTCGACCCGAACAATTCTTTTTTGAGTAAAATTCGAAGGATAAGTTTTAAAATAAAAGCTTTATGATATTAGCATAAGGGATAACTTTCAGATCAATGACGGAAAATCATCAGCCGCGTTATAATATTTATTTTGAACGGGACAATATTCCGGATGCACTCACCTGTATGGACACTTACGGCTTTTGCGTTATCCGCTGCATGATTGACCAGGGAATGGTCGAAGCGTTAAAGGATTCAATTGACGAAACCCTCGATCCGAAGCGCGATATGCCCGCGAATTCCAACCGCAATCATTTAGCGTTTGCCGAAGTAAGCAAACCCCTATGGAAACTGGTTGAACACGCCCCTTATTTGAACTTTCTCCATCAAGTTCTCAGGACGAAGGACTTCTGTCTCCATCGTTCGGCCACCATCCTACGAACGGCGGGTGAACCTTTCGGCAGGTGGCATACGGATACTCGCGCTGACGTAAAAACACCTGAGGTAGCCAGTGATCTCCTTAACTGCCATGGATTACCAAGTGGTGCTTGGTTTTACCTTAATGGCAGCCACCCCGATTCCAGTGGGATCGCGGTAATTGAAAATTCACACGCTCCCGACTGGGAGGGCCCTGAGGGATTTGAACTTACTCCCAACCGCAACAGCTTTCATCCCATCGGAGAAGCCGATGACGCTGTTTATAAGAGCATCGATGTTCCCGGCTGTGTCGCGGTCATCGCGGATCCGGGTGATCTCATTTGCTTTGCCGACCGGACCTTCCATACTAATATGGCCACGCATGAAAGGCGCTATTCCTGCGCTATCATGTTTCGTCCGAAGTCGATTAAAATTGACGCATGGGCATTACCTTCATCAGCTCAAAAAATGATTGCTGAAATGCCGGATCATTTGAAGGGCTATACCGAGGGTTATACTGGCTATGATGGAGAATGGAGAGCAAATTAATGAATAATGATAATTACAAATATCGTGTTGTTAAAGGATGGGGTCAGGGACCCGAGGGAAAGGAGTTCGGAGGTGTCATTACGGATGCAGCCACCGATTCACAGGATCGAGTATATTTGGCGCGTCGCCATACTCCGGCTATTCTGGTCTATGACCGCGAGGGAAGTTTTCTGACATCATGGGGAGAGAATGTGCTCTCCAATCCTCACAGTCTTTGGATTGATGAAAATGACTGTATTTATTGTTGTGATACCGAAGATCACACTGTGCGTAAATTTAATACTGATGGGCAGGTACTTCAAACCCTGGGAACACCTCATCAGACAGGTTCACCGGGTATGCCGTTTAATCGACCTACGAGTGCGATGGTCGCTTCATCAGGGGACATCTTTGTCTCTGATGGTTATGGTCAGCGACGCGTGCATCGATTCTCACCGGAGGGTGAACTGTTGCTCTCCTGGGGAGAGGAAGGGACAGGTCCTGGCCAGTTTGTCTTGCCTCATGGCCTCTGGGTGGACTCCCGTAATCGCGTACTCGTAACTGATCGTGAGAATAACCGCATTCAACTCTTCGATTTCGAAGGTAAATTTATTGAAGAGTGGACAGATATTCTGAGACCAAATTTCATATTCATTGACCGTAATGAAATCATCTATGTCACAGAAGCCCCGCATCGGATCAGCCTATTCAACTTAGATGGAGAACTGCTTGCCCGCTGGGGTGAAGCGGGTAGTGAACCCGGTCAGTTTGCTGAATTCCCCCACTGTCTCTGTGTCGATGCGCACGGTGATATCTATGTAAGCGAAGTGCCTAAGTTACCCAATCGCCTGCAAAAGTTCACAAGAAAATAAATTATCTTTTATATAATTTATTTTCACTATGGATTATAAGGTATTCTCCAACGTCAACGAAATGTCTAAAGCGGCGGCAGCGAATGCGGTTCAAACGATAAAGGCGGCAATTGATAGCGAAGGTGAAGCGCATATTATACTCGCTACCGGCATGAGTCAGATCGAATTACTCTCTACACTAGTAAAGGAAACAATAGACTGGTCGAGAGTAACCGCGTTCCATCTCGATGAGTACATAAATTTACCGATGACTCATCCCGCGAGCTTTCGTAAATACCTCAAAGAAAGATTCGTGGATAAGGTCCCCGGAATAAAAGCCTTTCATTACATCGATGTTGATGCCCCCGTTTCCCTCGAGGAATGCAAGCGTTTGGGAAACTTAATCGAATCCGTATCGATTGACCTCGCCCTTGTTGGTATCGGTGAAAATGGTCATCTCGCTTTTAACGACCCACCGGCAGACTTTGAGTCCCGGGACGCATTCATTGTTGTCGAACTGGATGAGCAATGCCGACGACAGCAGTTGGGTGAAGGTTGGTTCCCTACACTGGACGCTGTTCCCAGGCAGGCCATATCGATGAGTATCCCTCAGATCATGAAGAGCAAAAGAATTGTCTGCACTGTTCCCGACCAAAGGAAAGCAGAAGCCGTGAAAAATACAATTGAAGGTGAAGTGTCCCCGTCAGTGCCCGCTTCTATCCTCCAACAGCATTCCCATTGCCAGGTTTTTCTCGATAAAGCTGCTGCTTCGCTCCTAAAATAAACGGTATGCTTTTGATGAAAGCATAAGGGAAAATCTCATACCTTGACGAAACATCCATTTACATTAATCTGTTCAATATCATGCTATCCCAAGAACAAATTGATAAATATCATTCTGAAGGTTATCTCGCGATTGAAGGAGTGCTATCCAATGAGGAACTGGGAGACCTCCGTCGAGTAACTGATGAGTTTATCGAAAAGTCACGGTCATTAACAAAGACGGACTCGATTTATGATTTGGGCCCCGATCATTCCGCGGAGACACCACGTCTGCGGCGTATATCCAATCCGATAACCCAGCACCCGGTTTACGATGCGATGTTACGCCATAAAGGTATACTCGATCGGGTAGAACAATTGATCGGACCGGGGGTACGACAGAACGGTGATAAATTGAACTTTAAATTGCCCGAACAGGGAAGCCCCGTGCAATGGCATCAGGACTGGGCATTTTATCCTCATACCAATGATGATTTACTGGCTGTGGGTATCGCTATTGATGACATGACCCTCGATAATGGCTGTCTCAAGTTCATTCCGGGATCTCATAAGGGACGAGTCTATGACCACCAACAGAATGGTTATTTCATTGGCGCTGTGACTGAACCCGATTTTACTGCTGAAGGGGCAGTGCCCGTGCAAATAAAAGCGGGTGGTATCAGCATCCATCATGTCCGTCTTTTACATGGATCGGCCGCGAACACTTCTAAGATGTCTCGCCGCTTGTTATTATTTCAATATTGTGCCCTCGATGCCTGGCCCCTTATCTACACAACTAAAACAATCGATGATCAGTGGGAGCGTTTTGGAAAAGGAATTTTACGCGGAGAGCAAACGAACCAACCAAGAGTGACAAATGTTCCCGTCCGCCTGTCCGTACCGCGTGATATAGGAGTCGGCTCCATCTACCAAAGGCAAACAGATCTCGAACGCCCCCTCTTCGACGCGACTTTGAAGGGATAGTAGATCTTCGTCGTCTGCGTCCTATTGTCTTTGCGAGGGAGGCTCCCTGCTGACCGTGGCTACCGAGTGCAGCGACATCTTCCATTCCAGGGGAATGTCTGCCGCATAATTACAGTCTCTAGTTGCCAGGATTCGTTCAGTAGACGATTGCCGGTCTACATTATACATTGAGTTACTCATCTTTTTTAGGCGTAGATTGGTATCCGTAACCAAATTGACTATTCGCCTGGATTGCTTCGTCACTTCGCTCCTCGCAATGACAAACGGACGAAGACGAAGCTCTCAATCTTCAAAACGGGTGATAATGGGGCAGTGCGTTTAACCAGGTTTGATCATCGGCATCCGCAGCTTTTGCCAGTTCGGGCCAGGTCGCGCGCTTTGCGCTTTGGGTAGTCTCCATGTACTGTCTAATAATAGCAGCTATCTCCTTTACAGATACATCCGCGGAACACGCCTTTAATATCAGGTTAAAACCGGTGGAAGCAACAACCGCACCTGCCTCCACGGCGATGGGAATACGATCGAGAGTCAAACCTCCGGTGGCAAAGAGCGGGCAGTAGTCAAACGCGGGTTCCCACCGATAACTTTTAATCAAGTCAGGATTCGATCCTGGCACCTTTACAAAATGAGCACCGGCTGCTACTTTTGAAAAAGCTTCTTCTAAAGTAGACACCGCGGGAATCAAGATACGCCGCGTATGATACTGCTTCATACTATCCGCACTAAAACCGACTAAGCTAACGAAGCCATCCACTTCCATGGCGTCCAGTTCTTCCAAGGTCAGGAGTTGCGGAAATTTCACGCGCTGTTTTTCGACTATCGCAGCATCATCGAGCGTGCTGCCGACTAAAAGATAGAGGTCTGGATAGTTTTCTCGGATCCAAGGGATCATCGTATTGGCATCGGGTCGTCGCAACGTATATTCGATAACCCGCACTCCCGCCTCGAGACACCCTTCAAGCAATTTTTTGGAATCGGGAATATGATCTTTGACAAAAGTCGGGAGAAAGGCTTGATCGTGTAGAGTACGATAGGTTTCAAATAGTCGGCTCATGGGGATTTACTATTTACTTCGCATGTATCGAGACCGGGAATTGAAAGTTCCTCGGCCATTCCTTCAAACCAGGTCATCACTTCTTTATGAAAAGGCACACCATTCGCTCGCCGGTCCTGTTCTTCTTCATACTCAATAAGGCCGGGATAGAGAACACGTTCTTCCCCCGACACTGGTTTTGTCTCTCTGATCATCTTCAACATGCGATCCATATTGTCCTTAAAAGTATCAACTTCGGTGAATGCTTCTATATTGTAAGCCGTGAAATGATGACTTTGTTTTCGATCTTTATTATCCACGTTCCATAGCATATCCGGAATCGACCCCGCTAAGAGGGACCCCATAATATCCACGATCATCGCCAGCCCGGATCCTTTATGAGAACCCTGTTCACGTGTTCCGCCTAATGGCAGGAGTAAAAATTCATCATCACTTTCCGGTGTAAGAATCGATTCTTCAATCGGTACCCCCTGATTGTCGCAAATCCAACTCGGCCCCAGCATCGAGCCCAATCGGCGGGCTATCCAGATTTTGTTCATCGCGACCGAGCAAGTAGCCGCGTCATATAGAAAGGGTGCTTCATTACGAGCGGGAGCGGCAACAGCAATAGGGTTAGTTCCGAGGAGCGCTTTCGACGCGAAGGTCGGTACTACACGGGCACTGGCCGAAGTCATAACCATACCAATCATGTCCTGTTGTGCGGCGCCCATAGCATGATGCCCAATCGCTCCCGAGTGTTCGCTGTTAAAAACCGTTACTGAACCCACGCCCACCTTTTTTGCCTTCTCGATCGCAATCTGCATCGCGTGGCGCCCGAGAAACACGACGAGTCCATTATCAGCATCGATATTCGCGGTGCCCGGTGTTTCACGCACAATACGCCAATTCGGCCGTGGCTTGATTTTCTTTTGTTCATAGCCGTTACGATAATGACTTAACATGTTAGATACACCGTGGCTTTCCACTCCTCTTAAATCTGAAGTGACGAGTGTATCAGCGGCGATGGCTGCGTCTTCAGAAGATTCGCCCATCTTTTCAAAAAAAGCCGCCACCGTCCGGCGCAGTGATTTTTCCGAAACTCTGACCTGTTCTTTTATCGGGACTTTAAATCTTTCCAGCATCTTATAAGATAAAACTTCAATACCCTTTTTTATGATATACCAAGCAAATTAAAAATATTAATGTAAATAATCCCTTGGGAATATTAATAATTCCCTGAGGATATACTATGTATGCAGGCGCTACCATGACAAAAAAACAGTTTTCATGATCCCTATAGTTAGCTTGCTAGAAGGAACTTTCATTGGCTAAATGTTAATGAGATCAAGCAAAGATCGTGTAGTGTTGTAATATCATGAGCGTTTCAAAAAAAGTTCCCCTCACCTCTCGCCTCGCACCGGAAGGCGTAATCCCCCTGGTAGACTTTGAGGGATCGGCTTATGAATGCGGGAAAGCTTATGCGAAATTTACGATGAAGAATTACCCCGGTTACCGGGAATATCTCGACATGGCCTATGATTGGAAGTCACTCGATCCCGAATTGAAAAGTGTGGTCGATGAGCGGACTCCTTACTTGCTCGATTTACATCGCGGTATTTGGGAAGAAGCGGGCCCCCCTCAAAAACCTCTCAAATCGCACTCTTCAAATTCGCGTGCGTCGAAAGATGACTGTACTTCATTCGGCATCGCCGGTGACCAGACGGTGGACGGCTATCCCCTATCCGGCCAAACCAAGGACACACCCCTCGACCGAATCGAACTCTACATCGTTTTGCGCATGCGTATAGAAGAAGGCCCCACCCTTCTTATGTTATATGCGGTTTAACTATTTGATATTATTGTACTTGGCTTTAAATCATCGTTTACGTTTATCAAAGAATTCATTACATAACAACTCTAATTTTGGCCCAAAATGACGCGAGCCTTTTTTCCCATCTTCGTCCTCTATTAACTCCATTCGATAAGCAAGGCTACTTTTTGGTGCAACTTGAATTGGTACAATACGTGATGATCTACCCAGAACTATACGCTTACCGTTCTTCATTACTCTCTCTTTTGTCCTGGCAGTTAAATTTTTAAGGTGTATTTGATAAAAGCGTCCTTTCGAAGACAGACACTGTTCGCGGATATAACGCATGAAGTTCTTGTATGCTCCCCTATTAACCTTACCCCAATCGCTAGCCTTACCCCATTCGCCAATTATTTCATCTATGTTATCTATTGTCTCCTCACCACCTTTACCATAAACATCTATTCGCTCAATGAATTCTTTTAGATGCGCTTGCATTTTTAATCGTATGTCAACATCTCCGCTCTTCAGTATTTTAAACAGTGACTCAAGATCTTTTTGCCATTTTTTAAATGACTGGCTACTGTGTTCAGTCTTCCGTAGTGCAGTCTGATCGTTCTCTATCGTATTTTTTCGATTCTTAATATCCTCAAGTAATTGGCCTCTTAACTTTTCATATTCACTACGTGCTTCCTCATCTTCAGTTCTTGAAATTTGATCGAGCAATATTTCCCTTCTTTTTTCAATATCCTTAATCTCGATTTCCTGACCTGTAATTCGTGTCTGTAAATTACGACATAATTCTTTTTGCTCGTCCTCGTTCGGTAACACCTGCTGAGGTTTCAATCGACGGCAGTTCTTTAAAACGATCTGCTCAAACTCGTCATACCTTACTGAATGAGATTCACAAACTCGTTTACCATTTTTAATTACACCCCTTTTTCCATTATCGCATACAAGATACCGCCCGTGTTTTGGTCCATTGCCTTTAGAAACATAATGCATACTACCACCACAGTATCCACACTTTGCAATATGCGTAAATAGATTGCCCACCTTGCCCCTGCGTCCACCACCATTGTGTAGGGTAGCTTTTATCTCATCCAACTTTTGCTGAACTGTATTGAATAAGTTAGGATCAACGACTGCAGGGTAATAACCGGCTATTGGATCTCCATCTTTTTCTCTTTTTCTTTCATCAGTCAACTCATCCACAACATATCGGTGTGGCTGAAATTCTCCAATGACGGCTCGGGTTCTGAGTATCTTATTGATGTAACTGCAACGCCAACCCTCCCCGATTCGTTTCGGGTTATATGGTGGTTTCCAAGGTGCCTCTGCATTTAATTTTCTTTCGATTGCTCGAATACTCAAACCGTCATTCTTCATATCAAAGATCATCTTCACTGTTGTTGCTGCTTCCTCTATAATTTTAAATTCATCACCTTCAACCCTTAGCCAGTTAGGACATTTATTGGTTAGTTTCCCCTTATTTTCTCTTATCTGCTTCCTTTTGTGTTTCCATACCTCCTTTAGTAGATAGCTCTTTCGGTCACTCTCTGCATGGGCTCTTTGCAGGTGAACAATAAACTCAATAATCTTGTCATCGATATTTTCTTTTGAATAATCCTGCTCTGGGTAAAGCGTTTGAATCGTGATCCCATTATCGATTATGTCTAACACGATATTCTGAAGGGTTTTGATAACACCTTCACGGCTCAAACGGTCAAGGTTCTCGATTATCAAATAACTTCCTCTTGGCACTTCACCTTCCTTTACTTTTTCTAGAAAGATGCCTAATGAGCCTTTTTTCCTGTGGGTACCATGATAACCACTATACCCACGATCAGTCATTTGGAGTTCATTATCTAACGCCAAACTCTTTTTCTCAGCAAACGTTTTGGCTGCTTTTATCTGCCGTCGTTCTGAGTCCCCCAGTGCCTGTTCAGGTGTGCTAAACCTGATATAGCTGTAAACCCTTGGGGCATCCTCTAATTCTTTTATCATTTCTCGATCTTTCTCTTTACCTCGATCTAAAAAATTTGGCCAGCTGGGCACGCGATCAAGTAAACGCACCCCGATGCAGGTCTAGATATCTGCACCGTTGCCGCACCTGCTATAGCTATATTATATACTTATTATCTTAATTTTTAATTACTTTTAAAATCTTACATGCTCAGGTTATTGATTACCAGTAGCTTGCCCATGTTATAGAATAGGTCATTCTGCTTACTTTGAGGTAGTTTGAAGTCGATCTCGGGTCCCTTAGAGAAATTTTACCCTTAAGTAAGGCAGAACACATAGGCATGTATAACCAAGGGATTGCTCTACGTCAAGAGTTAAATCTGACGACACTATGCCCTTATCCCACTACTACAATACCCCTAGAAAACGTTTCCTGCCCCTAGCCCAGAAAAAGCCCTCCTGCGGCCATTCCCCACCAAATATCGTTTCGTCAGGACACTTCAAGCATCTTTATACCTACGTTATTTTATGCTGCCTGATCAATCCGTTCCCTTTGGCTATCTGATTCATGCGATACTAAATGTTCAATTAACAATCTTTTCCCATGGCATCCTTTTTTTCCACCAACTGCTTTTAGTATTTGTTTGCGTTGGTATGGTGTTAAGTCATTCCCTTTCTTAAAGTGTTCAAGAATTTTTAAATCTATTTTTTTAAAATATTCCTGCTTCTCCTCATACCCTTCATCTTCTTCGTAGTCTGCATGTAGTAAATGATCAGTTGGGTTGTTGCGCTTTTCCTCAGCTTTAACCAATATAGGTGCAATAGGCTTTATTTCATTACACAGTTTCTTAAATACCCTGTTCAATAGCTCCATATTATCCTGTTCTACCAAAAATAGCACTTCATAGTCGGTGCATCTTCCGATGAATCCATTTATGCGTCTGCTAAGATCTCGCCGAGCTTCACGTATTCTCAATTGTTTACCCGTAAGCTTAATTCCTGGTTGCTCTGGAGTATCAGGTGTTGGACTTGGTTGATTGTCTTCTTTACCTCGGAGAATTCGCAGTGCTCGGTCTTTACTTAGATTACCCTTTCGTGCTTCCTCTGCTAATTTGTTCCACTCTCTAGCAATCTGCATATAATCTTGAGCAGACCGAGCCGAAATCCCAATGTTTCCCACTACCCAATCTTCCCAATTATACATCAATCTCCCAGTATCTGAGTCTCGTATCTTTTTAACACGGCTTTTTAATTTAATGAGCAAGTCCCCGGCTTCCTTGACAGAATCGATGGCGCTTCGTTGATGATCCTCAGCACTTTTGATCGCGTCTTTTGCCATCATCGTTAACCGTGTCACTGAATATTTTTTGGTTCTAAATGTTTGCCTTAACCTTGATTTCATTTTCTATCTCCTATTTTAAATTTCCGCAGAGCTCTGCGGTTTTTGGTCCTCTCATTATGTTAGATTTTAATAAAAGTTGCCCTACTTAGTTATCAAAAGCTTTTTTAATCTGCTTGGAATCAATTTATTTATATTATACATATAACTATTCTATAATTACTTACGAATCCTATATATAAATTTAAACCTAACGTAAAAGAGGACTATAAGTTTCACAAATTAACCAATAATTATGGCTTTAGATCTTCCAACCCGTGCATTATACGAACTTGGAGACAGGATTCGCTTAGTCAGGGATCAAAAGGGCGTATCACAAGAGAAACTAGCCAAAAAAATCAAACTTGATCGCAGCTACATCGGCAGAGTTGAGAGAGGCGAGCAGAATATTACATTTAAAAATTTATGTAAGATCGCCTCTTACTTCGAGAAAGATGTAGGTTATTTTACTAAAGACCTCCCTAAACCACCGCGTAAAGGTGTTCGATACTCTCTGTCTATTTGGAAACGAAAATGGGCTGAAGAGAATTTGGCTAAGTCGAAAAAATGGGATTCTTCAACATGGCCCTAATAATAGTATTTTAATTGATTAATCTTTAACCAGATTCTTACATTCAGCGCATAACCTAAAGCCAGGACCTGTTGGATTGAGTTCCTGCCAGCGTTTGGCAAAAGCGTTGAGACAGAGAAAGCCTAGCCGACAATGAGGGTGTTGGGCATTGTATTTTTGCTTCCACGCATGGATGACAACACGCGTTTCGGTAACGCTTAGAAACCACTCTTGGTTTAAGCATGAGCGCTTCCCTCGGAACCGATCCATAGTCGCTACGGATAGATGGTGGAGGTCCATGCCAGTCGAGCAGTTTTTGCATGATACCGCGCACCGTTTACTTGTTGATATGACGATCAATATGGATAACCGGACACTCGCGCGTATATGTCTGAATATCAGGGTAGCTCGTCAACTCACCTCAACCGATGTCCTCTCTGTGCTTAGCGAGGCCATTGAAGAGGAGGGATCTCCCAGCTATATCCGTAGTGACAACGGCAGTGAGTTCATTGCTCATCAAGTGCAGCAGTGGTTGTCCGACAAAAACATCAAGGCGATATATATCGATCCGGGCAGTCCCTGGCTACCGAGCGAAGCGACACCTCAACGAGCGAAAGCGAGAATAACAAATGGTTTCATTGAGTCGTTTCACAACCGCTTACGCGATGAGTGTTTGAACCGTGAAGTGTTGCTCAGCGTAGCTGAAGCACAAGTGGTAATCGAACAATGGCGTCATACCTACAATTATGAACATGCCCACAGTCGTTTAGGCTTTAAAAGCCCACAAGAGTTTGTCAGATTCCTTTCCGATCTTGGCCGCGTTCGGGCTACGCCCTCACTTCGCCAAGATCTCTCATATACATCAATCCTAAAACCATTAACACCCGGTAACTCTCTCACTTAAAAATTGGTACGAAAAACGGGGTCCAACCAGGGTCACATTGGATACTGCAACTTGTGAATATGGATTTACAACTGCTATAGCTGGAGAAGCAACTGAGCACAATTACCCAGTCGAGATTGATTTAGGAGCAGTTCCAGAAGATATGCCAAATAATCCGCCCCCAGTCGTCGAACCTGGTAGAGGGGTAATCTATGTTATAGCTAGCTTTCACACACATACAACAACATATGTATAAGACAATCGGATCCGGACGTCAAGTAGGCGAATCAAGTACTGATGTTAATATAGCGAATAGTCGAAATCTTCCTGGATTTGTTTTTGATTATGATGCAACTGAGAATGGGCGTATACTTATTGGGCATCCTATTGAGTCGGATGCTTCTTTATATAATTACGGTCCATCCATAAGGCCTACCCCAGAATAACACACCATGAATAAATCAAGAGTTCAGGCCATTAAAAAAATAGCGTTCTCCCTAAGGAAATGTATGCACCTGTTGTGCCCCCTGAAAGAACACCGAAACTTGAACCGACAGAGTAACGCAAGCTGCCGGTGAAACCAACATCGCCATGATCCGTAGAGGGCACAAACAAAAGACATTCCAATGCTCATAGCAGATCAAAATGAAGCCCATGGCCTTCCCCTTGAGTAATCCCTTCAATCGATGAGCAACATAAAAAATAAACTTCTGCTGTTGAAACATGATTACAGCAACGGTATTGCTCACCTGTGGGGTTTGAAAGCACGATCCAAAGTGCAATTATCAGCAGAAGCACTTTGCTCTCCAGTCCCACCTATTAACCACGAGATCAACATAGTTGGACAGTCCCTGCCATGAAACTGATTTTAATTTTGTTTCTGATAGTCGGCGCGCTGGCGAGCGTTGCCACAGCGCTTACCATTGAGGAGTACATCGCTCTCCCAGCGGATGAGAAGATAAAGGTATTTCAAGGGAAGCCAGATAAAGTGCTCGATGACCTCTCAAAGCTGCTCCAAGTGTACACGATCGGCCTGCGCGACGAATCACCGAAGGTGCAGCGGATGGCAACAGTGTCTTCATACTGGCTTATGCTGGGGCTTCAGCATGACAAAACGAGAAGTGTTCCCCTCCTCCCTGAATTATCCCATCAAGATTCGGCCGCATTGCAGCAAGCCCTAGTTGCCGTGTTAGAGCATGATGATCCAGCCGTTCGTGTAGGTGCGGCGACAGCCTTGGCCTATTCAGCGCCCCCCAATCCGCAGATTGAAGCGATTCTTTTAGAACGCATAGAGACAGAAGAAGACAACAGACTCCGAGGCCATATCATCGAAATAACGGCTCAGGCAGGATACAACTCTGAACGTTTTGTGGCTTTAACCCTGGAACTGATGCACTCGGAAGATAATTATGACGAGGCAGCCGAGGTCCTAGCTCTGCTTACACCGGAGGTTGCGTTGGATACGCTCATTGAATTGGTGGGGTCAAAAGAAGCGCCCGCACGCTGGCGAGCAGTGAAGGTATTGGCGGCTTATGGGCGCAGAGCGATGCGTGCCAAACCCGTGCTCGAAAGACTTATCGAGGATCAAACCATCCGTTCGGAAATACGAGAAGAAATACACAAGCTTGCAGCCCGTACGCTGGAGGCGATTACCTCAGACAAGCCAGAAGCTGTCTCTGGCAGCCATCTGGAAGTGGCGAAATTAGTTCCTCTTTGGCCTTTAGCTCTGCCTGAAGCCGAAACCTCGGACACTCAGCAATTGAATGCGAATTCCACTGAGTTGGACGAGCCGAATAAGCTCCCTTCCCTGATACCCTCCCAACAAGAACGACCCAAAGAAGTGACCATCGCTGGTGACAGTGCCGATTCTCCAGAGGAGCCCATGGACCATAGGTGGATATGGCTGGGAGTTCTCGTCTTGTTGATAATTGCGGTTTGGATCGTGCTCAAGTCCCGCAGGTGAGAAATGCAGTTGCCGTCAATCAAGTTTCAATCCCATTAACCGGCAGAACCGACATCAAGCGATCTATAACGCAAATGGCAACCCCATAACAGCAGGGATTAGGAGCTGAGACACCTCGGATCGTACAGCCTTCAACAATCCTACAAGACATACAGGGCATACAAGTAAAGGATATTGACCCTTTATCTGGGCAGCACAGTTAGGCGGCAATCCAGTAATGGGAACTTTCACTTTTGGAAATCTTACCCATCCCTTAATTCATAAGGGGCTAAAATTACTTCAATACCTCGAACTGCGTCCGATAGAGCTAACTCAAAACAAGACGTCGCTCACGGCAATTGTCCTCCTACAGAGCAGCCATCCGAGTAATTCATTTAATTGATGAAAACTATGAAAAAAAGACATAAAGTTACCCTCCTCCTCCTGTTGGCAGTTATCGTCATTGCTGGGGCGCTTCTATATCTTCGGACTCTCGAACGAGAGGAAATCGAGGAAAAACCAGACTCGGCACCGATCATCCAAGAAGAAGTTTTAGAACCGGACGATGCGGCAGAACGAAAAGATGGGGAAGCTGAGTCTGAACCAGAGGAGGAAGAAGATTTAAGGGTGAAGGTAGGCCCGGACGAGTTCCCTGTCATTTTTGAAGATGGCGATTATGAAAATCTCGACAAGGCTAACTTAATCTGGACCGTCAATAACCTATTTGCGTCTGGTCATGATTTCGAAATTATCGAAGAAGAACCTTCAGTTAATTTCCATGTAAGTGGTCGTGAAGAGGAATCAAATTTATATCTATATGGATCAGGTAGAGGATATCGTCCGAAGATTGAAATTCGCTACAATGACATCGTTGAAGTCGATGGGGTAAATCACCTTGTATTATCTCGGGAGTTCATCGAAGCGTTTATCGAGACCCCATCAAAGTATGCGGAAGTCACCGATGAATTAAACAACTTCATCGACCGGCTCAATCGGATAAATTCGGTAGAGATCGATAACCTAACCGAAGCACAGATCGATTCCATGTACTATATCGATCCTAATATCAATGAGGTTGATTTTGATCTAGAAGTTAGGAGGGAAGGTCTAAGAGAATTTACAGTAGATAGCCACTTTAAATCTACCAATGTTTTCTGGATTGAAGAACTGCCTGAAGAAGATATTGATTTTCTTGAAGATGAGGCAGAATCCATGCTTTTAGGGCAAGCAATCTATTACAAGAGAAAGGACAATTTACCTTGGTGGGTTCCAGATGATAAAGAAAATCTTGAGTTGACTCCTCCATCGAATTTTAATCCCCGTTTGCATACCGATCCAGATGCAGAGTCTTTTATTTGGATACCTGCTAATAAGTGGATGTTCCTCTATGATAAAGGCCAATGGAAGATAGCGATTTTCCGTGGCCCACCATAATTCAGTCAACAAGGATGATGCAGTTGGCCTAGTAAATCAGGGAAGACAGCCACTAGTAAAAAAAGAATCCATAGCATGAGGGCAGTGAGTCATGCATAATCCTCGCGTTCCAGCTTTGCGTTGGCATCCCTTGACCTTAAAAAGTACATCCATCATTTTAATGGTTGATACTGCCTAAATCTTCCAGCCACCCCGGCGGTTGAAAGGAATCTGCCTTTCTCTTGGATCTTGCGAATAACCCCCCTTATCAATCAAAGCATTCCAGTTGTGCTTGTGGCAAATTCCGGGTTTGTGCACGATAGAGCCACTTTGAAATGACAGGACACTTTGGATCTCTGCACTACCTGAGAATAGCATCACACTTTATCCCTTAGCACATATTTATCTTCGAGAGAGGTCAGAGACTGCCCTTGCATTGACTTCACCGCTCTCCATTCAGTCGCAGAAATTCCCGCCGTCAAGAGGAGCTTTAACAGACCAATGTGTGAGCCCGGTTCCCTCGGCCACTACAACTTATCAACGATCGAGTAGAACTCGTGCCTATTTCCCTATTGTATATCTTGCTATTAATTTCTCCCGCTGCGAGTATGTACCATCTGTTGGTAAGGCGTGGAGTCTGCCCCTGAGCGAAGATGGATTTGATTGTAGATGGAGCCAACGTCGATAGCCACCGCAAATGCGCCGACGAAGACTTCAGGGGTCTACGGTTCAGGCTTAAAACAACCAGACAAAGCACCCCCTGGCACGAGTAGGACTGAAATGATATTAACTTGAGACTTCATCATCATTCCGAACTTGTCCTAATCCCGGTCGGGCAGAGAGCTTTTATAAGCATTCTTTGCGGTCTTTTGGTTGTGCTTTCCGAAAAGCCAGTAGCAAGCGTGAAGTCGGCTCTATCGTCATCAGCGCCAATGCCATAAGGGGTGCGCAGTGAAGTCCAGTAACAGCTAACAAGGATTATTTTAAGAATGGGTCCTCGATCCCGTTTAACCCATAAATGCATTCCACAGATATCTTCAGGGGGAAACTCGTACCAGAGGCAACAGTGTAACTTCGGAGTTGACCAATCCCTGTGGAGTCTGCCAGACGGCATAAGCGGGGAGTGCGGGCTTAGCTAGCAAGCCCGTTGCTTGCAGTTGTGAGCAACATATAGGTTTGGGGCGTACAGCTTCATACTCAAATCCAGATTACTTTTTCTAATGCAAATACCCCGCTAGCGGCAAAGGAAGAGCCAAAAGGGGAATTTAGATACGGGAAGATATTAAATAAGAAGAAACTTAAAATCATCAGTTAAAGAAGGCAATTTTAACCTGTTGCGAATAACTGATCTGAATACTGGATTTCTCTGAATCTGCTTCCTGGGGAAATCTGGAGGTGCCATTAAAGGTACAGTTGCATTCAAACCTGCCTCTACCGGGCACATAAATTTATTGTTTTTCATCACAAGAATCACTTAGCCGACATTATTAAATCCACTCAAAAATCCTTGCCCAATTCCTGACTGAATCTCTTCTAAAAAGTATTATTCCTGCCAAACATTTTGAGGCAACGTCAGGAAATCAAAGGAAAACATAAATTATTTTAGAATCGCTATTTAAGTGTAACTCTTTATAATTAAGTCGCTTCTGATATGTTACTAAGTCCCGTTCACAGTCGGTTTAAGCAATCGTCGACACAATCATTGAGTAAGAGTAAATATGCTGTCTTTTCTGAAATTAGTGTCAGAGCTGTGTATGAAAATTCATGGACTCGATCACTGACCTGACCCCGTAAAACTGGACCAGCAAAGATTTAGTCTGGCATGGGTGAAAAACTAATAAATAATAGGAGAAAGAACCATCCATGAAAAGCAAAGGAAAACGCTATAATAAAGAACAAATCATCTATGCCCTAAGGCAGGTAGAAGGCGGTCGAAGGATCGCCGAAGTGTGCCGAGAGTTAGGCGTGAGCGAACAGACCTACCACCGTTGGAAGGGTAAATACGCGGGCATGGGAATCAGTGAATTAAGACGACTGAAGCAACTCGACGAAGAGAACACTAGTTTGAAGAAGCTGGTGGCTGATCTGAGCCTGGACAAGCACATGCTGCAGGAAGTTATCACAAAAAAGTTATAAAGCCAGTGGGCAAGAAGGTGATTGCTGACTGGTTAGTGGAAGCCTATGAGGTGAGCAAACGCCGGGCGTGCAGGCTGATGCAGTTGTATTGGTCGAGTTATAACTACCAGCCGGTGAAGAGGGACGAACGTGCGCTGATCATGCGCATCCGTGACCTCGCCGCCGCGCGCGTGCGTTACGGTTAGATGTGAATCATGGTGTTGTTAAAGCGCGAAAGCTTACCGATAGGAAAGAAACACGTTTATTGTCTCTACAAAGCCAAAAGGCTGGAAGTGCGCACACGGAAAGGTAAGAAGCGTGCTGCGCAAAGGCGGGTGCCACTGCCCGCAGCTTCAACTGTCCTGCGATTCATATAGCAATTACCTCCCTATTCATGGTTAATTTCTATTTTTGGACCTATTTTACTCTAATAGTTGACCGTCATATTGGACTCAGCCAATATTCTTAGCCATGAACGAACAATTCTCCTGGATTCCTATCCACCAAGAAACCTCTCGGCACCTTATACAATATCGTGAAAGGCAAGAGGAGCTTTTATTACTCCTTAAGCAAATTGAAAAGGACGGTCTTAAAATTATCAGTATAAAGGATAAGGACTCTTCTGGAAAACCGATCGAGCTCAAGGAACTCGACCCATTCAGTTTTCTAGCCAACTTTAATCGAGGGATAAAAGATGAGAGCCGTAAAGAGCTATGGACATGGATGAAAAGGCAATGGAAGCTCGAAAGTTCTATCCCAAATGATTTTCATGGTATTCCAATCGTTCATCCTACAAAGTCTTGGTTTATAGGATATTCTGATAAGCGAAAGTCAGATGATGTAGAAAAGTTGTGGCAGCTTTTCTGTGAAGCACAAGAACACCCGCCTCAAGGTGTCTCTGAAGGATTATTTGATAGATGTCTCCAGATTCATGAAGTTGCTGTAGCAAAACTAACATCCGGTCTTTTTTGGATTAATCCTTATCAATATCTTTCATTAGATTCATGTAATATTAGGTTCATAAACAAGAAGAAATACTTTCCCATTCCAAAGTCCAGTGATATAAACCACCAACAGTATTTAGAGATTCTCGACCAATATAAAAACAGCATAGGTATCGACTTTCCGTCGTTCTCCAGAAAAGCCAGGCTCGATCCTCCGGGAGGAAAGGGAGGAGAGGTTACTACTTATTCCAAAGAGGATGCCTTGAAAGGATTATTCCTGGATGAATCAGAATTTGATCTGATGGTTCGTCGGTTACGTGATAAAAAGAATCTCATTCTTCAAGGTCCACCTGGAGTAGGAAAGACTTACATCGTTAAAAGACTCGCTTACTACCTTATGGAGAAGAAGGATGATTCTCGCGTCGCGATAGTTCAATTTCATCAATCCTATGGTTACGAGGAGTTCATTCGCGGATACCGTCCTGATGGAAAAGGTGGGTTTGATCTTAAAAATGGTCAATTTTATGAATTCTGCCGAAAAGCCATCAATGATTTAGATAAGCGTCCCCATGTTTTCATCATTGATGAGATCAATCGTGGAAATTTAAGCCGTATTTTTGGAGAGGTATTAATGCTTATCGAAACCGATAAGCGCGGCTCCAGATACGCAATGCCTCTCGCCTACATGAATGATCCAATCGAAACATTCTATGTGCCAGAAAATATATACCTTATTGGAATGATGAATACTGCTGATAGATCGTTATCTATGGTCGATTATGCTCTTAGACGTCGCTTCGCGTTTATTGATCTCAAACCAAAGTTCGAGTCCGATAGCTTTAAAGAACATCTTGGTGCAATCGGAGTGTCTCCTGCTTTGACTAGCAAAATTTGTAACAAGCTAGAAGACCTTAATAAGAAAATCGCAGACGATCATCAGGATCTCGGCCCAGGATTCTGTATTGGACATAGCTTTTTCTGTCATCGGACAGATGAACTATCCGAGGGGGAATGGTATACCGACATAATTAAGAGCGAGATTGAACCACTGCTACGTGAATACTGGATCGATAGTCCGAAACAAGTGGAAGAATCAATTGACAAGCTCCTGAATTAGCCATGGCTGGCGTTGAAGCGATACCCATCCAAAATATATATTTTCTCCTTTGCTACGCTTGGAATCGATTGGAAGAGCAAGGTTACGTTCAGATCGAAGCGGAAGACTGCGAAACCCTTCGTGACTTATTTGCGAAAGTACTGACTCAAGGGATTAGAATTTTTCGGAAACAAGGACTTCATCGTCAGTATGTTGAAAAAGAAGATGAATTAAGTCGGTTACGTGGAAAGATCCGCATGAACCCGAGCATGAAGCGATTTACGTGGCTAAAAGGACGAATGGCTTGTCGCTACGATGAGCTTAATCATGATATTCTTCACAACCAGATACTTAAAAGCACCCTGGCAATACTTTCGAATACAAAGGGACTATCAAAAGAAAGCAGAAAACGAATAACCGAAGTAAATCGTCTTTTTTTTGAAATTAGCCTCATTCCTTTAAGTGGTATGATTTTTCGACGTGTTCAGTATCACAGTAATATACGCCATTACCGATTCCTTCTTAATGTATGTGAACTCATATACGAAGCTACTCTTCCCACCGAAGAATCGGGGGAGCAACGCTTCCGTGAATTCTTACGGGATCCTAAAAAAATGCCTCTTCTTTTTGAAGAGTTTGTAAGGAACTTCTATAAGCAGCATGCAGAAGGTTATAAAATGGGACCTCGAATCATATCCTGGGATACTCTCGAAGATTCAACGGGATCTGATCTTCTTCCTCAGATGAAAACTGATGTTACCCTTGAGAGCCCAAACCGAAAAATCATTATTGATTGTAAATTCTACGAAAACGCTCTTGGCGGAGGTCAGTTCAATGAGAAGTTCTACTCCTCTCACCTCTATCAAATCTTGGCATATTTAAGAAACCAAGCAAAACAAGAAGGTTGGGAAGCTGTGGAAGGAATCCTATTATATCCCGCAGTTAACCAGAAATTACACTACAAATTCCAATTAGAGAGCCACACTGTCCAGATTGTCACCCTTGATCTAGATCAACCTTGGCAGATGATTCGTAATAAGCTCCTTGAGTTGTTGTAATAGCAAAGTCAATTAATTCATGCTGTGCTTTTATGGATCACACTTATATACTCGACCACATAATAATCCGTTGCCCTGTCCTCGTAAAACTGGAGGATGAGAACAGGTCCCAGCGTAAGTTGGTGTCGGACTTAAGTCTGAATAAGCATATTCTACAGCATATCGTTTAAAAAAGCTATAAAGCTTGCATATAAAAGAAGTGGGTGGGTAAGGCTGCGGAGGTCTTAGAGATCAGCTTCTGCCGAGGGTGTAGGTTACTGCATCTAAACTAGTCGATATGCTGCTACCAGCCGAAGCGACCGTCTGATGAACGGATACTGACAATGCCTATGCCGTGATCTAGCACAGTGTATGTGCGCTATGGATACCAGCGTCAGACGGTATTACTCAAGGTTGAAATGAAGGTTGATCCGTAGGCCCAAAGCGCGTCTACCGCATCTTTTACTATTCGCTTCATGTGCTTTGGTCTCACCTCTTTTCTCACAGCGTTTCCTACAAGACCCCATTCTTTACCATTTATCTACGAGCAGCTTTTTCAGCTAGGTATGTCAGGACTTCTTGCTTGTGCTAGTGAACTCTTTCTCAAGATCTTTTCTATGGCTTCGCATCAGACAGTTTCAAGTTACCATCCTTTTTACTCCAGCGATAGAAGGTTTGCTCACTTGCCTTGTTCCCACGGCAGACTTCCTGTACGGTTTTGATCGTATCTACTTGCCTTAGTATTGCGATGATATGTTCTGATGTGTTTCTTTTTCTTTTCATTGAGGTCATCCGTTTATCAGGATAACCTCTCTCGGTATTGGATACCATTTTAGAAGTCACTTAACTGTAGAGGAATTGAGTGATGCAGACTTCTTATAAAATAAAACGTTGGGATTCATTCAACATTTCGATCAATGGACTACTGGATATCTTCATATGAAATGGGAATTCTAATCTCCTTTATCAGCGAACTACACCTTATTGAATATTGACTTCGCTTTCGTTGTTTGAGAAGCGGACTTGGAACAACCCAAAATATCAAGCAACCAATGTCCTAGGGCCCTTGGGGACTGAACCATGCCTCCGTCAGCAAGGAGGCATAACACGTATATATCTGCTTGGCGTTATTGGAGTGACCCCAAAAAATCGTATCATTTACAGAGAGAGGTTATCGGGATAAACAGACAACCTCTATGAAAAGAAAACGATCCACAACAGAACAGATAATCGCAATACTGCGGCAAGCCGATACCGGTAAAACGGTAGAGGAAATCTGCCGTGGCAACAATCTAAGTGAACAGACCTTCTATCGCTGGCGCAAAAAGTATGGCAATTTAGAACTGGCCGATGCGAAGCGATTTAAAGAGCTGGAAAAAGAATTCACGAACCCAAGCGAGAAGGCCTGACACATCGAGCTAAAGAAGCTACTAGCAGATCAAATGCTCAAGAACAAGGTCATGGAGCAAACACTGTCAAAAAATGGTGGGTCATAAGCAGAAGAAGCGATCAGTAAAAGATGCGGCTGAGAAGGGGCTGTGCTCGTTTTAGAGGGCTTGTGTTTATCTCAGCCTCAGTTGGTCAACGTTCAGCAATCGGCGCAAGCAGGTCAGTAGGAAAGCTTAGCGATTGGCCGAACGGATAGTGACGTTGTCCTGGGAACATCACCGCTACGGTTAGCGGCGCATCCGCGCCTTGCTCGTATGGACAACAAGCAGGAAGTTTGTCCAGGCAGTACGACGTTCAGAAGGGCTGGAGGTAAAGCCTCCTAAAAAGCGTAGCCCCCGTCAAGGAGTCTCTACGGGGCCGCCTACTAAAGCAACCGGTCGCAATCACGTTTGGTCCTGGGACTTTGTCCATGATCGCACAGACAATGGCGGTCCATTAAAGATGATGACTCTGATCGATGAATATACGCGTAAATGCTTGGATATCCGGGTCGCCCGTCAACTCACCTCAACCGATGTCCTCTCTGTGCTTAGCGAGGCCATTGAAGAGGAGGGAACTCCTAGCTATATCCGTAGTGACAACGGCAGTGAGTTCATTGCTCATCAAGGGCAGCAGTGGTTGTCCGACAAAAACATCAAGGCGATCTATATCGATCCAGCCAGTCCCTGGCAAAACGGTTTCATCGAGTCGTTTCACAACCGTTTACGCGATGTACCGAGGAACGTAGTGACGACATAGCGAAGCGCTCATGTTTGAACCCTCATGTGTTGCTCAGCGTGGCTGAAGCGCAAGGGGTAATCGAACAATGGCGTCAGACCTACAACTTTGAACATCCACACAGTCGTTTAGGCTTTAAAAGCCCGCAAGAGTTTGTCAGATTCCTTTCAGATCCTGGCCGCGTCCGGGCTACGCCCTCACTTCACCAGGATCTATCCTATACATCAATCCTAAAACCATTATTACCCGGTAACTCTCTCACTTAAACTAGTACGAATAACGGGGTCCGATCAGATTGTAGGAAAAATGAACCTCTTCATTCACAACTTCATTAATTTCGGATCCGTATCGCTGATAAAACTCGATTACATATTTCCATGAATCTGTTGTTTCAGTGACGATTTGCTTATAGCCTAAGGATTTAGCGTGCTCGATTAAGAAGTTTAGTATTTTTATTCCTATACCTGATCTGCGAAGAGATCTGATAACAGACATACGAACAATTCTTGCTACTCCTTCAGTTTCATGAATAAATGCACCTGTCCCAATTAATTTATCCTTAAAACAAGCAACAAAGAAATGAGCATTGTGGTAAGCTGAAGCTATATCTTCTAGATCGGGATTTAAGGTGGCATTATAAACTCGTTTCCCAAAATTGTCTGACAGACCATCGTAAATTAGCTGTTTCGCTACATCTTGATCGTCTCTGCAAAAGGAGCGAATGACTACTGAGTTTAAATCTATACTCATGATATTAGTAGTAATTCAAAACTAAGAAATATTAAGTATGTTACTTACAACCCAATATCGCGTCCGACAGCCAGTATTGAATCGTGCACTTTTTTTGGCGGACACCTTTCTAATGCTGCATTCAAGCTAAGCCATTCATACCTGTCATGCTCAGAATCTAGTATTATATCACAATCTGTATCGACTTCAGCAATATACACGTACCATTTATAATCGCCAAAGTCAGTTTTTCTAGGATTTAGTTCTAAACCTGTTTCCTCTTTTAGTTCCCTTGTAGCACATCTGTCTATATCTTCTCCAGGTAAACGTGCACCTGATGGTGGAGTCCATGCCCATTCTCCGTCATAATCAACACCTCTATGCTTTCGATGGAGAATTAGAAATTCGTAGTCAGTTTTTGCACGTCGATACACTACTACCGATGCACCATAAGGTGGATCAATGCTTACTGGCTTTCCATCCCAAGTCTTTGTAGGTTCTTTTGACATACTTTACGATTTGTTCACCGACTCATTTGCACAACACAATTTGCAAGATCACCCAATATAAAATGATACTTTATATCTGAGTCAATTTTATGGGGACACCACGAGTTACGACTATGGTATTGGTCGAGACCACGGAAAAAGAGCCCCTTGAAAAGTTAGTCTGGGTAACCTAGAAAGGACTCAGACAATGAAAGGCAAAAGATACACCACCGAAGAGAAGATACGGATATTGCGGCAAGCAGACAGAGACAGTGCGATAACCGATGCGTAGGAGGCAAATCCCTCGTCGGGTATCATTGGTTCAACCCAATACCAAACGTTGGTAAGACCCAACAGGGAGCAATCGTCATGTGCGCATCGGTTCGCCTCGGTGTTTCTTATCTTAGCTTCTCTAGCGGGTGCGCAGACGTGCGAGATCACCGGCAACGTTCCAGCCTCGATCCGCACGTGATTTGTGGAGTTGCCACATCCGTCCATGGAGGCGATGCCCCGGTCAATCAATGGACGATCATGGTCACGCGCGGCATGTCGTTAGCGCTTCGCGCCAAGACGCCGGACGCCGAAGACTTCATGCTCGCGTTGCTCAACCGATGGATGGCCGACCGCGGCGTGAGGGTGGCGCGAGTTGAAGCCTTCTATGGTCGTGCACATCCCGCTACGGCCGAAACGAGCGTGTTCCGTGCGCCGTGCGTCGAGTATCACTAACCAATCGACGAGCCGGGGTCGGTTTAGTCACTGCCCCTCTGGGCTCAGTTCTAACCAGTAAACGCGGATGCGCTGTACACGGTGGCGACAAACAAACCACGCGTACCGGCGCATCAGCGTGGCTCCGCTGTTCGGATATATCCAAGCTCGTCGTAGTAGACGAGCTTCCCGTCACTCAAAATAGCTACTTGGTCGTTCGGACCCCACGATGAGCCTTCGGCGCCTCGGAACCTCCGTAGCTCACCTTCCTTCGCGCGTATCTCGACAAATTTGATTTCTCGGCTCGATCCGTCCTTGAATTCACCGGTGTACAGGAGCTTCCCGCCTACAGCCTGAATCGTGACCTTCTCCCAAAGGGTCCGAGTGAGGTGCACCACCCACCGTCCAATCACGCGGTCACCCTCCACGTTTTCAGCGTCGATTGGGGCTTCGGCAGGTTTCGGATTCAGTACAGCCTCGACGTTTGCTTCCCCCATCTTGGCTGCGCCCTGGTTACCGCGACCTTGGTAGTACTCAATCCCGAGGGAGATCAGTTCCCCAGGGAGGATCCCGAACGACCGGAGAAATTCGCTAGGGTCTTCACCTTGCAGCGCTTCGACTTTCTTCATCCACTGATAGTATTTGCAGCACCGACCGTATCCAACCCTGCGGAATTCATCTTCATTCTTGAAGGTCTGAAATTCCGCGTACAGGGTGCGAATTTCATCGATAGCACTCGACGCTTCGGCGTCCGTGCCAGTGCTCGCGAGTATGCTCAGGGCGATACCGAGGGCAGCCACCTTGTAGAATCTGGTCGTGTTCATTGCTCTCCTGCGCTTAAGATGCGGATGGGTGCGAAGCGCAAATAGTACTTCCAGACTGTTCGATGTCAACACCACAAGTGCGAAGGCTGGCCGGGTTACGTAAACTGGTCCACCGAGAGAGTTAGTCTGGAGAGGTTAATGTTGAAGTTAAGTTGGTAGAGGAAGTCAAGGCTTGGGTGCAATGAGGGCGTAGCCCGAATGGAGCCCAAGCCTTTGGTATTGATGTCTTCAGCAAAGCGCCGTGGGGTGACATTGCCGAAGCTGCGGTGGGGACGGATATGATTGTAAAGCCAGCGCCAATCTTCGATCACCACACGTGCTTCGGTTAAAGTCCATAACTGTTCACGGTTTAAACACTCCTCGCGAAAACGGCAGTTGAGGCTTTCAGCGTATCCATTCTGCCAAGGGCAGCCAGAATCGATATAAATGGTGCCGATTGGGTGTTTAAGCAGCCACTTCTGGATAGCCTTCCGCTATGAACTGCGATCCGTTGTCTTAAGCGAATAAACAGGGGCGACCCATGCCGGGTAATCGTCTGCTCCAACACAGCGATCACATCGGCTACTTTGATTGCCCGGTCAGCATGAAGCACATGGCAGTCCCGCGTAAATTCGTCGATACTGCTCAAAACGCGAAGTTTACCGCCCCGCTGAGTGTGATCCGAAACAAAGGCCCAGGTCCACACATGATTCTTGTGTTTGGCCTCTTGAGGCAAGTCTGTGGACAGATCTCGGCTGCGCTTTCGCGGCGAATGCGCGACCCCTGTTTCTTGTTAACCCAGTAGCCTTTCTCGCCCAACAGGTGAGTAATTTTCTTATCGCCGAAGGTCGGGTATTTCCGTGATAGGCGAACGATCGCAACCTCAAGCAGGCGCTTTTTATCAGACAGAGGCTTGGAGCGGTAACAAAAAGTTGAACGGTTCAATCCCAGCTCTCGGCATAAGGTTCGCCCGGAACACCTCATGGGGTGCTGAACTTTTTCGGCATCGCCCCGCTGTCGCTGCGGGCTTGGCTGTTTTTTCCCAAGGTGATCTCCAGGGCCTTTGCCTTTAGAAGCTGGTCGGCGAGCAGCTCTTTCTGTTCGCTGTTCTCTTTGTCCAACTGCTTAAACCTTCGCCCTTCTTTCACCTTCATGCCGCCATTCTTGCTCCGCCAACGGGAGGAGGTCTGCCCACTGATATTTCGCTGCCGGTAGACTTCATCGGTCGGCAGCCCGGCGGCCTCCGATTCTCGCAGTATACGAATGATATTTTCGGTCGTGTGTCGCGTTTGCTTCATGATGATTTTCCTTCCTTTTGTTGGAAAATCGTCTCATTAGCAATGGACCAGTTTATTGGAACCCAACCAATATCGATGCTGATGGCGATGCAGTCCCGCACCTCTTATTTGGTGAAGGGTCCTTCACTGTTGCAGCTGGCAATCCGGGATTGCGAATAACGGGAGGAGCCCTGGTGCAGACAAATGGTGCTTCGGTCGTAGTCGCGGAAAGTGGATCGACAACACGAGGCTTTGATCGACTCATCACGCAGAATAATTTCAAGTCTGACAATACTCCTCAACCGACACGAAGCATTGATGCAACTTTTGCAGACGAAGATGGTGATGACATTACGGTCGAGGTCGATGAGGTAACGATCGAGTAACCCTTCATTAGGCATCGAGGTATACCCAGCCCAACAAAACGCGCTCATCACTCGTCAGTGCTCGAGAATGGTAAGTATGACCGTAGTGATTAGCTGTCTTCTGCCGTTTCTTTTTTAAGAAGATTCAGTTCCATGTACAGAAACGGCCCGTCTTCATGCTGTTTTGCAAATCCGAGTCTTTCGTACAAGCGGATGCCGTCGCGATTGATACCTAAAACCCTAAGGCGCAACGGAACATTGAGTAGCTTGACGTGATTGATCACCTCCTGAAGCACAGCTGTTCCGATTCCCTTGCATTGAAACTCGGGGAGCACGTACAACTCGTCAATCTTGGTGTGATCCCCGTGATCTAACACGGAAATCCATCCAACTACAGTATCGTTTTGCACAATGAGGTTCGTGTTCTCTTGGGAGAAACGGTCTTTGTGACGCCCGAGCTGGAGCTGTTCATCCCACCCGAATAAGTCTTGTATGTACTGACCACCGGCTGACTTCTTAATCGCGAAGGTCAAGTCAATGTCAGAAACTGACGCTTGCCTCAGCGAGATGTCATGATAGTCTTGTTATCTTAGTCGGTCATGTAGCTAGTCTGACAGTCGGCGTTAGCGCCCTCTGCCACAATGGCCCAGCATTGTGGGGAAAGCCACTACCCCACGCAAAGCCGTTCGTACTCACAGTCAGTGGTGAGTGTTGGCGAGTGCGGTGGCCAGACTCTTCATTATAGAAAGTACTCGACTAAGAAGGCACCTATTTCTAACTTATCTATTGATGATAAAGGAAAAGAAAATTTTGACAGAGCAACAGATAGAACATTTTAAAACCTTTGGATTTCTTCTTCTACGAGGTGCGTTCGGCTCCGATGATCTTAATATAATTAACGATGAATATGAAATAGGCTTTAAGATTAAATTAGAAAAAGATAACAAACCACGAGGCGCACGCGGACAATTAAATTGGTCTAACCTGGGTCCTGAAACTCCTTACCTCGCAAAATTACCAGAAGATCCACGAATATGCGGTACAGCTGAGCAACTCCTGGCCGAGGATGCAGTCGCTTTGTTTTCAACGGCCAATCACTTCTCGGGTGACCGCACTCCCTGGCATCCAGATACAGATGATCCTAATTGTCGATCAGCTAAATTTCATTTATATTTGCAGCCACTAGATGAAAACAGCGGAGCGCTGCGTGTTATCCCCGGTTCTCACTTAAGCCCTTTTCACGATGAACTCCACAGGATCGGGTTGAAAGGATCCAATGAAGGACCGGAGTCGGATAATTCCTATTTGAATAAATCCGGTCTGGGATTAAATGATATTCCCGCCCATGTGTGTAAATCAGAACCGGGCGATGTCATTCTCTTTCACGGAAGACTTTGGCATGCCACATGGAAAGGATCAAAAGACCGCCGGGTTGTCGGCTGCACCTTCCAAGGAAATCCCAGGACTACGGAAGAAAAAAAGTCGATGCAAAAGATGCTGGAAGCGAATAGAAATATAAGAATCAGAAACGAACCTGACGATCCGCAGTATCACCCTCACTGGTTAGCAAATCCTGAGAAAAGCCCGAAACGACAACAGTGGATTGACTGGCTTCAGGAAAAAGGGGCCATCGATCTACCATCGAATTAGCTGTGGAGTGACCCCCCATGATTATAATTCAGTGAACACCCTGGTCGGCAGTTTCTGACTCTTGGGACTTGCGATGGGCTTCCAGAATTTTCTGCGTATCAGTCTTGGCCGGTGTGGCTTTAAATTGAAATTCGTTGCAATATTATTGGGAGTTATTAGCCTTATGGTTTTGATATGGGGAATATCAATTAATAGACTTTCCCTTTATAAATTGCGAAATATGGTATAATTAACAGTGAATTAAAGTAAAAAATGCTTACCGCGCATCAACTCACGCACTTCAATACTTTCGGTTTCCTTCCCCTGCGAGGATTATTCAGCCCGGGTGAAATTGAAACCTTCAAGGAGGAATTCAAGTCTAAGCTGGAAACCACCCGGCGCTACACAGAACCTGAAGACACGCCTCCCCAGGTTATAAGCTGGACCAACCTGGGTGCGCAGACGCCCCTTCTCGCCACCTTGATCGAAGACCCGCGCATTGTAAGCATCGCAGAACAGGTAATGGGGGAAGACTGCGTTGGAATATCCTGCAACTCGATCAGCTACGTCAATGATACTGCCTGGCATGCCGATGATTATAATTTTCATATGCACGATCTAAAATTCCTCTTCTACCTCCAACCGGTTGATGGGGATAGCGGCGCTTTGAGGGTGATTCCCGGATCCCATAAGAAAGCTTTTCATAAAGAAATAGCAAAGTATGACGGTCTCACGGGTTATGATGATGCAGAGAACCGCCTTGGAACAGAACGTATTAAAGAAGGACCAGCCTATATTTGCGACGTAGAACCGGGTGATGGATTTATCTTTGATTCCCATGTATGGCATGCCAGTTGTGGCGGATCGACGGATCGGCGCACGTTTTCCATCGTTTATTCTGGAAATCCAAAGAACGCAGAAGAAGGAAGGGCTCTAACGGAATATTTGCATATCACTAATGAAATCAGGACATCGTTAGCCGAAACAACTTTTGATTCTCCGTCTCCGGAATACCCGCTTGAATGGCTGGATAATCCTGAGCAGAATCCCAGGCGGCAGCGGTGGATAGATTGGCTGCATAAGTGGAGATTTACAGAGATCGCCCAGGGCACGCTAATCCCGGACGATTCGACCTTACAAACCTTAAAAGCATTTTCTGATCCCTTTCGAGATACCCCGGCTGACGAATAGAGTCTGGTCGTGACCATTTATACCAACGATCTATAAGCAGATTTTTAAAAATCTCTGGCATTTAATTATAAAATAGCAGTTACATTTGCTTCCAGATTAATGGGAGAAGTAGACTCCCATTAATCTGGTGTGAAAGGCCAGCTAAGACGATTACATATATCGCTCCAACGATCCGACATCACAAAGCCAACCAATTCTTCTTTGGAGTATATTCCCATAGGTACACATTTTGAATTCTTATCTGCGCATTTCAAAGACTTTGAATTTGACGCGATCAGATTTGCTTGATCATAGGTAACTGAGAGTGCAATGCCGGAGTATTGCTATGATCTGTTCTGTTGTGTATCTTTTTCTTTTCATTGAGGTTATCCGTTTATCCCGATAACCTCTCTCTGTAAATGATACGATTTTTGGGGGTCACTCCAAGTGGCGATTAGTATTATAACCGGATCCTACCGGTTCTAACAATGGCTCTGATACAGTAAACGGGTACAGGTCACACCAGGTAACTTTCTCACTTAAACGGGTACGAATGATGGAGTCCGATCACCCCTAGGGGGCTTTTGTTACTGGTTAACTTCCCACACACAGTAACCCTTCTCTTTCTTCTCTCAGATCTTAGCGTTACTAGTACAGATAAATACTAAAATGCGAAGATTGCCCCTTTTCTTCCTAATCTACTCCGTCTGGTTCGATACTTTCTATTTCCCAGAACTTGCACACGTCGCGGGTCTCCTGTTCCAAATATGGCTCCCATGAAAATCCTGTATTTCGAACCACTGAATTTAGATCGTTTACAACTTCCTCTAATAACTTGAGGAGTTCCCTTTCTTGACCGAACTCGAGTTTTAGTTCCTCAATATCGAAAAATTCGTAATTATTTTCAGTCTTCCTTAACTCATTGTGCGCAATTAGAGTATCTCTTATTTTTTTAAATCCTGACAGTGCATTGCTATCCAATAGTTTTTTCGTATTATTTTGTAGCCTATCGAAAACGTTACTAAATCTTTCCCTCGATTCTTTTTCATACTCTTTCTGATGTCTCTTCCAAGTTTCTTCATCTTCTCCTTCAATCTGAGGCAACCCATTACACGAAAACTTGTCTTCAAGGATTTTTTTCACCGCTGTACCTTTTATCTTTTCCATCAATCTCTCAACTGTTGGAGTCCTCTCGTCCCCATCTTTGCAGAGCTTCACCAGTTCCTGAATAAAACTCCAGTAGAGGAGATTACGCAATTGTTTAAAACCTGCACTTTTACCTTCAGTACCGATTCGTGCAATCAATTCATAGTGCACCAACATTGGTCGCAAAAAGAGGAATTGAGCGTAGGCACGTATTAAGAGAATCACCAGAGATTCTGCCTCCGCTTCCAGTCTTTTTATACCTTCTTTATTCATTGGCCCAATGTCTTTATTAAGTTACTTTACTTTTAACAGATCTTTTTTAGTAGTCATCCTACTTGCTTCAATGAAAATAAAAAGATACACAACAGAACAGATCAACGCAATCATGCGGCAAGACGGTACAAGAAGTCTGCAAAAACGCTATCTGGATGGAATGTAGGGTATTCCCGTAGACACGGTTTGAGACGACATCAAGCCCATCAGGCACAGGATGAAGAGAGCATAGGTTACCCAGACTAACTTTTCTAGTAGCCCAGTTCCCGTGGTCACGACCATTCGTGCCTTGCTGGTTAAGGAAGGCTGGACAACAAGCAGGAAGTTTGTTCAGGCGGTACGACGTTCAGAAGGGCTGCAGGTAAAGCCACCGAAAAAGCGTAGACCCCGTCAAGGGATCTCTACAGGGCCGCCTACTAAAGCAACCGGTCGCAATCACGTTTGGTCCTGGGACTTTGTCCATGATCGCACAGACAATGGCGGCCCATTAAAGATGATGACTCTGATCGATGAATATACGCGTAAATGCCTGGATATCCGGGTCGCCCGTCAACTCACCTCAACCGATGTCCTCTCTGTGCTTAGCGAGGCCATTGAAGAGGAGGGAACTCCCAGCTATATCCGTAGTGACAACGGCAGTGAGTTCATTGCTCATCAAGTGCAGCAGTGGTTGTCCGACAAAAACATCAAGGCGATCTATATCGATCCGGGCAGTCCCTGGCAAAATGGTTTCATTGAGTCGTTTCACAACCGCTTACGCGATGAGTGTTTGAACCGTGAAGTGTTGCTCAGCGTAGCTGAAGCACAAGTGGTAATCGAACAATGGCGTCATACCTACAATAATGAACATCCCCACAGTCGTTTAGGCTTTAAAAGCCCACAAGAGTTTGTCAGATTCCTTTCCGATCTTGGCCGCGTTCGGGCTACGCCCTCACTTCGCCAAGATCTCTCATATACATCAATCCTAAAACCATTAACACCCGGTAACTCTCTCACTTAAAAATTGGTACGAATAACGGGGTCCAATCAGGAATCTCCTTTAATTTCGCCACTGAATGGCTGACAAACCTGGACGATTATGTGCTGAAAGCTTGCCTGGAAATCGCTGAGCCGCTGCTTGCGCGGTTCCTGCAAGAAGGCATAAAATACTCAGCATCGGGCTACATACGATTGAAATGGATGCGAACAACCAGCTTGAACTCTTTTTTCGTGAAGAAGAAAAGTTAGCGCGGATGTACTTCGCAATGGACAAAATCAACAACCGCTTTGGCCTCGACACCATCATGCAGGTTTCCATGAAGTACGCCGTTGAGGGTAAAACCCATTTCCTGGAACGGAATGCTTAAAGCGATGATCGTTATTTTTTTACTTCGATTGATTATTGAATTAATCGAAAATGTGGCATGATGGTTTTATTTCGCCAGATCGATGCTGTTGTCAGTATTACCCTTTTTCTTCGGCTTGTCGTTGTCTCTCTCGCTGGTTTATAAGAAACGGGGTCTCTCAGTGAAAAATAGCAACACAAAAAAAGAGCGGAAGTATAAATATTCTATGGTATTTAATCGGCATGAATGATTACAACTATAGCTCTTGCTTGTAATGTGATGATGGTTAGGTTGGAACTCCACCCTAACTGGCAAGTAATGCTTCGAAAGCTCATATTCTTTGCGATGACTGCCTTAATGTTAAGCAGTTTTCAGTGTCTTTACGCACATAATGGGTCCTTTCTTTTACCCAGTGATAAGATCAATGAATACCCTTTTAACATGGTGGGAAAAGTTGCTTCAGGGGAATTCGACGTTGGTTCTGGCACAGCAATATCGCAAAAAGTTGTGCTCGGCGCTGCACACTCGTTTTTCAGGGAGGATAAAGATTTGCCGGATTGGCACCTGCGCCCTTTTAAATGGAACTTACGCCATTCTCCATCCAATCAATCATTTGATATAAGTGCGCGATCTTACATGCATTTTAGCGACTATGCTGAAGCCTCACGCCGTTTTACTACTTTTGGCGAGGTCTTTGGCGGGGCACATTCATTGGAACAATTTAACCGCGATGTCATTACTCTTATATTTCTTGAAGATGTAGCCGATGGGGGTCATGCGAGATGGGGCAGTAACCGGATTACCGATAACTCTGACAAAATGATCGTCGGATATCCCGTCCTAAAAAACTATGGTGGTACTTATGATCCAAGAAGACAAACGATGCATACTACAAGTCTTGAGGGAAGTCCTGCCGAATATACCCTTGTCGATTTTAAGATCAGATTGAGTTCTACTACAAGACGGGTTTATTACACAGAAGATTTGTCTGCAGGTCCTGGTAACAGTGGTGGCCCAGTATACGGGTTAATTACCTTTACAGATGAAACCGTTGATTGGGGTGTAGTGGGTATTCATGTGGCTGGGACTGAAGGCGTGAATTCCTATGCGGTAGGTATTGACCAAGCTGTTTCAGATATAATCAAAGCAGCGGAATCCACTTCTGATTCTACCTCATCCGATGACCATGGAGATACTCTCGGCACTGCGACTACGGTAGAACATAATCGCTCTATTTCAGGCAACTTAGATACAGTGGGCGATATTGATTATTTTCGTTTTGTACTAAACAGCGCTGGAACAATAACTGCGTTTACGACTGGTGATACCGATATCCTTGGAACATTACAGAATAGTGTAGGAAATTATATTGAGACAAATGACGATAGTGGTTCAGGGGAAAATTTCATAATTACGCGGGTACTCAATTCAGGAACATATTACATCGCCGTCAGTAATCTTTCTTTCGAAGAAACAGGTCCTTATTCCTTCCGCGTAGATTTTACTGCGGCAACTAAATTACCAGACTTAGCCGTTGATTTTGTTGGTGTAGACAGAAAGTCAGTATTACCAGGAGAAAAGATTCGTGTTGATTACCACAGAAGTAACATGGGGGATGGAGACTCCGGTGAATTCGCTCACGGGCTCTATTTATCGAAGAATAAAGCTATTCAAACTAAAGATACACAATTGATACAATTTACAAGTGCAAGCATGAGTGCGGGTGCCTCAGAAGAATCCTATTATGAATTAATTATACCATATAATACTATTCCTGGGATACATTACCTGGGCTATATTCTCGACTTTAATATTCAAATTGTAGAATCCAATGAGCGTAACAACAGGGGTTATGCAGAATTTATGGTAGAGGAACCACCCGATGACCATGGAAATACTCGCGACACTGCGACCACGTTAGAACTTGGTCGATTTACTTCGGGCCACTTAGGGACAAGAGAGGATATTGATTTTTTTCGTATTGAACTAAACAGCGCTGGAACAATTACTGTATTTACAACAGGTGCTACCAATACCGATGGAGGGTTAATAGGTAGTACACCAAGAGGCCCTACCATCTCAAACCGTGATGGCGGTTCAGAGGAAAATTTCTTAATTACGTGGGTACTCAATCCAGGAACATATTACATCCACGTCCTCCCATCATTTCATAGAGGAACAGGCCCTTATTCCTTGTTCGTTGATTTTACTGAAACAACTAAATTACCAGGCGATGATGGAGACTTAGTGCTTGGAGGCTTTGGCGATATAGCTGGAGAGGATATTCAGCACCCTAATGGTAACTTCTTCGACCAGGTATTGCTCACTGGACCATATATCAAACTTAAAGCCAAACCGAGTCAGATCACGAGGGTATCGTTTATGGATGAAGATGAGGATATTGTCCAAGTGGAGTTCTCAGGTGCTGGCACTTTTACCGTGATCTTGGACCCGGCCAATTTTTTACCTCCTGCATTACCTCCACGTTATAACCAGCAGGTGGAATACGTCACAGGTAAACCAAGCGTGGTGATCGAAGGAGCAGACTCCTCGACCTTCTTCAGCATCTTTACGGTGGGAAAGATCAACGCGGTGAACCAGGCATTGTTTCCTGAAGGTCAGGTTTATGATGCAGAAGCGGACGTAAAACTGGTAGAGGTGGTTAACTCAACAGGATTTGGGGGAATGCAGTTATCCAACGCTGTTTTTTCGGGAAGTATAGGAAAAGTAGGAATAGATGCCCGTGGGATACCCATAGCGGTGCGCTTAACGGTCGGTGATATCGATGCTGATGGCTATGCAGTGCCGTACCTCTTGTTAGGAGAAAATTCGTTCACGGTGCCAGCCGATAATACCAGGTTGCGCATCACCGGAGGAGACTTGAAGCAAACAAACAGTGCATCAATCGTGGTCGCCGAGGGCGGATCGACGACTCCCGTGTTTGAGACCTTGATTACGCAGAACAACTTTAAGTCCGACGGAACTCCTCAGCCCACTCAAAGTATCGATGCTACCTTTGTAAACGAGGACGGAGTTGCGATCCCTGTAACTGTGAACAATTTAACAATCGAATAAGATCGGCATTAATTAAGGTAATTCAGTTTTTTATCATCCAATTCTTTGATAGATTGTATTCGAGTATAGAAGAAAACCGTAGAATAGCCTGGGATCGCCTTGCATTAAAACCTGTTAGCATCGTGTATCGGCCCAGCTTGTACTATGCGTTATCCCAGCCGTTGCAGGGGTCTAGCTATTGATATTTATTTCCTCCTATAAATAGCACTCTCACTTGCCATATGAGAGAGCTCCGCATCGTCGAATAGTTCAAGCTGCGATATGTCCCGGAAGGTAAAGGTATCTTCTTGAGAGATGATATTTTCACGACTACTCCGCGCCTCCCTCGGATTGTGGTTGACGATGGCGTCTTTGATGGTGCCACGGTGTTGCCAGGCCAAGGACAAACCAATCAAAGTAAAGACTAGAAGAAAGCAGATAAGAACGATAATCATGAGAGTAACTTTATACGTGATACTCTGGTTATGACTAGTCCAAAAATCTCATACCCTAACATTCGCAGCAAGAAGCACGCCGTCTGGTTAGGTCCTAGATAAATGCATTTTACAGTTTCTTATTGCAGAATTCTATCTCGAGGGGCAACTGTTTCGTCACTATTTTCAGAAACTTCCTGAATCTGAGAGGCGGGGCGTTTTTTTTTGCGCGTCAGATTGGTGTTGGTGCCATCAATATTTTCATTTTTTCTGGCACTAACTCTGGTGAAAAGTAGACCACTAAAAAAGAAGAGAGAGAATCGACACGATCCTGTTCTTATCTATTTGTTCATCGTTGTTATCAGTGCTCGTATTATCGTGATGTTGTCAACCATCCCGGCTCGGTTACTCGCGTGACTGGATTGGTTGACTGGTTGACAAGCTGGTTGACTGGGAGACTTGATTGGTTGACAACTTGGAGCAATTTGACTGGTAACATAAAAAAAGGAATAAGACCGTTATCAGCCCGTGCTCGTAAAACACAAAAAGAGGGTGGATAATTTAACAATAGAATAAGATCGACACTGATTAACACAGCTGCGTTTCTTCGGGATTGATGCAGTGGATTAAACCCCAGATACTGTGCAACTGCAGTATATCGCCTGTTTTTAAAACGGCGATTGTGTTCCAGTATAGAATGTGCGCAGAATGGCTCAAGGATTCGTTTTGATGGTGCGTCCTATATGAAGAGGTATCAGTTTTTAAACGGTGGGTAAGTTTTGAAAATTATGAGTTTTCATCGTGTGGATTTTGTGCCATACCCTTTCGCCGTGAAAGCTAGACCAAAACTCAAGTGTGCCCTGGTGCTTGAAAAGGGTGATCTGGAAAAACTACACCGTAAGTATAAGTCAGCGCAGAAATTTGCGTGCCCTAGCGAGGTTAAGGGCGAAACCTCGCGGGTAAGGAAATTTTTCCTCGCTATTCACGGTTTAATCCGGCGGTGATCTGGAGCCAAGAAGCTCACCAATTCGAGAGAGGTTGTGCGTGGGCACCGTTGTTTTTATCCTAATGCCTGATAACGACCGATAATCGTGTCGTTCTCTCTACAAAAGGGGTAAAGGGAGGGGGGGTTTAATAGGCCAGCCCCTAAACGCGAATCCTAGGGCATCCTGCGGCATTTTCAAACCATACACAATGCCCTTTTGAAAAGGTAATATTTCGCTGTTCCGCTGAATCAGTAAGGGCATCGATGCGGGTAAAGTCACGTGGAAGTTAAATTTCCACTTCCATTTTATTTGTTATTTTCCGGATCCGGATTGCCAAACACGCCACAAACAAGAGACGCGGACAGCGAAGTCTTTGACAGCATCAGGGTGATCAACATGGGGTTCACCGCGTCCTTGCAGAAAGAAAAAATTTAAGACAGCATTAATTTCTACTGCTTTGTCTTGATTCGACATTTTCTTTCCCTTCGTTTTTAGTTGAGTTTATGAATTTGACCGGTTTAGCGATTGCGTAATCTATCTGATTTCGCAACTCGCTCAAATGCTTAATGGCTCGCTGATTGAGCAGCCGGTTTAACAGGCCGCCTTTTTCTTTTTCGATGTCTGCTATCTTCCGTGATACGACGATTGTAGTAATGTTCATAGAGAATGTCCATCCGCGCTTAAACCCTCTATGCCCCTGGGCTATTGATTTTAAATTCATGATAATCTCGGTTATATATTTCTATATTCTGCCGTTATCTGCTCGTGAACGCAAAGCACAAAAAGAGGGTGCCCGATGGGGTAGTCGGACTGGTTGACTCGAATGGTTGACTGGTTGACTCGTGGAGCGATTTGACTGGTAACATGAAAAAGGGAATAAGACCGTTATCGTCCCGTGCCCGCAAAACACAAAAAGAGGGTGCTCGATGGGGAAGTCTGATCCACGGCAAAGTGAGTTACTGAAACTGAACCGCACAACCGTTATTATGTCTAATTTGTAAGCAGTTGATAACCAACATGTATTTTTTATAACCCAGATTCCTAACGGTCTTAAAACAACATGAATTTAGGGGTAAGCCCCAGATTAAAGCCTCAGTTTCAGTCGAGATCATACCCTCATTGTGACAATAAAGGGCTGTCCTGATAGAGGTTATGTGCAAGTTCAGTTCACAGTCCCTAATGACAGATTTCTTATGCGCTTATGCGAGACATGGACACGCACACAGGATTCTCGAACTTCCTGATTCTGCGAGGCGGGGCGGGTTTTTGTGCGCGCCAGATTGCTGCCGCCAATATTGTCATTTTTTATGTCTGTCGTATCTCTTTGTACAACGGTGAACTGTAGACACACTTAAAAAAGAGCGGGAGGATCGACACGATCCTCTCTTATCGATCAGCCCATCGATTAAGGGATATTGCAGGTTGTCCACAATGAAGGCCAACCTGTGGACACATAAAAAAAGAGTGACTGGTCGTTCGAAGGTTACCTGAGCAGACCGTTATTGGCGCCAGTGTGCTCGGACCAAAAGGGGTGGCCCGGAGAGGAGATTTTAGATTGTGAACCGCACAATCGTCATTATGTCTAGCAGTTTTTTAAATGGTTGATATTCAACATATTAAATTTATACATAAAATTCCTAACGGTCTTAGAATGACGCTAATTAAGGGGTAAGCCCCAGTTTAAAACTTTATTAAAGCGAGCCTAACATACTATTGCTACACGCACTGCGCACTATAATTCAGAGTATCCCTATCAAGAAAACGTTCGCCGTCTGACATCGCAGGTGTCCGCTAATTTTGGAATAAACCAATCTGGGAGCAAATCAGGCTACAGAGGGGGCGGGGGGGTGCGATCAGAAGACCGACTCCCTAGTCCATATATCGATTTACTCACCGGAAAATATTTTTGCAAAGGGCAAAGTTTGGCAGCAAAAATAATTTAAAAAGACCCTGCTTAAATTGGCTTTTAAATGTACGATCACATTTGTTATGAAACCATTCCCTGCCTTAAGATGTAAACAAACTTTCTCGAGGCGCTCAGACCCCTTTAAGGGCAAACCAAATTAAGCGTGATGCTTAAAAAAATTCACCCCGCAAAGAGTAAACCAGCCAGCACTATGACAGGGCTCTCAATTGTTCCCAGGGAGAGTTTATGAGTTCCCTGTGTTATCGCGCAAGCTTTGCCCGGCCTCTTACGGACCCTCATCCAGGTAATAGCCCGCCCCGATCAGAATCGGCAGTCCAAAGGATACGATCCTTTTAACGAAAGTCACCTTGCGCTCCTCCATTGCACTCGCCGGATTGCGCTTCGTGTAATACAGGAAGCTTTCTCCGAAAGCCTCGGCAACGCTCACAAGGTCTTGGTCTGTGACCGGTCCTACCAACTCGGACATTATATCCGGCTGGCTGTATGAATCGCCACTGAACAGTGTATAGCCATAAGTATCGATGGCAAACAAGTAGATTGATTCGTGTTTCCATCGCAGTTCCGTTGTCAAAGTATTGATCGCGAAATAGCCCTTCATTTCAAGCTCCATCGCGGCGCAACGGACAAACTCCTTGAGCCTCTCGTTGGAAGGATCACTATCGAGCAACATGGCATTGACTTCTTCACTGTTGCACGTGCCGGGGATGTCGCGGCGGTAGATCCCCGCGCCGATCGCAGCCGGAGTCCCGTTCCAGTCGATGCTCTTGACATAGGAAGCCTTCGGCTCATCCCTGCCCGTTACCGGGTTTGTGAAGGAGTAATAGATCCAGCCCTCCTCGACAATACTCAAGATACGATGCCGTTCCTTGTAGTAGTTGTTGCCGAAGGCGTCGACCAGCAGTCGTCTGAATGTTAATCCTTCCCTTGACGGGTCGGGCGGGAAGACAAAGCTTCGAGTCTGATCGCTCACCGCTGTCACTTCGGAGACGAAGATATAGATCGGACCGTGTCTCCAACGCTCGTCCTCGTGGAAGGCCCTGCGTGCCTCCCCAAAGCCCTTTGCCCGGACGTACTCGTAGGCGCATTGAACGAACGCTTCTACGTCCCCCGTTGTGCGCACCGCACTGGCCACGATCGAGTGATCCGCGCAAGTCACAACTTCAGCAGTGACAAACGTTGGCGACACAACGCATATTGAGATTAAGGGAATCAGCAATGGGCAGAGACTGCGTTTCATCATTTGTAAATATGGGTGAAGTAAGACCGCATGATTAATAAAATTTGTAAATAGTCGTTTCCAAAAAGGTTTCAAGCTCAGTCACTACCCGGAAGCTGGGGTAAAGCAATCAACAACCCAAGTGATAAGAAGAGATAGGGAGTGACCGGGAAGGTGCACTGCAAATACATGGGTTTGGGGATCGTAAGAAATGGCAGCAACAATGATTTAAAACGAAACGCATTAAATTGGTTCTACAATGTACGATCCCCCTTCGTTATGAAACATTCCTGTCTTAAGATACAACCGCCCTTTCTCGAGGCTCTCAGATACCTTCACGGGCAAATCAAATTAATTTTTAAAGCTTTAAAAATTCCCCTAGCCTTGAAAACATTCAATCGAGTGTACGAAAGCACACATTTTATAACTTAAACTATATTCCTCAGACAATATGCCCGTACTAAAATAGTATAAAAGAGAATTTGTCCACATTGCTCGTTTATTTATAAATGTATTAACAAAAAAAAATAACGGGTAACCAAAATAAACTTTGGTTACCCCAATGTTCTTTAATATCTATGTTCTTATAACCCTTGTTTTTCGTACAAGTCTGCACCCTGTGCTGGTTTTATCACAATAAAGATGTCCAGTGTGCATGTATAAGATCGATAAGGTGTCCAGTATGCATATTTATTAAACCTGTGCATAAAACTATTTCCGATCGATCGAGATTTGCTTTTTGGCATCATTTTCGTGATTTTTCGCGATTTTTCTCGATCCCGATCGATCGGGATTTGTTTTTTGGCATCATTTTCGTCATTTTTCGCGATTTTTCTCGATCCCGATCGATCGAGATTTGTTTTTTGGTGTCATTTTCGTGATTTTTCGCGATTTTTCTCGATCCCGATCGATCGGGATTTGTTTTTTGGTGTCATTTTCGTGATTTAGCCTTTTTCCGTTTTATCGAGACTTATGTTTCAGGCCATTTTGTGATTTTTCATGATTAGTTTTTGCGAGATTTGCATTTTTCCCCACACCCGCACCTCGTAAAGGGGTTAATGATGCGGCGGTAGCTACAGAACCGACGCCACTCCAGGCAAACTTACTAGCATGTTAATGATGACCTAAGTAATAGTTTTACTTAAGTAGAAGATGAACCCCGACCTGAATGACCACCGCAATCCAAAAAAGTGGAAATAGTACTTTTTTGCATGGGTCATCTTTTTAAAACGACCGGTAAATATATTTACAATAGAGCAACGCTTACGATTGGCTCTAAAATGGCCGATCCCCATTCGTTATGACAACATTTATATGCCCTGACATATAAACGCCCTTTCTCAAGGTGCTCAGACCCTTATCCCTCAGACAATATTTTCGTACTTAAATAGCATACAAAAGAAATTATCCGCAATGCCCGTAAATTTCTAAATTCCTAAACACGTCAAAAGTGTTTCATTTGTCTTCTTAATTTTAACTTATGTTTTCGATGTCATCTTCTACTTTCTCATTGAACTTAATTAAAGACTTTTTCCAGTCAAATAACGGTTCCCATTGGCCAGTTGAGGGATTTTTTCTTTCCCAGTTATTTTTCTGTTGTAGTTCCCAAAATTCGTCAGCGAATGTGTCGTCAATATCCAGATCATAGCAAATATTGATGAACGCATTGTAACTTTCAGGAAGAGGCCGGGGTGGAGGAAGGGCTCTTTGCCTCTCCTGCTTTGCGGGGGTCAATAAGGTGTAAGTATTATATACTCTCCTGCCTCGACCTGATTCTATTTTCAGTAACGTTATAGCGCTTAATGTTTTAAGCACATCCGAGGTTTTCCTTTTTGCTAAACCGGCGCGGTAAGCGATCAAACCGATCGACTCAGAGAAGGCACGAAATTGATCTCCTTGATCATTAGCAATCCAGTTCAGGGCACTGTAAACTGAAATTGCATAGGAAGCGTTGGTCCCCAGTACTTCCTGTAAAATAATTATATGGGCATCCTTGAAATTCCGATAATAAGAGAGCTCCTTACTTTGATCTGCTGGAGTTTCAGGCATGCCTCTTGCTGTGCTTGCGGGCCGCTGACTGCTGATCTTCCAGCTTTTCCAAAGTCGCAAAGAGTGTCTCACGGCGGTATAACTTTCTACCTCCTATGCGAATCGGCTTAAGCAGTCCACGCTTGTCGTAATTTCGTACTGTGCGAATGGAGACCCCGAGTATTAGCGCAGTCTCTGACTCCCTCAGCAACAGGGGCGGGTCGATACGGACTGAATTGAGTGTAGATGGGGTATCCATGATGCCTTGTAATTTAAGGCACACATTATATCATTACACTTCTCGATTTTTCCCGTGATCGTATACAGTAACTTTAGAGATACTGTATGTTGTTGGAGATCAAGTGAATTCGCTTTTTCAAGAGCGATTTCAATTATTTCTGTGATTTAAAGTACAATGGGCAAAGCATCCGTTTTATCCACCCATTTTGATTGGGACAATCTTCGGGGCTAATATTATCTATCGCATCGGCTTGTCCCTCAATACGGGAATAGTATCGGCTTCTTCGAGAAACCTGGTTTAGGTTCTTACCAAATCTCAGCTCTTCAATCGATTTCTCAATCGCATCAGCCCGTGGTAAAGAATCAGATTCGCGAAAGTGTTCAACAGTTAGAAAGGACCTCCACTGCGCCTTTGTCCCAAACAACTGGACTTTTGGTTCCGGTGAGCCCTCTTTCAGTTTTTCGGTAATAAACTCGATGATTTTATCACGGGAACTTTTTCTCTCAAAGAGACACGAGGGACGGCAAATAAACGATTAGTTTTAACTGTCCAGTGCCATATTCGAAAAGCAGCTCTCAAGAGCTGCTTGCGAATGGTCTTCGTGGGGCAGCGCAGGGGCTATTTCTATATCAGGGGGTATTGCATCTTCGTTGGGATATAATCCTGAAGGGACGATCTCGCAAATATCCGCCGTATAGTCCGCCCAATAATCTCTGTATGCCTTCTGGAATCCTCGAGGGGTATCGGGCCAGATTGAATCAAGCTTTAAAGGGGCACGCCCCTGTTTTTTATCCTCTTCGTATTTTTCTAAAAACTTAACCTGTGCCTCTCTTATCCTCGGACCTACTACCTGACGATGTCCTTCTTTGGGCCCACGCCCACGTGGGATTCGTACTGGTTCATGCATCCAGTTCCAGGCAGTCCTCGCAAAATAATTTTTTTCTCTTTTAACGAAGATGAATTTTTCCCATCTTCCCTTATTGCCCTGAAAATTGCTAAGCTCCTCTGTCTTTTTTTGAAACGCTTTATTGCGTCGAAGCAATTCCCATACCTTTGCCGGTATGCCGTGCTTACAGGGATTGTAGATTGATAAGCTCATGCACGTTAACAGTCTAATGGTTTAAATGTGACCACCCTTGGGACTCCATCCTCCAATACTTGAAATGGACACAGCCCAGCTCGGCGCTTCAATGCTCTTGAGGCTCCTTTGCTTGGTCTTGTGGTGTCTGTCAGGTGTAAGTTTTCTTGCCCGCAAGGATCCACCCAATTAAACCGCGAACTGCGATGATAAATTTCCTTGCCCACGAGGCTTCGCCCTTCTGCCCTAACTTATGCACTGGCTCAACCTTATGGCTGACCTCTCGCCGCTTGCTCATATCCCACTCTACGACAGACTTGGCAAGCTGCTTGCCCTCGCGGAGACGGTTTGTTCTCTCTTTCACGACGAAGGATTATGACACACTAACGGCGCGGTGCAAACTCAATATTTTCAAACTGACCCACTTACGGTAACCGTTAATCTGGCCAACCCCCTCGCTGGTGAGGCTGAAGATGTCACCCAAAGTAATCATGGAAAAAGGCACAGATAGCGGTTGAAGGTTTGGAATCGAGTTGTTTTACAGCTAAATTCGCTGCTTAAGGGTATCATGAACCCGGATGGCAATACCCCATCAATCTAATGGTTTAAATGCGACAACCGATTGCTCTGCATTTGCCGGGAGGATTGAGAAATATTTTTCCCCCTCTGTTCTGCTAGCAAGACTCCGGTAATGATCAAAAAGCATCTGGTCGCTCGATCTATGGCCCAGCATGGCTGCTGTCTTGCTTGAATCACTGGTCAAGGCATAATAGTAGCTGCCGAAGCTGTGGCGCATCGCATTGCTGTATTCTTCTTTCCACTTGAGGAAACCCGCTTCTTTGGTAAGCTCTGCAAAGCTTTTAAAAAAATTGGATGGTGCAATACGCCCTGTCTCATGATCGCACCTCTGCAGCCACGCCACACAATTGTCCATTAGATCAACCACCCTTAACTGGCGCTTTTTAGCTATCTGCGGTCCAACCGTCAGTAACTTGCGTTCCAGATCGATCGCCGACCAGTCAAGGCGCGAGATTTCAGTGCTCCTTAAACCTGCGAACAGTCCTAATGCGACCACAGGTAAAAGCCCCTTTTCTTCATCGGTCTTTGCCGCATGCAAGACTAACTCTTCCGCTTGATTGACTTTGAGAATGACAGGGGGCTTCCAGTCTATTTTCGGCATGGGGATTTTCGTCACGGGATTATCGACCCGGTAGCCCTGGTTGACGGCATAGTTAAAAAAGGAGCTTAAGCACAAGCGGTAGTTTATAATACTCCTCACCGAGAGGGCACTGAGGGTATTGAGCCACTCCTCTATTTCCGTTTGAGAGATCTCCTTGACCACTCGGCTCCCAAAGTTTCTAGAGAAGATTCCCAGCCGGGAGCGGATATCATTTATCGATCGCGAGCGCAGATTCTGTTTTTCTTTTTCCTCAATCAATATTGCCGTTAACTCCAACACTGAGATATCACCGGCCGGGGGATTCAAATGCAGCTTGGCAAACTCCGCTGCCTTCGAGAGGGTAATGTCGAAGCCTTCCAGTATTTCGAGCGCATTGAAAGCGTCCTTGGATTGGTAACCGGTCAGGTTATAATGATGCTGCCCGTGTTGGAGCAATTGTTCGTGTTGTTCTTTTGCCCAGGCAAAAGCGACCTCTTTATCCTTGAACTGTCTTCTCATTCGCTTGCCCGCGAACTTCGCGGGAATCAAAACCTGGTAGGAAAATCCGTAATCATCGCCAGCGGTTCGATTGATAACTTCCCTGATTGTGATAGAACTTTTTTTAGGGTACTCCCAGCTATTAAGGGGACTCGATTTATTGCGTTTTCCTTTAGTTGCCTCCATCAAGCAAACTAATGCCTCAATCAGGTTTACTTGCAAGCTTTATTGACAATAATAATACAGGAACATTTTAAGTCATTGATATATTTCTATATAGACGGGTCGATGTATCCGTTCTGCCAAGGGCTTCCTGGTTCGATATAGAGGGTTTTGATTTTCATCGCAGTTAGCCAGGCTCTCAATTCCTTTTCAATGAATGGCTTTGCATGTCGTCGCTTCGCTCCTCGGAACGGAACCGTTGTCGCTGCGAATATATTGTGGCGGCCCATGATGGACAAGCAGTTTTTGCATGATACCGCGCACCGTTTCCGCATTTATATGGCGATCAACATGGATCACTCGATACTCGCGGGTGTACTCATCGAGCATGGTCAACATTTTTAAACTGCCACCGCGGACCGTTTTGTCGTGGATAAAATCCCAGGTCCAAACAGGGTCGGGTTGTTCGGCCTTTATCGGCAGCCCGGTGCAGACACCCCATCGCCGACGCCTAGGCTTGCGTGAGGAGATCAGCCAGCCCCAGTTCACGTCGCAGACCTTACACGAGCCGTTTACCCACCTGCCAGCCTTCGTCCTTCAACAGCTTCGTGATCTTCGCATAGCCCACCTTGCGTATTGCCGTGATAACCGCCTTCAGTTTCGTTAGCCAGGCATCCGGATGCTTGGCCTTATACGCATAGGTGCAACGGGGCAGGTGAAAGTATCGGCACGCTGCACGCATCGAACACTGGCCCCGAGCCACAAGTCTCTCTGCCACTTGCCGCTTGTGCCCAGGGCTTACTACCGAGCGTAAGCGACATCTACCATTTTTTTTCGAGGGTCTCCTGCAGGATCTCTATCCCCAGCATCTTGTCTGCCAGCATCCGTTTTAGCCGCGCGTTCTCCTTCAAAGAGCTCTTTCATCCGCTTGGCTTGGTTGACATCAATCATCCCAAACTCACGCTTCCAGCGGTGGAAGGTCTGTTCGCTGACGTTATTCTCCCGGCACACTTCTTGGATCGATTTACCCCTCTCTGCTTGCCGCAATATACGTATCTTCTCTTCGGTCGTGTATCTTTTGCCTTTCATTGTCTGAGTCCTTTCTAGGTTTCCCAGACTAACTTTTCTTTAGGCATATTTTACTCCTTTCCTTTGTTATCATTATTTCACCCTCAATACAGGACGCCAGGGATCTCAGGAGGCGGAGGTTCAGGCTCAAACACCACCACTTTAAGCTCATCCTAAGGCCATATCTTCTGCAAATAACGCAATACCTACCCCTCAGTCCCTTCATTGGAAAAAGCCATTTGTGGGCGACCAATCTCCGCGGGGAGCATACCGTTAAGGACTGAAGCAGGGGCTTCGTCAGAGCTTACCCATTCCAACTCATAGAGATCAAAGGTAAGCACCTCGTCATTTTTCTTAATTACTAGCATATTTCTCCCCTCCATGGTTTAGCGAGCTACTCATGAGAACCCCCTCCATACCATTCACGAGGAGTCAGCCAGCAGTGCTCCACCTCCTTGAGAGGCTCAAAGACCCACGCGATCACCTCCACAATCGGTGGGTCTTCCTCTCCGCCCGATAATTCATCGAGCAACACCTGCTCCAGTTCCCACTCGATTTCCCAGAAATAGGGCATCACCTCGCGGAGAAAGACTTGATGTTCTTTAAGCAATTTCAGGTAATACAAAACATCGGCATCGCGGCACGTCCACTCCCCGGTGGCACGGGAAAACTTCGCCCACTCACCCCATAACTTGATAACCAGCATTACTCCTCCTCCCCCTCCCCCTCGGATTTAACCTCGACGTCTTCCGGGCCAGACAGAAACCGATCAGCCCTCGCCTGAAACGACCGCGCATAATTCACTGACTCGACATAATCCAGCTTTGCATTGCTCACCTCGCCGGGATCAAAGATCTCCAGCCGCTTTGCCCGACTCAAGCGAACGTCCCGCAATTTCTCAAGCCGCCCCAAAACAACCTGCACATACTCCGACTGGTATTCCCAACCTTCTCGGATCTCCGCAACGCGGGCCGGGGCCGAGTCCTCAAGAGCATCGGTGGCGCCATGCTTGTCCTCCATCTCGACCAGCACCGCTTTCGAGACCAACTTCACCATCTCCTGCGAGACATCGAACATGCGAGCAATCGCGCCAAGCTTAGTTATTCCATCCAGAGCATCGGTCACGATGCACCCTCTTTGTAAATCCATTTACCTTTAGCGTTGCGATTCTTCTTAAGCCACGCAGCCAGGGTGTTTGGGGCAACTTTCAGATCATCCGCAATCCGGTATAGCTTCACCCCCTGGTCAACCCGCTTCTTGATCTCATCCCCGCGTCCGTTAAGTTTGAAGGTGCCCCGCTTGCGTCCCAGGACAACGCCCTGATCCTTGCGTGCCTGCAATGCGCTCCGGGTACGCTCACTAATCAAGTCCCGCTCGATCTCCGCAAGCATCGAGAACATAAAGAAGGTAACCTTAGTCCCTACATCACGCTTGCCGTCCTCCAACACCAGCCCCTCCTTAATGAAGTGGAGCGATACCCCGCAATCCTCGACATAGAACGTTACCAGGCGGCATATCTGGCCAACGCTCCGCCCAAGCCTCGATAATTCACTGAAGATTATCACGTCCACCTCCCCGCTTTGAGCCGCCTCCTTTAGAACATCAAGGCCCCGTTCCTTCTCCTCCTTGCGACTACTCACCGTCGTTTGCACAACGCGGTCTATTTGCCAGCCCCGCTTATTTGCGTACTCATAGATTGAAGCTTTTTGCCCCAGGTAATCCTGCCTCTCGGTGCTCACCCTGCAGTATCCCCAAACCGTCTTGTTATCCTCAATCATTTTGTCCTCCCTGTTGGTTATTGTTGAGGTGGGATTCGATCTCACGCCCCAGCCGATCCGCCACCCTGTGAATCTCCGCTATGCAATCCTTCACCGCCTCAAGTACCTTTACAGGTGGCCCCTCATTGTAATGAGCGTAACTCCCTACCGAGTCCGAGGCGATTTGCGCATGGCTCCTTATTACCTGCGCGTCGGCATTAATCACCTCCGCTATGGTTTTCACATCACCCATGATTTATTCTTTCGTGGTTGTCCGATTGTAACTCAATCCTAGTAAATAGTAGATTATATGTATATCCGCGCTAAACGGTAGATAAATACGTAAATAAGTCAACAGTATTTTTTATTAAATACTTGCAGTATGACGATCGTTTATTTGCGTTATACGAGGCCCCTCAAAACGGTGCATCCGTGGCAGTCTCCGAGATTCCGCACCATTCCACCGATCCGCCCAGGCCTCCGGGGTACATGAGTGCTCCGCTATGGCATCACTACGTTCCTCGGTACGTCACGCCGTCGATGGTTAAAGGATTCAACATGGTCGTTCTGCCAAAGGGCTGCCAGGGTCGATGTAGATAATATCGATCTGGTGCTTGAGGAGTGCTTCTCTGACTTTTTTTGCTGCGAACTGCGAACCTTTATCGGAACGGATGTATTGGGGTCTGCCATACACTTCAATAGCTTCGACTAAGACTTGCACCACGTCTTCGCTTTTGGGCGAACGAGCTACCTTTATGGCCAGACATTGGCGAGTATGCTTATCGATCAAAGTCAACATCCGCAGTTGTCCTCCGCGATCGGTGCGCTAGGCAACAAAATCCCAACTCCACACAGGTTTCGGCCTTACTGCTTTGCTAGGTAGCCCAGTAGAGGGCCCTCGTCGTCTCTGTCGGCGACGAGAGGGTTTCACTCCATTGTGATTAGTCCGCTTTAAATTACTCAGGTTTTAATCGCTAATCACACCTTCAATAACAGCAGCCAATCGATATCCTGCTTGCACGACACGTTCTTTAGCTAATATTGTCCCCATCTCTTTGTAGTCTTGGCTTATAGGAATTTTAGCCGTTCCGTTTTCAAATGTATCCTCCCCTTGAAGTTCTGCCTCTTGCTCTGATATCGCTTTGAGAATCTCTTCATTGTATACAAATTGCCGGGCAGCATCGTAACTCTCCTTGAGCCAATTCTCAATATTTGTATCCTGAAATGCCGTCTCACCCAATGTCGACAGGTTCTGGTCAGCGATCCAACTATTAGCTCTCTTACTGAGAAGAGATAGCGATTTACCTGTTCCTGCCCTCGAGTCCCACAGAGAGTGCAGATTACCCAATGTAGTGAGTTTAATCAAATTGCCACCACGATCACCAGTGGGGAAGCCGCGCTCAGAATATAATGCCGTTGAATGCAGCGGTTGATGGAGGTCACCGACCAAGTGGAAGATCCAGCACAGCTCTATCGCCTTCTCTCTTAATGATGCTGTTGGACGTTTCATGCGAGTTGTTGAGAGTGTGAGCGCTCGGATAATATTGAGCTCTTTAAGTCTCATTCCAGAAGACCATTCCTTGTCCAGGTCAACGGGAATGTCGTATCCTTTAGCGGGATCGTCTGGGTCCTTTTGGAAGTATTTTTTGTCATCGCAACTTAAAAACACCGGCTCGTTGATATAGTGCCAGTACGAGTGATGATACTTATCGCGGTCTTCACCCGAGAATCTTCGCACAATGTCCGGCCATGTAGCCGCGTGAGCGAAGATCCACATGTCTCTGGTTGCCTGGTCAGACATCTTCGATTTTTTCCGACATGTGGTCCTCGAAATCTTTATCGAAGCGCTCGTGCTTCTTTAGGATCTTTACGACTTTGGCTTGTGTCTGCGCGTCAAGCTGCTCCCATGCAATCAACGCGACCATTCTGTGCCCAGTACTGTTCCAACCTTGAGCAACCCATGGAGTGATAAAAAAAAGAAGCCCCGTAAGGAACATATTTATTGTTCGGGTCAATTTATATTCCCTCTTCCGATTAAAATTGACGCTTGGCATAAAAACTCACAGAACCGTCTTTCGGACTGGGCCGTGCACTGAGTTCGCAAGATTAAGCGGTACAACCAGCCAACTGAAGAGCATTCGAATGGCCGCTAAGTGATGGGGAGTATGATATCCTTTATGTCACTATTTACACCCTTCCCATAAAGCAAGATTATTTCCTGTTTGGTGTGATAAATTTGAACGGTAATAGGTCTCTTTTTTGCTCTACCAAAAAAGCCACGCATACCCAAATCAGATGCTCGAGGGTTCCGGTTGTCACAACCCAGGTTTTAACTGAACTTGGGTCGTAACCCACAGGGTAAAGGCCTATTCTTTTTAGATCCTTATTATTTTAAGAAGCAAGCAATCATAGCTTGTTCAATATAGTAGGATAACTCCTGCTCTAACTATTGTAAAGGTTGGGTGGTCTTTAAGACTGCCCTTGGACGCTTTTCCTCTTACTTACTGAGCGGAGCACTGTTTTGGAAGATAATATACAACCTCATACTTACCCTTCATTATGCAAATCTTATTTTGTTTTCATAAATTATTAATATACAGACTTAATTCAAGTTGGTGATGTTTTGAAAACGGAATGGACACCTTAGTGGTGTGTAAAAAATGAATTTTACCTCAACCACGCCCTTTAAAGAGCTAGAATTACCTTTGTCCTTAATATACCGGATTTAATAACAAATATCGGGAGTAATACACTTGACTCGAATACGCTATTTTTGGTCCATTTTTTTGAAATTAATCCCCCGATCCACTTTCAAAGAACTATGCTGTTGAGTTCTTTTGGCCCGGTAGACCATATCTTCCTGAATTGAAGTGAACTTCCGAAAACTATCAGTAGCTGACATTAGCATCTGTTCAACAAACGGGGAAAATATTGTCCCTGGTGACCTTTCCACAAAGTATAATGCTGTCGGGGATCGAATCCTCAGCTATTGCATCGAGTTACACAGCAAAGAGCTTCTAGTGCATAAGGAGCAAAGTACGCCTGAGTTGTGGATTTTTCAAAATAAGATCAATACCCTTATGTCTCATCTTAGTGCAAAAAGTGGGCTCATTGTCCGGCAAATAGAAAAGTCGCTACCCGAAAGGATCTTGCCTAAAAAGTCCCAATCAAACGCGGCGTGCAAACTCGAAGAGTTGCGCGAAGGCATCACTGGACGGGCCGCTAACCAGCTAGAGCGAAAAGCCATGGATAGTTAACAAGACGGTTTAGTTCCCATAGGATGAGACCCAAAGCATACATTCTAAACGCTGCAATTCTGGTGTTTGTATGTGTCGCAGCTGTGATAGCTCAGTCAACAGAGATCGAACAACTGCGGGTGGAGGCAGAACAGGGAGATGCCGGTGCCCAATTCCTCCTTGGGTTGATGTATAACAATGGCAAAGACGTTCCCCAGGACCACCAAGAAGCATTGAAGTGGTACCGTCTGGCAGCAGAACAGGGATACGCTTATGCCCAATACAAACTTGGGGTTATGTATGACAATGGCAGAGGCGTTCCCCAGGACCACCAAGAAGCAGTGAAGTGGTACCGTCTGGCGGCAGAACAGGGAGATGTCGGTGCCCAATACAACCTTGGGGTTATGTATGACAATGGTAGAGGCGTTCCCCAGGACTATCAAGAAGCATTGAAGTGGTACCGTCTGGCAGCAGAACAGGGATACGCTTATGCCCAATACAAACTTGGGGTTATGTATGACAATGGCAGAGGCGTTCCCCAGGACCACCAAGAAGCAGTGAAGTGGTACCGTCTGGCAGCAGAACAGGGAGATGTCGGTGCCCAATACAACCTTGGGGTTATAGAAGCATTGAAGTGGTACCGTCTGGCAGCAGAACAGGGAACGCCATTGCCCAATACAACCTTGGGTTTATGTATGACAATGGCAGAGGCGTTCCTCAGGACTATCAAGAAGCATTGAAGTGGTACCGTCTCGCAGCAGAACAGGGAAACGCCATTGCCCAATACAACCTTGGGTTTATGTATGACAATGGCGAAGGCGTTCCCCAGGACCAAGAAGTAAGAAGCAGTAAAGTGGTTCAGTCTCGCGGCAGAACAGGGACACGCCATTGCCCAATACAACCTTGGGTTTATGTATGACAATGGCAGAGGCGTTCCCCAGGACTATGTACAAGCCCACAAGTGGCTTAACTTGGCCGCTTCACGAACTACTCCAGGGAAATTGAAAGACATCCGATTAGAAAGAGACAAACTGGCAGAGAAGATGACTGCTTTACAAGTTGCCGAAGCCCAGCGGTTGGCGCGGGAATGGCTGCCAAAGACTTGGAAGCAACTGAAGGGCGAGTAAGTATTACCCTGGATCAGATATTCGAAAGCACGTGGTTATAACTTGTACTAGCTAGGACATAATCTGACAGATTATCCTGTCTGGGAGTTAAATCTATCGGATCTTATCGTAATTGGTGCACATTATCTACATCGACCCTGACAGTCCTTGGCCTCGAGCGAAGCGACTCTTCAACGAGCGATAGCGAGAATAACAACCGGTTTCATCGAGTCGTTTCACAACCGCTTACGCGATGAGTGTTTGAACCGTGAAGTGTTGCTCAGCGTAGCTGAAGCCCAAGTGGTAATCGAACAATGGCGTCATAATTACAATAATGAACATCCCCACAGTCGGTTAGGCTTTAAAAGCCCACTAGAGTTTGTCACATTCCTTTCCGATCTTGGCCGCGTTCGGGCTAGGCCCTCACTTCGCCAAGATCTCTCATATACATCAATCCTTAAACCATTAACACCCGGTAACTCTCTTACTTAAAAATTGGTACGAATAACGGGGTCCGATCAGGGATCACTCCAACTCTGTCACCCGTCATAGTCTCGGCACTGATCGCGATCACTTTCTTTGCCTCCTTGACAAAATGCCAGTTAGCTGGGTACGCGTATCCGGTGGTGGTTCGCAAGATCTGAAGCCGAACCGGGATAGAGGCGGCACGGACGTGAACGAGTTCCGATATCGAGAGGATTTCTTCAGTGAGTCTTCGAATACGGTAGAGTCTTGAAAGCCAGCCGCGGATCATATTGCAGTTACAAGGGAATCTCGGTCTTAGCCAATGCATGCCGCTGCAACTAAAAACTCCCTATTATTGCATTAGTGGATAAAGGGGTTCTTCTTTCTAAGCTTTGGATCAAGAATTCGGCCAATTACCTCCTAGGTACACTTTATTTCCTACTTCTGCACAATTGAGCGTCCTCATGTGGCAGTATCAAGAACAGTTTTTCTTGAAATGTGTAACGCTATAAGCGATAATTGCGGGGACTCAATGCAAGGAATGAGATAATTCAACTATCATGGATAACCACCCCTCCATTTCAACTCAGTTATATTCAAGTGAATGACGCGGAGGCTTATGACGCACAAAAGAGTGAATTGCCAGATTCCATTAGCTAAAACCCAGATTCAGATCATTGGCGGCAACGGAATTCTGGAAGGGGTATCAGCGAACGTGGTGCTGAGGCTATCGCCGGTACCTCGAGTTTTCATCGATATTAAGGCCGAGTTACATTCACTTGTGCATTTTAAAATCCCGACCATGCCCGGCGAACAACCACTGAAGATTCGCCTCCCTTCTGGTCTCGAAATAGAAGCATCAATTACTAAGGCGTATTTAAACGGGGGCTATAGGGCAAACTTGGCTCTCACTCAACTTAGCCAGTCACAGCTATCGAAACTGGCCATAAGCTTCAATCTGTAAGATTCAATGTTGTCAATTTACCTGATTTTAAATGTAGGCTAAGAGCGGATGATGAAACGGGTACGGTACGGCTACAAGCTTCTCCATGGTGTATCAAATTCAAGGCAGTTCCTGAGTTATCTGAAGTAAAGAAGACGCTAAAAGAAGAGAGCGGATACGGTATCACCCATGAGGGTTCCATCCAACGGGTGGATGGAGAATTGTTTTCCGTGGAAGAAGCTCAAAAGCTCTTATTCGGACTGTATTTGTTTTTGTCATTTGCACGTGGTGCGTCTTGTGGAGTGACTTTAATATCCGGAAGCGACAAGAATGACGAGAAAGCTTGGGAACAATGGGGTATCTATCCAACACACCCTTGGCTCAGTTTATCTTCATGGTTTGATGAATCCCTCAATGGTGAGACGCTCTCAGAAGTGTTTCCAGGTTTTTGGTGTCAACTTGAACAATCACCTGATGAGGAGAGGTTTTTGGTGTCAACTGAGTATTCGCCGATCCGCCTGGCACTCTATTGGTATCTGCGTAGTAACGAGAGCAATGCCCTTGCAGCTGGAATCGTCCTTACGCAAGCGGCTCTTGAACGTCTGGCTCGTATAATACTCTCGCTTAAATTTTATAAGAAACTTAATTCTGCCGCTCGTCAATTACGCGCAGCACTTGAAAAAACAGGAATCGATCCGAAGATACCTCAAAGCTGCCAAAAATTAGAGGCGTTCCGCAAGAGTATTATCTACAGTTTATGCGATGGGCCAGCAACACTGATAAAGATCCGCAATACCTTAGTTCATGCTAATGATAGTAACATATGTGTGAATGCCTGCTTCGAATCATGGGATGTGGGCCGATGGTATGTTGAACTGCTTTTGCTAAAGCTATTCAAGTATGAGGGGCTGTATATGAATCGACTGAAGCAGAAATATGAAGGTAAGTTTGAACCGGAAATTGTCCCTTGGGCTCGAGATGATGTAGGGACAGAATGAGCAGCGGATTTACCGCCAAACAAGTCGATCTTAGCCAAACTGTCGTTCTCGACTAGCTGGCTTGCCTTGGCGAAAATAGCCCCTTCTAAATTTTCAATAACACCAAGGAATTTGCATTTTCTAGCTTTGTGTTAGGAAATTGTTTGTGTGCTCAGATACGGCTATCCCTTTAGAAAGTGGTCGAGACCACGGAAACTGAGCCACTTGAAAAGTTAGTCTGGGTAACCTAGAAAGGACTCCGGGTCCCGGGTTGCATCATACCTGCTTGAGGTTGTTATGCTCCACTATCCTCTAAACCCCTTCACCACTTTTTTATTTTCCGCTGTCATGCCGCATCGGTTTTGATGTCCCGGTATCCCTATCCTAACTCCGAGCTCTCTCTTTGCTTTTACCCTGTGGAGATCTCTACGCCTATGCATCATTGTTTTGAGACTACCTCTTTTGGGGCTGGTCCCGGTGGATGTTGTTTTTGAGATGGGGTTGCGTCGCATCGAGGCCTTGGAGCGTCGATCTATGCCCTCAACGTAACGTTTTCTTATAGAAAGCGTTATATCATTCAATTTCGAGGTCAAAAGGCCGTGTGTGGCGAATTCTCCGAGTTTGCTACCTTGTGGGGTCTTGTCCCAGGGGGACCGGGTCCCTCACGGTTAATCACCCCCAAAACTTCGGTGAGAGTTATCGCGTCGCCATGGATCAGGAATAACTCTCCCCGAGGATTCTATCCTCAAACGCTCCGTCCTGCTTAGCCTCACGGTCACACCGTCCTTTGTCTCCTCGATAACCTCACGCTCCGCGAGCTCCCTGATGCAATCCTCAATAATCTTTGGTGAATCATTCATTGTTAATCCTTTTTTAACTCGTGTCTTTAATTCAAATATAAGTCCGGGCCGTTCCTGCGTTACACCAAATTAGAAAAAGTATGGTGTGCCCCTCACCTACTTATTATTACGGGTTCGTAAAATTCACGGTGTTCAATTTTTTGATTAATGTTCCCCTGGGGAAAAATTTTCCCAAGTTAATGTCTTTGAGGACTGCTTACGACGACGTTGTAAACAGGCCGCCGGGCACAACCCTCCCGACCATCCCGCACCCTCGTAAATTTCCATAAATTTCTGGTCTGCTCTGGGGAAGGGGAAACGGGTATTATGACCACTTTAACCCAGTGAAAAATGAAAATGTGGTAATGGATAACATCTATGCTAACCAGGTCTCTTGCTACAAAACCATGTAATGTTTTTAAAGCGTGTTCACATCCAATCCCTATCCTAAAAAGGAACTTATTACTTAACTGACCACTTCCTTTTTATTTCAGGGTAAATGAATGGGCAAAAATTGAAATATTAATAGGGGACTTTTTCTGCTCTACTTTAAACAAATTATTGATGAGAAAAAACAATGTGCCAAGGTCATGGTTATCTCCACTTATCTTTGGGGTCGGGCTTCTCTTTGAGATTAGGCATAATGGGCAATTCCGAAGTCTCTTTCTCATTTATTTCCTTCAATGGCTAAAAACCTTATGGCCGTAGAGGGATGAGAAATCCCTCTAAAGTCAATGGATCCCGGAAGGGATTAGCGGGGAAATCGCTATAAATGATAACGCTAATAGCAAGGACTATTATACATTAATTCTGTCTTATTAATAACTATCACATAAAGGTGGGGATATCCTCATTGAGTGGGTCCGCTTTCAAGCCGGGATTCTTCGCTCGGGTCTGCACCCTGCGCAACTTAGTTCCCGGAGGGAGTAAAACCCCGTATTCAAAGTCGTGTGAGGAATCCAGCATCTTAATTAGAAAGTTCATCCTCTGGCCCTTCCTTATCCCTTGAAACGGTTCTGAAGCAAGTAATAAAAAAGTGATTAAGTTATCACTAAATCCTGACTTACGAATAAAAAACTAAGATGGTAAAATTTGAACGAAATCAGATTCGTTCTCGTGAACGAACCTTAAGCATTAAAGCATGATTTAAATCTAGAATACAAAAATACCTTATAACCTTTTTATCTTATCCCCTTATTAACCCTACACCCACCATTTGATGTATAGCTTTAATTCCTTTTCCATGTAATTCATTTCACCAATACATCATCTTTATCTACATCACTTATCGAATCTAACATCATATTTAATTTATTCAAAAACTGCAACATCCACCATTTGATGTATACCTTTAATCCTTTTCACCAATACATCACTTATCGGATCCAACATCATACTTAATCTATCCAAAAAACTATTACATCTAACTTACACACTACTATACATTATATATTAAGTACTCTGCATATAACGCTTTCTTTCAAATTATAGCAGCTAACATAGTAATGCATCCATTTAGAACCCAACATGATAAAAATATTAAATATCTTAACGGACATAAAAAAATAAAGATTTAAGAAAATTTCACAATCCAGCTATACACAGTGTCGTATTTTAAATTCACACTCCTAGCAATGGCTGCAATATTCTTGTTCTGTTTATACCGTTCTAAGACTATTGGCAAATACATCTGTCTTTCCCTTTTTTTGTATCCAGGAGAACATTTCTTAGGACGACCACCTGGATTGCCTTTTGATTTCTTACCTCGCTTAGTCTCATAAGATCTTATCTCCTCTGGGGTGGCATCAGGATTAATTAAGGTCGCAAGCTCCACACCATCTGTTTCAAGCTGTAATCGATTATAATCTGCAACGGTGGGCTTCGCATTCCAGTTTGTCACACTGTTGTAATCCCTGCTTCGAATAAATCGCGTTACAGATTCCGCAACGAGAACGGCGTCTTTTGCAAGAGCATATTCTGCTGCTAACTTGAGGGCATCACGGTCTTCCTTCCAGCCAGAAGCTACTTCTGATACTATCTTAAGAACTACAAATTCCCGCTGCTTTGACTCATTCTTTAAATTCTCACCCTGATTGCTGAGGTTTTGAGAACTTTCTTGAACATTCCCGGAGACCCGGCAGTAAATAACCACCGGTTGACCTCGTTTTAGTCTCCTAATGTCAATTATGTAGTCACTGGCAATACCTGTCTTATCAGCACCCGGTTCAAATAGCTCTGGATCCCTTTTCCTAAGACTTTCCTTTGCTGAAGCAACTTTATGATTGCTCTTTTTATTCATTTCTCGTGCAGGTAACTCCCGATTTAAAGATTTGGGACATGCAGATCGGGAGACGTAACTTTTCGTCCCGTCAGCTTAGTCCCATATTTATTATCTTTATTTACTATATAAACTGCTTAGATTTTTAGTGTGGTTTGTTTTATTAAACAGATATCTACTTAAACCGCTTATAACATGCTCATCTTGTGTTACCCCGGTGAAACATTGGGTTATGGCATGTGGTCGACAGGAATGAGTCTCTATCGCAACAACCTCTATTCCACTGCAGGCAGAGAAGGAGGAATGTCTTTTAAAGTATGGGGGATTCTGACACTGGCCGGAAGTTCAATCGATGAATCCATTGAACTGGTGAATCGCTTTGGATTACAAGGTTTCGGAAACTGCCTGATCATGGACAGTGAAGGCAAAAGCGCCTCCATTGAATGGAATGCCGGCGGTATTGATGTCCTTCCTGCCGAGGACGGTATTTGCACGCATGCTAATCACCCGATCGGTCCTGAAACCAGTCCATACCTTGGCGTGGATGGTTCGGAATTGAAATGTTCAGAACACCGCACTTTTGGCTTGCGTAAAAAACTACGCTCAGAGCGCGGCCGCCTGACACCTCAGCTTGTATTAGCAATTTTAAGCGACCATACGGACTATCCGAATGGCGGTATTTGCCGGCATCGAGAAGAAGAAGGATTCACAGACTGTATTACGACAGCGGTAGTTATTACTGAACCCACCCGTGGAAAATTGCATGTCGTTCGAGGCAACCCCTGCAGTAATTGGCCTGTGACATACACCTTGTAATATCTATGAGCTTTCATATACCCAGGGTGAAAAGTATTGTGAGTCATATACGCATAAATAGAGTGCAAATGTACCTTGTTTTCCTGCTGGCTGCAATCACCGCAGTATTGTCTGGTTGTTCGAGAAATAACGAAACGATTACTGCGGCGGACAATGGCACAAGTAAGCAAGTCACTGTTAACACCGAGGGTTTCAGTTTCGTTCACACCGGAACAATTCCCAGGACATTCAGCGAATCTCCGGAGCTGAAAAAACTTGTAGAAGCGGGCGCGTTACCTCCGGTCGAAGAAAGACTCCCCGAAGATCCCATGATTGTCCCGGTGATCGAGCGGATCGGCCAATACGGCGGTACCTGGAGGCGAGGATTTATGGGTCCCTTCGACCGCCAATCGATCGATCGAATTCTTCACGATCATTTGATTTATTATGACTTCGATGGACAAACATTAGTCCCCCACATCGCGAAGGGATGGGAAATCAATGAAGACGGGACAGTCTTCACTTTTCATTTGCGCAAAGGCATGAAGTGGTCAGATGGCATGCCGTTCACCGCTGATGACTTTGTCTTCGCCTACGAAGAGATTACCGCGAATAACAATCTCAACTTGAATAAACCCAGCTACCTGAAAGCAGATGGACAATTATGCCGCATGAAAAAGATCGATGATTATACAGTAGCATACACTTTCCATATCCCAAACTTCGTCTTTATCGAGAACGTCGCCAGTCTGGCCGCGGGGGGCCAATCTTTCCGCAGATGGCTAGGTCCCTTGTATGCACCCCGTCACTATTTAAGACAGTTTCTCCCACAATACGCCGATGCGGATGAACTGGAGCGTAAGATAAAGGCGGCAGGTTTAGAAAACTGGGGGCAGTTATTCCAACGTATGTGTTCGGTCCCCGAAAATCCGGATTTACCGGTTGTCGGTCCGTGGAAAACAGTCTCACCCATATCGAGCGAGTTGTTTTCACTCGAGCGCAATCCGTACTATTTCGCCATCGATCCCGAGGGAAACCAATTACCTTATATCGACAAGATTGAGATGCGTTTGTTTGAGAACATGGAAGTTTTTAATACCCGGGTTATTGCAGGTGAGGTCGACATGCAACACCGTCACATTCTAATTAACAAGCTACCCGCACTCATTAAGGAGTCAAAAAAAGGAAACTACCGTATACTTTATTGGCCCGCCCTGGGAGGATCTGAAGCTGCAATTTTTTTTAACCAAACCTGGGAGGGAGATCCAGAGATCGAAAAGTGGCTCCGAAACCGTGACTTCCGCATCGCACTCTCACTCTCTATTGACAGGGAAGAGATACTAGAATCTATATTTCTGGGTGAGGGCGAACCACGACCGTTTATTGCACTCCCAAACAATCCTTACTACCCGGGACCTGAATACGAAAAAAAATACGCACAAAGGGATCTGGTAAAAGCTAATGCCCTCTTGGATCAAATCGGTCTTGAGAGAAAAAATAAAGAGGGATACCGTTTGCGTACCGATTCGGATAGCCCGCTCATCATATATCTTGGAGTGCCAAGCCGGATGTTTCTAGATTTCGAAGGCATTGCTGAACTGGCAGTGATCCATTTTAAAGAAGTCGGAATTAAACTCCAATTAAAGATTGAAGAGCGCAGTCTGTTTGTAATGCGTAGGGGTAAAAACGAACATCAATTGATGATCTGGGGGACTGGTGGCAGTGAAAACCCTTGGATTTATCCTGAGATACCTATTCCAATAAAAAGGTTGTCGTTTTTTGCGTCGCTGATCGGCAATTCGTATGAATCAGAGGGTCGTAATGGTATCCCGCCCTATGGTAATTTCAAACGGTTGATTGATATCTTTGAGCAGGGTAATCGAGTTCCTAAAGATAGACGAATCGAATTGGGTAAAGAGATTTGGCGAATTCACGCAGACAATGTCTATGCCATCGGGATCGTGGGAAACTCCCCGGCCTGGAATGGCATAGTGGTAGTAAAAAATAATTTCCGTAATGTTCCCGATGTCGCACCCAATAGCGCGGCCTTGCAGAATCCCGGTATCGCGCGGACTGAGCAGTTTTTCTTTGAGCGAGATTGAGCGGGGTTCCCTTCGAAAATTATTAAGAAAGATATACGATTTCCGATATACGACGTTTGATTTGCGATGGAAACCTAACACCTCGAATATCGGATATCGAATATCAAACGTCGGATATCGGGTAGAATGATAATCATATGGCAGGGTTCCCTTCGACTACGCTCAGGACAGGCAGGGAAGAGTAATGAGGGAGTGATTATCTCACTGAATCAAGCTTCGTTCTCGTCATCTTTTACCTTATTTACCATCTCTTTTTGTAACGATTAAATCGTACTAATTATTTAATCAATACTTCAAGCGGCCACGACGGAGCGTGGCCCTCCCTATTATACCTTTTCTGGAGGGCCACGCGGAGCCTGTCGGCCATAGCCTCGGCGACGGCTGGTCGTGGCCGATGGGACGAAGATTATTGCTAAACCTATTATTACTGGTACCTATTTATGAAGTCATAATTTTGTGTAAACATAAACCCCGCAGGAACGAGATAGCTCTTGATATAAGAATCATGGATACCAGGAAAACTGAGAGCTATAGAATATTGAGTCTACTCATTATAGCTCTATCCATGACAGTAGTTTATGGCTGTTCCAAGAATAACGATACTAAAGCCTTATCCGACACGAACACCCCTGAACAGACTACAGTAAACACCGATGCGTTCAGTTTCGTTTACACCGGTCCAAAACCTACAACCTATAATGAAGCACCAGAACTGGCGAAACTTGTCAGTGAAGGCATGTTGCCGCCGGTAGAAGATCGCTTACCGGATGAACCTTTGATCGTTCCCCCGATCGAACGCATCGGACAGTATGGCGGCACGTGGCGGCGTGGATTTACGGGACGCGCTGATGCTCAAAACATTCAGCGAATAATGCATGATCACTTACTCTACTATGATCTCGACGGGCAAACGATCGTGCCGCATATCGCGAAATCCTGGGAGGTGAGTGAAGATGGGACCACCTTTACCTTTCATCTGCGCAAGGGGATGAAATGGTCTGATGGTATGCCGTTCACGGCTGATGACTTTGCTTTCGCCTTCGAGGATGTGACTAAAAATGACAATATTAACGCGGCCGTAAGTTTTTGGTATCAAGCAGATGGACAAATATGCGAATTTGAAAAGTTAGATGACTATACGATCCGTTACACCTTCCATCGCCCGAACCATGTGTTCATCGAGAGGGTCGCCGCTTATACTATTGGAGGTCAGATTACTAAAGGTTGGATATGTCCCCTCTATGCTCCCGCGCATTACCTGAAGCAGTTTCACCCGAAATACACACCTTTGAGTGAATTAAATAAAATAGCTGAGGAGGAAGAAGTTGAGTCTGCAAATTGGCAGCTTTTATTTAAAAGAAAGGCTGTGTTTTCCGACAATCTTGAGCTGCCAATTGTCGGTCCATGGAAACCGGTTACCCTGATCACCGGTGAGAAATTTACCTTGGAACGCAATCCCTATTACTTTGCCGTTGATCCCGAAGGAAACCAACTACCTTATATCGATAAGATTGATTTACATCTGGTTGAGGATTTCGAAGTATTCAATGCACGCGTTATCGCCGGCGAGGTTGACATGCAACACCGTCATGTCCTCATCGACAAAGTTCCGGTGCTCAAGATGAATGAACAAAAGGGGAATTACCGCGTGCTCTTCTGGCCAAACCTGGGAGGACAAGAAGCAGCGCTATTCGTTAATCAAAGTTGGGAAGGAGACCCGCAAATTAACAAATGGCTAAAAAATCGTGATTTTCGCATCGCTCTCTCATTGGCCATCGATCGAGAAGAGATAAACGAATCCGTTTTCCTCGGGATTGGAAAAGAGAGAGCTTTTGTACCCCTGCCTGATAATCAGTATTATCCAGGTTCTGAATATGAGAAAAAATTTGCAGTGCGCGACTTGGATAAAGCCAATGAGCTCTTGGATACCATTGGCCTGATAAAAAGAGATCGTGAAGGCTACCGCTTGCGCGACGATGGTAAGAAAAGACTGATGATAACTCTATCCGTGACACGGGGATCGTTTGTAAATTTTGAAAGTGTAGGTGAACTTTTGGTAAACCACTGGAAGGCCATTGGACTCTACGTACATTTAGTAGTCGAAGAGCGCAGTTTATATTCAACGCGTATGACCACTAATAAACACCAGATACATATGTGGGTTACAGGCGGGTCAGAAAACCCTTGGACATATCCTCATTTTACTGTTCCTGCCGACGGAGGGTGTCGATTCGCACCCTATGTCGGATTATGGGTTAATCACAAAGGGCGAAGAGGTGTAGCTCCAACAGGTGACTTAATTCGGTTGCTGGAGATTTTTGATGAAGGCAGTAGGCTCCCCTCAGCGTTGCGAACAGAGCTGGGAAAAGAGCTTTGGCGTATTCATAGTGATAATTTGTATGTTATTGGTACGGTTGGACAATCTCCGGCAAACAATGGAATTGTTGTCGTGAAAAATTATTTCCGTAATGTCCCCGATCTCGCACCTAACAGCGCAGGATTACAGACCCCGGGTATTGCACGCCCGGATCAATTCTTTATTGATCGTAACTTAATCAATAATTAATTTTTTTCCATGCTACATTATATACTACGTCGAATTGGATGGATGCTGGTAATGATCGTAGGTATATCCGTTGTATCTTTTTTCATAATTCAGCTTCCACCCGGTGATTTCCTCGATGCCCACATCGCCCATCTTCAAAATCAAGGGGACAGCGTCAGTCTGGAAGTAATAGAGAATCTCAGGAGACAGTACGGTTTAGATAAACCTTTGCACATACAATATCTTAAAATGGTCAATGGGATGTTGCATGGAGATTTTGGATGGTCTTTCAGTTACGAACGCCCCGCCACCGAACTTATCGGCGAACGTCTCTTGCTTACGATTGTTCTTACCCTTACCTCGGTTTTGTTCACCTGGATACTGGCCATACCCATCGGTATCTATTCTGCGGTTCGTCAACATTCGATAAGTGATTACGCATTTACTTTCGTAGGATTCATTGGATTGGCGGTCCCCGAATTCCTACTCGCACTTGTTCTCATGTATTTTGCCTACTCTCAACTGGGTATCAGTGTCGGCGGTTTGTTTTCACCGGAATTCATGGTGGCTCCGTGGAGTCTGGCCCGCGTATGGGATTTAATGAAACATATATGGATTCCGGCAATTATTTTGGGTATGGGTGGAACCGCGGCACTCATTCGTGTTATTCGCGCAAACCTCTTGGACGAACTTCAGAAACCCTACGTCACTACCGCCCGAGCGAAGGGTATGCGCGAGTGGAGACTTATTCTGAAATATCCGGTACGTATAACAATGAACCCTTTTCTCAGTACCATTGGCTATGTCCTCCCATTGTTGGTATCAGGCAGTGTGATTGTCTCGGTCGTGCTGAGCCTGCCCACGGTGGGCCCTCTGCTCCTGCGAGCGCTCGTTTCGCAAGATATGTACCTCGCGGGCACGATTGTGCTCCTCCTGGGAGTGATGACGGTTATCGGCACCCTGATCTCTGATATTTTACTCTTAATTTGTGATCCACGGATTCGTACAGGAGGGACCGAGTCATGAGTCAGAAATCCAGCACCATACTAACTAAGGAAGCGGGTGTCGATCGCAAGGACATCGCCACTCAGTGGCAATTGATGTGGTGGCGTTTCAAAAGACATAAAATGGCCCTGATTTCATTATTCATTGTCATCGGATTCTACTTCATTGCGTTTATCGCTGAATTCCTCTCGACCGGAACTCCCCACGAAACAAATCCACACTTTTCCTACTGTCCGCCGCAAACCATACACTGGTTCGACAACGGTTCATTTCGCCCTTATGTAGAAAACCTCACGGGAAAGCGCGACCCGGAAACTTATATGCGTGTGTTTACTCTCGAACCCGACAATAAAGTTCCGATTCATTTTTTCGCTCATGGCGATCCCTATAAATTCCTGGGTTTATTTGAAATGGACCGGCACCTTTTCAGCATTCAGGATGTGGAACTTCGCACCGATATTTATTGGCTGGGCAGCGACGAACTGGGCAGAGACCTCTGGTCCCGCCTCATCTATGGCACGCGCATCTCCTTGTCGATTGGGCTTATCGGTGTGACTTTAAGTCTCATTCTGGGCATAACCCTGGGCGGTATATCCGGTTACTTCGGTGGCTTTATCGACTCAATTATTCAACGTTCAATCGAATTTGTTCGTTCCATCCCCACGATCCCATTATGGATGGGACTGGCCGCAGCACTACCGAAAGACTGGTCGATAATTAAAATATACTTCGCGATAACGCTTATTATTTCGCTTTTTGGATGGACCTCGCTCGCCCGCGTCGTGCGCGGAAAATTTCTCGCTCTGCGTGAAGAAGATTACGTGATGGCAGCCCGTTTAAGCGGATGTGGCACGATGCGAATAATATTCCGCCACATGCTTCCCTCTTTTACGAGTCATATTATCGCCGCCACGACCCTCGCCATACCCGCCATGATCATCAGTGAAACAGCGCTCAGTTTTTTAGGATTAGGTCTGCGTGCACCGGCGATCAGCTGGGGTGTCCTCCTTCAACGCGCGCAGAATATACAGACGGTCGCGCTTTATCCGTGGTTGATGCTCCCGGCCGGAGCGGTAATCGTAGCCGTTCTCGCCTTTAACTTTTTAGGCGATGGCTTACGCGATGCAGCTGATCCTTACGCACGCGGAAAGTAATTAGTTTTTAGCAACTCTTCTTCTTATGCATATACAAGCTGCATGAATAGCAAAAACACCACCCATTACCCCTATGCCGACTTGCGTTTGAGCAAGTACAACCCGCTTAAGAGGATACTCTTTTTTGATGATTTCGATGAGGGCATTAATGGCTGGTGCACATTGATCGGTAATTACAATGACAGTCTCGATGATATTAAACCCATGTTTCGTGACTTGCGTCCAGCACAACTGAGTAATTGTACATTTTTTGACATTGGCACTCATGGAAGCGTGGGCGGTGAATACGCCTTAAAACTGGCGACGCGGCCTCGACCCAACCACTCCTGCGTTCTAATCAAACGCATGACTTTTGCGAAGCGCAGCCTTGTCCAACTGGAAACTTATTTCACTTACAAAGCGGAAGCTGTATTCGACAATACTTTAAAGGGGGCATTGCCGTTTGACGGCAATTATCACCCATCGGAAGCGATGTTCGGTGACTTTACCCTCGGTAATGATATTAACGAAGGCCCGGATGGTAAGCGCTACTTCTGTTCTCTAAGATACGTCAATACGGACCCCGAGGGAAACTATGTTCGAAAGTGGTTCTATAAGACATCCGTTCAAGTAACCACTAAAATGCAGATCGATGGTACTCCCACCCCAAAAGACCTGCATACACAAAACCCGGATGACTGGAAAGAAGTTCCCGGTGGTGATTTCGCGCTCTGTCACAATGAAGTGCCCACGAAGATAAACTGGCATTACCTCCGCTGGCAGTTCGATTTAGAGACGCGACGCAATGTCGAACTACAGATCAATGATCGCGTAATGGATCTACGGGACATTCCAGTTCCCGCTTATGAAGAGACCTATTACTCATGCGATCGTCTTCTAAATTTTTTCTTCGACGTCCGAACCCACTTACCCGTCCGCAATTTCCTTTTCTTTGACTCCGTGCTCGTATCTGTAGATTGGTAACTTTCAATTATAATAATTAACACGCTTAGAGTTAACCTCTGTCTATCTCTATCTTTACATGCTCAGGCGATCCCATACCGCAACTATTGAACAGAACGAAACTTATACGGAGAATTTCGATACTGAACCGTATGAATGTGGCTGGGCGAGCGAGGTGACATGGTTCGTTCGTGTTATCAATCTGGCCGAGGGGGCATCGATGAAATTTATTCCTCAAATTTCACCCGATGGCCTCTTCTGGTGTGATAAGGAAGGGACTGAACCCTTTCATATTACGGAAGAAAAGCTCTACGCCTGTGAATTAAATAATTTTGGCAGCTGGCTGCGCTTGCGGTGCGTCCTCGATGGAGAAAATCCACAGATTAAAATCATGGTTCATCTCGCATTGAAGGAGTAGTCGAGGAAGTTTTGTTTTTAAAGTCATGCACTCGTTATGACTCGGTCTGAGGGCAACACGATTGACAGCCTCTTTATACACTTCGCACATTAATTTATTTTTTCTGTTTATTCAGAAATATTTTGTTCAAGTCCAAGAGACAGGATGCGAATAATATGTATCATGCTATACTCCTCTTAATTGATTTTAATTGGTAAAATATAGTAAAAAGCACTTCATCCTACACGCATCCACCCCGATAAAGTTGCCATAAATTGCATAAGCTTTATGCTATTAAAGTATATTTAATAGCTATTCTCAAGTAGGTGTTGTTTCTCAATTTCGAGAACAAAAACAGGAGGCTTAACGATGATGAAATTTTTCTTTTTAGCTCTATTCAGTTATTTTACGCTCATCAATACACTAATCGGAGAAACTGATTCATTCGAAGATGTACCCCTCTTAAAAGCGAGTGATATAATGCCTGCGGAAATACTCTCCGGCCCCTACCACCGTGTGGAAGAGGCTGTTACTAATGATGGCTTCACCAACTACTATACCATCCAATCTGACTTTGGCAATTTCAAGGCGTTTGGAAATGATATGTTAATTACACGCGTTCACGAAATTTACGCCCTGGCTAAAATTGTAGAAATTAAAAAATCGAAAATATTTACTGAGAGTATGACGGCAGCCGCGATGAGTCCGCTTCAAGGAGCTTATCATACGATAACTAATCCCGTGGGCACCGTGTCCAGTGTGCCGAAAAGTGCCGCTCGCTATATCGGTAAAGCCGGAAGAAAAGTTACTGGCGCAAATGTTAAATCAGGTGAGCATTTCAAAGACAATATTGCTGCCACGATGTTAGGGTATACGAAGGCGAAAAAGGAAATTGCTGAAAAGCTTACTGTCGATCCCTACTCGAGCAACGAGCAACTGCAAAACGAGCTTAAAGATATCGCCTGGGCCTCTGTTGCCGGTGGTATGACTGTCGGTATGGCTTTGAAGTTCTCACCCATAGGACTCGCCGGCATGGCGATCAGCTCGGCAAATCGCTCGAACCAGGTCCGAGACCTGGCCGCAGATTTGCACCCGAGTGATATACCCGACGCCAATTTAAAACTCCTTAGAGAGGGAGGGAATTTGGAAAATCGTCTGGCGAAAAAAATGCTCCATCACCCCTGGTACTCTCCAACTCAAAAAAATTTCGTTTGCTGGCAGATTTCAAATCTCAATGCGGTTACCAACTTTAAAGAATTTTGTGCCGTCGCCCTACAGGCTGATAGCATGGAAGATGCATTATTATTTCAGCGCACCGTGGATCTTATCATTCATATAGATCAAAATTATGAAAAGATTGTCGCGATCCATGCCGAACAAGGTTTTATTGTGTGCAATACGGAATCGGGAAAAAGAATTATCCCCGCCCCCATCGACTATGCGTTTTGGACTGAAGAAACCGCCGCGGAGGATCACAAAAACACGAATTATTTTGATCGGATTGCGCGCCAATCCAAAGAGCATACACAATTATGGATTACCGGAATTATTTCTACGAGATTTAAAAAGGAGATGGCAGAGCGCAACCTGATGGTAGTGGAAAGCGCTTTCGAGCTTTACAATGACGATTATTTAGATGGTATTTTGCTAACATTAAATTAGCTATTAATATTTATACCTACGCGTCATGAGGGCTTTGGACACGACCACCCTCAATGGGCTCTGGTCAGCGGTGGCCACTCCTTGGACGACCGGAGGATACATAGATGAAGGCGCCCTTCAGCGTAATTGCCAGAAATTAGCATCGGCGGGAGTAGACGGTATCTATACATCCGATAGCGACGGTGAATTTTATGCCATCGAGCGGGACGAATTTCAACAGCTTGCGACAATCTTTGGCAAAGCCATGGATCAAACGGAAGTAGATGCAGCGATGGGAGTAACGTGGAGTTCTACCCAGGGTATCATCGATCGAATAAAAATAGCGTGCGATGTCGGTATCCCTAATTTTCATGTCGCTTTCCCCTTTTTTATGCCATTGGCAAAATCAGATATTGAACGGTTCTGGGAAGACCTGGCTAATGCCGCGCCGGAAGCGCGTTGGGTACACTATGCTCACCCGCGTTGCGGTCCTCCCTTAACCGGTGTCGATTATGCGCGTCTGGCAAAGTTATTTCCCGAACAGTTTATCGGCTCTAAATTAGCGACTTCCGTTATTGGTGAATTGACAGAAATCATGAATAACTCCGGTCATCTCGCCCATTTTACCACGGATCCCAGCATGGTGGTTGGCATGATGCTCGGGGCAAAAGGGTGTTACAGCTACTGGGTCAACACTTTGCCAAGATGGCACATTCAGTACATGAATGCCTGTAAGGAAGGTAGCTGGGAGAAGGCGACTCAGTACCACAAAAAGCTGATCGATTGGGAATCCAAAAACCTTAATTCGATACGTGATGCCGGTTATCGCCATGGGATCGTAGGAAAAGCGCGTGCGGATCTCACGGGATGGCTTGAAGACTCGGGAATTACACGCCCACCCTACTATCCGGTATCCGATCAAATGAAGAGAGATTTAAAACAAGCTTTCGATGAATACTGGGCTCCCGAAATTACGGCGGAGAATTTTTAATTCTCTTTTACCTAAACTATGACACGCCCAATTCAGGGCTCATCAGTCGGGTCCCAGGTACAGCTGTAATTTTCATTGAGCGTTTCGAGCGCAATCATATCGTCTTCGCCAATCGAGAAGTCGAATACGTTTGCATTTTCTAATATGCGCTCAGGACGCGCAGATTTAGGGATCGTGACAAAACCTTTCTGCAATCCCCATCGAATAAGAATCTGCGCGGTTGAGCGATCATAGCGCTTGGCAATTTCCATTAATCCTGGATCTCGCAAACGCATTCCCTTGGTCAACGGGCTGTAACATTCAACACAAATATTATGTTTCTGGCAGAGTTCGATCACGGGTTTTCTTTGAGCGTAATTAAAAGGGTGAAGTTCAATTTGATTTACCGCCGGAACTACCTTCGCCTGCTTATGCAGTTCGTCTATATGCTGAACCATATAATTACTCACCCCAATCGCCTTGCAACTCCCCTCTGCGTATAGTTTTTCGAATGCTCTCCACGATTCCAGTCGTCCCTGCGGAACAGGCCAGTGAATAAGGTAGAGGTCGACATAATCGAATTTCATTAATTTAAGGCTTTTTTCAAAAGCTTTCAATGCGGAGTCATAACCGTGATCACTGTTCCACAATTTGGTCGTCACAAACACGTCCTCACGGCTCAACCCCGAGGCGCGCACCGCCTCACCTACTTCAGCTTCATTATTATATAGGTTCGCGGTATCAAGGTGACGGTAACCTTTTTGTAATGCATAGGCGATTGTTTCAACGGATTTTTCTCCAGATCGCATCTCGAAAACACCGAGTCCCAAACGAGGCATCGTCTTTCCATTGTTAAGCTCGATCAAACTGTTCAATTGAAGGGTCATGAGGATAATAGTCGAAGGTTGAAAAAATGTTAATTTTTCAGTGTTACGTATTAGGTTTTAAGTTTTATGCAAGATATTGAATTATAATTTGAAGGATCTATTTCTAAATTTATATCTTCTCATTCGACTTTTGACCTTCGACATTCGACCTATATCCTAATCTATAAACCCGAATTCTTTTAAAGCGGGCACCCAGTGTTTAAACCTTGGGTTATCCTCGGCATTTTCCAACCACTTGTCATAACAGGGCGGTTCGGGAAAGAGTTCCTTAACGATATCACGTGATACCTCTGCATCCAGTAACATCGCCTCTTTCTCCTCAGCTGTTTTCGGATAAGCGCAAAAATTGAAACTAACCATGCGACGGCCTTTTTCCCCCGCCCAGGATGCGTGCCAGAGTCGAGAATCAAAAGTTATCATGTCACCCGGTTCAGATTTACAGACGAAAGCGGGGATATCATTGATCCCGAGACCCGATCTCTTTAAATAGGAACTGTCAGTTGCAACGCTGGAACCTTTCAAGCCGATACGATGGAGTTGATCGCTAAACTCAGCTTTATGGGAGCCCGGGATAACGCGCAGTGCCCCGCTATTCCCATCAATTGCAGGTGAATATAAAAGAAATTTAGCCCCCCTAAAATGATGGTTGTCCAAATCGGGATGCCATTCCGTGCGATTCCCATTAAAGAGATTGCAATTCGTACTGACACCGAAGGCATCTTCTCCCAGCAGCTGTTCCGCCGCTCCAACTATACGCGGGTCTTCAATAAGACTACTGATGTATGAAATCCGGGGATTTAAATTTGACCAGTTAAATTGACCGCGCTCACCCGCCTCTTTTTTATTATGGCTCAGGGTATTAGCCATACCGATTTCATACTCTTCATCTATTTTTTCCATCTCTTCAGTGCTGAACAGTTTTCGACGCATGAGGAAACCAAATGTCTTAAAATGTTCGATTTGGGAATCGGTAAGGACTCGCCCGTCGGTTTGCATAGATTTAATCATGATTCTTTAAAATATATTATGGCAGCATTATGCAGGTGAGAATAACTAAATATAAGGAATAATCTATATCCAATACGCCGTATGTCAAAAGGAACCAATGGTTTACAGGGTTGCACTCATCGCACGGATGGAAGGACGCGATCCTACCCGTGTGGCCCTCCAGAATTAGAATGAAGACCGCTAAGCTACGCACTTGACCGTATTTCTCATGTGATGGTAATTTGTGAATGATTGAATTACACAAACACTTTTAAATCGGAAATTTATGAGTAAAAATCGAATTCAAAGCATTCTTGATGAAGTGGGCTCCATCGCATTTCCTGGAGTCTACGATGCGCTCTCCGCGAAAATCGCGGAGCGGGTTGGGTTCCCCTTGGGATTTGTCTCAGGCTACTCGGTGTCGGCGTCGGAGATTGGCGAACCGGATATGGGACTGTTAACGCAGACTGAAATGAAAGACCGCTCTCGCCACATATGCGAAAGCGTGTCCATTCCGATCATTATTGACGCCGATACCGGCTACGGAAACCCACTGAATGTATTCCGCACCGTTAATGATCTCATCGCCGCAGGCGCGGCGGGTTGTTTCCTCGAAGACCAGGTCTGGCCAAAGAAGTGCGGTCACATGCGTGGGAAGAAAGTAATCGAGCGCGAACAGTATTTTGACAAGATTCGAGCGGCCGTTGAGGCACGCAATGACCGTGATTTCTTTATCGTCGCGCGCACCGACGCGGAGGCAGCGGTAAATCTCAATGAAGCCATTGCCCGGGTGGAAGGCGCCCGCGAGTTAGGAGCGGATGCCAGTTTTGTCGAAGCACCGGGGTCCTTAGAACAACTGGCTGAAATCGGACGGCGCTCTCCCGCGCCTAATGTCGCCAATATGATCGAAGGGGGAAAGACACCGGTATTACCGAAAGAGCAACTGGCGGAAATGGGATTTCATCTCATTCTCTATCCCCTGGCTGGTCTCTATGGGGCCGCCAAAACAATGCGTATAATATACGAGAAGCTTTATAGCGATGGTACTACCCTGGGGGAAGATGATCGCCTTATGAATTTTAAAGCTTTCAATGAGCTTATCGGCGTGGAAGATAAATACGCTATGGCAAAACGATTCGGCGAAAAATAAGGGCCAGGATAAGAAAATCTAACCTACTAAACAATATTTTATAAAATGACAAAACGTATTAATAAAGTCATAGAGCTACTGGAACATAATCAACCGGTTTATTATACTGTCGCTCCGGATGTAAGCTACGAAGGCGGCAAAGCATTAGCTAAAACCTTTGCCGACTATATTCAAGTAAGCATGGAGCACAATATTTATGACATGAATGCACTCGGTGCCTTCATGCAGGGTCTGGTCGACGGCGGACCGACTGCCAGCGGTCATCGCACCCCTGCAGTATGTATCGACCTGCCACTTGAAGGTTCCAGTGAGGCCGATGTTCGCGCTAACGCCTGGATGTGTAAACAGGCCCTCTGTCAGGGAGTGCATGGCATACTCTTATGCCACGCGGAATCCCCCGACGCGGTTCGAGCCTTTGTCCAAGCATGTCGCTTTCCCTTTCAAACCGTGGGTATGAAAGATGGGGATGAACCGGGAAGACGTGGAGCGGGGGGACAAATGAGAGCCGCTGAGATTTGGGGTCTTCCACCCGATGATTATCTGCTAAAAGCTGACCCATGGCCTTTGAATCCTGAGGGTGAAATTTTCCTCGGTCTAAAAATTGAAAATAAGCGCGCCCTCGCCAACGCGGAGGCTACAGCCAAGGTGCCGGGTATTATATTTGCGGAATGGGGACCGGGTGACATGGGCATGTCATTAGGCTACCCCAATGCACACGACCCACCCTACTCGCCGGATATGGAGAACGCACGCAATACAGTTAAGTCCGCTTGTCAGAACGCGGGAATACATTTTCTAGAAGGAGCCCACACGGACAACGTGAGCATTAAGATTGATGAAGGTGTAAAGTTTATGAACTGTTACGATCGCGAAACGGGGGTAAAAACCGGCAGGGCTTATACGAAACGGACAATGCCTGTTTAATATTAATAATTAATAAACCAGATAATAAATGATAGAAACGAATCTTACGGAAAAAGTTGCGGTTATAACGGGCGGCAGTGAAGGAATTGGCAAAGCCATAGCCAAAAAACTGGCAGAAGAAGGGTGTCGTGTCGCCATCTGCGCGCGACGCCCCGATGTGCTAAATGATGCAGCAGAAGAAATAGGTAAACAGGCGGGTGCAAAAATACTCGCCATTCCAGCGGACGTAACCGTTGAGCAAGACATCCATCGATTTCTTGAAACGGTGATCGCTGAGTATGGCGATGTCGACATACTGATCAATAATGCCGGGCGATCGGCCGTTCATCATTTCGAAGATGCCACGGAAGAGATATGGCAGGAAGACTTTGACCTCAAATTCTGGTCCGCAGTGCGCTGTTCCCGTATAGTGGTTCCCGGGATGAAAAAGAAAAGGAACGGCTGTATCATAAATATCACCCACCCCGGCGGCAAAGCCCCTGGTGCGCAATCGATGCCGACCTCCGTGAGCCGCGCTGCGGGTATCGCTTTCACCAAGGCGTTATCACACGACATGGCGCCACATAATATACGCGTTAACACGGTCTGCCTGACAAATATTATTTCCGCCCAGGGCATGCGCGCCTGGAAAGCGATAAACAGCCCACTCAGTTATGAAGACTGGTGCGTCGAGCAAGGCAAAAACGTCCCGCTTGGACGCCTTGGAGAGGCTAACGAGGTCGCTGACCTTGTAACGTTCCTCGTATCAGATCGGGGCACCTTTATCACCGGCGCATCGATAAATATCGATGGCGGGACCAGTGCTACGGTTTAACATTTTTCCAATGGAAAAATGTTAAGTGTTAGGTTTTAGGTGTTAAGTTTTAGGTAAGATTGAAGTAATTTTTTATTTAATCTTAAGCTTAAAACCTAACACCTAACACTTAAAACTCCTACTGGTTACAGCCGTTTGAGAATTTCTTTTGCGGCATCTACAGATAACCCTTTAGTGGGAATGGGAAAATCAAGTGTATCCCCATTCGGAGTAAATCCGCCTCCATCGGCATCGACGAATATCGGGTTTATATATGCACAGGGATGCATTTCCGCCTGCCAACTGCTTCCGTAGCCTGTCTTCAAGTCTGAGTTCTCACCATAGGCAACGACAATCAAATGGCTGTCTTCACTGATAGGTACTTGCAAAGTTTGGTTAAACTTCACCACCCCTTCCTGAAACATTTGGGGATGACTTTCACGCGTGTAATTCAAATCGCTTCGCTGTCTGCTATTCACGAGGATCTGTATTCGATCAATATCGATCCAATCCGTAGTCTGCACTTTAACTTTTAAATTAATGGAACCCATGGCTCGTGTCGTGCCACCCGCTATCACCCCATCCTCGGTTTCAACCTGTAAAAACGGCCCATTGGTCATGAGAATCTGACCCGCTTTCGAATTTCGAATGAGCTCTTTCCAATTTAATTCTGAAGGTTCATCGGTTGAACTAGGAACATAGATCCTCCAACCACCGACCCCGTTACCATGAATGGAATGCGCATCAGACACAGCGATACTCCAATAACGGTGGCCGCGGTTAAGCAATTGCAGCCAGATAAATTGTCGATCATAGTGCACCTCTTCCTCACCCTCATCACCTTTTCCGATGTGAAAAGGTGCTCGCGTGAATATATCATAAGTATTGGTGTCTCCCACCCAGGTTTCAGCTGCATCAATTAAATTTTGTAGTCCTTGATACCCTCCATCCGCATGTCCGTCTTCATTCCTATCATTAAAGTCTTCAACCATATCAGGATGATTTAAATGCACCCATCGTTCGGGCATAAAACCCTGAAAATTCCGCAGGACAATGGCATTAATTCGCGGGTCGGTCTGCCATACCGGTGCACCCCCATCTTGAGTATGGGGAACGGGCTTAATAGGGAATGCATTAAAGTGAGCACCCCGCCCGGTCAATTCAACACCGGAGATGGTATTTATTTCTTCCACCAATCCGAGTTTTTCAATGTGCGGGCGCCAATCGTAGAGACGGTTATGCTCTGTCGTCGGAGCGAATTCGATCTGCTCTGCCGCGAGATTGATAATTCTATCATCAGTGCCTGTCGTGTTATCACCGCTCAGGGAGGAATGGTTGTGGTAATCTGCGCTGATCCAACCCACCGTATTAACGATTCTCGCGAGGGTACCAGCAAACGGCATCATCTCTCCCTCTTTGATACTTACAACTTTTTCTAAGTGGGTATATTCAATGCCGTGCGTAACAATGACGCGGTAAGTACCTGCTGATAGTTGAACACGGAAATCTCCGCTTTCAGAATGATACTGATCCAGGCAACCGTGGGCACGGTTGCTGGGACCCAGGTTTGGCGAGGGTGTCCCCTCTATGCCAATAAACTGTGCTTTGCAGGGAATGCTTTTACCATCCTCACTACGAATTGAAAATTGGATGGCCGATGCCGGTTTCAAAACAAAATTTTCTTTTCGCGTTTTGGCGGCCCTGACAGTTATATTCTTTTCAATCGGGAATCGCCCAAGATCATTGACCGTCAAGTTGTATTTTCCCTCAGGAAGATTAAAACTATAATTACCCTCACTATCCGGGTATGCAGTGACCGTCTCTTCATCTATTGCTACATCTACTTTGGCAAATAAAGCGGGAGTACCGTCTTTCTCTTTAATTGTTCCCACAACCATTCCCACGCTCCCCTGGCGCTCGGCAACCAGACCAAATGCCTGCGCGGGGGAATTCCCCACCATTAAAAATCGCGCATAACTGATTTCTTCATTCGGTGCCAATTCAATAGTATCCGGAGGAGCAGTCATACCATTCAGCTCCACCCAGCCACAGGCATAACCCGCCTTATGGTGAGGATCTATCGACCCTCCAACCGTTATTCCTCTTACCGTTTTTAAATCGGATAATGTTACCGTACGAGGCGCTTCATTGGTAATCAGATCTCGAGTCTCTATAGTAATCGGGCTATGCGATTTATTATGCAGCGTGCTGATGACGTAAAGGCCCTGCCAGCCATCCTGCAAATGATATTCATGCCGCTTGAATAACCCATTATTGATTGTCGCCGATACCACGGTTTCAACAACAGCATTTCCTTCGCTGCCATCGTTTACAATTCGCACATAAGAGACGGGACCGTTTTGGTGTGATGGTCTGAAAATTGTTAATTGATCGTTGTTTGTTCCCCTTCTAGTCAAGTCATAGAGACACCCGGGAGTTACAGCATCCCAGTTCGTCCCAATATTGGCTTTCCGCAAATGTGCGTTATGTGAAATAACCGCTTCGATCAAATTATTGCGCATGATAAAATCGCCAATAATCCCGTCGGCCTCTTTCCCTCCCGGGAGCTGATCCTGGGTCGCTGGTCCCACTTCAAAAGCTTCTGGGGTCGCGTAGAGATTATAACTTGATATTAAAATATGAGTTAGAATAATTCCCGCAATTATGGTTCTTTTCATTGTTACCTTTTTAATTATTAAGATTACCAAATAAACATACTTTAGACTAGCACTATTCAGGACATGAATTGAGGTGAAGTGATCAAAACACACCGGTCCTTCTCGTTAATATTTGTAAGTATATTTTATTTACTGACTACTGATCACCGTATACTATTTATTGTAATCATTCCATAGCTTATTTTATTTGGACTGTAAATTCTATCCATGAACTTAAGATTTCATCACCACACCCTGCTTATTATTATTCTCTCCGGATTTATTTTATATCCTTTGGGTGAAGTACGAGGCCAAACCTCCGAGCCAAACACGGCTGAAGGGTATTATATGCGCGGAATGAAATATCAATTGGGTAGAGGAGTGCAACAAGACTCAACGGAAGCGGTAAAATGGCTGCGCAAGGCTGCGGCGGAGGGCCATGTTAAGTCGCAATATAATTTAGGTGTTATTTTTGCCAAAGGGGCTGGCGTCGAAAAAAATGAAAAAGACGCGGCCAATTGGTTTTATCTCGCCGCCGAGCAAGATCATCCCAAAGCACAATATTATTTAGGGTTATTTTACGGCAAAGGACATGGACTACCTCAAAGTAATAGCCAAGCTGCAAAATGGATGATTAAAGCTGCCAGACAGCTCGACTCGCAGGACGCTTACAGAAAAGCAGCAATATGGTGCCGGCGCGCAGCAGACGATGGTGAAATTTTTGCGATCGAGACATTGGGCGATTACTTCAGCCAGGGAAATGGCGTAAAGAAAGATGTCGTGGAAGCATCTACATGGTATCGAAAAGCCGCGGAACAATTTGATGGGAAGAAACATTATAAAGAAGCCGCACGTTTTTATCATAAAGCGGCAGCCCTGGGTGACGCAAATTCACTTTATAAATTAGGTTTATACTATGACGAGGGTCTTGGAGTATCTCAGAGTTCAGAAGACGCGGAAATTATGTTTAACGCCGCGGCAGAAGCTGGTGGTGCCGAATTAAAGTTCGATGTCGGAATGCGATATGTCGAAGGTATGGGCGTGCCATTGGACATTGATAAAGCGCTATTCTGGTTAAATAGCGCAAATGATTTTGGTCATCCGGAAGCACAAGAAAATATATACAAGCTAATTGGTGAACCACCTGATGAAGCAGAACCGGCCGTAGAGCCCGTTGATGAAACTGTCGACGAACCAGTTGATGAATCTGTTGAAGAACCGGTTAGTCAATTTGTTGAAGAACCGGTCGTAGAACCGGTTACTCAATTTGTTGAAGAACCGGCCGTAGAACCGGTTGCAGAAACAGTCAGTCAAATTGTCAATGAGCCGGTTGTAGAAACATTAAAGCAAAATACACCTACAAAATCAACGGTTGAAGAATTTAAATCCTTAAGTGTAATTGAAAGAGACCAGATCCTCTACTTAAGTAGGGAAATAAAAGTTAAGGGTGTCATTCAATTAGACAGATACTACGATTTCGGCTATTATGATACAGAATATACCCATATTTCATTCAAATTTATAGACGACAGGTATTCCTATGCTTATCTCTATGGCAATAAAGATTGGGCGAGAGCCGAAGAGCTGAAGGATAAAATCATAGACACTGGCCCTCAAACCGGCACCTTTAATTTTATTATCTATCGAAGTCGCTATGCGGAAAGTTCCGCCATACTCGCTGAATTAATAGATTACACTTTGGACTCTGAATAGAACTCAGCGTCAAAGGGCGAAAGAGATACCTAAATTTATTCTATTTCCACTTTTACCCATCTAAGACTCTACCACTTACAACCTACCCGCTTCTATTCAGGCGGTTTGTAATTGTTCGATGATTTCAGGGTTATAATAGAACCCTTCAGCCATCATAACAGTAATCGCTATCTTTAAAGCCTCTACTCCTTCGGATTTATCTAGAACGCCATCGGCTCTTCCCGCAACAGCCATGCTGATCGTATCAAGGGTTAAAAATCCCGAGTAAATTAGAACCTTTATTTTAGAATATTTATTTTTCAGCGGTTGTAAGATATCCAAACCGTTTTCACCCGGTAGCATTATATCGACAATCGCAATATCGGGTTGCTGTTCCGGACTTAAATTTAAAACATCGCGCCCGTTTTGGCTGGTCCCCACGAGTTCAATATCCGGGAAGTACGTATCGATGATTCTTGCAATCATATCGCAAATCATCGCGTCGTCTTCTATGATATATATTTTTTTGATGGCTTTACGAAGTTTTGATTTTAGTGATTACATTAGCATCCTGAACTAATGTAAAACTTTCGATTTCATACGAATAAAAGCGCGTGTGTTATATTTTAACAATTATTATGAGCATTCTCGCCCCGAATAAAAGCAAATTTATAGGACTATTCTAAAGTTATCACCTGATAATTGAATATTTTAATAATATCAACTTAAAGCAATCATAACATCCATTAGATTAAATTTTAGAAAATACGCATACCCTCGTTCCATTTTTTCCAGATATGTCTTGGCAGTTATTCGATATAGTTCAATAAATGTATAAAGGAGAAATTGAGTTATGGTTGAAACTAAAGAGTTCGATGTGAAAGAGATTTTTAGTCATTTGCCACCCAACCGGTGTGGCGAGGCTGATCGCCGTTATGTTAACGAGGTGCTCGAAGCAGGTTTTGGAAACTGGGAATCGGCGGATATGCTTGAACGTTTTGAGGCCGCGTTCGCCCAGAAGTTTGGCGTCCCTTATGCTATTTCGCAGAATTCGGGTTCTGGCACCTTACTCTCCTGTTTACTCGGCGCAGGTATTGGGCCGGGTGATGAAGTAATCGTCCCGACTAATACGATGGCGGCCACCGCCTTTGCCGCTATCCAGTGTGGAGCCGTACCTGTATTCGCTGATAGCGATCCACGTACTTTCAATATCGATCCGGCTGATGTCGCGCGAAAAATCACCCCCTTCACTAAGGCAATTATTCCCGTTCATATTTTTGGTTTACCAGCTGATATGGACCCTCTCCTGGATTTAGCAGAGAAACATGAATTGACCGTCGTTGAAGACAGTGCCCAATGTTTCTTTGGGATTTACAAAGGCCGGATTGCCGGCACCATCGGTCACGCGTCGAGTTTCAGTTTTCAGGGATCCAAACATATGACCACTGCTGGTGATGGGGGAATGGTTCTCACCTCCGACAAAGAATACGGTGGTAAAATCCGTAAAGCCGCGGTCCAGGGTTATCGCACACTTACAGCAAAGCCCGGGGAGACAATGATTCCACGCGATGAACGGCAGGACTGGGGATATAAGCGGCACGATAGCCTCGGCTATAATTTTCGCATGTCGTCCATGCAAGCGGCCCTTGGCCTGGGTCAACTTGAGAGGCTTGATTATCTCGTCGCCGCGCGTCGCTACATCGCTTCGCAATTTGAAGCCGTAATCGAAGACACAAAGTGCAGCTGGCTCATTCCACCGGTGGAGCCCGAGGGAATTGTTCACTCCTATTTTTCCTATCCCATTATTCTCGATGAAGAAGCCCTGGGGGTGGACTGGCACACCTTCCGCAATAAGTATATCGAACTGGGTGGCGATGGACTCTACGGCATGTGTTCACCCGTACACCTCGAACCTATTTTTCAGACAATGACATTTTATGGACCACCGGAGCGATCGCCCCACTTCGATTCAAGGTATAAAGGTGAAGTAAAAAGCTATCATGAGGGAGATTGCCCGAATGTAGAATCCTTCCAAAAGCATATTTTTCTTTTTAAAACGGGCATGCAGACCCTTGAGAAGATTGAGAGGGAAGTGGACGCCTTACGCGCAGCGATCGAATATTATTCTTAAATTCAGGTCGAAAGCCAAAAGTCGAAGGTCAAAGGTTGGAGGGACGCACTCCGTTGCGTCCGAGATTAGATATTATTATTCATTGATTTTATATTATTCATACTTTGCGGCCACGACGGAGCGTGGCCCTCCATTATTATTTTTCGAGCGTGGCCCTCCAATTTTTTTTCCAAACGTGGAGCTCTATTTTTTCCAAACGTGGCGCTCTATTTTTTTCGAGGTTGCGTTAAGAATATTTGGGCGTTGTCTCAAAATTAATTAGATTAGATTCATGAAGAAGCTGTATATAGCATTCATCCTGATTTTTCATAGTTTCACCTATAGTGATGGGGTTGAGGAAACGATTCCATCTAACGTATCCCTATTGAGAAACCCGAATTTCGACGTTTTGGTTGTCACGGTATTAGAAGCGAATTCTGAAAATAGAACAAACGCCAATCCCCCGAGAGGAAAATTTAGAGTTGATAAAGTTCTCAGAGGGCATACGGCACCGGGGCTCATTCCGTTCTCATTAATGCCGCCAATAACCGCAGATGATTACGACGAAAATAAAAAAATGAGAGCCCCCTGGTATGAGAAACCTTTGGAAGGACCAACCGTTGGAGATAAATAAATCGTATTTTCTTATGTCCCCAAGGGGGCCCCCGAATTAGTCCTCCAGGGTCCTGTTTTCAGGTATTCTGACGAAAACCGCTTATTAATTATCGACCAAATGGCGCCGCCGGAGAGAGAAGCCTGGATACAGCTGCCTATCATCGCGCTGATTTTATTAATACCTCTCTTGAGTATTTTCTTCTATCGCTGCTCAAAGCACAATAATCTTTCGGATACGAAACGAAAGTTGTTTAGAAAGTTAGCGCTTATACTCCCGCTACTTGCTTTGGGACTTTATGTTTATTATGAATCCGGAATATCTATGTATTCCAATATTCGCATTGATCTTCTCCTCATCTGGCCAGCATTAGCTTTTAATATCGTGCTCTTTTTGATCTTTTTGATTAAGAAAGTTAACCAAAATATTTAATAATAAGGATACGGATAAATTATGCCGGTGCGATATCCACTCCATCGACAATTGTCCATTACGCTTTAACCATACTTCATCCGTGGTAAACTGCGCCTTCGATTTTTACAATTCTATCCGTACTTCCTTTAGTTTTGGCGAACCGCAGGCGTAGGGAGAAACGAAAGTGGCTTTATACTGTAGCCAGCGAGAGGGCTCAAGGCTGCCATGAATTTCTTCGCCTGAACTTTCAAAATAAGAATCCTCTCCCTCCGGTCCCATCCATGCCGCAGAAGCCAACCCTTCTTCGCTCACCGCCGAACGAAGCTGAAACTTCAATTTTAAAAGTGCTGATTCTTCAGATACCCATTGAATGCTGCGGGGCCGCTTTTCTCCTATCTCATAGGGAGGGGAAATATAATGTTCAACAGGTTCCCGGGTATAAGAATTCCCACGATCAAAGGTAGTCATAGCATGGGGTCCCAATCCGGGTATGCCGTTCACCCGGTTAGGTGAAAACCCTTGTGGGCTATTCCAGTAAATCAATGAGTCTACCTGGTGCCCGATATCGTTGCGATGGCAGCCAAGAACGATATCGATCCACCCATCACGGTTCAAATCGACCTGGGTAACCGCACCGGCGGCATATCCCGGAAGGTCTACGGGATTATCGAAATCCAAGGTTTTTCCATTGCCGTAAAATAATTGGACCGGTGGTGTCCTTGAGGTGGGAGTGGCATAGGAAGTTGCCAGGAGGTCGAGATAGCCATCATTGTTATAATCTGCAATCCCGGTGAACCCGCCACTATAGCCAGCAAGCAATTCCTGCACATTATCAGTTTGGTAGCCATCGGGACCGCCGAAGAAAATTCGCAAGGTGTCTTTATAGCGCAAGCGATGACCGAGAATGCCAACAATAAGATCCAGCCACCCATCCCCATTTATGTCAGCCAGATTAGGCGTTGCTGCATCTAAAAGACCATGGCATGGCACTTTGATCGTACGATCTTCAGAGTAGCCTTCAGAATCACCTGTATAAATTAGTATAAAGTCTCCTTTATCGTGGAATAAAACGTCAAGATAGCCATCTTTATTGACATCACCGATGACCGATCGGATTCCCGCGCATTTCAGGGCATCCATGCCTGATTCATAAAATCCGTTTGCCGAACCATAAAAGAGGGGTGAAGTTTTGTATTCACCCGAGACGCCAGAAGCGACGGCAAGCAAGTCAAGGTATCCGTCGCGGTTAAAATCAGCAACCTCCATATCAGCGTGATGTCCATGAGTTGATAAGTCGACAAATTGATCCAGTCTGGGTCCCTCCCTGCTCCCTTCGTAGATACGAACTCCATCAGGAGTACTGAAAACCACTTCCGGAAATCCATCCAAATCCAGGTCGGCAATAAGAGAAATACCGCTATTTTTATTGTGAAACTCCAAACGATTTTCGACTCCGTAATCAGCTTTCTCGTTGCCCAAATAGATATAGGAAGGCACGGAATGGACATGACCGTCATAAACATTATTGAATATTACCTCCGGACGACCATCTCCATCCAGATCACCAGCCGTATTACCGACCACACCATAGGTTGGAACCCAGCTTGCTTCTTCAAATGAAAAGCCTTTCGGTCCGTTCCAGAATATGGCAGACTTGGTCTTAAACTCATTTTCCTCGTAATTTTTACTGACAATAAGTTCCAACCGATTATCGCCATTAAGATCGGCGGCCGTAACCCAACGAGCATGTTTAACGGGAAGTTTCATTTCAATATTCTCGAGATCTTTACCGTCCCTGATTTGCACCCCTTCCGAGGTGGCGATCATCAATTCTAATTGATCGTCATCATCGACATCAGCAATTTCAATACGCACGACATTCGCAGAAAATTCACCGGATTCACCTTTCGCTTCTATGATCATAGCACTACTGATATCGATACCCTCATCTCCATTCCAGAAGATCTTAACCTCACCACTGCCACTAAAAATAACATCTGTATTTCCGTCACTGTTAAGATCTTTGAGCATCACCTGCCTTGCCCCATGAGTCGGCAATATCAGGGGTGAATCACCGTCTACACCATCCGCTGTTCCCCAGAAAACTTTCGACTCGGTGTTTAATGGTAAATTCCTTTGGCCTGCACGATAACTGGCGGTTACAATTTCAGGAAAAGTATCCTTATTTAAATCGGCCACCGCGATAGACAAGGCTCCCGTCGCGATCATACCATATCGCTCACCTTCATCTTTAAAATGACGATCTGCACCCTGAAGATAGACATGAACCAGCCGGGGTAATGCAGGATTATGATTGTCTCGCCAAGCCGAGGGGAAAATCAGATCCAGGCGACCATCGCGGTTGATGTCTAAAACGGCAACATCGTAGGCGCCAATCGTGGGCAGGTCGGTCCGACTCTCCTCCGGTCCATCAGGCCCCCCCCAATATATGAAAGCAGGCAACTCTGAAGTCACTCCATTATAACAATTGACGGTAATCAGATCCTGGTAACCATCGGCGTCCACGTCGGCAACCCGGCTCATCCAACCACTGTCGGCAGACATTTCATAACGTTTCCAGTTTTCGCCGGGACCTTCATCAACAATATAGCCCCAGGTAGGACCACGCTCGATTTTATCATGATCATTCGCGAGAACGAGGTCGACATAGCCATCGTTGTTAACGTCATAGTGGTTGATCATCTCAATCGTGCCCTTGGCATTGACGTATAAATTAGCCCCCCCATTATCAAAACTGCCCTGAGAGAAATCTTTAAATCCACCATGCACCCAATATTCTGTCAGCAGCGTTAAATCAGCTTTTTCCGGTTTTCCCGCCTTCGAATAGAGCGGTGAAAAGATAAAAAGGGCGCTAAGGATTATACCAATCGTAACGACCTTTACCTTCGACCTTTTGTGGTTTGGTAAGAAATATTCATTTTTTTCAGACATAAGAATTCTCCCCATACTAGATTTTATTAGACACCTGCCTTCGAAGCTTTAATTAGAGTGAAGCAATACACGTATATGGACAAGGTAATGATGAAATCCTCAAGATTCAACTCTTACATCCAATTCACAATACCGATTTCATTAAGCAGCTCCTCGTCCCCGTAGTACCAACCGCTTCTCCCTTTTTGCATCCAGCGAATATTTCGCTGCTTATTTAATATAAAAATGCTGGGAATAATTTCTCTTTCGCTCATATCCAGACCCAGCGATTTAGTAATTCGCAGATTTTTATCTTCAATAAAGGGATAGGGAAAGCCGGTGCTTTTTTTAATCTCTAAGAGTTCATTTGTCGGCCCGGGCGATAGGACAAGAAAGGTCACGCGGCTGGTATCGATCAACTGCAGATTATTCTTAAGGCGAATCAATTGTTCCTGACAAATAGGACACCAGGTGGCTTTTAACGTTACCACGGTAACCGTCTTTTCCATCGCAAGTTTCCCAACATCAATAAGCCTACCATTTATATCGGCAATTTTCTCGGGGAACTGGGTTTGAGGGAAATTTTCAATTTTCTCAGCAGACACTACGACGGTGGACAGAAGTAGAAGAATTGGAAGGATGGAAGTTATGAAGATTGGACGAATGAATAAATGGGAGAAGGCATGATATTTTGGAAAAAACTCAGCTTTCCAATCATCCATTATTTCAACCTTACTTAACTCAAAACTGTTCACTGTTTACTGTTTACTGTTTACTGTTCACTACTCACTGAACTCTACCTAGATGATACACGAATCATCATCAAATTCAAGGTCGACTGTAGCATGTTTAACGGACAAATTCTGGGCAATCGTCCTAACCTGCGATTTTACCGTTTTGATTTCATCTCGAGAGATCGTGGGTTCGACAACAAGGTGGGTAGTAAGAACGTTGTCACTACCATCAAGCGACCAGATATGCGTATGGTGTGACGAAATAACTTTATTTATGGACTGCAAAGCACTCTCGACTTTATCCATATCGATATCTGAGGGAACACCCTGGAGAAATAGAAGCAGGGTTTTCTTTAAATTGATCAGTACATTAAAAAGAACGTAAAGGGTGATAATAATGGAAAGAATGGGATCCAGGATATAGAGATCTTTCACCAGGAGGACGATACCGACGATGAGTATGGCGACCCACCCAATTACATCTTCAAGCAAATGCCAGGTAACGATTTTTTCATTCATGCTTCGGCCTTTGCTAACGCGCAGTGCCGCGTATCCGTTTACACCTATACCGACAATAGCAAACAAGAGAATACCCGCTGCATTTGTTTGTTCAGGGTTGATTACCCTTGGGATTGCATAGGATAGAATGATTAACGATCCCGCGATCAAAACGATCGTATTGATGAGTGCCGCGAGTAGTGACAAGCGCCGGTATCCGTAGGTGAACTGTCTTGTCGCACCCTTTTCCGAATACTGCTCTAACCCCCAAGCCATCCCCAATGACAGGCTATCTCCCAGATCGTGCAATGCGTCAGAGATGATAGCCAAACTATTAGTTAAAAAGCCACCGATAAGTTCAAAAATCGTAAAACCAAGGTTTAAAAAGAACGCTAACTTAAAGTTCTTAATGCTACTGGATGAACTATGATGATCGTGTGTCACTACCCACTTATTGTTGTAAGAGATTTAATCTATAGCATTAGTCTACCAATAACAATGTCAGGATTAATGATAAATATAAATGTACAATGTAATTTAAAGATATATTAGCTCGGATCAGGATAATCTTCGTCTTCGTCATCGTCTGCATCCTCATAAGTATTATTTAATATATAAAGGTGGAACGCGCTGCCTGACCGCCATAGCTTTTCACTACACAGCGACGGCTGGTTCCCTAGCGCGTTTGAGAAAGTCGTAATTGAAGAAGCGTACTAGGGATCAGACGTCGCCAAGGCCATGTCGGACAGGACTTCGATGAGCTCAGCCGAATCGCAGCCCGCTCCACCTTGGATTGTAAGAATATTTTACTTAAAACCAGCTAAAAAATAAAAGACGGAGAGATAGACGGTGACAAAAATATGTTGTTTATCTCAACAATATTAGACTCCCATCTCAGTGAAACCCCAGATTGATCGAAGCTATTAATAACCTTGAAGATTAAGGAGTCCAACAGCGACCCTGTTTTTCCAACGTATTTGGGTTGAGGGTTGCGCCAAGTCCCCTCTCACCGGGAAACCACAATCGTCCCTTTTCAATCCGTTCCGGTGGGGAGAGGATATCCGCTCGCCACGAGATTTCATTAACCGCATGTTCCAATAAATAGGCATCCTTAACCGCTGCCGTGGCATGAGCACTCGCTAATAAAGATACCGGACCTGAAGGGCAATGAGGAGAATACTTAGCACCCGCAGCAATTATCGACTGGCCCACCCTTTGGGCCTCGGCAACACCTCCACAAAATTTGATGTCCGGCATCACTATGTCACAGGCGTTGCTTGAAATTAACTCCAGAAAATGTGACTTTCCATATCTGCACTCTCCACCTGCCAAAGGGACAGAAATAGCCTTTAAAATACGCGCCATGGCTTGATTGTTTCCCTCTGGTATAGGTTCTTCAAACCACCCGATTCCAATTTCGGCCAACTTCTCGAAAATGATGAGCGCGGCTTGTTCATCAAACCGTTGATGGCAGTCAACGAACACCGTTATATCATTGCCAACCGTATGTTTTATCGCCGCTACACGCTGTATGCCCGCATCCGCACATTTGAGTTTGTCCGCGTTTGAATCTTTAATTGCAACTTCATCGAAGGGCGCACATTTAATAACATTGAATCCGCTTCTAACCGCCAGTTCAGCAGCATGTGCAAATGCACCGGGAGATCGGTTTCCTAAGAGTGATCGATTTATATTCGCATACAACGGTATGCTTTCACATAACGCACCACCTAATTCCTGAGTCAGACTGATACCTCTATATTCTGATTGAAATTGAGTTACCGCGGTGCGCAGCGCGCTTACTGCGCAAGCCAGGTCAAGTTCCGCTCGAATATTTTCATCAACAAGACCGAGAAGGTTGGGTATATCTTCTTCTCTCTCTATTGCCTCTCCACGAATTTTCTCGACCCCCTCGACTAAATACCTAACTGCATTTCCCCTACTACCCGTCTTCATTATTTCTACCAAACTGATGATTCCATTATCGTCTCGGAACAAGGCGTGAACCCAATCCGTGCGGACGGTCGCAGGATAGGCGACAAATTCTAAAGAATGAAATTTTACTGAGTCACTCACGGTGGAGGAGCGCTGACGCGCGTGTTAAGTGTTAGGTTTTAAGTTTTAAGTGAATAAAGTTCACGTTCCACCTAACACCTAAAACTTAAAACTTAAAACTTCTCGAAGAGATCACTCGATAGTGATCTCTTCGAGAACAACCTCGATCGCATCGCCATCCTCGTTGGCAAAGGTGGCGTCAATGCTCAGGGTCGGTTGAGGTGTGTTGTCCGATTTAAAATTGTTCTGCGAGATCAGGGTCTCAAATCCGGTAGTTGTCGATCCACTCTCCGCGACAACGACCGCGGCACCGTTCGTCTGCAATAAGTCGCCTCCCGTGATCCGCAACCCGGGGTTGCCCGCCGGCACCGTAAAGGAACCCTCTCCAAAGAGAAGATGGGGTACTGCATCGCCATCGGCATCGATGTCGCCTACTGTTAAGCGCACCGCGATCGGTACTCCGCGCGCATCCACTCCTACTCTACCTGTGCTTCCGCTGAAGACGGTGTTTGAGAGCTGCACCCCTCCCAGTCCCGTGGAATTGACTACTTCCACGAGGCTTACGTCCGCTTGGGCGTCATAGACCTGTCCTTCGGGGAATAGGGCCTGGTTAAAGGCGTTGATCCTGCCCACGGTGAAGATACTGAAGAAGGTATTGGCGTCTGCTCCGTCGATGACTACGCTCGGTTTGCCCGTCACATACTCTACGGCCTGGTTGTAGCGTGGAGGGACAGCTGGCGGCAGGAAGGTGGCTGGATCGAGGGTTACGGTAAAGGTACCGTTACCAGAAAATTCTACCTGCACAATGTCCTCGTTTTCGTCCATGAAGGAGACGCGGGTGATCTGTCCCGGTTTGGCCTGGAGTTGGACGGACTCTCCGGTGAGCAATATCTGGTCGAAGACGTTACCGTTGGCATGCTGAATGTTTTCACCGGCGATATCGCCCGAGCCGTCGAGGACGAGGGGGACAGCAGGAGCGGCTACGGTGATGACCGCGGTTTCGCTGTCTGCCGCACCGCCGGCGTTTGTGATCTGTACCCAGAAGTTCGTGCTCACGGTGAGCGCGCCCGTCGTTAGGGTGCTGCCGGTGGCACCGGCGACTGGACTGGCGGTATCACCGCTGTTGCCGGTAAACCACTGGTAAGTAAGATCATCACCGCTTGCAGCGACTGATAAGGCGATCGCGGTGCCGGAGGCAACCTCCTGGCTCGTCGGTTGAGTGGTAATAGCCGGTCCCTCAGCAGGAGGGGGTCCCTCGACGCCGAGGGGAGTAAAACCAATATCATCGATAGCAATGTCCGTTAAAAAGCCTCCCGTTTGCGACTGGGGTGAAGGAGCATTCTTATAGATAATTTTTCCTATCCCCCCCGGAGCCCCTAACTCTTCAGCGACAAAAGAGAAAAAGGTAAAGGGAAAGCCCGCTATTTCAAAACTCATATTTAAGGGGATATCGTTGGTCGAGGTAAGTAGATTATCTGCGGTATCGTATATTTCAATCGTTCCATCACCTTCTTCTCCTACCGCAGCGTAAAACTCAACCCTTGCCATCGGAGATTCAGTAAAATTAATTTCACCTTCTGTTTCATCGAGCACCCGCCAGGAGGCAGATTCATTCTCAGCTAAATCACTGGGGGATAAGGGATAAGTATGATTAAACGGTCGACCTGCACCAGCGTTGCCACCGTGAAATATGGTCGTGACAATACCACCCGTAAAAGTGGCTGTTACAGGTGATGTACCGAGGGTAAAATTTGTACGGTTAACCGGTATTTTAAAAATAGGGTGATTACCTAGATCTGGAAAATCTTCAAAAAAGATATTGTTAGGTGGACCTGCCATATTTGTGAAAGTCAGGTCGTCGATTGAAATTTGGCCGGAGGGATTAACAATTTTAATTTCTTTGATGCCATTCGTAAAATTGAGATCCGTGGTAACGAAGATATCACTGTTAAAGGCAATGAAATTTTGTGCGGGTGGATTAGCTCCGGGACTGATGTCAGCGGGAAAACCATTCACGATTCCATTCTCATGTGTTACCTGAAAGTTTTTATCCCTTAACTCAACGCGTCCTCCACCCTGGGTATCGGCAACATAGAACTGTAGATCCTGTACGCCTCTTTCCATAAGTATTTTACCCTCCGTTGCGCCGGGAACAAGAACCAGGGCCTTGGTCCCTGAATGGGCAAGAGCGGGATTTTCCACTGTTTCCAAGGTAAAGTTTATCACATGGATACTCGTTGGTGATTGGCCGATGATAAATTCTGTCCCTCCCGCGGTATCACTTTCAAAATCGTAAGTGGCCGTCTGTGATAAAGCGGAAAAAATTGGAATTCCGAGTGACAGACAAAAGCAGGTGATAATTTTTATTTTATACATTTTCTTACTGTAGGGGTTGGTTATGATTTAAAGTCTTTGGCAATTGATGAGTGGTAACCTGTAGAGTGATTGAAAAAATATATACAAATCTCAGACCCTCGTTTGTCAAACACGCGCTCCAGATCCGAGAAAAAACCCGCTTTCATTTCGAAAGCGGGTTTTTAAAGGTGTATCCAATGAATTTCTGACTACTCAATCGTCAACTCTTCAACCGCAACCGTAATAGCATCCCCGTCTTCATTAGCGAAGGTGGCGTCAATGCTCAGGGTCGGCTGTGGAGTATTGTCCGATTTGAAGTTGTTCTGCGTGATCAAGGTCTCAAACCCAGTGGTTGTAGATCCGCTCTCTGCGACGACGACTGCTGCACCGTTTGTCTGCAATAAGTCTCCACCCGTGATCCTCAACCCGGGGTTGCCGGCTGGCACGGTGAAAGAACCTGAGCCAAAGAGTATGAGTGGTACCGCATCGCCACTGGCATCGATATCGCCTACGGTTAAACGTACCGCGATCGGTACTCCGCGCGCATCCACCCCTACTCTACCTGTGCTTCCGCTGAAGACGGTGTTTGACAGCTGTACCCCTCCCAGTCCCGTGGAATTGACTACTTCCACGAGGCTCACGTCCGCTTGGGCGTCATAGACCTGTCCTTCGGGGAAGAGGGCCTGGTTAAAGGCGTTGATCCTGCCCACGGTGAAGATACTGAAGAAGGTATTGGCGTCTGCTCCGTCGATGACTATGCTCGGTTTGCCCGTCACATACTCTACGGCCTGGTTGTAGCGTGGAGGGACGGCTGGCGGCAGGAATGTGGCTGGATCGAGGGTTACGGTAAAGGTCCCTGTGCCTGAAAACTCTACCTGCACAATGTCCTCGTTTTCGTCCATGAAGGAGACACGGGTGATCTGTCCCGGTTTGGCTTGGAGTTGGACGGACTCTCCGGTGAGCAATATCTGGTCGAAGACGTTACCGTTGGCATGCTGAATGTTTTCACCCGCGATATCACCCGAGCCGTCTAAGACGAGGGGAACAGCCGGTGCTGCTACGGTGATCACCGCAGTATCACTGTCAGCGGTACCGCCGGCGTTTGTTACTTGTGCCCAGAAGTTTGTGCTCACGGTGAGAGCACCGGTGGTTAAGGTACTACTGGTCGCACCGGCGACTGGACTGGCGGTATCGCCGCTGTTGCCGGTGAACCACTGGTATGTAAGATCCTCACCGCTTGCTGCGACCGTTAAGGCAATAGCCGTGCCGGATGCAACATCCTGGCTCGCAGGTTGCGTGGTAATCGCCGGTGCTTCGGCGGGAGGGGGTTCACCTCCACCCAACGGGACCCCAATCGGTGTCCAACCAAAGTCGTCCAAGGCAATATTAGTTAAGAATCCACCGGTCTGCGCCTGTGGTGAGGGGTCATTATTAAAAGTAATTCTACCTATCCCGCCCGGCGCACCTAATTCTTCCGCGACAAAAGAGAAAAAGGTAAAGATAGAGCCCTCTAATTCAATACTTATATTTAAAGGTAACTCGGTAGTAGAAGTGAGTAGATTATCTTCCGTATCATATACATCTAACCTCCCATCACCCTCCTCACCGACCACTGCATAAAATTCCACCTTCGCCGCCGGTGTTTCTTCAAAAGTTATCTGTCCCATTGTTTCATCAAGGACCTGCCAGGAACCACTTTCAAAATCGCCGCCTTGCGCGGGGTACAAGGGGAAAGTATGGTTAAAGGGTCTACCCGCACTTCCATATGTCGAGACACTGATGGCGGTAACGACACCTGTTTGAAAGTGCGCAGTATTTGGTGATGAACCGAGGGTAAAATTTACCCGGTTAACAAAAACTTTAAATATGGGGTGATTGTCTAAACCTGAAAAATCTTCGAAAAAAGTATTGTTGGGAGGCCCAACGACATTGGTAAAAGTAAGGTCATCGACGGAGACCTGTCCAGAGGCATTGACAATTTTAATTTCTTTGATGCCGTTCGTAAAATTGAGATCCGTGAGATCGCCGAAAACACCGCTGTAGGCGACGAAACTTTGCTGAGGAGGGTTAGCGCCTGGACTGATATTACCGGGAAGGCCGTTTACAACTCCATTTTCGTGCAAAACAAGAAAAACTTTATCTCTTAACTCAATGCGCCCTCCCCCCTGGGTATCGGCGGCATAGAATTGGAGATTGTTCACTCCTCTTTCAAAAAGTATTTTCCCCTCTGTTGCACCGGGCACGAGGACCAGAGCTTTGGTGCCTGAATGAGCGAGTGCTGGATTGTCTACTGTTTCGAGGGTAAAGTTTATTACATGGATACTCGTCGGTGATTGGCCGATGATAAATTCTGTACCCTCCGCGGTATCGTTCTCAAAATCGAAACTGCCCGATTGAGCAAAGGCACAGTTTATAAGTATTCCCAGGGATAGTGTAAGAGTTAGTATCAGCTTTTTTTCCATAATTCGTATCACTTTTTTAGAGGGTTTATCTCATATGATTACAATGTCCTTTAATCACATACTTTTATTGATAATTGATGAATTAAATTTGTCCAGTTCTCGATCGAGAAATATTTTTACATCAATCATCATATTAATCTTACTGAATATTTATCTTACTGAATCATAATGATTTATAGTATATCAGTGCATCCATTAAATAATCCATTTAATAGGACAAGGATTCTGTTCACAACGTTCCGTGATATGCGGTAAATAAATCAGATTTTTGCTCCTGTAAAAACACTACCCTTGCGATCATCTCCCCCAAGTATGCGTCTCGCCTGAATTCGTCGTTTAGTGATCTATACAATAATCTATAATTTGCACCCGTAAAGGGAGCTAAAAATCAGTGAGTATCGATTGCAAACTATTGCCATTGTCTACCTATAGAAAATAATACTCCATCTAAATATGCTCACTAATGCCCTGGTGCACGGTTTTGGTTCCATCGGGATGTTTTCTTCCCGCGCATTCCTTCCCGCGTTTATAACTGCCTTCTCCTTGCGCTACGGCGATGTGCTCCCCTACATGAAAAATATCGATCTCGTCAATCATGTGGGGCAAGAACCGGTATGGTTTACGCACGGTGTAACCCTTACCATCTTAGGATTTATGTCTATACTGGAAATGGCAGCGGATAAAGTGCCAGAAGCCAGGTTAGCATTGCAGGAGATTGACGGTTACACAAAAACAGCTTTAGCGGGACTCTCGTTTTTGGGTTTAATCAGCGCGGTAGATATTGATTTTATAGAGAAAACGATTACCCACGCTGGCGTCTTCGACACCGTATTCACTGTATTCGTGGCCGGCGCTGCTTATATCGCAAGCAGGATGCGTAAGGGTCTATTGGAGGTATTGCGTACCGCTGACGAAGCAATTGTGTCATGAAGCAAGAGCTAATTGTTGTTTTTTAAGAAGGGACTGCAGATGAATAAGAAGTTTTCTCATGGCGGCAACGAGAGCACATTTGTAAGGCATCCCCCGATCGACTAACCTTTGTACATAAGGCCTGATCACGGGGTTGTGCTGAGCGGCGGTGCGGGCGGCCATATAGAGACATTTTCTGACTTTGGCACGCCCCCCTTTGATCGAACGTTTTGCATGGCTCTTCCCGCTGTCGCGGTTATAGGGGGCGAGTCCGGCAAGGGCGACCATCCGATTGCGGTTGAGATGAGTCATTTCACTCAAATAGGCGAGGAGGGTCCAGGTCGTCACTTCCCCGACACCTTTGACTGAAGTGAGCAATTGGGCTTGGGCGCGCAGGAGATCATGCTCGTTGATGAGCTTTCGCAGCTGCTGGTCGATGCCCTCGATTTGTTTTTCAACGAAACGAATCATGCGCTGGATGGAGCGGTGGATTATCTTCGAACTGTTCTGCAAGCGGTTCTTCTCGCGGCCAAGTTGTTCGCTCAGGTGATGGCGCCGGTCCAGTAAGGCCGTCATCTGTTGCTGCTGCTTGGTGGGAGCAACCATGGCCTTCAAGTTCTTTTGCTGCGCAAAGCGCAACAAGACCTTCGCATCAATCTTATCGGTCTTCGCACGGATGCCATCGCTCGTGGCGAAGGCCCGTACCCGTGCAGGGTTAATCAGGCACACCGCAACCTCTGCTTCATGCAAAGTTGCCAGGAGGGCCCGCTCGTAACCTCCTGTGGCTTCGCACACGACAAAGGGTCGATCCAGCTTGCTCAGCTCTTTGAGCAGTTGTTTGTGTCCTGCGTTGTTGTTACTGAGACCGTAACTGTGGCTTTCGCTTTGCACCTGCAAGGTCTCTTTGGCTATGTCTATGGCGATGAGGGTGTGTTTTTTTTCATTCATGGCTATCTCGGTCTTGTCAAGATGAGCTCGCGGTGGTATACTCCGGGCTCTTTCAATTGTTTGAGATTAGCCAGGTTAGATCGGAGGTTCCCAGGCTTCGTCTTGAACTCGGCTAACGCTGGTTCCAGACGATGAATGAACTCATCCGATTTGCTCCCGGTTCCCGGAATTGGGTGCCGGGAGTTCCTGGCACTCTCAACAGTAGACACCGTTGAAATCTTTTTCCAGTCCTTCCTGCGACGAGTTTTATCGACCCATTCTCGGAAGGACTCATAAGCTCCTCTTTCCATTGCACGGTAACCTACAAGACGATGAGGTAGACGAAGACGAAGATTTACCTGATTAATACAATCATCCCAGGAAGACAAAGCCCGCTGCGGCCGAAAATAATACGACGAGCCAGGCCGGAAATTTCCAGAAGACAAGTAAACCGAATGAAGCCAGACAAAGAATGAAATCATGTGTATTGCCAATCGCGCTGATCCATACGGGATTGTAAAGTGCAGCTAATAACAACCCAACGACTACAGCATTAACCCCTTTCAGGGCAGCTTGTGCAACGGGTTGCTGTCTCAATTTTTCCCAATAGGGAATTACGCCCAGGATCAGAAGAAATGAAGGAGTATAAAGAGCGAAGAGACACCACAACCCGCCTAGCCAACCTTGCGAGGTCATAACAGTACCGAGATAGGCGGCAAAAGTAAATAGGGGACCGGGAACAGCTTGAGCCGCACCGTAACCAGCTAAGAATTGGTCTTTGTTTATCCAACCCGTTGGCACTACCTCCGATTGTAGCATTGGGAGAACAACATGCCCACCTCCAAATACGAGTGAACCAGACCGGTAGAAACTGTCGAATAATACCAGTGCCTGATGGGGAAAAATGACCGATAATATCGGCAGACTGATTAGCAAACCTGCGAATAAAATAAGACATTTTACGCTTAAATTTTTATATCTCTCGACAGGTAACGCTTGTCTTGAATGGGAAGTTTCAGCATCTCTTAAAATCGCCCAGCCGGTAAAACCACCGATAATAATTAGCACTATCTGAATCATTGGTAATGGCCATATAAGATACCCCATGGTTGAAAGCAGGGCCAAGGTAACACGCTTGCGGTCTGGACATAGTTTTGTCGCCATTCCCCATACCGCTTGAGCAACTACCGCGACCGCGACAATTTTTAATCCCGCGAGTAAGCCGCTTAGATTCCATGAATTGAGCGCAGTTATTCCATAGGCAAAAACAATAAGTGCGATCGCTGATGGTGTGGTAAAGCCCAGCCATGCCGCGAAGCCACCCCTCAATCCACCTCTAATTAGCCCAATCGTCATCCCCACTTGACTGCTCGCCGGCCCGGGAAGGAATTGGCATAAAGCGACTATATCAGCATAGGTATTTTCTTCAAGCCAGCGACGACGAATAATAAATTCATCTCGGAAATAGCCGAAATGAGCTACCGGACCTCCAAAAGACGTTAACCCCAGTTTAAGAAAGGCAAAAAATATTTCGCCAAATGATATGCGTTCAGACAATTAAATTTTCAGCTAACTTTATCTGCGACTCGACCTTTTGCCTGGGCTATGATGTCCACATGGACGCGTTCGCTCCAAGTTTGCATGAGTTTCTCAAAAATGGGTCCCGGTGTGCCACTCCCCACCGTGAAGCTGTTAAAACGAGTCACTGGTAGTATGCAATAGGAGGTGCTGCAAAAAAAGGCTTCGTCTGCGTTGATAACGTGAAAGGGTTGGATGTCTTCTTCACTCGTTGGTATATCCAATTGCTCTGCTAATTCTAACACCGTGGCGCGACTGACTCCATCTAAAGAATTATCAGTTTTGGGTGTTCTTAAAACACCATTGGAGAAAATAAGAAAATTCGCGCCCTTATTTTCGGTAAGGTTTCCGTTGAGATCCATAAAGAGTGAGAATGCTTCTGGATCTACAGCTTTCACTTCAAATTCACCCATGCACATGAACAACCGGCTCTTGTGTTTGATCTTTGAATCTAATGTTTGCGGTGGGATATGACGAATGGATGGTGTTACGGCGTGCACCCCAGTATCATAAAGATGCGCATAATCTGGTAAAGTAAGAGGTGGACTACTGATGATGAGTACCGGGTCCGCGAATTCAAAGCCACCGATAGCCCTTGTCGTTCTCCCCCCCGAGATTTGTTGATTTAACCATACATCCATTTCAGGTTCGAGATGAGGTATATTAGCTTCTAAAACGGCGTGTGTTATACGTTCCATTTCATCGGGATCCATGCCCGGATCAATACGGACTGCTTTCATTGAGAGAAAGAAACGCTCTATATGCTCTCGCAATTTGAAAGGTCGATGAGCAAAAGTGCGGGCGCAGTCAATTACCGAATATCCCCAGCCCATACTTGAATCTGAGTAGTGAACTTTTACTTCGGAATCAGGAACCATTTTCCCGTTAAAATAGGTGGTGAATTCTTCTTTGTGTTCCTCGCTCATTGATTTGTTTATCCTATTTTTGATTGCTGAGAGGCTTAGTGGAAATAGCTCACAGCGATTTATTAATTTGTATCATTGTTGTCAACCGGCATATCGCCCCTAGCGATCCGCCGGCAGTAATTAAATAATCCCGATCAGGGTTTAAGCACAACCCGTCCTGAAATCTGGCCTTTCCTGAGATCGGTTAATGCTTCATTTGCATGATCAAGAGGGCGAGTTTCAATAGGAATAGGGGATACCTTGCCAGCTTTAACCAATTCGATTAACTCGAACATTTCTGTTAGGGTGCCCATCTTTGTCCCCTTTATCTTCAGCAATCTTTGCATCACTAAGACCAGCGGTAAAGATAATGCTCCTCCCATAATACCTGCCGAAACCAGGGTCCCTCCATTGCGTATACTATCGATGCCAAACTGGGCCGTTGACGGCATGCCAACGAAATCAATCGCTGCCGCCGCGCCACCTCCAGTGATTTCCTTAATATGCTCGATCGCTGATGAATCACTATTATCAACCGTCTCCTCGGCACCAGCCTCCCGTGCAACATTCAGTTTATTAGCATCGATATCGGCGACTATCACCTTACCCTTCGCTACATTGGGCGCGATTTTTAATGCACTTAGACCAAGACCACCGGCGCCGATAATTACAATCGCATCGGATTCCGTTTTTACCTCTGTTTTCTTGAGTGCACTGTAGGCGGTGAGCCCCGAACAGGCATAGGTACAGGCAAGTTCTGTAGGAATACCAGCGTAATCAACCAGGTATTTAGGATGGGGGACAATAACATAGTCACTATAGCCCCCACCGCGGAATACACCGATGTATTGCGGTTTTACACAAATCATATTTTCATCTCGGGTGCACGCTTTGCATGTCCCGCACCCAATCCATGGATAAACAATGCGTTTTTCCCCTACGGTGATTCCTTGGACTTCAGGTCCGATCGACTCCACTTCACCGGCAACCTCATGCCCCATTGTAAAGGGGGGGGTTAACCCGCGCTCTGAAAACATTATCCGCTCGTCGTTTCCTAGATTCAAATAGCCTTCCCAGATATGAAGATCACTGTGACAAACGCCGCAGGCGTCGACGCGCATGATAACCTCCGTTCCCTTGGGCTCCGGGGTTGGCCTTTCCCGCTGTTCGAGCGGTTTCCCCCAATCAATCACTTGATAGCTTCGCATGACTTTTTCCTTTTAGATATTCAATTACTTCTTCCACTGGCATCACATCTCCGAGATCTATATCGATGTCCAGTAAATTCACTTCATGCATAATTTCGCAGCGTTCGCCAACTGCTTCAGCGGGAATGATGATACGATAGTCGTCTGTTGCATCCCGGCAGGTCGCATAGATGCAATGACTGGTGCTGACGCCCGTTACGATCAGGGTGTCCACTTGTAATTCTGATAGTATGGCGTGAAAATCAGTATCCTTAAATACGGAGGCGTATTTTTTTAAAATGATCCTTTCAGAAGACCTGTGCTTAAGACGCGGATCCAACTGCAAAAGGGGTTCGTCCCCAGGTTTGAGATCCATTTGACACTTCTTATCGCGAGGGCTGGGGGGCGCAGCGGAATCATAATCCAAGGAGGTAAAAAAAATGGGGATTTCCGCTTTCCGCGCAGCCTCGAGGAGCCAAGCTGTCGCCTCTACGACGGAATCAACATTGCTCCCCATTTGGTGTTGGGGTTGGGTCCAGAAAAGAGCGAGATCTACAACCACGAGCGCCGGGTTCTCGCCAAATCCTACGCGGCCACCCCAGTTGTTTTCAAGATAACGTTCACGTAAATAATTCAGGTGCTTTTTCAGCGGTTCACGCAATTCGTCAGGTAATCGCAGGTCCTTTGATCCGGTAATCTGACGGGTTGATTTATCAGTCATCCTTTTACTAATTATCTGTTAATAGCACTCATATATTCTAAATGCCAGTTTGAATACGGAATTGCGCGCTGAATATACTATAACTGATTAAAGCCATTGCTGGAATCACAAATCCACCCAAACCGGGGATCCATTGTAAACTGATAAGGAGGAAGAATAAAAGCCGAATTAACCATTTTAAGATGAAACTCTGACTTAAGGGGGTATATTGTCGAAAGGGACCGACGAGCCTGAGCCGATAATAAATGACCCCGGGAACGAGGCCTATAACCGGGATAAGACTGAAGAGAAAAGAAATTAAACAAACACCGGGAACTCGCGTGCGAATACGGTGGAGGTAATTCCTCGCAAAATCCTTGTCGGCTAATAATTGATGTCCACATGCATCGCAGGTTTGATGGACAGAACGTTTTTTAAATCGCGTCGCACAAACGGGGCATCGTTTCTTTGCCACTAAGAAATAGGGATGTGCTTCAAGATCATCTTCAGCTTTTTTCTTGGACTGGCCCAAAGCTCCCACTTTGCTCGGTTGCTCGCGCTTTTCTCCGCATTGGGGACAGGCCATAGCCGTTCGATAGACACTTTCTCCACACTGATTACAATCTACTTTAGATTTTTCCTCCCGATAGGTGACATACTTTTGGGCGATGAAAAGAATTCCCAAGGCTACGCCATTGACGACAAGCATGAGTATGGGGAAAAACAACAGCGCTAAAATTCCAAAAGCAGCCCAGATATCCTCAACCCAGCTGATAAAATTTTGAATTCCAAAATCATCGCCTTGTAGGTTACCGTGCAATGGAAAGAGGAGCTTATGAGTCCTTCCGAGAATGGGTCGATAAAACTCGTCGCAGGAAGGACTGGAAAAAGATTTCAACGGTGTCTACTGTTGAGAGTGCCAGGAACTCCCGGCACCCAATTCCGGGAACCGGGAGCAAATCGGATGAGTTCATTCATCGTCTGGAACCAGCGTTAGCCGAGTTCAAGACGAAGCCTGGGAACCTCCGATCTAACCTGGCTAATCTCAAACAATTGAAAGAGCCCGGAGTATACCACCGCGAGCTCATCTTGACAAGACCGAGATAGCCATGAATGAAAAAAAACACACCCTCATCGCCATAGACATAGCCAAAGAGACCTTGCAGGTGCAAAGCGAAAGCCACAGTTACGGTCTCAGTAACAACAACGCAGGACACAAACAACTGCTCAAAGAGCTGAGCAAGCTGGATCGACCCTTTGTCGTGTGCGAAGCCACAGGAGGTTACGAGCGGGCCCTCCTGGCAACTTTGCATGAAGCAGAGGTTGCGGTGTGCCTGATTAACCCTGCACGGGTACGGGCCTTCGCCACGAGCGATGGCATCCGTGCGAAGACCGATAAGATTGATGCGAAGGTCTTGTTGCGCTTTGCGCAGCAAAAGAACTTGAAGGCCATGGTTGCTCCCACCAAGCAGCAGCAACAGATGACGGCCTTACTGGACCGGCGCCATCACCTGAGCGAACAACTTGGCCGCGAGAAGAACCGCTTGCAGAACAGTTCGAAGATAATCCACCGCTCCATCCAGCGCATGATTCGTTTCGTTGAAAAACAAATCGAGGGCATCGACCAGCAGCTGCGAAAGCTCATCAACGAGCATGATCTCCTGCGCGCCCAAGCCCAATTGCTCACTTCAGTCAAAGGTGTCGGGGAAGTGACGACCTGGACCCTCCTCGCCTATTTGAGTGAAATGACTCATCTCAACCGCAATCGGATGGTCGCCCTTGCCGGACTCGCCCCCTATAACCGCGACAGTGGGAAGAGCCATGCAAAACGTTCGATCAAAGGGGGGGCGTGCCAAAGTCAGAAAATGTCTCTATATGGCCGCCCGCACCGCCGCTCAGCACAACCCCGTGATCAGGCCTTATGTACAAAGGTTAGTCGATCGGGGGATGCCTTACAAATGTGCTCTCGTTGCCGCCATGAGAAAACTTCTTATTCATCTGCAGTCCCTTCTTAAAAAACAACAATTAGCTCTTGCTTCATGACACAATTGCTTCGTCCCTCAAGTTATTTAAAAAATCATTGAGGTGGAGCGGGCTGCGATTCGGCTGGGGTTGCAAGATACTTGACTTGAATGGAAGGCTGGAAGGATGGATGAATACCACAAACAAACCACATACATCCAATCATCCAACCTTCCACTCTTCCTCGCTAACCCGGTGCCGAAGACGAAGTTTAATCTAATTACATCCTATTCTCCGGGTTAAGGTATTGCTTGCTAGGCTTTTTAATTTGTAAATGAGAATACTTTCCCCATAACCACCCTTACACATCATAGTGAAATCCAGTAAAGAATATGACCTGATTGTAATCGGAACGGGACCTGCCGGTGAAAAAGCTGCAGTTAAAGCGGCATACTTCGGTCATAAAGTAGCAATCATCGAAAAGGATTCTGCTTATGGGGGCGCGGGGGTAAAAACTGGAACCGTGCCTTCGAAGACTCTGAAAGAGACGGCCCTTTATTTATCCGGTAAATATGACAGCGGATTGTACGGGATCGAACGAAAATTGCAGGAAAAAGCATCTGTAAAACACTTCCTCTACCGCAAAAATCTTATTGTTAAAACTATAAGCGAAGAAGTTCATCATAATCTCGAGATTCATAAGGTAGATATTTACCAGGGATCAGCTTCATTCATTGACGAACACCACCTTGAAATTAAGGGTGGAGAAACTGTTGTCATCAAGGGGGAATATATCATTATCGCGACCGGTTCTTACCCCTACCACCCTCCCGGCATTCCCTTTGATGGTAATTATATCCATGACTCTGATACGATTCTTGAAATAGACCGCATGCCGGAGACCATCTGCATTGTGGGAGCGGGAGTGATTGGCTGTGAGTACGCGACAATTTTCTCAACGCTTGGCAGCAAAGTCTATCTTGTAAACAGTCATAATAAGATCCTTCAATTTCTGGATGGGGAGATATCTAATGCCCTCGTTGAACAAATGAAACGCGATAAGGTCGAAATACTCTTTGATACCCGGGTAGAGAGCGTGGCGATCAAAGAAACTGACGATGGTAAAAAGGCTTACGCGAAACTCAAATCCGATATAACTATTGAAGCAGATATGTTTCTCTATGGAGCTGGACGTTGCGGTAATATTGGCACCTTGCAATGTGAAAATGCAGGGTTAAAAACGGGGAAGCGTGAAACAATTATCGTCGATAAAGAGTATCGGAGTAATACGCCAAACATTTTCGCCGTGGGCGATGTGATTGGCTTTCCAGCGCTAGCGAGTATTAGCATGGACCAGGGACGCGTAGCCGTCGCGCACATGTTTGGTCTATCGGATGTAGAACATATCGCCGACCAGTATCCCCTGGGCATGTACACGGTGCCTGAAGTTTCGATGATTGGACTAACGGAAGAAGAAGCCTTAGATCAAAACATGGATGTCTGCGCAGGTCGCGCACGTTACAGTGATCTAACGCGCGGTCGAATCATGGGGACAGAACAGGGGTTTCTAAAAATAGTTTTTAATCGCGCGGATAATACAATTTTAGGCGTTCATATTATCGGACCGATTGCAACTGAACTTATACATTTCGGCATGGTTTTGGTGGAAAGCAAAAAACCGATTGAATATTGTATATCGATTGCAATCAATTCCCCCACCTTGCATGAACTTTATAAGTATGCAGCTTACGACGGCTTGGGAAATAAAAGCGGTCACAAAATAAAAAAGTAATCTTCATTTTGTCCCTCATTGCAGTGATTAAGGATAAACAGATGGGGCAAACTACGTTGATGAAGAGTGTATGCGTGGGTGCGATTGTCCTGCTCATGGGAACAGAATTGGGTGCTGAGTCGTATCAACAATGGTTAACTCATCAACCTTCAACAGAAATTTCTATCGAGTTTAATCCATTTGGGAACTTCGTCGACAAAGAGAAAATGGCCCAGAATCTGGATCCCTCGTCGCCGCGACAAATCGCGGGAAGGGGAACCGCGATAAAATTAACACGACCTTCCGGAGGCTACATTGGGAACTTTCATCTTCGTCCTCAACCCTCAGCTCAATTGCAATATCCACTCTCCGTTGCACTCATCTATACGGAAGTATTAAGCGAAGATCTGGACAACGATGGGAACCTCTCTCGAGATGTCAGGATCCGCAATGAATACTATCACGATACATTTCATATCAATGATCAATCTTCCAGGACGGACATACCATGGGTCCTCCCGCGATTCTTTTATTAACGTATAGCCAAGGGTGAGGTATACTTATCCTGTCGCTTGGAAATCAAAGATAACAAGGGTAAGATGATCAGTCGTTATCTGTGTATTGATCGCATCAGCACGGATCAGACAGATACTGCGATTGGCTGGGTTATGAATGAATCGGAAGCCGATAGATTTTTGAGAGAAAATGCGGGAATTCGAAATATTCAAACAATTGAAAGCGTACCTTCTTATCTTAATCCTTTTTCAGAGATAGCGGCATTGTGGATAGCTGAAGATTACTGGGAACAGTCCCCTCTCACTACTCAATATCTTCAACGCCTGCTCTTAATTGGGGTCTGGCTTTATGGTCGTCAAGCAACCGTCGATTCAATTGCCGAATCACTGGGATTAACGACACCCTATTCAGTTCTTCTCGGTGAAATTGGAGCTCCCAATGAATTATCACTTCAATCATTATGGTCATACTCGAGCGGCCATAACTGGCGTTCCTTTATTCAGAATGACGGATACTATAATCCCGAAGATGATAGAGCTCTGCTAAGCAAGGAACATATTTTTCAGCCTTACCGCCGTTTCTATATCACCTGGACTTGGAGCTGGTTGATTAGTTTCAGCTTAATTTTACTTATCGGCACACCGATAGCATTTAACGTCCTTAAAGGAGATAAGCGACTACATCTCTGGTGGGCAGTACCGGTAATTTCGCTGCTTACGGCAGTCATGGGCTGGGGAATTGGCAATGCCTATCTTCCACGAAAACCCATCGTTGAAGTTACGGAATTTCGCTTCGCCCATGCCTCATGGCCGGAAGTTTTCGTCCAGGATGTGATACGTATTTTATCTTTTAATAAAGAAGAGGTAGATTTATCTGTTCCTGAAAATGCATTTTCTCTTCCCAGTATTAATTGGCGTGGGATACAAAGAAAAACAAATACCAAAACTGATTATTATTATTCAGATCAACCGAAGAGCCGTTTCCGTTGGATGTCATTGTCGCGTGGCGATGTCTCTGAGCGTGAAATCGCCTACTTTAAAAAGGCTGACTATCCATTTACCTTAGATCGGGAAAACAGTCGCCTTAATTTGCGCGCTCATCAGGATTTCTCCCGTGTTGTAGTCTGGGACAACACGCAGTGGTATCACCTGGGAAAATTAAACGAAGGGAATGTCGTCGACCCATTCAGTGGTAGAAAATCGGGGCAAATATACGGGATGCCTCTCACCCTAACGTCTTTGTTTAAATATGGAAAAGAAAATCTGATCGCGGAAAATATCCCCTACTCTCATGGCCAAAATTCATCGCTCAGATCCCGACTCGACCACACAGCTACTTTAGAAAATAGAATTGAGGATCAAGGTGTCTTTCCCAATAGCATTGTTATCCTGGGTATATCAGACGAACCCCCACTTATCTCGCTAAATTCCCAAGCTGTTTACCCTTATTCAAAAGTAGTTTGGATAATGCAAGCGCCCATTGCCGAAAAGGAATATAAGTAAAAAAAATGATAGACCCGGTAACACTTTCCCTGCATCAGCTGCATCAAACCTACCCCAATGGAAGAAAAGCTATAAACGATGTTTTTCTTGAGGTTGAGCCGGGATCCATCTTCGGGCTGATTGGACCGAATGGAGCGGGTAAAACTACGCTTCTATTTTTAGCAAGTGGGCTTCTTGCGCCCGATTCTGGTAAAGTCCTTTGTAACGGAAATGAAGTTACCGGTCATTCTAAAAAGGCCGCTCGGTATATCGGATTAATGCCCGACCCTCTTGGAGTCTACACTGATCTTTCGGCCTTAGAGTATTTGGATTTTTTTACCCGCGTTTTAGAAATACCTAAAAAGACCGCGAGGGACAGGATTGATGAAGTTGTGGATCTTCTTGAACTTGAGCCCTGGCTTGACGCAGAAGTAGAAACGCTTTCCGCAGGATGGCAACGCCGCCTGGCACTGGGCCGGGTTCTTCTTTCTCAAGCCCCGGTGCTATTGCTCGATGAACCGGCCGCGGGACTTGATATATCCGCTCGTCACGAACTATTGGCAATCATTCGTAAGCTAGCCCAAAGAAATCACACAATCATAATTTCATCTCATATCCTTCCTGAACTGGAAGAGCTAGCTGATCGTTTCGGTGTCCTTAAAAAAGGTTCCTGGGTAGAAATAAGGCCAAATAAATTATTTTTTTCGAGAAATGAATTTAATGTTGGAGCGGAAAACGAGCAGTGGCGGCTTGAATGCTCCAAACCAGAAGAAGCGAGGTTAACGATTGAGAAACTCGAGGCGGAAGTCATAGAGATCCTCCCTAATGGGGTCATCTTCTCTGCTCAAAATGAACATGTTGCGGCTACCGTTTTGAAACAGATAGTTCAAACTGACATGGACGTATATGAATTTTCTAAACAGAATCTTGAATTAAACACGGTGGTACGAAAAATCCTCGAAGAAGCGTCATGATGAATCCACTCTATTGGCTTGAGCTACGCATTCGCTCCCGTGAGAAACGGCTATGGCTGGTCGTCGTATTTTTCATTCTCACCTTGCTCGTTGTATCCGGATTAGTCTTCTCGACATCGCAAATGGCATCACGCTATTACACGATGCCCAATGAGGTAGGTACCGGGTTAATTTGGTCTACACTCTATATTCAAGCCGGGCTCATTATCATATTATATCCACTGAGCGCGGCGGGCCGGATTTCTCAAGAAAGAGAACAACGGACAATCGCGGCTTTATTAAACTCTCCGCTCTCACGCAGCAAAATCGTTCTCGGTAAACTGTTAGGCGCGTGGACCCTTATTTTATGGTTAGGAATGATTCCGATTCCCTTTCTTTTTCTTGGAACTTTATGGGGAGGGCCTGAACCGGCGGTTATCGCAATTTGCACCGGATCCAACTTACTGGCGGGATTAACAATCTCAAGTATAGCCATTGGCTTGTCCGGGTTTTTCGACCGCTCAATGACAGCCTATCTCGTCACAGGGGTTGTTCTTTTTGGCTGGTGTATCGTTATCCCTATATTTGGTGGACTGACTCTCAGCCTTATCCCGGGTAATTCTTCATTCATAGAAAGTATGGTCCAATACTTTGCATTCTACCATCATCCCCTCTATCCCTTGATTGCGTTTATCGAGGGTTATACACCCGTTTTAAATATATACCTATTCTATAAATTGGGATTTTGTTACGCCGTATGGCTTATCATTGCGCTCTGCGGTTTTGCGGTTTCCGTCGCCGGGTTAAAGCGCGAAGTCTATTAAGATTAATCGAGGCCGAGAAGGGTTAAGGTTTCTCGGTGAATTATTTCTTCAATTAGAGTTTGAGGGATTTCAGTCATCCCCTTATCGGGTAAGACTTGATTGGCATTGCGCAAGCCTTCGATTGTCGCCTCGACCGTAACAAAGGGAAAATCGGTTCCGAATAATAGCTTGTGTGAAATACCGAATTCATGAAAAGCAAGCAAAGCCTGGTAACCCCAATTGGGTTTGGTCATTATCCCGGAAATATCTGCATAGATGTTGTGATGTTTTCTCACTACGACCATCGCATCTTCATACCAGGGGATTCCGACATGGGCGATTATGACTTTTAAATCGGGATAACACATTCCCACTTCGTCAAAGAGTAAAGGATTCGCCCATTTCATAGGCGTTTGCGGTATCATATGATAAGCGGAATGGGTCAGGATAGGAAGATTGTATTTTACCGCGCGTTTATAAATCTCCTGCACGCGTTGATCCATGGGTTCATAATACTGATATACGGGACTCATTTTAATGCCACGCAGGTTTAAATCATGTACACTCCTTTCCAACTCTTCGATTGCCCCTGATTCATTTGGATCAATAGACATAAAACCAATTACTTTATCTGGATGAGCGCTCGCATAATCCGCGATTTGATCATTCGGCGTATGCATCTTTAAAAATTGTGAATTAATTCCAAAAACAATAACTTTATCTGCGGATGCAGAGGCTTTCCAATGCCTCTCCGGAGTAACGTGCAGATCAATCCCGCTTTTTTTATAGGCGACAGCGAATTCATTTAGAAAAACCTCACCCCACTGTTCATTTGTCGAGAGATGGGTATGACAATCAACAATCATCGTTTGGATTCCTGAAAATTTAGAATATGTTATTCAATTAGGCAGTTAGATAATTAACTTTAATATTAATTTTTTAACACTCCACGGCAATGGAATTATTATTTCAGGTATAAATGATAATAAAACATATGAGTTTATCCTCCAATTTCAGCTGTTGGTAATCGAATAGAAAGAGCTTGCTCAGTGGAGATTACAATCTATTATACAGACTCTAAATACCCCATTTAATGCAAAGCTTCATCCAATTCGTTGGGACCTTGATCACGCTATACTTGTTATCGTTAACGGGTCGCTTCATTTATGCTGACGAAACTGCCACGGCTGAAGAACAACCCCGGGAAGAAAAAGAAAAAAAAATTAGTAAGAACAAACCGGGGGATGAAGAGGCAGTAGTCGAAATGGAAGACTTACTGATTACCGGTTCACGAATCAAAAGTATTTACCTCGAAACAGCAGCTCATCTCCTGACCGTAGACCGAGAAGAGATTAGTTTGATCCATTCTCCACAAATTTCAGACCTTATCCGTCAGCTGCCGATAACCGCAGGAGCCTCCGAAGCGGACCAGTCGGGTTCATTTGCCGGTGACGGCGCGCAAGCCAACTTGCGTGGGACGGGCGTTGGGGGAACACTTATATTGCTTAATGGGCGCAGGTTAGCTCCCTATGCCTTTTCAACAGGGAGAGGGGTAAATTTTGTAGACTTAAACGCTATCCCCGTTGGGGCTCTTGAAAAAATTGAAATACTGAAAGAAGGGGGCTCAGCCATTTATGGTTCTGATGCGCACGCCGGAGTTATAAATTTTATACTACGCAAAGATTTCGAAGGAGCCGAGGTAAAAACCTACTATGGTAACACGACACGAGGTGATGACTTCTCCAATACCAAGGTTGATATCGCATGGGGTGGAAGCTCGCCAAAGTCTAACCTCGCCGTGTTCATCAATTACCTGAATCGCAATTCCATCAGATTGAGTGACCGTTCATTCTCAGCAAGTGCGGATCACTCGGATAAAGGGGGGTTAGATTTACGCGACTGGGCTTCTTATCCGGGAATATTCTCATTCACCTTCGGAAGCGACGCCTTTTTTTTTATCGGCGATGGAACCTCTGAATCTGCAAATTCCTATGAGCGCTTTAACTTCAATGAGTTCAAAACCGCAATAAGCGCCGCCGAACGACGCGGCGCCACCTTGATTGGAAACTACGAGCTCAGCGATAACATCGCATTTTTCACTGAGTTTAGTTACCAGAAAAATAAATCGGAATCTCAATTTGCACCTTCCCCCCTGGACCGTAGTTTCACTATTCCGTCAACTAACCCCTATAATCCGACCGTCAATATAGTTCCGGAAGGGATAGATTTAACCGACGTTCTACTGCGACCCACCGATACAGGGCCCCGTCTTTTTGAAATCGACTCTGAATCGTTACGCGTGGTGATGGGACTCGATGGGCAGATTGGAACAGCAACGCAATGGGAAATTGCTTATCTTGAGACCCAAAGCGAAGTCAATAATCTGTCGACCAATCTGATACGCGTTGACTTATTTCAGGAAGCTTTAAACGCATCCGGTGCCGATGCGCTCAACCCCTTTGCTTCGGGCCCGGGTGAAAACAATAATGAGGCGATTTACAACCGCATAACTACAGATGACATCCGCTATGGGAAAAGAGAATTCAATCAATTCAGCGGAGGCATCAGTACCGAACTCTTTGAACTACGAGCAGGTAAAGTATTGGGTTATTTGGGCGGTGAGTACCGTGAGGAGTCGATGGTGAGAAACCAATCTGATCTCGCAGAGAATTTTCTTCTGTTCGGTTCGGGAGGCACGTCCGCAAAGGGAGACCGAGATATCAACGCCATTTATGGTGAACTGGCGATTCCCTTAACCCCCTGGCTGGAAAGTCATTTTGCTCTGCGTCGCGAAGAATACAGTGATTTTGGTAAATCAGTTAATCCAAAAATAGGTTTAAACTTTCAACCATCCTCCAAGTTACTAGTACGCGCATCGTATGCGGAAGGGTTTCAAGCACCCTCTTTGGAACAGGCTTTTGGTGGTACCACTCGCGGCTTTATCCAAGAGCGCGATTTGCTGCGCTATAGATTGACCTTTAATCAAGAAACAGGGATGCCCTTTCCCTTTGATGATTTCAGGTCACGTGATGTCCGAACGACCGGCAACCCAAATCTCGAACCGGAAGAATCACAATATTTTAATATCGGCATCGTATATAATCCGGCAAAGATAAAGGATTTAACGATTGGTGTTAATTTTTGGCGATTAGAAATTGAGAATGTAATCAGTACCAGGAGGACGCTCGGTCTGCTTCAGCGAGAAGTGAATTTATACAATGAAGACCCTTTAGCTTTTTTAACGATGGATCCCGAGACCCGTGGAGAGACAACCGGAATTTTTAGAAAACCGAATACATTTTATGGTGGCTTCACCGTACCGGGGCACATTGATTTTATCCTCACCGAACAGAGGAATTTTGAGGGGGTAGATCTTCAGGGTCTCGACTTTGAATTGTTTTACCATTATCGGACTCAGACACAGGGCGATTTCTGGTTGCGAAGTTACACTGTTTTCTTTGACCAGTTCGTCAGTGGTGGTTTCGATCTCACTGGATTCAGAGGAGTACCGGAGTATCAAACGCGTAATTCCCTGCAATGGATCAGCAGTAATCGTGATTTCTCTGCTTATCTCGCCGCTAATTATTCATCGGGTTACCAGACCATATATGTTGGCGTTCCCCAAGTAGGCAGTTTTACCAACATTGATTTAAATCTTACTTATTCCGGTCTGTGGGACATGGACATTACTCTTGGTTTCCGTAATTTATTTGATCGCGATCCCCCTGCGGACGTAACTCGATCTGAAGGCTATGATGAAAATAACGGCGCTCACAACCCCTATGGTCGGATGGTCTTTTTATCGTTAAAGAAGAGATTCTGAACGATGAAAATATGGGTAGCAGGATTTCTCAGCTTTATCTTGACCATTATGGGGCTCCAACTTTGGGCCGACGATATCCCAGTTGAATCATTTTTTAAAAGCACCGGTTTTAGCAAGTTTCGCGTTTCCCCAAATGGAAAGTACTTGTCCGCATTGGCAGACTGGAAAGGCGCGACAAACCTCTATGTAATCGATTTGAAATCCCGTACCCCGGTAAGAGTAACCGCTATTAAGGATCAGACGATCAAAGATTATTTTTGGGGAAATGATGATCGACTGGTATTCACCATGGATTACCACGGAAACGAATCGTGGGGACTATTCGCAGTTGATCGCGATGGGGAAAACCCAAGGGTCCTGGTTCCACCACTGACATCCACCGGCAGCTTTGTATTTCGCTACACCTGGCCTTTAGACCTCCTCAAAAAATCTCACGATGAAATTCTTGTCGTGAACAACGAAAGGAATGTCGATTATCCTGATGTCTATCGCCTGAACATCAATGATGGTGGGAAAGTTCTAAGTGTTGCAAATCCCGGTACTTTCACAAAATGGTTTACCGATCAAAACAGCGATGTTCGCCTCGCCGAGGCAAAGGACATTGATGGTAATACGAGCTATCACTATCGGGAAAGAGAGGACACGGAATGGGAGACGATCGCCAATTTCTCCTTTAAGGAAAAAAAATGGTCTCCTGCTGGACCTCAAAACAGGGAACACTTTCAAAATCTAAGACCACCGCAGCAGCCATTTGGTTATGATCGCAACATCCTTTACATCTCGAGCGATATCGACCGCGAAGTAGCCGCCCTGTATGAGTTTAATTTAAAAACACGTAAACGCGGAGGGATGCTCTTTGAGTGCCAATCGAATGATGTTTCTCACTTAATTCTGTCCGATTTTATTCAAAAACCCGTGGGTGTTTATTTTGAAACTGATAAACTGCAGTCTTATTGGTTTCATAAAGAAAAACAAATGATCCAGGAATTTCTCGATCGCAAATTCCCAGGCCTAATCAGTGTTATCACCAGTGTGAGTGATGATCATTCACGTCTTGTGATTGCCAGTTACAGTGACCGTCATCCGGTAATTTTTTCGCTCCTCAGTATTATAGAGGGGAGATTGGATTTTGAAATCTTAGCCGACAACAGCATTATTGAACCTACACGCTTGAGCGAAGTGAAACCCATTGTATTTAAAGCGCGCGATGGGATCACTTTGCACGGTTATTTGACTTTGCCTAACGGTAAAAAACATAAAAATCTTCCCTTCATAGTGCATCCCCATGGAGGGCCCTGGGTAAGAGATTCATGGGGCTATAATCCGGAATTACAATTTCTCGCCAGCCGGGGATTTGTTGTGTTACAAATAAATTTTCGTTCCTCACAGGGCTATGGACGTGAATTCCTTCACGCGGGGGACAAACTTTGGGGAACAACGATGCAAACAGACTTAGTTGACGGAATCAATTGGGTTGTGGAACAGGGTATCGTTGATCGAAACCGTATTGGCATCTACGGCTCTAGTTATGGCGGCTATGCTACCATGGCTCAATTGGTTTTCTACCCGGAACTGTATCAATTTGGTATTACCGCTTTTGGCCCGATAGATTTAGTCAGCCTCATTAATTGGCGAAAAAAATGGAGGCAGAAGATTGCTTATGCTTTCTATACGAAAACAATTGGAGACCCTAAAGCAGATAAAGAGATGCTCAAAGCCTACTCACCTGTCAATTACCTGGAACGTATTCAGGCCCCTGTATTCATTGTTCATGGAACACGAGATGCCAGGGTACCCATCGATCAAGCAAAGAGGTTGCGCGCAGGATTAATCAAAGAAAACAAGGATTACGAGTGGCTCGTTAAGAAGGATGAAGGTCATGGGTTCAAAAAGACGAAAAATAAAATTGAACTTTATACGCGAATCGATGAGTTCCTCCAACCCTATCGCGACCAGTGATATGGGGTATCAAAATAGCTTCGTCTTCGTCCTCTTTTTCCACAGCTTGCTATAACACGGACGAAGAGACTGACGTGGACGTAGACGAAGATTAAAAATATAAACTTATTTGGATCTTAATTCTTTATTTTATAAATTCGCGCTCTACTATTCGGTTTCAATTCGCATGGAATTATCCTGTTGTATATGGGCCCTCAGCGGGCCGGAAGAAAAAGTATTAACTCAGATCGCCAACGCGGGTTTCAGTTGTATTGATCTTCAACCCTTTGTCTTTAATCCTGAAGACATTCAAACGCGTATTCATCACCTCAATCTTCAGGTTTCTTGTCTCGCCGCATCTTTTGGCATCCAAGAAGGCGTAGCACTCGATAGTGAGGACCCGTCTTCAACTGCCCAGGCGTTAGCCTATACCGGAAAGGCCCTTGAATATGGTAAAAATCTCGGTGCTAAAGTCGCCTACCTCGTACCGGGCGCAGATGGGAGTCCTGAGGCCCACTCCCGCTATGCGCGTTCATATTCCACCCTTGCCGATCAGGCTTCCACACTCGGATTAAAACTCTGCATCGAACACTTTCCCGGCAGTGCATTCCCAACCGCCTCTGCAACACTCAACTTTATACGGGGCATCGATCATCCCAATCTCTATCTTCTTCTCGATATTGGGCACACACAAATATCTAACGAAGACCCGGCCGAAGTCATCGCCTCCGCCGGACCCAAACTTGGATATGTCCATTTGGACGACAACGACGGCCAAGGCGATTTACACTGGGCCCTGACGGACGGAGTCCAGACTGAAAATTCTCTTCGCCAGACCTTTGAGGCGCTTGAAAAGATTCAATATAGTGGACCCGTCAGCCTGGAATTGAGCGCGAAACTGACCAATCCTCTCGATGCGTTAATACGCAGCAGAGAATTGGTCCTAAACTTTGCATCGTTTAGTTAGTCTTCCCTCCGGGTAGAGTTAATTACCATTTTTCACGCTTAAGCTTACCAGTAATTCAGGCAGCAGCTGCAACCTTGGATGAATTCCTATTTGAATCTGTGGGGAATTTACCGCGCGACTTGAGATCAATAAACTCAACATTATGGGTTACGAGAACTATGCGACTGCGATTTTCTCCCTCCTTATTTTGCCAGGTCTCCTGTTTAAGATAGCCGCTCAGCAATACCTTTGATCCCTTCTTTAAATAACTCTGCAAATGATCCTGATTCCAGACTTCAATCGGTAGAAACAGCGTTCGTTCTCCCTGATTACAGGCTAGAGTAAATTTGCAGAGGGTATTTTCTCTGAGGGGTACTACTTCAATATCAGCAGTGAGATTTCCTGTGATGTGCACAATGTTCATGTTTAATCCTTTCTTTTTTTAATGACTACACTAGTAAACATATGTTCACTAAATTATTTTTCAAGATAATTATTAAATTTGTTGAGAAAAAAAAGATTGAGGCAAAATGATAGAAACTTACCAAATGAATGCAGTTATTACGGTTTCCTTAACCGCCAAGCTTTATAAATAAGGCAATATTAATGAAAAAAAATAATCCCTTCTCTGGACTGGATATCACCGCGGTCTATGGACTCCTATTCCCCGCATTATTCCTTCTCTTCATCGGGCACGGCTTCGCGGGTGAAAAACCGGAAGGTGACCCGTCAATCCTGTCACCCGGAGCTGAATTAGAGTTATTGTTTAGCGACACCTTTTTTGCTGAGGGTCCCGCCGTTGCACGCGATGGATCCGTTTACTTCAGCGATATTACCTTTACCTTCAGATCTAACATGCAGGCAGGGCGTATCTGGAATTATAATCCGGAAACCGGAATCACAAAGATATTCCGCTCCCCTAGTGGCATGTCCAATGGAATCAAGTTTGATGCGCGGGGAAGGATGATCGTCGCGGAGGGCGCAGATTATGGCGGTCGCCGTGTTACGCGCACCGACCTGACGACCGGGAAGACTGAAATCATTGCAGGCTTATATCAGGGTCGACCTTTTAATTCGCCTAATGATATCGCGATCGACGAAAAGGAACGTATTTATTTTAGCGACCCACGGTATCTCGGGCATGAACCGATTGAACAACCCATCATGGGAGTCTATCGCGTCGATCCAGATGGAACGATAGAATTAATCGTAACGGATGCGGGCAGACCGAATGGCATCGCAATTTCACCCGATCAGAAATCACTCTATGTAGTGAGCAATGATGATGGTTCACTCGGCTTTGATCGCCTGCCTGAAGACACCGTTTATCATAAAGGACGCATGGCTCTCTTGGCTTACGATCTTTCCGAAGCTGGCACGGCTTCCTTCAGAGAAGTCCTTGTCGATTACTCTCCACAAGATGGACCCGATGGTCTAACGGTCGACGTTGAAGGTAATCTCTACGTCGCGGTACGTGATTTAACAAGGTATGGAATTTATGTCTACACGCCCACAGGAAAGGAATTAGCATACATTCCCACTCCACAGGTACCAACAAATGTTGGATTTGGCAGGGGGCAGGAAAGCAACACGCTTTATATTACCGCTGAATCAGATCTCTTACGAATAAAGGTAAATAAGAAAGGTTACCAACTTCCTCCTCGGTAGAGAATAATTATAATGGCCGATGCAGATCCTATTCCTCGCGCAGCGAGTTGAAGAATCAATTATGAATAATAGAGGAATGCTGCTATGACTCTTGTTGATTGGTTGCTCGTGCTCGTAATCAATGGGGGCATCGTTCTCTATGGAATCGTTGTATTCAGGGGTAAAGGTGAAAGTTTTGACTGGTACCTCGCCGCAAAATCAATGCCCTGGTGGGTCATTGGTTTATCAGCCTTTGGGACGGCGGTCGACAGCGGCGATTATGTTTCTATTGTCGGCGGATCCTATGAATTAGGATTATCCCAATTATCCTCCTGGTGGTTGGGAATAGCGGTGGGATGGATCGTCCTGAGTTTTTTCGTTATCGTTCCGATGTACCGATCCGGTGTTTTCACCAATGCTGAATGGCTTGAATTTCGTTTTGGACCTGGTGCCCGTGTCATTGCTGTTCTCATCAACATACAATCCCGCACCAATGTTCTGGGTAATATATTTTTCTCGCTCTATCTCGTCCTGAAGATCGTCGCTAATATCGGTTCGGGTTGGAGCTGGATGATTGTCGTGGGTGTTGCGATAACATCCGCAGTCTACATTGTCCGTGGCGGCTTGAAAGCGGGAGTTTTTACCGATGCTCTACAGAGCACTATTATGATTGTAGCCGCTTTTGTTTTATGGGGAGTGGTCTGGGTAAAAGGAGGGGGATGGACAGGTCTCAATGAAAGACTGGTTGCCATCGATCCCGAATTAGCGGATACCCTCCTTCATGTTGGCGGTTACTCTCCGGATGGTGTCCCTGCGATCGTTGTCATCTTCGGATTTATCGTTGTCTTAACAACCTACGCGGTGATCAACCAGTACGAAGCCATCCGTTTTCTTGGAGCGAAATCGGAATGGGATTTCAAGATGGCCGCACTGGTAGCGAGCGTCGCGACCGCGATATGCCTTTGGTTTAATGTAAGCCTCGGGCCGCTGGCACACGCCGACTTTCCAAATCTTGAAACCGTAGACGCGGCCTACCCTTTAATGATGGTAAAATACCTGCCGCCCGGCCTTATTGGTCTGGTCGTGGCCGGACTCATAGCTGCAGCCTACTCTACTTTTGATTCCGTCGCGATCGGCATATCCAGCCTTTTTGTGCGGGATATATACGCCCGATTTATCGTAAGAAATGCCGATGACGCCCACTATACACTAGTCGGTCGAATTTCTGTTCCCTTCATTATCGCGCTCGGATTTATCTATGTTCCTTTTATCCAGGATGGCATGCTGCTTTTTTTCCTGAGGTTGGCTGGTGCCATCGCGGTACCACTTATGACCATTATTCTGATGGGCGTTTTTACCCGCGTCCACCGTCGCACTGGCATTTTCGGTCTCCTTGTCGGCCTGACTTACGGAATCCTGGCCATTATTGCCGATGCCAATCAATGGGGATGGCCGATATGGATCACCCATACCTGGTGGACCTATTTGTGGAATATATTATTGCCCGCTACGACCATGCTTATCATTTCGCGAGTGATCAGTATTTTTCATGGACCGATGAAAGAGGAGGAATATAAAGGCCTCGTTTACGAGAGACATACCGTTACCGCGGAATTAAGGGAGCTCATGGGACATCGCTTAAAAGTATTGGAAGGCACCTGGCTGCAGAAAACGCTGATCGAAGCGCCGATCAATCCTGAGTATCCTTTTAAAATACCGCCCGGAGGATTGCCCTGGTATCGACGACCCGGGTTATTAGCGATAATTTACCTCATCATTGTCTGTTATTTGCTTTTTATTTTGCTATGGTAATATTTTGCGGCCCGGCACGTTTACTTACAGGTTGTAGTCCCCAATCATCATTATGGAAAACGAAAAAAGAACCATCCAGCTGGAACTGATATACTCTGCGGTAATCCTGTTTTTGGTTGCCATTTTATTATTGGCTTCAAACCTCTACAGCACTGATTTGTGGCTCGTAAAAACATTGATGGCTCTCGCGCTTTTTATCGTCAGTGCCATTCTGGGGAAAAAGTATTGGTCCAATCACTAGAATGAATCTTCACAGTTTCAAGCACCCTATCGCGTATTCAACCACGCTTCGTGTAATGCCATGAGTGAGCGTTCTTCAGCTGACATCTACGAGGTGGTCATAGAGAAAGATGTGAGGGTTCCGATGCGCGATGGCGTGGAAATGGCAACAGATATTTTTCTTCCGGCTATAGAGGGAAAGGTACTATCTGAGAAAATGCCGACCCTGCTCTTCCGCACCCCCTATAACATAAGTGACAGTGAAAGCTCGAACGGTGAAGGATCATGGTATGCCCGCCGAGGATATGCCGTGGTACTTCAGGATTGCCGGGGTTGCTTCCGGTCCGGCGGTAAAGTCAACTTTCTCTTGCCGGAAGCTGAAGATGGCTACGATACCTTGTGCTGGATTGCACAACAACCCTGGTCAAACGGAAAGGTGGGCAGCTGGGGAACTTCCTGGTGTGGCTGGACGCAGACCGCGATGGCCGCGATGGGCCCCAATCAACTGGTCACGATGATTCCCAATATGAGCGGGTCAAACGCGCACAGCAGCAGTGTGCGCCAAGGCGGGGCGCTGGAACTGCGTTTTTTGGCCTGGGCGTTCTGGCATTCAGCGGGAAACACTCAGTCCGAATTAAAGGCCGACCCCAGTATCGATCCCGCCCTCAATTTTGGCGCTAATACCTTTGGTGACTGGCTCCAGCGCATGCCTATTCGCAAAGGACAAACGCAATTGCGCCTCGTGCCACCGTACGAGGAATGGGCAATGGAACTGCTCACCCATAGCGATTACGACGACTACTGGCGACACCCAAGCTTTGCGCCATCGGAACATTGGGATAATTTCCCCGACATGCCGATGCTCCTCGTCGGCGGGTGGTATGATTCCTATACGCGGGCGACTTTCGAAAACTACGTCGGTTTGTCTTCGCGTAAGAAAGGTCCGGTCAAGGTTCTCGTCGGTCCCTGGACTCATGGTTCGGCGACCGTCGAACAATCTTATTCAGGCGATGTGGAATTCGGTCCCGATGCAGCACTTGCCAGCTTTCGCGATTTACATCTTTCCTGGTTTGATGCCGCATTAAAAGGACTGGGTTCGGGTATCGAAGACCACCCGGCGGTGCGCATTTTCGTTATGGGCGGCGGTGACGGCTGTCGCACGAGAAACGGACACCTTTTTCATGGGGGATCCTGGCGGGATGAAAACGAATGGCCTTTGGCACGCACACAATTCACCTCTTATTACCTGCATGAAGATCAAGTGCTGCGGCTTCAGCCACCTGAGCAATCAAAAGCGGACATCACTTATCGCTTCGATCCTTCAAACCCTGTCCCTTCGATCGGTGGCTCAGTCTCGTCACTTCAGGGTGTTGGACCCATGCCCCCCGGCCTTACCGATCCCGGCCTCCTCAATTTTGCGGCGCGATCGGAATCGATCATGAATGCGGGGGGATACGATCAAATAGAAACACCAGATTTTTATGGCTGCAAACCACCTTACCTCCCATTGGGTTCCCGAAATGATGTGATTGTCTTTCAAACTGAAGCTCTCGAGCACCATGTAGAAGTAACCGGCCCGATTAGCGTAACCCTTTGGGTATCCTCGTCCGCTCGCGATACCGACTTTACAGCCAAACTCATTGACCTTTACCCACCCAGCGCAGCCTACCCTTTCGGTTACGCCTTGAACCTCAGCGATAGCATCATGCGCTTGCGTTACCGGAACAGTCCAGAGACAAGCCAGTTTCTCCCACCGGGGGAAATTGGCCAATTGACGATCACCCTCTATCCCACGAGTAACCTCTTTGCCACCGGTCACCGCATTCGGCTCGATATTTCCAGTTCCAACTTTCCAAGATTCGATGTCAACCCCAACACCGGTGAAAAGATTGGACTCAACCGCCGTCAAGTCAGCGCCGACAATTCAATCCACCTCGATTCCGAACACCCCTCCCACATTTTATTGCCTATCATCCCCTCATGATGTGCTGAAAAACCTCATGCGCTGAGAGCAATGTAATTTTATCGGTATGTAATTAATCTGAGTTATTAAGAAACTAATATGACAACGGCCAATGACACGAAACTAAGTGGAGGGGTATACACCCTTCTCTCAACACCATTCAATGAAGACGGAAGCCTGTTTGATTCACACAGCATGAGTCGCGAGATAGATTACATCCTCGAAGGTGGAGTAGATGGTCTCGTAGCGTGCGGAAAAGCGGGTGAGTTTGAGGGAATGAACCTCAATGAGATCGAGCAGGTATTGGATCATGTTCTTGAACATGTGAACGGCAGAGTGCCCGTCGGTATGGGTATCATCTCTGTTGACCTCGACGATGCAATGAAAGCGGCAAAGATTGCCTCACGTAAAGGGGCCAGCTTTGCGATGGTAAAAAAACGTTCCTATAAAGACTTGCACTCTTTTTTCCTGAAAATTGCGGATGAGATACCGGTTATGCTCTATGACATGACCAATGAGGGAAAACTCAATATGCAACGCGATGTTCTCCCAATCGTTAACGATTGTGATCGCATTGCGGCATTGAAAGTAAGTGGAGATATTGGATCTTTTGAAGTGCTCAAGCATGAAACACTTTCTATCCCGGCCTTATGCGGATCAGATATGTATTCACTTATCACTTATCTCTGCGGGAGCGATGGCGTGATTGCCGGAAGCGCGGCTGTTATGCCCGATCATGAAGTTGTTCTATACAAACTGGTGAAGGCGGAGAAATGGGATGAAGCGAGAGAACATTTCTATAATAAAATGCTACCACTCATTACATTCATAACACCTGATCCCTATGCATTCTCAGTTGCCAAACACCTTCTCAAATGGAAGGGAATAATCGACCACGCAACAACGCGCCCACCCTACCCTAAAGCCGACGACTGGCATTTAGAAGAGGTGAAAAAACTGGCGATAAAACTGAAGCTAATTGAAAAATGAAAAATGTGAGAAAGGCATAAGATGTGGAATTCAAAAAACACCAGTCCTGATTTGGAAAAAAGTAATGCTGATATAGCCATTCTGCCTGTAGGTGCGATCGAACAACATGACACGCATCTTCCTCTAGGCACCGATTGGATGGAAGCGGATGCCATTGGAGAGGGCATTGCCCGTGAATTAAATGCCTACCTGCTGCCAGCATTACCCTTTAGTAATTCCGAAGCGCATGCTGATTTTCGAGGGACGGTATCACTGAAACATGAAACGCTTGCCCTCGTAACTGAGGATCTCGTAACTTGCCTTTTTGCACAGGGCTTTAAAAAGGTCGTGATTGTAAATCTCCACGGTGGTAACACGATTTTGAAGATCGCGGTGCGCAAACTGAATACGAATCGAAAAGACGGTAAAGTTCTGCTTATTACCCCAGGGACACCCCCGATTAATGAGCTGCGCGATATATTCCCAGATTTAGACAACGATTTGCATGGCGGCGATTATGAAACTTCACTCATGCTGGCGATCGATGAATCTACAGTAGGAAAAGAGCGTCACGATCATGTTCCTCCCGGTAAATCCGCCGAATATTTTGACTACTTACCTATGAGCGCGATGAGTAAAACGGGAGTGTGGGGTAAATCAAGTTTAGCTTCTCGAGAAAAGGGAAAAAAAGCGTTTGCAATTGTTGTGAAACGTTACGCAGAACACATACGCGATACCTTTTCTCAGATCGAAGATGCAATTGATCAAGATTGATGTGTTAAGTGTAGTTTATAATTCTTCGTCACCGTCTTCGTCTGCCTTTTCGTCTTTTATTTTTTAGCTGGTTTTAAGTAAAATATTCTTACAATCCAAGGTGGAGCGGGCTGCGATTCGGCTGAGCTCATCGAAGTCCTGTCCGACATAGCCTTGGCGACGGCTGATCCCTAGCACGCTTCTTCAATTACGACTTTCTCAAACGCGCTAGGGACAGCGCGTTCCACCTTTATATATTAAAGAATACTTACGATGAGGCAGACGAAGACGAAGATTCTCATCCAACTTAACAACTGCCGTCACCGCTTTAACTCGGCGGAAATAAAGGTGGGAACGCAGTCGGGAGGCGGTACTTTTTGTGGCACCGGGTCCTCGACATCTGGAGCATGTCCGTGGCTGAAACCGGGAAAGTATGGAAATGAATAGCGATAGCGATAGCGGGCACGCCTTTCTGCGGCAAGAAGTCGGGCTTCTATTTCGGCCAAACGAGCTTCTTCTTCGGTGCGGGCAATCTCTTCATCGCGCTCAAGGAATGCCGCGTCTAATTGATCAGAGATATCATTATCGGGAAAAATGCGGTGGAAATTCCTCCAGTAGTGGATACGACTTTCGGCTGAAGCGGTCTTGAATTTCAGACTGTTCAGCTTTTCTTTTTTCAGTTCGAGCCCCCTGATGATTCGCTGTTGATTACGCTCTTTGGCGAGTAAGACTGCGAGTTCGCGCCGTTTTTTCTCTCGGGCATGTTTCACTGCCGCCGCGCTTTCGTTGATGAGCTTAATTTCTGTCACTACACCATCGATAAATATTACTTCACCTCGATCGAAAAAATAGGTCTGTTTTTCATTAACAGAAATAGCGCCGTTAGGGCTGCCGAGGACAGCCTGAACACGATTAATTGAATCCCCCTCTTTCACCACGGCAGAAAATCCGGTTGAGAAAGAAAATAAAACCACAAGGCTGAGAGGACCGCATATTCGCTTGGAAAGTGTCATCATTACTGTTGGAGAAAATATCGCGCTTGTTTGTTCCAATTTAATTACAAATAAACGAATTTCAAGTGGAAAAAGTATGCAAAAAAGTGTCTCATCAACGCGGTGATGATTGATCAATTTATTCGTTCTTGCACAATGCTTGAATCCTCCTCGTATTGAATCATCACTTACCCATACGCTTATAATAAAAATTAATTAAAATGTCATTGCGAACACTCTTCGAAAATAAATATTACGAATCGTTAAAATATTTTCGCTACTTCTATGACGATCTCAATGAATACGGTAATCCTGAACAAGCGGATGAAGCGTTCTATTTTATTTACGGTTTTGATGGATCACCCGGTCAAATCCGTTTCGCAATTCCCAGCCTTTATCAAAAGTTCCAGCACCGATTTTATATCCGTTCTCTCTCTCTTCCCGAGTTTTCGGCCAGCACTCCAATCTGGGAAAAATATTCACCGGAAAATCAAAATAAAAGAGAATCGAAAATAAATGAGGATCTTTGCGATCTTGCGAAAAAGTTTGAGAAGGTTTCAATCGTGGCATCAAGCACCGGGTTCTATGATTTTCTTCCCGTCTATCCCCAGCTATCAAAAGAGATCCAGAAATCATTGCAGCTCTTCTGGGTCGCTTCGGCACCTGATTACGCAGAAAACAGTGCTTGGGAAAAACTATTTTTCCCTCTCAATGGTTTTGAGAAAAACGAATTTCGGTGGTTCGCTCTCCCAAACAGTAATCTTTTAACCTTCATTAATCCCGAAGCGAGTTTAACTTATAATTGGAAGTTTGGTGCTCAAAACAGGATATTATTCAAGCATGATCTTGAATCCCGTTTTAAAGTTTTTGGTTTTTCATGGACGTATTTATCCTCCGATTGCATGAACTGGCTCCTTAATCACTGCACTGAAAATATCACTGCGCCGATTGATATAAAGGCATACGTTTTATCAGCCACTAAAGATGGTTACTGGCAGGGTCAGTCTATACCTGAAATGAAACAAGTTATAAATAAATACATTACTCCTCAATCTATGATTTGGAAAGACAACTCTCACCTCTGGGTGAATACCCCGGAAAACATCAGTGAACTTCTATCCCTTGCTACTTAATTGAGAGCAATTAGATTTTATTTTTTATTTCGTAATCCTTATTTTACGAATAAAAATACAAGTAAAAGATGCTTGTTAAAGATCCCTCATCCTGACAACATTGCATCACACTCAGTCTCTAAAAATATTTTCTGGTGATAAATTTAATGGTCTTCCCCTTACTATTATAGATTCCTTATGAAAAAAGTTTTTTTAGTTGAAGATAATAAAGACAATGCTGATTTGGTTCTCGATATGCTCAATGGCATATACGAGATAAAAATTTTCACCCACGCTATCGAGCTGTTTAATTATTTAGACCAGCCGGATTCTATCGTCCCCGATGTATTTCTCATGGATATTAATTTACCGGGGATGACCGGGGATGAGATATTAGAGAACATTCGTATTTATTCTAAATATGACAAGGTCCCCGTCATTGCTGTTACCGCGCAGAAATTGGGAAATGATGAAGAACACTATATTAGTGTCGGTTTCGCCGGCTATATCGCCAAGCCCATTACGGATAGCGATATTCTCATTCAATCAATTGAAGCTGCAGCCAATGTCAGCTAATAAAAGCGGCGATACTCCCTCACTGACATTGAGCGAGGTTTTGCGTTAAGCAAACCACCCTTCCATTGGGAAGTGGATGGCTTACCCGATAACAGCTCTTCGTCTGCCTCTTAGTCTTCGTCCCAGACGCCCTAATACTTCATGATTATTGTAGCTTAAGATGGAGCGGGCTGCGATTCGGCTGAGCTCATCGAAGTCCTGTCCGACATAGCCTTGGCGACGGCTGATGCATAGCACGCTCCTTCAACTACAACTAACTTAAACGCGTTAGGGATCAGCCATCCTGGAGGGCCACGCTCCTGCCTGTCCGACATAGCCTTGGCATCGGCTGATCGTGGCCGTTAATAACATTTCAAAGCGGACGCAATGGAATGCGTCCCTCCATTCCTTATAAAATAATAGGATCTCTATAACAGACGAAGAGCCTGACGTGGACAAAGACGAAGATTAGTAGAGCTGCCGCCTCACCGCTTAAACCGCGGTCCAACCTCCGTCTACCATGAGCGTATGACCTGTAACCAGATCGGAAGCGGAACTCGCGAGATAGATAACGGCACCTAGAATATCCTCAGGCCGGCCGATGCGTTGTATAGGTTGACGCTCAAAATATTTTTCCTTGAAGTCCTCATTTTCAAATAAGGATTTTGTCAGTGGTGTTAATAAATAGGTGGGACCAATTGCGTTTACATTGATTCCATATTCTGCCCACTCCGCTGCCAGGGTACGGGTTAAATTGATAACTCCCGCCTTGCTTGCTGTATACGATGCCCGTTCATCAGATCCGATTACACCATTTATGGAGGAGATATTGATAATTTTCCCGGATCGCTTTTTTATCATTTCACGGGCGACAGACTGACTCGTAAAAAAGACCCCTTTTAAATTCACGTCCATCACGCGGTCCCACTCTTCCTCCGAAGTTTCGATCGCTTTTTTCCTGATGATGACACCGGCATTGTTGACGAGAATATCAATCCTGCCAAAACTCTCTACGGCTCTTTCCACCATTTGCTCTACACTCTTTATTTTCCGCACGTCCAGTTCCACGGTGATCGCCTCTCTCCCTCCTTTCCGAACTGCTTCAGCTGTCTCAAAGGCTGCTTCCTCCTTACCCGGGAGTTCGGTGACGACAACAGTTGCACCGGCTTGAGAAATTCCCAGGGCTATGGATCGCCCGATCCCGGAACCGCTTCCAGTGATTATCGCCACTTTCCCCGTTAAATCAAAATTTACTCCCTCCATCTATTTATCTCTCATCCTGCATTTCTCATTAAAAGTCTCCCTTCAATCTTTAAAACTGAGGTGACGTGAAAATGCGAGCCATCGATTAATATACCTTAGCTTAATTCATTTGGTAAAATCTCTGTGAAAATGAAGTTACAGGAAAATATGAGGTTTACTCACTAAGTAAAATAAGTATAATACCCTATGTTTTATAACCCAATTTAGGAATGGCAGATTCTGGTTAATTACATTTAAGCATTAAAAGCATGATGGAAGAAATTATCAATATACTCCCTGGTGAGACGATTATCACTCAAGGTGAAGAAGCTGATGGGTTTTACATTCTACATTCAGGGCAGGTAGAGGTGCTCAAAGACGGTGTTTTACTCAGTGTGCTTCAACAACCCGGCGCTTTATTTGGCGAGATGGGTGGTATGGTAAACAAGCCTCGAACCTGCTCGGTAAGAGCTAAAGGTCCGACAAAAGTGATCCATGTAATAACGACCAACTTGAAAGAGTTCATCCTGAAAAATCCCGATACGGTCACAGAGATTTTCAAAACACTTTCCGGACGATTGGACCGCACGACCCAAAAGCTGGATCAATTGGCCAGGTCTTCTTAAGCGATTATCATATACGGTAATTTACCTCCTGCGGTCTGTTACATCCTGCGAACGCGGCCAGCTAAAGTAGGAGATATCGATATCACTTTTTCCCCCCATTATCTCGGTCGCTAAACTGCGTCCGATAGCTGGTGAGCTGGCAAAACCGTTTCCGCTCCAACCGCAATCGCACCAGAATCCATCCACCTCTGGTATCCTTCCGATAATAGGATGTCCATCGGGAGACATATCATAGACCGCTGAAAAACCGCCCGTGAAATAAGTTTTCCTCATGACTGCAAACCGCTGATCCAGAGGTTTGCGAAAGACGGGGAGCTGATCCTCACTCAAGGTTTCATCGTAAGTGTCAGGATCCACGGGATCTTTTTCTGAGCCGAATAGACCCGACCTGAATATATTCTCATCGGCTTTTCGCAAATACACACCATGGGTTCCATCGGAGTAGACGGGATTTTCAATATTCATTTCCAGAGGCCGACGAAAGAGACAAACGGGAATGCGATGAACTTCAATGGGCAGTTGAATACCTGCATAAGCAGCGATGCGATCACTCCATGCGCCCGCACAATTGACAACGGTGCGCGTGCTGATTTCCCCCTCGTCCGTTTGAATTGCTTCTATACGCCCCTGAGAGACTTTAATTCCCGTAACACTTACCCCTTCGATGATCTCAGCACCCAGGCTTTTAGCAGCAGCAGCTAAGGATAAGGTTGTTAAATAAGGATCAGCATAACCACCTTCAGGAAATAAAACTGCTATTTCCTTTTCACCAAACTGTGCATTGGGGGCATAATTTTTCAATTCATCGTTAGGAATAATCTGAAAATTCACCCCCTGGCTTTTCGCGAGATCAAGATCCCCCGCCAAAGCGTTTTTTTCTAACGAATCAGTTATTCTGAGAAATCCATTTTGCACAAATCCCGCAGAACCACCAACGTATTCACCCCATTGTTCAAACAATTTAGTCGATTCACTGACCAATTGGACATAAACCAGTTCATTAAAAAGGGGGCGTATCATGGCACTCGATTTAGCCGTCGGTCCTGCAGCCATATGTTTCTTCTCAAGAAGGACGATCTTTCCCGCTTTTTCACGCGCCAAGTGAAAGGCCAGACTGGCGCCATGGACACCACCACCTACGATAACAATATCAGCTGTGTTAATCATAATTCAGATTTTTAAGTCATTTAGCTTTGATTGCAGTAATTTAATCGCGAGATCACTTCAACATAGGGGCGGGGCGATCGTTATCAGATATAATCTTTTTCTCATTACTTGACATCTTATGAATATCGCCTGGCATTTTACGTCAATCTTCCTTCATTTTGCCATCGCGTATAGCTCCTATTAAAATTACATAAGATATTTTAATATAATAACTTATATAACTATTAGGATACTGGCATCACTCGTGCTAGGTAGTCGCATAATAAGCGATGGCATCCTTGAGTTATAATAGTGTTCGACCTGATCGCATTGACCGCAGTCTGTCAAAGGTTGGCGGAAGATGGGTTAACGATATACACTCCCAACTTAACCGTACCTGGGTAAACCGCGTGGTGAAGGTAGATTCGATTGGATCCATACAGCAGACTATCATTTACGCCAGAAACGCAGGCAAAGAAATATGCATTGCTGGAGGGAGGCATGCGATGGGGGGACAACAATTCGCCAGTGACGCCATATTGATCGATACCACGGGATTAAATCGGGTGCTCCGCTTTGACTGCCAACGAGGAACAATCGAAGTTGAAGCCGGTATTCATTGGCCAGAATTAATTACTTACTTAAATACGGCAGAGAGGAATTCGACTTATTCCTGGTCTATCACTCAAAAGCAAACAGGTGCAGATCGACTGAGCATTGGCGGAGCCCTCGCTGCAAACATTCACGGGAGGGGGCTTTTCTTCAAACCCTTTATTCAGGACATCGAATCTTTCCTCTTGATTGATGCACGAGGTCTATTACTGCGGTGCAGTCGCCAGGAAAATTCCGATCTATTTCGATTGGCAATTGGTGGTTACGGTCTTTTTGGCATTATATATTCGGTGACATTGCGACTGGTCCCCCGAAAAAAGATTAAACGGTATGTAGAAATAGAAGTAATTGAAAACTTGATCTGCGCTGTCAACAAACGCATCGATGATGGTTTTACTTATGGAGATTTTCAGTTTTCTACTGACGAGACATCTGAAGATTTTTTACGAAAAGGGGTGTTTTCCTCTTATCGCCCGATTGACACGGATATACCGATTCCGACTGACCAGAAAAAACTATCTGCTGACGATTGGAAAAACCTTTTGATGCTGGCGCACATCGATAAAGGAAAGGCATTTCAAATATACTCTGATTTTTATCTCTCTTCCTCTAATCAGTTGTACTACTCTGATACTCATCAGTTAAGTATTTATATTGATGACTACCATTGTGACATGGACTTGAATCTGGGTACCGTTAATCCGGCATCTGAAATTATCACAGAAATATTTGTCCCCAGAGACATGCTTGAGGAATTCATGAGGATTGTGCGCGTCGATTTCATAGATAACGATGTCAACTTAATATACGGAACGATAAGAATGATCGAGAGAGACGATGAGAGCTATTTAGCCTGGGCAAAACAATCTTATGCCTGTGTTATTTTTAATCTTCACACTGAGCACACGAACGAAGGCATAGCGCACACAAAGGAAGCTTTCCGCCGTCTCATTGACATCGCAATCTATTTTGGCGGGAGTTATTATTTAACCTATCATAAATTTGCTACGCGCAGGCAGGTACAGGCTTGCTACCCAGAATTTCGAGCTTTTCTTCGACAAAAAATGCTGTATGACCCCGAAGAACGATTTCAGAGCGACTGGTACCGTCACCACAAAAGTTTATTCACTGAAAAAAACTTTGCAACTGTTCATGCGTGAGTGAGGGGCAACAATCTTCGTCTTCGTCTCGCTGTAATAAGCACAATAGCACGGCAAGGGAAAATGATTTTGATTTAAAAGCCTTAATCTAAGGACCTCTCAATTCGGGGATAATAGATGGCTAAAAAAACAGCCCTCGCAAACATTAAGAGGATAAGTGAAAGCCAAAGCCCGTGGTTCCCCCAACGTGGCACGAATATCCAAACGGCGACGAGAAAAGAGCTGACTGCTAATAGCATACCGTTTCTCATTTCCACCGATCGCGTCGACGCAATAAATATTCCGTCCAGTTGATAGCTCCAGACAGAGATTAAGGGTGATACAATCAACCACGGCAAAAATTCCGTGGCTCTTAATCTAACATTTTCGATCCCGGTAATTGCATTGATGATATGTATGCCGAAGCACGCATAGATAATGGTATAAATACCGGCAAAGATTAAAGCCCACAGGGTAGTCGCTTTAATCGCGGCCCTAAAATGAGATCGACTGCGCATCCCATAGGCACTACCGGCAAGGGCTTCGACGGCAAAAGCAAAACCATCGAGTCCGAAGGCTAGAAAATGCTGCATATGCATAAGCACCGCGTTTGCCGCTAGAGTTACCTCCCCCATTTTGGTACTCATCGCGGTGAAATAAAAAAAGGCGAAGATTACGCCTAAAGTTCTTATAAAGATATTGGCATTTACATGAATGAGCGCTTTCAAGCTGCGGGGATCGAATATGGCATGCGGCTTCCAACTCCCGCCCAAGCGATCGAAATTGAGTTTTATAATCCAAAGACCAACGAAAACTGCAATGTACTCACTGATCAATGATGCTAGCCCTACTCCTTCCACTCCCCAGCCAAAGCCCAAAACAAAAAGAAGATCCAAAGCAACGTTGCAAAGATTAAGCGTTAATTGTACCCCCAGAGCGGCGCGGGTATTGTGTATGCCGACGAGACAGCCGAGGATAGCAAAATTTACGAGGGCCGCGGGAGCGCTCCAGATACGGACCGCGAAATAGCTTTGCGCCAGGCCTTCGAGTTGACGACTCCCCTCCAAGACTGAGAAAGCCAGTTTCGCGATGGGAAGTTGCATCGCGATGACGAAAATACCAATGACAACTGCGATTAGCAGAGCACGGGCAAGAGCGACGCGAACTTCAGAAGCGTCACCCGCGCCATAAGCTTGGGCAATAAATCCCGAAGTCCCCATACGAAGAAAACCAAACCCCCAGTAGAGGAAGTTAAATACGACTGCCCCCAGCGCAACGGCACCCATATAGACGGCATCAGGCAAATGTCCAACCACGGCAGTATCGACTGCTCCCACGAGTGGCACCGTCAGATTTGAGAGAATAATCGGACCGGCTAGAACCCAGACTCGGCGATGCCAATCACGCGTAGTAGACGGAAGCGTATGGTTAGATGGTTCCAGGGTTTTTTTGGTATTTGGGGTATCTTCAGCCACAACGAAGCATAAAATAAGAAGTTGGAGGTATGATGATCAGAAGAGGCTGATCAACATTAGACAGATAGACTTTACACTTCCCATAATATTTTAAATAATAATGAATCGGAACTGTTGATCAGGCCGAAAGGTAAATCTATTAAGGAGTGATTGATTATGACACCAGAAGAAAGATACTTATTTGACCTTCAAGGTTTTCTATTCATACCAGGGGCGATTCCGCTGGGCTTGGTGCAACAAATGAATGATGAAATTGACAAGCTGGAACCGCTTAGTGATGCGGATGCGGCGCAATTGGGTTTCTACCGAAAATATCACGATGATAAAAAGAGTGGGTGGAGTGAAGAATATGATCCCGGTCGACCGCGCGATTATGACTGCAATATATTAAGAATAGGTGGACCTTTTGAGGCATTAGTCGACTGTCCTCAGACCCTGCCTTATATTGACGCGATGATCAACGAACCTCTCCGTCTTGATGGTTATATGTTTATGACACGCAATCAAGGGCGACACACAAATTTACATCATGGCTATGCTGAGCTTTTATCTTACAGTGAATACGCGATTGATGAAGGGGAGTTTAAATGTGTAAGCGTGAAGGTTGCCTACGCACTGAGAGATGTCTCGATTGAAGAAGGTTCATTTGCCGTGATTCCGGGAAGCCATAAAAGTAATTTTGATAATCCTTTTGGAGGGGCGGTTCCCGATGAGAATCACCCGTTAATTAAAGCCTGTCCGTGTAAAGCTGGAGATGCGGTGATATTCACCGAAGATCTTACCCACGGCGCAACAATCAATCAAAGCAATAAGACTCGTCGCACCCTGTTCATATCTTACGCGCCGGCATTTCAAACCCCCTGGGGGAAACTGGTGGATACAGCAGATGGTTTTGAGGAAAGAGCTACTCCCAGGCAATTGGAATTAATTAAGGGACCCTCGCCATTTGCCATCGCATAAGCTTTTTTAAAAAACACTATAATAATCTCCCGGTTACTGAATCAGATGGAAAGTAAAGCTAAGAAAAAAGTAGAGCGAACAAATAAGTTGCAGACGGGAACCGGTGAACGTCACCTCTCAGATGAAGAGAGGCATTTTTTTGATGTCAGGGGATACCTGGTAGTGGAAAATTTCCTGAAGCCCGACCAGGTTAATGAAGCACGCGAAGCGCTGCAGAATACAGCTGAAAATCCCCTCGCGAGTATAACGGTCAATAAAAAAGATTCCGAATTTGAGCTGTTAAACATCGTTGAAAACGGTGGCATTATCGAGGATGCGATCACTTTCACGCGACTGCTCCAGGCAATGGAAGAAATAATCTGGGGCAGCCAGGTCAGGCTAGTCGCTTCCCGTGGACTGATCAGAGAACCCGGTAGTATAGAATTACTTACTCAAGGAGGAAAAGCTGATCCCAGGCGATATACAAGATATCGCTGTTTTGTCGAAGGTGAATTTCGCTGCCTTATGACAACCTGTCTCGTTGCCCTTAATAATTGCGCGCATGGCAATGGAACGTTTTGTATAATTCCATCCAGTCATAAAAGTAATTTTTCCCACCCCTACAGCAACGTGTCCCTGGAAGCAGTTCCCGTCTTGAAAGACATCGCTCTAAAGGCCGGAGATGCGATAATCTTCAGCGAAAATTTATCCCACGCGATGAAATCGCCAATTAATGAAACACACAATTGGCTCTCCTATCAATACGGTCCATCGTACATGTTGAGTTGGCCGGGTTGCGAAGCATCCATGGAACTACGCACAAGAACCGCGGATAGCGAAATTAAAACGCGCCTCTTAAAGACTCCCTATTACCACCCCTGGGATCATTATTATAAAGATATTGTGGATTAGGGGCAAAGGGGCAAAAAGATGTCATCGATATAACAGGTGTTTGATCAATTATTTCAGGTGGGGTTGCATTAAAATTATTCCAATTGTAGCACGAAGCTCTATTTTCCATCTCTAAACATTTTGACTTTTTGACCTTTTGACTTTTTGACTTAACAACAATGTCAACAGTGCTTATAACTGGAGCAAACCGCGGAATTGGCCTGGCTTTGGTCAAAGAATTTCTAAAACAAGGTGACCGCGTTATTGCTACCGCTCGTCAACCTGACAAGGCAGATGAGTTAAATGCATTGAGCAAAACTTACCACGAACCGAATTACACTGTCATTCCAATGGATGTCACAAATGCCGATTCGGTGAATCAGGCTTATTCAAAAATCGCTCAATCATTTTCCAGCCTCGATATTCTCATAAATAACGCGGGTGTGAATCCTGATTCAAAAGATGAAAAATTTGAAGATATGGACATTGCGCATTTTGAGATGGCCTTCGATGTTAATGTTGTCGGCGTCGCACGTGTCTCTCGGAGTTTACTTCCGCTCCTCAGAAAAGGTAATGAACCGCGCATCATTAATATTTCATCCGGCGCGGGATCAATAGCGATAAAAACTAATTTTAAACTCTACAGTTACAGTACTTCAAAAGCGGCATTAAACATGTTTTCCCGCACATTGGCCGCTGAATTAAAACCGGAGGAGATAATTGTTGTTGCCCTCAGTCCCGGCTGGGTCAGGACGGATATGGGAGGAGATGACGCTGAGATTTCACCAGAAGAATCGGCAAATTGCATCGTCAACACCGCTCATCGATTGACGATGGACAATTCAAGCCAGTTTTTTGGTCGTGACGGCAATCAGGACGATTATAATTGGTAACACAGCTTTTACTCTGTTTTTAAATAGTCATTTTGAAGCAACAGATTAATAAATATAAGCAATGAGTGATTTTGATTTAAGTTATGATTACAATTTAGGGTACGACTATGTAAACTCGTTCGTCCAGTGGGACCAGAATACAGCGGACACTACACCGCGGTGCGCTTTGCACGCCAGTTGTAAAATACGTGGCAAAGGTGAAGAATTCAGGGAGTATTTTTTAAGTCATCCCTGCGCGGGAGAAAAGATGTACGCGGAAAAGAATATTATAGCCCAACCCACGATGGAGTTTCATATTGTTTTTAGTGATGATGGACAATTCATGATTGTAAAACAATTTGATGACGCACCCGGTTTTGAACGCATGTCTTATCGCGTGGGTGATATTGTCGGTTCTAAACACAACAAAGTGACGACGATTGATAAAATGGAAAGTGCACTGCGCTATTTTGTCGAAGTGGCGGAAATGACCAGCTACAAGGAAGTCCACGATGCGATGATGGAGAATAAACCCATCCTCGGAAGAACGCGTTACCTCACTTCAAATGGCGATGAAGAAATTGAGGTGGTGACTGAATACCCGGTAACCGTTATGAACGCCCGCCACGAGCATGATAGCTGGCAGGTCGATACGGGCCCTATGCTCCTCCCCGATTTTTCAATTGAGCATGAACTCGAAGTATCCATCTTTCGACAGGCCTATGTTGTCTTTAACCGTTGGGACTACTCCGAATACGCGATGCGATTGCCGATAAAAATCGAAGGTGCCAGCTATCCTGTGCTTCATTATACGAATTGCGGCGCGCTTGGAACTGAGGTGCGCAATCAGTTGTACGTGGTTAAAGTTATTTAACCGGTAATCACTGCCAAAGGGTATAGGGTTAACCTATGGCTAATTTTATAATCATTGACGATGATTTAGGTATTTTTATATCATATTTTTACACGCAACCATTGTGAATAAATGAAAAAACTGCTTATTATTTTTGTCGTCATGGTTCTTTTCGCGGGCGGCTTTATTGCATACATTAAATTTTTTGCTGGAAAAAAATTGCCCAAAGCAGCCAAAACGCTCGTTGAAGTAACTGACAACCCGAAAATTCTTCCGCATTTTGTGGAATCGAATACTTACTTTGAAGAATCCATGGATTACCTCGTTGAAGACGCTGTCCCACCTTCGATACTATCCGATAATTCAGTAGGTGCTTCCTCTCAAATGCCGGCAAGTGTGCCTAAGACCGGTTCAGAACTTGAAATTGCTTTACCCGAAAATGATTGGGATGGCACGGTCCTGGTTCCGGATATGAAATTGATGTCAAAAGCCTACAATTCATCTGTTTCTCTGCCTCGGGTCGAAGCTCATCCTTTGCAGAACAATCGTATTCGTGTTTGGGCGCGTATCCAAAATGAAACCAGAGGACCGCTCCGTCTCCAGGTAGCCTGCACCTTTCGCATCGAGGGAAGCCTCGATCATCAACAAAGCGGGTCTCAATTATTAACCCTGGCCAAAGGGACTTACCAGGATGTTATGTTTAATTCCCCTTCGGATGGGGTGCTTTCATACACCGTGCTCGTAAAGTAAATTGAAAATCTAAAGATTTTCAGTGTTACGTTTTAGGTGTTAGGTTTTAAGTTTAATTCAAAAGATAGGTTCTAAACTAATAATTCCCAAATAAGTTAACGTTTTTGTGACGATACTTAACACCTAACACCTAAAACGTAACACTGCGACAGCCCCTAACACTGCGACAGCATACTTGTCTTAACCGATTAAACAGCGACTTGTGCTTGAGCTCTAGTTTTTCGCGAAGCGCGAATGGCCTGACCAACGAGAGGAATGCATTTATGAATGTCATCCAGGCTGCAATAACCGAAAGCCAAGCGGAGAAAGGGAATATCCTTTTCATTCACATGGTAGGCAGATCCAGGACCATACAGGATCCCTTCTTTTTCAAGAAGTGCCTCGAGCTTTAGTCTATCTACGTCGCTGGGAAATTGCACCCAGATAAAAATACCACCAACAGGATGTGACCAGGTACAAATATCACTCACGCTAGATTCCAAACCGGCATAAACCGCATCTCTTTTTTCTTTCAGTACCAGGTTAGCTTTAGTGACATAGTCCCAAAGATTATCTTTAAGATAGGCCGCACAAACAGAAGCAGCCAAAAGGCTGTTCCCTCCGTCAAAACGACGTTCCATGATGCGATCGAGCATGGGTTGCCGAGCGATAAGATAGCCTAAACGAAGGCCCGGTCCCAATATTTTCGAAAGCGAACATAAATAAATAATATTGGGACTTTCACTCAAAGCATGAAGGGAGGGTTCTTTTTCACCTTCAAAATGAACATCTCCATAACAATTATCATCCACCACTACGGTGTTATATTTAAGCGCGACATCAATAAGTTCCAAGCGACGGGATTTAGGCATCAGGATGCCCGTGGGATTATGGTATGTCGGTAAAGTATAGATAAAACGAGGAGGGGTACCTTTTGCGTGGAGTTCCTGCAACGTCTTTTCCAGAGCATCTATTTTCATTCCGTGTTCATCCATGGGAATACCAACCAGTTGTGCTCCCAGGCTTTTATAAATGCTGAGCGTCCCCGAATAAGTCAGCTCTTCAGTTATAATGATATCTCCCGGTCTTTCCATGAGTGCTTCAGCGATAAGAGTAACCGGCTGCATTGAACCATTCATTAAGGATATATTATCTGGAGAAACCTCCACCCCTTCACGCTGGGATTCTCTCTCAGCCATCACTTCACGCAGCCCAAGATGTCCCAGTTCTCCAGGGTATCGCGCAAAATCAATACCGACCTCATTAATCGCTTTAACCGCGTACTCCGCTATATGTGCCGCGGGAAATGAAGCTGGATCAGTGCATCCGGAACGAAAATCATAAGTTTTCATAATTTCTTTCGATTAATTTTATAAAGCAGAATATTAAGCCAAATTTTAAAAAGCAAAAGAATATAAACAGCTATACCTATAATTCACACCCTGGACTCCAGATATATCTTCGGTTGTAGTTTTCGATCAAAACACGGCCGAATAACGAAGCAACCCTGGTAATAATAATCAACGGACTTAGGATAACGTGTAATAGCTCTTCGTCTTCGCTTGCCACGTCGTAGACTTCTGCGAAGACGGGTATGCCTTCATCGTCTTGTAGGTTACACCTTGATACTTCATAAATATTGTAGCTTAAGGTGGAGCGGGCTGCGATTCGGCTGAGCTCATCGAAGTCCTGTCCGACATAGCCTTGGCGACAGCTGATCTCAAGCACGCTTCTTCAATTACGACATAATTAAACGCGCTAGGGACAGCGCGTTCCACCTTAATATTGCCATAGAAATATGGAGGGCAACGCTCCTGCTTGTCGGCCATAGCCATGGCGTCGGCTGATCGTGGCCGTTGACAACATTTCAAAGCGGACGCAATGGAATGCGTCCCTCCATTCCTTATAAAATAATAGGATCTCTATAACAGACGAAGAGACTGACGGGGACGAAGACGAAGATTAATAGAATACACACCCCTCCGGGGCTTAGTTAAAGCTCCCCTCGTAACAGGGCAGAAGTGTGCGTGGCTAGTTTTTAATAGCGCTTCGACCTAAGTATAATCGGAAGAGTGGATGGGTGGATTATTTCCATCAGTCAACATCCAGTCTTCCAAACTTCTATCCATCCACTTTCTTTTATTACACCTTCACCCGGATAGCCAGTCCTGGAATAATAAGCACCGAATTACCTCTTATTATATAAAGAAAGAAAGATTCAGGAATAACATGAAAAGTGCCTGATATTGTTAACTTAAAATAAATACTGAAATGAAAATAAAAATGATAAGAGTAATACTGGCGTCACTAATTTTTACATTAGCAGGATCTGCACATGGGTTTACATTAGTTGGATCCTTGTATACTTTAGATGATAGTAGAGTAAAAATATCTGCCTACGATACACTATACGTTAAAATTAATGATCAAACAGGCGTATTTTCAACTGACGGTTATCTTTCAGACATTGGAGAGAAAGATCGTTTTAACCATCTAAGCCAGAGTATTAGCTCGGTCATTGAAAACAAAGAAATTCCGGTTGATTTAAAGTTTGTTCGTTCCGGCAGTGACACTCCGGATGGTGTAACGGTCCTGAATATTGGTCTATTATCCTGGAGAATAAACCGTTTAGGTGAATTTGAGACGCGTTTATCTGCCACCCTGAGTTCACCAGGTGGAAAGGAAAAACTTGGTATTTTTGTCGGGCGTTATATTACGATCGATTTCAATCCACCGGCGACGACGATCGAACACTTGAAAACCTCTGCCCGTCGCGCTGCAGAGAAGCTAATCCCGGAACTTCAGTTTAGAATTATTAGCTCAAGCTAGCTAATTCTATTTATTTAATAAGGTAAGAAAAGAGATTAATTACTCTTCGACTACGCCGTCAGTTCACACCCGTGATCTGACGGTTTTTCTGTACAATAAATCCAACTGGTTATGTATATACAGCGTAAACAATAAGGATTTATTCCTGTAAGCAATTGAATCGTTATCGCAAACTGAGTAATCATTAGTCGTAACTAAAAACTAGAGCCGCAGTTTTTAAGGTATGATTTTCTCTATTTGATAGAGCTTAAAACCTGGGTTTTACTTTTTTTTAAAATTCCAGTTAGCTTCAACGCTGCTCGCCAATTTTCACGCCTTGGATGAGTAATATCTCGGCTTGAAATTTTCGCCTATACCCTTGCGTATATCTGCGAAAGTCAGCCACTTGGGAATAATAGACGTTAGGGTCACAAGTAACGGCCACCCCATAGTACCATCACATTGGTAATCAGTGATTTTCACATTTTATTGACATGTGTTTTAGCACTATATTGTCGTCATTTTGAGTAGATACTGTAATATTAAAATCACTAACCATTAATTATTCTTATAATGAAAACAATACCTACAATTGCAGAAATTTTTGTCGATGATCACACACGAAGATTAAATTTACTTTTTCTTTTTTTGATAGCAATCAGTGCCGGTTTAATTTTCGGCGGCTGCACACAGACAACCTACACTTTTAAAGTAGATGCCATTAATAATCAGCAGATGCTGGGAAACCTACCTGAATCCTATAAACTTGTTAGCTCGGTAATAAACGTTGAAGATCAACCGTTAATATTTGAAGAGACATCTGATTATATTAAAACCGCACTATCGGGCAAAGGCTACTATGAAGCACCCGATCCTGATCAGGCGGAAATGGTTGTCGCTATTTCCTGCGGAGTGGGCGGACCGCAAACGACAAGCTTTAAAAGAGTCAGAGATCCCATTATCGGATCCAGCACGATGGTCGAAGAAAGTTACTACCCAGTTACAACCTATGAAAAGCACCTGCGTATGGAATCAAGTGACATTCGGCAGTTAGCTGAAAAAAAGAGGGCGACCCAGATTTGGAGGGTTGATATAAGATACTCAGATGAAAATTCAGATCTGAAAAAATATTTACCGATTATGGCTGCGGCGGCTATTCCCTATATTGGTGAAAAAACAGACGGCCTGGTAGAAATTGTTATCAAAGAAAACGACTCCGCTGTAAGTTTTATTAAAGAGGGTATTTAATCTCTCAACAGCCTCAGAGTAGAACTCATTAGTGTTTGCTCAATAAAAAAAGCGAAGTGCGCCTAAGCAGCGCGCTTCACTTTAGTTTGTGAGATCTTTGATTTAGTTTTATCTAAACTTATACGTGATAATCTGAGCAGATTACAATGTATTGGCTAATAGCCCGGTAAAATTCAATTAGCGTAATACGACACTTCTATGAAACCGCTTTTGATAGTCCTGAATTCTGTAATTCAGAGCTATAATAAGTTTCCCCTTCGCTGATCGTCTTTACCGCGTGGTAAAATTCTTCAAATCCAGAAGTTTTAATCACATACCCATCGGCCTTTCCTTCGACTGCAATGTCATAAATCCTTTTCTCAGCAATACCCGAAAATATAATAACTTTCGTATCAGGTATTTTGCGTTTTAGAAAATGTAATATCTCAAGGCCATTTATAACCGGCAAATAAAGATCTAAGATTACGAGATCTGGATTCAGTCTGACGCAGTCGTCTTTTGCTTCAACGCCATCCTCACTGATTCCCACTATTTTATGATCCGGTATTATTTCATTTAAATACCTGATGAGAAGATTACGCACGATTTCATCATCTTCGATAATATAAATATTTTTCATGTTTTAAGAGTCGGTTTAGATTATTACTTAATCGACCATTAATAATTGGAGTTAAGTCATTCACCTTTTCATCCTACTATCCCTATCAGTGCTCCAGTTAAAAACAGTTAATCCGGTAAACGATTTCAATCTCTCTGTCATTCCACTGTCCCTGCCATACAACGATTTACAACAAATACTATTTATATATTAAGCGATTCTTTAAGCAAGAGTCATTGCTATTTAGATTCCATTTTTACATTTCTTTAACCAACAATTCCTCTAAATGATGAGCTTGGAAAACACTCATTATAAGGTTCAACACTTATATTATAATGAAGTGAACAGATATCTAATACTCACGCTATCAGAACCCAACCAGGCTTTGAAAGCGTGTCTCTTAACCCTTCCGATTTACGCTCATTGGAGGGACTAATAATCTTTTGTGAATCTTAATAATCTTAAAATAATTCGATGGTATATAACTATCCAGGCAGCGTATCATTTATGAAATCCCCACCGATTAGTTCAAGTATTGACTTTGCTTTTAAAATGAGTAACTAAATATGCACCGAATGGTTTTTTAACTAAAAATTAATTAGCTCATGAATTACGAGGAAGCACAAAAAGCAAAAGAAGAAGCTGAAGTTACATTAAAAAAGTACGCAGAACTTCAGGATATTTACAAGCAGCATGGTTATGATAACAACATAGATTTTATCAAAGCATTACTGGAGCTTGAAACTGAAAAAAATCGTATGCGGATTTTTGAAAGCTCTTAGTTTTAGATTATGCTGATCGGGTCTCTTTCTTTTAATCAATTACTTAGTGGAAATTGAAAATCACGTCTATCAGCCCGTGGATAATAAATGTTCCATGGATGAAGCGTGTCGGTGAACCGAGCGCCAAAGATCGTCAATACTTCTTTGTCGAAGTTGACACCGATGAAGGCCTGATCGGTTGGGGGGAAATTACAACCTATCCCGGCCCAACGGCAAATCTAGCCGTGGCTTCCATGGTAAGGGAAATTGGTAAGGGATTAATTGGTCGTGATCCTTCTCATATCGAAACGTTGTGGCAGGAAACACTCAGGTCTTTGACTTATGTCGGTATACGAGGAGCAGCAAGTGCCGTGGTCAGCGCTATCGACATTGCGCTCTGGGACATTCGAGGAAAAGTTCTCGACCAACCTATCTACATGCTGCTTGGTGGACCCGTCAGGGACCGAATCGGTCTATACTGTCACCCACCACAACCAGAGAATCCTGTAACTGCGGCAGCGGACGCGAAAGCTATTGTTGAATCAGGGCATCGCGCATTTAAATTCGACCCTTTCATGCACGCAATTCCTGAAGGAAATGCCGCTTACATGGATGGACAGATTTCAATTAAGGGAGCAGAAGAGGCAACTGAAATTACGGCAGCAATCAGAGAAGCAGTAGGCCCAAGCATTGAACTGCTTATTGATGCCCACGGTAAATATAACGTCCCCACTGCCATTGATCTTGCCCGAAGGATTGAGCCTTATGACATATTCTGGTTTGAGGAACCTTGCCCACCTGAAAGCTATCACGCGCTTAAGCAGGTGCGGGGGAAAAATAAACCTGAAGATCTCGGTCGGCGAAAGGCTATACACACGGTTTGAATTCATTCCTATATTTGAAGACAATCTCGCTGATTATATAATGCCTGACGTGACATGGACGGGCGGCATCAGTGAGCTTAAAAAGATCTCTACCCTGGCGGAGAGTTACTATATACCGGTTTCACCCCACGACGCCAGCGGGCCGATTAACGTTATCGCAGGAGCCCAAGTGATGATGACGGTACCGAATTTCTATAAACTGGAGACGAGTAAGTACGACTTAAGTGACTATAATCCTTTTATTGACTACCCATTAGATATCAGAAATGGAGATCTCTATCTTTCAGATCGACCGGGTCTTGGAATCAACCTCGATCGTGAATACATGAGTGCGCACGCAATGGAGGATTTTGCCGGACCCAAATCTTCTCAATAGAGAATATCGCTGGTAGTTTTATCCCCGAAAAAGCATAGGACAAGTAATGACAGATAATGGGCAAGATTTCGATTCCCGTCGTCTCGACCTGGCTGCTGATCCCTATCGTCCTCTCTATCATTTCCTGCCCCCGGCCAACTGGATGAATGATCCCAACGGCGCGATCTATTGGAAAGGGAAATACCATTTATTCTACCAGTACAACCCCCATGGCTCTTTCCATGGCACCATGCATTGGGGACATACCGTAAGCGAAGATCTTGTCGTTTGGAAAGATTTGCCTATTGCCCTCTCACTGAACCCGGGCGAACCCGACGAGGGCGGCTGCTACAGCGGCGGTGCTTTTGATAACGATGGAGTCCCCACTTTCATTTATTACGGTAAAGATGCGGGTAATTGCATCGCGACAGGTGATGACGAATTAATCAACTGGAAGAAACATCCCGCTAACCCGGTGATTCCTCATCCCCCGAAAGGACAGGAAGAATGGGAACCTTTCGATCCTTGTGCATGGCGAGAAGATGATACCTGGTATTCGCTTTCTGGTGGCAGTTTCGAAGGGATTGGTGACATCGCGTTCCTTTTTAAATCTGATGATTTAATTCATTGGGATTACATGCATCCTTTTTATGAAGGATATGAAGGCAAACCCCGTGAGTCCGACTGTGCCGTACCTGATTTCTTCCCGCTTGGAAATAAGCACATGTTGCTTTTCTCCAGTCACGCGCGAGGCCCACAGTATTATATCGGTACCTATCGCGATCATCGATTTTACATTGAGAAGCATGGCAGGATGAATTACGGCGACTTTAACCTCGAAAGCGGTAATTTATCCGCAACGATAACTTTAAAAGATGATCAGGGCCGTCGTATTTTATTTGGTTGGATCGCAGAAGGGCGCAAATACAGAAGTCAACATGAGGCGGGTTGGGCGGGTATCGCATCCATTCCAAGAATACTCTCGCTGGACAATGAAAACAATCTTTGCATTAAACCGGTACCCGAACTGGAGCAGCTTCGGCGCGAGCATCGTTCCTATACAAACCTTCAAATCTCATCGAATACATGTGCGATGATTGATGGAATTAAAGGAGACTGTCTTGAGATAGATGCAGAATTTGAACCGTGCGATGCGAATGAATTCGGTATTAATGTGCGGTGCTCTCCCGATGGCAATGAGTTTACACGTATTGCTTATAATCAAGAACGTGACTGTTTGGAACTCGATCCAGAGTGGTCCAGCTTAAGTAAGGAAGTTGGTAATCTGAGTATCCAACGAGGCCCATTCAAACTCCGCGCGGGAGAAAGTTTAAAGTTACATATTTATTGTGATCGTTCTGTAATCGAAGTTTTCGCTAATAATCGGCAATGCTTGACCAAACGGATCTACCCCGTCCGTGCAGATAGTCTCGCGCTGTCTCTCTTTTCTCAAAGCGGGGATGCCAAAGTACGATCGCTCAATATCTGGAAGATGGCGGCGATCTGGCCAACCGTAAATACCTGAATATCAATTTTATGACAGGTATTTGGTAAAAAAATGTTAAAAGTTACTCCCCATGCATGATTAGGGTGTTTTACCTAGACATTTTTAAGTAACTTCCTTATTTTTTTGTTAAAAATAAAGCTCGGTTAATTTTGAATCCCCTATGAAACGGGTGGTTGCTTAAGGTAAGATTCATTTCTCCGATTTAACTATTTGAATGATCAGCACGGCGAGAGCCATTTTCAATATTACACAGAAAAGAGGAAAAACCAATGGAATGGTACTATGTAATGCACAATGAACAGGTCGGACCTATAGGGACTGAAGCTGTTAAGTCACTTTTAATGCAAGGGACACTTACCACAGAGGATTATGTCTGGAACGAAAAGCTAGGAGCTGACTGGGTCCCTATAGATGAGATCACAGAGTTTAGCGGTTCAAAAAATGATCCCGTAAATAATCTATCCTCAAGTGAAGGAGATGATTATGGTAATGAGGATATTTCTACGGGAAAATATAGTATCGATCAGGTTGCCCACCATATAAACGTTCGCATGGCAGAAGGAGTTTCGAAAAATAAAATATTACGTGAGCTGTCAGAAAATGGTGTGGCAGAAAAAATAGGATTTCAGCTTATACAAGAAGTAAACAGAAATCGGCATTCGGAACACCGAAGCGCTGGTTTGTTTCACATTTTTATCGGTATTGGCAGTATTATTGGTGGTCTCGCATTAAGCCTCGTCTTTTCCAGTGTCCTCGGAATGCTCGGGTTTGGCGTCGTCTTTTATGGATTAATTATCGTGGGCGTCCTCGAGAGTCTGAATGGTTTACGCTATCTCATTTTTGGCGCGCTGAAGTTATCCGCGTGCATACCTATACTGGCTATTATATTTATATCAGGGACATTGGTTGCGCTCTGGTTTTATAATATACCAAGTGTCTCTTCCTGAACCTAAGGAAGAAGGATCCCTTCTTCTATGCTCAGGGCAGGTTGGGTTCTGGGTTCACCGTACTGGGTTCAAAGCTAGAACTATGGCGGTGTGATACAGAATTCACGACGCAGGTTACTAGATTTAATGATATTGATTAAGAAAGATGGAACGCGCTGTCCCTAGCGCGTTAGTTATAAGTATTAATAATAGAAGCGCGCTGAGGACCAACATTCGCCAAGGCTATGGCAGGCAGGACTTCGATGAGCTCCCTTCGGCATGAGCTCAGGGCCGAATGCAGCCGAATCGCAGCCCGCTCCACCTAAAACGCGTTCGCGTCTTCAACGTTTTGACTTTTTGACCTTTTGACTTTTTGACTTTTATCATATTACCCTCGGTTTGAAAAATACCGGGATATATATTTTATTAATAAATATGATGAAGGAGATTAAAGAATGCAGTTGAAGACAGTGGGCTTGTTAAGTCCGGGTGAAATGGGTCATGTCGTCGCGAAAGTGCTCATCGAAGAGGGAATGCCGGTAGTCACCTGCCTTGAGGACCGCAGTGAGTTGACTCGATCGCTGGCGAAGGAGGTTGGGATCCGTGAAGTTGAATCCTACAATCAATTCGTGAGCGAATCGGATATGATTCTCTCCATTCTGGTTCCCGCGGAAGCAAAGAAAGTGGCCGAGAAAGTAGTGGTGGCGACTAAAGCAACCGGTGATCAGATTATCTACGTGGACTGTAATGCCATTGCCCCAAATACGACAAAGTCGATAAATAAAATAGTAACTGAAGCGGGCAACCAATTTGTGGATGCAGGAATTATTGGACCTCCACCAAGAAAAAAAACGACTACACGTTTTTATGCCTCGGGCAAGGATGCGGGTAAATTTAAAGAATTGAGAAACTACGGTCTCGATATCCGTGTCGTTGGACCGGAGATCGGTCAGGCTTCGGGATTAAAAATGTGCTATGCCGCATTAACAAAAGGAACGGCCGCGTTATCGACGGAATTATTAGTCGCCGCATCAAAAATGGGACTTATAAAACCATTAGCCGAAGAATTTCAATTAAGTCAGCTACAGCCCTATACTGCATTGGAACGCGGACTTCCCGGCATGCCGACTAAAGCGCGACGCTGGATAGGTGAGATGGAAGAGATAGCTAAAACCTTTGAAGACGTTGGATTGACACCAAAAATATACCAGGGTGCAGCGGAATTATACCAGTTTGTCGGTAAGTCTTCTCTGGCCGATGAAACATTCGAGTCGCGCGATAAAGATCGAACCTTAATTGAAATGATAGATATCCTGAAGGATACCTTAGAGAAATCCTGAATCTTAATCGTCGAGATACCGAGATGTAATTAACAGGTAATTGAAAAAAATAAAGTTGATGATTCAGGATTCGGGAAGACAGTGATCAGTCGCTTTCGTTGTCTCTGTGGTGAAATTAAAGTTGCTCGCATTTTGCACTTCTTTGTCATTGCGAAGGTGGAACGCGGTGTCCCTACCGCGTTTAATAGTTACATTGAGTTAAGAAGCGCACTGAGATCAGCCGTCGCCAAGGCTATGTCGGACAGGACTTCGATGAGCTCAGCCGAATCGCGGCGTGTTTTATTTTTGACAAAGATTGGGAGGAAGATGTCATTCAAACCAAATTCTTATTTTCTTCACCGCATACACGCATTTGAGGATATCGGGCTTCGCCCTCGGCACGCTTCACCGCATTCACGCATAACCGCCTATACACAACAATGAGTCATTTTAAAAAAGTCTGTCTTGATTGTGAGCGGGAAGAAACCGACCCCATGGCGATGGTTTGCACCAGCTGCTCCGGACTACTCGGGTTTCACTATAGTTTCAAAGACGTGAGCTGGGATGATCGTTTTCAACACAATATGTGGCGCTATTGGCCGCTTTTACCGATTAATGATCCCGGTAGCCTCATTACTCTCGATGAAGGAGGGACTCCCCTCCTATCCACCCGAGCCTATGGCAACCATGAGATTTATGTAAAAGACGAGACGCGAAATCCCACGGGGTCGCACAAGGATCGCGCTCTATCAGTGGCCATAAATCATGGGAAAAGTATCGGTGCTGAAGTCACTTATATCGTATCGACGGGAAGCGCGGGCGTTTCCAATGCAGCCTTATCGGCTCGTGCCGGGATGCGCAGTGTAATCGTAATGTGCGAGGGCACCCCGGCGGAAAGACTCTATCCCCTCTATATGCTGGGTGCTACTCTTGTGGAAGTCAGTGGCGATATTGATCCGGTTGTTGATCTAGTCGCTGATATCTGCCGTGAGCATGGACTCTACTCTACTTCCACAAGCAGAAAGACAAATCCCTACCAAAGCGAGGGGAACAAAACGATTGCCTATGAAATTGTCGAACAATTAGGCCGCGCACCGGATTGGATGGTAGTACCTGTCGGCGGCGGCGGGAGTATCTCTGGCATTTGGCGGGGGTTTTGTGATCTAAAAAAATTAAATATAATTACCGCATGCCCGAAGATGATCGGCGTGGTTCCACACGATTACAATGCATTGGAAATTGCTTTTGATCAGGGCATAGCGAATTGGAATGATGTTTTGGCTATGCCCTTTGAAGATGCTCCACCCTCGGTCCTAGTAAAATTAGCTCACCCTTACCCCCCTGACCAACTTGAATCACCACGCGCGATAAAAGCCTCAGAGGGCTTTTTTATCTCGGTCACCGATGAAGAAGCGTTGAACGCTCAACAAAAAATCGGCCATAGTGAGGGTCTGTATATAGAACCTTCGAGCGGCGCTTGCCTCGCGGGGTTAAGTAAATTAGTAGACTCTGGAAAGCTACAGCCTAAAGATAGCGTTGTCGCGATGATCAGCGGATCCGGTTTCAGAGAGACCGCGACGACTATGGAATGTCGACCGCTAAAGAAACAGTCGACTGATCTAAAAGAGCTGTCAACGACGCTCGTAAAAGCGGCGCAAGTGGAAAGCTTGACCTGACATTAAAATCTCTCAATAGATCCTATTAATCTATGCCTGACTGGAATAACGACACTGAGCTTTTTGATCTCCTCAAACGTGAGTTATTTTCTGCCGTTGTTGGAGATGTCATGGATGATATAGACTTGTCCCATCAATTTTTGCCAAGACAGATACAGCCCTTGCGGGATGATATGATCGTCATTGGCAGAGCGATGCCCGTGCAGGAAGCAGATTACGGGGATAAGGCACCTTTCGAGAAAGGGCGCGATAAACCTTTCGGTTTAATGTTTAAAGCCCTGGACGATTTGAATGAGGGGGAAGTCTACATAACATCCGGAGCTTCACCAACCTATGCCCTTTGGGGGGAACTCATGAGTGTGCGCGCTATGAAAAGAAAAGCTGTGGGTGCTGTTGTAAACGGGGTTAGTCGTGATACGAACGGCATTTTGAAATTAAATTTTCCTACTTTTTCTACCGGTCGGTACGCGCAGGACCAGGGCGTTCGCGGTCGGGTCATCGACTTTCGCTGCAGGATCGAGTTCCCCAATGGAGTTGAGGTAAGCCCCGGCGATATTGTTTTTGGCGATATTGACGGTGTTGTCATCATTCCCAAGGAGCACGAGGAGGATGTAGTCAATCGCGCGCTGGAAAAAGTCAGAGGTGAGAACATGGTTCGAAAATCCATTGAAGAGGGAATGCCCTCTCAGGAAGCCTTCGATACCTATGGGATTATGTAAGGGGTTTGCGGGCAGGTAGTAATTCTCATCATACAAATAAGCTTCGTCTTCGTCCAATTTATTTCTATACTCCCAGTAACCTATGAGCGAGTGTAGGATTAGATGAAGTCTAGTGTTTCACTAATCCTTGAATACTCTGAGACGAAGATTATTTCTCAGCCTGTTTCTTGCAACCCAAGGTGGAGCGGGCTGCCTGACCGCCATAGCCTTGGCGTCGGCTGGTTCCCTAGCACGCTTCTTCATTTACGACTTCATACAACGCGCCGAAGATCAGCCGTCGCCAAGGCTATATCGGAGAGGACTTCGATGAGCTCAGCCGAATCGCAACACGTTCCACCATGATCCTATATTAAATAAGCGGGACGAAAGGGAATCACCCCTTACGCCCCTTAGTTTAAACTTAAAAACTGCTAACTATTTCCTACGCCTTACAATGCGACGACAACGGCCTTAGTTTGGGTATAATTGTTTAGAACCTCGTGGCCCATTTCCCGACCCCAACCGGATTGTTTATAGCCGCCGAATGGCAGCGCGGCATCGAATACATTGTAACAATTTACCCATACCGTACCGGCTCGTAGTTCAGCGGCGGTCCGATGCGCTTTAGAAATATCACTGGTCCACACCGCGGCGGCTAAACCGTAGGAACTATCATTAGCGTTTTGGATAAGCGGGTCGCCTTCCTTAAAGGGTTCGACAACCACGACAGGTCCGAAAATTTCTTCCTTAACAATTTTCATATCTTGATTCGTCTTGGTATATACCGTGGGTTGGACGAAATACCCGGAATCACCGAGACGATTACCACCCGCAACTTGTTCGGCTCCTTGCTCGACACCTGAAGCCATATAGCCGCAGACGCGTTCCAATTGTTCGTCTGAAACGAGCGGTCCCATTTCAGTGTCGCCAGCTAAACCAGGCCCGACTTTTATATTGTTGGCGTGTTCTGCAACACCACTAAGGACATCATCAAAAACGTCGGCTTCAACAAACAAGCGCGAGCCCGCGCAACAGCATTGGCCGTGATTGAAAAAGATCGCGTTTGCGGCACCTTCGATCGCGGCTCCTAAATCGGGGACGTCTTTATAAAGAACATTGGGGGATTTTCCTCCTAATTCCAGAGTAAGCTTTTTTAAATTCCCTGCGGCGGCCTGAACAATGAGTTTACCGACTTCAGTTGAACCCGTGAATGCGACTTTATCCACCCCATCATGAGCGGCTAATGCCGCCCCGGCTTCACCATAACCGGGCACAATATTAACAACACCATCGGGGACGCCAGCTTCCGCAAGAAGTTCACCCAGGCGTATTGCACTCAGAGGTGTCTGTTCAGCGGGTTTGAGGACAATACTATTTCCGGTTGTTAAGGCAGGCCCTAATTTCCAGGCAGCCATAAGCAATGGAAAATTCCAGGGAATGATCTGTCCGACAACACCAACCGGTTCTCTCATTGTGTAAGCGTGATAACTGCCCGGCATAGAAATCGGAATCGTATTGCCTTCAAGCTTTGTCGCCCATCCAGCCATATAATGAAAGAGATCAATCGCGAGTGGCAGATCCGCAACACTGGCAACCGCTTTGGGTTTTCCATTGTCGATCGATTCCAGTTCGGCAAACTCTTCGGCATTCTCCGCGATGAGATCCCCAATTTTCCAAACAATACTTCCTCTTTCTGAAGGTGTTAAATTACGCCAGACCCCTTTCTCAAAAGAGTGCCTCGCCGCTGACACCGCGCGTTCGATATCCTCTTTGTCACCCTCGGCGACTTGAGTAATTTCTTCCCCTGTTGCCGGATTATACACGGGGAATGTTTTACCGGACGCAGCGCCGACCCATTGGCCGTCGATCAGCATCTGTTTCGGTGATGAGATAAATTCCTTTGCTTTTGGAGAAAACCCGACTTCGGGAAATGCAGCTTCTTGTGTTGCGATCATGTCCTATTCCTTTCTTGTTGAGAGCTTGTTTATCCTAAAACGATAGCTATAATATGATCACAACAATGACTTTTTCCAATTAAAATCAGTATTTGATCATATTTTTATCCATGTCCGCTGAATGTGCCCCCTGATGTGCTATGCCGCTTCATTTCTCACCATGACAAGAGAATAATATGGCTTCTCATTTATCTATTTGCTTAGATTTACCCTACTTTCAACTGAATAATTGAACCATTCTTTAAACTGGAAACCGTAAAAACCCGATGAGTAAAAAAGTGCTAATAACCGGAATGAGTGGATTGATAGGTGGTGCGGTGCGCAAGCAGTTAGACGGGAAGTATGAGCTCAGCGCGCTCAATCGCAGTGATGTCCCCGGGGTTAAATGTCTACAGGCTGATATCGCGGACTTAGATGCGATCCGGCCCGCATTTGAGGGTCAGGATGTAGTCGTCCATCTGGCCGCCTTTGCGAAATTAGGTGCAACTTGGGATAAGATTCATAATGCCAATGTCATTGGCACATACAATGTCTTTGAAGCGTCAAGACTAGCGGGGGTTAAACGGATTATATCCGCCAGCAGTGGGGCAACGATTGCTGGTTGGGAGAGAGAGTTTCCCTACAAAGCCATTGCCGAAGGTAATTATGATGAAGTCCCAGACTCCTGGGAAATGATGACGCATGAATCGGTTACGCGTCCGATCGGTCTTTATGGAGCGAGTAAAATATGGGGTGAAGCCCTGGCACGTCACTTCACAGATACAACCGATCTCTCCATCATTTGCCTGCGCATAGGCGGGGTGAATAGCGAAGACCGGCCCCTTCAAACGCGCCAGAATGCAATCTGGTGCAGTCAACGTGACATTGCACAGTTAATAGAAAAATGCATCGAAGCACCTGACAACCTCAAATACGATATTTTCTACGGCGTATCGAACAACAAGTGGAGTTACCGCGATATTACCCATGCCCGCGAGGTCGTCGGCTTCGAACCCCAGGACTCAGCTGACAAATTCCTATGAATTTAATAGCTTTGTCTTCGTCCTTAAAACTACGCCGGAGCGAGTCTCTTTTTCTCTAATAATATAACTGGAGTTCTCTTAAGGATAAAGAGGAAGATAGCCTAACTTAGGCCAATTGCTTGCCCCCCTTGACACCGACTAATATACAACCCACACCTAACGCTCCCTGGGAACGACATCATGAGCCATAAATACTCGGTTATCCTTTGCACCCTTGCCGCAGATGGTGGTGACGTCTGGAAAAATCCTCGCGAAGTATTGGAAACGGTTGCGGAAGCGGGATACGATGGCGTCGACCTCGATGCGGAACCGGATAGAATCCCTGAAGAGAAATTCAACGAGGTACGAGATATGGCTACTTCCCTCGGGTTGAAGATCCCGTTTCTCGTTGGAGCCTGGGGTTACTGGCACGCTGGTGAAGAGCGCAATTTGGCCTCACCTGATGCCGCCATCCGCGCTAATGCAGTCGCTTACGCGAAAAAATGTGTCGACCTGGCAGCTACATTCGACGAACCCCCGTGCTATGAAATAGTGCCCTGCCCTGTCGAATCCGGTTACCCGCGTACGAGCATACCCTATAGCGAATTGCGCGAGAATTTTTTACGGACGACGGAGGAAATTGCAAAATACGCCGCTGAACGTAATGTGAATATTGCGATCGAGCCGATAAATCGATTCGAGTCGTATGCCGGATTCATGAATACTATTCCTGAGGTAATGAGCTTAATTGATCAGCTTGAGATGGACAACCTCTATATCCTTGCAGACTTTTTTCACGTCAACATGGAAGACGGCCCAATTACCGAAGCTTTGCAGCGGGCGGGTGAACGACTCTACCACATCCACCTGGCCGACAGCAACCGTCAGGCGCCCGGGACCGGGCACATCGATTTCCTCGACGTAATCCGTACCCTGAATGAAATTGGGTTCGACGGTTACCTGGCACTGGACAGCATCCCCGCATTACCCGACTGGAAAACACTCGTGCGTCAGACGCTGCCGTTTATGAAACAAATGGAAGCCGCCGCCGCTTTGCAGGAGAAAATAAGACACTGATCGAGTCAAAAGGTCAAAAAGGGAGGAGCGCTGATGCGCGTATTAAATTATAAGATAATTAACTTTATACAAGCATTGCTACTTTTTACTGATCACTGATAAATGATTTCTGTCTAGACATCCTGCATCATCCAACGTTTTGACCTTTTGACTTTTTGACCTTTTGACTAAATTCATTCATGCGGGATAACGCGGCGCTGGAGTTTTTCGAGGGTAAACTCATCGCTTTTTAAAAATTTAAAGAAATCGGCTTCTTCCTTGAGCACCTCCTTGGCGCGCTTCGCGACATCCTCGGTGATGTCTTTCGGGACGGAGACCAGCCCGCTTTCATCACCGTGCAGCAGGTCACCCGGGGCAACAGTCAGTCCACCAACTTCAATACTAATATTGAAGTCGAGGAAGGCGCCGTATCCGTGTGAGACAACCCATCCGGCAGAAAATACCTGAAAATCTGGCGTGCGCTTGCGGATCGCCGTTCGGTCACGGCAGTTAGCATCGGTGACGACCCCCACCATACCAAGCCTCTCGGCAAAGGTGCAAAACATGTCCCCGAAAAGGCAGCAGCGTTTGCGATCGTGTCCGACATGTTGAACAACAAGGATGACAGGATTTGGTGCCGCATCGATTTGCGCGACGAGGTCGTCAACCCGCGAGGTTCTTCTGTCGCCGGGCGTGGTGGAATCGGCGGTCGCGGTAAGCGCGTAGCCGACCATCGGTGCACCGATTTCAGGAAATTGACAGATCAATTCATTGTTGGCGAATCCCATCGTCGGATCACGCACCTCGAAATGTTCAATCGCGTTAGATATTGTTGCGCTGTCGTATCCACGCAGATCCTCGATTACTTTTGGTATAGATTTTTCACTCATAAAATTATCTCAATTGATTTAGAATGGAGCGATGTTTAAGACCGCTTTCTCCTCCGGAGTGAAGGCCGCGATCTGCTCGGTGCTCATTCCACGAAGGTGTGTGTTCGGCGGGATCCCCGCTTCTAGACCCCACATCCGGCGCTCCTCTGCGGTCATCGCGGCGCGCAACTCCGGTGGGACAAAGCGATAAGAATCGTTGAACCCCTTGATCCACCATCGCTGGAAGTAAAAGATAAGTGAATACCTCGGGGAATCGCTAGAATTGGTACCGCCGGTATGCCATAATCCCGAATCCCACATGACGACAGAGCCGGCTGGTGCTTCAGCAATGATCCATCCCGGAGGCAAAGTTTCAGGCTCTTCTGGTGGAACTTCAAGTGACAAATGGGATCGCGGCCAGATCATCGGTCCCCCGGTCTCTTTCGTGAAATCAGACACCGCCCACACCGACTGAATAGCCATGGGGTAATGCTTGCCATCAATAAATGGTTTTACCGTAAAGTCGGGCCAATCGGTGTGTAGATTTCCTCCATGCTTGCTCCAATTCTTTTTACCGGTCGGCAATGGTGTCCGGATTGTGACATCGTGCGCAAACATGTCATCACCCAACACGCGCCGTGCAACCTCAACCGGCTCCGGGTTGCGCAGTGGCATCCCATAGAAATGAGGGTGCTTGCTTTGGACATTGAATGACATACGCAGATTTTCATTCTGTAACCCATATTTTCGCCCTAGGGTCTCTTCAGCATCCAAGGTCTCTTCGATCGCCTGCTTCGTCGCATCGATCTCCGAAGATGACATAACAACGTGAATAATCGTGTATCCCTCACGTTTAAGTTCAGTTGTATGTCGGTCGATGTCCAAAGTCATCATCACAATTTTATTCTATCAGGCTCTTATCTAATGGGAGACGGGTCAATCGATTTCGTTGCTGGTATTCAATCCCCTACATAAAACCTAAAACTCATGGCACGCCATAGCGGAGTGATGGCGGCTAAAACTTAACAAAAAAAAATCTATCGATTTTTTTATCCTTTTCACCGGCTATGAACCGTCAACCCTTCGAATTTTGGTTTACCGGGTGTGATAAAACTTAAAATGTACCCCAGAATAATTCCCGCTGTCATACCGACAAAGGCATAAAGGAAGAAATGAATCTCGGTATATTGTTTTACAAAATACAATATAAAGACACTTAAAAACGTTCCGAGAATAGCGCCGGAGCTATTCGTGCGATTAGTAAAAATGCCGAGCGCAAATACTCCTCCTACCGCTCCACCAAACAGGCTTAGTGCGATAATAAATACATCCCACATCGAAGAGCTGTCCATTTTTGCCATCCAAAGGGCTGCTCCCGTGCCAAACATACCGAGCAATCCAGTCAACCAGCGCGAGACCGTAAGAAGATGATGATCGGTAGCCGCCGGTTTGAAACGTTTATAGAAATCAGTGACGATCACCGTCGCCGTGCTATGCATCGAACTGTCCAGGCTCGACATCGCAGCGGCAAAAATCCCAGCAATGATAATACCACTGAGTCCAATAGGGACATTCTGAACAATAAACAAAGGGACAATTGCATCGGTTGCCAGGGTTGGATTTAATTTTTCTGGATGCGTTTTATAAAAGACATAGAGAACAGTTCCCAAACCAAACGCGATAAAAGACCAGGGAATTGAAAACAGGCAATCGCACCATATCGCTTTTTTCGCCTCCTTTGCATTCGACGTCGTCATGATTCGCTGAACGATCGTTTGATCGGTGCTGAAGTTAAGCAGGCGATAAATCAGCGCATTCATTAGAACAACCCATAATACCGCTTCCGTGTAATCCCATTTTAAAACGGCCAGCTTCATCTTCTTATCTTCAAAGGCCACGTCAAAGAAAGTCCCCACCCCGCCATCAATGCCCGAGATAACGAGCACGATACAGAGTATCGCACCACCCATGAGAACGAAAAGTTGAATTACATCCGTCCAGATGACCGCTGCCATGCCGCCCATCACCGTATAGAGAGTGGCGAATACACCCATGAGAAGAATGCAGGTGTATTTATCGATACCGGTTACCGCAGAGAGCGCGAGTGCGGGCAGGAAAAGAACCACGCTCATACGTCCGAGGATTTGAAAGAGACAGAATAAAGCAGCAATAATTAGACGAACGTAGATATTAAATCTTGCTTCAAGGTATTCGTAAACAGAAGTGATCTGTAATTTGTGATAAAAGGGTACGATCATGCTATTAACAAACGGGACAATGATAAACCAAATGAATATAGCGGAAAAATAGACCCAGTTAGTGGCAAAGGCTTTTGCGGGAATAGCCATAAATCCAATCGAGCTCACACCTGTGGCCAGCATGCTCAACCCCGCCGCCCAGAAAGGAATTCGCTGCCCGGCTAACAAATAATCTTTCGTCGTTTTTTCCCGCTTGGAAAAATAAAATCCCATACCCATAAGTATGACCAGATAAACAATGAGGGAGACGTAATCGAGGAGATGAAAGTACCTTTTAATTATGCTTTTTGTTCGCGCGTGATAAACTTTGGGAGTTTTAAATCCCAACGAAGTTTCACCACCTGCTAAAACGTATCCGTCAGCAAAGGGAACGATGCCGGTTTTTACCACGCCTTGCGGCGTGTGTCCGAATGTCACCCAGGTGTCGGTAATTGTGTGATATGCAATAATATCATCTGAATATTGAATCTCGTCATTCAACGAACTCATCGCGTAGTTATCAGAACCGCTGAATATCATGATATGCGACTTACCGACAGTAGCTCCCGCTGCCTGGAATGAGGCGCGTGGCATTTCGACAATCTGTTTCCAGCGCTTACTTAAATCATCTACTTTCGGATCATAGAAATAAGCATCTTTAAGATGCTCATCATCACGCTTACCACTAAAGAGATAGAGAACAGGGTGGTAACCGTTGTTTTGGACAATCAGTGTCGCGCCGTACCGTTCTAAACCGGGAAATGGTTGTAGTTCCTGCCAATCTGACATCTCACCCGGTGTAAGATCTAAGCTCCAGAAATTATTGAGTGTTCCCTCTTCATTCATTCCCCCCGCTACATAGATCTTATTCCCCATGTATGCTGCTGCTAAACCGAAACATTTTTGCGGGAGACCGGGTAAATCTTTTCTTACAATTTCTTTCGTCTCTTTATTCCAGATTAAAACATATACATCATCGTAAGTGTTGTTTTCATTACGTCCACCCAGGCAGACAAGACCTTCATCGGTAACGACCGAAGCGCCCTGGGTTACAGGGTGCGGCAATTTAAAATCTGTATACCAGTGGTATTCTTCACCTGTTTTTCCTAAAACGTAAATGGAATCATGAGTGACGCTCTCTATACCATTGCTAATGGCTTGAACTGATCGTGACCCCCCGGCGATAATCAATACGCCATTGCTAGTTCCGATAAAAGCTCCGGCAAAGCCCGCCTTATTGGGATAATCCGGTAATTCCTCCCAGGTGAATAATTCATCAGAGGTATTGTTTTTACCGGATTCTGCCGCGATGGAAGAGCAGAGTGTAATTAAAAAAAAGAAGAATACTAATAGACTGTATCGCATGGGATAGCCACTACCGAGCCCCGCAATTGCGAGGCGACATCTTTCAAAGGCACTGCTTAAGTGTAGAAACATCTTCAAGAGGTACAAAAAACACAAGAAAAAGATTTAGGGAAAGGTATAGTGGCCACGACAACGCGTAGCCCACCTGGTGAATTTTTTTCTGGAGGGCCACGCTCCTGCCTGTCGGCCATAGCCTTGGCGTCGGCTGATCGTGGCCGTAGACTTTAAAATACGATTTACCTTTTAATGTATACACTTCGTGCTGTTATATTAACATTTTACGAGAGAAGAACCGTTTTTAAAAAAAGGAACCCGAACAATGAAAAGTATGATTGTCGCGCCGCAGCCACAGGCGGTGGAAGAAGGGGCTAAAGTCTTAATGAACGGCGGTAACGCAATCGATGCAGCGGTGACATGCGCCTTTGTCCAGATGATTGTTGATTTTCACTGTTGTGGTATCGGTGGCTATATTTTATGTACGCTGCAACCGGCACTTACCTCTTCCGAGGGTAATATGAAAGCCGCGGTTCTGGATGCCCCTGCTTTGGCGGGATCAAAAGTCGATCCCACGATGTGGGTGGATAAAGTTATCCGTCCCAATCCTGACGGGTGGGGTTACTTTCTGGAAGGTAAAGTAAACGAATGCGGTTATCAGTCGATTTGTACGCCGGGTACAGTCAAAGGGTTATCAACCCTATTGCAACAATGGGGCACTATATCCTGGGGGCAGGTCATCCGCCCGGCAGCGCAGATTGCTGAAGAGGGATTCATCGTAGGTTCCACGCTTGCAGATTCATGGAAGAGTAAAGCCAAGTTCCCTGAATCTTCCACGATGCTTGACTACATTAAGGAAAACAAGGAAGCCAGCCGGATTTACCTTATAGCTAACGGCAGTCCTTATGACGCTGGTGAACGACTGCACAATCCGGACTACGCAAGCACCCTGCTGCGCCTCGCGCAAGAAGGCCCAAATGACTTTTATGAAGGCGAGTTGGCTAATAATATGCTTCAGGACCTGGAAGCCAATGACAGTTTTGTTACAGCCGAGGATTTTAAAAATTATCGAATCCGTGAGGATGAAGCACTCGTCGGTACTTATCAGGAATTTTCACTAAGCACCGTTCTTCCCCCGCATGGCGGTCCAACCCTGCTCGCGATCCTCAACATTCTCGAAGGGTACGACCTGTCATCTTATGATCATAATTCCGCCGATTACATTTATCTTATATCGATGGCAATGAAAGCTGCATTCGCCGATCGCAATAAACATTTAGCGGACACTACTTTCGTCGATCTACCGTTGGAATGGATGGTATCAAAGGAGCGTGCAAATGAGTGGCGTAAGCACATCGACTCCGGTCAACCTATTGATGTATCTTTCACTCCGTTCGAATCTCCAGACACGACTCATGTTACCGTCGTCGATAGTAAGGGGAACTGTGTAGCCCTTACTCACTCGCTTGGCATGTCTTCGGGAGTAATTACTCCAGGGTTGGGATTTATGTATAATAATTCGATGATCAATTACCATCCCCTGGCCGGTCACCCGAATTCCTATGCCCCGGGTAAAAGTCGAACTACCGGCATGGCACCCACGATTATTTATAAGGAGGGTAAACCGGTCCTTGTTCTTGGCGCCCCGGGCGCAACACGAATTATAACTTCAATATTGCAAGTAATCCTCAACGTGATTGATTTTGGAATGAGCATCAGCGACGCGGTTCACGCCCCCCGCTGTGATTGCGAAGGTGATTTGATTCAATGCCAGGCCCGAATCCCTGAAATGGTCTGTGCTGAGATACGGAAAAAACATCCAGTAGTACGCATGCCTTACAGCCATGGGGGATTAGGCTTGGTACACGCGATTACCATAGATCCAGTGAGCGGTAAACTTTCCGGAGCCGCCGATACCGGCAGTGACGGCATGGCAATGGAAGTGTAATAAAAATCGGGGGGCCAGAGAGCCAGAAAATCGGAAAGCCAGCGAGAAGGAACAAGTGATTCATGACGTTGTATAAGAAGCGTGTCGGGGGAGCCAGCCTTCCTTGTTTAGTCTCAGACTACATCGATTAATCAGACAGTCCGACTATCTGGTCCTCTGGTTTGGTAGATGTCGTTCCACGACTGCGGAACTCGGTACTGACTTTCCGACATTCCGGTTTTCCGGTATTCTGGATTTCTGGATTTCTGGCCCTCTGGTTTTCAGGATGTCTCTCCTCACCATTCCTTTAAGCCGAGTAGATCATTTATTGCGCTTACGATATATCTCCAAATGAAACCATATAAAATGGGGATGATAATGAGGGGCAAGTATTGTAACGCACCCGTTAGACCAAACAATAATTCTGGTAAGCCGATCATAAATACTCCGCTCAATGCAGCAATGAAACCGAGTAGCGCGCCCCACCCCCATAAACGTATATTTCTATTCTTTATCGGACATTTCTCTCCTATCACAAAATAAAGCATATTCCATAACCCGAAGAGAATGGGTAAAAAATGGGGAATGAATTGGAGGGGAATAGTTATTGCTGCGCTATGCCCGGAAAATATCAAAAGGGAATAAACAAAAGGAAGAAGTGTTGCTGGAAATGCCAAACCCCCGATGAAAATTTTTATATACAGTTTTTCGTTTTCCATTTTTATAACCCCTACTTATATCGTGACTCCCAGTTTTTGGCTACACTAAAACATGCTTTAAGTATGCCATCGCATGTCGTTGGAGTGGATTGTACTTCAAGTGTCCTTGAACCCGTAAAATTCAATACTGACAATCTGTCGATAAACGCGTCCCAGTCAATGATACCCCTCCCCGGCACCCAGTGCCGATCGCCGTCTCCGTCCGTATCATGCAAATGTAAAGTGAACAATCTATCTGCGGCCACGTTTAACTGCTGCAGCGGATCATGTCCCGCGAACCTGGCGTGAGTAGTATCGAGACATAAGCCTACATGTTCCCTGGGCATGTCCACTATTAAAGCTTGCAGTTCTTCCATCGAATGAAAAGGCCTCGATGTCCCGCGATGCGGCAGATTTTCCAATGCCATCTTGATTCCAGCATCAGATGCGCTGTCAACCAACGCGAGAATGGATTCTCTAGAATTCGCTGTGCTCGCATTTCGATTTTCTTCGGTATAATCAAGCGAATAGCCATTGACGTGCACAACAACCGATTCAGCTCCCAGCTCCTTGAACACAATAAACGATCGGGCTATCACTTCAATCGAAGCTTTTCTTTTTTCCTTATTGAGAGAGGCCAAATCGATATCAGTAATTGGGCTGTGACCGACGCGCATCGAAAGATCCAGGCGCTTCATAAGCGCTTGCACCGCATTCGTCGAGTGCTCGCTTGCATTGAAATGTGGGGGATCCCATAACAACTCAATCTCGTTAAAGCCCGCGTTCTTTATCCTTTGGAGACCGGGCTCCAAGTCTTCATCTTGAACAATCAGAGTGCTGATGCCGTAGTGCATCTATTAGTCAAAAGGTCAAAAAGTCAAAAGGTCAAAAAGGAAATGCGATTAAGCTTTTGACTATTTGACCAGTACCTTTGACCTATTCTAAAACTTCCGGAACAATCATCCAAGCAATAGACCAATTGTCAATTTCCCGGTATTCTAGGCAGAGAATTCCGCCGTTTTGAAAGATAACAACATCTGAATTTTCGTCGGCGATTACGAGCAGTGCCGCAAGTCTATTTAGAAAAGGTAAATGCCCAACGATCATAATGTCGGCTCCACCCTCTTCTATCACCTGTTTCATATCTCCTACCGGATCATTGGGGGATAATCCATCACGCTCGATTAATTCGCACGACGAGGCAATCGATGGATGTAAAATCTCGGCTGTATGGCGCGCGCGCGTCTTACCACTGTGCCAAAGACTGCCGATTCTCAGACTTAACGATTTTAGGGCGACAGCTACTTTTTCAACATCACGAATACCCTTATCAGTAAGTCCACGATCAGGGTCTTCCTCTTTCGATTTTGCTTCGCCGTGTTGGACCAGGTATAAGCGCATATATCAGTCAAAAGGTCAAAAAGTCAAAAGGTCAAAAGGATATGCGTGAACGCGATTAAGCGTACCGAGGGCGAAGCCCGACATCCTCAAATGTGGAAATAACTTTCACCCTTAAACTTTTTGACCTTTTGACCTTTTGACCTTTTGACCTTTTGACGTCGCGACAAGGGTCGCTACTATAGTTCTTCCAACACTATTGCTCGAGTCCAGAATGCGGTGGCGTGTCGCATTCTGACGGGAAGACCGATAAAGAAAACACGTGGTTTAGTGATTTGATCAAAACCCCTTCCATTGTCGATAAACCCGATTCCGGCGAGCAGGAGTTTGGCATCCGGAGTCGGCGCCTGGTCCAAGGGAGTACCCGGTGGAGCGAGCGTTATGTTTTCTAATCCTAATGCCTTTATACCCGTTTCTACGAGCCAGTCGACCGCTTCAAATGTAAGATAGGCACCGTCCGGACTACTCCACGCAAGGACAATGTCATTTTGCTTTACGCCAGCATTTTTAAAATCGGTCGGGGTAAGGGGTTGACCCGCTTTCTCTGTAAAGTTACAGGCCACGGCTTCTCCCAGGTAAGTTTCAATCGGCATTGAGGCGAGATCCGCACCGGTCTCCGAAAATTTATAGGAAGCTTCAACGTGCGTTCCGTTATGAGTCTGGCTCCTGATAAAATGCATGCGGGCATTGTCATCTGAATGATAAAACTCGGAGAGCTCAACCGGACGCCCATTAATGGGTTTCCCGTGTCGATGGTGCCCATCCGTCTTCTGTTCACTGGGAATTAATTCGTGTGATAAATCTATGATACGGTAGTTAGATAGTTTAATCATTGACCCATTCCTTCTTATTAAAGTTGATCAATCACGGGTCCGCTTTCGGTCCTCGCATAGAGCTCCGCCCAATCTGTTGATCCATCGTCAGGTTTAACGTCCATTTTCACGCCACGTTCTTGAGCGGGAACATTACCGGCGAGAGCGTCATTTCTGCATTGCGTCATGTCAGAATAATGACGCACATGACCACTACTCCAGATTACCGAGAGGATCTGTCGCGGCACAGGAAGTTTATAAGGCGGTTCCATCTTATATCGAGTAAGCGCCTCTTCATCTATTTCGATACCCAGCCCCGGTCCATCCGGCACACGCGCGTAACCACCTTGTATCGTCAAGGGTTCAACAAGAAGATCATCAGCGTAATTATTCAGACAATTCACCGCCGGCCACTGGGCAAACTTCAGCACCGCGCCGAGATGCAATGACAAAGTCGTTGTCAAACCAGTCCCCACCAACTGTAACCAAAAAGGTTTTTCAAAGGCCTCGCTCAGCTGGCCTTCTCGCAGCACCCTCTCTACGCCCCCGCCAATAACAAATCCATCACACACTTCATCGCGAACAACGCTGGGGAATGGTGGATTGGAAAAATGAAGCGCGATCGGGTGCTTAATTTTTTGCCGCAATTGATGATGCCCTTCAATGTCGTGCTGCATGATGGGCGACTCATAAATGGCAATGCGTTCAAATTCGTCCAGTTCCGTTAAGACCGGCGTAGCGTTACCGGCATTCAGCAGCATCTGGTTCCAGTCGAGATCGAGTTCGAAATAGTGAGGGGATACTTTACTGATTGCTTTCACTTGCTCATAGACGTCCCACCAGGGGCGCGCCTTGATCTTGTATGAAGTATAGCCATGCTCTAGCGCCTCCTTTGCTTCGGCGGCAAATTCTTCAGGCGGAAAATCGATGTTCCACCAGGAGATCGGACACCATTCGCGGACACGGGGTAAATTGAATAGGCGGTAGGCGGGAACACCCAGCGCTTTACCCACGACATCATACATGGCCATTTGCAAGCCCGCGCCGAGGGAATCATCACCGAGGAAATCGGCGGGATTGCCACCCTTAACTCGCTCAATCGCTTCATCGGAAACACAACCAAAGGTGTAATGAATAATTGTTTCCCCGAAACCAACAATGTCAGGAGAGTCAGTGGATAAACGAATGATTTCAGTGACCCGCCACTGGTAGACTTCGCGGACATTCCATTTTTCACAACGTGGGGTAAACGGCACCGCGACAACGATGCGTTCGACATCGGTTATTTTTAAATTTCCGGCCATTGTATTATCTCCTGAATGAATTAAGGATGAAACTCGGGGATTTCTTCAACCTTAGTGCCGTCAATCATTCCGGCGACAAATTGAGCGGTATTTTCAACGATCGATTCTATCATCGCGGCACCCGCTTCAGCTGTTGCCTCCAACGGCTCTTTATCTTCCTGCTCCTGCATGGCATCGTGGCGCACATTTTCGGGAAAAACGGCGAGGGCAAAAGCGGTTTCAAGTTCCTGAGCGTGACCCGGGTAGCGCTTAGTCTTTAAATTCGCGTCGGCAACATCCTTGGAGAGAAAGTCCCAATAGGGGGCAAAAGTAAGGTTAATTTCAAGCCGCTGGAGATATTGTCCCCACATTCCCTCGCAGGGGGCAATATTTCCCCCATGGCCGTTGAGCACGAGAATATTAGTAAACCCGGCGTCGTTCATACTGCGTATGGTATCAAACAATACTCCCAGCCAACTGCCCGGTAGTGCGGTCAAGGTTCCAATATGCCGCATGTGATGTTCGCTGATCCCAATGCTCATTGAAGGAGCGACTAAAACTTGCGGATGGAGCCGTTTGGCAACTTCTATCGAAATGTGCATGACACTCCGCCAGTCATGCTCCATGGATAAATGTTCAAGGTGCTGCTCGATAGCGGCGACAGGAATGATGCACGCTTTCAGTTCTCCGCTCTGCATCCGCTCTCGGAATTCTCTTCGTGTGTGTTTAGTCAAAAGGACTTGGTTATTTTCTGCTGCTGACATCGTTTCCTTTCAGGATTATGAGGGTTAATGTATTAAGTGTGGTGAATAAACTCCAGATCAATGAGACGCTATCTCTTTTTTAATTACTAAAACGGGTATGCTCATACTTTTAAACGGGGTGACGAAAGTCCACATCAGCTCTGCGGGGACGTAGATACCGGCTTTTGGGAAAACATTCATATATATAAAAGTTATTCTTTTTTCCTTTGCAGCTCTTTTTGATAAAGCGCCGTTCCATAAAATTCATAGGATGCCGCAGCATCCGGAACATCCACGACGTGGACTGTGAAACGAGAAGGTAAACCGTTATCTGGTAAATATTCCTGAAAGAAATTCCGGTAGGCATAGGCTTCGCGCAGCCTTTTTTGTTCAGCTGCGTATCCCTCAGGGTCGACAAGTGGATTTGGAGATTTCGGTTGGCAACCAAAGGCATGAATTTCAATAAAATCTACTTCCTTCAATGAATCACAGATCCCTGCATCGATCAGCCATTTCTCCCAGCACTTGAATACAAGGGGAATTTCTTTCTCCGGATCCATTGAAACGAGTTCGTCTCTTTCTAATACTGCTTTCGCTGAATACCCTCCGGTCAATCCTGAAAAACAGATCTTCAGATCTCCATCCGGAAGTGCTTCCGTTACAAGAGAAGACAAAACAGCTTGATCCCCTTCATAATAATAAGTCAACTTTCCACGCTTTTTTATCTTAAATGCCATGACCGAGTAATGTTTATTTAAGACTATTCTTTACTGTGTTTAAATCCTTATCTTTGAAAGGTTCTTTATTTTTAAATAGACCTTTATCTTCCTCTAAAATTTAGCAATCTATATAGTGTAAGTTATATACGAACGAATTCGAAGATTAAAAATTCAAGCAAATCACCCCAGCGGGGTGTAACATTCGTAGCCCGCAGCGTAAGCTGTGGGTTAAAATATGTGCCATATAAATTAAGCCCCAGCGGGGCGACACAATAACCGTCGAAAGCGATGTTGTGTCGCCCCGCTGGGGCTCTGAATTATAAAATATCACTCCCACCCACAGCTCACGCTGTGGGCTAAACCTATGCCGCCCCTCCGGGGCTGATAGAGTACGTTAAGGATAAGTTTTAACATCTTCCTTTTTACATTAATTCGTAAGTATCTAACAGTGATGAGGGGGAAGCCGATGACCAAGATAACCGTGATTATACTTTGCCTTAATGCCTTTTATAATCAGCCTTTAAGGGCGCCGGCGGCAACACCTTTAACAATCTGCCTTTGGAGTATTACATAAAAGAGAAGTGTGGGGATGAGCACTAAGACGAGTCCCGCAAAACAAACTCCCCAGTCGCTGCGATATTGTGATGTAATCGCAATATTTGCCAGGCCCAGGGGCAGGGTCCGAATACTTTCACTGCCTTCACCGGATAGAAACATGTAGGCAATGAAGTACTCATTCCAGAACGAGAGAAAGGTAAATATAGCCACCGTTACGAGACCGGGACGGGCGAGCGGCAACATTATGCTCCAGAAAATCCGCCATTCACTACAACCGTCAATTTGTGCGGCTTCGTGAAGCGATCGGGGTAATGTTTTAAAAAAACCTGCGAGGATAAAGATGGCAAAGGGCAGTCCCCCGGCAATATAGACAAGGGTCAGGCCGAAACGTGAATTAAGTAACCCCCACTCGCGCATTTGAAAAAAGAGAGGAATGATCGACAATTGCACGGGTATCATGAGCCCGGATAGAAAGAGGTAAAACATTACCGTCCCACCGGGAATACGAAATCGGCTCAGGGCATAGGCTGCCATCGATGCAAGCATCAGGCAGAGAGTGAGCGCGCAAGCCGTTACGAGAGCGCTATTGAGAAAATACTGCGAGAAATGGGCGCCAACCCAGGCACGCTCAAAGTTTTCCCATTGCAGATTATTCAGATCGGGAAGGGCAAAAGGTTCGATGAATATCTCCTGGTCCGTTTTTAAAGCTGTGTAGTTCATCCATATCAAAGGATAAACAACCACGATAAGATAACAAAGGAGCACGCTGAAAATCAGCATCTTCACGATCGGTTCAAGGAATGGCTTTTTGCCCGGTCTGGTTTTCATTGATAGACCTCCGTTGTCTCCCGTTTCATCAATCGCAGCGTAACCATCGCGCCAAAGAATACTAAGATAAATAATAGGACCGCGATCGCCGTCGCCTGACCTACCTTAAATTCCTTAAACATCGTGGTAACCATATAGGTGGCCATGACATGCGTATTCGAAGTCGGCCGTTGGCTGGTCAGTAGCCAGATATATTCAAACGTTTTTAACCCGCCGATAACCATGAAAACCGCGGATATCGTCAGCGCTTCCCAGATCTGCGGTATGGTAATGAAAATAAACTGTTGCCAGGTGGTAGCACCATCGATCGACGCCGCATCGTATAAGGCAGTGTCCACGTTTTCCATTGCGGCGAGGTAGAGAATCATGTTAAATCCGCAAGCACCCCAGATCGCGATCGGAATGAGCGACCAGTATAAATGTTCCTGTGACAACCAGGGGAAATTTTCAAACTGTGTAAAGCCCAGCCCGACAAGCGCCCCATTAACCAGTCCACCCTGGGGATCGTAGGCGTTCATCCACAAAAGGGTGATCGCGATGGCTCCCATGATATTGGGAAAGAAAAAACAGATGCGAAACATATTGCTGCCCCAGACCCGTCGGCTGATAAGAAAGGAAATGGAAAGCGCGATCGGAATGACAAAAAGAGGCGGAACAAACATGACGAATAAATTATTTTTAAGCGCCTTCCAAAATACATCGCTCTCAAACAGAAGTCGTTTGAAATGCAGCAATCCCACATACTCTCGATCCGTAATTCCATCCCACCGGGTAAAGGCCCAGACAAAAGATTCCAACGATGGTTTAATGGAAAAGACCAGATACATCACCATCGCCGGTCCTATGGATAAAAGCACATAGCGCGCATTCAACTTGCCCGGAGAAAAACTGACCGACTTTATTTTTTTCCTCGCTTTAAGCTCGATGTAAATCGTGTATACAAAAGCGGCTACTATAATGAAAACAAGAAGAGATCCAGCCATGGTATGACGATAGACCACTTGATTTGGGTTTATACTGATGAACCTTTCTTTTTCTGCCGCTGCTTCGAGAAAATCACCGAATTCTTCGGGAGAAATTTCATTATACATGAGCATCGCCCGCGCGTCTTCTTCTGCTTGACCCATCCCAGGATAAGGGGGTGTTGAGCCAAATGGGGTACCATAGGTAGCCGTTGAGTTTTCAATGATCAATGCCACATCATGCATCAGCGGTGAGTAGCTTTCCAGAGGTGTTCCGATGATCGCGGTAGAGGCATCCCGCCTTTCGGTGAAAGTTTTTGCCCATCGCCGGGAAGTCATGTAACGAAAAAAATCAACTGTTACGTCTATATTTTCCACCTCATTAAAAAGGAAGAAATAACCGCTTCCGGCCTGGACCGCATTCCGGGAGCCTATTCCCTCTGGGAAAACAGGCATATTAAATGCCCCGAGCTCAAATTCCTCAGGAATTTTACCTGTCATTTCGCTCACCATCCATGAACCGTTGGCGATCATCGCGCTATTGCCTTGAAAAAACTGTAATTGGGAACCGGTGTGACTCATACCTTCCCACCCCTCCTGGAAATAATGGGTGGCAAGCCGCTGAAGAATCCCCGCGGCTTTTTTGAAGTGAGGATTGGAACGCGTCCCTTTCTCGAGAAGATTATAACGTCGATACGCATCCGGCCCCACCAGGTTGTAATAAGCCGCTCTTAAAATCATATCGCCATAGCTCATGTAAACACCGGGGAAAGCGAAGGGCGCAATATTGACTGCTTTGACTTGGTCGCAGAGGCTGAACAGCTCATCCCAGGTTTGAGGAATTTTCCATCCATTATCTCTGAACAGGGTTTTGTTATAAAAAATCACCCTCGTGGCATAGGCAAAAGGGACTGCCCAAACATGCTCGCCGTCTTGCCAATGCTCAAGTGCCCCAGGAAGAAAAGTATCACGCCATCGGGCATCGCCTTCCCAATTCGGTCCTTCCAGGTAGGGCCCCAGGTCAAGAATTTTCCCCGCTTGAATTAAGTTATACCATGCCGAGTCTGCTGTTGTCGCGTTAGGATAATTACCTTCAATGACACGAATACGCACCTGATCCGGCATACGTGGATCGCCGTAAAGATTGATCTTAACACCGGGATGTTCTTTCTCATAGGCGCGCGCGACATCCTGATATATTTTGACCCCATACCCACCCTCGAAAATGGGAATATCAATCTCAATGGGCTCTTCGGCAAAGAGCGTGTATGCAAAAATCAAAGTGAGGGTGATTGTGATTACTTTGATTTTCATGCAATAAAAACTTTCAATATTCAATTTGTGGCAAGGCCGTTGATTATATGTGCGATACCATTCACCACGCGCGCCATCCGGGGATAGTCAATCTTGTCCGGTGTATCAGCCGGCGTGTGGTAATAATCATAACGGAAAAGCGCGGTGTCGGTTATCATAATTGCAGGGTAGCCGGCCTTCCAAAAAGACCAATGATCCGACCACCCTACCCCGGTTACCCATCCAGGTGCCGCGGTCCCTTCGGAGGGAAATGGTGTATTTTCCCGAAAAGTAGCAATCGCCCGTCGCACCAAACCACGCGATGAAAGATTTCCGACAAAGCCGATGAAATTGGCAACATTCGGATAAAAGAAACTAAAAGGAAAGGGATATCGCTGGCTGCCCACTTCATCTGAGTAATAGCCGATCGTTTCAAGTGAAAGCATGGCGATAATTTTTTCACCGCGCTGCCTGGAACGGGTCGCGTAAACAAGGCTCCCCATTCGAGAAGTCTGGAAGAAGGGCGGTTCTTCATTAACGAATGCGACAAAGCGGACGGTCCGGGATAGTTTATTATTAGACAGGAGACGAGCTGCTTCAATTAGCCCTGCAACCCCAGAGGCATTATCGTTAGCGCCGGGACAACCACTGACCGAATCATAATGAGCACCGACAATGATAATTTCGTCGGGTAAGGTTGTTCCTGATAACTCAGCTTCAAGATTAGTCACGGTTACACCATCAACCTTGTATGCTTGTTGTTTTACCTCGTAACCTAAATCGGTAAACGCTTCTTCAATGTAATTCGCAGAAGATATTAAGCCCTGATATTGCCAGACATTTCGCTCCCCTATCTTTTTCGCCAGGATGTTTAAATGTTTTTCAAGCTGACGACGCGTAATTTCCTCATCATCAGATAGCGGTTGAAAAGGGCCTGAATAAGAATTTTTTGGCATCCAAACGACGTATAATATAAATGTGGTCAGAATTATAATAATAATCGTTATTTGTATGAGCAACATATACCACTTACTAGAGATCTTTAGGGCTATATAAGCCGAAATCATCGGTGAATGGTGAAATAATTAATATTAATTGAAAACAGGATATGTCGAAATCAAGAGCTGAATCAATTTCCTATTAATCGTCAGTACTTTTTAAGTCGACATTAGACTTTCGGCCTTCGAACTTATGACTAAAAAATGAAAGCACTTCTCGTAAGGGTTGGAATTGATAGCGCTTTTGGTAATTGGAATGCGCCGATAGATCCGCAATCGAGGGAATTTGTTTACCTTCCCATTCCAGAAGTTATGCCGAGCCATAAGCATCTGGAGCGTCGTTATACCGAGACCTTGCCAGTATTAAAACAGTTTTGTGAAAAATATAAATTGGATTTAGCGCGTGATCTTAATTTTCCAACTTCTCTCTTAAATAAAAAAATGCATTTGGATCCGGATTTCCATGAACTGACTTATGGTGATAATGGTGCTAGACGCGGCGTTAATATGTCCCGTATGAAATCTGGTGATGTTCTTGCCTTTTATTCAAGTTTGCGACCAATTAAAGCGTGTGCGCATACTCTAATATATGCTATAATTGGTCTTTATGTAGTTAAAGAAGTTGTTTCTGTAGGAGAAGTGCAGAAGAAGCTATGGAAACAGAATGCTCATACCCGTAGAGCAAATCCGCTGGCAGCGGAGATTGTCGTGAGAGCAGAAAAGAATGAATCAGGGCGCTTGGAAAGCTGCATCCCGATTGGGGAGTGGCGTGATCGAGCTTATCGTGTGCGCGGGGATCTTATTAAAAAGTGGGGAGGAATATCAGTAAATAATGGCTACATACAACGTAGTGCCGTACCACCAGCACTTACTCACCCCCAGCGATTTTATGACTGGTTTTTAAAGCAAAACGTCACGCTTATTAAGACGAATAATTAAGTTTATAGGTCAAAAAGTCGAAAAGTATACGCGTACCGAGGTCGAAGTCCGACATCCTCACATGCGTTTAAGCGGTTATGCGATAAAGAGTGCCGAGGGCGAAGCCCGACATCCTCAAATGGGAATAAGCGGATACTGCTATGAATTTCCTGCAACACTCTGACCTTCTGGCTTGGAAGATGTCGTTCCGCGAATATGGAACTCGGAACCGGTTCTCTAGCCTTCCTGCATAAATCCGCAATCGCATATCGCAAATCGACAATTGTTATCATCCTCTCCCTAAATACAACTGCCCTACGGGTAGAGTGATACACTCATACATATTTACGTGGGGAGGTAAAGTAACTACGGTGAGCACAACCTTTGCAATATCATCAACAGACATCATGGGTTCCTGGTCTTGGACAGAATCACTCACCACTCGCCGCTCGATCGCAACATTGCCTGGATGCACACAACTGGCGGCAACCCCAAAATCACGCCCTTCGAGGGCGGTAGCCTTCGTTAATCCCGCAATACCAAATTTGGTCGCGACATAAGGAGCTGAATTCAGGCGAGGCATCTGGCCCGAAATGCTGCCAATATTGACTATCCTTCCACCTCCCTGCCCTTTCATGATTTTCATCGCTTCCCGACTACAGAGAAACGTTCCTGTGAGGTTCAAATCGACGACCTGACTCCATTCCTGAAGCGATAATTCATCTATCGATTTACCTACACTTATACCCGAATTATTAATCAGGATATCCAGACGCCCAAAACTATCCATCGTCTGTTTGAATAGGGCGATGACTGCTTCTTCTTTAGTAATATCAGTCGGAATTACTTTAACTTCCGAATTATATTCTTTTAGTTCATCTGCGGTCTTTTGCAGATTATCTTCATTACGTGAAGCGAGTACAAGCTGTGCGCCCGCACCGGCTAACGCTCGAGAAATACCTTTACCAATACCAGTACCGGCTCCCGTAACGATGGCGATTTTACCTTCTAATTCACTCATGGTTTTTTTATTTTTAATTTATATTTGCTTTTTAAATACGTGTGTTTTGCCAATCTTTACAACAATTCATCATAACTGGAAGCAAAGGCATTAGTGAGCTTTATATTTTAAGACGCTCAATTTACACAATAGTAAAATGGAGAAATAACGATGTGTGACTGATAACCATTCACTGGTTAGAGATTCTTCTATTCAATCGAAAATCGAACATCCCGCAATCCGCAATCGTCAGTGGCCCTCCAGAAGGGCTGTTCCAGAGCTCGCTTCTTTAATTACGACAAATCTAACGCGGTAGGGACACCGCGTTCCACCTTGATTTTGTATTATATAGACGAAGAGGTAGACGTAGACGAAGCTTTATATAATAAAACTAATAATTAAGGGGCTGATTTATTTTTATAGGACGCATGAAGGTATAACGAAATTGTCCATGCAGTGTCGTCTCTTTCATTTTCCAACCTAAATATTTATAAAACCCATTAGCACGAGAATGCGGATCGGCCCCGGTATCCAACCAGATTTCATCATAGCCCTGTTCCCATAACCAGTGCATGGCCAATTCTAATAAACCGCGACCTATACCTTGACCTTCATAGTCGGGTAAAACAAATAAAGCCCAAACAGATCGTGTCCGTTTATTGGCAATAGAAAAACCGACCAAAAGGTCATCGGATTCCGCTACCCATCCTTTGCAATCAGACTTAAAGGCCTCTTTCACACTTTCCTGCGTTATCCCCATATTTCTCAACTCCAGGAGAGACAAGTAGTTCTCTCTCACTTTTACGCGTACCTTAAAAATGGTCGGGATATCCTCGGCTATGGCTTCACGAAATATCATCTGCAAAATAAATAATCGAGAAAGATCCTATAAACACCCTATGTATAGATCAAGAAAAAGCGGATAATCCCTCCTACTTCCACCTTGAATAATCTTCGTCTGCGTCTTTAATAAGGCTCCTTAGAAATGGAGGGACGCACGGAGCATGTCGGCCATAGTACCGCAACAGCGAAGACGACGGCTGATTGCGTCCGTTTGACAAGATGGTTACGGCCACGATCAACCGACGCCAAGGCTATGGCCGACAGGCAGGAGCGTGGCCCTCCAGGCGACGGCTGACCCCAAGCGCGCTTCTTCATTTACAACTCACTTAAACGCGCTAGGGACCAACCTTCGCCAAGGCTATGGCTGGCAGGACTTCGATGAGCTCAGCCGAATCGCAGCGCGTTCCACCATGATATTATAGTTAATGATTGGACAGACGAAGACGAAGATTTCAATTACTCAATGCCTTATTCTGGCATATTTCCATTCAAAAATCATTATCACTCTCGAGCATTGAAATAGATAAGGGAGTACCCTTCCTTTCTCCATGCATCATAGCGACTCGCTGACATAGGGGAGTCAGTTGGCTTGCGATATATTTTGCTCCCTCATTATTGGGATGAAATCCATCTGGAAAAAAGAACCCGTATGAATTCGGTGAATCGTAATCCATGTCCTTTAAATTGAGAACCATTGCATCTTTATAAAATTCATCACGAATTTTATTATTATAGCTAAGAATACCACTTAACCGCGGCGCACGATTGGATACAGGAGGTAAGATAAGAATAATTTCGGTATTGTGTTCACTTGCCGCGGTGACAAAAGTTTTAAAATTAGCAATCGCATCCTCCATCGGAACTCTCACATTCTTATTAATCTGAGAATGTTGGCCGGCAGGTTGTTTTATGTACGTTTGATAAAGTGATTCGAATGCGAGGTAAGTGTGAGTTTTTTGAATCCATTTAAGAGGAGCGGCATGAGTAAACTGCAAGAGGTTTAGATACTGGTTGTCAGTTAAGAGGGGTGTTTCCCAGATATCATTCCATCCAAAGTAAATAATGAGGAGATCCGGGTTGACCTTGGAAAACCACCTATCGAATACAACTTTTCCTTGACTGCTGCTGTAGCCGGGCTGCGAAAAGTTGTAGACTTTAAATGCACCTGACTGTTCACCTAATCTCTCTTCCAATATCGACTGAAACGTAAGGCGATAATCTAAAATGCCCCAACCAAAAGCACACGAGTCTCCAAGGATCATAACCTTTGTCTCATTATCACTATGCAGATTTGGATCATAAACATTACCGCGAAAGCCTAAAGCGTTAATACCCGTATAGCCCTGAATCGGTTCTCCTGATGGATTTTGCTGAACGTGAAATAATAAGCCAGCATCAGGATGTGAGAGCTCATTTTCTCTCAATGTATATTTTATCGTGCTGGGAATGTTACTTGCCGCATAAGCGGGTAAACCAAGTTTGCGAAAATTGATATAGAGTGGTCGGGCAAAAAAACAGGTTAACTCAAGACCTCCAAAAAAGAGCCCAACAACGATGGCCGCAAAAAACATCCTCTTCTTTAAAGAAAAGTTCATTTGCCTCCTCTTTTCCTGATCACCTGAAGTACCTTTATCACGATTGGGAACACCAGGTTTATAATCTCTGTATTTTAGTGCCATTCTTCTTTATATTACACTGCTACACTTACTGTAAATTCGGATAAAATTCATTTGCAGTGGTTAGTCTCTCAAAACGAACTAATTTTCTGTATAATTCAATGTCATTTTTTTTCTAAAGTGCAATATTAGAAAATTGACTCCCGCCTGACACTTTGAACCTGTCTCTTAACTCTTAACACTGAATAATTTAATTTTTTTCACTTTTTCCGGGAAGAAAATGGTGCGTCACGGCTCTAAGTTTATAATTCAGTGTTTTCGTACATTGTTAACTTATAAACAAACACATACTTATAAATATGAAATATATTAGCAGTCTTTTGACATGTTGTATTCTCTTACCTCTTCTCACCGCCTTGGGTTCTGGCGATTATTCGCCACCGCCACGCACCACAGATCATAGTTCCATCTCGTCGGCATCGGCCACTAAAAACAATATCGATGGGACCCGTTTCAATCTTGGTAAAAATATATATTTGGGGAAGATTGATTTACCGGCAGATCCTATTAATGAGGCAAATTACGAAACGCAAAATAAAATTCTCACCAAATTGAAAATAACTTTACCTAAAAGCGTAGTAAAAAAACTCGACGCTGCAGCTTTCTCGGGCCGTTTAACTAAAAAGCAATTTGATAGTTTAAGGTATTTTTTAATTAAACGTTTTAAGTAGAACTAAGCTGAATGGTGTTAGGATAGAACGTATGGATTTGTCGTATTAGTCTTCGTCTCTGGCTAATATAGATTATCTTGCAATCCATGGTGGAGCGGGCTGTCCCTAGCACGCTTCTTCAATTACAACTTAATCAAACGCGCTAGGGACAGCGCGTTCCACCTATCTATTCTATTAATAACTGGATGGACGAGGAGGCTGACCCGTCTTCGCAGTAGTCTACGACGTGGCAAGCGCGGACAGAGACGAAGATGATTGTTATACATAGCAGTGAATCAAGCGCGGGCCACCCCGGAAGGGGTGAAGGTAAATAGCCAGGGGTTTTAAACCCCTGGTACAATGATTATAATATAAGCGCCCTGAAGGGGCGCAGGCATTCTGATTACCCTGAAGTTTTGGTTAGAGCGTATGGATTCGTCATATTAGTCTTCGTCTCTGGCAAATATAGATTATCTTGCAATCCATGGTGGAGCGGGCTGCGATTCGGCTGCATTCGGCCCTGAGCTCATGCCGAAGGGAGCTCATCGAAGTCCTGTCCGACATAGCCTTGGCGACGGCTGTTCCCTAGCACGCTTCTTCAATTACAACTTAATCAAACGCGCTAGGGACAGCGCGTTCCACCTTAATATTGCCATAGAAATATGGAGGGCCACGCTCCTGCCTGTCGGCCATAGCCATGGCGTCGGCTGATCGTGGCCGTTGACAACATTTCAAAGCGGACGCAATGGAATGCGTCCCTCCATTCCTTATAAAATAATAGGATCTCTATAACAGACGAAGAGACTGATGTGGACGAAGATAAATATAAATCATATTAGTGAACTAGGCTATTAGCCCCCAGCAGGGGGACATAAGTAAGGTTACTCGCCTTTCCGCTTTTTGACCTTTTGACCTTTTGACAATAAACTTATCTAGACTAAGGAGCTTGACAAAGAGACAAGGAATATTCTTATAGGGATTTTCCTATCTGTATCTGTAATCATTATTAATTACATTTTAATTTCTAATCTAATAAAGACCACCTCTTAAGATTAAGGCGAACTATGGCATATATAGTTACTGATAAATGTGTTGATTGCGTATACACAAGCTGTGTTGATGTTTGCCCGGTTGAAGCATTTCACGAAACTCCCGACCGCCTCTACATCAATCCAGATTCATGCATCGACTGTGACGCTTGTGTTCCCGAATGTCCGGTAGAAGCCATTTACCGTGACGCCGATTTACCAGATGAGCTTGAAAGTTGGGTCGCTAAAAATGAAGAGGCTGAAAAATTCCCGCAAATCTTCGCTTCTAAAGATCCTAAATTAGGACCGAAATGCGTGGATCCCAATGCTGGTTGATTAAGAGCATGGGTTCAGATCATAGCGTTAGAAAAAGTATTAACGGGGCCGGTTTTTAAGACGATGTATATCGTTTTTTACCCTATTCTGAAGCCCTAAGTTAAAAGGTAACCTCTTCAATCGTAACCGACAGTTGCGTCCCGTCAGCGTTGATAAAAGTGGCATCAATACTCTGAGTTGGCAGGGGGGTATTGTCAGATTTGAAGTTATTTTGCGATGTCAGGGTATCAAAACCTGGCGTCGTCGATCCACTGGGCGCGATAATAATCGATGATCCATTGCTTTGCATGAGATCGCCACCGGTTATTCTTAAACCGGGAAATTGCGATGCTACGGTGAAAGAGCCAGGCCCAAAGAGCAGGTGCGGCGTGGCGTTATTACTGGCGTCAATATCACCTAAAGTCAATCGCACGGCGATTGGAACACCTTCCGCATCGACCCCTGTTTTTCCTGAGTCAGCGGAAAATAATGTGTTCGAGAGCAGCATCCCTCCCATCCCAGAGGAGTTAATGACTTCCACTAAAGTCACATCCGCTTGGGCGTCATATACGACTCCCTCCGGGAACAAGGCTTGATTGACAGCATTGATGCTGCCTACGGTGAAAATAGCAAAAAAAGTATCTGCGTTCGCTCCTTCAATCACCATACTTGGGCGACCGGTCACATAGAAAACGTTTTGATTGTATTTCGCAGGTAAGGCTGGAGGTATATAGGTAGTCGGGTCGAGGTTGAGCGTTAAGTTTCCCAGACCAAAATATTCTACCTGAACAATATCCTCATTCTCATCAAGAAAGGAAACACGAGTAATCTGATTTGTCTTGGCACGTAATTTTACGCTTTGACCTGTGAGAAGAACCTGATCGAAAACATTGCCATTCGGATGGACAATATCTTCCCCCACGACATCACCCGATCCTTCTAAAATAAGATTAAATTGCAGATTGATTAAGATATTTCCGTCATTGGTTAGCGTGCTTCTAAATTTTGGCCAGTCACTGTCTGCCAATGAATTCCCGGTAAATAGAGAATAAAGATTTTGATCATAACTGCCGATAGTGAGACTCCCATCGGGTGAAATTGAAGGCGAAGAATCGATAAGGCCGTTGAAATCAGAAGACCAGATAAGATTGCCATCTGGATCGAAAGTAAAAAGCCGGCTGGTGTTACTTCCAACAAAGGCCGCAATGTATACATTGCCTTGGCTGTCGACAACGGGTGAACTATAAAAGACATCTCCTACGAGAATCGACCACTGTTCAATACCGTTATCGTCCAGGCAATAGAGAAAACCTTCGCGCGTCGCGAAATAAACATTACCATTGGGCCCCAGAGCGGGAGAGGTATCGATTTTACCATTCGTGACAAATGACCAATTGATATTAACATCAGAATCAAGGGAATAGATTATATTATTACCCGATCCAAAATAAATATTATCCTGTATGTCTACCGCGGGTGAAGATATAATGCGGCTGTCTTCGCCTTCAATGACATCCACATCGAAAGTCCACTTCATAATACCATTGGGATTTCGTGCGTAAAGTTTGCCTTCATAGCTACCAAAATAGATTGTGCCGTCAAACCCGATAGCGGGTGATGAATCAAGTTCGTCGGTCGTGGTTAGAGTCCATTTCAAGGTGCCGTCCGGGTTAATCGCGTAGAAAAATCCGTCCGACGAGCCGACATATATCATGCCATCTTCACCTACCGCTGGTGAGGCAAAGATAAGGCTTCCCGTTTCATATTCCCATATTTTGGCCCCGTTATCGGGATTTATTGCATAGAGCTTGTTATCCCACGATCCGACATAAACGGTGCCATCGGGACCAATGGCCGGCGAAGAGTCAATGAAATCGCCTGCTGTAAATTGCCATTTTAAAGATCCATCCGGGTTGATCGCGTTTAGCTTGTTATTTTGCGATCCTACGTAAATCGTCCCGTCATTAGCAAAGGCAGGAGAGGAGAATATAATTCCACCGGCATTGAACTTCCACAGTTCTTCACCAGGGACTTGTCCCAACAATAAAATTGGAAATAAGAGGATGGAGAGGATTGTGAATGTCTTTCGCATAGTTTGATTAAACTTATTCGCTAATTTACTAAGATATATTTTTTTTATTTTCCTCTGTTGCAATTGAAATCGCAATACTGACAATAAAGCAAGTACCATCAGATCCAGTTTTATGAAGTATAATTTCTGCATCGATGTGCTTTGCCAGTTGATAACTGATGGCGAGACCGATGCCACTACCATTCTCTTTACTACTTTGACAGGGTGAAAATAAATTGTCCTGAATAAGTGAAGGAAGACCAGGTCCTTCATCGATAATGTGAATCGCTACGCGTTTGTCACTAGGGTGAAATTCGAGGGCTACTTTATTACCTGAGGGTGTCGCTTCGATTGCATTTTGTATAAGATTCATCAAGACGAGCAAAAGAAGATTACCCCGACGGCTATCGAGATTGCTTACGGGTGTTTCTCCGGCATCAAAGGTAATACCTGATTTTTCGGCAAGCGATTCGACTTTGCTCACTACGATATCTCTAATTTCCTGGAGGGTAAAATCGTAATTCTGGGCGGTTTCTTGCTCTTGAAGAACGGAAGTAATTTCTTGAATCATAATTTGCATCCTTCGTGCAGACTCTGCTGCGGTCTGCCAATCCTCATCTGAATCCTGTCGCCTTTCACCATCCCTACCCTTTACGAAATCCTGTAAACCGGACAATGGGTTTTTTAGCCCGTGAATGAGATGGGAAGTAACTGCTCCAATAGCGGAGGATTTAGCAGCCAGAGCGAGCTCATGGTTAGCGTCCAAAAGACGTTTGCTTCGGTCTTCAAGCAATTCGCTGTATCGTTGAAGTCGCCGAAAAGATAAAATCAATATTAAGGCGATGATGAGCGTCCCGCTTCCGAAGGCAATTCCCGCTTGGATAAAAAGATTACGGTCGAGGGCGGCAAAATCAGTTTCGATACTAGTCCCGTCGATCAGGTACTGAGCAATCCCCAAAATTTCCTCGGAGTCCGCCTTGTGCAGGGGTAAAATGACTTCCAATAGAGGAAAGGAGGAATCATCTTCCATCCCGAAGGGGTTGACAAAATAGTTGCTGAGCCGAACCCCCGGATGATATTCACTAAACGGCTGCAGTTGCCTGGCTTTTAGTATTTCATCTCCATCCAATTCACCTTTTAGAAATTCAAACGGTAAGGCATCGATAAACTCTCCCTCATGATTAAAAATCCTGACTGCAATAACGCTTTTCATTTCCGAAGTTTTAAGGACAACTGTTAATAGATCGGTACCAATATCCATTAACCAGGGATTGGCTAATGCCTCTTCCTCGGCACGATTGAACTCCATCAAGGTTAAAGAATATAAAACTTCTGCGTCACGATTTATAATCTGGCTCCGTATCTCCCGACGGGACTTTAGGCCCATAGTAAAAATCAAGCTTCCGAATATAAGGGTTGTTATCATAACAACTAAAATCGGAATTCCTGGAAATGGGCGACGCTCTGATTGGATACTCAAGTTAACTGCCTTTGCTCTATTTTATTTGTCCGTTGTGCAGAATTTTAAATTATTGCTTCAACACCAGAGGATAGTTTGAAAGGAAATATAGGGCCGTCTTCATCTTCTTTTTTAAAAGAGCCAATCGATTCCAATCAGGGCTCGATTAGCTGTATACTTGTCTTCAGTCCGGTTGGAACGGCTTCTTTCGCGTTGATACTCGAAATACAATTTCCAACTCTCATTTACCATTCTCTCTACCTTAAACATTGTGTTCACCTGGCTAAAATAACGTCCATTGGGATCATCGAAGCTGACCGTTTGGATCGTGTAATCGTAATATTTAAAAGCAAATTCCCCTTCAATTACCCATTTATTTAAATAAAATATAATAGATTCACTTACTTTATAAAGGGAATAGTCGTAGTAACCATCACCGTTATCCAAGTTCCATTTAAAGCCAATTTTAGTCCTGCTTTGAATAGATTTATCTTTATTCCAATAGTGGTCCCAACGGCCATTGAGCATGTGTGATTCCCATTCCAAGGAAGTGCCACTCAGAGGAAAACCATTTGTATTCCGCTGCTCTCTATTGTCAAAGAACCGATACGCGTAAGCATAATCCAATCGGATAGAGGATCCATGATCAAAGCGCTTACCGGCATGAATTTCGAATGCTGGTTCGGTAAAGTCGAACGTGGAGTCGCGAAAAAAATCTCGCCGCAGGTCAATGGCCATCCTGGCAAAGTAGCCATTACTATATTTAAGATTAATAAAAGGGGTAAACTTTAAATCTACAGCCTCGAGTGTCGTGGTATCGAGTTCAAATCCGCTCGGTGAAATGTCATACACCTGATCAACGTAACTTCCTTGAAGGGACACTCCAACCGTCCATCGATCATTCAACCGATTGCTGATCTGTCCCTGTGAGATAATGAGCCTTTCATTATCGATACCATCCACATCGAAATAATGAATTTGCATGGCATCCAGATATAAATGGACGTCCATCTGACCTTTTTGAGGTTTTCTCCAGGTGAACATTTCAACCTCCGCGCCGATAAATGCAGATCCCTGTTCAAAAACTGAAGCGAGAAGAACATTGTCACTATACCCGGTACTAATACGCAGATTGATATCTCTATCCCAAAGACGCTCTTCTAATATGATGTCGTCATTGAATAACCATTCATCGAGCGTGGCATCATCCTGTGACCAAAGTAAATGAGGAATCAGAAAAAACGCAGAAAAATATTTTATCCATTTTTGAAGCAATGCTCTATTCTTTCTCGTTTAAAATTAATCTGAAGTGTGATGAATATACAATGTGACTCACAGGTTGTGGTTTAGGCATGATATCAAGTTGACAAGGAATCGTATCAGCCTGACTTAACCGCATCGTCTGACCCAGTGACGATAACGAATAGCAGTAAGTCGCAGGTTTACCCTATTCGGTCGGCCGACGATCGCCACTGAGATCATCACGCAGATCATCTCTCAGTTGCCTGCGCAATTGCTTTTGGTCGCGCAACAATTGAAGGTTTTCTTCACGAAAATCTTCTATAATTTTCAAACGATCTTCATTCGAGGCACTCTCCAAATCGCTGCGTAAAGCACGATGTTTTTCAAGCAGCTCAGCTCTCCTTTGTTCAAAAAGTACTTTGCGATCGGTAACGGCTGTAGATAAATCATCCCGGACAGGGCGGTCAGTGACATTGTCTAATCGATGCTGGAGTTGGGCATTACGAATATCAATTGAGCGTTCTCTTTGAACCGCAATCCGAGTAGCGTGTTCACGACGAAAAGCTTCAATAAGTTCACGCCTTGAATCTCTAGTCGGCTCTTCTAACGCATCCAATCGCGCCCTTAATTCAGAGCGCAATGAATCCTGCTCATTGCGATATTGGTCGAGAATATTATTGATCTCATCTGACAATTCGATCGGTTGAATTTCTGGCCGCTCAATGGTCGTTGAATCATCCGGGTTATCCGTAGCGTCAGTAGTGTTATCCTGTGCATGAAGCCCCAAGGTGAAAATAGCAAAGGTGAGAGTGAATAGTATGTTTAATAATTGTTTCATGATAGCTATGATAGATATTATAGAATCGATGGTTTTACTGATATTAAAGCAAAGCTTATGCCACGATTAACAGATAAACGCAAGTCATTAATAACAAATTACTTAAGAAAACCAGGCCCCATTGCATAATTCATCAGATCCAGGTTATTGGTACATATTCCCCAAAAGTGGTGATAATCACACTTCTTTTTTGGTAAATGCTCCCCATATTGTAACCTATTTCTTCTGCCCCGACAAGCGATAACGGACATAATCACGGGGCACGCCAAGAAGGCGAGCTGCCGCGGAAACATTGTTATTCGATTGTTTAAGCGCCTGTTGAATAATTCGTGAAATGGCTTCCTCAAGCTTGAATTCACCTTCCGGAAAAACAAAGCTTTCATTAAACCAATCAGTTGCGTCCAGTATGACCTCATCGTGACTTTTGTTAATTGCCGATGCTTTATCGAGGCGATCGAAATCCAGGCTATCATTTTCTAACATGACAATAGAACGTTCCAACTCATGGGCCAACTCGCGCACGTTACCCGGCCAGGCATAAGCGAGCAGTCTTTTCGTGCCGAGATCAGAAATTTCAGCTTTTTTCACGCGGTAACGGCGAGATAGATCTTCTAGCAAGTGAGAAGCTAAATTAATAATATCTTTTCCACGTTCACGTAAGGGTGGAATATTGATGCGCATCAGGTCGAGCCGGTGATATAGATCCTCGCGAAAGGCACCGGTGGCGATAAGTTCTTGCAGGTCTTGATTCGTAGCCGTGATCAAGCGTACATCGACGGGGATTTCTTTATTCCCCCCCACCCTGCGGATTTTGCGATCTTCAATCGCAGTCAATATTTTGGCCTGTACAGCTAACGATAAACTAGGGAGTTCATCGAGAAACAGCGTGCCCCCATCTGCAGCTTCAAAGAGGCCGATACGAGCATTTTTAGCATCGGTGAAAGCTCCCCGCTCATGACCAAATAGTTCTGATTCAGCTAGATTTTCTGGCAATGTCGAACCGTTAACCTCGACCAGAGATTGAGCAGCTCTAGGTCCGCGGTGATGCAACCAGCGAGCGATGGCTGTTTTCCCGCTACCCGTCTCGCCCTCGATCAGGACAGGTGGCAGCCCCTCTCCCAAACGGCGGTCGGCATTTATTATTTGCTCAAGTTGCTTTTCAACCGTGTTCAGGGAGTTTCCAAAATAGAATTGCTCTTCAACTCGAGAGCCCTCTTCACGTTGATGTTCCTGTAAACGCTCAGTATGACGGACCAGCGCGCAGCGCTTGAAAATTAACGGTAATTCTTCGAGATCAAATGGCTTACTCAAATAATCTGAGGCACCGAGGCGCATGGCTTCAACCGCACTTTCCACACCGCCTTCAGCAGTCATAATGACGACGCTCGTATTTGCAGATACCTTTTATTTCGTAAAAGATCAATCCCCGAACCATCGGGCAAATTAATATCAATTAATGCGTAATCAAAATGCAGGTCGTTTAAACAATTAGTGGCACCCTCAATATTTTCAGTTGCCGTGACTCCGGCGCCCTCATTTTCAAGGAAACCCGCTAATCGTTTTCGCAAGAGTGGCTCGTCTTCAACGATTAATATTTCAGCTCCTTTGATACTCACACCATCCATGGAGGATTAAGTCAAAAGGTCAAAATGATAAAAATCAAATGATTTTTAGTGTAAGGTTTTAGGTGTTAAGTTTTAGGGTGAAAGCTGATAATATGTTCTTCGCTTAAAACCTAACACTTAAAACTGCGTTAGCATAATTTTGACACACAATGTTGTGGCTGTAAACTTCATATCAAAGCGGACGCAATCAGCCGTCGTCTTCGCTGTTGCGGTACTATGGCCGACATGCTCCGTGCGTCCCTCGATTCTATTAACAGTTCTAGTAGAGCGAATATGGACGAAAACGAAGCTTAAGAAAATCCAATCCTAAGGCCTCTTTCTCCCAAAACTGTTTACTGTTCACTGGACTCAGGACTCTACTTCGCCCCGAACCCCGCCTGCCCTGAGCCCCCCCGAAGGGATCCCTATCCTAAGACCTCTTCTCCCCTAACTGTTCACTGTTCACTGAACTCTGGACTCTACTCCGCCCTGCACAAGCCCTAAGCTGAATGCGAGAGAAAATCTTTTCTCCCACCGTCTACGGTGAGCGTCTGGCCGGTTATAAAACTGGCCTCATCGGAGACGAAAAAGAGTGCGGGATAGGCGATATCTTCAGGTTCCCCCACTCGATTCAACATCGCCCGCTCCGCAACAGCTTTTAAATCATCGGATTTAACTTCAGTGAGGCCGTCACGTAGTGCCATATCGGTTTTTATAAACCCCGGTGCAATGCTGTTAACCGTGATTCCATATTCACCTAACTCCAGTGCCATGCGTTTAGTAAGTGAAATTACCGCCGCTTTCGTCGCCGCGTAACCGCTCGTTCCAGCAAAGGCAGTGCCCAATCCTGCGATAGAACTGATATTCAAAATTCTCCCATACTTCCTCTCTTTCATCTTACCGACCACCGCCTGTACAGTGTAAATAACCCCCTTTATATTTACCTCGTATAAGCGATCGATATTGGATGGTGGGTCTTCAATTAAATTGGTGGGGACAAAGAGCCCGGCGTTATTTACAAGGATATCAATATTGCCATAGACATCTTCTACTATTTTCACCATCGCCTTTACTTCATCGGCATTGGAAACATCAGCTTGAACGGGGACCGCTTTCCCCCCCGACTCTACAATCTCCTCACATATCAATTCAGCCTTTTCACGATTCTTGACGTAATTGACCCCAACCGACGCTCCCTCTTTAGCGAAGGCAATGGCCATCGCCTTTCCCAAGCCCCGCGAAGCTCCAGTAATTAAGGCTACTCTGTCTTTTAAGCGCATTAGATAAGTCAAAAGGTCAAAAAGTCAAAAGGTATATGCATGATTGCGAGAATGCGTGTATGCGATGATGTGGAAACGTGGAGGGCTTCGTGATGCCTGTCGGCCATAGCCTTGGCGACGGCTGATCGTGGCCGCTAAGGTTCATGCCTCATGCGTGAATCCGCATTCACGCTTTCACGCATTTCCTCATTCACTCTCTCGTCTTTGGACCCCAAGTTTCTTTCAAAAAATTAATCCAATTTTTTGAAAGAAACTTGGATATATCTTCCTCTTTATAGCCACGCTTTTTAAAAATGCTGGGAAGTTTTTGAAGGTCGGCAATTGTATTAAGATCGCGGGGAGATTGCTCCTGCCCGTAACCCCCGTCGAGATCGGTACCGATCCCACAGTGATTGGCGCTGCCCACTAGTTGGACAATGTGGTCGATATGATCGACTACCGTTTCAAGCGTAGCTTTCGTCGTTTGATCACACCCGCGAACACCCCTTGTCCAATCGGGATCGAGCATCCATACATCAAATGCTGCTCCAATCACGCCATTGCGTTCGACAATTGCCTTAATCATATCATCGGTTAACTGTCGCTGACCCGGGACGAGGGCCCGGCAATTGTGATGGGAAGCGGCAATCGGCCCATCATAATAGTCTAATATTTCCCAAAAACCCTGATCTGTTGTATGGGTCATATCGACAATGATACCACTTGCTTTCAATGCGTCTAGAAGAGGCTTCCCCTTGGGTAGGAGGCCGCCCTCGGTATCAGTACCTTGGGCATACGTGTTGTTGCCGTAATGAGAAATACTGACGATTCGTAAACCGCGGTCGTACCATTTGGAGACCTCGTCAGGGTCCAAGATGGGATCCGCGCTTTCCATCGCGAGAACCAAACCGAAGGGAGTATCGGCCGAGGGATTTTGCCAGGCTGCGACCATCGCATCGAGATCTTCGGCATTATGGATAAATTTAAGTATCCCCTCCCGTTCCATCGCCTTGTAAAAAGAGTAATGCCCGTGCCCTACCCCATAACATTGCGCCTGTGAAAACATCCCTCCGGTGCGCCCCAGCCAATCGGTGGGATCAATTCGAGACATAACCGTTCCAAATACGATCCCTACTCTTCCTTTTCTCAACTCGGGAAAAGTAACAGTCGAACTTCCAAAACGATAGAGAGTGGATTGATGATCATGGGTCCGAACGACGGCCGCTGGTTGTGTGATGTCCCGATTAATCTGGATCGCGTTAAAGGCCAGATCGAGATGGCTGTCTACAATGAGCATGGGTTTATCGGCCATTATTATTTACTCCATGCGTTGCGGAAGAGTCGTAACAAATTTCCATGGGCTATTTTTGCTACATCCTCTTCGCTGTATCCCCGATCACGTAGTATGTTTAAAAATTTTTGCAGGTCGTTGACCGTATCCATGTCGATAGGGGCAAGTTCTCGCCCAAATCCACCGTCGAGATCCGTGCCGATCGCAACATGATCCGTGTTACCTGTGAGCTGACAGATGTGGTCGACATGTTCAACGACCGCTTTCATCGGTCGCGTGGCTTTGGTGTAATGCGTACTCGGGTCATCCCAATCCCACTGCGGACTTAACATGGACTCAGCGAATACCATGCCCATGACACCACCGCGTTCGCAGAGCGCTTTTATCATCTCGTCACTGAGGTGGCGTTGACCGGGCACGAGCGCGCGACAGTTACAATGGCTGGCGTGTACCGGTCCCTCCCAATAATCGAGAATCTGCCAGAACGCGGTATCAGCGGCATGCGTTAGATCGATGGTCATATTCGTATCCGCAAAGGCATCCAAAAGTGGGTAAGCGGTTGGGTAAAGTCCACCCGGTGTACCGGTTCCATGCCCGTAAGAATTAGCACCGAAATGAGTAATGCCGACCGCGCGCAGTCCATCCTCCCACCATTGAGCTACCTGGTCGGGACCGAGGATGGGATCGGCGCTTTCCATCGAAAGGATTAGACCGACCGGTGTATCCGGGGTGGGGTTTTCCCAGGCGGCTACACTCGATTCCAAGTCTTCGAGTGTTTTAATCCAGGATACTTCACCTTCCTTTTCCAGAGCCTGGTAATAAGCGAGATGGGATTGACCGCGCGCATAGGCTGTCGGCTGCGTGCGCACCGCATTATGGCAATTCGGTCTTCCCGGCCACGGCACTTGGACTCGGCACATAATCGTTGCCAGCATAATGCCAATATGCCCCCGCCTTAATTCCGGGAGTGAAACCGTAACCGTTCCCGGATCGGTTTCATAGGGTCCCAGTTTGTTCTTTAGAGAGTCATCGCGCTCACGCAAAACCTGGATTGGCTGGGTAAGATCACGCTGATTAAAAAGCGCATTAAACCCCATATCCAAGTGACCATCGATGATCAATATTGGCTTAGCGGAATTTGACCCCATGGGTCATAGTCAAAAGGTCAAAAAGTCAAAAAGTCAAAAAGTATATGCGTATACGCGTACCGAAGTCGAAGTCCGACATCCTCACATGCGATTATGTGGTGAAGCGGACCGAGTCCCGCCATTGTGGGACGACATCTCCCAAAAGCGGTAATCGCTAGAAGTATCTTATATCATTAAACATTCCGCATGCACGCTTTACCGCATACACACATTTCCCCAATCCCTTTTTGACTTTTTGACCTTTTGACCTTTTGACTAGATTCATCATGCAAGCGATGGCACTGAAAGAGCCTGGGCGACCTTTGGAACTGGTAGAGCTGCCCGTCCCTAGGCCCCGTGACAAGGAAGTGCTGCTCAAAGTAAATGTCTGTGGGGTATGTCGGACTGATTTGCATATTGTCGATGGAGAATTAAAGGAACCAAAACTACCGTTGGTAATGGGTCATCAGATAGTCGGCACGGTAGAAGAACAGGGAGAAAGCGCCACACGATTTGATAAGGGAACGCGTGTAGGTGTGCCATGGCTGGGTGGAACTTGCGGGTCTTGCCCCTATTGTGATGATGGTCGTGAAAACCTCTGCGATGACCCAACCTTTACCGGTTATCAAAAGGATGGCGGATACGCGGAATACGCCGTTGCAAGAGAAGATTTTTGTTTTCCCCTGGCTGACGACTATTCCGACTTGCAGGCCGCACCCTTACTCTGCGCCGGATTAATTGGGTATCGCGCCTACCGGATGACAGGCATTGCAAAGAAAATTGGTTTATACGGCTTTGGTGCGGCGGCTCATATTATCGCGCAAATCGCAGTATTTGAGGGAAAAGAAATTTATGCGTTTACGCGCCGCGGTGATAGCACCGGCCAGACTTTCGCCCGCAAACTCGGTGCCGTCTGGGCGGGGTGTTCAGAAGATAAAGCTCCGTGCCCACTTGATGCCGCCATCATATTTGCTCCGGTCGGCGCTTTAGTACCGGCAGCACTGAAAGCGGTGGGCAAAGGTGGAATTGTCATCTGTGCCGGAATTCATATGAGCGATATCCCCTCCTTTCCCTATAAAGATTTATGGGAAGAAAGGCAGATCCGGTCGGTAGCGAATCTCACGAGAAAGGATGGAGAAGACTTCCTGAAGCTGGCTCCCACCGTTCCCGTTAAAACAGAAGTAACCGTATTTCCCTTAGATAAAACAAACGATGCACTCAACGCCCTGCGTGATGGAAAGATTAATGGGAGTGTGGTTATTCAAATCGCGTAAGCGATTTGAATAACTGCGTGTCAAAACGTCAAAAAGTCAAAAGGTCAAAATGAAATTCCTTTGGTCTTCGACCTTTTGACATTTTGACCTTTTGACTTTTTGACCTATTCCCATTCGCTCATCTCTTCCCTCAATTCAGCATCTAGTCCCATTTCGGCGGCGAGGAGGGCGTTGTCGATGTGATTGGTTGTACGAGCGCCGATAAGGGTGGCGGTGACGTCAGGGTGAGTCATCGCCCAGGCCATGGCGAGTCGCACCATGGGCAGTCCCATCTCCTCGGCTTTTTTTCGCAAGTGTTCGACCACCCGAAAATTATGATCGTTGAAGTAAATGTCGGCGTGTCCGGGTGAAAGATCAAAGCGCGCGCCCTTGGGAAATTTTGAACGGTCCGGTGTATATTTACCGGTGAGAAATCCGGCGGCCAGTGGACTGTAGGGCATCACCGTTATCTCCTCCTCCCGGCAAATTGGAAAATCGTCCGTTTCTGATGCTCGATCGGCGAGATTATAGCGGGGTTCGGTGATTTCAAATCTGGCGTAGCCATACTTCGCGCTGACATCGAGCGCTGCGCGCAATTGCGCACCCGAAAAATTACTACACCCGATCACCTTCGTATGTCCGGCTTTTACTTCCTCGTTGAGCGCATCCATCGTTTCTTCAATGGGCACACTGTCATCGGGGGAATGTAACATGTAAACATCCACACAATCAACTTCAAGCCGTTCAAGGCTGGCTGCCATTTGTTTCTTAATATTTTCCGCGCTGTTCCCGCTGCTGACTTTTGTGCAGATGACAACATCATCGCGGCAACCGCGATTCTTCATCCACCGTGAGAAAATTTTTTCACCTGAGTGCATCTCGGTCGATGCCTCCAGCACTTCGGTAGTTCCATAATCCGCTTTGCGTTTTTCGTAGGTATTGCCCCCGCCATACATCTCCGCGTTGTCGTGAAAAGTTATTCCTTTTTCCGTCGCATAATCGAGTACCTTCCAAGACGCCTCTTCGTCGATCTCACGCCCATAAGTACCCGCCCCCAGCGCAATCGCACTCATTCTCAAACCACTTCGCCCGATCGGCTTATCGACTAATGAACCCATGGGGGAATAGTCAAAATGTCAAAAGGATATGCGAACATGCGTGTAAGCGTTGATGCGTAAATGTGGAAACTAAGAAGATTTCCATGGATCCTGCGCTCTGAATTAATCCGCATTCACGCTTTATCGCTTTATCGCTTTCACGCGTTTTCACTTTGGACCTTTTGACTTTTTGACCTTTTGACTGAAATCTCTACGAGGTTTCAACCCAATGCCTAAACAGTGGCTTCGTTACTTCGGGTAATTTTTCGTAGACATCCACGGGTAATGGGGCGAGCACGTTTTCAAAAATGCCGGGCTCTTCTGAAATGATTTTACGGTCGATCGAACCGGGTCTCCAGGATTTTAAATTTATCCACCAGGGGGCGTAACGCACAATCAGCGCGACGCGAGGATCACTGGAAGTGTTGGGCGCCGTGGCGTGCCATAAACGGCTGTCAAAAAAGAGCACACTGCCCGCCGGGCCGGTGGCATTTATTTCATCATCTAAAGGATCGGTGGCAACCGACGTCCACCCTTCTGCCATCGCTTTTTTATCTGCTGTCTTCGCTTTATTTTCCGGATAGTCCACACTCGGATTGTAATTAAGCTTGTGGCTTTTCGGACGGATCAAAGTCCCTCCATTCTCTTTAGTGAAGGCGGACAGCATCCAGATCGAAGTGATGTGAACCATCATGTCGGGATAGGGTACCGGAATATGACCCGCGTTTCTCTGGTTGAACGGCCAGTCGGAATGCCACATGCCGCGTTTATTACCCGGTTCATTAATCGTCGTCGTCGTCGAGGAGACGCGCGAGTGAGGGCCGAAAAAAGTGTCCACCAGTGCCAGGATACGCGGGTGTGCGACATATTCCGCAAAGCTTTGGGAATAATTAATCGTCCCTGACAGATGCGTGATATTTTCAGACGCATAATCGCTGCAATTTGCATGAGCCGCGTCCGAAATTTCCTTTTTAATCGGCTCTAATTTATCTTCAGGTATAATATCTTCAATCAGGCAATAGCCCACCTCGCGCACCTGTTCCACCAGTTCTTCCGTCGTAGGATAAGAGTCTTTGCTTTTAATCATGACTTTAGTCAAAAGGTCAAAAGGTCAAAAAGTCAAAATGTATATGCGTTGATGCGTTGATGTGGTAAAGCGGACCGAGTCCCGCCGTTGTGGGACGACATCCCCCAAAAGCGGTAATCCTAGGGATTATCCTGCATCAGAAATTAATCCGCATTCACGCTTTACCGCTTTCACTCATCTTCTCATTAATTTTGACTTTTTGACCTTTTGACTTTTTGACTAGTGAATCCATGGATTCACTAGTATTAGGCGGCACCCAATTTGTCGGGTTACACCTTGTTGAATATTTAATTAAACAGGGACATAAGGTAACGATATTGAACCGGGGCTTGAGCGAGGCGAAGCTACCGGCTGAAGTCAAACGTCTCAGCGCCGATCGCGATGACCGAAATCAAGTCGAAAAGGCATTGAAGGGTAAATCATTTGATGTCGTCTATGACATTTCGGGTTATACCCCGAACGTCGTTGAAGATGTCATTAATATTCTCAATGGGCAGATCGGTAATTATGTCTTCTGCAGCTCGACTTCCGTTTACGCGCCTTCCGAAATCAGACCGATATTGGAAGATTCCGCCCTCGACAGAAGACCGGATGCAAGTGACTACGCCAGGGACAAGATTGCCTGTGAAGATCTTCTTTTAAAAGTATACGCGGAACGCGGTCTACCCACAACCTCGCTGCGACTGGTCTATGTCTATGGCCCACACAATAACTTGAAACAGCGCGAGCATACTTTTTTTGCCCGAATCACCCACGGACGTAAATTAATTGTCCCCGGAGATGGTCAACGACTCCTGCACTTTATCCACGTCGATGATCTGGCCGCCGCGTTTGCCGCAGTTCCAAGTCAAAAACAGGCAGCAGGACAAATCTATACCATCGCTGCCAATGAAATGATTACCGTTAACGGTTACTTGCAAACCCTGAGTGAAATCATGAACAAGGAAGTGGAAGTGATACACGTTGATCCCAAAAGCTATGAAGAACTCGAGGCCGATGTATTCCCCTTCGGATGGGGAATCAGTTCCGTATACAGCAACGAAAAAGCACGTCGCGATCTCGACTGGGCACCCCGCTATAACACCCACGACGGCCTGAATATGACCTACGAATGGTGGCTGGAACAGGGTTATGACAAAGAAGACCAATTCTTGCCCAAATTGAACTAGCTCATTTTGGGCAAGAATTGGCCGTCAAAAGGTCAAAAAGTCAAAAGGTCAAAAAGTTAAAGCCCAAATAAGATCCTCGAGGTTTCCCACTATTCCGCATCATCGCATACACGCATTTTCCCTTATACGTAAATACCTTTTGACTTTTTGACTTTTTGACCTTTTGACTCGTTCTAGCCATGCTAGAACGCTTCAAAGTCCCTATAGATGAACAAGTCCTTGTTTCGGAGGAATCACTCCGCCGTACGGTTACGGAGTTTTTTGAAAAGATGGGTGAGACTCCGGAAGACGCCGCAATCGCCGCAGACACCCTCGTAACGTCTGACCTACGTGGAGTAGAAAGCCACGGCGTATCTAATATGCTGAGAGCCTACCACCATCAGTACAAAAATAAGGATATCAACGCGCAGTCCAATTGGAAGATTGTGCGTGAAAAGCCGGGAACAGCGAACATCAATGCGGATCGAGGTTTAGTCATCATCATCGGTCGCCATGCGATGCAGATAGCGATCGACAAAGCTAAGCAGGTTGGCATCGGTGCCGTGTCCGTTTATAATAGCGGTCATTCAGGTGCTATCGGCCATCACGCGATGCAGGCGGTTCAAAACAATATGGTAGGTTTAGTAACGACTGCAGCCGGCACACAGGTGGTGCCAACTTTTTCCTCAGTGGGCTTGCTTGGGACAAATCCCATTGCTCTGGCCGCACCGACACGCAATGAAGCGCCTTTTCTCTATGATGCCGCGACCTGCTCGGTCGCCGGAAACAAAATTGAGCTCGCCCGCAGAATAGGGTCAAAGCTGGAACCAGGTTGGATTGCCGATTCCGAAGGAACCCCCATTATGGAGGCCGTTCACGTACCCGAATACGCGGACGGCATACCGGTACATATACTCCCCTTGGGCGGCACAAGAGAGCAAGGTTCACATAAAGGTTATGGGCTCGCGATGGTAACAGAAATCCTCGGGTCAATATTGGCAGGTTCCATTCCCAGCATGCTCGCATCTCCGGGTGAACCGGGTATGACTCATAAACACCATTTCGTCGCCTACGACATCGAAGCCTTTACCGACCTAGATATCTTTAAAGATAACATGGATCGCATGCTCAAATTGATCAGAGAGACAAAACCGGCACCCGGCCAGGAACGCGTGATCTACCCCGGCATAATCGAACACGAAGAAGAAAAAGACCGTCGAGCAAACGGCATACCGCTACATAAAGAAGTCATTGAATGGTTTAACGGGATGACGGAGGAAGTAGAAATTTCTGGCTTAGAAATTTCTACGTCAAAAGGTCAAAAAGTCAAAAGGTCAAAAAGTTTGGGCTAATTAGGTTTTAGATTGAGATGCATCTTTCTTTAAATGGCGCATTAGGGCAGCGATACCTTTTGTGATATTTAAACTGGCAATTCGATAGTTCTCGGCGTCACTTTCACTTAGATATTTCAGATCTTCTGCAATGTAGAGCATGTTTCTTAGCTCACCACAGGATCCTTTCGCGATAAACGAAATTTTAATAAATTTCGTCGTTTTAAGTGTTAGGTGTTAAGTTTTAAGTAAGCGATTGAATTAATGAGTGAATTTTTCCTGAAATCATTTTCGATTCAGTGATCAGTGCATCAGCTTCATCAGAAGGGATTAATCCGATGTCTTTGGCGATATACAATTGTGTTCTAACTTCTGCAGCTGACCCTTTTGCATAACCTAAAAATTGCTTAAACTCTAGGTAAGAATTTCTTTCAGCCCCCTCGGCGATATTTGAGGGGATTGAAATTGCAGCCCGTGTAAGTTGATCTCTAAATCCATATGCACGCGAGTCCTTCAATAGTTGATATATTTTAACGACAAGAGCGCATGCTCGTTGCCAAACTTCCAGCTTTTCAAATGATTGGTAGGCCACAACTTAAAACCTAACACCTAAAACATAAAACTTTGTATTATACGTGAATCTTGCCAAATTCTTAATTCTTCGAAGGATTGAACTGATGCCATAATTAAATTTTAGAGGTGAATATAAATATATGTGATAATTTACAAATCGGTAATTACACCTAATATCTTAATGCTATACTTTCCACTTTTTTCCTCAGTTTAACATTTTGACTAATAACCTTTTGACTTTTTGACCTTTTGACAAATTTCTTGCTTACACTAAGCAAGAAATTTAGTTTCCCCCCATGGCCTTTGTATTTCTAGCGATGCTATTGAGTCTTATTGGATTAATAGCGGCGATCATTGCTTACTACTTTAAAATCCTCGCTCTCGATGAGGCGAAAAAGGATTTTGCCTTCTTTCAGAACGAAGCCGTGAAACGCGGCCATGCCACCTGGAATATGTCCACCAGCGAACCCGGAAAATCCGAATTTCAGTGGAAAGATCCCCCGAAGAATGTGGAAGAGGCGAAGGTCGAAAGCTGAAGGTCCAAAGTCGAAAGCGAAAGAGTTTTACAGGAAGAGCGGGAAAATCTAAACCGCGGATTACGCTGATGTCGCGGATAAGATGTATAGTTAAGATTGATTACTACAAGAGGCACAAGAAAGATCAGTTGAAACACAGTGCTTCATCACAATGTCATCTCACACGCGTATGCGGGTGAGACTGATACGGATAAAATCTACTCGTTTTTTAAAATTCAGATTTAAAAAAGCGAGTAAGTTTAAGCCGTCGCTCAGCCATTGCTGAGCTATTGTGATGAAGTACTGTGTTTCAACTGATCGAATTCAACATCCGCGCCTTTCTGCGTTATCCGCGGTCTAATCTTTCTGTTTTATCTTTAAATTAATTTTGTGCCCCTAGCCTGCAGGTTATTACCTATGCGATCTCTGCGCCTCTGCGGTTCAATATTTCTGTAAATTTTTCTTCCCGTTCTCCCCGCTCTTCCTGTAAAATAAAAATTCATGAAAACAAAAATAGACGTTGCTCTACGAATCATCCTCGGTGTGATCCTTCTCATCTTTGGATTAAACACCTTTATCCAGTTCATGCCCATGCCGGAGCCACCGGAGGGCGCGGGTAAGCTCCTGGGGGCGTTTGCCGATTCGGGATACATCTTTCCGATGATCGGGGTCGTAAAAATCGTTGTCGGGCTGCTCTTGCTTATCAACCGCTACGTCGCCCTCGCCCTACTTCTGCTCGCGCCCTTCAGCGTTAACGTCATCCTCTTCCATCTCGTCCTCGATCCCAAAGGGATAGCGGCAGCCCTCATCGTCACCGCCTTGAATATCTATCTGCTATTCGCTTATAAGGATAAATACAATTCAGTATTGAAAGCTTAAGAAAAAAAACCTGGGCGAATAGGAAGAGATAGCCACAAGATGCACAAGAAGCACAAAAAAGAGATGGTTACTCCTCCATCGATCAAAAACTGTATTTAAATTTATTAAGATTATTCCTTAGTAGTTTTTGATTTCAGCATGCGGTGTCTAGCACATTAAGTTATAGCTAGTACACATAACAGGTGAACTACTGTGACTGACCGCTATTGTCCTCCCGCAAAGCGGGACGGGTTGGCTGTTTCCCTCCTGAGGCATTTTTAAATTCATATTTACAAATGCTCAGGAGAGAATGGCCATTGCTCAGATCATTCTGAGCTATAGCGGTCAGACACAGTAGTTCACCTGATATTATCTTGTGTTTCTTGCCTGCCGGCCATAGCCTTGGCAACGGCTGGTGCCTTTGGAAGATGTCGTCCCGTATCCACGGGACTCGGTAGTGGCCAAATCTCTTTCTTATCTCACCGCTCCTCCCGTTCTTCAGGTAAAACATCCTCTATCTTCTCTTGTGAATTCTGTGCTTTATGTGGCTATCTCTCTTTTTCTTCTTATTAAAAAATTCGTGTCCATTGGTGGTTAATACTCATATTAATATTACCTCCGCATTCTCTGCGCCTCTGCGTTTCAGTCTTTATTACTTATCTATTTCTTTCCTGCCAGTCATTGCCTTGGCAGCGACTGGGGGAAGCATTGACGCAGAATTAGCGTACGGTCAGCAATCCGCCCTCACGCGGGGATTACTGGAACAATCCTTAGAGCTGGGAACGCGCTTCCTACTCAACAACCAGCGGGAGCCTGGCAACTTCACTTATGAGTATGACTTTGTTAAGAAACGTTTTAATCCCAGTGACAATCAAGTGCGACAGGCGGGTGCGCTTTGGGGGCTGGCATTAATCAATCAATTCGAACCCTCAGGGGAAGTTGAAGCCGCGCTTATTAAAGGATTAAATTTCTTTCGCGAACATTCAAGGGACACTGACGACGGCGGTAAATTTATCGTATACCCGGGTGCGCGCAAAGGTGCCACCGGCACCGTCGCCTTAACCACTTTGTCGCTTATCGAATTTCTCAATTCGAGCAGTGTGCAATCTAATGACCTTCGAGATTTTTATCACAAGGAATTGGATGCCTATATCCGGTTTCTCCTGAGCTTACGATTAGAGAACGGTCAGTTCTTCAGCACTTACAGTTTAAGCACCGGTAAAGGTATCGACAAGCCCTCGACTTACTACGACGGGGAATCCTCTCCTTGCGCTGGTTAAAGCGGCTAAATACGCGGGGTATACAGATTTAGAGCAAACGATAAAATCTTCTGCGCAGAGCATGTACGAAATTAACATTGTTCATGCCTTAGCGGAAGATCCCGACAGCAATACGACGAAGGGTTTCTTCCAATGGGGTTCCATGGCCTTTTACGAACTCTATACTTCCGGCTGGGAAGATACCGAAAAATATGGCGGGCGAATCATTGATTTAAGTCACTGGATGATCGACGTCCATCGAACACTGAGACGAACGAAAAACACCGGCTATGCCTATGAGGGTATTATTCATGCCTGGGAAACCGCACGCTTAGCTAAAGATTTAACGTCAGCCAGAAAGTTCTCCCGTGTCATTGACGAAGGTTTAAGCAAATTGACAACCTGGCAAGTGGGACATCCCACCCAGAATGTATACCTTGCACAGCACACGACTAACGATCCCTATGCCGTAGGCGGTGTATTGAATCATCGATCAGAACCGTACTTGCGCATCGATGTCACGCAACATCAAATGCACGCCGTTATACTGGGATTAAAATATCTCAATCTACCTGATTAATTTAAATGAATTTGATATCTACCCTGTTTCGAATGATGCATAGGCTACTTATCAGCATTGTTTGGATCTCCATTATAGCAGTAAGCATCGGCGAAATTGCCGTTACGGCAAATGATACAACCATTACACCATCGATTTCGGCCGTTACAAAGGCAATCGATAGATCTGCCGGCTATTTCCTGCGCAATACCAGGGATGACGGTATGTTCGAATACCGCATCAATACGGATCCCACCGTAACGGTTAAAAAACGCTATAATATCTTACGTCATGGTGGAACGATTTACGCCATGACCATGCATTATGAATACTTTCCAGATGAGGCGATGCTCTCGGCGATAAAAAGAGCGGGAAAGTACCTTCGCGATGAGGCCATCGGTCCACTGGCAAGTGATGAGAATCTACTGGCCGTGTGGTCAAAACCCCAGGTGAATCGGAGCAGTAAATTTCTCGAGGCAAAACTGGGGGGTGCCGGACTCGGTCTCGTCGCATTGACAAGTTTGGAAAAGTTTCAACCCGGATTTACGCCCCGCAATGATTTAATCATGCTGGGAAATTTTATCCTCTTTATGCAAAAAGAAGACGGAAGCTTCTATTCCAAATATATTCCAGCCGCTGGAGGTTTTCAAAAAAACTGGCATTCACTCTATTACCCGGGTGAAGCCGCACTGGGACTGCTCATGCTTTATGAACTGGATCGATCCGAACAATGGGCTGAGTCAGCGGTAAAAACTTTAACCTACCTCGCCAATAGTCGTAAAAATATCCTAAATGTCCCTGCCGATCACTGGGCACTCCTGGCTACCGAAAAACTGTTATCCCTGGAAAACGCAGAGCAGCTGCCAATTGAAAAGGAATTGCTAGTAACTCATGCAGCCCAAATCTGTGAGGCTATACTTCGAGCTCAAATTCACCATCATGAATGTCCCGAGTATATTGGCGGGTTCACCAGCAACGGGCGAACAACCCCAACCTCAACCCGCTTGGAAGGGCTCCTCGCCGCTCGCTCGATTCTACCCGCGGATCATGCTCTGCAAAATAAAATAGATGCAGCCGTGGAGATTGGCGTGGACTTCCTGCTACGTGCACAAATTACTGAAGGCGAATACACCGGCGCCTTTCCGATGGCTGTCAGTAAATTGAAGGGGGATAGCACACGCGTAGAAAAATTTAATCGCCGTGTAACCGAAGTACGAATCGATTACGTCCAGCATGCTTTAAGCGCATTAATACAATATTTAGAAACCATAAAATAAAGAGGGGAATAGCCACAAGATGCACAAAAATCACAAGAGGAGAATGGGAGTTTTACAGGAAGATCGGGAAGGACGGGGAGAAAAAAAAGGAGGCCGAACCGCGGATTACACGGATGAACGCGGATAAGATGTATAGTTAAGATTGTTTGCCACAAGAGGCACCAGCCGTCGCCAAGGCTATGGCCGGCAGGCAAGATAAGAAGGAGAAATTTCACAGGAAGACTGAACCGCAGAGGCGCTGAGATCACAGAGGTAATAACTAACTATCCGAGGTAACAATTGAATATTAGTTCGGTGAAACACGATGCTTGATCACAATAGCTCAGCAATGGCTGAGCGCCGGATGTTTCCTACGCGTTTTTTAAAATCAATATTTTAAAAAAGCGCTAGGGAATAGCCATTAACATCGCACCCGTAGATACGGGTGAGATGTAATTGAGATCAAGCACCGTGTTTCACCTTATCTTTCTATCCACCAATGCTGTAAAACGCTCTGAGAAATTTCTTTTCTCGCTTAAAACTTAACACCAGCGATAGCGCTTATCCGTGAAATCCGCATTATCCGCGGTCTAAACTTTCTGTTTTATATTTAAATAAATTTTGTGCCTCTTGTGGCTATCCCTTCCCGTTCTCCCCGCTCTTCCTGTAAAAATCTTCTGGTTTTCATACTTTTGACTGCTTAATAGACGTCTATGTTTAGAGAAAAGTATAAACCAAACTCATCAGCGTCTGTGGTCAGTCTATTTTGCAAATTTTCAGGATCGGGGCTATGTTTTAGTAGTAGCTTATGTACTCTTTTGAATTCCCGTTCAGTTACAAAGCGGGGTTGATAGTTCGTGATCAGGTTGTCACTCAGAATGGGATATAATTTGAGCGTGAAATAATTTCCCCTTTCTGTTCCACCATATCCAGTCTTGCGGCCAGACTGAACGGAGCCGCTTTCATCTTGCGATAGCGGCCGGGTGAATTGAAAACAAAATTCCCGAGGCCGTAGATTATCCAGTGGTCCTTATAGTGCTCAATCTCCTGCAGCTTATGGGCACCGTGACCGATAACAAGATCGGCACCAGCGTTGACAAGGGCATGGGCCAGCTTTGTTTGCGCCTTTGTCTTCCATGCGTAGTTGCTTCCCCAGTGCGGGAACGCAACGATGAATGCGTCTGGATCGGCTTTACGGATAACCTCTACCTGTTCAACTGCGTTTTCAGGGATCCATCCATTAACACCACCCGTATCTTCATTTGCATAAAAAGCATAGGCATCATCATAATGTTTTATGTATTCGAAGCCTGCAACGACTGGTCGGGTTACACAAACTGGTCCACTGTGAGAGTTAGTCTGGAGAGGTTAATGTTGAAGTTAAGTTGGTAGAGGAAGTCAAGGCTTGGGTGCAATGAGGGCGTAGCCCGAATGGAGCCCAAGCCTTTGGTATTGATGTCTTCAGCAAAGCGCCGTGGGGTGACATTGCCGAGGCTGCGATGGGGACGGATATGATTGTAAAGGCAGCGCCAATCTTCGATCACCACACGTGCTTCGGTTAAAGTCCATAACTGTTCACGGTTTAAACACTCCTCGCGTAAGCGGTTGTGAAACGACTCGATGAAACCGTTTTGCCAGGGACTGCCCGGATCGATATAGATCGCCTTGATCTTTTTGTCGGACAACCACTGCTGCACCTGATGAGCAATGAATGGCTTCGCATGTCGTCGCTTCGCTCCTCGGAACGGAACCGTTGTCGCTGCGAATATATTGTGGCGGTCCATGCCTCTCGATCATTTTTTGCATGATACCGCGAACGGTTTCCGCGTTGATATGGCGATCGACATGGATGACCGGACATTCGCGGGTCTACTCGTCGAGGATGGTCAGCATTTTGAGACTCCCACCGCGGACCGTTTTATCGTGGATAAAATCCCAGCTCCAAACATGGCCGGGATGTTCGGCTTTTGTCTGCAGGCCGGTGGAGACACCCCTGCGGCGGCGTTTTAGCTTGCGTGGGGGGATCGCCAGCCCTGATCACGTCGCAGACGTTTACCCACCTTCCAGCCTTCGTCCTTCAACAGCTTCGTGATCTTGGGATAGCCCCACCTGGCGTATTGCCGTGATAACCGCCTAACTGCCGCCTTCAGTTTCGTTAGCCAGGCATCCGGATGCTTGGCCCTATACGCATAGGTGCAACGGTGCAGGTGAAAGTATCGGCACGCTGCACGCATCGAACACTGGCCCCGAGCCACAAGTCTCTCTGCCACTTGCCGCTTGTGCCCAGGGCTTACTACCGAGCGTAAGCGACATCTACCATTTTTTTTCGAGGGTCTCCTGCAGGATCTCTATCCCCAGCATCTTGTCTGCCAGCATCCGTTTTAGCCGCGCGTTCTCCTTCAAAGAGCTCTTTCATCCGCTTGGCTTGGTTGACATCAATCATCCCAAACTCACGCTTCCAGCGGTGGAAGGTCTGTTCGCTGACGTTATTCTCCCGGCACACTTCTTGGATCGATTTACCCCTCTCTGCTTGCCGCAATATACGTATCTTCTCTTCGGTCGTGTATTTTTTGCCTTTCATTGTCTGAGTCCTTTCCAGGTTTCCCAGACTAACTTTTCAAGTGTCCCAGTTTTCGTGGTCACGACCACTCCCAAAAATCCTAAAGCATTTGCCGATGCTTTAATCGATCTGGCCGACCATCCTGAAAATCGCTATTCTATGGGGAAAAACGCACGTCAACTCGCCGGATCAAAATTTGACCGTGAGATTCTAGCCAAACAGTTTGTCTGCTGGTTGGAAATGGCCCACGCCGATTTCCATAATCTTAATTATATGCTTGAAGAGCATAAATAAAAGAAACGTGCTACGCTTGAGGTCAATCGTTATACTTCTTTTGTTTCTGATTATTTCTGCAGCCTATGCGAAACGCGTTGTTCCAAACAATACATCGGTAAGCATTTTTACTCAATCAGGTCCCAGTTTACAGATTATTCTCCCAGTGAATGCTGATCCCCTTGAACGCGAAGTAGCTCAAGATTGTGCACGCGTACTCCAATATATGTCTGGGCACATTTTCACTGTTATTAACGAAAGTAAACGCCAGCAATCTGCCGGAATTTATATTGGAAAGACTAGTTTAGCCGATGATTTAAAAATCACAGATCTTTTGAAAGATAGAGATGGATTTCTCGTTCGAACGGATGGAGACCGACTGATTCTCTCAGGATTAATACCGGAAGCGACTGCTTTTGCTGTTAACTGGTTTTTACAAAAATATGGAGGAGTACGTTGGTATCTACCTACGGAACTCGGGGAACATATTCCCAAGAAAACATCCTGGAGGCTGCCGATTATCGATGAAGTTGTTACTCCTGATTTTCTCTCCCGTGGATTTGGTGGTATAAAAGTTGAAGGAAGTGAAGTTTGGATGCGTCGAAACTTATTGCGTGAAAGATTTGCATTCCACCACAATATCCATCGAGTTATACGTCCCCAGGATTATGAAGAGCACCCCGAGTGGTTTCCAATAGTCAATGGCATGCGATACCAACCCAAAGGTCCAAATGATTCTATGTATCAACCAGATCTAACATATAAAGGAGTTGTAAAGCAGGTTGCAAAGACTGCAGCAATTCATTTTGAAGAAAACCCTAATGCAGTCAGCTTTTCATTGGGGCTTAATGACAATATACGTTTCGGAGATACTGCACTATCTTCTGCCCTTGTAAATCCGACAACATTTTTTCGCAATCGACCGGACTACTCAAATTATGTCTTCAATTTTATGAATGAAGCAGCTCAGGAATTATCAATAACCCATTCAGAAAAATACCTCGGTTGTCTGGCCTATTTCTGGTGGGAAAATACACCAACATTTCCAGTAGAGCCAAAGGTCCTACCCTACCTCACTGCTGATCGCAGTCAATGGTACGATCCCGCATTCAAAAAAGAGGACGAGGCACTGATACAGCGATGGACAAATTTAGGTCCTGAGATAGTTGGTCTTTATGACTATTACTACGGATGGCCATATGCTGTTCCCAGGATATTTTTCTCACTGGAAGCTGATAGTTTAAAGTATGCATATAAAACTGGGGTTCAGGCTTTTTACGCTGAAGCCTATCCTTTTTGGGGGCTCGATGGACCAAAACTCTGGTTAGCGGCCCAAATGCTCTGGGATACGGATCAATCCTCAGAAAAGCTTCTCAATGAGTATTATGTTAATTATTTCCAGGAAGCTGCCAAACCCATGCGCCGTTTCTTCGAGAAATGTGAAACGCAATGGATGAAGCAATCCAGACCTGCCCGTTGGCTTAAGTATTATAAAGATGAAAACCAGGTAATTCTCTTCCCTGCCAAAATATGTATAAGATTACGTCGTTTCCTTGACGACGCATTATCTAACGCAAAAACATCAATCGTTAAAAACCGTGTTGAACTGGTCTCTGAAGCCTTTCGACTTACGGAGTTATTAGTCGAGTTTCACAATGCAAAAATCGTTTTGGCGCAAAAAAGAATTGATTCCGTACAGGATATCCAGTCTCTGCAGGATGAACTTATTGACTACTGGAGTAGTAAGAAGAAATTAAAAAATCATATTCAGCGACTCAAACAATCTCAATCTTTGCACCAATCTCTTCCCTACTTCGATTATCTCTTTACCTCTGATCCCGTGAATCGATTATTGCTAAGTGCATTAGAATGGGCTAACTGTAACCAGCAGTTAGACGAAGTTGCCTTGTTATTATTACAGATTGCGAACAATGAATCAATTGTTGAACATATTGATAATATAGTTGCTCTTCAAAATTATTTCAAAAACCGTTCACTTGCTCGAGAACTTTTAATTAATAGCAACCTTGAGATATCAATAGCATCAGGAATTGACGAAACCGCACTTTATCCCAATAAATGGAAACTTAAAATACGGCCCGCAGAATCAGTACGCATAAGTTTAAGTCAAAATGCTGCACGTAATAGTGAAATGGGATTGGAGGTTAGAGGTTCACACGTATCTTTAATTTATCAAATCGTACCCGTTCAACCTGGAAAGTCATATCTATTCACGAGTTGGCAAAAAGGTTTAGTCAGTCCAGTCAGTAAATCAGCTCTCACAGTTAGATGGCAGGATCGGCAGAGTAATTACACCGATTTACATTCAACAGATCGACTTCCTTACGGAAATCTTCAGAACTGGACGCGTCTCGCTGTTCTTGCCAAAGCACCTGACAATGTTTATTATAGTTATTTGATTTTAAAAATAAACAACCAGGAACCCAACGACTATGTTTGGATCGACGATTTGAGTGTTCTTGAGTTACCAGCACAGTAGGACCCAAAACGAGAATCTTCTTTTTTAATGAAAAGATTTTTAGATTTTGTATTATCATTGATACTCTTGATAATAATTTCACCCTTACTTTTGTTTTTGATTGTAATGGTATACATAACAATGGGTGCGCCAGCATTTTTTATACAGCAACGGCCAGGGCTTCACGGAAAAGTTTTCAAAATTATCAAGTTCCGCACGATGACTGAAGATAGTGATAGAGATGGTGAATTGCTACCAGACGCAGGTCGGTTGACGAAATTCGGACAGTTTCTGCGTAGCATGAGTTTGGACGAATTACCTGAACTTATTAACGTAATTAAGGGGGATATGAGTCTGGTAGGTCCTCGCCCTCTTCTAGTTGAGTATCTAGAGCGCTACTCACCTGAGCAAGCACGCCGGCATGAAGCACGCCCCGGTATCACAGGATGGGCCCAAGTAAACGGTCGCAATGAGTTGAGCTAGGAAGAACGGTTAAAAATGGATGTTTGGTATATTGACAATCACAATTTTTGGCTTGATTTGAAAATTCTTATCCTGACCATTGTGAAAATTTTATCTCGTGACGGCATTAGTTGGGAAGGACATGCTACAATGCCCCCATTTCTCAGTTCGCCCTCTAAACATCCAAAGCCTAATATAAGAAACAATCTGACTAATGGCTCAGACATTCAATACACAAAAGAGAATGACTGAAACATTACCACCTTGGAACAATCTGATTAATAGCATGGATGATACTTGGATTTGGAAAGACACCAAATTGTATCATCAGGAAACTTTAAAACGAGCAAGCGTAGCTTCTCAAATCAACTTTTTTCAGCGTTTTTTTGTAAAGCATGTGTATGCTACACAAAACAACTCCCGTTCCGTTAAAAGGGCCTTAAAAGAACTTCTGACTAATCTGGATACTGAAGATTGGGGTTTAAATCTTGGTGCGGGCTCTACTCGACTGCATGAGCAACTTATCAATATTGATATTCATAATAACTCTAACATAGACATTATTACTGAAGGGAATAGTCTGCCCTTTAAAGAAAACTGTCTCAAACTTGTTGTAGCCCAGGAAGTACTCGAGCATATAGCTGATCCCTTTGCTACAATAAATGAAGTTTATAGAGTGTTAATACCGGGCGGTATATTTTATTGCCAGGTACCATTTCAGATTGGGTATCATCCGGGACCGCATGATTATTGGCGCTTTTCACGTGATGCCTTCGAGTATCTTTTTCAAAATGATCAATGGTATATACAAGAGTTGGATGTTTCCCTGGGTTACGGATCAGCCTTATATCGTATCGCAGTAGAATTTGTAGCTGTGACAGCCAGCGTAATATATGATAAATTGTATTTACCTGCAAAAGCATTTGCTGCAATCTCCCTTTTACCATTTAAATTGTTTGATCCTTTGACTCAAAGTTCTAGCCAAAAAGATCGGATTCCAGCTGGATATTATTGTATTGCGGTAAAAAAGTGATGGAGAGGAATATCAATTTTTAAATTTAAATGCACATTACTTGTCACGTCCGCAGGACGGCGAGTAGAGCTGATCCGTAAATTTCGCATGGATGCGACCGCCCTTGAAATCGACTTGAAGGTGATCGCGGTCGACCTCGACCCTAAGATGAGCGCCGCTTGTCATGAGGCCGATGAGGCTTTTTCGGTTCCCCTTTGCACCGAAAATCAATACATAGACAGGTTGATCGAGTTATGCAATCAGCATTCCGTAGACTTAATAGTTCCAACTATAGACACCGAATTACTAAATCTAAGTGAACACATCGACATTTTTACAGAACAGGATACGAAGTTAATCGTTTCATCTCCTGAAGTTGTATCCCTGGCACGTAATAAATTGAATCAAGCCCATTTTTTTCAAGAGCACGCTATTTCGGTACCTAAAACAGGAACAATAGAGGATTTAAAAATAAATTCAGAAGAGTGGAATTTTCCGGTTATCCTCAAACCACTCGATGGAAGCGCTTCTAAAGGTTTACACCTTCTTCAAAACTGTACGGAACTCCAATCCATTGAAGAATTACAAGGATACGTAGCTCAAGAGTATTGGTATGGATCAGAGTATACGATAAATCTCTTTTTTGATAATAAAGGTGAACTGAAAACTGCTATTCCTCACCGACGATGTGAGGTTAGAGCAGGTGTAGTTTCAAAGGGCAAAACAGAACGAAATGAAGAATTAGAATCCATCGCTTGTAACATTGGAAAAGTGTTAAAAGGAGCAAGAGGACCACTTTGTTTTCAAGCGATTGTACGTGATGATGGCACTGCAGCAATTTTTGAAATTAATGCACGTTTCGGTGGTGGCTATCCATTAGCACACCGGGCGGGAGCACCATTTACAAAATGGCTATTAGAAGAGAGCGTAGACTTGTCAAGTAGTGCACATAACAATTGGAAGGAAGGTATTGTTATGTTGCGGTATGATGATGCTTTTTATAATGAATCAGATGCGTAGTGAATTCCAAGTCCTAGTTTTCGACTTGGACGACACTTTATATCCAGAAATCGATTTCGCTTTTAGTGGATTTAACGCTGTCGGCGAATGGATAAGAAAAGAGCAAAACATTGATGGGTTCGCAAAAGTCGCCAAACAATTATTTAAGAATGGAAAACGAGGAAATGTATTTGACCGTGCCCTTCAGGATTTAGGTGTAAACCCAAACCTAAATCTTATAAAATCAATGGTTGATGTATATCGTAAACATAAACCCCTCATCAAACCATATCCAGAAGTTCTTGATTTTATTCAAACATATAAAGGGGGAAAAAAACTGGGTATTATAAGTGACGGCTATCTTTTGGTACAACGAAATAAAATTAATACACTTGGTTTTGATAAAAATTTTGACTGTATCGTGTTAACGGATGCTTGGGGTCGTGAGTTTTGGAAACCTCACCCGAGATCATATAATTTCATTATGGATAAGTTTGGAGTAGCTGGAAATAAATGCGTATATATCGCAGATAATCCGGAAAAAGATTTCATAACTGCAAAAAAGTTAGATTGGTTGACAATACGTATTAAATGTCCTGGAGGTGAGCATTCAGAAAAGCTTGCCAATTTAGAACATGAGGCAGATACGTCGGTACTTTCATTAGAAGATCTGAAAAACATAATCGCTCGGTAGGTAAGTGCACCATTACAAATCGAACCAGGTATCATCCGATGATCTACAATAAACCCTAGGCTTTTATTCCTGTGAATGAGAATAATAATAGAATTTATCTCTCGCCACCGCATATCGGAGAAAAGGAATTAATTCATTTAACTGACGCTTTTGAATCCAATTGGATAGCACCGGTAGGTCCACATGTGGATGCGTTTGAAAAAGAATTTGGTATAGCTGTTGGCACATCGCACGCTGTTGCACTGAGTTCAGGTACCTCTGCGCTGCATCTTGCACTAATTCTGGCAGGAGTGACAGCAGGCGACGAAGTGTTCTGTTCCACGCTGACCTTTGTGGCATCGGTTAATCCCATTCTCAACCAGGGAGCTAAACCAGTCTTTATCGATAGTGATCGGTATTCCTGGAACATGGATCCTGATTTGCTAGTAAGTGCACTCAATGAGCGAGCTAAACATAACCAATTACCCAAGGCGGTAATTATCGTTCATCTTTATGGGCAAAGTGCCGATCTCGACCCCATTCTTGAAGTGTGCGAACGCTATGAGATTAAAGCCATTGAGGATGCCGCAGAGGCATTAGGCTCAACTTATAAAGGAAGATCTACCGGAACTCTGGGATGGGCCGGCGTTTACTCCTTTAACGGTAACAAAATTATTACGACGAGCAGTGGGGGTATGCTTGTCTCCAATGATTCTGACATTGTGGATAAAGCACGTTTTCTTGCAAACCAGGCTAAAGATTCTGCTAACCATTATGAACATTCCCAGCTCGGGTATAATTACCGTATGAGTAATCTACTGGCCGCTATTGGACGTGGTCAACTTGCAGTTCTTAATGAAAGGGTGGAATCGCGTCGTGCTAATTTCGAATACTATCATAAAGCACTCAATAATTTACCGGGTTTAGCTTTCATGGCTGAAGCATCATATGGGCGTTCAACCCGATGGCTGACTTGCCTGACGGTTAACTCAAAGAAAGCGAAAACCAATCGCGAAGAGATCTGCCAGACTATGGAAGGTGAAGGTATCGAATGCCGTCCAGTATGGAAACCGATGCATCTTCAACCCATATATAGAGATGCTCAAATTTATGGTGGAGAAGTGGCAGAAGAGCTATTTAACTTGGGGTTGTGCTTACCTTCTGGGTCATCACTCACGCAAGATGATTTAAAGCGCGTTTCCGATGTTTTTCGCTCTTGTTTTTAGATTAGCTCTTAAAGTATGATAAGAGCAAACCTGTTATAATATTCGCTGTGTCTGAGAAAAATTCAGATCAATTTTCTTTTTTAAAAGCCTTAATACCATTCAAGGCATTTATACTATTTATTGCCTATATGGTAATATTTGTAGTCAGCCTTTTCGTCAGCTATGAATTGCGCTTTGATTTTCTCGTTCCAAAAAACCATCAAACCGCTCGGATAGATTTCCTCCTGCTTATCGTTCCCTTTAAACTGCTGGTTTTTTGGTCGTTCGGTCAATTCGGAGGAATGCTCAGCTACTTCCGATTACAGAATCTATATCGGATTTTTTCAGCTCTTGCCGTAGCCAGTGCTATCCTGATTTTTATCTGGCTCTTCAGCAGCGGTTATTCTTCACCCCCGCGCAGTGTCATTCTCGCGGATTTTGTTTTTTCATTTGTCTTCGTCTGCGGATTTCGCCTCTCGTTACGCGTAATACGCGAACGCTACCTTTCAGGAGAATCCGCTGCACCGCATGAAATTGAAAATGTCGCCATTGTCGGAGCCGGAGATGTGGGTGAGACAATCGCCAGCGATTTATTATCTAAACGTGGTTTCGGCATGCGTCCCGTTATTTTTTTAGATGATGACGAAACCAAGTGGAATCTGAATTTACATGGCATTAAGGTCATAAATGGAATTGATAGACTCGGCGCGATACAAAGGAAATACGGGATTGAGAAAATAATTATCGCCATGCCCTCCGCTCCGGTATGGCGGGTTAAGGAAATTATCATCGCTGCCCAGCAAGCTAATCTTAAGGCAGAAATCATCCCTTCATTGGCGCAATTGACGACCGGAACCGTGCGTGCTAATCGCTTGAGACCGGTGGAGGTTGAAGACTTACTTGGACGAGAACCGGTCAAACTGGACTCCGATAATATTCAGGAGATGATTCAGGACAAGGTAGTCATGGTTACCGGCGCGGGGGGGAGTATTGGCAGTGAATTGTGTCGCCAAGTCGCTTTCAACAATCCTCGTCGTCTTCTCATGGTTGAGAAATCTGAGGGAATGCTCTTTCAAATTGAAGAACAGTTGAAAGATGAAGGGTATGGTTCGGTCGTCCTTCCCCTGGTCGCTGATATTCTTGATAAAAAGCGAATGGACAGTTTGTTTTAACGCTTCCAACCGCAGATTGTTTTTCACGCCGCGGCGCATAAGCATGTACATATGATGGAAAGGCAGCCGGGTGAAGCGATAAAGAATAATACCCTGGGAACAGAACTATTGGCCGACCTCGCCAGTAAACACGCTGTGGCGCAATTTATTTTAATATCCACGGACAAAGCAATAAATCCGACCAGTGTAATGGGGGTAACCAAACGCTTGGCAGAAATATATATTCAGTCGAAGCAAATTGCGCCGGAGAATAAAACGCGATTCATGGCGGTGCGTTTTGGCAATGTCCTGGGGTCGTCGAACAGTGTGGTCCCCATATTCAAGAAACAGATTGATGAAGGCGGGCCTGTCACCATTACGCATCCCGACATGACCCGTTATTTCATGACCGTTTCGGAATCGGTGGGACTCATCCTGCAGGCGGCGACCCAGGGAAAAGGAGGAGAAATCTTTGTCCTCGATATGGGTGAGACGGTAAAAATCGTCGATATGGCAAAACAAATGATCGAGCTAAGTGGATTCCGGCCGGGAATCGATATCGAATTAAAATTCATCGGGCTTCGGCCCGGGGAAAAGCTTTTTGAGGAGTATCAACACAAAGAGGAACTGCACGAAGAGACCGAACATCCCCGCATTTTTCGCTTTGCCACTAAATTAAATAATAATAATGGTGTAGAAGAATTTTTTAAGGAATTAAAAAACAACGGCATACTCGACTTGCCCGGGAATGAGATCAAAGAGTGTATTAAAAAATTCGTTCCTGAATACGATCCCTATTTGGAATAGGGAGGGAGTCTAAGGTCGAAGGTCTAAAGTCGAAAGCAAAGAGATTTACAGAAAGATCCCGTCGTCGCTCTAGTGAGCTTCAGCCGTCATCCCGCAGTCGCGGGACTATGTTTTGACAAGATGGCGTGGCAAGCGGGATGGTCGAAGGGGAGAAAATCCTTAGATTTTCTGTGTTATGTTTTAAGTGTTAGGTATTAGGGAAAGACCTAATAGTTGTAGGCAGAGAAAACCTGCTGCCGCTTAAGTAAGTACCAGTCGTCGCCAAGGCTATGACCGAGAGAAAAAGAGAGAGTATAAATAGTGAGATAGGGGAACTAATATAGCAATTTTCAGATCGCTATCCGCATACACGCTTATTCGCTTTTACGCTTTTACGCTTTTTCTTAGATGTAGTCTAATCTTTAATCGAGGCGGCTTGGAGTTTTGCCCAGCAGGCAAATACGCCTATTCCGATGCCGCAAATCAAGATGGATTTGGCATTGTACCCTTGTATTGTTACAAGGCTATAAAAACGTCCAAAGACGGCTACTACACAAATGATGGCGCCAACATAGCCACCGATTGTACCTAATTTATCAAGGCATTTCTTCATTGTTCTCCCTCCCTTTTAAGTAATTGGATTATATTTAAAACTAACTTAATTAAGTAATACCTCGACTATTAGCAATAAAGAATAACCGGGAAAATAAAAATAGGATAGCCACCAGCCGGCGCCAAGGCTATGGCCGGCAGGCAAGAGGCACAAGATTCACAAGATAGAGAAAATTACCTTAAAGTCATTAATTTAGGAAAAATTTCTTTATTTGTAGCTTAGGTGATCCAAAATTAACGAGAATACCGTGTTCGTAACCTGTGGCTCTCATATAACCAAGAATTTGGGCAGTGTGATCGTCTGTTAATGTTCTACAGGCTTTTATTTCTACAATCAAAATATCTTCTACTAGCAAATCTGCATAATAATCACCTAACTCTGTATTATCTTCGTCCAATACCTTAATTGAGTACTGCGATTTGACCGACAATCCAACCTTTGAAAGTCTATTCAATAACCCGTGTTCATAGACTTTCTCTAAATGTCCGTGCTTGAGATAAGAATGTAATGATAGACTTGTACTTCTGATTTGATCGCTTAGCACCTTAATCTCTCTATCCATAATATTTTAATTCATCGTATTAATTTTACTTTATACGACATTTTTTAAAACTTTTTAATCACACACTATTTCATTTCTTGTGTTTCTTGTGTTTCTTGTGTTTCTTGTGGCTAAAATTCTCTGTTACTAAATTACAAAGACTTTAACTGTGACTTCGGTTATGAATAAGAAAGCAATTTTCCCAAAATTTCTTTTTATATTCATAACGGGCCTATTCATCTTCCTCCTCTATTATTTCTGGGGAGGGGTGACGAAGCCGGAACTGGAGGTGGAACCTATAGTTTATTCTCCGGAAAAACTCCGGGAACAGGAAGAGCTCTGGGATTACAGTTTCAGTGAGGAGGATTTGTACGCTGTTCAGCGCAATGTCGATTATGCGGAGGGAACATCGGGTGCCTGGTATCCAAAAAGGGAAGCGCGGATCCTCGCGGAACTCGTTCAAGAAGGAAAGCTCCCTCCGGTAGCGGAACGTGTGGGCCCCGAACCGGTGGTGATTGAAGGTGTCGATGGCATCGGCAACTACGGTGGGACCTGGAATATTGTTACTAACAGTGCGGCTACGCTTGATCATATTGAAGCATGGATGGCTGGATCCTGCCTGGTACGCTGGTCACCGATGGGCTATCCCATTGTTCCTCACGTGGCAAAGAGCTGGGAAGTTACGCCCGATAAAAGAGAGTGGACATTTTACCTGCGCAAGGGAATGAAATGGTCCGATGGTCATCCTTTCACCGTGGATGATATTCTCTACTGGTGGGAACATGAGGTGAAAGACGAGATCATCGGGTTCCCGGTCTGGATGAAGGTAAGGGGGGAAAAGGGAGATATCATACAGATAGATTCCCACACCGTTAAGTTTATTTTCCCCTCTCCGCACTCCTTACTGCTTGAACGATTGGCTACAACACTCGAATTCTTCTCGCCCCGACACTACCTGGAACCCTATCACCCCCAACTTGGCGACAACGAACTTATCGAGGGGATGATGCGGGTAAATAAAATAACCACGAAAGACGCACTCTATTTTACACTAAAGTTGAGCAATAACCCGGAACATCCTCGCATCTGGCCCTGGGTCTACCGCACCTACAAACCCAACCCCCCTCAAACCTTTGTGCGCAATCCCTATTATTACGCAGTAGACTCCCAAGGAAATCAGTTACCCTATGTCGACCGATTTACGGTCGAGGTAAAAACAGAAAGACTGGTTCCTATCGCCGCATCGAATGGTTCAATTACGATGCAGGGGTTTAATATCTACTATTTTCATTACACTTTGTTTATGTCACATCGCGATAAAGGTAATTATGATGTCTATCACTGGTATACTTCAGGCTCTTCTGACTGGGCATTATATCCCAATCTCGACCGCTATATTGATCCGGATGATCCGAAGACCCGCAATAAATGGGAATTGCTCAACAACAAACGTTTTCGGCAAGCCCTCTCTCTGGCGATCAATCGCCAGCAAATCATCGATGCGGTTTACCACGGCTATGGTGAACCCTCACAGAATTCGCCGGGAAAGGAGTCCCCTTTTTACCATGAAAAATTAAAAAACAGCTATATCGAATACGACCCCGAACGCGCCAACCAAATGCTCGATGAAATCGGTCTCACAGGACGTGACTCCGAGGGTTTTCGCACTTTTAAAGACGGGACCCGCATGACATGGTATTTAAACATGATTCCTAATTTCAGCGAGGGCCCCTCCTCTTTTGTCGCCAATGACTGGAAAAAGGTCGGAATCAATACGATTGAAAAGGTGCGATCCTATAATCTTCACATCGCGGAACAGCCGGCCCGCAAATTGGATTTTCACATCTGGGGTGTTGAAGGCGAGTATCAACCCTTAGTTTCAACAAACCGATTTATACCGGGACACATTGAGGCTGCAGGTTATATGCTCTGGTACCAGGATGGCGGTCTCTACGGAGAACCGGAATCAAAAAGACCGGGTCGCACCGAACCCCCACCCGGTCATCCCCTGAGGCGATCCATGGAATTGCTCGATAGCGCTTACAGCGCGCTTACCTTCGAAGAACAAGTAAAATTTTACAGTGAAATCCAGGACATCGCGGCAGAAAATATCTGGAATATCAATATTTCGACCCCCCCGCCCAGCATAGTGATCGTTAAGAAGGATTTTAGAAACGTCCCGCGTAAAGCCATCTACGGATCTCTTTATAAGAGTCCTTCGAGCTGCGGATTCGAAACCTTCTTTTTTGAAAACCCGAAGGATTCTCCCGGCGCAATTGCGCAGATCAAACGAGAGATTACTGAAATTGGGCCCTCGCCCTACTCGACTGACAGAATTTATGCTGAGACCGGCAGCGGTGAAATCCTCAGCTGGTTGATTCGTTTGTTTTGTTACGGTATAGTCGTCGTCGGTCTGATTCTTGTCGGGGTAAAGCATCCTTATGTGGGGAGGCGTTTTCTCATTATGGTGCCCACCCTGCTAGTCATTTCCGTTATCGCCTTTACGATCATCCAACTGCCCCCGGGAAATTTCATCGATATAAAAATTTTACAAGCGGAATTAACAAACGATCAAAAGGCGATAACCGAAGCTCAGCAACTGCGTGAGCTCTTTCCCCTCGATAGACATATCGTTTACCAGTATGCCCACTGGTTGGGCCTTCCCTGGTTTCTCTCCTTTAAACCTGCGGATCAAGGGCTGCTACAGGGGCACATGGGGTTTTCCATGCATAACAGAAAGCCCGTCAATGAAGTGGTGGGCGACCGCATCCTGCTAACCTTTTTAATTTCACTAGGCTCCGTGCTCTTTACGTGGGCGGTCGCCCTGCCGATCGGTATTTATTCCGCGGTGCGCCAATATTCGATCGGCGACTACTTTTTCACGCTCCTGGGATTTATCGGAATGTGCGTACCCAGCTTCCTCCTCGCGATATTACTCATGTATTGGAGCAATGTTTATTTTGGGATCAGTATGTCGGGATTATTTTCATCCGAGTACGCCACCCAACCGGAATGGTCCTGGGGCAAAGTAGTTGACCTGTTGCAGCATATTTGGATGCCGGTCGTAGTCCTGGGAGTGACGGGTACCGCCAGCATGATCCGTGTGATGCGCGGAAATCTGCTCGATGAATTGAAGAAGCCTTACGTGATCACTGCGATGGCGAAGGGTGTCCGTCCATTTAAGCTACTCCTGAAATACCCGGTTCGCATCGCGCTCAATCCCTTTATCTCCGGCATTGGCACCTTATTTCCCCAACTCGTATCCGGCGGAGCGATTGTCGCGATGGTCTTAAGTCTGCCCACCGTCGGCCCCATGATGCTCGAAGCACTGATGACCGAGGACATGTATTTGGCCGGATCGATGTTGATGGTCCTCAGCCTCCTCGGCGTCTTCGGCACCCTGGTCAGCGATCTACTGTTGATGTGGCTGGATCCGAGGATAAGGATGGAAGCGGGAGTTCGGTGAAACCGAACATTCGCTTCCGTCAAAAGGTCAAAAAGTCAAAAGGTTGTGGTTGAGGAGGCAGATGGGTTCCCTTCGACAAGCTCAGGCCAGGCAGGTGTCGGAAACCTTTTTCTGGAGGGACGCGCTCCGTCGCGTCCGTTAGGGATTATGATGACTCTTCTCTTGTCATTGCACAGGTGGAACGCGGTGCCTGACGGCCATAGCCTTGGCGACGGCTGTTCCCTACCGCGTTTATCAGGTTCAGGGCAAGCAAGGTTCCCTTCGACAAGCTCAGGCCAGGCAGGTGTCGGGTGTCAGTGAACACAAAACTTTTCTAAACAATCGACTACCGAGGGCGAAGTCCGACATCATCCAAATCGAATTTCCGCAATTGAAATCACCCGGAGGGGTGTGACAAACGTAGCCCATAGCGTAAGCTGTGGGTAAATGATTGAAGTTTATAAACAGCCCCAGCGGGGCGACACAGGTGCGGTCCGAAAATATGTTGTGTCGCCCCGCTGGGGCTCGGATTTTTTCCTGTCATTCTATCCCACAGCTTGCGCAGTGGGCTAATAGCGTATCACCCCGCTGGGGCTAATGGAATGCATGTTTTTCATAACATACAAGCATTCTTCGTCTTAGGCCTTTAACGTCGGCTTCGGCGATGTTAGTCAAAAGGGGGGAAATAGGAAAGAGTTATATATTAAGAAGGGGAAGCATCTTTCTTCAAATGACGCATAAGAGCGGCAATGCCTTTTATGATTTTTAAGCTAGCAGCTCGATAGTTTTCTGCGTCGCTTTCATTTAAATATTTTAAATCTTCGGCGATATAGAGCATGTTTCTCAGCTCTCCGCAGGAACCTTTAGCAATGGTTAAAAACCGATAGAATTCAGTATTTCCCCTTCTTTCATAGCCCTCTGAAATATTATTCATTATAGATACACTGGCTCTTTGAACCTGATCTCTAAATCCAAAGTCGTGCGACGCCGGTGTTTTCACACCAAATGCGGTGTATATATTAGCTACTAATGTTCGTGAATCTTGCCAGATTCTGAAATCTTCGAAGGATTTTACTGAGCTCATAATTAATTCCAGTATATCTGAATGATTAAAGTATTGATCGGCATAATTTTCCTTACTATTAATAGTGAATCCCCCTCTTTTTGACTTTTTGACCTTTTGACTATGTTTCGTTTTCTAACCAAAAATTTTAATTTTTTTTGGTTAGAAAACGAAACATTGCATTCTAAAATCTGTTTAATATTATAATCATTAGACATTTAGGTGGTAATTATTCAGGTGATATAGACGAATGAGTGACGATAGTGAGCAGAAGCCGGGTGGTGTAAAACGGCGCAGGATAGTACATTGGAATCCTGAAGCAGAGAACGGCGACCCGGCGGCGAGAGCGCCGAAAAAAAAGTCAAAGAAGCCTTTCATCCCTATTGGTGTGGGCCTGTTGATCGCTTTAGTGCTATTCATCGGCATCCGGATTTATATGATCACCGTGGAGGACGCGGCAAAAAGTGAGCAGGAAGCGGCAGATATCTCACCACTGAACACGGGAACTGCCAAATATCGCTTTGTTAGCCGAGAACGTGTCGAACGCTTTAAAGCGGGAGCGATAAGTGCGATCGACGTGGTCAAGAAGCTCACCGATGAACATGAAGTCCTTTTGCAAAACCTTCTCTCGATAGAAACTAATTTTGATAAAGCGAATAAGCTCATCGATTCCGGTGACTACCCACAGGCCATGGAGTTGTTTGATTCGATCACAGATTCAGTCGAAGATTTTAAAAAGCTCATCGCCCTTAAAGAACAGGCCAATGCGAGGTACGATGATTTTCTCGTTCTCGTCGAAACGAATGAGAAAATCCGCATGTTTGCCCCTTTTGAATATGAAATAGCCGTTAACTTCGGTATTGAGGGTCGCAACGCCTACGAAACGGGCAGTTTTTCTGAAGCTTTTAACGCCTTTACCGCTGGCATAGCCGCGATGAAAAAGATGGAAGATCAAATCCTCACCTCTTTATCGAGGATGGAACTCAAGGGGAAAAAGTCGCTCACTTCGGGTGACAAAGGCAAAGCGGTCGAGGTATTTGAAGAAATCCTCAGACTTCAACCGGAAAACGAACTGGCTTTACGCAACCTGATGCGCGCGCAGACCATAGACCAGGTCCATCCCCTTCTCACAAAAGCCAAGGCACTTGAGAAAAAGGGAGATCTTGAAGAAGCACTCGTCGCCTATGAGGAAGCATTTGATATCGACTCATATTCTATTAAAGCACAACAGGGAAAATATCGCCTGGCAAAATCGATTAAGGATAATAAATACGCTCAGTTAATAGCTCATGCTGAAAGTGCGATCGAAGATAAGCTATGGGATGAAGCGATCGGTCACTATGAAGCGGCATCCAAAGTCTTTTCCGATCTTCAGGATCCAAAGGATGCGATCGCGAAGACGCGAGAAATGAAGCGCCAGTTCCTGATTAGTGCCGCACTGAAAAAAGCACATGATTATGAACGCGAGTACGATTGGTATAAGGCGCGTGACGCTTACCAGGAAGTCCTGGACATCGAGAGTGGTCACGATGAGGCAACGGAAGGTCTGGTGAACGCGGGTAAATTAGTCAGGGCCATTCTGCGCTTTGAAAACTTTCTCGAATTAGCGGAAGAGAAAGCTGTAAAGGGTGAATTTCAGGAAGCGATTTACGATTTTAACGAAGCCATGGCGTTAAAACCTGACTACTTGCCACTGGAAGGTAGTGCACGTCGACTTCAACGGATTCTCAAAGAACAAAGCCAGCCAGTAGTGATTATCTTTACATCCGATGGGTCAACCTGGGTGAGCGTGTCAGGGTACAAAATGCTCGGGAAGTTTAAGGGCGAGTACACAGAAAAATTTTTACCGGGAAACTATCGGGTCGTCGGTCGCCGAAAAGGCTATCAGGATATACTATTTGAAGTGAGAGTACGGGCGGGTAATAAACTGCCAGTGATAAATGTTGTCTGTAATGATAGGATTTGAGGAGTGAGGGTTCGGGGTATCCTTCGACTGGGCTCAGGACAGGCCCTTCGACTGGGCTCAGGGCAGGCAGGTGTCGGGTGTCGGAAATAAGTGAACAGTAAAGTGGTCGGAAATTAATATACATAATTGCAAATTAAATCATGCATCTTTAGGTGGAGCGGGCTGCCTGACTGGAGGGCCACGCTCTGTCGTGGCCGTAACAATTCTGTCAAAACGGACGCAATCAGCCGTCGTCTTCGCTGCTGCGGTACTATGGCCGACAAGCTCCATGCGTCCCTCCATTTCTAAGGAGCCTTGTTAAAGACGAAGATTTGCTATAATAAATTGCAAGGGGTATAATCTTAAATACTTTATTAATTTAGGAACTAATGGACGCTATTCACTTTCTAATGTGTTAAGGCCTTAAATACAGTAATGATGCTTATAAAATCTATTTTTACTCCTCTTGTGCTCTTTATCCTTACCGTTACATGGACGGGAGTGGCATTCGCAGAGTATCAGCATTCACCGGACCCGCTGATATTTGACGGTTCTCAACTGCCCCCTGAAAAACAATCCACCTCGTCATTAGCGAAAATCATTCAGAAAATGCCGAAGATGGGAATTCCCGGCCAATTCAATTCCGAGGGTAAGCAGCAACAAAGCCAGGGTGTTGAAGGCAAGGAGGCTGCAAAACACCAAAAAGGTGAAAGCAAAGAAGGTGGTGAATCTGAAGAGGGAGAAGGCAAAGGGGATCAGACAGGTGAGGAAGGCAAAGAAGGCGAGGAAGGATCGGGAATGGGAGACGAATCAGAAATGATCGATGAGGAGTCTGAAGGCGCGGTCGGTGGAGAGTTGGCAGAAGTCGATGAGGCCGCCCTGGCTGAAAGCGAAGAGATGGAAGGCATGGGTGCTGGCGGTGAGGAATCGCAGGAGGGAGAACAAGGAGGTATGAGTTCAGCGGAAAGCATGGAAGGCGGAACGGGTGAAATGGGAGAAGCGTCGGGTAGTCCTATCCTCTCTAAAATAGGTATCGGCGCTCCGTCGGAAATGATCGACGTGGTCGAGATGAAAAATGATGCTTCCGAGGGTATGGATACAAATGCCGAATCCACATCTCCTAAAAAGCCGATGATCGGCAAAAATAAAGGTCAATCACTGGGAATGGAAGAAGGCGATAGAATTCCTTCTGACATCTAGTAAGTGGATTATGAGTATACTTTACCTATTAAATAGATTCACGGTATTCGGAGTAATTAGTCTCCTAGGTACACAGTCCGTTCTTGCATTGTCACTCATCTTACCGATGGAGGCTATCTATGAGAGCGGGCGTTTAAGGCAGGACGAATTTAAAAAGAAATATCCGGGTATTGATGTGTCCAGTGATATCCCCGATGAGGAGGGTTATTATGTCCGCTATACTCACACTAACCTTACCTACTACTTTGGCCCCGTCGACGATTACTACACAGCTGAAGATAAAAGTTTTGAATTACAGGAAATTTTAGATTTAGCCACTTTTGAACTCCCCTACTTAAAGAGTAGTGAGATATATGTATGGCAATTTTCCGATGGCATGTTCGAAGACGCCATGAGCGGTGGTCAAGCGGAGGGCTTACAAGTTGCGGAGATTGACGGCAACCAGGGATCCTCAGGTTCATCTCAAAGCAATGAACAAGGCACGATTATCAATACCGGCCCAATGAATGCGGCGCAGATGGCTCAAATGAGGGAAGCTCAAGAGAGTGGAGAGATGGGACAAATGGCAGGCTTCCCGGGTCAAATGAACCAGATGCCCGGGCAGCAACAGATGCAAGAGGCCGGTGGACAGATGAGCCAGAGTCAGAGAAACATGGCTTCAAATCAAGGGAATCAATCCTCGCAGAGTCAGCAATCACAGAGCTCATCGGGCAGCAGCGGCCAGGGTGGAGGCCAAGGTAGCGGCGGCGGGAGCGGCGGTAGCAGTCAAAGCAAAGGCCAACAGCAACAGCAAGGCGGTGGCATGAGCATCTGGAAAATGCTCGGCAGAATATTTGGACTTTGAACGTTGGCGGAGCCGACGTTAGTCAAAAAGTCAAAAGGTCAAAATGTCAAAAAGTTGCTCTCTTGGTGATAAGGATTTGATATTAGGATTAAGCATCATAAGGAAATAACAGGGAGAAAAACGGAGACTTGTATCTCCTCTTTTTGACTTTTTGACCTTTTGACTTTTTGACCCGCTATGACCCGCTTGTTTTCGTTTTATGGTAATAAATCGGAAACAAGCGCCCGCTCTTCTGCCAACTCTGCGATAGAGGCATCGATCTTGGACCGGCTGTAGTCATTTATATCCAAGCCTTGGACAATTTCCCATTTATTGCCGTCACTGCGCACGGGAAAAGAGGTAATAAGACCTTCCTGCGTACCATAGCTGCCATCTGAACAAACAGCCACGCTAAACCAGTCATCTCCCTCGGTTGGCGTGGTTAGCGACCGCACAGAATCAACAATAGCATTAGCTGCTGATGCGGCAGATGAGGCGCCACGCGCTTTTATGATGGCGGCTCCGCGCTGTTGCACGCTGGGAATAAATTCGTCCTTCAGCCAATTTTCGTCACCGATTGCATCCCCTGCACTTTTACCTTCGATCGTCGCATTGTAGAAATCCGGGTACTGGGTGGCAGAATGATTGCCCCAGATGGTCATATGACTGACCGATGAGATCGACACACCGGCCTTCTGCGCCAGTTGAGAGCGCGCGCGATTTTCGTCGAGCCGGGTCATCGCAAACCAGCGATCGGACGCAATTTCACGGGCGTTATTCATCGCGATAAGGCAATTAGTATTACAGGGATTGCCCACGACATGAATGCGCACGTCACTGGCCGCGTTCTTTTCAATCGCTCTCCCCTGTCCGGTAAAGATTTTACCATTAATGCCCAGTAAATCTTTACGTTCCATTCCTTCTTTTCGCGGTACACTGCCGACGAGTAGACACCAATTGACATTTTTGAACCCTTCATCGAGATCAGTTGTGGCAACGATGTCACTGAGAAGTGGAAATGCGCAATCGTCGAGTTCCATGACGATCCCGTTTAAAGCATCCATCACGGGCGGAATTTCGATAAGATTCAGACTGACGGGTTGATCCGGTCCAAACATGGCACCGGAAGCTATTCTAAATAAAAGCGCATAACCGATTTGACCGGCAGCTCCAGTTACAGCAACACGTATAGGTTCTTTCATCACTTATATTTTACTTTTACGATTGATAAAAATTATGAGGCAACGGGTGAGAATCGACTCTCCAAAGCAGAATAGGTTTCAAGGATGAGCGCCTCCGTTGTTTCCCAGTCTATACAGGCATCAGTAATCGACTGCCCATAGACAATATCTTCGCGTTTATCGGGAATTTTCTGATTTCCAGCTTTTAGATTGCTCTCCAGCATGACGCCGATGATCGATTCACACCCCGCGTTGATTTGCTCGATGATCGCGTGAATAACCTCGGGTTGTTTTGTGTGATCCTTACCGCTGTTATCATGGCTGGCGTCAACCATGATGGCGGGTACGAGGTGACTTTCGCGGAGTAATTTCTCCGTGTCCTCAATGTCCTGACGATGGTAATTGGAGCCCTTTTCACTGCCACGCAATACGATGTGACAATTAGGGTTCCCTCGCGTCGTCACTTCAGCGGCCTGACCTTGTTGATCGATTCCAAGAAAGGTCTGTGAATGGATAGCGGCATTGATGGCATTGACCGCTACTCTCAAACTGCCCCCGGTGCCGTTTTTAATCCCCAGGGGCATTGACAAACCGGATGCCATCTGTCGGTGAGTTTGAGATTCAGCGGTACGGGCACCAATGGCCGACCAACAGATGTAGTCGGCAATGTATTGGGGTGTAATGGGGTCGAGAAGCTCGGTAGCCGTCGGCATACCCAACTTTATGACATCCTGGAGAAACTGTCGTGCGATCTTTAGACCCGACGGAATATCACAGGTCCCGTCAATTTTCGGATCCATGATAAGCCCTTTCCATCCAACGGTGGTGCGCGGTTTTTCAAAGTAGGCGCGCATAACAAGATAGAGCCGGTCGGACACTTTTTCTGATAGTTTGTGCAGGCGCTGCGCATATTCTTTCCCTGCTTCGACATCATGGATGGAGCAGGGACCAACGACAACGAGAAGTCGCTTATTCCCCCCAAAGATTATTTTGTGAATGTTTTTGCGTGATTCGGCGACAAAAGCCGCCTCCTCCTCAGAGCGCGCGATTTCATTAATAAATGAATGCGGCGAAGGAAGCGCGGTCGTCGATACGACATTGATGTCCGTTACCTGTGGCATGGTCTGTATATCTTGAGTCAGTAAAATAGCAAACTGGCGATCCTGATTATTTTACCAGGCAGGCGCAAGATTTTTTGCCCCTATTCAGGGGCAAAGTCAAAAGGTCAAAATGTCAAAAGGTTTGGGGATCTTCTACTGGAGGGACGCGCTCCGTCGCGTCCGCAAATGATTATCTATACTAAGCATTTCTAATTCTTAATTAATTCCGCGGCCACGACGGAGCGTGGCCCTCCAAATAAAAATATCATCTTCCGCATTCGTACCGAAGGCGAAGCCCTACATCCTCAAAATCAGCAATTGAATTATCCTTTTTGACATTTTGACATTTTGACTTTTTGACTAATAGCTGATGCCCACGATTTACGAATATCAGCCGACTGCATGGATACGTGTTAGGGGGGAGGATGCGCCCACTTTTTTACAAAGCCAGTTTAGCAACGAGTTGCAACAAACAGGACCCAATCCGGTCATCTACGGTCTCTGGCTGACGCGCAAAGGGAAAACTTGCGCGGACAGTTTTATTTTTCACCAGGCTGAAAAGGAGTTCCTGGTTTTCAGTTACTTTTGTCCCGCGGCTACGATTATCGATAAAATGGAAGAGAACATTATTGCCGATGAGGTTGAACTGGAAGATCTGACTTCAACTGTCAGCGCCATCTCCTGGTGGGGCGATAAATCCGCATCTTTTCTCAGCCATATGGAACTGAATGAGCCGTTATCTGGCTCTTTCATAGAAACCGCCGGTAAATACCTCATGCGCGGTAAACGCTCCAAGGGTGACAATTACGATCTTATCGTTCCCAAAGATCAAACAGTGGCATTAAAATCACAAATTGATGCTTTCGGTGCCACTGAGAAGGTCTACCGGGCTTCAGAAGAAGAACTTCATTGGGAAAGATTGAAATCCCGTATACCCGCCATACCGAATGATATTGGACCAGACGATTTACCCCAGGAAGGGGAGCTGGAGAATGACGCACTATCATTCGACAAGGGGTGTTTCCTTGGTCAAGAAGTGATGGCGCGCTTACATTCGATGGGGCGTGTTCAGAGAAAAATTTTCCCTGTTCACAGTGAAGGCCCCCCACCCCCCACTCTACCCTGTGATTTGTTTGATCAAGAAAACGTCGTCGGCCAACTGCGCAGCGCAGCCAGTGATGGAAAGTCATGGATCGGTCATGCTCTACTCAGAAATCGAAATAAGGATACACTGTCAGGTCTCTCCTTAAAAGCTAACGATGCACCGAGGGTATATATAGATAAGAGTCGAAAGTAAGAAAATCTAAGGATTTTCTGTGTTAAGTTTTAGGTTTTAGGTCTTAGGAAAGAAGACTTATCTCTACACTTTAGTATAGCTTGGCTATCTGGATTTTAATAAATAATAGTTAAGCTTAGAATTTAACAAAACTGCTTCAGACTTTTCTCGCTGTATAAACTTGCCTAATTGTAAATAACCCAGATCGTCAGCAATGCCTCTTGCATCCGTACTTCAGAATCGCTTCGTCGCTCCGCTTGTCGCAAGAACAAAGGGAGAGCGCCCCTTCCAATTAATAAAAAAAATCAAAAAAAAATTTGGATTTATATTGACGCGTGATATTTTAATCCAATTCATAGCTGTGTGTTAAATCTGAATATCTTAATAATTGTTTAAAGGAGTCATTCTATGAATAAAGCTGAATTAGTAGCTAGTGTCCAAAAATCTCTCGGTGGCGATATATCTAAAGCCGCATCCGAACGTATGGTTGATGCTGTTTTAGATAGTATCAAAAAGGGAGTGAAAAAGGATAAAGCCGTCCAGTTAATTGGTTTCGGTACTTTTTCTATTTCAAAACGCTCTGCCCGTACTGGCGTTAACCCCCAAACCGGAGAGAAGATTAAGATCAAAGCATCCAGGTCTGTAAAATTTAAACCCGGTGCAGCCTTTAAAGCTGCCGTCTGATAAATCTTTAAAAAAACCCGCGGGCAACGCCCGCGGGTTTTTTTGTCAAAAGGTCAAAATGTCAAAATGTAGAATAAGGATAGTCGTATTATACATTTGTCCTCATAAAATAATTTATGCATATTACTAATCACCTCCCTTTTGACTTTTTGACTTTTTGACTAGATAGAATATCCTCAACAACATATTGAGCGATGGTCTCCTGGGCGAGGGTATTGGGATGCAGGTCATTGGGGCCGATTTCATATTTCGCTTTTTGACGGTTAAAATCGGGTAATATACTGCTGATAAGATGGGTTTTTATCCCTTTTCTGCTTAATTCTTCGAGAATCTTTTTAGTATCCCGATGATTAGGCTTATAATCCCAGAAAATCACATGAAAAGCTGATCCGGGGAATCTGCCTGTGAATTCCTTTTTCGCTTCCTCTATAATAGCAAGGAATAATTCAATAGCTTCGTCGCTATAAGGGACGATGTTTTCAATATATTTTTTAAAGAGAAAAGATTTTTTCAATTGGGCAATTATCCTCGACGGAAAATCAGTACTTTCATCTCGCGTCACGGCGGGAGATTCATCGTCGAAGTGACCATCGAATTTGACTGTCCCATCAGAGAGTAGAATATATTCAGGTCCGTGTTTGTCCCATTTCGTTAATCCAGCCGATCGCAGAACATGCGTGCGCGGCACCTGGTAGATAGCAATTTTCGGTCTACATTCTACAATCCTCTCGACCATACCCTGCTCGAGAGCAGATAGCATTTGATGGGGACCATACCCATAAAATCCAAAATTAAATGTATTAAATTTTGAAAGCTTACCGACGAGGTAGGGCATAGTCTCTTCATCATTCAGACCTTCCCCAAATGTGAAAGAGCCCCCAAAAAAAACGACGCATTGATCCCATGAGCTAAGTTCATATTTCGGGGTGATACGTAAACCATCATCACCAATTGTATAAGTGACATCATACAATAATTGCTCATCTTTGTACTTCTTCGAAACTATAGTATTCCCACTCCTGGGAGCATAGCCAAGTATGTCATTGTAAGTGTTAGGCCCTCTTGAGTATTGAATATCGTAGCGTGTAGTTTCCTCTTCTTTCCGCAGTGAACGCCAAGAGAAGATCTCAATTATACCTAATATCAATATGATGAAAGCGAGGTTGAACCAGATTGCTTTATAAGCGTACTTATCACAGCGATAAAAATAGAATGAAAAACAGAGAACCCAAGACAGGGAAATCCATAGAAATGGAAGGGGTAGGTATTTAAGCGCTATCAAAGAAAAGACAGTGCTTAAAATGAACGAAAATAAAAAAACTATTACTTTCAGATTTTTGACTTTGTGACTTTGGACTTTCAACCCATTAAAGTGAATAAATATCCGGTCGCCGATCTTTTAAATGGGCGAGGCCTTTTTCTCGTGCACGATCAGATTTAGCAAGATCGATTTCAGTGATCGCGAAATTAACGTCCGCTGATTTCTCGTTGTTAATAATCTCACCACCCGGACCGGTAACCAATGATTGCTCCGGGTGTGTAAAAGTAATAAATATTTCACTTTCATAGGATCGTGTCTGCATCATATGTTCATTTAATGTATCATGGGCACCATAAGTCGGATTAAAAATAATACGCGCACCCTTCAAAGCCAGCGAGCGCACGGTTTCCGGCCATCGCCGATCAGCGCATATCATGACACCAAACAGTCCGAAATCTGATTGAAATACCGGTAGGCTTTTACCCGGGAGATATTTTTCGTCATGATTCTGACAGTGAACCTTATCGTAGAACCCCACCCTATCTCCCAATCGGTCAATGATGAGAGCGGAGTTATAAACACCTCCCTCACTCAACCGGGTGGATCCATAAATAAACCATGAGTTATTTCTCTTTGCCCATTCAGAGATGGCATCGACGTAAGGTGATTTATTGGGATCAATCGCATAGTCTCCAATATTGTCTCTGGTCACGAAGGTTTCAGTGGATACATAACCATCAAGAAAACACTCCGGGGTAATAACAACATCCGGTTTAAATGACTCCACTTCACGCAGTATCTCCAATAACCGGGATTGGTTCGTATATAAATCGCCCTTAACCGAGTATACTTTAATTTGTGCCAGACGTATTTTCTCCATCGCCTATCTCAGATATTATGGCAATCGCGGTGGAAAATCTATTCCTTCATACGAAAGGTCAGGATTAGAGAATAAGTATTACCATCGGGAGTGGGCGCGGCCCGCCCTACGCGTTCAAAGGCGGCAAGCACGGAGTGATCGAATAATTCATTTTTCGATGAATCGGTAATCTGAACATCGGAAATGACACCTTTACTCGATACGATGAAACGCAGGGTCGCAACAAACTGGCGCCCTGAAAGCTGTGATGGTTTATTCCACGCATGATTTATCTGCGCCTTCAGGCTGCCGATGTAACGTTGAAATTCATCTTGCTCTACAGAAGTCATCCGGCTCACCTCCTGCCAATGATCACTGGCGAGCGCTTTTTCCAATTCTTCCCTTAGATTTTCAGTATCAATGTCCTTTACCGTAATTTTTCTTTTTACCGGGGTTACGGACTTCTGAGCTTTTGGTGCCCCGTGCTGTTTAATAAATTCTTCATAGGACAAACTAGGAAGTGGTTCTGCTTCCACCTCTGGCGCTTGTGTCTCCGCTGCAGTATCTTCGCTCCTTACCGGACTCTTTTCACTCTGCAGTGCGCTCGCCGGTGGCGATACCATCGTAAAGACAAAATTGTCTTCTTTTGCGATGAGGGAACTAATCAGGGTCCACACGATCAGTACAACGAAAAAAACACCGTGCAGTATCACCGATATATAAAAGGCTGTTCTCGAACTTAATTCCATTCTTACATTCGCGAGGTAAGCGAGATATTATTTAATCTGTGTATCGAGACTGATCTCCGTCAAGTTGTTTTGTTTCACAAGATCGATCACGGTAATAACTTTCTGGTAGGGAATTTGCCGATCACCACGAATACTAATGACAGGTCTATCAGGTTGCGCGGCCATGTCTTCAAGCAATTCAGCAAGTTTTGCTTCATCTACTTCACGATCATCCCAAAAGTAGAGCCCCTCATCATTTATGGAAATGGTTAGAAACCGCTTCTTCTCAGCCGATGATTGTGCCTTCTGATCTTCAAAAGGCAGGTTCAAATCTATGCTTTGTTCAAGTAGAGGCGCCGTAATCATAAAAATGATCAAGAGTGCGAACGCGAGGTCGAGCAAAGGCATGATATTAATTTCTGAGATCGCGCTCAATCTGTCTCTACGATGAAATGTACGGGCCATTTTTTATTTTAGTCAAAATTAGTCAAAAGGTCAAAATGTGGGGAATAATTAGAAATTGTGTTATTTTTTTTAAGGCTAGGTATTAGCTTATAATTCTAAAGTTGGGATGGGTCAGGTTTGCTTCATCAAAAGTTGAATTTCACATGTATTCTATGTGACCACATACTATCCTATCTGTTTCACCCTTTTTGACTTTTTGACTTTTTGACATTTTGACTCACTCATCTTCCTTCACGGTATAGGCTTCCAGTTCGATTCGGTCGGCGAAGGAACTGGCAAAGTTTTCCAGGTCGGTAATCATAATTTTTGATTTGGTAAGCAAATAATTATAACCGAATACTGAGGGGATGGCAACAAGGAGTGCCGCAACGGTGGTAAGCAATGCCCCGGAGACCCCCGGCGCGAGGGTCTGGATGTTGGCGCTACTCTTCAAAGCGATCGAACCGAAGGCATCCATTACTCCCCATACCGTTCCCAGCAACCCGAGAAAAGGCGCCCCGGATACAATAGAGCCGAGCAGGACCATTTTCGACTCGTATAGAATAGTTGCCTCAGCGACGGATCTTTGGAGGGCGTTTTCAACATGCCCGATGCGCGCCGTTTCATTTTTCCATCCATGTCCAGTACGGTAAAACGCATCAATCGCATTTTTTGAGAGAACACCATAGGGCCCGCTTACGTGACTGTAAAATTGAGAATCGAGATTTAATACGGAATTCGATTGGTTTAGTTTATTTTGCAAATTTAAGTTCAAGTCCCGCAAACGCTTTAAATCAAGGTATTTGCCAACCATAACAGTCCAAGCGAGCAAACTTAGGAGCAGCAGAGTAATAACGATAATTTTCCCCGCGGTATTCGACTGGCTGAAGTAAGTGAATACATTGGGTGATGCGCCTAAAACGACCGGCGAAAAAATAATTTTATACAAGAGCATATCCAAAAATTAAAAGAGTTAGGACATGTGATAGTGCTTACACTATCGTTATAGTAAGCCACCATTGGCAAACCTGAAAATTAAAAAATAGTGTTTTTTGGAATACCTGGGCACAGAGATGGGTTCCAGACTGAGAACGTTGGGTTTATGTTGATGTTTTCAACACGCATTTATTGAGAATCCATTAAGCTTAAAACGAGAATAATTGTGCAACGCATCATTGCTAGCTTGCATGGCCCTGACGTGCTGCTAAACTTCTGAAAAATATTAAATTTAAAATTTTATGAATTTCAAAAAAGGAACTTTAGAAGAACTCGAAAGTAAAGGCAGTGCGATAAGCTCTAAACATGCACTTGTCGGATTCGACGGGTTTGTCGACAAGATTATGACGGTAGTCGATAAACGCCTCGGCCCGGGGGAGAACTTTAAGCCGATTGATAAGATTGATGCATTAGGTGCGCGGATAACTGAGGCCGCGGGGAAAAGCACGAACATTGAAGTCTATCCAAAAACAGAAAAAATCGGGGGGAATGGACCGATTATGGCTAATGCATTACTGGCCACGGGAATGAAGGTTAAATATTTAGGGGCGTTAGGAAAACCCAGTATTCATCCTGTTTTTGAAGACTTTGCAAAAAAGACTGAAGGCGTATCCGTGAGTGAACCGGGTGTTACTCTTGCCCTGGAATTTTCAGATGGAAAAATTATGCTTAACGACACCTCGGGCATCGAAAATATCACCTATTCCAATATTGTAAATGATGTTGGTGAAGGCGCACTCTATGATGCCCTGTCAAGAGCTGATCTTATCTCCCTGCTCAACTGGACGATGATTCCCAACATGACTGCAATTTTCGTCGCCCTGCTTGAAAAAGTTTTACCCAATCTGCCACCCCGCGATGGGCGTCAGTTTTTCTTCGATTTGTCCGATCCACAAAAACGCTCTGATGGTGATCTTAAAGTTGTCCTCGCAACGATAACAAAATTTCGCAGTCATGGAAACGTATGCCTTGGGCTTAATCAAAAAGAAGCGCAACAGGTATTCCAGGTAATGGGTCACAAAAAGCTTAAATCCGACGCGAAGGGTCTCAAAAAAATGGCCTCGCTTATTCGTCAGGATCTTGAAATTCACTGTGTTGTTATCCACCCACTTGAATCCGCGGCTTGCGCGACAAAGGATGATTCCTGGTGGATCGAGGGAATCTATGCCGATGAACCAAAAATCACGACGGGGGCGGGTGATCATTTTAACGCGGGATTTACAACCGGGTTAATTCTTGGCTTGAGTCCACCCGCCTGCCTCACCTTGGCAGTTGCCTTTTCCAGTCACTACGTGGCTACAGCAAATAGCCCGTCACTTTTCGATATCGACAATTTTATTCGAAACTGGAATTAATATTCAGATGGAAGAATCAGATCGCGGGATACTCATTACGTTTGAAGGGTCGGAAGGTAGCGGGAAAACCACACAGATAGGTCGTATAGCAGCCCGTTATCAAGATGCTGGCTATGATATTGTCGTCACACGCGAACCCGGTGGCACAGAGATTGGAGAAGAAATTCGTCACCTGCTTAAACACGCCTCTCCCGGGAGTAATGTCTGTCCTGAAACCGAATTATTACTTTTTGCCGCGAGCCGGGCACAGCTTGTGCGCGAAATCATTCTCCCCAATCTTGAGGAGGGTAAGATAATACTCTGCGATCGTTTTGTTGACTCGACGACCGTATATCAAGGTGTGGGCAGACAGATTGCGGCGGAACCTGTTCACGTCATTAATACTTTTGCCGTGGGCAACTTGATGCCGGATATTACGGTAATATTGGATGTCCCTGCAGAAGTTGGCCTTTTGCGAATCAAAGAACGCGCCTCCGACCTTCCGGATCGTATGGAGGAGGAGAACATTGATTTTTATCACAAGATTCGGGAGGGTTATTTAATGCTCGCAAAAGCGATGCCAGAAAGATTTGTGATCATCGACGGAACGCAGCAAGCAAGGCAGTTAGAGGAACAAATCTGGAATGAGCTTAGCGAACGCTTTAGCTGACCCCCTGCGCCAAAGCCGACCCGTTAAGGTTCTTGATCGATCCATCACTAAAGGGCGTCTCGCACACGGCATTCTACTTCACGGCAATGACCTGGAAGTGCTTGAAGAAGTCGGCTTAGCGCTGGCCTCCGTCCTCTTAAAGCCTTCCCGTGAGGTAAGCTTACACCCAGACTTTTTCGCCCTGCGCCCCACCCACAAGGCGAGACAGATTCGCATTGGAAATACGCGCGAACTTATTCGTCAGATTCATCATTCACCCCATCAAGGCGAAAACAAAGTGGCCCTTGTCCATGAAGCCGATCGCATGAATCGTGAGTCGGCCAACGCTTTTCTTAAAACTCTGGAAGAACCCCCAACCAATACGACGATTATCTTACTTTCGACTCGACCCTATGCCCTACTCGATACTATTCGCAGCCGCTGCTTTAATTTCCATATACCCTCTCAATTAAACCGTTCAAGGGACGCTGAGTGGCAATCATGGCTTGAAGATTATCGCCATTGGCTGGTGCAACTGAGGAGTGAAGTGAGGTCAGCTCAGGACATAGCCGACTTAGTTCTGGCGGCATACGGACTGATAAGACGTTACCAATGTATAATAAAAGAGTATAGTGGGCCGATTGGAAAGAATGAAAAAGATCTTATCCCTCAGCACTTGGACGATGAAGAGAAAGAAGCTTATGAAATAGGAATGCGTAAGCGAATTCGGCAGCAATTAATTATTGAACTTGAGATAATAACGAGAGATTTCGCAATCGAATCGATTAAAGGATCTGAACCATTTCCAACACGTCAATTCGCAAGGGCAATAGCCTATCTTGAACACAGCGCCCGTCTCCTCGAAGTTAATCTTAACGAAGGGGCGGCAATGGAATATTTCTTTTTAAATTCATTACGCATTTGGGCGGCGAAGGATTAGTCAAAAGGTCAAAAGGTTGCTATCTCATTGATAAGAATTTGATCTTATATTTCAGGTTAATAAAATGATTAATTATGTAATAAGTATGATACTCCTATATCTTAACTTTTTGACTTTTTGACCTTTTGACTTTTTGACTAAATATATGTCCAAGAAAACACTCACTCCGATGATGCAGCAGTATTTGGGGGTTCGCGAGAACCTGCCGCCGAATACGTTGCTGCTCTTTCGTCTGGGTGATTTCTACGAGATGTTTGATGAAGACGCGAAGCGGGGATCTGAGATACTCGGCATCACCTTAACTGCTCGACACAAGCAGCCGATGGCCGGTATCCCCTATCATGCCGCCGATAATTATATTGGCAAGATACTCGCAGCAGGTATGAAAGTGGCGATTTGCGATCAAATAGAATCCCCGCAACCGGGAAAAATTGTCAAACGCGCACTCACACGCATTCTCACGCCCGGCACGATACTTGAAGACCATCAAATCGAAGCACGTAAAAACCACTACCTGCTTTCCTTTTATCTTTCGGATGATTCTATTCACGCCGCGTGGCTGGATCTAACAACCGGTGATTTCCAAATTACTACCGATCAAAATCCGGAGAATCTGCTTCCCCTCTTCACGAGCATCGAGCCCCGAGAAATTATAATTCCTGAAAGCTGTCGTGAATTATTCTCGGAACGGGATCGGCATTTATCCTGGCTCGAACCCTTGATTAATTTCTGCGAAGGAAATCCCTTGAATGAATTACCCGACTATCATTTTGAGCAATCCACGGGAGCAAAAACCGTCATGGAAACCCTGGGGGTGCTCAATCTCGAGGGCTTTGGCTTGAACCGGGACCACCCTGCGCTTGGAGCGGCTGGTGCCCTTATCTATTACGCAACAGAAAATCTTTGCGCCAAGCCGGCAAATTTAAACTTGATCCGCGAATATCGCAGTACTCGTTCTCTCCTTCTCGATCCCGCGACCCTACGGAATTTGGAAGTATTCCGAACGACCAACAATACGCGTGACGGATCACTTATCGCGGTCATGGATGCTACGGTTACGGCGGCAGGTTCAAGACTACTCGAACTCTATCTCGCGGAACCCATCCTCGATTTGAGTGAAATTAAAAAGCGACAACACTGTGTGGGTGAATTTCTCGAAGCTCCCAGTCTCGGCTCCGAATTACACGACTACCTCAAGTGTGTTCGCGATGTCACCAGGATCCTCGGCCGTTTGCAGAACCGCCTGCGCAATCCCCGCGAACTGGGTGGCATTCGTGACACCTTACAACAACTCCCACTCATTATTCGCGTGCTCCAGGAGTTTGACGGCCCCAATGTGACTGAGCTGTGTAACAAAATTGAGGATTTCCCGGAACTGCGAGACCTCCTCAACAAATCATTAGTGGAAACGCTCCCCAACCAGCTACAGGATGGCAATTATATCCGTGATCAGTATGACGAGGAGTTGGATCATTTGCGGCTACTCTCGAGAGACAACAAGACCTGGATTAGTGAACTCGAAAGCAGTGAAAAGAAACGGTCCGGGATAAAAAATCTTCGTATTAAATACAACAATGCATTCGGTTATTTTATCGAGGTAACGAAGTCCAATATTCATCTCGTACCCGATGATTACATCCGGAAACAGACGATGACAAATGCGGAGCGTTATTACACGACGGATCTTAAAGAAAAAGAGAAAGAAATTCTTCATGCCGAAGAAAAAAGCCTTGCACGGGAAGAGATTCTTTTTCGTGAACTTTTGGCACAGGTACTGGCCAGGGTTGATGATCTAAAATCAACCGCCGAAGCACTGGCGAGAACGGATCTCTTTTTGGGGTGGTCTAAAATTGCACGCGAATGGGATTACAACTGCCCGGATATAGATGACAGCGATAACCTGCTTATAGAAGAGGGCCGTCATCCGGTAGTGGAACAAATGATGAAGAGCGATCGCTACGGGTTGGCAGGAACCCGCTCCTTCGTCCCCAACGATACCAGTTTAAGTGCAGATCGTGAGCAAATAGGGCTGATCACGGGGCCCAATATGGCGGGCAAGTCGACCTACATCCGACAAGTGGCCCTCCTTGTCCTCATGGCCCAGATCGGCTCCTGGGTTCCGGCCAAGCGGTGCCAATTCGGTATCGTTGATCGTATCTTTTCACGCGTTGGCGCGAGTGATGAGTTATCGCAAGGGAATTCCACCTTCATGGTAGAAATGAATGAGACGGCTAATATTCTTAATAATGCTACCGACAAAAGTCTTATCATTCTCGATGAAATTGGGCGGGGAACCAGCACCTATGATGGATTAAGTATTGCGTGGTCTGTTGTGGAACATCTTCACGGAAACGACAGCCGAGGTCCTCGCACCCTTTTCGCTACCCATTATCATGAACTGACTCAATTGGAACAGCAACTTGCACGCGTTAATAATTACTGCGTCGCGGTTAAAGAATGGAATGATGAAATAGTATTTATGCGTCAGGTCATACGTGGAGCCTCCGATCGCAGCTATGGGATACAGGTAGCGAGACTAGCGGGCCTGCCTCAAAGCGTTATCGGACGGGCAAAGACCATCCTGCAAAAATTGGAATCTGACGACTCCAGTCACAATTTAATTCGTCGTTACATGATAAAGCGGAAAAAATCAAAAGACACGGATGAAGAATACAGTCAGCAGGATCTGTTTTAGAGAAAGGTTCCCTTCGGCTGGGCTCAGGGCAGGCCCTTCGGCTGGGCTCGGGGTTCAGGGTTGAGGGTTCAGGGTTCGGGTGTCGGGTGTCGGAGCTTGGAGGGTAAGCTGAAAGTTTAATAATAAGCTTCGTCTTCGTCCAGAAAGAATGGATTATTAGATGCTTGGAAGAGTAGAATTACAAAACTGTTCACCGTTTACTGTTCACTTATTCCTGACACCCGGAGTCCATTCTACCTGGACGCAGACGATGAGGCAGACCTGTCTTCGCAGTAACCTACGACATGGCAAGCGAAGACGAAGATTACTCTCTAGATACCGACACCTGACACCCGACCCCCGACACCCGAAACCCGACACCCGAAACCTTAAGAAACGCAACTCCTGCTAGACGACTAAGGGGGTAACAATCACCTCACACATCAGGTACGGCAACGGGATCAAGCACACCGGCAAATAGTTGCTGATAGGTTTTATTTTTGGGACTTTTTACTTTTTGAATATCAACCCCGCTTTTTTTAACGGTATAAAATCCGTAGCGATAAGAAGCGGAGAGAAGGGGGTAGCTGAAGTGCCGATGCTTTTGCAGCAATGCACGATTGTGGGCCAAATAGTTTGTTCCCACCTCAATATTACGACGCCAATCCCAGGCTTTACGATAGGAGAGTTCGCTCACTTCCCGCCACGCGATTTTACTTATTTGCATCATGCCACGAGCATGACGTGAATTGGCGTGGGCATCGAACCTGCTTTCGGCGAAAGCAATCGCAAAAATGAAAGAAGGATTAATGTTATGCTTTTCACCCTCGCGGCTCACCACTTCCCATACTTCCTCGGGTGCGATCAACATGGGTCTTTTTCCACATCCAGAAATGAAAAGGGCGCACGCGATCAGTATGAGAATATGAAGATTCCTATACTTGCGGAAAAACACCGTATAGCGCAACGGGGTTTTAATTTCAATACCGGTAGTCATCAGAATACTTTGCCTCTCAAGCGAATATGGAGGGGGAATTCCACAACTGACGGGCGTCTTTAATAATCTCTGCTAATTTATCGGGTGTTACGCTTTGTGCTGGATCGTCACCGATACCCTTTTGCGGATTGATATGTGTTTCAATATTCAGACCGTCTGCGCCATAAGCAATGGCGGCCAGACTACACGCGGGTACATAGATGGCTCGACCCACTGCATGCGAGGGATCGACGATGATAGGCGCCCAAGTCCTCTCTTTGAGAAGCGGGGTGATCGATTCATCGGGGTGATTGCGGTAACCATCGATATTTGGCATCGTTCCGCGGGGACATAACACTATGTTTGGATTACCGCCGGATACGATGTATTCGCCCGCAGAAATAAATTCATCGATCGGCCCCATATGGCGACTGCGTTTAAGGAAGATTGCGATATTGGATCCGGCGGTACTTTTTCCAATTTGCTTTAAGAGCGAGTAATTGAGTGCGTTCCGAGTACCAACTTGAAAAATGTCTATCCCCGCCTCAACCGTGATCTTAATTTGTTCATCATCCATAACCTCGGTGAGAACCGGTAACCCTGTTTTATCTCGCGCCTCTAACAATACATCTATGGACTTACTGTCACCCTGGAAAGAATGCGGTGTCGTTCGCGGCTTCCAGATCCCACCGCGAATAGCCTGTGCCCCAGCTTCTTTCACTGCTTCTGCGGTCTCGAGAAAGTATTGTGGGTTTTTCGGATCGATGGTGCAATGACCGGCTGAAATAAATAATTCTTTTTTAAGAGTAACGCCGCCAATTTTTATTTCATGACCGGCCATATCTGAGCGAATATCCATTAACTTGTAGACTGACTCCATGCGATCCACGCGGGAGATATAATTGAGTCCAACGATGCGATTAACCATCAATTCGCTGCGCTCGTCACCGATGATAGCATAGATATTTTTATGCGCACCAGTGATGACTTGAATATTACAATCGAACTCACCCACTATCGATTCAATTTCTTTGAGCTGTTCTTTGCTAAGTTTATTTGCTTTTGGTATAATCATGATGAGGTGTGAAAATAGAAGATGACAGGTTAAGGCTAGCTCTCATTAAGCAGCGTGTTAAATTCAACCGGCATCGGTGATTCGGCTTCAAAATACTCTCTTTGTTCAGCGTCATTTAACGGAATACGGATATGGCTGGCATGGAGAAAAAGGCGTTTACAACCGGTTGCTTTGCGCAGCTCTCGATTCAATTTAAAGTCTCCATAGGTACTGTCACCAACAATGGGCAACCTTCTCTTCGCACACTGAACGCGAAGCTGATGCGTTCGCCCGGTAACAGGTTGTAATTCCATAAGCGCGCATTTGAATCGACCCGTTGATAAGTGAATGCGGCGAACGTGGGTAAGCGCGTGTTCACCCTGGGAGGAATCAGTCCTCGTTCGCAGTTTTTCGTTTTCTTTTACAACCATTAGCTGATCACGCCAGGTTTCACGTCTCAGATCATGTCCGCGAAAAACCACCGCAAGGTATATTTTTTCCACCTCTTTATTCGCAAAACGTTTCTTCACTTTTTCAGCGAGCTCTAGAGACAATGCCCCGATGATCAAACCAGACGTGGGTGAATCAAGCCGATTTAATAGGTAGAGCTTTTCCTCACGACCATCGGGCAGAACCCAATGGTAAAATTGGAGATCCTGATTATAATTACAGTTTAGCAGTGCGCGTTCGTCTGCTTTAGCGGAATTGGGATGCGCACGGACACTCACAGGTTTATTAAAAGCGAACAAACCCGAAGCGTGAGATTGGACTACAGTCACCCCTCGCCCCAAAGGAATTTCTGTTGTCGCCGATTTTACAGAAATATTCATTGATAGATAAATGTTACACGGATTGTCTGCTCTTCACCTAGTGTCCGAACCATTTCTTCAGTCCACATTGCAAAAGGGGAGCGAGACTGTATGGCATCTTTACAGATTAACGTAGCTGCCTGACCGGCAGTAGAATGAACGACCCTTAGACTCTCAACGCGTCCATCATTATAAATTATAAATTCCAGGACGACACGAGACGAAATCTGGGCAGATCCGCGACGGGTCTGATTTGCGAGCAACAACCATTGATAACCAATAGCTTCATACATGCGTTGAAGATAATCTCCAAATTCGCTAAACTTAGCTTCAATCGCAATCATTCCCAAACCGGGAACTCCGGACATAGACCTCATCATTGGACCGGGTAAGACATCGGGCGCAAGCCGGGGTCGTGGTTTCGGAAGTTGCGGTTGAGTTTGAGACTGTGCATCCGCGGCCTGAGTCTGACTGTTCTGATTAGGCGCCGTGCCACCTTCAACGCTATCGGGGTTGAGATTAATCGCGAGCGGCACCCGATCTGCGGGCTGTTCAGCAGGATCCTTCCCTTCCCCGGGCTCAAGCATGCTCGCCATCCCCTCTTCAGTATCCGGTTCCTGATCGATAAAATCTGGTCTCGGCGGCGGTTCCGGCGAAGCAAAAACTACACCCTCTTCAAATAGGGGTATGCTGCTCTGCTCGGCACCCTGAACGCCCATCGGCTGTTGTGAAGCTTCGATTACGGGTTGCGATTGTGAGGGAATCATACCTGCCAGAATTTTTGGTGACAACTCCTCCTCGCCCTCGAGATAAGGCGTTTCATTAAAACTAATTTCAGCTGGTTCCACCTGAGCCGCCTGTTGATCGCGGGCGGCAATGTTTAAGGTAGAATCGGGTATATTTGTCGGCACATCAGGATTAGCTTCTACAAACCGCTGCGTCTCCGGTTTGGGCTTCTCTTCAATGTCCTGATAAACATATTCCACCTCGTATAACCTTTCCCGTTCGGGTCCAGGTACTGCGGTAATAGCTTTGGGAATTGTGAAATAAGCTAAAAGGTGGATTAAGAGTGTGAGAAAAAAACTGGCCAAGAGCGATTCGTAATCCTGGAAATGCCCCGCCACCAAATCATCCTTCTTTGATTCGGTAATTTTCTTTTCTCCAGGCTGCAGAACGACAGGCATTTTATTAGTTTTAAAGTCAAAAGGTCAAAATGTCAAAAGGTTCGAATTTCAGCGGTTCAGCGGTTCAGCGGTTCAGCGGTTAAAAAAAATTTACATAAGTTAAGATCGAATTATTAATACAACACAAAATTAACGTTTTGACCTTTTGACTTTTTGACCTTTTGACAAATTCCTACTCACTAAACAATAAACGCACACCGCCTCGGGAACGGGCTAACTCGAGACGGCTGAGATTATAAAAATATACCGCTTCAACCAGCTCATCATTAGCTGCTGCTAAAGCTGCTTGCGCATCGGTGACATCACGATTATCTGCCACCCCCTCGGTAAAACGTATACGCGCTAATTCAAGTTCTTCTTCACTTAATACCACTTTTTTGCGAACGAAATCGATCTGTTTATAACGTGACCGCGCGTCCTGGCGCGCGAGTAAAAATTCCGAACTGATTTCCAACTGCAGATCATCGAGAACTAATTCCTGGCTTCGGATTGAAGCAATTGCCTGAAGCTTATTCGAACGCAAACGCAACCCCTCAAAAATAGGGAGTGAAACAAAAATACCCACAACCCACGCATCATCTTCATTTCCATCGAATACCTCTTCCGTGACGTAACCGATTTCACCAAATAACTCTATTGAGGGCAATCTTTCCCATTGCGCCGCTTTTTTTGCATAACGGTCTCGAGTCAGTTCAAGCGACGCTTCAATAAAATCAGGTCGCAAATTGAGAATACTATCAATATCGTAATCAAAGGAACGGCTCCGATCGGGGCTTTTCAGTTCAATATCTTCAAGCGTCAATTCGGCCTCAAGATCAAGTTTGAGCAATCGTTTAATTTGAAGTTCGCTCTCCAGAATCAATGTCTCTTGCTGCAATCTCTCTTTTTCATCGGTCGCAATTTGCACTTCCGCTCGCGTGACATCGATCCTTGTTGCCACCCCCGCCTGAAACTGATTATCCGCCAGCTCTAAAAGGATGCGATCGCGAATGATATTAGCGTCGATTACATCCATTTTTTTCAGATTTCGCAAATGAGTAAGATAAGCGTTAGTCGTAGCTTCGAGGATATCTTCGAGCACACTATTAAAATTGAGCTCCGAAATTTCATGCTGATATTTAGCTAATCGATAACTGGAATATTTATTGTAATTGAAAACAGGGACCCCTCCCACCAGTTTTGCATCAAAGCGATTAACCGGAGGTGGAGAGGGAAAATCAAAGCCCCTCCCGACATTCACAAATTGCGTGCGCAGTTGAAAACTTTCCAGGTTAACCGAAGGTAATAATTTTGACCGTTCAATAAATGATCTTTGCAGGGTTTCTTCAACTGCCTGACGTTGGATTAAAACCTGTAAATTCTCACTCTCAATAATGTCTAAAGCCTGCGAGAGAGATAAAGTAACGATTTCTGCTGTTGCCACTATTCCCAGCGAGAAACAGGCTAAGAGTGATAAAATGACCGGTAAAATCTTTGTCTTGAGGTTTCGCCCAAGATTATGAGAGTAACCTTGATATAAATTTATAATAAATCTCATTTTATAGTTAACCTGACAAAAACAACCTCATATTAGTTTCTTATTTTAAAAAGAATTAAATTTTTCTAATGACAATTCTATTCACATAAATTTGTTATAATGAAGATAGGACTCGCTCAGATTAATACGACAGTGGGTGATATTGTCGGTAATCGTCAAAAAATAATTCTCGCCTATAGGAAACTTTGCGAGGATGGTGCCGAGCTTGTTCTCTTTACCGAGCTGGTGATTACCGGCTACCCTCCGCGCGACCTGCTCTTTAAAAGCCGTTTTGTCCCCGACAATGTGGCGTCCCTTCTTGAAATTGCCGCGGAAACGGGAGATATTCCGGCACTTATAGGCTATGTCGTCCCGAACACGGAGACAACAGGCCGACCCTTCTACAATGCAGCGGCCTGGTGTGAAGGAGGTAAAGTAAAACAAACGGCTCACAAATGCTTATTACCTACTTATGATGTATTTGATGAAGATCGTTATTTTGAATCATCGGGAAAGCCGCAAATTATAACTTATAAAGGTTTAAAACTGGGGATCACTATTTGCGAGGACATCTGGACAAGTTGCAACATTGATACTGGAAAACGATACAACCAGGATCCAGTCGAGCAACTTGCAGATGAAAAGATCGATATTCTGCTGAATCTCTCCTCCAGTCCCTGGCATAACGGTAAAAGCAATGTTCGTGAATCATTGGTCAAAGCAGCGGCTGAGCGCTGTGGCTGTCCGGTATTTTATTGCAATGCCATCGGGGGTAACGATGAACTCATTTTTGATGGAAACAGCCTCGTTGTCACGCCCGAGGGAAAAACAATCGGTAGACTTAATAGTTTTAAAGAAGATCTTCAGGTCATCGCATCGGATGTTGAAACAGAAGTCGATAGCTCTCCCCAAGATGAAATGGAGTCAATCCACGATGCGCTTACCTTAGGCTTACGCGATTATGCGCACAAAAGTGGATTCAAGAAAGCCCTTCTTGGACTGAGTGGAGGAATCGACTCTGCGATTACCGCAGCGATCGCGGTAGACGCATTGGGAAGTGAAAATGTAATCGGAATCAGTTTACCTTCGTCTATTTCGAGCCAGCATAGTAAAGATGATGCAGCGACACTGGCAAAGCATCTCGGCATAACTTACCACCAACTCCCAATAGCTGAGTTAGTGGAAGCATCGGAAAGATCACTTAGATCTATCTTTGAAGGAGTTGAACGGGATATTACGGAAGAGAATATTCAAGCGCGCAGCCGCGGTGTACTGCTTATGGCTGTTTCGAATAAGTTCGGTGCGCTCCTTCTTACTACGGGAAATAAAAGTGAGTTAGCCGTCGGTTACTGCACCTTATATGGCGATATGGCAGGTGGACTAGCAGTGATTTCCGATTTACCAAAAATAAAAGTCTACGCTTTAGCGCGTTGGATGAACAGGGAGAAAGAAATTATACCTTGGAATTCAATCGAAAAAGCGCCGTCGGCTGAATTAAGACCAGACCAAAAAGATGAGGATTCTCTACCTCCCTATGATATCCTTGACCAGATACTGGAATTCTATGTGGAAGAAGGTAAATCTTCGGATCAGATAATTGCGGCTGGTTTTGATGAAGCTATCGTTAAGGACGTGATTCGTAAAGTAGACTTGAATGAATATAAACGAAAGCAAGCCGCACCGGGCTTAAAAATAACGCCCCTTGCATTCGGCGTCGGTCGCCGCATCCCTATCGTTCAGCGATATGTCAGTTGAAATTGGATATAGATTATTCGCGTGAGTTAACTTTGTCTTCGTCTGTCTCCAAGTAGGAATGGAAGAGAGGAAAAAGTGGATGCTTGGATGGCTGGGATTTACTATAGGTTTTCGTCCATTTTTCCTTTTACTGCATGTATTTCTTTAGCCCCACAGGGGCGATACAGACTTAGCCCACAGCGCAAGCTGTGGGTATGGAGATATATTAATTTAACCATGAACCCCAGCGGGGTGACACAATGATAGAGCTGTAATTGCCTTTCGCCATTCGCTAAATCAATCGAAAATATATCTTTGGTCATATTTAATTTTATGTTTTTCCAAAAACATTAAATACTCTTCTTCAAAAGAAACTTTACGATGATGTACCTCCTGATACTTTATGTATTTGGTTACCTTGGGGATTGCGGATCTACTTACCGAGAAAATAGCATAACCTATTTGTCAGGCGAATTTGGATTTATTCGGATGATTCAAATGCACCCAACGTGATGAATTTGATTTAATTTCGCGCAATAGGTCAGCCGGAGAAAATCGGGGTTTAAGATCAGCGAGAATACGAATGTGATCGGCCGTGCCATTGACAATATGGGTAAACCCATGTCCATGATTAATTATACCTGTAATATATGCATGTAAGGGTTGTCTCATATTATTGTCGACCATTGGAAATCGATCTTTCGTTGAGAATATAATGTGTACGCTCAAAGCGTGGTATGTATGTGACATGAGATGATTTTAAAACTGTAAATGTGTCGCCCCGCTGGGGCTTAATTATTATAACGTATATTTTAACCCACAGCTTAAGCTGTGGGCTACGATTGTCACACCCTCAGGGGTGAAACATTCCCAATCCATTCTCAATGGACCTATCTGCGGTGATACACATCTAATTTGTTGCGCGGTTAGTTTTGCATCTAAGTCTGCGTCATCTCGCAGCCTCGTAATGCGACGGCGACGAAGATGATGATTGGATTTTATTCTATTTTGCTTCATCTCTCCGTTTTTACTGTAAATCTTTTTCTAATACCCTATCTTGTGCATCTTGTGGCCATACTCTCTCTTATCTTAAGACATAGAATTACTTCATATCTAAAATTTATCTTTTTAATTCATGAATAAATCAGAAAAACTTTTCGAAAAAGCATTGAAGTTAATACCGGGTGGAGTGAATTCGCCCGTAAGAGCTTTTCGTTCCGTTGGCGGTTCTCCTTTTTTTACGGAAAAAGCAAAAGGCGCATTGCTCACTACTATAGATGGTCGTGAACTGATTGATTTTGTCTGCTCGTGGGGGCCGGCCATCCACGGGCACAGTCATCCAACGATTGTTAATGCTATCGGTGAAGCCCTGGCCAAAGGAACGAGCTTTGGCACGCCCAATCCCTATGAAGTGGAAATGGCAGATAAAATTACTCAGGCGGTAAGCTCGATTGAAAAAGTGCGTATGGTTAATAGCGGTACGGAGGCAACGATGTCCTGCATTCGACTCGCCCGCGGCTATACGCATCGCGATAAAATAATAAAATTTGCCGGATGTTACCACGGGCATGTCGATTCCCTGCTCGTTAAGGCTGGCTCCGGGGCGCTCACCTTTGGAAATCCCGACAGTGCCGGTATTCCCGAAAGTTTTGCGGGTGAAACCCTGGTTTTGCCATTCAATGACTTTGATGCGATCGAAAATGCCTTTAACGATCACGGTGAAAATATTGCCGGTGTCATTCTGGAGCCCTACCCCGCTAACAACGGTCTCGTCTTACCGCAATCCGGATTCCTCAATAAACTGCGCACCCTTTGTGACAATTATGGCAGCGTCCTTATATTTGATGAAGTTATATCCGGATTTCGCATCGCATACGGAGGAGTTCAGGAAAAAGAAGATGTTAAACCAGATCTGACCGCACTGGGAAAAATTATCGGCGGCGGGTTACCGGTGGGTGCATTTGGTGGAAGAGCTGAGATTATGGATAACCTGGCACCCCAAGGGCCCGTCTATCAGGCAGGTACCTTAAGCGGGAACCCCCTCGCGCTGGCCGCAGGTATCGCGGCGATCAATTTACTTGAAACATTAAATCCCTATGATGAATTGGAGCGGGCCGGTAGCAAATTAAGAAAGTCTATTCTCGAAACCGCGGACGAAAAAGGAATACCGCTACAGATGCCGCAAGCGGGTTCCGTGTTCTGTATGTTATTTTCTGAACAGCCGATAAACAATCTCAATGACGTCATGGCCAGTAATACAGAGCTATTCAAACCCCTGTTTCACTACGCGCTCAATCATGGAGTTTACCTTCCTCCCTCCGCTTACGAAGTGTGCTTTATCAGCACCGCACACGACGAAAAAACACTTGAGAAAGCAGCCGAAGTAATCAGCGCCGGGATAAAGAGACTTTAGTCAAAAGGTCAAAAAGTCAAAATGTTGCTATCTCGGTGATCAGCAGAATAAATGAATTATTAGGTTTAAGGATAAATAATCTAAATCTCCTCTTTTTGACTTTTTGACCTTTTGACTTTTTGACCTTTTGACCTTTTGACCTATTTCCGCTCCCTTATCGATAGACGGAATTCTTTTCCGTTCGCGCGGATCTCGGGTGTATACATGGCGTGTGTGATCACGGGCAACGCGTGAAATTCTCCCGGTACTTCGGCTCTCAAGCGATAACGTATCTCCCAGTATCCTTCAGGCAAACGATCGACAAATGAAGCAATTTTGCGGTCACGCAGTTCCTGATAGACGGAACGACTACGCAACGTGTAACGATCTTTTTCATCACCCGGTGTGATTCTTTCTTTAATAGATTCCGCCTCCTCTTTTGCGATCCTCGCCTTGATTTCGCGCGCCTGAATCATCCCACCACTGCGCAATTGGACAGCTTCAAGTCCGGCAGCTTTAAAATCTTCGAAAACAAGATATTCATAATTATTTTTCCCCTCAATGGTGAGGACAACTTCAACGCGCTCACCACTCTCCAGACTTTCTCCATCCACAAGCAGTACTTTTTCCTCTGAAAATCCTTTGAGTAAAGTGGGCACATTTCTGATTCGATAAAATTGCCGATCGACAAATATTTCATTCCCACCCGAAGTAATAGGTTCCTCCAAACTGAAGTATTCAGCATAAACGGCAAAATAGATCGGACCATCACCTGCCACACGACGGATTTCAATTGTGTTGCGACCATCTTTAATTAAATCGCGATCTACACTTACAGTACTGGGTACTTCTAAAGAATTTTGTAAGTTAACACTCTCAACCGCTACCGTTTGGCCATTCACAACCACTTCGTAATCAAGCGCAGATTCCAATTCACCTGATATTTTTAAATATTCGTTGAGCGCAAGAACGACAATGGCGGTATCGCGAGTATTACTCCACTGTGAACCGCGGCGGTTTTTTACCAGCCAATGAGTAACGGGGTCGATGAGATCACTATTGGGATCAATAGCGAGAAGTGCCATTAAGGCAAAGGCTGTGGTTTCCACCCCACCATCCGACCAGCGCCAGTAAATACCATCCTCACCCCAGTGTGCCGTTTTCATAACCGATGGCTCATTGTTATTATTGTCAGTGACAAGGATTGACTGATCGGGCCGTTCGTCGATTTTTACTCCATTGCGCAAATTTTCAGCGAGTAATCGCGCATCCTCTTCGAATCCAAAATGTTTAGCTGAGAGCGCAAGAAGAGCACGCGTGAATACATTGAGCTGCTCACGGTTTTTCATCAAATTAAGAAAGGCTTTGGCTTCGAATCGCGAAGGTTTCTTATTTTCCTCGACGAGAAAACGCGTAGATAAGGCGTGAAGCATCCACGCTTGAAGATCATATTCAAATTCTTCCTCAATAATTTCCTTTTCCAGAAATTCTTGAGCCCGTTGTAAAACCGATCGATCAATTTCAACTCCAGCACCCTGAGCTAAAGTAAGACCCCAAGTGACATAGGCGGTCATAAAATGGTCGTCATCATCTTCTTCCCACCAACCCCAACCACCGCTGGCATGTTGAAGATCATATAAACGGCGCAGCCCTTTACTTACCATCTCATCGAGTTCACTCAAATCACGACGTCCATTAGGATGCGTATCCGTAATATGTTTTCTTTCTATGCCACCAAACATTTTACCTTTTATTGTCTCTGGATCAATTCCCTGCTTACTCAAGGTATTGGCAACGATTACTGCCGGTAAAAAACGGCTCATCGTCTGTTCGCTACAGCCATAAGGGTAATCGATGAGATAAGGAAGCGCATCTAACATCGTCACTGCCATGCTGGGGGTCACTTGAATACTTAAAGCAGTCGTTTCTTTCTTTCGTTGCTTTGGAAGATCAAGTGAAACGGTTATCAGGTCGCCCCGCACTTTGCCGGATTTTCCTACAAATTTCTCCAACCCGTGTTCATAGATGGGAAAACTTTTTTCCATCGCATCGCCGTACTTTTCACTTTTGCCAATTAGTTTGAATTTAACTTCACCGGGCGCGTTTACTTTTACCTGCCAATCGACACGTTTTTCCGATCCCGCCGCCGTGATAAAAAGGTTGGAAATGCCCTTAACGAGTTCACCACTATCGTTGAGGTAACCTTCTACTTCAACTCCTGTCGCTTCCAATAATGGTTGTACGCGCATTGAGCGGCTCGTATTATTATTGAAAATCCCAGAAACTATCAGGGTATCTCCGGCAACGAAAAAGCGTGGACCTTGTAAACGGGCAATAAGTGGCAACCGTGTCTGAACATCACTTTCACCGCCACCAAAACGGTTATGGAGGGAAACCGCACGCGCCTTAGCTTTCCATGTGGTTAATGAATCGGGAAAGGTGAGATCGATCTTCGCCCTGCCATTTTCGTCGGTCAGGATATTCGGTTGCCAAAAAGCGGTCGCACGAAAATCCGTGCGCACCACGACTGAAGGATCGTCGCCTCCTGAACTTTTTGCGTTGTCCGCAAACTCAGCTTCCTCCTGGATTACCATGCTTAATTCATCCGTCGTATAAACACCCCCCACACCAGCCGATCGCGTGGTGAGATCACCTTTCGCAAAACCTTCACGCCGTATAACCTGACGATCTTTCGCACGGTAACCATCTTCTTGAGGCTGTTCAGGTTTGAGACGGAGGTAGGATTTCTGCTCAAAAGTGCTTGCGTTGCGTATGCCATACCCCCGCTTGCGGCCGTAGAAAAATTGCCGGATATCACCCGCTAACTCAGATTGAATAGTATAAACCGCTTCATCAACGAGACCGAAAGAGACTTCCGCAGAAACCGGTTCCCCCCCATGATCCGTAACTTCTAAAGCGTAGCTTCCTTTTTCACCCGGTTGATAACCTTCAGCATCCGGTGTCACTTTGACATTGAGAAAATTGGCAGTCGGCGGTGTCACTATTTCTTTTCGATCCTGGTAGAGCTGATAATCTGAAACCATAAAAGCTTCTAAGAAACTATTGGGGATATGTTCCTCGCCGATAGAGATCTGAATCAGTTTTGCCGTGCCTTCCAAATGGACGACCTGCGTAGACATGATTTCATCGGCTCCGACACTGAACAATAAATACCGGTCGGCTGCGGGTACGGTCAGCATAATGGGCGCTTTATTTCCAACTTTGATTGTATCTTTATCGACTACGATTGAAACACCCCCTGGGCGATAGCCTAATTCCTTATCATTTTCTTTTGCCGTCCAGATGGCTGTGTCCCCTTTTATCGGTTGACCGCTTTTATCACGACTTAACCAGGCAATTCGGTAGTAACCGGTTCCGGGAACCTCGAATTCATATTCCGCGTTACCCTCCTTATTTGTTTTAATGCGTACAACTTCAATTTCCTCAGATTCATATCCCTGAGAAATCAACCGGTAATCCTCGGGCGCGGTCGTAAAGGATTGAAAAATAGCGGGTCTCGCCTTGATTTCGCCAAGTTTCTGACCCGATATTTCACGGCCCCGGTCATCGACCCAGGTTTCCTTCCATTTATCCCGGACAAGACGCAATCGGCCCTCAACGCCAACCGGTCGGTTATTGGCATCAAGCGTATTCAACTTAATTTTAACGCGATCCTTCGGTTGATAAATCCTGTGCTCAGGTTCGAGATAAACAAAATAACTTTGCCGCGTAACCTTTACACTCCGTTTCATTACGATCTCACGCCGTGAAGCATCAGTGATTCTCACTTCGATAATAAATTCATAATCCTGATCGGAGAACTGCGGTGTATCAAAACTGAATACCGCCTTACCTTTGGAATCAGTTTGCAAGATCTCCCGCTTTATTATCTGTCCGGGACCGCCATATCGATTCCATCCCATGGATTCGGTATTTGCGTAGTACCAACTGAATTCACGCTTCGGTCGCCACCAATGGTAAAAGGGTTTGCGATAGATAACGACTTCAACATCTGCATTCGGAACGGATCCCCCAAAATAATAATCGGCTTGGATACTTCCCGTAACTGAATCCCCCATGGCGTAAGCCCCAGATGACGCCGAATCCCCATCACCCAATGCGATACTTACTTTAAACTCTGGTAGTTTGTGCTCTTCGAGACGAAACAGCGTAGCCGAACCAATCCATGTATTGTCTACCTCTCGTCGAAAATTTATCCGGTAAGCGCCTAAGGTCATAGCGGAAGTAAGCGGCATTTCTCCCCAAAAAGCGCCAAAAGCATTGATCATCGCCTCCCCCTCATCGACCACAGAGCCACGCGGGTCATCTATTCGATAGGTAATTCGCTCATCCTTGGGAACGAAATAACTTTCACCCTCATATTGTCGGGCGATAGCTTTCCAATAGACCGTTTCATCTGGCCGGTATGCTGGACGATCTGTATAGGCGTATATACGCCAAGCTCTATCATTATCCTGCGTCAAATAATTATAAGATGAAATAGCAAACGCCTGATCATTTTCACTTATCGCGCAGGCAAAATAGCTGCGGTTCTCGCTGACTTTGTTAAATTTAAAATTTGCCAATCCCTGACTGGTCAACGTTCGATCGGTGCGGCGCCAGATTTTCTTGCGGCCATCCGCTCTATGCTCCCAGATTACTAACTTGCCTTCAGGAATGGGTTTACCCGTTAATGCGTTGCAGAAATAACCGACTGCCTGCCGATTGGTGGTTTTGAGAACGAGCGAGGCGTCGGTAACGAGAATAATATCGCGAGTTGTTTCTCGTTCTCCTTTCGCTTCTATTAAATAAGCACCGTTTGAAAGCCTCTCTTCCAAGCGGATGGTATCGGTCATGGGATAATAGGGCCTCTTTGCAGCTTTGCTCTGGCTCAGCTGCACTATGGCTTCTTTTCCTTCAAGATCGATAGCCTGAAGCCATTGCCAGGGTTCATAACGCGTACCGGAAAAATTGACGTCACGGGCTAAATTGACCGGATAAATTGAGATCGCTACTGTTTCAATTTCACGCCAATTAAGATTAAAGAATACTTCGGCCCCGGGTATAAACACATGGGGGACATTGAGATTTACCATCGGCCTGGTTATTTCTTTAATCGCCGATACTGTGGAATCGTAATAACGCGTATCCCCTTTTTCATATTCAGTTATAAGCCGCCGATAGAGGCTTAGGGCTTTTTCATAATCCGGTTCTAAAAAGAGGTTGCCCTCTTCATCATAGCCATTGTATCCACTTTGAGCGGCCCACTGAGCGTAGTTAAAAAGGGCATCATCATACCATTCCGTCTTAACACCGACCGCTAATGCTTTTTCGAACTCCACTCCAATACGCGACTGTTGTTGCGAACGACCGCCCCGACTTCTCAAAGCCATTGCCATTAGATAATGCGCGTGTGCCTTATCCTGGGGCTCAACAGCTATACTGATCAAATTTTCCAGAACCGCGAGCGGAAGATAATTGCCATAATAACCATAGGTATAGTTGTTATTATGCAGGTCTGGTGATCGCGAAATTTTCCAGGCGAGGCTCAAGTAACGACTGCGGGCCGTCTGTAATTCACTGGATCCCGCCCAATAATCGAACGCGCGTTCATAATGTAACCAGGCCTGGCCCCAATTGCGTTGGTTTCTCGGCAACCACCAGGAATCAGCCAACGACTCTTCCACTTCGGCCCATAGCTGCGGAAGATGTATTTCACCCTTTAGATCATGAATGATATCTTCCATCATGATGCGCGCTTCTTGTAGCGTCGTATGATCAGTAGATTCGGTGGCTACCTCGTTACGCCATCGACTGTCGGCGAGTCGAAAAGTCACCGCGCGTTTTTGCTCTGCCGTTAGGGATAAGGCGGCAATTTCCTCGTAGGCCTCTATTGCCAGGGCATAAGATTTATTGTCAAAGTAACTCTTCGCCTTCTCATTAAGTTCGCCATAAGTCGTCGACGTTAGGGGGTCGGACTGACCGAGGACCCAGGTATAGCTGGTAAAAAGAAACGCCAAAAGGATAAAATATCTATTGATCAAAGGTATCCCTTTTTCTGGACTATTAGATGTTAATGATAAAATCATGTCCCTAAGTAACTGCAAAAAAACTTCACCCCAACACTATTACGCTAATTAAAATATATGGAAATCTAATTCTCGCGCTCATCGCCTTAGGACAGGTTATCTTTTCTATTGTTCATCTGAGTTCATATTATAAATATAAAGCCAGTCGCACTACCTGGCATAACGATTCATAACCCATTATAATAACGTATAGAAGATGATTTTATTAGATTTTAATTTTAATAATTAGATAATTAAAGCTATAAGTAATGAATAGAGAATGGATTTATTAAAGATTAATTAATGGAAACCGAGAGTAAGTCACCTTTTGCGATCAGAAATATTCGCCTCTTTATTGCATTTCGTATTTTTTTTACGGCGCGGTTTTATTATCCCATCTTTACTATTCTTTTTTTAGATTTCGGACTAAGCCTCGAACAGTTCGCTCTTCTCAATGTCGCATGGGCCGCATCAATTGTCGTCTGTGAGGTGCCCTCGGGGGCACTCGCAGATATTGTCGGAAGACGGAATCTGTTAGTGACTACGGGCATATTAATGGTTATAGAAATGACTATTCTCTGCTTTGTCCCTTTAGGTAATCCAGAATTGTTATTTGCACTTTTTCTACTCAACCGAGTGATAGGCGGAGCCGCGGAAGCCGCGGCCAGTGGCGCGGATGAAGCTCTCGCATACGATTCTTTAAAAGAAGAGGGCGACATCAATGACTGGGGTCATGTGCTCAATCTTAGAATGCGGTTCCAGTCTATCGCCTTTATCGTCGCGATGAGCCTCGGTGCAGCTGTATATGACCCAGCGCTGATGCAACAGATCGCTGATTTCATAGGATTGAAGGTAAATCTAAATCAATCCATTACCTTAAGATTCCCCCTCTATTTAAACCTTGGAATGGCGGTGATGACACTGATAGCCGCCTTGAAAATGCGTGAAATCTCCGGATTAAACAACAGTAGTCCGGGTGAAAAAAGAAGTTGTGGTAAAGCAATCATTGACGCTGCGCGCATTACACTACAGGCGGGTCTTTGGATTTTTAAAACCCCATTTGCGCTAGCCATAATATTGGCGGGCCTTGTGTTCGACAATATTATTCGTATGGCAATAACGATAAGCAGTCAGTACTTCCGCGTCATTCAAATCCCGGAATCGTTATTCGGCATCATCGGATCGGGTCTCTTTATGATGGGACTTTTTATTCCTCCCCTCGCACTAAAATTAGTAAATCATAAAACACCGGTATTTAATCTGGGAGTTATCGCGTCAATTACATTCCTGGGATTATGGGGCATGATGTTCACCTTCCCCCTCTTCGGATTGATCCCCATGCTCCTTCTATTCGGCGTTATGTTCATGTGTGATTTTTTCCTCAGTCACTATTTGAATCGCATTACCAGTTCTGAACAAAGAGCTACGGTACTAAGCTTTAAAGGCTTATCATTTAACCTCGCTTATGGAGCGGTGGGGATACTTTTTGCACTGCTCCTTGCAAAAATGAAACTCAAAATCGAATTGGCAGAGCACACCCGGGTTTTAGAAGATATAAATGACGCGGTCTTTATTGACGCACTCGCCTGGTTTCCCGGATATTTTCTGGTTACCTTCGCGGTCTTAATTCTTTTCGCATGCTGGCGGCTGAGAGGAAATGCCGAGTATAAATCACTCGGATAAAGTACCGCTTTTAATTTGCCGCAATGCTTCATAGGCGGCAATCCCTACGCTGGTTGATAAATTGAGAGAACGTAAATCTTTATTAAAATGTGGAATTGTCACGCGTCGTTCATCCCCGGCCCATGCGTGAAGGTTTTGAGGACAACCTGAACCTTCATTTCCAAATAACAAGCCGTCGTCATCAGAAAACTTTACCGTCCAAAAGGAGGTGGGGGCTTTTGTGCTGAACAACCAGATATTCTTTGGGCGATCCGGGCTTATTAAGAACTCATCCCATTTATCGTGATGACAAATGTCGAGATCATGCCAGTAATCCATCCCGCTACGTTTAAGATGACGATCGTTTATTTTGAAACCCAGAGGGTGAATTAGATGAAGACGAGATCGAGTAATGGCGCACAATCTCCCGATATTGCCCGTGTTTTGCGGAATTTCCGGTTCATAGAGTATAATGTGCAACATTGAGTGATTGTCGGGGATTGGGGGTTCCCTTCGGCTGTGCTCAGGGCAGGCCCCTTCGGCTATGCTCAGGGCAGGCAGGTGTCGGGTGTCGGGAATAAGTGAACAGTAAACGGTAAACAGTGAACAGTTTTGTAATAATACCCATCCAAGCATCCATTCTTCAGTTCTTCCAAGACGAAGATTTAATTGTTACCCCTGTGATACCACGTCGCTCAAGAACGATAATCTCTCATTGTTCTTTCCGTGTCTCGCAGGATCGCTTTCTTTTTAAGATCTTCACGCTTATCATAAAGTTTTTTTCCTTTGCAAAGGGCAATCTGTACTTTTATCAGTCCCTTTTTAAAATAGAGTCGCAAGGGAATTAAAGTTCTGCTCCCACCTTGTAATGCAACCTCAAGTTTTTGAATTTCTTTTTTATGAAGGATTAATTTGCGTGGGCGATAGGGAATATGGTTGTTGAGGTTCCCGAATAGATATTCCTCAATATGGGCGTGGTAGAGAAAGGCCTCTCCCTTATCAATACGGATAAAAGCATCACTGATTTGCGCCCTGCCGCTGCGTATGGACTTAACCTCAGTCCCCGTTAAGACAATACCGGCCTCTAAGGAATCCTCGATAAAGAAGTCCCGACGAACCTTAGCGTTACGGATTTCCCGATAACGTTCTGAATCTATTTTTTTTGCAGCCATGGCTCATCCTGAACAAAAAGTCAGCGCCTACAACACCCACTTCCCGTTATGATTGAAGGCGGAAAGGCTGTAGAACCTCGATGGCCAGCAGGAATCAGTCTTCCATATCCGGATCAAATAGTTCGTAAGTAATTTTCCCTTCAATAATCTCTCTCAGTGCAATATCTTCAGGACTTAAACGCTCCAGAGATTCCACCAGCGGTTTGTTGCCATATTTAAGCTGTTTTACACGGCGTGATACCACGTTAATGAGAATATTCGGGTCAGGAATAATTTTTTGGGCTGCTTCTATATAGTCGTCTCTCAAAGTTAAATCTCTCCGTTCAAAGTAGTTAAAGGTGGACGTATCAATACTGAGAACTGGCGAAAATGGTTAATTTTCGCTAATATTGCAACAGGATTCTTAAAAATACTATAAAAATCTGAAAGCTCTGAAAACGATTATTTATGATAATAGACAGTAAAGGGCGAGTGTGGAGTGTCGAGTGGACAGTAAGGTGGGTGTTTGGAATTAGTGAACAGTGAACGGTAAACAGTGAACAGTTAGCGAGAGAGCTGATGAGTTATGTCCAATCAGGAGGGCAATGTATGCATTTAGATGAATGGAATTTTGGATGAAACGGAATGTAAAATCACTCCCATCCAAGCATCCAGTTTTCCACTATTCCTCTTTTACTGAGCGAATGGCGAAGACGGGTTTGGCTTGCCTCCCGTGAGCTTGCCGATCGGTTCGTCTACGTCCATCCAATTATTAACTATAATATCATGGTGGAACGCGTCCTGCGATGAGGTTGGTCGAATCGTGTCCCTAGCGCGTTTAAGTGAGTTATAATTGAAGAAGTGTGCTTGGGACCGGCCGCTCCTCGAACCTCGGATATCGGATATCAAACGTCGGATATCAATCCCCCTCGAACATTTTTAAGAAAGATATACGATTTCCGATATTCGACGTTTGATGTGCGTAGGAAATCTAACAGGGACGAACAGGTAGACCCGTCTTCGCAGTAGTCTACGACGTGGCAAGCGTGAACGAAGACGAAGATAAAAATAAAACATAGTTGTATATCAATATTTCGAAATTATACAATGGAGACGCGGACAGAAAATAAGAGTATATTCTGAAATAAAATGAAAACTTACGATGACTACATCCATGCCCTGGATCAGCTGCTTAAAGAGGCCGCGCATCTTCCGTGTGGTGGGTGGCCGAATATACCTCGTCCAAAGCTGTCAAAAGATGCTCCCCATGTTTTAATTTTCTCACCCCACCCCGATGATGAAGTATTCATCGGCCATCTACCGCTGCGTCTGATGCGGGAAAGCAAGATGCGGATTAGCAATGTCGCGGTCACATTGGGAAGTAATAAGGAGCGTCGCAAAAGCCGGCTGGAGGAACTAAGGGAATGCTGCGAATATATTGGATTTGATTTAGTGACGATTGAAGACGATGGCCTTGAGGCTATCAATCAACACACGCGGAAAAATGATCCGCGATACTGGTCGCACTGTGTATCACAAATTACATCTATTCTGGAGAAAAACAGACCGGATATAATTTTTTACCCGCATGAAAAAGATTGGAATACAACGCACATCGGAACACATTACCTTGTCGTCGACGGGCTGCAAAGTATGGGGCCGGAATTCTCCACCTACTGCGTTGAAACTGAAACCTGGGGTTTCATGAACACACCCAACCTTTTAGTTGAGTGTAACACAAAGGATGTAGCAGATTTAATAACCGCCTTATCTTTTCATCGCGGTGAGATTGAACGCAGCCCCTACCATCTGCGTATTGCAACCCGATTGGTTGATAATGTAATGCGGGGAGCAGAGTTAGTCGGAGGCCAGGGAACCGAAGCACCCCCTATCCAATTTGCTATCCTTTATCGACTGAAATACTGGTGTGGAGAACAATTTCACAACTGCAAAAAAGAAGGCAGCTATTTACTGTCTGACGACGATCCGGCAGACCTATTTAAGCCTATTAAATAGATCAATGTAACCGATGTATAGTTGTCGCAGCACGCAATAACCAAAGCGCATTGAAAGCACACTTTTTATTTTTTATCGCGTAAAATTTTATATTCTACCGAATCTTTCAGCGCTTCCCAGCTCGCCTCGATGATGTTGTCACTGGCGCCTACCGTTCCCCAGATCTCTTTTGCGTCACTGGATTCGATTTGCACACGAATACGCGCATCCGTTCCCTCGGCACTGTCAAGAATTCGCACTTTGAAATCACTCAAACTCACATCCTTTATTCCTGGAAAGTCTTTTTCTAAAGCCTGGCGTAAGGCCCGGTCGAGCGCACCCACCGGACCGTGAGATTCCGCTACGACATGGTGGATTTCATCTTTAACCTTAATTTTAACCGTAGCTTCTGAAATTAACTTATTTTCCATTTCATCACGTTCGACAATAACGCGGTAACTTATCAATTCAAAGGGGTGTTTAATCTTTTTTAACCAGCGCTGAAGCAGCATTTTAAATGAGGCGTCCGCCGCTTCGTATTCGTAACCGCGATATTCCAGTTTTTTTAATTCGCCGAGAAAACTTTTCAAATCTGTCGATTTCGCATCAAGTTCGACTCCCATTTCTTTAGCTTTCATCATGATGCTACTGCGACCCGATAAATCAGAAACGAGCACGCGTTGTCGATTACCGACGAGAGAGGGTTCGATATGCTCGTAACTCCGTGAATCTTTGGAAGCGGCATTTGCGTGAATGCCGCCCTTATGGGCAAAGGAGCTCGCCCCGACATACGGAGCTTTAGTATCAGGCCTGAAATTAGCAAGATCATCAACAAAAAGAGAAAGGTCGCGCAATTTTTTCAGCTTCTTTCCGCAACTCATGGGATATTCCATCTTCAAGCTGAGATTAGGAATAATGGATGTAAGGTTGGCATTGCCATTACGTTCACCATAACCATTCAAAGTTCCCTGCACCATCGTCGCCCCTGCGTTTACACCGGCCAGGGATGTCGCGACCCCTAATCCGATATCGTTATGACAATGTACTCCAATCTTAAGATTGGGCAAACGCTCAACAATGTCTGCCGTCGTTTCGTAAATATATTCAGCAAGATTTCCACCGTTAGTATCACACAGCACGAGATAGTCCGCACCTCCCTGTATCGCGGCTTCAAGTGTTTTTAACGCATATGCGGAATCATCCTTGTAACCGTCATAGAAATGTTCGGCGTCATAGATAACCTCTCGATCCTTGCTTTTGATGTACTTGATAGAATCTTCTACCATGCGCAGGTTTTCATCCGGCGTTGTGCGAAGAATCTGTTTAACATGCAAGAGCCAGCTTTTCCCAAAAATCGCAACTACCTCAGTCTCCGATTTCAGCAAGAGGTCTAATTGGGGATCTTTTTTGGCGCTGAGATCTGCGCGCCGCGTAGAACCAAACGAGGTGATTTTAGCATGTCTTAATTTTACCTCTTTGACCGCATCAAAATATTCCATATCACGAGGATTCGAACCCGGCCAGCCGCCTTCGATGTAATCGATACCGAATTGATCCATACTTTTCGTCAACCTCAGTTTTGAGGAAACAGAAAAAGAAATCCCCTCACCTTGAGTTCCATCTCGAAGCGTAGTATCGTAAATAATTATTTTAGGCTTTTTGCTCATCTTTAAAATTGGGAAGGTAAACTATTTACCCTGACCGTAGTCATGGCAACACTACTTTCACGAAACCGCATTTTCCTCGATGAATCCCTGTATTGCTTTTTTTTCAGCGGCAATGGGATAAAAAATACTATTTTTCTCTTTAAGAACTTCGAGAGAATCAATGGTCGGCTCAATGCCGATTGCTTTCCCAATCGTCTCGGGAAACTTTGCCGGATGCGCGGTCGCTAAGGTTACGGTTGTTTTTTCCGGATCGATAGCCTTAAAGCCACAAGCGGTGTGCGGATCAACAATATAATCATATTGCTCATGAACGCGATGAATAATATTTTCAATTTCCTTATCAGAAGCGTGTGAAGAGGAAAAAGTATCAGGATTAAATTTGTTGAATTTATAAATCCCCGTAGATTTGAATTCTGTCATTATATCAAGCGTTCGATTGGGGTTACCACCTTCCGCATAGTAAATAAAGCGTTCAAAATTTGACGCGACTTGAATATCCATCGAAGGGGCGCAACTGAACTCCACGGGTGAAACGGAATAAACACCGGTATTGAAAAGACGGTGAAGAATGTCATTCCTATTCGTCGCAATTTTAAGTGATTTTATGGGAAGCCCCATTTTCTGTGCGAGCCAACCCGACAGAATATTGCCGAAATTTCCCGTGGGAACGACAAATTCAACATTTCCTCTTTTCTCTGAAGGCAGCCTGAAGAAGGCATAAATATAGTAAACACATTGCGCGAGAATACGTGCGAGATTAATTGAATTCACCGCTGAAAGATTATAGCTGGAGCGAAATTCCTGATCATTGAATATCTCCTTCATAACATTTTGGGCGTCGTCAAACGAACCTTCTATTGCGAGGGGAAATACATTTTTAGCTCCAGTACAGGTCATTTGCCTTTCTTGCAGGTCGGAAATGCGGCCTTTCGGATAGAGGATAAAAATGTTGGTTCCCGGCTTGTCTAATAATCCGTAAATCGCGGCCGCGCCCGTATCTCCGGAAGTTGCACCCAGGACATTTAAATTTTCACCCGTATTTTTTATTTGTTCCGCGTATAAGTTTCCAAGCATTTGAAGGGCGAAATCCTTAAAGGCCAGCGTTGGTCCATGAAATAATTCCAGGACATATAAATTGTCATCCAAGTTTTTAAGGGGGGCGATATCCGGATGGGAAAAACTCGCGTACGCATCGTGAATTATATTGCGCAAAGTTTCCGAGTCATAGTCCCCCGTAAAGTAATCCATAAAAGCGAGGCATAGATCAGCGTAGTTCAGCGATTCCCATGCTTCGAGATTACCCGATAGATTCGGGATTTCCTGGGGGAGATAGAGCCCGCCATCTGGCGCTAATCCGGTGGCGACTGCCTCTGCAAAAGAGACCGAGGGCGACTGCCCCCGTGTACTTATATATTTCATCGCAACTTAGCTTTTATCTAAGTCGAAAGTCTGATGCGCAACACGACAGGCTTCATCCGCCTTATCTAAATCTATAGCTACTGATATCTTTATTTCAGAAGTACTGATAAGCTGGATGTTTATATCGCTCTCTGCGAGCGCGGAAAATAAAGTGGCCGCTATACCGCTATGACTTCGCATCCCAACACCGACAACTGAAAGTTTGGCGATATGATCAATGATTTTTACATTACTGCCACTTATATCGTCAAGAATACCAGATACAGCCTTCTCTGCGCGCGAGGCGTCATCCAAAGATACGGTAAAGGTCAAATTTGCTTTTCCGCCTCGGCCGATATTCTGAACAATCATATCTACATTGACATTAGCGTCGGCTAGAGCACTGAAAACTTTCGCCGCGTAGCCCGGAACATCCGGTAAACCACTGACTGTTATCTTAGCTTGATTTTTATCGACGGCGACACCTCGCACGACGACATCTTCCATTGATTCCATTTCACCTTTTACCATGGTTCCTGCATTATTATTAAAACTAGAGCGAATTTCAAAATTAATTCCGTGTTTATAAGCAAATTCAACCGCTCTTGGCTGCATCACTTTTGAACCGCTACTCGCAAGTTCAAGCATTTCATCATAAGTAATTACATCCAATTTACGTGCGTCGGGAACGATACGCGGGTCAGCCGTATAAACACCCTCAACATCGGTAAAAATCTGGCATAGGTCAGCCTTAATCGCGACGGCCAGGGCGATCGCGGACAAATCCGATCCCCCTCTCCCAAGGGTGGTGATTTGACCCTCCTTATTTACACCCTGGAAACCAGCGACAATGACAACTTTCCCCTGCGCTAACTGATCGCGCAGATCGCCACCATCAATTTTGAGGATGCGTGCCCGGGTATGCTCAGGATCAGTAATGATCCCCGCTTGCCCACCCGTGCGGGAGACTGCAGGTACATCCAGGGCATGCAAAGCAATTGCAGTCAACGCAATCGTCTCCTGTTCTCCAATCGTTAAGAGCATATCCATTTCGCGCTCATCCGGATTTTCGTGAAGCGTTTTCGCGTCAGCGATAAGTCGGTTTGTCACTCCTGAACGTGCGGAAACGACAACCAGGACATCGTTGCCTGCATCACGTGTCGCTTTTACTCGATTGGCGACATTTTTAATGCGGTCGAGATCTCCCACCGAAGTGCCGCCATATTTCTGTACCACTACTGCCATAACTTACATTTCCAGGATTTAATCAAAATTGACAATACGTAAAAGAAAGGGCGCGCGGTGAACATTTTTAAGCTTTTTTAAATCGCGGATCGTGTCCTGCATCCTTTTTTCATTGCTCTGGTGGGTGGTTATGATGAGCGTAGCCCACTGATTGCTGCTCTCCTCGGGCTGAATCAGGCTGGCTATACTGACCTCGTGGTCGGCCATCACGGTTGAAATTTCTGCGAGCACACCCGGCTTGTCAGTTACACTCAAGCGAAGATAATATTGGCCGGTCACATCCTCTAATGAGGATAATTCAATATCACTGCCCAGAGATGCATAAAGTTCGGCATCGTCTTCGAGGACCACAGGTGACGATGTTCCGAGTAAGGCACTTACCGCGTCGGCAACATCGCCGATGACTGCGCTGGCCGTAGCATCCTGACCGGCACCTCGTCCAATATGAACGCCGGAACCGACAATATCACCGCTCACGCTTACGGCGTTAAAGACTCCATCGACATTAGCCATAATCTTGTCCTTACGAATGAGCGTCGGATGCACCCGGACGAAAATGGATTTGCCCTTATTGTTCTGACTAATAATGCCAAGGAGCTTTATTTTAAAACCCAGTTCGTCCGCCCATTGAATATCTTCAAGGGTAATATTTCCAATCCCCTCAACGGGAACCTCATTGAGTTTTACCCATTTACCATGAGCAAGAAAGGCGAGAATCACCGCCTTGTGAGCAGTGTCCCACCCGTCCAGATCTAACGACTCATCGGCTTCGACATAGCCCAGCTCACGCGCCGCATCCAAAGTTTTATCAAAGGTTAAACTCTCACGCTCCATACGCGTGAGGATATAATTACAGGTACCGTTTAAAATCCCATAAATTAAATTGAAACGGTTTGCGACGAGCCCTTCACGGATAACTTTGATGATCGGAATACCGCCACCCACACTAGCTTCAAAAAAGTAATGTCCCCCGCCTTTTCGCGCGGTTTCAAAAAGCTGAGCACCGTGTTTGCAAATTAAGGCTTTATTCGCGGTAACGACGATTTTACCATTCTTCAATGCTGCTAAGGTAACTTTCCTCGCCAGACTGGTCCCTCCCATTAACTCGCATACGATGTCAATATCCGGATCATTGGCGATACTCATCGGATCAGTCGTAAGTTGATCACGGGAAACTTTGACGCTGCGCTTTTTCTTTATGTCTTGCACCGCCACTTTAACCAATTGTAACCGTGCACCCAAACGTCGCTCCAATGCTAATCGATTTTGCTGAATATGCTTCCAGACCCCCTCGCCAACAACACCAAGGCCGACGAGTCCAATTTTTATTACTGGTTTTTTACTCATTTTAATTACATTTCCTTAAACTCTTTAATAAGCTACAGACAACAATAAGCGATTATTGAAATCGGTTTTCAGTGCCTTTCATAAGTCGTTCGATATTTGACCGGTGGCGCAAGATGATGATGACGGCAAGGGCCAGACACAGCCATAAGCGTAAATCCAAAATGCCCACTATTAGATTAGTCAGAGGAAGACTGATCCCGAATGCGATAGAAGCTACGGAAACATAACGAAAGGTGAAAAACAGAATAACCCATATGACAATGCCAACAGCGAGAGCAATAGGCGTGATGATAAGAAGACCTCCCATTGTTGTCGCCACTCCCTTGCCACCACGAAATTTAATAAATAGGGAATAACTGTGCCCGAGGATTGCCGCTACAAGGCCGAGCATCGCGAAGCCGATAGTGTTTTCAGCCGCGAAAAGGGATAATTTTGGCCACCCCGCGGCAAGCACTCCCTTGAGAAAATCCAGGAGAAAACATACATTGCCCGCACCTTTACCAATCGATCTTTTAATATTAGTGGCGCCAGGACTACCACTTCCAACTTCCAATATATTGATACCATAGACTTTACCGATTATGACGGCAAAAGGAATAGAGCCGATCAGGTAACCACACACGCTGACCACGATGATATCAAATGCATGCATAATGGGGTAAATGAATAATTAAAGGTACGAAAATTAGAATTCCACGAGGTGCATATTCAAGATGGCGTCGGCTTCCTTGAACTCGTCGAGTGCTCTCTGGCTGGGAATGGAATCCAATTGCAAAATAGTCAGCGCAACTCCTCCAACATCATTACGGCTGAGAGACATATTGGCGATGTTTACGTTATCTTTGCCCAGAATCGTACCGAGGACACCAACAATCCCCGGCACATCATTGTTTTCCAAGAGTAATAATTTACCTTCAGGTAGCGCTTCGACGTCTCGACTATTAACATGAACAATTCTCGGCTGTTGCCGGGTTCCGATCAGCGTCCCTTCAATATTGTACTTCTGACCTTCCGCACTGATGGCCTCAATGCGGATGAGCTCAGTGTAACCACTTTCGGAATTAGACTTAATAATCTCAACTTCAATTCCAAGACGTTTCATGATCGTAGGCGCATTGACATCATTAACGCCTTCGCCACTGATTTTAAGCAAGTAGCCGCGCTGTATACCACGAGTCAATGGCATGGCATCGAGGTCCATAATATTACCCCAATAAGTGATAATCAGTTTTTCTATCTGGGGTGGTGAAATCTGTTGCAAAATCGTCCCTAGTTTTTCTCCCAGGACAAGGTAAGGTCGAAGGATCTTTAAAGTGCGTGCGTCAACGGATGGCATATTTACAGCATTGGTGATAATGCCACCCCGAAGCACTTCAGTAATCGCTTGAGCTACTTCCAGACCGATACTTTCTTGAGCCTCCTCAGTCGAAGCACCGAGATGCGGAGTTAACACCAGATTGGGTATAACTCGCAGTTCACTTTTTTCGCTCAACGGCTCTTCGACAAAAACGTCCAACCCAGCTGCCGCCACTTTTCCGCTCTTGAGCGCATCGATCAAATCCCCTTCATGGATCAAGCCGCCGCGCGCACAGTTAATAATGCGCACCCCGGATTTCATTTTTTCGAATGCTTTTGCATCGATAATATGACGTGTATCATCAGTCAAAGGAACATGTATACTGATAAAATCGGCTTGTTGAAGAAGTGAATCTAAATCCACTTGCTCTACTTCAAGTGCAGCTGCGCGTTCAGGGGTAAGATAGGGATCAAATGCGATGACCCGCATACTGAATGCCTGGGCCCGTTTCGCTACTTCACTTCCGATACGACCCATACCTATAATTCCAAAAACCTTCTTTGATAGTTCGGTTCCGGCATAAGTCTGCCGTTCCCATTTACCCTCACTCATTGAAACATTGGCCTGAGCAACCGATCGAGCGGAGCAAAGCATATGGGTGAAAGTTAATTCCGCCGTTGCTAAAGTGTTTCCGGCAGGGGTATTCATTACGATAATACCACGTTGCGTTGCAGTTTCGACGTCTATATTGTCTACGCCAACACCCGCACGCCCAATTACCGTAAGTTTTTGAGCGGCTTCAATAACCTCCGCAGTTATCTTTGTTTCACTCCGTACAATAATTGCCGCGACATCTTTAACCTGTTTTATGGTCTCCTCGGGCTTCGAGCCAAAAGCCTCCAATACCTCAAATTCAGGCTGATTCTTCAAGTATTCTATCCCGGAGGAAGATATCTTATCTGCGATTAGGATTTTCATCTTTGGAAAAAACGCGCATCATTAAGGTTTCTCAATGAAAATTGCAATAGGCAAATAAGTCGAAAGGTTAAAAAGTCAAAAAGGGAAAAGAGGATAGTCGAAAATGCGAGTATGCGTACAGAGTGAATGCATACGAAGTCCGCACATTATCGAAGGATAGCTTGAACCCTGAATTCAGAAACTTTTTGACCTTTTGACTCCTCAATATACAACTGAATCAATACTCACGTCGAGCTGACCGATCATATCCATGAGGGCAAAGGCAAAATCCGCCATGTTGTTATCTTCAAGAGAACTCGTATAAACCGCAATACGTGTCGGTGAGCAGTCACTGGTTTTTAAAGCGGCATCATAGTCGATCCATCTCCCATCGAGGTAAAATTGTGTCCACATATGATAACCGAGCACATTTTTTTTGCCTAAATACTCAGGGATATAAGCAAGCCCTGAAGCGACTCTTGACGGGATGCCGCGGATCCGACCCAGGGCAGCAAGAAACACGGCGTGCTCGGTACAATCTCCGGATGGATTTCGAGCTACTTCGCTTGCGGAGGCAAATCCCACGGACAAAGTTTTATCTGTAATATAATGCGTCGTAAATTCACGCAATTGACTGGCGAGATCCAACTTCTCGGTATTAATTCCGGCTATACTGTATGCCATATCAATCAATTCATCATCTTCGGTACTGATATAAGAATTAGAATTTAAATAAGCAGATTGACTATCAATTAGCGATTCACCCATCGGCTCATTTTTATAATTTACATCATGGCCTCCAATTCGGAGAAGAATTTCGCGTTCATTATTTTCCAGGACTTTTTGACAGTAGGTATCAGGAAATAATAACGGATTGAGTTGTTTATTCTTCAGGGAAAGACGGTAGATAACTGCTTTTGCATCTTCTGGGATAGATTGATCCAAGGTAAGCAGGGTATGGGTAAATAAGTCGGCAGGCACAAAGTCGGTCAGAGCGGTAATTTCGTCCGTGGCAAACATGAGAACTTGCATCCCGCCGAACTGGAGAGAAGATTTTACCGTAACGCCCTTTTCATCGACCCAGGAATGCGTAGTTATATCTCCAAGATCGAGATTGACTGTTGTGATCAACTTACTCGCCGTTTGCGCATGGCCGCGATAATTGACTATTTCCTTATCGCCCACTTCAACGCGGCTGGATACTGCTTTATTGAGATGCATATCCGGGCTATAGACATCCAGCGTATAACTGGTGCCGGGAGCGTAACCGCGTTTCAGGGATTCTCGATTGACACCCCAAGTCATTAAAGCACCGGTTGGCCATTCATATTCCTCTTTTCTATTCATCTCCAACTGTCGGGTTGAAATGGAGACCTTCCCCCCTGCTATTACGCCTTCCGTGACAACGGGAATTCCCGCCATCATTGTCCGCAATGTGAATTTCTTCGGTTCGCCATCGATGGATTCAACCGTCCCCTGATCCGTTTCAAGTTTCAGGGTAATAGGACCGCGGCTGAATTGCATTCGCGTTTGCATCATAGAATGAATATCATCACCTTTGCGAACGAGAGAATAATGCGCGTAACCTACTTTGGAACCGCTGAGATATATTTCCATCCACTCTTCTAGAAATAAACCGTGTGGAGGATTATTAAGGTCTATATCTTTTAATGAAGCTGCTAATTTGTCTTCGGGAGAAAGAGCCGCTAAGATAATTAACGAGTAGGGTAAAATATTTTTCCATTGCATAGCTTTAAAAGAAGAAAGAAGTTAGTTTTATTCTAACTAAATTCGTGTCATTATAAATTGAATGAACAATGATCAATCTGTTATATAAAAAAACATAACGAAAGCCCTATGATGAGCGAGCATTATGATTTTATAGTCATCGGCGGTGGGAGCGGCGGCTATGCAGGTGCGCGAACCGCGCGTGAGAAATGTGAGAAAGTGGCCATTGTTGACGGTGCTGATAAACTGGCTGGCCTCTGTATTTTACGAGGGTGCATGCCATCAAAAACGGTCATCTATGCGGCCGAAGTTCTCCACCATGCGAGTCACGGAGAACAATTCGGATTAAACATTCCCCAGGCTCAAGCTGATATGGACACGCTGCAAGCGCGGAAAGAAAAGGTAATTGGTGAATTTGCGGACTACCGGGTAGAGGAATTGGAGTCTGACCGCTTTGAACTTTATCGCAGCAATGCCCGCTTTATCGATGAAAAAACGATTATCCTCGATGACGGGACTAAACTGAGTGGTGATAATTTCCTTATCGCGACCGGTTCGATTATTAACCACCCCCCCGTCCCCGGACTGGATAGCGTACCCACGCTAACGAGCGACGAAGTGCTGGAGCTGAACACTCTTCCGGAATCGATCATTGTATTGGGTGGAGGGGTAGTAGCCTGTGAATTAACTCAGTATTTGAATCGTATCGGCAGCAAAGTTACCATGATTCAGCGCAGTGGACATATCCTAAAAGAATCTTCATCCAAGGCGGCCAATGTCATTGAGCAGGCTTTTCGCGATGAAGGGATCGAACTTTATACCGACACCAAGATCGAGAATATTTCAAAGGAAGACAAAGGTATTCAGGTAGCCTTTTCCCACCGGGGCAAAGAGGTTGTATGCAAGGCTGCCCATTTATTTAACAGTCTTGGGCGCATACCCAATACATCAGGTCTCGCGCTTGAGAATGCGGGTATTGACCTTCTCCCCAGCGGACACATAAAGATCAACGCAAATCAGCAGACCTCGAATGCACGCGTTTACGCTGCCGGTGATTGTTGCGGACCTCACGAAATCGTTCACGTCGCGATTATGCAGGGTGAATTGGCCGCCAAGCACGCCTCAGGTCAGATATACAACTCAATAAATTACGACCACCTCTTAAAAATAATTTTTACCGATCCACAAGTAACCACGGTCGGATTAACTGATAAAGATTTGATCGATCGAAATATCGATTACCTATCCGCGGAATTTCCGTTTAATGACCATGGTAAATCAATTCTCATGGAAGCGAAATACGGTTATGTCAAAGTTCTTGCACGCAAATCCGATGGCTGTGTCCTTGGGGCTGAATGCGTAGGTAAAGATGCTGGAGAGCTTATCCACTCTTTAGCTGTAGCGGTATCCCTTGAAGCAACTGCCAGTGATCTCCTAAAAACGCACTGGTATCACCCCACTCTTTCAGAAATCTGGACCTATCCGTTGGAAGAAATTGCCGAAACGCTAAATGGCGCTTTCCTCAATTCTTAACGTCTGAAAACCTGCGCAAGATCGATTTTTTTTTCATATAGTGCCTTGCCAATTATAACACCATCCAGGCTTGGGTGTTTATCACTCATTTCAAAAAATTTATCGATGTCTTCATAAGTCGATACGCCTCCAGACGCGATAATCTTGACGTCAACTTTTGAGAGCATTTTTTCCTGCTCGATAAAATTGGGACCGTAAAGCATCCCGTCGCGACTGATGTCAGTATGGATGATTGTCTCTACTCCTAATGCTGAAATCCTGGTTGCAAAATCAAAAGCCTCTAATTCCGTGGTATTGACCCACCCTTGTGTCGCCACGCGACCGTTTTTCGCGTCGATACCGACCGCGATCTTATCCGAATGCTCGTCGACTAATTCCTTGATAAACATTTCGTCTTCACAGGCTCTTGTCCCAATGACGACGCGGCTAACGCCTATATTGAAAGCTCTTTCAATGCTTACACTCTCACGCAGACCACCCCCCATCTGCACTTGTAATCCGGTGGCGCATATCTTTTCGATCACCTGCCAGTTTTGCGGTTCACCCGACAGGGCTCCATCCAGATCAACGACGTGAACCCATTGGGTCCCAGCCTCACGCCACAGCCGAGCAGGTTCGACAGGGTCATCAAAATAAACGGTTTCACAATCGGCTCTCCCCTGTTTTAACCTTACGCAACGCCCTTTTCGTATATCGATAGCTGGATAAATATTCACCGATTAATTATTAGTAGATCGATCATAATTGAAAAGTAATATTTTTCCCGAATATTGATTTACGAACAATTTGATGCTGGCGTGCGTTTGATTAAGACAGATCCACTTTTTTTTATTGATCATTTTAATTTTAAGGAGTGCCATGATTGAACTTAAATAGCATCAAAAAACACTTATGGCCGTAAAATCTTATTCTCCTCCAAAATTTCTCATTGAACTGCTCAATGCCCGATCACCTTCAGGATACGAGGAAGAGGCACATCGTGTAATCGACCGTTATCTCAAACCGGTTGCCGATAAATACAGCAAAGATGCGATGGGCAACCGTATCGCGACTATTAATGCGAAAGGAGACCCCGTGCTCATGTTAGCTGGTCATATGGACGAGCTGGGGTTCATTATAAAATATATCGATAAAGATGGTTATCTCTATTTCGATACGATTGGGGGTCATGATAGAATTATGATTTCCGGACGCCGTGTTAATATCCTAACCGCCAAAGGTGTGGTGAAGGGCGTAACGGGTAAAAGGGCCGTTCATCTCATGAATGTTGAAGACCGAAATAAGGTTCCAAAGTTAGAAGCGATGTGGATCGATATCGGCGTCGAGAGTAAAAAAGATGCTTTAAAACTCGTGGAGATCGGTGACGTAGCAACCTATGATCATAATTTTGAACTTATTAATGGCAGTATCGGAACAGCACGCGCGTTTGACAATAAATCCGGTGCCTATGTAGTGTGTGAAGCGTTTCGTCGGCTGGCAAAATTTAAGCAACTGACGGCTAAAGTCGTAACGGTGGCAACGGCGCAGGAAGAAATTGGCACCCGTGGAGCCATAACCGCAACCTACGCTGTAAACCCGCATATCGCGATTGCCATTGATGTCGGGCACGCGACCGACCATCCCGATTGCGACAATCGTAAATTTGGTGAAACGAAACTGGGTGCCGGCCCCATCATTTGCCGCGGGGCGAACATTAATCCTTTTGTCTATAAATTACTGGTAGGTTGCGCAAAAAAGGGAAAAATCCCTTATCAACTAGAAGCGGATCCGCGACCGACAGGAACGGATGCCCGTTCTATCCAAATTGGAAGAGAAGGTGTGGCGACCGGACTGGTTTCCATACCCTTACGCTACATGCATACGCCGAGCGAAATCGTCGACCTGCAGGATATCGAGAATACGGTAAAACTACTCGTCACCTTTGCAAAGGCCCTTAAAAAGGGTCAATACGGGCACTGGTAATCGCACCCACTCAAGCCGCGTACTGACGATCCTTCTTTGAAATCTTACGGAGCTTTGCCTTTTTTCTACCTTCGACTACAGCTCGATTGATAGTAACCTCCACGACATCGGTCATCTGTGGGAGATGATACATAATATCAAGCATAAGTTTTTCGAGAATAGAACGAAGCGCGCGAGCCCCGGTTTTTAATTCGATCGCTTTTTCTGCCACCACTCGCACCGCGTCCTTGGTAAATACCAGGTCCACTCCCTCCATTAAAAACAACTTGCGATACTGCTTGATAAGCGCGTTTTTAGTTTCGAGGAGGATTTTCTCAAGGTCCCCAATCTCCAGTTCCTCGAGCGAGGAAACAATGGGTAACCTGCCAACAAATTCCGGTATCATACCGTATTTGACGAGATCTTCAGGAGCTATTTCTCTAATCAGATTTTCATTCTTCCCCTCGTCGATATCATCAGCGTTTCCAAAGCCCATCGATTTTTGCCCTATCCGCTTATGAATGATTTTATCAAGACCAATAAATGCGCCGCCACAGACAAAGAGGACATTTGAAGTATCAACCTGAATATACTCTTGATTCGGATGTTTTCGCCCACCCTGCGGTGGTACATTGCAAACGGTACCTTCGAGAATCTTAAGCAGAGCCTGTTGTACGCCTTCACCCGACACATCTCGAGTAATCGATACATTATCAGTCTTGCGACCGATTTTATCGATTTCATCAACATAAATAATACCACACTCTGCTTTTTTAACATCGTAATTAGCCGACTGAAGCAGTCGTAATACGATATTTTCCACGTCTTCTCCCACATAACCTGCTTCGGTTAAAGTAGTGGCATCAACAATGGAGAAGGGAACTTCTAAAAGATCAGCGAGAGATTTAGCGAGCAGTGTTTTACCGCTTCCCGTCGGGCCAATGAGAAGAATATTACTTTTTTCAATTTCGACCTCACTAAATTCCGTACTATGATCGCCGATGTCAGGTTTATCCGTATCCACCTCAGCCTGAAGCCGCTTGTAATGATTATAAACGGCAACAGATAATACCATTTTAGCGTGCTCCTGACTTATGACATGATCATCAAGCGCCTCCTTGATTTCTGCAGGTTTAACTAGCTTAAAGGCAAATTTAGAATCTTGACCGGGTGACTTCAACTCACGGTCAATAATTGTTTTACAGACAGTTACACAGGAATCGCAGATATAGACGCCAGCAGGTCCAGCGATCATTTTCCGTACTTCGTTTTGCGATTTTCCACAAAACGAACAGAAAGTCATTTTTGTCGTTTTTGCCATCGGAGGAATTGTTTCAGCATCATTTTAAGCAGATTTTTTCTCTTTCGCCTTATCCTGATTCTTATCCTTCTTAAATTCTATGACATGATCAACAATACCGTATTCTTTAGCTTCTTCCGCTGACATGTAGTAGTCGCGATCGGAATCGCTTTCAATTTTTTCAATCGGTTTTCCGGTATGCTCTGAAAGTATTTCGTTAATCTTATTTTTCCAGCGCAAGATTTCCCGCGCTACAATTGAAATGTCAGAGGTCTGACCGGTAGCGCCCCCTGAAGGCTGGTGTATCATTATCCGGCTGTTGGGCAGGGCAAATCGTTTTCCCGGCGTCCCCGAAGCCAGGAGTACAGTACCCAAGCTTGCCGCCATACCGACACAATAAGTCACCACGTCACAGCCCAAAAAATTCATGGTATCATAAATAGCCATCCCATCAGTAACGTTGCCGCCGGGAGAATTGATATAAAGTTGAATTTCTTTTTTTGGATCTTCACCTTGCAAGACCAGCATCTGCGCAATAACCCCGTTAGCGACATAATCATCAATGGGGGTACCAATAAAGATTATCCGATCTTTAAGTAGACGACTGTAAACATCCCAATGACGTTCGGTACGGCCATCGTTTTCAACAATATGTGGTAATGGTAAATAAGAACTCACCAACGGGTCCTCCAAATTAAAAGTGATAAATTATTCTTGTGATCCCTGTTTATCAAGCGAAATAAAAAAGTTTATCAATCATAGATTCTCATCACTATTCGAAAATCCCACCAAAATAATGTTCCAATGAAATTACATTTTCGAATTTCAAAACCGTTAATTCGAAGAAGACTTAACTCTTTTTAACCGTAACGGCTGATTCTTTTACCAAGTATTCGAGTGTTTTATTATAGATAATAGACTTTTGAATGGCCATCATCTGCCCTCTATTTTTCTGCAATTCTTTTAAAATTTGTTCCGGTTTCGTCCCCGTCTGCATGGCTTCAGCCATTATATGGCTCTGTATGTCCTCATTTTTTATTTCGATCTTCTCTTCTTTCGCGATGCGCCCAAGAATGATTTGCAATTTTACGCGATGCGCGGCCGTGCTTTTCGCGTTTGTACGAATTTCCTCTTCATGTTTTTTAAATTCGCTGTCGGGCATACCTCTTTGCCTGTTTTGATTTACGATATCATTAAAGATTCCCGCGGCTTCAAACTCGATCGCACTTTCAGGAAGAGGAAATTCAATACGTTTATCCAATGCCTCGGTTATTTGAAAGCGCAATGATTGATTGATTTCCTGCTCTTTGCGGTGCTTTAATTCATCATTTATTTGCTTTCTAAACTGTTCAAGATTCTCAACATGTAATTGCTTTAAAAATTCTTCATTCAATTCGGGCAGGACGCGTTCACGCACTTCGTGAACTTCCATTGTATATTCCGCTTTTTTACCCTTGAGTTCTTCGACCGCGTGTTCTTTTGGGAATTTCATCTCCGCATTCTTTTTATCACCGACTTTCATCCCAATCAACCCGTCAACAACGGCTTTTACACCCATATCATTTTCAGCTCCTGCCTCCTCCCAGGTATTTTCCTGCTTACCAAAAATATGCTGTTCGGGTACAATTTCAGCAATCAGTTGCTTACCAATCTTTCCCTCATAACTGACTTTTACAAAATCACCCTTTTTAACATCGCGTGTGACTTCCTTAAAATCTGAGCGTTGTTTGCGAATTTCTTCGATTGCATTTTCCACCTCTGTCTCATCGACGTCCGCAGATGATACTTCTGTGGGAATGCCCTTGTATTCAGGAAGATTAAATGAAGGGTTAACATCGACCGTAATTTCAACCTTTCCATCTTTTCCCGGTGAAAATTTCGCGTCGTCGACACTCACGACATTATAGATATCAAGTTTTGAGTCTTTTAATGACTTTTCATAGGCTTCCGAGGTCACTTTACGGTTTAACTCACTCTCTAATTCTTTTCCATATCGCTTCTGAATGAGCGAAGCCGGGGCCTTTCCAGGGCGAAACCCCTGAACTTTCACGGAATGTGAAAACTCACCTAATAATTTCGCCGCCTCTGCCTCAACTTCTTGCCCTGAAACAGACACGACGAGCGTTTTGCGCGTTTCACTTATATCTTTGGTGCTAATATTCACAATAGGAGGAAATAATGATGGCCTAGGGTTGTCGGGAAAAGCGAGAAAATAAAAGGTAAAGAGGAGATATGGTCAATACGTAATTGAATGAGTTCGGTTAAAAAACGGGTATGGAATCTAAATTTATTTCATGCATCACACTCACCGTAATACTCAACTCTACTAAACCCCGTCCACTGAAAACGAATCATCGATGATGAGCTGAGAGTGGCAGATACATTTTTTAAGCGATTATGGTTAATACTTACGGTCGAATCTATATGTTAACATTCCGCCTTTTCTTCACCTCTTGGTCATCACCAAGCGCCTTACGCAGATGAGTCAGGTCCTTTTCCATCGAGTCAACAAATGCGAGAAGGTCAACGCCGTGAACGATTAAATTAGCACCCGTTTTATACCAGGCTATTTCCTGTTTGATGCTCTGCCAGTAATGGATCCCTGCCCCTTTATTCTGTTGGCGGGCCTTTTTAAAAATCTCCCGCACTGCCTTATCAAACTTTTTAAGATGGTATTGCTCCGGGATTCCCAGGCTGCAAGACAGGTCGTGAGGTCCGATTAAGACCCCATCAAGTTCTTTAATCTGGAGAATGTCATCGAGGTTATTCATCGCGGGGACGCTCTCAATGTTTACGATAAAACGTTTTCTCTATTATTAACTTCGAGATATTTCTCCAAGCCCGTTTCAAATTTTCCTCCCTCTTCTAATCGCTTTTGGAGGCGCATTCCTTTAATCGGCCGCAGCTTTACCGCGCCGCTTAAAGCCTTAACTTGCTCAACGGTTTCTACATAAGGAGCAATAATGCCGTTTGCCCCACCATCCAGTTAGTCATAATCCACGCCATAGACTTCCGGCTTCGCATCCCTCATTTGATTAACTCTCGAATTTAAAAATAAGCGTGGTACTTTGCGGAAGGGTTATATTAAGAGAAAAATCGTAACCATCACTAGGGTCGTTATCCGTGGCAAGTGCTCCTAAATTTCCAATTCCACTCCCACCATAGCTGTCCGCACTGGAATTAATAAGTTCTTTCCAGTTACCTGAATAAGGCACGCCAAGGCGGTAATTTTGTTTTACGACGGAAGAATAATTACCAACCACGAGGTACGATTCTCCGTCATATCTCCCGACGCGCAGGAATCCGATTACACTGTTATCCGAGTCATTGGCTTGAATCCATTCAACGTTATCAGGATCATTATCTTTTTCATATAATCCGGGTTCAGACTTATATAGATTATTGAGATCACGCACGATTTTCTGAATCCCCTCGTGATCCGCGTACTGCAGGAGGTGCCATTGCAGGCTTTCATCGTAATCCCATTCAGATGACTGCCCAAATTCGCTTCCCATAAATAAAGACTTTTTACCGGGCCAGGCCCACATCAAGGTATAAAGCGCCCGAAGATTCTGCGCTTTAGCCGACATCGGGTCAGCGGCCATTTTCATAATCATGGAGCCCTTACCATGAACCATTTCATCATGAGAGAATGCGAGAATAAAATTTTCTGAATCCTTATAGAGAGACGCAAAAGTAAGATCATTGAGATGCCCTCTTCTCGATTCGGGAGCCCGATTAAAAAAACGCAGGGTATCATGCATCCACCCCATGTTCCATTTAAAGTCAAACCCGAGGCCATCCTTCTGATGACTATGCGTAACGCCTTGCCATGATGTCGATTCTTCGGCGATCATGATTGTGCCAGGGTAATAGTTCCGGACAAGGGCATTTAATTGACGAACGAAATGAATCGCTTCGAGGTTTTCACGACCGCCGTATTCATTAGGAATCCATTCACCTGCCTTCCTCGAATAATCGAGGTAAAGCATCGAAGCTACGGCATCCACGCGCAAACCATCAATATGGTAGCGGCTAAACCAGGCTAAAGCACTGGCGACAAGAAAGCACTTTACTTCATGACGCCCGTAGTTAAAGACCAGGGTGCCCCAGTCCTGATGATACCCTTTACGCGGATCTGAATGCTCATAGAGTTGAGTGCCATCGAATTCAGCGAGGGAAAAGCTATCCTTTGGGAAATGGCCGGGAACCCAATCCATAATCACCCCGATCCCATGGCAGTGAAGCGTATCCACCAAGTACATTAAGTCTTCGGTATTACCAAAACGGTGAGTGGGAGCAAAAAACCCGGTCGCTTGATAACCCCAGGATCCGGTAAAAGGATGTTCATTTAATGGAAGAAACTCTACATGGGTAAACCCCATATCTTTCACATAGTTGACCAGCTCATCTGCCATTTCCCGGTAAGACAATACCCGGTTACCCTGTTCGACGACGCGTTTCCAGGATCCAAAGTGAATTTCGTAAATAGAAACGGGTTGCTTTAACCAGTCACAATTCTGGCGCGCATCCATCCAAGCTGCATCCCGCCATTCATAACGACCAATATCTTTTATGATCGATGCATTATTGGGAGGTGACTCAAATGAAATACCATAGGGATCTGTTTTCAGTCGTAGAAAATTGTCGGCACCAATTATTTCGTATTTGTATTTAGTGTATTCTTCCAGGCCCGGGATGAATAATTCCCATACACCTGAAGAACCGAGCAAGCGCATGGGATGATACAAACCCTCCCATGAATTAAAATCACCGACAACTGAAACACGTTTTGCACTCGGTGCCCATACCGCGAATGCAACTCCGGAAACACCATCAACCTGGCGAATATGTGCGCCTAACTTTTCATAAATCCGGTGGTCATTACCCTCGTTAAATAAATAAAGATCATAGTCAGTTACCGTGGGTAGGAAACTGTAGGGATCATGGTACTGTTGGATTTCTCCATTTGCTTTTTCAATCCGCAAACTATAGCGAAAGACTTCATGCCTATCGGCTATCCATCCTTCAAAGAATCCCTCAGGTGAGATTTTCTCTAAGGAGTAGCGTTTCTCAGGTTCTGATTCGCGGTCAATAATCTCGCAGGATTTTGCATCGAGGATAAATGCTCGAGCGACCAGTCCCTTTTTTTTCTCAACGCGGCATGGATGCAATCCTAATAGGCTATGTGGATTACTATGCTTAGCGTAGAGAATAGCGTCTAATTCAGTATTGTTGATTATCACGAATTCTCGATTTCAAATACTCTTTATTATTTAATACCACTCGATGAAAGATAGAATTTATTATATTGATAAAGATAATCTACACCGGTCTACCGCTCGCCTCGCCCAGTATAAACATAATTATCTGAATAGTGAAAGAAATCTACCGCGAAAAGAGAAATTACCTAAATCCTGTTTCCATGACTTGCGATTCGACATAATTCGTGAATGAGCTTGATAGTGAAATACTAATATGCTATGAAAAATCGTATTACCCCTAAATTTTTGACTTGTGTGGCGGTTTCCAAGTCATTAAAAATCTATTAAACGTGAGAGTCTTTAGATACATTATATTTACTGTCTGGGCATTACTTGCTCTAAACAGCTTTAGCATACAGCCCCAGATTAGCTCAGACCAACCCATAGAGTTTGATGGGAATACCAAAACCATGGTCGCCCGGGGTGAAGCCACATTTATTCATGAAAACCTTACAGTTGTCGCCGATGAAATTCGCTACGATCAAAACAAGCGTATTGCTGAAGCCCATGGCAATGTTAGAGTTACTTATGGCAATATACGCCATGTCAGCGAGGATCTCGTCTATGACGTTCTCGAGAGACGTTTAAAATCGGGTCCTTTTCGTATGGGTTCGCCTCCCTACTACGCTGTAGGTGAAGGGCTTGATGGAACGGCGAAGCAAATTAATCTCCTCGACACCCGGGTTTATTTTCAAGAACCCTCTCCACTCGCCTTAAATCTCCAAGCGAAGGAAGTTAGATTTTTCCCGGACCAACGCATTGAAGCTGATAATCCAACTTTCGGTTTGGGTGATGCTCCAATTTTTCGCCTCCCCAGCTTTTCACAGGAACGAGGGCAAAAATACATACAATTAAAAGGCAGGGTTGGTTATCAGGGTCACCTCGGAGCCTATGTAAAAAACAGTCCGCTAATACCTGTCTCGAAGAACTTATCTGTCGGCCTTGGATTTGATGCTTACACGGAGCGTGGCATTCTCCTAGGACCTGCTTATGCATGGCAAATCAACCCTTTAAAAAATGGGGGTATCAGTCGATTCCAGTCAGGATATATCGATGATTCGGGTAACCCGGGTCTAGACAGTCAAGGGAATATAATAGATAATGATCGGTACTTTTTCGATTTCCAGCACCTGCAGCCAATCGGCAATCGATTTCAATTATCAGCCAATGTTATGGCATGGAGTGATTCTGAGGTGATGAGAGATTTCCGTCCGGAAGAATACCACGATAATCAGCACCCGGACAATTATGTTGAAGCCGTTTACGAGGGGAAAAACTTCTTTGTTTCATCATTTGTGCGCTTTAGCCCCAATGATTTTCAAATGCAGCACGAGCGCCTCCCGGAAATCCGGCTCGATGTGATGCCGACTCCACTATTCAATACCGGTCTATATTATAGTTTTAATGCCAGTGCTGTCCGACTGGAAGAACACAGCATAGTCGGTAATCCAACCTTGGAGTCCGACCGCTATGATGCATTTTACTCCATTTATCGCCCCCTGAAAGTGAATAAGTGGCTTAACATTATGCCCATCGGCGGCGCGCGGTTTACTCATTACGAATCGACACTTAATAGTAACGATAGCTATTCCCGGGTGATAGGAGAACTGGGACTGGATGCTGAAGTATCATCCTATGCAACTTGGGATTTTCAAAATCCACTTTGGGGAATTGATGGTTTGCGTCATGTTTTTAAGCCCGTATTACAATATCGCTATCTGCCCGGGGGGGATTCAGGAAAGAACAAAATTATTCCTATTGATCGCAATTATTTTGGAACGAGTTTACCGTCAATCGATTTAGGTAACACCCGCCATCTCGATGAAATGACTGACTTGAATGTTCTTCGTTTGGGGTTAGAAAATCTTCTTCAGACACGTCATCATGGTTACGGTTCACAGGATCTAATTTCATTTAATATTTATCAGGATCTGCTCTTATCTGCGGAAAGCGGAGCAGATGAATGGACGGGGCTATACACGCAATTACAAATGAACCCCGTCCACTGGATGAGAATCGATATTTATAATCGCATTAGTACGGAAAGTTTTACCGTTCAGGATTGGCGCAATCGGATCACCATTCACGACAGTAATTTTTGGTCTGTATCCTTCTTTTCCGATCATCTGCAGAACGAAATCAATCAATATGGGTTTGATTATTACCAGCGTATAAACAGAACTTTTGGATTTCGTGCCCGGATGCTCTTTGATACACGGCGAAACGATGTAACGGAACAAAGATATATTCTCCATCAAAGACTTGGCAATACCTGGGAAGTCGAGTACCAGTTAGCATTCTATTCAGGTTACGTGCGAGAAGATAATACCAGCTTTAAGATTCGATTTAACCTACTTCAGTTTTAATGCATCCCAATACGTTTAGGGCCATCATCCCATGGCAATAACTGAAGACGCGATCGTTCCGTCTATTGATTATTCGATCCGCCTGAATATTTACGAGGGTCCACTGGACCTCTTGCTATTTCTTATCCGCAAGAATGAAATAGATATTTATGACATACCCATTGAAAATGTTACACGTCAGTATCTCGATGTAATTTATAGTATGGAGAAGTTGAATCTGGAAGTAGCAGGTGATTTTTTTGTAATGGCGGCCACTTTAATGCATATAAAAAGTCGCATGCTCCTCCCTAAAAACGAACAGATCATCGAGACCGAGAATGAAGATGAGGTTGATCCGCGCTGGGAATTGGTCCAACAACTTATCGAATATAAAAAATTTAAAGATGCTGCTAGAGATCTTGAGGACGTCATTACCGAAGCCAATAATTATCTCACGCGAGGCTCTCCGGAAAGCGATGGGGAGAGGATACTCCGCCCACTTAAATCAGCAGACAAAATTGAATTGTGGAATTTATTTAATCAAGTCCTACGGCGGCTGGCGGAAAGAATTACCTACGGTGAAATTCACGATGAAACGGTAACCGTCGCCGAGCGCATGGAGTATATCATTGAACTGCTTAAAACGACTCCAGAATTTCTCTTTTCGGAACTTTTTATTAATCGCGAATACAATCTTACTTTTCTTATTGCAACCTTCCTAGCAATCCTTGAGCTAGCGCGTATGCGAACGATTGAAATCAATCAGGAAATAGCATTTACAGACATTCGGTGTCGACTCAATCCCGAAGATTAGGAACAATACCTGCCCAACTTACTCTTAAACTATATAACCAATATATATTCATGAGCAGAGGGAAATATAAAACCAGTCACCTTCTTGGATTGGGCCTGGACAATGATGACGGTCACAAACGTTTAACACAGGCCGATCAATTTTCCATTTTAGGTGGCTCTGAAGAGACGCATGACAAAATGACCGAGTCATTAGTCAAAACATTTGAAGATTTGAAAAACAGTGGAAAGACACTTGAAGATGTCGAGACAAAAGAATTGTCTGCCCTGCTTGAAAAAAATACTCCTAAATCATAAAATTATATTTAGATTCTCAATCAATTTTTGTTAGTACCATTAATCTCCAATATATAATATTAAAGCGATGGCAGAAAATATAAAAAACTTAGACACCGATAGCTTCGACACGACAATAGCAGACACGTCCAAACCTATTCTCATAGATTTTTGGGCCCCTTGGTGTGGCCCCTGTAAATCTATTGCACCCATTCTTGAAGATCTCGCAGATGAAATGGGCGAGCAAGTACAGATATGTAAAGTAGATGTGGACAATAACACTGATATTGCCGGCCGTTTCAATATACGCGCTATACCAACCATGTTATTGTTCAAAGACGGTTCAGTCGTAGATCAGATAGTTGGTCTCACGAATAAAGATGATTTAAAGAGCAAGCTGACGGCTCATATATAATAGTTTCCTCCCAAGGGGAGTGGGCCGCGATACAATCGCATTTAGCTGCGCCGCCTTGGGCGAGGGTGAAGGCTAGTGTTTATTCTTGGTAATAAAATCCCTGCTAGGCGATCAATACTATGCCGAGGGTGAGCAAGAGCCCATATATAAGCAGAAATACAGCGGTGTAGGCCAATAGGTTATTGTATTCAATTCCGGTGCGCGACTTCGCCAGACGATACCTGAGCCATAAGCTAGAGGGCCAAACTATTACTGGCAAGAGCAGCCAGAGATCACGCTCTAATCTCCACAGAAATAAAGTACCCAAAAGGGCGATAAAAAATAATACTTGATATTCATAGAGGGAAAAATTGCGCCCGAATCTAACGGCTAGTGTATTTTTACCCGCGCGAGCATCGGTTTCCCAATCACGGTAATTATTAACGACGAGGATATTAGTGGTCAGTGAACCAGCGACGAAAGAGACCAGGAAGGCTTCGAGTGTAAATTGACCTGTCTGAACATAATTGGTAAATACGACCGCAATAACTCCAAAGAATATAAACACTAATAGATCCCCCCATCCGTGGTAGCCAAGGGGATAGGGTCCACCCGTATAGGCGAAACCACAAATTATACTAAGGAAGCCTACAATGAGTAGAGCCCAGCCACCATAAGGAATAAGTCCCAAACCCAGGCATGCAGCGATGGTAAAAGTTATCCACATCGCCCTTTTCATCACCACGGGTTGAATTGCCCCTGAAGCAGTTGCACGAAAGGGGCCAATTCGATCAGGTGTGTCGGCCCCCTTAATAAAATCGTAATAATCATTGGCGAAATTCGTTCCTATTTGAACGAGTAAGGCAAAAGCAAAGCAGAGCGATGCCGGCAACCACTGAAAAGCTCCCGCCTTCCAAGCTAATGCGCAACCCAATAAAACAGGTATAATTGCAGCCGGTAAAGTTTTTGGTCGTGCAGCAAGAATCCAGGGATGCATTTAATAAAGGATATTAATGGTGACTATTCGTTCGGTTAAAAGTCTGACCGTCAAATTCTTTCTTAGGAAAGATAATTAATTCCGGACATCTAAAAAAGATAACTGGGAAAGACTACTCGTCGATGGTACCTTTGTGCTTCACTTAATACCAATTGATCCCGTTCGATGGTCTTGGAGTTATTCTTTGTTGGGCTAGAAGAATCTAATCCTGAGGGATTTAATACCTTTATTTCTATGTCCACATAAACCAGGTACCCCCCAACGTTACCCTCGGGCCCGCCGAAAATAAAATCTTTCTCTGCATCCCAGTGCTGGAGTGAGCCCTTCGCATCACGAAAAGTAAAATGCAAACGGAAATCAATGAGATTAGAAATTATAAGATATTCTTCTCTAGTGGTTTGTGATGATCGCTGAAGCCAAAAATCACGATAATAACTCTTGCCCTTCGCCGATAAATCCAATGCTTCACTAAATGTGGTTTCCGCATCCATGACCGTGCGATATAAGCCCAAGGTTCTCAAATCACTGGAAGCTGAATTAAGTGGATTCTGATAGCCTAGACGATAAAAGACCGCACATATATCTCCGTAAATGGGCTCACCCTCTTGCGATACTCTGTCACGGTCAGGCAATTGGGAGAAAAACATCATCCAGGTAGCATTGGTATATCGATTTTCATTTTCACTTATTTCCTCCCTTACTGCGCGTAACCATTCATTTCCATCGCTTTTCATAACCGAAGATTCCAGGTCACGGGCAAGTAAATCTAAAGCTAAACCCGCCTGTTGATTGATCACTCCGAGACGGATTGATTCATTCCATACTTTCAAAATGTTAAGGCTGAGAGTGAGTGATATCGTAACAAGCAGTCCTGTTATCGCCGCGACGACCAGGATCTCAATTAATGTAAATGCCGTCGAAAGTGTTTGCGTACGCTCTACGCTTATTCGATCGGAACTTTCATCAACGATTAATCGCATAGGTATAAACGCAGATATTATTTTCTTCATGAAACAATTCTTCATCAAAAATAGAATCGAACTGTGACGAATGGGGTGAATAAGAATAAATACGAATCTCGAGAGCGAGAACCGCTTCGGGATACTGAATTAAAGGGACCAGGTTTCCCTCTTCGTCACGTCCCTCTTCACCCGCTGAGTAGGTTTTAGAATCTCTGATTTTTATCTTAAAGACTGGACCTGCAACTGCATTCAATTCTTCTTTTATTAGCGTATAACTGAATTCTTCTGACCCCATTAAACGAATCGCTTCAACTAGAAAATCACTTCGCGTGTCAGGCGTGAATGTATCACCCTCTCCTCTCCCCTGACTTGGATCAGCAGTATAAGAGTAAGCAAGCAAGGTCTTACTTTTACCGTTCTCAACCCAATTATAAACCGTATCAAAAGCATTCTTTTTGTTTTGCAAATAGGCATCAATCCTGGCACTGATCCCCGTTAATTTATTTAATTCGTTTAGTTTATTGATCGAATTTATTGTCGAGGGTAAGAGTCCAATCAGAGTAAGAACGGTAAACGAAAAGACTCCGAGCGCCAAAACTACTTCGATGAGAGAAAATCCAAAAGTTGAATTTCTCCTCATTCCTAATCTTTTCATCGCGTGATTTCGGTGCTGGTGAAATAGGACATTCCACCAAATTTCCCTATTACAATCCCACCAATTGCGAAATTATTAAATTCAATCTCATAGTCATTATGGTCCAGGGGATATAATACCCCAGACCCAACAACAAATTGAGCGCCGGGCTCATTAAAGACACCGGAACTGGTGAATTCGAAATAGATCCATTTCTCTCCACTCCCTTCCATCAGGAATCGGGCGCGTGGAAACTCAACCGTCATGATCTGCGCATCCGTCCAAGAGCTGATCTCCGTATTAAAATAAACCCCCATGGGTAATAACGAACCGGCATTCAATGATTTCCAACGACCTGAAAGAGGTTTTTCTTCATAGATGATCCCCATCTGGCGAAGATATTTTTCAGGTTCACCTGGATTATTATGAATAATTAGACGGGCATTAGACTGTTTAAGGATAGCCTGATTCCGCGCTGACAGCAATAGACTACTGGCCAGCTGTTGTCCCGCTTTTATCCTGAGATCTTCTCTTCGATTACTAAAATCGAAACCTAAAACCGAAACTAATATTAATATTAAACTGCAAGCGACGACCAACTCTATAAGGGTAAAACTTGATTTTTGATTGGAGTAGTAATTAAATTTCACACCTGATGGAAAATAATTAGTTCACTGAAATGTTGAAAAATTAAAACTCTATACCTAATCCCAACTTTTAATGAATTCACCTCTGTCACCTGTTGAAATAACAACTATGCTGGCCCGAATATCTCTGGGGAGATCATTGCTGTCGGGAATATAAACATTGTTATAGGCATCTTTAAATTCTCTCATCATTTTCTCGTTATCTATGTATCCGTTCGCATCAACATCCAGAAAAAACCTAATATCCCTATTGTTAAAGGAATCGATAATATCACCGTTAGCGTTAAATTCCGATTGGGTGAAATTATAAAAAATGATACCCTTACGGTTGAAGGCCATAGCTTCATCAGAGATAACTTGATTTTCGTTATACACCGGCTTCGCTGAGAGAACTTCGATAAATAAATTACGTGTTGGAGGGTTTATTAAACTAAAGCTGATATCACCGGGCGATGTATCAGCATCAAAATTCGGGTAATATCCATACACTTGTTTGTATGATTCCAAAGCGAGAATGTATTGATTGAATTGCACCCTACTCTTCATCGTCAGGACCTGTGTTCTCACCGCCCACACCGCGGGAATCAACAAGCCTATAAGAATTCCAATTACCGCAACGACCAACAGAAGTTCAAATAATGAAAAACCAGCGCTCCTTAAACTTCTCATCCTGAAGCTCTCTCTATAGATTTCGTCGGGTGATAATCTAATACCCATATATTAGGTTATCGGCGTTTTCGGTATCCCAATTAAAGTAATTCGTACCCAGAATACCATCGGCTGGAAGAGATGAACCCAAATTACCGTCTGGACCACGAGAGATGAGAAGAAATCCTGCTCTCTCCCAACTTAACCCCTGATCCAAAGTGTTTTTATATAAATAGTGATAGGGGTTTTCCCACGGATCTATGATCACTCTATCGATATCTGGATCTGAGTGCGAATTAGTCATCTCAACAGGATTATTGAAACTGTATTTTGCCCCTTCGATAAAAGATTTTCCTCTGCTTGAATTTATAAATTTCTGCGCCTCGTTGTCCCACCACCACGAACCGTTTAATGCCCCATATAATAAATGGGCGTTTTCCAAAGGATTAATTCCATCAATCCAGGGGTAGTCGCCATAATAAATTTTGTACTCTTCCAATGCCTGTGCTAAAGAGGCGAGTTCAGCACAAGCGCGGGAATTGGCTGCAGTTTGGCGAATCCCGTCGGCAATCCCTAAGGTAATAGCCAGCATAATAATTATCAGACTTATGACTGCCAGCAGTTCAAGAATACTAAAGGCGTGCCCTCTTTCCACATAAACTAGAAATCGGTTCCAGAGAGGAAAACCTTAAATATACTCAACCTATAAATCACACCCCTCCCACTTACAGGACCTGGGCCAACCGAGGGAATTCTAATGATTTAATATGGGCATTGACAGACCCCTATAAATTTCTAGGATCAGGTTAAATAGACCCTTTAGAGGGCTCTTTTTAAGGAAAAAACCAACGCAATAGTTTTAAAAACCAACGGTTTTTTTCCACGTTGATTCAATTTTTCCTCTGCCATTAGGAAATTTTATCTATCCCTTAGAGCCTTCTCTGATTATGGAAACGACTAAGCAGCCTCAAACTAATATTACCGTTGAAGGCATTTTTGAGCCTCAAGCTAATAAATCAGGCCAATTGCTTGATACTGCAAGAAATGGTCGGAAACGCGACTCTGATCCCTTTCTACCCCAGGAGTTGATCCGGCGTTTCAAAGTTCGCCGGGGTAGCCATATAGTCGGACAAGGACAACAGGATAGAAGGTTTCCCAATCCAAAAGTGCGCTATATCGACACGATTGATAATGTGCCCGTGGAACAACGTAAAAAAAGTATTGAATTTACCCAGCTTACTACCATCACCCCCGATAAATGGTTAAAACTTGAAACTAAAGATGGTAATATGACGGTGCGCACAATGGATATTTTTTGTCCTATAGGCAAAGGACAACGCGGGCTTATTGTCGCACCTCCACGAACCGGTAAGACGACACTGCTACGGGACATTGCGCTCGGTGTCATTGAAAATCATCCCGAATGTCATGTTATGATGCTTCTTGTCGATGAAAGACCCGAAGAAGTAACCGATCTTAAACGAAGTGTGCCCGCCGAAATATGGGCCTCTTCAAATGACGAAGAATTGCTAAACCATATCCGCATCGCCGATTTAGCAGTCGAACGCGCCAAGCGTTTAGTTGAAGTAGGAAGAGATGTCGTTTTGATGCTTGATTCCATAACCCGCTTATCACGCGCGCATAACTCAGCTAAAGGTGGTGGTGGCCGCACGATGTCGGGCGGATTGGATATCCGTGCCCTCGAAAAGCCCCGTCAGTTATTTTCTGCGGCACGCAATACGGAAGAAGCAGGCAGTCTAACCATTATCGCCTCTGCGCTAATAGAAACCGGAAGTCGTATGGACGATTTCATTTTTCAAGAATTCAAAGGAACGGGAAACATGGAAATGGTACTGGATCGCAAAGCTGCTGAACTACGCATCTGGCCGGCGATTAACATCGCTGCCTCTGGTACTCGCCGCGAGGAACTCCTTCTCCATCCCGATATACTTGAACACTGTCACTTCCTTCGTCGAGCGCTTGCCGGTATTAAGGTTGAAGAAGCCGCTGAAACAGCTATCGCACGCCTTTCTAAAACGAAAACTAATGAAGAGTTTTTCAATCTTTTAAATCTCTAGCTGCTTTTACCTGCCGGAACAGGTTTTGGCACGCAGCACGATTCAATATATTCTCAGTAGGTGAATTGATTGATCCGAATTAAACAGATCACTCATCGCACATTCTTAATAAATGCTTCCAGTTTTCCGGCATCTTTCACTCCGGGTGAAGATTCCACTCCACTGTTAACATCGATATAATGAGCCTCGGTAACAGCGATCGCATCCCTGACATTTTCGGCATTTAATCCACCTGAAAGGACCCACTTTTTATGTGAATACTGGGTCTGCAAATCGTAAAACATTTTCCAGTTACTTGTCTTCCCCGTGCCCCCGTATTTACTCTTTGCATAGCCATCTAAAATAAAGGTATCTGCGTATTCCAATACGGTTCGCGGAAATGGTTCGCCCGGAGGAATACGTGGAGCAAGCCAAAGTTTTTCTACCCCAACGACGTCGCTCCATGTTGCAAGATTAGAAATAGGGACCCTAAGATCGAAATGGATCTGAAAGTAATCAAATCCGAGATCCAACATTTTTTTAAGTTCAGCGGCCGAGGGTAAAACATTTACATAGACACGTTTTCCCCGTGGGATCTCCACAAACAAACCACTGATACTATCAGAGGCGATCACTCTCGGTGAATGCGGATAGAGGTTCAGACCAACAAAGTCCGCTCCTAAATTAATCGCGGCCTTTGCATCCTCCTCCCGCGTGATACAACATACTTTGATCTTTACTGCAGAACTCATGAGTCAACGATTTAAAATTACAATCACTAGCGATGAAGGGTAATACCGATGCCTAGATCGGATTAATTTTTTCTATTATTGCCTGTATCATTCCATCAATTAATTGACTTTCCGATTCCAATTCAACGGGAACACCAGCCTTACGCATCGATTCAGAAGTGATTGGACCTATACTACATGAAATGGGATTTTTTGCTCCTGTTTCCAACTGTAGAGATGCAGCCTGATCGACAAAAGATTTTACGGTGGAAGGACTGGTAAAAGTGACAACGTCCGCTCCGTCTTTGCGAAACGATTTCGCTGCTGGATGTTCTGTAATGTCAAAGGTATCTGTTCTGTAGACGGCGAAGGTGTCAACAATAGCGAGTGCATCTTCAAGTTTTTTAACCAATAGATCCCGATTGCGATTACCAGTAATCACTAGAATTTTGAGATGCTCTATTGATTCATAGCTTATAAGCGCATCTACAAGTGATTCGGCATCAGATACATCCGGAACGATATCAACGGTCAGATTATACTTATTAATTGCTTTCGCCGTCTCCTGTCCGACAGCGGCAACTTTAAGTCCTCCAAATGACCGAATATCGGGAAAGGTTTCCAAAAAGTTATGAAAAAAGTATTTCACACCATTACTGCTTGTGAAAATAATCCACTCATAGGCTCCGAATTCAGAAAAAATAGCTGTCCTGGCTTCCGGATCATTTACCCTTTTAATTTGAATGAGTGGAAGCTCGAGCACTTCAGCACCAGCGGCCTCCAGTTTATAAGTCAGTTGTGCTGCTTGATCTCGATCTCGCGTAACTACGATTCGTTTACCAAATAGCGGTTTTTTCTCAAACCACCCCATCTTGTTATAAAACTTCGCTGCCTCTCCCACGATAATAACACTCGGCGATCCGAGATCTTTTATTCTGCATTCTTCAGCAACCTTAGAGAGAGGGGAAAGTAGACTCCGTTGTTGGGGAAGGGTCGCCCTTTGCACAACGACAACCGGTGTATCGGGTGAGAGTCCACCTGAAATAAGCTCGGTCGTAATCCTTTCAAGTTGGCCCATGCCCATGTAGATACAAAGTGTTTCGGCATTTTTTGCAAAATCATGAAAGGAGATACGAAATTCGTGTTTTTCTGGATTTTCATGACCGGTCAAAAAACTAATCGAAGAACTAAAATCACGATGGGTCAGCGGTACTCCCGCATATGCCGCCGCCGCCAAAGCGGCAGTGACTCCGGGAACTATCTCGAATCTTATGCCATCTTCCACTAAGCGACGGGCTTCTTCACCTCCCCGTCCGAAGATAAAAGGATCTCCACCCTTTAATCTGACTACAGATTTACCTTCCTTTGCATGCCGAACAATTATCTCCTCGATCTCGTCCTGAGATATAGCATGAAATCCCGGCTTCTTCCCGACATACACCTTCTCACAATCAGACTTACACCAGTCGAGCAGACGGTCATTGATTAAATTATCATAAACCATCACGTCTGCTAACTCGATAAGTTCACGCGCGCGTAAGGTTAGTAGCCCCGTGTCACCGGGTCCGGCACCGACAAGATAAACAATTCCGGGAATCATGAATCTTTTAGTTCGTTTACGATCTCTCGCAGACGGATTTTTATCTCCGCATCGTCGAGATCCGCAAAATCATACTTATTAAAACCATGATGCTCATGAAATACGTATAAAGTGTCAGCGATAAAGTAGGCTGCATGCGCGCTATGACAACCACCACCTAGTTCGCCGATGAGATAGCGTTCGATTGATACGGCACAATCAGTTATTTCATCGAGGACAGTTTTATATTGTGAATCCTCGCCTTCCCGACATTCAAGGGCTATTGCCCCCTGCCCCGCCGCGGGGACGAGCTCTCGAATAGTGTACGGTTTAAAGATCAGTCCCGGCCAGGATTCGATAGAGAGGCGTTTGAGCCCAGCCGCGGCGAGAATTGTAGCATCAGCTCCGCCGGAAGCGATTTTATCTAACCGCGTTTCAACATTGCCGCGAATTTCAATCCAATTAATCCGGGGATGAATCAAGCCAACCTGGACGCGCCGACGCGGACTGCTCGTGGCTATCGTTTTAAGATCTGTGCAACCCTCGCGCATCACAAATACGTCATGAGCGTCAGCCCTTGGCAAATATCCGGCGAGGGTCAATCCAGAACCTAGCTCCATGGGAAGGTCTTTGGCGCTATGCACCGCAAGATCTGCTCGGCCTTCATTTAAAGCTATTTCCAACTCTTTAGTAAACAGCCCTTTTCCTCCTTCAGCTTCAAGCGACCAACTGCGTTTCTGATCGCCGGTCGTTGACAATTTAAGCATGCTAAAATCACAATCGGGAAGCTTTTCCTTTAGATAATCACAAACGAGTTGTGTCTGAATTACGGCTAAGGGACTCTTTCGCGTAGCTAAAGTAATGTTCTTACTCATGGGAAATCATATAAAGAGCGCTTAAACCTGATACAACTTAGAGTTGGAATGCCTAAATTAAAAATAATTCTGAAATGAAAAGCAATTCCAGTCACCCTCCAAAGCCTGAGGCCTCACTTGCCGGCTAAAAATATTTACAGAATTACTGAGACCTATCTCTCGCTTTCACGCTTCGTGAAAATAGGCTGAACTCTAGTTATAAGCCGCTTGTGCCCCTTTAATATTCCTCTTTTTAACCCACGGCATTATACTACGAAGTCGTTGTCCTATTTTTTCAATGCCGTGTTTTTCGCCTTTTTTAAGTAAGGCATTATATTTCGGTAAACCTCTTTTGTATTCACTTACCCACTCCCTGGCGAATTTCCCAGATTGGACGTCCTTTAAAATTCCTTTCATCACTTTCTTCGTCTGCGAATTGATAACGCGAGGGCCCCGTGTAATATCGCCATACTTCGCTGTTTCCGATACGGAAAATCGCATTCCCGCAATTCCGGATTCAACCATAAGATCAACGATGAGTTTTAATTCATGCAGGCACTCAAAGTATGCCATTTCCGGTTGATATCCCGCCTCAATCAGTGTCTCGTATCCCGCGAGAACAAGCGCACTTGCTCCACCACAGAGGACCGCTTGTTCACCAAAGAGGTCGGTTTCAGTTTCTTCTTTAAAGGTCGTCTGGAGCACACCGGCCCTTGTCGCTCCTATCCCTTTGGCCCAAGCCAAGGCAACAGATTTGGCTTTTTTTGAAGAGCCCGGCGCGATGGCGATAAGGGCGGGAACTCCTTTCCCTTCCAGATACTGGGTGCGGACAATGTGCCCGGGGCCCTTGGGAGCAACCATGATAACATCAATTTTCTTCTGTGGTTTGATGAGGTCAAAATGGACACAAAAACCATGACTGAAAACAAGGGTTTTACTCGCGGATAGATTAGGTTCAATTTCATTTTTGTAAAGTGATGCCTGCACCATATCAGGTACCGCGACCATAATTACGTCCGCTTTTTGTACTGTTGTCGGCACATCGAAAACTTCGAAGCCCTGCTTTTTCGCAACTTTAATCGATTTGCTTTGAGGGTATAAGCCAATAATGACTTTTAGCCCGCTATCTTTCAAATTTTGCGCATGGGCGTGACCTTGAGAACCATAACCGAGCACCGCCAGGGTTTTGTTTTTCAATACAGATAGATTAGCGTCTTTATTGGTATAAACTTTTGCAGGCATATTTTTCCTTATTTTAATTCATTAGTTAAATTGTTATTCATAGAAATTAACTTTCCTCAGCTCCTTCTTTTCCTATCCTTCTCTTAAGGGCAACGTTTCCGGTCCTCGCAAGCTCAAGGAGCCCAAAAGGCTCAATGAGTTCTAAAAATGCGCGCACCTTGCTTTCATCACCTGTCATTTCAACGATAATTCGGTCATGGCGGACATCGATAATCTTCGCGCGAAAGATATCACAGATCTGCACCAATTCTGCACGGGTTACTGAGTTAGCTGAAACTTTTAACATGATAAGCTCTCTGGCAACAAACTGCCCCACCCTCAGATCGATTACCTCAATAACATTAACAAGTTTCTGCAGTTGTTTAATGCATTGATCAAGTTGCTCATTATCTCCCTGAACGGTAGCAGTTATACGTGATAATTCCGGATCCTGCGTCGGTCCGACATTAAGGGTGTCGATATTAAATCCACGACCGCTGAACATCCCGGTTACGCGTGTTAGCACCCCAAATTGATTTTCCACTAAAACTGATAAAGTATGTCGCATTATTTATTATCTATCACCATAGACTTAGACCCAAAGCACCCACAAATGATTTTAAAGGCTAGATTAAGTGCTTCGACGTCCAAAATATTTCTCATCACGCTCGTGACATTATCTCAACAAACAAGCTGTTGACTTTCAAGAATTCGATAAAACAAGCAAGCTTAAATCACCATGCACATCAATTGAGCGCGAAATAGTTAATTAGAAAGTGCGGAGATAATTGTCCAGTAATCTGCAAGCGTGAAAGTTCAGATTGGCCGAGCAGTATTTCACGATTCACTCGCCGTTGCTATAAATAATTTAAAGCTCTAAGGGGTAAAAGAATCTAAATCCATCAATATTGTGCCAGCATTTTCTCCCACATTTTTTCATTCATTAAGACTTCACTGAGAAATTCTCGTTCATCTTCCTGGGGGTCTTCGGTTTTTCCTTGTGTTTCAAAAGTTAAAGTGAATTTCGTTCCCCTATCTTCCTTACTTTCGACTTCAATTTTTCCACCGTGATGATAAACAATAAAATAACAGGTCATAAGGTTAATCCCAAACTCCTCCAGGTCTTCACTCCGCAGATAAAAAGGATCAAATAATGAACTTAGTTCGTCTTCGGGTAATCCAGGTCCATTATCACTTATCTCTATTTCTACTTTATCTCCATCTTCGTTTCCAGTGCGTATATTACGTGCGCTGATAGAAATTTCGCTGCCCTCTGATAAATATATAATTTCATCTTTAATTAAAAGATCGAACAGACGATGAAATTTTGCCTTATCCACAACTAAGGGTGCTAAGTTTTCAGGTATTTTTTTGTGACATTTATTTCTTTCTTCCTAAGATCGCCATATAAATTTTCAAGGGTGGCTTCGATAACATCATTGAAATGCAATGATTCTTGATTAGAAGGCGCCGCTATTTCTGAAACTATTTCAAGATCGTCTAATAATTTTAATACTCGACAGATCTGATTTTGAACATGGGTATAGAAATCCTTCCAGAATTTTGGGTTACTCAATTCATTTAAATCTACTTTTTCTTCCTTCAGCCTTACAGGCACTAAATCGAGAAAGGTTCTCACCGCAACAAATGAATTTCGCACATAATGACCTAATCCCGCGGCAAGCATACCCAGGTTAATAACCCGATCGGTGATAACCATATTATGCAGGATAGATAATTTCTCTTGCATCAGACGATCTCTCTCTTTTTGCAGCGCAAATAATTCAAGCCCTTGTTTAAGGGTTAATTTTAGTTCAGATAGATTCCATGGTTTATTAATGTATTTATAAATTGCTCCCGAGTTGACCGCATCAATTGCCGCATCGAGGTCAGTATAAGCAGTTACGAGGATGCGGATGACTCGCGGTTGAGTACGACGTACTTTTTCCAATAATCGCACCCCTTTTTCCCCGGGCATTCTTTGATCAGTAATAAGAAGCCCTATCTCATTTTTATGATCCTTGAATAACTGGTAACCTTCTTCAGCATTCGCAGCAGTATATATTTTGAACTGATCTTTAAATACACGTCTAAATATTTTCAGGGACTTTTCCTCGTCATCTACATAGAGAATTGCGTATCTTTCTAAATTAATTTTATCCATGGTGGTGCAGACTTCTAAATTGAGATTATCTAAATAAGTATTTCACAGATTTAGTTTACAGATTCTATATATTCTTTGAAAACATCTACCAGTTCTTGGCTATCGAAGGGTTTTCTTAAAAAAGCATTCATTCCACTTTCAAAACACACTTTCTCTTCCTCTCCTCCAACGGTACCTGTCATTCCGATAATATGCATTTTATCCTTTACATAGGCTTTTCTAATTATCTCTGTGACCTTAACCCCACCGCTATACGGCATGACAAGGTCCATGAAAATACAGTCAATATTTACGCTCATTAAAATGTTATATACTTCCTCCCCGTTATACGCATGGTAAAACTCAATCTTCGGTAACACCAATGTATACGCTATAAGTTCGTGCATTAGTTTGTCATCATCAACTATTAGCACGGTATGTATGCTTCGATCAGCGATTAAATAATTTGCGTTCAATGTGTTTTAAAATTGTTTCTTTACCGGATTTTTTATGCGGGAATTAAAATTACTCTTAAAGGACAATTATTAATTAAAAGTAGCTAAATTAGAATACATAGAATCCTGTATTTTTACGGAAAATAGTGAAATTCTTGCGTCCTCATTTACAGGACTCAAACAGCGCCTTTAATATATGCGCTCTTTCCCCGACCAAGTGCCGAGTGATGAATCGTCACCATGCGAGAATAATGCTTCCCCGGTGTGCACATTAGCGCTCGAGGGAAGAATCAGATAGTCTTCATCTACCCGATGAACCCCTTCTGTAGTCCTCGATTGAAATAGCAGCAGTCATAATACCGGACACATGTATGCGGCATTTTTCCTCAAGCAAGAGTAAACCCTGTATAGCATTATGCTGGACGAATTACCAAATTTCCTAAATATAAAAGCTTAATAAGCTCGGTTAGTTACCGTTTACTTCAGTGGCGCGTATTAGTTTGATTTGATAAATCCGTACGAAGACATCGAAGACGTCAGGCATTCAGCGAATGGATATACAGAAATTATAAATGACTATTATCCAATGATTAATGACGAATCATTATCGAAGAGTCCCACCGGGGGAAGCCGTGGGATCACGGATCAAAAAATTCGATTAAAGATGATAATAATGAAAATATCGGTGTGATGGGGACAGGATTCGATATTACTGAGCTTGAAGAGGCGGAAAAACGGTTACGCACACTCTCCCGCCGTATCTTTGCAGCGCAGGAGCATGAGCGCCGTCGTATCGCAAGAGACCTTCACGACAGCCTCAGTCAACTCCTCTCTTCTATCCGATTCCGTATCCAATCCGTGGAAAAAAGCATGATTCAAACAAATCAATCTGAAGATTTAAATCAAATTAGAAAAGTGAAAGATTTGCTTGAACGCAGCATCCAGGAGGTAAGGCGTATTTCAAATAATTTAATGCCCTTTGAACTGGAAGATCTCGGTCTGGAAGTGGCGCTGCGTAATATATGTAATGAAGTCATGGACCGAACTGATTTGAAAATTGAGATACATTTTTCCGGAATTTACAAACGTATGCCCCAAGATTTAGAACTGACGCTTTACCGCGTTGTCCAGGAAGCCTTAAATAATATAGTTAAGCATGCAAACGCTACAATCGCCAGTGTGAGCTTATTGCGGTTTAAAGACTTTTTAGAATTAAGGGTCAAAGATAACGGCAGGGGATTTGATTGCGAGGATGACAAGAAATTTAAAAAAGAACGTTATTCGGGAATGGGTCTCCTCGGTATGAAAGAGAGAACCGCACTGATTAATGGCAAATTTACGATCGAATCTTCCCCACATGAGGGAACGGATATCACAGTAGAGATCCCCCTTGCTTAGTTAATTCTCGTAGATTCAAGTTCAGATTTTATTGATCCTAAGGTGAAGAAAAATCTGGGTCTTTTTAAAAAAAACCTCATGTTTTTCAAATCAATCAAGACCTTAATATTGTATTACACCTTCAATCCCACGTGATCAATTTAATACGAAGAGGGGGTCCCGTCATTTTGAACGGACGTTAGTCGTTATGGAATAAACGGTGTTAAATAAATAATCGAATATTATTTAACACAATTTTTACAACGGTGATTATTACGCTCATGGGCACCTTGTCCGTATTTATCCCTACATTAAGTGACCCATTATCCCCCATTGTTATTCACTTATATTGTAATTATATATAAATTGAGCAAAATACCACTTTATACCCTGAAAATGGATTTTGAAATCAGATTTTCACTACCGTTTTATGGTAATAATTTATATAAATAGAATTTAAATGAGTACCGATTGATTCCAACCTTCGTTTGCATGAAAGATAAGATCACTGTTTTACTGGCGGATGATCATCCTATCGTAAGGGAGGGGATTCGCGCGTATTTATCCGAGAAAAGTAATTTAAAAATTGTGGGGGAAGCTGGGGACGGCGAAGAAGCATTGGCCAAAGCCAAGAAATTTCTACCTGATATTCTTCTCCTGGATATCAGAATGCCAAAATTGAGTGGGATTGATGTGGCGAAACAGCTCAAGAAGTTTTCTCCAAAAACAAAAATCATCATTCTCACCGTGTATAAAAGCAGGGAATATGCGAAGGAACTCGTAAGTTTGGGGGTGCTGGGTTATATGTTGAAGGATGCTTCTCCTGAAAAATTGTACCGCGCTATTGAAAAAGTACATATGGGTAATTATTTTTTCAGCGATGAAATATCCGATTTAATTTTAAAGGCCGCTTTAAATAATTTCAGCGGTATTCATCTCTCTCGACGCGAGGAGGAAGTCCTTAAATTCATCACTAATGGGATGAGCAACAAGGAAATGGCAGCCCACTTGAAATTGAATACCCGTACCATCGAGACTTATCGCGAACGGATCATGAATAAACTGGACATTCATAATGTCGCGGGGTTGACGAAGTACGCCATCGCCGAAGGTATTATCGACCTGGAAGAAGTAAAGTAGCGAAAGCTTCTCCACCGTCCATCAAGTATTACTATCAATTTAAGTCAATTGATGGTTTTACATGTTTTTAACAGAACATAATTAATCGGCTTGATCCTCTTGTCTGCAATTGGACCGACAATGAGACTGGGTATTATCTCATCTTGATCTTCGCTTAGGTCTGTAAATTATTGATAATAGAATTTTATTAAAGCTATTACGATGAATAATGATCTCATAAAATTAATGAATTACCTGTATCTAAGAATATTAAATTTACCGATTACATCACTGGAAATTATACATCGAGAAGCGTTATAACTCTTTAGCTGACAACTGGAATTTTACTCATCACTAAAAAAAGCTACATGGAAGCACACGCTTTAAGCCAACCACGATTTCAGGATTACATTGGGCTTGGGGCTATATTAAGCAAAACCGGTACAAATTTACGGCGCACTTCATGTCAGGGTGGCATTGATCTGCACACGATGATGGGGGTGATCGCCACCTTTCCCGAATTATTTGGGGAAATGATAGCCACAATTCAATTTACGCTGAAAAAAACAACCACCATGAGGCAATTATTAAACAACACCTGTTGACTATGAAAAAGTTATTGAGCGATGAGAAACCCGGGGGTTCCCCTACCCATATCAAGGTACCGACAACTAATGGAGGTTTAATGAAGTGATAGAGTATTACAAAAATAGGGCCGCCCCTGCAGATAGTGACATTCTCGTCGCTGAATATGATGAGGGAGTATTTCAACTCATAAGAAAGCGCCTCAGTCAGAGCGGTTTTCATTGCGATGGGGTGAGAAGCGGCAGTGAAGCCATCGCCAAATTGAAAGACAACCGGTATAAAATGATCCTGCTGGATTACCAATTATCTGATATGTCAGGTCAGGAATTAATCAGTAATTTTAAAAATGGAATGCACAAAGTGCCTTTCATCATAATGGCGGGCCACGAGGACGAGAAGATAGCGATTGAAATGATGAAACGGGGGGCCTGCGATTACCTGGTAATGGACGAAAAGTTTTACGACATTCTTCCCCGTGTGGTAACCAGGGTTGAGCAACAAATAGATAATGAAATCAAACTTATTGAAGCGGAAGAGAAACTGCGCGAACAAGCGAAACTGATCGACATTGCGCATGACGCTATCGTTGTGCGCGATATGGAAGATAGAGTATTATTTTTGAATAAAGCGGCAGAACAACTCTATGGATTTAAAAAGGAAGAAGCGGTAGGCAGGAAATCGGTAGAGCTTTTCTATAAAGATGATTTTATCCGGGCTGTTGAAGCAGAAAATGAAGTTTTAGATAAAGGAGAGTGGCAGGGAGAATTGAAACAAACAACCAAGGGTGGAGAACCCTTAATGGTTGAAAGCCGCCAAACGCTTATCCGAGATGAAGCAGGAAATCCTAAATCTATTCTCATTATCAACAGAGATATAACGGAAAAGAAGCAACTCGAGATTCAATTTTTACGCTCCCAGAGAATGGAAGGCATCGGCAGTCTAACCGGGGGTATTGCGCATGATTTAAATAATCTATTGGCGCCCATCAGCCTCTCATCAGATCTGCTCTTGCGAAACGAACTGGACGAAAAATCCAGGGAATTGATCGCCGTGATCAAAACGAGTACTGAGCGCGCAGGTTCTGTCGTTCAACAAGTCTTAACCTTCGCACGCGGTGTGGAAAACGGCGAGCATATCGCCATACAACCTAAACCAGTGATAAAGGAAGTTATATCTATATCCCGAGAGACATTTCCAAAAAACATTAATATCCTCTTAAAGAATCTCAACGGTCTCTGGTTGATCAAGGGAGATCCTACACAGATACATCAGGTATTTCTCAATCTCTGCGTAAATGCCAGAGACGCCATGCCAGATGGGGGTGATCTCACTTTGGGAGCGGAAAATATGTACGTGGACAGTCAATTCGCGTCCATATACCCACAGGGAAAACCCGGACCTTATGTTAAATTTACAATTAGTGATACCGGTACGGGGATGTCGGCAGAAACAAAGGATAGGATTTTCGATCCATTTTTTTCAACAAAAGAATTGTGTGATGGAACAGGGTTAGGGCTGTCAACTACTCACGGTATCGTGCAAAGCATGGGTGGTTTTATATCGGTCGAGAGCGAAATCAATAATGGGAGCACTTTTAATATTTATATACCAGCAGAGGCATCAACGAGTATTATTCAACAACCGCCGGAGATAAAAGCCAACCATCCAATTGGTGATGGCGAATTAATTCTTCTTGTCGATGACAACATTGAATTTCGAAAGGTCACGCAAGAGACACTGGAAAATCATGGGTATAAGGTATTGGTAGCTGAAGATGGAACAGAGGCATTGGCGCAATTCGCTAAACATGGAAACGAGATCAAGGTGATGATTACGGATATTGCAATGCCACACCTGGATGGCACCACCTTAGTGCGAACTTTAAAAAGGATGAATTCAGATGTGAAATTCATCATTTCCACCGGATTAGGTGAAAAGGCAACGTTACATAAATTTGAGGATCTTGGAGTTAAAATTTTTCTTAAAAAACCTTATAACACAGACACCTTAATTGGCGCACTACACGAGGTAAAAAATATAAATACCAAAATCCCATTCCTACAGTAACTTCACCTGTAAATCACAGGTATAAAATTAACTCAGTCATTTAACGATTAAAAAGCAAGTGTGGATATCACACTAACTAAATATCATATTTAGGAGAAAGCGATGAATGTCCTAACTCAATTAATCAGATAATCAAAATATTATGAATACAGCTATCATTATCGAAGACCAGCGCATCTTGCGTGAACTGATCTGTAAAGTATTAGAAAATTTTCCATTCTTGAAAGTCATCGCCACTACCGGTGACGGCGCGGAAGGTTATAAATTATGTCTTCAACACAATCCGGATTTTATTGTCCTGGACATTATGCTGCCAAGTTTGAATGGAGTAGAAATCCTCCGTCGGTTAAAGGCTGAAAAGCCACAAAACAATATCCTCGTATTTTCCGGAGTACAATCTCCCGATTTAGTCAAACAAATCATGGAAACCGGCATTAACGGTTATGTTGAAAAGGACACGAGTTTAGAAGAACTGGAGAAAGCTATTCGATTAGTAGCTAATGGAGAAACTTATTTTGGAACGCGAGTCATGGAGACGGTGCGGGAAATAATGTTTAATCCAAGGGAAGACGGTTCTCTAGAGTCATTAACCTCGCGGGAACGAGAGATCATACAACTCGTGGCTGAAAGTCACTCAACTAAAGAAATCTCCACTAAACTTAACATCAGCGCTAAAACTACAGATACTCATCGAGCCAATATTATGAAGAAGTTGGATATTCACAATGTCGCCGGCTTAACGCGATTTGCAATTTACAATAGACTAATCAGCACTCCTGAAAGCGTTTAACCAGACACATCCTGGTGCGGTTTTTTTTAATATTCGAAAACTTATAAAATATGATTAAATATAAAGAGGAGATAACTGGTGGGCCTGGACGGACTCGAACCGCCGACATCTTGCGTGTAAAGCAAGCGCTCTAGCCAACTGAGCTACAAGCCCATAAAACTCTAACCATTAGACATAGGTTTCGAAAATATCTTGGCAAGGCATTTATAAATACAGACAAGAGCGATACCCGGCAATAGGATTAAATCGATTTCTGCATCACCTTCAAGTGACCGTTCTCATGCATCCATTCGGCAATCTGAATCGCGTTTAGCGCGGCCCCTTTCCATAACTGGTCACCTACTACCCACAAGGTAATACCGTTTTCAAATACCAAATCACGGCGCATTCTACCGACCCCACATTTTTCTTTTTCTGCGAAATCGATAGGCATGGGATACTTTCCGTTCTCCGGTTCATCAACAAGCTCGCTCCCGGAAAAATCGATTATCGCCTGACGCGCTACATCGAGATCTACAGGAGCGTTAAATTCTGCATTGATGACTACGGAATGTGCACGGAATACGGGCACCCGCACACAAGTGGTAGAAGCCTGGATGCCAGCTAATTCCATAATCTTTCGGCTTTCATTCTGCATCTTCATCTCCTCCGTCGTGTAACCATTTTCCAGGAACGCATCAACATGAGGCAATAAATTGAATGCGATGGGGTGAGGATATACTTCCGGGCTGACGCTATTACCCGATGCCCAAGCTTTCACCTGCTCTTCAAGTTCATATATCGCGGCTGCTCCGGTACCGGAAACCGCCTGATAAGTTGCCGCGAAAAAACGCTTTAAACCAAAGGCACGATGAAGCGGATATAACCCCATGAGTGCTACTACTGTTGTACAGTTAGGATTGGCTATGATCCCTTCGTGTTGAGCGGCTGCCTGTGCATTAATTTCAGGCACGACGAGGGGAACTTTGGTATCCATACGAAAAGCAGAACTGTTGTCGATGACAAGGCAACCCCGTTCCACCGCTTCGGGCGCTAATTTTTTGGAGGTGCTCCCACCGGCGCTGAATATCGCCAGATCCAAATCATCAAAGCTCTCTGGTCTCGCTTCTTCGACGGTCCAACTTTTGCCCTTGTACTCTATTTTTTTACCGGCTGATCGCGCTGAGGCGAAAAGACGAATCTGGGCACAGGGAAAATTTCGCTCATGAATGAAGTGAATCAATTCTTGACCCACAGCACCCGTTGCGCCGACAATTCCTAAATTGTAATTTCTGTCCAATGTATGTTTCTCCGATTGAATCTATAATTGATTATTGCACATCACTTAAAATCAAACGAACAAAGGATGTGTTTTATATATCTATTGGCGAGCAAAAACTGCACCACTACAGCGATTGTCAAATAAAAGCAGATTACGACGTCTCTACTTCCATCGCTCCCCCATCCTGTATTGAAAATTCATTCGCTACACCGCTTGGGCTTCATTGCGTTGAAAAAAAGATTGGTGAAAATTCTCGCTTGGGGTCCGTTTTTAAGGGTCGCGAAGACACGGGGTTGTTATACTCGGAATACTCTGAACAGGATCAGCAATCAAATTTAATTACTTCGCGTATCCTCTGGTTGCGCGGGCTCGAACCGGGAAAAAATCAAGGCCCAAATTGCGACACCTATAATCGTTTTATTTATATTCATGGCAGTAATCATGAGGAACTTATCGGCACCCCTCAGTCTTCCGGCTGTATCGAAATGAAAAATCAGGATGTTGTCACCCTCTTCAATGAGGCCCCGGAAGGAACACTTGTTTGGATTAAATAATTTTCCACTAACTAATGAGATCTATGCCATACACCAGTATCGCGAATAAAACGCGCTCAATTTGACAATTAATCTTAACCATACATCTTTTAAAGTAATGTGATCTAAGAACCATCCAATAAGAAACCTATGAGCGCAAAAAGCAACAAAAGCAGCGCTAGTGATAAGCTGGCAAACAATCTCCCAAAAAAAATTGAGGCCTCTCTCAATGAACAGATTAATATGGAATTAACCGCCCAGTACCAATACCTCGCGATGTCGGCGTGGATGGATGGGCAAGGGTTCCGGGGATTTGCTAACTGGTTCCGCAGGCAGGCCGAAGAGGAATATCAGCATGCGATGAAATTCTTTGATTATCTCCTGAATAGAGACGGTAACGTCGAATTAAAGCCGATACCCTCACCGATAATTAAATATAAGAGCATCATCGATGTCTTTCAAACGTCCCTTATGCAAGAACGCCAGGGTTCAATTAAGATCGGTGAAATCTATCAATTAGCAGATAAAACTGGAGATTTTCAGACAAAAAGCTTTGTCCGATGGTTCATTGATGAACAGATAGAAGAAGAAACGACGGTGCGACAAATGTGTGATAGCTTAAAAATTGCCGGCAATGAGCCAGCCGCTTTATTCATGCTTGATAAAGAAGCTGGGCAGCGACAGACAATTGGCACTTAGTGACCCGCGATTGCCCTGTCGCTCTCAAAGTAAAAGGCGGAAAGTCCCAACTGAACTGTTAGCTCCAGCTTTTCCTTCCTCGGTAAAGAATTTTTTTGTTATCTTAATATATAGTCGGGGCTGAACCTTTCCCCGATCGGGCAACCCATTTCTCAGGTAACGAGATGGCCAGGAATAATGTAGATTTTCTCATCGTTGGACAAGGTATTGCCGGCAGTCTTCTCGCCTGGCAATTATTGCGATTGGGAGCATCGGTTATTGTTATCGACGACAATCATGTTGGAGCGGCCTCTCTTGTCGCAGCGGGAATCATCAACCCGATAAGCGGGAAACGGATGGTGCCCAGCTGGGAATTCAATCGCTTCTATCCTGAAGCTTACAACACCTACCGCCAGCTTGAATCTGATTTAGGTGCTCCCTACTTCAATGAAATGAGTATAATCCGTTTGATTCAGTCAAATGTTGAAGCCAAACGCTTCAATAGCTGCAAAGATCGTTTGGAATTTGCACAGTTTCTCAAGACGGTAAATAAACCCGGTCTCAAACCTGAGATTATCCATGATCCATTGGGCAGTTTTACGCTCTCACCTGCCGCCTACGTCAATATGCCACGCCTTGTAATTGATCTAGGTGAATACCTCGACCGGAAAAAATCACGCCTTACTACGCGATTCCATTACGATGATCTGAAACTCGAATCTGATAAGGTAATCTGGAAAGATTGGATAGCGAAGCGCATTATTTTCTGCGAAGGTTATCGCGGACGTGAAAATCCGTGGTTTAAAAGTCTTCCCTTCAAACCGGCAAAAGGGGAAGTGCTGACCTTGGAAACCGACACCCCACTACTCCCCCGTACTATACTCAATGGCGGCAAGTGGCTGTTGCCCTTAAATGAGTATCGCTGTCTGGCAGGTGCCACTTTTTCCTGGGACCCCCTCAATCATGAACCGAGTGAACGCGGGAAAAATGAAATATTGAATGGTCTTCGCTCCTTTACCCATTTGAATTTTAAAGTGCTGAATCACGTGGCGGGCATTCGACCCGCAATGGATAATACCCGCCCGGTAATTGAACAGCATTTGCGCTTCCCCGCCCTCGTCATTTTTAACGGTCTGGGGGCGAAAGGTGCTCTCATCGCTCCCTATTGTTCCCGGATACTTGCCGATAATTTAAGGAGAATGGTAAATTTTGGTAAAAAGGTGTGCATGAACTAGTAGTAAGGTTTTTTTAATTGATATATAGGGTTAATAGTTTAATTTATATAAGGTATATAACTTATATTTAATAAACTTTCCTTATGTATAATAGATTAACCAGTAAATCACCTTATAATAGATCTGAAAGGCTCAACCTGACGGAGCAGGATGCTTCATTTATTCAGCAAGTATTTGGGAAATCGCTGTCCCCCTCTGATGATCTCACCGCAATACTTAATGACTGCACATTACTTAGAAAGCTATTGGACAACGAGCTCTTATATCATGCTGTGATAGACGATCCTGACTCTTTAGAGATCTCCGAACTCTTATATTATTATGTAGTGACTCGACAGGCAATGATCAGAGCTGGATTAGATAATGCCACCTATACTGATTGCATTTCCAACTCCCTCGTTAAGATGGGGCAAGTATTTAATTCACATACCAAAAATTCACCCTTGATAAAACAAAAGTATCATCCGGTTAATATGACAATCCTGACCAAAGAGACGACGGAGGGTAGAACCTTATCGATTCGGGCCTATATGGGTACACTCCTTTTGGTTTTTGATGGATCATTACAATAATCATCAGTCGCGAAAAAATTTAGCCCAATAAAACCTAGCCATAGCAACTAAAAAGCCCCCCATGATACTGCGGGGGCTTTTTTTTAAGCAGCTATATAAAACACAAACGAGAGATGTTATATTTACTCGCACATGGTTTAAAGAAATGCCTGGTGACTTTGTTTCGAATTTAACCCTGCTATTGCCGGTCTATTGTTGAGCGAGCCATCTCTCCGCGTCGATAGCAGCCTGGCAACCCATGCCGGCTGCGGTGATTGCCTGTCGATAGACATGATCGCTGCAATCGCCCGCGACAAAAACTCCAGGTATGTGCGTTCGCACCTGACTACCAGCTTCAGGAACAATATAGCCCTCATCATCAAGATTAAGGCAATCTCGAAAGGGTTGTGTATTGGGTATATGGCCAATAGCGATGAAGACTCCTTTACATGGAATTTCGCTCTTCTCGCTCGTATTTTTATTCAGTAATTTTATTCCACGAACAGTACCTTCATTGTCGGGGAGCACTGCTTCAACCTGTGAATCCCAAATGGGAAATATTTTTTCATGAGCTAAAGTACGATCAGCCATGATCTTCGACGCGCGCAATTCATCGCGCCGATGGATGAGATTAATTTTAGAACAAAACCGTGTCAGGAATAATGCTTCCTCACAGGCGGAATCGCCACCGCCCACAACCGCGACTTCCATCTCTCGATAAAACGCACCGTCACAGGTTGCACAGGTTGTCACCCCTTTTCCACCAAACATCTCATTTTCACCGGAAATACCAAGCATTCTCGGTGAAGCGCCTGTAGCGATGATTACGCTATTTGACTCATAGGACTTGTTTTCAGAATTAAGCTTTTTAACTGAATTACTAAAATCAACGCTTGTAATATTGTCATTGATATAGCGCGCCCCAAAACGGTCGGCCTGTTTACGCATCTGGTCCATCATTGTATAGCCATCAATTCCATCGGGAAAACCTGGATAATTCTCTACTTCTGATGTTGTTGTAAGTTGTCCCCCAGGCAGAATACCTTCAATTACCAGTGGTTTTAGCTTGGCCCGCGCACAATAAATAGCAGCCGTGAGACCTGCACATCCTGTCCCAAGTATGATTATATTTTCCATAGATTAATATTAATTAAAATAGTAATAAGAATCGAAATTCGAATTTTCCATTTAATCAGCGATGGATTTTATATAAATAAACACCATTGCCCGATTTGATATTAGCTTTACAATAACTTGTGCCATTGCCAGATTTAAAATTTTCTGCCTAAGTTTCATAATCAGAGCCATTTATCAGCCAAAATACTGGTGCTTGATAGTAAAGCAATTCAAAGTTTATAATTCCTATTGGCCCCGCATCATGGATGCGATTTTGATTAGAATTATTAATTTCTATCAATAAATCACTTTATACATGACTCATAAACTAGAGACATACATCCAACGATGAACAAGGATACCATGTGGCAACGCATCCAATCCGAGGCAGCGAGAATTGCGGAAAAGGAACCTGCCCTTTCCACGCTTCTAAAAGAGTGCGTGCTTGATCGTGTAAACCTGGAAGAAGCTATTAGCTATCGGTTGGCAAGAAAACTGGGACGCTACGCATTGCCAGAACAAATACTTAGAGATATCTTTTTTGAGATATTAACGAAGGAAAAAGGGATCATTGTACAAATACGTAATGATATTAAGGCGGTTTTCGAACGCGACCCGGCCTGCAATGATTATCTCACTCCGTTACTTTATTTAAAAGGATTCATCGCAATAAGCGGGTACCGCATGTGCCACTCGCTTTGGAAAAAAGATCGCAAGGAGTTAGCTCATTATCTCCAAAGTATCATTTCGGAAGAATTTGCGGTCGATATTCATCCAGCTGCGCGAATTGGATCCGGGATCATGCTCGATCACGCGACCAGTTTTGTCGCAGGTGAAACCGCGGTGATTGATGATAATGTGTCCATCTTACACGAAGTTACACTTGGTGGAACGGGGAAGGAGCTTGGTGACCGACATCCAAAAATAAGATCGGGAGTGCTATTAAGTGCGGGTGCTAAAATCATTGGAAACGTTGAAATTGGAGAAGGTGCCTGGGTTGGTGCTGGCAGCGTAGTGCTTAATGATGTACCGGCCCATACCACGGTAGCCGGTGTTCCCGCAAAAAAGGTCGGCAAACCGCGCAGATCTTCACCCGCTTTAGAAATGGATCAGCAAAAATATCAGGACTACGATATTTAAATCTTCGATTAAAATTAAATGCGTAAGTCGACTAATTTGTAATATCTGTTTTAAAATATTAATTAGCTGTTAACATTTAATCTGACTGGCGGTGGAGTCGTCACCACATACCGCATTCGCTACCTGACGGCTAAAGGAAAAACGATTTACCGCAGTCCCCGTTCGCGATTGTGTGAATAAAAAAGGTCGCGCAATAGCGGACTTATAAATTACTTAAGTATTTAATAAATAATTACTTAAATAATTGTTTGGACGCTGACGGCAAGGTGTCAAAGGCCTCGAGAATTTCCACTGCAATACGGTCTGCGACCAGTCGACCTCGCGACGTCAAACGCATATTTTTGTCCTCCAGCAATTCAAGGTATTTATCACCACTTAGTTTTTCCCATAAGGGTTGAAGCTCACTGAAATTAATTTCAGGAAATCGACGTTGCAATCTTTCTGCATGAACACCTCTATTCATACGCAAGCCAAAGATAAGACAATCAGCGGCCAGCATTTCCGCATTCAGATTTATATCATCGATAATATTCGGTTGACCTTTTTCTATCCCCTCAAGCCATTGCTCAAGTGATGCAACATTAGCGAAACGTCGCCCATTATATTGAGAAGCTGCTGAAGGTCCGAATCCAATCCAATCGTATAGACGCCAGGTATTTTTATTATGTAGACATTCGAAGCCATCAACCGCGTAGTTGGATATCTCGTATTGATTGTAACCAGCATCTTCAAGTGTTGCGCTTGTAATTTCGTAAATGGACGCGTCTTCCTCTTTCGGTTTTTTAATAATCTTGCCATGTGAAAGACGGATAAAAAGCGCGGTGTCTTCTTCGTATGTCAAACAATAGGTTGAAATATGTTGGGGCGAAATTCGAATAGCTTGCTTAAGATCCGATAACCAATCATCAATTGTTTGACCTGGAATAGAAAAAATGAGATCAAGATTTATATTTTCGAACCCCAGATCATTTATCGTATCGATTGCCTGAAAGACCTGCCGCTGGCTGTGTTGGCGACCTAAGGTTTTTAATAACCGGTCAGAAAAACTTTCCACCCCCATTGAAATTCGTGTCACCCCGAGATCGCGAAGAACTTTCAGTTTTTCTTTTTTAACTGTTGATGGCGCTAACTCTACCGTCCACTCAATCGGTGGTCGCGTTAACTTTTCTAACATTGCACAGCCAAGGCGTTGAAGGTCTTTCGCCATCAGTAGACCAGGTGTACCTCCACCCCAAAAAACAGTATCAACACAACGATTGAGAGGACGACTTTTTAACTCTAATTCCATTCCATTTAAATAACGTTTGATTTCATCTCGTCGCGGTACTTTCTGATAAAACGAGCAGAAATCACAAATGGAAGAGCAAAAGGGTACGTGAAAATAAAATCCTAATGGCAATACCTCTTCAGCTTTTTCTTGCAGAATCATGATGGGTTGCTAATGTTATTTGAAAATAGAACTATGAAAACAAAAAAAATACTTCATTGCTTGATCGCAACTTCGGTCTGCATTTTCTTCGCGGGATGTGGTGTTACCGTCCAAAACTTAACACCGCTTAAAACACCAACGAACCCCTCAAATATTTATACTTTCTCTTGTAATGCGAAAATAAATCACAGCCAATTTATTTTTGATACTTATAAAGTCAGTCTCGTGATAAATGGTGAAATCTTACCGATGAGACAAACGGTGGAAGGTTCTAATCATTTCGCATACGACTATAAACTACCGATCGGGCAAAATACGGCATTATATTATTACAAGGTAGATTATAAATTTGGGACGGGGGACGAATATCAATACAAGGAATACATGAGCAAGATGTTTGAGACCCAGCTCATCAATCGCTACGTTATCCAACTGGAAAGCAAACGTGGACCCGTGGGTTCTAAAGTTGGCATTATTGGTCGTGGTTTTTCTCAAACTGATGTTATTGTATTTAATGGAAGAGAGATTGATACTGAATTTTATTCACCATTTTCAATTGGCTTCTCGGTTCCCAATTTACCCACGAAAAACAGTTACGAGATAGTGTTACGTACTGATCAGGGAGAATTACCGATTGGTGATTTCTATGTTGATTCCGCAAGCTTTAATGTCATCCCCGGATCAGTCAACTTAGCTTCGGGGCAACGTGATATTCTCATCTTTCAATTATACAGTGAAGCACCGGCAAGCGGTCTTTATATTGATGTAACAACCGATGTTCCGGATAGTATAATCATGCCTGAAGTCATCATTCCGGGTGGCGCGAGAACGGTCAATGTTACAGTAGAGGGAGGGGCGCCAGGCACCGGTTACCTCTATATGGAAGCGGCTGGTTTTGGCGCCGTGCAAGTTCCCATTCGCGTTTATTAATTAGTTAATAATATCTCGGGATAAGTTCATTCACGTTAAAGAGAAATCGATTCAGTAATTTCTTGAATGAAGCTTGATGAAAATTACTGAGGTCTTGCCTTTTTACCCCAATTATCAACCGACCCCCGGGGGTTGGCGGGAAAAATTCTGGCATTTTGGTGTAGAAATACATACCGATGAAGGACTTATAGGTATAGGGGCCGGCGGGGGCGGAGTCGCTGCAATTGAGATCGTCAAACATGCACTCCCTAAGATCCTTATAGGACGCGACCCATTTAATGTTGAACAATTATGGGAAGAGATGTGCTGGGAGACTATAGCCTACGGTCGTAAAGGGATCGCCGTTATGGCTATCAGTGGTGTTGATATCGCGCTATGGGATTTAATTGGTAAGATAAAAAAAGTACCCGTATACGAATGTCTCGGCAGCACAGAAAATACTCCGGTGCTCGCTTACGCTACGGGTGAAAATATCGGCGCGAATATAGACTCCGGGTTTCGCGCTTTTAAAATTTCAAAAGTAGCGGGCCCCGCGGACGGGACCGAAGGTATGCGACGAAATGTGGAGCGAGTCGCGAACGCGCGTGAACAAATTGGAAGTGAAGCAGAGTTAATGCTCGACTGCTGGATGGGGTGGAATGTCGACTATACACTTGAGATGGCTGAACAACTGGCACCCTACAATTTGAAGTGGATTGAAGAACCACTTATTGCAGACGACTACAATGGGTACACGCGATTGACGAGCGAAGTGAGTTCAACGCAGATAGCCACCGGTGAACACGAATTCACTCAATACGGTTTCCAGGAATTAATAGACCGGAAGGCTGCTCACATTATACAACCCGATGTGTCCTGGTGCGGCGGAATCACGGAAGCAAAAAAGATATGCGCCTTAGCGAATAAGAACAGCATCACTGTCATTCCTCACCGTGGAGGAGAAGTTTGGGGACTTCATCTGGTTACGGCGATGCAATGTCCACGTGCCGAAATAGGTACCAGTGGCGTAAAAAGTGATTCCGCGGTGGAAGGTGTGCCCGAACTAATAGACGGTTGTCTTAGTCCATTCGATAAACCGGGGTTAGGCGTAAAGTGGCGTGATAATAGTAGCCCACCTCAATAAAAATTTTTGTAGTAACTCTCTATTTATCCAAGTAACATTTACTTGAATCATATATAGATAAAATGGAATTCGTTCGTTTAGGAAGGACTGGTCTACGGGTATCACGTGTCGGTTTAGGAACGGGGGGTGACTCCCGATTGGGGCAAAAACTGGGAATGACTGAATCCCAGGCCCATCAAATTATCTATCGCGCATTGGACTTGGGTATAAATTTTTTCGATACTTCTCCCGCTTATGGAAACACTGAAGCGATCTTAGGCAGTGCGCTTAAAGAGGCAAAGCTGGCAACTTCCAGTATTATTTGCACAAAAATCCAGGTTAATGAAGGGGAAGCGCTTCTGAAAGCACCTGAAAAAATGGTCTCCTCGGTCGAACGCAGCTTGAAACGCCTTCATACGGATAGATTAGATATCGTCTTACTCCATGGTCTTAAACCGGAGCACTACCGGGAAGCGATCGATAGGCTGTATCCCACTTTTGTCCGATTGAAAGAAGAGGGAATGATACAATTCCTCGGTGTGAGTGAGCATATGTGGGGGGATCTCGATCAGTCTACAATATCACAGGCCATTGAGACGGATTTATTTGATGTTTTTATGTTTCGTTATAACATGTGCATTCAGGGACCTGAGCGACGAATCTTTCCAAAAAGTTCAATAAATGATCCCGGCCTCTTATGCATGTCACCGGTGAGAAAACCATTCTACGATCCACATGATTTGATTAAATGGATTAACACTTATAAGGATGAAGGGATACTGGGACAGGAAGCATTATCTGAAAGTGACCCGATATTTCACTGGATCAAAGAGGGTGTGGCGCTCTTAGCGGACCGTGGCATCAAATATGTCGCTAATCAAAAAGCCATTCATGTAATTGTCACGGGCACATCAAATCTCGATCACCTGAAAGCGAATGTTGATTCAGCATTCAGTCCGCCCCTGCCCTCTTCTGTCGAGGAGGCATTACGTCGCATTTATTGTAAAATCGAAATGAGCAGACCGCCGTCGTAGTCTGGATTTACTCTTCTCGTATAATGATATCAACATATACGAGGCGATGATCTGATGCGCGCTTCATTGCCGGTATATCGACGATAGTTCCACTCGCGCTTTCGATATACGGCACCATGGCTGGGGATGAGAGAATATAGTCAAACCGAGAGTACACATCTTCTTTCTTATAGTAATAGGTCCAGGTCTCACCGCGAGAGTCACGGGCTGACACGGGATCTGCAATCTTAGTAGAACCGCTTTTTAAAAGCCGGCGCAGAGTTTTGCTGCCGATCGTATCGTTAAAATCGCCGACAATGAGATAGTGCAGATTAGAATTCTGAAGGTAATTTTTTTTAATATAATTACGAATAACAGTAGCCTCACCTTCACGTTGAATCCGACCTTCCGGATCCTCCTCGTGGACGGTGTATCGACTTTTTAAATGCAGATTAAAAAGCGACCACTCTAAGTTTTCACTTTTAAAAGTGATTTCAAGAAGCCCGCGTTTTACCTTAAGCCTCTCGTTAAACCATTTAAATTCCAGATTATCATGGCGCTTAACTTGATCGAAAGGAAGTTTTGATAGTATCCCCGTGTGGCGATCTTTATCTACAGCTTCCATTAAAATAATATAGGGATAATCGATACCATCACTTCGTAAATCACGCTGAAATTCCAGCAGGTATGGCTTTGGTCCTATTTCCTGTACTGCGAGGATATCAGGTTCTGTCTTGATGACGACTTCTCTCAGTGCTTGTTTCTCATCCTCGGGTTTGGGGTAATCTTTACGGTAAACACTACCTACCATTCGATTAGTAATCACATAGTTGTAGAGATTAAGTGTCGCCACACGAATGAGTTTAGCTTCCAGCGTTAATACGCTGAGCCAGAGAATTACCACGCCTGAGAAACCATATTTGAATAATAAGTATGGGCGCATTTAATTAGCAGCTTGCTCTCTAAATCTGATCCGAACTTACGTCGTAATCTCGGGAGATGGGGTTTCAGCTAAAGTGCGCTCCCGCTCTATAAGTGTCGGGTGTGAGTAATGAAAACGACTGTATAGCGGATGCGGGGTAAGATTGCTGAGGTTTTTTTCCGAAAGCTTTCTCAAAGAATCAATCAATGGTTTATAGGTATTTAATGCCTTACTCGAAAAGTTATCGGCCTCAAACTCATGTTTACGTGACCTCAAGTTGAACAAGGGTGACAACCAAAAAGTAAAAAGCCCGCTTATGAGAGAAAACAGCAAGAATGCGATCGCTATATCACTATCGGGTGAAAACGAAAACCCGACGTAAAACCAGGTGCTGGCGGCCAGCTTGGCAAGCACCCAAAAGCCTATCAACATCATTAAACCTGAGAGGAATATCATTTTAGGTATATGTCCTAATTTATAATGACCGATTTCGTGCGCTAAAACAGCTTCAAGTTCTTCAGGTTTCAATTGCTCCATTAATGTATCATAGAGAACAATGCGTCGTATTTTACCAAAGCCGGTAAAAAACGCATTCGAGTGAGCAGAGCGTTTGCTTCCATCCATCACGAGAATCGTTTTAGCCTTAAACCCCGTGCGGTCGGCAAGGGCCATAAGACGCTCTCGCAGGTCACCCTCGGGTAGCGGTTCAAATTTATTAAACAACGGCATAATAAACATGGGGTAAATAACCATCATCAATAGCTGAAAACAGAAGGAAATGATAAAAGCCCATATCCACCAATGGGGAAGGTGGACAATCCAGAGTAGAATACAAAGCATGGGGTATCCAATGACCAAGCCGATGAGTAAACCCTTTACCTTATCCATCAACCAAAGCTGCAAAGTGCTTTTATTAAAACCAAATCGTTCTTCGAGCCGAAATTGATTCCACCATTCAAGGGGAAGAGAAGGGACCCCCAAAACGAGCCCAATAATGATCAGGATGATAGACTGTGCCCAGATCGAGTGCCCTAGATAATTGGCCAACCCTTCATAAACCCAGGGTAAAAATCCACTTAATATGACAAGGGCAAGAATCGTCGCATCAAAACCCGTTTCAATTTTGCTTAATTGATTCTTCGCTAATGTGTAAGCGACAGACTTCTCATAAGTTGGAGGGTCAATAAATTCACGAAAAGCATCAGGCACCGAGTGTGCATTTTTCAATACTTCTTTTCGATTGAGTCCATCGAGCCACAATTCGGTAATAAGCCTGATCACTAAGAGGATAATAAAAATCGTTAATACGCTGTGCATAGATATAATTTCAATAAACCTTTCGCAATCTTGCCAGCGCAAAACGGAACGCTCAAGAATTATGAATAGGGCGAATAATTCAACTTCTGGTTTCAGCCATCGTCATTCTAGACGGAGAGTTTAATTGCCATTTTTTCGGCTTTTCGCTAAAACCTGAAACCTGAACTTTTAAATTTTCTGGCTATTAACTTCTTCATTTATCGTTATGAGCGCAAAAACCTCGGATAATCCGGATTTCGAAGAATCTCTCGAACGCCTGGAAACAATTGTTGAATCAATGGAAAGCGGGGATATTTCGCTCGCTGAATTAGTCTCTAAATTCGAAGAAGGGAATAACCTCCTTATCGCCTGTCAAAAGCGTCTGAAAGATGCTGAAATAAAAATCGACAAGCTGAAAAAAGGTAAGGACAAACTTGAGCTCGAATCCTTCGAACCTGAAGATAACAATTAAGGATCAGACGGCAATTACTGGTTAGCGCGGAAAATCAACCAGAGCCCGGTTGCTTGAAAAACGAGATTGGGCACCCAAATAATTAGATCGGGACGTAACCGAGGTGATTTCTCCAACCAACCGACCATAATGATGAGAAAATAGTAACCCATGGCAAGTGCGAGCGCCAGGCCGAGATTGGCATAAGTTTCTTTTCGACTGACTTTGATGCCTAGTGGTATGCCAATTAGAGTCAGGGAGAGAACCGAGAATGCCATCGCAATATTTTTTTGAATCTGCATCTGTACTTTTATCTTTTCAGTAATCGTTGTTTTGCGTTCATCCGCATCAACTACATTTTCAAGTTGAGTAATTTTTTCCGCCAGCATTTCTTTGCGATCCATCAGCTGGTTAATATTTAAAGTGGAAAGGCTGACATAACTACTCTTACGTCCAAGCAGACGATCAAGCGGTAATCGCAAGCGAGCTAAGCGAAACGAAACAGTCGGCCGGATACTTTGCAAATCATTAGGATTTCTCGCGCTGCGCATTTCTGAAAATCCTTCAACGAGGGTGAGAATCAGTGCGTCACCTTTGGCGTCATAATTAAATTTCCCTTCACGGGCTCGCAGTAGCTTAATCGCATTATAATTATCATCGAGTTCCCAAATCCAAAAATCCTTTAAAGTGTTCCCACTCTTTTCTCCCACGTAGAGCACGTATCCGGTGAACTCGTGGATAAAAGTTTTGGGGGCAACAAAGCTCAAAGGTGACTGGCGCACAGTATTGGCGAGAACATTGCGATAACGCGTTTTCGCCTCGGGCGCATAATAACAATTAATCAAGGCTGATAATACTACCCCGAGCAGTGCAACAGTTATTACCGGGGTCGCTATATAAAAAATAGAAATTCCCACTGACTTTAATGCGACTACTTCTCGATGGGCCGAAAGACGACCTAAGGCCATCAGTAAACCCGTTAAAATCCCTAAAGGTAAGGCATATGAAACAACATAGGGAATGAGCAGTAACATTAATTGCAGAAACATCTGCAGGTTTAATCGTCCGGTCATCAATAAACCAATGATATCCTTGAGAATATTTCCCGCGAGGAGTAAAAACACAAAGAGACCAACCGCCGCGAGACTGGAAAATAATACAGACCGAAAAATGTAACGGTGAATGATTTTCACATGTATAAATGGAGAGAGAAATTATTAAACTACGTAATCTTTATGAAGAGAGGGTGGTGAAACAAACTATTTCTTTCAACTTGTATCAATCCCTGTATGACAATCGAATCGAAAACAAAAATTGGGCCCAACTTACGGCGTTCCTTTTTTCCTAAAAAAATTGCTTTCTCCCTGATCCTTATCCAATTTTTCATATTATGAATATCGCCTTGGGAACAGATCATGCCGGTTTTGAATATAAGGAAGCAATCAAGGCAATGTTGATAGACAAGGGGCACACCATAAAAGACTTTGGAACGAATAGCAATGAATCAGTCGATTTTCCCCTTTTCATTAGACCGGCAGCTGAATCCGTCGCTGGAGGGGAATGCGAACGCGGCATTGTTCTGGGGGGATCAGGTAATGGTGAAGCGATGTGTGCCAATAAAGTTAAAGGTATTCGTTGCGCACTCTGCTGGAATGTAGAAACGGCCAACCTAAGTCGTGCCCACAATGATGCGAATATGTTATCTCTCGGGCAACGTATGATCTCAGAAGAGACCGCCCTCGAAATAGTGAATGAATGGTTGGATGTTCCTTTCGATGGCGGCAGACATGCCAGGAGAGTCGGCCTCATAGATTAAAAGGCGACGTCTTCGTCTGTGTCTCTTATTACTTCATAAATTTTGCAACTTAGGGCGGAGCGGGCTGCGATTCGGCTGAGTCCATCGAAGTCCTGTCCGACATAGCCTTGGCGACGGCTGATCCCTGCACGCTTCTTTAATTACCACTCACTCAAACGCGCCACGATATTATAGTTAATTGCTGGATAGACGAAGCCGTAGATAGTTCTACCGCATTACCGCATACACACATTTACGCTTTTTCGAAAACCCCTACCTCCCTCAAGGGGTCACGAGAAGGTTGACAAATTCAAGCCGATTCTCGGCCCAACGCCTTTTATAATTCATATCCATTCCTAAATCGTAGTACTCCACACCTTCATCGCAGAGGGCTTCAATCAATTCAAATTGAACCAAATTACCAGCTCCCATTGCTCTCATAGAGGCGTCAAAACCCATTTGGAATCCGCGATATTTGCGTCCCAGAATTCCTCCTATCACGTAGGCAATATCCTCACCCTCTCGCCTGGCAAAAACCGCTCGCAATAATCCCTTACTCGCTGTTCGCTTGATTAGGTCACGGTAAAACTGGTAGTGATCATGATGTCGGAAGACACTTTCTCCCGCTCCATGTTTCCACGACCGCATCTCAACCGAAAGCACGCGATTCAGTATGCTGATACCGTCCATGTTCCCGGATAAGTGTTCGAAATCAACCCCTTCTTTTATCGCTTTTCGCATGCCCGATCTCAACGACGCCCGGAAGCTGACACTGCGTCGCGAGAGATAACCGTCCGCACCTCCTTTGAGACTTGCCTCACAGCAATCGCTTCCTGGAAAAGCCTGAATGCGGAAAAATTTACCTATATACCGATAGCAATAGGCATGCATTTTTGAACCGCGAGGAATACCGCCAAGTAATAAAAGAGAAATATTTTCCCGACGACGCCTTAGAAGCTTAAGAAGCAGACTGACACTATGCCTGGGATCAGGACCGATGAGGGGACAGCTAAAACACCAGGCTGACTCCATCGGCTGTATAACATTACTTAGATGGAAGAGAGGCCCTTGAGTGAGCGTCAGCCAATGATCCTCATCTTCATAGACCAATGTTTCTCGCGGTGGATGTAAATTTTTATGAGCAGATAATATCCAGTCACTGCCTGAACAAAAAGTGGAAATTTTCGGTGTCGCGGTCACCGAATGGTCGAATGCCGCTGCCTGCTCCTCAAAACTTGCAATGCCTATCGTTTGCACGCATCAATCATGGAACTCTCGCCCGGCAAGCGTAGCTTTGACGTATTCCTTGCGGATAACAAAATCACCGAACTCTTCTCCCGCTTCTCTTTCCGTCGCATAATGCCTAATAATCGGTGATAGTTCCTCAATGACCTCATCGACTGTATCTGCTTTCTTGTATAATTTGTTGAGCCGTGTTCCGTCGATCTTCGCTCCAAGATAGATATTATATTTACCTGGCGAACGACCGACTAGTCCGATCTCACCGAGATAAGGTCGAACACAACCATTGGGGCAACCAGTCATGCGAATACTAATCGCATCATCACGCAATCCAGATTCCTCAATTGCTAAATCTAATTTTGTTATGATATCGGGAAGCTGACGCTCGCTCTCGGCAAGCGCCAGGCCACAAGTAGGCATAGCCACACAGGCCATAGAATTGAGCCTTAAGGCAGATTGATTGTAACTCTCAAATATGTGGTGCTTCTTAAGTAGATTCTCAATTGTCGGGCGATCCTCTTCTGCTATATTGCCGATAATCAGATTCTGATTCGGCGTGATACGAAGATCACCTTTGTGAATCTTAGCGATTTCCCTCAAACCTGTCTTTATTTTAAAATTCTCAGTATCTTTAACCCGTCCGTTTTCAATAAACAGATTAACGTTCCAAAAGCCATTAGTACCCTTACTCCAGCCAAATCGATCGGCGGTGGTGTCGAACTTATAGGGGCGCTCAGGTTGAAGCTTAATCCCTGATCGAGATTCCACTTCACCCTTGAACCATTCAAGACCTCGGTCTTCAATCGTATACTTAAGGCGTGCATGCTTGCGATTACTGCGATCGCCATAATCGCGCTGTGTAGTAACCACGGCTTCCGCGATTGGGATGACTTGCTCAGGTGTTATATAGCCTATAACATCGGCAAGGCGCGGATAGGTCTCCGGTTTATTATGGTCCATCCCCATGCCCCCGCCGGTTGTGACATTAAAACCAACCAGTTTGTCATCATCTACAATCGCAATAAAGCTTAAATCCTGGCTGAATAAATCTACATCATTACTCGGCGGGACGGCGATTGAGGTTTTAAATTTTCGCGGAAGATAGGTTTTACCGTAAATGGGTTCCACATCCTCATCTTCTTTGGCACCCCCTACCAATTCCCCATTCAGCCATATTTCGTGGTAAGCATGCGTCTGGGGAGTCATATGATTACTGATAGCTTTCGCCACTTCATATACAGCTTCATGCACTTTCGATTGATAGGGATTGGGGTTGCACATGACGTTGCGATTGACATCTCCACAGGCCGCAATCGTATCGAGTAGACCATCATTGATCTCCTTAATCGTTTTTTTGAGATTGCCCTTGAGGACACCGTGAAGTTGAAACGATTGACGGCTGGTTAATCTGATGGATCCGTTGGCGTACTTATCCGCGATCTCATCAACCATCAGCCAACTATCAGGACTGCATATGCCCCCCGGATTGCGAATGCGGACCATAAAACTAAACGCTTTCTCCAGCTTCTGTTGACGCCTTTCACGACGAAGATCCCGGTCGTCCTGCTGGTAAATTCCGTGAAATTTAGTTAATTGCGTATCGCTTTTAGCGATTGCTCCGGTCGTGTCGTCCGCGAGACCCTCAAGTATGGTGCCACGTAGATAATCGCTGGCGTCTTTAATTCCCTCCACTTTTGAGGGGTTCTGCATTGTTTCATTCACTGATTTCATCTCTAGAAACCCATTTTCTCGTTTGGGAGTGTGCAATTTACTAATTAGGGTAATATAGTAAAGATAAAACGGGTTTCAACTTAAACCGCTGAATTCTTCGGACTTAGGGTTAAGGATGGATGGAAAGATAAATCAAAATTTTCAGATGGAATCGTCCCCTTGGAGTCGGCGTAAGCATCAAAAGCGATCATCGCAGCGTTATCACCCGTATGAGCGGGCTCAGCTATAAAAAGTGGAAGCTCGTGGCTTTGAGCGAGAGCATTAAATACCGCTCGCAGGCGTTTATTATTAGCGACACCGCCAGATAAACCTAAACTGGCAAATGACGAACACGATAAAACCTGTTCAGTTTTTCGCGCTAGAGCTTGAACGACCGCTTCCTGGTAACTGGCACAGATATCGGGCATTAAAGTCTCAAGGTTGTCATCATTAATTTTTTCCAAGCGATAGCGAAGGCTTGTTTTTAATCCTGAAAAACTGAATTTCAACTCATCGCTGTGAAAATAGGCTCTGGGGAAATCAAAAGCTTTATTGTTACCCCGTTCCGCGTGTTCTTCAATAAGTGGGCCTCCGGGATACTTCATTCCCAGTAATTTTGCGCCCTTGTCCAGCGCTTCACCGGCCGCGTCGTCCACCGTCTGAGCGAGAATCTCCAGCGAACGGTTTTCATTAAGCCTGAAGAGAATTGTATTTCCGCCTGAGACAATGAGACCAAGATGGGGAAGGCATTTTTGTAGATTTATATCAAATTGAGAGGGATCATTCTGATGTAAAAGGATAAACGGCGAATAGGCGTGACCGCGCAGATGATTGACTCCCACTAATGAAATCTGCCATGCCAAGGCTAAACTCTTAGCAAGGGCTATTCCCATAGCCAGGCAACCGGCAAGTCCCGGTCCGCAAGTCACCGCGATACGATCAACAGCATTACCGTCCAGTGTTGTTTGCATCTCATCCAATAATAAGGGAAATTTCTTTAAATGCTCGCGACTGGCTAAATCGGGGACGATACCTCCGTAATTTTCGTGAACAGCGATTTGCGAGTGCACCCATTCACCAACAAGCCCTCTCTGTTCATCAAATAATGCCAGCGCAGATTCATCACAGGAACTTTCAATCCCTAGTATCATAAGTGAAACAATTTACGATTAATTGTCATTTGCCAAAAATAAACTTCACAAGAGCAAAAATACGTATAAAATCTCTTAAGACTCAGTAATTTACATTGCAATGTAGTGAGGCAGCAACTTTATCTTACTCTCTGGTATCCAAATACACTGAAGATCACTTTTTAATCATACACCTTTTCTAACCTAGCTAAGGATCAATTATGCTTACTGAGGAATACGTACTAACGGACGAACAAATAGAATTCTATCATTCACAGGGATATATTGGGGTTGAAGGCGTGTTGTCTGAAGAGGAGGTTGACGATCTCCGCCGCGTGACAAGCGAATTTGTTGAGAAATCGCGGGCGGTTACAGAATCAAATGATGTATTCGACCTGGAACCTGAGCACAGCCCGGATAATCCTCAGTTACGCCGTATTAAAAACTCCTTTAAACAACATCCCGTTTATAATGCTTCGCTCCATCACGAGAGAATACTCGCGATAGTGTCTCAATTGATCGGCTATGGTCTCCGCTGTAACGGACATAAATTAAATATGAAATTGGACAAACTTGGCAGTCCTGTACAATGGCACCAGGACTGGGCATTTTATCCGCATACCAATGATGACCTCCTTGCCGTAGGCGTCGCAATCGATGACATGACCACAGAAAACGGATGTTTGATGGTCATTCCCGGTTCACATAAAGGTAAAATATACAGTCATCATCAAAACGGAAAATTTATCGGCGCCGTAACCGATCCCGAATTTAAACCTGAAGGTGCAGTGCCGATTGAGCTAAAAGCGGGCGGTATTTCTATCCATCATGTTCGCATGCTTCACGGTTCCGCGATCAATACTTCTGACAAACCGCGACGGTTGCTGCTCGCCCAATACTGTGCGCTGGATGCGTGGCCGATCATAATACTTAACAAAAGTAATGAGGTACTTGAACAGTTTAAGAGTGAAATTGTCCGTGGTGAGCTAACCATCGAACCAAGGCTAGCTGATGTTCCTGTTCGTATCCCAGCTCCAGCAGATGTCAAACCCAGTTCCATATACCATCAGCAATTAGAGCTCGAAAATCCTACTATCGAGATAAAAGACAGTCAGCGCGCAACCTGATTACACTTCAGGTTTTCACTCTTTGCGTGTATAACTTATAGAAAAAAGAGTCTATGTTTTTTAACAAAGCGCGCGCTGATGAATATATGCGCAACTACAATCTGGATGTTCTCATCGCTACATCCTTTGCCAATGTCACTTATTTCACGGATTATTACTGCTGGATCGATCCACTTTTCAAGGATTACATGATGGTTCCCGGCGCCCCGAGTCGGCTGGCCCAGAGTTACGCGGTATACCCCTTTAATGGCGAACCAGCGCTTGTCGTTAATCCTCTCTTCTCGTTAAACGCAGCCGACAATTGGGTAAGCGATATATATACCTACGGTAATTCCTCAGAATTTAATAATTCAACTTTACCTCCTTTTGAAATCCCTGGCCATCTACGAAATTTCCATGAATTACATAAAAATCCCTATAACTGTAGCACCCCTACAGAATCACTTCACGCAATTTTAAATGATCGCGGATTGCTGGAAGCACGCATCGGTTTGGAAAAAGAAAATCTACCCGCGGATACAGAAGCTGCTATTAGCAACGGACTGTCGAAGGCATCGATAAAAGATTGTACGAATCTGATCCGTCTCATTAGAATGGTAAAAAGCGAAGATGATCTTGCCAGTTTGACCCGCGGTGCTGAAATCAGTGAACAGGCGGCGATGGAAAGTCTCGCTCTCTTAAAACCAGGCAGCCTCGCGAGTGAACTCGTCCAAAATTTTCGCATTCGGGTTTCAGAACAAGGTGGTGATTTTGAACATTTTTTATACGCTATCCAAGGATTAGGTATTGCCGCTGAAGTGGAACACCGTTTCAGCGAGAACGATGTGTTTTATGTGGATTATGGTTGCTATTATAATCATCAGTTTTCAGACACCGGCACAACGGTAGCGATGAGTGAACCGCCAAAAGAGCTCTCAGCCCGTCACCAAGCTTTACGCGCCGCGATGGCAGCTGCTCTCGATGTGATAAAACCGGGAGTTAAAGCGTCTGAAGTTCAACATGCTATGCGCCAGACACTCGATAATAACGGTATCACGGATTCATTTCCCCATGGACATAGTTATGGCCTGGAAGTACGTGAATACCCGATAATAGTCGCCGACAACGGACTGCGTATTCGTGACGATTGTGTAGATATACCATCCGATATTGTCCTCGAGGCGGGAATGATTTTCAATCTTGAATCGTGCGTCATGTATCTTGGAAACGGTGCAGTCCATACAGAACAAGCGGTTGTCGTAACTGAAAACGGAAATCGACCCCTCGTTAAGCAAGAACGCGAAAACGTGTTTATTCCCTAATCCGGGAATTACTTATTCAGTCCGATTAATTTTGAATTCCCTCTTAAATTATTATCTTATTGATCTACTTTTTACGTCTTTAAAAGAGATATTATTAAACTATGAATTCACTTCAATATGATCAGGATTTAATCGCGTTTGAGTCTACAAGTGTATTTTCCAACGCCCCGGTCAGCGATTATGTTCAAGAGACATTAACTAAGCTTGGTTTCGAAACTGAGCGCATCGAGTATAACGATGACAACGGGGTTCAAAAAGTTAATGTCATCGGTAAAAAAGGAGAAGGGAGCGGTGGAATGGCCTATTTCGGTCATACTGATGTCGTGCCCGCCGATCCCTGGTTTACTGAAGAAGATGGACCTTTTAACCCGAAGATCAAAGGGAACAAACTTTACGGTCGCGGTAGCTGTGACATGAAAGGCTCTATCGCCTGCATGATGGCGGCAGCGGAACAGTTTTCGGCAGCGGAGTTGAAAAATCCCATCTATATTACCTGCACTGCGGATGAAGAAATAGGTTACGGGGGTGCAAAACAAGTGGCAGACAATTCAAAATTTTACCGAGAAATGGTCGAAGGTGAGAGCAATGGTATCATTGGTGAACCGACAATGCTGGAGGTCGTTTATGCGCACAAAGGAACTTATGGATTTGTTGCCACCTCCAAGGGAAGAGCGGCTCATTCAAGTACCCGTGAGGGCATTAATGCCAACCTGGCAATGATTCCCTTTCTCACTGAAATGAAAAACATTCATGATGAGATTGAATCCGATCCCTCGTGGCAAAATGATGAGTTTGATCCCCCCACCATGAGCTGGAACATTGGTATTAATGACCATACCAAGGCCATTAATATTACCCCACCGCAGAGTGTTTGCACCGTTTATTTTCGCCCGATGCCCGGTCAAAATGCCGATGCACTCGTTGAGAGAGCGCGAAAAGCGGCAGCGGATAGTGGAATTGAATTCGACCTTCGGTCACAGGCCACACCGCTCTATGTCGACCCTCAATCGGATTTCGTTAAAGAAGTTTTACAGCTTACCGGGAAAAAAACGCCGCGAACGGTATCCTACGGCACCGACGGAGCGATGTTATCGGCAATGAAGAAAATAGTTGTTTTTGGCCCGGGCGATATCGCACAGGCACACACCCATGATGAATGGATCGATCTCGATCAATTAGAGAAGGGTACGGAAATTTACTCTCATCTCATTCGACACTGGTGCTGCTAGTTGAAAAGTAAGCGCGATAAAGCGATAATGGGTGAAAGCGAACATGCGTGTTTGTGATGATGCGATAAATTAGGAATCGATTGGATTAACTTGCATTTTGCTTCACTGCATCGTGTGTCAATCCACAATCTGCATTCTGCAATCCGAAATCGGATATCCTGCATCCAGTATTTCTAATACTGCATATAGCCAATTTTTCTAGCACCCCGTATATCATCTATTTTCTTAAGAAAAGTGCTCATTTTACGATATGTAAGTAGAATAATTGCAAAAACTATAATGAACTAAGTCATTACTAGCTAGGCTCTTATTTTATCAATCGATTTAAGTTAAAATAGTGTAAATAAATATAGTTGATAAACTATTATCTCGAAAATATCGACGATCATATATAGGGTAATTGCTCTAGTCAGCTGTTATTCAAGCTGGCAATAAATATAAAGCTAATGTAAAATTTTATTAGCTAAAAACCAATTACGGGACCCTTGTTGGAATTTTAATCGTCACTTATCGCTCATGTAACTGTCTAGTAACATATAGTATTCTGTAGAAATAAATCGGTGAATAAATTCATTCAGAATCTTGAATCACATCCATTATTTAAAGCGGCTTCACGAGTGTTGCGAATACCCGTTAATCGCCTGCGGCAAGTTCTGATCGATAATGAAAAGCTGGTCAAGTCTCTTGAACATGACTCTGGCAATCGATCGCTTAATGTAGAATTCAACAAAGATACCTTTAAAGACAGTAAAAAGAACACCGTAGTTTTCGTCGATCAGGCAAAGCAATTGCTTAATGAAGAAATCCGATCAAAGCTTTGCCATATTCTTCACGAGGAAACTTTTCGTAAAGTTCTACTCATTGAATTCGTCGAAGACGGTGGGGAATACAATTTGGCTGATTTGGGTAAAAAGATTCCTGCGGCCAACGATTATACGAACAGTAATAGTTTTTTTAAATCAGAAAAGGAGGTCGCCTATCTTAAACTCAAAATTACTTTAGGCGATGACCACCAGGCTTTCTCCCGTCTCCTTCCCTTTCTCGAGACCTGCTATAAGTCTTACACCTTTGTTCTCCTCTACTTCGCGGGGGATAGTATTCGGCGAACCTTGTTTGAGTGTGCTATTCACTTCGAAAATATTTATATCACATTAAGCCAAAGAACAAAAGACTTCTACGCGATTAATCTTTTAATCAGAGAAGTGAGCAATCGATTAGCAAAGGATACCCGGAAAATTAAACCTTTGCTTATTCTGGAAAAAGGAGAATCACCTCAAAATCTGCAATTCATCCATGACAAAATCGGCATACCGTTAAGCGGTATTATTCGCACTCAACCTAATGATCTCAAGATTCCACCCGGGCCCGACTATGACCACGAAGTGGAACGACGCTACAACGCGCAGTTCCGCCGCATTGCCCGCGAGATCGGGCGTTGTCGGATTGGTCTCGCACTCTCCCCGGGAAGCGCCAAAGGTCTGGCTCACATCGGTGTCATCCAGGTACTTGAGGAAAACGGTATCGATATCGACGTTGTTGCTGCTTCGAGCATGGGTGCCTATATCGCCGCCCATTGGGCCTATGGTTATAATGGGCGAGATATGGATAGGCTCTCTCGGAAACTCGAAAAACGATGGGGATTACTCGAACTCCTCGATGTGGTCCTACCGCCACGGCGCGCCTTTTTCCTCGGAAGGAAAATAAAGAACAGACTGAGGCGGGCTTTGGGCCATGCTCGTTTCGCCGACTTGTCCATTCCACTCCGGATCGTAGCATCGAATATAAACACGATGGAACCTGAAGTGTTTTCTGAAGGAGACGTCGTCTCCGCGGTGCGAGCCAGTTGTACCATTCCGGGTGTCTTTGTTCCAATGGAGATTAATGGGGAAACTTATATCGATGGCGGTGTCACCAACCCTTTACCCGTTGATGTCTTAGAAGAGATGGGGATCGAGAATATCATTGCTGTGAGCACGGTTCTCTCTCCCAGCTACATGCGGGAGTGCGCTTCAACTGATAAACACAACGGTGATCGAAACTTCATAAAGGGCTTCTTCCAGTTTGTTAACAGGCACTTAAATTACTTCGCTGAAGGAAATATCATGGACACTGTGATGCGAAGCATGGAAGGCGGTCAAATTCATATTGTTGAGCGGGATTTATTGCGGGCAGATGTCGTATTGCAACCCATAACCTGTGACTCTGAATGGTATGAATATAATAAACCCGGCAAATACATTGCTTGTGGACGTCAGGAAGCGGAAAGACAGCTGGATAAGATCTGTTCACTTCTAAATCGAAAGGTCGAAGTAAATGAAAACATCAATGTTAACTAGAAACTGGGACGCCCTTGATAAAAGATCTATCCTCTCTCATCAAGGGAAGGTCCTTAATCATTTTTTACGCCGAAAGGTTCTCCCCTTTTCAAAGCATTACAGCCAGCTATTTCATGACCATAAAATTGAGGTGAATGACATCCGGACGGCGGAGGATTTACAGAGACTCCCCTTTACAAGCAAAGAAGACCTATTGTCCACACCGGAAAATACAAGTAAGATTCGAGACTTTATTCTCATTCCAGATTCTCAATTACTCGCCCGACAACCGGAAGTTTTTCTTCGCGCACTGATGCGTGGAAAGGCGCGTGTTAAAGAAGAATTGGAGCGCGAGTATCGGCCAATTTTCATGACCAGTACCACCGGGCGGTCCACAGAGCCAATCCCCTTCCTTTACACACAACATGATCTTCGCAATTTAGCTGTGAGTGGTGCTAGAATTGTTGAAATTGCACATGCAGAAAAGGAAGACCGCATCCTCAACGTGTTTCCCTATGCACCGCACTTAGCTTACTGGCAAGTTCATTTCGGAGCACTCGAGAAAAACCTATTCTGCCTCGGATCAGGAGGGGGGAAAGTGACGGGTACCGAAGGCAGTATTCAGCTTATAAAAAAAATTAAACCCACGGTTCTGATTGGGATGCCGACTTTCATTTACCACATCCTTAATCAGGCAATGGAAGAGGGTGAACATTTCGAGAATCTGCGACTTATAATTCTAGGTGGAGAAAAGGTTGTTGCTGGGACACGGCGCAAGCTGTCAGATTTATGTGCTACACTGGGATCGCCAAATGTATCGGTGGTTGCCACTTATGCGTTCACGGAATCCAGGATGGCATGGGTAGAATGTCCCTTCCACCGTGATGAGCTTTCCGCCGGTTACCACTTGTATCCTGATATGGGCATTGTAGAAATTATCAATCCTGAGACTGGAGAGGTCCGTCCCGATGGCGAGGGTGGTGAAATTGTTTACACTCCGTTAAACTCACGAGGCACCGTCATCCTCCGCTACCGCACCGGTGATTTCATAGACGGTGGGATTAACTATGAGCCCTGTCCGCATTGCGGCCGTCAACTAGCGCGGTTAGAGGGAAAAATCTCACGCATTTCTGACGTACGCTCGATGCAACTTCAAAAAGTCAAAGGCACACTCGTAAATTTCAACGATCTGGAATTCCTTCTTGATAGCGTAGACGCTATCGGCGCCTGGCAACTTGAACTTCGAAAAGTAAACGATGACCCATTGGAAATAGACGAACTCATTCTCCACATCAGCAAACAGGGATCCATTGATAACGAAGCATTGATTAACGAGATTAATTCCCGTTTTTCCAACGCTACGGAGATACGGCCCAACCACATACTCTTTCACTCGGCTAAAGACATTCGCAAACTGCACAAGGTCGGCCAAGCGCTCAAAGAGGAAAAGATTGTGGACAATCGAGAAAAACCCAAGGACCCAATCTGTCATCAACAACACCGGCACCGGGGACCGACAAAAGCCAAATCTATGAATGTGATAAAAACATGAAACAACCGCTATACATTGTTGATGGGATACGCACTCCTTTTACTAAAGCGGGTACCCAATTTGCGAATCTGAGTGCAGTTGAGCTGGGACGAACAGCAGTAAGTGCATTGCTTGCTAAAACGGGTATCGCACCCGACTTCATAGATGAAGTGATAATCGGTTGTGTCGGTCAACCGGCAGACGCCGCCAATATATCACGAGTCATTGCTTTGCGCGCGGGCATTCCGGAATCTGTACCTGCTATTACCGTTCACCGCAATTGCGCATCCGGCTTTGAAGCTATCACCCAAGCCTCTGAAAAAATTGCCGCCGAGCGTGGAGAAATATTTCTTGTCGGAGGAAGCGAAAGTATGTCGCAAATCCCTTTGTTCTTCAGTCAAATCGCATCGAAAAAATTCTCCGCTCTCGCTCGTTCGAAAACCGCCGTGCAAAGAGTCAGCAACCTCCTCAAGTTTCGACCTTCGGATTTTAAGCCGCGGGTAGGATTACTATTGGGGCTAACTGATCCCGTCTGTGGACTCAATATGGGGGAAACCGGTGAAGTTCTCAGTCGGGAATTTAAAATTAATCGCGAAGAGCAGGACCAATTTTCCGTAGATTCCCATCATAAAGCCTTTGCCGCGCAGGATCGCCTTCAAGAGGAAATTTGTCCTGTTTACCTCTCTCAAAGCAACAATGGAACAGCATACGTCGAGAGAGATAATGGACTGCGTGAAAATCAAAGCCTTGAAGCCTTAGGGAAATTACGTCCGGTGTTTGACCGACGCACGGGAACCGTCACCGCGGGTAACGCTTCGCAAATCACTGATGGCGCAGCCTTTCTCTTAGTAATGACTGAAAACGCATGTCATAGACATGGGCTGACACCCCTGGGCAAACTTATTGGCTACGAATACGCCGGCTGTGATCCAGAGCGAATGGGACTGGGGCCGGTTTTCGCTATGGATAAAGCAGAAAAAAAACTGGGGCTGAGCCCTAAAGATGCAGACCTCATTGAAATTAATGAAGCCTTTGCCGCACAAGTTCTAGCAGTCATGCAGGCCTCTAAATCACAAGACTTTTGCAAAGAACATTTGGGAAGAGATTTTGCTCTGGGAGAAATCCCTGAGGAAATTTTAAATGTAAACGGCGGCTCTATTGCCCTCGGTCACCCTGTCGGGGCTACCGGTACGAGACTTGTTTTAACTGCGCTCAAAGAACTTAAAAGGCGAAAAGCTAAACGAGCGCTTGTCTCTCTATGCGTTGGCGGCGGGCAGGGAGGTGCACTTTGGTTGGAATGTATTTAGACCTTAATTTAAAAATTAGTAAATGAATTCAAACATAACTAGAGAAATTGTTGATTCAGGAATTTGCATTCTGACTTTTGATCGTCCTGATTCTTCAGCCAATATTCTGGATGAACAGACTTTAGATGAATTAAATGATCATCTGGAATTTCTCGAACAGGAAAAATCACTTAAAGGTTTAGTAATCCACAGCGCCAAACCTAAAATATTTATTGCGGGTGTGGATCTTAATGCCTTTGCGCATGAATTAACCGATGATGCAGTCCTGAAGCTAATCGAATTAGGGCAGAATACATTCTCTCGTCTTAGCCAACTCCCCCTAACCACAGTCGCTGCAATCCATGGGGCCTGTCTTGGAGGTGGTTTGGAGTTAGCATTGGCTTGTGACTACCGAGTCGCATCCTCTGACAAGGCCACGAAAATCGGATTACCTGAGGTGCAACTTGGAATACTTCCAGCCTGGGGAGGATCAACGCGCTTACCTCGACTCATTGGCTTTACTAAGGCATTGAATGTCATATTGAGCGGCAAAATCTATGCGGCTAAACATGCATTGAAACTCAGGATCGTCGATACCGTGGCCTACCCGGAATATATTATTAAGATAGCAAGTGTGAAAGCTATGGTCTCTAAGCGTACGAATTATCCTTTTTTCTTTGTTAATACTTTACCCGTAGCGGCCCTCATCGCCGGAAAGGTTAGAAAAGACATTATCAAAAAAACAAAAGGTAACTACCCCGCTCCGCTAAAAGCACTCAAGGTTATAAAGCAAAGCATGAGAGGTACGGTTGAGAAATCATTAAAACGAGAGAAACAGGCCCTCCTTGAGCTGGTGAAAACAGAAGCTTCTCGCAATCTCGTCAATATTTTCTTTCTCCAGGAACGATCAAAAAAGCTTAAAATCGATGTGCCGGGTAAAGAAGCGTCAATAGAATCCCTCCGAAAAACAACCACGACCGCGGTTGTCGGTGCAGGAGTGATGGGATCTGGAATTGCCCAATGGGTGAGCGCTCGCAACATCCAGGTTCTTCTTAAAGACATCAGCAAAGAGCAATTAGCTCATGGCATGAAGCATGCACAACGTCTATATAAAGAAGGAATCAAGCGAAAAGTTTTTACCGCGGTCGAAGCGCAAAAAGGCATGGACAGAATTCGACCGGTTTCGGTTGATGTTCCTCTTCTTAATACCGATATCGTGATTGAAGCGGTAGTTGAAAAAATGGACTTGAAAAAGAAAATCTTTCAACAGTTGGAAGAACAGGCTAGTCCAAGTACAATTCTAGCCACCAACACCTCTGCTCTTTCCATTTCTGAAATTGCCGATGAGCTGAAGCGTCCAGAAAATGTAATTGGTATTCACTTTTTCAATCCCGTCCATCGGATGAAATTGGTGGAAATTATAAAGGGCGTGAAAACGAGTAATGAAACGCTTGGTAAAACTTTAGGTTTTGTTAAAAGCATTGGTAAACTACCTGTAATTGTTAGTGACAGCCCGGGCTTTTTAGTAAATCGCATCCTTATGCCCTACCTTCTCGAAGCCGTACGGCTCTTTCAGGAAGGCTATAGCATTGGTTTAATTGATGAAGCTATGCTTCAATTCGGCATGCCGATGGGGCCATTGCGCCTTATTGATGAAGTGGGCCTCGACGTGGCTCAACATGTCGCCCTTGATCTGAATAAACGCCTCAACTCCCCTATACAACTCACCGACATCCTGGAGCAGATGTTACAATTAGGATGGACAGGTAAAAAAACTGGACGGGGGTTTTACCTCTATAATAAAGGCTCCCATGCAAATGACGAGAATCCTGGCCTGGCAAAGCTTCAAAAAGCGTCCACACCATCGCGGATCGACCGCGAAGCGCTTCAGGATCGAATGGTGCTTCTCATGATTAACGAGGCGGCTCGCTGCCTTGAGGAAAATGTTGTCGAAGCGCCGGAGGACGTTGATTTCGGAATGATTATGGGAACAGGATGGGCACCCGCTCGAGGTGGTCCATTACGTTACGCGGACACGATTACTTTACCGCTTGTTGTAAAAAAAATGGAGCATCTGCAAGGGTCTGTATCCGACCATTATCAACCATGCGATTTGCTCAAAGATAGGGTCAATAAAGATCAACCATTCTATACCAATAAAACAACAATGATAAGTGATAAAATCACGGAAAAAAACCAATTTTCACCATCAATCAGGAGAGCATCATGAAAACCGCACCCGTTTTAGAACCCCCGAAAAAACAGACACACACTCCGGTTACGAATGAACCGGAATCGGTGATTGATACTTCCAAAATGTCCAAAGGGCAGAGAGAAGCATTGGAACTAACTGAAGCGGCGAGAGAGCGAACAAGTAAAAGTTTTGCCGGTGATATTTTCATGGGTAAATTTTCGCTCAATAACATCTACCCTTTTCCTGAACAATCGGAACAGGACATTGCTTCAGGTGCATCTTTTCTTTCAAATCTCGAAAACCTACTCCGCAGCCATGTCGATCCTGACGCGATTGACGAAGAAGGGGAAATACCCGAACTGGTTTTCGATCAGTTGGCCGAAATTGGGGCCTTTGGTATTAAAATTCCTAAAGCCTATAGCGGACTTGGTCTATCCCAGGTGAACTACTCACGTGCCGCCATTTTGCTCGGTAGTTATTGCGGCAACCTTACGGCACTGCTTTCCGCACACCAGTCTATCGGTGTTCCACAACCGTTAATAGTATTCGGTACCGATGAACAGAAGAAAAAATATCTCCCACGATTTTCAAAAGGAGAAGTCTCTGCTTTTGCTCTGACCGAGCATGAAGTCGGCTCTGATCCCGCCAAAATGAAAACTACCGCTGATCCATCCGAAGATGGTCAATCTTATATTATAAATGGAGAGAAGCTTTGGTGTACTAATGGTACGCGCGCAAGTGTAATTGTTGTCATGGCCCGAACACCCGATAAAATTATCAGAGGAAAAAAGAGAAATCAAATTACGGCCTTCATCGTAGATATGGACACCCCGGGTGTGAAGGTTACACACCGCTGTCATTTCATGGGGCTTAAAGCTCTATACAACGGCGTCATTCAATTCAAAAATGTCAAGGTGCCACGTGAAAATATTATTCTCGCTGAGGGAAAGGGCCTTAAAGTTGCGCTCACGACTCTCAATACAGGAAGAATTACACTTCCCGCAGCCTGTATCGGTCTAGCCAAGCGTTGCCTCAATATTAACAGGCAATGGGCCTCTGAGCGCGTTCAGTGGGGTGCTCCGATTGGCAAGCACGCAGCGATCGCAGAAAAAATTTCCCGCATCGCTGCCGACATCTTCACCATGGAATCTATAGTCTTATTGACCTCCGCGCTCGTCGATCGCAAAAAAGATGACATTCGTATTGAATCCTCGATGTGCAAAATGTGGGGGACAGAAACCGGGTGGCGTATTGTTGACGATACGATGCAAATTCGCGGTGGCCGCGGTTATGAAACTGCCGCTTCGCTCAAAGCTCGCGGTGATAATCCCGTTCCCGTGGAAAGACTGATGCGTGACAGTCGGATCAACTTAATTTTCGAAGGCTCAAGTGAAATCATGCGACTCTTCATCGCTCGAGAGGCTCTCGACCCTCATTTAAATGTTGCCGGTGGCGTGCTTAACTCGAAGTTTTCACTTGTGCGAAGACTTAAAGACGCCTTTAAAGCAGGCATTTTTTACGCGACGTGGTATCCGCGCCTCTGGATACCCATAAATAATGTACGCCTTAAGGATTTAGAACCCTCCCTTCGTCCCGGATTAAAGTATGTATCAGCAACAAGCCGTAAATTGGCCCGCACTCTCTTTCACGCCATGGTACGCAATGGACCTAAATTAGAAAAGAAACAACCACTGCTCGGAAGAATAGTCAATATAGGCACCGAGCTATTTGTGATAACCGCTGCCTCTCTCCGTGCCGACACCCTGTTGAAAAAATTAACTAATCAAGCTGAACAAGAGGAATTAAATAAGCTTGTGACGTTTATTGTGAAGGATTCACAACTTAAAATAAAACGGCAATTTAATGATCTCAAGAATCACAACGACCATCTAGGCTATAACCTCGCCCAGGATATACTAAAAGATCGATACACTTGGCTTGAAGATGGCATTGTTCTCTAAGAAGCTAATAAGAGGATTATTAATGTAGGTATGAATTAATTTATGGATCGAGAGAAAGTTGTTAAAGAACTGAAAAGAGATTCTGATCCGTGGGATTTTCTCATTATCGGAGGAGGAGCAACGGGATTGGGTGTCGCTGTTGATGCAGCCGCCCGTGGCTACAGAGTCATACTTCTTGAACAGCATGATTTTTCCAAAGGCACATCCAGCCGCAGCACCAAATTGATTCATGGAGGCGTACGCTACCTTAAGCAGGGAAATATTACTCTCGTTCTTGAAGCATTGAAAGAGCGAGGATTGCTTCGCGAAAATGCTCCTCATCTTGTGCGCAATCAATCATTTATCGTTCCCATATATAATTGGTGGGAAGGACCGTTTTATGGAATTGGGATGAAGGTTTATGATCGTATGGCTGGAAAGCTTGGTCTTCGCCCATCGAAACTACTTTCAAAAGAAGAGACCATGACGAGAATACCCACCCTTGAGGAAAAAGGGTTGAAAGGCGGGGTAATTTATTATGACGGGCAATTTGATGACTCTCGCCTCGCGATCAATCTGGCGCAGACGGTATTTGATCTTGGCGGTTTTGCGATCAATTACATGAAGGTAATTTCTTTGATCAAGGAAAATGAATTTATAAACGGAGCTGTAGTAAGAGACGAAGAATCCAAATTAACCTACGAAATAAGAGCTAAATGTGTTATTAACGCGACCGGTGTGTTCTCGGATGGAGTGAGAAGAATGGATGATCCAAAAGCGGATTCAATAATTGTCTCCAGTCAGGGGGTACATCTTGTCCTCCCAAAATCATTTCTTCCGGGGGATAGTGCGATTATGGTTCCGCAAACCACTGATGGTCGAGTTCTCTTTGCCGTTCCTTGGCACGATCACGTTATCGTCGGGACGACCGATACCCCCATTGATAATATTTCACTCGAACCACAACCTTTAGATGAGGAAGTTGACTTTATTTTAAAAAATGCAGCCAAATACTTGAATAAAGATCCTGCTCGAAGTGATGTTTTAAGTGTTTTTGCCGGTCTGCGTCCCCTTGTAAAAACGGCTGACGTAAATGATACAGCTACCCTGTCACGTGATCATACAATTATAGTTTCAAATTCTGGTCTCCTGACCATAACCGGAGGCAAATGGACGACATACAGGAAAATGGCTCAAGACACAATCGATCAAGCAGAGATCGTGGCCGGGATGAATAGCCGCCCATGCCAGACTGAACATCTACAAATACACGGATGGACTAAACAAAATATAAAAGATAAATCATTGGAAGTTTACGGCGCGGATGCGATGGCGATTAAGGATCTGACGACTAAGAATATTGATCTTAATCAACTCTTAAGTCCGGATCTACCTTACCTTAAAGTAGAAGTTGTCTGGGCAACGCGTTATGAAATGGCCAGGACAGTTGAGGATGTGTTGGCGCGTCGAACCCGATCCCTTCTCCTCGGAGCCAAGGCGAGCATGAAAATAGCCCCAATGGTCGCCAGACTAATGGCTCGCGAGCTTAAACGTGATAAAACCTGGGAAAAGAAAACAGTGGAGGACTATCTCAATGTGGCACAAGGTTACGTCCTGAATTGAAAGTGTATTTCGAGGTCTAAAGTCAAAGGTCTAAAGTCAAAAGTTGGAGAAAGTTTTAAGTAAGATGGTTTTGGGTTAGGAGGTTGAATGAAGTATAGCTGTATCTGTTAGAATCAATCGTCCCGAGGGCAAAGCACTACATCCTCCTTATCCTGTATCAATCCGCATTACCGCTTTATCTCATCCACGCATTTTCGGCTATACCCATTACCGCTGAATCAGGCACAGACGGGGTCATCGGGAAGCCAACGATTGTGCGGTTTCTTTGAATCACCATTTTTTAATAACCGGGTATGTGCATCCCGCCAATTTTGCGCCCACTCCTCCGCATCGGTTAATACACTGTCGGGATTTGCGGCGCTTCGAGCGACAAATCCGGGCAACCATGAACGGCCATTGGGTTTACCCATCAGATTATAGCGCAAATCAAAACTCCAGCGAATCGATTCACTGGTATTCGGTTGGGACGAATGCATCAATGTTTTTTGGAAAAATAAAGCGTCCCCGGCTTTCATTATTACGGGCATCGGCTCGCCGATAGAGAGTTTATCATCGGGAATGTGGATTGGCCTGATCAATCCATTTGCCCCACTGTTATGACAATGCTGGACCAACTCTTGCCTATGGCTTCCTGGGATAATTACGAGGCAGCCATTATTTTCATTCACATCGGTCATTGCCACCCATACGGAAATAATTTCTGTTTCATCAGCTTCGGGATTGAGAACACCGAGATCCTGATGCCAGCTAGTGGCGGCAACCAGATTGTTTAATAACATATCTTCAGGGATATCTTTCTCACGCGGTTTAATACGCGTATGTTGAACGGCGTTGCAATAAATTTCCGGACCGATCAGCATTTCAATGACTTCCAGGATGCGTGGATTGCGCAGGATGTTATGAAAAACGGTTGGACCAAGATATATCGGTGCGTCCTCGGAATAATTCGGCGGTAGCGTGATGTCTAACTGACGGATAGAGACCAATCCCTTGAATAGAACTTTGCAAAATCGCTCAAGAAAAGGCAGCTCTTTGTAGGTAGAAGACAATTCACCGGCATTATATAGCTTTTCAATAATTGAATTGAGGAAGATTGAGTACTCTTCCTCTACGGGTTTAATATCATCTTCAGGATCCAATACACCTTTAATGAGCATGAATCCCTGTTCCTCGAAAGATTTCAGATCACTTTTCTGAACATTTAACATTCCTACGAGTAGTACTTTTTTAAGATCAATAAGTCAATATTGTAGCCAAAATTGGATATAAATATTGAAATCCAATTTAAACGACTATGGGGAAGATTTTAATTAGAGCCAATTCTCTAATGAGAAGCAGAAGACGATCACACTTTTTAGTTAAATAATTTAAAGCTCCGATTCTGCTTTCTTTATTTCCGCCCAGTGTAAATTGTTTTTGGCAAGTTCGTAATTGGGATTGATCGCTAAAGCTTTTTTACAAGCAACTATTCCCTCATCCCAACGCTGCAACGCATTATAGGCTGAACCGATATTATTATAGGCCTGGTAGAAATCTGGTTTCAGGAGTAATGCTTCTTCACATACCTCGATACATTTTTCAAACTCTTCGCTATTAAAATATTTCAGGCTGAGGTTGAGAAGATTTTCCGGGGTGCGATTATTTTCGACTAGTGCTTCAGCAGTTTGAATCTCAATCATCACTTTTTGCTCAATTCTGTCCAATAATTGTTGTGCTCGGTAATGACCCGGACTGAGTTCTAATGCGGTTTTTAAATGCTTCACCGCTTTTACGGTACGATGATTCTTCTGCAACCAGTTGGCGTAATAGTAATGACATTCCGGGTATTTACTTCCAATACGAATTGATTTCTCAAAATATTTACCCGCTTCTTCGGACCTATTCATGGCTTCATGAACAACCCCCAGGTTAATCGCCAGGTAAGGATGATTACGATAACTGGTATTCAATGCTCTCTTATAATAGGAAAGAGCTATCTCGTACCGACCCTTCGACATTTGGCTAAGCCCATAGTTCATTAACCCCCGACCATTATTCGGACTTTTTATCGAAACATCATACCATAAAGATTCATCGGTTCGCCACACTTCATTCCTTCGATATGTTCCGTATCCATGACCAGTCAGAATTAATGTAATGCCGATAATCAGAAACGCTTTTTGCCAGGAAGAGCCGACGAATTTATGTTCGAACTTAATAACCAGTAATGCTATCGCCCAGGTAACACTTAGCACTAAACCAACAAAGGGGTAAAACATTCTGTGATCATTCGTAACTTCGGAGAGTGGGATAACACTCGATGAGGGAACGAGGGAAAATAAAAACCATAAGAGACCAAATGCAATGGGGCTTGTTTTTTTTGATGAGGATGTAAGAAAGGAAATAATTAGGGTTAATACTAAGAAAATTGTACCTATGATAAATCGCGGGTCCCAGATGCTTTTCAACGCTTCCCAGTCCGAATCAGCGCTGAGGCCGAGCGGTATGAAAAATGTCCAAAAATATCTCAGAATGACAAAGGGTTGTGTGATAAAGTAATAAAATTGCGAACGCCCTCCGGGAACCCATGAATCCGGTGTCATTTTCAGCGTAAAAAAGAACACCCAAAATGCGATGACCATTATCGGGATTAATGAAATTAGATCCTCGATAATATATTTACGATTTTTCTTTTTCCATATTTCTCCCAAGCCAATCCCTCTTTCAAAAAATAATTTATAGAAGAATAATAATGGTAGGTACATTACGACCGTGGGTTTAATCAGGATACCAATTACAATGGGAATATAGGATAGGTGTTTCTTCCACGAATTGGCATATATATAAATGACGAAAGCAGCAATTACCGTTAAGGTAGATAAAGAATCAGACCGGGCAGATACATAATTAATCGTTTCAGCATTAACGGTATGAAGCATATACCAACCCACCGTTAAGAGCGCGATGATCGCGTTCCAGCGATGTGATGAAGCGAGGTTAAAAATTTTTATAACCATAAAATACATCAAAGCTCCCTGAACGAGAAACCAGATGAAGGTCGACAGATGAAAATAAAAAGGATCCAGCCCGCCCCCTAGCCAATGGTCAATCGCCAGTGTGACCATAAACATTGGGCGGTAGGCACGATTTGTGGGTAGTACACTGAGGGTATTCGGATCAGTAAAGAACAAGGGGATATTCTTGACTTCCTTAACGTAGACATTTTGAACCAGGACATGGGAATCATCAAAATGAAATGCGTTATTAAAATGATTCGAATAAGCAAGGACCACCGCAAGTAGAAGCAGGCATGAAAATATACAGTGTAACGGTTTCTTATTCATCAAATTGCAGGTTTAACTTACTTGTTTTATTAAATTAATAAATAATTAAGTTGAAATGCTAAAGTCATTGTCTGGATGATTTATTAAGCCAGTATGGCGTTAACAGAGATGAACCTGAACGTTGCACAAATAACAGGATTTGGATTGGAGCAACCCGCTGCGAAAGCATTGGTAGAACGGATCAATGAACTTTCCTCTTCCCTCACCACTGAGAAACTATGGCAGGTAATTTCAAAAGATATACTTACCCCGGATCATCCTTTTGAACTGCATCTTTTTTTGTTCGATGCTGTTTTTTTCAACTGGGATTCATCTAAAGGACCTCCGCCTGCATGGATACCAACTGACGAGATAATCACCTCGACCAACATCACATCGGTGATGAGGGAGTTAAATATTAAATCGTACGATGAGCTCTATCAGTGGTCTATTCAAAATCGCGATTCATTCTGGGAATTTATGATCAATAGGTTAAATATCCAATTTAAAGTTGCGCCCACGGAAACCCTCGATCCCTCTTCATCTTCAGAATCACCACGCTGGTTGACCAACGCACAATTCAATATTGTCGATAGTTGTTTTCAGGCAGATAAAGATGCCATCGCGATCATCGCTCAACCGGAAGATAAGGGCATCAATACAACCACCTATGGTGAACTCGAAGCATTGACCAATCGCGTAGCTAATGGAATTTCAGATGCCGGATTCGTCCCGGGCGACTCGATTGCCATCTGCATGCCGATGACCACCGAGTGTGTGGCGATATACCTGGGTATCATTAAAGCCGGGTGTGTAGCCGTTTCTATTGCCGACAGTTTTGCATCGGATGAAATAGCTCTGCGACTTAAAATTGCCAAATGCGTAGGTGTCTTTAACCAGGATTACATTTCACGCGGTGGGAAAAAATTACCTTCTTATGAAAAAATCGTGAAGGCTGATGGTCCCCGGGCGATTGTTCTTAGCAGTAATAATAGTGAAACAGTAAAACTGCGTGATGGAGATTTAGAATGGAATGCGTTTTTAAGTGATAAGCTTCAATTTGAATCGATACCCCGTTCTCCCGACGATCACAGCAATATACTTTATTCATCGGGAACAACGGGAGAGCCAAAAGCGATTCCATGGACACAGACTACACCTATAAAGAGCGTAGCTGATGCTTATCTTCACCAGGATATTCATGAAGGTGACAGAATCGCGTGGCCCACTAACATTGGGTGGATGATGGGACCGTGGTTGATCTATGCGAGTTTGATCAATAAAGCGACCATGGGTTTGTATTATGGTGTTCCAACCGGAAAGGGATTCGGAGAGTTTGTTCAAAATGCGGAAATCACAATGCTCGGGTTGGTTCCGAGCATTGTAAAAGCCTGGAGAAATACCAACTGCCTGAGCGGACTCGATTGGAGCAAAATTAAAACCTTCAGCTCATCCGGAGAAAGTTCAAACACGAGTGATATGCTCTATTTAATGTCACTTGCCGGTTATAAACCCGTTATAGAATATTGCGGGGGAACAGAGATCGGTGGCGGATACATTACCGGCACCCTCGTGCAACCGGCATCACCGGCCACTTTTTCTACTCCCGCACTTGGTCTTGGTGTTGTCATTCTCGATGAGAATGCGGGTGAAGTGGATAATGGAGAATTATTCTTAATCCCGCCATCTATAGGTTTATCACAAGAGCTTTTGAACCGCGATCATAAGGAAGTCTATTTCGATGGAACACCCAGAGATAAATCCGGAATCGCCCTGCGTCGCCATGGAGACCAGATGGAGCGCCTCGGCGGTGGTTATTTTCGGGCGCACGGTCGCGTCGATGACACGATGAACCTGAGCGGCATAAAAATAAGCTCCGCGGAAATAGAACGCGCTCTCAACCAGGTTGAAGGAGTAAGCGAGACGGCAGCGATTTCTGTCTCCCCCCCCGAGGGAGGTCCGGAATCGCTCATCATCTTTACCGTTCTCGAGCAAGCTGTTTCATTAGAAAAGGAGTCATTAAAACTGCAAATGCAGAATACAATAAAAAATAACCTCAACCCCCTCTTTCGCATTTTTGATATCGTTTTAACCGATGCTCTTCCGAGAACAGCTTCTAATAAAATCATGCGACGCGAACTACGAGCAGGGTATAAGAGGCCTATGCGTTAATGCGGGTATGCGACTATGCTAGAAAGTGGAAACTTTTAGGATTAACTTGCATCTTGCATCATGGATCTTTCCGCATATACACATAATCGCATATTCGCTTTTACTCTTCTCCCTTTGACCTTTTGACTAAATTCCATGATCGCTCATAACGAGGCACAAGAAAAAAGAAATCAACTAACCGAAGAGGGCTACTGCCTCATCGACGGCATCCTTGATAAGCCTATAATCTCTGATTTAAAAAAAGCGACCGCACGCATTATCGAGGAAGAAGATGAATATACTAAATCTAATAAAAATTTTGGTGGACTGATCATTGACTGTCCCTTTCGCGATCCCGCCTTTGCCCGTTTACTTGCCTGGCAACCGACTTTAGATCTTTTAAACATGATGGGGTTCGACGATGTGCGTTGGATGGGAAACTTATTTCTTATCAATAAACCCCCTTTCAGTCCCCGTTTATATTGGCACCAGGACTGGCTTTGGTGGGACGAAACCATCAGCAGTGAACCACGACCGATGCAGGTGTTTCTTTCCTACTACCTTGAAGAGACCACGATCGAGAATGGGTGCTTCCGCGTAATCCCGGGAAGTCATTTGAAGCGAAACGCCCTTCATGATAAAATACCAATCGCGCATGATTCAAAAACAGAAGAACTTCCACCTGATCACCCGGTATTTGAAGATGTTCCCGATGCCATAAATGTACCGACTAGTGAAGGATCGATAGTAATGGGAGATGCACGGCTGCTCCACTCATCTAATGCTAATAATACACCCCAACATCGCCCTCTCCTCCTGGGATGGTTTCTTTTCAATTACGATATATTTCCACCCTCGATTAAAGAAGCCTATGCCAAAACCTACCAGTCGAAGAATTCAAATTGGTGGGAGGGTAATATCGGTGATCCATTGAAGCCTTTAGCTGTTGATGATCCAACCGGTTGTCCAGCTACAGAAATAAACCGCACGCCCGGTATTTATTTGAAAAATCGATAATGCGTGAACGCGATAAAGCGGAAATATGTGAAAGCGGATGTACGGATGGTTGGAATAATGGAAAGTTGAGAATATACTTTGGTTACACTCAGGACAGGTTCTTGGGTTACCCTCTATTCATTCATCCTTCCAATTCTTCCAGTCAACTAAAACCTAACACCTAAAACTTAACACTGAAAATCCTAGGATTTTCATCCTGCTATCTCCTCAAAGGGATACAAGGGTTTGCGCCGGTGGTGATAATTGAAAGTTCTTATATCTGCGGTCGTGGTGCCCGGGGTATTAACACGAATCATATTTTTACACACCGGTTCGTATGCGGGCACCGGCGAGTGCACACCCTTGGCAATAATAATGTGAAAATTAGCGGGATCCAGATCGCAACTCGTCATTACACCCAGGCTTACGGGTACAATGCGTCGGGTCGTCAAGCTGACCGTTAGCCCTGAATCAGTCTTAACAATCGCGGTGGGGCCCATATCAAAATGTGTATGTCCACCATGGCGAACTTCCGCTTCCTGAAACTTTCCTTCGTGCAGGCTGATTACCGTAACTTCCGCTTCAATCGGAGAACCATGTAGATTATCGACTTTACCCCCCATGCGTAATTTAAGTCGCTTGCCCACGCCCGCATTAGTGGCAGCACTCACCGATTCCGGATCATAGAGGCAGAGAAAGGTTTTCACTTCACCCCGACGCAGTAATTCATGGGCGATCACGGTTCCATCTCCCGCTGAACCGCCCCCAGCATTATCTCCCATATCGAGAAGGCACACCGGGCCTTCCATTGTTAGCGCCTGGCTGACTGCATCCTCAACGCTAATCAGTTGACCCGCGAATTCCTTCCGATGAGCGACCAGGTAATCAGACAGTTGATCCGACAGTTGTTGAGCCAATTCGGGATTATTATCAGTGACAGTGATAAAAGCCACCCCCATTTCCTCGACATCGGCGTAGGGGAACCCCTGGACGATACTGTTCGATAGAACGCCGGGTTGGGAAAGCAACTGGTCAGCCAACTCATACAGGGGCAGGCAGGGTGGTTCGAAGGTACGCTGAGCTTCAATATTCATCGCAAGGGGCACGTATGACGCCGCTTGCGTCGGTTTGATTTCATCGCGAAGCATCCTGACCATGAGCTGCGTTGCTTCGATTCCACGTTGCTTTTGATCGAGGTGTGGAGTGCTTCGATAGGCAATTGTCGCATTACAGGGTGCAACCATTCTCGGTGATAGATTAGCATGCGGATCAATGGTACAAATTATCGGAAAGTCGGCACCTACTGTCTGGCGCAAACGAGAAAGCCAGTGGCCGTCGAGATCGCGATATTCGTCTCCCTCACCAGCATTCGCACCATGTGGCGCAACGAGCATGCCATCAAGTTTACCTGCTTCTCCAATTCGGGTGAACATCATTTCCATTAGTTCTTCACAAGTCTCACGTGTGATCGTTCCCGATGGTGCAGTTGAGGCATAAAAAATAGGGACTGCTTCAATATCGTTTTCTTCGAGGCCCTGAAAGAATCCACTGATCTCGTGATAACCACCTGCAAATTGAGTGGTGAGTTCCTCTCCACTCAGAAGGAAACTCGATTTAAACATATCCAAATTAGTCTTCAGACTAATGAATGTATTGGATTCATGGATAAGGGAGACTATTCCTACGCGCATATTTTAACCTATTTATGTTATCGATATCATGATCAGAACTTAAGTGCATAGATGCAAGCTGAGGTTTAGAGTCAAGCTGAATCCAAAAACGACGAAGATCATTACCTCCAATATCTCCCTCGAATAAATATTTCAGATTGCTTTCATTCATGGTAATTCTCTATAATTTTTATACAGTCTCTACTTATAGGTTTATACTATAAAGAGAAATTCCAAATATGATTGCGCCGCAGATATTAAGTGAAGAGCAGGTTAATCGATTTGATACGGATGGAGCTATCACTGTCGACGGACCTTTTACACCGGGTGAGATTGAAGCCGCCGCGAAGGTGATGGATGAAATGTTACCCTATGAAAAGAGTAAAAAAGATGACTATGATGCCACCCGAGTCACACGTGATATCACTTCCAAAGGCGGCAAATTATATGAATACTATAATCCCGCCCTCCTGAATATCTACCAGCACCCATTTATTGAAGGGGCCGCTAAACAATTATTATTCACCGGCGAGGTCACATTTAACGGTCTCGCCATGAGCAAGACCTATCCCCTTCGTATTTCTAAAAAAGTTTCGATCGAGCATGTTGACAGCAAATATCGCTATTCCGAAATTATAGCCAGGCCGCGTCGCGTCGGGGTAAGTTCGATGATTTATTTAACCGATGTTACCCCGGACCGGGCACCTATTAAAATCTGGCCAGGAAGTCACATCCCCATCGGAAAGTATTACGATGAGCACCCGGAATTGATAGATACTACAGGATCATGGAGACCTGATCTGCCTGATTTCCCTTTTGGCGATCCGACCATAGTTTTAGCCAAAGCCGGACAGATTACTTTCTTTTTCAGTTCGTTATTGCACGGCGCTTCTGAAAACACGGATACCGAGGCACGCAAGGTTCTCTACCTCGGTTTAAAACCGAAAGCTCTCGAATATAGGGTCCCTGAACGGAATAAGAGCAAAACCGAATTAGTCAATTTCTTCAGAGAAATGTCCGATCGTTTACCTGCGGACCGTCGCCATCTGGTTCCTGAAATTAGCTGAGGTGTAAATAAGGACAGCACTGAATAGATTTAAAACAAAGCAGATTACAATAATCTTCGACTTCGCCTCTGCATTTATATACTAAATTATCATAGTGGATAAAAGAAGCGCCACCTTGTAACTTTAGATATAACAATAATATTGAGTTATGCAACAATGGTGGAACGCGGTGTCCCTACCGCGTTTTTATATATATACAAAAATTGATATTAGCGAACGGGTAAACTGCTTTCATGAGCTTGCAAAACCCATCACTTCCCTTTACTTATACGAAGGTAAGCAAAATGCATGCGTTTAATGTTAATCCCCTACCGGGCAGTTTTGGCGTCGAAGTCACGAATCTTGACCTGGCCTCAGATAATTTCAGCGATGAGGAATTTAAAAAACTCTTATCCGTTTTATACGAAAACCGTTTAGTTGTCATTCGTGATCAGAATCTCACGAAGGCGGAATATTTGGCTTTCGGTAAACGATGTGGCAGCCCGATACGCCATGTTATCAATCAGGTGCGAATGTCAGATTTTCCAGATGTCTTAACGATCACCAATACGGGTGCCGTTGACAATAAACCGCGCAATGGCGCAGCCCAGTGGCATACCGACCAATCCTATGATGCCGCCCCCGCTACTTCGACAATGCTCTATTCCATTGAGGCTCCGGAAGTAGGTGGTGAAACGCTTTTTTGCGATTTAATGGGTGCATACAATGCCTTGCCTGGTGAAACACAAACAGAGATTGATTCCCTGGAGATAGAACATCTTTGGGGTAGAGGTATCGCCGCACGTCCAGGTGATATAAGTCCGCCGACGCTAAGCGAAGAGCAATTAAACAACGTCCCTCAAATTGTACATCCACTCGTTAAGAAACACCCGGTAACGGGTAAAAAAACACTTTACTCCATTGCCGGAACCAGCCGTGGTATTATTGGTATGCCTGTCGATGAAGCCAGAAAATTGCTCCTCGATCTCGGGGATCATGCCTTTCAAGATCGATTTGTGACCGAGCATAAGCATCGTAAAAATGACATCGCGTTATGGGATACAACATCAACGATGCATACCGCAACACCCCTGAAGGAACTCCCTCGACCAGAGGATGTGCGTGTGCTTTACCGTATCAGCGTTCGTGGTATTCCGCCTGTATTTCAGAATTGATTGCAAGCGCTCGATCCAATTAAAGCTATAATTGTGAAACGACATAACGGATTACCGCTTTAACGCTTTTTCCCATTATCGCTTCTACGTATTTTACCCTCGCGCTTAAATTTTCCCTTTTATGGGCGCTATCGTCACCGTCGGCCCACCTTTTAGCGTCGTCCCTTTGAGGTTGAGGACGGCTACCTTTCCCGAATTTTCTGCCTTAATACTTTTTACCGGTGCCCCATCAAGGGGATACACGTGTCCAATAATCTGCCCCTTCTTTACTGTATCCCTCACTTTCACCTTCAATCTCAACAAACCGGTAGCGGGAGCCAGGTGGGTGGTTTGGAGATACGTTTCTTGAGCTCGATTACTGATTCTCGTTGTCTGCCGGCGTAATTTCCTTTTCTTCCCTTTTATAAAATTAAACCTTTTTAGAAATTCGAAGAATCCATCTCTGAGCATTTTCAGGTCTTTACTCATAATAAATCCCGCACCTCGACTTTCAGTGTAATTGAAAGGGATATTTAACTCGTGAGCGGCACTCGCAGTTCGACCCGAGAGAGCTGGGGACGCCCAGCGCCAGTAGCGATCAAAACAAGCAGCCATTTTTTCCTGAGCTGCATTCACTGTACGGTTGGGATGAGTATAATAGCCGACGAACTGTGCGATTTCGTTAAAAGATCCAGCACTATGAAAATCGAACCAGTAATTGCTGTGCCTGACTAATTCATTAAGACATAAATTCGCCAGTTGCTCCGTGGAGCTGCCATTCGCTTTACCCGGAAAAACGCGGGATAAATCTTTACCATCATCCGGACGGCATCTTACCCCCGCCTTAAATGCCTCTTCATTTAATATGGGGACAACGACAACTGTTCCGCACAGATTACGCGGTCTCCAGGAATTGACTAATGACATCAAAAAGGTCGGGCCTTCATATTCATCTCCATGAGTGGATCCGTTAACCAATACCACTTCACCGGGTTCCCCTTTCCAGACGAAGCATTCAATTCCGATTTTCTTTGTTCCAATACGACGGTGATGAAACCCCTTAGGTAAGTTTTCCCAAAAAGCTTTTTTAACTTTCGATTGCTTCATAATAAGTGAATTTATTCTGAAATAAACTAATCTTAGAAGTCAGTTTTGTAAATGAAAACAGTAACAATTACTTTATGACCGTCGACAGATTCATAATTAGCTCTTGAGAGCAATTAGTAACACTCAGCTAAAATGTCGCTGTATGAATACAGTTTTCCGGTATCAAACCAACTGTGAATTTGACGATATAAAAATTTACACTAGTTTCATCTAAACAGTCGACCCTTTATCACCTGTATGACTAAAAGAATTTATATAATTGAAGACGAAGAAGTAGTACGTTTATCGATGATTGAAATTATCGATAAGTTTCTAGACGACTTCGAAGTAATTGGTTACAGCGGGAACGGTCAGGAAGGTTTAAAAGAATGTTTGGAGTTAAAACCTGACCTGGCGATCGTTGATGTTATGCTACCCGACATCAATGGATTGGAAGTTCTATCGGTCATTAAAAAGAAAAGTCCTGAGATCAAAGTGATAATTCACTCAGGTTATTTAATCCTGAATATCGCGAAACTATCCTATGACGAAAAGGCTGATGGAATTGTTGAAAAACCATCTTCCGTTAACGAGCTTAAGACTGCTATTAACACCGTGCTCGCGGGAGATGTCTATTACAGCAAAAACATAATGGATAAATTAAATTCCTGCTAACCAAGCGCATCAATTGTCGATTTTCGATGAGGGATGTCGGGCTGCGCCCTCGGTAGCCGATTGCGGATTGTGCCTTGCGGTTACCAAACAGCATATCTAAACGATTATCTCTTATGCTTTTTGTGCCTCTTGCCTGCCGGCTATAGCCTTGGCGACGGCTGGTGGCTATCCCACACATTCCCCTAACAAGGGCGCAGCCCGACATCCCCAATCGGCAATCGAAAATCGTAAATCCGCAATTGAAATGGCGGAGAGGGAGGGATTCGAACCCCCGGGCGGGTTGCCCCGCCACCTGATTTCGAGTCAGGCACATTCGGCCACTCTGCCACCTCTCCTCAGCTTGATATTCAAATACTTACGACACCATTAATTAAACTTATAAATTCACTGGTGCATTTCTGGTGCATTAAAATGTTTCTGAAAGCTAGATATAGCATTAATTATCTGTCTAATTCCAGTTAAATACACGGGGGCGGGGGTATCAATGTTCCCCACCCTTAGTATCTTCTAATCGATTAAATCTGATACTACATTTTTTGTAATAAGGTTGTTGCACTGCTAACTTGCACTCTGCCATTCACCTATTTAAATCCTTAAGGAACGCGTTCTAGCTTTCACTTTTGAATTAAAGCTAAATTAATTACTACCGTGAAGCATTGGTTATTAATTGTCGCTGTCCTATTTCTGTTCTGCACAGCACTAGATGCAGAGAATGACCAATTATCAGATTTAATAACACGAGCAGAAAAAGGAGATGCTGAAGCCCAATTCATCCTCGGTGGAAAGTATTATGCAGGAAAAGGCGTAACTAAGAATTATAGCGAAGCTTTAAAGTGGACTCGTGAGGCAGCTGAACAGGGAAACGTCAACGCTCAAAACAACCTGGGAGTAATATATGCCAAAGGTCACGGGGTAGAGCGTAATTATGTTTGGGCGTACTCCTGGTTCAGCATCGCTGCCGCTGCCGGTCACACCTCAAGCAAGAAACATTTAGACAGTATCAAGGTTTATATGACACCGGCACTAATTACCGAGGCACAATACAACCTTGGGTCGATGTATTACCATAGCCAGGAGCTATCTCAGGATTATAAAGAAGCCTTAAAATGGTATCTCAAAGCGGCCGAACAGGGATTTGCCGACGCCCAATATAACATTGGTGTGATGTATCGTGATGGGCAGGGGATAGCGCAGGATGATGGCGAAGCCATTAAATGGTTTCGCAAGGCGGCAGAACAGGAAATCGCTCAAGCCCAATACAACCTTGGGAAGATGTACGAAACTGGCCGAGGAGTGATTCAGAATTATGCAGAGGCCTATAAATGGTATCGCAAGGCGGCTCATCAGAGATTGGATGTAGCCCAAAACAGTATTGGTGTGATGTATGGAAAGGGACAAGGGGTAGCGCAGGATTATGGTGGAGCTTTCACATGGTTTAACAAGGCGGCAGTACAGGGATTGGCCCAGGCCCAATATAATCTAGGGATGATGTATGACTTGGGCCAAGGGTTAATTCAGAATTATAAAGAAGCCTATAAATGGTATCGCAAGGCGGCTGAACAGGGAAATGCCAAAGGACAATACAACCTTGGGATGATGTATACCCTTGGCAAAGGGGTAGAGCAGAATGACACCGAGGCAGTAAAATGGTATCGCAAGGCGGCCGAACAGAGATTCACCGATGCCCAATTCAACCTTGGGGTGTCGTATGACATAGGTAAAGGGGTCCCGCGCGATTATTTTGAGGCTTATAAATGGTATAGAATCGCTGTCGCCGCAGGTGACTCTAGTAGTAAGAGTAATTTAGCCCTTCTCAAAGAAAACATGACTACAGAGCAAATCGCTGAAGCCGAACGTAGGGCTGAACTTTGGCTGATTGAGCATCAGAAGCAGTAGCCTGAATAGGTGAATGTTCGGGGGGCGGGGGGTGTCAATGTTCCCTACCCTTGGTCTTATCTAATCGGTTCAGGCGGGTACTACATTTTTTGCAAAAGGGGGGATGCATTCAATTTATGAGAGTTCTATCTACTACCAACTTCATTCCGGTGTAATCTTCATTCTAAATCCAGTTTTTCGATTCTGGATTTAAGTTTTTGAATTAATTCGTCGAAGGAAGATTTACGGATTATGTTATCAAATTGAATGCGATAGTTTTTTACCATCCCGACTCCCTCGATGTTAATATCGATTACTTCCCAGTCGTCACTGTCTGATTTATTAATCAGGCGATAGCCGATTGGATATACAATGTCATCAGTATCGATAATATCCAAACGGACGAACGCAAAACGCTCATCAACTCTTTCCTTAAGATATTTAATTTCTTTGAGATTCGTAAAGTTATTGATAATGAGGTTTGCATAATTATATTGCAGGAACTCTGAAAGAAGGTTGATAAACTCTTTCTTTTCTTCCTTGGTTCTTTTTGTCCAATGCCTGCCCAGGCAACTTCGACAGAGAGCGTACCAGTCGATTCGCTCATCGGCAACTTCGATAATTCTCTCTCTTCTCTCATCACTCCTGGAATCTTCACTGAAATAGGGGTCTTCGAATACAGCGAGCAGTTTGTTCGTTGAATCCCTTACCTGCTCGGTTGGCACTCCGGCCTGAATGGATAAAAAAACGAAACAGTGCGTAATGAATACAGAAATAAATAAACGCAAATACTGGTCAAATCTTGCCATGGATGAATTTGGAAATGAGCCCTTCGAAATCCACAGCGGGTTCCGTATTATGTATCTTCCCATTTTCTTCAATAATCTCCTCGTCTCCACCCGGCACAATTTCGACATATTTTTCACCAAATAACCCTTTTGTTTTAATCGATGCGATTACATCCATTTGCAACTGGATCTCCTCTTGAATTATAATTTGCACGTGCGCGTCATAATCGTCCAAGGTGATTTTTTTAACACGCCCAACCTCGACACCCGCAATTTCGACTGGCGCCCCGGGGCTAAGTCCGCTGATATTTGAAAAAAAAGCGTGGACCGTATAATTTCCAGTATCAAATATCTCCTTTTTAGCGAGCTGTATACTGAGGTAGCCGAGGCATAGTACACCGATGATTATAAATACTCCAACTGTAAATTCCAGGGTGACGGATTTTGTTTTCATCTTAATTAATTATTATTAACCACGTTAGTTCAAAAGAACAATAAAAAGATAAACTTCATTTATACTGCACCGGCCCATCAACCCGTCCTTCCACGAACTGTTGAATAATGGGATTATCGGTATCAATTTTCCCATCCCTGATATCTGCCGTGATCATTTTTCCCTCATGCAGCATACCGACTTTTTGCGCAATTTGAAAAATGTCCGGCACCTGGTGCGACACGATGATACCCGTCAGGTTTAATTTTTCATGACAGGTATTAAATAATTCGAGTATCGTTTTGGCAATGATTGGATCAAGCCCTGTTGTCGGTTCATCGAAAAAAATGATCTCCGGCTCCATGACCAAAGCCCTGGCTAGGGCCGTCCTTTTTGTCATGCCGCCACTCAGTTGTGACGGGTATATGGATTCTACCTCTTTAAGTCCTACCTGATCCAATCCCTGCGCAATCTTTTCCCTAATAGTTTCTTCATTTAAGCGTGTCTTTTCTCGGAGCGGAAAGGCGAGGTTATCGTAAACTGTCATGGAGTCAAATAGAGCTCCATTTTGAAAGACGAAACCATAACGACTGCGGATGCGCTCAAGGTCTTTCCCGCGAGCGGCTGAGAGATCTTCTCCATCAATAAGAATACGTCCGCGATCAGGCTGCAATAACCCGGCGATGTGTTTCAGGAGCACACTTTTTCCACATCCGCTTTGGCCGATTAGCGCAAAAAATTCACCTTTCTCAACACGGAGTGAAACACCGCGGAGAACATCTTTTCCCGCCAGTTGTTTGTGTAAATTATCAATTTCGATCATCGTCTTAAAATACAAGAGAGGTGATGAAATAGTCCCATATGAGAATGAGGACCGATGAGTTGACGACTGCCTGAGTAGTGGCCTTGCTCGCACCTTCCGCTCCGAAACCGGTATTAAATCCTTTATAACAACACACCCAGGCAATAAGTAGCCCGAAGCTGAGCGATTTATATACGCCTCCGATGATATCATCCATTTCCAAGTACCGACTGATCTCGCCAAAGTAAGTGCCGGAAGGCAGTCCAAGCATTTTTACGCCCACGAGGTAACCGCCAAAAATCCCCAACAAGTCGAAGATCCATGTGAGGATGGTTAAGGCGATGACACTTCCGACAATAGTGGGAACGACCAGATAGCGTAACGGATTCAGTCCCATCAGTTCAATAGCGTCTATTTGCTCATTGTTTCGCATGATGGCAATCTCTGCAGTGATCGCGGATCCAGCTCGACCAGTCATAAGCAGCGCAGCGAGGACTGGACCTAACTCTCGTATCAAAGAAAGCGCAACCAGCGGTCCCAGCATTGTCTCCGAACCAACTCTTGATAATGTACTATGACCCTGAAGTCCGAGCACCATTCCGGTAAAAGCACCGGTAAGACAGATAAGTCCTGTCGATTGCCACCCGATAAACTCAATTTGTTTGAGGACCCTCCCCCATTTCAATGGCGTGGAAACCAAGTTGAGTAGGCTATCGAAAAGAAATAAACCCGCGCGACCGACACTGCCTACTCGCAGGACACCAAATTTACCAAGCCCGGTTATCAATCTAGCTATCATCGATTCATTAAAATAGAGTCAAAAAGATGCACAGAATTCAAATGAATACGAGACAAAGCATTTATAACTGAAACCTGCATAGAACAGCAATATCGCAACAGGATTACCCATTAAACTTATCAATCCAGAGAATATAAATTGAAATAACTCTGATTTCGGTTCATCTTACAAATATGAGTAAGCTTATCAGGATTTTCCTGGTTTTATTTTTTGCTCCTTTAATATTTGCGGGGTGCAAAACAATAAATGCTCCTGTAAATACGGTGAAATATGGTGTTAAGGTACCCATCGACGCTGTCGACAAGGAAACGGCTTTAGGATCTGTAATCACTGGGGAGACGAAAAACGTTAAAGGGTTTCTCCAAAAAGTAAAAGAAACCAACGAGCGACATGCTAAAGAACTGGAACGTACCCGCGAATCTGATAATATTTACGAGCCTCATCATGGAATTGATGATCGCTGATAGTTTGAGGTTTCATCTTCTGTCCCGTTGATTTTACGGGGGAAATTCATGCCGGTGTGATTTTCGCAATAGAACAGGTTATATTACACACTGCTAACTTCAGAGGTCGTTGAAGACACCCTATCCTTTGCGAGGTGTTTTATCATAATTCTGGCAAATTCAGTAGTTGTTACGCCGTTTTCTTTAACGCTTTGCGGTAAGGGGGCTACAATTTCGGCAGGTAGTTCGACTTCTCTATATAGCCGCCCTGTAAGCTCACAGACAATATCCAGGTGTAAGGTGTTATTTGACATATTTAATCCCCTACTCGTGTTATAGTTTGAAGGTCAACCTCGTTGATTTTCGTTTCACATTTCATTCATGCCATTATTGAAGTAAGATGGATATTGGATGCCATTTGTTCCAAAAAATATTCATCAAATTTAATGATCTGGCTTTACCCGTCGCAGAACGCCTATTAAATCTCATTAAACCCAAGACCGATATGCTATGTCTAAGACTGTCGCGACGAATATTTACATATTAAGCATCTTATTTTTTGCTGTATTTTTTTTCTGGCCGATCGGGCAGATCTTACAAGGTGCATTCGTTGATGCTGATGGACATTTTACTCTCGCCTATTTTTTCGAGGTGTTTGCCAACCCTTTATATCTGGAAGGGCTCTACAATTCATTCGGGCTCGCGTTTTATGCGACTCTTCTCGCTTTGCTTATATCTCTCCCCCTGGCCTTAATCGCCGACCGTTTTGTCTTCCCCGGACGCACTTTATTAATGGGGCTTATCCTCTTGCCGATAATGCTGCCTCCCTTCGTCGGCGCGATTGGTATCAAGCAAATTATGGGACAGTACGGTGCCTTAAATGCCTTCCTAAATCTTTTAGGTTTTTTACCTGATGGACAGACGATTGACTGGCTGGGGAAAGGACAATTCTGGGGTGTAGTAGTGATGACTGCGTTGGGATTATATCCGATCCTCTATTTAAATGCTCTCGCATCCCTTGCTAATATCGATCCCGCGATGGAAGAAGCAGCAGAAAACTTAGGCTGTCGCGGATTCAAAAAGTTTTTTCGAATTACTCTGCCCTTGATGCGTCCTGGTTTATTCGCAGGATGCACGATCGTATTTATTTGGTCTTTTACCGAGTTGGGGGTGCCACTTATCTTTGACTATGGTCGTCTAACCTCAGTCCAAATATTTTATGGAATCAAAGACATCGGAGGGAATCCTTTCCCCTATGCCCTGGTTACAGTTATGCTAATCTTTTCTTTAATCTTTTACGCATTAGGTAAGGGATTTTTCGGTCGCGATACCTATTCCATGATGGCGAAGGCAAGCGCTCAATCCCAACCTAATAAGCTGGGGCCAATTGGATCCACTTTGAGCTTTGGTTTCTTCAGTTTAATTATTTTTATCTCTCTCCTACCGCACTTTGGAGTAATCATGCTCTCGCTATCGAGTGACTGGTATCAATCGATTCTACCGCATAGTTGGACCTTACAAAACTACGAGCTTGCCCTGGGTCATAACCTCACGCTTCCATCAATCAAAAATAGCTTAATATATGCCAGCTCTGCTACTGCTTTGAATATGATACTGGGAATAAGCATTGCCTACGTTGTGGTGCGATCGCGACTCCCCGGAAGAGAAGCTCTCGATGCGATGGCGATGCTGCCGCTGGCGGTTCCCGGTCTGGTCATAGCCTTTGGCTACCTCGCGATGAGCCGGGAGGGCAAGTTGTTCGATTTCATTAATCCCGTAGAAAATCCAACCGCTTTACTCATCATTGCCTACGCCGTGCGAAGACTTCCCTTAGTCGTTCGCTCTGCGGTGGCCGGACTACAGCAAACAAGTGAAACCTATGAGGAAGCCGCACAAAGTCTGGGTTGTGCCCCAATAAAAGCGGCCATCTTTATAACCATCCCTCTCATTGCGGCCAATTTGCTGGCAGGGGCGCTCCTCGCCTTTTCACTGGCCATGTTGGAAGTATCAGATTCATTAATTCTTGCGCAAAAGGCCCAGTATTACCCCATTACGAAATCTATTTACGAGCTGATGCATTTTCTCGGTGACGGACGCTATATAGCAAGTGCACTCGGGGTATGGGCGATGGTATTTCTCAGCGTTACAATTTTTGGAGCCAGCATCATGATGGGTAAAAAACTGGGCGCCATCTTCCGCGTGTGATTTTAATTCGTAATAGTCAACACCCGACGATCGATTCTTTTCAGAGAATATTAACCGCGGATCACACGGATTGACGCGGATGTTGAGGTATAGGGAATAAGCAGTAAAGAAATATGTAGAACAGGCTACATGTTCTTTTCTTTGTCTTTGTGCCGATTACTGATCACTGTCTATCCATACTGAATTATATATCTTCCCTTAACCTCATTCTCGCATTCTCGCATTCTCGCATTCTCGCATAAACGCTAAACTACTTTCCTTTTAGCTTAGCGCGAATACTTGTGTCATCTTCCCAACCACCTTTTTCAATGGAATGAGCAACCGAGGCCCGTTTAACCAGTGATTTCGCATCTCTGTCTGAGGGGTTCAAATTCAGCAACTGCGTTCCACTATTTAACGCTTTCTCGTAATGTTTACCCATAAAATACGTATTGCCCAGATCCAGTAAATTACGTTTATCATCCGGTGTCTGAGCGCTAATAGACTCGTAAGCGAAGATTGCCGTTTCAAATAGTTCCATACACAGTGCTGCCCGAGCGAGAAATCGGTGTGCAATAATATCATGCGGATTAGATGTGAGCATTTCTTCCGCCAGGGGCATCGCTTTTTCCGGGTGTTTAAGTAACAACCATCCTCTCAATCTATTAATCACAGAAAAAAATGTGGAATTAATCTTGGGTATGATACCACCCCTGCTTTCAGGAAGACGATCTTGGGCCATCCGCAGAATCTTTCTCACCTCGAGACATTCCGGATGCTTATGCAAAAAAGAAGAACATACATCTATCACGTAGGTGGGATTCTCATTTTCAATAGCACTAACAGCTTTATCGATATGTTTCCCGTAGCGAGGATCAAAGCTACTGAGATTGATTTCCGACATTAATTATATATCGGAATCTTTCATCAACTCATTAAGCGCTGATATCCTTATTGACCGTCGATAACATTGAGATGGGTCACAACTGCATCTTTAAGATTTTCGAGGCAATGTTTTACTTCCTCCGCATCTTCGCCTTCAACTAGAAGGCGAATTTTAGATTCTGTCCCAGAATAACGAACTAGTAACCTCGAGGCCCCGGACAGCGATTTTTCAAGCTCCGCTATCCTATCCATTAATTGCGGTTTATCTTCTAAAGGTATTTTTTCTTGAACAACAAGGTCACACCGGACCTGAGGGAAGTACTGTATACAACTTCGCAGACGGGAAAGCGGCTCATTACACTGAAGCATAACTTCAATAACCTTTATCGCTGCAATTAAACCATCACCGACCAAAGAATGATCACGAAATATTAAATGCCCGGATGACTCACCCCCTAAACTGTATCCTCCTTCGACCATCTTATCTACCACATTGCGGTCACCAACTGATACACGTATTATTCTTCCCCCTATAGTTTCAATTGCTCGATCAAGGCCAAGGTTGCTCATTACCGTGATAACAATGGCATTATCAAACAATTTTCCTTTCCGTAAGGCATGTATTCCTAAAATCGCCAGCAATTCATCTCCATCGACGATGTCACCGTTTTCATCACAGAGGACCAGGCGGTCTGCATCCCCATCGTGTGCGATACCCATTTTCGCTTTTTCATCCCTTACAGCTTTTGATAAAGTCTCGGGATGTTCACTGCCACAGCCGACATTGATATTTATACCATCGGGTACATTTCCTATCGAAATGACTTCTGCACCTAAATGGGTAAGAGCAGACGGTGTGGTTTTATAGGCGGAGCCATTTCCAGTATCGACTACAATTTTCCAGCCTTTTAAACAAGCTTCAGGCAACAGTGATTGAGCGTAGTTTATATATGAGCTTTCTCCATTAAAACTGGATGAATGATCTATTTTCGCATTCACGGGTATTTCTAGATTTTCATCAAGCAGTTGCTCTATACGGCTTTCCCCACCCTCATCGAGTTTACGACCATCAGAGCTCATCAGCTTTATTCCGTTGTCAATAGATGGATTATGTGAAGCCGTGATAACCACACCCATGTCAGCCTGAAGCTTGCAGGTCGCCATGGAAAGAGCGGGTGTGGGAATAACACCCAGCGCTTCAATGCGAACGCTGTGGGCAGTTAATCCATTACAAAAAGCTCTCTCCAGCTCCTCTCCTGAAGCCCGAGTATCACGCGCGATCGCAACAACATGGCCCTTATGACCTCTAGTTTCATTGAGGTACAGTCCAAGCGCGTAACCCAATCGACGGAACAGATCGGAATTAATTAAAGGTCCTCCAAACTCTCCGCGGATGCCATCCGTTCCAAAATATTTCAGGTTCATGTCGATGCGTAAAAATCCCGCGCTCGGTTCAACCAGTCTTTGACCGCCCCGTCGAGGAGGAGTATCTTCGCCTGTTCAATTCCCTCCCGCGGGTCCTTTGCCATACCCGCTATCCACAATGCAGTACCAGCGTTCCACGCCAGTGTGTTTATCAGACCTTGTCGGCCTCCCCCATCGAGTATCGCATTCAGGAATTCAAGGTTCTCCTCAGTCGACCCCCCCGCCAGATCTGAAAACTCACATTCATCTAAACCAAAATCTCCTGGATTCCACACCGCATTCGTTTGGCTCAATTCACCCACACCGGCAACACGATTTTCTCCCGCACAAGTCAGTTCGTCCATCACCTTACCCTCAGTTAATTTTGAGTGGACGACTAGGCCACGCTTCAACCCCAGAGTTTGCAATGCAGTTGCAAGAGGTTCGACCCAGCTTTCAGCAAAAACACCCAACAATTGATAAGCTGGCCGGCCTGGATTAATAAGCGGTCCTATGATATTAAATATGCTGCGCTGTCCTTTAGACGCGAGCGCCTTTCGCACGGGCCCAATCTCTTTAAAAGCGGGATGAAACGCTGGCGCGAAAAAGAAACAAAAATTCAGCTTCTCAAGTGATCGTTGGATTTTATTGATATCGGCTTCAAGATCGATGCCGACAGTTTCAAGGAAATCAGCGCTTCCGCTCTTTGAAGTAATCGCGCGGCTTCCATGCTTCAAAACCTTCACTCCCGCAGCGGCCAGAATAAAAGATACTGTCGTTGAAATATTGAAACTGCCCGCATGATCACCTCCAGTCCCTACGATATCAATGGCCCTATCTGCATATTCAGACACACCTGGATCCCTGGCAAGATTTCGGTAGACATTCGCGAAACCTGCAACTTCAGTAGCCGTCTCTCCTTTTTCCGCCAAAGCGATTAAAAAAACCTCTTTTGATTCAGCGGAGATATCAGCTGAAGCCAGTGATTTGGCCGCTTCTTCAGACTGTGCGTTGTCTAAGTCAGCTCCTTTTTTAAGTTGTATCGTTAATGCATCTAATACCAACATCGTAACTATTATCTTTCCGTGTGGTAACGCTTCCTTGAAATACCACAAGATAAAATCACTACTGAATTAATTATCGATATAATTTTTCAGGTGCCATAGTACCTTCCTCTTGTACGTATGAAACCTTCGATAAAAATACCGTATTGGCGCTCAAATACACCGCTTTACAAATTACAGTAACTCTATGTATATCCCTCCCCGATCTGTAGCCCACAAAGTTTTCGACGCCTGGCGAAGTCCAAACCGATTTACAAAAAATCCCGATATCATCCGCCTCGCATCCGGGCGTCTCCTCCTCGTCTACTCCGACACCGAAGCCCACTGGGGAGAAACAACACAAATCCTCACAATCCTGTATAGTGACGATGATGGTCGAAGCTGGGACAAATTGAATGAAGTAGCAACCGCCGACCGCAGTAAAGGAGACGAACGTCTGGTCACACCGCGAATCAGTCTGCTCAGCGACAATAGAATCGCTGTCATCTGTGACCACGACGATTACAGCCACTTTCATGAAGACCAGCCGCCTGGCAACTGGATCTGGTGGAGCACAGACGAAGGCAATACCTGGGACGGCCCACACAAACCCAATATCATGGGATTTGAACCCGACCGCATGATGGATTTGCCAGATGGACGCCTTGCCGTTTGCTCGCAAATCATGTTGCGCGAAAGTCAGGAATTCGCCGAAATCATGACCACCTCCTGCGACGGTGGTATAACCTGGGGCAATCAAGTCATCGTCGCACACGACGGCTATCATCGCTTTTGTGAAGGCGCTCTCGTGATCCTCAATGGGGGCAAAGAACTGGCTTGTGTTATGCGAGAAAATCAATCGGGCGGCATTCCCAGCTTTGTCACCTTTTCACAGGACAACGGCAAGACCTGGAGTGATCCAAAAATGTGCCCCTTCGCGCTCCACCGTCCTTATGCGAAGCAACTCGCCGACGGACGGTGTATGGTCACCGGTCGCCACGTAAATGGGGGCCTGGGCTGCTACGCCTGGATCGGCGACCTGAAACAGGAAGCGGGCACCTATTCAATCGGAGGCCCCCGCAGAAAATACAATGCAATGTTGAAAGATGGCTCGCTGATCATCGAAAACAAACCCGAGCACGAATGCCGATACAGCCTCCTGCCCCCTCAGAATCGTTTCAGCACCGTTGACTTCGAAGCTGAAATAAAAGTTGAAGGCCCACCTGGCAAACCGATCTCATTTATGTCCTGCGGAAGCGTGGGCGCCCTTCTCACTATCGGTTCCGACTTCATTTCGCTCGGCGAAGCCCAGCGCACCGACCTACACAAAAAAGCCGACTTCTCCCGTCCGAGAAAAGTCGCCATGCGACACAATGATGGATTGCTGCGCATACAACTGGACGGCGAAGACCTCATCTATCGCAATGTTTTCCGTGGAGAAACAAACATTTCAGACTTCCAAACTGCTCGCCCCGACATGCGCACCATGTTTGGACAATGGTCCGATTCAGGCAAGAGCTCCTGGAGAGCAGTCTCATTCTCCTCCAAAAACAGAACACTCGAAGACTGGTCCTGGAACTGGTCTGCTTCATCCGGCGACTACCCCGATCAGTACCAACGTAACCGGATGGTACAAATACACGGAAATCACCCAGATCAAAAGCCTCACCCAGATCACGGCTACTCCTCCTGGCTCACACTGCCCGATGGTCGGATCATTTTCATCGATTACACTAATTGCGGCGACATACCTGGACAAAGCCATATCGTTGGAGTCTATCTCAATCCTGAAGATATTGCGTTATAACAGATTCAATTTTTATCGTTCAATGAATCAGGGCTGTGGTTACGATTGTTGTAGGACTTGGGCCGGGATTAGGTACCAGCTTTCGGTAGGAATGATTTGTCGAGATATTTTATTAGTTTTCCCGCCCAAATAAAATTTAAACTTAACTCTCATAAAATAAATCGTTACTTCCCTCGTGAAAGTGACACTATGCTTTATTATGGGAGCTAAAAAAGAGACGGTATTGTGAGATTATTACTCCAAGCAACAATTGTTTTGATCGTGAGTTTGGCTTTCGTGCCTCTTGCAAGAGCACAATTACCGTCATCCGGCATGACCGATGATAGTAGAGAAAATGAAAATAGATCAGAGACACAAACCTTGAGCTATCGAGAGGCTTTAGTCTTGGGATTGGTCGAGGGGATAACCGAATTTTTACCTATCTCATCAACAGGTCATCTTATAATCACCAATCAGTTACTAGGTCTTAACCGGGAACAACCGCTCAACAATCGAGCGGGTACCGCCCTCATCAAAGGACCACCCTCTGACAATTTTCCCGAGGGTGAAGCTTTCACCCTTAAATCTGCTGTAGATGCATACACCGTGATTATACAAGCGGGAGCTATAGGCGCGGTCTTAATTCTCTATTGGTCCAAAATATGTTCAATCGTACAAGGACTATTTGGGAAAAGTCGTGAAGGATTATACCTCGGCCGAAACCTGCTCATAGCATTTATCCCCGCAGCAATTATTGGACTAGCTCTGGAAAAATGGATTGATAACTATCTTTTTAATCACTGGCCCGTTATCTGTGCGCTCATCGCCGGTGCAGTGCTCATGCTTTGTGTAGAATATTGGCGCAATAAACATTATCCCCATTACGATGGCGGACCTGATCTTCACGAGTTAACCCCGGGCAATGCTTTACTTATCGGTTTAATGCAATGTGTAGCGATGTGGCCGGGAACAAGTCGATCCATGATGACTATCGTCGGTGGCTATTGTGTCGGCCTGAACCCGCGGCGTGCGGCAGAGTTCAGTTTTCTCCTCGGTCTGCCCACCTTAACTCTGGCCGCACTTTACAAGGGAGTTAGAAACGGACCCCTACTCTTTGAAGCTTTTGGGTGGGCTCCGATTTTATTCGGTTGTGTCGTCGCGGCTGTCTCCGCGGCGATTGCGGTTAAATGGCTCGTCAATTACCTGACAAAACACGGGTTGAGCCTATTTGCTTACTATCGAATAGGTCTGGCATTACTCTTCCTGATTCTGGTCGCTTAACGCTCTACTCACACAGCGTTATTCATAAATCGGGATCATCTCGTATGGTGTAGTACTTTAGCAGGCCGGTAATTACCCCTTCGATGTATTCTTGAAAAATACTTATTCTTTTAGATCCGGCAACAAAACGCTCTCCTTCATAATCACCCGCTTGAATGCGCAAAAATACTTCCCTGCTATTCATCACATAAGGTTCAAGAAAAATAACAGGACATTGGTAAAGCCGATTGGCAATGAGGTTGCGGGCCCAAACATAGGGATTATCGTCAATCCTCACCGCGTTTCTCCCCGGATAGCGATACGCGGGGAGTGTTGTTTTATCAGCCATTGCTGAAATGATAACACGTGCTAAAGCCATTTCCTCTTTTGCCGCTCCACTAAGTAGCTTATTTAACATTTGAAACCGAATATCATCATAGGTTAATTCATCCGTACTGTATGCGCCATTAATCAGAACATGCAGGTGGTTTATATCCACGAGTGTCTTTTTATCTTTATCTGGCCAGGGAGCAGCATTGAAATGAAGGGCAATGACGATATCCGGTTGAAATTGATCATTGATACGATTGGCGCGGGTACGTATTTCACTCACGCGATAAAAAAGCAACTCGCTTAAACGCTGTACTTCTTTTGCTTCTATTTTATTAAGCGTTAAAAGCATAGATTGGTTGTCCCCCTTTTCCAGGAGAAGCCGCTCGGCAATTTTTTTTAAACTCTCGGGCGTCTCTTCCGTCGTGGGGGCGGTTGTCTCTCGGCTTAACCAGACTTTCGCTCCCAGTTCTTCCAGCCTGACTTTTAATCTTTTCGCGACGATTAATGTAAGATCGCCCTCTCGTACTGCTTTACTCTCACCAATTTTAAAGGAACGATTCTCCATAATTGCAAATTCGCCACCGATATGCCCTGGATCAAGGACGATCTTTAAATTATCGAGTGGTTTTTCCTCGGGTGCTTTTGGTAATGAAGTCCGCCGGCGCCAGTAGTTAGCTGGAACTACGCGTAGAGAACTTTCATCGCTGGCAAAGCGAAGCAGAAAAATAGAATTGGGATCACCATTACGGGTATTTATAAGTGCATGATTATTATTGAGTGTAATCGTATCGGTATAGGCATTGTCGGGCGCATAGACTTCATCGAGCAGACGTTTAAATCTGACTCCGGTAATAGTTTCCTGATACCCCTCCAATTGAGACCAGTCCGGAGTTTGCCCCAGTGATGTCAATCGCTCCCCGTAAACATCGAGTGCCAGTCGACAAAAATACGCGAGAGATAGTAATATAAGATAGTTGTTCAACTTAATTGAACTCTAGTATACCGACGATAAAACTAAATCTGAATATCAGCATATCAATCCCCGCTTGCCACCCGCTCCATGGCCCACTGGGTTGGTTCCTATCCAGCGATCGTCATAAGGGTCAGAAGCCAATTGGTAGCGCGTATCCGTGGAGATACGAAGGCGATCTGAATTATTATCTAGACTGCAATGAACCGTATAGGGAGGGAAAAGCAACAGATCACCCATACGATAATTTGCTCTAAGCCATCTACCCCCCCAACTTATCTCGCAACGTCACCGGGTTGTTAGTAAGCATGCCACTCCAAACTTTAGTCTCCTGTGACGCATATTGTTCAGCACTTTTTCTGTTTTTACAGTATGTATCCGAATCGCGTGCCAGGTAATTTTTTAAGCGGAGTCGTTTATTATGAGAGTCCTCGAGAATCATCAAGCCGCCCAACTCCTGATCGATATCACCGTAGGGAACCCAAGCACTGAAGATATTGTGTGTCCCCCGGTTAAAAAAGACGATATCACAGTGTGGTTTAGTTCCCGTGCCTCGTTTATGTACACGAAACCAGGTGTACTCATATGCTTGAACTTCTCCTCCAAGATACGATTCAAGGAAATTCATAATTTTTCCTGAAAACAGCAAGCGACTCATTTCAAGAAACATGCTATCCCGTCTATCTTTATTCTTAAAATGGGAACTGAAAGATTTAAGCTCTACATTCTCTTTCGCTACCGCATCTATTATCGGGTAATCCAAATTCAGAAACCCTTTTTTCGCCAATTGATCCGTAATCATGATACGCCGTTTTAAAACCTCTTCACGCGGCCAGAAACCCGGTAAATACAGGTAACCATCTCTTTTTATTCGGGCGTGAAGCGCATGCGTATCGTCTTTTATATCTATCGAGGAGCATAACTCCCCTAAAGAATCCGGCGAAGTGTCTAAATGATGACCACTACTATAGAGTTGAGGCGATGAGTGAGAAACCATAAGCGAAATATATCTTTTTTAGCGATTATAACAATAAATTTAATACATCATGCGCTCGCATTCCAAACGAATCGATAAAGTTTTTTTGTCCAGACTGGTCCCGCATAGCCGATCCCAACGCGCGGCAATCGCATTACCTCCTTTGCCGAAACAGCCACTCCCCGATCCTCCAGCCAGAGACCATTGGCACGGGTGACTTGCTTGCCATTGAATGTTTTATTAATCTGCAATGCTTTTGTTAATCGCCCCGGACCAGAGTAATCAACCGCCCCCCGTATTAAGATGGCCGCGGGATATTCTCTAGGACCCGTGACTATATTCAGCATCCAATGCATACCGTAGCAAAGATAGACATACCAATAACCCGCGGGACCAAACATTACGGCATTGCGCGGCGTCAGTCCGCGATGAGCATGTGAAGCTTTATCATCAAATCCGTCATAGACTTCAACTTCGACTAATGGCTGGGATAATATTTTCCCATTAATGCGGCGGCAGAGGTATTTACCGGGTAGGTCACGCGCCACTTTAAGAGTGGGACGATTAAAAAACTGGGCATCCAGCACGGGACTAGCTGTCTTTAACATGTTGAATCAGCTTCGCTAGAATTTTTTCTCTCTACTATCGATGATCAGCGTAACCGGACCATCATGCATAGCGTCAATTTTCATCATTGCGCCAAATTCGCCAGTTGCGACAGATTTCCCACACTTGTCAGAGAGCGCTTGGATAAACGCTTCATAAAGTGGCACCGCAATGTCGGGTGGAGCGGATCGATTGAAGGAGGGGCGCGAACCTTTATTTAAATTTCCATATAGCGTAAATTGACTTATCAAGAGGATCTCCCCATTAACATCGACCACCGACTGATTCATTAATCCATCCTTATCAGGGAAAATACGGATTTGTGGAATCTTCCTGCTCAACCAATCTATATCCTCTGTCCCGTCATCATTCATGATGCCGACAAAGATCAATAAACCTACACCGATCGTTGATTTTACCTTTCCGTTAATTGAGACAGAAGCTTGAGATACACGCTGAACAACAACTCTCATTCTCAGGTAAAAATCATAGGACGTTTCGATAAATGTTTAGTCAATTAATGAATTACGATAAAACCTGCGCAAGCCTATTAGCATAGGAGGATAGCTCACTCAACGATCCAGTAAATGTGATAATGCAGATTGAAGCGAGGGGTATTTAAAAGTGTAGTTTCCCTCTAAAAGTTTTCGCGGGACAATGCGAAAGTCAGCCAACAACGTTTCTCTACCCATTTGACCAAACAATGTTTTCACGACTATTTCTGGCACTGGTAATAGGGTAGGACGCCTCAAAACCTCACCTAATATTCGTGTGAAATCCGTATTCGTGACAGATTCAGGTGCGCAAACATTAACCGGACCTGTTAATTGGTCATCGAGTAAACAATGATCAATAATGTCGACGACATCATCAATAGCTATCCAACTCATATACTGCTGACCCCGCCCAAGGCGACCGCCTAACCCATATTTAAAGGCGGGAAGCATGAGCGCTAAAGCCCCTCCCTTAGGGCTCAATACTACACTAAAACGTAAATTGACAACCCGTATACCTTTCTCTCCGGCAAGTTCAGTCATCTTTTCCCAGCTTTTACAAACTTCGTAAAGGAATCCCTCACCTTCCGGTCCCAATTCATCAAACTCTCCTCCACCCATGAACGGATAATAATGAATACCCGACGCACTTAGGAGAACCCGGGGAGGACGATCGAGTTCATTTAATTTATTGCATAAAAGCCGAGTACCTTCCACGCGACTTTTAAAAATCTTATTTTTACGCTTTGGGGTCCAAAGCCCACCCGTAATACTTTCACCGGCCAGGTGAACAACAGCGTCCAAGTCTTCGAGGTGAGTTAAATTAAGCTGACCCGAATCAGGGTCCCAACCTATGTCATGATCCCCCTTTGGGTACCGAGTCAATGGGTATACCTGGTGACCATACGATTGAAAATGACGAAAAAGTGCACTTCCAATCAAACCCGTTGCGCCCGTAAGCAAAATATTCATCAAAACCATAGGTTATCCGAATTATCTAAGCTCAGACGAGAAAATTCCTCAACCGGAAGCGTGTGAAAAGTATAAAAAAAGAAGCCGCCAACCGAAGTTGGCGGCTCTTTATTACTACTACTACCTGTTTTATCGGGCAAAAACCACGCTGAATAATTTTTGCCCTAAAGTATTATGATCACATCTCCACCGCTGTCAACGCGGCTGACTCTTCTCGCGCCTTTTCCGCGAGTGGTGTGCTGAGATAACGCTCTGTTGGGCTGGGTCCGATAATGACAATCATTTTATCCTCCATTCCCGGACGCTTTGCAACTTCAATACCAGCACTTATTGCTGCACCAGTAGATATACCCGCCGGAATTCCATCGGTTATAGCTACATTGCGCGCTGTTTCAAAAGCATCGTCATTACTCACTTGGACAATGTCATCAATAATATCGACATTGAGAACATTTGGGACAAAACCCGCGCCAATACCCTGGATTTTATGCGGTCCCGGTTTACCCCCCGAAAGGATCGGGCTGTCTTTTGGCTCAACCGCAATCGTAGTCAATTGTTTACGTGATTTGATGACTTCAGATACTCCAGTGATAGTGCCACCCGTTCCGATACCGGAAATGAGCACATCGATTTTACCTTCGGTCGCATTCCAAATTTCCTCTGCCGTGGTACGACGGTGAACTTCCGGATTTGACGGATTGTTAAATTGTTGAGGCATAAAGGCGCCGTCTCCATGCTCATCCAAAAGTTCTCCCGCTTTCGCGATGGCCCCCGACATCCCTTTAGGACCTGGCGTAAGCACGATATCCGCGCCCAGCATGCGCAGTAATACCCGACGCTCTACTGACATCGTTTCAGGCATTGTAAGAAGGCATTTATACCCTTTGGCTGCGCAGACAAAAGCTAACGAGATACCAGTGTTGCCCGAAGTAGGTTCAATCACCAAGCCACCGGGTTTGAGAGATCCATCCTTTTCAGCCGTTTCGATCATCGCCATGCCAATACGATCCTTGACGCTGAATAAGGGGTTAAAAAACTCACATTTCAGATAAAGGTTTGCGGGCAATCCTTCCGCAATTTTGTTGAGCTTTATGATCGGGGTATTTCCGATCGTCTGTAAAATGTCATTATCTAGATTACTCATGTAATTTTTCTAATAATTTTAAAAGTTAAATACGGGTGGTATTTAATTATACAAGAAGAGCTTATATTTTAAGTAGCAAGTAGCTTAATATATCAAAAGCTTTCTTTAATATGTCAATATAACATTTTCATTATACACAGAATCAGCAACCCTTCAATGCACCCCTCTCCCTTCGTTTGAAAACCGTAATAACACCGACCAAGACAACTTTAGTCCAGGGCGGTTCCTTATTAAAGAAAAATTGAAGTATTTAAAGCGTTAACTTCCAGATTTCACTGTTCCAAATTTCATTCACAAGGGATAAATTGTCCTCTTATTTTTTCGATTGTCTACACACGCTTAGTTCGCAATAGTGCTTCTGATTAAATTATCTCTGCTACTTTATAAATCGTGCCCGGGTGGTGAAATTGGCAGACACGCTAGATTTAGGTTCTAGTGCCGCAAGGCGTGAAGGTTCGAGTCCTTTCCCGGGCACCATCTACCGCTGTTTCGCACCTGAAAACTGAAGTGCCCAACTGGCTGATAGCAGACTCCCAACATCGGAAAGGTGTTGATGCTTGATAATATCCAATGATGATATAGGAGAGACATTTATGCATATTGATTCTCATCAGCATTATTGGAAATACAATCCAACGGAGTATGAATGGATGACCGACTCCATGTCAGACCTACAGTGCGATTTTCTTCCCGATGACCTTAAACTTCTGATCGATCAAACCGGAATTAATGGGACGATTGCGGTTCAGGCTCGTCAAAAACTGGAGGAGACAGAATGGCTGCTGGAACTTTCCGATTCCAATGACTTTATCAAAGGGGTTGTCGGTTGGGTTGATTTAATGTCACCCGAGATCAAAGATACGCTTGAATCACTCTCTCAGCACCCAAATTTGAAAGGGGTCCGCCATTTGATTCATGATGAGCCAGATGAACGCTATATCCTCGAACCCGATTTTCTTCGTGGTCTGGGCACATTACAAGCCTTTGATTTAACCTATGATTTACTCCTCTACCCCAATCATCTGTCCTATGCAGTGGAAGCGGTAAAACAATTTCCGGAGCAGAAATTCGTTCTCGATCATATTGCAAAACCCTTGATCAAAGACGGAACGCTCGCCCCATGGGACGAGGATATTAGAGAACTGGCGAAATTAGAAAATGTTTATTGCAAAGTATCAGGAATGGTGACGGAGGCCTCCTGGAAACAATGGAAAACAACGGATTTTAAACCTTATCTGGACATTGTCTTTGACTGTTTTGGTCCGGAAAGACTGATGTTTGGTTCTGACTGGCCGGTCTCCACTCTCTCGGCCAACTACAATCAAGTTCACTCCATTGTCTGGGATTATATCCAGCAGTATCCGGCACAAGTACAAGAAAAAATTCTTGGGATGAATGCCGCAAAATTTTACGGAGTAAATAATTAAATCTCTTAGTTAATCTTTTAAGTAAACACCAAGACTAAATGATATTTACTGATAGGGAGACTTTTTTGTTTTCCACCCTGTAATTTAGCCAATAAAGTATAGAGCAATCCATGAAGACGCTAGCCATTAAGGTAATATTTATTGGACTGCTATTATTGTTTTCATTACCCTCCTTTGCCCAGGAGGCATTGTGGGAACAGCTAAATTCACAAGCGGTGGCTCTATACCAGGATGGACAATCTTTGGAGGCGATAAAAGTCACCGAGGAAGTGCTCAAAGTAGCAAGGGAAACATTTGGGCCCGAGCACCCAAAAGTGGCTACTGCCCTCAATAACCTTGGGGTCTTTTATTTTTCTATAGGGAAAAATAAGAAATCAGAAAATTTCTACAAGCAAGCGCTTCGTATGCGTGAAATAACACTGGGCCCGGATCATCCTTTTGTCGCGCAATCTATGAATAATTTAGGAGAACTTTACAGAATTCAAAAAAATTATTCTAAGGCCGAACCTCTCTTCAAGCGTGCATTGGAAATTAGAGAAAACACTCATGAACCTAATCACCCTGATATCGGCCAATCGCTTAATAACCTGGCTGAACTTTATAAAGCACAAGGCAATTTTACCGCTGCTGAACCTCTTTTTTTACGTTCCTTAAAGATAGAGGAAGTGACGCTGGGTCCAGAACACCCGAAGTTAGCCACCTCCCTTAACAATCTTGCGGGAATATATTTTTATCAGAGAAAATATATTAAAGCGGAACCTTTATTCATGAAGGCCTTAGCGATTAGGGAGAAAACAATGGGCGCCGTGCATCCTGAAGTCGCCCAATCTCTCAACAATTTAGGTGAACTTTATAAAGTCCAGGGTGAGTATCTTGAAGCCGAGCATCTTCATCAGCGTGCGTTGGATATTAGAGAGAAAACATTGGGTTCCAGCCATCCAGAGGTAGGGGCTTCTTTAAATAATTTAGCCGATCTTTATAAATTACAGGGTAAGTATGAAGAAGCGGAAAAGTTATATTTGCGTGCGCTCACAATTCTTGAAACAAAACTTGGACCGGATCATCCAACGGTTGCTACTTTTTTAAAAAATATAGCTGCCCTTTATTCTACTGAAGGCAAATACGATAAAGCTGAACCTCAGTTAAAGCGGGGCTTGTCAATAATTGAAAATACCTATGGCGCGGATCATCCCGATTGCGTAATTTTTCTGAATAAATTAGCCGACTTATATTTATCTCAATCCAAGTTCACTTCCTCTGAACTCATTTTTCAACGCTCACTGGAAATATTAGAAAATTCACTTGGGCTTTTTCATCCGCAAGTTTCCCTCTCTCTGGATAATTTGGCCATTGTTTTACTGATGCAGGAAAAGTATGAAGAAGCAGAACAATTATTCAAACGTTCATTGGAAATCAGGGAAAGAGCCTATGGGCCAAATCACCCCTTGGTCGTGAAATCTCTCAGTCATTTAGCTGCGTTAAATGATGCGCGAGGGCATATTGAAATTGCGGAAAATCTTTATCTACAGGCTTTGGAAGTAAGTAAAAACATCTATCAAAATGAGAATCCAAAAATTGCGGATTCACTGTTTAAACTTGCCGAGTTTTATTTAACACATGGCAATTATTCCAAAGCTGAACCGCTCTATAATCAGGTGCTGAAAATTATGGAAGCTATTTATGGGCCCAACCATCCCCAATTTGGCCAGATTCTGAAACGCCTCGCTATACTTTATAAAAACCAGGATATTTTCCAACAAGCTGAGTTATTGTTCCAACGAACGCTCGCAATAGAGAAACAAACATTAAGACCAGACCATCCTGAGCTTGGAAAAACCTTATATGAGTTAGCTGACCTCTACCAGATTACCGGTAATTATAAAGAGGCTGAAAACCTATTTAAATACGCACTAGAAATTGCTGAGAAAGTTAATAATCCTGATATTCTCGAAGTGGGTGCAATTGTTAATCACATGGCCGTGATCTATTCACTTCAACGTAGATATGCTGAAGCAGAAACTGCTTATAATCGGGTCCGTACGATCAGAGAAAAGTCTCAGAGTGCCAAATATCCTTTTGTTGCTAAGTCACTTAACGATTTAGCGGAACATTTAACTGCTGAAGGTAAATACGCTGAAGCGGAACCTCTATATCAACGTTCACTTTCAATTTTAGAAAAGGCACTGGGGGCCGATCACGTGCAGGTTGCTTTATCACAGATCAATCTGGCTGATCTTTATAAACTTCAGAATAACGCTATAAAAGCGGAACGACTTTACAAACGGGCCGTGGAAATTGCAGTTATTGCTTTCGGCCCCAACCATCCACAAGTGGCGTTAATCCAGCGTGCCCTCGCAGACCTCTATACAATTGAAGAAAAATATCCCCAAGCTGAACAGTTTAATAAACAGGTGTTGGCGAGCATTGAAAAAGCTCTAGGTCCCAACCATCCCGAAACGGGAGAATCGTTATACAAAATGGCTGAGATGTATTATATGAAAGAAAATTATAATAACGCCATCGACTTTCTCAATCGGTCTTTGCTTGTTAAAGAAAATTTTTTTGGGAAAGAAAATACTAACCTACTGCCCACTTTAGAGTTAATGGTCAACCTCACCAAGGCTCTGGGTAACAAGCAGGAAATGAAGGTGATGAAAAGCAGAATAAAAGTAATTCGACCAAAAAATAAGCCATAGAAACAGACCCGATCCCCTTTACTTTTCAATTAATATTTCATTTGATTTCAAACGCTTGAAGACACCATTATGAAAATTGCTATTCTCCGCGGCCCCCGTGACTTACACTTGGAAGAGCATAATCTCGACACGAGCAATTTAAAGCCAGACGAACTCTGGATTGAAACAGAAATCAGCGCTTTTAAAATTGGGACCGATCGTGGAAATTACGAAGGGGCGGAATATACTCCGGGTGTTGCGATGTATCCTCGATCAGTCGGAGATAGTAACTTGGGTATTGTCCGCGGATTGGGAAGCGCGGTTACTCGTTTTCAAATCGGCGATCGCGTGGTAACCCGACAACACCATCAATCGGAGTATATAACCAACCAGGGGGCAAGCATCGTAAAAGTTCCTGCCAACGTTCATTCCGAAGATGCGGTTTATGCCCATCTCTATGGACTTAGCGCGCATTGTTATCAAAAAGGTCAATTTCGACCTGGAGAATACGTAGCGGTTATTGGTTTAGGTGTTCTCGGCCTGGGAGCGGTTGCTCTAGGCCCCCTCTTTGGTGGACGGGTCGTGGCTTTAGGCAACAGCTCTACTCGAATGGAGATGGCTGATCGAATGGGCGCTCACGCCTCTCTCTTATCAGATGATCCCAATCTAAAAGAAAAACTGGATGCGTTTACGGATGGCAACGGAATTGATCTGGTCATACTTGCAGCTAATCCATGGCCGGCATTGAGAACTGCTTTGGATGTCGTTCGTCCAAACGGTCGTATAGCGAATGTCAGCCTTATCGGACGGGGAGAACCTCCCCTCGAAGGTAACCCGCTGCCCACTGAATTATTTTTTTTTAAAGGTGTATCATTAATCGCTGTCTCTGGACCTGCCGGATATATGTTCCCAAACGAGAGCGATCAACGTGATCTTGACATTGAACGATTTTCCGCGGATCGAGCTTGTTCACATATGCTTTCATTAATGGCCGACGGTCTTCTCGAACCTAAACGTCTAATTACTCATCGCTTTAATTATACTGAATTAGTCAAAGCCTATGAGATGGCTTACCATCGAGAAAAATCAATGCTCGGTGTGATTTTTAAATGGAAAGAATAATTTAATCCATCGCTTGCAAATTTTTTCATGCAATAAACATTCGTCTATATCTACCCCATCATCTGCTACTTTTTCACCTAATACCCCTATATTCTGCAAACAATTAATATATTTTTAAAATATATCGGGTTCTACATTTCGAAAAAATCAACTGGGAACGAAGACATTCGCTCAGATAAAGATTATAACTTGTTTTAAAACCTTTGCATACGCGGGGAAAAATCATCCCGCACGGCTGTGACAGCGGCAGCTCTTAGGTGACAAATTACGTTTGTAAACTAGCCTTGGAAGAGTGGCAAATTCCACTGTTTAATTCATTATATTAATAATAATTTATCATTAAATAAGGGAAAACAAGGATTTAAACAGCTAAATTAACGAATATTCTGGGTATACTACCCGATCACAGACAAAGTGATGATCCTCGATTTTTAATACAAATCATCAACTGATTAAAAATAACATCAGTTGTTTGAGTGATGAGAACTAAGTCAGTCGGTTTCATGCACTGCTATATATAATATGAAATAATTTTCAAAAAAGATTAACTTTACGTCTTTCACCAAGGCTATTCGCAATTTAAAAAAATAATTTATAGAGAGAATACCGGAAAAATAATTTTATGCTCAAAGGTTGACTGGATGGGCTTTAATCCCTAGGAATTAAAGGTGAAAACAATAAAATCTATTGTTTTAAAGTAACCGTTCTTGTTAACCCAAAATATAAATAAAGTAATTGGAGACAAATTATGAGTGACTCTGAACTATTGGTAGTTGTATCGAAGCTGAAGAAATACATTAAAGAAAAAGCCTCAATGAACACATCAGTAAGTGCAGCATCAGCGCTGTCAGGTATTGTTCGTGGTCTATGCGACCAAGCCATCGAAAACGCACGCAGTGATCGTCGTAAAACCGTTAAGGATAGAGATTTTTCGGCGGGTGACTAAATAAGAGCTTTTTTTTCAGGTCATAGACCATCGCCAGTCTTTAAGAGACGGAATCGATCAATCACGAGGCCGAGCGGGATATACTGCCTCTATGAGCAATGATCAGCTACTAAGCTTTGTCTCCAATCACGATATTCAAGTAGAGCAATTGCCATGGGGCCCGCATCATTGGCTGTGCCGGCCCGGGTTGACTGATGCAGAAGGTCTTCTGCTTGTGCGTGTTAACATGCCCCCGGGCAAAGCGCATCAGTTTCATCGGCATCCCGCGATGGAGGAGATCATTTACGTCCTCGAAGGGCGTGCGGAACAATGGGTTGAGCGGGAGCACCAAATTTTAGGCCCGGGTGAATTGGCACATATACCTGTCAACAGGGTTCATGGTACATACAATCCTGAAAAAGAGGACCTGGTATTTCTAGCTATACTCTCGCCCGCTAAATTTGATGGTCCGGCACTGATTGATGTGAGTAAGGAGGAACCTTGGTGTACGCTAAAGCCACCAGTGGACTATTAATCGTTTGAGATTCGGAACCTAAATGAATTACGCTAAGATAGGTTATAGATCTTCGTCTTCGTCTGCCTCTTCGTCTTCGTCAATAATTTAATTATTCTATTTTTATACATTAATTTTGATAAAGACGAAAACGCCCATTATTATATGGATAAATCTTCAAGCATCGAGAATGACAATCCTTACCTCTTGTCTAAATCGACAATTAAAGATCCTCCCCAATCTTTAAGGGGAACATTTCAGTATCTCGGTCCGGGATTTATATTATCAGCCGGCATTGTAGGATCCGGCGAATTGATAGCTACCACTACCCTGGGTGCCAAAGCCGGGTTTGTCACTTTTTGGGTTATTTTAGTCAGCTGTTTTGTCAAAGTCGCCCTTCAGTTGGAATTTGGAAAGCATGCAATCAATTCGGGTGAATCGACGATGGCCTCACTTAACAAGCTACCTGGCCCTAAACTGGGCAAAGTTAATTGGTCAATATGCACTTGGTTGTTTCTCATGATCTTCAAGGTTCTGCAGGTTGGCGGTATTGTCGGGGGTGTAGCTCTAACCTTAAACTTAGCTTTTGATCAGATCAGTGTCTTTTACTGGACCTGGATTGTGGCGTTCTCTGTGTCATTATTAATTTTTCGAGGCTACTATCAGTTTGTGGAAAAATTTTCACTTATCATGATTGGCCTCTTTACTATCTTCACCTTTATCTCATTAGCTTATCTCCAATATACTCCCTACGCACTATCCTGGTTTAACATCGTTGAAGGTCTCCAATTTAAACTTCCTCCAGAGACTGTCGTCTTCGCCATCGCGGCTTTTGGTATTACCGGCGTGGGTGGAGATGAAATCATGTATTACAATTATTGGTGTCTTGAAAAAGGGTATGCCGCTTACACGGGGCCTCGGGAAGAAAACGAGGAATGGATAAGGAGAGCAAAAGGTTGGATTAAAGTAATGTATATTGACGCTCTTCTCGCGATGATCGTTTACACCTTAGTCACCGCGGCTTTTTATCTTCTCGGTGCAGCGGTACTGCACGCGCAAAGCGAAGTTCCTCAAGGATACGCCATGGTTGAAACACTCTCAAAGATGTACACCGAAACCCTGGGCTCCAATGCTAAATCTGTCTATCTCTTAGGTGCATTTATTGTTCTGTATTCTACCCTCTTTGCGGGACTGGCTGCATGGACCCGAGTATTTGCTGACACCTTTGGCCAGATGGGTCTGATAAACTTCTATGACCCGGTAATCCGCAAACGAACGATTGCCATTTTAGCATGGGTCTTTCCTGTTATCTGGTCCCTACTCTTTCTTTTTATAAAACTTCCGGTATTAATGGTTCTTATCGGCGGGGTCTCTACATCAATTATTTTGCTCGTTGTGGTATTTGCGGCATTTCATTTCCGTTACTGGAGGCTCCATGAAAAACTAAGGCCAAATAAATTCTATGATACTGCATTCTGGCTAAGCGCTATCGTGATTATTCTCATCGGCGTCTATGGTATTTATAAAATAATAGGATAATGCGTATATGCGAAAATGTGATTAAGCGATAATGAGAAAATTGCTCAAAATTTCCTGCTCAGAATCGAGGATCATGCATCTAATATCATGTTCTTTAATTCCTTCACATACACGCATTTTCACTTATACGCATACCCGCATTCAATAGATCGCCAGGGGTCTCATCGTAAACCCAGCGGTCGAACCTTTGATCTTATTGGTTACTCCGATATAAAGAAATTCATAGATTTCTTCTTTGGCCAGATCTTCCAGATAATGAAATTCAGCGATATGCACACCCTGCTCAACTAAGAGGTATTTATGAACGGGCACAAAACTGTCACTTCCCTCATGAGGAGGTTGCACCATTTCTAAACCTGAAGTATCTGAACCGATCATTATTGAACCCTTCTCCTCAACGAGCCACTTCGCGGCAGGCAATTGTATTCCCGCTGAATCGTGCTCTCCTACTTTTTCAAGGTCGGCTCCCGTCTCTCCCCAGTAGCTCAATGTTCCAGTGCGGATTAGAACCACATCACCGAACTTCAGTTTCGTACCTTGACTTCCAAGCGCACTCTTTAAGTCATCCACGGTGATTACATATTGACTGGGTAATGCCTGTAACCCTTTATCCCCGGCAACATCAATAAGCACACCGCGCGCGATCACCGGTGGTATGGTTTCAGCGCCGGCTTTGCGTATACCCCAGTTACCACCCCATTCACCTTCGGTAAAGCCATTGTACCAATGATTGTCTTCACCGACCGCGATGTGGCCGAGGCTGTCAATCTGGGTAGCGACATTATCATTTATAAAAAGTGCGTTGCTATGCCACGTTGTTAAAGAAGTGTTACCATTTTCGGGCAGTGTAAAATCGAGATCTTTCTGACGTCTAACTCCCTCGGGACTGCGAAAGGTTATAATTTCAGCCGGTGAGTGGCCTGGCCATTTAAAGGAAGTGCGATCGTAGAGAATCCCCATATCCCGGACTTCCCCCTTTTTCACTAGACTGAGCGCTTTTAAGATACTTTTGGGTGTCATTTCGTTAAGTGCACCCACTTCGTCATCAGCACCCCAGACCCAACCCCAACCTTTCCCTTCCTGCCAGTTCTTAGGTGCAGCGGTCAAGGTTGCGGTCAGTAGACAAGTTAAACTCATCATGAAAAATTGTCGTTTATTAAGTCTCATCATTCTCTCCTCTTTTAATTAATTCGTTACATTCTTACAATAGGGTTGATTAACCGTTTGGAATTTCGGCTATAAGGGCGGCCACACCTCCTTCTATCGGTTTATCCTTTACGTCAGTAATTCCGGTTAAGACCGTTTCATGAATTTTACCTTCATTCACCACAGCAGAGCTCACAGGGAAATTCTCGCGTTTAAAAAAAACGTGAGCAATTACCATTCTCTTGTTTTAATAAACCTTTACGAATAGCTCTTTCCCATTAATTCCCTAAGTTCGGCAGCCGAATTGGCCTTCTGTAGATCGGCCATTTTCAACGCTTCTTCCTTTTGAAGTTTAATTACCAAATCCAGTACTTCTTCCAGTTTGTCGGCGGGAAATTTACAGGCACCGGATTCATCCATGTGAATAATCTCTCCGGGATTGACTTCCATGCCCCCCACTTTTACCGGGACATTAACCTCGTGAACAGCCATATTCCCGTGACCGGCGGTCACACCACTCAGCATATACTGAAATTTCATCGGTCGGATCTCATCGAGGTCTCGCGACGGACCGTTAGACACTGCGCCAACACAACCCAAAGCCTTCAATGAGGTCGAAAACATACCCCCGGCAAGACCTACCTTTCCCGCGATTTCCGGCGGAAATCGTTGCTCGAATACGAGAATCGATGGTTTTTTGGAGGCATCCACAGCATCGAACAAATCCGCCATTGTCGTTTTGTTATCCGGATCAGGTAACCCGTGTACACTGGTTACGGCATAGCCCACGGTCCTTCCGAGTTCCGGATACATGCAACGAATGCTTTGATCGGTATACCAGTTATCATACCAGGGATCATAAAGATCGAGACAGAGCGGGGAGCCCGGGTATGTCGCAACCACATTGGTTATCGAGGGGGTGTCAAAATCCTTCAGCTTTTCCAGCATTTCAAGTTCAGTCATACAATCAATCCTTTCAGTCTTAGTTTGGTTATGTGTTTAATCATGGGTTATATAAAAATGCTTTTAAAATAAGCAACAAATCTTCGTCTTCGTCTTTCTCTTCGTCCTCCCAATTATGTACAACAATATTATAGTGGAACGCGCTGCTTGTTGCCATAGCTTAACAATACCCAGCGAAGGCTGTTCCCTAGCGCTTTGAGTTATGTCATAATTGAAGAAGCATGCTAGGGACAGCAAGTTTTACCAAATTTTAAATCTACATGACAAATAATTAGTTAAGATTATCTGAGACGAAGACGAAGATTGTAATATCAATACTTATCTTTGTGCTATCCATGGCTGAAACAAATCACTGTAAGGGGGAAACATTCTGGAGCGCGAGATAGGGTAACTGACCTCTGGATTTATATAAATCATCGTAAGGGTGAAAGTTTCAACCTTGGAATTTTCACCATACTACGTTAAAATCAGCTTTCAACTTCTAATGATCGACGGCGTGGGGTTACTGGCTGAACTAACGCTCTGCGTTCCGGGGATAAACGCGCGAGTAACTCTTGAGAAGGTTCATAGCGAAACCGGTGAGCTATTGGCGAGGGTAAATAGCGGAAGACTATCATCCTCCGTTTACCAGGGTTCGTTCTTTCACCCGATCCATGACAGATAGAATCGTTAAACAAAATACCGTCTCCAGCCTTCAAGTGTATCTCAATACCTGCTTCAACAGTATGCCCTTTCGCTTGGGCTCCCCCATCTACTTTCATTGGAATTGCATCCCTGAGCGATTTGGTCGCGTGTTCCGTCTGCGCGGGGTGCTGAATATCTGATTTATGACTACCCGGAACGATGATTGTCGCACCGTCGCCTCTCCCAACATCATTCAAAGCTACCATCAAAGTAAGATAACCACAGCACCATCGTCCACCTTTTCGCCCACTTCCTCCAGAAATCCATTTCCAAGCCGTCGAGTCGCCACCGGAGTGAACACCGATATAACCTCCCGGGCCACGCAGATTGATGAAAGATTCATTAATAAATGGTTGATACATTTTCCCAATGTAATAGCGCACACGTTCGATCCAGGAGGGGTGATCGATTAACCGCTCAAATATTTCACCTCCTTCAATAATGTTCTGAAGGTTAATCCCGTCGACTGCCCCATAAGTATGAACATCGATATTACCATACCACTGGTCGGGTTCTAGAGGTGGCAGTGCATCGAGCCATGCGTTTATTGCCCGCAGGTGGTCTCCATCGATAGCCTGTTCGATCATCGTATACCCGCGAAGGTCAAACAGGTATTCTTCCATCGGATCAGGCACGATTAAACTCATTTTATTAGCATCCTGGTCTGATAATTTACTAAAAAGGTGGGATTGTTTACTCGATGAATTAGCTAATATTGGACAAGGAATTCTATCGAGTAAAGATATTACATGAGCGGACCCGGTAAATGTGAAAAGTCCTGACTCAGTGCATATTTTGGGTTATGAGAAGGATGGAATAAGCTTCAGACGGTGTCCCACAATTTGCCCGCAAAATCCATGCGCAGTTCAATCTCCTTCTGCAAAGAAAAGCCTGAATCGTATCCGAGACGCCGAGCCAGATACTCATACTCAAGCGATTCCGATGCGGGGAGTGTCAGATCTTTAGCATTACCGCGGACGGATCGTAATGCGTCGATCAATCGGCGGAGAAAAGCGTATGTCATTCGCAATTCTTCCGCTTGAAACGCACTAATACTTCCTGAATCTTCCAACTGGTTAATTGCTTCCTGTATATTAGCTACACGTATATTCGGGACTTTCATCCCCGTCTTTATTTGTAGTGCCTGTATAAAATATTCTACATCGACCAGGCCCCCATTACTCAGTTTTGCGCTTATCGCATTACGCGGAACCAACTCTGATGCCTGTCGGTGACGAAAGTGCAATATGTCATTGTAATCTATAGCTTTACCCGAGTAAACAAATTGGTCGCGCGCTTGAAGAATTCGATTGGCGAGCTGTTGATCACCCGCAACGGGATGCAATTTGACCAGAGCCATACGTTCAAATTGTAAAGCATCGCCACTCTCTGAAAAATACTTTTGGAATCCTTCAAATGTAGAAGCCAGGCTTCCATTTTTACCGTAGGGTCTTAAGCGCAGATCAATCTGAAATATACCTTCCTGGCGGGCTGTTATCGTGCGTAGAAATGTACTGACCCACTCTTCAAAATAATAAGAATTTTTAACGCTGTGATCTCCATCTGTCTGTCCCCCTCCCTCATAGATAAAGATAAGTTCAATATCTGAAGCGAAACCCAATTCACGTCCACCGAATTTACCCAATGCACAAATAGACCAGAGGCACACCTCGCCATTAGAACCCAGGGGACGTCCAAATTGTTTTTCGAGCGTTGAGTGGGCATGCTCACTCGCATATGTGACGATCACTTCAGCAAGGTCGGACAAGGCATCCGAGAATGCCATAATATCTATCCGTTGAGTAATGTGTCGAAGATCAATGTGAAACATTTCACGGTCTTTAAATTTATTCAATTGATTGATCCGCTCAGTTTCCTCCTCAATGATAGCTATGCTTTCTTCTATTTCTTTTAAGAGATCGGCTTTTGTTTTATCACGATCTAAACCTGATACATCACTGATAACGGGAAATAAATTTTCATGCTGCATGCGCAGAAAATCTTCCCATAGAAACTGACTGACACCCATTAGTTCTGCAATTGTGCGTAAGATAACGCTGGATTGAAGCGCTTGAACCTCTTGAATCCAATCCGGATTGGATAGCATCTGGAGTGTCAGTGCACTAAACTGACTGAGTGCCTGTGCTGGATTGGGAGCGCGTGGAAGCAAATGGGTAAACTGTTTAATTAAGGTAGCAGCAAGCCGGAGCTCATTTAGTCGATCGCTTTCCTCAATCTTTCGCCGGTGTGAATCACTCACCCAGAAATAATCCTGAACCTCACTGTTAACAGAACGTATTTCAACTCTTTCAATATTTACATTTAGCATCGCTAAGGCATTAGCAAATTCAAAAATAAACCCGGTTGTATCTAAAGTTTGAATGCTTAATCCGGTAAAATTGGGTGAACTCTCATTATCCATGAAAATTGAAATCGGCAGAAGCCGATCATCGAAATTCAAATTCTCTCGAAAAACAGCGGTCACCCGAAAAATTATATCTTCGCGTACCTGTTCTAATTTTCCCTCCGCAATCAATGCTATCAGTGAAGTCAGCTCATCACCAAATGCTTTCCAAAATTCTTCATTCACACCCTGTTCTGTGCGGACTTCGAATACATCCAATATCTTTCGATAAACGGTTTGTCGTCGATGATGGTGAAGTGAGTTTCGAAGGTGCTTAAACCGGTTAGAACGCCTGGACTCGCCTGCCGATTTAATATGAATCGTGAATAAATCACCACTTGTAATATCGATTCGATGTGCGGCAAATAAACCAGAAATCATCGAAAGAACACCCACCGAATCTGTAGTAGATACGGTAATTATCCATTGAAGGTTGTCCTTACGCTGAGCGTTTAACTTTAAATCACCAGGTTTAACGATCTGTTCGAGTAACTTAGCGTGTCTAACCTGATCTTCATCTTTAAATCGATTATAAGAGTCACCATGTTGAGATCGAAACAAGTCGCTAATATTCGATTCTGACTCAATTGACATTGTATTAATCTTCAGTTGCAGGAAGGATGCGGTCGAAAATCTCCCTCACTTTACCTGCTTGCTCATTGTAGTCCTCTCGAAGTTGTTTTACTTCGTCAGGTCCTTTATAGGCCAGAGTTCTAGCTAAAATAAGACATGCATCATCATCTTCAGGCAATTGGTGCACTTGGCGGTTGTTCATCATCTGCATACGATGTTCAATAATTCTAAGAAACTTATATACCTCAACTAGCACTGCGGCATCAGCTTCCCTAAGATGTTCCGCTTTAGTTAAACGGGAAATCGCTTCAAGGGTATTACCCGTTTGTAACTTAGATTGATGATGACTTGCTTCCAATTGAAGAGCTTGAACAATGAACTCGATATCCCGAATACCTCCAGGCGCGAGCTTTACGTTTCCTATGGTGTTCCTATTTCTTTTAAGTTGGCGCTCAATACGTTCTTTCAATTTCCTAACCAGACTGCGCGCTTTTAAAAAATCAGCGTAGAGTACCGGTCTGATACGCTGCAGAAACGCGTTTGCCACCTCAATGTCACCCGCAATGGGACGTGCTTTCAACATCGCTTGCCTTTCAGCTGGATCCGCCTTAGTGGCCAGGTAATCTTCCAACATCGCGGTCGAAACGACAAGGGAGCCAGCCGAACCATAAGGCCGCAAGCGTAAGTCAACACGGTAGAGAAACCCTTCAGCTGTAAACTCACCCAAAAACTGGGTCAATTCCCTCGCAACTTGTGTTGAAGAATCGAGACAATCAATATTTTCCGTCACGAAAATCAAATCAATGTCTGAGCTGTAATTCAGTTCATTCCCCCCTAACTTACCTAATCCTAAAACAAAAAACCCAGAATCGTTAGCTTTAATGGATACCTCACCTAAACAATTAGCTACGACAACATCTGCAAGACGGGAGAGTTGCTCAGTAATTTCTTGTAAATTGTAATACTCCAGGATATCAGCTGCCCCAATCCGAAGAATCTCCTGACGCCGATATCTTCGTATGGAATCAATTCTCGATGTTGCCGTATGGAATGCTTTACTAATATCCACTAACTCTTTCTGGAATTGCTCTTCGGTTTTTACCTTTTCCAAAAGTGGACTATCGTAAATGATCGGTAAATATTCCGGATTGCGAACGAGTACGTCAGCAAGATAGTTGCTCGTTGAGACGACCCCGATAAAAGATTCTAACGCGGCTGGGTGCTCTAAGAAATGATTGTATAATTCCCAATGCGAACCGCGCGCTTGAGCGAAACGCTCTAAATGTATCAGTGTGGTGTCGGGGTCAGGTGACTCTGCAAGTAAATCACCCAGGGCTTGAGAAATGTGGACCAGGGCAAGCGTTTCCGCTGGTTCACCTGCTAAATTACCCAATCGCTTCTGTGCTTCAGCTAGATTAGAAAATTTTACACGTTTCAGCAAAGCCTCAAGGTCGGACGGCAGCATGGATTTTTTCAATTACAATTTTTGGCCTAGGAAATAACTATATTCAGGTTTATCTAATTCAACATATTATATAAAAACGACCAATAACTATTAAATCAACAGCCACTAACTATTGATGCGACTCAATTCTTAACATCACTTAAGCGAGTCATAGTCATACCAATCCTCACACGCTAATTCTGATATTGTATTCTTAGCGTCTCACGCATTTCTGAGCGCCTAACTCGTGCTAACGCACTCTTTACTTTTTAGTAGCAGTTTTCTTCTTTTTAGGAGCGGCCTTTTTAGTAGACTTTCGGGTAGTCTTTTTAATCCCTAATTTTGCTTCAAGTACGCGCACGCGTTTCTCCAGCTCTGCCACTTTATTTTTTCTCTCTTTGGCTTTGCTGATCGTATCCTGAATTTGAATTTCCAGCTTTTTCCGATTCTTATCAAATTCCTTCTTGCTGCCCTTGACAATTTTTTTTCCAATCACCCCCGCGTCCTTGGCAGTGATTCTACCCTTGTCAACGAGTTCTTTAAGTACAACTTCTACTTTTTCCTTAGTCGTGACGGTTGCACCTATTCCCGCCAGGATGGTTTTTTTAACTACGTCCAGCATCGTATACCTTCCAAGTTAGATTATTATTGTCGTTCCAATCTAAGCATTATTCGCCGAGAGGGAAAGGGATAAATTCATATTTTTATCGAGTCAGATCACCTTCTTGTTTGCTTGTCCATAGGTAATCGTCAATATTTAGGATTGAAATGAGTATTAGTGAGGAGACGCGTAAGAAGCTGCTGGTTTACCAGAGAGATGAAATTACTGAACACCATGTTTACAGGCGACTGGCAAGGACCGTCAAATCTCCTGAAAATCAGCGTATTTTAGGCAAGATAGCGGACGATGAACTGAGCCATTACCGGGACTGGCGGACACATACCGAGCAGGAAGTTTCGCCTGATAAACTGAAAGTTTGGAAATATTTTTTTATCAGCAAAATATTTGGGATGACTTTCGGCATCAAACTCATGGAGAAGGAGGAAGTTCGCGCAATTGATAGCTACGAACATTTGCGTGGGACTTTTCAAGAAGTGGATGCCATGATTCAGGATGAGAAAGAACATGAAAATTCATTGATCACGCTTCTGGAGGAAGAACGGCTTCGCTATTTAGGTTCCATGGTATTAGGTCTCAATGACGCACTCGTTGAATTAACTGGAGCATTAGCGGGTCTTACTCTGGCATTTCAAAACACCAAACTCATCGCTCTCGCGGGTTTAATCATGGGTATTGCTGCAGCCATGTCCATGGGAGCATCGGAGTATCTATCCAAAAAGACGGAAGGTAACATCAGAAATCCTGTAACCGCCTCGATATATACAGGAATTGCTTATATTATAACGGTATTTATACTGATCCTTCCCTATCTTATTTTCGAAAATTTATACCTCTGTTTAGCTTGCACCTTAGGATTGGCATTTCTGATTATCGCCATTTTTAATTACTATATCTCGGTCGTGAATGATGTATCATTTAAAAAACGTTTCATTGAAATGGCCAGCCTGAGCCTTATCGTAGCCGTGATTAGCTTCGTTATCGGTTATTTAATTCGTTCCTTCTTAGGGGTAGAGATCTGAGCGACAGGGTTAATAAGGGTTAGAGTCTGATACGAGTATACTACAATGGGGAGTATTGTCGACTAGCTCATTTGATTCAGTCATTGAATAACAATGATGAAACCATTTATAATAATTATAATAATAGAATAATCCGAATCATTTGTGATCTGTTTTAAAGATCGCCATACACATTTAAAGATTTTTATATCTATTTAATTAACAATCCTCTCACTTAACGGAGAAAATCATGTCCAAACGTTTAGTCTATTTTAACGGGTCATATATTCCTGAAACCGAAGCGAGAATATCTATTTTCGATAGTGCGCTGATGGTTGGGGATATGGTGTTTGAAATGACACGCACTTTCAATCAGGTACCTTTTCGCTTACGCGAACATTTAGAGCGCCTTTACGCCTCTATCCGCTATGCGCATATCGACTGCCCCCTAACCATTGATGAGATGGAAGAGGCCACGAAGCAAACAATTGAGCGCAATCTACCCATGCTCGAAGGTTATGATTTTCAGATCATGCATGATGTCACTCGAGGAGGGTTAGCTATTTACGACACCCTGATTAAAGAAGGCACCAACCCCATTGTGACCATTAATGTGATTCCCCTCGTTCGCCATTTGGGCAACCAGGTAGATTCCTATGAGAAGGGTAGCCATTTTATTGTCCCCGCGCAGCAATCTGTGCCCTCGCGCTATATTGATCCCAAATGCAAAAATCGCAGTCGAATATTTTACGCGATTGCCGGTTTTCAAACCAGTCAAATGGATAAAAATGCGGGCGCTTTACTAACCGATGAACATGGTTTCATTACGGAGGGAACAGGTAACAACTTTTTTATCGCAAAGGATGGGGAAATTATTACCCCGAAACCGCATCATATCCTTCGCGGAGTATCGCGCCAAATGTGCATGGACCTCGCCAATAAACTCGATATCCCCGTTCATGAAGCAGACATTGAACCTTACGATGTGCGCGCCGCAGATGAAGCCTGGTCTACATCGACAACCATCAGTATGGTTCCGGTTACAAGGTTTGATTTTCATCCAGTCGGCGATGGAAAACCGGGACCCATCTATAAAAGATTGCTTAATGCCTGGTCCGACGAAGTCGGGGTGGATATCATTGGCCAGTCCAGGGAATATGCCAAGCTGCTGAAGACCTGGAAACCCTGAGGCGATTGCAGATTGCGGAATGTCGATTGTGAATTGATGCATGATTCATGATGCATGATGGCTAGACAGTGATCAGTAACAGTGAAAATTAATATAATAACGAAAACGGGTGATGAGGGAGAAACTTCACTCTTAATGGGTGGTCGCGTTTCAAAAAATGATTGTCGCATCATTGCCAATGGTAGAATTGATACCTTGCACGCTTCACTGGGGCTCGTTCACCAACAATTGGATAAGCAGCAGTGTTCCGATCAGAATATTTCGGAAATCCTTTTTAAAATTCAAAAATCTTTAATCAAGATTATGGGAGAAATCGCTACCGCCGATAATGAAAAGGTTAAGTATCAAGAAAAGTTCGATTGTTTAGATGATAATGATTTAGACTTCGTGGAAAAGAGTGCGGAGTTATTAACAAATGATTTAGAAAAAGAAAATTACGAGATTAAGGGGTGGATTTTATACGGCTCTTCCAACGCCGCTGCTGCTCATTTGGATTATTCCAGCAAACTATGTAGAGAAGCAGAAATTCTTGTTGTAGATTTAAAGAGCAAAGGTCATGAAGTTAGAAATACCCTTACCCAGTATTTAAATCGTTTGAGCGATGCGCTTTTCATCATGGCGAGGTATAAGGAAGTATTTTAAGAACATATTAATTACCCTTTTGATGACCGCATCGATACTGTAAATAACTATTGCTTCTCTTGACAAGCCCGTGCTTTTTTGATTCGTTGTTTTTAGTTCTTTGATCTGCACAACAGTATGTAGTAATGAAACAAACGGAAGTCCGTGAGAATCGGACGCGGCCGCGCCGCTGTAACCGGATACGAAACCCAATTGTCCACCTGTAAATGGAGAAGGACGGGTAGTAGGAATGATACCGGAAGCCAGAAGACGTGTTTTTTTACGCTCATATTCTCTCTCGCGAAGAAGGAGAAGGAGCTATAATCCATCATTTTTATAGCCTTCATTCTCCTTTGAGGAATGGAGGCTTTTTGTTGGCTCCATTTCTACGGCGACTAACGCTATTAAAACAAATTAGAAATGATAAAGAAATATAAAATACTCATCGTAGGATTATTAATCACCGTTCTTTTCAATCTGGAGACTAAATTATCCGCACAGGATAAAGCGATCGAAATAGAAGAGATGGTAATCACAGCTACACGCATTCTACAACCTAGCGATGAAGTAGCCGCATCGGTTTATGTCATCACTGCATCAGAAATTGATAAAAAGAAAATTATTACGCTTGCCGATGTTATGCAATCTGTCCCGGGTCTGCACATAGCTCAATCGGGGACGAAAGGACAAACGACTTCCCTCTTTATTCGCGGGACGGAGTCGAACCACACTCAGCTTCAAATTGACGGAAGAAAAATATCCCCAAATTTAGCGGGTGGTTATGACTACACCAACCTGAACCTGGATAATATAGAGAGAATTGAAGTGGTAAAATCCCCCTCATCCGTAACCCATGGCGCCGATGCCATCGGGGGTGTCGTAAATCTTATAAGCAAAGCCCCCTCAGAAGAACCAACCCATAACATCGAAGGGGAATTCGGTTCCTATGGCGCTTTCCGAATCTCGGGTTCAAGTGCGAGGAAGATAAATAATTTATCCTACACCGCATCATTTACGCATGAAGAATCCGATTTCCAACGACCCAATAACAGCTATAAACAGACGGGTATCAGAGGGAAACTTGATTATGAAAGTGACCAACTCCATACTGATTTGCTATTCGGTTGGTATGAAGTAAATGCAGGTGTTCCGGGAATCACTTCTTTTCCCAGTCCTGAAGATAATATTGATACCCAAAGTGTAATCGTTTCACCAGGGTTGGAATGGAAGCCATCAGAAAGTTGGAACCATAAAATATACCTTTCATACGACCAGCAGATACAAGACTTTTTCAGTCCCTTCTTCGGTAATAAACAGGAAATGAAGACCTGGCGGCTGGACTATAGTGCAACATACACCGGATTCGAATCCTTAATTTTACTTGCGGGAACAGAAGCTTACACGACCGAAGTGCTGGGAGAGGGATTTTCACCTATCGATGAAAGCCAGGACAATGCCGGATTTTTCCTCCATAGTCAGTATCATCCAAACAAACAATGGAATTTGCTGACCGCGGTGCGTTATGACACTTTCAGCGACTTTAAGGATGCCTGGTCCTGGAGAACAGGTCTCAGTTTCCAACCGAGAGCAGGATTGGACCTGCATACCAGTGTCAGTGAAGCCTATGCCATCCCAACTTTTCAGGATCTATACTTCCCGGGATCTTCCAATCCCGATGCGAATCCGGAAAAGGGTCTCTCCTGGGAAGGCGGGGTAAAAATACATAGCGGAGCCTGGAAGCTTTCCGGTATTGTTTTTTGGAATGAGATCGACGACTTAATCCAGTTTGTACCCGATCCTGAAATTGAATTTACCGGACGAGTAGAAAATGTAGCACTTGCCAGAACCTATGGCCTTGAGCTTAGCACTGCGTATGAAGGTAAACAACTTCAGACCCAATTAAACTACACCTATACGGAAGCCAATGACGTAGCCAACGATAAGCGACTGCTGCGTCGCCCGCGACATCAATTTGATGCAATTGCCACTGCTCAACCGACAGACTTTCTATACTTGAACCTTGGATTAACCTGGATTCTTGACCGGGAAGATCTTGATCCCAACACTTTCATCCAGGGTGATCATGAGGACTACCTGGCAGTTAGAGCGTCGGCTACTATTAGCTGGAATGATTTCGAATTCTGGGTGCGAGGAGTAAATCTGCTAAATGATCATTACGAACCTATCGCAGGTTTTCCCGCCACGGACGTAAGTCTATTTACAGGTGTAAAATATAATTTTTAAGTACAAACGGACTCCCCTGCACTTTTCCCTGGATTTATCCCTGCCCGCAGGCCTATGACAGGGATCATATTTCTATAAAGCACGGCCTTTATAGCGTCGCAATAAATACAGGAAAAAGAGGCAACCCAAAACACTTGTTACCACACCAATCGGGATCTCCTGACCTGGAGCTATTGTTCGTGCCATAATATCTGCCCACATAACTAAAAACGATCCGACAAGAATAGAAGCAGGTATAAGAATACGATGATTCGCTCCAAGCAGTATACGCACAAGGTGAGGGACAATTAATCCGACAAAAGCTATTATCCCACTGACGGCTACCGCTGAAGCGGCAAGCAAGGAGGCGACCAACAGAAGAATGAGTTTGGCCCGTTCTACATTTACTCCCAGGTAATGGGCTGACTCTTCACCGGTTGCCAGTGCGTTTAATGTGCGGTAATGACAACAGGCTACGGTCAATCCAACTAGTGTATAAGGCAGCAGGACGATCACATAATCCCAATCGCGGTAGGCCAAGCTGCCCATCAGCCATGCGAGAACGTTCCGGATATGGTAGGGCTCAGCTTGTAAAATCAGCAAAGTAGTAAGAGCCTGCATTAATCCCCCTACAGCTATACCTGTTAACAACAGGGTGCTGATCGATACCTTTCCCGCGCGTTGCGCAACGCGATAAACGATAAATGTAGTACCTGTTGCTCCGATAAAGGCAAATATCGCGACCCCATTTAATCCAAAAAGAGCGGCCTCTAATCCAAGAATCATCGCGACTACCGCACCGAGTGCTGCACCCGCAGATACACCGACGATATAGGGTTCAGCCAGTGGATTATAAAATAATGCCTGCATTAAGGCACCGGCGACGGCTAGATTTGCACCGACGAGCAGTGCAAGAGCAATACGAGGCAGACGTATTTTCCAGAGTATAATCGACAGATCTTTCATCGGACCTTCCAATTGTCCCTTCCCCATATGAGCCTTTAAAATTTGAATCAACTCGGAGGGTTGCGTAAAACCCAGTTGACCGAGACTGAGAGAAAACCAAATCGAAAACAGAAGTAAGAGGCTAAAAAAGGTAAAGAATGCGATTCCACCACCGAGAGATGTTTTTCCCTCTTTCATTGCGTACCCCCTCTCTCATTGCGGCTGCGAAAAATCACCATCGGTCGATTACTATAGGGGTTTTGCTCGATCTCAACCTCAACTCCATAAACCTTTCGTAAATTTTCTATTGTTATTACCTCTTCAGGTTTACCCTCAAAAAGAATACGCCCTTCTGTCATGAGGATGAGACGTCCACAAAATTCAGCCGCCAGGTTTAAATCCTGCAAGACACAGAGAACACCTGTTCCTTCATCATGGCACAACTTTTCCACTATCTTAAAAACCTGTAACTGGTGGGACAAATCAAGGTGAGCGGTGGGCTCATCGAGGAGAAGCACTTTTGAACGTTGGGCGAGAGCACGCGCCAACATCACCCGCTGCCATTCACCTCCACTTAGCTGATCTATTGCCCGGTCCTGGAGATGATAGATATCGACCTCTCGCATCGCTGCGGTGACGGCATCATTGTCTTTCGCACGCATGGCACTCAACGACCCAGCATGCGGATAGCGACCCATCTCCACAGTTTCGCGAACCGAAAATGAGAAAAGAACGGGACTGGCCTGGGGTACCACGGCAACTCGTTGCGCTTGCTCCTGTCTGCTGAAATCGGATACCTTTCGATCATCCAAATAAATTTCTCCACTGCTAAGAGGCAATACCCCTGTTAATGTGCGGATGAGTGTACTTTTTCCCGATCCATTAGGACCGAGAACACCCAGAATTTCCCCTCGATGAAGCTCAATGTTCAAATCATGGAGTACAGGATCAGCGCCGTATCCTGCCACCAACCCGTTCCCTTTATACAATAGAGATTTGCTCATTGGTGATGTTGTGGAAATAACTCGGGATGAATTACCTTCGCTATTGTCTCTGCCGTTTCAATCATTAACGGTCCGGGAACAGACATAAGTGTATCATCCAAAATGTATATTCTTTGATTTATAACTGCTGAAACTGTCGTCCATCGCGTATCTTCTTTCCAACCCGCTATAACATTATCAACAAGTTTATTCTCTTCTCCAATGATACGCAAAGTAACCAATATAACTTCGGGATTCCACTCAATAATGCTTTCCATCGATAGCTGAGGCCAATCGGACGCTGTAGTCTTGACGACATTATCTCCTCCCGCCAACTCGATCATATCACTGGGAAATGTGCCGACTTTAGCGCTGTACAAGCCGTCAACGCCGTAGAGCAATAAGGTTCGCGGACGCAGACCAATCGCGTCAACTTTTTCCGATAAATCACGCCTGCGTTTTTCTAATTTTTGGATTGCCGCGTCTGCTTGTGCTGCAGTTCCGGTAAGACGGCCAATCACTTGCATATCACTAAAGGTTCCTTCAACTCCCTCTTGTTTAAAAATAGCGATTGGCAACCCAAGCGCTTCGATTTGTCGCACGACCTCGATCGGAGTCAATGTGGTAGCGAGAATCAGGTCCGGTTTTAACGCCATTATCGACTCGATCTCGGGAACTGCCGGGCCTCCAATACTTTTTATCGCCACAGCTTCCGGTGGCCAGAGACAGAATCGGGTTCTTCCAACAAGACGATCTTCAGCACCGAGTGCAAAAACTGTCTGGGTCAAACTTGGAGCTAATGAGATTATCTGTTTCGGTCTTTCTTTTATCAGTATATCACGCCCGATCGTATCGACTACAGTTAAAGGAAAGCCTGAGATGCTTAAATCAATTTCTTTATACTCAACGCTCTCTTTTTTCGTTTTCGTTATTACCCGGGGAAGATATAATATCCCCAATCCAATAATTAAAATTATTCCCACGACCAGGAGCGGATATAACGTCTTCTTCATTGTGAATTTAATCACAAACTTATGGATAAAAGGCAACGGCGATCAAGTGATTCAGGTTCAAGAATCACGATGCAGGATCAAGGATGCAAGATGCTCAAACTGTGAACAGTGGAAGATGCTCCTCTTATACGCATATGATGATGTCGGGCTTCGCCCTCAGTACGCATTTACTCATATACGAATTCCTTTTTGACCTTTTGACTTTTTGACCTTTTGACTATTTTTTCGTTCGCCGGCAAATAAATACTGCTGAGCAAGTCCAGCATAAGGTCCAAAGTGAGTGCTTCCGAAATGAGTAACTTGATTTGGCTTCCATCCTTCAAGTCCATAGTGTCTTGCCATCGCTCGAAGCATCCATACATCCACAGGAAATGCTTCGAGGCGCCCGACGCCGAATAGAAGCACACAATCAGCTATTTTTTCACCGACGCCCGGCAATGCAATGAGTGCGCGCCTGGCTTCAGGAAAAGACAGCGTTTCAATCTCCGACAAGTAGTTGGGGTTCTCTGCTAAGATTTCAGCGGTCTCCTTTATATAGCGTGCCCGGTAACCCATTTTGCAGGTGCGCAATGCACTTTCAGGCAATTCGTTAAGCACAGCCCAAGTAGGGAGAGCCCTATATTGATCTATCACCACTTCCCCAAATGTATTCGCAAGTGTTTCACATATAACTTTTATTTGTGCGATCCGTTTTGTAGAACTGCAGAGGAAAGCCAAAAGGGTTTCAGCTAAAGGCTGACGTAATAAACGTAAACCCTCCCAGCGATCAAGTGCATTGGCGATAACTTCATCACTTCGATGCGGTAGCTGGTCAATGATAGCGGGGTAATTAATATCGAGCGCAAAGTAATGTGGAATTTCTGAAGCAACTCGCCTTTTTAATTTCCGGGGACAGGACCATTCCAAGATACCACTACTATCTAACCTCACACGAGCAATGCATTGTGACCATTGTCCAAGCCAATCTCCGTCTTTCGTTTGATTCCAACGAAAGGCTTGGCCCCCGTTTAAGATCTCAGCCAGCGTTTTCGCATTGAGCGATAACCCAGGATCGAGGCGACACCATGAAGTCCATTGCATGGGTGACAGGATCTAAGTTAGATTATTAAGGACCGACTTAATAAAATTATAACCGAAAAGAATGATGCCACTGACACAATTAAGGGTATGTCCACAAATAGCTTTGTTTTTGCGCGATGACTTTTCCCGCTGAGTTAATAAACGAGATTTTCCAGGCAAGGGGACGTACGTCGGCATCGGGCCAATCTGAACCTGTTATTCCAGCATAAATCTGTCTCGTGTTGGGTCTATCCGTGGGTATCTCCAAGGTGTAAGCTGGGGGAATAGCCGAGTCAGGACGCACAACTTCGAGTTTGATCAAAGTCCCGTCTGGAAGAGCGCGAACTTTTTTATCAAGAGTAATAACAAAGTACTCTCCATCTCTGACATCTGGCTGGGTGCGCAATATGAGGTAAGGTCCTGGCTTTTCCGTACCCCAAATAAATTCACTAATACGTTGAAACTTCTTCTCCTCCATAAATTCAGGATAGGCATTGATAATATTATAAGCAAATGCCCGGCTTGTAAAAAGCAGGATGAATATAAAGCACCAAATATATTTAAAATTACCCCGGGGAAACATAATATATATCAGTAAAACTCGTTCCCAAATCTTGTCAAAGCATTTGAAAGCCGGACAAGCGTAGATCTGGGAACCGTTAAGACTATCTAACATCTTGGATCATGCAACCTGGAACAATCTGGCTTTCCGGTCTTCCGACTTTCCGGCTTTCCGGTTGTCCGGTCTTCTGGCTTTCTGGATCACTGATTACCGATCTCCTCGCGTTCAACTATACAACCTTTTTTAAGACGAATACGGTGCGTAATTATCGAAGGAATATCTTCATCGTGGTGAGAAACGATGATTAAATTAGTCCCGCTTGCAGACAGGGCAGAGAAATAATTAATCAACTCACCCCGAGTTGAATCATCGAGACCATCCAGTGGTTCATCTAATAATAATAAGCGCGGATTAATAACAAGGGCTCGAGCAATAAGCACCTTTCTTATCTGGCCAAATGATAAATTCTGCAGGTTAGTCTTCGCCAACGATTTCATATTCAATTTTTGTAATATATATTGCACACATTGTTTTTGGCGAATCGTTGCCTGTTCAAGTAAACCGATACTGGAAAAAAAACCACTTACTACCGCGCACTCCACGGTAATATCCTCTTGGTATGAAATATGTAATGATGACGAAACAATCCCCATCATAGGCCGAGCCTCGAGAACAGTAAGCAGACCGCTCGCGTCGAAACGACTAACCTCTCCCCCTAATGCACAAGTTAGGTCACCATAGATAAGTTTCATTAGCGTGCTTTTGCCCGAACCGTTAGGCCCGGTAACAGCCCAGTTTTGCCCGGGTTTTATTTCCCAATCGATCTTACTCAGAATCTTAATCTCTTCATAATACACATCGGCGCTGCGGATGAGAACGCGCAGCCCCGACTTTTCTTTTTCAGGGTAAGCTCGGACTGCTACCCTCTTTTTAACTCTTGGAGTGGCCTTTAAATGAAATCCCGTTTTAATCATTTCCATTGATCGTCCCTGTCGGGCGATACACCCATTTTCTAAGGTCGCAATATGAGTTATCGAAGAGATGACCTCACTCTTTCTGTGAGCGGACATAATAATCTGCGTGCCAAGGCGCGTCATCCGATTGATAAATGATAATAACTCACTGCGGGCATGCAGATCGAGACCGCTGCCAAACTCATCTAAGATTAGGATCCTGGGCTGGCAGACAAGAGCGCGGGCAATTAGAATTTTCCTGAATTCACCCTCAGACATTTGACGATAGTGCTTATCCGCCAAGGTGTGGATATGAATTTGTTTTATCAGCTGGCGGACACGATTAATCTGATTGGCGGTAGGCTTTTCATAGAGTAAGTCGCTGTCCCAGAACCCGGTAAGGATTATTTCCCTCCCCGTAAGATCCCATTCATTTCTTTGATAGCGTTGCTGTTGTTCAGATGACACCCAGGCAATTTTATCTTCCAGACCGATCGGGCTCTCTGAAGTCTCTTCTTCGAAAGTGTAAATCCTTTTACCTTTCGATCCGGGATCAGGCCATTGGTAACCGCGAATAAGACGGAGAAGAGTTGTCTTCCCCGATCCATTCGGGCCGAAAATGAGCCAATGCTCACCCGTTCGCATTTTCCAGTTAAGCGAATGCAGGACTTTCTTCCCCTCGAACGTTATGTTAACGTTTTGAAGTTCAATCAGGACTGATGACGACATAGAATAAAATACTCATTGTTATTCATCTGGGAGTATCATACCTTGCACGCTACATGCCAGACTTTTCAAAAGACACCTCGGAGAATACCGATTCTGTATGGGAACAGCGTTACCTGTCTGACGATATTCCCTGGGATAAAGGTTATGCTGCTCCACCATTGGCTGAAATATTATCCAGGCTTAAACTAACGGGAAGTATATTAGTCCCCGGCTGCGGATTTGGATATGACGTGCGTTTACTCGCTGAAGCTGGCACCGAACCATTAGGTTTGGATATATCACCCTATGCAATTGATAAGGCGAACAGTTATCCCCGCGTATCCAGCGAGCGCTATGAAGTCGGTGATTTCTTTTCGCTTTGCGAAACCTACGAGGGGAAATTCAATTGGATATTTGAACATACCTTTCTCTGCGCTATAGATCCATCCCAACGCAGTGACTATGTTCGTACCGCTCTCCGCTTATTAAGTGAAAATGGTTATCTGGCCGCTATATTTTTTATACATATCGATGATCCAGAGGGTCCACCCTACCCTATCTCATACGATGAAATCGATCAGCTGTTTAGTGCGAATTTTGATACATTAGAGCAATGGGTTCCCACGTCGGCTTACCCGGGTCGAGAAGGTCGAGAGGAAATTAGAATCATGCGCCGCATAGATCATCAACCTCTTTAGTGTCCCGTGTCTTCTTTAGAAAAAAATTCTCAAGTTAATCCTTTTCTAAAAGATCACTCTGTCCTCGCCCTGGGTTGTATGGCTTTTGGCGTCAATGATAAGGATGAAGATTCTCTCGGAGCGATGCAAACAGCCTGGGACTTGGGTATCACCCATTGGGACACCGCTCTCGCGTATGGATCCGGACACGCTGAAACTTTGTGCGGAAAATTCCTCAAAGGTAAATGGGATCAAGTATTTCTCGCCACCAAGGGTACGCCGGGAAAGAAACCGGAATCTATAATTAAATCTTTGCACAAAAGCCTCAATAATCTGGGAACAGACAAGATCGATCTTTTTTACATGCATTGGCCGAGAAGCGATGTTGATATGCGTCCACACTTTGAATTACTGGAAAGAGAACGTGAATTGGGCACTATCGGTGCCATCGGCGTAAGTAATTTTTCACTTGAGCAAATGAAAGTTGTCATCGAAGCGGCAAATATCGATGCTCATCAACTGTGTTACAACTTATTTTGGCGCAAAGCGGAAGCGGACATGATCCCCTTCTGTAAGGATAATGATATAGCAGTGATTTCCTACAGTTCCATCGCTCAGGGGATTTTAACAGGAAAGTTTTCACACGTGCCCATTTTTGAATCTAATGATACTAGATCGCATACGGTTTTCTTCCAATCCGATGTATGGCCTTATCTCTTCGCTGCAACGAAAAAACTAAAACTAATATCTAACGCTATAGATTGTCCTCTGCATCATCTTGCGATACAATGGATCATACAACAGGCAGTTATCAATTCTGTTATTGTTGGAGCGAGAAATGGATCTCAGGTGCGGGATAACGTCGTTTCTCTCGATCGCAATCTCCCCGATGAAGTCATAAAGAAAGTCACAGAAATTAGTAGCGAGGCGATTAAACATCTCCCCGATGAAGAAAATATCTTTAAATATTACCCTTGAGACGAAGTTACTTCATAGAGTAAAAAATCAATACTCTGAGGAACTCACTTCCTTTTTCCCTGTTCTAAATTTCAGGCAACAGTAATGAGACGAGAAAGCATCGCAATTATAGGGCTAAGCCTTATACTCAATTTAAGCTCCCTTCTTCTGGCGGAGCATAATTCCCTGTCGTTAGCGATCGAACAAACTCTCAAAGCTCGCATCAGCAGGGAATTGAATCAAAGGGTTGTCGTCGCGGTTGTATCACAGGATGGGATTCACTATTATAGTGCCGGCACCTATCGCGAAGGTGATGAGCGTTCAATCAACGAAAAAACCATCTTCGAGATCGGATCGGTTACGAAAGTATTCACCAATCTGCTAACCGCCGAAATGGTTGATAGAGGAGAAATCTCCCTCTACGATTCTATAGATAAATATCTGCCAGCGAGTGTGAATCCTCCTGAAATGAATGGTGAGAAAATATCTCTCTTCCATTTAGCTACCTATCTTTCTGGACTCCCCACGAGGCCAGACAATTTGAGGCCCGCCGATCAACGCAACCCTTATGCCGATTACACTGTCGATCAACTTTACGCGTTTCTCAATAACTACGAACTGAAAAAGACCCCTGGAACGACATACGAATATTCAAATTTCAGCGTGGGTCTGCTTGGTCATATATTAAGCCTGGTAAACAACGACTCCTACGAAAACATCCTGAAAGAGCAAATCCTTAGTAAGCTTGGGATGGATGAAACCTCGGTAAAATTATCTGAAACTCAACGCTATCACCTTGCCCGGGGTCACGATGGCATCGACCAGATGCCGCAATGGGAAATGCCCGCCTTGCCAGGCGCGGGTGCGCTTCACTCTTCCGCTCATGACCTGGCAATATTTGTTCAATCACAATTAGGGCTCGTTCCCAGCTCTCTTTTTTCTATCATGAAAGGTACTCAACGTCCTCTCGCCGATACTCAATTACCTAAACATGTAATTAGCCTTGGCTGGCACGTGAGGATGACCAAAAATAATTCAGCTATCCACTGGCATAGCGCTATGACCGCCGGTCACGACTGCTTTATTGGTTTTTCGGAAGCGGAGAAAACAGGGGTAGTTGTCCTCTCTAATTCCGCAACCAGCCTTGATGATATCGGTTTTTTTGTTCTCGATCCTCAAAACAATTCACTGCGCCCATTCAGGGAAATCATTGAATTAGATTCCAACCAGCTCAAAAGTTATATCGGTGTATATAATTTTGATAAAGATAACTCACTGATTATTTCCAAACAGGGCGAAAAATTATATGGGCAGTTAGTTGGAAATTTACACCATCGCATCCATCCCATAGGTGAAGATACATTCTCCTATGATGTCCTCAATGCCACGATAACTTTTAAAAAAGATGACCGAGGAAAGGTCTCTCGACTTGAATTCACTCAAGGAGACAGCATGCAAGTCGCGATTAAAGCTAATTAATTACCCGCTCCTCAGCCTAAGATTTACCCCTCTTTGACTTCACGCGAAATTATTGGAGTATCCCCTGATACGATCCGCTCATAATTGTCCGGTCTATCGATTGATACTAAAACGGCACGGAAACTTCCAATCGCAACTTTGCTCTTAAATTTTATCGGAATTTTGTAACGGTCGTCTGTAAACCATATATGAATACTTGCATTTTTACTTTTTTTAAAAACACCGCCAATCCCATCCAATCCCGGTTGGAGAAGATAGGTATTAAATGTGCCCAGTTCAGTATTAATTATTTCTTTCTTAATTACTTGGACTTTTGAATCGATGTACTGCTTACCATCGGTGACCGGTAAAGTGAAAGTTCTACCAACTTCAAAGGATTGCAGGCGGGCGACAAATAATGTCGTTAGGGGATCATATGCTGATTCCGGTAGTGGAACAGCCTCATGCACTTGGCCGAAATTAGTGTACTGGGCTCGCTTGGCTTTCCAATCGAAATCCACTATTACATCACGTTTATGATTCCCCTCACTCTGCTTCTTCGTGTAGTGGATAGACCGCTTCAACTCAAGATCGACGTATCCATTTATCTGGTCACGAACTTTATAGAATGTATCCGTAAATTTATTTGACTTAACATTAAATGAAAATTTGTAACACGGAATTTCATTAACGGAGATTGGGCCACTGACCTCGATCACTACTTTTCCCACTGAAAATACGCCCCAACTTAAATTATAAGTCAACCTTTCACCGGGAACGAAAGGATACATTGTTTGTTCACTCCTCAATAGAGTTGAGCAAAGGAAAAATGTTAACACCCCAATGACGCATCCCGATATTTTAAAAAGATTCAATATTACATTTAAATGCATCAGAGACCAATGGGAAGAGAATCGAGATTCCAGATTTCTTCTGCGTATTGGCGAATAGTTCGATCAGAGGAAAATGTGCCAACTCGTGAAGTGTTCAATATGGCCTTACGTATCCAGTTTTTCCGGTCTCGATAAGCTCGATCGACCTCAATCTGCGTTTTACTATAGCTATCAAAATCGGCGAGAACAAAATAAGGATCACCCTCTTCGAGAAGACTGCGACGCACCGGCGCAAGGGCATTAGGTTCGTCAGGCGTAAAATAGCTGGAGCCGATCCAATCAACCACGTTTCGCAATTCTTCATTAGCAAAATATAAATCGTATGGGTTGTAACCACTATCGCGTAAAGCCTCAACTTCTTCTACTCTCAATCCAAAAACAAAAAAATTGTCTTCACCCACTTCATCCCTGATTTCTACATTTGCGCCATCAAGAGTTCCAATCGTGACCGCACCATTTAGGGCAAGTTTCATATTTCCTGTACCTGAAGCCTCTTTCCCAGCCGTGGATATTTGTTCCGACACATCGGCCGCGGGTATAATCTTTTCTGCCAGGGTTACACCGTAGTTCGGTAAAAATACGACCTTTAATTTACCATTAACCCGAGAATCCTGGTTTATTATCTCTCCCACTGCATTAATGGCGTGTATGATCGTTTTAGCCAGTTTGTAACCCGGAGCGGCCTTTGCCGCAAAAATGAAAACACGAGGGTGAATATCGAAATCGGGAATATGTAATAGACGATGATAGAGTGCAAGAATATGAAGTAAGTTGAGATGTTGTCGCTTATACTCATGCAAACGTTTCACCTGAACATCAAAGATAGCGTCAGGATCAATTTCGATCCCGTACAGTTTTCCGATTACGGTGGCCAAATCTTCTTTGTTCGCTCGTTTTACTGCCTGAAATTCATCCTGAAATTCACGATTATCCGCAAATTCTTCAAGATTCCTTAGTTGTTCGAGATCTGTAATCCACCCATCGCCAATCTTACTCTCTATGAGGCGAGAGAGGCGGGGGTTACATGCCTGTAACCATCGACGGGGTGTAATGCCATTTGTCTTGTTATTAAATTTGTCGGGATAAAGCTCATTAAATGAGGGAAAAAGACGGCTTTTAAGCAGTTGAGTGTGAAGCGCGGCTACTCCATTGACGGAGTGGCTGGCAACTACCGAGAGGTGGGCCATGCGAATCAATTTAGGTTTTCCCTCTTCGATGAGAGACAATTCACTTTTTTTCTCTTCATCGCCGGGCCAGCATTTTTCCACTTCGTCTTCAAGAAAAATTCGATTAATTTCAAATAGAATCTGCAAATGTCGCGGGAGCACTTTTTCAAAGAGAGGGACGCTCCACTTCTCCAGTGCTTCAGGGAGAAGGGTATGATTGGTATAAGCAAAAACTTCTCTACAAATGTCCCAGGCATAAGCCCAGTCCAATTGTTTCTCGTCGATGAAGATTCGCATGAGCTCCAAGACGGCGACAGCTGGATGTGTGTCATTAAGATGAATCGAAACTTTTTCGATAAAAGCATCCCAACCTTCATTCTTTTTAAGATAGCGTCGGATAATATCCTGTAATGAACAGGAGACAAAGAAATGCTGCTGGACAAGGCGCAATTCTTTTCCGCTCTCAGTCTCATCGTTAGGATAAAGGACTTTGGATATTGTCTCCCCGAGAGCCTTTTCTCGGACCGCTTCAACGTAGCCACCTTTATTGAAAACTTCTAAGTCAAATTCTTTAGAAGCCCGGGATTCCCAAAGGCGCAGGAAATTTACGGTTCCAAACTCAAAGCCGCATATCGGAATATCCCAGGGGATACCAATGATCGTCTGCGCGCCCATCCAAACGGGTTTGCTATTACCGAAATCATCAAACTGGTTTTCCACTCTTCCATACAGATGCACCTCCTGGGAATATTCTGGTCGCACTATTTGCCAGGGATTTTCATATTGTGACCAGCTATCGGGATGCTCTACCTGTCGTCCGGCTACTAATTCCTGTTGGAAGAGACCAAACTCATAATAAATTCCATAGCCAATGGATGGGTAGTCAAGGGTTGCCAGTGAATCGAGAAAACAGGCCGCCAGACGTCCAAGACCACCATTTCCTAAACCCATATCCGGTTCTTCATCGAGTAATTCTTTCAGGTCTAATCCGATATCATTGAGCGCTTCTTGAGCGGTTTCAAATAAACCCGTGTTATAAAGATTGTTGGATAGAAGACGCCCCATCAAATATTCTAAAGAAAGATAATAGACGCGTTTTGTGTTAGTGCGATTATGCATGCGCTGGGTCATTATGTAGCGCTCCATGATGCGATCGCGTACCGCCATACAGGTGCAAATCCACCAGTCGCGCTTGGAGGCAATTTTTGTATCGTGCGCAAGCGTATAGCGAAGGTGGTTGAGAATGGAGGTCTTAAAACCTTTTACGTTACTTTCAATGTTAAAATTGAAAGGATGGCTCGTCTTTTCAAAGTCGAGCACCTTGTTCTTTTTTTCAGCAACAACTTTTGACTTTTTAGTCGTAGAGGCGGCTTTATCCATTGTCTTTATAAAAATCTATATTGGGGTTTATACACACTTTATAGCTTAAATTAATTATCCCTTCTGTGAAGCGAGAATATTCTTAATCTAGTAAGACCATAAAACGAGGGAAATGTTTACCGGAAAAACTTTTTATCCAGGTCTGCACGCGATATTTCAAAGTAAGTGGGTCTCCCCCTGGGATCAGTGAGCGGATTCTTACAACTTAAAAGCTTTTCTGCCAAGTGGTACATTTCACTTTCAGATTCGGCAAGGTTGGAACGGCCGACCTGGGCAGAAGCTAAACGTGCGATTTCCTCATGTGCAAGATCGGGTTTATCTGGCCTCAATCCGCGTTCTTGAATACGTGCTATCAGGTCACGAATAAATTCTTCACCGGACCCAGGATCCAGCCATTCCGGGATGGCTTCGATGCGATAGAAATTACGCCCAAACAGTTCGATGACAAATCCACTCTCGTGAAAAAAATCGTGGTTATTCTCAAGCGCACTCGACAATACCGGATCGAGTTCGAGAGGTATCGGGAAAAGCAGTTTTTGGCTCATCGATTCATTTGCGGACAACTGCATCTGAATTCTCTCAAAAACAATGCGTGCTCTTGCACCACGTGTATTGAGGAGCACCAATCCAGTTTTTGTTTCATAGAGTGCAAAAATTTCGTGGATCAGCCCAAGATATCGCCAACTCAATTGCCGCCGTTTCTCAGAAGTGGGTATTGGTTTTAGCGTCTCGGGTGGATTTGCGCTGGCTTTTATACCCGAGGTATCTGGCGGGATGAGCGCAGGTTTATTGTTGAGCTTATCACTGGGCTTTGAACTCTCTACGGTTGTGCGCGTAGCTTCACGCAATCGATCCAGAAGATTCACCATTATAAACTGTCTAACGCGACCTTCATCACGAAATTTTATCTCTCGCTTGGCCGGGTGAACATTTATGTCATAACCTTGGGGCTTCATCTCGAGAAAGATGAAAGCCAAGGGGTAACGCCCTTTGGGTAAATAGGTATGATAAGCTTCGATCAACGCATAATACAAGGTACGACTTTCCACCGGCCGTCGATTGACGTAGGTAATCATATCCTGACGTGTCGATCGACCGGCACCGGGTTTGCCAATCAGTCCGGTGAGAGAAAAATCATCGCCCTCAGCTTTTATTTCAATAAGTAGATCCGCAATTTGTTTACCGAAAATTTCGCGAACGCGCTCGCTCAGATCCTGACAAACCGGTGACCGGAAAATTATTTTTCCATTTTCCAGAAGAGTGAATGAAGTATTTGGATAAGCGACAGCATAAAGTCGAGAGAGATGAATAATATGAGCTGCCTCCGTATTATCGGTCTTAAGAAATTTCCTCCGCGCCGGTACTGAATTAAATAAATTGACCACTTCAATACTTGTTCCCACCGGTATCCCTATTTCTTTTTGATGCTTAAACTTGCCCCCATTGTAAATTATCTCTGTTCCATAATCCCAGTTTTTGCTACGCGTGCGCATCGAGAAGTGAGACACGCTCGCGATTGAAGGTAGAGCCTCGCCACGAAAACCAAAAGTTCTCACATTCAGGAGATCGTTTACATCGCTGATCTTACTCGTCCCATGACGTTCGAGAGCCAGCAACGCGTTATCTGGGCTCATACCGTGACCATTATCCTCGACGCGAATGAAGTTTTTACCGCCATTGCGGAACTCGATCTCGATGCGCTTGGCTCCCGAGTCCAGACTGTTTTCGATCAGCTCTTTAACTATAGCTACCGGACGCTCGATTACCTCACCCGCGGCTATCTGGTTAGCGACGCGATCAGATAATATTCGTATTTCCGGCATAATATATTCCAGTTAGAGCCCATCACACATTGATGGCAAAATAAAACCGGGGATTAAATTGCATTTTAGCAAGCAATAATGATGATGGCAGAAATCAGTGACCAGTAAGTAAACTCAAGATTATGGCCAACCGTTTATCCAAGGAAAAAAGTTTATATTTGCGCCAGCATGCCAATAACCCCGTCGACTGGTATCCCTGGGGTGAGGAAGCATTGGAAAAGGCCAAAACTGATGATAAGCCCTTGCTCGTGAGTATTGGCTATAGTTCCTGTCACTGGTGTCATGTCATGGCGCACGAATCTTTTGAAAATGACTACATCGCGAAATTGATGAATGATCATTATATTTGCATAAAGGTAGACCGCGAAGAACGTCCAGACGTCGACCAGATTTACATGGATGCCGTACAGATGATTACCAACCATGGTGGTTGGCCGCTAAATGTTTTTTGTTTCCCCGATGGGCGGCCCTTCTTCGGAGGCACCTACTTTCCTCCTGAAGACAGAGGTCAAGGCCTTGTTCCCTGGCCTCAATTGATTATGCGCGTCGCAGACTTTTATAAACAGAAAAGAGAGGAGCTGGAGGAAAACGCCGATAATATTGTTCAAAACATGTTGGGCAGTAACATCCCGGTCAATGAAAGCGAGGGTCCCCTGGATAACCAACTGCTCCTTACCGCCGCAGAAGTTATCTGCAAAGCTCATGACGATGAATGGGGCGGCTTCGGACAGGCGCCAAAATTCCCGCCTTCGATGGCGCTTAATTTTCTTCTCGAATTAAGACTGAGTTCCGCCTGCGAAGAGCAACGTCCCAGTCTTGCTCGAAGAATCGACGAAGTCGCCATCCGCACCCTGAGCGCCATGGCACAAGGTGGCCTCTATGACCAGGTCGGCGGAGGGTTCGCTCGTTACAGTGTCGACAAATTTTGGCTTATTCCCCACTTCGAGAAAATGCTCTATGATAACGGTCTGCTCCTCGATATATACACTAAGGGATGGATGCGCTACCGCCAACCAATATTTAAAGCTGTAGTGGAGGAAACTGTAAATTGGTTATTAAGTGATATGCACGCTCCTAATGGCGGTTTCTATTCTTCAATTGATGCGGATAGCGAAGGGGAAGAAGGCAAATACTATGTGTGGACCCCGGCTGAGATCGAATCGCTTCTTGGTCAAAATGACGGGAAACTATTTTGCGAAACTTACAGTATAACGGAAAAGGGTAATTTTGAACATCACACCTCCAATCCTGCTTTATCGACAAGCGAATTTAATCGACGTGAGGAACTCTGTTCGCAGCGAAAAATACTGCTTAAACAGCGTTTAACGCGTGTGCCACCAGCTAAGGATACAAAACAATTAGTGGCATGGAACAGCCTCGTCATTCGGGGAATGGCTGAAGCCGCTTTCGCCTTCGGGCGAAAGGAATGGCTCGAGTACGCAAAGCGGGCTGCAAACTGGATATGGGAAACTCAGCTTTTTGACGACCATCGTCTTCATGCCCTCTGTTATGAAGATAACATTCCAGGACTTAACGCTTATCTCGATGATTACGCCTTTTATGCAGAAGCTCTTTTGACACTAGGTTCAAAAATAGACTGGTTGGAAACCGGGACTTCGAGCCTCTTTATTCAACGCGCAATTGCTATAGTCGACGCGGTTTTCGCTCATTTTTCAGATCCTTCGGGGCAATTCGGTTTTTATTTTACAAGTGATGATCATGAAAAGCTTGTTAACCGTAAAAAAGAATGGTGGGACAACGCCATCCCTGCGGGGAATTCATCCCTTATCCATGTCTTGGCCAGTCTTTACGCTATTACCGGCGAATCTAAGTACCGTGAGAATTTAGACACGCTTCGTAAAGCTTACTCCACTTTTGTGCAGCAAATACCCAATGGCATTCCTCACGCTTTGGCAGGTATAACCAGTGATGCTGTGGGCATCGCTGTTATCAAAATAAAAGGTATCTCAAATCTCGATCTCCTCCAGGAGAATCTAGCTGATAAACCCTGGCGGAGAGTATTCCTATTATCCACTGATGATCCCGATCAACCTGACGGTTATCAACTGTGCGTCGGTTCTCAATGCCTGGAAGCTGAAGTCGATCCCGCTGCCCTCGTCACCAAATTATAATCGTTAAATTTACCCCAGTCTGGATGAATCCGGCGCTTAATCTCTATCTCAGAATCATTTATCCTGTCTGCGATAGTATTCTATTGACCTAGTGTGGGGAATACATTGAATTCGACCTCTTTTTCTAAATCTAACAAAAACTAAACTTAAGAAAGATATATTAAAATGGCGAAAATTGTTCCTCTCATCAGTTCTGGAGAATCCGGCCCTCTCGGGGTCCTACATCTCCCGCGTTTATGGTTAAAAGCTTCGCTCGATGCCACGGGTCAGTTGGCCGACGATTATCCGGCGGTTGGCGCTGGCTTCGATTCTATGGTCCTGGATGGGATTGGTCTCGATAAAGATGAGTTCCTGGCTTATATTAAAGATAGCAAACCAACATACTGCCAGTTGGAAAAATGGATCCTCGAAAAAAAAGGCGGCTCTCTTGATGCTGCGGCGGTAAAAGAATTAAATGACGCGATCAGCGGCTTTATTCATGCTGACGAAACACGTGCATCCATCTGCAGTGATTCCGGTATTGCTGATGACGGAAGTATTAAGGACGCCGTCAATTTAAATAATCTTGATGACTGGTATTGCTTTCACCAGGCAACGCTCAGCTAAAGAATATTTAAATCTTATTTAAAAATAAAAACCCGATCTCGTTATAAGGATCGGGTTTTTTATTATATTATCAAATCACTGCACGCATCAAATCTAAGTCTGTAAAGTATCGGGTGACTAAAAAAATGAAGGGGTTTAAAAGTTGTCTTATTGTGTATTTTACCTATACTTGTCATCTTATGATTCGCAAAATTTATCGTTTATTTCATCTACCTCTTTTTTTCAGTTTATTAATCGTATCGATCTCAAATTTATATGCTTTTGAAGGGAGGGTCGTTTTTAAAATGAATGATGGTAAATCGGACATTCATGTAACCTACCTCCTGAAAAATCAACTTGTCCGTACTGAAATTGCTGGTGGCTCGCAAGGATCTGCAGTGGCGATAATGGACTTTGAAAATAATAAGACGATTTTGCTGATCAAGGAAATGCAAATGTATATGGAGGCACCTTTGGACAGTATTCAAGGGGCATCGTCACCTGATTTAGATCAAAAGCCCTCTATAAATGTTGAGAAGTCGGGTAAAACGATGGAAATCCTCGGCTATAACTGCGAGCAATACATCGTAAAAGATGAGGATGGTAGCGAATCAGAAATTTGGGCCACTAAGGCTTTGGGAGCATTTTTCCCCATCGGCAAGATGGGTAAAAGTAAATCAGCTTCCAAAGAAGCATGGGAAACGTTAATGGCCAATGAGGATATATTTCCGCTTAAAGTTATCCAACACTCAAACACGGGAGATCCTAAATTTCAAATGACAGCAGAATCCATAGAGGAGAAAACACTGTCGGACGCACTCTTCCAAGTACCAGCAGGATTTAATAAATTTGAGATGCCAAATATGAATGGGCAGGGAGGCAATTTCCCCGGGATGAAATAAAGCTTTGCCACGCCAGCACTAAATAGATCTTCATATTTATCTTCGTCTTCGTTCAGGAAGAATGATATACGATGTAATTTAAACTCTTCATAAATCGAATATCGGATATCAAACGTCGGATATCAGGTAGAATGATATACGAATGGTAGGTTTAAAGGTTCAGGGTTCACGTTCTATTTAGCGAAAGCCATCTTCGTCATCGTCTGTCTCTTGTAGGTTACAGCGGCCACGACGGAGCGTGGCCCTCCATATATTTTAGGGTATTATTAAGGTGGAGCGGCTGAGCTCATCGAAGTCCTGTCCGACGTAGCCTTGGCGACGGCTGATCCCTGACACGCTTCTTCATTTCCTACTTATTTAACGCCCTAGGGACAGCGCGTTCCACCTTATTGCATTTCCGCATATGAGAATGTCGGGCTTCGCCCTCGGTACGCTTATTCGCATACACGCATCACCGCACTATATCGGCGAGAAGTTTGCGCCAGCGGCCAATTTGACGCGCTACCTGACGGGGTCCCGGCATGCCAATTTTCTCGCGTTTCTTCAAAGCATATTCCGTGTCAAAGACCTTTGTCCAGTCTCCATCTAAAAGCTTGTGCACACCGAGCGCGTGTATCGTATCCACTTCATCAATCGCCACACCCTGCTTTTCGGCAAGAGCCACCAGCCGACCAACGGCGTGATGTGCTTCGCGAAAGGGTACGCCCTTTTCAACCAGGTAATCGACAAGATCCGTTGCCAGTAGATTCGCATCAGCAACCGCGGCAGCGCATACGTCACGGTTCACCTTAATCTTAGCCAGCGCTTTTTCCATTACCTGAAGTGATATCAATGTTTCGTCGAAGGCATCGAATACGGGCCGCTTATCCTCTTGCAAATCGCGGTTATAAGAGAGCGGTAATCCTTTTACTAGCGTCAGTAGGGTTTGCAGTTGGCCTTGTATTCGCGCCGATTTTCCACGGATAAGTTCGAGTGAATCCGGATTTTTCTTTTGCGGCATAAGACTGGATCCTGTCGTAAAAGTGTCCGGCAGCACTACATAATTAAATTCTGCACTACTCCATAGTATAAAATCTTCAGCAATACGTGAGAGGTGGGTGGCACAAAGAGCACAAGCGGCAGAAAATTCAATATGCAGATCCCGATCGGCGACTGCGTCCACACTGTTTTGAGTAAGCTGAGGCCGTCCCTTGGGGTCAACAAAGTTGAGATATTTTGCCACAAAATCACGGTCAATGGGCAGCGTTGTTCCTGCCACCGCCCCGGATCCAAGCGGGCAAACATTGGCGTTGTCTAAGACGATATTAAAACGCGAACGGTCACGGTCGAACATTTCTATATAAGCTAACAATTGGTGAGCCAGCGTTATCGGTTGAGCGCGTTGCAAGTGAGTATAAGCCGGTAGGTGAACATCCTGATTTGCTTTGGCAAGTTTAAGCAATCCGGTCTGTAATTTAGCTAATGCGGCGGTAATATCATTACAGGCGTCTTTGAAAAACAACCGCATATCGGTTACCACCTGGTCGTTCCGACTGCGTGCCGTATGCAGTTTAGCTGCCGCAGGCGTATGCTTCAATAGAGCCTGTTCAATATTCATATGAACATCTTCCAACCGGGCACTCCATTTAAATTGGCCCTTTTTAATCTTCTGTAAAATGGTATTGAGCCCCTTATGGATCGCATCCCGTTCACTTTTTTTAAGGATGCCAATTTTGCATAACATCGCGGCGTGTGCCTTGCTGCAAAATACATCATAAGGTGCCAACCTTTGATCAAAGGATACGGACTCACTAAACCGCATCATAAGTTCCGCCGGTTCTTTAGAAAATCGTCCTCCCCATGTAGACTGTGCCTGTTTAGACATCGCGCCACCCTCTATTTATGTCCAGCTCTTTGCAACACAAAACACGAGAAAACCAGCTGCCACACCCTCGGATAAATCAAGTCATCAAGCTTCTTCACTGATAGCAAAGTTGACCATCGTAATCCCGGCACGATTACACGCATCCATGACTTTAATGATGACTTCGTGGCGCACATCATCCATTGGCGCGATTGTAATGATGGCGTCTATCTTGTTCGCATCACTTGCCGCCTTAAAGCGCGAGAGCATTGCCGCTAACTCGACAAAGTGTACGGCATTGGGTTCATCATAGCTGTAATCGTTAACGATCACTTGTCCATTTCCATAAACTTCAATTATTTGTTCATCAGGCATTTCCATGGGTGAATCTTGTTCGATCACACCGGGGAGCTCAAATACGATATCCGCTTCCTGTCTTTCGAGTGTAGCTGAAACCATGAAGTAGATGAGAAGTAGAAATACACAATCAATCATCGGTGCTAAAGGCATTGTTGGCTCAGGTTGCTTTTTCTTAGGTAAACGTGCCATTTCCGGATTTTTTATTTCTCAATTCACTTGGATTGGTAGGTGGAAAAGATAACTTCATAAGCTCCCACTTCTGCACACGCTTTTAGAACTTCCTTAATCTTTTCGTAACGCGTTTCTTTATCCGCCCGAATTTGAATTTTCAAGCCAGGGTTCATTTTAATAGCCTCTTTTATCTTATTCTGCATTTCTCGCAGCGTGAGGATCTGTGCGGATATGAATATATTTCCTTCCACATCCAAAGATATTTTTCCTCGGTTAGAAAAGCTATCTGCTACCTCGCTCTCAGAAGATTCAGGCAAGGCCAGCTCTATAGTTTTGTCCGCTTGAGCCAATACGCTCACGCACATAAAAAAAACCAAAAGCAAAAAGACCATATCGATCATCGGAGCCATCTGAAATGTCTCCTCAGGGCGCTTTACTGTTTTTATTCGAACCAATGCCTCCTACTTTCCGACTCACAAGAAGTCACCGTAAATGGTGTGTCGGCCTATAGGGAAAATCGGTATTGTTTCAGCTAGCTTAAGTAGATGCCGGGGTAATAAAAATTTTAATTAATCTCTATCGGTCGAGTCCGGTTTGGCAATCGGATGTTCTTCGGTTATAGCCCTTCCCGCAAGTTTAGCTATGCCTGAAATTCTTTGCTTAGGATGCGGTGATGCTTCCGGATCATTGTCGAAATAATGTACTTCTAATTCAAGACCCGCTGCCTGGAGCCAGGAACGTATACAACTTAAATTGGGCACAACCCAGTTCGATGTTTTTTTATATCTACCGGGGTAATAAAGAGAAACAGGTAAAGACGATCGCCCTAAGGCCTCAACATCTACGTCTTTTCGTGGTTTACCCTCTATATCCTCCGCATAGTGTAAAAGACATTCTCCTTCAAAAAAGAGGCGGGACTGTGGATTCAACAGCTTGCCAATTTCTTCAAAAGCAAGAAGCGGATTTTTTAAATGATAATACACACCGAAAAAGAACACTATATCAAACGCACCACGCGTCAGAATACTAAGATCATAAACACTGCCATGGAGATATTCCACTTCAGAACGGAGTATATCTTTTGCAATATTAAATCCGGTCACCTCGGGGTCTTGAATATCTATGGCAATCACTGAAGCCCCGCGTTTCTCAAGTTCAAATGAGAGTGGACCATCCCAGGCTCCTATATCGAGGATTCGTTTGCCCGCAAAATTATTTATCGGTATCATATCAAGAATCTTAACGGCATCAAAGGGAACAATACCAGGTGTCATGATACCGGGAACGATTTCAAAGGTGTGATACCAATGAACAGACGCGATTTTTTTTTCTATCTCTTTACGAGAATAATTGTGCATAGAGATGTCTATTTCTGTCGATGAGTCCGGAAAATTTTCTATTTATTTTTAAAGATAGGACAAAATCATTAAGATGTAAACTTTAAGTAAATCTTAATCCACCGTTTCATTTTCCCTCGCTGCGAATTGAGAACTCGGTTATATTTTAACTCTCTTTAATTTTAAACTGACCGGTTGTTACATGAAGAAAATTGAAATATCAGATGATGCCTATCAACGTCTTCTCGCGTGCAAACATCATGATAACGTTTCATTTTCAGTGGTTATCAAAAATATGATTCCCACGCATGGTTCATTTAAAAATATATTAAAGACAGTACAACGATTGCCTACTCCGGATGCCACGACGCTAGATGTTTTTGAAAGTGCAATCAATAAATCTAACGGCTGGAGTAATGACTCTCGCTATTAATTATTTGAGTGACGCTATTTTTCTTCTTGATCTATGGCGAGAACAGCAGGGAACAGGTAATGCCATTCGCTTTGCCCGTGATAATAGCGATGCTATTGTCGGACTCCCCTGGTTTGCGAAGGGAGAATTCATTAAGGCTGTTACCTATGCCAATTTTAGTATTTGGGATTTTCAACCTTTTATTGAAGAGTTTCCAACCATCGTCCCCACGGACAAAACTCTAGATATTTATGCGCAAGCGATCGCTGAACTGAGAGATCCCCTACCCTCATTCAAGCCAAACGATATTTGGTTTATCGCCGTTGCGCGTGAACATGGCTTGCCCATACTCACGCGAAATGTAACTACATTTTCCGGGATTGATGGACTGCAAGTGATAAATTATGGGGAAACTGTATCTCAATAAGGATCAAAAAATGTGTGGTCAGCGCCAAAATTTTCCATCGCGACAACTGCATCTCCGCGCAACCGAAGATGTATATTTCTACACCTGTGCTCTAATATTATTTCTCTTATCGGTAGGTTAAATATTATCTTTACCCATTCATTCAGCCGAGGTTGATCAATTTCCATATAACCACTTTTTATTTGCAGCGCGCCCTCATTTCCATCGACCATCACACTGCTGCGATCGACCCATGAGGGCATTCGCACGAATAAGGGTCCAGGCCGTTTGATTTTTATACGAAGATGGTCATGGGTATAGGGTGACTCTACAGCCACATTATCATTTTCATAGTCAAAGAGCATATTTACTCTGTGACCTCCATCATCAGACCGGACAATTTCCCGATATGCTTCACATAGAGAGTCAGCGCCACCACCGACAATATCCAGATTAAACTTAACGAGGTCTAAATCAATGGGTTGATGACCATAGGGGGCAGGAAAACCAAAAGCTCCGCGTATTCTCCGAGCGATTTCTCGTTTCCCGTCTTCATTTTCCGGGTTATCCGGTTCTTTGATAAAGGAGATATCCCTTAACTGGGATGGAAGAAGGTGACCGCGCAATATACATTCAGCATCTTCGTAATATTGAGGGTATCCATGACGCCCCAGAATGAGTGCGGTCTCGACGATATCACCCGTATTGTTAATTTCACCTTTATCGGGATTGGCTTTGAGATTGCTAGTTTCTATTACCCAACCAAGGGCATCGCGAATTGACCAGAGACCATGGTCATAGAATGCGCGAACTCTTTCCATGAGTTGAGTGTCTGAAGTCACATCGGCCAACTGGGCTAAGGATGACATTACACAGGTTGTCGAGTGCGTGTGCGTCCCGAATAGCTGACTATCATATTTTCCCTCTTCTTTAAAAAATTCATTTACCGTTTTTTCTTTGAGCGTGATCGCTAATTTCATCGCGGACCCCATTCCCAAAGTGCGGTAGATTTTGACAAGGGGCCCTATCGATCGAGCGAGTCCGGTAATAAAGGTTCCATCCTTCATCACATTGAGACCCAGTTTCTCTTCTAAATATTCATAATCCCATCCCTTATCTGGATTCCATAATTTACAGATGGCATTAACACTCTCTTCAGCTAATTTGAGCGCGCGCTCATCATTGCGAAAATAGGCCAAAGCATAGAGAGCATGGAAACCTTCCCGAAGATTATGGGGGACAAAGTTTAGGAGGGGACCGTCAATCGTGTTACGGTTAAGGGGGACGGGGAGAGGACCATTGTAAGAAAAAAAGGCCGCATTTGCATGATTTTCAATCGTTAGTTCATCGACATTAATACCCGCCGTAGCGCTTGCATTTAAAAGTGCATTCAAGTGACGACCGGGAACGTGTGCTTCAGTATGCTGGGGATAAAAATACATCCCTGCTTGAGGTAAAACTTCCACTCCAAAAAACGGGATATTATTATCGTCCGCATTAAATACCTTACTCATCGTCTGACAGCCCAGCCGAATAGCATCTAATATATCCGTAGAATTAACGGCGCTTAACTTTCCCATCCCAGTACTGTTTTCGATTATGGCACAAAATAAGTATGCACAATCCAGACTAATCTATTCCGTTTTTTTAGCGCAGCAAATTTAATCTACTTTTCCAATAAAGTTTTTAATCGTCGCAAAACCGTAGTCTCGATTTAATTGGGCAATCGCATCAAGAGTGATTTCTTTGGGACAAACCGCAGCACACTCACCATAATTCGTGCAATTGCCAAAACCCGCCTCGTCCATCGCCGCAACCATGTTGAGCGCCCGTCGATCTTTCTCCGGTTTACCCTGGGGAAGCGCATTTAAGTGAGCAACTTTAGAGGCGGTAAAGAGCATTGCTGAACTGTTTTTACAAGCCGCGACACAGGCTCCGCATCCAATACAAGCTGCATTATCCATCGCCCAATCAGCTGTAGCCTTGGGGACGATGACTTCATTGGCTTCTGGAGCGCTTCCCGTTCGCACTGCGATAAATCCTCCGGCCTGTTGTATCTTTTCAAATGCGCCGCGGTCTACTATGAGATCTTTTATCAGGGGAAAAGCATTCGCCCGCCAGGGTTCTATGGTAATCGTTTCACCGTCTTTAAAATGCCTCATATGAAGTTGGCAAACTGTGGTGCCGCGTTCCGATCCATGGGGAATACCGTTCACCGTGAGGCTGCACATACCACATATTCCCTCACGGCAATCATGGTCAAAAGCAACGGGTTCTTCACCCTCGATAATGAGCTTTTCGTTTAACATATCCAGCATTTCGAGGAAAGACGAGTCGGGCATAATATTCTCTATCTCGTAGTCCACTATTCCACCACGCGCAGCCGCGTTTTTTTGACGCCAGATTTTTAATTTAAGATTCATCGAATATATTTACTTAATAAGCTTATTTGTAGCTGCGGGTTGTCATTTGGACTTCCATAAATTCCAGCTCTTCGCGATGTTTTATTGGCGGTTTATTATCCCCCTTAAATTCCCATACTGAAACGTAGGAATAGTCATCATCGTCCCGCACGGCTTCGCCGTCTTCAGTCTGATGCTCGACACGAAAGTGAGCGCCGCAGGATTCATCGCGATCGAGTGCATCGTAGCAGAGTAACTGCGCAAATTCTATAAAATCACCGATTCGTCCCGCACGTTCCAGTTCCTGGTTCAGCTCACGACTTTCACCGGGAACTTTCAGGTTATTCCAGAATTCTTCGCGCAATTCGGGTAGTAGTCGCAAGGCTTCTTTAAGGCTCTCGTTACTGCGAGACATCCCGCAATGTTCCCACATTATTTTACCTAAATCCCGGTGAAAGGATCGTGCAGTACGTTTACCATTAATTGAAAGAAGGCGGGTAAGCCTATTATTCACTTCATCTTCAGTCGTTGCAAAAGCGGGAGAATCGATTGCTGGAGCTTGGGGTCCCACACTGGCCAGATAGTCGGCAATCGTGGAGGGAATAATAAAATAGCCATCTGCCAGTCCTTGCATCAGTGCACTGGCACCGAGACGATTCGCTCCGTGATCAGAAAAATTAGCCTCACCCAGAACAAATAAACCGGGAACATTACTCATCAGGTTATAGTCTACCCACAAACCTCCCATCGTGTAATGGAGCGCGGGATAAATACGCATGGGGCGCTCATAGGCGTTTTCTCCAGTAATGCGTTCATACATTTGAAATAAATTGTCATACCGTTCTTTCAGCGTATCGACTCCTAAACGCTCGATAGCATCGGCAAAATCGAGATAAACCCCACGTCCACCGGGTCCCACCCCGCGCCCTTCGTCACATACTTCTTTCGCCGATCGAGAGGATATATCACGAGGAGCAAGATTGCCAAAACTTGGGTACTTGCGTTCAAGATAATAATCACGATCCCCCTCGGATATTTCACGTGGATCTTTGTCACAATCCTCCTTTTTTTTGGGAACCCACACACGCCCGTCATTGCGAAGTGATTCAGACATAAGTGTAAGTTTGCTCTGATGATCACCGGATTGGGGAATACAGGTCGGATGGATTTGGGTAAAACAAGGATTGGAAAAACCAGCGCCACGACGGTAAGCGCGGTAGGCTGCGGTCACATTACATCCCGCTGCTCCTGTCGATAGATAATAAACATTAGCGTATCCACCGGTTGCCAGAATTACCGCATCCGCCGCAAATCGCTGGATTTTACCACTCGTTAGATTACGGACAATAATTCCTTTGGCGTGTCCATTGACAATCACCAGATCGAGCATCTCATGACGATTATACATCTTTACTTGCCCGAGACTAATCTGGCGATTAAGCGTGGAGTATGCGCCGAGGAGCAGTTGTTGACCGGTTTGCCCTCGCGCGTAAAAAGTGCGTGAGACCTGGGCGCCGCCAAAAGAACGATTGGCGAGAAGCCCGCCATATTCGCGGGCAAAGGGCACACCCTGCGCGACACACTGGTCGATAATATTTACGCTTAACTGAGCGAGTCGGTAAACATTTGCCTCCCGCGAGCGAAAGTCTCCTCCTTTAATCGTATCATAAAATAGACGATAAACACTGTCCCCGTCATTCTGATAATTTTTTGCCGCGTTTATCCCTCCCTGCGCCGCAATACTGTGAGCGCGACGCGGACTATCCTGGTAACAAAAGCAGGATACATTGTATCCGAGCTCACCCAGAGTAGCTGACGCCGATGCTCCAGCGAGTCCAGCCCCGACAACAATGATATGGAATTTTCGTTTATTTGCAGGATTTACCAGTTTGATATTAAACTGGTGGAGATCCCATTTTTCCTCGATCGAACCGTCTGAAATTTTGGCGTCTAAATTCATTTATAAGCGGTAATTTCCGCAACCTGTTGAAGGACTTCATTAACCGGTAGTAAATTTAATCCGGTATATTTAGAAGCAAGCACACTAAAGGGTATAGAAATAAAACCGAGAAATACTATCCAGCCGAAAGCAACGGCCATGCGATTTAATCGTAATTCCCAATGCCGATTGCGCAATCCCATTGATTGAAACATACTGGATACCCCATGCGAAAGATGCATGCAGAGTAAGCCCATGGAAAAAATATAAAACAAAGAAACATACCAATGATTATAACCCGATATCACCATCGCATAAACGTCGTATACCCTTTCACCATGCAGGTCGTAGGTTAGATTACTGTAGTCAAATACCACGCGAACAGTAAAATTCAGGAGGTGGAAAATAATAAAAGCAACGAGAATATATCCCGACCAACGCATGGTGCGTGAGGCAAAACTCGCCTGGACCACCGCCTCGGTAACATTATTCTGAGGTCGCGCTTTACGGTTTTCAACCGTCAAGAGGGTGGCCATCCATATATGGACAATTACGGAGAATAGAAGAAATAATCGAGCGCCCCATTTTAAGGGAAGCGGAAGAGTCTGCAGTTGGTGTGCATAGGCATTTAATGAATCCGGTCCAATAAAGATCTGCAAATTGCCAAGCATATGCAGTAAAACAAATAACACCAAGACCAAACCCGTTAGCGCCATTAGATACTTTTTACCGAGTGAGGAAGTTATCAATTGGCGTGTGGGTTTCATGGAAATATCTGCTCGCTCTATCTACACCCGCTGGAGATCAATCTCTATTTTGTTCGCTTTTAACAGATGCGATTACAAATATTAATGGAGTCATTTCTTAAACCACTTGCCGAAATTGTCTAGTGAGTAGGAAAGTAAAAATCGCACGTTGACGAGAGAATCATTTTCCGGGACAGATTTCCCGAATCTTATAACATCGAGCGGAGCATAAAATACCTGCACCCCCAGTTCGATTTTATCTGTTAAGGGATAAAGTAATCCCCCACTGAGGCTAAATACGTTCCCATCCGATTTCTGAGTACGGATATCAGGCTCTCCAAACAAGGTGGAATTAATATCGAACTCATTGAGCTGATGGTTCACTCCCAATGAAAAAAATGTGGTCAATCCATTGAATTTTTCCATTTGGTACGCTCCGCTGAATTCGATACCATAATAATTTAAATGCGCCGTGTCATTGGAAACGGCGACACAACCGAAAGGATTGAGTAGGGGATCATCCCCACCGGCAACATCCTCCGGGGGGCAGGTGAAAGCTCCTTCCACGGTACCGACTTGTCCATAAAAGCGCAGCCCGAACCGCCAGGGATCAGAATTAATAAAGGTCCAATTGATAGAACCTGAAAAAATATGCGGGGTGACATCCCAGACCTCAATCGGAGGGGCATAACTTAGAGTGAGCGAGATTTTTGGTTTAAAATAGTAGGTAAAGAGAGGCCGTACAAAGATCGGTGATTTATTCAAATCCTCCAGCTTAGTACCGTTAAATCCGACGCGACGGTAGGAATCTCCCAGTTCAGGGATATCGACGATTTCAAGATCTAAATCAAGCGCACCACTTTCTTTTATCGCTGGTGGGCTGTAACTGCTAAGGATGGATGTTGTGGTAAAGTATTTAGAAGCCCACGCCTCGGGTCGGTCAAAATCAAGAAATTCTGGATTTGGCCGTTGGCCCCAAACCCCTATCACCGGAAACAACCCGGTGAGACACAGACATAAAATAAAATGTATTATTTTCATACGAATAAAAATCATATAAGTGCAAAAACGAAACTGTATTTAACAGCTAATGGTAAATTTAGGAAACACAAATCAGCAAAAATATTTAACCTGTATATTTGTGGTGGAAGATTAGTTTCATTAAATTGCAAGTAGCATATCCACAACTCGTTATCAATTTATTAGTGAGTGCACTGTCGTCATTGAGCCTTAATGATAGAGAAAGCCTTGTTTGATGATTAATGCTTGCCTTTTAAAGGAATGCATTCACCAGTGATTGACCGAAATACAAGCTACTTAAATTAACGGCAAATCTTATTATCAATGCATAAAACAGATGTAGCGATTATTGGCGGCGGCATCGTTGGTCTGGCAACTGCTTATCAATTAATGCAGCGATTTCCAAAATTGAGCAGTGTTATTCTGGAAAAAGAAATTGGTCCCGCGCTTCATCAAACCGGACATAATTCAGGTGTTTTGCACTCTGGCATTTATTATAAACCGGGATCACTTAAAGCAATCAATTGTCGAGAAGGCAAAAAAGCAATGGAAGCCTTTTGTAGCAAAGAGGGGATTGATTATGACATTTGTGGAAAGGTAATTGTTGCCATTACCGAGAGTGAACTGCCCGCACTTGAAAACATATTCAAGCGTGGACAGAATAACGGTATTAAATGCGAAGTCATCGATCGTGAACGGCTCCATGAGCTCGAGCCACACGCTGCCGGGATCAAAGCCGTTCACGTCAAAGAAGCAGGAATCGTTAATTATAAGCAAGTGTGCCATCGCCTGGTAGAACTTATATCAGAAAAAGATGAAAATAAGATTTTATACTCTGCTAAAGTGCTGGCTATGCATCGCGATAACGGCCGCGTAATTCTGAACAGCAAAGCGGGTGATGTCGAGGCGCGCTTTGTCGTTAACTGTGCGGGTTTGCATTCCGATCGCGTCACTGGATTAAGTGGTCAAAAACCGGAAGTGAAAATAATTCCATTCCGGGGCGAATATTATGAATTGAAACCCAGCGCTCACAATCTCTGTCGCAACCTGGTCTACCCGGTACCGGATCCGTCATTTCCTTTTTTAGGTGTTCACTTTACGCGAATGATAGACGGTTCCGTGGAGTGCGGGCCTAACGCTGTGCTTGCTTTCTCTCGCGAAGGTTACAAAAAATATCAGGTAAACGTGGCTGATTTATTCGAATCTCTGACCTACCCTGGCTTTATCAAACTATCGGTTAAATATTGGCGTATCGGCGCGGGAGAAATGTGGCGCTCCGTCAGTAAAGCAGCCTTTGTAAAAGCGTTGCAGCGACTGATTCCCCAGATTGAAAGTGCAGATTTAATAACGGCCCCGGCCGGTATTCGGGCACAAGCGATATCTCCAAAAGGTATGATGGTCGATGATTTTCTAATTCAGGAAACTGAATATGTCGTGAATGTTTGCAATGCGCCCTCCCCCGCCGCCACCGCATCGCTTAATATTGGTAAGCATATTGTGGAATTACTTAGCAAACGTTTTTGACCTCAGCTGAAAATCCTGAAGTTATTAATCTTTTTATAGAGGTACTAATAATGAGTGACGTTGAGACCATCACCTATCCCATTGAGCATTTAACAGAATTTGTAGTCCGTGTATTTGAGTACCTGGATATACCCAAAGACGATGCCCGATTAGCGTCAGAAGTGCTCGCTACCAGTGATCTTCGCGGGATCGATTCACATGGAGTTGCGCGCCTTCATTCCTATTTTGGGTTGCTGAGACAAGGGAGGATTAATCCCAAGCCAAATATAAAAATTTTACGTGAATCGGCCAGTACTGCGACTGTGGATGGTGACAACGGTCTTGGCCTCGTGGTGGGACCTAAAAGCAACCTTATCGCCCTTGATAAAGCTGAGGATGCGGGCACGGGCTGGGTAAGTGTTAGTAATACGAATCATTACGGTATAGCTGGTTACTACCCGTTAATCGCGCTGGAACGTGATATGATCGGGTGGTCGATGACAAACTCGAGTAGCCTTGTAGCGCCATTATGGGGTGCCGAACGTATGCTCGGGACTAATCCTTTGGCCATCGCTTTCCCCGGACACGATGAACCACCGATCGTTATTGACATGGCTACCTGCGTCGCGCCACTCGGTAAAGTCGAAATAGCGATGCGCAAAAAACTTCCCCTTCCACAAGGTTGGGCCATCGATCGAGAGGGAAACCCGGCCATTCAGCCGTCAGAAATGCTGAATGAAGGAGCGCTCTTACCCTTAGGTTCCGATCGTGATCACGGCGGTCATAAAGGGTATTGCCTCGCGGTTATGGTCGATGTACTCTCCTGTGTTCTCAGCGGAGCAAACTGGGGTCCGTTCGGTATACCTTTCGTCATCGATCAAGAAATGCCGAAGCGTAGTGTGGGAAAAGGAATCGGACATTTTTTTGGAGCCATGAGTATTGACGCGTTTATCGATCCCCTTGAATTCAAGAAACAGATCGACGACTATATCCGTGTTTTTCGCGCCACTAAACCAGCACCTGGCACCCAGGGTCCCTTGATCCCTGGAGACCCCGAACGCGAACATGAGAAAATCCGAAGCAGGGAAGGTATTCCTCTCGTTCTACCAGTCGTCGAAGACTTAAGAGATATAGCTAAGAATAGCGGTATTCCATTCGATCAATAAAAATCCACGACATACATTTATAAAAAAAGCAATATCGTCGTCTTTTAAAATGATAGATAAACTTAAAGCGCACGCTTTTTTATTCTTCCTACTTTTTTTAACCGTTCCTTTCATTTTCGGCTGTAGTAACAGCAACACAGGATCCGAGAGTGAGATTGTCAGAACGTCACGGCCCGCACAATTGAAGCTCACTTGTTTTTACGGCACTAACGTACCGATCCTCGGAGATAATGTCGTCTATCTGGCGAAACGCGTTGAACTGGCGAGCGCAGGAAATATTAAATTTAAACTATTCGACCCGGGGAAACTCGTCGGACCGATGGAAGTCCTCGATGCGGTCTCTTCTGGTAAAATTGAAGCGGGTTATTCCACACCCGGTTTCTGGATGGGCATGATGCCTGCCGCCCCACTCTTTTCCGCAGTCCCGTTCGGTCCCGATGCAAGCGAATACCTCGCCTGGTTTCTCGCTGGAAATGGAATGAATCTATATCAGGAAATGTACGACCGCTCTGAATTTAATGTGAAAGTACTTTTAATGGCGATCATTCCTCCCGAATCATCCGGCTGGTTCTCGGAAAAAATTGAATCGGTAGAAGATCTGAATGGATTAAAAATGCGTTTTTTTGGCCTCGGTGGTCGGGTTATGCAAAAACTGGGGGTTTCGGTTAACATCCTTCCGGGCGGAGAGATATTCCCCGCGTTAGAAAAGAATGTGATCGATGCAGCCGAATTTTCCATGCCGGTGATCGATGAAAATATGGGATTTCACAAACTGGTAAAGTATAATTATTTTCCCGGCTGGCATCAACAGGCGACTGCGTTCGAGCTCCTTATCAATAAGGATGTATGGAACAATTTATCGTCCACTCAGCAAGTGATCATTGAAATGGCATGCCGTGACACTATTGTTCACTCTATTGCCACTGGTGAAGCCAGTCAGGCGGCAGTGCTCCAACGTAATGAGTTGAAACATGGTGTAGAAATCCTCATCTGGCAGCCGGAGATAATAGAAGCGTACAGAGAAAAATGGCTCGAAGTCGTCGAAGAACAAACGGCGGCCGATCCTTTCTTTAAAAAAGTCTGGGAAGATTATTCTGATTTCAGAAAGCAATATGCAACTTGGGGATCCAAAGCTTATCTCCCTCGCAGTAGATAAGAAAATCGCCAATGCTTAAGTTAATCGATTCCTTGGCCGAGATTATTGGAAAGATTGTATTTCGGATTGGCCGCTTTTTTTCTTGGGCGTTGGTATTACTTCTGCTCGCGATTATTGTGAACGTCATCCTTCGTTACGTCTTCAGTCGTGACATGATTGCGCTGGCAGAACTTCAATGGCATTTTTACGCGGTGGTAGTGATGATCAGTCTCGCTTACGCGCAGAAGGAAGATGCGCATGTCCGGGTTGACCTCATCCATCGGCATTTTTCACCTCGAATTAAACGGATCGTCGAGATTTTTTCTCTCCTTTTTCTTCTCATCCCGCTGATGGTTTTCGTTTTTTTAGAGGGCCTGGAATTTACACAGGAAGCGTTCCGTCTGGGTGAAAAATCACCTGCACCCGGAGGCCTTCCCTCGCGCTGGATAATCAAGGCTTTTATCCCTATCGGGGCCGCACTCCTGATTATAAATTCTGTGACCAGAATTATTCGCTTATATACAGGAAGCGAAACTGTCGGTGACGAAAGCCACCCGGCGGACTAGCCAACTATTTTTTAGACCCCATGGATCTCACTACATTCCTGATCATTGCTCTCTTTGTATCATTTATCGCACTCCTGCTTCTTGGTGTGCAGGTAGCCTATGCCTTGGGCGGTTTAGCCGTTATCTTTACCTTGATAGCCATTTGCCTTGATCATTTTGCCGGCTCATTTATCGGATTAGACTTCAACGTGCTCTCACTCATCGTTAACCGCATTTATCAGTTGCTTGATAATTGGGTCCTCGTCGCACTACCGATGTTTATTTTTATGGGCCACATGCTCGATCGTTCGGGAGTGGCAGAAAAATTAATGTACGCATTACAAAACCTGTTCGGACGCGTACGCGGGGGGCTCGCACTCAGCGTTACCCTGATCGGTGTCTTACTCGCCGCTTCAACGGGAATAATCGGCGCTTCGGTCGTGCTCCTGGGAATTCTATCACTACCTGCGATGCTCAATCAGGGATACCGTAAAGAACTGGCTGTAGGTACGGTTTGCGGTGCGGGAACCCTGGGAATCCTTCTTCCTCCCAGTATCATGCTAATTATTATGGCAGATCAGATACAACTATCCGTTGGCTCCCTATTTATGGGTGCGGTCATTCCGGGCCTTATCCTCGCCACTTTATATGGAACCTATATTTTAATCTATGCATTGCTTAAACCTGAAGCTGCACCCTTACCGGCTAACCGCAGTGAACTGAGTTGGGCAGTGCTTTGGGAACTTGCCCTGGCAATTATCCCCGCCATGATGCTCATTTTGCTTGTCCTCGGCTCAATTTTTTTAGGGATTGCTACACCGACCGAAGCAAGTGGCATAGGCGCTTTCGGCGCACTTCTTCTCGCTGCCTTTAACCGTAAACTCGGCAGCGATGTTCTTCCAACAGCTTTAGCTGAAACGATGAAAACAATGGGGTTCCTTTTCGCGATTTTTATTGGAGCAACATGCTTTTCACTCGTTCTTCGATTGCTCGGTGGAGACGACCTCATCTCCGGTCTTTTATTAGGTGCGGACATTGCGCCTTATTCACTCATTATACTTATTCTTTTTATCATTTTTCTACTCGGATTTTTCCTTGATTGGATTGAAATCACACTCATTATTCTTCCCCTCATTGCCCCGGTAGTTGCTGCGCTTAATCTCGAAAGTGTCACTGCGAACTTGGAGAACGCACAACTCGTGTGGTTTGCCATCCTCTGCGCCGTAACACTGCAAACTTCATTTCTTACGCCACCCGTAGGATTCGCTTTATTTTATGTCAAGGGGGTATGCCCAAAAGGAATTGAACTGGTCAACATCTATCGCGGGGTGATCCCTTTTATTCTTCTGCAACTGTTGACGCTTATACTCGTACTTCTATTTCCCTCTCTGGTCACCTGGCTGCCTGAGTTAACTTATTAATCTGGTACTGCGAGCCATAATAGTCATCAAGGGATCTTCGTCTTCGTCCCTGGTGGATCTGTTCGAACATTTGTACATAAACCTTGCAAACCAAGCTGGTGCAGGTTGCCTGATCTATGTTGCCTGATAATATATAACTAAAGCTGAAATAGTCATCAATAGATCTTCGTCTTCGTCTGCCTCCGCGTCTTCGTCCCTCCACCACCTTTGTCATTGCGAGGATCCCGCATCCGCGGGAGACGTGGCAATCCAGAAATTATTGAATTAATAATAATCATATATAAACCGAATTAGAATTATGTGCGCAATGTATATTACGTTTACATCCTTACTAATAAGCGTAACGGAACACTTTACACAGGAGTCACACGCAGTCTACTGCGTCGCGTATGGGAACATAAAAATAAAATAAGGAAAGGGTTCTCGAATAAATATGATTTACATAGATTAGTGTATCTCGAAAGCTTTTATGATATTCACAATGCTATTACGCGTGAAAAGCAAATCAAAGCCGGTTCTAGAAAAAAGAAAATTACTTTAATTGAGGAGGCGAACCCTAATTGGAATGATCTGAGCGCTGACTGGTATATGTAGACATATTTACATTCCCCTGGATTGCCGCGGTCAGCTGTTAGCCTCCCTCGCAATGACAAAAAAAACGATGACAATGCTTTATTGTAAATTTATCATAATTAATTTGGAACTGAATTTTCATCTGGACAGAAGGTAAAAAATAATTTCTTTTCTGGAACTTTTTTTAGTCGCTTATTTCATAGCTATAGATCAGACCATCTGTTTCACCACTTATACATCCTATGATAGAAGCCGAAAACCTGGTAAAAGATTATGGAAACATACGTGCCGTTGATGATATCAGTTTCCAGGTCAACAAGGGAGACATCCTTGGATTTTTAGGGCCCAACGGGGCGGGTAAATCGACGACGATGAAGATGTTGACGGGCTTTCTCCCCACCACATCCGGAACCGCTCGTATTGGCAATAAGGATATTCACAAGGAACCAATCGCGGCAAAAAAACTATTTGGCTATTTACCGGAAAACGGCCCCCTCTACCAGGAAATGACCGTTCTTGAAATTTTAGGCTTCATCGCGGAAATGCGCGAAGCTTACCCACCCGCGGAAAAAAATGAAAAAATTGAACGCGTAATTGAGATCTGTCAGCTCAAGGAAGTATGCAACCAATCTATAGAAACCTTGAGTAAGGGTTTCCACCAACGCGTGAGTTTTGCATCGGCCATACTCCATGACCCGCCCTGCCTCATCATGGATGAACCTACTGATGGGCTCGATCCCAATCAAAAAAAACAAGTGCGCAACTTAATCGCGTCGATGGCAGAGGAAAAGGCAATTATCCTTTCGACGCATATTCTGGAAGAAGTGGAATCGATATGTAATAGGGTGATCATAATTGATAAAGGAAAAATCCTTGTCGATGAGAGACCCGAGGAGATGCGGCAACGCCATCCCCATTATAATGCGGTGGAAATAAAACTGAGGAGTAAAGGCACCGCCCAGATAAAGGAAGTGCTACAATCATTGCCCGAGGTAAAAGAGATAAAAGCTAATAGTGACGTAATGCTAGTGATTCCCAAAGAGGGAAAAGATATAATCAATATTGTTTTCGATACCGCTTTGAAAAATAATTGGCCGCTTGCGAGCATCGAGAAAGCAACCATTCATATGGATGAAATTTTTTGGAACCTGACACAAAATTAAATACGACCAGGCTCATACCTTATGCGAACGATCAATGCTATTTTTAAACGTGAATTTTTCGGTTATTTCCGATCACCGGTAGCCTATGTTTTCCTCATCGTCTTTCTCATAGCATCTGTCGGGCTTACCTGGTTTGTGGGGCAGTTTTTTGCAGCCAATGATGCGAGCTTGAATCGATTTTTTCTTTTCATGCCGTGGGTATTTCTCTTTCTAATTCCCGCTGTAGGGATGCGCCTGTGGGCAGAAGAAAAAAGATCGGGAACCTGGGAATTACTGCTTACCCTGCCGGTGACGACGGTCGAGGCAGTATTAGGAAAATTCCTTGCCGGTTGGGCATTTATCACCCTGGCCATATTATTAACACTGACCATGCCCATAACCGTTGCCTATCTCGGTAATCCTGACTGGGGACCCATATTCAGCGGCTATATCGGAACCATTCTAATGGCCGGGGCATTCCTGAGTATATGTTCGCTTACCTCTGCGCTTACGAAAAACCAGGTTATTAGTTTTGTCCTCAGTGTAATTATCTGCCTCATCCTGGTTTTTCTCGGCTGGAGTGTATTCAATAACCTGCTCACATCCATTCATATTCCCATTTGGATTATCGATGCCCTATCCAATTTCAGTTTTATCACGCATTTCGATCCGATGACTAAAGGACTGATTACGACTGCAGATCTTATTTTCTATCTCTCGCTCATAGGATTTAGCTTATTATTAAATGTTTTAGTTTTAGAACGCTCATCTTAAAGGGGTAATACCAATATCCAGCCTTCATTTTTTATCTCATGAATCGATCAACTCAATGGATAGCCTTATTCCTTCTCCTTGTCGGATTGGTCTTAGTCAATTTTATCGCCTCCTTTCTACCTGGCCAGATTGATTTTACTTCATCCAAGCTCTACACGCTCTCTCCTGGGACACAGGCACTTTTAGATAAAATCGAGGATCCCATAACTCTCGAATTTTATTTCAGCCGCAGCGCAGAAGGGATACCCATCCTATTTAAAAATTACGCCACGAGAATCGAAGAATTACTAAAGCAATATAAAAGTGACGCGAGCGGAGGGATTGAACTAAGAATTGTCGATCCCAGACCTGACACCAAAGAAGAGGAAGCGGCTATCCGTGTGGGGATTTCGGGGCAAACTCTTGGTAACGGTGACACTTTATTCTTCGGACTCGTCGCTATCCAGGCCGATACGGAAAAAGCTATTCCTGTCTTTAATCTTCAGCGCGAACCTTTTCTTGAATATGATATTTCACGCGCGATTTATCGCGTGCAACAGTATCGTTTACCGCGCCTTGGCATCCTCTCTTCACTTCCCTTAATCCGCCCTGCCGATCCAGGCTACATGATGCCCAATCAGCAATTACCTAACGATTGGGTCGTCATTCAGGAGCTGCGTAACTTTTTTGAAATCGAGGGAATAGATAAGGAGGCAGAATCGATTAAGGAAAATATCGATGTGCTTGCTGTAATTCATCCGCAACAACTGCCGGATAAGATGGCTTATGCAATTGACCAGTTTTTACTTTCCGGCAGACCTGTTCTCCTCGCCGTTGATCCTTCATCCACTTTTCAAAAAGGCCAGATCGGTCAACAGGCAATGATGATGGGCGGCGGTGCCAATACCTCCAGCAACTTACCCCGTCTTTTCGAAACATGGGGTATCGAATATGATTCCAGTTCATTTGTCGCCGATCTCTCCTACGCCTCGATGGTTCAATCCGGAATGGGAAACCAACCCATACGCTATCCAGCATGGCTTTCGATTGACAAATTGAACACCGAGTCCCCCCCCACTGCCCAACTGGATAATATGCTGCTCATTGAAACGGGAAGCTTCAGCCTGAAGGAAGAAAGCGATCTCGCGCTTACTCCGCTCATTAAAAGCTCTACACAGAGTGATGCGTTAAGCGCCAGTCTTCTCAACTTTACGCCACCGGATGCCCTGCTAAGGCAGGTAACCCCCTCGCTGGAAGAAAAAATAATCGCCGCGATTATCAGTGGAAAATTCAAAACTGCCTTTCCAGAAGGTAAACCCATTGATGAAGAGGAAGCGACGGATGAAAATAATACCAACCTTGATTCTCTAAATGAGATTACGGCTACCGCTGAGCCAGGATTAAAAGAAAGTGAATCTTCCAGTACCCTGATGCTTATTGCGGACACCGATTTCATGGCTGATCAATTCAGCGTGGAACAGTTAAACTTTCTAGGGTTTCAATCTAACCGTCCACTGAATGACAATCTCAATTTCGTCAGCAATATACTTGAATTTCTTTCCGGTAGCGAAGACCTGATTTCTCTTCGGGGAAAGGGAACTGCCGTGCGCCCCTTTACTGTCGTCCGCGAACTGGAGACCAAAGCTCAAGAGCGATACCAGATGCGCTATGATGAATTGCAGAATAAGCTGGGGGATGTGCAAAGTAAATTAAACGGCCTCCTCGAACAGCAGCAAGATCAGCAGAATCTTATAGCCAGCCCGGAAGTTCGCAAGGCGATAGAAAATTATCGTCTCCAGGAGGCTGAAACGCGGGGTGAATTGCGTGAAATTCGCAAACGATTGCGTGAAGATATCGAGAAGCTCAATCGTACATTGGCCTTATTCAATTTAATCACTGTGCCTCTTCTGATCGGATTTTTAAGCCTCTACTTTTTCAGAAAACGTAGTAACCGCCAAAAAGTTAAAGCGTGATGAAAATTAAAACACTTATTTTCTCACTTCTTATCCTCGCGTCAGTGGCTGCTGTCGGCTTTTGGCTATCCAATCGAGATACAGGTAAACATGAAATTAGCAGTAGAGTGGGTGAAAAATTAGTTGATCCCGAATTGTTGGCGAACATTTCGGAAATTGTCCTTCAAAGTATTGCTGACGACAAAACAGTATATATTAAGAAGGACGGTAAAGGGACTTGGGTGTTACCGGACTATTACCTTCTACCGGTTGAATTCACAAAATTAGACAGCTTCATTAGCAGCTTGCTCAAAGCTGACATACTTCGCTTTGTTACGCGCACAAAAGAACGAATGGAAAGGCTAGAATTCAGTAAGCATAAATTCGTGTTGAAAGCGAATGAGGAAACGGTTTGGTCTATGGACACGGGAAAACGCGGGCAATCAGGCGGTCTCTTTGTCCGCTTTAATGATGAGGCAGAAGCCTACCTCGCAGATCTTACATCATACTTCGATAGCAATGTGGATAATTGGCCGGAGAAGCGTATGTTGATCTTTCAATCGAGTGACGTTGCAGCCCTTTATTTCGAATTTTCCAATAGTGAACCGGGCTTTATAATAAAGCGAGAAACAGCAGAAAGTGAATTTACCGCTGAAGGTTTGATGGAGAATGAAAAATTAAACGAAAGCGCAATTACCAGCTTTATCAGTACCCTGTCGAGCGCACGTTATACTGAGGTACATGAACTTGATGATCCTGACGCCATTGCAGCAAAAGATCATACCCATGCGATCAAATTCGAGCTTTTTAACGGTAAAACCTATAGCTTAAATGTCGGGCGACGCCCCGCTGAAATAGCGGACGCGGTTGAGAGCGATAATTCTGAATTGAGTGATAATGAATCCGAGGATGAAGTGGAACCTGAAGAGCCAGAACCCGGTCCTGTATTTATATTCTTTGAGAGTTCTGATCCCAATGACCGCCTGAATTCAATAATGCAAAGGGTATCACTCTCCTACTCAAACTACGTTTTTAACCAGGTCCCGGAATCGCGCGAAAAATTTATTGAGGCAACACCCCCATCACTGTAGAATACCGTTCATTGTCATGCCCTCATTGAGGGTAAAATGGATGTTCAATATTTGGCTGAATGTTCGGCAAAAAGTGGTAATTTAAATTTATGTATATGAAAAATCTTAAACTGTATTTTAACGGTAAAAAAATATCGATGGTACTATCGGTGTTCCTCTTAATTACGACACTTGTATTTTCCATTAATTCCAGTTTCGGACAATCGGAGATGGAAGAACCGGAATATAATATCACCAACCGGGAGCTTGTCTATAAAGAGGTCAACGAAGAAGAACTCACGCTTAATATTTATTCTTCAGCTAAAGAGAGTGTTGCTTCCAATCTTCCGATAGTCGTTTTTTTTCATGGAGGTGGTTACACCCGAGGCAGCAAAAATGATGTTACGAGAATTGATTTCTTTCATCATACCTTGTTTCCGCTTATTGAAGCGAAGAAAATTAATGTTGTGTCGATTGATTTTAGAAATGCTGATGAAAATACTGCAATGCCTGACATCATCGCTGACTGCAAAGATGCTTTAAATTGGTTGGGAAGCAATGCCGAAGATCAGGGTATCGACGCCCAAAACATTGGCCTCATCGGCCATTCCTCCGGCGCGCAACTGGCTCTTATGACCGGTTTATCGCAAGCGTCAGATTTTTCTGAGGATGATTCTATTCATAACAACCCCTACCGCGTTGCCTTCATTATAAGCTTATCTGCTCCTACTGACTTTTTTCGCCAGGCGAATGATTCGCTAAAAGCGGGAGATAAAGTTTCACAGAAAATGAAAAAAACCTTAGATTATCTTTTTGGCGGTAAAGTTGATGAAGTACCCGACCTCTATACCGAGGCCAGCCCGGTAAACTATCTTAATGATACATCACCACCGACTCTAATCCTGACGGGAACAAAAGATAAGCGATTGCAAAATAATTCCCAGTGGCTTAAAGAGGTAGCAGACGAGGTGGGCGCCAAAGCAGACCTTATCATAGTGGAAAATGCCGGTCATCGCATCTATCGTGTAGGGCCTGATGCTTCTCCCTCCTTACCTGAACTGACCGAACGTATACAGCAATATATTACCGAATCTTTTTATCCCTGCGACACAAAGACTACGTTGTAATTAATTAAGTATTTTATTCACGTCTAGATCACTCAATTAAATATAACTCAGAACCAAATCGAGCATTTCGAAGAGGAAGGCTACAGGATAAAGGTGGGAGCAATACCTGACGAACATCTTCAGATACTTCAGGATCTCAGCCATTCTTGACTTTCCTCGTTGTTGAATTATTTAATTGCAATATTGCTTCATTAAATGTGACAGCCGCGTAAATTCGGTATGAGTGACGCTCAAAAATTCTTCAAAGACAAGACGATCAGTTGGTACCGCTGCAAGGTTGACCCTGCTGTGATGAAAGAGCTGACCAAGCGGAGCGATCTGCAGGGACTAAGCCATTCCCTGGGGTTCCTGGGATTATGTTTTTTGACTGGAACACTGGCTTACCTCGTCTTTCTTCGAATAAATGCAGATAGCTGGATCTGGTCTGTCCCCCTTCTGCTCGTCGCCTTGTTTGTTCATGGCACCTTCTGCCATTTCCTCGGCGGCCCGCCATGCCATGAACTCATGCATCGGACGCCGTTCAAGACGAAAGCGTTGAATGAGTTTTTCCTTCGAGTTTTTTCATTCCTCGGCTGGTGGGATTTCGTCTGGTTTCGACCCAGCCACATCAGGCACCACCAGGTTACAGTCCACGACGACTATGACGGCGAGGTGGTGCTGCCGTCCAAATTTACGTTCAAAGACTGGCGATTCTGGGCTGATTTGTTTGCCTGGAACCCGTTGATTACTTGGAATCTTTTAAAGCTCTATACCAAGCGCGCGTTTGGACAAATGGACAACGAATGGTATGAGTTCATAATGCCCGAAAGTGATGCCAAGCTGCGCCGCGAGCACCGCAACTGGGCGAGGTTCACACTTCTCGGCCACGCGGCCCTGGCGGTGATCTTTATCGCCACCGGACACTGGTTTCTAATCATCATCGTCAACGGCAGACAGTATTGCCATTGGCTGGGTTTTCTCTGCGGCAATCCACAACATTCCGGACTTACTCCGAACACCCCGGATCACCGCCTCTGCTGCCGGACTTATACCTGCTCGTGGCTACCGGCCTTCCTCTACTGGAATATGCAGTACCACATCGAGCACCACATGTTCCCGGCGGTGCCCTTTTTCAATTTACCGAAACTACGCGCCGCTATTGAGCACGACCTCCCACCGGCACACCACGGTCTCTGGGCGACATGGAAGGAAATATTGCAGATCCATCGCAAGCGGCTCGAGGATCCCGATTACACCTTCATCCCCGAACTGCCATCGCCCGTCGAAGGTGAAGGTGCCGACTGCGCGGATGACGATGTCCTCGAGCGCGAAGCGGCGCTTATGATCGGTTGAGGGAGAGGGCTTCGGGTAATTGTCGATTTCCGATTGCGGATTGTGGAATGGCGGAATGTCGGACTACGTCCTCGGTAGTGGATTAATTCAGTTAGCGATTAAAGGCATTAGGGTCTTGTCTATATTGGGAGGTGCCGCTTTACTTTTGAAAATTTCAATCTATCGCGACACTGCTACTCAAAGACTACAGATAAAAGAAAGGATGGGCATGAAGACCAATAAAATACTTGAACGAATAAAGAATGGAGAAAAGGCATTGGGTCTAAACGTCAGGGCTGGAGAAGAAGAATTTATAGAATTAGCCGCCCTGATGGGACTTGATTATATTTACATTGAGGGTCAACATTCCGCAATACACCCCGCAACGGCAGAGCATCTATGTCGTGTCGCAGAGGGATTTGGAATTACCGCCGCCATGCGTATTCCCGATCAGAATGAAAGTACAATTCTCAGCTACTTAGATCGCGGTGTAAAATTGATTGTCGTTCCCAACCTGAAAACAAAAGCGGAAGCGGAAGCTATGGTTAAATACACCTACTACGGGCCCAAAGGAGCCCGCAGCGCAACCGGTATTCGAATGATATTTAATGCAGTAGAAACCGATCGTAAGTTCGTCTACAATTTTGCTAATGAAAATACGCTGTTAGTACCACAACTGGAAAGCATCACCGCCTTTGAAAATTTGGATGAAATCCTTACAGTTGACGGCATTGATTTTTTCACGGGTGGGCCTGAAGATATAGCACAGTCCATGGGTCTACCCGGGGAACCTAATCACCCTGAGGCAAAGAAAGCATTTGCCGAGGCGGTGGACAAAGTTCATGCCGCGGGAAAACGCATGCTCTTTGAAGTTGTAGAAGAAATTAATATTCTCTCTTTGGTTATTGAAGCATCAGATAAACTTTTAGAAAAACATGGTCGAAAATCAAAGCTTCCAGGTACTTCTACATTATACGATACACAGAAACATCCTTCAGAAGAGAAATCATGATTTTTTGTGCTCTTGTGACATTTGCCTGCCGGGCATAGCCTTGGCGACGACTGGTTGCCATTCCACTCAATCGACAATCGAGGGCGCAGCATTGCAATCACCTTGCATTGCCCGAACGGAACAATTCTTTTTTGAAAACTGGCAATGGAGCTTAATCCTCTATTTCATTTAAACGGCCTTAATTATTCCACCTAAAGCCCTCGCCAATATTTAAATAATGATTAGGTTGAATACTAACTACCCGTCAATTAATTCGCCCGAATTGGCATCGCTCTAAATGTTATAGCAGTATGAAAAGAAAACTAATAAAAATAATCCCTATTCTGATTTTAATGCTTTATTTACCGGCTCGCCTTTATGCTCTTCCTCAAGACCTTGATACTTATTTCGATTTTGAAGGGGTGTCCGCAGAGGGAACTGATTTTGTTCTTGGCGAATCCCCCGATAGTATCAGGGTAATAAACTTCACCTTAGAAACTGTAGACAACCCGAATCTCGCCCACTCGGGCACCAGGGCTTTAGTCCTCGTCCCTGGCGCACAAGAAGGAAAAATCTTATTTGAACGAGGCGTCAACCTGCTCCAGTTTTATGCTGCTGAATCACAGGGGGGAGGCAGAATCGAATTAAGAGATAAAAATTTTTTGTTCCTTTCTGAACAAGGTATCGTCAACGGACTACCTTCTGATATAAGTACCAGCGCTAATCCACCTTTACAAAGTTTTATCGCTTTCAGTGAAGATATACTCGATCTCAGTGATCTTAATTTCACCAATGGTGTAAAAGAAATTAAAGTTATCAACGTCACCGGACAATTTTCTATAGACGATCTTGGATTTACCTATGTCGTTGGACCTCCCAATAATACTGTCTTCGAAGATTTTGAGGATTTAGATAATCATCCGATATTTAAAACTTTTATTAACCGAGTTAATTTCACGCTAGGTGAATCACCCTTTAGCGCCACTTTTACCGGTGGTATTGTGCAACCGTCTGTAGGAACGATAGCGAATTCTCCATTAAATCATACTTTTCCTGATATCAGTCGAGGAATATGGGCTATTCAGAATGATACCATGGGAATGATAACTTTTGAAACCCCAGCGGCCAAGGTGCAGTTTTATTCTGCACAGTTCGTTGAGGGAGATAGTGAAATCAAGGTTTTTGACACCGAAGATAACCTGCTCACTTCGACAACCGACGTTCCTCTGAATATCAATATTGGCATAAGTTCACCTTTTACTTTTTTTGATTTTAATGCCGAAGCATTAGGAGCACCGGGTGGGATTGGTAAAATCACGTACTTGAATTTACCCTTTGCCGCCGCCGGTAGTGTTGGTGAAAGCGGCGTAGATGATTTTGGATTTACCCCGATCGGAGCACCCGGTGCGAACGGTGGAGGTGGACCGCCCCCGGTATCTGAACCAACGATTACCACCCACCCCGCGAGTCAGGAAGTGCAGACCGGAACCGCTGTCGTATTATCCGTAGCGGCCAGCGGTGATGATCTTACTTACCAGTGGTACACCGGTAACAGCGGTGACACCGTGAACCTTGTCTCTGGCGCCACCGACAGCACTTTGACTACCGGTGCTCTCTCCGCGAGCACTAACTACTGGGTGCAAATAACTAACGCCGGAGGTAGTGCTGACAGCGACACCGCCGTCATCACGGTCGCAGCCCCTACCGTGCCCCTTGTTCTCGATGGCTCAGGTGATATCGCGGGGGAGAATATTCAGCACCCCAACGGTAACGTCTTTGACCAGATTTTACTCACCGGAGAGTCCGTCCAACTCCAGGCCAAACCGGGACAGATCACCCGCGTCTCTTTCATGGATGAAAACGAGGATATCGTGCAGGTAGAGTTCTCGGGCGCAGGGACCTTTACCGTAACCCTCGATCCAACCACCTTCCTGCCCCCGGCTATCCCCCCTCGCTATAACCAGGCCGTCGAATACGTCACCGGCAGACCCAACGTGGTAATTGACGGCGCCGACGCGAATACCTTTTTCAGTATCTTCACCGTGGGAAGAATCAACGCGGTGAACCAAGCCCTCTTCCCCGAGGGTCAAGTCTACGACGCACAAGCGGACGTGACCCTCGTGGAGGTTATAAATTCCACGGGTATGGGCGGGATGCAGCTGTCGAACGCCGCGTTCAGTGCAAGCACGGGCAAGACTGGTGTCGACGCGCGCGGGGTACCGATCGCGGTACGCTTAACCATTGGCGATATCGATGCTAGTGGCGATGCGGTACCACACATATTGTTTGGCTCAGGCTCCTTCACTGTTCCCGCCGGTAACCCCGGGTTGCGGATCACAGGTGGAGACTTATTGCAAACAAACGGTGCCGCGGTTGTCGTCGCGGAGAGTGGATCGACAACGACGGGATTTGAGACTTTGATCACACAGAACAATTTTAAATCGGACAACACACCTCAGCCAACACTGAGCATCGACGCCACTTTCGCTAACGAGAACGGGGATGCGATCGAGGTTGCGACTGAAGAATTGACGATCGAATAGAGTAAAACGTCAATAAGTCAAAATGGAGGAGACTTAATTCCTATTATGTGCTAGGAGTTACTGTATTTTATGTCTAATCTTCTTCATATTAAATAAACAATCTATGCTATTCTTCACTAACCAAGTATTTGTAATTATTTTATTGTAAAATGGCTTCATTAATTGTGATTTCCGCGGAAATTCGACATGAGTGACTCTCAAAAATTCCTCAAGGACAAGACGATCAGTTGGTATCGCTGCAAGGTTGATCCCACTGTAATGAAGGAGCTGACTGAGCGGAGCGATCTGCAGGGGCTGCGCCAAGCCCTGGGTCACCTGGGATTGTGTTTCCTGACCGGGGCACTGGCTTACTTCATCTTCCTGCGGATAAACGAAGATAGCTGGATCTGGTCGGTCCCCCTTCTGCTCGCCGCGTTGTTTGTTCACGGCACCTTCTGCAGTTTCCTCGGGGGCACAGCGTGCCATGAACTCATGCATCGGACGCCGTTTAAGACGAAAGCACTGAACGAGTTTTTCCTTAGAGTATTTGGATTCATTGGCTGGTGGGATATCGTCTGGTTTCGACCCAGCCACATCAGGCACCACCAGGTTACAGTCCACCACGACTATGATGGCGAGGTAGTACTGCCCACAAAATTCACGTTTAAAGACTGGCGATTCTGGACCCGTTTGTTTGCCTGGGAACCGTTGCAAACCTGGGATATTTTGAAGCTCTATACCAAGCGCGCGACCGGACAAATGGACAACGAATGGTATGAGTTCATCATACCCGAAAGTGACGCCAAGCTGCGCCGCGAGCACCGCAACTGGGCGAGGTTCACACTTCTCGGCCACGCGGCTTTGGCGGCGGTCTTTATCGCCACCGGACACTGGTTTCTAATCATCCTTGTCCAGGGCAAACACTATTGCCAATGGCTGGGTTTTCTCTGCGGCAATCCACAGCATTCCGGACTTTCTCCGGACACACCGGATCACCGCCTCTGCTGCCGGACTTATACCTGCTCGTGGTTACCGGGCTTCCTCTACTGGAACATGCAGTACCACATTGAGCATCACATGTTCCCGGCGGTGCCCTTTTTCAATTTGCCGAAACTACGCGCCGCTATCGAGCACGACCTACCACCGGCACACCACAGTCTCTGGGCGACATGGAAGGAAATATTGCAGATCCATCGCAAGCGGATCGAGGAACCCGATTACACCTTCATCCCCGAACTGCCATTACCCGTCGAAGGTGAAGGTGCAGACTGCGCGGATGACGATGTCCTCGAGCGCGAAGCTGCGCTTACGATCGCTTGAGATAGAAGGCTTCGGGGAATTGTCGATTGAGGGATGTCCATCCGTCGCACGAGGCTATGGACGACAGGCGGGCATAGCCCTCGGTAGCGATTGCGGATTGCAGATAGATAAATTCGATTAATAGCGGCCTTCTGATCTTTCAGATTCTACTTTATACCTCTATACTTTAGCCCCTATTGTTTCCAGATTTTCAACCATGCTCCGGATACGCGGACGACTGCTGTTCAGGAAAGCTTCATGGGGATGGAACACATATTCCGTTCGGTCCTTAATTAATCGGACATGCTCATCTGTCGTCGGCTTTGCCCCGAATTTCATCGCGATATACCTGCGCCTTTCACCCAGTCCTCCGTAAACGGCATGATATAAATTCTGATGGAAAAATATGACATCTCCAGGGTTGGATTCAAATGTGTAACAGGGAATGTCTGGACTCTCTACACCAAAGGGTAAGGTTATATGACCCTTTGTCTTTCCCTCACGGCTGTTCGATACCTCATTATGTTGCATATGATACTCCTGAAGCAGCTCGAGAGAATCGTGATAGGGGGAACGATGAGATCCGGAAATGACGCGCAACGCGCCAGTCTCTTTTGTTGTCGGTTCGAGGTAAAGGATAACTTTAATGCGGGTATATTTCTTCTGAGTTTCACCTGGATGGTCATTATGCCAGGTGGTGCTGATTCGCCCTCTCTGGCCTTCCGATCCTGCCCAGATGAAGCCCGGCCCGAGTAATTGCTCAATTACTCCATAAATACGGTCGTCTTCGGCAAGCGATGTCAACTTCGTTTGCCTTTCAACAAACTCGCCCACCGAAGTAGATCCTCTGTTTTCGCCGCGGCCGGTGGATTCACCTTTTTCAACCGCCCAAATTTCTTCGGCCGCATCTGTAAATGCCTTCATCTCTGCAGCCGAAAATGCCTGTCGCAAAACAAGAAATCCAAACGTTTCAAAATGAATTAACTGTCCCTTTGTCAGCATTAGTTTATACCGTGCAAAAAACACGACTGAAGTCAATTCGATGAGTTGTATTTTAAATCTTTAACGAAAATTAGAATAGGTAAAAGGGTCAAACGTAGAATTTAAACATTGATAAGCTGACAAGTATTCCTTGGATCATGAACAATGGAGCATGGATGAATTTTCATGAGATTAGAAATTTGGCATCGGTCGATAACATTTAAATTCTACGTTTGACCCCTATTGCCACCACCGTGTAGAGGTAATACCATTGACTCTAATTTTTGTGCGCTATGAGATCCACCTGTGGATACGGACTTTCTTATTGGCAGTTAAAGATTGATAAAAATAAGCAGGACTAGATATGGACGATTATTCGCAATATAAAGAGAACTACGATCGTGATGGATTTGCTGTAGTGCGAAACTTTCTTTCGCCAGATGAATACGAGCCGCTGTTCGAGCTTGTCGAGCGTTTTATCCGCGAGGTGGTACCATCAGTTCCAGACACAGTCGCCTTTTACCAGGACAAGTCACGGCCCGAGACCCTGAAGCAAATGGAGCATATGGCAAAATTTGAACCTTACTTCGAGGAGTACCGGAGCCATCCCAAGTGGAATAAACTTGCCAGTACTTTGATTGGTGAGGAAGCCCATACGCAGGGCCCCTTGTGGTTTAACAAACCGCCAAAAACAGATCATCGCACACCGCCTCATCAGGATAACTATTATTTTAAGCTTAATCCCCCTAATGTTGCATCGGTCTGGATGGCCATTGACCCTGTTGAAGAAGAGAATGGGTGTTTGCGCTACATCCCCGGCTCTCACCTACTCGGTATTAGACCGCATGCAGTGACATCGATCCTTGGTTTTTCACAGGGCATCACTGATTACAGCCTTAAAGATGAAGGGATGGAGGTGGTTGTACACATGCAACCAGGTGATGCCGTCGTCCATCATGGAGAAATTATTCACCGTGCAGATCCGAACCGTTCAGCAACTCGACATCGTCGAGCTTTTGCCATGAATTTCGAAGGTGTGAGTTGTAGAGTTGACGAGGAAGCGAAGCAACGACAAGCTGAAGCCGCTAAGAAACAGCATCGTGAAATGGGACTTGATACTGACTCCTATTTCTAAGGTCACTCCTACCCCAGCTCATCAAAACGCTCTCACCGCTCGCAGTGGCTTGAGAATGGTAAGCTTTAGAAGATCATGCAGAGAACATGAAAGCAGGACTTGTGGGATTTGTGGAGGGGTGAGCAGAAACTGCATTAGCCGACGATATCGGTGGGTGTATGATTATTTACGATACGGTGCCGATCCACCCAGTAGGCCCAAACTATCAATATCCACTGTGCGTTTCCAACCCATGCAATCGCTTGGACATTCGGAGGAACAGGGCCAAATAAATTACCGATATAAATAATCACAAGGAAACCGATAAGTGACCAGATTGCCCAGGTGCCAATTCTATCTTTAGCATAGGTTGTGCGCATATACAAAAAGACTCCTGCGCAAAAAAGAAGTCCTTCCACAAGCAGAGTCCCGACGAGTGAGTTCCATAATCCAAACCCGACGAGTGGCGATTCACCGAAAAAAAGTGGTAAGTCAGGGCGATGAACGATTAAATCCAAAAACCAATGACTAACCACACATAATCCTAAAACAATGGCTCCCTTTGGATAGCGTTGCATAAGGCTATAGACGATGCCAAACACTAGCCCAAAAATTAAGACTGATAACAAGCTGTGGGATATGGGATAATTTTCAAAATTAAGGGGCATAACCTTAGTAATGCCGGGCACAATCAATACGTGTTCAATCCCCACAAGTATTAAGAGTGGCCAAAGCAAATCAACGAACTGCACCGCTAGAAACAGTGCCCCAAGAGACAATCTTGGAGCAACGGTCTTAGCAGCAAATCCGACTGCAAAGTGTCCTATGAACATTATTTACTTGTTTTACAAGATGGCGTCTTAATTGCACCACACATATAGCAAAATAGCAAAGCCTCCAATTTCAGGAATAGGCAATTAGCCCAAGGGGTATCAACCATACCCAGCCCATCAAAACGCTCTCATCGCTAGCTGACGCTTGAGAATGGTTAGGTGTGAATGGTATATGAGTATTAGTGGGGTTGAATTCAATAACTTCAGCCTGATTGACACATAGAGTGCAGCAGTAATAGTTTGATCTGTTCTGAATTGTGTGGAGTGCCAGCTCCCGCCTGGGTAATGTGCCCCTGGACAAGCACCAATGCTTATGTTTACCGGGGATGGGGTCGCTCACTTTATAACGAGCAGATTTACATAAGACAATAAACTATAATAGGCGTGAGAATAGATCATATGCAGCGACCAATTTTACCCGTGATCCTGTCTCTGGTTCTCGCTCTTATGCTGTGCAGTTGTTTAGCGCCTGACCCCGAACTTGAACCCTTGTCCGAGAATGAAGAGGAAGAGAAGATTTCTCAGCCCGAAATAATAACCCGTGCACCATTAACAATTGCCCCCGCAATACTCGCCAACCGTACTTTCAATGAGGCACCTATGTTGGCTGCGAAAGTTAAAGCCGGTGAACTGCCACCGGTCAGTGAACGGCTCCCGGATAACCCGCTCGTCGTTGTTCCCTTAGAAGAAATTGGTAATTACGGGGGAACGATTCGACGGGCGCTCACCAGTGATATCGGCGATACACAAGGCCCGGTAAAATCCTTCAATGATAATTTGATGGGCTATGAGCGGCCCTACCCGCCAAAAAGTATTCAGCTCAATCTCGCTGATCACTTTGCATTATCCGACGATGGGAAAACGGCTATTGTAAATATACGGAAAGGGGTAAAGTGGTCGGATGGTGTTCCCTTCACCGTCGACGACATACTTTTCTGGTATTACGACATGGTCTTTAATGACAGCGCGCGAAGCACACCCACGATACCGCCACCCTATTGGCAAGTGGATGGTAAACCGATAAAATTAGAAAAAATCGATGAGCACACGTTGAAGATCTCCTCTCCAAAACCATTGGGGCGTGTCCGCAAAGCGCTCAGTCACGAAGATATTGCCTACCCCAAACACATCCTCGCCAAACACCACCCGAAATACAATCCAGATGCCAATTACAAGGACTTTCGCGATCTCACGACCAGCGCGCAGCTTATCATGCGACCAGGTCTGCCCCGGCTCTCCGCATGGGTGCCCGTGGAATGGGTGTCTGGTCAACGCATTGTTTATGAGCGAAACCCCTATTACTGGAAGATTGATAGTGAGGGGAACCAGCTACCCTACGCTGACAGGTACACCTTTGAAATCATTCAGAACCCTAAAGTTCTACTTCTGAATTTTATCAATGGTGAACTCGATCTTTTCGGAAGATATTTTCAGATGGACATGTATCCCACGCTTAGGTCGGAAGAACAAAAAGGGCGGTTTAAGCTCCGCGTATCTGGCCCTACTCATGGCCCCGCTTTCTACCTTAATTGGGACGCGCACAATCCCGCGATGCGGGAAGCATTTCGGAACAAAAATGTGCGCATTGCTTTATCTCATGCTATCAACCGGGAAGAAATCAAAGAGATCATATATTTCGGTATATTCGACCCGTCTGGATATTCGTTCGGCCCGCCCAATCCTTACTATTCAAAGGAAGCCCACATGAAATATTCCGAATACGATCCAGAAAAATCTCGCGCCTTACTGGAAAAGTCAGGGTATCGTGATACGGATGGTGACGGGTTTCGTGAATTCAAAGATGGAACCCGATTTGAGATGAATATCAATGTAACATCTACAAAAAAAATTGGTGTCGATGTTTGCGAACTTGTTTCCGCACATTGGAAAAAAATTGGAATTAAGACCAACATTAATCCGCTGCTGAGAGAATTGATTATACCTCGTTTTTTAAGTGGCGATTTTGATATCCATCAATGGGGACAATCAGGCCATACCGATCCTCTCAGCGAAATGTCTTTGTGGGCAATTACAGGACCGACCGCACCCTATTGGCATCGTAATGCGCATAAAGAGGGGCCGGATTGGTTACACGACGCAACTCGTTACATCGAATCAGTCCTCACCACTACCGACCCGGCCAAAGTCCGTGAGTATATGATCCGCGTTCGCGATCTGCACACCGATAATATTCCGGTAATTGTTGTTGGCTCGGCTTATTTTGTCTGGGGCGCGCACATACGCCTCGGCAATGTCCCCTGGACAAGTACTCACGCCTATATCTACCGGGGCTGGGGTCGCTCTCTATACAACGAACAGATTTATATTAAACAATAAGTATTATCTTAATTCAAAAAAAATCTGCTATTAACAACCTAAGCTGTTCTTAATCGAGCTGGTTTAATACACTTCAGAATAGTCTCTTAGAAATAGCACCCCTCATGGTTCTCTTTCTGATAATTGCGGTAATTTTAATTTTTAAAAATAAAATCGCAAATTCGCAATCGACTATTGTAAATTCGCAATCGATTATGGTGACTGATGTGAATTATCCTCTGACTTTTGACCTTCGACCTTTGATTTTCGACTAAAATGCAATACGGAATCAGCACCACGGTTATTCTAGTTGAAGAATTGGAATCGGGCCTTGAAAGAATAAAAAAAGCGGGCTTTAACGAGGTTGAGTTGTTATGGGAACCTCCTCATTTCTCGCTTGGAATGGATTCGATAGAAGAGATTCATTCGCTTATGAATCGCTTTGATCTTTCAATGCGCGTTGGTCACAGCCCGATTGGGGGCATCGATTTGGCATCACTGGATAGTGGAAAAAGAAAAGCTTCGCTGGCGGAAGTTGCCAGGTCGTTTACTTTTTTTAAGGAGCTGGGAGCTGAATCGGTGGTCGTTCACCCCAATGGCTCCTATCCTGATATGTTCAGCATGTATAGCGAAGAAAATCGAAATGCGAGTATAACCAAGACTAAAGAATCTATTCTCGAGTTGGTTGAAAGCGCAATCGATACGGGAATAAAGATTGCTTTGGAGAATCTGTGCCATGTTGGGTCAGCGCGGCCCTTACATTCGATGGAAGATCTGTTCGAGTTAATTGCAGATATGCCAAGGGAGTATGTTGGCTTATGTCTAGATACTACTCACGCCCAGTTCTCAGGACACGACCCGCTGCAGCAATTAAATGTGGCGGCGGTCAGATTGTTCACCTTACATTTGCATGATACCGACGGAAACGGCGATCAGCACTGGGTGCCGGGGAAAGGGATCATTGACTGGGATGGGTTTATTGGAAGATTAGCGGATCTAAATTTTACCGGTTCAAGGACTCTTGAAGTGGCTTCCACTCGTGAGACAACCGAAAGCGTCCTCGAGGGAAGTATTAAAATCGCCACCGATTGGGAATCCCGTATTGGATAATTTTATTCCGGCCCTCCGGCTTTCTGGCCACCCTGCATCATGTATCCTGAATCCTGCATCGTGCATCTTGATTACACCTCCACCGCCTGCGGCTTTTAATGGTAATTATGATTTCCCGAATGCGGAATGACATCTCCCATTTAGAGGCTGACCATACGAAATAGACATCCCCCTGGAATGAAAGATGTCCGGCTTCGCCTTCGGTAGCTTAGTCGCTCTACTCCTTCCCCCGTCGCACAAGGCTATGGAGGACAGGCGCAATGACAATAGGGTCTAATTGGAGAGAGGGTATTTAGAACATACTACCTTTATTCATTGAAATGGTGGAACGCGGTGTCCCTACCGCGTTTGAGAGTGTCGCAATTGAAGAAGCGCGCTAGGGACCAATCTTCGCCAAGGCTATGGCTGGCAGGCCGCCCGCTCCACCTTTTATATTGCAAGAAGCTACATCTTCCATTCCTTGGGAATGCCGGACGCGTATTGACATTCCCCTGGATCGCCACGGCTGACAAGCAGCTTCCAACCTATCGATAGGGGTACGAGTTCTACCAGGTTTCGACTACTACTAGCTAGCCTGCAATACGTCTTGTCACGCCGTAGTTCACCCCTGCTGAACGAAGGTGGAAGCCCGTCACCGCGGGGGGCGAAGGCTGGTTGCTGAATAATTTTACTGAAATCTTATTTAATTGTTGAGATTTATATCTACCCATTTAATTATTAAAAACAGTTGTTTCAAAACTAGGGTTTAAATCATATTAAGGGGTTAAAATGCGCATAAAAAATCTCGTATCTGTATCGTTAATTTCACTTTTATTTCCACTTCTTCTCCGAGCGCTTCCGCAGGACCAGGAAGTATTTTTGGATTTTGAAGATGCCGAAGGATCGGTAGACTTTTTACTCGGTACTCCGCCCAATGATATCCAATTTATCGGGTTTACGATAGAAACGCTGGAGGACCCAAGTTTGTTGCACTCGGGAACGAAAGCATTAACCCTGGGGCCCGGCCAGGAGGGAAAGATCTTCACGCGAAAAGGGATTGCTGAAATCGAATTCTACGTGGCTGAAACCGCGGGCGCGGGCAAGATCGAGGTTCGAGAAATTACAGTCGATATTGTTGGAGTCGAATTAATTGAATTAACTCAGCAGGGCGTTTTTACGGGTTTTCCAACCAGCATCAATCCTGATTCCAATCCCGCGCTGCAAAGAATCGTGGCTTTCAGTGGCAATTTCTTCGACGAAACAGATCTCAATTACATTGACGGTATGAATGAAATAAAATTCCTGAATGTTTCGGGTACATTAGTCGTCGACGATGTGGGTTATACCCTCATCGATGGGCCGAGAAACAACACGGTATTTACTTTCTTTTCTGAATTCCCAGAGTCGAATAATGATATTACCCTTGGTACATCACCCATTACCGCCACCTTTTCAGGCGCAGATTTATCCGAGGAAACGTCACCTCCGCTCAACGAACAATCCCGCACAAAACGTGCTAACTGGAGAGTTATGAATGGTGATACCGGAACGATCACATTCGAAACACCGGCCGCCCGGGTGCAATTTTTTGCCTCAACCATCACGTTAGCAGCTAGCAGTGGCGGTGAATCCGATGGTACTATTGAGGTATATGATACTGAAGATAATTTAATCGCCAGGGAATCGGACCTGCAGCAAAATGTCCTGCAGGGATCAGGAGTTCCGCATTATACATTTCTTGCCAGTGAATTGGGAGCTGTGGGCGGCATTGCTAAGATTCTTTTAATCGATAATGAAAATGTAAATCCATTATTCAGCTCAACGACTATCGACGACTTCGGTTTTACTCCTATTGGTGCCCCGGGGTTCGAAGGCGGCGGCGAACCGCCCCCCGCACAAGGCCCTTCTATCACCACCCAGCCCGCGAGCCAGGAAGTACAGTCCGGCACCGCGGTAGTCTTAACCGTAGCAGCCAGTGGCGATGATCTTACCTACCAGTGGTATACCGGTAACAGTGGGGACACCGCCAGCCCTGTCTCTGGTGCCACCAGCAACACTTTAACTACCGGTGCTCTCACTGCGAGCACCAACTACTGGGCACAAATAACTAACGCTGGTGGAAGCGCTGACAGCGATACCGCGGTCATCACCGTAGCGGCTCCTTCCGTTCCTCTCGTCCTCGACGGCTCGGGGGATATCGCGGGTGAAGACATTCAGCATGCCAACGGCAACGTCTTCGACCAGATATTACTCACCGGAGAGTCCGTCCAACTCCAGGCCAAACCGGGACAGATCACCCGCGTTTCCTTCATGGACGAAAACGAGGACATTGTACAGGTAGAGTTCTCAGGTAACGGGACCTTTACCGTAACCCTCGACCCGGCCACTTTCCTGCCTCCGGCCGTCCCCCCACGCTACAACCAGCAGGTTGAGTACGTGACGGGCAAACCCAGCGTGGTCATCGATGGAGCTGACGCCAATACCTTCTTCAGCATTTTCACGGTGGGAAGGATCAACGCCTTTAACCAGGCGCTGTTCCCCGAAGGACAGGTCTATGACGCCCAGGCCGACGTGGCCCTCGTGGAAGTAGTCAACTCCACGGGACTGGGAGGGGTACAGTTATCGAACACCGTGTTCAGTGGAAGCACCGGCAAGGTCGGTGTGGATGCGCGCGGAGTACCGATCGCGGTACGCTTAACCGTTGGCGACATCGATGCCAGTGGTGATGCTGTACCACACCTCCTGTTCGGAGAAGGATCCTTCACCGTACCCGCGGGCAACCCCGGATTGCGAATCACCGGTGGCGACCTGGCACAGACAAACGGAGCTGCGGTCGTTATCGCGGAGAGTGGTTCGACAACCCCCGGGTTTGAAACCCTGATTACGCAGAACAACTTCAAGTCCGACAACACGCCTCAACCGACACAAAGCATTGACGCCACCTTCACCAACGAAGATGGGGATGAGATCGAGGTTACGACTGAAGAGATCACCATCGAATAATCTAAACGGTAAGAATCAGGTTTTTGATTAAATTACTTAACACCTAACACATAAGACCTAACACGCGCTTAAGCGCTCGCCACCTTCGTTAATGAAGATGGTGATGAAATCACCGTGGTTATTGATGAAATCACGATAGAGTGATCTCATCAATAAGTGTTAGATGTTAAGTATTAGGTATATGGTGGAACGGGCTGTCCCTAGCGCGTTGTATTCGATTATTCATGACTAAGAAGCGCGCTAGGGACAGCCCGCTCCACCAATTTGTAATTTTAGTAATTTATAATTACAGAAAACGAATACAAAGACACGTCGCGCGACCTTTAAGGTAACATTTAGACTTTCGACATTAGACCTTTGACTTTCGACTCGCCCCATTCGCCTACCGAGCGCGAAGCTCATCCTCCTCCAAATCGAAATTAAGCAATCGACAACCGAGCCCAGCTATAGCGTGGGCGACATCCCTCATTCGGCAATGCTTTAATTGACTCTTAGATGGTGTGATCAATAGTCTTATAAATTCCTTATAGTGCAAATTGCGCATTAAACGGAACCAATCGAATCATGGAACGCAAGCTAACGGCCATTTTAAGTGCTGACGTCGAGGGTTACAGTCGCCTCATGGGAGATGATGAGGAGGCGACAGTGAAGACTCTCAGTACTTATCGCGAAGCGATGAGTCGGCTGATTGAAGAGCACCAGGGCCGCGTGATAGATTCTCCCGGTGACAATCTTCTCGCCGAATTTACAAGCGCGGTGAACGCGGTTCAATGTGCCGCTGTTATACAAGGAGAATTTAGGGTTCGCAATGTGGCTCTCCCTGAAGATCGTCGCATGAACTTTCGGATCGGGATTAATCTCGGCGACGTTATCATTGAAGGCGAACGGATCTATGGCGACGGGGTCAACGTGGCGGCACGAGTCGAGAGTGTCGCCGAAGGAGGAGGTATCTGTGTCTCGGGCACGGTTTACGACCATGTGGCAAACAAGCTTTCTTATGCCTTTGACGACCTTGGTGAACATACCGTCAAAAATATTGCCGAACCCGTCCGCGTTTATGCGGTGCGTTGGGATGTGGAGAAAGCTACCACACAGAAAGATAAACCTTCAAAGCGAAGGATATGGATAAGTGCTCTTGTGATTGTAGTGGTGATGGCGGCAATAGGAGTGGTATTTTGGGATAAGGGAAAGACACCGCAAAAACCAATGATTGAAGAAACTAATCCACCACTGGTGTCGGAGATTCCCTCCATCGCTGTTCTACCGTTTCGCGACATGAGCCCGGAAAAAGACCAGGAATACTTCGGTGAAGGGATGGCGGAGGAAATCCTGAATGCTCTCGCTCAGGTCGAAGGGTTGCGTGTGGCTGCGCGAACCTCTTCATTTCGACTCAGGAATGAGGCTATATCCACGATTGGTGAGCAACTCAACGTCACGACTGTGCTCGAAGGGAGCGTGCGAAAGGATGGAAACACCATCCGGATCACGGCTCAACTTAACAATGCTGCCGGTAACTTTCATCTCTGGTCAAAAAACTACGACCGAGAACTGAAAAACGTTTTCGCAATCCAGGATGAGATTGCACAGGCAATAACGCAAGTGCTTCAGGTTAAGCTTTTGGGTGAAGTGGGTGTAACACTAGTTAAAGCACCAACAGAAAATGTGGCCGCCTACGATTTATATCTCAAGGGGCGATATTTTTGGTTACAGAGAGGTGAGAGTATAAGCAAGAGCCTCGAATATTTTAAAAAGGCAATAAAAGAAGATCCCAACTTCGCACTCGCCTACACCGGTTTAGGTGATGCCTACAGTTTTCTCAGCATTTATAATTACCTCCCTAAAAATCAGGTGTTACCAAAGGCTAAGCAAGCGCTGCTTAAAGCCTTGGAACTCGAGCCCGACCTGGCCGAAGCACATGCATCTTTGGGATTGTTTTTATGGATAGATTCGAATTGGTTTATAACAGACTCTGTAGAAAGAGAGTTTGAGCGGAGTATCGAGCTCAATCCCAATCTACACTACCCTCATCTATGGTACAGTACATATCTCTCCGCAATGGGGCGGTTTGAAGAGGCTAATAGAGAGGTCGCCCATGCTCTAAAGATAGACCCTTTAAACTACCATGCTCACTGGACGTACGGATTTATCTTGGTTACCCAAAGGCAATTTCACAAAGCTGAAAAGCATCTAAAAACATCCATTGAGTTAAATCCTGATTTTACTGCAGCGTACTTTCATTTAGGTAAACTGTTTATTCATCAAAAAAGATATGAGGAGGGAATAGCGGTATATGAGAAAGCGATGTCTATGATTGCGAATGGACCCGGGTTGCTCGATGGTACAGGTTTGCATTTAGGTTGGGCTTATGCAAAGTCAGGTGACCAGGAGAGAGCAAAAGAGATCCTTTCAGACTTAAATGAGAAGGCAAAATCGGAATACGTCTCTCCCGTGGAAATCGGCCTCGTCTACCTCGGTTTGGATGAAGTGGATAATGCCTTTACCTGGTTTACACAGTCGGTTGAAGACCGCGATAACAACGCGTATATCCTTATGAATCAGGATCCTGATTTCGACCAGATTCGCTCCGACCCTCGTTACACCGAACTGGTAAGGAAAATGGGGTTGGAGGAGTGAGAAAGAATTGACGATTGTCGATGAGGGATGTCCATCCGTCGCACGAGGCTATGGACATCCCTCATTGCAAATCGGCAATCGCAAATCCGAAATCGTCAAATGAAATGGCGGAGAGGAGAATAGGTAAAAGGGTCAAACGTAGAATTTAAACATTGATAAGCTGACAAGTATTCCTTGGATCATGAACAATGGAGCATGGATGAATTTTCATAAGATTAGAAATTTGGCATCGGTCGATAACATTTAAATTCTACGTTTGACCCTTTATGCCACTTTTTAGACAATTCAATGACAATGCTATAACCATAGTAACACCATGAATAGAAAACCTGTAAAAATTATTCCGATTCTGATTCTCTTGCTCTATTTAACGGTGCATCTATCAGCCCTTCCTCAAGATCAGGAAGTATTTCTCGATTTTGAAGATGCTGAAGGATCGGGAGATTTTAGACTCGGTGAACCGCCGAATGATATCCAGTTCATTGGCTTCACCGTAGAGACATTAGAAGATCCAGCGCTTTTACACTCGGGATCGAAAGCGATAACCCTTGCGCCAGGTCAGGAAGGGAAAATTATAAGCCAACGCGGGATTAATACCTTAGAATTTTACGCGGCCGAATCAACAGGGGGCGGCAAAATCGAGGTCAGAGGAGATAGAAACAACGAGGGAGGACTTGCCGGCGGATTTCCTAACGTTATAACCGTGATAGGAGATAATGGCGAAGTTGTAGGACTGCCGGCTAACATCAGCCCGGGAGCCAACCCTGTCTTGCAAAGCTTTCTCGCTGACAGCGGCAATTTTCTTGATGCTACGGATCTGGAATTCCTTGAAGGGATAAAAGAAGTAAGAATTTTCAATGTTACAGGAAAATTTTCCATTGATGATCTTGGCTACACGCCCACGGATAAGCCCAACAATAATACGGTCTTTACCCGGTTTGAGTCGAGTGATGGATTTGGGGTAGGTGATGGTGCACTGGAACCTTTTTCTATTGGGACTTCTCCCCATACCGCTACTTTTACCAGTACTGGTGGTAATGGAGGTAGAATTAGAGCTAGTGGCGGCGGCCCAGCAGTTCATTCTGGTAACCAATCTTTGATTGTCCAGACGTCAGGAGGGGAATTTACCATCACCCTTGAAACTCCGGCTTATGAGGTGGATTTTTATGCAAATTGTGAACCTGTAAGGGGTCAGACAGATATCGATTGCTCCGTTGAAGTCTTCGATACTAATGATAACCTGCTCGTGACCGTAACAGATTTGGAGACGTCTCTTGATCCACAATTTAAACCTGCTTTTCTTACCTTTAATGCGGATGAATTGGGAGCACCCGGAGGCATTGGGAAGATTGTTTATAGTGATGAAGAAGATGTTAACGCTAATTTTCATACCCGTAACGGTATCGACGATTTCGGATTTACCCCGATCGGTGCCCCGGGGAGCGGCACGGACGGACCGCCCCCTGCGCAAGGCCCCACCATCACCACTCAACCCGCCAACCAGGAGGTACAGTCAGGTACAGCTGTCGTTCTATCGGTAGTGGCTAGCGGCGACGATCTTACCTACCAGTGGTACACCGGCAACAGCGGTGACACCGCAGCTCCCGTCACCGGCGCTACCAGCGGCACGTTAGACACGGGCGCTCTCACCGCGAACACCAGCTTCTGGGTACAGATTACTAACGCCGGGGGTACCGCGGATAGTGAAACCGCGGTTGTCACCGTGTCAGCACCTTTCATTCCCCTCGTTCTCGACGGCTCAGGTGATATCGCCGGTGAAGACATTCAGCATGCCAACGGCAACGTCTTCGACCAGATATTACTCACCGGAGAGTTCGTCCAACTCCAGGCCAAACCGGGACAGATCACCCGCGTTTCCTTCATGGACGAAAACGAAGACATTGTGCAGGTAGAGTTCTCAGGCAACGGTACCTTTACCGTCACCCTGGACCCGGCCACCTTCCTGCCTCCGGCCGTCCCCCCACGCTACAACCAGGCCGTCGAATACGTAACGGGCAAGCCGAGCGTGGTCATCGATGGAGCGGACGCCAATACCTTCTTCAGCATCTTCACGGTGGGCAGGATCAACGCGTTTAACCAGGCACTGTTCCCCGAGGGACAGGTCTATGACGCCCAGGCCGACGTGGCCCTCGTGGAAGTAGTCAACTCCACGGGACTGGGAGGGGTACAGTTATCGAACACCGTATTCAGTGGAAGCACCGGTAGAGTAGGTATTGATGCGCGGGGTGTACCGATCGCGGTACGCTTAACGGTGGGCGACATCGATGCCAGTGGTGATGCTGTACCACACCTCCTGTTCGGAGAAGGATCCTTCACGGTGCCGGCCGGCAACCCCGGATTGCGAATCACGGGAGGAGACCTGTTGCAGACGAACGGCGCCGCGGTCGTAGTCGCGGAGAGTGGATCGACAACGACCGGGTTTGAGACACTGATCACGCAGAATAATTTTAAATCCGATGAAACTCCTCAGCCAACATTGAGCATTGTCGCCACCTTCGCTAATGAAGATGGGGATGAGATCGATGTTGTTCCCGAGGAGATCACTATCGAGTGATCTCTTCGAGAAGTTTTAAGTTTTAGGTGTTAAGCAATGAGGTGGAGCGGGCTGTCCCTAGCACGCTACTTCACTTACAACAATCTCGAACGCGCTAGGGACAGCGCGTTCGACTATCCATCTCTCCGACAGATTTATTAGTTTTTTAATAAGAGTAATTTATAGATTTATCGTATTAAGTAGTGAGTGATTTCATAACATTAGTCATAACAAATTATTTATATCAGTGATGTTATTTATGTTATCTTAGTAGAGAATTCTTAGTTAGGCTAATGCCAAATAACAGTGACTAGTTCAAATCTGATCGGATCCCGTTATTCGTGCCGTGGGTTCGAATCCCCCTCTCTCCGCCATTTTATAAGCTATTATTAATAATAATCTTATGAATGTTATAATTTAGTAATAGGCCAAAATTACAATGGTTATTACAATAGATTCGCCAATATCCAAGGATAACGCTGATTAAAATTAATTACTTTTCCCCTGATAATTTAGGTAGGGGGGGGGGTGCAAAAATACACCTCACTTCTCATTCAATAATCCATTAACCCGTATGCGGCGGAGGTGATTTTTCCGCGATGGAACACAATACACCTTGAAGGATTATTCAATCGTTACCTCATCGACCTCGATGGTGATGTCATCACCATCTTCATTTGCGAAAGTGGCATTAATACTTCGCGTCGGTTGAGGGGTGTTGTCCGATTTAAAATTGTTCTGCGTAATTAATCGATCGAATCCACGTGTCGTTGATCCGCTCTCTGCGACTACGATTGAAGCCCCGTTCGTCTGCGCCAGGTCGCCGCCGGTGATTCTCAATCCTGGGTTGCCCGCGGCCACCGTGAAGGAGCCTGAGCCAAATAATATGTGTGGTACCGCATCGCCACTGGCATCGATGTCACCTACGGTTAAGCGTACCGCGATCGGGACTCCTCGGGCATCGACCCCTGTCTTGCCGGTACTTCCACTGAAGACAGTGTTCGACAATTGCATCCCGCCCATACCCGTGGAATTTATAACTTCCACCAGGGTCACGTCCGCTTGTGCGTCATAGACCTGTCCCTCAGGGAAGAGGGCCTGGTTAAACGCGTTGATCCTACCCACGGTGAAGATACTGAAGAAGGTATTGGCGTCCGCTCCGTCGATGACTACGCTCGGTTTGCCCGTCACGTACTCAACGGCCTGGTTGTAGCGTGGGGGAATGGCCGGGGGCAGGAAGGTGGCTGGATCCAGGGTTACGGTAAAGGATCCTACACCTGAAAATTCAACCTGCACGATGTCCTCGGTTTCATCCATGAAGGAGACGCGGGTGATCTGTCCCGGTTTGGCCTGGAGTTGGACGGACTCTCCGGTGAGTAAAATCTGGTCGAAGACATTACCGTTGGCATGCTGAATGTTTTCACCGGCGATATCACCCGAACCGTCGAGGACGAGAGGAACGGCCGGGGCTGCGATGGTGATAACAGCGGTATCGCTATCGGCTGTACCTCCAGCGTTAGTTATCTGCACCCAGAAGCTTGTGCTCGCGGTGAGCGCGCCGGTGTCCAGCGTACTACCGGTTGCTCCAGCGACGGGAGCGGCGGTGTCACCGCTGTTTCCGGTGTACCACTGGTAAGTGAGATCATCACGACTTGCGGCAACGGACAAGCTCGCTGAAGCGCCGGACTGCACTTCCTGGCTCACAGGCTGTGTGGTGATAGAGGGAGCATCTGCGGGTGGGGGACCCTCGGAACCTGTGCCCGGTGCGCCAATGGGGGTAAAACCGAAGTCGTCGATTGATGTATGACCATCCGGATTGACAGTCGCATCATCTCTCAAGACAATCTTGCCAATGCCACCAGGAGCTCCTAATTCAACTGCGTTAATCGTTATAAAATCGGGTTTGAATGCGTGTGAAATATCGCCTTCTAAGGTATCAATCGTAAGGAGTAAGTTGTCGTTTGTATCATAGACGTCGATAAAGCCATCGGGATTGATCCCCTCTTTGGGGGCAGTACTTTGAGATGCGAATGTATCTATTTCATAAGCCGGGGTTTCAAAAGTGATGGTTGCTTCCTCGCCATTAAATAATCCATAAGCAGTGGGAGCCGTGCGCGTATATTGGAGACCATCTGAAAATTCAACTAAAATAAGTCCCCCTTCAAAAGTCGCCGTGTTGGGTGGCGTCCCAATGACCAACGGTTCTGACTGTCCTGCGCCCGGACCAAATTCACTGAAAGTGCTGTAAACCGTGTTGTTAGAGGGGAAATCGGTCAGGGTGAATCCCAGGTCGTCGATCACGAGTTTATTTTCCCGTAACATTCAGAAACTTTACTTCTCTTATACCGGTAAGGAAATTAAAATCTTCATCATCAAAAAAACTATCGGTATATGCGACAAAGCTGTATAGGGGGGGATTGGCGCCGGGGCTGATATTTGCCGGCAATCCCTCGATAACACCATCTTCGGCGATGACGAAAATAACACCCGTGTCAGCTTGGCCTCCCTGTTGATCTGCATTGATTTCTCCTCTTATCTCAAATCTGCCCGCGCCAGTGCTCTCGCCCGCATAAAATTGAAGAAATTGTATCCCTCTTGACGAGGCGATCCTTCCCTCCTGTCCCGGTCCCAAGGTTAATGCTTTTGTTCCCGAATGTAATTGCGCAGGATCCTCTAGAGTTTCCACCGTGAAACCGCTCAGCGTAATCACGTTTGGCTCTTCGCCGATGAAAAATTCACCTTCACCGCTGATGTCCTCGAAATCAGTGAACACCTCCAGATCTTGAGGAAGAGCTATTAGAAGAAGAGGGGATAAAACTGAGAAAATAATGATCGCTAACGAATTATTTTTCATGGTTATTTCATATTAAGTGTTAAAATTCAAAAGATTCAATCTCCATTTAGTCTCGTTATTATCAATATATTAGGTTATTTAGTGGTCAGGTTACGCAAACTGGTCCACCGGGAGAGTTAGTCTGGAGAGGTTAATGTTGAAGTTAAGTTGGTAGAGGAAGTCAAGGCTTGGGCGCAATGAGGGCGTAGCCCGAATGGAGCCCAAGCCTTTGGTCTTAATGTCTTCAGCGAAGCACCGTGGGGTGATATTGCCGAGGCTGCGGTGGGGTCGGACATTATTGTAAAGCCAGCGCCAGTCCTCGATCACCACGCGGGCTTCGGTCAAAGTCCATAGCTGTTCACGGTTTAAACACTCCTCGCGAAAACGGTTGTGAAACGACTCGATGATGGAGTGACCCCCAAAACCGTATCATTTACAGAGAGAGGTTATCGAAATAAACAGATAACCTCAATAAAAAGAAAAAGATACACAACAGAACAGATCATAGGAATACTACGGCAAGCCGATACCGGTAAAACGGTACAGGAAATCTGCCGTAGCAACAACCTAAGTGAACAGACCTTCTATCGCTGGCGTAAAAAGTATGGCAACTTGGAGCTGGCCGATGCGAAGCGATTTAAAGAACTGGAAAAAGAAAACACCGAGTTGAAGAAGCTGCTTGCTGATCAAATGCTCAAGAATCAGGTAATGGAGGAAACGTTGTCAAAAAAGTGGTGAGCCCAAAGCAGAAAAAGCGAGTAGTAAAAGATGCGGCTGAGAGAGGGCTGTGCTCGTTGCGGAGGGCTTGTTCCTATCTCAGCCTCAGTTGGTCAACGTTCAGCTACCGGCCCCAAGCAGGCCAGTAAGAAAGCTCAGCGATTGGCCGAGCGGATTGTAGCCTTGTCCTGGGAACATCCTCGCTACGGTTACCGTCGCATCCGTGCCTTGCTCGTAAAGGAAGGCTGGACAACAAGCAGGAAGTTTGTTCAGGCGGTACGACGTTCAGAAGGGTTGCAGGTAAAGCCACCGAAAAAGCGTAGACCCCGTCAAGGGATCTCTACAGGGCCGCCTGCTAAAGCAACCGGTCGCAATCACGTTTGGTCCTGGGACTTTGTCCATGATCGCACAGACAATGGCGGCCCATTAAAGATGATGACTCTGATCGATGAATATACGCGTAAATGCCTGGATATCCGGGTCGCCCGTCGACTCACCTCAACCGATGTCCTCTCTGTGCTTAGCGAGGCCATTGAAGAGGAGGGAACTCCCAGCTATATCCGTAGTGACAACGGCAGTGTTCCGAGGAGCGAAGCGACGACATGCGAAGCCATTCATTGCTCATCAAGTGCAGCAGTGGTTGTCCGACAAAAACATCAAGGCGATCTATATCGATCCGGGCAGTCCCTGGCTACCGAGCGAAGCGACACCTCAACGAGCGAAAGCGAGAATAACAAACGGTTTCATCGAGTCGTTTCACAACCGCTTACGCGATGAGTGTTTGAACCGTGAAGTGTTGCTCAGCGTAGCTGAAGCACAAGTGGTAATCGAACAATGGCGTCATACCTACAATAGTGAACATCCCCACAGTCGTTTAGGCTTTAAAAGCCCACAAGAGTTTGTCAGATTCCTTTCCGATCCTGGCCGCGTTCGGGCTAGGCCCTCACTTCGCCAAGATCTCTCATATACATCAATCCTTAAACCATTAACACCCGGTAACTCTCTCACTTAAAAATTGGTACGAATAACGGGGTCCAACCAGATCTTATTTTGCTTACCGCAACCATCGGTTGATTTGGCCTCTCATAGTTGCAACCATCGGAACCTTTCTAATTTTCTTTCATTATTATGTGAGTTTCTCGACTCCCTTAGTATACATAGGGCTTGGTTTACTACTTATATCAGGGATCTGGAATACAGGTTTGAATAAGAAGAGACAACGTTCTGAAATAATATTTGAGTCGACTATTACCTGTCCAGAGTGTGGCTTCCAAAAGAGTGAGAAGATGCCCACTAATGCTTGTCAGTATTTTTGGAACTGCCCCAAATGTGGAAAGAAACTGAAACCAAATGAGGGAGATTGTTGCGTGTACTGTTCTTTTGGGACTGTTCCATGTCCACCAATTCAACTTTCAAGTGGATGTTGTACTTAAGTAAAAATCGATCAAGTGTACTATAGACATAACACTGAACATCCATTAGATATTAATTACACCAAAGTATTGCATTTCCAATATTTACAGTGTTACAAATTGAATTGTTTGACGCTTTATGTGGCACAGCCATCAGAAAAATAAAACAGTAGTTTTAACGCTCGTGTTGTTTATTTGGGCAGTAGTACTATGTCCTCATAGAACTCACGCGCATGAGTTAATACCTCTACTTGTTGAGACACACCAACAAGTGTACGATATAGATGGGGGTTTAAGTTTCCACGCTTCTTACTGCAAATTTCACGATAACTATGAGGACTGTCTAAACACAGCCACACACAGTCACGTTTACAAAATAGAATCAAATAAACTACTTATAAAAACCTGTTCTAGCGCTATTTCATCGGTGTCTAAAGTATCTGTGTTTAGCTTCTCATTTTCTAAATATCTCCCGACCAAAAAACCACTGCTTGCGTATAAATATCAGGATAATGCCATAAGCTGCATTCGTCTACTGATTTGATACTCCATTCCCTTCACGATCTTTCCTATATAACGTAGATCGTTTTGCGGGAAGTCCATTACTACGCATCCTTCTCATTGGGATGTTTCTATTTCTAGTAATACACATCTTAATGGTGTGCAAAGAAAAATGGAGACTGAATATGTTTAAACAGACTGTTATTATACTAATTCTTGCGTGGACCGTAGCGTTTACTGGGTGTTTGTCCGTAAACGTTGATAACACGTGGCCGCAACCGAGTACGCTTGGTGAAAATATACCTGCTTATACACCTCCTGTGGAAGTCGACTTGATTAAATCCTTTCCTATCGAAAATGATGAGCCGATCGGTGAGTTGACTCTTCAGCAGGCCCTTGAGCTCGCATTGAATAATAATCCCACCCTGGCCGCATCCGCGTGGGCAGTGCGCTCAGCTGAAGCCCGCGCATTTCAAGCTGGTCTTCCACCGAATCCTGAGTTTAAAGCAGAAGTCGAGGAGTTCGGAGGTAGCGATGAGCTACGTTCTTTTGATGCCGCAGAATACACTTTGATCCTAGGTCAATCGATTGAGCTAGGTGGTAAGCGTAAGAAGCGAGCCCATGTCGCTGCGCTGGAACGCAATCTGGCAGGGTGGGACTACGAAAGCCGGCGGCTAGATCTACTGAGAGAAGTGCGCCAGGCATTCACTGATGTGCTAGCGGCACAGGAAGGTCTATCTCTGAGGAATGACCTCGTTATCTTAGCCGAAGATCTTTTGCAAACGGTTGAGAAGCGCGTCGAAGCGGGCGCCGCTTCATCCGTTGAAAAGATGAAAGCGGAAATCGAGCTTTCCAGTCTCCGTATTGAACTTGATCGACAGAAACGAAATTTAGGAGCTGCCCGCAAACGTCTGGCCGCATTGTGGGGCAGCACTTCAACTCCTTTTACCTTAGCGGTTGGAGACATGGAACTGCTGTCATCAGTACCATCAGAAAATAAACTGGTGGATCACATTGCATCGAACCCAGATATCGCCCGCTCATTAGTTGAGTTGGAGCAGCGAGAGGCAGCCTTAAAATTAGAGCAGGCATCCCGAATGCCAGATGTAACTTTAATCGGTGGGCTAAAATGGTTGAACGAAATTGATGATCAGGCATTTGTCGCAGGAGTCGACGTGCCGCTTCCGCTTTACGATCGCAACCAGGGAGGTATTCTTGAGGCACAGTATGAAGTCGCCAAGGCTCGTGAGATGAGTCGAGCAACAAAATTGGCCATGGAAAGCTCTCTAGTCAGTGCTCACCAACAACTGTTAAACGCATATCGAGGAGCTTTGACCCTGAAGAATGAACTGTTACCTCGGGCTCGTGAATCTTTTGAGAAGACTAATGAAGGGTATCAGCAAGGACGTTTTAGATATCTCGATGTGCTGGACGCTCAACGTACACTCTTTGAAGCAAAGGGTCAGTACATTGAGACATTAGCCAATTATCACAAGGCAGTTGCACTGATCGAAAGTTTATTAGGAACACCTTTGGAATTAATTTTAAATAAAGAGGAGATGTGAATATGAAAAAGTTTATCATACTTCATTTAATTTTGTTAATCAGCGCATTTCTTTCCTCGTGTATATCAAAACATGAACAAGATGAGCACACAACTCATGAAGAACATGACGAACATTATGAGGAGAATATTGTTATGCTCCCCAAGGATGAATGGAAGGAATTTGGGATAAAAGATGCAATAGCCGAATCCGGGGAATTGAAGATCTATGTGACCCTACCTGGACAAATAGAGGTCAACCAGGATCATTTGGCACACATCGTTCCCCGTTTCCCAGGCGTAGTTAAAGAAGTTAGGAAATCTCTCGGTGATCAGGTAAAGAAGGATGAGGTCCTTGCAATCATTGAAGGTAACGAGAGCTTGTCTCCATACGAATTGAAATCACTAACTGAAGGAACAGTCATAGATAAACACATCACCTTAGGCGAGGGGCTTAGTGATGAAGATGTATCATTTGTCATTGCTGATCTGAGCACGGTATGGGTAACACTAAGCATCTACCAAAGGTATTTACCTTTAGTAGTGGAAGGGCAGCAAGCCCTTATTTCAACCGGGCACGGAGCACCTGATACCGAAGGAACCATTTCCTATGTCGCTCCAGTGGTGGAAGAAAATACCCGAACCGGACTTGCACGTGTTGTCCTTTCCAATCCACATGGTCTATGGCGTCCCGGTATGTTTATCACTGCCAAAATTCTGGTAGATGAAATAGACGTCCCTCTACTTGTGCCTAGATCGGCATTGCAGATGATCGAGAATCAAACACATGTTTTTGTCCTTACTGATATAGGTTTCAAACCTCATCCTGTAACACTCGGTCGTAAAAATGATACTCACGTGGAAGTCACCTCAGGTCTAATCCCTGGCGAGCGATACGTAAAAGAGGGAGGATTCACCCTGAAAGCAGAATTTTCCAAGGGCGCATTTGGTGCCGGCCATGCTCATTAAGAATAAGTGACAAGATGCTGCAGAAAATCATTCATACCGTTCTTCGCAGTCGGCTATTAATAAGCGTCCTGGGCGTTTTGATACTTGGCGCGGGATACTATAGCTACGAACGTCTTCCTGTGGACGCGTTTCCTGATCCAACACCTGTGTTGGTCCAGGTCTTTACGGTAACCGAAGGTCTCGCTCCCGAAGAGGTCGAGAAGTATGTAACCTATCCTGTTGAAGTATCTATGAACGGGTTGCCCAACATAAAAGATATTCGCTCGGTTTCTAACTTCGGTTTGTCAGTCGTTAACATTTATTTTGAAGATGGCACCGATATTTATTTCGCACGGCAGCTAGTCAACGAACGACTGCAACTGGCTCGAGAAGAAATACCTGATGGATTTGGAGAACCCGAGATGGGCCCCATCTCCACAGGGCTCGGACAGATCCTTTTTTACTACGTGGAAGATGAAACCGGCCAACGCAGTGACGAGGAATTACGTACGATTCAAGACTGGCTTATTAAGTTCAATGTTCAGACGGTACCAGGTGTAACTGAAGTGCTCTCAATTGGAGGACAGGTCAAACAATTTCATGTACTTGTACGCCCTGACGAACTCTTACGCTATGATATCTCTCTTCATGAAGTAGTAGAATCGATTAGAGCGAACAATTCTAATGTAGGCGCCCAGTTCATCATTAAAAATGCTGAGGAATATATTATTCGTTCGGTCGGACTGGCAGAAAAGATAGAAGATCTCGAACAGATTGTACTCAAATCCGAAAATGGGATACCTGTTTACTTGAGTCAGGTTGCCGATGTCGCCATCGGCGGCGAGATGCGCCGTGGTCTCGCAACTATAAACGGCCAGGGTGAAACAGTCGTCGGCATGATACTAAAACTAATCGGCACAAACACCTCAAAGGTCATTAGCGATGTTAAAGAACGAATGGAAAAAATTAATAAGATCCTCCCTCCGGGCGTAAAAGTCGTGACCTATTACGATCAGGCTACGCTTGTAGCAAAGTGTGTACACACCGTAACTAAAGCGCTGCTTGAAGCGATCGTTCTTGTTGTGCTAATCCAGTTAATCATGTTAGGTGGGCTTCGTCCGAGCATCGTTGTCCTCTCTGCTATTCCCTTTTCGCTGGCTTTTGCTTTTCTGCTTATGCATTTTTTTGGCGTTTCTGCCAATTTGATGTCGCTAGGAGGACTGGCCATCTCGTTGGGACTGTTGGTTGATGGCTCTGTTGTGATGGTGGAAAATATAGACCGCATGCTTCGCGAAAGTGACACAAGTGAACCAACTGTACGGGTTGTTGCCCACGCCTGCACGGAAGTCGCTCGACCTATTGTTTTCTCGCTCCTCATCATCGTGATTGTGTTCTTACCTTTATTTACCCTACAGGGGATTGAAGGTAAAACCTTCCGTCCTCTGGCGCAGACCATTTCCTTTGCTATGTTCGGTTCGTTGCTATTCGCATTGCTCCTGGTACCTGTAATGAGTAGCGTGCTGATGCGTCGCCCACGTAACAATTCAATGGAAAATAATGAGTTCGTAGTGCTGCGGTTGCTGCTAAAATTTTATCGCCCACTGGTTTCCTTCTTTGTCTATAGGCCGGTTGTCGCCATAGGTTTAGCAGTAACCCTTATCATCATCGGAGGTTTTATGTTTACACAGCTGGGGTCCGAATTTGTGCCTAGATTGAATGAAGGTGATCTTTTAGTCAGGGCAACCATGGCACCCTCGATCTCTCTGGATGAAGCCCGTGAAACCACGCTTCGCGTTGAACGCCGTATGATGGAAAGATTTCCAGAAGTAACGCGTGTGGTGTCACGGGTAGGACGTGGAGAAGTCGGCGCTCACTCTGACCCCGTCAATAATGCGGAAATATTCGTTGCCCTTAAACCTATAGAGCAGTGGCAATCTGCAAAAACGCTGGATGGCCTTTACGCCAAGATGAGCGAAGAATTCGAGAAATTTCCCGGTGTTCAGTTCAACTTCAGCCAACCTATTGCGATTGCCGTTGATGAACTTATTACGGGCATTAAAGCTGAGCTAGCCCTCAAGATTTATGGCGATGATATGGATATCCTGAGACTAAAAGCCGCAGAAGCTGAGGCCGTGATACGTGGCATTCCGGGTGCATCAGATGTACAAAAAGATCAGGTTACAGGCGTCCCCCAGCTACGTATCACTGTCGATCATGACGCCATAGCCCGTTACGGAATCAACGTTGTAGATGTTCAGAAAGTCATTCGAGCTGCTGTAGGAGGAGAGGAAGCAGGACAGATCTTTGAGGGAGTTCGTCGCGTCGACATCCTGGTTCGCTATACGCCGGGAAGCCGAAATACGGCTGAGGCCATTAGTCAAATTCTGATTCATTCTCCTAGCGGTATTAAAGTACCGCTAGATGAACTTGCTATTATAGAGGAGATCGTGGGACCTCGACAGATCACACGTGAAAACAATCAACGTTTTATCACCGTTCAGTGCAACGTTCGTGGCCGAGATATAGGATCGTTTGTAGAAGAAGCGCAGTTAGCCCTCGACAATGAAGTGGACCTACCCCCAGGTTACTTTATAAGCTGGGGAGGACAATTCCAACTCCAACAGGAAGCCAACAAACGCTTAGCGCTGGTTATTCCTATCACTCTATTAATCGTGTTCTTGCTTTTGTACTCTACCTTTAATTCGATGCGGAACACTCTGCTTATTCTGCTGAATATTCCTCTAGCCCTCGTAGGTGGCGTTGCAGGTCTATGGATAACCGGTCAGAACTTATCCGTTCCAGCTTCAGTTGGCTTTATCGCCCTGTTCGGTATTGCACTGGCAAATGGGATGGTTTTGGTTACTTATCTAAACCAACTACTTCATGATAATATTCCTATTGAGGAAATCTGTATCCGCGGTGCTTGCATGAGATTGCGACCTGTGCTTATGACGGCTTCCGCTGCTGGACTCGGATTGCTTCCCATGGTGCTTGCAACCGGGACAGGCAGCGAGGTCCAGCGTCCACTGGCAACCGTGGTAATAGGTGGTTTAATCACTGCTACCATACTAACCCTTCTGCTTATACCAGCCATTTACAAGTGGTTCAGTGGAACCAACAATCAAATTAATAAGATATCAAAAGATATATTGTAATCTCATAAGCCTTTGGTCGGGAGTTCTTCACGAACGCAATTGAGTAGGCCTGACACTCTCCTCTCTGGTCCCCTGTTCATAACCAAAATAGTTGGCAATCGCCAGTCCCGCGGCTATCCCCGTAAAGGAATCATGCTGAATGATGGGGTCATCGAGTAAAGTTTCCAAGTGATGGCGTACTGCTGGTATTTCAGAAGATCCGCCGGTACAAACCACACCACTGAGCTTCTTTTTGTCGATACCCGCTTCAGATAATATCTTGGCAATTACACTACTTATCTCGTTCATCGGTGCGTCCAATATCTGTTCAAATTCGTGGCGAGTAAAAGGCACATTCAAGTCAACTTGTGGAATGGATATTACAGTTCTTGATTTTTTCGAGAGCTCAATCTTCGCGGTCTCAATTGCCCTCAGAACTTCGTAGGAGAGATTGTTAACAATGATGTTTCGCAAGCGCTTAAGTTTTACTGCCGTCTCGCCTCCTTGTTCCATACCAAACGCAACCTGATTTCTCAAATTAGGCGTGTTGAGTTGATACGCATTTTGCCAATTAGTGAGTAGCTCAGCGTAGTCGTAAAATGGAAATTCAACCTTTTCCTTCCTGCTCGCATCGTTACGATAGGTTTTCACCCCACGGCCAATCTCGTGAAATATTTTCTGCTCATATATCATACAGTCTATCTTGTTACCCCCTAATCCAATTCCACCCGTGGCCAAAACATGAAAGCCATCTTTTGTAACTTCCAGGACGGTCAAATCTAATGTTCCTCCCCCAAAGTCAAAAACCAGAAACTTTGAGCCAGTCTCGACCGCATGCGTGTGCAAAAAGCTCATCGCAGCGGCAACAGGTTCCTCGTAAAAAACGGGGTTTATAATTTCCGCATAATGACATGCGTCTTTGAGTCGAGATAGGGCTCGTTCGTTGGCCTCAAGACTGTTTCCAATAAAGTTAACCGGACGGCCAAAATGTACATTGGGTATATCTTTACTTACGGCAGTATAAGTCTCTTTCAATTTCTGCAAAATGGGTGTCACTAAGGCAGTAAGACTAAAAGATTTTTCAAATACCTTAACCCGATTAATATCGCCGTTGCCGAGCCAACTTTTAATTCCGGAAAAAAGTCTGCCTGGCAAATCCTGATCAGTCCACGCATTTGCATGAACGGTAAATGTCTCCGCGTCACCTTCTGCCCCCAAAATACCTAAGGTCATGTCAATATCACCCACATACTCTCTTTTAAGATGAATCTGGCGATTCCTGTTGTCATCCAGGTATTGCTCAATTCCAGCACGACCTATCGTGGGAAGTAAATCCTTCGAAATATAAACTGCCGTTGGAATGAGTTTAAGCTCATGCTTCTCCTCTTTGATTTCCAAACAGTGCAGTTCATTACCATCGAATAGCGCGACGGATGAATTCGATGTACCGAAATCAACCCCCACCCCGATTCTGTTCGGGCTGTGGTGAAGAGAGGAAGAGTTTACAGGCATGCAGACAAAAGGTTTGATGGGGCCAACTGTTCTGAGGTATTGGCATAGTCAACCTTTTGTCTACTAATTATCAAGCATAAAATTACATAAGTAATTTATAACAAACTGCTTATAGTGTAATCCTAACAGTGAAAAACAATCCTGTCAAGATCAGACTGGTCCCTCTGTGTAGTGTGAATGCAAAAGGGGCATGGTATCGTCTGTGAGAAGTCGTCCACAGCTATGAAACACATTACCAGCATTTTATTTTTTTGTTAGTCTCCGAGGACTGACTCCTATTCTATTTCATTACCGAACTAAAGGATACACCAGCGACAAATACATCAATTGTCGCTGTGAGACTACTGATTTACAGGTAAAAACCTAACGGGTGAATTGACGATACAAGGAAAGGAAAATAAACTGGTTTCTTTTATTGGACACATAATTGCCGTGTATGACTAAAAAATTATATATAATTGATGACGATGAGTCGGTTCGAATTTCACTTATTGGTATTATCGATGAGATGTTGGACGGTATTGAAGTAGCTGGCTTTAACGAAAACGGTCATGATGGCATTTTAGAATGTTTAGCGTTAAAACCTGACCTTGCGATTGTTGATATTAGACTGCCCGATGTAAACGGTATTGAAATTCTACATATTCTAAAAAAGAGAAGTCCTGATATAAAAGTGTTAATCCATTCCGGATTTTTAGACTTAAATACGGCGGTGCTGGCATACAAGGGAGAGGCTGATGGAATACTTGAAAAACCCTCACCTGATTGGACCCCGTTTTTCGTACCAATTTTTAAGTGAGAGAGTTACCGGGTGTTGATGGTTTTAGGATTGATGTATATGAGAGATCTTGGCGAAGTGAGGGCGTAGCCAAGATCGGAAAGGAATCTGACAAACTCTTGTGGGCTTTTAAAGCCTAAACGACTGTGGGGATGTTCATAGTTATAGGTATGACGCCATTGTTCGATTACCACTTGTGCTTCAGCTACGCTGAGCAACACTTCACGGTTCAAACACTCATCGCGTAAGCGGTTGTGAAACGACTCAATGAAACCATTTTGCCAGGGACTGCCCGGATCGATATAGATCGCCTTGATGTTTTTGTCGGACAACCACTGCTGCACTTGATGAGCAATGAACTCACTGCCGTTGTCACTACGGATATAGCTGGGAGTTCCCTCCTCTTCAATGGCCTCGCTAAGCACAGAGAGGACATCGGTTGAGGTGAGTTGACGGGCGACCCGGATATCCAGACATTTACGCGTATATGTCTTCGCTTCGCTTGAGTGTCGTCGCTTTCAGCTCCTCGGTACATCGATCAGAGTCATCATCTTTAATGGACCGCCATTGTCTGTGCGATCATGGACAAAGTCCCAGGACCAAACGTGATTGCGACCGGTTGCTTTAGCAGGCGGCCCTGTAGAGATCCCTTGACGGGGTCTACGCTTTTTCGGTGGCTTTACCTGCAGCCCTTCTGAACGTCGTACCGCCTGAACAAACTTCCTGCTTGTTGTCCAGCCTTCCTTTACAAGCAAGGCACGGATGCGACGGTAACCGTAGCGGGGATGTTCCCAGGACAGGGTTACAATCCGCTCGGCCAACCGCTGAGCTTTCCTACCGGCCTGCTTGGGCCGGTAGCTGTACGTTGACCAACTGAGGCTGAGATAGGAACAAGCCCTCTAAAACGAGCACAGCCCTCTCTCAGCCGCATCTTTTACTACTCGCTTCTTCTGCTTTGGGCTCACCACTTTTTTAACAGTGTTTCCTCCATCACCTGATTCTTGAGCATTTGATCAGCAAGCAGCTTCTTCAGCTCGGTGTTTTCTTTTTCCAGCTCTTTAAATCGCTAGAGCATCGGCCAGTTCCAAGTTGCCATACTTTTTACCCCAGCGATAGAAGGTCTGTTCGCTTAGATTGTTGCCTCGGCAGATTTCCTCTACCGTTTTACCGGTATCGGCTTGCCGCAGTATTGCGATTATCTGTTCTGTTGTGTATCTTTTTCTTTTCATTGAGGTTATCTGTTTATCCCGATAACCTCTCTCTGTAAATGATACGATTTTTGGGGGTCACTCCAGTTACCCTGCTTAATATTTCTAAAATGGCTGGTCGTGACCACGAAAACTGGTCCACTTGAAAAGTTAGTCTGGGACACCTGGAAAGGACTCAGACAATGAAAGGCAAAAAATACACGACCGAAGAGAAGATACGTATATTGCGGCAAGCAGAGAGGGGTAAATCGATCCAAGAAGTGTGCCGGGAGAATAACGTCAGCGAACAGACCTTCCACCGCTGGAAGCGTGAGTTTGGGATGATTGATGTCAACCAAGCCAAGCGGATGAAAGAGCTCTTTGAAGGAGAACGCGCGGCTAAAACGGATGCTGGCAGACAAGATGCTGGGGATAGAGATCCTGCAGGAGACCCTCGAAAAAAAATGGTAGATGTCGCTTACGCTCGGTAGTAAGCCCTGGGCACAAGCGGCAAGTGGCAGAGAGCCTTGTGGCTCGGGGCCAGTGTTCGATGCGTGCAGCGTGCCGATACTTTCACCTGCACCGTTGCACCTATGCGTATAGGGCCAAGCATCCGGATGCCTGGCTAACGAAACTGAAGGCGGCAGTTAGGCGGTTATCACGGCAATACGCCAGGTGGGGCTATCCCAAGATCACGAAGCTGTTGAAGGACGAAGGCTGGCATGTGGGTAAACGTCTCGTGCAAGGTCTGCGACGTGAACTGGGCTTGGCGATCCCCCAACGCAAGCCAAAACGCCGCCGCAGGGGTGTCTCCACCGGCCTGCAGACAAAAGCCGAACATCCCGGCCATGTTTGGAGCTGGGATTTTATCCACGATAAAACGGTCCGCGGTGGGAGTCTCAAAATGCTGACCATCCTCGACGAGTAGACCCGCGAATGTCCGGTCATCCATGTCGATCGCCATATCAACGCGGAAACCGTTCGCGGTATCATGCAAAAAATGATCGAGAGGCATGGACCGCCACAATATATTCGCAGCGACAACGGTTCCGTTCCGAGGAGCGAAGCGACGACATGCGAAGCCATTCATTGCTCATCAGGTGCAGCAGTGGTTGTCCGACAAAAAGATCAAGGCGATCTATATCGATCCGGGCAGTCCCTGGCAAAACGGTTTCATCGAGTCGTTTCACAACCGCTTACGCGATGAGTGTTTGAACCGTGAAGTGTTGCTCAGCGTAGCTGAAGCCCAAGTGGTAATCGAACAATGGCGTCATACCTACAATAGTGAACATCCCCACAGTCGTTTAGGCTTTAAAAGCCCACTAGAGTTTGTCACATTCCTTTCCGATCCTGGCCGCGTTCGGGCTAGGCCCTCACTTCACCAGGATCTCTCATATACATCAATCCTTAAACCATTAACACCCGGTAACTCTCTTACTTAAAAATTGGTACGAATAACGGGGTCCGATCAGGGATCACTCCAACTCTGTCACCCGTCATAGTCTCGGCACTGATCGCGATCACTTTCTTTGCCTCCTTGACAAAATGCCAGTTAGCTGGGTACGCGTATCCGGTGGTGGTTCGCAAGATCTGAAGCCGAACCGGGATAGAGGCGGCACGGACGTGAACGAGTTCCGATATCGAGAGGATTTCTTCAGTGAGTCTTCGAATACGGTAGAGTCTTGAAAGCCAGCCGCGGATCATATTGCAGTTACAAGGGAATCTCGGTCTTAGCCAATGCATGCCGCTGCAACTAAAAACTCCCTATTATTGCATTAGGATAAAGGGGTTCTTCTTTCTAAGCTTTGGATCAAGAATTCGGCCAATTACCTCCTAGGTACACTTTATTTCCTACTTCTGCACAATTGAGCGTCCTCATGTGGCAGTATCAAGAACAGTTTTTCTTGAAATGTGTAACGCTATAAGCGATAATTGCGGGGCCTCAATGCAAGGAATGAGATAATTCAACTATCATGGATAACCACCCCTCCATTTCAACTCAGTTATATTCAAGTGAATGACGCGGAGGCTTATGAAAAGAGTGAATTGGCAGATTCCATTAGCTAAAACCCAGATTCAGATCATTGGTGGCAACGGAATTCTGGAAGGGGTATCAGCGAACGTGGTGCTGAGGCTATCGCCGGGACCTCGAGTTTTCATCGATATTAAGGCCGAGTTACATTCACTTGTGCATTTTAAAATCCCGACCATGCCCGGCGAACAACCACTGAAGATTCGCCTCCCTTCTGGTCTCGAAATAGAAGCATCAATTACTAACGCGTATTTAAACGGGGGCTATAGGGCAAACTTGGCTCTCACTCAACAGCTAGTCACAGCTATACAAACTGGCTATAAGCTTCAATCTGTAAGATTCAACGTTGTCAATTTTCCTGATTTTAATTGTAGGCTAAGAGCGGATGATGAAACGGGTATGGTACGGCTACAAGCTTCTCCATGGTGTATCAAATTCAAGGCAGTTCCTGAGTTATCTGAAGTAAAGAAGACGCTAAACGAAGAGAGCGGATACGGTATCACCCATGAGGGTTCCATCCAACGGGTGGATGGAGAATTGTTTTCCGTGGAAGAAGCTCAAAAGCTCTTATTCGGACTGTATTTGTTTTTGTCATTTGCACGTGGTGCGTCTTGTGGAGTGACTTTAATATCCGGAAGCGACAAGAATGACGAGCAAGCTTGGGAACAATGGGGTATCTATCCAACGCACCCTTGGCTCAGTTTATCTTCATGGTTTGATGAATCCCTCAATGGTGAGACGCTCTCGGAGGTGTTTCCAGGTTTTTGGTGTCAACTTGAACAATCACCTGATGCTGAGTATTCGCCGATCCGCCTGGCACTCTATTGGTATCTGCGTAGTAACGAGAGCAATGCCCTTGCAGCTGGAATCGTCCTTACGCAAGCGGCTCTTGAACGTCTGGCTCGTATAATACTCCCGCCTGAATCTTATAAGGAATTGAAATTTGCTGCTGCTCGATTACGCGCAGCACTTGAAGAAACAGGAATCGATCCGAAGATACCTCAAAGCTGCCAGAAATTAGAGGCGTTCCGCAAGAGCATCCCAAAGAGCAAAATTCCAATGGTTAATGGGCCAGATACGCTGACATATATCCGCAATGCCCTTGTTCATTCCGATGATACGAACATTTGTGAGGATGCCTACTTCGAATCATGGGATGTGGGCCGATGGTATGTTGAACTGCTTTTGCTAAATCTATTCAAGTATGATGGACGGTATATAAACCGACTAAAGCAGAAATATGAAGATAAGTTTGAACCGGAAATTGTCCCTTGGGCTCGAGATGATATAGGGACAGAATGAGCAGCGGATTTACCGCCGAACAAGCCGCTCTTGCCTTGCTGGCTTGACTTGGCTAAAAGAGCCCTTCTAAATTTTCAATAACACCAAGGAATTTGCATTTTCTAGCTTTGTGTTAGGAAATTGTTTGTGTGCTCAGATACGGCTATCCCTTTAGAAAGTGGTCGAGACCACGGAAACTGAGCCCCTTGAAAAGTTAGTCTGGGTAACCTAGAAAGGACTCCGGGGCCCGGGTTGCATCATACCTGCTTGAGGTTGTTATGCTCCACTATCCTCTAAACCCCTTCACCACTTTTTTATTTTCCGCTGTCATGCCGCATCGGTTTTGATGTCCCGGTATCCTTATCCTAACTCCGAGCTCTCTCTTTGCTTTTACCCTGTGGAGATCTCTACGCCTATGCCTCATTGTTTTGAGACTACCTCTTTTGGGGCTGGTCCCGGTGGATGTTGTTTTTGAGGTGGGGTTGCGTCGCATCGAGGCCTTGGAGCATCGATCTATGCCCTCAACGTAACGTTTTCTTATAGAAAGCGTTATATCGTCCAATTTCGAGGTCAAAAGGCCGTGTGTGGCGAATTCTCCGAGTTTGCTACCTTGTGGGGTCTTGTCCCAGGGGGACCGGGGCCTCACGGTTAAACACCCCCAAAACTTCGGTGAGAGTTATCGTGTCGCCATGGGTCAGGAATAACTCTCCCCGAGGATTCTATCCTCAAACGCTCCGTCCTGCTTTGCCTCACGGTCACACCGTCCTTTGTCTCCTCGATAACCTCACGCTCCACGAGCTCTTTGATGCAATCCTCAATAATCTTTGGTGAATCATTCATTGTTAATCCTTTTTTAACTCGTGTCTTTAATTCAAATATAAGTCCGGGCCGTTCCTGCGTTACACCAAATTAGAGAAAGTATGGTGTGCCCCTCACCTACTTATTATTACGGGTTCGTAACATTCACGGTGTTCAATTTTTTGATTAATGTTCCCCCTGGGTAAATATTTTCCCAAGTTATTGTCTTTGAGGACTGCTTACGGCGACGTTGTAAACAGGTCGCCGGGCACGACCCTACCGACCATCCCGCACCCTCGTAAATTTCCATAAATATCTGGTCTGCTCTGGGGAAGGGGAAACGGGTATTATGACCACTTTAACCCAGTGGAAAATGAAAATGTGGTAATGGATAACATCTATGCTAACCAGGTCTCTTGCTACAAAACCATGTAATGTTTTTAAAGCGTGTTCACATCCAATCTCTATCCTAAAAAGGAACTTATTACTTAACTGACCACTTCCTTTTTATTTCAGGGTAAATGCATGGGCACTTGTGAAGTCTCTTTCTCATTTATTTCCTTCAATGGCTAAAAACCTTATGACCGTAGAGGGATGAGAAATCCCTCTAAAGTCAATGGATCCCGGAAGGGATTAGCGGGAAAATCGCTATAAATGATAACGCTAATATCAAGGACTATTATACATTAATTCTGTCTTATTAATAACTGTCACATAAAGGTGGGGATATCCTCATCGAGTGGGTCTGCTTTCAAGCCGGGATTCTTCGCTCGGGTCTGCACCCTGCTCAACTTAGTTCCCGGAGGGAGTAAAACCCCGTATTCAAAGTCGTGTGAGGAATCCAGCATCTTAATTAAAAAGTTCATTCTCTGGCCCTTCCTTATTCCTTGAAACGGTTCTGAAGCAAGTAATAAAAAAGTGATTAAGTTATCACTAAATCCTGACTTACGAATAAAAAACTAAGATGGTAAAATTTGACTCTATAAAATCAGATTACCGCTCTCGCTAACTAACCTTAAGCATTAAAGCATAATTTAAATCTAGAATACAAAAACCCTTATAACCTTTTTTTATTTTATCCCCTTATTAACCCTACACCAACCATTTGATGTATACCTTTAATCCTTTTCAATTATAATTCATTTCACCAATACATCATCTTTATCTACATCACTTATCGGATCTAACATCATATTTAATCTATCTAAAAATCATTACATCTAAGTTACACATCACTAATTACATCACTTATCGAATCTAACGTCATATTTAATTTATCTCAAAAACTGCTACACCCACCATTTGATGTATACCTTTAATCCTTTTCACCAATACATCACTTATCGGATCCAACATCGTACTTAATCTATCCAAAAAACTATTACATCTAACTTACACACTACTATATACATCATCTTTATCTACATCACTTATCGGATCTAACATCATATTTAATCTATCCAAAAAACTGCAACATCCACTCTACTCTATGTAACATCTCAGCAGTACACCAGTACCTATATTATTGATATAACGCTTTCATTTTACCTGTAGCAACTAACATAGTAATGTATCCATTTAGAACCCAACATGATAAAAATGTTAAATGTCTTAACGGACATAAAAAAATAAAGATTTAATAGAATTTCACAATCCAGCTATACACAGTATCGTATTTTAAATTCACACTCCTAGCAATGGCAGCAATATTTTTGTTCTGTTTATACCGTTCTAAGACTATTGGCAAAAACTTCTGTTTTTCCCTTTTTTTATATCCAGGAGAACATTTCTGAGGACGACCACCTGGATTGCCTTTTGATTTCTTACCTCGCTTAGTCTCATAAGATCTTATCTCCTCTGGGGTGGCATCAGGATTAATTAAGGTCGCAAGCTCCACACCATCTGTTTCAAGCTGTAATCGATTATAATCTGCAACGGTGGGCTTCGCATTCCAGTTTGTCACACTGTTGTATTCGATGTTTCGGATAAATCTTGCCACCGATTCCGCGACTACAATGGCATTACCCACTTGGCGGGGTTAACACTATCATTTCTACAAGATTACGAATATGCCGATGATAGGGCTGCCTGTCGAACGTCGCATCGACCCATACGCGGCCCCCTACGCCGATACGAGCCGTTGCTTCATTGCCCACGGCCGGAAGGTGGGCACCGTCATGGCTCGGCCCTTGGAGAGCACGCTCAGAAACGGCCATTTGCGAATCGCTGTGCCCTACTTATCTGCCATTTTACCCAGTAACGCCACACGGCCTCTGACGCCCTCCATGATGTTACCAACACCGCCAGCCCTCTTCGAGGGCTTTTCAATCACCGCTTCATACCCCTCTAGCGCTAACCTTTGCAAAGAGCACAAGCCCTACTACGCTCATGCTTACCCCATTTAACCCTTTTTCTCATTGTATAAGTGCTTTTCAACAAAGCCAAATATCTTTAAAATTCTCTGTTACTTCAGTTGGGACGCTTGGGACGGGTGTTTTATACTTATAGGTAAATATTGGTTGAATAATTATTTTCTTACCTTTCTTAACCCGATTTGTAATAGAGTATAATTTACGCGTCCCAGCCGTCCCAGCCGTCCCAAGAAGGTTCTTTTTGTTACCTTTGATGGGGATTGGACCAAGATTTAACTTTTTCTGGTTTTTCCCCCGCTAAATCAAAGATTCTTTTTCGATGGTCTGCACCATCGGGATAAGACCAACAATGATAAGCCCCGTTTTCCCATACCGAAAGGTTATCCCCGTGATTGTCCCTGCCGATCTCTCTACAAGCAGGACATGCAGCACGAAGGCGCACACCGGATTCATGCCGTATATTCTCAAGTTTGTTAATGTCTAAGCTCACGGTTTACTCTCATTTTTGAATCTGACTCTATAAAATCCTCTTTTACTACCATCTTCCCGCTTTATGGAATGACTTTTTGCCGTACTAAAGAGCTCAAGCATCAAATTAGGTAGCTCGCGCTGAAAAATAGTTACTGGCATGGGCACCCAGCTGTTGTCCGCACAATAATCGCCATAGGCTAACAAGAGTTCATCAACGGTTAAATTCTCTCCATCTGCACGTTCGATCCGGTCAATAATAAAATGTCGTGCACTTTCGCTCTCAGCTAAAAGCGCGTCCACCTGGACTTGCTGTCGTTTTCTCAAGCGGATATCTCCCCGTTTGTCGATATCCTTAAGCAGCATTGTGAATCCTGCCAAAGCCCAATTTAAAATACCAGGCCCTTCATCTCTTATAAGTATTTCGTCAAAGCCGGGTATCTTTTTTCCCGGTGGCTGGGCATCGATATTTATTATTATAAGCCGCCTTCTCCATGCTTCCACATCACCCTCTAAGCGTATTCTCAATCGACTGTTGCAAGTAATAATTACATTGAATTGGCCCACCATCTGAAATCGCTCATTGATCCCCTTGCCCTCGACTTCTAAAAGGTCACCGCCTACCAACTTCTTTAATTGCGAAGCGCCCGTTCTCATCAAAAAGTCGCCTGCGACATCCTTACCCGTTAATAATGTTTTTCCAAGACAGGCAAACAGCTCAAATCGCCCGGCTAAGTGTTCTGTGCGCAATTCGGCAACATTGAATTGGCCGATTAGTTTTTCGAGAACCGATACTATCGTAGTTTTACCTCTTCCTGGAGTCCCGGTGAGCAGGGGTATGCGTTGAATTAAATTACGACCTGTGAGCGCCATTCCCGCCCATTTTTGAATTAGTAAAGCATTGTCTTTACCGACGGCGGGTAGCAGTAGCTCTTCAAGGAATCTCGGGCACTCGGCCCCCGCTACATATGATATGGGTGAGGCATTTCTCGAATAAAAATTCGGTGAAAAAGGCACCAGGTGTATTTCGTCTTTAAAAGTGATAACGTTGTTAGCCACATGTATAAAATCTTTGTCTTTTTTAAAGGCATTGGGTGTTGCGGCTATACCCTGCATAAGGAAGACGATATTTTTGAGATAGACCGATGTGCGTTTCCTTTCTAAAAATTTATTTCTTTCGGTTTTACTGGCCTCCAATAATCGCTTAGAAACACCTGCGGTTATAATATCTTTATAATGATAAAGCCATAAACCAGAACTATCATCGTAGCGGAAAAACTTGCTTTCATTGGGCTCAAAAAGCAGGCAATTTTCTTCAGCATATAACGCGGCCCAAAAGTTCTCATTAAGCGTTGGCTGACCATTTTTATTTGTCCAGAATGGTTCACCATGTGCCTCTACAAGGCGTTCCATTTGAAGTTCTACTTGAATTTGATCGGGCCATACAATTTCAGCGAAATTAATTTCTACAGGGGGTGTCTTAACGATGAAACGATATGGAATCCCTTCGGGGTGGATGCCACTTATATTCTGCTGCCCTCCCGTCGACTTCCATTCCGCGAAAATATTGTCTTCTACCTTAAAGATGCGAAGATCAGGATAATCACCCTTGACTCGTATCCATATAACGGCACCGCGATTACCTTTTGTTCGCGTGCTTTCGGTTAAATCAGGATTAAGGGCAAGGAATTCCTTGAGGCTCTCATCACTGTCAAAGTCTATGGCTACGACACCGTTTGATGGTTGACCAGTAAGAACCGCAATATTCCCCTTGTTAAGTTCACGTTGCCATCCCGTAGTCTGCGTATCTTTCCATGATGTTTTCTGCCACTCGGATTTGCGACACCCTTTTTTCTTATATGGAACAGGCAATAGTACCGCTTCTGACCCCAATAAATAATATATTTCCTGAACCTTGACAGGGGTTATTTTTTTGATATTATTTTTTTTAGTTTTAGTTGATTTATGCCCTTTTCGCCTGCCAGCGGGAGGGCTTTTTCGTCGGCATGTATCATTCATTGATATCCCCCTTTTTCTTCTTAGATGAGGGCACATTATTTTTATCCGAGAGGGATTCTAAGTAGGCCATCAAGCTGTCATAGCTGATCAACCGAATACCCCGCACGGCACCGCGTTTTTTGAGAACGACACTTTTTACGGGTGGTCGATTGTCATTGGCTGGGCCGGGTATCGTTAGCTCGTTTAACGTGGACCGTGAAAGTCCAGTGTGAGGACAACGACGACTCGGTTGTGGTAACCGAATCCATTCAGGGCGATTATTCGAGGCAGTCTCGGTCATAACTACCGCCTCTTCTTTAACGGTCTTTTTTCCGCCGTTAGTCGGAGTTTTTTCTAAAATATTCATAACGCAGACCACTATAGATGATCTGCGTCATTATGTTGGGTAATTCGGCCAAGGTTTCTTTACCTCTGGCCGAATTAAAATGATTCCTCTTTTTTCTCGGGGCGTCCTCTTTTTAAAGCGGTTTCCAAACCAAGGTCACGTGCGCGCCTCGCAATCGTAGCCCCTTTGAAGTCGTGTCCTGTATTCCTTTTTATATTCGCTGCCAATTCCTGTTCGTTCATTTTATAGTACCCTTTAATTATCCAGCCTAGAACTAATTCCCAATCCAATGGATGTGGCTTCTTTCTTGGCTTTTCATTGGCCTCATTTAGCATATTAATGAAAGCATTGTCCCGTAAGAGTTCTGCCTCGCCTTCTGCACTGAGTTGAATCCCAGTATTTTTTTTTAAATCTACGATAAGTCCCCGACGCGCTTTTTCTGCCCATTTCTTTTTTTCAGTTTCATCTTTTGCTCTACTTAGACCGTCAAGGGCATTGTACAGATTAGGATATTCCTTACGCTGTAAAGCTGTGGCCATTTCTTTACGATTGCTGTGATGGTCAACTGATCTAGATTTAATGGTAATAGGTGTACCATCCCCCAAAGTCTTTTCAGTAATTAGGCGTTTCGGTTTAGTTTGCTCATCAAATTGCTGGTTTAATTTTTGTTGCTCCTCACGGTAAATTCTCTCCATCAGACTCTTAAAGCCTTCTGCGTTTTGTTTACCTATGCGGGTACCTCCTTCAATATATACGCTCCTTTCACAATATTTATCGTTATCTGTACGGGTAATTGCATTTACACGGTAGTGGCAAATAACTCCGTTAAATTCCTCAGGCTTACTAAGCTTTTCTGTTTCCAAACAATCGGTGGAAAGTTTAACATCATGAAATATTGTCCCAAACTCAGGAACTGGTAGAGGGATTATATGCTTTCTTAATTTTGGCACTTCTGGCTTCGGTAAATTCCAATCTATCTGGATAGCCCAGTATGGTTTGCCGGTTTTTTTTGATTTAAACTGACAAGCTGAAATAACTTCCCCTCGGGTCTCTTGCTTATTTAGCATGTAAAGTAATACGCTACTGACTTGTAATATCTGGAAGAGCGTTTAGGGCCTTCCGCTTAGTTGAAGCCTCTATATGGGTATAATTTGCGCTGATAGCTTTGGAATCATGCCCGATGATGTCCATCGCTACTGCTTCGGAAACCCCCGCATTTTTTAACAAACTTGTCGCCGTGTGCCTTAAGCAATGGAATGATAAAGCATTGCCCTTGCGTTTTCCGTCACGTCCATTTCTCGAGGCATTATGTGACCGTGGAGGAGCCAGCCCAGCACTTACAAGAATGGAATAAAATTGATTTGATAATGACCCAGTGCGTCCCTGTTTATGCGTAATTGCAAAAGCGCCCGGAAATACAGGACTCTCTAAATTATCCTGTGCAGGTAATGACAGATAATACTCCAATAATGGTTTTGCTATGGGCAAAATAATGCGTCGCCCCGTTTTACCAGTCGTGAGTGCTATTTCTTCCCTGCGCACATCCACAGAATTCCATGTCAGGCGTGCTATATCACCGAGTCTCTGTCCGGTGTAAATACCGGTAAGTATGATTCCCTGCCATTCAAAATCAGCTACTTCGAGTATTTTTCTTAGCTCCGGTAAGGTAAAGGCTCGTCTTTCGTTTGCAGTTCCGTTTTTGCGTTTTATTACGGGAACCAAAGCCGCAGGATTGGATTCAATCAAACCTCTGCGCAGGGCATCCTGCAACGCGGCCCGAATAATTTTTAAATGTATATTGGCACTCGATATACTTAATTCTCTCGCTATATGATCACGGTATTGAGTCAAATCATTGACCGTAATAAAAACGAGATCTTTATCCCGTTTTTCGCCAATGGCATTCAGGAATTTTTTTATAACGCTCTGGTAGCGATGCAAGGTTGCAGGTGCGGTTTCTACATCTTTTTTCTCAAGCCACTGTGAAAAAAATTCTTCTGCTGATGCAGTAAATAGGCGATCGCCATGTATATCTTCATAGGCTTCAGAAAGCAATTTCCTTACCTGGGCTTCAGTTAATGTTTGCTGATATGCTGACTCGAGTTTATCCGCTATCTTCTGCGCTCTTCGCCTGTCTGTCTCCTTGGTGCTTTTCTGCCTCTGCTTACCGGTGTGATCGGTGTAACAGGCAATCCAATATTTAGAATTGGGAACCTTTCTTAACGAAGCCATATTACAATTAATATTACAATAACGTGGAGTGTCAAGAATGACATAGACTGTTTAATTGTTTAAATTAAGCGGAATACGGCACTATATATCCACCGCATTGTAACCGTGGGTTCGAATCCCCCTCTCTCCGCCAGTTATGTAAGTAACTATATATTATGTTCTTATAAATAATAGGGTTTTTTTAAATATACTAAAACGACAACATATCGACAACAGACACGTCGATATCCAGGGATAACGCTGACTGAAATTAATTACTTTTCCCTGATAATTTAGGGGGCGGGGGGTTCACCATAACGCGCTCACGTCTTCTTATATATCCATTACCTTGTATACGGTGGAGGGGATTTTTCCCCGATGGGATTCAATAGTATCCAGTCACACAACTTAGGAATCTCGAACGCTGAAGAGTACTGACGAGGTTTTTATGAGTGAGGGGATAACTGGCGCATACCCCTTTAGGCGTCACTCGACGGTCTTCTCTTCAGTCGTAACAGTGATAGGATCACCATCCTCATTGGCAAAGGTAGCAGCAATGCTTAGTGTGGGCAGAGGAAACCCCTTCCAATGACAGTAATCTCTTCCCTTTTGACCTTTTGACTTTTTGACCCGGGTCAATTCATCTTACCGTCACAACTGATGCGGAAGCATATACTGGCGGCGCGGTCTCTTAACATCGTGGCAAACTTTACGGGATGTCCCTCTGAATGGGAGGGCAGCCATGGGTAGATAGGATAACGCGGCATACTTTTGTGTGGCATGTCCTGGTAGTAACTTTCCTTTTTTGCAGTAGCTGGTAATTTTGCCAACGCTTTTTTTACTTCGGCAACGGCATGATCGATGCGTTTTAACTGTTCGACTTCTGCATTTCCCAACTTTGCCTGCTCTTCGAGGTTGTAACCCCGAAAGTATATCTCAGCGAGATATCGCTGGATAGTAACATAGTAAAGAAGCCATTCAGTTCTTTCCTTTAATTCCCGGTAATGCGCAGGTCGCAAATTCGTTCTGGCTTTACCGATATGGCTTAACATCTCTCTCACCAAACTGATGGCCTCCTCCTTCTCGGCAATTATCTCTGTAATATTTTGCGGGGTGGGAGCGAACCTTGCATGGCTGTCGGGATACCAGTAGTTGGACCAGTCCCAAGTGGTCTCCCAGATCCGGGCAAACGAATCCGGATAGCCGCTGTGATCGTTAAAGTTGATTCCTTTAACCGCGAGCGACTTCTCTAACACAGCCTGGGACAGCTTAAGAGCGGCGATGACAGAGGATGCCGCTTTCGCACCAAAAGTTTTTTCAGCCCATGAACGCCAGATATCATCCACATCCATCTCAATATTCCAGGCGAGTTTGGCGAAAGCCTCGTAATTGATGCTGTTAATAATATCTTTCCAGAATATATAGAATGGATCCATCCACCCACCGATTATCGATAAGACCCCACCTACATTTCGTTGAGCGCACACACTCATACGGTCTTTCAGGTATTGCACCATGGAACTGGGTACCTTGTTAAAACCGCGGTATTCAGCCGCTAATTGAAACTGGACTACTTGTGGATGCTTACCTGTATTTCCGATAATCGGATCGAGGGGTGCGGTGGGCAGGCAGTCGCCCCAGGTATCCATTTTTACGAGCTCTACCTCTGCCGGGGTCCACTCAATGACCTGTCGAAAAACCCACTCGGGCTTATCTCCCGGCAGGTGCCAGGGCTTACCACTGTCACTTCCCGAGGATTTTCCTTTCCTTGGTTTAGCGCCCGAAGTCCAGGTGTGATAGAGAAGTTTCTTTTTATTCTTTTTGATAACTTTGAAGGTCTCAAGAAGCGCTTTCCTGAGTTCTAGGGGGAAAGTATCCAGACCTCTTGCTTTGCATTTCTCACACTGGCAGTAAATGCCATAGCCATTGTGCATTATGTCGAGGTAGATACCCGTGGCCCCGGGATAGAGATCAAAGACCTCCTGCACGATTATATGCCATATTTTCCAAGTTGTAGGATTGGATGGACACAAATGGGCACTCTCGTAGGAGTCCGGGTGATCGACGCCCTTAATGTCCGGGTATATTTTATAAACGGCTTCGCGTAAATGGTTGGGTATTCCTAGCGTAAAGTAGATATAGTAATCGATATCGTAGTTTTTGCGAAGTTTGTCGAGATGCTGCGCTCGGCGCCGTTCCCTCTGGATGAATTTTTCAGCTCTCGATCTGTTTTTCACAAGCCGGTAAACTTTGGGTAAACTGTTTTTTAACAGGATCGCGTTTGAAGTATAGATCCCCATCATACATGCGTTGTATCGATGGCGTCTTAAGAGGTCCGCATCCGTCAATTTAAAATCAGGATTCTCCATACCGTAATCTAAAAACAGGCGTGTCTGAAAACTTGGCTCTTCTCGCACCGTCTTCTTTTGAATACTTAACCCAACTTTGCTTATTTTTATTACATTGAGAAAGTGGTCAGCCGCGTAGAGAGCGCCCCTCGGCACTCCTCCGAGCAAAGATATATTATCATCGTCGACAGACATTTGCCAGCCATCGTGTTTTGGCTTCTCCATTTTTTGAAGCCGGTCACAAGTTGCGGGGGTGCCGACAATGATGTGGTTTTTTCGGTAACGCCTGGTGTCACCTTCTTTTACGATGGGAACTTTTTTCCCTGACCGGTCCGCAAATTTTTTTTGTATCGCATCAGCCGCGGTGAGCTCCACACCCTCCGCATTTTTTCCCCTCACAATGCAAAGATCATCAAAGCGAAATTTTATATCTAAAGATTTCAAAATGAGTAAGTGTTAGAATTTAGTAATAGTGTCGAAAGTCAAAAAGGGAAGTAGAACAAAGATTTTTACAGGAATGGCGGGGAGTTAAAGAAAATTTGGAACTCAAGACCTCAGGAAATTAAGAATTATTAACAGCGGATTACACGGATAAGCGCGGATATTGAATATGTATAGTCGAATGTCAAAGGTCGAAAGTCGACGGTAAAAATTAGCAACCAATCGTCATCCTGAAGTCGTAGAACTATGCATAACAGTCAAGATGCACTGAATATTTCAGGTGAAACACGGTGCATAATCGCAATGTCATTCCACCCGCGTACGCGGGTGAGACTGATACGGATAATCCCTACGCGGTTTTTTAAATTTTCATTTAAAAAAAACGGTTGGGCCCAGCCGTCGCTCAGCTATAGCTGAGCAATTGCGATTAAGCGCCGTGTTTCACCTGATCTATCTTTCCGACCTTCCCGTTCTTCCTGTTAAAGATCTTTCTTGCCTGTCGGCCATAGTCCCGCGACTGCGGGACGACGGCTGGTGTCCCTTATCTGTCGGTCTTAGTCCCATGATTGTAGGATGACGACCGGCGACCGGGCATTGCCTCAGCGACCTCTGCGTCTCGGCGGTTCAATCATCTTTCCCTGCATTTACTTTTTGACTTTTTGACTTTTTGACCTTTTGACTAATGCTATGCTCTCCCATTCACAGGTCGAACATTTCAATATTTTTGGGGTACTCATCTTGAGGGGTATTCTCAGTGAGAAAAAAGTCCAGAAATTAAACGCCGAGTTTGACGCAAAACTGGCGACGACCACGGTAGGAAAAGATGAAGGAGAAAAACAATTAAAGGCGAGCTGGCCCAGTCTTGGACCCGATACTCCCTTTGCGGGATCGCTCTTAGAAGATCCACGGGTAATCGAAATTGTGGAGTCTATTTATACGGATGGATTTTACGGGATTTCCTGCAATTCTAACAGTCAAGCCGGTGAAACATACTGGCATCCCGATTCCAACTTTCAATATATACAGGGGATAAAGGTTGTCACTTACTTGCAACCGCTCAATGGCGATAATGGCGCTCTGCGCGTCATCCCCGGGTCACACTGTTTCCCCATGCATGACAAGATCAAGCAAATCGAAATGCATAAGCCAAAAAATGACGGTCTCAAACGAGACGAAAAGGTTACTAATGGTGGTTCAGATTCAAGTGCCGGTCTTGCAATTGGTGAAGTCCCCGCCCTTATCTGCTCCACGACCCCAGGTGATTTAATTGTCTTTGATTTCAGAATTTGGCATGCCAGCACGGGGGGGGCTATTGACCGGCGTTTAATATCGATGATTTTTTTAAAGCAAGCCGTTTCCCCCGAAGAAGAGGAAGCCGTCAACAAGCAAGTGCAAATTTCACAAAAAGTGCGAGCGGCGCGCGCCAAGGAGAGCTTTGCTAAACGCCGACCGGAGTACCACCCGGACTGGATAGCCAATCCCAGTAACGATCCCCGCCGTCAACGCTGGATAAATTGGATGAGACTGAAAGGATACTTTCAGTAGTTAAAAGGTCTATCGATTGCGGATTTACGATTGTCGATTTTCGATTGAAAAAGAGATAGTCACAGAAGGCACAAAAAGCACAAAAAAAATTTAGAGAGAAGAGGAAAACGCAAAAGGTGGAACGCGCTGTCCCTAGCGCGTTTAATTTATTACATTGAGTTAAGATGCGCGCTGGGGACAGCCCGATCCACCTATATACAAGGATAACGCAGACACTATTTTAGTATCTTTTCCCTATTAAACAAGGGGGGGTCACGCAAAGACACATCCCTCTAAATCACCAATTGGTTTATCCACATACGGCGGGGGGTGGACTATTGAGATTAAGCACGATTCGACTGAGCTCGTCGCAGGCCGTGTTTCACCTGATCGTTGTTCTGGGTCATACTATAAGATTCTTTAAAAATACACTCCATTAGCCTAAAACCTAACACTTAAAACTTAACACGCGTATTAGCGTTCTCTGCGTCTCCGCGGTTCATCCCTCCAGTGAATATCTTGACAATGTCAGGTTGTGACCGTAATCCAAACGGTTTTCCGACGCTCGCGGTAACTCAAATGAGAGGTAAGTAATTCATAGTATGAATTACTATTAATTAGATTCTGTTTTTAGGGGCTGTAATTAACTAAATAGACAAGCACATTTAAATTCTACGTTTGACCCCTTTCCCGTTCCCTGCTATCAGCTTTTCTTTAAAGTCTGCGCGGAGAACGACCCGTAGACTCGGTCGATCTTTGTGCTCTTGCACTTAGGGCACCGTATTTTTTTCGTCCCGTGTTCGGTGATGCTTTCCGTGATAGAGAAACGGTTTTTGCATTTTTGACAGCGATATTCATAGATTGGCATGATGTTTGACTTCCCCATTCCCCAATTGGCTTTCTCTTATTGTATTTACTTAATTTCCTTCTTTAAATCTCGTAGCTTCGTCGGACCCACCGGTTGTATCGCCTTCACTATAAGAATGTGCTCCAGCACCTGCAAGCTTACCGGCGTCCACGATGAGATATTCATCGCGTATTGGTTTATCATCAAACCAGCATTCTAAAATTTCCCTAACGCCGGCTGAATAGCGAGCTTGAGCTGCGAGTGACGTTCCGGATGTGTGTGGTGTCATCCCATGGTTTGGCATGGTTCTCCATGGATGATCTTTTGGGGACGGCTGTGGAAACCACACATCCCCTGCATAACCAGCCAATTGACCACTCCCTAGTGCTTTTGCGACTGCATTACGGTCGCAGATTTTCCCGCGAGCGGTATTAATAAGATAAGCACCTCGCTTCATTTTAGTAATCATCGCTTCATCAAAAAGATGTTCCGTCTCAGCATGAAGGGGACAATTAATTGTCACCACGTCACAGACCTTAATCATAGACTCGACGCTGTCATGAACTGTTAAGTTAAGTTCCTCTTCAACTTCAGTTGGAAGTCTGTGTCTATCAAAATAATGAAGTTTTACATCGAAAGGTTTCAAACGCCTTAGAACCGCTGTTCCAATTCGACCCGCTGCAACAGTACCTACATTCATCCCCTCAAGATCATAGGCCCTCTCGACGCAATCGGCAATATTCCATCCACCTTTTATAACCCAATTGTATGAAGGAATATAATTTCGAACGAGCGCTAAGATCATCATAACGACATGCTCAGACACACTGATGCTGTTACAATAAGTAACCTCGGTTACGGTAATATCGTTGTCAATTGCAGCTTGTAGATCCACATGGTCTGAACCGATACCTGCTGTTATCGCCATCTTTAACTTGGGCGATTTAACAATCCTTTCGGCCGTTAAATATGCCGGCCAAAACGGTTGCGAGATAACAACATCGGCATCAACAATCTCCTTTTCGAAAACGGAATCTGCGCCGTCCTTATCTTCTGTAACAACGAAGGTATGACCGCGGTCTTCTATGAATTTTCGTAGACCAAGTTCACCAGATACACATCCGAGAAGGTCTCCAGGATTAAAATCGATGGCTGCTGGTGATGGCATCGTTTGTCCATCAGGATAATTTGGTAGCTTTGGAATATCAGCACGCGCATATTTTGGTGGATACCCATCTACAGGATCACTATATAAGACACAGACGATCTTTAGATTTTCTTTACTCATTTTTCTAACTATTCATTTTTCTTTGTAGAGGCTAAGTCAAAGCTGGTGACACTGCCGTAGCCCGCATTTTCCGATGCCGTCTCATAATACCTATAACGTGGCCCAATAATTTTACCATCTTGAATTACAACCTATCCATTATGATTTCGTGGTGGTTTATCAGCATTAACCTGATTACTATTTTTGGGCTTGTCGGCATTCCATGGGACGTTTTTGCCCGACTTTAACGTCAATGGTTGCTGCTTCGCTTTTCTCTCCAATACTAAAGCATACTAGCTTCTTAGGTTTTTTGCAAGCGATGGTATCCGGTGCCTGATAATATACAAGCCAATTGCTCCCTTGATGGTTCCCCCTTTCAAACTTGGCAATCTCGAGTCTCAGCGAGCGGTGAGAGGGATTTTGCGGCTGAGATCTTAACCAGCATTGGGATCCACACATCTGGGACCTAAAAGCGGATCTTTAGATACGGGTATCATTGGATATTTATCCGCCTCTTCATTTTTTGCAATCCACTCTTCATACTCCTCTGGAACATCGGCATCTCGGTATATCGCGTCCACCGGGCATTCCTCGACACAAGCGTCACAGTCGATACACGAATCTGGATTGATGTAGAGGCAGTCAGGACCTTCGTGAAATGCTTCAACCGGGCAAACATCAACACAGTTTGTATATAAGCAATCAACACATTTTTCTGTAACCACGTATGTCATAATGTACTCTAGTAACGACCAAATCTGACAGTTGTAGGAAAGGTCTTCTTCATTCTCTTTTATGGATTCGCCCAGTGTTCTTCCGGTTGAGTATACCGACTAGGTGACTCTTCCTCCCAACGTGCAATCTCTTCCTCCGTGGGGTTATTTGATTTAGCCTCTCTTAATTTGCCTCCGTTTTCTTGTAAAACTGGTTTTGCTAGAGCTTCGATCATTAGTTTTAAGTCTTTATTAATATCTACTACGCTTTGCCAAACCCCGAATTGGGCAACATCTTCCTTTGTCCAATCTTTTGGTTCCCCTTCATCGTCATAATAAACCTTCCCGATATAGAAACCTCCGCTTTTTTTATGATCAAAAACTCTGTAATCCTCTTTCATTTAATCCTGTCTTCAAACGTAATTAATCTCTTAGGGCTCCAATCGCTATTTCCCGCTATATCTGGTTGATTAAAGAATTTCCTCACTGATTTGCTGTATTTACTGCGATGTATTGGCCGCTCTGTATTCAGTCGATGGGATTGGTTTTTCGCGTGATCAGTCAAGTGGTCTAAAGAAATCAAACCGTCGCGGCATTAAATCCTAAAAATTCCTTTCATACTACCTTGCTTAGAATCTTCCCCATCTCTTCAGCCGAAAAGGCTCGCAGTGTTTGCGTCCGAACATTCCCCAATGACCCGACGCTTAATCCAAGAGCGGTTACCGACTCATCGTCAGGCGCGTCCATGGTTATAACCAAATCGTATTGGCCCAGAGTCCAGAAGATATCTTTAACGGTGACACCAGCACCCTTCGCCATTGACTTGAAAGCTTCAGCTCGTTTTTCCGTTTCCTTAATATTGCGTATTCCCTGGTCGGTGAAATTACCAAGCACTATATAATTTGCCATTTTGCTCCCCCTTTTTGATGTTATTGTTATTAAGGTTTTAGTTTAATAAATCCTTTTAGGCGAAGTATTCAAGTAATGGGCAAAGAAATAAAATGGTATTACCCCCTAATAAGCTAGTAGGCATTATTAATAGCTGTATTGTTGCGATCTTGGCATATTTAATGCCAGTGCATAAGGCATCTGCTTGGAATGATACGGGACACCGGCTTATTGCATTGGAGCTCAGCAAGGGGTCAGGCTCTGCATTCTGACATACATAATTTTATGTCGGAATGCAGAGCCTGACCCCTTTTGCCTTTCATTCCCAGTTAAACCTTTACGAGACTCATGCCCCACTTGTTGGAACCGTTATGCCAGTGCTATCCCTATCCAGGAGGGTAAACCCTGTTTTAAATGTGGGAGCTTGAATTGATCATCACTTTTTTCTTATGTAAACTGTTAAGGGTTTCAAGCCGTGGGAAACCCCAACATCCTGTTGTCATAACTCCTTAAACTACAACTAAGATGTTTGTACTTCGCGAGGGTGACACTCCAGTGGGTTATACCAGCTGAAAGTTTACTATTATGAGTTACTACGCAGAGGATATAGCAGTAGTAGACTGTATGAGTGAAATACTAAATTTAAATCATCAATCATTTATGATTTCGTATACCACTAAAGTGTACAGTTTTTAAAAGAAGTCCCCTGTTTTACACCTTTTGTGAAGTTACAGACACCCACGATTGCATAAATACCGATAAAGAACATTTCACTTTTTAAAATATTAAGAACAAGCCATATATATAACTATAAGACCTAGAATCCTCCGACACCTATAAGACCTAGAATCACATAAAGACAAATATAACTATAGCCCAAAACGCAGCAAAAATGGCAGCCGCTATTGCCAACGCGATGTTGCCAATGAGGATGGGGACACTATCACTGTTACTACTGAAGAATTGACGATCGAGTGATCTCTTCGAGAAGTGTCAAGTTTTAGGTATTAGGTTTTAAGCGTTAAGCATATGGTGGTACAACCAGGACGGTACAACCAGGACATCATTTACAGATTTAGTTCAAGACATGGTTTACACTTTGTGAGGGATGCTGAACGGTAATCGGGTTATATAGTTAAGTTAATGTTATGCGGAGATAGAGGTTTGGTTACCTTCATTGGTGCCGCTAGCGGCACCAACAAAAGCAGCCGTTGACAGGTCAATCTGACCGATTCTGAGAGTGGCAAAGTAAACATCGAAGTGTACCGTGTCTAGTGGTTTTAGTCCAACACTCCAACCGGCGAGGGCGGTGGAGATAGGAATCTGGAGGCCATCGAGTTTGATACATCCGACTCTTGAGACGCGGCGAGTCATCAAATCATAGCTGATATCGGCAGGTGTGCCGCCGTAAGGACGGGCGCTGGGTTGATAGATTTCAGAGGGCGTGCTCATGGCAAGAGCCGCATGGGGGCGTTCTTCATTGAAGGTCTTGCGCCACAGATCGAAGGCCGCCTGTTGGGTGCGAAGATCGTCCTGGGCATGTTTTTGCAACTCCTGTTTGATATCGCGATGCATACGCTCATGGGCTCCGTTATCCTGGGGGTTACCCGGACGTCCACGCTCGAGATTAATCCCTAAGGCCAGCCACCAGGCCGCCAGTTTGCTCAAGCCCAGCACGGCATTGGCACTGGCAAAGGGACTGCCGTTGTCGCTGCGGATGCAAGCGGGAAGTCCATAGCGTTCAAAGAGTTTTGTGAAGCATTCACGCACCGCTTCGCTACGGGCTGAACTGAGCACCCGCACCTCTAATACATAGCGGCTCCATTCATCCCGTACCGTCAAAGGTTCACAACGGTTGCCATCAACGGTGTGCCACCACCCTTTGAAGTCTACACTCCACACTTCGTTACAGCCGCAAGCCTTGACCCCGTAGTGAAGGCGTCCGCTTTTTTGAGCGCTTCTGCGCCGGCGCTTAGTGACTAGGCCCGCCCGTTCCAATACCCGTTTCACGCTCGAGTCCGAGGGGGCCTTCCCATAACGTCTGTCGTAAAGCTCCCGGATCTTGTAGGGGCCCCACGTGGGGTGATGATGCTTCAGTTTGATCAGCGTACACACTACTGATTCGGATAGTTCCTGAACACTTCCATGCGGTCGGCGTGAGCGCTCGTGCAACCCCTCCATCCCTTCGCTCAGAAAGCGCTTCTTCCATTTATACCCTGTCGGTCGGCTGATCCCGTAGTCTTCACACAGCTCGTTCATCTTTACTCCCGGTTGCATCGCCTCCAGGGCGAATTGGTATCTTTGGTCCATTTTTTTTGTTTCCTTCCATGACATCATACCGTTACTTAGCTTCCTTCTTTCTTTGGCAATCTGTAAAGGATGTCCTGAACCTTTTGTGTAAACGATGTCTTGAACCTATACCTTTCTCTGAATCTTGTCTTGTGTTTCTTGTGCTTTATGTGGCTATCTCTTCAATCCGCATTCCGCAATCGAAAAATCGACAATTGATATGACTTTTTGACTCTAACAGAATGAAAACTCATAAAACCGTCATCATCGGCTGCGGACTTATGTCCCGCAACCACATTCGCGGCTATCTGACTACTGGTCGATTCGAAATTGTTGCACTCGCTGATTTCCACGAATCGGCCATGAACGAAGTCGACGAAGCCTTCGGTATAAAACCCAAGCACTACACGGATGCGCGAGAAATGTTGGAAAAAGAAAAACCGGATGTTGTCTCGGTTTGCACCTGGCACATCGGTCATGCCGATTGGACGATTGCGGCAGCAGCGTTCCGGCCAAAAGTAATTCTCTGTGAGAAGCCGATGGCTGATAATCTCGGCCGCGCGGAACAGATGATCATCGCCTGTCAACGCAACGAGGTAAAGCTTGCGATCGCCCACCAGCGTCGTTTTTTACCCGCCTACACACTTGCCAAAAACCTGATTGCCGAAGGGGCGGTCGGAGATGTTATCCTCATGACAAGCATCGGTGGACAGGGGCTACCCAATTTCTGCACACATCAGACCGATATGTTCCGTTACCTCCTCGGCGACGACGAATGCGTCTGGGCGATGGGAAACATCGAACGGAAAACCGATCGCTGGGAGCGCAACACGAGAATCGAAGACCGCGCTGAAGTTGTCTATCAGTTTGCGCACGGCGCACGCGCGTTGATTCTCTGTGACCTGACACCCTCTCCTCTCTTTCAGGGCGCACAAATTTACGGCACTGAGGGTATGATTCAGATGTCCGTAAACGACTTGCAACTGTTGAATGCGGATACAGGGGGTAAGTGGAAGATGCATGAGCCCGATGGTCGCTTCACAAAATTTGGTGCCGAACAGTTTGAATGGGTCGAAGCGGGCGTCGCCCAAGCCGATGAACTTGCGGACTGGATTGAAGGAAAGATCGAGAGCCATCGCGGTGAAGCGCAACAAGGGCTCAAAGCACTTGAGATGATCCACGCTGTTTATGAGTCCGCGCGCTGCCACGAGCGCGTCGACCTGCCACTCCAAACGCGTGTCAACCCTCTCGATCTCATGGTTGAATCGGGACACCTGACACCAGAGCGCCCGGGTAAATACGATATCCGTGCCTTTCTCCTCCGTGAAGAAGCGATGTAGTCCGATAATAAAACAGATTGAAGCATGGTGAAATTTGCGCAATGGGGCACGAAACACGGCCACGCCGAGGGTAAACTACAATCTCTGTTGTCCAATCCCAATGTCGAAGTTGCCGGTGTCTACGAACCCGATGAAGCTAGACGACAATCAATCGAGGACCAGGCCCCATGGTCTGAAGCTGATTTTTTAGATGATCCATCGAAAATCCTGAACGACGAATTGATTATCGCCGTCACTTCCGAAGGCGCGAACATCGAGAGTCTCGACCAGACAGAAGCACTCGTCAGTGCGGGGAAGAATGTCTGGTACGATAAGCCGGCGGGCAACGACTGGGAAAAATGGCAACGCGTCGTCGCCATGGCACGCAAGCAGGGAACCCAGCTCCAGATGGGATTCATGTTCCGCTATCACACCGGTTTTCAACAGGTCGCAGCCTGGGTCCATGACGGCTTACTGGGTGATATCACTTCACTCCGCGCGCACATGTCCACGAACCTGCCGGTGGAGAATCGAGAAGCGTTTTCTATATTCAATGGCGGGATCTTTTACGATCTCGCCTCTCATATGCTCGACCAGGTCGTCTGGCTGTTGGGACGTCCATCTAAGATCTCCACCTTCCTGCACAATGACAGCGAAGCGAAGGACTGTATCGACAACTCGCTCGGTGTCTTTGAATACGATGGCGCGATAGTTTTCATTGATATTTCAGCCTTCGAAACAAATCCGACGGCCCGTCGCTTTGAAGTCTATGGGACAAAAGGAAGTGCCATCATCCTCGAACCCTTTGAGCCTGGTGATAGGATACGTCTCTGCCTCGATAAAGCGCAAGGCGACTTCGCCGTGGGCGAACAGATCGTCGAGGTCATAGGGCACACCCGGCAACAACTCTACGATCGTGAGCTCGAGGCTCTGCTCAGCGTCCTCTCCGGTGAACGTCAACCTGATCGCTCCTACGACCACGAATTGCTCGTGCAGGAAACACTGCTTCGCGCCACGGGTTATATCTGAGCGGAGAGAGGGTTCCCTTCGACTACGCTCAGGGCACGCAGGGTTGAAGATGAAAACCTAAAACCTGACACTTAAAACATAACACACGCGTTAGCGCTTTCCCTAATTTGCGCGGCCTTTATTGACCTTACCACCGCCGTTGCGGCTTCGTGTGCGAAAGCGGGAGAAACCACCGCGGCCACTATTACTGCTGCGGCCTCCTCCTCCACCACCAATGCCACGGAAGTATCTCTTCTTAGCTGGCTTGCTGGAGGACGAAACGGCTTTGTCGCAATGAAAAGCATGATCCTTATCGGCTGGCACAGGATTGCCCAACAGACGTTCAATATCCCGCAGATTACTTCGGTCTTCGGCGCAACAGAACGAAATGGCATCACCTCTCGCCCCCGCCCTGGCGGTGCGCCCAATGCGGTGCACATAAGTTTCGGCCTCCACGGGTAGATCGTAGTTGATGACATGAGTGATATCATCCACATCCAAACCTCTCGCCGCTACATCAGTGGCGACCATCACCCGGAAACGACCGCGCTTGAAGCCATCCAGTGCTTTGGTACGCGCAGCCTGGCTTTTATTGCTATGGATTGCGGTTCCACGAATGCCCGCGTCGTACAACTTGTCCACTACGCGGTTGGCGACGTGCTTCATCTGTGTAAAAATGAGCGCTTTATTGATCTGAGGATCGCCCAAGAGGGAAACCAACAGGGCATCCTTGTTCTTTTTATTCACAAAAAGTATTTTCTGATCGATACTGTCCAACGTAGGTTTGTTCGGCGCAATCGTCACTTTTACCGGGTTGCGGACCATGGTGTGAGCCAGCTCTCTCATTTTCGGAGCCATCGTGGCGGAGAAAAACAGGGTCTGACGCTCCTTCGGAATTAAGGCCATTACACGCTTGATGTCGGGAATAAATCCCATGTCGAGCATGCGATCCACTTCATCGAGAATGAATACCTCCACTTGATTCAGGTGGATATATCCCTGCTCGATCAGATCAAGTAAACGGCCGGGCGTAGCGACAAGAATATCGATTCCACGGTTCAGTGCCTTGACTTGGTTAAACTGGCTGACTCCGCCGAAAATTACGGTATGACGTACGCGGAGAAAACGGCCGTAAGTTCTAATACTATCCTCGATCTGCGCCGCGAGTTCGCGGGTGGGAGCAAGGATGAGCGACAAGGGTGTTCCTTTCTGAAACTTACGTGATCTGCCGGCAAGCCCTTGCAGAAGCGGTAAGGCAAAGGCAGCAGTTTTGCCGGTTCCGGTCTGGGCACAGCCCAGCAGGTCCCGACCTTCAAGCAAATGCGGAATGCATTGCTCCTGAATAGGGGTGGGGGTGACATAGCCCTCGGCTTTTACAGCCCGCTGAATCTCCGGAAGCAGTGCACCAAAGGCACCTTCAAGAGGTCGCGGTTCTTGTTGAGGGACAGTATGTCCATTATGCGCACGTGGCGCATGACTATTTTCTTTCATATATTTCCAAATCCGGTATGATACAAATCTCTACCTGCCGGACGCGTGGAAAAGAAAGGACCGCAATGATCGCGGTGATTGTGCGTCCCTGCTTTAAAGGCTGGATGCACGGTTTAAAGTGAGAATTACTTTCCCACTAAGAAGGGTGCATATTAGGCCCCTTACACCCACATGCAAGTACATATTAGCATTTCTTTTCAGCCTCAATTATCCCGCAAATACTATAGAAACCTATCAGCTCCTCCCCTTTTGACTTTTTGACTTTTTGACTTTTTGACCTTTTGACTATCATTCAATCTGAATGATAATTGAACCCCTGGAAAAGCACGCTGACTTGATACCGTTCATTGCCAATTGGCATTTTCAGCAATGGGGGCCGAGCACTATTGAACCGCAACAAACAGTTGAATGGCGGATAGCTGATCTGAAAGAACATCTTAACAAAACCACCCTTCCCCTGACCTTCGTTGCGTTCTCCGGATCCGTTCCTGTCGGCTCAGCGAGCCTTACTCTTTACGACTTGCCGATACGTCAGAATTTATCGCCCTGGTTGTCCACGGTATTTGTTCTTTCCGAGCATCGTAAACAAGGCATCGGTTCCGCCCTTGTTAAACACGTGGTTGAAAAAGCAAGGGCCCTGAATTTTCCCCGGCTTTATCTATTTACCCCCGACCAGTTAAATCTCTATTCACGCCTGGGCTGGAAAATATTCGAAGAGGTTGTCTTCCACGGGCATGAATACACGGTTATGAAATTCGATATGGGATGAACCTGGTCAAAAGGTCAAAAGGTCAAAAAGAGGTATGCGAAGAAGCGTAAATGCGTATAAGCGATAATGAGGAACTGCCAAGTATTTCTTGCAACCTGCATCCTGTATCCTGCATCATTCATCATTCATAATTTATAATTTATAATTTATAATTTATCACAACGGAGGAAAACGAATGAAATTTAAAAAAGGTATGGTATACGGTTTATTACCCCTGTTGCTTTTACTGAGCACAGGTCTGTGGGGTGAAGAAATTGATTCGAAGCGGCTCATTGAAGCCGCGAATGAACCGGAGAACTGGATGACTTACAGCGGCACATACAACGCCTGGCGTTACAGTCCTTTGGATCAGATCAATCGAAAAAACGTGGACCGCCTGGTTCCGGTCTGGGTCTTTCAGACGGGTATTGTAGACGGCGGATTTTCGTGCACGCCGTTGGTTGCGGATGGTGTGATGTACATCACCTCTCCGTGGAATCGTGTGTTTGCGCTCGACGCGGTAACCGGCAAGGAACTGTGGCACTATTACTATCCAGTGCCCAAGGAATTTGGATTACTTTACGGGCCCTGGAACCGGGGGGTCGCCCTGGGTCACGGACTGGTCTATATGGGGACGATCGATAATCATCTGCTCGCCCTGGACGCGGAGACCGGTGAGGAAGTTTGGAAAGTGGAGATCGAAGATGTCGACCAGTGCGGCTGCAATATCACCGGGGCGCCGCTGGTAGTGAAGGACAAAGTCATCGTCGGAGTCACGGCCGGAGACTCCGCGCACCGGGGATACCTCAATGCTTTTAATGCGAAAACGGGCAGGCACGCCTGGCGGTTCTGGACTATCCCGGCACCGGGAGTGGAAGGTAATGAGACCTGGAATGGGGATAGCTGGAAGTATGGAGGTGGCTCTACCTGGATGACCGGTTCCTATGATGCGGATCTCAATCTACTCTACTGGGGGGTGGGTAATCCCGCGGCCGATTTTTATGGGGAAGACCGCGAAGGGGACAATCTGTATACGGACAGTATTGTTGCCCTGGATCCAGACAGTGGGGAGCTTAAATGGTATCACCAGGAGATCCCCCATGATGTCTGGGACTGGGACGCCGCCTATGAATGCGTTCTACTGGATTTGAAAGTTGAGGGCGTTAAGCGCAAACTGCTGGTTAATCCGAACAAGGGTGGCTACACCTGGGTAATGGATCGAACCAATGGTGAGTTCATAAACGCCTGGCCTCTCGCTGAAAATATCAACTGGATCAGTGGAATCGATTCAAATGGCCAGCTCTTGGATCGATTAGAACCGGCGGTGGGCGAGCAAACGATCATCTGCCCCTCGATCGGCGGGGGACGCAGTTGGAACCACGCAGCCTATAGCCCGAAAACGGGACTGTTTTATACAACGGGTATCGAGTGGTGTCAGAATTTGACGGTACAAGAAGAGAAACCAAAACCGGGTGAAGTCTTTATGGGTGGACTCTTCGAGCTTCGGCGAACACCTGAGGGCGAAGCATGGGGTCACTTCGATGCCTACGATCCGGTTTCTGGAAAAAAGAAATGGAGTTACCGTTCAAAATATCCCCTCCTCGCTTCCGCCGTAGCAACGGGTGGCAATCTCGTATTCACGGGTGACCCCGAGGGTGATTTTTTTGCCCTCGATGCAGTTACTGGCAAGAAAGTTTGGAGTTTCAACACGGGCTCAGGACATCGCGGTTCACCTATGACTTACGCGGTCGACGGAAAGCAATACATTGCGGTACCTGCCGGATGGGGGTCGGCGGTTGCAGGTCTCATGCCGCAAATCTGGCCGGAGATGGAAGACTTCACGAGTGGATGCGCCCTATTCGTTTTTGCGCTCAGTAAATAAATAATTATCTTCTTAACCTCAGCGTAATGTCATCTAGAGAGTGATCACATGCGCGGTTATGCTACGAGGTCGGGTTTGATTTGGCTGGAGAGATTGATCTTCAGTCTCGTCTCAGTGTGTATGTGCTTCTCACCAACTTTGTTGCTTTCTGAGGAAACGACCGTTTTGTCCCCGGACATAAACATCCTAAAGATGGGGCGTGCAGTTTTTGAACAGAGCTGCTCAGTAGGCTATTGCCATGGTAAAGCCGGTCGCGCCGGGAGAGGCCCTCGCTTACGGGGAAAATTCTGGGATAATAATTATTTGATTCAAGTGATAGAGGATGGTGTCCCGTACTCTTCCATGGCCGGTTGGAAATCCCGACTCAGCGGGGAGGAAATCCGTGCGGTCGTAGCCTATATCGGGACGCTTTCAAAACTGGGCCCGAACGATCCCGAGCCTCCGCTTCCCAGTGATGTAACTTCATCTGATCTCTCGACACCCACACCGTTGAATAGACCCGCATCTCAGCCTATCACGGACAATCAACCGTCAGGCGAGAATCATTCTTCTGTTATGACGGGTGATCCGGAAAAAGGAAAGTTACTGTTTTTTGATCTTAGCGATAAATTGAATTGTGCTGCCTGTCACCGCTTCAACAGCAATGGCAAAAATGTAGGACCTGATCTGAGTGGCATTGCGGGAAGGTCCGCGCGTGAGATTCTCAAAGATATAATCCTTCCCGACTCCGTCTCCACCGCAGCCGGACAACTTTTTTCGCTAACGACTCATGACGATGAGCAACTTGAGGCGGTAAAAGTAGGCGAAAGCTCCACACGTACCAAAGTTTATGACGTCACAAGTCTACCCCCTGTCCTGAGGTCGATAAAAACAGACCAGATAAAAAGCTTTGAGTTAATACGTCCATCGGCGATGCCAGACACTTATGGTCAACGCTACACACTTGTTCAACTGTTGGACATTATTGCCTTTCTGAAATCAGCCGAAGGAGAATCAGTGACAATGAATGATTTATTTTAAGTGAGTCGAAGGTCGAAAGTCGAAGGAGGAAGATACAATGATGCGGATATAAAAAGAGGAAGAAAGATTGGCCACAAGAGGCACAAAAGACACAAGAAAGATTTTTATAGGAAGAGCGGGAAGAACAGGAAGATCGAATCGCCGAGGTCACATAGATTATGACCGGCAAGCAGAGATAGCAAAAATATTTTTCAAGCAGGTGAAACACGATGCTTGATCGCAATAGCTCAGCAATGGCTGAGCACCGGATGATTCCTATCGCTTTTTTAAATTTTGATTTAAAAAAACGCGGTAGGAATATCCGTTGTCAATCCCACCCGCAATTGAGGGTGGGATGACATTCAGATCAAGCATCGTGTTTCACCTGCCTAATTCAACATCCATGCCTATCCGTGATATCCGCGGTTAAAATTTCTTTAATTCTGAATTCTTGAGCTTCAACTTTCTTTTATGTGCCTTTGGTGGATGTCGGCCCACATGCGCGGTACTCGGTAGTGGCGATCTGTTCTTTTTCTCCCCGCCCTTCCCGATCTTCCTGTAAAATTCAAAGTGAAGTCCTATAGGGTATAGGTTCAAGACATCGTTTACACAAAAGGTTCAGGACATCCTTTACAGATTGCCAAAGAAAGAAGGAAGCTAAGTAACGGTATGATGTCATGGAAGGAAACAAAAAAAATGGACCAAAGATACCAATTCGCCCTGGAGGCGATGCAACCGGGAGTAAAGATGAACGAGCTGTGTGAAGACTACGGGATCAGCCGACCGACAGGGTATAAATGGAAGAAGCGCTTTCTGAGCGAAGGGATGGAGGGGTTGCACGAGCGCTCACGCCGACCGCATGGAAGTGTTCAGGAACTATCCGAATCAGTAGTGTGTACGCTGATCAAACTGAAGCATCATCACCCCACGTGGGGCCCCTACAAGATCCGGGAGCTTTACGACAGACGTTATGGGAAGGCCCCCTCGGACTCGAGCGTGAAACGGGTATTGGAACGGGCGGGCCTAGTCACTAAGCGCCGGCGCAGAAGCGCTCAAAAAAGCGGACGCCTTCACTACGGGGTCAAGGCTTGCGGCTGTAACGAAGTGTGGAGTGTAGACTTCAAAGGGTGGTGGCACACCGTTGATGGCAACCGTTGTGAACCTTTGACGGTACGGGATGAATGGAGCCGCTATGTATTAGAGGTGCGGGTGCTCAGTTCAGCCCGTAGCGAAGCGGTGCGTGAATGCTTCACAAAACTCTTTGAACGCTATGGACTTCCCGCTTGCATCCGCAGCGACAACGGCAGTCCCTTTGCCAGTGCCAATGCCGTGCTGGGCTTGAGCAAACTGGCGGCCTGGTGGCTGGCCTTAGGGATTAATCTCGAGCGTGGACGTCCGGGTAACCCCCAGGATAACGGAGCCCATGAGCGTATGCATCGCGATATCAAACAGGAGTTGCAAAAACATGCCCAGGACGATCTTCGCACCCAACAGGCGGCCTTCGATCTGTGGCGCAAGACCTTCAATGAAGAACGCCCCCATGCGGCTCTTGCCATGAGCACGCCCTCTGAAATCTATCAACCCAGCGCCCGTCCTTACGGCGGCACACCTGCCGATATCAGCTATGATTTGATGACTCGCCGCGTCTCAAGAGTCGGATGTATCAAACTCGATGGCCTCCAGATTCCTATCTCCACCGCCCTCGCCGGTTGGAGTGTTGGACTAAAACCACTAGACACGGTACACTTCGATGTTTACTTTGCCACTCTCAGAATCGGTCAGATTGACCTGTCAACGGCTGCTTTTGTTGGTGCCGCTAGCGGCACCAATGAAGGTAACCAAACCTCTATCTCCGCATAACATTAACTTAACTATATAACCCGATTACCGTTCAGCATCCCTCACAAAGTGTAAACCATGTCTTGAACTAAATCTGTAAATGATGTCCTGGTTGTACCATAGCCAGCTTAAAACCTAACACCTAAAACTTAACACTTTCTTGAGCTTGCGCTCTCAGAATCGTTTTGCCATCTTCTGTGCGATGAAAATCGCAAAAGTTGAACAGTTTTTTCCACTCCCACGTGTACGCCTTGTTAAGGTAACCACCGATAATGGCCTCATCGGTTGGGGAGAAACCACGCTCGAAGGTAAACCTAAAAGCACTTCGTCCGCGGTCGAAGAGTTGGCGGATTACCTCGTCGGCAAAGACCCGCTACGCATTGAGCACCACTGGCAGCACATCTACCGTTCGGCATTTTACCGGGGTGGCCCTATCCTGATGACGGCGCTTTCCGGCCTCGATCAGGCGCTGTGGGATATTGCCGGCAAACACTACGGCGTGCCCACTTATGAACTACTCGGCGGACCGGTCCGTGACCGCATCCGCGTCTACGCCCACTGGGGTATACACGATTTGAGCGATGAAGGTTTGGCTGAAGCAAAAGAGCGATTAGAATGGCTTTCAAAGAGTGGCTATACCGCGTATAAAACAGGGCCCAGTGGCAAGTGGCGCGGCCATGAGCCGCCCTCGGTTATTGATGGATTTGTCAAACGCGCCTACCTGATGCGTGAGTGGGTCGGCCCGGATATTGAACTGGCTTTTGACTTCCACGGCAAGATGACGCCTGCTCTCGCGATTGAGATTTGCCATGAGATTAAAGGGATGCGTCCGCTCTTTGTCGAAGAACCGGTTCCGCAAGAAAACGTCGACGCGCTCAAACTGGTCTCGGACCACGTACCCTTTCCAATTGCGACCGGGGAGCGCCTGCACTCACGCTGGGAATTCCGCGAGGTGTTTGAGAAACAAGCTGTCGCCTACATTCAACCTGATGGTTCACACGCCGGCGGCATCACCGAACTGAAGAAAATTGCCAACATGGCCGAAGTCTACTACATTCATGTCCTCCCCCACTGTGCCATAGGGCCGGTTGCATTTACAGCCTGTATGCACGTCGACGCGGTAATACCCAACTTCCTCGCCCAGGAACAAATCGATCAGGGCCTCGGTGAAGGACTGTTCAAAGATCCCTGGCAGGTTGTAGACGGCCATATTGAGTTACCGACCAAACCGGGCCTCGGTTTCGAAATTGATGAACAGGCGGTGGAAAAGAATATTGACCAATACACAGAAGAACTGGGCGGCGAATATTTTTACGAGACCGATGGCAGCGTAGCTGACTGGTAGGTCTCAATTTGGGAATGATATTAGACGTTTGATATGCGATATTCGATTTGCGAGGTGTTAGATTTCCTTCGCACATCAAAGGTCGGATATCCTAAATCGTATATCTTTCTTTCTGATATCAGATGTGTGATATCCGATTTTTGATTTCGGATCGTGAAGAGTCGAAAGTCAAAAGTGGAAGAAAGAGTGCAATATCTGATCAGATCAATTGAATATTGCTTCAATGCTTACTGAACCCTGAACCTCTTCATTCGTATATCTTTCATTCTGATGTTCGAGGTGCGAGTGGGAATGATATCCGACGTTTGATATCCGATATTCGATTTTTGATGTATTGGAATTTCCTTCGCACATCAAAGGTCGGATATCAAACATCGTATATCTTTCTCCCAGAACACCCCTCGTTCAATAACCAACCCGGCGCATATAATCGCACATCGATTGACTGGACTCAGCCATGCTCAATGCATCATCTTTTCCTGGCTGCGGCGCACCGGGACAACCTGTAACCCAACGATCATAGTTAATTTCTTTGAGTACTGTCGCTATCGCGGGAAAGTCACAGGTTTCTGCCTCCCCAACGGCGCACCAGACGGGATCATGGTAGCCGTCCTCATGCTGGGTGTAGGAGGTATAGTCCTGTAAATGAATGTAATTCAGATGATTCTTAAAGTCCCAAATAGATTCGACCGGGTCATAGCCCCATAGATGTGAGTGCGATACATCGATACAGAGTTTAGCCTTGTTTAGATAACCCATATAGGTTTTCCAGTGCTCAGAGCTATCGACCAGTAAATTGGTATGAATATGATAACTTAACTCTAACTTGTATTGCACGGCATAATCAGCCCACATCTCTGCACCTTCAGCAGCTGCCTTGAGATCATCATCATTCACTACTCGCCCTGCCGGCTTATCCCCGTTCATATACATAAAGCAATCGGCCCCGATTTCAGCGGCAAAGTCGATTCGACGCTTGTTCAGTTCGGTGTTTTCGTGCGAGCGATTATCTGGCGAACCAGCGGCCGTAAATATGGCCAGTGGCATATCTACATTTTCACAGATCCGCCGTACGTGTTGCGGTGTACCAAGCCAATTCAGGGGCAAACGCCCTTCCCAACCATCCCAACCAGCTTTTTTAAGGGCCTCTAAAGCCGGTTCTAAATCCGGATTTTTCCAGTGTATTGAACAGTAGCCTAACTTAAATGTCATTATTGATTTGTAAGAATGCGATGGTGTGCAGTGATCGATCGAAAGTCAAAGGTCGAAGGTCCAAAGTTTTTTCCTTTAGTCGTCGCAAAGGTGAAACACGCTGCCTCATAACCTAAAACTTAACACGGCTACTGCCACTGTTCACTAGCGCTTCAGCGCCTCCCCTGCTAATACTTTCTTCGATTAAATTTTTCTATTGCACGGGTAATCTTCTTTTGAGCTACTTCCATCGCTTCGGTTGGTGTTGCAAAGCCCATTAACGCTCGTTCCTTTTCATAGTTCCATAGGGCAGCCAGTTCTGATAGATGGGGTACACGAGGAGTAACATAAATATAGTCTTTTGCATTGAGCAGAGCTCTTAAATTCTTGGGAGGACCTCGGTGTTCAGCGATGAATTCCTCTGCAACCCTTAAATTGGAGGGCAGACAAGTATACGCGTTCGCTTTTTGAAATTCATCACCGAAAAAAACTTTACACAGTTCCCAGGCTTCATCGGGATAGCGCGTATCCGCGGAAATAACAATCGCCGAACATGAGGCCCATTGTGCACGCCGTTTCACTTTAGGGCTGAGGACATAGTCCCAGTCCATCATTGAAAACCTCTCAAGCAATCGTGGTCGCTGCGTATCAAATATATTGATTATCGCATAACGCCCCTGGATAAAAGGGGTATATATATCAGGTTGTAGACTTCCCTCCTGAAGTTGAATTTCCACTGTTGGTTGAACTTTATATTTATGGGCGAGATCAATATCCGTTTGGATAAATTTAATCATCTCCGGAGTGTTGCAGAGCGCTCGCTGACCGTCCGTAGATATAAACTCGGCACCAAAAGAAGCAGGGTATAACCCACCCCGGAAACCATATTGATCGATTTGACCATCGCCATCTTTGTCGATCGTCAATTTTTTAGTGATCGCCAAAAACTCATCAAAGGTCCAGTCATCCGAGGGATAGGGTATGCCCGCCTCATCAAAGAGCTTTTTATTGTAAGCATAGATGTTCATTTGAATGCCATACGGAACACCATATTGCCTGCCATTAACGCGGTACCAACTGAGAGAATGAGGTAAAAAATCTTCTGTATTAACCTCTTTATTCACCCTATCGGTGATATCAAGAAATGCACCGCGATCAGCAAATTCCGCAAACCTTGAACCCATCCACATTAAGTCGGGCGCTATTTTCCCCGCCATCATGGTCAACATTTTCTGGTAATAACGACCAAATGGGGTTCGTAATTCCACCTCAATATGCGGGTGCGTTTGCTTAAATGACTCCACTGCGGCTTTGAATATTGGTAGTCTAAAGCGATCAACATTGATCGCGAGAACGAGATGGACTTTCCCATCCCCACTTTGTTCGCGATGCGATCTGTAATAACCCCACCCTAGCAACAAAACACCGATTACTGCTACCCCCAGGAGTATTTGCGGTAGCGAAATTTTATACTTTGATCTCAAGTATCCCATTATTAAGAATGAGCCAATAAGGTGATGCGCTTGTCAGGTTTTAGGTGTTAAGACAAAAGGATTATGTAAACTGGGAATCAAGCTCTGTGATATCTACCGCCATCCTCCGGATACGCGGATGGTCGCTCTTCCGGTAGATATCGTGGGGTTTTACGTTTTCCTTCTGGTATTGATAAAGGGTGTTAAGGTGACGCCTGGTTGTAGGTTTTTCCGCAAATTTAAACGCGACAAATCGGCGACCTTTCCAACCGTTGAATACGGCATGCCAGAGGCATTGATTAAAAAAGACAATGTCACCCGGTGTGGATTCTACAGGAAAACAGGGAATATCTTTTCCCGCCACACCGAATGGCCTGGTGCTGAGTTTTTCCTCCTGGATGCCAAGCTCTTGATGAAAGGGCATCCTGTGAGAACCAGGAATAAATCGAATGCTCCCAGTATCTTTTGTCAGCTTATCGAGATAAATCATAACTTTTATCCGCACGTAATTAATGTCCGGCTCTTCACCTTTCAAATACGACCGGCGGTCCGGGTGCCACTCGCTTTTTGGTCCATCCGATCTATTACCCTCGGAACCCACCCAGATAAACTCCGGCCCCAGCAGATCTTCTATCACTTGATAGATACGGTCTTCCACTAAAAAGTCGGTCAATATTGTGCTCTGTTCAACGAAATAATCTATGTGTATTCTGAAAAAATCTATCACTTCATTTTCATCAACAGGCTTTTTGCGAAGATGCTCATCAAACATTCTTTCGGTCTCACCGGTAAGCGTTTTCATCTCCTGCGATGAGAAAGCCTGCCGTATGACAAGAAAACCAAAGGTATCAAAGTGTGCTTTCTGTTCAGGTGTTAGCATTGTTGAAAAATTTAAGATTTTTCAGTTTTAGGTTTTAGGTGTTAAGTTTTAAGTAGAAGTCAAGAGGGCCATTAAATCATTATTTCTTAATAAAACTCCAGCTCACGAATCGGAAGATATTTTACTTCGTTGAAGTTATTTTCGAGGTCGTTCCAGAATCCATTCTTTAAGACATCAGGAAATAAAGTTAGATTCTGCAAATCTGATTTATCGAACCAACCCGCCTCAATTATGTATTCACGAGCAGTTTCCGATTCCGCTACATACGGGGTCCCGGATAGATAGTCACAAAACACCCAAACTTTAATTAATCTATCCTTAGGGTTATATAATTCCTCTATATACGCCATCTTGCATGGCTCTACGAGAATGCGTGTCTCTTCCAAAACTTCCCTTTTTGCAGCCTCGAAAATGCTTTCAGATCCCTCTACTCCGCCGCCCGGTGCCACCCAAAAATCATAGGCGCCCTCTTTATCGTGACGAACAAGTAAAAGCTTGTCGTCTTTGACCACCAGACCACCAGCTGAAATCTGATGATTCATCGATGGCCTGGTTTTCTTTTATGGATGCCTATTTTATTTCCATCGGGATCGGAGATTATCGCTATATAGCAAGACCAGCACTCAGCGGGCCCAAGATCAATACTGACCCCACAGTCCTTAATGTGCTGGATAGCTTCATCAAAGTCTTCAACTTCAAGCGAAAGTCCAGAACTTGGAAATTCGGGTCGTTTACCATCCTCCCATGCAGTTGTAATAGCGAGCGTGTGGGGACCAATCTCATATTCGAAAAAACCTCTATCAGCATTCAATTCTCCATCGATTACATTAGGCGGTGGAAGTCGAAGTACTTCTTCATAAAATTTTCGTGCACGCTTCATACTCTCTACCGGATGCCCCACAAATGCGAATTCAGTAATTTTCATTATCGTCTACCTTTCTTCTAATAAGAATGCATACCCTGAACTTTTTCCCGTCTTTATTATTACTTAAGAAGCGCGCTGGGACAGCACGCTCCACCTTAAACTTAAAACACGCGAAAGCGCTTAATCAAAGCGTTTCTCTGAAAAATTCGATCGTGCGCTTCCAGGCTAGATCGGCCATGGGCTTATCATAACGGGGCGTTGTATCGTTGTGAAATCCATGATTAACCCCTTCATACATGTGCGCGACATATTTTTTCTTACCCGCTACAAGGGCAGCTTCATAGGCAGGCCACCCGGCATTGATGCGTTTATCCAGTTCAGCGTTATGGATCATTACCGGCGCTTGAATTTTAGGTACATCTTCTACAGCAGGTTGTCGGCCATAGAAGGCAACCGCCGCACCCAGATCGGGAATGCGCACGGCTAATTTATTTGCCATTCCCCCACCAAAACAGAAACCCACGACACCGACCCGACCAGTACACTGTTCATGAGATTTTAAAAAATCAACCCCGGCAATGAAGTCCTCAACCATTTCCGCCGAATCGCGCTGTCGCTGTAATTCACGACCCTTATCGTCTGTTCCCGGATAGCCGCCTAAGGGGGTGAGAGCATCCGGTGCAAAGGCGATGAAGCCCGCAACGGCAGCCCGCCTGGCCACGTCTTCTATGTAGGGATTCAAGCCCCTGTTCTCGTGAACGACGAGAATGCCGGGCAATTTACCATCCGCTTCAGTGGGTCGCACGAGGTAACCGCGCATCGCTCCGCCCCCATGAGGGGATGAGTATTCTTTGTACTCGGCGTCGATTTTCTTATCATTTGGCAATACCTGTTGGGCCAAAACATAATTCGGACTGAGACTGCTCAACAACCCAGCCGCGGTCAGTCCACCGGTCGTGAATATCACCGCGCGATCGAGAAACTCGCGTCGGCTGATCAGGCCGTGTGCATAGCCGTCATATAAATCCAAAAGTTCTTGATCGTATTGTTTCTTTTTCTTCATGTTGATAGTCAAAAAGTCAAAAGGTCAAAAGGTCAAAAGGAAAGTAGCGAATAAGCATTTGGATTAACTTGCATTGTGCATCCTGCACCTTAATCCTCTTTTGTAATTGCGAAGGAGGTGTAGCCGACTGCGGTAATCCAGGGGGATTGACATTACCCGTTCGAACTTCCCCTGGATCGCCACGGTTGACAAGCACCCTCGCGATGACAAATGGAATCAATCGAAAATTGATTGATCGAATCGAAAAGGAATCCCGGGGCTTAATGAACAAAATATCAAACTAAAGCAAAGGAAATAGTATGTATTCAATATTCGTCACGATTAACATTAAACCGGAAAATGTAGAAGCGTTCAAAGAAGCCAGCCTTGGAGACTCGCAGGGATCTGTGCGCGACGAACCCGGGTGCTTTCGTTTCGACATCCATCAGGACTCGGAAATCCCCTCGCGATTTTATCTCCACGAAGTCTACCGCGATAGAGAAGCCTTCCAGGCACATCTTGAAACACCGCATTTTCTTGTATGGAAAGAAGCCGTCGCCCCGTTTTTCGATGGCGAACCCTCGAAACATGATATGCAGACCGTCTTCCCTTCGGATGACGGATGGGAAAAACAGAAAGCCGGATTGATAGACTGGTAGTCAAAAGGTCAAAAAGTCAAAATGATGGGGCGCTGACGTGTGTATATTGTTTTAAGTTTAAAGATAGATGTCATTATCTGATTAGATCAATTGACAATGATAATTTACTAAAATGTTTACTGAACCCTGTACCGAGAGCGTAGCCCGACATCTTCCACCCTGAACCCTGAACCCTATCATTCGTATTTCATTCTACCTGATATTCGACGTTTGATATTCGACGTTTGATGTGCGAGATATTGAATCTACATCGTATATCGCATCTCAGTTATCGGAAATCGTATATCTTTCTCCCTGAACCCTGAACTCATGAATCAACCCGTTGTGATTGAAATCGAAACCCCCATGGTCCCACCGACATGGGCGTTAATGGAACTTGAACTCATCCATGCCCAGACCCAGGCATGTGAAATATTTTATGGCAAGTATTTTGACGACCGGGGATACATGCGCTGTGTCCCTCGCTGGGGTGGAGATGATGGTCCCGATGACGCGATAGAAAATCTCACGGATTGGCCGATACTCTATGCGCTGGGCGGTCCGGAAATCCTGCTCGAGATGTGCCACCACGCCCAGGAAGGTCACATCCAGCAATACACCGAAGCGAAAACGGTCGAGGTGCCATTTGCCCGGGACGGTATGTACTATAAAGAGTTTCCGGTTATGGGCGACTGGTTGCACAACGGTGAAAGCCTGTCCGTTTTTGGCGCTATCGGTCTTTGTGATCCGGCTGATCTCGACTATCAGCGTCGTCTCAAGCTCTGGTCAGGTCTTTACATGAACGAAGACGAAGAGGCTCCTAATTATGACCCGGAGCACAAGATAATTCGCAGCTTGTTCAATGGAAGCCGAGGCCCGATGCTTCGAAAAGCGACGGCCCTTGACTGGACCGGTGATCCTATTGAAGAAGGCCGTTTCATTCTTATACATGGTGAACGCAATTACCAGGAGATGCTCGCGCATTTTCAGGATTATACGGACGTGATCGGCGACCATCCCTCTAACCTCGTCGCCACGGGACTCGCTTTCGATGCCTATTGTGTTTTGAGAGAAGAAAAGTACCGCGACTGGGTATTAGAATATGTGGATGCATGGATCGAAAGAGCGGCGGCAAACAATGACATCCTGCCCTCAAATATAGGACTCGATGGTACCATTGGCGGCGCGTGTGATGGAAAATGGTATGGCGGTTGTTACGGTTGGGGTTTTACCACGGTCATCCCTCAAAATGGTGAACTCGCACACCGGAATACGACGCGACTGGGGATCGCCGGGTTCGGAAACGCACTTATCCTCACCGGGGACATGAAATATGTAGACACGTGGAGCGCTATGATCGATGCAGTTAATGCCAATAAAAAGACTGTCGATGGTGAGACCGTATATCCGCACATGTATGGCGATGAAGGTTGGTATGAATTCACATCTTCACCTTATTCCGAGGGTGCACTCATGGTGTATTACTGGTCGATGAAGGAGAAAGACAAAGAACGCGTGAGTGATGATGAATGGCTGGCTTTTCTCGATGGCGACAATCCCAATTTCCCTCTCGATGCGCTGCAAAAAGATTTTGGCACTTTGCATGAAAAGTTAGAACTACTTAAGAATGACCCGACCACACCGGACACGCGTCTTTCAGACAATCCCAATCACATTAATCCCGCACTGGTTGGAACTTTATTTCAGTTGATGATGGGAGGTCCCCCACCTTACCGCGCCCAGGCGACACATTGTCGTCTGCGCTATTTTGATCCTGAAGAACGCAGGCCCGGTCTCCCCGAAGAAGTAGGCACGCTCATCGATGCGATTACCGAGGAGACGACACGGGTGACTCTCGTCAATGTCAACCAATTGGAAGAACGGACCCTAATCGTACAGAATGGGGCCTACGGTGAACATGAATGCCTGTCAGTGAGTGTAGAAGGTAAGGAGATTGAAGTTGGAAGCCCTACATTTGAAGTGCGACTGGCACCTGGATCGGGTGCGACGATAACGATTAAAGTCAATCGCTACGCGAACCAACCGACCCTGCAATTTCCGTGGAAATGACGAAAGTCGAAGGTCGAAAGTCAAAGGCAAAAAAAAGATATGCACGAATGCCAATTGACGCAGAAATTATTAAGCAAGTAAGGTGGAACGCGCTGTCCCTAGCGCGTTAGTTAAAATCAGTAATCAAGAAGCGTGCTAGGGACAGCCCGCTCCACCTAAAAACCTAATACTGCCTTTAATCAACCATAGCTTTTGCCAGGGCTTTTTCGTCTATCTCCATGCCGAGGCCGGGGCGATCGGAAAGGGTGACCTCTCCATTCTCGGGAATGATGGGGTCGATAAACAGCTCGGCAACATGCTCCGCCGGGCCGGTGAATTCTTCGGAGAACTCGTGCGGCCGGACTGCGTGGGTGACCGTGCTGTAGGCATGTAAGCTGGCAAGAAAATTGGCCCCTACGTTAGGACTGTGCGGCATGATGACCTTATTGTTGGCTTCCGCCATTTCATAGACTCTTCTCATCTCGGACAACCCACCGACATTCAACACATCGGGTTGCAGGATGTCAGGGTTGGCTATTTCCATCAAGTCCCTGAATCGCCACGCGGAGATCTCCAGTTCTCCGGATGAGACCGCGCAGTCGAGCGCGTCAACGACTTGTCTCAATCCCTTCCAGTCGTACTGTGGCAACGGTTCCTCGAAATGCGATATTCCGAGTTCTTCAAATCTTCGACCCTGTTCGATCGCTGTCGGCACCGAATAGCCATTATTAGCATCGAAAGCCAGGTAGATATCATCGGGCAGCCACTCACGGCACTTTTTAAAAATTGCCAGGTCCTTTGCCGGATTGATATCCTGCCTCCGGTCCTTCCAATCCATGCGTACCTTAAATGCTCGAAAACCCCGTTCGAACCCCTCCTGAACTTCTTCGAGCATCTCTGACGGCTCCTTCTTCCAACCGTTCCCCCTGCTCCAATAGAGCGGGATCGTCATCCTATGCGCACCTCCAAAGAGCGTGTAGAGTGGCAAACCAGCGGCTTTGCCCGTGATGTCCCAACAGGCCACATCGATAGCCCCAACTATTTGTGAGGGAAACCGTGTCGCTCTCTGTCCGATTCCCAGTGCGAGGATCTCCCAGATCTGTTTTGGCTGACGAGGATCCATTCCGACAATCAAAGGCTTGATCAGGTCATCCACATAGGCGCGAAAGACACTCACGTTTCGCACACCCTCGGCAATCCCCACCAAACCCTCATCGGTGAATACCTGGACAAGCACTTTCGCAGCGTAGTCAGGAAATCGTTTTCCATCTCGCCCCTCCGGGGCTTTTATTTCATTAACTTTTATGTCGGTGATTTTCATTTAGAAATTCCAGCGTATACATATTGAAGATTTTCTATTGCCGATTGAATAGATAGCCACAAGATGCACAAAAGGCACAAGAACAATTTTTGGAAACAAGGTAATGACCGAAAAGCAAAGTGAAATTACTGAGGCGCTCGCAACTAAACTTGAAGCGGGTACGTTGACGGTCGATGAATTGCGCCGGAGTATCGATGCACTATTGTCGCACGCCGACAAGATGCGGCAAGACATTCTCTACCTGCAGAGCAACAATACGTCACTCCAGGGAGAGGTCGTCGGCATGACGATGATCGAGGACGGTCAGTTATCTGAAGGCCCACCGGACCCGAAAGACTGGCCCTACAAGACGGTGCTGGAAGCGGTTTGTGATGGCTGGCGCATCATCAGTTTTCCCAATATGGCCCTGTTGGCTGTATCAGAGTCTGATCCACAGGGTCTCGGTTTTGAATTCATCCTCGAACGCTTTAACGATCGATGACCGAAAAAAAAGAAAAATGTGCCAACTGCGCGCCGACACTGACTGACAGACAGGTGCTGGAATTCTGTAAGCAGGGATACATGCTATTCAAGGGAGTAGTCCCTGACGAAATAAACCGCATGACGACGCAGTATTGCGATCAAGACGATTATTACGAACCCACTGACATCCTGAAAGAGGATTGGTTCATAGATAATGTCATCCTTAACCAAAAGGTAGCCGGTGCCGTACGCTCACTCCTGGGTCGAGACTTTCACCTGCCTATTCTGATGAGTAACCACCGCATGATGGCTCCCTATTCACAACAGACCTGGCATGTGGACGGCAATTTCGATTTCGGACACGAACTAAACTATCTCCAGGTATTTTACTACCCCCAGGACACACCGTTAGAGATGGGGCCGACACAAATTCTGCCCGGTTCTCACCTGTTACGTAATAAGGCAAAATTCATGGCCCACTTGGGCGGTATTGCAGGGACCGTGTCCGCGACTGCGCCAGCCGGGTCGATTTTCATTACGGCCTACCAGATCTGGCACCGCAGAGGGCCTGCCACGGCTGAAGGTATGCGCAATATGCTGAAGTACTTTTATTGGCGCACCACACCTCCACTTCGTGATTGGACCGTTGAAGAGGACTTTAACTTTGCCACCGTCGACTACGCAAGCCCTATCGAGCCCCTTGTCGAACAGTTCCGTTCAGACATCAAGGTAGCGAAAATGTTTTTGTGGCTGTGCGGTGAATATGAGAAATTTCAGAACCTCGGTGGTCAGAGCTGGCCCCTCCCCGCACATCGGAACGACACGCCTTACGGTTTCCCCGAGGGGCTGCCGGGACCAGTAAAAAAAAGTGAACAGTAAACAGTGGAAGATACTGAAATAGTGTTAGATGTAAGGTTGAAAAGTTCAGGGTTCGGGTGTCGGGTGTCAGTGAACTTTTTGTGGGATAGAATGGATTGAAAGGTGGATGATTGGATGACTGATAAAGGCCGAAAGGAAATCCCAACCATCCATTCTTCCAATCGTCTCCCGACACCTGACACCCTTCTTACAATCCACTGTTTACTGTTCACTGATTAACCCTGAACCTTCGCGTGTTCCCTATAAATCGAGTCACAATACTGTTTCTCCTTTTCGTGGGTGGGTTACAAGAGCTGGCCAGGGCCGAAGTTAAGGTCTCTCAAACGAGGCTCCTTTCTGAGTATGGCGCGTCGGGAGTAACGGACTATGGTTCGTCAAACAAGATTGTAACGCTGGGTGGTAAGACACACGTAGCATGGCTTGATTCCGTTTCGGAAACGATGGTCGCCAGCTTCGACCACGACACCGGTTCCTGGACGGAGCCGGTGAAAGTGGGCACCGGAATCGACAATCACGGTATACCAGCATTGACCTGTGACAGCTCCGGATATCTGCACATTATCTACGGACCCCATGGCCGCCAGCCTTTTCAACATAGTCGATCTGCACAGCCCAACAATGCTGAGAAGTGGGTTCACCTGAATGACTTCGGCGAAAATCCAACTTATCCTTCACTCGTCTGTGATGATGAAGACACATTGCATATCACCTACCGAGGTGGAGACTCACCTTTCAAACTGGTTTATCAACGGCGACCCAAGGGAGGAGATTGGAGTGAGCCCCTCTTCCTGGCAAAAACCCCAGGCAAGAATTATTCCCGGTATAATCATAATCTGGCCATCGCCGGGAACGGCACGCTCCATCTCACTTACATACTTTATTACCCTGAAGACGGAAAAAAATATTTTAGATGGGGCGGGCATCTAATGTCGCTTGATCGCGGAATGTCGTGGACCCTGGCCGATGGCACCCCGGTCAAACTTCCCATCGAATCTTCATCAGACGCGATCGTGTGGAAACTCAAAGAGGGAGAAGCGGTTTTAATTGACGGCCTTGCTTGCAGCACCGATGGCCGGCCGTGGATAATGGTCAGCACATTGGAAGCGGGTGCAAAGGGAGAATGGGCGCAAACACTCACCCATCACGACGGCAAAAGGTGGCACCACATAAAACCGTCTTTCCTGATCCCACCCGAACTTCAAGGTGAATCAGTACATAGATTCGGGATGATGACTATCGATACAAAGGACAGGATCTACTTGATGACCTTAATTGGAGGACAAATCACGGTAAGGGGGAGCCATGTCGCTGTCGCCTACTCTGATGACAAGGGTAAAACATTCCAGGTGGTGCAGGTGTTTCCCCCGGCCGCGGATAAGTCACATATTCACGGCTGGCTGAACATTGAACGTTCGACGGGAAATCATTCAGTCGAAACGCCCTGGCTGCTCTTCTACACAGGCATGTGGGGAAGTACGGACAATATTGATAAAGGCATCTTCAATAAAGTTCGCGCATTACAATTGTCGATTTCGGATTGTCGATTGGCGATTGGTGAAAGAGAAAATGGACAACCTCTGAACGGTGAACCCTGAACCCTCTTCCCTTTTTGACTTTCGACCATTCTCTCCGCATTATCGCATCAACGCATTTACTCATGTTCGCATTTACACATTATCGCATCTTCGCATTATCGCTTATCATTTTTTGCCACTTCTCTTCTCTTTGTGCTGAGAATAATTTTATAAATTACACTGCTTCAGACGGGCTGTCGAACAATCGTATTTATGCGACAGCAATAGATGCGGATAACGTTAAATGGTTTGCGACCTGGGATGGCGGTGTTTCGAGTTTTGATGGAACTAGATGGAAATCCTATAAATCGGAAATTTCATCCGGGACCACCCATATATATACAACGAGGAAAGACAGGCTAGCGCATGATGATGTCTGTTCAGCAGCAGTAGACGCTGATAACGTTAAGTGGTTCGGGACCCATGTTGGTGGGGTATCGAGCTTCGATGGCTGCACCTGGAAAACCTATACGACGGAAGACGGGCTGGCGACTAACAATTATGTCCATGCGATAGCCGTAGACGCCGATAATGTGAAATGGTTTGGTACCTACGGTGTATCGAGCTTCGACGGGACCACCTGGAAAACCTATACGAAAATAGACGGGCTGGCATACAGTATCTTTTCGATCGCAGTAGGCAGTGATAATGTGAAATGGTTTGGTACCTATGGCGGCGGGGTTTCGAGCTATGATGGAACGACCTGGAAGACCTACAACACGGAAGATGGACTGGCTGATAACTATATCTTAGCGATAGCCGTAGATGCCAACAATGTGAAATGGTTTGGGACGCCCAGCGGCGTATCGAGCTTTGATGGAAGCAGCTGGAATACCTACACTGCGGATGACGGGTTGGCTGATAACAATGTCTATTCCATCGCCGTGGACGCCAACAATGTAAAATGGTTTGGGACCTATGACCGAGGGGTATCCAGCTATGACGGTAACAACTGGAAGACCTACACCACGGAAGACGGACTGGCTGATAACAAAGTCTATTCCATCACCGCAGGTGCTGATAACGTTATCTGGTTTGGAACATTTGGCGGCGGGGTATCGATGTATCAGGTCAAAAAGTCAAAAGGAATATGCGATAATGCGAATAGGCGTAAATGTGAGAATGCGAAATAAGACATCTTCCTCTTTCCCCCAATCGGCAATCGAAAATTGCTCCACTGTTCACCCTGAACCCTTTCTATGATTCCAGTAAAACCAGTCACACTACTGTTACTCCTTTTCGTGGGTGGGTTGCAAGAGCTGGCCAGGGCCGAAGTTACAGTTATCCAAACCAAACTCCTTTCTGAGCATGGTTCGACGAGAGCGACGAACTATAGAACGTCTAACAAGATTGTGACCTTCGCTGGCAAGACGCACGTTTCATGGTTGGATTCTGTGTCCGAAACGATGGTTGCCAGCTTCGACCACGCCACCGGTTCCTGGACTGTGCCGGTAAAGGTGGGGAGTGGGATCGACAATCACGGGGGACCGGCTCTGACCTGCGACAGCTCAGGGTATTTGCACATCGTGTTCGGGCCGCATGGGCGCCAGCCATTTCAGCATTGCCGATCTGCACGGCCCAACAACTCCGAAAAATGGATACAGCTGGATGACTTCGGCGCAAATCCGATCTACCCTTCACTCGTCTGTGATGATAAAGACACGTTGCATATTGTCTATAATGGTGGAGATTCACCCTTCAAACTTGCTTACCAGCAGCGCCCCAAGGATGGCGACTGGAGCAAGCCCATTTTTCTGGTTAAAACTCCAGGCAGGGAGTACATAAACTACCTTCATAATCTGGCCATAACCATGGACGGGATACTTCATCTCACCTTTGCACCTCATTACAAAGCAAACGGTTTGGGACATCAAAGAGGGGCCGGGCACCTGATGTCGCACGATCGCGGGAAGACATGGACACTGGCTAAAGGTTCGCCCGTTAAACTTCCCATCGAAACCTCATCGGAGGCAATGGTCTGGCGAGCCAAAGTGAGAGCCGAGATATATGGTCTTGCGTGCAGCAGCGATAGGCAGCCGTGGGTGCTGGTAAGTCTATCGGATATAAAGGGAATATACACACAAGAACTTTATCATCACGATGGTGAGATGTGGCACCGTGTAAAACCGGTTTTTCTGAATCCATCCCAACTTCAAGGTGAAGCGTCACCTCGATTCGTGATGATGACTATCGATACTAACGACCGCATTTATTTGACGGCGATCATCAAGGGCCACGTCGTTGTCGCGTGCTCCACGGACATGGGTATGACGTTCCAAGTATTGCCGGTATTTCCACCGGACAAGACACTAGCTCACAGCCAACCGAATTTCGAGCGTGCAACGGGTCACCATTCCGTCTCAGCTCCCTGGTTACTATTCTCCACCGGAGAGAAAGGGAGAGACCTAATTGACAAAGGCATCTTCAAAAAGGTTAGGGTCCTACAATTAACCAGTGAACAGTTATCAGTGGAAGATTCTGAAACTGTGTTAGTTTTTAGGTTGAAAGAAAAATAGCAGTATCTGATTAGATTCATTGACAATCGAATACCGAGAGCAAAGCTCGACACCCCGCCATAGCTTTACTGTTCACTGATCACTCCTTCAGGTATTCATTTACGGTGTAATGTATTGTCTTTGTTCGTCATTCAAAAGATGCGCGTAGTTTTTTAGATTCGGATTTACTAGTGGCATGTGGCCAGGCGCGTACTTGTAAATCAGCGCGATTCGTTCATGATCTGCCGTCCAACCGCTCGATCCATGGGTGAGGGCGTGGGTGAAGATAATGGCTGACCCCGCTTTCACCGGTGGTTGAACGACACAACCTGGCCTCCATTTATGTTCGGCAATTCCTTCAGGCAATGGAAATTTAGACTTGTGACTCCCGGGAAGGCAGGTAAATCCACCATCCCCTTCCCCGGCGTCGCTCAGGGTCCAAATGACGTTGACTAAGTGGCAGAAGATTTGACCGTCTTCAACCCGGTACCCGCTCCAGGTGTCATAAGGGGTACCCCAATTATGTAACTGTCTGCCTTCCTGTCCTTTCTGCAGAACCAAGCCCATTTCATCCATGAGGTAATAACGGTTTTTCCACGGTACTTCCTGGTTTTTTTCTGCAAGAAGATAGGTCAGGTAAGGAACGATTTTAGGGTGGTTGATGAGTGTCCGGAATAGCGGTTCCTGGTACCCCAAAAGTCCAGAAAAAGTCATGTCATCTGACTGGGTAAGAATTTTGCCTTCCGGGTTTCGTGGAATCCCACGCGCGAGAAGATTAATCTCTTCCTGGCTTAGAACGTCTTCAACAATCAGGAAGCCCTGAAGGTCAAAAAAATATTTTTCGTTAGCGTCTATAGAAGATCCTTTCGTTGCATAAAAATTGTCCTCAGATTCCAATAGGAGATTGGAGGATGTCCTTCCGTCGTCCCGTCCCGCAGTCGCGGGAGGGCTATGGACGGCAGGTGGGCTTTACCCTCGGTACCGCATTACCGCATGTTCGCATCCTCACATACACGCATTTTCCCTTTTTGACCTTTTGACTTTTTGACTAATTACCCATCATAACATCTCTCCTTTAGGAAGGCTAACATGCGCATCCTGCGGGGGGAGGCGTTTGCGAAGAGCTCGGGGGTGTAATAAGTCCATCCATTTTTTGTGCTATCGTTGCGATAGATGTGGATGATATGGTCCTGCTCCTCCTGGGTAACGGGTTTTTGAAAAAAGTTGAGGTATATCGCACGACGGGAATTGTTACCATAGGCTCCGTGATAAAGCTTAACGTCAAAAACGACGACATCACCCGGATCGGACTCGATAGGATAAGTACCGGCCACTTTTCTATCCAAGGAAAGAATTTCATCGCCATACTTTTCCATCCTCTCCCGGTAGGGGGTGTACTGGCTGCCCGGTAATATGCTCAGGCAACCCGTATCGGCACGGACTGGATCCAAATACAAGACCACTTTGATATGCGTATGTCCCTCGGGGCTTATACTGTCATGGTGCCATTTACTGCCCTCATAATGTTGAATTCCCTCGGACACGGCGAAGACAAAATCCTCGCCCAGCAAGTCCTCGACGACTTCGAGAATGTGCTCGCTGTCCAACATGTGGTGGTAGACGGCAGGGTTGTGTTTATAAAAAGGTACCACCTGCTGGCGTTTCGGCGCACCGGTCCAAGCTTGCCCGCCGTTTGCCTTCACCATCGTTTTGTCGAAGGCATCGATGTACGCCCGCATTTCATCCGGTGGAATCAACTGTTTCAGACAGAGAAACCCCAGCGTTTCAAATTCGTGTTTCTGCTTTTCAGATAACCTTTTCAATTTGCGATTGTCGATTTGCGATTATCGATTGGTTAATGATGTAGGATGCAGGATGCAGGATGCAAGAAATTCTTAGCCTTTACTGCTTTTGAGGATGTCGGGCTTCTCCCTCGGTACGCTTTTACGCATTATCGCATTTACACATACACGTATATACCTTTTGACTAGAACCATGTTCAAAAATTCGATGAAACAAAAGATGCTGGCCGGGGAGCAGGTAATAGGGGCGGAACTCGGACTGGGATGCCCTGTGATTGGTGAAATATTTTCGTTGTCAGGTTACGACTTTGTGCAGGTCGACTGCCAGCATGGGATATGGGATGACGAGGGAGCGTTTCAGGCGTTTCATCACATTCTACTCGGCGAGGCGACGCCCTCCGTTCGCGTCCCTTTTAACGATTATGGGGACATCGGCCGTATGCTCGACCGCGGTGCACAGAGTATCATCGTCCCGATGGTGAACAGTCGCGAGGAAGCACAGGAAGCGGTGCGATCCACCCGCTATCCACCCTTGGGAGCGCGGTCTAAAGGGGGTGGCGCCGGTCGTCTGACTTACGGCAATGACTATGCCACAGTCGCCAATGAGGAGATTCTGCTCATGGTGCAGATTGAAACTAAAGAGGCCGTGGAACAGGCCGAAGCGATACTCAGTGTCGAAGGCGTCGATGGCTGCATGATCGGTCCCGGCGACCTCGCCCTTACGAGTAACTGGAACCTCAAGGACGAGGACGACAAGAAGAAACATAGAGAAGCCATCTTGCACGTAAAATCGGTCGCTGAAAGCTGTGGCAAGTTGCCCGGTATCGCAACAGGCGTCCCGGGAGCTCAAGAATATTTGAAGGACGGTTTTCTCTTTGTTCTCTGTATGAGCGATGGCTGGCTTTTAAGTTCCGAATCCCCAGAAATATATGAAAGTTTGAGCAAGTTCCGCGTCAACACGAAAGCCGGAAAACCGGAGATCGAGTTCCGTCTTTATTTATAACCTAACACTTCTCGGTGAGATCACTCAATAGTGATCTCCTCGAGAATAACCGTGATGTCGTCTCCGTCCTCGTTGGCGAAGGTGGCATCGATGCTCTGGGTCGGCTGAGGGGTGTTGTTCGATTTAAAATTGTTCTGCGTAATCAAAGTCTCAAACCCGGTGGTTGTCGAACCACTCTCCGCGACTACGACCGAAGCTCCATTCGTCTGAAACAGGTCACCTCCGGTGATTCGCAACCCGGGGTTGCCGGCAGCAACCGTGAAGGACCCTTCCCCGAATAAAAGGTGCGGTACCGCATCGCCATCGGCATCGATGTCGCCGACGGTTAAGCGTACCGCGATCGGGACTCCTCGCGCATCGACACCGGTCTTGCCGGTGCTTCCACTGAAGACAGTGTTCGATAGCTGCATTCCTCCCATTCCCATGGAGTTGATTACTTCAACCAGGGTGACGTCGGCTTTGGCATCATAGACCTGTCCTTCGGGGAACAGCGCCTGGTTCACGGCGTTGATTGATCCTACGGTGAAGATACTGAAGAAAGTACTGGAATCGGCTCCTTCGATGACCACGTTGGGTTTCCCTGTTACATACTCTACCGCCTGGTTGTAGCGTGGGGGAATGGCCGGGGGCAGGAAGGTGGCCGGATCAAGGGTAACGGTAAAGGTCCCCGTACCTGAAAACTCAACCTGCACTATGTCCTCGGTTTCATCCATGAAGGAGACCCGTGTGATTTGTCCGGGTCTGGCCTGGAGTTGGATGGATTCACCGGTGAGTAAAATCTGGTCGAATACGTTTCCATTGGGATGCTGGATATTCTCACCGGCGATATCACCCATGCCGTTGAGGACGAGGGGCACAGAGGGTGCTGCTACCGTTATGACCGCGGTTACGCTGTCAACACTACCTCCGGTGTTAGTTACCTGTACCCAGTAGTTCGTGCTCGCGGTTAGAGCACCGGTAGTTAAAGTGTTGTTGGTGGCACCGGATATGGGACTGGCGGTGTCACCGCTGTTGCCGGTATACCATTGGTAAGTTAGATCATCACCGCTCGCCGCAACTGTTAAAACTATAGCCATTCCGGACTGCACTTCCTGGCTTGTAGGTTGGGTAGTAATAGAGGGGCCTTGCACGGGCGGTGGTCCAGCTGTTCCACTACCTGGCGCGCCAACAGGGGTATACCCAATGTCATCAATACTGATACTATCAACATCTCCCTGTGTCGAGGCGCTCACCCTATTTGTATAATGGACACTTCCAATCCCACCTGGGGCGCCCAATTCCATCGCATTGAAGTCGAGAAAGGTAAAAGGCTGACTCAAGCCAATATTTATATTCATGCCAATGTCATCGGTCGAAGTAAGTAGATTACCTTCAGGATCGAATATTTCGATTAAGCCATCGTCCTCTAAAAATACAGCAGCATAGAACTGTACCTGGGCTACAGGGGTTTCAAATTCGATCACTCCTGTAGCTTCTACTATTGGTTGGCCTGTGATCTCCGGGGCTACAACCGCCCAAAACCACCCATCTGCTCCAGGTTCGGTGTGGTAAAAATTTATCAGGCCTTTTGAGACAACACCCCCCGTAACGGTGGCGGTGTAAGGCGGAATGCCGATAGTAAAATTATTTTTGCTACCATTAGGGGGTAGAAAAATCGCACGTTCCGCAGCCATCTCAAAATCATCAAATATCGTATTATTCGGTGGCCCCACGACATAAGTAAATCCGAAGTCATCGATAGCGACTTGTCCTCCCGGATTGACTATTTTAACCTCTGTTATGCCACTCGTAAAATTCAAATCAGTTAAATCCTGAACATCCCCACTGAAGGCGACGAAACTTTGTAGACCGGGAGTGGTCGGCAAGCCGTTGACAACGCCTGCAGTGGCCAAAGTCAGAAAATTTTTATCTCTAAGTTCGATCCTACCACCTCCCAATGTATCCGTAGCGTAGAACTGAAGCAGGTTAACTCCCCTTTCAAATAATATTTTATGATCCGAAACACTTGGATCTAGAACCAATGCTCGACTACCCGAATGAGCGAGGTTGGGGTTTTCTACATCTTGCAAAGTGAAGCCAATAATCCGGATCGTAAAAGGTGCTTCCCCGATGATGAATTCTGATCCTTCAGCCGTGACATTCTCAAAATCGAAAAAAGTATCAAGGGTCTGAGGTTGGGCTGAGAGCATGGGAGGTAAACATAATAATAGTATAACTGTTATATTATATTTTTTAGTGCTCATCGTTCAATAATGATGTAGGCATTGTACTTGATCACTTGTGAAGCGCTATATCTAATAAATATTTAAAAGAAATTGAGTCAATTGTTAACGAGAATTTGTACTACTAACGTCTTTGAGGATAAGTCAGGATGCGTATTCACGGATGCTATCAACCTTCGCCCTATGGGCTATGGCCGACAGGCACCGCATGTCCCTCCAGAATATATTTAGCAATTCTCCCTTTTTGACCTTTTGACCAAAATCATGCCCGTCTCAGACAGACTTGCTAAATTCCTGACGGAAAAATCTATTCCGTATGAGGTCACGAAGCACGAACCGGTTTATACGAGTGAAGAGGCAGCGAAAGTCCGCGGGGTTTCTTTATCGAGCGGAGCCAAGGCGTTGATATGCAAAACCAATGACGATTACGTCCTTTTCGCGATGCCGGGCAATCGTCGGCTCGCGACAAAACGCGTGCGTAAAGAACTGCGCTTTAAAAAGTTCAGGTTCGCGAGCGAGGATGAACTATTTGAACTGACGGGACTGAAACCGGGAGCGATTCCCCCATTTGGCAGTTTATGGTCGATCCGAACAGTATGTGATCTCGCCCTCGCCGAGGAAGAAAAAATTAATTTCAATGCCGGTGATCACTGCATCTCTTTTTCTCTCTCATTTAAAGATTTTCAAAGAGTTGAAAATCCCCGGATGGCAGAACTATCGGATGATGTCTAAAGTGAAATGAGGAAATGCGTATACGCGTACCGAGGGTAAAGACCGACATCTTTCAAATCGGCAATTGCCTCACTGAATACTGTTCACTGATCTCATCTCCCAGACCTCGAGTGATGTCACCTCGACTTCACCCTGCATCGCAAACACACCGAGGTGGTTGCTTTCGGGATGCGTCGGATACACGCGCCAGGTCAGTGAGGTTCTGCCTTCACCGACAAATATCTCAATTACTGAGTGGTCGACATATACGTGCAACTCGACCTCATCATTTTTCTCCGGCCTCCATGGCGCTTTGTTGAATACCCCATCCATCACGACTTCGCCTCCAGCAGGAGAAGAGTAATTGCAGGTCTTTAACGTCCCGTTAATGCAATCCAAGGTGATTGTCGTGTATTCACTCATGTCTGGAGCGCAGCAGACAGCGAGCCCGAACTGTTGCGCGGTTAGGGGCCGCAGCCGTGCTACAATCTCTAAACAGTCGCCCTTAATACTCTCCAGAATCTGCACCCCATGATCCGTAATCTTGTGTGTCGGCCGATAGTCAAACTTTCCCACGTGCTTGTGTCGCACACGAAGCGCCTCCAACTCGGGTACCGGCTCGACTAAGAGTTGACCATCATCTGACAGCGAGAGGACTCTCGGCAGTGACATGGCCTGCGCCCAATTTTCCTTCAGTACTTCTTCACGAGGTCTGCCTTCCCGTACCATTCCCCATAATAGACGCCTCTTTCTATGGTCGTAACAGGTCCTTACCGCATGCAGGTATCCACCATCAAGTTCCCCCTCTGTTTCCGGATAAAATCGATGGTCCCGATATTGCCCGACATACCAATGGTTGTAATAACCGAATGAATAGGTATCTCCTTCTTTTCTTAAACCATTAATTAAAAGCACGTGTTTCCCATCCAAGGGAAAGAAATCCGGCAGGGGTGAATGTATCTTTCCCTCGTTTTCGAATAGCGAGTGGAGGAACTCCCAGTCGATGAGATTGTTCGAGCGGTAAAGCAGCATTCTGTCAATCGGCACAGCCGCGTCGTAGGTGTCCACGATCATGTACCAACTATCTGCTTCCTTCCATACGAACGGGTCGTGAAAGAAGGTACCCGGGAATTTGTTCTCACCGTAGCCTTTGGGTGGTGAGGAAAGAATCGGATTCCGGGGATCCTTTACCCAGTGAATCATATCGGTGCTTGTCGCATGATTCTGAGTGAATGTCGCACCTTCCTTGGGATGCGAGATGGGTGTGTTTTTGTGAAGCCCTGTATAGAGGATATGAAACACCTCGTTGTCCTCAACTATACTGCCGCTCCAGCAGCCGTCACTGTCAACTCCTCCTGGTGTCGTTACCAGGGCGTCCGGCAATTGTCGCCAGTGCACCAGGTCATTACTCACGATATGCCCCCAGTCGCCCCCCCCATGTAACCATGGGTTCCAATCTTTCCTTGTGCACTCAATATGGTTGGGGAAAATGTGATACTCACCATTCCAACAGAATGATAACGGGTCACCACAATACCCGGAAGGCGGTTGATAGTGATAAGCAGTACGATAACAGGTCATTTCAATTTACGATTTAGAGGGATGTCGGGCTTCGCCCTCGGTACTGATTTCAGATTGCGGATTGATACAAGATGCAAGATTAACTATATTGGATTGGATAGACATAAGGTGGAACGGAAAGCTGTTCCCTAGCGCGGTTGAATAATTTATTTTTGAAGAAGTGATTATACGCGTGTAAGCGCTACCAAACCGCCTTCAGGAATATTCAGGTCAACGAGTAGAGAATTATCGGAAGACCGTAATGTTGTCTCAGAAAGAGGTGACAGGTCGTAGTGATGAGTGATCGATCGGAATTCTCCCTCAATATTCAAAAGGATGGTATAAAGCGAATCCTCGTTCGTACAATTAAAAAGGTATATCTCTTCGAATTGTCTACTCAAAGGCACTTTTAATGCAGGGTAACTCGCATAGCTGACGAAAGCTTTCTTGTCGCTTTCAACGAGGATGGTAGAGAACTGCGGATCATTCTGTATCGGCCGCATTCGGCTGTGCCGGAAATCTTCCTTATGTTCCTGATAGAAGGAGAGCCAGGCTTTTGTCAGCCTGCGATGATCGTCGGTCATATTTACGATGTCGGTACACAATTGGGGCACTCCAGAAATGACCAGTGTCGAAAGCTTCTTCGCCACTGTCTCGTTTTTCTCATGGATGTGCCAATATTCAGGATCAGTGTGAACCGCGACCCCCGGTGGAATGAACGAACGCATTGTCAGGCAATGCCTCCGATTCATATCATAAGCCCCCGCTTCTCCAGAATCATGCGATCGGTGCTGGGTCGCATTATAAAGATTTAAGATATTCGAATATCGTGGTCTTAACTCGATTAGTGCATTAGGGTTTATTGCGCGAATAGCTTCCACGATACGATCAATAGAATCCGCCATTGCAATGCCAATGGAAGAATAGTTGTGCTCATGATCAGCGGTGCACGGCTCCATCGGCATGGAGTCGATCATGTCTATCACGAAACCATCAGCTTCGCTCACTTTAAATACTTTTGTCACCAAATCGACAACGTATTCCTGAGTGAAAGGATTACGCGGACACAGGAATGACTTCTTCAGGTCAGGATAATAACGTAATTGGGAAGGCTCTACTTCCACTTCGATAAAAGCATCTTTGAGTTTCTCACTGGCACTGGTATTCTTTCCCGCTAACCAGGGTGAAACCCAAGGCAACCACAACATACCTGATTTTTTAATCCGACTGATAAAACCCTTGTAATCAGGAAACTTTGAGTTTGGTACATAATCTCCTATTTCGTCAGGATACCCCCAATTAGTGATTTCAGGCATCTCGGTACCGGTTTTTCCCTTCATCGAGTCTAGGAACCATCCACTATAGTTTACAAAACCTTTAAAGCCTAGTTCGGACGCTAGTTTCGCAACTTCACACAAGTCATCGGGCCCCTGATCGTTGTATTCCATCCACTCCCAATTTCCTTTCGGTGCTCCCCAGGGAGCGAGGAGGGGTTCCCATGCAGCGTCAGGACTTGGTCGGAATTTCCTTCCGGTTCTGCTATCAAAGGCAGAACGCAGATATTCCAAGTTTTCAAGGTAGGGTGAACCAGAGGAGATCAAAAAGCCATCGCTATGCTCGACTACTTCACCGAGGGAATATCCATCAATAGGTCTTTGTAAACGAAAGTTCAGTGATCCACGAGGCTGTGTCAAAGAAGGGTGTGTCGTAGGGGCATGATGTCGAATCTCTGTCTCGATTCGCTGATCGAGGAATCCAACAGCGAGTTTGGTTATCCCTTTTCTGTTAAACGCAGCTATGAGAGGAATCCCTTTAGATGCCATGGTAATCATAGGGCCACCCGAGTGCTTCACATACCTGGGCATACCTATGGATTCCACCCAATCATCCAAGTGCCAGGGCATCCATATCCTGTCCACATCGACTCCGCTACTGTGAGTCTGCAACACGTAATTGTGCAGGACAAAAGGTTCACCTGAAGCCCGCCGCAAGGTGAATTCCACCACAGTATAGCTAGCAGCGGCTTGTTTTTCTAAAACAAGAGTGTATCCATCTCCCTCATAAGTTAACTGCTTGCCATCATCACTCTCTGGGCTTTTTTGCCAGCTGGTTACCGATGGCTCTAACTTGAAATCCAGCTCGATTTCCGTTTCTTCAATATTTAAATGGATAGTCATAATTCAATTGCGGATTTACTACGACCCACGGCTGCAGGATATTGGCATAACAGGTTGCACGATTCAGGATGCATGAGGCAAGTCAAACCAAACGATTTTAACACCACCGTATCAATTCCTAGATGCCAGTTCGCCTATACTTATGTCCCGATTGACCAGCACTCATAACGGTTTTAAGTCAAAGCGGACTTCGCGTAACTTGGGAGAGCGACAGCCATACGGGGAGACTAATGTTGCCTTATATTGAAACCAATTTGCATCCACGGTATTCATACCACCTATTCGTTGTCCTTCTTTATGATAATATGAGTCACTGCCATTTGGACCTTTCCATGGTGTATTCAGCAGCTGATCTTTTGTCGAAGCCCAGCGCAATTGGAATTTCAATCGCGCGGGCAGTTGAACGTCTGCAATCCAGTGAATAGCAGCGGGTATATTATTATTAAGTTTAAAGGTGGGAGAGATATAAGATTCTTCGGGTTTGCGGTTATATCCGTTACCAAAATCGCGGGGTGTCATCCCATGAGGCCCCGATGCAGGAATGGCTGTCATTCGATCGGGATCAAATCCACCTGCCCGGTTCCAATAAATGTAGGACAATGTTTTATGGCTGATATTGTCACGATGGTTGGCAAGAGCAATATCGGTCCAACCATCTCGATTAAAATCCATGGCTGTAACCGCTGACGATGAATTTGCCGGTAGCTCAACCGTATGGTCGAGATCCAGGTATTGTCCATTACCCCAGTGTAAAGTTGCGGGCAATACACGCGTTGTAGGTGATGAATAGGCGGAGGCCACAAGATCCAAAAAGCCATCCCCATTAAAGTCCGCCACAGCCGTATAATTAACCATAATTCCTCGACTGAAAGTTTGAGAATTTTCAGGTGAATACTTGCCTTCGTCACTATACAATACGGTGTAAGACTCTTTCCTTCTCACGCGAGATGACATATGGCTGATTATCAAATCGAGCCATCCATCGTTATTCAGGTCAGCGGAATTTAAAAATCCCGGAACAGGGCAGGGAATTTTTATCGTGTTATTTTTTGAAAACCCTTCCCCACTTCCAAAATAAACCAGGACATGGTGACGCTTATCACTGAACAATGCATCGATATAACCGTCACGATTAATATCGGCAAGATGGACACCGAACCCATAATTTTCGATATTCTCGGAACGCGTAATGGAAAATCCATCTTTTGAACCATAAAAGATCGTTGATGATTTTGCCAGAGTCTCCGGTTTCGTGTCGTAGACCACACCGTTTGTTATAAAATCAAGATACCCATCGCGATTAATATCTGCTACTTCCATGCAGTTAATTCCTTTGGTGACATTCCCTATATCAACATAACGCGTGGCTGAGGGCCCTTTCTCACTGCCATAAAAAATGCGTGAAACACCTTTATCAGTACCCGTTAAAATAACATCGGTGAAACCGTCCAGGTTGAGGTCAACCATACAGCTTGCATAAGCTTTATGCCGGGGCAGATCAATGCGTCGTTTTACGCTATAATCACCATCGCTTCCACCCAGGTAAATAAAACTATCTGTTTCCGCTATCCGGCCACTCCCGCAGTTGATTATAACAACTTCCGGTATTCCGTCTCCGTTTAAATCTCCAAAAGTGTTTCCGACAGGTCTCCCGGTTGGTAACCAACTGGCATCATTGACGGAGAATCCCCCCGCGCGATTCCAGAAAATAGCCGACTCTGTATCAACTGTCACCCCATCGTTGCTGCGGCTGACAATGAGATCCGGTCGCCCGTCACCGTTAAGATCCCCTACTGTTACACGACTGAGATTACTCAGAGGTATGTCAGTCTCCACCTTATTAATATTACTGCTCGATCGAATTTCAACCCCGCTCTCAGTCGCGAGGATCAAATTATTTTTCCCCTCTCCATTAATATCCGCGACCGTAGCATGCGCCACCTTTCTTCCGATCACAAGGGTGGTGCCAATCTGTGGCTCGGCGGTCAGCTCTTTATCTTCTGGAATGATATTTAGTGCATCATTGACACTGAATTTTCCATTGCGACTCCAATAGACCTTCGCCTCACCACCACCGGAAAAAATAATATCTTCGCTCGCATCATTATTTAAATCCGCAAGTGATACATTTTCAGCACCATAAGTGGGAAGCCGCAGCGGTTCTTTAACATTAAGCGCTTCTTCGTTACCCCAATAGATAAAAGAATCAGTATCCTTTTCATATTTATTTCGGTTATTGGCTAACACCAGGTCAGTATAACCATCGTGATTAAGATCCCCGGTTGCGATACCCATCGTCCCGATACACATGATTTTATAGTGTTCAGTCGCGTCATTAAATTGTCGGTCGGGACCACCCAGGTAAACCCTGGCTAATTTAGGGTTGGCTTCGTTATGACTATCTTTCCAAGACGAGGGGAAGATCAAATCGAGGTGGCCATCACGATTAATATCGAAGATCGCAACTTCATAGGCGCCAATCGTAGGTAAATCGCTCCGTTGCGATTCAGGTCCCTCCTCACCGCCCCAATAGACATAAGAGGAAAGTTCGCTATTAATGCCATTCTCCCCGTTGGCTACAACCAGATCATTGTAACCATCCTTATCGATGTCGGCAATCTGGCAGTTGTAGCCACTAGGCCCCGAGAGATCCTTATACTTCCATCCTCTCTCTTTTTCTGGATCTACGCTGAATACCCGAGTCGGTCCGCTATCACCGTGTTCTTCGGAATTGGCAAAGATAATATCGGTGTATCCATCACTATTTACATCCCAGCGGTGAATGGTTTCGATAATGCCCTTTGCATTGACATAAATATTACCGCCACCGTTGTCGAATTGGCCTTTTGAAAAATCCTCAAAGCCGCCATGCACAAGGACATCATCATTTAAAGTCATCCCCTCTACGGTCACGATCAAAGTGATGATAACAATAAATCCTGGAATCAATCTGAAGGCATGCCTCAATGAGTGCTTTGAGATTGTATCCATCATTCCATTAGAATTAGTGCGCAACACCCACGACATGAATTGCACGCGCGATCACAAAATGATTAATATTCTCCATGGACCTGTTATTTATTTAATGCCAGAAATAAGGTATGTCGATAGTGGATAGCAGGGCTGACGGTTTAAGTCTAAAGTCAAAGGTCGAAAGTCGAAAGAAGAGCTTTTGACCTTCGACCTTTGGACTTTGGACTCTTCCAGATAACCCCTCATCTTGACAGGTTAAGTTATTATTATTTATTGGAGTGACCCCCAAAAATCGTATCATTTACAGTGAGAGGTTATCGGGATAAACAGATAACCTCAATGAAAAGAAAACGATACACAACAGAACAGATAATCGCAATACTCCGGCAAGCCGATACCGGTAAAACGGTACAGGAAATCTGCCGTGGCAACAACGTAAATGAACAGACCTTCTATCGCTGGCGCAAAAAGTATGGCAATTTAGAACTGGCCGATGCGAAGCGATTTAAAGAACTGGAAAAAGAAAACACCGAGTTGAAGAAGCTGCTTGCTGATCAAATGCTCAAGAATCAGGTAATGGAGGAAACGTTGTCAAAAAAGTGGTGAGCCCAAAGCAGAAGAAGCGAGTAGTAAAAGATGCGGCTGAGCGAGGGCTGTGCTCGTTGCGGAGGGCTTGTGTTTATCTCAGCCTCAGTTGGTCAACGTTCAGCTACCGGCCCAAGCAGGCCAATAAGAAAGCTCAGCGATTGGCCGAGCGGATTGTAGCCTTGTCCTGGGAACATCCTCGCTACGGTTACCGTCGCATCCGTGCCTTGCTTGTAAAGGAAGGCTGGACAACAAGCAGGAAGTTTGTTCAGGCGGTACGACGTTCAGAAGGGCTGCAGGTAAAGCCACCGAAAAAGCGTAGACACCGTCAAGGGATCTCTACAGGGCCGCCTACTAAAGCAACCGGTCGCAATCACGTTTGGTCCTGGGACTTTGTCCATGATCGCACAGACAATGGCGGTCCATTAAAGATGATGACTCTGATCGATGAATATACGCGTAAATGCCTGGATATCCGGGTCGCCCGTCAACTCACCTCAACCGATGTCCTCTCTGTGCTTAGCGAGGCCATTGAAGAGGAGGGAACTCCCAGCTATATCCGTAGTGACAACGGCAGTGTTCCGAGGAGCGAAGCGACGACATGCGAAGCCATTCATTGCTCATCAAGTGCAGCAGTGGTTGTCCGACAAAAACATCAAGGCGATCTATATCGATCCGGGCAGTCCCTGGCAAAATGGTTTCATTGAGTCGTTTCACAACCGCTTACGCGATGAGTGTTTGAACCGTGAAGTGTTGCTCAGCGTAGCTGAAGCCCAAGTGGTAATCGAACAATGGCGTCATACCTACAATAATGAACATCCCCACAGTCGTTTAGGCTTTAAAAGCCCACTAGAGTTTGTCAGATTCCTTTCCGATCTTGGCCGCGTTCGGGCTACGCCCTCACTTCGCCAAGATCTCTCATATACATCAATCCTAAAACCATTAACACCCGGTAACTCTCTCACTTAAAAATTGGTACGAATAACGGGGTCCAACCAATTCAGTACGTATCGACCCACCCCTGCTGCTCAGAGAGTCAGAGACGGCGGTAATGCTCGGGGTCTCTATTCGCACGGTACGCAATTACGACAAGCGCGGACTGCTTAAACCGATTCGCATAGGAGGCAGAAAGTTATACCGCCTCGAGACCCTCTTAGCGGCCTTGGAAAAGCTGGAAAATCAGCAGTCAGCCGCCCGCAAGCACAGGAAAAGGCATGCCCGATAATCTAATATATCACCGTTGGACCTCTCTTATTATCGAATTTATAAGGATGCCCATATAATTATTTTAAGTGAGGTAGAAGGTACCAACGCTTCATTTACCATTTCAGTCTACAGTGCCCTCTGCTGGACTGCTAATGATCAAGGAGATCAATTGCATCCCTTCTCTGCTCCAATCGGGTTAATCGCCCACCGCTCTGGTTTATCGAAAAGGAAAACCTCCGATGTGCTTCAAATATTAATAGCTATAGATTTACTGAAAATAGACTCCGGTCGAGGGAGGAAAGTATATAATACTTATACCTTATTGATCCCACCCCCGCAGGTGAGGTATAGAGCTCTTCTTCAACCCCGTCCTCATCCTGAAAGTTACGATGCGTTCATGGATATCTGCTCTGATATGGGTATTGACGATAGAGCTGCTTTCTCATTCTGGGACCTTCAAGAGAATAATAACTGGAAAAGAAAGAATCCCTCAACCGGCCAATGGGAGTCGCTCTATGACTGGCCAACGGCTTTAATTAAGTTCAATGAGAAAGTATTAGCTGATATCGATAGCTTAGATTAAAATTAAGAAGACGAATGAACCATTTTATGACGTGTTTATGGAATTAAATTATTATTCCCAGGTATAAATAATTAAACAGGCTCATGGTGCATCTTTTTAGATTTAAACATGCACCATGTTCCTGTTTACACTCATAAAACAAGCACTGGGTGCCGACCTGTATAAAGAACAAGATTTAAAAGAACATAGATAAAATAATAACAGGGGTAACCAAAGTTTAATTTGGTTACCTGCAATTAATATTTTTTTAATTGTTAGAAATAAATTATCTTAAGCAGACAATAAATAGTTTTAATGTTCATTAAGTGTAAGATGAACAAGTAAGGGCTGTATTTTATTGCAGGGTAAGAGGTTAAAGAAAGATAAGAAGGACAGTTGTCTGCCAGAATAGAATGTTTTCTGAATACCGGGGGTGGAATCTCCTGAAGCATCAGGTTTGATTTAATTCGCCAGTTAATCAGAAGGATATTCTAGCTTTAGGGTTTTCCCGTCGCGCTCTATGTAGATGGACGAGAGGTTATTTTTTTGCACCCTGCGGCGCTTGCCCTGTTTCTAACCAAAGTGTTGTTTAGCTCGAGCCTTAGCTGTACACCTTCATTCATTAGTCCTCGCTCTTCACCTGCTGCAGGGATGATCGCGTCATGGTGATATTCGGTAAGCGCTTCGCAAAATGTTTCAGGCGTAATCTCTGCATCAGCTTTGCAGATCGAGTGAAGCTTGCGCGGGCTTCTAACCCGTCATGCGCGAATTCCCACCAGTTGTCATCGTCGCACAGTTACACACTAAAAATATTTTGGATTATATACTTCAAACCGCAACAAGCAAACCGGTCAACGCCGTGACAGGGCTCTCAATTGTTCCCTTGGAGAGTTTATGAGTCCCCTTCGTGTTATCTCCCACAGGGGACCCCATGGACCTCATGTCTAAAATATTCACACAGGGCAGCTGCTCCTACCATGTGTTCTGCGCGAGCTTTGCCCGGCTCACGGACTCTCCTCCATATCCTCCAGATAATAGCCGGCGCCGATCAGAATCGGCAGTCCAAAGGACACTACCCTCTTGACGAATGACACCTTGCGCTCCTCCATCTCACTCGATGGATTGCGCTTCGTGTAATACAGGAAGCTCTCTCCGAAGGCGTCCGCAACGCTCACAAGATCCTGGTCTTCGACCGGTCCTACCAACTCGGACATTATATCATCCGGCTCGCTGTATGAATCGCCACTGAACAGCGTGTAGCCATAAGTATCGATGGCAAACAAGTAGATTGATCCGTGTTTCCATCGCGGGTCCGTTGTCAAAGTGTTGATCGCAAAGTAGCCTTTCATTTCAAGTTCCATCGCAGCGCAACGGACAAACTCCTTGAGCCTCTCGTTGGAAGGATCGTCATCGAGCAACATGGCATTGACCTCTTCACTCCAGCACGTGCCCGGGATGTCGCGCTGGTAGATCCCCGCGCCAATCGCGGCCGGAGTCCCGTCCCAGTCGATGCTCTTGACGTAGGAAGCCTTCGGCTCCTCCCTGTCCGTCGCTGGATTTGTAATGGAGTAGTAGATCCAGCCCTCCTCGACGATGCTCATGATACGATATAGTTCCCTGAAGTAGTCGTTGCCGAAGGAGTCGACAAACAGTCCCCACGGTTCCCCTTCCCTTGAAAGGTCGGGCGGGTAGACGAACGCTCGAGCCATATCGGTCATTGATGTTACTTCGTCGACGAAGACATAGATTTGGCCGTATCTCCAGCGCTCGTCTTCGTGGAAGGCCCTGCGTGCCTCGCTGAAGCCCTTTGCGCGGACATACTCGTAGGCACACTGAACGAACGCTTGTATGTCTTCAGGGGTGCGTACCGCGCGGGCGGCGATGGAGTGCTCCGTGCAAGACACAACTTCATGAGCGCCAAACATCGGCAACACAACGAACGTTGAGATTAAGGAAATCAAGAATGGGCAGAGCTTGTATTTCATCATTTTTAAATGTTCGGGATTCTTTGCTATTGGAATTTAGGAAAGTAAAGTTTGCGTTGGTAGCCTTCCCCCCCTTGTGCGCCCCAGGTATTAAATGGCTCGTTCTTTGGTTCGGAAAGACTCTAATAGTTCAATTATACTCATCATAAGCAACTCTATATCATTCGGAGCACAAGCTTATGAGTCCCCTTTATGTCATCCCCTACAAGGACAGGTGCTCCTACCATGTGTTCTGCCCGGCTTACGGACTCTCCTCCATATCCTCCAGATAATAGCCGGCGCCGATCAGAATCGGCAGTCCAAAGGACACTACCCTCTTGACGAATGACACCTTGCGCTCCTTCATCTCACTCGATGGATTGCGCTTCGTGTAATACAGGAAGCTCTCTCCGAAGGCGTCCGCAACGCTCACAAGATCCTGGTCTTCGACCGGTCCTACCAACTCGGACATTATCTCTCCGAAGGCCTCGGCGTCCTCAACGCTCACAAGATCCTGATCTTCGTCCGTTCCTACCAACTCGGACATTATATCATCCGGCTCGCTGTATGAATCGCCACTGAACAGCGTGTAGCCATAAGTATCGATGGCAAACAAGTAGATTGATCCGTGTTTCCATCGCGGGTCCGTTGTCAAAGTGTTGATCGCAAAGTAGCCTTTCATTTCAAGCTCCATCGCAGCGCAACGGACAAACTCCTTTAACCTCTCGTTGGACGGATCGTCATCGAGTAACATGGCATTGACCTCTTCACTCCAGCACGTGCCCGGGATGTCGCGCTGGTAGATCCCCGCGCCAATCGCGGCCGGAGTCCCGTCCCAGTCGATGCTCTTGACGTAGGAAGCCTTCGGCTCCTCCCTGTCCGTCGCTGGATTTGTAATGGAGTAGTAGATCCAGCCCTCCTCGACGATGCTCATGATACGATATAGTTCCCTGAAGTAGTCGTTGCCGAAGGAGTCGATCAACAGTCCCCACGGTTCCCCTTCCCTTGAAGGATCGGGCGGGTAGACGAACGCTCGAGCCATATCGGTCATTGATGTTACTTCGGCGACGAAGACATAAAACTGGCCGCTTTTCCAGCGCTCGTCCTCGTTAAAGGCCCTGCGTGCCTCACTGAAGCCCTCTTCCAGGACGTACTCGTAGGCGCACTGAACGAATGCTTCTACGTCCTGCGGGGTGCGCACCGCGCTGGCTGCGATGGAGTGCTCCGCGCAAGTCGGAGGTTCAGCAGCACCGAACATTGGCAGTACGACGCACATTGAGATTAACGGAATCAAGAATGGACAGAGATGATGTTTCATAAATTTTTAATATCTGGGATTCTTTGCTTTGGAAAGGTGGAAAGGTCAAATTGTTTAGTATAATCATATTTGTCAATAATCTCAAAAAAGAGAATGCTATACATTGCTTGAGTACCCTTAACGCTTTTTCTTAGTCAACAATAACAATGATGTTTCAAAAGGTAGAGTATTCAAAGAAACGGTTTATCCTCCACCAGAGGCGTAATCAATACGTGATAAATAAGGGAAATTATATTTGTTACGATAAGCAGACATCGACTTTTGCGCCTCAACTTCCAGTAGCGGCTTGAGATCCATCCCCTGTTCTTGAAATACAGCGGCTAAGCGCGCAAATATAAATGAGTAATTCTGAAGATTTAGAGGACCTTGCGGTTATTGAAGAACGCAAAGATAAAAACAAGCGTTTGGTATTGAGAAGCGAGTTTTTCGATTGGACAGAGATGGCTCTTTCTATCTTGTCCTTTACCGAAGCCACCTTTGGCTAGCAATGTATAAGATAACCATATTTTAATATTTGAAATGAACTGTTTAAGCAGACAATGGCTTTAAGGGACCGATTTTACTGTGGGAAAATAGTCTAAGAAGGAGAATGGGGTTGTTGCCTGTCAGAATTAAAAGTACTCGAGCCTGAGGGGAATTTCTTGAAGCTTCACATTTAATTTGATTTGCCATTCAAGGTGGCTGAGCGCCTCGAGAAAGGGCGTTTACGTGTCAGCGCAGGGATGAACTGTCATAACGAAGGGTGATCGTTCATTTAAGAAGCAATTTTAAGGCTTATGATTTTATTTTTTTATGCTCCCTTAAATCGGTCTTTGTAAAAATATTTTACGGTGAGCAAATCGATAGAGAGACCACGGGTCGGTCGGGTGATCGCACCCCCCCGCCCCCGCTTGCCTTACGTTAGGTTTGTTACATATTTTATTTGCGCGCATAGATAACGCTTGTTTTCAAAGACAAACGGGCAATGCCTAACGTACCCCAGGTGGATGGATTGTTTTGATGTTCAGTGACGGACATAATAACATTCAGATTCCTGTTCGTGCAGCACTGAACACGCACGGAACAAGGTGCGCACATGGGCAGATGTGACAGTCTCTATTGGAGCATGTAATTTTATGTCACAATGAAAGTTCACTATCGACTGAAACTAAGGCTTTAATCTGGGGCTTACTCCTTAATTTATGTTTTCTTAAGACCGTTAGGAATTTTAGGCTTTAAATTAATATGTTGATTATCAATAAGTTACAAAACTACTGGACATAATAATCGTTGTGCGGTTCGCTGTACCGGGTGAATCCGGAACCCGATTTAGTAACATAATCTCAGTGGATTTAACTTTTCCCTAAGCACTCTCTTTTTGTCTGTGCACAAAAGCACGGATAACGGTCTCATTAGCTAACCTTCGATGCACCGGTCACTCTTTTTTAATGATCTACTTTTCAAAAGTGATATTACGGTAATTTTTAGACAGTTGACAGCATTAGTCTGACACACGTGACACAAAAAAAACACCCCCGCTCAGATCCAGGAAGCGCGAGAATCGTCTGTGTGTCCATGTCGCGAAATAGAAACCTGTCATAAGGAACTGTAAAATACATTTGCCAGGTAACAATTTGTCCAGGAGTTATACAGGCAGCGTCCCGTCTCGCTGCTAAGGTCGAGGTTATGTAAATTTTGAGCTAGTCAAAACTAGAGGGCCACATATAAAGGTGCTCTCATGATGATCGTTCTTATCTGCTTTCTTCAGTCTTTACTTTGATTGGTTTGTCCTTGGCTTGGCAACACCGTGGCACCAGGCAAGACGCCATCGTCAACCACAAACAGAGGGAGGCGAAGGGTTATCGCGAAAATATCACCTATCAAGAAGATACCTTTACCTTCCGGGACATATCGCAACTTGAACTATTCGACGATGCGGAGCGCTCCCGCGTGGCAAGTGAGAGTGCTATTTAAAAGAGGAAATAAATATAAATAGCTAGACACCTGCAACGGCAGGGGTAACGCAAAGTACAAGCTGGGGCAATACACGATGCTACCAGGTTTTAATGCAAGGCGATCCCAAGCCATTCTACTGCTTTCTTCTATACTCGAATACATAATCGATCAAAGAATTTGGGTGATAAAAAGCTGAATTACCTTAATTAATGCCGATCTTATTCTATTGGTAAATTATCCACAGTTACAGGGATCGCAACTCCGTCCTCGTTTACAAAGGTAGCATCGATACTTTGAGTGGGCTGAGGAGTTCCGTCGGACTTGAAGTTGTTCTGAGAGATCAAAGTCTCAACCCCAGGAGTCGTCGATCCGCCCTCAGCGACCACGATTGATGCACTGTTTGTTTGCTTCAAGTCTCCTCCGATGATGCGCAACCTGTATTTTCCGCTGGCACCGTGAACGAATTTTCTCCTAACAAGAGGTACGGCACTGCATAGCCATCAGCATCGATATCACCAACCGTTAAGCGCACCGCTATGGGTATCCCGCGGGCATCTACTCCAACTTTTCCTATACTTCCCGAAAAAACAGCGTTTGAAAACTGCATTCCCCCAAATCCTGTTGAGTTAACCACTGATCGGGTTACGTAAACTGGTCCACCGAGAGAGTTAGTCTGTAGAGGTTAATGTTGAAGTTAAGTTGGTAGAGGAAGTCAAGGCTTGGGCGCAATGAGGGCGTAGCCCGAATGGAGCCCAAGCCTTCGGTATTAATGTCTTCAGCGAAGCACCGTGGGGTGATATTGCCGAGGCTGCGGTGGGGTCGGACATTATTGTAAAGCCAGCGCCAGTCTTCGATCACCACGCGGGCTTCGGTCAAAGTCCATAGCTGTTCACGGTTTAAACACTCCTCGCGAAAACGGGCATGTAACGATTCGATGTATCCGTTCTGCCAAGGGCTTCCTGGTTCGATATAGAGGGTTTTGATTTTCATCGCAGTTAGCCCAGGCTCTCAATTCCTTTTCAATGAATGGCTTCGCATGTCGTCGCTTCGCTCCTCGGAACGTAACCGTTGTCACTGCGAATATATTGTGGCGGCCCATGACGGGCAAGCAGTTTTTGCATGATACCGCGCACCGTTTCCGCATTGATATGGCGATCAACATGGATCACTCGACACTCGCGGGTGTACTCATCGAGCACGGTCAACATTTTTAAACTGCCACCGCGGACCGTCTTATCGTGGATAAAATCCCAGCTCCAAACATGGCAAGGATGTTCGGCCTTGGTCGGCAGCCCGGTGGAGACACCCCTGCACCGGCGTCTTGGCTTGCGTAGTGGGATCGCTAAGCCCAGTTCACGTCGCAAACGTTGCACAAGACGTTTCCCCACCTTCCAGCCTTCGTCCTTCAATAGCTTCGTGATCTTGGGATAGCCCCACCTCGCGTATTGCCGTGATAACCGCCTTACTGCCGCTTTTAGTTTCGTTAGCCAGGCATCCGGTTGCTTGGCCCTATACGCATAGGTGCAACGGTGCAGCCGAAAGTACCGGCACCCCGCTCGCATCGAACACTGGCCCCGAGCCACAAGTCTCTCTGCCACTTGCCGCTTGTGCCCAGGGCTTACAGTTTTTTTTCAAGCGTCTCCTGCAGGATCTCTATCCCCAGCAGCTTGTCCGCCAGCATCCGTTTTAACCGCGCGTTCTCCTTCAAAGAGCTCCTTCATCCGCTTGGCCTGGTCGACATCAATCATCCCAAACTCACGCTTCCAGCGGGGGAAGGTCTGTTCGCTTATGTTGTTCTCGCGGCATGCTTCCAGGATCGTTTTCCCTTTGTCCGCCTGCCGCAGCATCCGTATTTTCTCTTCAGTTGTGTATCTTTTGCCTTTCATTGTCTGAGTCCTTTCTAGGTTACCCAGACTAACTTTTCAAGTGTACCAGTTTTCGTGGTCACGACCACCTGTTTTATGAGTGAAAAGAGGAATAACATGCATGTTTTAAACTAAAAGAAGCACAATGTGCCTCTTTATTTGTAGCTGATCATATAACTATTTTTGCTTTAGCAAAACTTGAATTTGGCATCATTTTCGTGGTTTTGCTTTTGCGACTTTTCGTTTTCCCCTGCGGCATCGCATTTTAAAAAGGCTAATGATGTGGAGATCGCAATAGCGTTTTTTTCTAGCAAAAGGACTGTTATAACTATAAACGCAGCCACGCTTATCCAACACGAGGTATAAAACAGCCACCACTCCAAACAAACTTACTAGCATGTTTTGTTAGGATGTCCCTCGATCTGAATGACTCAATTCATCCGAAAACGTGGGAATGGCACTTTTTTGCATGGGTCATCTTATTAAGATGACCGGTAAATTTATTTACAAAGAGCAACGCTTACAATTTGTAGTAAAATAATAAAAACGATCTCCACGTGAATCTGTTCCTGAATTAACGATCATTCTTTATTATGAAACACATTACCTCCTTTTAGATTCAACCGCCCTTTCTCAAGGCGCTCAGACCCTTTATCCCCTAGACAATATCTCCTTACTGAAGATAGTATACTAAAGAATTTGTCCGCAATGCCCTTTAATTTCTAAATTCTCGAACACGTCAAAAAATGTCTCTCTCGCATTCTTAATTATGATTTATGTTTTCGATATCATCTTCCACTTTCTCACTGAACTTAATTAAAGCCTTTGGCCAGTCAAATAGCGGTTCCATGTTGCCAGTCGAGGGATTTTGTCTTTTCCAGTTATTTTTCTTTTGAAGTCCCCAAAATGGGTCAGCAGCTCTATCGTCAATACCCATTGCTTCGCAAATATCCATGTAATCATCGTAATTTTTCGGAAGGGGATACGGTTGAGGAAGTACTCTTTCCCTCGCCTGAAGGGAGGGCAATTTTATTGTGTAAATATTAAATTTACCTCTGCCTTTCTGGTGTTTTACTTCAATCAAATCGATTTCTTTGAGTAATTCGAGTATATCGCTGATCATTCTTCGGGAAAGACCAGAACGATAAGCTATTAAACCAACTGGTACAGTAAATGGCTTCAGTTGATCACCTTTATCATTAGCCAGGCAATTGAGAACATCATAAACGGCAAGCGCGTGGTTTTTCCAACCAGTTCCAATGGTATTCGTGATGATTTGCATCGCATCCTACGACTTGATGTAAAATGGCCGGGAAGTTAATTTGTTAACTGCTGGATTATCGGACATGTCTTTTCCTGTGTTTGCGGGCTGCTGACTGCTGATCTTCCAGTTTTTGCAGGGTTGCTAAGAGCGTCTCACGGCGGTACAACTTTCTGCCACCAATGCGAATCGGTTTAAGCAGTCCGCGCTTGTCGTAATTTCGTACTGTGCGAATGGAGACCCCGAGCATTACCGCAGTCTCTGACTCCCTCAGTAACAGGGGAGGGTCGTTACGAACTGAATCGAGTGAATTTAACAATGGGGTATTCATATGCCCTATACAATAGGGCAAAATGTCTCGATTGTCTTCTACGGTAACTTTAAAGTATACTGTATGTTATTGGCGAACAGGTGAATCCTGTCTTTCTTGAGCTATCTTAATTATTTTTGTGAGTGGATAAATGTTTGTATAAACGAGTTGAATCCAACCATTTTGATCGGGAAAATTTTCATTGCTATTATCGATCGCATCAACCTGTCCCTGAATTCGGGAATAGTATCGGTTTCTTCGAATAACCGGGTCAAGGTCTCTGCCATACCCCAGCTCTACAATTGCTTTTTCAATCGCAACCCCTCGTGATAAAGAATCAGATTCGCGAATGGATTCAACAGTTAGAAAGGATCTCCACTGCGCCTCTGTCCCAAACAACTGGACTTTTGGTGCCAGTGGGACTTCTTCCAGTTTTTCGGTGATAAATTTAATGATCTTTTTGCGGGAACTTTTTCCTCTTATAGAGACCCGAGGGATGGCAAATAAACGATTAAAACTTAGTGCAAAGTTCCAATACGTTACCGCATCATCGCCTCTATCATCATCTGCCTCCCTCTTGGATCCGTAGAGCAGCTCAGGGGCTATTGATATCCCAGGGGGTATTTCATCTTTATTTTCATAAATTCCTGAAGATACGATCTCGTAGGTATCCGGTGTATACTTCGACCAACGCGCCTTGTACGCATTCTGAAATCCTCGCGGGGTATCGGGCCAGGTTGAATCAATCTTTAATGGGGCACGACCTTTTCTCTTATCCTCTCGGTATTCTTTGATAGCTTGAACCTGGTCATTTATTAGAATTGGACCGATCCTTACAGGTCGTAGTATTTTTTTTGCAAGCCCAGATGAAATAATCTCTGGTGCATGCATCCAGTGCCAGGCAATCTGCGCAAAAGAATTATTTTCTTTATTTACAAACCTGGATTGACTCCACATCGCCTTTTCCCTCCCTTTCTCACGTAAACTTTTAAGGTCTCTTGTCTTTTCTTGAAACACTTCATTACGTCGAAGCAATTCCCATACCTTTGCTACTATGCCGTCCTCACAGGGATTGTAGATTGATGGGGTCATGTACGCTACTGGTCTAATGGTTTAAATGCGACAACCTTTTGCTCTCATCCCTCCAATACTTAAAGTAGGCACTGTAGCCAGCGCTTCAATTGCTGGAGATGATTCCTGTTTATCTGCAATAATGTTAGCCCATACAACTTAGCGATCGCAAGGTGCAATTTGAGATTAACCCGGTATCGTTCTCCTCGCCATGTTAGAAATGCGACAGGAAACACGCTGGCTAATGTATCTCCCGCGACTCTCCCATTTCCTGCACCGACAGATCCTCTGGGGTGTTTCTATCCCTGTCCCTTAGCTGTCATGAGCGCTGTCCCGTGCGAGAGTTTTCCTGCCCCTGAAGCTTCGCTGAATTAAACCGCGAACTGCGATGATAAATTTCCTTGCCCACGAGGCTTCGCCCTTCTGCCCTAACTTATGCACTGGCGCAACCTCATGGCTGACCTCTCGCCGCTTGCTCATATCCCACTCTACGACAGACTTGGCAAGCTGCTTGCCCTCGCGGAGACGGTTTGTTCTCTCTTTCACGACGAAAGATTATGACACACTAACGGCGCGGTGCAAACTCAATATTTTCAAACTGACCCACTTACGGTAACCGTTAATCTGGCCAACCCCCTCGCTGGTGAGGCTGAAGATGTCACCCAAAGTAATCATGGAAAAAAGGCACAGATAGCGGTTGAAGGTTTGGAACCGAGTTGTTTTACAGCTAAATTCGCTGCTTAAGGGTATCATGAACCCGGATGGCAATACCCCATCAATCTAATGGGTTAAATGCGACAACCGATTGCTCTGCATTTGCCGGGAGGATTGAGAAATATTTCCCCCCCTCTGTTCTGCTAGCAAGACTCCGGTAATGATCAAAAAGCATCTGGTCGCTCGATCTATGGCCGAGCATGGCTGCTGTCTTGCTTGAATCACTGGTCAAGGCATAATAGTAGCTGCCAAAACTGTGGCGCATCGCATTGCTGTAGTTCCCCCCCCAATGGGGGAAGCCCGCTTGGTTGGTTAACTTAGCAAAGTTTATATATGATTTTGCGGGCGCTACTTTACCCTTCTTATTATGACATAGCTGCAACCATGCCACACAATTGTCCATAAGATCCATGACTCTTAACTGGCGCTTTTTAGCTATCTGTGGTCCAACCGTCAGTAACTTGCGCTCCAGATCAATAACCGACCAGTCAAGCCGGTAAATCTCAGTGCTCCTTAACCCTGCGAACAGCCCTAGTGCCACCAATGGGAGCAGCCCCATATCTTCATCTGTCTTTGCCGCATGCAAAACCAAATCTTCTGCTTGAGTGACTTTGAGAATGACAGGGGGCTTCCAGTCTATTTTTGGGATTGGAATTTTCTGCACGGGGTTATCGACCCGAAATCCCTTGTTCACCGCATAGTTAAAAAAGCTGCTTAAGCATAAGCGGTAGTTTATAATGCTTCTCACAGAGAGATCGGTAAAGTTATTGAGCCACTCCTCTATTTCCGTTTGTGAAATCTCTTTGACCAGTCGGCTCCCAAAGTTTCTAGAGAAGATTCCCAGCCGGGAGCGGATATCATTTATCGAGCGCGAGCGCAGATTCCGGTTTTCTTTTTCCTCAATCAATGTTGCCGTTAACTCCAGCACTGAGATATCACCGGCAGGGGGATTCAAATGCAGCTTGGCAAACTCCGCTGCCTGCGAGAGGGTAATGTCGAAACCTTCCAGTATTTCGAGCGCATTGAAAGCGTCTTTGGATTGGTAACCGGTCAGGTTATAATGATGCTGCCCGTGTTGGAGCAATTGTTCGTGTTGTTCTTTTGCCCAGGCAAAAGCGACCTCTTTTTCCTTGAACTGTCTTCTCATTCGCTTGCCCGCGAACTTCGCGGGAATCAAAACCTGGTAGGAAAATCCGTAATCATCGCCAGCGGTTCGATTGATAACTTCCCTGATTGTGATAGAACTTTTTTTAGGGTGCTCCCAGCTATTAAGGGGACTCGACTTTTTACGTTTTCCTTTATTTGTCTCCATCAAGTAAGACAATGCCTCAATCAGGTTTACTTGCAAGCTTTATTGACAATAATAAGACAGGAACATCTTAAGTCATTGATATATTTATATATAAACGATTCGATGAAACCGTTTGTTATTCTCGCTATCGCTCGTTGAGGGGTCGCTTCGCTCGGTAGCCAGGGACTGCCCGGATCGCTATAGATCGCCTTGATGTTTTTGTCGGTCAACCACTGCTGCACCTGATGAGCAATGAATGGCTTCGCATGTCGTCGCTTCGCTCCTCGGAACACTGCCGTTGTCACTACGGATATAGCTGGGAGCTCCCTCCGCTTCAATGACTTTGCTAAGCACAGAGAGGACATCAGTTGAGGTGAGTTGACGAGCTACCCGGATACTCAGACATTGACGCGTATATTCATCGATCAGAGTCATCATCTTTAATGGGCCGTCATTGTCTGTGCGGTCATGGACAAAGTCCCAGGACCAGAGGTGATTGCGACCGGTTGCTTTAGTAGGCGGCCCTGTAGAGACCCCTTGACGGGGTCTACGCTTTTTCTGGGGCTTTACCTGCAGCCCTTCTGAAGGTCGTAGTGCCTGGACAAACTTCCTGCTTGTTGCCCACCCTTCCTTTACGAGCAAGGCACCGATGCGCCGGTAACCGTAACGGGGATGTTTCCAGGACAGAGTTACAATCCGCTCGACCAACCGCTGTGCTTTCTTACTGGCCTGCTTGAGCCGGTAGCGGTACGTTGACCAACTAAGGCTGAGATAAGAACATGCCCTCTCTCAGCCGCATCTTTTACTACTCGCTTCTTCTGCTTGGGGCTCACCCCTTTTTTGACAGCGTTTCCTCCATCACCTGATTCTTGAGCATTTGATCTGCGCGCTGCTTCTAAAGCTCGGCGTTTTCTTTTTCCAGCTCTTTAAATCGCGAGAGCATCGGCCAGTTGCAAGTTGCCATACTTCTTACCCCAGCGATAGAAGGTCTGTTCACTTACGTTGTTACCACGGCAGACTTCCTGTACCGTTTTGCAGGTATCGGCCTGTCGGAATATTGCGATGATCTGTTCTGTTGTGTATCGTTTTCTTTTCATTGAGGTTATCTGTTTATCCCGATAACCTCTCTCTGTAAATGGTACGATTTTTGGGGTCACTCCAATTAAATACACTTCCAAATATTTAGTTAGAAATTATATAAAATGATAAAAAGTTCTTTGAATTGATAATAGATAAAAATCGAATATTGAATTTCGCGCTTGAGTTGGAATCTAAAGATCCTCAAGCAGGTGAAGGTACTGGAAAATCTAATGTAATACCTGACCAAAAAGTCTCACAGATTTTCAATACCTATATTACAGGTAATGTTGGAAATATTGCTTCAGGGGGATCAGGATTTTCTCAAAGTAGTACTATCAATATTTCCCAAGGTAACGTTGGACAGCTTCTTGAATATTTAAAATCTCATGGCATTTCTGAAGAGGATACACAAGAATTGAAAGAAGCGATAAATACTGACGGGTATATATCTGGCGAAAAAGAGAGATTTGGAAGTAAAGTTTCAAACTGGATAGGTAAAATGAAAACTAAATCTGTATCTGGATTATGTGAGATTGCGACTTCAACAGCATCGAAATAATAAATCAATAGCCTTAATCAATACTATGGAATATAAGGCTTAGAAATCAGCGAGATTTTTGGGCGAGCCAGTTACCACTGTTCCCCGCAAGTATCATCTTAATAGACTACAAAAAATGGAGTTGAAGAGCGAATTAGATTAGTATGAATCCGTGTCCATCATTGCATTATGAGCTTTTTTTAATTCATTTGGCAAAAACTTATCAATCTCTTCATTGGAAAAAGTGTAGTCCTCATTTATTTGTAATGCTTCTTGCGCCTTTTGATATGCATTACTTGTAGTTGCTGGTGCTGCCTCATATATTGCACATGAATCGTTCATTAGTTCATCTCTTGTGTTAATAATTTCTTCATCCGTCATTAAATTTGCATAGATTGCTGTGAGAAGTGAAAGATATTTTTCTCTCACAAGCCAAAGATTACTTGCTGATTGCTTGTGTTTTTGAGCTAGTTCTCCCAAGTCATAATCTTTAGTATAAGCATTCAAAACAAGAAGAGATGTTGACACGACGATTCCAATAAACGCAGCAACTATTCCTCCACCAAATACAGTAGCAAGAAATCCCCCAGTAGTAATTGCAGAGAGTACAATTTGCGCCAATTTTATCTTTGCGAGCCGATCTAGAAGAATGTCGGCACATTTTTCGTGAGTCTTGTGAGAATATACAACCCTTCCAAAACACTCTCTGATTTGTCCTTCTATTATTTTTCTTTTTTCTCTTTGCATTCTATTCTGGGAAACTCGTTCCAAAAATTTCTCTCCATTTTTGTTTTGCAGACCATACCTGTTTAGGATCAGCGGTCTCATGTTTAATTGCTTCTAATGAAATATTATAACAGCGTTTGGCTTTATATTGAAAAAGGCCTTTCCTGTATACATTTTGCCCGCTTCCTGGAGCTTTCCAATAATCTTGTTCTGAGTTCTGATCTGCCATCCACTTAAAAAAGTCTCGACTCATGTAATCATAGAAAAAATACGACTTATCCCTAAATTCCCAGTTTTCAAGAAATTGATATGCAAGCGTATCGATAAGAAGACCTCCGATAGGAACAATCCGTTTTCTTTTCCAAGATCGCATCATACGACAAAGACGAATGAGATTGCCATTACAAGTGTTGTTTCTGTCTCGAATTGCTTTGATTTCTGGTTTGGGATTCGTGACTTTCCAAGATCCTCCATAGTTTGCAGATGGAAATGTGTAGCTGTCATCTTTATTTATAAAAGCAGGAACAACCTCAAACGATATTCCGTCATCGAATGGAACTACGATGACTTGACCGTCGGCTTTAATGTTAGTCGTTGAATATGTCTTCTCTATAGATTTTTTTACGTCTTGAAGTAATGCTGACTGACCGTTTCCTGAATAATTGTCGTATTTCTCATAAACGGGGTATGGCAACTGAAATATCATATCCAAGTCACTAATTCCTTGAATTGCGGTATTTCTGCCATATGACCCTACATATAAACTGTGTGATGTGTCAGAATTAGTATCCCAATATTCGGTATAAACCTGCGGGTAATCCTTTTGTAGCGATGAGATATACTATTGTCATCCTTGACTTGGATGTTTGAGCAAAAATCCGAAAACCATTCTGCGAGGCCCATTATTCTTATTTTTTGTTTAAGATTTATTAGGAATATATTTATTCCGACTTTCAATTATATTTATTGTTCGTTTTATCAGACTCATTTTGGCTTTTTTAATTAGCTTTCTTCTTCTTCTTCTGTTTTCCTTTCATCGTACGTTTGGCTAATCGACAAGATCATTCTCAACTAAATGCTCTCGAGCTTTCGCAGTGAGAGAATAGATAAGATTGGAGTGACCCCAAAAATCGTACCATTTACCGAGAGAGGTTATCGGGATAAACAGATAACCTCAATAAAAAGGGGAAATACGATTTTGGGCGTTACGCCAGTCTGCTAAAATCTTCCTATCGTGGTTATTATTTTAGGGATTATATACAATAGTGCCGAAGTCTATTACTTAGACTTGCCCTTTTGCTTTAAATTTGTAGTTAAAGGTCTGCGTTGTACACCGCCTTGCATAATTGTCCTTGCCTCTGCTTCCGGTGATCGTCCAGAAAGATGGATGCATGTTTCTAGTTCCTTTTTCGTGGGTTTGTAGCGACTCGTTTTAGTCATTTATTTTGGGAATTATAATTAATAAGAAATATAGGACTGGACCTGATTCTTGAATTCAAGGGGTCTGCTATATTTTTAAATACGATCCTATTTCCTCCCGTGCCCATGGTAACTACAGGCCCTTTGTTAATAGAGCGTTCAATAACTCCTTGGTCAATAGTTACTTCTTAAATCTGAGCCATTCGGGCTTCTGATACTTTACGGCGCAGCCATCCTGTTTTGTGTATCACCCTCATGTCCGTTACTGCAAATTCTGAGCACGCTCTTTTGATCTATGCTCTGAGGAGTAAAAGAGAAGTGATTGGACCCCGTTTTCGTACCACTTATTAAGTGAGAGAGTTCCCGGGTGTTAATGGTTTTAGGATTGATGTATATAAGAGATCTTGGGGAAGTGAGGGCGTAGCCCGAACGTGGCCAAGATCGGAAAGGAATCTGACAAACTCTTGTGGGCTTTTAAAGCCTAATCGACTGTGGGGATGTTCATGGTTGTAGGTCTGAGGCCATTGTTCGATTACCACTTGCACTTCAGCCACACTGAGCAACACTTCACGGTTCAAACATGAGCGCTTCGCTATGTCGTCACTACGTTCCTCGGTACCTGGCGAAAACGGGCATGCAACGATCGATGAAGCCGTTTGTTATTCTCGCTATGGCTCGTTGAGGTGTCGCTTCGCTCGGTAGCCAGGGACTGCCCTGATCGATATAGATCGCCTTGATCTTTTTGTCGGACAAGCACTGCTGCACCTGATGAGCAATGAATGGCTTCGCATGTCGTCGCTTCGCTCCTCGGAACACTACCGTTGTCACTACGGATATAGCTGGGAGCTGCCTCCTCTTCAATGGCCTCGCTAAGCACAGAGAGGACATCGGTTGAGGTGAGTTGACGAGCTACCCGGATACTCAGACATTTATGCGTATATGTCTTCGCTTCGCTTGAGTGTCGTCGCTTTCAGCTCCTCGGTACATCGATCAGAGTCATCATCTTTAGCTTACCGCCATTGTCTGTACGATCATGGACAAAGTCCCAAGACCAAACGTGATTACGACCATTTGCTTTAGCAGGAGGCCCTGTAGAGATCCCTTGACGGGGGCTACGTTTTTTCGGTGGCTTTACCTGCAGCCCTTCTGATCGTCGTAGCGCCTGGACAAACTTCCTGCTTGTTGTCCAGCCTTCCTTTACCAGCAAGGCACGGATGCGACGGTAACCGTAGCGGGGATATTTCCAGGACAAAGTTACAATCCGCTCGGCCAATTGTTGCGCTTTCTTGCTGGCCTGCTTGGGCCGGTAGCTGAACGTTGACCAACTGAGGCTAAGATAAGCACAAGCCCTCTAAAACGAGCACAGCCCCTTCTCAGCCGCAGCTTTTACTACTCGCTTCTTCTGCTTGGGGCTCACCACTTTTTTGACAACGTTTCCTCCATCACCTGATTCTTGAGCATTTGATCAGCGAGCAGCTTCTTCAACTCGGTATTCTCTTTTTCCAATTCTTTAAATCGCTAGAGCATCGGCCAGTTCTATATGGCCATACTTTTTACCCCAGCGATAGAAGGTCTGTTCACTTACGTTGTTGCCTCGGCAGATTTCCGATACCGTTTTACCGGTATCGGCTTGCCGCAGTATTGCTATGATCTGTTCTGTTGTGTATCTTTTTCTTTTCATTTTGGTTATCCGTTTATCCGGATAACCTTTCACTGTAAATGATACGATTTTTTGGGGTCACTCCAGATGATTGATTTGGCAAAGAGTCTGAAAAACAATGGGTTTCAAATAGCAATTTCATCAACCATGCCAAGTGATGAACTGGATTACTTCAGAAAGCATTTTGATTGGACTGATATTTTCGATTATACTTTTTTCTCATGTGAGCTGAAAATGCTTAAACCCGAACCACTGATTTATAGACATGCATTAGAGAAAATGGGATATCCAGCAGACCAGATTCTTTTTATTGATGATCTTGAAGAGAACGTGAATGCATCCAGAGAGTTAGATATAAATGGCTATTTATACGAATCCTTTGAAAAATTAATGGACTATTTTAGAAAGGAAATAATGTGACTAATCTAACCATTATAACCGTTAAGAAATGTAGAGGATCTAAGGATTTTAATTTAAGCATTTCTCAATTGTCACTGATCTGAAATCTGAGTTTCTGTGAATCTGCTTCATTGGGAAATCTGGAGGTGCCACTGCAGATCCCATTGCGATTAAACTTGTCTCTACCGGTCGCATAAATTTATTGTTTTGCATCACAAGGGTCTGTTAATCGAGATTATTAAATCCATTCAAAAATTCTTGGCAGAATCCTGGCTGAACTTCACCCAAAAAGTATGATTCCTGCCCATTCCTGCCAAACATTTTGAGGAAACGCCAGGAAATCAAAGGAAAGCATAAGTTATTTTTGAATCGATATTTAAGTGTAACTTATTATATATAAATAACTTATGTGGTGTCACTAAATCCCGTCCATAGTCGGTTCTGCCTCACTGCTGAGATAGCCACATAAGGCACAAATTAGAAACTCTTTTGAGCATAGCTTTTATACCTAAATACTAGCTAAAATAATTATCATGCATCAAAGCGGCCACGACGGAGCGTGACCCTCCATTTTTTCTTTATCTGGAGGGTCACGCTCCGTCGTGGCCGGCTGTCCCTAGCGCGTTTAAATAAGTCATAATTGAAGAAGCGCGCTAGGGACCAACCTTCGCCAAGGCTATGGCTGGCAGGCAGCCCGCTCCACCTTTCGTTGCTATTAAAATTATTTTATCAAATAATATTAATCATGAAAGATATCCTATCCCCTATAATACGCATCATTGCCGTTTCATTGAGTGTTATCTTTGCCGGGACAGCGGCAATGGGGAGCTTAATGTCGAGCTCAGTCACGGCAACGCAGCATCAAAGAGTTCATCCGGTTTTAATTCGCAATGATAACAACGCGTTACTGCAGATACGAATCGAGAGTCTGGAGAAATCAGTTTTTCTTCACTCGTTGACCTTTTCCCTGGCCGGCACCGATGACCGTGACGATTTAGGTTCGCTGCAAATCTATCTTTCGAGACAAGAAAAAAAGTTTAAAACGAAAGATACCTTTGGTGACCGTGCACCCGCGAATCGGGAAGTTACATTTCGGGGAAATGTCCGACTCGATAGCGGGACAAACATTTTCTGGCTCTCTTGTCGACTGAATGCAAAAGCAAACCTCAGTCACAAAGTCGACGCGATCTGCACCGCGATCGTTACATCATCCGGCACAATCACTCCCCAGGACCAAACGCCGGAGATTCGTAAGCGGATCGGTATCGCCCTGCGAAAGGAATTTGATGATGGCGTTAACACTTATCGCATACCCGCCCTCGCGACGACACCCAAGGGCACGCTCTTGTGTGTTTACGACGTGCGTCGTCGTGCGGGGCGCGATCTGCAGGAAGACATCGACATCGGACTGATGCGCAGCACCGATGGTGGCAGGACATGGGAACCTCAACGCATAATCATGGACATGCATGAATACGGAGGATTGCCGCAGGAACAAAATGGCTGCAGTGATCCGGGCATCGTGGTAGATCCACAGACCGGCGAAATATTTGTCACAGCCGTGTGGACATGGGGGCGACCGGGAACCCACCAGTGGTCTGAAGGTGGATCCGAACCCGGATTTGAAATTGGAAAAACCGCGCAGTTTATGATGGTTCGTTCGACCGACGATGGACAAACCTGGTCGAAAACGGAAAACCTTACGCGCCAGCTCAAAAAAGAAGCCTGGATACTCTACGCGCCATCACCTCAGCAGGGCATCGCCCTCCCCGACGGCACGCTTATTATGCCCGGTGAGGGACGCGACGCTGAGGATAAGCACTTCTCTAACCTGATGATCAGCCGCAACCACGGTAAGACCTGGTCGCTCAGTAATCCCGCCTCATACGACAATACTGAAAGCCAGGCTGTGTTGCTCGGTGACGGATCAATTATGCTTAACTGCCGGTCGCAACGACCGACGATGTTTCGCACCGTCGCGATCACCTCTGATCTGGGAAAGACCTGGCGTCCGCACGCCACTAATCGCAAAGTACTGATCGAACCGAATTGCAACGGCAGCACCTACCGCTTCGACTATACGGAGAATGGAGAGTCCAAACACATCCTGTTGTTTGCCAATCCCTACTCACAGACACGCCGCGAGAACCACACGATTCGTGTCAGCTTCGATGACGGCCTAACCTGGCCCGAGGAATATCACACTCTCCTCGATGTCGGACTCGGTGCCGGCTACCCTAGCCTGTCACGCGTTGACGACAATCACATCGGAATCGTATACGAAGGCAGCCAGTCCGATCTTGTCTTCGAAAAATTATCGCTACACGAGTTATTGAAGAAAGAAATATAAGGAGTAAATGAAGAGATAGCCACTACCAAGTACCGCGGCAGCGTGGCGACATCTTTCAAAGGCACAAAAAGAAATTGAAACCCTTCGCTTCTCATGTGGTCCATTCCTAATTTTTCCCAATCCGCTTCGTCGCATACACGCATGTCCGCGTATACGCATTTCCCTTTTTGACCTTTTGACTAGTCAACGATCGCCTGATAGATGAGCGCGCGTAGTTTACCGTGATCGTCCAAATTATTGGTGGGTCGCAGCTGGGTAAAATAAGTCACAACGAGCTGCTCTTCCGGATCAACCCAGTAGGTGGTGTGATAGGCTCCCCCCCAGCCAAACTCGCCAACTGAACCCGGCACTCCTCTCACGCCTAAATCTTCCACTACAGAAAAACCAAGGCCAAAACCCATTCCCTCTCGACGAAAAATATCACCCACGTGATCCACGGTCATCAACTCGACGGTTTTGCGGGAGAGGATACGATTGCCATTAAACGAACCTCCATTGAGCATCATCTGCAGGAAGCTGGAATAATCCATCGCGGTCGAGAGAATACCGGCACCACCGGAGAAACTCTTACGAGGACCCTCGACATAGGCTCCCTGTCCAATCATGCCACCCAGGTCTGGGGATCGCTCGAGCGCATCTGTCCCGCTCGCCGAATATACGACAGCTAATCGATTTTTATTTTTTGGAGGAAGATAGAAATGGGTGTCACGCATACCCAGTGGCTTAAATAATCGGACATGAAGAAAATCATCGAGAGCTTGTCCGGAGGCACGCTCGATGACAACACCGAGAATGTCGGTGTTGTATCCATAGACCCAGCGCTCACCGGGCTGAGCGGCAAAAGGAAAAGAAGCAATGCGAGAAACTGTTGCGCTTATCGGTTCATCGCGATCGGCAAAATACCAGCCCTGAATACCGGCTTCTTCCCAGCGATCACTGACCACTCCACTGCCATAACTTATACCCGCAGTGTGGGTGAGCAAGTCACGGATGGTGATGGATCGTTTTGCTTTCACCACATCATACCCAACGCCTTCCTTTGCAACGGCCACCGTCGTCTCCTGGAACTCGGGAATATACTTTCCTACGGGATCGGAGATGAGTAGCTGCCCCTCCTCCTGAAGGATCATGACTCCCACACTGATCAGTGCTTTTGTCTGAGAGGCGATACGGAAGATAGTATCCGTCTTCATCGGTGATTTTGATTCGCGATCGCGGTGACCAAACGCTTCCAGGTAGGCCACTTTTCCATGCCGGGCGATTAAGATCACCGATCCGGAGAGTTTACCCTCGTCTACATATTCCTGAAAGACAGCACTCAATCGCTGAAGCCGTTCCGATGAAAGTCCAAGCTCCTCTGGTTTGGCTCTCGATAATTCCTGTGCCGAAACCGACGAACAGGTGATCAACAAAACGAATGCTGCTAATAAAAATCGGAGATTAAATTTTCTTAGTGATGACATCATTTTAGAAATTCATTCTTTTTCAAGAAACACAAGAGATGATTTTACAGGAAGAGCGGGGAGATCGGGAAGAAAAGAAGAGATAGCCACTACCGAGTCCCGCGGCAGCGTGGCGACATCTTTCAAAGGCACAAGAGACACAAAAAAGAAAGGATGACTAATTTTTCGACATTTGAACTTAGCCTAGTTATTCAGGTTATAGAATGTATTCAAAGAGAGGGATAAATCGGCCTTTGGGTATGGATTCAAATTCACCGATATGTTTTGCCCCCATGCGCTCATAAAATCCCGCCGCGTTTGGATCGGTATTGAACTTTAATAGTTTGATATCATGTACTTTCATGATGCGCTTTATCTGCTCGAAGGCTTCCCTTCCATACCCTTTGCCAATCCATTCACGTCGGATAAAGAAATCATCTAATTGTCTTTCTTTTAACCGCATCGCGAAGTACCCAATCTCCACATCATCAACCGAAAAAACAACGACCTTATTATTTCTAATATATTCCTCGTTAATCGACATATCATCACGCCACAGCTCAATTAATTCATCTTCGTAACCCCAATGCCTTTTCGAGTCACAAAATATCTCGATGAGATAACCCGATTCATCGGGATTAGCGTTTCGAAATTTCATGGTTTCTAAAATGAAATAACATGGCTGATTTAAGAGAAAAGCCACTACCGAAGGCTACGCTTGCCCTCTTACAAAGGCACAAGAAACCAAAGATAATTTTACAGGGAGGACGGGAAGCATTTTCATGGATGCGCTCCGTCGTGACCCTCGACAAGATATTCCACATATCCGTATACACGTATTTTCGCATTATTGCTTTTGACCTTCGACCTTTGACTTTAGACAAATATCCGCAATCGTAAATCCGCATTCCGCAATTGATTGACTATCTATCCATGAAGATCAAATCCATCCGCTCCGTCAATGTGAGTTTCCCGGAAACCAGTACCAAAGGGAGCTCCTCGAGCGTCAAGTACAAGACTGCGCGTCGACCTTCGTGGAAAGAAAGCGGTCCCGTCGCCAACCCCATGACACGCTACCCTCGCTATGCGGCGTTCCGCCCGTCTTGGACACCGACTTGGAAGAGTTTCGGCTGTGTTGTCGAAGCCGAAGATGGAACCCGGGGGGTTTCCATCGCCAATCACGGTCGCCCCGTAGCCGCGATCATCGATGACTACCTCGGGCCACGTCTTGTGGGTGAAAACTGCACCGCAACTGAAAAATGCTACGATATGATGGTGCGCATGGGCGCGCCTTATCGTGCGACAGGGCTCCACTCCTACGCTGTGAGCGCTATCGATCTGGCCTTGTGGGATTTAAAGGGAAAATTAATGGATCGACCGGTTTACGAATTGTTGGGTGGCCCGGCGCGAGATGAGTTGTTCTGCTACTCCACCGGCGGGGACACCGACTGGTACATGGAACTCGGTTTCAAGGCTACTAAACTGCCCTGCCCCTACGGCCCCGCCGATGGCTTGGACGGTCTCAAGAAGAACGTGGATTTTGTAGCGAGGAATCGGGAACTGGTCGGCGATGATGTAGAGTTGATGTTAGACTGCTGGATGGCATTCGACGTGGAATACGCCGTGCGCCTGGCAGAGGCGTTGCGGCCATACAAACTTAAGTGGATGGAAGAAACACTGCGCTCTGAAGATTTCGATGCCCATGCCCAACTGCGTCAGCGTGTTCCCTGGCAGACCCTGGCCACAGGTGAGCATTGGTACACTTCTGTGCCTTTCCAACACGCTGCCAGCCGCCACCTGGTGGACATATTCCAGCCAGACATTCACTGGGTGGGAGGATTAACGGCGATCACAAAGATCTGTGCCATCGCTGAAGCGACGGGAATTTCGGTTATCCCCCACTGCGGTGGCAATACACCTTATGGGCAGCACGCCTGTTATGCCATGCCCGCCATCCCATGGACGGAATGCTCAGTGGTGACACCCGGTGAGTCGCCCGAGAAAGCAGCGCTGCTACCGGGAATGGCTACGTTTAAAGATGGCAAAATGATACCCTCTGACGGACCTGGCTTTGGTGTGCAAATTACTGAAGAACAGCTGTCACCCTATAATTATCAGGCTGAATAAGGGTGTAGATTTGGAAGATGTCGGACATCGTCCTCGGTACGCTAACGGTTCGCAGTTGCCTAAGCCAGGGTGTGACAGGTTGCGGAGATACACGATGCAGAATTCAAGATTCAGGATGCGCGATGCAGGATGCAGGTTGTGTGATCCAAAATATTCTTATTTTGACTTTTTGACTTTTTGACTTTTTGACTCAAAAATCGCTTCTGCAATTTTGGTTCCAAGTTGTGAAGTGGTCATTTCCCCTCCGAGATCAGGAGTTCCATTTTTTGGATCGGACAACACGTCTTTAACTGCCCGATCGATACGTTCGCTGGCACGCGTAGTCGCTTCGTCGTTATAACAGCTGCCCAGCCATTTCATCATCATACCCGCTGAGAGAATCGTGGCAACGGGATTAGCGATACCCTTACCGGCGATGTCGGGCGCGGTTCCATGGGACGGCTGAAAAACCGCCGCATCCTTACCGATATCTCCCGATGGCGCCATCCCCAGTCCACCGATAATACCTGCGGCGAGATCCGAAAGAATATCACCGTACATGTTTTCCATGACCATGACATCGTATTCTTCGGGACGCTGAACCAAGTATTGAGCCATGGCGTCAACATAGGCGTACTCCCGGCTGACTTCATTATATTTCTCGGCCACTTCATCGTAAACTCGACGAAAGAATGCCATCGAACGAAAAATATTTGCCTTGTCGACACAGGTAACCTTAGGGACGAATTCAGAAATACCACTGGATTCCCTTGCCAACTGTCGCTCTCGTGCAAGTTGGAATGCATAGGCGACAATGCGCTCCGTGCCATCCTTCGTAATAACCATCGTATCAGTCGCCACCTCACCCCGCAGTTCGATGCCGGAGTCCATCGACGCAAACAACCCCTCAACATTTTCTCGCAGGAGGACAAAATCGATTTCCCCAGCTTCGTAACCTTTGAGCGGTGTATGGTGTGAAGCGTATAGATAGATTGGACGCACCCCGGCATAGAGATCGAGCTTGAAGCGCAGATCCACATGGGGTCGCATCTCCGTGCCATCGGGCCAACGGATCTCCGGGTTTCCCATCGCGCCGAGCAGCACCGCGTCCGCTTGTCGACAGGCGGTCAGGGTATCATCCGGCAATGGCGTGCCCTGTGCCAGGTAGCAGTCAGCGCCCGAGGGATAATCATTAAAGTTAAAACGTATCCCCTCCACCACTGCTACCACCTCCAGCACCCGCAAGGCTTCATCGACGACTTCGAGGCCGATACCGTCTCCTTTGAGGACGGCTATTTCGTATGTATTAGGATCTGACATTTATAAATACAATGGCAGATAGTCAAAAAGTCAAAAGGAGAAAACCAGAGAATCTTCTGGAGGGACGCACGGTGCCTGTCGGAATATATACTTTTCTCTAAACCACCATCACTTCCAATTCATCAATGACGATACTCTCGGTTGCCTTGGGATCACCCTCGATTAATGTCACGTCCAACCAGTTATCACCATAGATTGCGGGCGGGGTTGTCAGTTCAAACCAGCAAGTAGTAAAAGGGCGATCAATCTCGCCTTGAATTATGGGGTGTCCTTTCCCCGTAGATAGAGGGTCATGTTTAAAAGTATCACTATTCGTAGGTTCGCTTTTTACGGCTCCTTTTATTTTTCCTTCCCTATACATGCGTATCGACCTATCGGTTGCCGTTTCAATCGGTGCGGCTTTTATACGCTTTTCACTTTGCGTCTGTCTGATCAAACGGTGAGGGATCTCTTCATTGTTGATAAGCACTTTTATTTGGTCGTCCAGCGTCATGTTCCCGGCACGAAATATTAAATAAGCTTTACGCACTTTATTTAGATCTTCACAGAGTCGAAAACGGTAATTGTCACTGACAATTTTACCCGATCGTTTGAGCAAGATTTTATCTGCCTTAATTGCACCGGAGGGGGAGCCATCCTGGATAAAGACATCACAACCACTCCAGATAGGCTCATATACATAGTGTTTTCTTCCCTCACTTATGCATACAGGATCTCTTAATTCTTCCATATCGAATAGCTGCATCGGATAAAAGGGAGCCCAATCATTAGAGACAAAATGATTATAAAACGAGATCCCGTCCGCACCGGCGCCATAATAGTTCTGAGCAATGGCTCGGTGCTGTTCCATATTTATAGGCATGCGGTTTAATCGGCGTTCTGATCGACAACTCAACCAGGGAAGGATGGCAGGGTAGAGGTAACAGCTGGAGTTGCGGGTCAGTTCAGCGAACTCTTCATAGGCAGCATTAATGTCCGAATACATGACGTCACTGGGTGATACATAATCGAGGTATCCCTTTTCGATCCAGGTGGGAATATCCAATCCTAAGTTATGACATTCTTTCAATGTCTGGAATACTCTGGCTCCAAGCTTGAGTTCTCTTTTTTTATTCTGGCTCTCGGTTACCAGAATTTCATGAACCTGTCGTATTAAATCTGTCATTATCGATTGGCTCTCTCGACCTTTGCCATGAGGGAAATAGACAGATTCCCGGAAACATAATTCCAACCCATCCAGATCAAAGCTGCGCACACATTCTCTCGCTACTTCACAAATATAGTCCCTGACTTCTTGAAAAGTGAAATCAAGCATAGAATTAATTTCAAAATCATCCCCTGGCGGATACTCTTTTATCATCCACTGAGAATCTTTCGTGAGATAACTGGCCCCTCCGCCCACACCCTGTTGTGTAGAAACATGAACATGGTTAAGGTTCATGCGAAACCCGGCCATAAACTCCATTCCGCGTTTATGACTATGGTCGAGAAGTACCTCAAGCGGTTGAACACCTGCATTCAGCAGGGGAAGAAAGCAACGATGTTGCGGGCGCTGGTCATAATCGAATTTTTCACAACGCCAATAGACAGTCCAACCCTGGGAGTAAGCTTCCTGGATGAAAGTATCGACTTTGGCTTCTGCCAGTTCGTCGACCCAGTTTCTCAAATCATCTTCGATGGGAATTTCAGGCAAGTAACTTCGAACAATGCTGGAAGGGTCACTGACATAAATAATGCGGCGTTCTCCTCGTGGGGTGTATGCTCCCAGTTTACTCATAAGATAAAAATTTGATAGTGAATATGGAAATATTCATCCCGATTCCTTATTTGATCATTTTTTGTATGCATTCGATGCCAGGTCTACACGCACAATTTCTTTGTCGTTGCGGGCAAACATACTTTTCTTTGCAAATGCTGGATGGCTCCAGACAACTGATCGACCTCCCGTGTTATTGGTTGGTTCTAATACCCGTTGTCGTCCGATTTCGCGATAGTCACTCGCCGTCATCTCAGCCAAAATCAAGTCTCCTGTCTCGCTGAAGAGAAAGTAACGGTCAGAGTCGAGATGCCGCACAATAAATGCGGTACCGTGACGCGCTTTTTTTAAATCGCCGACCGTAGGCGATGTCGTTTGCCACATGCGCTTACCGTCGGCAACACGCACACCTATAAGGGCGCTTGATTCGACATCACAGCCAAAGATCATCGTTTTGGTCATGACGGGAGTACTGTTATTGCAGTGAACGGAACTGGTACTTGTGCCTTTCCACAGGGTCTCGAATCCAGGTTTTTCATCGTTGAGTTTAAGCAGCGCGCTGGTGCTGCTCATACCGGTAACAAAAAGCAGTGAACCTTGAAGCCTCGGTGCTGCCACGGTCAGGCCGAAACTGGGTTTAATGGCGTTAGTCCAATAGACCTCACCACTTACAGGATTAAGGCTGTTTAACGATTCACCGTGCCAGATCAGCAATTGCTGTTTTCCTCCAGACTCGATCATTGAAGGTGGACAATATCCCCTTTCGGCCGCGGACAATGCGCGCCATTGTTCTTCCCCCGTGTCCTTATTAAACGCGACTACAATGCTCCCCTCCCCGCCAACAATGCAGAAGATTTGATTGCCAACCACCAGTGGGTGCGCCGCGTAACCCCAAAGAGGTGTTGTTGTGCCGTAAGATTCGTTTAAGGATTTAGACCAGTATCTCTCGCCTGTTTCGGCATCGAGGCAAAGTAAATCACCCTCTGTTCCCAGGGTATACACTTTGCCATCAGCGACGGTTGGCGTGCAGCGTGGCCCCGCGGGATAAGATAAAAAATAGGCTCGATCATATTCATGTTTCCAAATGAGCTCTCCCGTTTCCACCGATAGACAGAGGATGCGCTCTTTACCGCGCAAATCATCTTTCCAGCTGGCTTGATTCCTGATTTCGCCCGATGTTTTGACATAATCCATGACATACACTTTACCTTTTGCTACTGCCGGACCCGCGTAACCCAGTCCGACAGGATGCCGCCATTTATTTTTCAATCCACTCGCAGGAAACTCCTTCAGGACACCGGATTCACGCCAGATCGAATCTCCCTCGGGTCCCAGCCAACGCGGCCAGTCATCGGCATGAGAGAGTGAAATCGCGTAAATGAAAGCTAAACTTGAAAAAAATTTATATAAAAAACTATGTTTTAATATTTTGTGCATAGCCAACAGTTTGCATCATCCCTGATGCGGGTTGCGAGATTAAATAATCAATTCAGTTGGAACGCGACTTGCAACTGCTATTACTTCAAGCATGTGTCGTATTCCAACGACAACAGAAAGCCCGATTCAGTCTTAATTAAGGATGATAATATAAAATATTTTTCGATTTACCTGTGTTTAGACGCAGTTGTTGATTAATTCCAGTTGTCATCGCGAGGCTGATTAACAGCCGTGGCTACCGAGCGCAGCGACATCTTCCGTTCCAGGGGAATTTCGGATACGTGTAATCAACCCCTGGAATGGAAGATGTCGTCCCGCAACTGCGGGACTCGGTAAGCCGCAGTCGGCTACGCCTCCTTCGCAATGACAAGATATTAGAGGATACGAGGAAAAATAAGTAACAATCGATTACACCCACTCGCTTAAAGCACATCTTTTTTGTCTTTATGCCGGTCGAATATCAGCATAGAGAAAAAAGAAGATGATTAATGAACGAATAAAGATCGTAGTCCCGAGCGATGATCCTCCGCAGATTCAGGATTCACCTCACCTTGAAAGGTTGAAGGACTATGGTGATCTGACTCTCTACACCGACCGCCCTAAAGACAGGGCGGAGAAAATTGCTCGCGTTGCCGGAGCTGAGGTCATCATGAACACAAGGAGTGCTGTCACCTGGGGTGAGGAGGAGTTCGCGCAGCTGCCCGACCTGAAGATGATAACCACCTGTTCAATCGGAACAGATAATTTTGACCTCGCCGCGGCGAAGAAACACAGGATCGTGATCAGCAATCAACCTGGCAGGACAGCACCTGTTGTCGCCGAACACATATTCGGCATGATGTTTGCCGTGGCGAAGCGTGTGGCATTCTTCACTGCCGACATGAAACAAGGTCGATGGACACGCATGGATAACGTTATGTTACGCGGTAAAAAATTGGGAATCATCGGAACAGGTGCGATTGGAGCAGAGATGGCGCGACTTGGTAAGGCGATTGGCATGAAAGTGTTAGCCTGGACATACAACCCATCAGCAGAACGTGCCCGGATACTGGGTGTTACCTTCAAGGCATTAGACGAAGTCCTGGCCGAATCAGATGTTATCAGTGTTCACGTAAAGCTGACCGAAGACAGTCATCACCTGATCGGAGCGGAACAATTTAGTAGAATGAAGGAGAACACAATTTTCCTGAATGGCGCGCGGGCCGCGGTTGTCGATACCGATGCCCTTGTTAAGGCACTCCATTCCGGTAAATTAATGGGAGCCGGTGTCGATGTTTATGATGAAGAACCCGCGCCGGCTGATCATCCTCTTTTCACTTGTGATCATGTAGTGCTGACACCCCATAGCGCAGATTCTACGCCAGAGGGAATGGATCTCCTGAATAGCGGCGCCGTCGACAATGTGATCGCCTATCTCAAAGGCCACCCGAGGAATAGAGTCTGTTAATTGCGGATTGAAGCAAAAGGATTAAATAGACTAACACCTAACACGCGCTACTGCGCTTCTTACCTTTTGACTTTTTGACCTTTTGACTTTTTGACTATCTACCCATGAAGATTAAATCCATTCGTGCCGTCAATGTGAGTTTCCCAGAGACCAGTACCAAAGGGAGCTCCTCGAGCGTTAAGTACAAGACTGCGCGTCGACCTTCGTGGATTGAAAACGGTCCCGTCGCTAACCCCATGACGCGCTACCCTCGCTACGCGGCGTACCGCCCATCATGGTACCCGACTTGGAAGAGTTTCGGCTGTGTAGTCGAAGCCGAAGATGGAACCCGGGGGGTTTCCATCGCCAATCACGGTCGCCCTGTAGCCGCGATCATCGATGACTACCTCGGGCCGCGTCTCATAGGTGAAAACTGCACCGCAACTGAAAAATGCTACGATATGATGGTGCGCATGGGCGCGCCTTATGGTGCGACGGGGCTCCACTCCTACGCCGTGAGCGCTATCGATCTGGCCTTGTGGGATTTAAAGGGAAAATTAATGGATCGACCGGTTTACGAATTGCTGGGTGGCCCGGCGCGAGATGAGTTGTTCTGCTACTCCACCGGCGGGGACACCGACTGGTACATGGAACTCGGTTTCAGGGCTACTAAACTGCCCTGCCCCTACGGCCCCACCGATGGCTTGGACGGTCTCAAGAAGAACGTAGAATTTGTAGCGAGGAATCGGGAACTGGTCGGCGATGATGTAGAGTTGATGTTAGACTGCTGGATGGCATTCGACGTGGAATACGCAGTGCGCCTGGCAGAGGCGTTGCGGCCATACAAACTTAAGTGGATGGAAGAAACACTGCGCTCTGAAGATTTCGATGCCCATGCCCAACTGCGTCAGCGTGTGCCCTGGCAGACGCTGAGTACAGGTGAGCATTGGTACACTTCTGTACCTTTCCAACACGCTGCCAGCCGCCACCTGGTGGACATATTCCAGCCAGACATTCACTGGGTGGGAGGATTAACGGCGATCACAAAGATCTGTGCCATCGCTGAAGCGGCGGGAATCTCGGTTATCCCTCACTGCGGTGGAAGTACACCTTATGGGCAGCACGCCTGCTATGCAATGCCCGCCATCCCTTGGACGGAATGCTTTGTGGCGACACCACCCGGTGAGTCGCCTCAAAAAGCAGAACAGCTGCCCGGGATTGCAACGCCCAAAGATGGCAAAATGATACCCTCTGACGGACCTGGCTTCGGTGTGCAAATTACCGAAGAACAGCTGTCGCCCTATAATTATCAGGCTGAATAGGTGTGTGTCAGGCTTCGGTGATACACGATGCAAGATGCAGGTTGTGTGATCCAAGATATTCTCATTTTGACTTTTTGACCTTTTGACCTTTTGACTAGTCCTCCTATGGAATATCGCAGAATGGGCCGGACGGGGCTTAAAGTTTCAGAGCTGTGCCTCGGCACGATGTTGTTTGGAGGCACGACCGATGAAGCGGAAGCGAAAAGAATTCTCAATATGAGTTTTGATGCGGGTATTAATTTCATCGATACCGCCGATGGGTACGCGAATGCAGAGTCTGAAAAAATATTAGGCAGAGCACTTAAAGAACGCCGAGAGGAAATCATTCTTGCGACAAAGTTTTTTAATCCCATGGGATCGGGGCCTAACGATTCCGGAATGTCGCGTGTTTATATCATGCGCGCTATTGAAGCCAGTCTCAAACGTCTGCAAACGGATCATATAGATATTTATTATATCCATCACGTGGACGTTCAAACTCCGCTTGAAGAAATGCTTCATGCTTTGGATGATCTGGTTCACGAGGGAAAAGTACGCTATCTGGCCTGCAGCAACTATGAAGCATGGCGTTTGGCAACCGCCCTGGGCATAAGCAACGCCAATGACCTTAATCGTTTCGAATGCTATCAACCCCAATACAGTCTTGTCGTAAGAGACATAGAATTGGAATTGATTCCCCTCTGCCAGTATCACGATTTAGGAGTGGTGATTTGGAGCCCGCTTGCCGGAGGTTTTTTGACGGGCAAATATAAGCCGGGTGATCTCGACGCGGGTGTCCAATCAGAAAGTGGTCGGAATTTACCTAAAGATTATTTTTCACCAAACGCCGATAAGATACTCGAAGTTTTGCTCGAAGTTTCAAATGAGTTGGGGCGAAGCCCGGATCAAGTCGCTCTACGCTGGGCACTTGAACAGCCTGTCATCACCTCCTTAATTGTGGGCCCTCGAACCGTAGCACAGTTTGAAAAAAACCTCGGTGCCGTAGGCTGGCAGTTGGATGAAAATGTTTTACAGCGCCTGAACGCGATCTCTGATCTTCCCGAGCGGTATCCTCAAAGCTTTGAGAAACAAATGCTGAGTCGTCGCAATGACGCAGTGAAGTAGCGCTTTCGCGCGTGTTAAGTGTTAGGTTTTAGGTAGAGAAGATTCTTTCCGGCTTGGAAGATGTCGTTCCGCGATTGCGGAACTCGGAACTGCCAGTCCGGCTCTCCGGCCTTCTGGCTATCCGGTCTTCCGGCTACCGATCCCAACGGCTGGAATTGATACCTGGAGCTTCACGGGACATATTATCCGGCTTATTGGGGTTGTCGTGCATCCAGATGCGGGTATTTGGGTCCCCTAAAAGCACCTGAACTTCAGGGGGGAGTTCTGCTACTTTTTCTAATTCTCTCGGTTCAACTTCGCCCGCCGGCCCGGCCCATGAAGGGCGGTAAGATATGGCCAGCATTTCACGCGACCGGTCACCCACATTAGGAAAATTTCCATGGAAAACGTTTTGATTAATAAGGACGGCCGAGCCGGCCTTGCAGGTAACCATCACCTGCTCGGGGTGCTCCTCGTAGCGCAGGTAGGGATTGCCTTCGCTATGAAAACTGAGATGAGAACGGGGGAGAACGCGAAAGGGTGAAATCTCCGGAGTCAAATCATCAAGATAATAAAGAACGCGAACCAGACGAGGACAGCTGAACTTATAGCCGAAAATTTTGGAGCTCCATGGCTGACCGTCACAATGCAGACTGATCCCGGGGAATCCAGGATCCGTTCTCACATAGGTGTAGCTCATCATTATGAGTTCATCACCACAGAGCTCTTTGAGAAAGGTAATCAGTGGTGGGTTGGCGATCAACTTTGAAATTTCACCACCGGCATAAGTCATCTCTTCTAAAGCCGCCTGCTTTTTATCGCTATAATCAGCCGCTCGGGTCTCAATATTCCTCGTTTCCGCTTTAAGTTTTTCGATCTGTTCCGTGCTGAGTAAATCGGGGATCACAAGGTAACCTTCAACTTCAAGATGCTGTATTCGTTCACCCAATGTTAATCGGGCCCAATCGGTGTCAACAATACGTGCTTCAATTTGATGTTCCATCAATTCATACCTCCCTTTGTGTTGAATCTAATTATAGATTTTGGGTGTCGTATGTCAAAGGTCGAAGGCTTAAAAGTAAATGGAGTAACAGCCAAGATTATCTTGCATCAATCCGCATTCCGCAATCGTAAATCCGCATTTGAAATGGCCCGCATGTAGCCGATCGAATAGCCGAGACCAGCCTCTAAACCACCATCGCCGCTCATCTGCGGGATGTGATCGGGAATAATGCAGCCGTCAAACTCGACCTCCTGCAATGCAGCCATCACCTGAGTCATATCCATGTAGCCCTCGTCCATCATCGTTTCTCGCCACGGCTCGGGCATCGGGTTGGTGACATTGCGAAAGTGAACCTTAAAGAGCTTGCCCTGCCGCCCGAAGATACGGATCGCTTCAAGCACATCGACACCCATTCCCACAGCGCCTCCCTCGAGCCAGCAGCCGACGCATAGGCAAACGCCGATATTGGGGCTGTCAGCGATCTCCAGCGCGCGCTGATAACCGGCAAAGTTACCCAAAATACAGCGAGGCACACCGCCAAGTGCGTAAACCGGTGGGTCATCGGGATGCATGCCGATAAATACACCCGCCTCTTCTGCGACCGGCACTATCTTGCGCATAAACCTCTCGTAGTTGTCCCACAACTCGTCTTCGGTGTAGCGCCGTCCGTGAGGCAGTTCCCCTTCAAACTGCTTCTCGTCCCAGTACCCACGGGCATTGCTTAGATCCAGGGTGCGCGCTTTTATACCGCCGCGGCCAGTGGTAAAGTCGGATGACCAGATTCCGGTAGCCATGTGTGCATAGGTCTTGTAGTAGATCCCGGCGGCACCGAGATCGCGGATGAAAGTGATGAAATCGTCAGTCTTGCGATCACAATCCTCGAGATTGAGCGTGACTGCTTCCATATTGTGCACGCTGTGGTTAAGGATGCTGTAGATCTGAATATCGTAGAGAGCAAATCGTTCAATCCAGCTTTTATAATTAACCACACTGTGCAGCGACTGATCGGGAACGTTAAGCATCGCCCATTCGACGCCCAGCTGCTGAAGTTGCTGTAATTTCGCGTCGTCGGCAAGGGGTGACACCGTAGTCCCAATCTGGATGCCAGGATGGCGACCAAAGAAACCAGGCACTGCGCGCAACGGGTATCGTTTTTTATGAGAAGATATGTCAGGCATGAGTATTTCCTTCGGCTAAGCTCAGGACAGGCAGGGTTCCCTTCGACTTGCTCAGGGCAGGCAGGATGCATGATGCATGATTCAATATAATCATAACGGTTTCAGTTTGCCTGGCTTTCCTGTATCAATCCGCATTCTGCAATCGTAAATTCGCATTCGCAATGGCCCGCATATAGCCGATAGAAAAACCAAGTCCGGCCTGCGTGCCTCCATTCTCACCGCACTTTGGGCTGCTCATCTCGGGGATGTGATCGGGAATAACGCAACCGTCGTACTCGACTTCCTGCAACGCCGCCATTACCTTCGTCATATCCATGTAACCCTCATCCATCATCGTCTCTCGCCAAGGTTCGGGCATCGGATTGGTGATATTGCGGAAGTGAACTTTGAAAATTTTGCCTTGCCGCCCAAAAGTACGTATTGCTTCCAGGACGTCGACCCCCATACCTTTCGCACCGCCTTCGAGCCAGCAGCCGACGCAGAGGCAAACACCTATATTAGGGCTGTCGGCGATCTCAAGCGCGCGTTGATAACCGGCGAAGTTACCTAGAATGCAACGCGGTACACCGCCGAGGGTGTAGACTGGTGGATCGTCGGGATGCATACCTATGTAGACACCCGCTTCTTCCGCGGCTGGTACCACCTTGCTCATGAACCGTTCGTAGTTGTCCCATAATTCATCTTCCGTAAATTCCCGATCATGCGGCACCTCTCCTTCGAGGCTCCAGTGATCCCACTGTCCTCGGACCCCATCGGGCACCTCTCCTTTGAAGCCCCAGTCTTTCCACTTTCCTCGGGCCACATCAAGATCCAGCGTACGCGCCTGGGTGCCGCCACGTCCGGTGGCTTTACCAGAGGACCAGATACCGTTAGCCATATGCGCGTAGGTAGTATAGTAGATACCAGCGGCACTGAGATTGCGGATGTGTGTGAGGTACTCGTCAGTCTTACGTTCACAGTCCTCTAAACCGAGCGTAACCTCCGCCATGTTGTGCCAGTGGCTCCCAATACGGTAGATTTGCATGTCGTAGCGGGCGAACCGTTCTTTCCAACTTTTGTAATTGGCCACACTGTGCAGCGATTCATCTGGGACTTTAAGCATCACCCATTCGACGCCAAGTTGTTGGAAAATCTGCAACTCCTCGTCGTCGGCCAGGGGTGTCGTTGTCGCGCCGATCTGGATACCGGGATGGCTACCAAAGTATCCAGGTACCGCGCGCAGCGGGTAACGATTCTGTTTTGAAGCAGTGCTCATGTTATCTTAGCGGAGTTAGGTTTTAGATGAAAAAGGTTCAGAGTCTACAGTTCAGAGGTTAGCTGGAATTCAGGAAGAATGGAAGTGTGGATGAATGAGGATGTATTCTACTGGTTTATTCAACGTTCCATTATTCCAACCATCCAATAATCCCTTTTCCCCTAATCCGCATTCACTCATTTATTCTACAATTCACTCTTCAACCATTCCGATCCCTGCGCTGCCAGTTCCTCTCTTAAATTCGCTTCCCCTCGGGCAACAGGGACAGAGGGACACTGGGCGGTGAGGCCCCGGTCTGTGATCAGATTATGTCCCGTAACTGCAGCTGATTCATCGGAAGCCAAAAAGAGCATGGCGTCAGCTACCTGTTCGGGTTGAGCGGGACTGCCCGTGGGATAAGCAGATTTCTGTATTCTGACTGATGAGGGATTATCCCTGAGCATATCGTGTTTTTTTTCCGTGAGCATACGCGCGGGGGTGAGTGAGTTAGCACGAATCCCGTAGGGACCATAAGTAACTGCTATCGATTTGGTAAAATTGATCATGCCCGCCTTGGCCGGGCCATAGGAGGAGATATTGCTGCTACCGACAAGTGCCATGTGTGAGGACACATTAATAATACTCCCACTTCCCTGCTTGATCATTGTTGGCATCACCTCCTGGCAAAAGATAAGAGGCGCGGTCATATGACAAAAAATCGTGTCCTCCCAATCATCCAATTCGATGTCTTCCAACATTCCCATATTCGTATCGACAATGGCATTGTTAACCATGACATCAATTCTTCCAAAGCGCTCCAATGTAAATTTTACGAGGGCGACAATATCGTCTTTGATAAGGACATCACATTTTTTGTAGGCAATTTCACCACTGAGCCCTTCCCCTTCCTTGAGCACTTTCTCGGAATTCTCCGGCGTTCGTCCGCGATCACAGATGACGACTGAAGCACCCTCCCTCGCGAAGAGCAAGGCGGCCGCTTTTCCCAGCCCTAGTGACGCACCCGTAATAATAGCAACTTTGTTTTCTAATCGTTTCATTTTTTCATTCTCACTTTGATTTTATCATTCGATCAATCAGAAAATTAGAAAGCTTATTTTCAGTCTCTCGGTAGAATCCAGTCTTCTGCTATTTCCATTCCGAATCCAGGGGCCTGTGATGGCAGGACACAGCCGTCCCTGGGTACGGCCATACCAGGAATGGTATACACTTCGTTCAGAGGAATGCCAGGATCGGTGTCGAGCCAGAACTCGGCCAATGAAGATTCCGGCATAGCGAAGGCGAAGTGCTGACCAAAAGGCGTCGAGCCGGCCTTATGCGGACTCGTCTGCAATCCTGCAGCTTCCGCGATGGCATAAATTTTAACTGCTTCCGACAGCCCACCACACCAGTTGATATCAGGTTGAACCACATCCACGCACCGATTTTCAATTAACTCGAGAAACGCGTGCCGCCCGTGATGGTCCTCACCGGTGGCAATCGGCATCCAGGGAACAGCCTTTTTCAGTTCGATATGACCGCGCAAATCAACCGGCTTCAGCGGCTCCTCAAGCCAGCGTAAGCGGTAGGGCCGCAGGCGCTCAGCCACCTGGATCGCGAATTCCACGTTGTAAGCCATTACCGGATTTAGCATCAGTTCGGCATCCGCGCCCACAGTCTCTCGGGCACGCGCTACTTTTTCCTCAAGCTTATTGAGTCCCTCAATACCGCTGTCATAATGAGCGGGATTGCTCACTTTGAATGCGGTGAAGCCCAGCTCCTGCGCCCAATCGAGATCGTCAGTCGTCGCATACAGACGCACTTTATCCCGGCTGGGCCCCCCGAGCAGGCTGCAGACGGGTTGATCCAGTAATTTACCCTTGAGGTCCCACAATGCCAGGTCTACTCCACTTTGCGCAATCGCCGCATGCCCCTCGGCACCCAGACGCAAAATAGACCTCCACATCAAATCGTTTAAAAACTCAATCGCCATGCAGTCACGTCCCTTTAACAAAGGGGCAAAGACGCGGTCGATTACCACTGCGGTCACTGCGCCAAAGCCTGAAAAGCCAAGTCCCCATTCGCCGTTCTCGGCGACTACCTGGACCCAGACCGGGTTCTCATCCATGCCGGGAACAGCATTATCGCTTTGGGAAAATTCAGGATACTTGTTAAGGGGTAGATTACGAGGCGCTGACATTCTCCAGGCAGGGCGGCTCGCTTTCGATTTTGGCTGAGCGACCGGTATTTTTAAATCTACAGTCCTGATTTCCCTGATATTCACACTGAAGAGTCAAAAAATCAAAGGTTAAAATGTCAAAATGGATCTTCGAAAAAAAGGAAATGAAATTATGTAAAAACCGTCAGGATATCCTCTCACGGTTCAATCTGAAATCGCATATCGGCAATCGACAATTGTTTAAGTGATTCCCTCTTTCACCCTGGCAATGAAATCCTGGCTGGCGCGCATGAGGAGGCCGTTTGTATTGCCCAGCGTCGCGAATTGAAAACCGTCCTTGATCCATCCGATAGCACCCTCCGGATCCTTAGTCCCCGCCATTCCCACGGGCATGCCTGCCTCGTGTGCAGCACTTTTCACTTTCTGGATGGCTTCAAGTACCGTCGGATGTTCTTTCTGAAATATCACCCCCAGCGATGCCGCGAGGTCATTGGGACCGATAATAACTCCAGAAAGATGCGGAGTGCGGACGATCTCTTCGATCTCATTTACAGCTCCCATGTTTTCGATCTGGACCCACGTTACAATATGATCGTTAGCCGATTCGGCAACCTCGGCATAATTACGCTCGTAGTTGGCAGGCCGACGCGGTCCGAACCCGCGAATACCTTCCGGCGGGTATAGACAGGCAGCAACCGCTTGCTTAACATCCTCAGCGTTGCGAACCTGGGGCACAAGAATCCCACCCGCTCCTGCGTCCAGCAAACGCTTAATATAAGCTTCATCATTGATCGGCACGCGAACCAGCGGAACCGTGTGTTACTACCCATCGTCGCCATGATATTAGCCTGCACGGTCTCGATACCGAGTGCCCCATGCTCGGCATCAATAATGATAAAGTCGTACCCCGAGCCACTGAGCAGCTCAGTGATACAGGGATCACTCGAGGTATTGAAAATACCCAGACAAATATGACCAGACTTCAGCTTGTCTTTTAATAGTTTGCCTTCATGCATCAATAAGAAGTCAAAAAGTCAAAAAGTCAAAAGGTCAAAAAGGAAATGCTTGAATGCGAATTTGGGTATTAAACTTCTTCCATATCCTCTTTCTCTTAGTCTGGCTTTCTGGTTTTCCCGTTTTCCGGTTTTCCGGCCTTCCCGTCTTCTGGCCTTCCGGTCTTCTGGCTTTCCAATCTTCTGGTTATCTGGTTTTCAGGCTTTCCGGTTCTCCGGCTTTATTGAGTATCTGGAATGGTGTCTTTGCGTGCCACCCACAATGACATTTCTTTACGGGCTAAATAGCCAATCTGACTGAATCCCATCAAAAACACCAAGGTCTCCGGTATCGCCCACAACTGTCCTTCGGCAATGGTCTTCATCGCTATAATAACTAAAGTGACTACGGTCCAAAACAACAATTGTGCTTTCGTGAGGGACTGATCTTCAGTTTCCTTCGCGTCGCCTTTATCTGTCGTGATAATTGTGGGTATTGACACCAGATCACTTAACCTGGGTTCACGCTCTTGACTTGCTGATGCCATTACACCCTGCAAGCGATACGTTTGATAGTGGCTTATTGCACTCGTGGCGTAGGACATACCGATTAATATAATTAAGGTAAGAGGAATCTCGGGCACCGTCAGCTGCATGAGGCCAAACCCAAGGACCATCGCGCCGACGACGAGTGTCCAAAGGGCCATTTGTGTCAATCCAACAGAGATACGGCCATTCGCGGTGCAAAGTATTCCCAGCATTCCCCGTTCTGCACGCATCGTGATCAGGTAAACTATTCCAATAAAGATCAGCAGAACAAGAAGCGTCCAGATAAGTATACCCGCTCGACCGCGTAAATAGACATCCTCTTTGCCGATCACCTGGATTTGGGATTTTGCGTCTACTTTTCTACCCGCTTGCACATTTTCATTCCAAAGAAGAATTGGGAGGAAGCGTTGTCCCGGTTTATAAAACGGAACGCTCTGCTTTGATAGGTCAAACAATATCACTGTTCCATGCGATTGCCGTTCAAAGGATTCACCGTCTCTCGTTTCCGTCCAACGCTGGTCAGGAATTACCTCGATAGCGGAATACTGAACATTTTCCGTCAGGCGCTCACTGTCATTTTCACTATCCGTATTACCCAGCTTTCCCAATACCAGACGGGGATTCATGTCATAGGACAAATTCCAATTATAGAGATAGACCCTGACTATCCGTGAGGTGATCTGCCCGTCAGGCATATACATTCCCAGGCTTTCATCATCAGCGTAACTGCTTATCGATCCCAGGGACAGAGAAATGGCACCTAATGCGATTATTAATGATCTAAATTTCATCTCGATTTCGTGTTATCGTTTACCGAAGTGTCTTAAATTAAAACAGCGTGACAACATCTTCCAAAGGTAGAAGAGACACAAGAAAGAAATTTAGAGAGAAGAAGAGAGCGATAAGGTGGAACGCGCTGTCCCTAGCGCGTTTTTTAATGTCAAAAATCAAGAAACGCGCTGATGAACAAGCGTTCCCATTTATAGCTAAAAATTATGCTCTATCCTTTGACCTATTGATCGTTTTTAAGTAAATCGTTGTTATTCTCATTAATTCCGATACTATTTCTAAACCGATTGAGCCGATTATTATGTAATGGAAACTTCGATCAAAAAAATGCCCGTGGACGCTATCGTTTCCAAAATTGAGCGAGAGGGTTATTGCGTCGTTGAGGGGGTAATCCCAGCGGACGAGGTGGAAGCTATATGTTCTGAAGTCGTGGCCGCACAACGCGCCCATAATAAAGAAGCGGAAACAGAGCTGGCGAAAACACGGTCCCGCGGCCATCGCATTGGCACACCGGGAGTCGCGGTGCTCAAACAGGTGATAAACGCCACGCAGTGCTTTGCGCCCTACCTTACCGATGAACGCATACTCGGAACAGTAGAATATATTTTCGGCGACTATGTACGGATTTCGTGTACGGACACGGTGATCAACCAACCCGGCGGTGACCGCGGCTATTGGCACGCCGACTGGCCCTATAACGGGACTAACTCCACGCATGTCAAGGCGCCCTACGGCAATATGATCATGCACCTTTCATCGATCTGGATGCTGACACCCTTCACGGATAAAAACGGCGCTACATTCATCCTTCCTAAAAGTCATAACCGGACGAACAACCCGGCGACCGGAGAGATGGAGGGTATTGACCTCGACGCTCCGAATCCCGATGAGCACCGGGCTTTGGGACCGGCGGGTAGCGTACTGCTTTATGACAGCCGCTTGTGGCACGCGGTTGCACCGAATATCACTGACGAGTCACGGGTAGCGTTAATCGTACGTTATGCTCCGTGGTGGCTCAACCTTACGCCTACGATGAAAGGCACGCCAGATCACAATCGCATGGTGGTCGAAAGAGGCGGCAAGAACTACGACGCGATTCCGATTCGAAAAGACGTCTTCGATAAACTACCGGATAACGTTAAACAGCTTTACCGGCACTGGGTGATATAGAATTGCGGATTTCGGATATCCGATTGCGGATTTTGCCTAACGGTTATTAAAGCTAATTCTCATCTTGATTCTCTCCCCATTACCTCATCATCGCATCATCGCATATACGCTTACACGCAAATCTAATTCATCAGTATTCGAATTAAAAGCAGCAGTCCCATCAGCAGCAAGACGACGCTGATGATACGATCAAAACGGTGGGGTGCAAAAGACATGTGGACTTTCCTTCCGATGTAAACAGCGAGAAAAATTAAGGGCAGGGAACTGAGATAGAGCGTGATGACTTTGGTCGTCCATAAACCGGCGATACCCTGTCCAATCATCGTAAAAAACCCGATCGGCAAAAAATAACTTTGCATGGTACTGCGAAACTGCTGCGGTGGCCATCGCCGCAGGTTGGCGTAGATAACGACCAGGGGACCGTTAGTGTTGTAGGCGCCGCCCAGAATACCCGAGAGGAAACCGAAGAGGTAAACTAACCCGAAACGATCTTCTTTTAACAGGTGTTCTGGTTTCACTAATTTATACAACCCATAAGCAATCAGCACTATTCCCAGTAACCCCTGCATCAACTCGTCGGCTACACCTTTAAGCATTAACAGACCGATCGGAACCCCCATCAACGATGTTAGGACCAGTCGCCAGGTTAATTTAAAATCGGCTAAGCGCCAATCTTTCTGTAGGATGATGACACTCAAAGTCAGCGCCACTAAGCCGACTACCGGAGTTGCGGTGGACAAACCGAGAATCATCACTAAGAGCGGCATCGCGATGAGCGCTTCTCCAAAGCCGAGTGCAGACCGAATAATAGAGGCAATAAAAATAATGCCTGACGTTATAAGTATGAGTGAGATCAATCTTAAACTGTGGATTTACACCGCTATAAACTTTGTCGGGATTATAAAAATCTCTTACACTTCACTTCTGAGTCTATACCAGCGTATATTACTTAAATCATCTTCAACACACCAGAATGTAAAATAGATATTCCCATCCCGAAGCTGTATCACGGTGGGAAATCCAAATTGAAGGGTCTTTTGATTTTGTATCGAATGATCTTTAACACCCTTGATCGCTTCTACGTCTTCTCCCCAGATAAGTTTTTCACTTATTGGAATCCATTCTGTTCCATCGATCTTTGCGAGATGTCCCCATAATCCATTTTTATCCAGGCGGCGGTAGATGGCGAGAATATGATTGTCGGCTAAACCAATCGGCGTGCAGGTCTGACCAGAAAGAGGACTTTCAAAAATTTCTCCATAAGATTCACCCTTATCATCTGAAAAAGTATAACGGTTTTTATGGTTCACTTTTGTCTCGGCATTAAACGCCCAGCACGCGGCAAATATCCTGCCGTCGGAAAGGAAAGTCTGTTTCTGTTCCCAACAAATCAAATTTTCAGACCAGCAATCAAAGACATCAACCGTCTCATTCCAGCTCTTACCGCCATCCCGAGTGACAAATGCAAACGCTTTATGACCAAACGGACACTCCCCTTCCCAATTCGTTCGAAATGCGGTGGGCAAAAGCCATTTTTCTGCGCTTATGGGAAAAATCGCATGACAACTCTCATAACAATTCCACTCAAGCGGACGCTTAAATATTTCCGGTTTCAACCAGCTTTGTTTATCATTGTCCCAGCGTACAACCGCATGCTCCATATTTATCATCCCTCCATTTTCCGGATTGGTATGCGGTTGTTCACTGTCTGATCGGTCTTTGATCGCCATAAAACCGACGACTTCACCACCCGGTGTCTTGCTGATGCGGCAAGTCGTATGAAAGGGATAAGGCCACCCATCCCCATCCCAGATTATCTTAGGTTCAGTCCAGCTTTTACCCTGGTCTTTAGAAAGACTGTAATAAGAGCGTGCGTCACGGCTGTTGATAAAATTACTGACGTCCATTGCCGCCAGCAGCTCGCCGTTGTCGAGTTCTACAACACTGGGCCAGTAAGTATTTCGAAAGTGCGGTGCACTCTCATCTCCCCGATAAATAAGACCGGTATCAAGTATATCGATCATAGGAAATCAGGGATAGAGTCAAAAGGTCAAAAGGAAATGTGTATATGAGTGAAATCAATTCGAGGAGAAATCAGTGATCAGGGGAAAGATAATGTAACCGTTTTAAGTTTTTCCTATGATCTTCTGAACCTTAAACTTTTTGACCTTTTGACTTTTTGACTTATTATCACCACTCCTTTTCCGTCTTATAGGGAGACACATCGTCAGTCTCATGCGTGAAACGAAATGAAAACAATTCGGCATTGCGCAAATGGAATCTGAGCTTACGCCAGTAGAGTTCCTGCCCGCGTCCGGCGGGGATCGTCGGATCACCCTTCCAGGTCATGGTATGCTCGACACTGTCACCGGTAAAGGCGTCGCTGTTCTCGATGGTACATTCTCCCAGGACCTTATCCATACGGTTTTGAACTTCGACTCGGATCGAACCACCCGGTGCGCAGCGGACATTGATAACAAGCTGAGTCCCCAGACTGATCAGGTTACGCGTAATGACAATACCCTGGCGGTGCTGATTGGCGTAAAGTGAGGCATATCCGTCTTTTCTCAAGGTTGCCAACCCCACTCCAAAAGCACTCCCACAGCCCAGTGGATCGATTGCCTCAGGATGGTCGATCCCTTCCCGTAATCCGACCATCCACCAGTCGTGATGAAAGTTGCTCCCGCTATAATAAAAATAAAGTTTATCGTCCACTTCGATCGGCGGGTTATTTATATATACGAGGTGCGCATCCCAGTATCCTTCACCGCGATGAGCCAGGAACGGTTGTCGTTTCATTGCGCGCTGCCAGCGAAGTCCGTCGCGGCTATGTAAAAGCTGTACTTCAATCTCATTATCCACCGACTTAAATACACCTACTGGCCCAAGGTGCAACGCGCCCAGTTTATAAGGCACCATGTAATAAAAAGATTCATCTAGATTATCTTCGCTCTCATCGGCCGCGGCTATTAGAACCGGTTCGCTCCAATGAATGAAATCAGTGCTGCGCATGACCCAGACTCGCCGCTGGCAATAGGTGGCGAAGTTATCCAATTCTAAGGGTCGACCAAAGGTTTGATCGCGAACAAAGCGTACGCGCGTGGCTCCGGCAGTCATGAGGAAGTGGCGCGTGTAGCAAACGTATTCACGGGCGTCCTCGTCATAGGCGAGGTTGTGGCCGTCGCATAGTCGTGGACCAGCCAGGCCAATGCGCAAAACATCGTCGTTTATATTCCAGTTGATGCCATCCGGCGAATAGGCGCTGACGATCCTGCGATTCTTGTTATGGTCCCACATAAGCGTAAGCATCCCCTTGAAGCGCTCTGCCTCGGACTTTGGATAAGGGTCCCTGATCACGGTCATCGAGTGCGCGCCTCCGGATTCAGGGTTGCCCAGTATTATATTCGTTTTACGCCCATCCACTATCAAGTTATCAAGCGCAGGTTTTTCCCAGTGAAGACCGTCCTCACTCGTTGCCACACACGAGTAGGAATCCATACCCAGAGCCATCTTGCTCTTATCGGGCTCGCCCACCATGATTTCATACCAACATTTGAATAGGCCGTCATCCGGATCGCGGATGATTGTGGTTGCACAGTTAAAATAGGGTAAACCTTCCCAAGGCTCTGTCTTTGTGAGAACTGGACCGTCGCCGACTCGCTCGGGTGTGTGCCAGCGCCGCGTTACATCGGTTACCGATTCCAGGATTAAGTTATCGACGAAGGTCTGTACCTGATCCGCAATGTAAAGTTGTGTGCTATCTTGTCTCAGGTCTCTCATTATTTAAATAGTCGAAATCTGAAGGTCATTGTCAAAAGCAAATGTGTATATGCGAATAAAAGTTTAGCAGGAATATTGGAAAACTGGAAATGTGGATGAATGTGAATAACCTAAGTTAATTTTCAACCTTCCATTATTCCAACCATCCAACATCCGCATACTCGCTTATACGCTTTCACCCCTATTCTCGCAATTTCCCGCTTATACCCATTTTCACATCATCGCTTTCACGCATTACCACTCCTTCTCTGTTTTGTAGGGATCGCTTTCTTCGGTCTCATGGGTAAAACGGAAAGAAAACAATTCGGCGTCTCGCAAGTGGAATCTGAGCTTGCGCCAGTAGAGTTCCTGGCCGCGACCGGCGGGGATTGTCGGATCGCCCTTCCACGTCATGGTGTGTTCGACGCTGTCACCACTGAAAGCGTCGCTGTTATCGATGCTGCATTCTCCAAGGACCTTATCCAGGCGGTTCTGGACCTCGACCCTGATTGACCCCCCGGGGGCGCAACGGGCGTTGATAATAAGCTGAGTCCCCAGGCTGATCAGGTTACGCGTAATGACAATACCCTGGCGGTACTGATTGGCGTAAAGTGAGGCGTACCCATCTTTCCTCAAGGTTGCCAACCCCATTGCAAATGCAGACCCACAACCTAAAGGATCCTTTGCCTCTGGATGATCGATCCCCTCACGCAAGCCGACAAGCCACCAGTCGTGATGAAAGTTTGTCCCGCTATAATAGAAATAAAGTTTATCATCTACTTCGATCGGCGGGCTCGTGATGAATACCATGTGAGCGTCCCAAAATCCCTCGCCGCGATGAGCCAGGAATGGTTGCCGTTTCATCGCTCGCTGCCAGCGCAATCCATCGCGGCTGTGCAGAAGCTGCACCTCCATCTCGTTGTCCACCGCCTTGAAGACGCCTACCGGTGCCACGTGCATCGTTCCCATTTTATAAGGCACCATGTAATAAAAAGATTCATCCAGATTGTCTTCGCTCTCATCAACCGCCGCGACGAGAACTGGTTCGCTCCAATGGATGAAGTCGGAGCTGCGCATAACCCAGATGCGCCGCTGGCAATAGGTGGCAAAATTATCCAGTTCAAATGGACGGGAAAAAGTCTCATCGCGGACAAAGCGTGTACGCGTAGCCCCGGCTGTCATGAGGAAATGACGCGTGTAGCATACATATTCACGAGCGTCCTCGTCATAGCCTACGATGTGAACGTCACACAACCTTGGTCCAGCCATGCCGATACGAAGAACCTCGTCACTAATCTGCCAGCTGATTCCATCCGGCGAGTGCGCGCTGACGATCCGGCGGTTCTTGTTCTGATCCCACATAAGTGTAACCATCCCTTTGAAACGTTCCGCTTCGGACTTTGGGTAGGGGTCCCTGAGTACGGTCATGGCATGCGCGCCCCCGGATTCATGGCTGCCTAGAATAATATTTGTTTTACTACCCTCTAAAATGGTGACATCGAATTCTGGCTTTTCCCAGTGAAGACCATCTTCACTCGTGGCGTAGCAAACGTAGGATTCCATACCGAGGGCCATTTTGCTTTTATCGGGGTCACCAACCATAATCTCGTACCAGCATTTAAAGAGACCGTCATCTGGATCACGGATCACCGTGGTGTTGCTCCCGAAATATGGTAAACCTTCCCAGGATTCAGTCTTCGCGAGAACCGGACCGTCGCCAACCCGCTCGGGTGTGTGCCAGCGCCGCGTCACGTCAGTCACCGATTCCAGGACTAAATTATCGACGAATGTCTGGACCTGATCGGCAATGTAGAGCTGCGTGCTGTCTTGTCTCAGGTCTCTCATGGAAATTAGAGTCAAAAGTCGAAGGTCTAATGTCAAAAACAATATGCTCTGACGCGCGTGTTAAGTGTTAGGTTTTATGTATTAAGTTTCTGTGGGTACAACCAGGACATCATTTACAGATTTAGTTCAAGACATGGTTTACACTTTGTGAGGGATGCTGAACGGTAATCGGGTTATATAGTTAAGTTAATGTTATGCGGAGATAGAGGTTTGGTTACCTTCATTGGTGCCGCTAGCGGCACCAACAAAAGCAGCCGTTGACAGGTCAATCTGACCGATTCTGAGAGTGGCAAAGTAAACATCGAAGTGTACCGTGTCTAGTGGTTTTAGTCCAACACTCCAACCGGCGAGGGCGGTGGAGATAGGAATCTGGAGGCCATCGAGTTTGATACATCCGACTCTTGAGACGCGGCGAGTCATCAAATCATAGCTGATATCGGCAGGTGTGCCGCCGTAAGGACGGGCGCTGGGTTGATAGATTTCAGAGGGCGTGCTCATGGCAAGAGCCGCATGGGGGCGTTCTTCATTGAAGGTCTTGCGCCACAGATCGAAGGCCGCCTGTTGGGTGCGAAGATCGTCCTGGGCATGTTTTTGCAACTCCTGTTTGATATCGCGATGCATACGCTCATGGGCTCCGTTATCCTGGGGGTTACCCGGACGTCCACGCTCGAGATTAATCCCTAAGGCCAGCCACCAGGCCGCCAGTTTGCTCAAGCCCAGCACGGCATTGGCACTGGCAAAGGGACTGCCGTTGTCGCTGCGGATGCAAGCGGGAAGTCCATAGCGTTCAAAGAGTTTTGTGAAGCATTCACGCACCGCTTCGCTACGGGCTGAACTGAGCACCCGCACCTCTAATACATAGCGGCTCCATTCATCCCGTACCGTCAAAGGTTCACAACGGTTGCCATCAACGGTGTGCCACCACCCTTTGAAGTCTACACTCCACACTTCGTTACAGCCGCAAGCCTTGACCCCGTAGTGAAGGCGTCCGCTTTTTTGAGCGCTTCTGCGCCGGCGCTTAGTGACTAGGCCCGCCCGTTCCAATACCCGTTTCACGCTCGAGTCCGAGGGGGCCTTCCCATAACGTCTGTCGTAAAGCTCCCGGATCTTGTAGGGGCCCCACGTGGGGTGATGATGCTTCAGTTTGATCAGCGTACACACTACTGATTCGGATAGTTCCTGAACACTTCCATGCGGTCGGCGTGAGCGCTCGTGCAACCCCTCCATCCCTTCGCTCAGAAAGCGCTTCTTCCATTTATACCCTGTCGGTCGGCTGATCCCGTAGTCTTCACACAGCTCGTTCATCTTTACTCCCGGTTGCATCGCCTCCAGGGCGAATTGGTATCTTTGGTCCATTTTTTTTGTTTCCTTCCATGACATCATACCGTTACTTAGCTTCCTTCTTTCTTTGGCAATCTGTAAAGGATGTCCTGAACCTTTTGTGTAAACGATGTCTTGAACCTATACCGAGCCGAGAATATTTCTCCGCTTAAAACCTAACACCTAAAACTTAAAACCTATCCACGCTAGCCACTTACACCTTCAGGAAAGGTTTGTCTCCATGGACCGTGGTTCGATGCATCACGCGTCTGTACTGATCCTCGTCAAACGGCAGAGCACGATGCATCACCGCGCGGTTGTCCCAGAAGACAAGATCGCCGACGCTCCATTCGTGACGATAGACGAACTGAGGTTGCGTGGCAAAATCGCATATTTCCTTGATCAGTCTGCGGCCCTCCTCTTTATCCACGCCCTCCAGGTGTGAAGTCAGGGCTTCAGAGAGATAGATCCCGTTGCGGCCGCTTACCGGATGGGTACGAACTGCGGGGTGAGCCGAGGGCGAAAGCTTGGCCTTCTGTTCTTCCGTCAAGGGTTTGCGATGAGTTAGAAAATTCTCGTAATGATATACGTAGTCGTGAACGCCACGCTGCTGTGACAGCCACTGTTTTCGCTCTTTGGGCAATGCATCATATGCGGCAAACATGCCGGCAAACTCGGTTTGTCCCCCTTCAGGTGGACATTCACGGCAGAGGAACAGCGATCCCAGGCTCGGCTCGGGATTATAAGAAAGGTCTGAATGAAAATGCTTCGCCCCACCATGTGCGCCGATGTGCCTCCCATTTTCCACTACGTTGGAGATTATATAGATCTCCGGATGGCCGGGCAAAAGAAACTGGTCGAGGACATGGATATCAAGCTGACCGAACTTTCGGCTGAAGTCGATATGCTGTTCAGGTGTAATTTCCTGATCGCGAAAGAGCAGCACACCGTACTCCGCCAGTGCCGCGTTGATAGCAGCGATAGTCTCATCCTTTACCGGCTGGGAAATATCGACACCCTGACATTCCGCTCCCACAACCGGAGTCAGGGGTGAGAATGCAATGGAAGCATCCGATTTATTTAATGTTACCACAGGCGACGCCTTTTAAAATTCAGTTCATTGAACCTGAAGCTTAGCGAGTAGGATGTCAAAGGATTATGAGTTTACGCGAACATGCGTGTATGCGATGATGCGATTTTGGATTGATTTCTTATTGTCATTACGAGAATCCCGAATCTGTGTGAGACAAAGCTACCAAGCACAGCGACATCTTCCATTCAAGGGGGCTACCATTACGTAACCGACATCCCCTGGAATGGAAGATGTCGGTCTTCGCCCTCGGTAGCCGCAGTCGGCTACGCCTCCTTCGCAATGACAAATGAGGATGCAGGACATACTTGCCAATTACCGCATTTCCGCTTATTCGCATCACCTCATTATCTCTTTTACGCATTTCCCCTTTTGACTTTTTGACCTTTTGACCTTTTGACTAATACCCCTTGGGCATTATCGAAATAACGGTTATTGTCATTTATCTCTGCATCCTGGGGACGCTGGGATTGTATTTTTCGCGCCGGCAGAAGTCGACAGAGGACTATTTTCTCGCTGGGCGCAATTTACCTGGATGGGTGGTCGGATTTTCGATCATGGGCACGGTTATCAGCAGCGCCACCTTTATCGGTCTCCCGGGTGAAGTTTATAAAACTAATATGTGGTCATTGCCGAGGCAGTTTGTCTGGCCGCTAGTCATGATTTTCATTTCTTATTACCTCGTAGCTTTCTATCGCCGAACAGTGCACATGACGGCATATAGCTATTTGGAAAAGCGATTTGGCTATCCCGCGCGTGCCTACGGGGCGGCGGCGTTCATCGTCAGTCATGTCATCGACGTCAGTGTTACCTTTTACTTTTTAGCGATTGCGGTTGGTTATTTGAGTGGCTGGGACGTGTGGTGGGTAATCCTCATCGTGGGAGCAGTGACCGTAATCTACACAATGATTGGCGGGATTGAAGCGGTCGTTTGGACCGATGTTATCCAGGGCACCCTACTCGTAATCGGAGGCCTGATTTGTTTATTTGTATTACTCTTCACTCCGAACGAAGGAGCAAGCGTGGTAATCTCCAAGGCGTGGGAGGGAGGAAAATTTGCGATGGGTAACTGGAACTTCGACTGGTATGAACATAATCAATGGTTTTATGTTATTGGGGGAGCTTTTTTCACGCTTCAATATTTAGCCTGTGATCAAAGTACAGTACAGCGCTTTCTCCTCGCGCGCTCAGACAAAGAAGCGGCACGGGGTGCTTATATCGGCGCTTCAGCGTGTGTACCGGTCTGGGTTCTATTTTCGATCGTCGGCGCTTTGTTGTGGGCGTTTTATGAATTGTCACTCGAGCAACTGCCAGCTGAAGTGCTCGAATCCAAGGACTTCATCATGCCTTATTTTATCAAAACCCAATTACCAGCGGCCGTAATCGGAATTTTACTCGCGGCGCTGATTGGTGCCGCCATGTCTTCTTTGGACTCGGAATTAAACTCGCTCGCAACTGTCATGGTGAAAGACTTCTATGTACGTATTTTACCAGACGCCAATGACAGGCATCAGTTAATCGTAGGAAAGATTGTCGTCGCTGTGCTGGGTGCCAGCTCAATATTAATTGCCCAGCAATGGATCGGTATTCGATCAGTTATTGAACTATCGATTACCGTTGCCTCAATCGTAACGGGTGGAATCCTCGGCCTCTTCGCGCTTGGCTTTCTCTTTCGCTGGACGACTTCACGGGGTGCCTATATTGGAATTATTTTTTGTTTCCTCTTCACTGGCTGGGCAACCGTAACCGGAGTTAATCTCCCAGGATCGAATACACCCTTACTAAATTTTGGACAATTTAATTATACCCTGAATCCCTACATCATTGGCGTCTTCAACCATCTTGTCTTAGTCTTCGTCGGATTAGTGGCGAGCGCTCTCTGTGGCGGTCCTAAACCGGATTCCAGAGATCTTACTTTTTGGGATATCCTCTCCTCCCGACGGGGTGGATCAGTGAACAGTAAACAGTAAGCAGTGAAAATGCAGTAGCAGTCAGGGAATGGTATGATGTCGAGCTTTGCTCTCGGTAGTCGATTGCCGATTTATTCCCTTTGTCATCGCGCCTGTCGGCCATAGCCTCGGCGACGGCTGAAGGCTGCTTATCAGCCGTGGCTACCGAGCGCAAAGACATCTTCCATTCCAGGGGAATGTCGAAAGCGTATTGTCATCTGCCTGGATTGCCACAGTCGGCTACGCCCCCTTCGCAATGACAAGAGAGGACGCAAGATACATAAAATATCCAAACTTTTATATTAACACATAAAACCTAACACTTAACACGCGCGTCAGCGCATTTGCCTTTGACATTAGACCTTCGACTTTCGACTCTTAGACTATGAAAAGAGTTCTCCTCGCAACATTCATTCTCTCTGTCATTGCATTGTTCCGGATCGTGGGTGAATGTTCGGCCGCGACGATCGAAGACAAGCTGAACTTGCCGGAGAAATACCGTTATGAACGTGTGCTTGATAAATTTCCCATGGAGGCGGGTGAGCGGCGGGTAATCGCCGAGCTTGAAGGTCCGGGCTGCATTCGGCATATCTATATGACCAGTAACGATCGAAGAGCTAAATTTCGCATGATCGAAAACAGTCGTAATTTCATCCTGCGCATTTATTGGGATGGCGAAGAATCGCCCAGCGTGGAAGCTCCCCTACCCGATTTTTTCGGTATTCATTATAATGTCAGCCATTACAACATTAACAGCTATTATCTTTCGGTAAGTGACATGGGTGCTCTCGCGTGCTACTTCCCCATGCCCTTTGCCCGCTCCGCCCGTATTGAGGTGGAAGCCATAAAAAGCGCCAAGTTTATTTACACCCTGGATTGGCACAAATATCTGACCGATGATTTTGACGAGGATCTGCGTTTTCATGCATCCTGGCGTCGGGAGAATCCAGCACCAGCCTGGGGTGATGATTTTTTTGTCATGGATACCGTGGGTCGTGGTTATCTCCTGGGGTTTTCACTTGGCGTACGACTGCGCTCCGATGAGCAACGCTGGTCGCATGCCGGCTCAGAGAATTTCTATATCGACGGTGAAGCGACGGGTGAAGACGGCATCGTCCCCCACTATCTTCGCGCCGCAGGAGGAGAAAACACTTTCGATACCGCTTTTGGCGGTGTTCGACACACCCCGAACACTCACCTTTACACTGGCATCCCCTACCTCGAGTACAAGGATGTGGGACCCGCACTGGCCCGGCACGAACTCAGCGCTTACAAGTTTTACGTTCACGATCTGATGCCATTTGAAAAATCGCTGCACTTTCGGTGGGGCAGTCACTCGAACGATATGTGTATGACCGCTTACTGGTATCAGACCGAACCCCACCGCCCTTTCGTCAAGATGGTTTCGGCTCAGGACCTCCAGTACGGGAATCCACCCTGGAACGAGGAACGGGAAATTAAGCGAGGCAAGTACGATCTATTAAAACAGGTTGGAGCCGAGGGGCCGGACGCGATCCTTGCGTCACCCGATGATGGCACATGGTCATTGTATCGCGGGGATGATATTTTTGGAGAAAAAGCGAATGCGATCGAGCCGGGGTTATACCACACAGCCACTCATGGTTTTATCGATTTCTCACATGTGTTCAATGTGCAGAGTAGAATTTCCAATGTGACGTGGCCGGCCAATGCATCAGCAGTTACAACCTTGGAGGTGAAAAAAGATACTAAAGCAACGTTACATTTGAGCTGGGATGACGAGTTGAAATTTCGGCTTAACGATAACAAGTTGCAGAGCCTTGGAAGTCACCAGCCTTACAAGTATCGTGCCGTCGATGTTAAGCTAAAGAAAGGCAAAAACGTATTGCTTGTGAACTTAGACAACCCCGATCCCGGATTGACATGGGGGGCTTGGACCTTTTCCTGCCGGGCTGTCCTTCCGGACGGGAGTGTGATTATCCCTAAGGCTCCTTTTGCCGATAATTAGAAATATTTTAAATCGCTTTGACTTATTTATTGTTCATTCATATTCAAGTATTCCCGTTCTTTTCATCGTTATGTAGTCCATTCACAAAAAGGTGTTAATCATGTCAGTCAAAAAATCGTTCGTACACTTCATATTGATCGTATCTTACCCTTTCATTCTCATGGCTTTGCCACAGGACCTGGAAGTATTCACTGATTTTGAAGATGTAAGCGGAGAAGGAACCATCGTCATTGGGCAAGAGCCAAACACCGTCACGCTATCCGGTTTCACCGTGGAAACGTTAGAGGATCCTGCGCTTTTACATTCGGGAACAAAAGCCTTAACTCTGGGCCCCGGTCAGGAGGGTCGTATTTCATCCTCAAGGGGGATTCAATTTCTCGAATATTATGCGGGTGAAACAACGGGCGGTGGCAGAATGGAGATAAGAGGAGGTGTTAATTTAGGCCAGTCCGGAGGCAACAACGATGTTGTCGTCGTCATCCCGGACAATGGGGGCAGAATCGATGGACTTCCGACAAATATCAGTCCAGGAGCCAATCCCACCTTATACAGCTTTGTCGCCGACAGTGGTGTTTTTCTTGATTTAACCGATTTTAATTTCATTAACGGCATAATCGAAATGAAAGTGCTGAATGTGACAGGAAAATTTGTGCTCGATGATCTGGGATTTACCCTCACGGATTTCCCTTCAAACAATACGGTATACACGACTTTCAGAGAATTTGGCACCGGTCAGGGACAGAACGAAATTTTAACCGTCGGGACCTCGCCCAACAGTATTAGTTTAGAAGGAGGATTCATTATCTTCGTAGCTTCAGGTAATGCCGCCTATGTTCGTTCGTGGCCTTATTCTTACGGAGTTTTTAATGGCGACTCTTTTACCGTCACCTTTGAAACCCCGGCTTATGAAATAGATACTTTTGCTGCGCATGTGGTTGCCGCAGGTGGCACCGATCCTGACGGCTCAATTGAAGTCTACGACACAAACGATAACTTACTCGCCACCTTTACCGATTTAGAAGGCCACCTCGACCCCTTGTTCAAACCCCGTTTTATAACGATCAATGCGGATGAATTAGGAGCCCCGGGAGGTATTAGCAAACTAGTTATTAAAGATGATCCTGATATTAATCCTGACTTCAGTCGTACTACGATCGACGATTTTGGATTTACGCCCATCGGTGCCCCGGGAACTGGATCCGAAGGACCCCCACCCGCTGATGCTCCCTCCATTACCACCCAGCCCACAAGCCAGGAAGTCGCTTCCGGTGCATCGGCGACCTTGTCCGTTGCCGCCAGTGGTGATGATCTCACTTACCAGTGGTACACCGGAAACAGCGGCGACACCGCCAGTCCCGTCGCCGGCGCGACTACCGGGACCTTAGACACGGGTGTTCTCACCGCGAGCACAAGCTTCTGGGTACAGATTACTAACGCAGGTGGTACCGCTGATAGCGAAACCGCAGTCGTCACCGTAGCGGCACCCTCCGTGCCTCTCGTTCTCGACGGCTCGGGCGATATCGCCGGTGAAAACATTCAGCATGCCAACGGTAATGTCTTCGACCAGATTTTACTCACCGGAGAGTCCGTCCAACTCCAGGCCAAACCGGGACAGATCACACGCGTCTCCTTCATGGACGAAAACGAGGATATTGTGCAGGTAGAATTTTCAGGTAATGGTACCTTTACCGTAACCCTGGACCCGGCTACCTTCCTGCCCCCGGCCGTCCCCCCACGCTACAACCAGTCCGTAGAGTATGTGACGGGCAAGCCGAGCGTGGTTATCGACAGCGCGGACGCCAATACCTTCTTCAGCATCTTCACCGTGGGCAAAATCAACGCGTTTAACCAGGCCCTCTTCCCCGAGGGACAGGTCTATGATGCACAAGCGGACGTGGCCCTCGTGGAAGTCGTTAATTCCACCGGACTTGGAGGGGTGCAGTTATCGAACACCGTCTTCAGTGGAAGCACCGGCAGGGTCGGTGTCGACGCGCGTGGGGTGTCGATCGCGGTACGGTTAACCGTCGGCGACATCGATGCAAGTGGCGATGCCGTGCCACACCTCTTGTTCGGAGATGGTTCCTTCACGGTACCAGCCGGCAACCCCGGTTTACGGATCACGGGTGGAGACCTGTTGCAGACGAACGGCGCCGCGATCGTCGTCGCTGAAAGTGGATCGACAACAGCCGGGTTTGACACCCTGATCACGCAAAACAACTTCAAGTCCGACAACACCCCTCAACCGACCCTGAGTATCGATGCCACTTTTGCCAACGAGGATGGCGATGCGATTACGGTAGCTATTGAAGAGTTGACCATTGAATGAGGCGTGAACTAACGATTTGTGTTAGGTGTTAAGCAAACAGATTGAACGCGCTGTATGATCGTTCAACGTATAGCTGAATAATATTTGATGTGAATATTATCTGAAATTTGTTAGGAAGAAGACGAAATTTCACTGTTCACTGTTCACTGTTCACGCTTATTCGCTTATATACTCTATACTCTTGAAATACTCGCAGGTCATTGTTTCCTCTCTTGCTGCTCTCCTGTTTTTTAGTGGTTGCAGTAATGTTGAGTCCCAGAGGGAAGAAGTTTTCACCTGGAAAGATCTCCCCGAACTGCCCCATCCATCTGGCCTGAGTGGCGCATTCGCGGGTGTCAGCAACGGCGCTTTGATCGTCGCTGGTGGCGCTGACTCTCCTGACATCACCGGGTGGAAGAGTGAAAGCAATACCTGGTATGACTCTATCTATGTTCTTGTCGATGATGAGCAGGATGAGTGGCAAGAGGGATATAAATTAAAGGCACCACTCGCTTATGGTGCATCGGTAATCAGAGATAACAGTTTAATACTGATTGGTGGAAGAAACGCAGAAGGCAATCAAGACCAGGTGACACGATTAACCTGGGATGCCGAGTCCCAGATGATAGATCAGGAATCTCTGCCACCTCTCCCACATCCCGTCTCATTCATCGACGCCACACTTGTCAGTGATACGCTGTTTGTTGCAGGGGGAAAAGTTGAAGCCGAAGAATCAAAGCTATCAAAAATATTCTGGTCGCTCAATCTCCTTAATTTGGAGGCGGGGTGGAATAGTTTAGACCCCTGGGATGGTCCGGCCCGGACAAAGGCCAAAGTAGTCAGACAAAATACGGGAGATAAAAGTTATGTTTATCTTTTAGGCGGTGAAGGGATTACCCAGGACGAGGAAGGTGATCTTCAAACACAGTCGCTGACCGACGGCTATCGTTATTCACTGCGACAAAAAATATGGGAGAGGATCGCTGACACCCCTCACCCCATTACTGCAGCTCCGGTTATTAATTATGGCCAATCACATATAATCATTTTTGGCGGTAGACATGTTGGGGAAAATGAAAAACTCAAACATTCGAGCGATCTGCTCGCCTATCACACGATTACTGACACCTGGCTCGTCAAAGGAGAAATTCCCCACGCGGTGGCATATGCCGAGGCAGTGTCATGGAAAGGAGGAATTGTGCTCATCAGTGGTGAGCTCAGTTCCGACGAAAACACACCCTGGATTCAATTTATGAAGCATGAATCAGGTGAAAAAGCTTCCTTCGGCGTTGTCAATTACACTTTTCTTATCCTCTATCTGTCGATCCTTGTCCTTATGGGTCTTTATTTCTCGAAGCGGGAGAAGGGAACGGATGATTATTTTTTAGCGGGACGCCGTATACCCTGGTGGGCCGCGGCGATCAGTATGCTGGGTACCGGACTCAGTGCCCTGACTTATATCGCCACTCCAGCGTTACTTTATGCCACGGACTGGTTCATGTTTCCCGCTTCGATTGGTGCCTTCATCGTGCCGATAATTATTATCTATTTCTATCTCCCTTTTTTCCGAAGATTAAACATTACGACCGTCTATGAGTACCTGGAATTACGCTTTAATGTCGCGGTTCGCTTATTTGGCAGCGTCCAGTTCATCATCTTTCAATTGATAAGAATCAGCCTCATCTTGTACCTGCCAGCAATTGTTCTCTCCACGATTACGGGGATTAATATTTATGTGTGCATACTGTCCATGGGGCTACTCAGCACTTTTTACACGGCACTGGGAGGGATTGAAGCGGTCATCTGGTCGGATGTGTTACAAGTCATTATTTTCTTTACCGGAATTTTTGTCGCAATCATTACGGTCACATTACATGTCGATGGCGGTGTCATGGGTATTGTCGATGTCGGTATGGCTAACGATAAATTTCGTATGCTTTACCTGGACTGGGATTTTACCGCACCGACTATATGGGTCGTCATGCTCGGGGGTGTATTCAGGACGATCGTCGTCTTAACTTCCGATCAGTCCAGGATACAAAGATTTTTAACCACGAAGGATGAAAAATCAGCCGCGAAGGGATTATGGTTAAATGCTATTATCGGAATTCCGACGGCAATCGTATTTTATGTTATGGGATCAGCTCTTTACGCTTATTATAAAACACATCCTGCGGGCATAAACCTCGGGATGCAGAATGATGCAATTTTTCCTCTCTACGTTGCTCAGAATATTCCTATCGGACTCGCTGGGTTTCTTATTGCGGCTATTTTTTCTGCCGCGATGTCCAGTATAGACAGCGGTATGAATTCGATCTCAACCGTTTTTGTTACCGATATTTATCGACGCTTTATACCCGACAAGTCTGAACATTCCTATTTTATTCTCGCCCGCTGGATTACACTGCTCAGTGGAATTTTTGCCTCCGCCATCGCCCTTACAATGGTTAGCTTTGACATAAAGTCAGCCACCTTATTTTCCGCCGCCGTTGTCGGATTATTCAGCAGCGGGCTGGCCGGTCTCTTTGCCCTTGGTATTTTTACACGACGGGCGAAAGGGATCGGAGCATTTATCGGTGCCATCGCGAGCGCGCTGTTCCTTTACTTTATTAAATTCCACACGCCGATTCACTTTTTCCTCTATACCATTATTGGATTCTTTATTTGCTTAAGCGTCGGCTATCTTGCCAGCCTCATCATCCCAGAAAAAGAAAAACCCTTAGAAGGACTTACCCTCTACACGCTCAATCGTAAAAAATAATAACAGCCGATTGGAAAAAAGGGGGGAAGGTTCAGGGTGGAAGATGTCGGGCTACGCCCTCGGTTCACCGTTCACCGTTCTGGGTTCACGGTTTTTGAACTTCCTAAAATGAAAGATGTCAGGCTGTGCCTTTAATAGCTGCACTTGCAATGCTAGAGGGACGCAAGTCCGCATCTACTCATTTTCGCTTACACGCGTTACCGCTTATTTCTCAATCCACCACCCAATGACTAAAGAGAGGCTTTATATCTTCCGGTAATTTTTCAAGAACATGGCGTTTAATCGGCGGAACGTCATAATTTTTCCCTCCCGTTTCGACAACCATTTTAGTATGTTCCGGTGACCCTTTCATCGCGGGAGTAACATTAAACCACCAGGGGGCTAATCGCATAACCAGGGCTACGCGCGCTTCCTTGCTGACGTTAGGGGCCACGGCATGCCAGAGACGCGGATCATAAACCAGGACATCGCCCGGATTTCCACTGATCTGCATTTCCGTTTTATAGGGGGCATGACGATCAATCCCTTTTATCCCTTCAGCCGAGGGATTGTTATTCATCCGGTGACTGCCGGGTACCACCAGGGTCCCACCCGTTTCTTTATTGAAGGGGGTCAACATCCATATTGAAGCCAGTCCCATGATTACATCGGGATAAGGTGCGGGAATATGCGAAGCATTAGTCTGATTATAGGGCCAATCCGCGTGCCAGTAAAACCGTTTAGTCCCCGGGTTGTTGATAAGAACCGAGGTCCAGATAATTCTTACATGGGGTCCGAAAATTGCCTCGGCGACACCTAGAAATTTTTCATGCGCCAGATAGGGGGCAAAAACCTGAGTTAGATTAATAAGTCCTTTGGCCTGGTCGACACCATCGGCCCCAATAATGTGGCCCTGCGCCCGGGACTTTTCTCTCTCTTCTGCGACGCGCGCAAATTCTTCAGCACCGGCATTAACCGCTTCCTCACGAACCTCGGCGACTTTATTTTCCGGGATAACACCTTCGGCTACACTGAAGCCGTTCATATTAATTTCACGAACAATATCCTCAATCGTCTGTTTTTCTTCTTTTACTTTTATCATAGCTCAATTCGTTGAAAGATACACAGGTTTACTATCATTGGTATGGCAGGTTCGACAGTATTAAAATATTCGAGCGGGACTATAATAGCGTCAAGTTATTTAATAGTAATAGAGAGCCACCAAGTAAACTAAGATCAAGGTGTAAGCTCATTCTTTACTAGTAAATCACATATTTTATGTATAATAGGTTTATTACATATAATTGAATATTAGGTTTTAGATTTGACCTAGTCATCTTCTCTAATGAAATTGTTCTCCCCATCAACAAATCAATACATATCAAAGATAGCCATGTTTTTCAAAAATGCACTAACGCTCGTTATACTCTCAATTTTAAATCCGGTTCTTCTTATAGCCCTGCCTCAGGACCTGGAGGTGTTCACCGACTTCGAAAACATCAGCGGTGAAGCTGATTTTTTTATCGGGGAAGAGCCCAACCGGATAAAGTTGATCGGTTTCACTGTGGAGACCCTGGAGGATCCCGCGCTTTTACACTCCGGAACCAAAGCGATAACCCTTGGACCCGGACAGGAGGGAAAGATTATCTCAGAAAGAGGTATTCAATTTATTGAGTTTTATGCAGGCGAAACGACTGGCGCTGGCAGGATGGAGTTCAGGGGAGTAATCAATGAAGATGAGCAATCAGGCCCAGGTCGTACCGCGATAACGGTAATAGGCAAAGATGGTGTTGTCGAAGGTCTGTCGACAAATATCAGTCCCGGCGCGAATCCCCCTCTATACAGCTTTGTCGCAGACAGCGGTTTTTTTCAGGATACTACTGATTTTAACTTCCTCAGCGGCATCACAGAAGTAAAAATTTTGAATGTAACAGGAAAATTCGTACTCGACGACTTGGGATTCACCCTGACGGACTTCCCCTCAAACAACACAGTTTTCAGTACTTTTGCCGAATTTGGTGTGGGGGATGGATTGTCAGAGCCCCTCGTCATTGGGACGTCTCCCAATACGGCTACATTTGAAGGGGGATCTATTGTCTTTGTATCCGGAAGCGCCGAAGTAGTACGCTCACTCCCTCATTCTTATGCATTAATTAATGGTGATGTAGCGACCATCATTTTTGAAACGCCAGCTTATGAAATTGATTTTTTTGGCGGCTCGATCGTGACATCAAGCAGTACCGATCCTGACGGCTCAATCGAAGTCTATGATACGAACGATAACTTACTTACTACAATTCTTAATCTAGAATCGGATATTACCCCTGATTTCAAACCCGCATTTATAACCCTCAATGCGGTTGAATTAGGAGCCCCGGGCGGCATTAGCAGGTTAGTCATAAAGGACGATCCTGATATCAATCCTACTTTCAGTCGTACTGGAGTCGACGATATTGGATTTACCCCCATCGGTGCCCCGGGAACAGGGTCCGAAGGCCCCCCACCCGCTGATGCACCTGCTATCACCACCCAGCCCGCGAGCCAGGAAGTTGCTTCCGGCGCATCCGCGAGTTTGTCCGTCACCGCCAGTGGTGACGATCTCACTTACCAGTGGTTTACCGGTAACAGTGGTGACACTGCCAGTCCCCTCGCCGGCGCAACTGCCGGGACATTAAACACGGGCGCGCTCACCGCGAGCACAAGCTTCTGGGTACAGATTACTAACGCAGGAGGGACCGCTGATAGCGAAACCGCGGTCATCACCGTGGCGGCTCCCTCCGTGCCACTCGTCCTCGACGGCTCGGGCGATATCGCCGGTGAAAACATTCAGCATGCCAACGGTAACGTCTTCGACCAGATTTTACTCACCGGAGAGTCCGTTCAACTCCAGGCCAAACCGGGACAGATCACCCGCGTCTCCTTCATGGACGAAAACGAAGACATTGTACAGGTAGAGTTCTCAGGTAACGGTACCTTTACCGTCACCCTCGACCCAGCTACTTTCCTGCCCCCGGCCGTCCCCCCACGCTACAACCAGACCGTAGAGTATGTGACGGGCAGGCCGAGCGTAGTCATCGACGGCGCGGACGCCAATACCTTCTTCAGCATCTTCACCGTGGGGAGGATCAACGCGTTTAACCAGGCCCTCTTCCCCGAAGGACAGGTCTATGACGCCCAAGCGGACGTGGCCCTCGTGGAAGTCGTTAATTCCACAGGAATGGGAGGGGTGCAGTTATCGAACACCGTCTTCAGTGGAAGCACCGGCAGGGTCGGTGTCGATGCACGTGGGGTGCCGATCGCGGTACGCTTAACCGTCGGCGACATCGATGCCAGTGGCGACGCGGTTCCGCACATTCTGTTCGGTGAGGGATCCTTCACGGTACCCGCGGGCAATCCCGGATTGCGTATCACGGGTGGAGACCTGTTGCAAACGAACGGCGCCGCGATCGTCGTCGCTGAGAGTGGATCGACAACGACCGGGTTTGAGACCCTGATCACGCAGAACAATTTTAAATCGGACAACACACCTCAGCCGACACTGAGCATTGACGCCACCTTCGCCAACGAGGATGGGGATGCGATCGAGGTCGCCATTGAAGAGTTGACAATCGAGTGAAACGATTGCGGATTGAAAGATGACGGGCTACGCCCTCGGTACGGAATGCGGATTGGGGATGTCGGGCTTCGCCATCGGTACGGATTTTGCCTAACGGCTATTGAATATAATTCTTATCTAAGTAATATTCGATGTGTGAGGTGTTGAATTTATCCATACTTCGCACATCAAATATCGTATATCGAAAATCGCATATCTTTCTTAGTGATATCCGACGTTTGATATCTGATGTTCGATTTATGAGGTGTTAAATTTATACATACTTCGCATATCAATTATCGTATATCGAAAATCGTATATCTTTCTTAGTGATATCCGACGTTTGATATCTGATGTTCGATTTGTGAGGTGTTGAATCTATACATACTTCGCATATCAATTGACATCCCACTGGATTGCTTCGTCGCTACACTTCTCGCAATGACAAAAAAAGGTGTGGACGCGATAGCTTATTATTTTACTCGTGTGGAACGGAGGTCACTGATTGCTAGAAAGCTAACGGACTAATTCAAGAAGCTATCCCCGCATAAGTTTATTTAATCAGAAGAATCGTTTTCTAAAATCGCATAGGCCTCGATCTCGACGACGAGATGGGGCTTAGCTAAGGCTGATATAGCAACGAGGGTAGAGGCGGGTAATATTCCGCTGAAGATCTCACTATGCGCGCGAGTAATACCCTCTGCGTATTTCATGTCCGTTATATAGACGACGGTGCGCACGACATCTTTAAAATCAGCGCCCGCTTCAACAAGCGCTTTTCGAATAATCCTTAACGCTGCCGCCGCCTGTTCGTAGGCGTCACCCTGATCATGGGGTGGTTGCGCTGTTGTTCCCGCTACGTGAATCTGATTGCCAACGCGCACCGCGCGTGAATAGCCGAATACCGGCTCAAAGGGACTTTTGGAAGAAATATTTTTTCGTTTCATAGGGGAAGAAATAGTCGAAGGTCAAAGGTCGAAAGTCGAAAGTCGAAAGTCAAAGAATGAGTGCTTTTTCTACAGTGCGTTATTAAAAATCCAAAATATTGAATCTCTTCTTATTAATTATTTAATAAAGAATATATAAATCAACCACCCAATCACTGAAAACACGATCACATACGTGATCAGATTAAACAACAGGGAGATAATAGGGGGCCCCGTTGGCGCGTGCTCATCACAAAAGCAACCTGAAACGGGTACCCCGGGAATCTGTTGAACATAACCGGGTTGGCCACAGACATCACAAGGGCCGTCAAATTTATCTTCACTTTGCTGATTCATCGTTCACCTTTCGGGGAGCAGGGATGTTAGTCCACCATCGATAACAAAATTGGAGCCGGTAATATTGGACGCTCGTTCGCTGCACAAAAATAGTGCGAGCTCGGCGATTTCCTGTGGCGTCGAAAAACGCTGTGTCGGATATTGCGATTCCCAGACCTTCAACTGCTCCTCCTCCGTACGATTGTAGATTTTGGACTGATCACGAAGTGCATCATCCAACAATGGCGTATAAACCGAACCCGGGGAGATGGAGTTGGCGCGAATTTTGTAGGGAGCAAGATCGATGGCCTCGCTTCGTGTGAGCGATAGAAGGGCCGCTTTCGAAACCGAATAAACCATCGCCTTTGCCTGGTTGGCGAGACCAGATGCCGAGGAGATGTTGAGGATCGTACCCCCACCCTGCTGCTTTAAATGTGGAAGTGAATACTTTGCCATGAGGAAAGCAGAAGTGAGATTGATACCGAGGGTTTTATCCCACATCGAAAGCGACAGTTCCTCAATGTCACCCTGGCAATCGACAATGCCGACAGTATTTATCAGACAATCGATTTTCCCGAGTGTGTCTCCGACTGCGTCGCAAAAAGTGCGAACCTCATCTTCCTTGGAAACATCGGTGGCTGCGTGGTGAACGCGCGTTCCCGCGCTTTGAAATTTCTCCACGACTGTAACAAGCTTATCGCGATTGATATCACAGAGCCCCAGCGCGGCTCCGGCTCCGGCCATCTTTTCAGCGATCACTTCTCCTATGCCACCACAGGCCCCCGTGACAATGACGACTTTGTTTGTGTAATCTTCCACTTCCGCTTCTCCTCGTATGTCGGTTTGTTTCTCTACTTAGTGTACACGTTCGCTCGATGGTAGTAGAAGAGATAGCCACAAAAAGCACAAGAGGCACAAGAAAGATTTTTTGAGTAAAGAAACTGAAACCTGACCCCTGCCTGCCCTGAGCGTAGTCGAAGGGAACCGTGACCCCCGAAACCCTATTCCTTTTGACTTTTTGACCTTTTGACTTTTTGACTAGTTGCCCATGCCAGCTGAATCAAAAATATTTCCCACGCATAGAAACGATAAATCCGGAGACGAGCTACGGGAGGGTTTCGAGACGATCGATCCACGCTTTGACACGCTCTTACCGGAAAACCCAAAAATTGTTCATCATTGGCGCGGTGCTGAGTGGGCAGAGGGTGCTGTCTATCTTCCCCGACAAAAACTGGTCGTCATGTCTGACGTCCCGAATAATCGCATGATCAGTTATAATCCGGCTACGGGCGAAACCGCTGTCCACCGGGATCCATCAAACTTTTCCAACGGCAACACGACCGATCATGAAGGGCACATGGTTACCGCTGAGCACCAGACGAACCGCATCACGAGAACAGAACACGACGGAAGCGTTACCACATTAGTCGATAATTTTGAGGGCAAAAGGTTTAACTCACCCAATGATCTCGTGGTCAAGTCTGACGGCACGATCTGGTTTACCGATCCGCCTTACGGTATTCTCTCAAATCGTGAGGGGACCAAACGCGATTCAGATTATGGGGCCAATTTTGTTTTTCGTTATGCCCCCGAAACTTCCTCTCTGTCAGTCGCCATCGACACGATGGACAGGCCTAACGGCCTCGCCTTTTCACCTGATGAGTCCATACTTTACGTGGCCGACACGGGAGAGCCGAGAAACGTCCTTGCATTTGATGTAGCCGACGACGGGAAAACGCTCAGTAACGAGCGTGAATTTTTATTGGTGAGGCCGGGTGCATCCGATGGTTTTCGCTGTGATGTTAATGGCAACATTTGGACAAGCGCCGAAGATGGGGTTCACTGTTATACACCTCGGGGTGAATTGATAGGAAAAATACTGCTGCCCGAACAGAGCACGGCAAACTGCTGCTTTGGCGGTCCCGACTTCACAACCTTATATATAGCGAGTGATACTTCTCTCTATTCGGTTGAGCTCGCTATCGCCGGCGCGATGTACGGGAAGTGAACAGTGAACAGTGAAGAAACTGTAGCTGTATTAAATTCTAAGTAAAGCGGTCTAATCGCAATGGGGTTAAATCGAATCCGGGGTCTTCTCGGAGCACGATATTGGATGCGATTCTACCCGTCACGGGTCCGAGAGATACTCCGATCATCGCGTGCCCGGCGGCCACGGTCAGATTCTCAAAATTTTCCGCTCGTCCTAAATACGGTAAACCATCCGGCGTGCACGGGCGCAGCCCGCGCCAAACCTCGATCAACCGACAGAGATTGGGATCGAGATCGGGCAGATATTGCGGCACAGACTTGAGGATACCCTGAACCCTTCGCTCGTTGATCGTAAAGTCCAGTCCCGCCATCTCGAGTGTACCCGCGATTCGAATAGTATCACCCATCGGAGTTACACCCACCTTCATCTCGACAAGCATTAATGGGATGTTCGCTGAAACTTCAGGACGCTTGAGGGTAATGCTGTAGCCCTTCCCCGCTTGAATTTTCAGGCGCAGCCCTAGTTGGCTCGCGATTGCAGGTGACCAGGCTCCACTCGCTATGACCACTTCATTCGCCTCGATGTCGCCCCGCGTGGTCCGGACTTTCGTAAGCCGACTGCCTGTTCTTTCAAATCCCAGGACCTCAGTCTTAGATTTGATCTTCACGCCGGATTCGATAACCTTTTTCGCCAACTCCCTGACAAACCGTGCCGGCTGGAGATGGGCATCTTGTGGGTAGTATACGCTGCCGACTGCATTAACCTTGAGTTCACCCACTTTCTCTTGGGTCTGAACCTTATCGAGGAGCTCTGATTCGATCCCAACCGACTGCAATTGTCCCATCTTTTCCTCAAGCTCATCCATTGCTTTTTCAGTATTGCACAAGTAGAGCGAACCCCGTTGCTCAAAACCGAAGTCTATCCCATCGTTTCCGATTATCTCGTTGTAAAGTTGCAAGCTCTCGAATGTGAGATCACTGATTACCGGCATCGAACGCTTTACATGAGCTTCATTGCAAGCGCTTCGGAATCGCCATAGCCAGTCAAGCAAGTCCAGATTGAGACGCGGTTTAATATAAAAAGGGCTCTCGGGATTCAGCATCCATTTCATGCCTTTTTTTATTACTCCCGGCTCAGCCAGCGGGACGCAGTGGCTGGGAACGATCAAGCCAGCGTTTCCGTAGGAACAACCCGAGCAGACCTCATCTTTATCAACGACCGTAATATGTCGACCCGACTGAGAAAGGAAATATGCCGTGCAAATACCAATCACACCGGCACCGACAATCACGACATCGGCTTTTGCTCCATTCTGATTAATCATAATAACTAATATCTATAAAACATTCACGATGCGGCCGCCTTCGTCTTGCCAGGAGGTACGGGATGCAGGATGCACGATGTATGATTCAATTGATTTTTAGCTATTTCTTCAATACCACATATTAGGATGTCGGGGTTCACCCTCGGTACGCATTATCGCTTTTCCTCTTTTACGCATTTCCTTTTTGACCTTTTGACTTTTTGACTAACTTAAATGCACCATAATCATTAAATTCTTGCTGTTATATTCAGTATTGTTTTTTCGTTTATAGAATGGTTGAACAATCCAATGGCGTGAGAGTCGACGTTGTAATCTGGAAACAGCTATTCGTCGACAATTGGTTCCCTTTGTCATCGCGAGGCTGTTTGTCAGCCGTGGCGATCCAGGGGGATGTCAGAACGTGACAGTATTCCCCTGGAATGGAAGATGTCGCTACGCTCGGTAGCCGCGGTCGGTTATCACCTCCCTCGCAATGACAAGAGAAATCAAAACAAAAGAAGAATTTAAGGAGGCAGCGAGAGAGCGTGATAGTCTGCTAAATAATTTCAAAACAGTGATTTTGAGCACCGTGGATGAATCGGGTGAGCCCAATGCCAGTTATGCCCCGGCGGCCATCGATGAGAATTGTAATTTCTATATTTATGTGAGCGCGCTGGCCCGTCACTCCGCCAATCTCAAGTCAACGGGTAAAGCCAGTTTAATGATCATCGAAGATGAGTCGACCGCGACAACGCTCTTTGCCCGCAAACGATTGACCCTCGAGGTTAAGGTTAGTGTCATTAAACGGGAGAGTGAGAAATGGAACACTGCTTTTGCGCTTTTGGAAAAAAAATTCAAAAAGAAGGTCGGGATGCTGAAAAACTTAGTAGACTTTGATCTATTTCTTTTGAAACCGAGTGAAGGCACCCTCGTATACGGTTTCGGAAAAGCTTTTCGCATCTACGGTAAGGGACTCAAGCAGATCGGTTATGTAAGAACCGGCCGCGGCCATAGGAGGGGGAAGAAATAGGGTTCGGGGTTCAGGGTTCGGGGTTCAGGGTTCAGGGTTCAGGGTTCAGGAAGAAAGATATCCGATATACGAAGTAGGTTCAACATCTCGCACATCAAACGTCGGATATCAGGTAGAATGATAAACGAATAACAGGGTTCAGTCGCCGTCGCTCTTCGAGCTATGGCGGGCATAGGAGGAAGCCGGATGGGCGGAAAGTCGGCCGGGTAGCCAGAAATCCAGAGGGCCAGCAGACCGGATAGCCGGTTTTCCGAACTTGTTTAATGGAGGGCCACGCTCCGTCGTGGCCGTGAAGTTATAAATTTATTCCCGACACCCGCATTCACGCTTTCACGCATCATCGCATTACCGCATATGCGTATACGCATATGCTTTTACCTTTACTTAACAGTGAATGAAATAGAAATTTCTCACTATGAAGAAAAGAGCGTTCAAAGGTAATCCGTCCCAGGTATTGGTTGAGCAGCTCTCGGCCCTGGGGGTTAAGTATATTTTTAATAACACGGGTTCGCACGAGGCGCGTTTCTTCGACGCGTTACACGAACACCCGGACATTCACAGCATACTGGGCCTCCACGAGGGTGTAGTAACCGGCATGGCCGGGGGATACTCCCAGGTAAAAAACGATCCCGCGGTGATGGTCGCTCATCTCGATTGCGGTTTGGGGCAGACCCTGGGACAAATGCTCAACATTCATAATGCCAAATTACCCGTCGTTGTTATTACCTATGCCGCCGATACAGGCAGCGGGACGGACAGAGTCGGCTGGGGCCATCATATCAATCCGAGTGTAGGCCCCACTCATATTTCAGCACCTTATGTCAAAGCGAGCTGGACGGTGCTTAAACCCGAAGGAATAGCGCATGCGATTTATCGCGCGCTTCTCGTGGCGAAAACGCCCCCGGTGGGTGCGGTACATCTGGCCATCTACGAAAACTCACTCACGACAGACACGATCGACGCGGACATTGTTGAGAGCGGACTACCGGACCTTCGAGCCGGTTATCCCGCAGATAGTGACGTAGAAATAATCGCCCGCGCACTTATAGAAGCCGAGCGCCCACTCTTATTTTTTGGCGATGGAATCTGGAAGAGCGGAGCTGAAGCCGAACTCATGGCTTTCGCGGAACGTTATGGAATACCCATTAAATACGGAGAAGAATTTTGGAATCGCGGAATTTTAGCAAATCACAAGCTCTACTGGCAGGATGATTTTAACGCTTTGGATCCGGACTACGTCATGGCAATCGGGGTTCGTCACCGCTTAGCTTTCAATCAATTTTCAAACGCCAATAGCGTTGTCGCTATCGGCACAGATGTAGATAATTTTAAAAATATTGAAGGACTTGATCAGGCAGTAATAGCCGATGAGCATCGAACGCTTGAGCGGTTAACCGAATGCCTCGATTCATCGACAACCGATACCAGCCGATTTGAGGAGCGTCGTGAATGTTTGCTTGAAAAAACGGCTGCCCAGCAGAAGAAACGTATTAAAGCAATGAAAAGTGTTAAGCCTGAAACGGCCCGCGTCCGGCCTTGGGTTTTGGCCGATACACTCGATAAATCCCTGGAGGGTTTAGGTGGCGGGATTATTTCGATGGAACATTTCGCGCTCTTGTATTGCCTCGGCGGCATGCAACCCGCCGGCAATAATATCTATATCCCCCCGGCCGGAGGATCAGAGGGTTATGGAATGGGAGCTGCAATCGGCGTGAAACTCGCCGCCCCTTCAAAACCGGTTGTCGGCCTGGTTGGAGACGGTTCCGTCTATTACGCGGACACCGGTTTCTGGACAGCGGCCCACCACAAAATTCCCGTTCTCTATGTTATCCCCAACAACGAGTGCTATGGAATCGTAGCGAAAAACTTTTCCGTCTTAGGGGCCGGCGGCACAATGCATAAGTCTGGAGATTACGCGGGTGTGGTATTAGATCAAATTGATCCAATAAAAATTGCCGAGGGTTACGGTGTCGAGGGCATGCATATTCAAGAAGAATCCAAGCTCGAGGAGGCTATGGACCACGGTTTGAAATTGGTTGAAAGTGAAAATCGTCCCTTCGTCCTGAATGTTCACTTACCCCTCGGGCTTCCCGAAGGGGGGCGTCCCGCGAAGCCGTTTGAATTGGGGAAATAGGGGAAGTCGAAAGTCAAAGGTCGAAGGTCGAAAGTGAAGAGCGATTACGCGACATTGCGAAGAAGATTTAATGTGAAATCTGCCGAAGTAATCACGCAATTACTGACTTTCACTGAAAATCCTGTTGGATAATTGATGTTAGTTTTACTGAGTCACAGAACAGCTTGTGGAAAACATCTCTGAAAATGAACGGATGAAAGCGATTGTTTACACAAAATACGGACCCCCGGATGTTCTTCAGCTCAAAGAGGTAGATAAACCTGTTCCTAAAGATAATGAAGTACTGATAAGAATTTATGCGGTAACGGTAAACATGGGGGATTGTGAAATGCGAAGATCCGAAATCCCAAATTTGATCTGGCTCCTGGTGCGTATATTTTTTGGTCTTTTAAAACCAAGAAAAAAAATACTCGGAGCTTACCTGGCGGGTATAATTGAAGCAGTAGGCAAGAACGTAAAACTATTTAAAAAAGGTGACCAGGTTTTTGCGGGCTCGGGGGCTCGTTTTGGTGCTTATGCTGAGTACATCTGTCTGCCTGAAGAAGGATCGCTGGCAATAAAACCAGCCAACATGACTTATGAGGAAGCCGCCGCCGTTCCCCTTGGTGGAGCTAACGCATTACATTATCTTAGAAAAGGTAATATTCAGAGCGGAGAAAAAGTCCTCATCAATGGAGCTGGTGGAAGTTTTGGTACTTTTGCGGTGCAGCTTGCCAAGTATTATGGTGCTGAAGTGACCGGCGTAGACAGCACGGAGAAGTTGGACCTGCTGCGCTCGATTGGTGCAGACCATGTCATTGATTACACACAAGAGGACTTTACTAAAAACGGTGAGACCTATGATGTTATTTTTAACATGGTAATCAAAAGTTCGTTTTCAGGTAATTTAAGATCGCTGAAGCAGAACGGACGCTATCTTTTAACTAACCCTGCCGGGTTTTCACAGATGTTTCGCGGGCTTTGGACGTCAATGATCAGCAGCCCCGCGTTCGGCGGGACAGGCAAGAAAGTAATATTTGAGTTCGCAAGCGAAAAGTCTGAAGATTTAATTTTCCTCAAAGAGCTTATTGAAGCGGGAAAATTAAAATCGGTCATTGATAGATGCTATCCATTGGAACAGGCGGTTGAGGCTCACAGATATGTCGAAACAGGACAAAAAAAGGGTAATGTAGTATTAACTTTGGAAGATAAAAATTAGACTAATAAAGTGCTTCACCCTAACGCTATTCCATTGAATTTCATAGAAGCAGAATTATGAAAATAAAAGGAGCAGACTTCGTCGTCTACCTGGTTTCGGATTTGAAAAGAGCAGCAACTTTTTATCGTGAGGTCTTAGAACTTCCTCAAACTGAATATAAAGACGATTGGGATTGGGCGGAGTACGATTGTGGAAATATTACGCTTACGCTTTTTAGCGGCGCTGTGCTTCCTGAAGTTGTTTTGGGTGGACGTATTGCTCTTGCCGTCGATGACATTCATGGAGCACATGAAGAATTGAAGGAGAAAGGTGTAGATATTGTGAAGCCTCCCTATGAGCTGTCGGGTTGCTGGATGCTTGAGATCCTCGATCCCGATCGAAATATGGTATTCATACACATGAGAAAAGATGGATCAGTCGGACAGGAACAAGTAACCGACTAAACTTACATTAGTTATACTATTAAGAGGAATTCAGGATTGGCATACTTGCAGTGAGAATTCATGATTGGCTTTAATCTTAAAAAATCTAACCTAGAATTCTCGTGTGAAAAACACCTATTGAAACCTACCCTGGCATTGAAAGAACTGACAGGGCGTTGATTCAAGAAAAGACAAGTCATGCAACAGATCCCAGAAAATTTAACGCAGATCAAAGAAAGCAATATAAACAAAATCAATAAAAGACCGCTTTCCGAGGTCAGTCGTACATTAAAACCTAAATGGTACCGCTGTTACATCGAACCCAAACAGCTCCGCGCGCTCTCTCAGCGCAGTGATCTTCACGGCCTCTTTCAAGCCCTGGGGCACCTGGGACTATGGGCGATCACCGGCACTGCTGCTTACATCCTATTCACCCAGCAGTTGTGGGTCGGCTTCTTTGTCGCTCTCTTTCTGCACGGGACAGTGGGTGTCTTTTTTGGCGCGGCTGAACATGAGCTGTGCCACGGCAACTCGTTCAAAACAAAGTGGCTCAATGAATTCTTTCTAAGAGTATTCTGCCTGCTCTCATGGAAGCACTTCCATCTCTACAAAATGAGCCACAGCTACCATCATCGATTCACACTACATATAGAAGCGGATCGGGAGGTCGTGCTGCCCTACCAACCCACGCTACGTTTCCTTTACCTTCTACAATTGTTTACCCTCAATATTACGGGCGGCTTCATGTCGAGGGGGATTATACCCACGTTCAGTAAATGCATCGAAGTTGCATCAAACAAGTTCGACAACCCCATGACGCATTGGGGAAAGGAACTTTTCGCAGAACATCCGGAAGAACGACAAAAAGCAGTCAATTGGGCGCGGTTTGTATTGGCGTTTCACACGGTGGTAATTGCCGCCTCCATAGCAGTGGGCGAGCCGATTCTGGCCGTCCTGATTTCCGGACATATTTTCTTTGGTAATGCGCTGCATTACTTCGTCGGGACACCAATGCACATCGGACTGCAAAGTAACGTTAACGATTTCAGAAAGTGCACGCGGACGATTACCCTCGACCCCCTTTCCAGCTTCCTCTACTGGCGCATGAACTGGCATATAGAACACCACATGTACGCCGCAGTACCCTGTTACAATCTGAAGAAGCTGCACCAGGTCGTAGCCGACGATATGCCAAAGACAAGATCCCTCGTGGAGTCATGGAAAGAGATACGGCAAATATGGAAAAGACAACTGGAGGAACCCGATTATGCCTACGACACGCCCTTACCACCGCCCCGTGACAAAGGATCCACAGATCCCCTCGCCGCCTCGATGGGAGATATTGTTTCAAAATCTGTTGCTTAGTGTTTGTGCTTTCTCATTTAGACGACAGCTAAACAGATAATAAATGGAGAGAGAATAGATTGAGCACTAACTACGGGGAAGATTCCATCTCTTCCATACCCTACAGTACGATGGATCGACTGGTTCAGGACTTTGCCAGCAGAGGGATTGTGCTACTGGCCCCGGAGAGTCTCGGTATCCCACCCGACGTTCACGAACGGGTTTATGAGAAGGAAAAAAAAGCCTACCAAGCACAGATTCCAGCCATATCATCTCAACCTACGGTTTCGCGTGTTTCCCCTGTGAACGTGCCTGACGTGCTTGAGGTGCTGCAAGCACCCGGGCTCATCGCCGCGTGTAATCAGCTCGTCGGCGAAAACTGGGCAATCGTACCGTACACACACAATGCCTCTTTCGCAAGCGGGTCCAAAGATCAAATGTGGCATAAAGATGACAACAGCCCCTACAATGGGAGGAAACAGCGCCACCATCAGGCCGTGCAAATCGAGATGCTTTACTACCCACAACCGGTTCGCGAGGACATGGGACCGACCGCTACCATCCCTTATTCACACTACTGGGCTTTTAATCACGAAGAAAATCATGACAACTTTGCAGGCGCCGACCATCTCGATTTCGATCACATGATTAGTGGCTTGGAAAGGATACCCATCAGCGGCCCTGATTCCAAATACAACATCGATGACATCGTTCACCGCCGTACGACCCACGATATTCGAATGCGAGACGCGGTAAAGAACACTGGATGGCCGCTTGTAGAGACATTCGAAGCCGCTCCTCTTCGGGCCGGCAGTGTTCTTCTCTATTCCCACAATACATTTCACCGGGGGAATCACCGACGCGATGATTGGCGGACATGGTACGACAACCCTCGCTTTATGTGGCGATTCTGGTTGTATCGAACCACCGATTCCGTCCCCCTCAGCAGTGCGCTGCCTGCCGAAGTCAACTGGAATAGCCCCAATGTTGATCCGTTAACCAACATCGATTTATCCAAAGTAAGCGACGACGTGACTGTGGTTTGGCGATATCATAATCAATGGATGCAAACGTGCATGGCACCACCACCGCGACCGGAAGTTTTGACTCTCTCATTTGAAGAACGTGAAAATGAGGCTAACCGTCTATTCTTACAGCTACACACAAAAAATGAGGCAGCAGAACCGGCCCGCATTGGAGCGGCTTATAAACTTGCCTCCATTGGCGATTCGGAGCTGGCAGTACGACTGCTGGGTCAGGCACTTTATACTGAAAGAGAAAGTGTACGACGAGCCGCCACCTATGGTTTAATTGCCGTTGGGCCTGACGCAACGAAGACGTTTCTCAAAGCGATGACCTCACCAGTCAAATGGGTTCGCAAGGCGGGTGTCTATGGCCTTGGCGATGCGAGTCCCCTCACCGACGAAACTTTTCAAGCTGTCGAAACGCGCCTGCAAGATGATCCCTCCGTTTATGTCCGCTCAGTCGCCGCCGGAACACTGGGTTGTCTGGGTCGGCGGGCGATTGCCACCAAAATTGGTACTTCACTGATTCCCGCGTGCCTGGACGCACTCGTGCAGAGCCTGTCCCGCGAGGAAAATCGTTTAGCTATGGACAGCGCGCAAGGTCGATCCATTAAGTTCACTCGGCCAACCGATGACTGCGATGTATGTGAAGGTGGTGCTAGAAACCTTGGGCTCGAGCGTTTTAAGTCAGTTCGTTCAGCTGTGCGTGAGAATGTACTCTGGTCCATGGTCATTCTTTGTTCCCACGGGTGCGAAATCATTGGGCCCACGTTGGGCCCCCTGGTATTCTCCTTAAAAGAGGTGATACGGAATGACGAGAATATCATTAGTGTAGGATTCGCGATTGATGCGTTGAACCGTCTTGCCAACTTGTTTCCTGAAGACAGGGAGATATTTCCGCTTGTCAAAGACCTGAAAGCTGACTTTCCATCGCTACTCGGAGAATTACCCATGCACTGTTGGGAAGCCCTTGTCTGCGGCGGTCTCGATGAAGAGATTTTATCCCAATTCAATCTGTCAGTTTGAGAGACGAGAAATCTGTTGCACAGTGACTATTCATCCTCATAAAAAAGCTTTCTCATCAACTGGGCAGCAGAACAAATATTTAATCGAGAGAGAATAGACTGAGCACCAACTACAAAGAAGTTTCCCCTTCTCCCATTCCCTACAGTAAGCCGGATCGGCTGATTCAAGACTTTGTCAGCAGAGGGATTGTCGTGCTGGCCCCGGAAAGTCTCGGTGTACCATCCGAGATCCACGATCGGGTCTACAAGCAGGAAAAAAAGGCTTACCTCGCGAAAGAACGCGTTCTCCCTTCGAACATCCCTGATGTGCTTGAGGTGCTCAATGCGCCGGGACTCATCGCTGCATGCAATCAGCTCGTCGGCGAAAACTGGGCGATTGTACCCTTCACGCACAATGCCTCCTTCGCGAGCGGGCCCAAGGATCAGCATTGGCACAAGGACGACAACGGCCCATTCAACGGCAGGAAACAACGCCACCACCAGGCCGTACAGATCGAGATGCTTTACTACCCGCAAACAGTTCGCAAGGACATGGGGCCGACCGCGACAATTCCCTACTCACAATACTGGACCTTCAATCATGAAGAAAACCATGACAACTTTGCGGGAGCCGATCATCTGGATTTCGACTACCAACTTAAAGGCATGGAGAGCGTACCCATCAGCGGCCCTGATTCCAAATACGACATTGACGACATTGTCCATCGCCGCACCCCCCATGATATTCGGATGCGGGACGCGGTAAAGAATACCGGGTGGCCCCTTGTGCAGCCCTTCGAAGCCGCACCGCTTCAGGCCGGCAGTGTCGTTCTCTATTCCCACAACCTGTTTCACCGGGGGAATCACCGTCGTGACGATTGGCAGACATGGAACGACAACCCTCGCTTCATGTGGCGTTTCTGGTTGTATCGAACCACCGATAGTGTCTCCACCGGCAGTGCGCCCCCCGCCGAAATTAATTGGAACAGCCTCGGTCAAGATCAACTGACCAACATCGATTTATCCGAAGCAAGTGACGACGTCACAGTTGTCTGGCGATATCATAATCACTGGATGAAAACAGGTATGACGCCACCCCCACGACCGGAAGTTTTGAACCTCTCACCTGAAGAACGCGAAAAAGAGGGTGATCGACTGTTCGTACAGCTGCACGTAAAACACGACGAAGAAGAGCCGACTCGCATTGGAGCCGCTTACCAACTAGCCTCAATCGGCGATACGGAGCTGGCCGTTAAGCTCCTCGGACAAGCGTTGTATACTGAACGGGAAAATGTGCGGCGAGCCGCCACTTATGGTCTGATTGCCGTTGGACCGGACGCTACCAACACTTTTCTCAAAGCGGCGACTTCGCCCGTCAAATGGGTACGGAAAGCAGGTGTGTATGGCTTGGGTGATGCGAGCCCGCTTAACGACGAAGTCTTACAGGTCGTCGTAGAGCGACTGCTGAACGATCCCTCTGTATACGTCCGCTCCGTCGCCGCAGGAACACTGGGTTGTCTGGGTCGCCGAGCGATCGCCACCGGGGTCGGTAAATCACTGGTTCCCGCATGCCTGGACGCGATCGTGCAGAGTCTGTCTCGCGAAGAGAATCGGTTGTCCATGGACCGGGCGCAAGGACGGTCTATCAAGTTCGTGCGGCCAACCGGTGATTGTGATGTTTGTGAAGGTGGGGCCGTCGACTACGGCCTCGAACGATTTAAACAGGTACGATCAGCCGTGAGGGAGAATGCGCTCTGGTCCATGGTCATTCTCTGTTCCCACGGCGCCGAAATCATTGGTCCGACCCTGGAGACAACAGTACGCGCTTTAAAAGAAGTGATAAGCGATGATGAGAATATCATCAGTGTCGGATTCGCTATGGATGCGCTGAACCGTCTTGCTAATTTGCATCCGGATGATAAAGAAGTGCTGCCGCTTGTTAAAGACCTGAAAGCAAGTCTTCCAGAGCTACTCGGAGAAACACCTATGCAATGTTGGGAAGCCCTAGTCCGCGGGGGTCTCACTACGGAGACATTATCCGCATTTAAGTTACCGGATTGATTGATAGTCGAAAGTCAAAAGAAAGAGGCGTTAACGTGATAAAGTGGTAACAGATCTTTATGAGATAAGTAAATGAACCGCGAGATCCTTATCCTTTTCCTAGTTGTTTGCACCGCCACCTGTTTTGGACAGGTCTCCAAAGCAGTGAGTAAAAAGACTTACTCTTCTGACCCCACTCGTTTTGAAGAAAGCATACTGCGTTTTGAAGCCACCGACAGTGAACAGCCTCCCCCCAAGGACGCTATCGTTTGTATCGGCAGTTCAAGCATTCGAGGTTGGCACCCTACGATCGAAAAAGACCTCGCTCCGCTGACCGTCATTCCGCGGGGTTTCGGCGGGAGCAACATGAACGATGCGCTTCACTACGCCGATAGAATCGTGCTTCCTTACAAACCGCGGGCAATTGTCCTCTATGAAGGGGACAATGACATTGCCCAGGGAATTAAACCGAAAACAATTGCAGACACCTTTCGCTTGTTCTTGGAGAAGATACATGAGAAACTTCCCGATTGTCGTATCTATTTCCTGTCTATAAAACCCAGTATCAAACGCTGGCACCTGTGGCCGAAAATGAAGGCAGCCAACCGACTCATCGCCGCGGCATGCTCAAAGGATGGGCGGCTGAACTATGTGGACGTAGCTTCCGGCATGCTGAATAATGAAGGCAATCCAAGAAAAGAAATCTTCCAGGAGGATGACTTACACATGACGCAAGCGGGTTACACCCTATGGCAAAACGCGCTTAAGCCTATCCTCTTAGAAGCGGAACTGCAATACGAGCCCAGGTAGGATGCGATTGTAATTTGGCTGGACAATTGTATCACCCAACCACCCGCATCCAGTCGATGTAAATCTGATGGACACATCAGAAACAGATGTTAATTTCAGGGAATGACAAACGCAATCGGACAGACAATGGAAGTCCTCACATCAACTGATACGTTTTCATTACCTGACAAGAGGACGAGAAAGAAGTGGACCGGTCCGTGGTGGCACATGGCCACTCTTTTTGAGATGGGTGAAGCAAAACAGATCCCTGAATCTACCGCTACCCGAGCCTTAGAGCTGATTAAGCAGGGCGCATGGCCAAAGTTTGTGATCAGCGGAGAGGATGCTCCAAAGAGCGATGCTGACAAAACAAAAATGGATTGTTGCCACTGTGAGTTGGGTGTTTTTTACCAGATTCTATCGGCGTGTGGCTGTGATGTGGATAGCGAACTACCTTGGATGCGGGAATGGTTTCTTAAACATCAGCTTCCGGATGGCGGTTTAAATTGTACGCCTTCTGCCTACAACCATTCGCAAAAGAGCTCGATTGTATCCACCTTACCTCCACTCGAAGCTATTCTGTTCTGCACAAAACGTACCTTTACTCCAGATGAGGAAAAATTCCTCGATGAAGGCGCACGCTACTTGATAGAACATCGCCTCGTCCGCTCGAAAAAAGAAGGAAGTGTCATTAACAAAGAATGGCTGAAACCCTTATTTCCGCGATTTTTCGAATACGATATTTTACGGGGTCTGTTTTTTATAGTGGAGTGGTCAAAGCGCAGAGAAAAACCCCTGCCCACAGAATTGATAGAGGAAGGCCTTGAACAGCTTAAAAGCTATATCGAGGACTCAGCGATTGTCATCGGAAGACAAGTGTATGATAGCAACGGAGACTGGGGAGGAGATACATTTGCGTTACTGAATGAGGTGAGTGAAGTGGAAAAAATATCTCCGTATCTTACGAAAGAATTAAATACGGTGCTTGCCGCTAATTGAGGCAGCCAGAACACTACTTTTTTAGATTGTCATCGCCGCACGTTCGGCAAACTTAGCTTTTGGGTTACAGCTTCAATTCATTAGATTTTTAATAATTAACGAGGAGAAAAAATGTCAGTCTATCTTATCAGTGATATCAAAGTCCACGACTGGGACAAGTATGAGGAATATGTTGAGAAAGCGCGCCCGATCGTCGAAAGTTATGGTGGGCACTACCACATTCGCGGGGGTGAAATCACAGTCCGAGTCGGAGATTGGAAACCCAACAGACTGGTGGTAATCGATTTCCCATCCAAAGAGCAGATGGAAAAGTTTGGTGCTGCACCTGAGTATCAACCGGTAGCTGAGATACGCAAAAGCGCATCGACGGTTATTTCTTCCATTCTCGTCGAAGGTTACGACGGCAAGACAAACAATATTGCAACTTCTTGAGCGAAGTTAGGAGAGCCGAAGGTCGAAGGTCGAAAGGGAGAGCGATTAAGCGAAAACGCGAATAAGCGGTAATGTGAAATCTGCTGGGAATATTCAACAATCGCGATAAACCCTATAGGCAAATTTTAAGTGCGCAAAGAAATCATGACCAGACACAAGATCTGTTACTTGCTTTGCCTGTTAATAGGTGCGGCTATTCTGTGCGGCTGTGAGAAGGATGTGATGATCCGCGTTGCCAATCGAAGTTCAGTAGAGATAGGAAGCGTTGTTGTAAAATTCCCCTCCCAAACGGAAACGTATGGATACATCGCTCCCGGTAGTGCGACAGACTATCACAAGGTTACCAAAGCATACAGCTATGCTTATATCGAAGCTGTCGTTAACGAAAAGCAGGCAGTCCTTCAGCCAATAGACTACGTCGGGGAGCGTCTTCTCTCCGGTGGCCATTACACCTACGCGTTGACCTTCAATCCAGATGCGAATGAGAAATTAGCACGACTTAGTTTTCAGTTTGAGAAGGATTGAATCGCGTTAAGAAGAAAAACTGAAAAGAGAATTAGAATGAGCATGAACAACAACTCTGTTTCAACTTTCTCTGCTTCTCTGCCATTCAGTAAACCGGAACTGCTGGTCCAGGAATTTGCCAGCCGGGGGCTCGTTGTGCTGGATCCAGAAAGTCTTGGTGTCCCGCTCGACGTCCACGAGCAAATATACGTGAAAGAAAAGGCGGCCTATCTCGCCAAGCAACCCGTTTCCCCCACAAGTATTCCGGAGGTCCTTGAGGTGCTGCAAGCACCTGGGCTCATCACCGCTTGCAATCAGCTCGTCGGTGAAAACTGGGCGATCGTTCCCTTCACACACAATGCCACTTTCGCAAGCGGGGCCATGGAACAGCACTGGCACAAGGACGACAGCAGCCCCTACGGCGGTAGAAAACAGCGGCACCACCAGACCGTTCAGATCGAAATGCTTTATTACCCGCAAGCCGTTCGAGAGGACATGGGACCAACCGCGACCATCCCCTATTCGCAGTACTGGACCCTTAACCACGAAGAAAATCAGGACAGCTTTGTAGGAGCGGATATGCTCGATTTCAATTATGTCCTGAGCGGCATGGAGAAAGAGCCCGTCAGCGGTCCCGATTCAAAATATGACATTGAAGACATCTTCAATCGCCGTACACCCCACGACATTCGAATGCGGGAAGCGGTGACAAACACCGGATGGCCGCTTGTGCAGTCATTCGAAGCCGCCCCGCTTCGGGCTGGCAGTGTCGTTCTCTATTCTCATAACATGTATCACCGGGGAAACCACCGTAGCGACGATTGGCAAACATGGAACGACAACCCTCGCTTCATGTGGCGTTTCTGGATATATCGTACTACCGAAACTGTTTCTTTGAGCAGTGCACCCCCCGCCGAAGTCAGTTGGAACAAGCTCGGTGTGGATCCGCTAACTAAGATCGATCTTTCCGATACAAGCGACGACGTCACCGTGGTCTGGCGCTACCACGATCACTGGATGAAGACGGGCTGGACACCACCGCCGCGACCTGAAGTTACAAACCTTTCATCGGAAGATAGAGCAATTGTAGCTGATCGTCTTTTCGAACAGCTACACGTAAAACATGAAGAAGCAGAGCCGGCCCGCATTGGAGCGGCCTACAAACTCGCCTCGATTGGTGATACGACGTTGGCAGTACAACTTCTGGGAGAGGCGTTGTATAACGAACGCGAGAGTGTGCGGCGGGCTGCCACCTATGGGCTCGTTGCCGTTGGACAGGATGCTACAAACACGTTTCTTAAAGCGACGACCTCACCGGTAAAATGGGTACGGAAAGCGGGCGTCTATGGCCTCGGTGATGTCGGTCACCTCAATGACGAAGTCTTGCAGGTTGTCGCAACGCGTTTGCAAGATGATCCATCCGTTTATGTACGCGCCGTCGCGGCCGGAACATTGGGTTGCTTGGGTCGCAGGGCGATCGCCACCGGGATTGGCGATACGCTGGTTCCCGCTTGCCTGGACGCACTCGTGCAGTGTCTGTCCCGCGAGGAAAATCGCTTGTCCATGGACATTGCGCAGGGACGGATCATGCAGTTCGTGCGGCCAAATGATGAATGCGATGTTTGCGAAGGGGGCAGTAAAGTCACTGATTTCGAGCGTTTTGAGAAGGTACGTTCGGCGGTGCGGGAAAACGCGCTCTGGTCACTCGTGATCCTCTGTTCCCACGGGTGCGAGATTATTGGTCCTGCCCTGGAGCAAACGATTCACGCTTTAAAAGAAGTGGTAAGTGACGACAAGAACATCATCAGTGTCGGCTTCGCGATGGATGCACTGAATCGTCTCGCCAACCAGCGCTCGAAAGACGGAGTAAACTTTCCATCTGTCAAAGACCTGCAAGCTGATCTTCCGGCGATACTCGGAGAATCACCCATACACTGTTGGGAATCCCTTGTCCGCGGTGGCTTCAGTGCGGGAACGGTATCCGCATTCGATCTGCCGGGTTAACCGGTTGAATCTAAACGAAGGAGGGAATTGAAAGCTAATCATCCAATTGAGATCGAACGGGTATCTCCGATTACGATAAAAGCAACAAGAGGGTATGAAGAATGGGTTATTGTTCGTATTCTAACTGATCAAGGGATTGAAGGAATCGGTGAAGGCTTTACCTGGCGCGGTCAGGCATCGACCATCCGGTCGCATATCGAGACCATCGCTCAACAGATAACGGGGACCAATCCGATGGCGATCGAAGCTTTTCTCAAGCGCTTTCTCTTTTCTCAAGCGACCGACCGCGACTGGTGTGCCGCGGTTTCGGCCATTGAAATCGCGCTATGGGACATCGTCGGCAAGATGGCGGGGCTCCCCATTTACACCCTGTTGGGGGGATCCGTTCACCAAGAGATTCCGCTTTATGCAGATCACGGCATTTTCGATGGAGCAGAAAGCTGGGAGGAGCAAATCGAACGGATATTGATGGCAAAGGAAGCCGGATTTAAAATGTTCAAATGGGACCCCTTTGAGGGAGAGGGAACACCCGATGCGAAAGAACTCGGTAAGCAGATCGATAAGGTTCAGCAGGTTCGTGAAGCGGTGGGTCAAGATTACCATCTGGCTATCGATGCCCATAACCGATTCAGTGTCGATGGCGCGATCATGGCTGCCAGGGTTCTTGAGCCGCTTAACATTAAATTCTTCGAAGCACCTACCAAAGATGATTCTGAGATGTTGAGAAAAGTTGCCAATGCAACTTCTATTCCCCTCGCAACAGGAGAACTTACAACCACGCGCAGGAACGCTAAGGCGCTTCTCGATAGTGGTGTACTAAAGGTGTTCCAGCCCGAGGTGGGTACCAACGGTGGTATTCTCGAAAGTTGCAAGACTGGGGATCTTGCAGAACTTTACGATGTCAAGATCGCCATACATAACTGGTGCGGCCCAATCGTAACACGTGCAGCGACCCATGTGTGTGCAAGAACTCCAAATCTCCTTTATCAGGAGTATGCAGGTGGCGCGCCTAAGAATGATTGGGAGCACGAGCTGCTCGATCCACCGACACAAATTGAGAACGGTCACCTGATATTACCCGAGGGACCGGGACTGGGTTTTAAACTCAATGAGCAAATGATCGCTTCCAGACGAGTTGATTAAATAGAAAACTGTAAAGGGATACGCGAATATGCGTAATGTGAAGAGATTGGTCGAAAGTCAAAAAGTCTTTTTCCTTTGTCATCGCGAGGCTGTATGCCAGCCGTGGCTACCGAAGACGTAATCCGACATCTTCCACTCCAGGGGGTTGTAAATTCGTTACCGACATTCCCCTAGAATGGAATATGTCGCTGCGCTCGGTAGCCGCAGTCGGATTCAATTTTGATATTTTAAAAACGCTTGTCTTGCGACACGAATAAAGATCGTTTGATAATAATTAAAACGATGATTAATGAACATTTTACATTATTTGATATTACTGTAGAGGAGTAGAATATGCACATCACTGACGCGCAACTCGCCACTTACAAAAAGCAGGGGTTCCTTATCATCGAAAACTTCCTGACTAAAGATGAGCGGGAAGCTGCGCTCCAAGGATTCTTTACTTTATTCGCCCCACCCTTCGACGAATACGAATCTCAAAAACGACAGAACAGCACGCCGAAACATCGACTCTTCCCCTGGGACCATTCCGGTCTCAATCACGTCACCGTCCATCCGGATCTGGTCGATGCGGCCGAGCGCGTTTTCGGCACCCGCGAAATCCGCCTCTGCGAAGGACATCTGGGAATGAAATACGCTGGCGAGGAATACAATACGAAATTTCATATCGACTACAGTAATAATACACTGGGACCAATCATCGAGCCCGACGACTATATGCACATGGACTTTTTCTATTGCTTCGATGATGTGGAGCGGGATTTGGCACCGATCCGTATGGTGCCGAATGGCCGACCGGAAGAGGAAGCGGTGCCGATGATCGTACCTGGCGGCTCAGTCTGTCTCTACAGTATATTCACTCGGCACGCTGCTTCCGAATTCACCTCACATCGAGGCCATCGCCCAGCCATGCATGTTTGTTATTCCCGCAAAGACCGACCCTGGGACGGGGGTCGCACCTTCACTTATAAAAGCGGCGCCAGCAACGAAGCGATGTGTCGCTTTATGGTTGAGGCTACACCGCGCCAGCGAGAACTGTTGGGTTTCCCGCCGCCCGGTGACCCGCTGTGGACCAAGCTATTTATCGAGGGAATGGTAAAGAGATATCCCGGATTTGACCCTGCGCCGTATTACCAAAGAACCGGATAGCCGGAAGGCCAGTTCCGAGTTCCGCAATCGTGGATCGACATCTTCCAAGCCGGAGTGATCCACGATGCAGAGCCTGACCCTTTTTCCCTTCCCCTAGCGCATTTATAATATTAATTGATTTATCGATAAGAACCGCTAAATAAGTCTGCGATGGAGGGAGGAACTTATGGCGCTTGTTGACTGGGTACGCTGTATTCACAGTGACGGTTGGCACAACGCGTTTACCGACTTACAGTTGTTCCAAGGCAAATACTACGTTTGTTTTCGCAATGCTCTCTCGCACGTAAGCTCCGAAGGCAAGGTGGTGGTCATAGCCAGCGACGACCTGCACCAGTGGCAGCGGATTGGCGTTCCCATCAACACTACGGGTGATGACCGCGATCCACATATGGTGGCGACACCAGACCGCTTGTTCGTTATTACAGGAAGTAGTTCGTGGACCCACCCCTTGGCTGTGCGCGGTGAGGCAGAGAGTCAAACCCGCTCCTACTGCTCGTACACCGATGATGGGGTCACCTGGTCGGCGCCCCAGCAGATCTATCGCGACGGATACTGGTTATGGGGCGTGGGCTATGTCGACGGCACCTTCTACAATCTGGCTTACGGCAATGAAACGGGTTTTGAACATGAATCTAAAGGACTATTCCTGCTGCATTCCAGCGATGGTCTGGACTGGGAAAAAGTCTCGCAGGTGTCGCCAAATGGAACCGAAGCCTCGTTTCGTATCGCAACTGACGGCTCCATGCGTGTCGCCATTCGCCATAGCGACGAGACCAGGCTGAACTTTGCCACCGCCAAGCCGCCCTTCGAGCACTGGCAGCTCACCGATGTGGGAGAGGTCATACCGGGGCCCAAACTGATCGAGGTGGGCGGTCAAGAATACATCATCGGGCGCCAGCACCTGCGTGATCCAAATGATCGGGATTCAATTGTCGATCGGCGCACCAGTGTCTGGCGATTGGAGGACGACAAGATCGAGCACGTCCTCGATCTGCCGTCGAGCGGCGATACGTCATATGCGGGCGTGATCGTCCAGGAAGACGAGTCTGTCCTGCTGAGTTACTACTCCCAACACGAGGTCAAATACGGCGCCGAGCACTGGACCTATCCTGCCAACATCTATCTGGCTCAGATTCGACTGTAATAGGCGCAAATGCGCGTGTTAGGTTTTAGGTGTTAAGTGTTAAGCAGTTCAACCTAAAACTTAACACTGTTTACTGCTTACTGTTCACTGACTAAACCAGGTTCATCCTCTTCAAAGCCTGTTGTATATTTTCGGCGAGTAAGTCGAAGTGCCGGTTTGCTGCCAGATACAGAAATTAATGAATAAGAAAGGTGGAGCGGGCTGTCCCTAGCACGCTTCTTTTTTACGACTTACAACAAACGCGCTAGGGACACGATTCGACTCAGCTCGTCGCAGGACGCGTTCCACCTAAAACTGAACACAGATCCAGCATCTTCCACTGTTCACTGTTTACTGTTCACTCCCTATTCCAACCCCATCCTCTTCAAAGCCTGTTGTATATTTTCGGCGAGTAAGTCGGGGGGTGTTAGCGGTGAAGTTATATCGTCAAAGGGTGTAATCTCGCCCGTTTGAGGATCCCAATGAATGGGTCCGTACTGGCCGGGTTTGCCGCTGCGCGTATAAATCTGGTAGAGCGCGTCGCCCTTGTTGTAGTGCCAAAATTCACCGGGAAAATGCAGAAAGCCATGGGGCGCTCCATCAGTGTGGTAATTTCCATGCGATTTTGATGTTCCTCGGCACTGACAAAAGGGCAATCCAGGGGGGTGTACTCGCTCATTTCAAGGTAGGGTTTTCCGCGCGACACTTCAGTTCTGTCTTCGAGACGGAAAACTGAAATATCAACCGCCGCGGCCATCATGTGTGTGCCGGAATAAGGATAGTTGGCCACGAGGCACATCGATCTTTTTTTAACGAGATCCAAGGGAGGTGTCACCCCTCCATTTTCTCTCCAGCAGGAGCGCACGATCATGTCGAAGACTTCTGGTTTTCGGCCGAGTTGAGTTTGCATTTCTTTTGTGCGGTAACCCTCCTCAATTTTCAATATCCAGCCGCGCTCTTTCATATCTCGCGCGATCGCCAGGAGGTCCGGCATGAGACTCTCACGGATGATAAAAATTCTATCCAGATCACCGGCAATTTTTGTCTCGGAGAAAAGCATTTCCACCCCGGCCTCATCGGCTGCATCCGGAATTGAAACCACGCCCTCGCCACACTCTTTTATTTCGTACTTTGACATCGACTGAACCAGCTCGTAGCCGCGATCCATATACTCCGTCCAGAAACGACAACGCGCTTCTTCGTCAGGGTAGGTGTTTTGTTTGTCAGGAGTCATGTCGATTAACGCTAGTCAAAAGGTCAAAACGTCAAAATGTCAAAAGGGAAGAGTACTGACACGCTAAAGTACACCAGCGCGTGTTAAGTTTATATCTTAGGGTTAATCGATCTGAGTTATGGTATTATAACTTTCTGGATTGCCGCGTCTCCCGCAATGACAAATAATAAAATCTCTTAACGACAATTGGCTATGGTATAGGTTCAAGACATCGTTTACACAAAAGGTTCAGGACATCCTTTACAGATTGCCAAAGAAAGAAGGAAGCTAAGTAACGGTATGATGTCATGGAAGGAAACAAAAAAAATGGACCAAAGATACCAATTCGCCCTGGAGGCGATGCAACCGGGAGTAAAGATGAACGAGCTGTGTGAAGACTACGGGATCAGCCGACCGACAGGGTATAAATGGAAGAAGCGCTTTCTGAGCGAAGGGATGGAGGGGTTGCACGAGCGCTCACGCCGACCGCATGGAAGTGTTCAGGAACTATCCGAATCAGTAGTGTGTACGCTGATCAAACTGAAGCATCATCACCCCACGTGGGGCCCCTACAAGATCCGGGAGCTTTACGACAGACGTTATGGGAAGGCCCCCTCGGACTCGAGCGTGAAACGGGTATTGGAACGGGCGGGCCTAGTCACTAAGCGCCGGCGCAGAAGCGCTCAAAAAAGCGGACGCCTTCACTACGGGGTCAAGGCTTGCGGCTGTAACGAAGTGTGGAGTGTAGACTTCAAAGGGTGGTGGCACACCGTTGATGGCAACCGTTGTGAACCTTTGACGGTACGGGATGAATGGAGCCGCTATGTATTAGAGGTGCGGGTGCTCAGTTCAGCCCGTAGCGAAGCGGTGCGTGAATGCTTCACAAAACTCTTTGAACGCTATGGACTTCCCGCTTGCATCCGCAGCGACAACGGCAGTCCCTTTGCCAGTGCCAATGCCGTGCTGGGCTTGAGCAAACTGGCGGCCTGGTGGCTGGCCTTAGGGATTAATCTCGAGCGTGGACGTCCGGGTAACCCCCAGGATAACGGAGCCCATGAGCGTATGCATCGCGATATCAAACAGGAGTTGCAAAAACATGCCCAGGACGATCTTCGCACCCAACAGGCGGCCTTCGATCTGTGGCGCAAGACCTTCAATGAAGAACGCCCCCATGCGGCTCTTGCCATGAGCACGCCCTCTGAAATCTATCAACCCAGCGCCCGTCCTTACGGCGGCACACCTGCCGATATCAGCTATGATTTGATGACTCGCCGCGTCTCAAGAGTCGGATGTATCAAACTCGATGGCCTCCAGATTCCTATCTCCACCGCCCTCGCCGGTTGGAGTGTTGGACTAAAACCACTAGACACGGTACACTTCGATGTTTACTTTGCCACTCTCAGAATCGGTCAGATTGACCTGTCAACGGCTGCTTTTGTTGGTGCCGCTAGCGGCACCAATGAAGGTAACCAAACCTCTATCTCCGCATAACATTAACTTAACTATATAACCCGATTACCGTTCAGCATCCCTCACAAAGTGTAAACCATGTCTTGAACTAAATCTGTAAATGATGTCCTGGTTGTACCCTATTTTACTTAAAACCTAATACTTAACACCTAACACTCAACAGTAGATTGATCTCATGCCAAACAAAAAAAAGATAGCGGCAATCATTACGGAGTACGTACCCCTCTCCCATGCCAATGTCATGGTGACGAAATTCCTCAAAGGTTTTCCTACCGATGAGGGACTGATTACACCGCGCGTTGAAATTGTTTCGCTTTATGTCGACCAGTTTCCCGAAGGTGATTTGAGCCTTAAACTCAGCGCAGAACACAACATTCCAATTTATCCCAGTATTGTAAAAGCGTTAACGCTGAGTGGGGATGTACTCGCTGTCGATGGCGTACTTCTAATCGGAGAACATGGAGATTACGCATGGAACGAGAAGGAACAGCATCTTTATCCGAGGAAATACTTCATGGAGCAAATCTGTGGGGTAATGGCTACGAGCAAGAAAGCGGTACCGATATTTAACGACAAGCACCTCTCATATAACTGGCAGGATATAAAATGGATGTATGAAAGGGTGAAAGAACTCGGAGTTCCATTTATGGCCGGTTCATCACTTCCTCTGTGCTGGCGCAACCCCTGGCTGGAACATGAAATGGAAAGTCCAATAGAAGAGGCCGTCGCCATCGGTTTTTCCGGGCTGGATATCTATGGCTTTCACGCCCTTGAGGTCCTGCAATGCATGGTTGAAAGACGCATCGGCGGTGAGACCGGTGTCAAAGCAGTAACCTGCTTAGAGGGTGAGGCGGTGTGGGAAGCGGCCAATGAGGGACGATGGTCAAGAGCACTGGCCGAAGCTGCCTGCAAATCTATTGAGAATAAACCCGAAGGTCGTATGGAGGATCATTGTAAAAATCCCACCCTATTTCTCATCGAATACAGAGACGGTTTGAAGGGCGCGGTTTTAATGTTAAACGGATATGTTACCGATTTAGCTTATGCAGCCAGGGTCGACAATCAGGTCAAGGCGACAGAATTTTATTGTCAGGGTCACGGCAGTGCTGAAGGCGCGCATAATCATTTCACCTACTTGTCGCTCAATATAGAGGATATGTTTGTCAGTGGAAAACCCTCCTACCCCGTTGAGAGAACTTTACTGACGAGTGGCGTTTTAGAAGCTGCCCTGACATCCCGATATGAAGGACATCGACGAATAGAAACACCCTGGCTCGACATAAAATATAAGTCATACTCTGAGCTTCGGTGGCGACCTACCGGACCCCGTCCTTCAGGCGCGTGTGTCGCTTTCTGATCAGGGTAGTTGATTTGTTCGTCAGGGTTCATAGACATTGCCGATTGCAGAATTAAGGGATAGCCACATAAGGCACTACCGAGCGCAGCGACATCTATCAATAACACAAAAATAGAATTAGAGAAATTCAACTGCTCCACAAAAGCATAGTACAATTTCACCTTAATTCGGTTAAAGAGTATTTCACTGATCACCTATAATTTGCTATAGTTCGAATAGCTGCTATTACTGAACGCTGAACTGTTCACTGTTCACTGCTTTCGCCGGGTAAACCAGTTCAGCATGGTAGTTCGGATCTTCTTTTTGATGCCTGAGGGTATCGAGTATTTCTTTCCACGTCGCGAGGAGACCTTGGGGTGCGATAGGGAGGTCACTTTCAATCGCTTTTCGCAGCTTGGGCAAATTGTAATAGGGTATAGCAGGATACATGTGATGCTCCACGTGGTAATTCATGTTCCAATAGAAAAAAGAAACAAATGGGCTGGCGAGATAGGTTCTTGTACTGTGCCGCCAATCCGCAATGTCAGGTTTCATCCCAACATGCTGCGGCATATGCGTGATTAGCCCAAACCAGCCAATGAGGAAAGTGGCAAAGGTAACAAGGAGCACCAGTATCCAATTACCGGTGGCGATAAAAACAACCGCGAGGGCTGTATGTCCAAAAATTAAGAACCTCGACCAGTTCACTAATCTTTTCAAGGCCTCCGGTTTTGACTCTGGGAAAATCCGCTGCTCCCACTCGGTTTTAAGAATAGTTTCGCGGCGTCGCCCGAAAGCGTAGTGAAAATGCCTCGATAAACTTTGATACACACCTTGAAAGTTGATGGTGAGTGCAAAAATCCAATGGTACCACAGCAGTTTCTGCGGTAACATGACCTCCATATCTAGATCATCATGAACGGTAAATTGATGGTGTTTTACGTGACTATGCCGAAAATGTATAAAATTAAACCAGGTAAAAAACCCATTGATGCGTATGAATATTTCATTCAATAACGGGGTTTTGAACATTGTCCTGTGCGATAACTCATGTCCTCCCGTACCTCCACCAAAAAATCCATAAAAAGAGCAGTGAAAATAGACCGCACCAGCAACCCAGGGCCATGACAAGTTGTGAAATGCCCAGAGGGCAAAAGCACCCGTAACGAGAGAGAATCCGAGTTGGCCTACATTATCAAGAAAAGGCCTCAAGTCTTTTTTCTTCATCAATGCAGAAAACACCTTCCTGTCAATCGGACATTGGTACCAGTCTAAACCCTTTTCCTTACCTTTTTTCGTATCTGAGAAATCAGCTTCAAGGATGGTATCGGTTGTAGATGTCATACTTTTGAAAATAAGTGCGGGTGGATTTGAGTAAAGATATTATTAAGAAATTTTGATGGGCTTCTACAATAATTCTCGAATTTCTCAGCGGCCACGATCAGCCGTCGCCCTATGGGCTATGGCTGGTCGTGGCCGTGTGATGAAATAAATTACCCAAACATTTCTTATCATATGATCACATCTTCGTCTTCGTCTACCTCTTCGTCTATTTGTCATTGCGAGGGAGGTTAAAAGCCGACCGCGGCTACCGAGCGCAGCGACATCTTCCATTCCAGGGGAATAGTCATTGTGGGTACGCATACCCGTCTCCGTTAAAAAAATGAGTTGCTCAATGAATAATGTAGAACGGCATTTGTCAACTGAGCGAAGCCTAGCATCCAGGGACAATGATTTTGCAACATACATTCCCCTGGATTGCTTCGTCGCTTCGCTCCTCGCAATGACAAAGGGACGCAGACCCGTCTTCGTCCCCACTACGTCTCGTTTCGCAATTACGGGGGCGAAGACGAATAGGCAGACGCAGACGAAGATTTTAATTAAAAAATCAATCCGCAATAGGATATCCCTACCGAGGGTAAAGCCAAATATCCCTCAAACCGCAATTGGCAGCTCACCGGACCCTGTTTTCTCTGTATAAACGAGCTCGGCATAATAGTCCGGATCCTTTTTCTGACGCTTGAGCGTTTTGAATATATCTACCCACGTGGCAACGAGACCTTTTGTTGCGATGGGAAGGTCATCTTCGATCGCCTTCCGCAACTTGGGTAGATTGTAAAACGGGACGGCCGGATACATGTGATGTTCCACATGATAATTCATATTCCAGTAAAAAAACGCACAATGGGCCCTGCGAGATAGGTCCTGGTACTTTGCCGCCAATCCGCGACATCCGGCTTCATCCCTTTATGCTGAGGCAAATGCGTAAGAACAACAAACCACATCGCGATGAATGGCGCAAAGGTAACAAGGAACAAGAGGATCCAATTTCCTGTGACAATAAAGACAATGGCGAGCGCTAAATGACCGCCGAGGATGATCCTCGAAAAGTTCACCATTCTTTTCAAGGCTTCCGGCTTTGTCTCCGGGGTAATTCTCTGTTCCCAAACGGATTTGAGAATAACCTCGCGGCGGCGACCGAACGCGTTTCGAAAAAGCCTGGGTAAGATTCGATTGAAGTCACGAATGCTGAAGGTAAATGCCCCGATAACTTGGTACCATGGATATTGTTGTGGAAGCTCGACTTCCATGTCGAGCTCATGGTGAACAGTAAATTGATGGTGTTTAACGTGACTGTGCCGAAACCAGATATAGTTGAAATAGGTCAAAAAACCAACGATGCGAATGAAAAACTCGTTCAAGGCTTGAGTTTTGAACACCGTCTTGTGCGATAACTCATGGCCTCCCGTGCCGTGACCAAAAAATTTATAAAAAGAGCAGTGAAAATAAACCGCTAGAACTATCCAGGGCCATGACAGGTGGTGGAAAGCCCAGAATGCAAAGATACCCGTTGCGGTTGAGAAACCCAGTTGGCCGACAATTTGAAGAAGGGGTTGCCAGTCGTTTTTCTCCGACAATTTATTGAGCACCTTCCTGTCGATCGAACACTGGTACCAATCTAATCCTTTTTCCAAACCCTTTTTCGTATCAGCGAAATCAGATGCAGCTATGGTATCCGTTGCCATGATTTTGAAAATCAGTGAATAGTGATCAGTAAACAGTGAATAGTGATCGTTTTCAAGTTAGTAGTGAGATTTTAATCTTCGTCCTCGTTTACGTCTGCGTATTACTTCAAAATTAATTGAAACCTAAGGTGGAGCGTGCTGTCCCTAGCGCGCTTCTTCATTTACGATCCTTTAACGCGCTAGGGACAGCACGTTCCACCATGATATTATAGGTAATTACTGGATGGACGAATACATGGGGGACGAAGACGAGGAGCGCAGACGAAAATTTAAATCATAAAACCTAATACGCTGTACTAAACTCAATCGGTAAAGTGTACCTTAACATAGCCGAAACGATCGAAGGTCGCGCGATAACAGGAACCGGCTACGGGCGGCACGGCGGGATGAGGCGTGCCGGGAATAACGAAATCTCCGGCCGATAAGCCGATATCGTACTCGGCAAGTTTATTGACAAGGTTAACGAGCGAATGGATGGGGTTACCGAGGACCGCCGCGGTGGCGCCCGTGGCAATGACCTCGCCATCCTGCTCCAGGACCACACCGATGTGACGCAGGTCGATTTCATCAATGGGAGTAATCTGACCGCCGAGTATCACTTTGGATGCGAGGCTACTATCGGCGATAAGATCCTGGGCTACTTTCGGTTTTTCTTTTGACCGGCTATCCGCGATTTCAAAAGCGGGAATAATTCCGGCAACCGACGCCATCGCTTTTCCCACCGTCACACCGGGACCCTTCAGGTCAGAATCTAAAACAAAAGCTGTCTCACCTTCAATCATCGGACGGCTCATGCTGCCGATTGAAATCGGCTCGCCTTCCAGTGCCACCATCGAAGCAAATAAACGCCCGTAAATCGGCGCATCGGTATTGAATACCTCCTGCATAATTTTAGCCGACAGGCCTACCTTTCCTCCCACCACCGTATCGCCGTTTTTTATTCTCGTCTCGTATGTCGCTCGCTGAACGGCATAAGCTTCAGCAACCGTCATATCCGGGTATTGATCGATCGGGTTGGTTATCGGGGTTACCGTCTCTTGTGCCTGGATTAAGGCCTGGGATAGTTCTGAGATTTGGTTTTTTGTTAAGGACATTTTCAATTGTGGATTGCGGATTTGCGAATGTGGATTGTGGATTGTGGATTGTGTGGAGTAAAACGTCGAAAGTCGAAAGTCAAATGTCAAAAGGGAATGCGTTGATGTGAGAATGTGGGTATGCGATGAAGCGGAAATGCGGATTTATCCAATAATTAGTAAGTGAGATTGGTGGAACGCGCTGCCTGCCCGCCATAGCCTTAGCGACGGTTGGTCCCTGGCGCGTTTATTAGAATGATTGAATATTTTTTTGTAATGCCTCTACGAATTTAAACGGTAGACTTTTACGGCGGTATTGTAGAATAGGGATGAGCGCTCATCGGGTGAGAAATCTTTTGATAGGCGCTTAAACGCATTCCACATCACGGAGTATGAAAATGATACTTTGTCGACGGGGAAATTGCTCTCGAACATGCAACGATTGACACCCAATCTATCGATGCAAAAAAGAAAATACGGGGCCATGCCCTCAGCCAGCTCTGTCGAGGATGGCGGGGTGTCCTGCTCATGCCATCCAAAACCATTAGACGGCATGCCGACGCCTCCCAGCTTCACAGCTACATTGTTACAAGTCGCAAGCGCTTCGATGCTTTGTTGCCATTCCGCGAATACCTCATCGCGCTTCCCCGCATAGGGACCGATACACAAGGGACCGCCAATATGGTCGAGGATAATCTGTGTCTCCGGAAAGGCTCGAGCCAGATCCACGAATTCCTCCAACTGCGTATGGTAAAGCCAAGCATCAAAACTCAAACCAAACTGCTGCAGGTGAGCAAAACCCTCACGAAATTTAGAATCCAAGAGCAGTCCTTGAGGTGGTTCAGTACGGGGATTGCCAACTTCATCACTCGCGTGCCAGGCATTGATGTGCCTGATCCCGCGGAAGCGGTTCCCACTCGCGGCTACATGAGCTTCGAGCACGGGTGCCACTTCGTCACCCAGGGTAAGATTGGCATGACTCACAATTCCCGCCGCGACGGTGGTTGAAGTTTGTTGTTCGCTCGCACACTGATCGGCAACGCCCTGTACGAACTCCGTCTCACCGACTGGTTTTAATTCCTCAGGCCCCTCATTCTTATACATTGCACCACACTCTACAAACACCGTATTAACGATGTTATGACCGCTGTTTGTGTCCTGCAATAAATCGTCAAGCAGGTAGCGGTCATTGGGACGGTCCCATAAGTGATGGTGGGGATCACAAATGGGAAGATCGGGATCTATAGGATCCTCGACGGTTAAATTAAGCCACGTATCAAGGTCAGACATATTCAATTTCGGATTGCGGTTTTTGGATTTCGGATTAGAGAAATAGCTACAAAAGGCACAAGATAAGAATTAAAGAAATTTATATTGATAAAATACAAGCCAGAATATTTTAAGATCAATACGATTAAAAAGTATTTCACTGTTCACACTTTAAATGCTATAGCTCGAATAGCAGCAGTTGCTGTACCCTGTACCGAGGGCGTAGCCCGACATCTTCCACCCTGAACCCTGAACCCTGTCATTAGTATATCTTTCTACCTGATATCCGACGTTTGATATGCGATGTTTGATGTGCGAGATGTTGAAACTACATCGTATATCGCATATTAGATATCGGAAATCGTATATCTATCTCCCTGAACCCTGAACCAAAGGTTGATCCATGCCCAATAAAAAAAAGATTGCCGCAATTATTACCGAATACTGGTCACGTTCGCACGCGGATGTCATGGTGACGAAATTCCTGAAGGGATTCCCCACGGATGATGGATTGCTAGAACCTCGCGTGGAGATTGTCTCGATGTATATCGATCATTTTCCCGAAAATGATATGGGCCGCGAACTTGCCGCGGAGCATAATGTTCCGATCTATCCGACGATTGTAAAAGCCTTGACCCTTGGCGGAGATGAGCTCGCGGTCGACGGCGTACTCCTGGTCGCGGAGCACGGCGATTACGCCTTTAATGAAAAGGAACAACAACTTTACCCGCGAAAGTATTTCATGGAACAGATTTGCGGGGTAATGGCGACGAGTAAAAAAGTGGTGCCGGTATTTAATGACAAACACCTTTCCTATAACTGGCAGGATATTAAATGGATGTATGATCGGACGACAGAACTTAACGCTCAATTCATGGCGGGTTCATCTGTTCCCCTCTGCTGGCGCAAACCCTGGTTAGAACATGAGCTGGATACACCGATTACAGAAGCGGTAGCTATCGGCTATCATGACTTGGATGTCTACGGCTTTCATACGATTGAAGTGTTGCAATGCATGGTGGAAAGACGGACCGGTGGAGAAACAGGGGTCGCGGCTGTAACCTGTTTGGAAGGTGATGCCGTATGGAAAGCCGCCGATGAGGGACGCTGGTCCTATGAATTAGGCCAGGCCGCCTGTGAGTGCATAGAAAAAAAACCTGAAGGGCGGATGGAAGATCTCTGTGAAAACCCGGCCTTGTTTCTAATCGAATACCGAGACGGTTTTAAAGGCGTAATACTGATGTTAGACGGCTATGTTAAGGATTGGTCCTACGCAGCAAGAGTTGATAACAAAATCCAGGCCACTGAATTCTATCTCCAGGAGCATGGAGGCGAGGCAGGTGCCTATTCACACTTCAGTTATCTATCCTTAAATGTGGAAGAAATGTTTCTTACAGGTGTGCCCACCTACCCCGTTGAACGAACGGTTCTTACCAGTGGCATCTTAGAAGCCGCGCTGACTTCACGCTATAATGGCCATACCCGTTTAGAGACACCGTGGCTCGACGTTAAATACCAGTCTTACGACAGCGTGCCGTGGCGACCGACAGGTACCCGCCCGTCCGGAGCTTGTCTCGATACCTGGCCGCCGATTAAGAAGTGAACGGTGAACAGTGGGGCAATTGCCGAATTCCGATTTCTGATCGTCGATTGCAAATTGCGGAATAATTTTTTTGTCATTGCGAGAAGCAACGCGACGAAGCAATCCAGGCGGATTACCAGACGCAACCGATATTCCCCTGGATCGCCACGGTTGATAAGCAACCTCGCGATGACAAAGGGAATAAATCGGTACTAACTTTCAATCTGCAATTCACAACCTGGCCGCTGAGTGAAGATGTGAACAGTAATTAGACATCAGTAAACAGGTGGATGTTTTTTTATCTAACAATGTTGCAACATAAAGCGTTTTAATTCGGTGGGTGATTTAATATGATACACCCTTTTACTTCCTTTATAGGCGTTCACCAGGTCGAGCAGTATTGGTCTCAATTTCCGGTGGATCATCCAGATCATTTTAAACATTCTACCGGTGACATCCAGGAGGTTGCACCCTTCGGGTTTATCCTGGTTTTCAGGGAAGAACAACGCTGCGATTTGTCTTTTTAATGCCCACCAGAAATGGATTACCAGTGAGTGATCGACAAATATTATAGTATCGGACTCGTTAAATCGTTTTTCAATCGTCGCCCATGAACCCCAACCGTCAATGATCCAGAAATCTTCACCGATAATTTCATTTAATTTTTCTTCAACTTCCTTTTGAGGCGCAGGAGTCCAACCCGGCTTCCACTGTATTTTATCCACTGCGTAAAGTGGCAGCCCTTTGGATTTACTCAATGCCCTGCTCAGAGTAGACTTTCCTCCAGCCGCATTACCAATTACGGTTACTCTTCCCATTGTTTAAAATTATCTCTCTTTTTTTCTTTCAGTTTTTCCTGAACAATCATTTTTAGCTTCTACTTAAAACCTAAAACTTAACACCTAACACCTCTTTACCTCGATTCAGCGACGAGTAGTTCCTGGATTAAATCTTCATTGAGGGTAACACCGAGACCGGGGGCATCGGGGACATGGATCATTCCGTCTACGGCCTGAATCTTTTCATGTGTGAGTTCATGTCTCAAGGGTGAATCTTCAACACAGTCCTCAAACAAAAAAGCGCTGTCTGTTGTGCTCAGCCAATGCAAACAGGCGGCAACACTGATCGGTGTTTTATAACAATGATTACACAGCTTAGATCCCTTTTCCTCTACTTTCTCCCCGATAATCTTTGCTTCCGTGAACCCGTTTCTCGCAAGATCCACTTGATAGATATCCAGAAGTTGATTTTCGATCCACGGTTTAAAGGCGAACCATCCACATTCACCTTCACCCGCAGCTATCGGTACCGGTGATCGCTCTCTCAGCCATTGATATCCCTCCAAGTCGTCCTGGCTCAGCGGTTCTTCCAACCAGCCTATATTATATTCGGTAAATTTTTCCGCGCGTTCCAGGGCCGTCGGCGCTTCCCACACACAACCGGCATCCACTAACAGATCCGCACTCTCCCCCAGGCCTTCTCGCGCTCCGGACACAAGGTCCAAATCTACAGCTTCACTTTCACCCATCGGCTCCCATCCAAACTTCACCGCCTTGTACCCCGCTTCAATCCATCGCTGTCCAATTTCTTTCGTCTCCGCTCCGTCTCTGCCAAAGAGGATAGAGGCATAAGCCTTGATCTCATCATGTTTTTTCCCACCCAGAAGTTGATGAATCGGTTGTCCCGTTTTTTTACCTTTAATATCCCACAATGCCATATCAACTGCAGCCATCGCTGCAATCGTCACTCCCCGTCGCCCGTAGTACATGCTGCCACGGTACATCTTTTTCCATACGCCCGCTGCATCGAGAGGGTCCTCTCCGATGATAAGTAATCGCAAGCCACAGGCAATATTGTGACTGAAAGGAGCATCGATGACTGCCTTGCAAACTTCCGGCTGCGCATCGCACTCACCGATCCCTTCAATTCCCTCGTCTGTTTGAATGCGCACGAGCAAGGTGTCCTGTGTTCCAGAGGATTTTGATTCCACGTTTTTAATGCGAAGAACCTGGCATATGACTTCAGTTATTTTCATCGTCTGATCTCGGATTGAGGTTAGTCAAAAGATCATTTCAATTGCGGATGGCGAAATTAAGAGATAGCCACTACCGAAGGCTACGCCTGACATCTTACAAAAGCACAAAAGACACAAGATAAGAATTAAAGGAATTTTAATTGATTTAATAATTCCCAAAATTTTTTATGCTCAATACGATTAATAAATAATTCACTGTTCACACTATAAGTGCTATAGCTCGACTAGCATCAGTTGCTGAACCCTGTACCGAGGGCGTAGCCCGACATCTTCCACCCTGAACCATGAACCATGAACCCTGAACCATGAACCCTGTCATTAGTATATCTTTCTACCTGATATCCGACGTTTGATATGCGATGTTTGATGTGCGAGATGTTGAAACTACATCGTATATCGCATATCAGATATCGGAAATCGTATATCTTTCTCCCTGAACCCTGCTTGCCCTGAGCGTAGTCGAAGGGAACCTACTTATCTTAATAAAAAATCCATGGCCGCTCCTTACAAAGTTTTTTTAGAATCAGACGTAATGGTCCCGATGCGGGATGGGGTTCGTTTGGCGACGGATATCTATTTTCCCGCCGGAACGGATGGATTGCAGCTTGATGGAAAGTGGCCGACAATATTGATTCGAACTTCCTATGATAAGTCGGCGATTGAATGGGATGGCGTGCCAGTGCAATACGTCGAACAAGGCTACGTATTCATTCTCCAGGATCTACGCTCACGGTATAAGTCAGAAGGTGACGGTCGTTATTACCATACCTGCAATCCCTGGGACGGTGACGACGGGTATGATGCAGTCGAGTGGATCGCAGCTCAATCCTGGTCGGACGAACGCGTGGGGATGATGGGCAGCTCACACCGGTCAATTGTTCAGACCCAGGCGGCGTTGCATCGTCCCCCACACCTGGTAACTATTTGTCCCGAACAGGGGCCGACGAATATATACTTACACGAAGCTCGCGAGGGCGGTGCCATGGCCCTGGACATGTACACAGCGATATACAACCACGCTTTTGATGCCCATGAAGTCCCCAATGATACGAACACGATTCGAACTTTGGCCGACGGTCTGATTAACGCACGATCAGAGATACAGAATATGCCATTCAAAAAAGGTGGGATCCCGCTCTCCGTCGCACCGCACCTTGAGAAAACCCTGTTTAATTATTATTATCGAGGGGAATACGATGAATGGTGGGCGCAGGAATGCAACGACCAGACTCCTTACTGGGATCGCCATGCGGATATCCCCTGTTTGATCACCGCAGGTTGGTTCGACCCGTTCATCGACGGCTCTACGGGATACTTTGAGGCGATGATAGCGCGTAATAATAAACCATCCCGTTTGCTAATCGGGCCCTGGGGACACGGAACGATGCGGGTCAAAACCTCGACCCTGGGTGACGTCGAGTTTGGAACAGACGCGATGGTTGGGTACCCGAAACACAGCGAGATAAGATTGCGATGGTTTGATCATTGGTTGAGGGATATAAATAACGATGTCGAAAACGACGCGCGAGTTGAGATCTTCGTCATGGGCGGAGGTTCAGGTCGTAAAACAACTGACGGACATCTCGATCATGGAGGACATTGGCGAAATGAGTCGGAGTGGCCGCTCACACGGACGGAAGAGCGAAATCTTTTTCTGACACCTGAATTCGGTCTGTCTGAAATAAAGCCGCAATCAGATAAAGAATCGATCACCTTTGAATACGACCCGGATAACCCGGTTCCGTCAGCGGGTGGCGGTCTCGCGCATCTCACCGAGGTTGTTCCTCCATCGGGTGGCTTTACGAAAGTTCCATCCTTTGGCACGCGGTCCGCCTTTTACGCCAGGCATGGACGGCATATCGTCACGTGGGGCCCTGTCGATCAGGTTGAGGCCGAATGGATGCTTGGGGTCAAACCCCCGTACCTTCCTCTCGACAAACGCCCCGACGTGCTGGCGTTTCAAACTGAAATACTGGACGAGGACACCGAGGTTACAGGTCAAGTAACGGTCAAGCTTTGGATTTCGTCGACTGCGATTGACACCGATTTTACAGCAAAACTCATCGATGTTTACCCTCCGAATGAAGACTATCCCGATGGCTACCGAATGAACTTGAGCGACACGATACTGAGGTGTCGGTACCGCAATTCTTGGACCGAACCAGAGATGTTGGTGCCGGGACAAATTTATCCTATTACGATCACGCTTCACGCGACCGGCAACCTGTTCAAAACTGGTCATCGAATCCGACTCGATATATCGAGCAGTAATTTCCCCCGCTTAGACATAAATCCGAATACCGGCGAACCTATGGGCCGACATACGCATAAGGTGATAGCGCAAAACACCGTTCACCTTGATAGTACGCATCCATCGCATATTGTGCTACCGGTTATACCGAGGGGATTGGAGAAGTGAAAAGTGAACAGTGGACAGTGCACATGCGGTAATGCGTGTATGCGTGTATGCGGTAATGAGGAATATGATCACTTCTTTACAATAAAAAATTAATAAAGCTATCTCTTTTCCTGATTTCCTGAGTTCCCTATTCCAAGGTCACACCCTTGAACCTTATATCTCGAACATCAATCTTCTGACGTATCGACTCTTTTAAACATCAAACATTATAAACTATGTACGAATATTATGGGATTGATTGGCTGGCTATGATTCTAACTTTTTCGGGAATTTATTTTCTCGGTAATAAAGAGCGAAAAGGATTTATCGCCATGATGCTGGGAAACGCATCATGGATTCTAATTGGCATTTTAGCCTCCAGCATGGCTATGATCGTCGCCAATGTTGTTTTTATTGTTATGTATCTGCGCGGATTACTTAAATGGCAAAAGAGTCAGGAAGGTTAAGGGTGATAAAGATGAAAATAGTTAAAGATCGAAGCTCAAAAGTAATAGACTGCTTACATTAAGATAAGGTGGAGCGGGCTGTCCCTAGCACGCTTCTTCAATTACTACATTCTAAACGCGGTAGGGAACAACCGTCGCCAAGGCTATGGCGGTCAGGCACCGCGTTCCACCTCGTTCCACCTGTCGGTTTAAAACTTAACACCTGACGAGTAACACGAACCATCATAATTCAAGTAGCTATCCATCATATACTTAAGATTATATGATAGCGTCGTATTCTCAATATTTTCTTATAATCTATATTAACCCGGGTTTAATAATTGACGCCCTGTCATTATCATTTTACAAACTGCATCCCTTTTGAAATTCAATCTATTAAAAAGCTCACTATGTTATTAAAAAAATCGCTCGTCTTCTTCATTGTTTCAGTCATATCTCCCGTTCTTCTAATCGCCCTCCCTCAAGATCTGGAAATTTTCGAAGATTTTGAAAACATCAGCGGTGAAGGGACTATCTTCATCGGCCAGGAGCCAAACGTGATTACGCTGGTCGGTTTCACGGTGGAAACTTTAGAGGATCCTGCTCAATTACATTCGGAAACGAAGGCTTTAACCCTGGGACCTGGACAGGAGGGAAGGATCGTCTCGTCAAGAGGGATACAATTTCTCGAATTTTATGCGGGCGAAACGACAGGCGGGGGCAAATTTGAAATAAGAGGAGAAATCAATACAGGTGAAGCACTCTCCTCTGACAAGAGAGTTAACACCGTCATCGGCGAAAATGGTATTTTCGAAGGACTGCCTACAAATATCAGCCCTGGCGCCAATCCCACCTTATACAGCTTTACCGCAGATAACGGATTGTTTTTTGATACGACCGATTTTAATTTCCTTAGCGGGATAAGAGAAGTGAAGTTTTTTAATGTTACGGGAAAACTCATAATCGACGACCTGGGATTCACCCTGACCGACTTCCCCTCAAACAACACGGTTTACGAGGATTTTACTTTGTTTGGAGCGGGCGCAGGACAATCAGAACCGTTGGTCTTTGGGACTTCACCGAATACAGTTACATTTGAAGGAGGATCTGTAATCGTTGAATTTTCAGATGGTAGCGCTTATGTGCGCACAGCTTCTACTGCTTATGGATTATTTAATGGAGATACAGCAACGATCACTTTTGAAACCCCGGCTTATGAAATAGATACTTTCGCAGCTCAGGCTGTGCAATCAGGCCAGAGCGAATCCGATGGTACAATCGAAGTCTATGATACGAACGACAATTTACTCGTTACCATTGATACTTTAGAAGGGAGCATTCAGCCTGAATTCAAACCCGGTTTTATAACGATTAATGCGGTTGAATTGGGAGCTCCGGGTGGTATTGGCAAGATACTCCTGATAGATGACCCTAATATTAATGATGAAGGTCATACTTCGATTGACGACTTTGGATTTACCCCAATCGGCGCCCCGGGCACCGGATCCGAGGGTCCCCCACCCGCTGATGCCCCAGCTATCACGACGCAGCCGGCAAGCCAGGAGGTAGCATCCGGAGCATCGGCGAGCTTATCCGTAGCCGCCAGCGGTGACGATCTCACTTATCAATGGTATACCGGCAACAGCGGTGACACCGCAGCCCCGGTTTCCGGAGCGACTGCCGGGACTTTAGACACAGGCGCTCTCACCGCGAGCACAAGCTTCTGGGTACAGATTACAAACGCAGGCGGAACCGCGGACAGCGATACCGCGGTCATCACCGTGGCGGCTCCCTCCGTGCCGCTCGTCCTCGACGGCTCGGGCGATATCGCCGGTGAGAATATTCAGCATGCCAACGGTAACGTCTTCGACCAGATTTTACTCACCGGAGAGTCTGTCCAACTTCAGGCCAAACCGGGACAGATCACCCGCGTCTCCTTCATGGACGAAAACGAGGATATTGTGCAGGTAGAGTTTTCAGGCACAGGGACCTTTACCGTAACCCTCGACCCTGCCACTTTCCTGCCCCCGGCCGTCCCCCCACGCTACAACCAGACCGTAGAATATGTGACGGGCAAACCGAGCGTGGTCATTGATGGAGCGGATGCCAATACCTTCTTCAGCATCTTCACTGTAGGCACGATCAACGCGTTTAACCAGGCCCTCTTCCCCGAGGGACAGGTCTATGACGCCCAGGCCGATGTGGCCCTCGTGGAAGTCGTTAATTCCACCGGACTTGGAGGGGTGCAGTTATCGAACACCGTGTTCAGTGGAAGCACGGGCAAGGTCGGTGTTGATGCGCGCGGGGTACCGATCGCAGTACGCCTGACAGTTGGCGACATCGACGCGGATGGCGACGCAGTCCCGCACCTTCTGTTCGGTGAAGGTTCCTTCACTGTTGCCGCCGGTAACCCCGGCTTGCGGATCACTGGTGGTGACCTCTTGCAGACAAACGGCGCCGCAGTCGTGGTCGCTGAGAGTGGATCGACAACAACCGGATTTGATACCCTGATCACACAGAACAACTTCAAGTCCGACAACACGCCTCAGCCGACCCTGAGTATCGATGCTACCTTCGCCAATGAAGATGGCGATGAAATCGAAGTTGTTACCGAGGAGATCACTATTGAGTAATCTCTTCGATAAGTGTTAGGTTTTATACAAAGAGGTGGGACTACGAGTCCCACCTCTTTTTTTAATTACACCTGAATGTTGATTATCGTTCCCTTCATCTGAATATCGATCACTTAATGCTGTTAGCTATGATGCAAGTCACTACGTATAATATACTTAAACCTATTTAATAGCGTCGTATTCTTAACCTATCCATAAAGATTTCATTAAAAGAAGAATAATATTTGACGCCTTGTATTTCTCTTTTTAGAAATTTCATCCCTTTTGAAATTCAATCTATTAAAAAGCTCACTATGATACTAAAAAAATCGCTCGCATTACTAATCGTAGCCTTATCCCCCATTCTACTCATCGCCCTCCCTCAAGATCTGGAAATTTTCGAAGATTTTGAAAACATCAGCGGTGAAGGGACTATCTTCATCGGCGTGGAGCCAAACGTGATTACGCTCATCGGTTTCACGGTGGAAACGCTAGAGGATCCAGCTCAATTACATTCGGGAACGAAGGCTTTAACCCTGGGACCGGGACAGGAGGGAAGGATTGTCACCAACAGGGGATGCAATTTCTCCAATTTTATGCTGGTGAGAGCACCGGAGCGGGTAGAATTGAAATAAGAGGAGAAATAAATACCGGCGATACAGGTGCTTCTGACACTAGAATTAACACCGTCCTCCCTGAAAATGGTACTACAGTTGGATTACCGACAAACATCAGCCCAGGTGCTAACCCCACATTATTCAGCTTTGTCGCCGACAGCGGTAGTTTTTTTGATCAAGATGATTTTAATTTCCTAAACGGCATACAAGAAGTGAAATTTCTGAATGTTACGGGAAAACTCGTGATCGACGACCTGGGATTCACTCTGACCGACTTCCCCTCTAACAACACAGTTTACACTACTTTTGTAGAATTTGGAGCAGGTGCAGGACAGTCAGAACCCTTGGTTTTTGGAACTTCGCCAGTAACAGCAACTTTTGAGGGAGGATCTATTATCGTTGAATTTTCAGATGGGACCGCTTATGTGCGCTCGTCGCCAACTGCCTATGGAGTATTTAATGGAGAATCTGCAACCATCACTTTTGAAACCCCGGCGTATGAAATAGTCACGTTTGCAGCTCAGAGTACTGCACCCAAAGAGGGCATCGAACCAGATGGTTTTATCGACGTCTATGATACAAACGACAACTTGATCTTTACAGTTGATAATTTAGAAGGGAATCTTTTACCTTTGTTCAAACCCGGTTTTACAATTATTAATGCGGATGAATTAGGAGCTCCGGGTGGCATCGGCAAGATTGTCTTGAGAGATGATCCTGATGTAAATCCCTCCGGTCGTACTTCAATCGATGATTTTGGCTTTACCCCGATCGGCGCACCGGGCACCGGCTCCGACGGTCCGCCACCCGCTGATGCTCCCTCTATCACCACACAACCCGCTAGCCAGGAAGTAGCATCCGGCGCCTCGGCGAGCTTATCTGTTGCCGCCAGTGGGGACGATCTTACTTACCAGTGGTTTACCGGCAACAGCGGTGACACCGCGGCTCCTGTCGCCGGCGCGACGACTGGAACTTTAGACACGGGCGCGCTCACCGCGAGCACAAGTTTCTGGGTACAGATTACCAACGCCGGTGGGACAGCGGACAGTGAAACCGCGGTCGTCACGGTAGCGGCTCCTGCTGTTCCCCTCGTTCTCGACGGCTCAGGTGATATCGCCGGTGAAGACATTCAGCATGCCAACGGCAACGTCTTCGACCAGATATTACTCACCGGAGAGTTCGTCCAACTCCAGGCCAAACCGGGACAGATCACCCGCGTTTCCTTCATGGACGAAAACGAGGACATTGTGCAGGTAGAGTTCTCAGGCAACGGGACCTTTACCGTAACCCTCGACCCGGCCACTTTCCTGCCTCCGGCCGTCCCCCCACGCTACAACCAGCAGGTTGAGTACGTGACGGGCAAGCCCAGCGTGGTCATCGATGGAGCGGACGCCAATACCTTCTTCAGCATCTTCACAGTGGGCAGGATCAACGCCTTTAACCAGGCGCTGTTCCCCGAAGGACAGGTCTATGACGCCCAGGCCGATGTGGCCCTCGTGGAAGTAGTCAACTCCACGGGAATGGGAGGGGTACAGTTATCGAACACCGTCTTCAGTGGAAGCACGGGCAAGGTCGGCTTCGATGCGCGCGGCGTGCCGATCGCGGTACGCTTAACGATCGGTGATATCGATGCTGATGGCGATGCAGTACCTCACATTCTCTTCGGTGAAGGCTCCTTTACCGTTGCCGCAGGTAACCCCGGGTTGAGAATCACCGGTGGTGATCTATTGCAGACGAACGGCGCCGCAGTCGTCGTCGCGGAGAGTGGATCGACAACGACCGGGTTTGATACCCTGATCACACAGAACAACTTCAAGTCTGACGAAACGCCTCAGCCGACACTGAGCATTGACGCCACCTTTGCCAATGAAGACGGCGATGCGATCGAGGTTACGACTGAAGAATTGACGATCGAGTGATCTATCGATCAGTTTTAAGTTTTAAGCAGAAGAGGTGGAACCACACGTTCCACCTCTTTTTGCTACAGTTACCGGGAGCAAAAGCATTTCATATATGAATTGTCTCGTTTTTCGAGACCTTTTAAAATCAGGATAGCAAAGTGAATATTACCCTAAACGGTAAACAGGAAAATCTGGATGAAATAGTTCTTTTTCCGTTTGATGATTACGCGTTACCGCTGCAAAGAGGAGTCAAACTTCACCTTAATTCTTACCGGGCGCTCACTAATAAAGCGCCTATCGGTGTGGGGTTAGGTAGCCCCGGAGAACCAGACAGCTTGATCTGCGCTTATTATGGTTCCGTTAAACGGGTAGGAGACGAACTCTGGATGTGGTACTGCGGGCAAGGTGACAATGTTGATGATAAGTGGCATCAAAAACTCTGTTTTGCCAAAAGCAAAGACGGACGAAACTGGGAGAAACCCAATTTGGGTCTCGTTGAATACAACGGTTCAAAAAGCAATAATTTAATTGAGATTGATATTAGTGAACATATTCAAGCCTGTGTCGTCTACTATGAACCGGATGACCCTAACCCGGACCGGCATTTCAAAATGGTCTTTGAGACCGCACGCTACAGTAACAAGATAGCCATAGCATTCAGCGCTGACGGTTTACAGTGGAAGTTACACCCCGGAAATCCAGTAGGCCCTATATTTGAAGAGGCTGGTGGCACGAAATTCAATGGCGTTTACTATATCAACGGACAGGGATTGAGAGATGAACACTGGTCTCCGAGTGGGTTCGCGCGAGTGCTGATGACCTATTTCTCTTATGACTTTGAGAATTGGTCCGAAGCTTCATGCATGAGTATGCGCCGAGACGCCCTGCCCCCCCGCCCTACTCTCTATGGAACGAATAACGGACCCCAGGTACATCTGGGTGCAGCTCTCTGGAATCGGGGTAATACTTTAATCGGGTTTTACGGTATGTGGGATGGACATCCCTCTAACGACCGACGTTTGATGAGTATGAACCTGGGACTCGTGGTAAGTCATGATGCGATGCACTTTCGCGAACCCATCCCGGATTTTCCCATTGTCGACGCTGCGGAAATCCGTTGGAAAAGAGCGTATGAATCACATATAAACTTTAATTACCCGGCTTTAATCCAAGGCCAGGGTTTCGAAAACGTTGGAGATGAGACACTCTTTTGGTACGCCCCCTGGCCTGAGCAAAGTAGTGACGGAATCAGAGTGGCAAGCTGGCCCAAAGACAGGCTCGGACATTTTTCACCCTTTAATGGACCTGACAGTAAAGCTCATATCACATCGCAGCCCATTTTTATCGAAGGGAAAACAACTCGCATTCTTTTGAATGTCGATGGTTTATCAGAAGACTCTCGAATTAAAGTTTCTATTCTCGACGAAAAGCTAAATGAACTTTCTGATTATAGCTGCGCCGACTCCTTGGATCTTTTAGAATCCGGTTTCCGACAGGTAGTCCGTTGGAAAAATCAGGACCGTGTGCGATCAGATGAACCGATCCGCGTGCGCGTTGATTTCGAAGGTCGACGACCTGAGGAGGTCAAACTCTACGCGATATACCTGGAGCAATAAGGTCATTGGTGTTTAGTTTTAAGATGATAAAGGATATAGAGATTGCGGATTGTTCCTTACGCTTTTCTAGTATAAATCTTTACTTTTTAATTTTCCTTTTGTCATTGCGAGTCACAACGCGACGAAGCAATCCAGGGGACTGAACTTACGCAATAGACAGCCTCCTGGATCGCCGCAGTCGGCTTCGCCTTCTTCGCGAGGACAAAAGAATACGTTCGAAAATCGAAAATCGACATATCTCTTATGACATCATCTTCAGATCCGAAGGATACAACGAGAGGACTGCGCATGGATCCGATCGAGTTTGAAGTCATGCGAAGCGCGTTCAACGCGGCGGCGGAAGAAATGAGCGCGGCCTTACGCAAAACTGCTTACTCAACAAACATCAAGACGAGAGCTGATTATTCCTGTGCGATCTACGATAAAAAGTTACGCGTCGTTGCCCAGGCTTTTACGCAACCTATTCATTTGGCATCGATGACACGCATGATACCGGCGGCGGTAGGTCAATACGGTGCAGAGAAGTTGTCACCCGGTGATGGAATCGCGATGAATGATTCCCACAACGGCGCCATGCATCTGAACGACATCGCGATCATTGTGCCCTTGTTCTATAAGAACAGACTGACGGGGTACACGGCGGCGGTAGCACACCATGTTGATATCGGCGGCATGGCTCCGGGCGGGTTGTGCCTTTCAACCGATATATATCAAGAGGGTATCATCATTCCTTCAACACAGATTCTTCGTGAAGGGAAAATTATTGATAACGTCTTTAACTTAATCGTCGCCAACATCCGGTCTCCCAAGCAAATGGCCGGTGACCTGCGCGCTCAAGTCGCCTCGACAATGCTGGGTCAAAAGCGTGTCTTTGAGATCCTCGAACGATTTGGTGAAAAAGCGATCTTCAGCTTTACCGATGAACTGATTGGCTATACCCAACGTTGGACGAAGAGTGAGATATTAAAACTACCTGAGGGAAAACATTGCGCTGAAGGTGAAATGGACGATGACGGCATTACCGATCAGCCGATCAAACTCGTCATGCAAGCAGAGGTTAAAGATGGAAGGGTGAGCTTTGACCTGACCGGATCCGACAAGCAGCGCCCCTCACCGATGAATGCTAATTTAACTTATTCCTATTCCGCCGTATCCTATGTAGTGAAGTGTTTAATTGATTCTGAAGTTCCGGTAAACGCAGGGTTCTATTCACAAATCGATGTCCATGCCCCCGAAGGAACAGTTGTAAACGCGCTGCATCCCGCGGGTGTTGTCGGTGGAAACGATATATGCCTGCGCCTTGTCGATCTCGGCTTCAAGGCATTTTCGGCTGCAATCCCGGAGAAGGTCGTCGCCTGCAGCAAAAGTATGGTTTGTAACATGGGGTGCGGTGGAGTTGATCCGCGCTCAGGTGACTACTATACTTTCATGGAAACCCTTGCCGGTGGTTACGGTGGACGACCTACCAAAGACGGCCTCGACGCCATACAACCTCATATCCAGAACACGGAGAACTCGGCTATTGAGGAAACGGAAAACAACTACCCCATGCGCATCACACGCTACGAGTTGGTTCCCGACTCTGATGGTGCAGGTAAATTTCGCGGCGGGCTGGGCCTCCGCCGCGATTGGCAGTTCCCTGATCACGAAACGACATTTACAATCATCGCGGACCACCGTAAAAAAGGACCCTGGGGGTTGTTCGGAGGCCAGAGTGGACAACCCTCCACTTACACGCGCAATCCGGAGGGAGAACATAAAGAACTGCCGTCCAAAATTACTCTCACCCTCAATGCCAATGACACTATAAGTTATAAGACACCCGGCGGTGGCGGGTATGGCAATCCACTCGAACGCAACCCCCTCGCGGTGCTCGAGGATGTTATCGATGGTAAAGTCAGCGCGCAGCGCGCCCGCGAAGTATACGGTGTGGTCATCGCTATCGACCGACGAGAAGTCGATGAAAATGGAACTACGAAGTTGCGAGAAGAACTTCAAAAATCGCAAGAAGCACGATGAGTGACTACCGAATCGGTGTCGATATAGGCGGTACTTTCACCGATCTCGTGATGATGGATGAAGCGACGGGAAATTTACGCCTGATCAAAATGTCGAGTACGCCTCACGATCCATCGATAGGTTTTATGAATGTGACTGAACGGGTTCTCAAGGAATCCGCTATAGACCCGGCGCGTGTCTCCTACCTGGTCCACGGCACCACAGTGGCGACAAATACGATCATCGAAGGAAAAGGAGCCAAGACAGGCTTTATTGCAACCGAGGGATTTCGCGACGTCTTTGAGATTGGCCGGCAGATCCGTCCCACGCTCTATGACATTTTCTGTGATAAACCAAAGCCATTAATCCCGCGCTACCTTTGTCGTGAAGCACCCGAGAGGTTAGATTATGCCGGGGATGTTTTGAAGCCTCTGGAAACAGAGCGTGTCCGCGAAGTGATTCGCCAGTTAAAGGTTGAAGGCGTGGAGTCTATCGCCGTTTGCCTGCTTCATGCTTACGTCAATGCCGAGCATGAAAGACAGGTGAAGGAAATCATCGACGTAGAGATGCCAGAAGTATTCGTGTCGATCTCTTCAGATCTATGCCCGGAAATGCGTGAGTATTTTCGCGCCAGCACGACGGCGATCAACTCACTCCTGATGCCAATCGTTACCCGTTATCTCGGCCAACTGGAAAACCGACTTGAGTCTCTGGGGGTTAAAGCCGGACTGCACTTAATGACTTCCGCCGGCGGCATGTCATCCTCGGACGTAGCCCGCAAAGAACCCGTTCACCTGATCGAGTCGGGGCCGGCAGCGGGAGTTATCGCTTCGACCTTCATCGGTAAGATGGCGGGCGTTGATAACCTTATCAGCTTTGATATGGGCGGGACGACAGCAAAAGTGGGTTTGGTTGAAGACGGTATGCCCAAGGTCGCACCCCACTTCGAAGTCGGAAGCGCAGCCGTGGCTGACAACCGGGCTGCCGGTTATCCCGTCAGGACCCCCGTCATCGACCTCGTTGAGATTGGCGCGGGCGGCGGCAGCATCGCATGGGTCGATCCGGGAGGTGCGTTGCGGGTCGGTCCTCGAAGCGGCGGTGCCGATCCCGGTCCAGCATGCTATGGCAAAGGCCAGAAAAATCCTTGTATTACCGATGCCAATCTTTTGCTCGGACGCCTTAACCCGGAATACTTTATCGGGGGGGAGCAGAAACTGTTTCCCGAGCTTGCCGAAACTGCAATTAAAAAACTGTCTGATCAACTGGGAATGAATGTCATCGAAGCGGCTGACGGAATCATCCAGATAGCCAACGCGAGCATGGTGGGAGCGATTCGCTTGATCTCGGTTCAACGCGGTTTTGATCCCCGTGAATTCGTCCTTGTCGCTTTTGGCGGCGCTGGTCCTCTGCACGCCAATGACCTCGCACAAGAATTGGAAATTCCAAAAATTCTTATCCCGATGAGCCCCGGTGTTACCTCGGCTTTGGGACTGCTCGTGAGCGATGTTAAACATGACTACGTACAAGCTAACATTGCACCGATGGAGACCGTAGACCTGCAGGCTAACAGTCGTATTTTCGAAGACCTTGAAACCCGGGCGCGACAGGTGCTCACTTCGGAGGATATCCCTGCATCTGATATATCTTTTCTTCGCTATCTCGACATCCGTTACATCGGTCAATCCTACGAATTAAAAATTCCCGTTGAGAATCGACTGCTTGAACCGGATGATAAAGAATCAATCAATGCCGCTTTTTTTAAGGAGCATGAACGGGCTTACGGCTACGCCACCGCAAGTGAACCCACGGAAGTCGTCAACTTGAGGTTAACGGCAATCGGCTCAATCAGTAAACCGACATTGCGAGAACTGGAAGCAGGTGACGGTGACAGCTCGGGTGCGGTTAAATCCAAACGTCCGGTCTACTTTTCAAAGCTGGGGAAAAATGTTACCTGCAAGATATACGATCGCTATAAATTAAAAGCCGACGATTGTATCGACGGCCCTGCTATTGTCGAAGAATTCGATTCCACGGTCGTCATCCTACCCGACTACTTCGCAAAGGTGGATCGTTTTGGTAATTTATTTATAGAGGAAAAATAGAATGGAGAATACAGCCGATGCAGTAGTGATTGGCGGTGGCATTATGGGAGCCAGTATCGGACATTTCCTGGCGAAAAAAGGTTTTGGTAAAATACTGTTATTTGAAAAGCGGAACCTGGCTGCTGTCAGCACCGGTCACTCGGCAGCACATGTCCGGACTTACTACTCCAACCCGGTAACAGTCCAACTTGCCTGGCGCGCGGTACAGATGTTTGAAAATGACCGTGAAGAACTCGGAGGGGATTGCGGGTTTCAACAGGTGGGATTTCTCACGGTTTTTGGTGAAAAAAATTCTGCACCCGGGAAACACGTCCTTGAGATGCAGAAGGAATACGGTGTCGAAATCGAAAATATTTCGACTAAGGTGATTAGTGAACTCGCGCCACAAATTGATCTCGACGGTGTCGTCGGAGGATTATACGAGCGTCGATCAGGGTATGCCAATCCGGTGAAAACGACCCGCTCGCTCGTCGAGCGGGCAGCGGAGTGGAGACTGAAAGCTTACGAAGGCGTTGGCGTCAAAGAGATTCGACTTCAAGGTGATCGCGTAAGCGGAGTCGTTCTCGAGACTGGTGAAACCATCGAGACTAAAGTTGTCGTGAACGCAGCCGGACCCTGGGGTCGACAAGTTGGATTTACGGCAGGCATTAACAACTCCATACGCTGGAGCAGGGAAACTGACATGATCCTGAAAACACCTGCTGACTTCGGTCCCATTCCGGTCTTTTCAGACACCGATTTAAGGATGTATCTTCGCCCGAACGGTAGTGACGAGATTTTAGCCGGACTTGGCTGGCCCAAAGAGATCGAACCCCTCGATATCGACGAGTACGACCCAAACCTTGACGAAGATTCACGCGCTCGAATTGAAGCTGTGTTATTTAAGCGGATACCCGCCCTTCGCAAGGCAAGCTATGTTCGCGGATGGGCATCGATCTACACTATCACCGACGACTGGCATCCCCTGGTCGGGGCGGAACCCGGTCTCGAAGGGTATTATGCTTTTTTCGGGGGATGCGGTCATTGCTTCAAGCTATCGCCACCCATTGGTGAATGTCTTGCCGACGTAATTACAGGTAGCACTCCGAAGATTGACATCAGCCCGTTCCGGCCGAGTCGATTTCTCGACGGAGAACCCCTCACCTCGGCATGGGGCGGTGGAAACCGGGCGTGAGGGGAGAATCGATTAATATGTTATAATTTAGCTTCTTCTACCTTTTCGTCTTCGTCCGCATCTGCGTCAGTGTCTCTTTGTCATTGCGAGGGAGGCTATCAGCCGACCGCGGCAATCCAGGGGGATGTCTGTTGTGTAATTACAGTCCCTAGATATTAGAGTTCACTCTAAGCTGGACGAATCCTCAATGGAAAGATCTGAGTTGTGCTTGGCAATTTAAGACACAATGACTATTCGCCTGGATTGCCACGTCGCGTTGCTCCTCGCAATGACAATTGGGACGAAGACGAAGATTATTATGAATCAATATTATCCCTAAACCAAAGTATTCTCAACGGAACCGATAATCCCCATTTTCTGCGCCAGCAACTCCACTTCTCTTAAATGCCAATCGTAGGCGACACGGTACGGGGGCCTGACGATTACATGGTCAATGACTCCCTTCCATTTAAGAATATGTTTCATCGTGGAATAATTGTAAGGCAGGAGTTGTCCCCCATAAGCGATCATCGGTAACATCTGTTCCACGAAATAGTTTCTTGCATCTTCCCATTTTTCTTCTTTTACCAATTTGTGCAACGCGACCTCGCGTTCGGGCATAACCGCGGCAGACCCCGCGACGACCCCGTCACTCCCCGCGCCATATGTAATCAAGGTGTACATATCCGACCCGCATAAACAGGGAATAGTTAATGCCTCCGTTTTCAGCGCATCGAATGAACCAACATCACCGCTTACTTTCATCGCCACGATACGATCACAGGAACGAACTATGGGCAGAACATCTTTTTGTATGTCGAGACTGCCATTGTCAGTCATATCATAAATCATGACTGAAATTTCATCTGCCATTTTCAGAAAAAACGAGCGCAGGTTCTGGTAGGATTTCTTTTTAACCATCGCAAAACTGGCACCCTGCTTTGCAGCGATCCTGGCTACTTTTATCCCTTCATCCAGATCGACCGAAATCGCTCCCAGGCCTACAGGAACCCGACCATTTACATGTTCAACTACGTGGCTTATCACCTGCTCGATTTCATTGAGGTTCAGGCCCTCAAACTCACCCGCTTTACCACAAGCGACAAGTCCATTTACTCCCGCATCGAGAACGTAATCAATCTGGCGATTCATGCTGAGAGGATCAAATTTGCTCCCATCTTTATTAAAGGGTGTAAGCAGCAGCGTGTATACTCCACCCTTTAAATGAATATCTTTTTCGCTCGTCATCGTATATTTTCGTGTGAATTAAATTGCATCAGTGACAGATAACAGTCCAAGTTAAAAACGCCATGTTTATTAAATCAACCCATTAAGTTTCGGACTGATTCTTTTTGTCATCGCGAGGCTGATTGTCAGCCGTGGCGATCCAGGGGAATATCGGACGCATATTGTAAGCCCCCTGGAATGGAAGATGTCGCTACGCTCGGTAGCGGCAGTCGGCCACGCCTCCTTCGCAATGACAAGATTGAATAATGATGGGAGAAGACGCTCTGAGAAAAAGTAATGGAGGGCCACGCTCCGTCGTGGCCGTTAATTTTAAAATTAACCCTACATATCTTATTATAGGAATATAGAAAAAGGTTATATTAAAGAAATAAAGGGACGAAGACGAAGCTGTTTCGATAGTAGGTCACTCATCTTCTCATTCACGCATATCCCTTTTGACTTTTTGACTATTATCATGTGATTTTAGGTTTTAGAGATGGGAGATAAATTTTGAAAATTGCGAGTTTTGTACGGGATGGAGAAATCGATTGTGGGCTGGTCGACGGTGATCAGGGTTACCGGGTTTTTGACAATCACCCTGTAATCGGCAGCTTAAACTCCGAAAGCAGAATCTTCCACCTCCTCGGTCTATCGCCTGAAGAGAGAGATCGAGTCGATGAGGAGATGAAGGGTGCACCACTGATTTCTAGCAGTGAAATCAAACTGCTTCCCGCCATTCCTCACTGTCCGCTTTATATTTATAATCATGCGAATAATCCAACTGTATGGAAGCGGCAGATAAACAGAGAGTGGGAAGTCACGCGATTGCCCTATATGCGGATCAGATCCTACAATTGCTTCAGCGGTGATGGGTGGGAAATTCCGATACACCCCGGGACAACGCTGTCTTGTGGGGCCGAGCTGGGTGTCGTGATCGGCCGTGAAGCCTACCGGGTTCCCCCCGAAAAAGCCGTGGAGCATATCGCCGGCCTCGTCTGTCTGAACGACAACTTCATCGAAGGTGATCACGAAGCATTCATCGACAACTCATCACCTGAGTCGGAGATGCACCAACACCAGGGTCTGCACGTTCTTTTTAAAACCGGTGATGGTAACGGCGGAATGGGACCCTGGATAACAACCGCTGAAGAATTTGAAAAGGTCATTGAAAACCGTTTACAACAGCAAGCATCTGATCGTTATCGGAATGTCCATGCCGCATCCTGGATCTATGACAAAATGATGTGGACAAAAATAAACGGAGAAATCTGTGACGAGGCTTATACCGGCACCTATCTCTTCGGTGCGGAGTGGATGATTACCTACCTCTCTCGATTTATGACCTTGCCCACAGGATCTATTATCGGCCTGGGAGCAGCGGGTTGGGACGGCGTGCACTTGCCCAGCATGGATGAACCGGGAGCAGCGTTTGAGGTGGCGGTCGAGTTACAGGGTGTAGGTGCATCCCGCACGACGGTCAGAAGACAAGCTGTCGATGAAGCAAGTGAGAGTCCCTTTATTAAAAACATTACCGCTGCCGGTCTCAATCCTTCAAAGGCTATAATAAAACGCCCGTGCCGTGCGCTCTGGGTTCAACGCGGAAACAATCCCGAATCGGATCCGGGTCTCCCCGTGACCGGTTTAAATCCTATTCTCTTTCCCACGACCGCATTGAAAGAAGATGCCAGCCCTATTATCCTTCCCCCTCACGCCACAAGTATTCATCTTTCCGTCCAGGTTGCCGGAATTGTCGGCCCCGGAACACTCTATGGGCTCGGCAGTGACGGGCGGAAAATTAATGAAGAGGAATGTATTGAAAGGATCTCTCTTTTCGTGTCGGTAAGAGATACCTCGCTCATAGATGCGATAAAAGATCCATTCCCCTATGAAATGCGTGCAGCATATTTTTTCAGTTCTTGTGCTGACGGATTTTTCAGGCTCGGCGATCCCCTCCCCTATAAAGATATTGTGGACCTTTCAGCACAGACTATAAAGATGTCACTCCCTGGAATTGGGGAACGCAATTGCAGCATAGCTGATTACCGTTTCGGGTTTTCAGAGATGCTCGCGATGATCAGCCGGACGATCACCCTATTTCCCGGTGATGTTGTCTCCCTCGGAGCGGCGGGCGCAGAAATTGTAATTCCGTCAGACTCGAAGATAGAAAAAGTGGAGAACAACGACGATAATGGAGAAGGCATTTTATCAGTCGACTCTTCCTGGGGCGCAACGATGCGTTTGACATTTGACGATCAGAGAGATTCCCGGTTTTTGGAAGTAAGGAGATAGGAGATTAGTCAAAACGTCAAAAGGTCAAAAAGTTGAAGACGATTAGAGTATAAATGCGATCTTAGAATGGGATTAATCTTTCTTTAAATGACGTATCAGAGCAGCATCTACCTTTTGACTTTTTGACCTTTTGACGTTTTGACCCATTGCATTACCGCGCTCCGCCTTCCAAGCGTATGCGTGGGTCCAGCCACATGAGCAGGAGATCACTGACGAGGGTACCCATTACGCCCAACAGACTCAAAACCATGAGCATGGATCCCGCGAGATAAGTGTCTTCCATCATCAGCGCTTCCAACATCAACGGTCCCACGGTGGGTAAACTGAGTACCATCGCGACAATCGCCCCGCCGGAAACGAGATGCGGGAAGAGCGCACCTATACCCGAGATAAAAGGATTAATCGCGATACGTACCGGGTATTTAATCAGCAATTTGAATGGACGCACGCCCTTGGCCATCGCGGTCGTGACATAGGGCTTTCGCAGCTCGTCGAGTAGATTACCGCGCATCACACGGACCATACCTGCAGTACCGGCAACGCCCAAAACCACAATCGGCACCCAGATATGTTGTAAAAGATCGATTATTTTTCCGACAGTCCATTCCGGCTGACCGGCGTGTTCAGGTGAAAAGAGCCCGGTCATACTGATACCGAAATAGACTTTGCTCCAGTACATGATTAGCAGCGCGAGGAGAAAGCTGGGTACGCACATTCCAATGAAGCCGAGGAAAGTGAAAAAGTAATCGGCAATTGAATACTGGCGCATGGCCGAATAAATGCCAATAGGCAGAGCAACTGCCCAGGTAAAAAGGACCGAACCCAACGCGATAAGGACCGTGAGCAGTATACGATCACCAATCACATCGTTGACCGGTCTCCGGCTCTCCATGGAATAACCCAGGTGGCCTTGGAGTAATCCGCGATCCTCTGATCTATAGGATAAAAACCAGGGCAGACCTAACCAATCCATGTACTGGTTTAAAATAGGTTCATCGAGAGGAAATAACTCACGCAGCTGCTCGGCTTCAATAATGTGCTGTTGCTCACCCGATATTTCCACCTCTAAAATCTTAATATCAATATAATTGCTTGGGGGAAGTTGAATGATCGTAAAGGTAACAATAGACATGAAAAGGAGGGTGGGCAGCATAATTAATAAGCGTCGTCCAACATAAGGATGTCTCAGCCCGGCAAGGATAAGTCCCAATGTAAATATACCCAGGAAGAGATGGCGAACAAACCTGCCAAACGGAATTTCATTACGGCGTTCAAGTGAATCCCTGATCGGGACATTACCTCGCGGTGTGATTTTAATTATTTCTTTTTTTATTTGTGCAATTGTTCCGAGTGAATCTTTCGGGTTTTCGAAATAGAAAGTTTCCGGGCCGCCATGAGAGGGTGCCCACCAACCCCCGTATAAAAGTTTACGTGGCACGTTTTTGAAATCATTCTTCACAATAGCAAGCTTGGGAAACGCTGTAGAGATGCCAATTACCCAGCGTTCATCAGCCATGATATCCTGGATTTCCCGAATAATCTTCCTCTGCTCTTGAAGGGTGAGGGCCTGGTGCGAAGCATCAAACAATTCCATCGTTCGCCGCACCGGGTGGCCTGGAGGCGGCTCGATCCTGCCTACTTTCTTCGCCTCGGGGTTACCGTAAAGCCCACCATCATTATACCATGCGTAATAGCCAAGCGCTTGGGCCGAACTGCCGAGGAAACCATCACCTTTAAGCAGTGGATTGTTAGATCCCGTCCCACCCCAGATAAGAAAATCAGATTTTCGCGCAAGGTGAATTACCGTTCTGAGATTGACCGACATTTGACGCTCGATGGCATGGATGCCAACTTTTTTCCAATCCTCGACGATAAAGGAGAGCGTGCCTTCAGCAAAGTTAGGGATTATATCGAGATTCCAAATCATCCGCCTACCATCAGCAAAAGTACGATACCCTTCAGCATCACGCCCCGTTAATCCGATATCATCCAATATCCGGTTGGCTCGTTTGGGATCGTACTCGGTATAACCTTTTTGCAATTCTTCATGATAAAAATAAGATTTTCTAACGGGCGCGTCTTGCGCCGGTTCTCCCCATCCATCATAGATCGCATCAATGATGTCCCACCTGTTTATCGCCAGCGAAAGCGCTTTGCGGAACCGCTTGTCATTAAGCAATTCCCATTTATTTTTTGTTCTTGGATCCTCGGGATCGATGTAACGATTCAGATTGGGATAAAGCGCATAACTGGATACCTCATTACCGTACCAGTGGTAGACTTCATAATCATTTTCTTCACGCTGCGACATGAGGAGGGTGTAATATCTTTGGTAAATATTCATCGCCTGCATCGTTATACCTCCTTCTGCGGCGGTGATCGGAACCAATGCCGCGTTTTTAACATCGAGTAAAATACGGTCGACATAGGGAAGTTGATTACCCTCTGGATCGACCGCCCAGTAGTAGGGATTGCGTACGTATGATCTTGGAGGATTTGCTTTATTCGTGCGATAAAGCCATGGCCAGAGTCGGGGATGTTGAACGTTGTCAAAGAGCTGAAGCTCCGCATAGAGCCCACGTCGCGTGGAAATATCTCTCGCCTTCATCTCGACTTCAATCAGTTCATCATCGCCGAATTCAGGGTGATATTTTTCCAGGTAATGGCGGGGGACACAGAACCCGTAATCACCCGTCAATCGCTCCAGAAACAACACGTGTGGAACGGGGAAGACAAATTTAACCGTATGGCTGTCTATTTTTATGATTTCACCCGTGTGACCGGCAATCTTCATCGCTGCGCTTATTGCCTTTAGTGACATTTTCGATTCAAAAATCCATTGGTAGAGAATGTCATCCGCGGTGAAAGGGTGGCCATCAGACCATTTCATCCCCTTGCGAAGGTAAACTGTCCACTCTTTGCGGTCAGGTGATACTTTCCAACCCTTAGCGATGTGGGGCACAATCGGATAACCGAGAGGAGACCAGCGCACCAGGGGCGACCCCCCATACCGGTTTCCAATTAAATCTTTAAGATAATGTGGACTGTTTAAAACACCTAACCAGGTGCCACCGTAATTACCGATGCCGTCTACTCCTTCGATCACAACCGGTTCAGGTCCAACCCGTTCAGCCACCGGTGGCAACTTTCCCTCTTTGACTAATTCCGCGATGATAGGTGACTCGCCTTTTGGGTACCACCGCGCTGACTCGCCTTCAGTGTAATCGACATCGACCTGAATAGTGTATTCATCTTCCGGACCCAAACGATTATCGCGAACCGATTTCGTTTCCTCAATAATCTCCGGCGCGTATTGAAGGGGTTCTTCCAGCAAATCCGTTTTTAAAACACGACTCCAAAGGTAGATGAATCCATAAAAAAAACATCCCGCAAGAACGAGAAACCCGAGATGTTTGAAAACTATTTTCATTGTGCTTAGCCATAAAAAGTTAGCCACAAGAGACATGAGAGGCACAAGATTAAATTATTTCAGTAGAGCGGTCCAACATCTTTCATTCCAGAGGCAGTCATTGTGATTACGAATACTAGTCTTTGCACTAGAACATGGGTAACTTAATATATAGTGAAGACAGGCAAACGTCTACTGAACGAAGTTTTACATCCCGGGACTGTGGTTACGCAACAGACATTCCCCTGGAGTGGAAGATGTCGCTGCGCTCGGTAGCTTCGTTGTTTCACTCCTCGCAATGACAATAGTGGGGCGGGCTGCCTGGCTCTCCGACTTGAAAGATGTCGTTCCGCTATTGCGGAACTCGGAACTGGTCCTCAGGCCTTCCGGCCATTTGGCTTTCTCGCCATCTGGATGTCAGGCCTTCCGGCTTTCTATTCCTAACCGTAAGCACCGTGTTCAAGAAAGCCGAGCAGGCATTTAAGCCTGGGGTTGGCGTCCTTGTAGATTTGCTCGGGCATCGTGTAATTCATGAAGGGAAAATATTTATGTCCGATAAATCGGCGGGCATAGGAAACCTGGGTAATGTAACGATTCTTATCAGTGCGGTTAGGATTAGTTCTGAGTTGGTCATCGGGTTCATTGCCGGCTGAATGGTTATTGTCTATCGCCCATTCGAATTCGGCTTTCAACTGGGAAACATGAGCTTCGGTCAGAACATTTTTCAGGAAGAGGAAACCCTGGCGGTTAAAGGTGTCCACCCATTCCTCGATCTGTTTGGGATCGAGTGGGTAGTTGGATTCAAAGCGCTGGGACATGCCGATTTCGGATTTCAGATGATGGATGTCGAGCGTAGCTCTCGGTAGTCGATTGCGGATTGATTAGAGTAAAAAGGTCATAGCGATTGCCGATTGTCGATTATTTCTGATGGATACATCAATCTTTCTTTTAACCTCATAACCCTGCCTGCCCTGAGAATAGTCGAAGGGAACCCTTGATCCTTCTCTACTTAACACCTAACACCCTTGGCACGTCATAGCGGAGCGAAGACGGCTAAAACTAAACACTAACATAGTTACCGATCACAGCTCTCTTGTTGTCTGACCTTCTCGTTTTCCGGCTCTCTGTCAGTCTGGTATTCTAATCCTCTGGCTTTTCGGCTTTCCGGTCTTCATTTTACTCGAGCGAATCGACGAAAAAACTTAGAAGATTACAGATTGGGAAAAGTATGGATATTAAATTCTATAGATTTTACTTCAGTTCTATTTTATTGATCGGGATGTGTGCGTTCGCAGAAGCGAATATACCAGTTCATGCTCCCACGCTTCGTTCTACCTATATTCATATAAATGGACTCAGCTACCATTTCGACGCGAGTCCTAGCGCCAACGAATTCCTTTATGGAGTTGGTTTTCACTACGACTGGTTCTATACGCAGGACATCCAATTCAAATTCTTAAACGGAATATTGATAGCCTTGGAAGCTGAAATTTTTAATGATTCCCAGCACCACTGGGCTTACGCCGCCGGCCTCTCCTTCACTCGCACTCTGCAAAAAACAGAAAAATTGAGCTTCGATCTTGGAATCACAACTGGCCTTACTTACAAAAAGAATCTTCGGAGAGATTCGGACCTCCCGGTCTACCCCTTTGCACTTCCTTTTTTCCAGATCGGGACCCAAAAGATTAAGATTAGGACTACGTGGATTCCACCAGTAAGACATGACAGCGATAACCAACTTATTATTCAGCTCGTGCTCCGTTGGAAAGATGGTAGAAAAAAATATCAATGAACAATAAATCGAGCTGTTTTTAGTGTATAAATTTTTTATACTTTCATCACTTAATAATGATATGATGCCGTGAATTTTGAGTTTTCATGATACTTTGAACTGCCTTTGTCCCATACTTAGTCGGGAGCTACACACTTCATTTATGATTTTTTCTCGTGTATATTTTCTACACCCAGTTCCTCAAGTCGAGCGACCATCTTTTTACGCGCGGGTCCGGCATTTTGTATCATCTCATCACTATACATGTACGGTCGATCTTCGTTCAAATGATATTTCACCTGATCTCTAAACTCCAAAATCTCAAGCAGATCATTTCCAGGATCGGGTGTGTAACCGATAAACAGCGTCCTTCGCGGGAGACCGTCTTCTCGTTGAAAGGCCGAGTGCCAGATGTGGTTGTTCCACAAAACTATGTCTCCCGGCAACGTATGCAGGGAAATTGCTCCGGGAATTTTATCCGGATCTAGATGCAGACGCGGGCGGCTTCCTTTTTCCCAGTAACCACAGGACTGGAAAAGAGATGCCGAAAATTCCGGGTGATGGCTTCCGGGAATTACATTTAACGATCCCGTATTTTTATCCATTTCATCGAGGTAAAGAGCAATTTTAAGGGTAACTGTTTTTCTCGCCGGGGAGCCATCACAATGCCAGGGTGTTTCATCTCTGTTTTCCCACATATCCTGACCCCCGTTGTATAGGCATTCAGTTCCCCAAATGTCACGCATCACCTCCATTATTTTGGGGTGTTCGATTAAATTACCAAGGGTTTCGTCCTCAAAAACAAAACGGGCTGTCATCCGTGTTCCGATTTTTGTGAAATAGTTATAGAGCGGAGCACTTGGGATTATACGCCTATAGGCCTTTTCGATTTGCTCAAATTCATCCGCGTTCATACAATTTCTTATCACGGTAAAACCAAAGGCGTGGAACTGTCCGACTTCAAGTGCTGACAACATTGCTATGAGTTTATTGAAGTATCGTTAACTTTCAAGTGCCTCTTCTTGAGACTGCTGCTACAGCGAGCCAGGATCGAGGTTAATTAGAATCCGGTCGCCTTCGACGCGCAAGGGATAACTGCGGACTCTTATCGTTTCAGGATCGAAAATTGATCGCCCAGTGCGCAAGTTGTACTCGTGACCGTGCCACGGACAGACCAGAATCTGACCATCAGAACCGTAAGGTATGCTTTCTCCTGGTTTGCAGTAAAGTGTAGTGCCGCTCACGTGACCCTGGGATAGACTGGCACCTTGATGGGGGCAGGTATCGTGTAAGGCGTAAAACTCATCTTTCTCGCGTACGACCACTAAAGCGCGGCCATTTACTTCCACCCGTTTGGGTTTGCTCTGAACGAAGTCGTTGACAGCTCCTATATCAAGCTCGCTCGAAGTCATAAAAGTCTGCGGCGTTATCAACCATGATCCGTCGGCGTAAAGCATCCGGCACGATGCTTGGGATCGCCTTGTCGGGGGCATCGAAGTCCCAGTGAGGATAATCGGTGGCAAAGAGGAGAAAATCATCTCGACCGATCATCTCCATTATCTGCATCAGGTGCTCGGGATTTGCCGGCTCTTCCATCGGTTGAGTCGTTGCGCGAAAATGTTCCTGGATGTACTCGCTTGGTAGCTTCTTGAGCCAGGGCACTTCACTGCGCAATCCCCGGTAATTTTTGTCCAGACGCCACATCAGTGGTGGCAGCCAGGCAAAGCCTCCTTCTATGAGACAGACCCGTGTCTGAGGAAATTTTTCGAACACGCCCTCGCATACAAGGCTGACAACCTGGGCCTGAAATGCCTGCGCCATGGCGGTGTGGTCCTCAATGTAGTAAGAAGGCCATCCGCAGGCCGTAATCGGGTTTCCGTTACCACCAAAATGAATACCAATCGGTAGATTCACTTCGGCAGCCGCCTGAAAAATGGGATGAAATTCACGTCGACCATAGGGCGCGTGTGAACGCACGAGTAAAAGCACCTGGACAAAGCGGGGGTCACGAGCCACCCGTTTTATTTCCTCGGCCGAACTTGCAGCATCACACACGTTGACTGCGATCGACCCTCGCCAGCGCTCATCAGTACTCAGCCAGTCATTCGCTGTCCAGTCATTGACCGCTCGCATCAGCGCATTGGCAAAGTCAAGATTGAACACGGCCGACACTCCATATAACGGATTAAGAATAGCCCGATCAATTCCCCAGGTGTCCAGCAATTGACGGCTCGCAAAGACTGGATCGCTTCCCGGTTTTTTTCCGTTAGGCGGCCAGGCGTCCCGGCGCGCAGCCATATCAAAACCTTTCGGGTAGACGGGCCCCGGCGGACTTTTGAATCCCGACTGCTTGATGTAGGCCTGCCACCTGTCGGGTAAATAGGGCATCAGCTCATCGACCGAATCGGGGTAATTGTGGACGTCGCTATCGATAAGAGAAATAGCCGTCCGCTCCTGAGCTCCATTCGTCGAGGCTGGTGCAAGTGATTGTTTCATGGAAATCTTCTTTCTATATTCCGGAGTTTGAAATACCAACCGACAGGGTCATTTGCAACCGGAAAAAAAAGGGGGGGGGATAAGTGAACAGTAAACAGTGAACAGTGAATAGATAGCTATCTCGTTATGGTGTGCTGTATTCGGCACCATCTTCTCTCATGTCAAATGGGTCCTTGACGCAAAAGGATGCGGATTTGAATGTCATACTATTCAGCATGCGTCCAATTTTGGAAAGCTTTTCACATAACTCGTTCGCTTTATCTTCGTTTAAATACATGCAATCTACCGCCGTTTCAATCCAGTGCTGCGTTTCATATTGTTCAGCATCTGCATCTGTAAGTTTACTCACAAAATGTTTCTCATAACGTCGTTTTCCCCATGCCTCAGCAATTTGGGCACCAATTGATCTGGATGACCGCCTTACTTGGTCTGTAAGCGAATAGATTTCTTCCTTAGGAACTTCTTTTGAGATTATGAAGATCTCAACAGAAACTGTTCTTGCCTTACGATAAACAATCAGGTCCCTGAAATTGGAAGCATGTGGATTTTTATGCACGATCTACTTCCTCCTCTTACTGTTCACTGTTTACTGTTTACTGTTCACTCCTACCTATCGTCCTTTCCTCTTAAAATCTTAACCCTGCTTATCAATAAACTGAAATGCGTAAATACTGGCTTGATGGAGATGAAAAATTAGGCGAACCGGCTTGTTCCACAGCGCACTCAGATCCGTTTTCCCTTTCCAACTGACGGTGTGCCAGATTTCATTGGGATCGTCACTGACCACGGGATCGCAGTCCTCAGTGGAAAAACCAGCAAAGGGTTTAAAGTGAGCATCAACTATCTCCACCTCAATGTATCCGCCATAGGTATCCGCATTTACTTTTAAGGTATCGCCTTCGAAGACAAACTGCCGGGTAATCACCTTGCCGTTTTCATAATTTGGTTTCAGTTCTGCCCAGCCATCTTCGCGCAGGATGAGGGTGCTGATCCCTCCATCTTCCCTCGGAAATTTACCCATATTCTCAACCAGGCTCGCGTAATCGCGATCCCCTTTTTCAAAATTTTCTTCGGGCACAAAGGTTGTCGGCAGTGGGCGAATGTTTTTATATTTCGGTTGCGGTGGTCGGCCGTGCCAACTTTGTTTCTTAGGACCTGTAGAGTGGACGATGTAGATTTTACCGTCATGGACAAGTTGCCCGGCAACCGAAGCAGCTACGAATCCACTATTATAACTGCCAGGCCGTCCATTATCTACCCATGGCTCCGAACCGCTTGCCCGCTGCCAATGTATTCCATCGCGACTGACGTAGAGACTTAAGTTCGCATAAGCCTGGTCGCGCCAATTCCGTGTCTTACCGACAACCCAAATCGGTTCGGAGTGAAATTCTGTCGCGATGCCGATGTAGAGACCACCCACCTTGCGCACCGACATTTCATGAAATTCTACATTGGGCGGTAAATGGGGGTCACCATCAACCGACAGCACCACCTCTTTAGGTGACCAATTGATGAAGTCCTCACTCACCTGCCGGCCAACCTGCCGCTTTAGGTGGAGAAAGTTCCAGTGATGGGAATACTGGCTGTAAGCAATCCATTTATTTATCGAATCATCCCAGATCGCGCGTTGATAATGATGATGGCGCATCGGCGTATCCTCACTGACGGTGGTCCATTGCAAGCCGTCTGGCGAGACGGCCACTGTCGACATTGTTTTTTGCCCTCTCTCCTGCGCTTTGTCATTAGGATTGTAAAGTAGCATGAATTTACGTGCGGGATCGCTTTGGTCGGGATTCACCACCAGGGCAATATGATGACCGGAATCTTCAAGAACGATATTGGTTGCTTTGTGTTCTTTATAAGGGAAACATTTTTCACTGAGTGGTTTTTCCCAATGCCGACAATCCTGTGACTCGGCATAACAAAGGATCATGCCCGAATCACCCCAGGCTCCACCGACATAAGATTGGCAGTACCAGAGCATGAACTTGCCGTCATCCGGATCCTGGAGAGCCGCGGCAGGAAAAATACCCGGTTTCAATTCCCAGGGTAGTTCCCTCGACTTGAAGATTGGATTTTTCGGTCGTTGGGGCTTGCATATGACACGCTTTACATCTTCGAGATGATCGAGGATGAAGTTATCAAGAAATAACTGCCTCTCCGTGCCAATGTGTAAGGTGTGTACTGCGTAATCGGGCGTGAAATAAGGATAATTGTCATCGATGGGCCGCGTGCCGGCTTGGGTCTCTTCAATCCTGCGCCGCACATCGAGCGCTTCCGTCGGGTTTTTCTTCTCAGGTTTTTCTTTCATTTAGATATATTTGGTTAGAAAGAGATAGCCACAAAAAGCACAAGATGCACAAGAAATAAAATTATGAACTCAAGAACTCAGGAATTTAAGAAAGTTAACCACGAATGAACACGAATAAACACGAAAATAATATTTAGAGAAAATTGAATAGCCACAAAAAGCACAAAAGACAAAAAAATTAGAAATATATTTAATAGTAAAATTGAATATTTTTGCCTCTATTTTCGTAACTAGTTATTTCCACTCTCTAATTATTCGTGCTATTGGTGGATGTTGTCCCGCAACAGCGGGCCTCGGTAGTGTTCATTCGTGGTATATTCTCTCACCATAATCTTTTCTGTGCTTTATGTGCCTCTTGTGGCTATCTCTTTTCCCTATATTTCTCATAGCTTAGAATCCACAAACTGAAATGCGTAGAGACTGGCTTGATGGAGGTGGATGATGAGGCGAACTGGCTTATTCCACAGTGCACTAAGATCTGATTTTTCTTTCCAACTGACGGTGTGCCAGATTTGATTGGGATCATCGCTGGCGATGGGATCGCAGTCTTCAGTGGAAAAACCATCAAAGGGATTAAAGTGCGGATCGACCAACTCTACACTGATGTACCCGCCATAGGCCTCGGCATTTATTTTTAAGGTATCGCCTTCGAAGACGAATTGCCGGGTAATCACTTTACCGTTTTCATAAGTCGGTTTCAACTCCGCCCAACCATCTTCGCGCAGGATAAGGGTGCTGATCGTTATATAATCCCACTTCTGATATTTCCCAACATATTTAGCTAAATTCGCATGGTCTTGTTTACTTTTTTCAAAAACTGCTTCAGGCACGGGTTTAAATGATGCTTCACCTCCCCTGTCATCCGGTCTCTCGATGCCGTGCCAATTCTGTTTTTCGGTGCGCGCACTGTAAACAATGTAGGTTTTTCCATTATGAACGAGCTGCCCGGCAACCGTGTCACAGACAAATCCATAATCATAACTTCCCGGCCGTCCCGTATCCACCCATGGCTCAGCTCCACTCGCCCGCTGCCAGCGAATACCGTCGCGGCTAGAATATAGACTCAAGGTCCCATAGGCATGATCGCGCCAATTCTCATCTCCGAAAGCACCCCAGATGGGTTCGGTATTAAATTCTGTCGCTATTCCGATGTAGAGGCCGCCCACTTTTCGTACCGACATTTCATGAAATTCTACATTGGGCGGAAGGTGAGGATCCCAATCCACAGAGAGCACCACCTCTTTGGGTGACCAGTGTATAAAGTCTTCACTCTCCTGCCGCCCAACCTGCCGTTTGCGGTGGAGAAAGTTCCAGTGAGGAGAATACTGACTGTAAGTTATCCATTTATTTATCGAATCATCCCAAATCGCGCGCTGAAAATGGTGATGACGCTGCGTTGAATCCTCGCTGACCGTTGTCCAACGCAGACCGTCGGGTGACACGGCCATCGTTGACATGAACTTGAGACCCCGCGATTGCGCCCGGTCATGGGGGTTGTAAACCATCAGGTATTTCCGCGCGGAATCACTCTGGTCGGGATTCAAAACCAGTGCAATGTGGTGGCCTGAATCTTCGAGAACAATATTCGTAGCTTTGTGCTCTTTATAAGGGAGACACTTTTCACTGAGAGGTTTCTCCCAGTGTTGACAGTCGGTCGATTCAGCATAGCAGAGAATCATGCCTGAATCGCCAAACGCCCTATCGACATCTTCTTCATCAACTGAAGATTGGACGTACCAAATTTTGAACTTACCATCATCCGGATCATGGAGGGCCGCGGCGGGAAAAGTTTCATCGTCCACCTCCCAGGGATGATCCCTGGCATTGAGAATAGGTGCATCGGGTCGCTCCGGCTTGGGAATGATTCGCTCAACATCTTCGAGATGATCGAGGATGAAGTTGTCGACGAACAACTGCTTCTCCTTGCCAATGTGTAAAGTTTGCACCGCGTAGTCGGGCTCGAAATATGGGTAGTTGTCATCGATAGGCCGCGTGCCGGCAATCGTCTCTTCAATCCTGCGCCGCACATCAAACGCCTCGGTCGGGTTTTTTTTCTCGGGCAATTCTTTCATTCAAACCTTCTTCCTATTTAATTAGATTAGAAAGAGATAGCCACAAAATGTAAGGAGTGATAATGCGTGAATGCGTATAAGCGATAATGCGGAGAGAATAGTCAAAAAGTTAAAAGGTCAAAATAAATGCTGGAATTGCCAGGATTAACTTTATTCTGTATCATCTATTCTGAATCCTGCGCATTCACGCATTCACGCATTCACGCATTCACGCACATCCGCTTATGACGGCATGATTATTCCTCCACCAACTTCGATGACCTGGCCGTTAATGTAGCTGCCATCGTCACTGGCGAGCAAGAGCACTGGGCCCACGCAATCTTCGGGTTCGCCAAAGCGACCCAGGGGGCTGCGGGCAATAATCTCATCGTATGCTTTCTGATCGATGTTACCTTTAAATATTCGAGTCCAGATGGGGCCGGGCGCAATCGCATTTACGGTAATACCGCGCGCGCCGTATTCCTTGGCCCAACCGCGCACCATATTGTTAACCGCGCCCTTGGATGCGGCATAGGTAATCATTCCCGGTCCGGCACCCGATCGCGCGCTGCCGGAAGAATTAACAATGATCCGACCGGTAGTATCAGGCAAATGAGGAACGGTGTGTTTTACGCAGTAAAAAACTGATTTGCAGTTTATTCCCATTCCCCGATTCCAATCTTCTTCCTCTAAATCAACGGTGGGTTTATGCTCGGTAGGCCCTCCAGCATTCGCCACGAGAATATGTAAACCGCCAAATTCACGAAGAGAAGTATCCACCAGTTGCTCGACTTGATCTTCATCGGTTAAATCCGCTTTTACCGCTATCGCCCTACCCCCCTCAGCTTTTATCGATTCAACGGTTTCCTCCGCGCCTTTTTCACTGCGCGAATAATTTACGACGACGGTTGCACCACAACGTGCCAATCCAATACATAGCGCGCTGCCGATACCCGTCCCACCACCAGTCACCAGCGCATGTCTGCCTTTTAGATCAACCAGCATGGGTGTTGGGTTCATGTCGAAAGTCGAAAGAGCGCTACCGCGCGTTTTAGGTTTTACGTGTTATGTTTTAAGGAAAGAAAGGATTGAGATTGCAGGTTGTATCTTATGTAATATTTATCTCTTCATAGATCAGCGTTTGTCAACACGCGGTCGCAAACACAGTGGAACAATCATAGAGGTTGAGTTATGAAAATTACAGAAATCACAACCGAGAGCTATCGCTGGCCGCTTAATATACCGATTACCAATGGCAAGCATACTTACACTCACGCGAGCCTGGGGTTGGTTAAAATCGAACCTGATACGGGACAAACAGGAATCGGACTCGGTGACATAAACCCCATCACTAAAGCCACCGTTGAGTATCTAAAACCGGAACTGATTGGTGAAGACCCATTGGATGTGGAACGTTTGTGGGAAAAGATGTGGGTTCCCAAACTGATTGGTAGACGGGGCATGACAACACGAGCAATCAGTGCGATTGACATCGGTCTGTGGGACCTGAAGGCAAAGATTGCCGGCATGCCACTTTACAAATTACTGGGCGGCTATCGCAATCGCGTTCCAACCTATATCGCTGGGGGGTACTATGAAGAAGGCAAGGGTCTTAAAGAGCTGGCTGAAGAAATGATAACGAATCTCGAGATGGGAGCTAAAGCGATTAAGATGAAAGTTGGCGGGGTCTCAATCCGCGAGGACGTCGAGCGAGTAAAAACTGTCCGCCATGCTATTGGGGCCGAGATTAAACTGATGATCGATGCCAACTGTGCCTACCGTTACTACGAGGCCATCCAGTTAGCCAAACAGGTCGAGGAGTACGATGTCTTTTGGTTTGAGGAACCCGTAGCCGCAGACGACTATGAGGGCCACCGCAAACTTGCGGCGGCCACTTCGATCCCTATCGCCACTGGTGAAAATGAATATACCCGATACGGTTTCCGTGACCTGATCGCCCAGCAGGCGGTGGCGATTTTTAATGCCGATGCGATCATCCTTGGCGGTGTAACTGAGTTTATGAAAGTAGCGGCACTGGCATCCGCTTATAATTTGGACATCGCGCCACACGGTCCGCAGGAGATCCATGTCCACCTCGTAGCAGCAATTGCCAACGGTCTGATTCTAGAGTTTTACCGCGATACTGTTGATCCCATGTGGGGAGAGATTTTCCTCCACACCCTAAACCTCAATGCGGATGGAACGGTGAGCCCACCTGACGTACCCGGGATTGGCATAGATCCCAACTACGAGTCGCTCGCACCATATCGGGAAGCCTGAAGACCGGAGGGCCGGAAAGCCAGAAAACCGGATATCCAGTTCCGAGTTCCGCCGTCGCGGAACGACATCTTCCAAGCCAGCGTTCCGGAAAGCCGGAAGACCAGACAGCCTGATAGCCAGAAAGCAGTGATTAGTAAATTATCTAGTGTTAGAGCTCCTGCCTTTTGACCTTTTGACTTTTTGACATTTTGACTCAACTCTTTAACTGTCCCAACCACGATTGATAGCAATATTGAAGGTGATTGACCGTTTATCTTTAATATATATTCATTAAAAATAATGACGGCTGTAAGGACAGAACCGGTGACGGATTCCAGTGCGTGGAGGAAAAACGATCTCATAAGAGATAGATCCTGGGAACATACCTTGTCGGACGATCATAGAGCTGATCTCGATAGCGCGCTGCAAAGCGTAAAAAGACTTGAATTGCAGTTGGCTGAGATCACACCAAATAATTTTCCTCTCCCTTCGCTTGAAAGTACGCTCACAAAGATTCAAGACGAATTGAAAACAGGACGTGGTTTTGCATTAATGCACGGGTTCCCGGTAAATGATTATAACTTGGAAGATCAGGTAATGCTCTATTGGGGGCTCTGCACTCATCTCGGTATCGGTGTCACGCAGAACAGCCAGGGAGACCTCGTCCAATACGTCACCGATGGACGCCTGCAGCCACAACAAGGCGCTCGTAGAGTTGGTAGTCCCAGAGCGGCATCGCTTCACAACGATTTGACGGATTGTGTTTCTCTGCTCTCTGTCCGTCAGCCCCCCGATAGTCCACTCAGTTACGCTGCCAGTTCTACGACTCTGTATAATGAAATACTGCGACAACACCCAGAATACCTGCCTCAATTGTTTAATGGTTTTATATGGGATCGACAGGATGAAGAAGGAGATGGGGAAACACCTACATCAAACTATGCCGTCCCGTTGTTTAGCGAGGAGGATGGAATACTATCGTGTCGATACAATCGGGCTTGGATTCGAAAGGGATTCGAACGACGAGGTCTGGAATTTACCCCCGAAGAGACTGAAGTCCTGGACTTCATCGATCAATTGACATATGAAAATCGATTTGAATTTGAATTTCCGGCGGGTGATATTCAATTTTGTAACAACTACTTCGTAATGCATGGTCGGGCCGCCCATGAACCGGTTGAAGACGAATCACTCAAGCGACTATTGCTGCGCATCTGGATGGATATACCGAATGTTCGCCCTTTCACCGATGAGTCCGTCATCCGTTATGGTGTCGTGCGTCACGGTCAATTAGGGTGGACCGCTGCTGACTTGCTCTCAGGTCGCCATCATCATCCCCGTCAGCGACGGAGCGCCGCTGATTGAGAATTAAGGGTAACGCGCGAAGGCGTCTTCGCGCGTGTGTTAAGTGTTAGGTGTTATGTTTTAAGTGGAGAAGGGTACAACCAGGACATCATTTACAGATTTAGTTCAAGACATGGTTTACACTTTGTGAGTAATGCTGAACGGTAATCGGGTTCTCCGTTTTGGAAGATGTCGTTCCGCAACTGCGGAACTCGGTACTGGCCTTCTGGCCCACCGGTTTTCTGGTTGTCAGGATTTTCATATTGCTTTTGAGAGTAATATATCATATAATCTTTGCGACGTAGTTAAAAACCCCACTATCCCCTAATTAAAATCAGTTACGTTTTGAGAAGTAAAATAAGTTTTACTTTAGTTGAAATCATGATCGCTATTACCGTGATCGGATTATTGATGAGCGCGGCGATACCGGCGTTCTTTAAGATAATCGATTCGACGAAAGTAAATCGCTTTTTAAATGACATTAAAGTGGTTAGTAATGCATTTGAATTTTACAGCTTTGATAAAGGAGTCTATCCGCCTGATGCCGTTGTATCCGTGGTGCCGGATGGTATGGCTTATTACTTAAAAGATTTTCCATGGACCGAATCGACCACCATTGGAGGTATGTGGGACTGGGATAACTTTAATGGTATAAGCGGCGGTATTACGGTAAATGGCTACTCTATATCAGCTGCTCAACTTTTGTCCATAGACATGAAGATTGATGATGGAGATCTCAGCAGCGGTATATTTATCGGCCAATTGGGATTAGGTAAATGTATTTATCTTTTGAATTAAACGCGTGCAGTCATTGACTGTGACAGTTGGACTATGGACGACAGGTGCTCGATCGAATGAGACTGATTCCTGGGATTACAAATTACGAAAATCGCCAGGGAATATTTCATTCTGAATCATTTAACTTTTTGATCTTCTAACATTATCCCATCGACAATCGGCATTCGAAAATCGACAATCGATGGATGCGAATAGCCGTTGGCTGTATTGGACATGAAACCAATACCTTTTCCCTAGTCCCGACGACGATTGATAGTTTCAAGAAAAGGGAGTATTTTGTTGGCGAGGAAATGTTCCCGGTCTTTAGAAATACGAACACGATCATGGGCGGGTACATGGACGCCGCTGAGGAACGAGATATGGAGCTTGTTCCCCTCCTCTGGACTTTTGCTATTCCCTCCGGAATTGTGGAGCAGTCTGCCTACGACACTCTCAAATCTGAATTCATGGAAATACTGCACAATGCAGGAAATCTTGACGGCGTTCTTCTTGATTTGCACGGGGCGATGGCGGTGGAAGAGATCGAAGACGGTGAGGCAGACTTAATTGCCGCTGTTCGCGAATATGTTGGCACGCTGCCCATTGTCACAACGCTTGATCTTCATGCAAATATAGGGCCTCAAATGGTCAAATTTTCCGATGTCATTATCGGGTACGATACTTATCCGCATATCGATATGTATGATCGCGGGTACGAGGCCGGACAATTGCTGCATAAAGTCATCGAAGGTAAAGTTGTGCCGACAATGGCTTACCGACAGCTCCCATTGCTGACCTCACCACCCGGTCAGTGCACGATGAAACAGCCGATGATTAACGTTATGGAAAAACTTCACGCTCTCGAAGAGGGGCCCGGAGTGGAGACCGCGACACTGTCAATGGGATTTCCCTTTGCCGACATTTCTATCGCCGGCGTAACGGTGCTGGTGACGACGAACAATGATCAAGCGCTTGCCGATAGATTGGCCGATGAATTTTCAGCTTACGTGTGGGATACTCGAGAAGTTTTCCAGGTCAACCTTGTATCGATCGATGAGGCAATCGCACACGCCAATAAATCTGATGGAAAACCGATAGTGCTCGCTGAAGGTTCGGACAACCCCGGTGGTGGAGCGCCCTGTGATGGCACCCATATTCTCCGCGCATTTATTGAAGCAGAAGTGCAGGACGCGGTTTTTGCGATCATTGCTGATCCTGAATCCGTTAATCTCGCGATTGAAGCGGGTGTCGGTAACACGGTTTCACTCCAAGTTGGGGGCAAGACAGACCCCAGGCATGGAGAACCAGTCGCGCTCGATGGCTATGTGAAATTAATTTCTGATGGAAGTTTTGTCCACAAAGGGCCGATGAGCCGGGGGATAAAATCGGGAATGGGAAAGACCGCGGTAATCGTAACCGGTGGCATCGAAATCATCCTGACCGAAAACCGAACGCAACCCTATGATGCCGAAGTCCTTCGATGCGTCGGTATTGAACCCACCGACCGAAAAATAATCGTGCTTAAATCCGCGGTCCACTTTCGAGCGGATTACACGCCGATCGCACATAAAATTCTGGATGTCGATACCCCCGGTGTGCATAGTCCAAATCTGTTAAGCTATGAATATAGAAATGTTCGGCGCCCAATTTATCCGCTCGATGAGGATGCAGAATTTAAGAGATGATAATCCGAGAAGATTTAGACTTCGACGCTAAGCGTTCCAGTTCAGCACCCGCTTATAAAAAAATCAGAAACGGACCAGACATTCTGTTGATAGCTGGCTCCGCCTACAATCGTAGCGAAGGCACCGCCGGCGACACAATCAGGAGAGGAACTAAAAAAACCGGAGATATCAACCGTATCCATTAATTTTCCATCCAGAAGCCAGGATAAAGAATTACCGTCATCAGTAAGCAGCAAGCCATAACAATGGCCCCAACCCGTGTTATCACCGAGCGGATCGTGCTTGACCGCTAGTGAAATGGAATTACCCGGAATCGTTATAACTGGGCAATCGACACTATGAGTGCTAGGCCATTTTTCTTTGTCCCCATTCTTTCCCCAAACACGTATCTTTTCCTTGTCACCAGAGAGCAGGTTACGATTGAGACAATACGAGAGCCCAAACTTTGAATACCAGTCGAAATGAATCTGAACTACCCGATTGATATACGTTTCCGCGGGGATGGACTTAACTACTGGTCCAGTCCCGACAAGCCCCCGAAAAGTACCAATCGCGAGGCTAAAGCCCATCAGGTAATTTCCACTATAGGGATCCTCGTGATCGGAACTTGCTCCGTCGGCCGTCATATATTGATTGAGGAAGGGTCCTTTATGCCTGTAGTCGACCAGAGTAAGTTCAAGAAGGTTGGTTCCAGCTAAATGGGGAGTGAACTGACGGTTTCTGGTGGCAAAACCGCAGTAGGCCATAATACCGGGCCCTGCGGGTGATGAGGTGCTCGCTTCCATGTGCGCTGATCCGTTGTCGGCAGTCACTTTGCCACCCGGCCATCCAGCGACATCCGTAGTCCAAATGTCCGGGTCGAAACCTTGATTAAAATTATCAGAGAAGAGGACGTTTAAATCAGATCTTGTCATACGTAATTCAGTCATCTCTACTTAAAATTATTGTTTATATGCGATGGCTTACAAATTAAATCCAGAAAAAATGTACATGATGCCGACGCACTTTGGCCCGGGATTGGGCCCGAGGCAGGGGCCGGACGGAAGAAAATTCGACTGTAAAGACTCACCCAAGGTGACGTCGCGGTCTGTCAATTTCTTAACCAATCGCGAACAGCTTGATGCTCTGATACCCGATGGCATGGGCCTGGATCTAGGTGAAGAACCTATTGTTACCGTTTATGCCACCTACATGACAGAGATCGAATGGTTGGCCGGTCGTGGATACAATGTCCTTGGTGTAAGTTTTCCCGTTATTTTTAATGGAAAGCAGGACCGCGCTGTCGGCAGCTTCCTTACCGTGCTCTGGGAAAATTTAACCGATCCGATACTGACCGGGCGCGAGCAATTGGGTTTCTCTAAAATCTATTGCGAACTACCAGAGCCGACGGTGCTGGATGGAGAAACACATTGTATTGCCAGTTGGCTTGGCTTCAAGTTTATGGATATGCATCTTCATAACATGAAACCCGTGGAAATGAATAACCCCTCTGATCCTTCAGCCGAACAAAACGCTGATAATCAGGACAGTGATGTTTTGACGGGAATCCTGCACTATAAGTATATGCCTCGAACGGGTGAGTGGGGAGTTGCCGATGCCAATTACATTGTTATGACACCAGAAGCTACACCTAATTCCAAAGTGCAAGAATCATGGGAAGGAGAAGGAACCGTGCAGTTTCATAAAGCTCGCTGGGAAGACCTCCCAACGCAGTACTCAATCGTCAACGCCTTTCATGAACTAGAAATTAAGGAATACCGCGGCGCTACTATTACGAAGAGTGTTGGAGGCAAAGACCTCAGCGATCAACGCATCCTCCGGTAGGCCGGAGGACCGGAAGGCCAATACCGAGCTCCGCAATCGCGGAACGACATCTTCCAAGCCGGAGAGCCAGTTTTTATTAAATAAGGTGGAACGCGCTGCCTGACCGACATAGCCTTGGCGACGGCTGATCCCTAGCCCGTTTAATTAATGCGATACTCTCAAACGCGGTAGGGACACCGCGTTCCACCATTGCAAAGATAATCTGAAAGTATTAATTTCCGTTACGTAAAATCCGAAATCCGCATTCCGAAATCCGAAATTGGCTCACTCAATAGTGATCTCCTCGGTAACAACCTCGATCGGATCGCCATCTTCATTGGCGAAGGTGGCGTCGATGCTCAGTGTCGGCTGGGGAGTGTTGTCTGATTTGAAGTTGTTCTGGGTGATCAGGGTCTCAAATCCTTTCGTCGTCGATCCGCTCTCCGCAACAACAACCGCGGCGCCATTTGTCTGCAGGAGGTCACCACCGGTGATTCTCAACCCGGGATTGCCGGCTGCTACGGTGAAGGAGCCTTCACCGAAGAGAATGTGAGGTACTGCATCGCCATCAGCATCGATATCACCGATGGTTAAGCGCACCGCGATCGGCACGCCGCGCGCATCAACACCGACCTTGCCCGTGCTTCCACTAAACGTGGTGTTCGATAACTGTACCCCTCCCAGTCCCGTGGAGTTGACTACTTCCACGAGGGCCACATCGGCCTGGGCGTCATAGACCTGTCCTTCGGGGAACAGCGCCTGGTTAAAGGCGTTGATCGTGCCTACGGTGAAGATGCTGAAGAAGGTATTGGCATCCGCGCCGTCGATGACCACGCTCGGTTTGCCCGTCACATACTCTACGGTCTGGTTGTAGCGTGGGGGGATAGATGGGGGCAGGAAGGTAGCCGGGTCGAGGGTTACGGTAAAGTTCCCATTACCTGAAAATTCTACCTGCACAATATCCTCGGTTTCATCCATAAAGGAGACGCGTGTAATCTGTCCCGGTTTGGCCTGGAGTTGGACAGACTCTCCGGTGAGTAAAATCTGGTCGAAGACATTACCGTTGGCATGCTGAATATTCTCACCGGCGATATCGCCCGAGCCGTCGAGAACGAGGGGAATAGCCGGGGCCGCTACCGTGACGACCGCGGTTTCGCTGTCCGCTGTCCCGCCGGCGTTAGTTATCTGCACCCAGAAGCTTGTGCTCGCGGTGAGAGCGCCCGTATCCAGGGTGCCAGCGGTCGCACTGGCGACGGGACTGGCGGTATCGCCACTGTTGCCGGTATACCACTGGTAAGTAAGATCATCACCGCTGGCGGCCACTGACAAGCTCGCCGAAGCGCCAGACTGCACTTCCTGGCTTGCCGGTTGCGTGGTGATAGTGGGTGCATCAGCGGGCGGGGGCCCCTCACCGCCACTGCCGGGCGCGCCGATCGGGGTAAACCCAAAAGTGTCTATGACTGTCCGGCTTCTCGCTACATTTAAATTGGGATTGTCTTTAACAATCAGTCTGCTGATACCGCCCGGAGCTCCCAATTCAACTGCATTGATCGTTAAAAAAGGGGGTTTGAATTCAAAGCGTAGAGCACCAGAAGCCAAAAAATCCGTAAAAGTAGCAATCAGGTTATCATCAGTATCATAGACTTCAATCGAGCCATCGGATTCTGAAGAGCTTGATAATAAAAGTGCGCCTGCATAAGTATCTATTTCATAAGCCGGGGTTTCAAAGACAACTTCGAATGAGTCGCCATTAACTTGAATCCCAAAGGACAGTTCTCCCGAATGAGTGGGGTTTTCTGATGCTCCGGACATAATTATACCGCCTTCAAAAGAAGCAGTATAGGGTGATGTCCCAATAACAATGGGTTCGAACTGTCCAAGACCTACACTGAATTCATCAAAATAAGTATAAACCGTGTTATTGGACGGTCTGGACGTAAGCGTGAAGCCCAGATCGTCGATGGATAATTTACCTGTAACATTTTTAATTTTTAATTCTCTGATGCCATCGATAAAGTCAAAGTCGTCGTTATCGATAAAAATACCACTGTCTGCAATACCACTCTGTAAGGGGGGATTTGCACCGGGGCTGATATTATTGGGCAAACCATTGACTACGCCATTGTCGGCGAGAATGATTCCTATAGTTCCATCAGCTAGAATGTAGTTTCCTCGGTACTCGATTTTGCCTGCTCCCGTATTCTCAGCCGCATAGAATTGGATTTCATCAAGTCCTCTTTCCGATACAATTACCCCCTCCTGACCAGGCCCGAGAGTTATCGCCTTTGTTCCGGAGTGTAAGAGCGCCGGATCTTCCAGCGTTTCCACGGTGAATCCGACTAACTTGACCCTGTTGGGTTCCTCCCCAATGAAAAATTGTCCTTCACCGCTGATGTCCTCGAAATCGGTGAACACCTCGAGATCTTGCGGAAGAGCTGAGAGTAACACCGGAAACAGCAAGTAAATTAAAGATAGTGATACTAGATTTTTTGTGCGCATATTTCCCCCATAATTCTGTGATGTGACTTAAGTAGTTCTCGACGAGATAACTTTTATTTAATTGTCAAATGAACATATTTCAAGCGTTTAAGTATAATTGAATTAAATCCAAACGTGTTACTCTTAAGACCAGCGTTCCGGTTCCGAGTTCCACAATCGCGGAATGACGTCTTCCAAATCGAAAAACTGAATTGATAGAGGATGCAAATTTCACTTCGAAACCCGTTAGGCACAATCTGCAATCCAATATCCGCAATCAGCAATTGTCTGGCTTTTTGACTTTTTGACCTTTTGACTCTATCCAATCGGATAATGAATTTAGACTTAAAAGGAAAACGGGCGATAGTAACGGGTGGAAATCGTGGAATCGGACGGTGTTGTGCGCTGGCGCTTGCTCGCGAAGGGGCCCGTATATGCATCACCGCGCGTGACGAGCAACGTCTGAATAATACCCTCGAAAAGATTAAAGAAGCCGGTGGAGACGGGTATGCGGTTACCGCCGACCTGACCGAACTGGAAAACTGTAAGAAAGTTGTCGATGAAACGGTGGGGGCGTTCGGCGGCGTTGACATCCTCGTCAATTGTGCCGGTGCCGCGAAGGGTGGTGATATCTTGGATCTCCCCACTGAATTGATCGATGACGCGCTGGGTTTAAAGAGTTACAGCTACCTGCGCATGTCACAATTGGTTTTTCCTCATATGAAGAAAAACAATTGGGGTCGTATCATTAATATCGCCGGTGGAGCGGGAACGAGTCCCACCCAAAAAAACATTCCTGTTAGTCTCGCCAATATCAGTATCCTGAATATGACACGCGCTCTCTCGGATGCGACTTCCAAATATGGTATTCTCGTAAATGCGATCTGTCCGGGAATTACCAATACTCAACGGGCGCGCAATATACACCAGGCGAGAGCGGATAAAGAAGGTCGAGACGTTGAGGAGATTCTCCGGGAACTCGGAGCTGACCTTCCCGCCGGACGCATGGCTGAGCCGGAGGAAATTGCCAGCGTCGTAACCTTCCTGGCCTCTGAACCGTGTTCTTATATGTTCGGCAGTTCTCTTTACATGGATGGCGGAGAAAGACGGGGCACGCCATAAATGCATATTCATATTTATCGATACAAATCCCTACCTGAATTAAAGGAATCCCCCTTATGAAAGTTGGTTTCATAGGTCTGGGAAATATGGGTAATGCGATGGCACACAATGTCCTAAAGGCAGGGCATAAATTAACCATCTACGACATCGATCGCGTCAAGGGTCGGAACCTCGAAAAAGTCGGTGCCAACTGGGCGATAAGTCCGCGGGACGTAGCGACATACTCCGAAGTGGTGCTGTCATCGTTGCCTGGACCTAAAGAAGTCGAAACCGTGGTCCTTGGTGAAACGGGTGTTTTTGCAGGGTTGGCTAAAGGTGCGGCTTACATCGACACCACTACAAATTCGCCTGTCGTCATGCGAAATCTCGCTGAGATCGGATTGTCGAGCGGATTTCATGTGCTCGATGCCCCGATCAGCGGCGGCATATTCGGTGCCAGGGACGCAACGCTTTCCATTTTTGTGGGAGGCACAAAGGGGACCTTCGACCGCTATCAAGCTCTGTTGCAAATCATCGGTAAAAATGTCTTTTATATGGGTCCAGCTGGAAGTGGCAATGTAACCAAGCTGGTTAATAATCTGATGCTGTTCATTAATTTAATCGGTGCGTGCGAGGGTATGTCGATTGGGGCAAAAGCCGGCATCAATCTTCAGGCTCTGCTAAGTGTAATTACACGGAGTATGGGTCAGAGTGTGATGATGGAACGATGCATGACCTTGCTGCTAAAAAATGAAAGGATGTACTCTGCCACGGATCTGGCCGTCAAGGACATGCATCTTGGTGTTGAACTGGGGCGGGAACTGGGTGTGCCGTTAGAACTCAGTCCGTTAGTTGAAGAAGTCATTACCCGTTTTAGCGATAACGGGCATGGCCAGGCAGATATTAACGAGATAATTCGCGATTACCTGCAACGCTCAGGTGTGGACACAGGATCAAAAAAGGGTTAGCAACTGCTAAAGCGACAAGGATACAAATAACACAAGAGGAGGAACAAGACAATGACCGAGAAAACAACCAAGGCATTTGCTTCACATGCAAAGGACGCACAATGGACGACGGGATTGCGGCCCTATTTTAAGTACCGTGATCTTGGAATCAAGGATGCCACCGAAGGCAAAGTAATGGCGCACGTCATTCGCGCCGTTCAACCTTGCGAGGAAGCCATGGGCTACCACTCCCATGTTCTGGATTTCCAATGGAACTATCTGCTCCGTGGGTGGGCGCGATTAGACTTTGAAGACATCGGCGAAATCCGCGTCGAGGCCGGTGATGCCTGGTACCAGTCGTCTGGAATCAAACACGAGGTGCTGGAGTATTCCGATGACTTTGAGGTTATCGAGATCACGATGCCGGCCGATTTTCCCACACAGGACGAATCAAGATAGTTTGCTTATTCGTTTTCGTGTTTTGTCACTATTGTCATTGCGAGGAGTGAAACGACGAAGCAATCCAGGCGAATAGTCATTTAACTTACGAATACCAGTCGCTGCTCAGATTTTCCAATGTGGGTTCGATGAACAAATTATTGTATATTGAAAATCGGCATTCGTACTCCAGAGTGTAGCTTTACATGCAAGGATTGTGATAATGCAACTGACATCCCCCTGGATTGCCGCGGTCAGCTGATAGCCTCCCTCGCAATGACAAGTGAGCATCATGTATCAATCCGGTCTTCCGGTTTTCCTTCTTTCTGACCTTCTGGAATTCCGGCTTTCTATCCCAATTTAAGGATTCGGAGGCGAAGTGCAGATAAGGATTTCGAGGCTGACATTACCCGTGTTCTCGACACCGTGCTCACACCAGGGAGGTAAATACACAAAATCTCCGGCTTTAACTTTCTCTTGCTTGCCCTCGGCAAAAGTCATCGTCCCCTCGCCTCTCATGATAACATAAGTTTCCTCCGTCTCATGTGAACCCGGTGGCAAGAGTGTCGCATGCGGCGGTAGACAAAACATCACGAGGCCGAGATTCTTTGCAGGTGCTTCCGGGTTTGAAGGGTGAACAATACGCACGCCAACACCCTGACAACCTTTATACCTTACGGGCCTGCCGTTTTTAGCCGATACAATCTTCGGGAAAACGGGGTGATCAGGTTTGGGTATTTTAGGAACGTAATCCTCTGGTGTATAACTTTTAAAGTCTTCTATCTTAGCCATCTTCTCCTCAATTTGAATTATTTATTTTAACCAATTTCTAAAAATCACGAATAAAGCCTGCCGTCCATCCACCGTCAACGGCCAACACCTGGCCCGTTATATACGCGCTCTCTGGAGCCGCTAAAAAAAGTACTGCATGGGCAATCTCCTCCGGCTGGGCGGGCCTACCTAAGGGCACATGATCCAAGTGACGCTGCACGTGTTCAGAAAAGCTGCCGTCCTCGCTATAAAATATTTTACGCGTCCCATCGGTCAAAGTAGATCCAGGGGCAATAGCATTGATCGTTATCCCATGTCCCCCCATTTCAACCGCCAAGGCTTTCGTGAGTTGAATGAGCCCGGCTTTGGACGCATCATAGGCACACTGCAACTGCAGGGGCACGATACCGGCGACGGAGGCGATGTTGATGATGCGACCGGACTTCTGCGGGATCATACAATCAGTTAACACTTTCTTAGATATTTTGAACGGACTATTTAAATTCATGTCGACGGCCATCGCCCACGATTTATCGGGAAGACGGTCGCCTGTCACCCGCTGGTTGGGATCGCCACCTCCAGCATTATTTACCAGGATATCGATGGGGCCGCATTCTTTTATAATCCTGGAAATGGTCTCCTCGATATGATCGTCGTTGAGAACATCTAACTCGTAGACACTATGATTATCACCTTTTGGAGGATTCTCCCTAAGCAGTGCCTCATCGACATCCGTATAGGCGACATGGGCACCGTTTTCTGTAAAGGTTTCCGCGATTGCGCGTCCGATACCCTTCCCCGCGCCCGTCACTAAAGCGATTTTTCCCTTAAGGTCTACTTTCATTACTTCTTCTTATGCTCCCACAAATTAATCTCAAGAATTAAGAATAGAGGTCAAGCGGTTATGTGGACGGAGGGGAGAAGGTGTCGGGTTTCAGGTGTCGGTGAAGCGGGTTCCCATCGACTACGCTCAGTGTAGACAGGTTTCAGAGTTTAGCCGGAGTACCGGTTCCGAGTTCCGCCTTTGCGGAACGACATCTTCCAAACCAGACAACCGGAAAGTCGGAAGGCCGAGGTACGAGATAGGCAACTTGTCCTAAGCCCAGTACCTGGAAACTATCTTCACTTAAAACCTAACACCTAAAACTTAACACGCGCGTAGCGCTCCCCTCCTTTTGACTTTTTGACATTTTGACATTTTGACCAAATCTCAAGCTCGATTAACGAGGTAAATTCCGTATGCGACGAAGATTGCGCCAAAGGCAAGATTGATCGTAATTGGTTCATTCAATATGAGATAGCTCAACGCCACACCAAAGAGCGGGGTCGCGAAAAAAAACGCAGTTAGTTTTGTCGGGCTGTGTTGTTTTAAGATAAGTGTCCAGCAGACGAAGCAAAAACCTCCCACGACAAGCCCTTGATAAACGATTGCCAGCAAAGCAATGGGAGTAAAATGATAACTATCCAATCCTTCGAAGCAAAAACTGAGACCAAAAAATATCGGAAGACTTATAGCCATTTGCCAAATGAGCAGTCGATAGATATTTATATGTTGAATGAGAAGTTTTGTGTAGATATTACATATACCGAGAACAAAAGCACTCGCTAAGACGAAAAGGTCACCAATTAAAAAATCACTCCCTAAAGAAAAATTAGCGCGGAAAACAATAATTACCCCGATAATTGCAACCAATAAGCCTAAACACTTTTTCAGATTTAATTCATCACCTTTAAAATAGAAATGAGCCAGCCCAGCAGTAAATAATGGATTTATGTTGATGAGAATAGTGGTGTGCGAGGCGTAGGTGTAGTGCGTTCCAATATTTATAAGCCCAATCTGTGTAGTGAATAACAACGACATGATAAGAAGCAGAATTCTCTCTGATTTAGGCGGCATTATCGGAATCCGGTAAATTACTGCCCAAAGAATAATCCCCAGGATTGCCAGTGAAAAACGAAGCCCGCCAACCATAAATGGCGGCATATCGACGAGGGAAGTTTTGAGCGCTACCGAATTCCCACCCCAGAGAAATCCGAGAAAAAGCGCTATCGCTATGACCTTTGCACTCGGCTGATCAACCGGTATCGTTTTTTTCATCGAAAAATAATTTGTTTAGCGTAATGAACAAGAATGATTCACCACGAATATGCACGAATGAGAGATAGCCACAAAATGCACAAAAAGCACAAGCTAGAATTCAGGGGTTACGCATAGTCTGATTTCAAAATTGTCCCGCTAAAAATTATGAATGAGACTGACAAAGCTCAGCTATTGCTCAGCATGCGATCATACACCAAGATTCATCTTATAATTCTTTTAGATTCTTTCCATATATACTCTCACATGTTCTTCTAATTTTTTGAGTCTTTTGTGCCTCTTGTGGCTAATCAATCTGCTTTTTACAGTGTATGTGTCTTTATCCGCGTTGATCCAGCGGGCTATATAACGTTAAGCTATGGCCGACAGGCAGCACATTCCACCTTTTCTGCATTATCGCCTATCGGTTAAAAACTAATAAAGCGAATACTGAGGTAGCTGAGCAAACCGACAGCTGCAGCGGCGATAAAGCCTACGAAGAGAGGGGTGAATCCGAGATTTTTTATTTTTGCCATGCTGGTGCTCAGCCCAAGCGAGGCCATGGCCAAGGTTAGACACCAGGTCGCCAATGTTTGTGCATTGATTAAAATAATCTCCCACGTTTCCGGATCGAGAACGGCAAATGGTTTTTCCCCAATATCACCCAATGAGCGGACAACAGCCAAACAGACAAAAACGACAACGAAAAGAGGAACCATGTGATACCAGCGCGGCGCCAGATGAGATGATCCGTCAGTATTTTTTGAGCGCTGATAAAGCAAGGCCATTAATGGTATGACGATAATCATGAAGAGATTTCTCAGCAACTTCGTTACCGTTGCCGCATCTAATGTTTCCGGCACGAGATAGTGCTGTGAGTAAATTAATCCAGCTCCAGCAACCTGGGAGGTGTCATGTATCGCGGTACCCAGGAAGATACCAACCATTTGCGCATCGCCATGAAATAACCAATGGGCAAGGAAGGGATAGAAAATGAGACCGCACAATCCATAAATAGTCACACAGGCAACCGCGTAACTGACTTCATCATCTTCTGCTTTAATGCTTTGCGAGGTAGCGACAACCGCACTTACACCGCAGATGCTCGTCCCCACGGCAATAAGTGTGCCCAGGCGAGATGGTATATTTATAAAACGGGTAAGTGCTGAAACGATAAGCAATGCTCCTGCAATGCAAATGACAACGACCGGGAGGCTGACCAGACCGATTTGACCAACAACGGAGATACTTAATCTCAAGCCCAGGAGCGCAATTCCAATTCTCAGGATATACCGTACGCAATATTTTAAACCCGCCACATATTCATTGGGGACACCGATGAAATTCCTACATGCGATGCCCAGAATTATGATAAACATTATGGGACTGAATGGACTTTTTTCGAAACTGAAAAGCGAGGTTCCCAGCCATCCCGCTATGAATTTACCGATTATCGCCAGGAGCAAAGCCAGGGCAATTCCCGGAATTATAGCCGCTAAATCAGAAAAATGTTTATATACTGTTGTATCGGCTTTTTGCGCATCGGAAACCTCAGCTTCTGGCTCAGCATAATGTCCCCATTCCAGGTCTCCCTCCATACTCGAAAGAGAATTTGCCTGTTCAGGGGTGAGATAGGAAAACCCGCTATTCTTTTTCGATGGTTTCTCCAATTCGTCACTCATCCACACTGCCTATCGCGATAAAAGTGAAACCAAAACCTACCCATGACAAAATAGAAAATGGATAAGTGTATTATTTCAATATTAATAATCACACTTTTTTCACCCGAACAAATAATGATTACTGGACAGCTATACCGACTGAGCACATCGTTATGCTGTCCTCATGAATCTCTCCTATGCTGTCACTTTATGTTTAACCACCTTCCTATGCTTTATCGGGCGCGCCGAAGGTGAAACGCGAAGACCAGAGAACATCACCTGGGAAGAACTGCCAGAACTCCCCAACGCCCAAGGTCTGGGAGGGGCTTTTGCCGGGGTCAGCAATGGCGCGCTCATCGTCGCTGGAGGTTCGAATTTTTCACAGGCCGCGGAAACAGGACTCGGAAGCAAAGTCTGGTATGCGGATATTTACGTTCTGCCCGAAACTGAGCGAGCAACTTGGCTAACGGGTTATAAACTGAATGAGCCGCGAGCTTACGGAGCATCCGTTAGTAGTGGTAAGCATTTAATCCTGATTGGCGGAAGCAGTGCAGAGGGTTATCACAATGAGGTTACGCAAATTACCTGGGAGGCCACTACTCAGAGAGTGAAACAAGAGTTGCTTCCTTCCCTGCCGCTAAATCTAACATTAAACGGCGCTGTTGAAATTGATGATATTGTATACGTTGTGGGGGGTCAGATCGATGACGAGAGAGCGAACTTGAAGAAGATCTTCTGGTCACTCAACCTGAATAACCCCGAAGCGGGATGGGAATCGTTAGAAACCTGGGGGGGACCTGCCCGGAGAAGCGCTGTTGTTGTGAGTCAGAATACCGGCAATAGAAGAAACATATACATTATGGGCGGTGAAACACTCATCGAAAATGAAATGGGTGAAATTCACTCCAAGCAGTTGACTGACGGCTACCGCTACTCACTGCATAAGGATAAGTGGGAACAGACTAAGGATATCCCCCACCCCGTAACCGCGGCTCCCGGTATTGCTTATGGTCAATCACACATACTTATTTACGGTGGGAAAACACATGAGGATATCGCACTGGACCCCTCTTATTCACGCGATCTTCTTGTCTATCATACGATCACGGACACCTGGCTAATAAAAGCCGAGATGCCTTTAAGCCTGGTGTCAGCAGAAGCGGTATCCTGGGGTGAAGGAATCGCCTTAACCGGTGGCGAGACCGAACCTGGGACGATGACCCCAAAGGTGCAATTAATGATTCACGACCCAGGAGCTGGCGCGTCGTTTGGAATTATAAATTACACTTTTCTCACTCTCTATCTCATGGGCATAGTTTACCTTGGCTTTTACTTTTCCAAAAGAGAAAAAGGAACGGATGATTACTTTCTTGCGGGGCGCCGTGTTCCCTGGTGGGCGGCAGGGCTCAGTTTACTGGGCACAGGGCTTAGCGCCGTTACTTATATTGCCCATCCCGCCTTAACTTTTTCTACGGACTGGTTTTATTTTCCGGTTCGGATCGGGTTCTTTTTCGCACCGATCATGATAATTTATTTCTACCTGCCATTTTATCGAAGGTTAAATATTACGACCGCTTACGAATACCTGGAGCTACGTTTTAACGTGGCCGTACGCTTATTCGGCAGTGCTCAATTTATTTTATTTCAATTGTTGAGGATCAGTCTAATCATGTATCTACCCGCCATTGTTCTTACCACGATCACGGGGATAAATATTTATGTATGCATACTGTCTTTAGGATTGATCAGCACTTTTTACACGGTACTGGGCGGCATTGAAGCGGTGATTTGGTCGGATGTTATCCAAGTGTTCATATTCATTGCCGGACTCATAGTTGCCCTGATCGTCGTCTTCTTTAATGTCGATAACGGTTTTAAAGGGATGATCGATATTGGTCTCGCCGATGATAAATACCGGATGTGGTACCTGGACTGGGATTTTACCGAACCAACATTGTGGGTATTATTAATTAGCGGTGCGATGGGTACCTTTATAGTCTTATCCTCCGACCAAAGCAGAATACAAAGATTTCTAACAACAAAAGATGAAAAAGGTGCGGCGAAAGGGTTATGGTTAAACGTAATTGCCAGTCTTCCGCTGGGGGTAATCGTCCTTGCCATGGGATCAGCACTTTACGCTTATTACAAAACACACCCGAGCAGTGTCAGCTTGGGGATGCGGAACGACGCGATTTTTCCTCTCTTCATCGCGCAAAATCTTCCCACAGGTATTGCCGGTTTCGTCATCGCGGCCATCTTTTCCGCGGCGATGTCGAGTCTGGACAGCGGGATGAACTCTATCGCTACAGTCTTTGTCACCGATTTTTATCGTCGGTTTAAAGCGAATAATTCTGATAAATTTTATTTAAACCTCGCGCGTTCCATTACCTTGCTCATTGGTATTTTTGCAACCTCTGTCGCCCTCCTCCTGGTTACCTTGAATATTTATTCTGCTGTTATCTTCGCCAGCTCCGTCTTAGGGCTTTTTATTGGGGGATTGGGGGGATTATTTGCCCTCGGTATTTTTACTCGACGGGCGAATGGGTATGGGGCCTTCGTCGGCGCGGTCATCAGTGCAATAATCCTTTATTATGTAAAATACCATACTCCGATAAGTATATTCCTCTACCCCACGATTGGATTCACCGTCTGTCTTGTCGCCGGGTATTTTGCCAGTCTGATTATACCCGAGCGGAAAAAATCCCTCGAAGGACTGACTATTTACACGGTCCTACCGAGGGGTGATCAGTGAACAGTGAGAAAATGTAGCAGATTGTGCAGAAAAATCCACATGCCGCGAATTGCTTAGATTATATTGCATCGTGAATCATGCATCTTGCATCCTGAACCTTGAACTATCTTCACCTAAAACCTAAAACTTAACACTGCTACTGCATTTTCACCGTTCACTGTTTACTGTTCACTTCTTCCCTGAAACCTGACACCCGACACCCTCTCCGCACTTTTCACTTTCCACTTATCATTTCTCACTTCTCTCTCATGAAACAATCCTGTGTTATCTTATTGTGCTTAGCTGCCTTGAATTGCATAGCAGGGCACAGTGAAAGCGCAGCGCCGACACAGGAAGCCATCAGTTGGAGTGAACTTCCCGAACTGCCTAACCGCTTAGGTCTGGGAGGGGCTTTTGCCGGGGTCAGCAATGGCGCGCTCATCGTCGCTGGTGGTTCGAATATTCCACAAGGTTCGGAAGCAGAAGTAGGAAGCAAAGTCTGGCATGCGGACATTTACGTTCTGCCCGAATCTGAGCAAGACGCATGGCTAACGGGATATAAACTGGAAAATCCTCAAGCTTACGGAGCATCCGTAAGTAGTGGTGAGCATTTGATCCTGATTGGCGGAAATAATGCAGAGGGTTATCACAAAGAGGTTACGCAAATTACATGGGATACCACGACCCAGAAAATGAATCAAGAGTTCCTGCCGCCCCTTCCCCAGGCTCTCGCATACACCGGCGCTGCAGAAATAGATGATATTGTATATGTTGTGGGTGGTCAGGTTGACGGCGAGAGATCAAGTCTGAAGAATATTTTTTGGTCACTTGACCTGAATAATCGGGAAGCGGGATGGAAATTGCTAAAATCCTGGGAGGGCCCGGCGAGGAGAAGGGCCATCGTTGTAGGCCAGAATATTAGTAATGGCAGATATGTATACATTATTGGCGGTGAAGAAAGGATTCAGAATGAAAATGGTGAGATTCAAAGCAGGCAATTGACCGACGGCTACCGCTATTCCCTTCGTTATGAGCAATGGGAACCTATCGCCGACGCCCCCCACCCCGTAACCGGGGCCTCTGGAGTTGCCTATGGGCAATCACATATTCTTATCTTTGGAGGCAATACCTGGAAGCACAAGGATGTGAATTCAAGTAAGGATCATCCCAGCTATTCACGCGATCTTCTCGTCTATCACACGGTCACTGATACCTGGTTGGTAAAAGGTGAAATACCATTAGGGGTTGTGTCTTCTGAAGCGGTGTTATGGGAAGAAGGGATCGCCATTACCGGTGGAGAGACAGAACCAGGGATAATGACCCCTAAGGTTCAAATAATGATTCATGATGCGGGAGCGAATGCATCGTTTGGAATCATAAATTATGCTTTTCTCCTGCTGTATATGGTGGCGCTTATCTATATGGGTTTTTATTTTTCCAGGCGGGAGAAAGGAACAAAAGATTATTTTCTCGCCGGTCATCGTATACCGTGGTGGGCGGCAGGGCTCAGTATTCTGGGAACCGGACTTAGCGCCCTAACTTATATTTCCTATCCCGCATTGGCTTACACCACGGACTGGTTCCTATTTCCCGGAAGGATTGGGTTAATCTTTGCTCCAATAATTGTTATCTATTTTTTCCTGCCGTTTTACCGAAGGCTTAATGTTACTACCGCTTACGAATACCTGGAGAAACGATTTAATCTGCCTGTTCGCTTATACGGGAGTGTACAATTCATAATTTATCAATTAATCAGGATCAGTATTATTCTTTATCTACCGGCAGTCGTTCTCTCCACCATCGCGGGGATTAATATCTACTTATGTATTCTCTTTATGGGATTAATCAGCACCTTTTACACCGTGCTGGGTGGTATCGAAGCGGTCATATGGTCGGATGTTTTACAGGTCATTATATTTTTTATCGGTATCATTATTGCCCTCATCGTCATTCCTTTTCATATCGATAATGGTTATAAGGGGATAATCGATATCGGTTTGGCTGATGATAAATACCGCATGTTGTATCTGGAGTGGGACTTTACTGCGCCCGTCCTATGGGTGTTATTAATTAGTAGTGCTTTTGGTGCCTTTTTGGGACCATCCACCGATCAAACCACGATCCAAAGGTATCTTACGACGAAGGACGAAAAAGCGGCCGCGAAAGGGATATGGTTAAGTGCTATAATAGGTATTCCCGTCGGTTTTTTATTTTATGGAATGGGTACCGCCCTCTACGCCTATTATAAAACGCACCCAGCCACAGTCAGCATGGGAATGCAGAATGACGCGATTTTTCCTCTCTTCATCGCACAAAATCTTCCCTTCGGGCTTGCCGGTTTTGTCATTGCAGCCATCTTTTCCGCAGCGATGTCGAGTCTTGACAGCGGGATGAACTCGGTGGCCACGGTCATTGTCACAGATTTTTACCGACGCTTCAAACCCAAGAAACCCGATCGTCTCTATTTGTATCTGGCTCGCTCGGTTACCTTAGTCATCGGTCTCATTGTCACCGTTATCGCCCTCTCTCTGGTTACTTTTGATATTCATAATGCCGCATTGTTTGCTACCGCTATCGCCGGATTGTTTATCAGCGGATTGGGCGGACTGTTTGCCCTGGGTATTTTTACTCGACGTGCGAATGGTATTGGTGCCTTAGTCGGTGCGATTACCAGTGCGATAGTCCTTTATTTTGTGAAATTTGAAACACCGATACACTTTCTCCTCTACTCATCTATCGGATTCATCACCTGTTTTGTCGTTGGCTATTTATCCAGTCTATTTATACCCGAGCGAAAAAAGTCTCTCGAGGGGCTGACGATTTATTCCATGCTCGCGAGGAAGGAATAGAAAGCCGGAGGACCAGAGAACCAGAAGACCGAAAAGCCGTAGGACTAGTGAGAGAGGGTGGAAGATGTCGAGCTACGCTCTCGGTACGGGGTTCAGAGGATAGTGAACAGTGAACGGTAAACAGTGAACAGTGGGAAAATGATTGACGCCCTACAGGGTGAAATAATCGGCGTCATCTTCTTTAATAATAAATGGGAATTTCTCACAAAATGATGCGGACTTGTCTATCATGCTATTCAACATACGTCCGATTTTGGAAAGCTTTTCACATAGCTTGTTCGAATTATCATCACTTAAATACCCGCTATCTACAGCAGTCTCAATCCAATGCTGCGTTTCATATTGTTCAGCATCTGCATCTGTAAGTTTACTCACAAAATGTTTCTCGTAACGTCGTTTCCCCCATGCTTCCGCTATTTGGGCCCCAATCGATCTTGACGATCTCCGCACCTGGTCAGTAAGTGAATAGATTTCTTCCATTGGGAATTGTTTTGAGATAATGAAGATTTCCTCAGCAACATTCCTTGCTTTCTGATAAACGATCAGATCCCTGAAATTTACAGCGTGCGGGTTTCTCTGCATCATCAGCTTCCCTCTTACTGTTCACTGTTTACTGTTCACATCTAACTATCGGCATTTTTCCTGAACCCTGTACCGAGGGCGTAGTCCGACATCTTCCACTCTGAACCCTTTCTCACTGTTCACTGTTTACTGTTCACAGATTACTGATCAACTCGTCCAGACTTCACGGAAGAGTCGCAGCCAGTTTCCGCCCAGGATAAGGGTGATGTCGGCTGGCTTGTAGCCCCGAGCGAGGAGTGAATCGGCGAGGGCGGGCATCTTATCCGGTGTTTCCAGTCCTTTGGGCGCATGTGCTAATTCCGCATAACCTTTGGGTCCGTCGAAAAAAGTGGAAGGGAGTTTTGTCCCCTGCTGCGCACCGATGTAATTCCAGAATTCCTGTGGCTGATCCTGAGTAAAGTCCGTTCCGAACCCCACGTGTTCAACACCGATTCGTTGAACGAGGTCGTCAATCGCGTCTACGAAATTCTCGATCGTGGATTCGCGGCCAGCGGGCAGAAACATGTTGAATGCCGTCGCGCCACACACGCCCCCTCGATCCGCCAATAATTTCAGTGCTTCATCCGTTTTATTTCTCGGGTGCATGTGAAAGCTCTGCGCATTGGCGTGCGTGCAGGCGACCGGTTTGCTCGACATCTCAATCGCATCGATCGTTGTCCGTTCACCACAGTGGGAGAGATCAATCAATATACCCAATCGGTTCATCTCATGCACTGCGTCGATACCAAAGTTGCTGAGGCCGGCATCACCGCGTTCCAAACAACCATTGCCGATAAAATTTCGCTCGTGAAAAGTGAGTTGCATGATGAGCACACCGAGGGAGCGAAACAGTTCGATGCGCCGCAAATCGTTTTCAATCGGAGTCGCGTTCTGCCATCCCAGAATAACACCGACTTTACCGTCCTGCTTTGCTTTCAGGATGTCATCTACGCTGTTGACTTGAATGATTTGTGCACTTCGCTCCCTGAAAATATCCTGCCAGTCAGCGATAGTGCCCAAAGTCTGTTGAAAATTTTCCCACGTCACGAGGGTCGCATTTATCGCAGTGGTACCGCTTGCGGCCAGACTCTCATAGACGGCGGGACTCTTCCAATTACTCACATTAAGCGCATCGATTACAATCGCTTCATCGTAGATTTCTTTCGCAGTATTTTCTTTTGGCATTGTCAGTTTCTGATTTACGATTGTCGTTTGATTCTATTTGTCATCGCGAGGCTGCTTGTCAGCCGTGGCGATCCAGGGGAATATCGGACGCATATTGTTAGCCCCCTGGATTGCCGCAGTCGGCTTCGCCTCCTTCGCAATGACAAGAGAGAATGCAGGATACATGTTGTAAGATTCAAGATTATCCCTAGCGGTTGCCACTTTTTTTTATGACCACATACTCGCATTTCCGCATTCACGCTTGTCCGCTTTTTCGCATTTCCCTTTTTGACATTTTGACCTTTCTTGCCGGCCATAGCCTTGGCGACGGCTGGTGACTTTTTGACCCGCTACGCACAGCGACAGGTGAGTCCGCCATCGACGACGAGTTGGGTGCCGGTAACATATCTTGCTTCGTCAGAGGCGAGAAAGAGAGCGGCATAAGCGACATCCCAGGCATCACCCATTTTTCCCGTGGGGCAAAGATTATCTCTGATTTCGACCATTTTATCCAAATCACCCCCTGCATAGTACTCACCCAGGGCTTTAGCTACTAAGGGTGTGTTCATTAAACCGGGAAGGATAGAGTTAGCCCGGATATTTTTCTTCGCGTACTGTATGGCGATACTCTGGGTAAGTTGATTGATCGCTCCTTTACTTGCATTGTATGCAACAGAAGCTATTCCGTACCACCGAATTGAGGCGATGGATGATAAGTTTACGATGGCCCCTCCTCCCTGTTTTTCCATCAGGGGTAATACGTGTTTACAGGTCAAAAACATACTCTTAACGTTTACATCCATTACGCGATCCCAGCTTTCCTCGCTTGCTTCGACACAACCTCCAATTTCATTTATCCCCACATTATTATGCAGGATGTCTATTCTGTCATAAGTCTCAAGGCAGCGCGCGACCATGTCCTCAACCTTATTTGCTTGAGAAACATCGGCTTTGTGAACAATGCATTCCCCTCCCTCATCTTCGATAAGGCTTTTCGTTTCCTCGGCCGCAGCGAGGTTGATATCAACGGCGAAAACTTTTGCTCCTTCGCGAGCAAAAAGAACCGCAGTTGCTTTACCATTCCCCCAACCGGGCCCACCGGATCCCGCACCCGTAACGAGGGCTACTTTGTCTTTCAATCGATCACTCATAGTTTACTCCCTTTAATTAAATTTTACGATCACCTTTGCCGACGACGGATAATAGCCGCGGCATTATTATAATAAATGTCCTGAATCTCTTTTTTGGAAAATCCACGGTATTCTGTTCGCAGCATTTCCACCGTCTGCTTCATGGTGTTAAATGGCAGGACTGGGGCGGCGTCCGAGGCGAACAACAAACGCTTGGGCGTAAAATGATCACGCAAAAAATCCACCGCGGGAAACATATCGTCCTGAGGGTACTTCCACCCTTTCGCAGATAAAGCATAAAAGCCGGATAATTTAACAAACACATTGGGGTAATTTTTCAGTTCCTTCATGACTAGAAAAGCTTTGTTCAATTTTCCGTTTTTAACGACTGGGAAGACCATGTGAGCGAGCAACAAGATACAATTTGGGTAACGATCCAGCGCTTTCAGCAGGAAGGGCAAATTTGTGTGATTCATGTTTATACTAACCGGCACCTCTTGCTCCTCCACCAGGGCCCAGAAGTCATTCATTTTACGCTCGGCCATCCAACGGGGGCTTTTGGTGAGCCAAACGGCGTCCCTGGAATCCGGGTATAACGTCAAGCCGAAAAATTTCTTCTTTAAAAGCCGCTCCGCATCCCTCGCCATCGTGGATGGGTTGGACTTCAGATATCCAAAGGGAAGGATCCACTTGCGACGTTTGGAAAGATTTAAGACGTATTCGTTATTCCTGGAGTTCGGGCGATATTCGTAGCATATGACGAATGCATGAGAAATATCGTGAGTGCGGCGAAAATTTTCATACTGGGTCACCTCACCTTCCGGACCGTTCTTGATATGGTCGGCATTGAAAGCCAAGGCAAAAGGACGATCGAATAAATGAATGTGGGTATCAATAATGGGCATAGATTACTTTTTTTAAGAGTCAAAAAGGGAGATGCGATTATGAGTGTAAGCGAAAATGCGGTAATGCGGTAATTTGGAAAGAATAAACCGCGAATAGACACCGATATATATAAGAATAAGATTTAGGAAATTAGAACTCAGGAATTCAGGAAATGAGTGGAGAATATTATAGAGTAGAATATGATTGAACAGCAGAGACGCTGAGATCGAAGAGAATACAACAAGGGTTATTTTATATGAAACACGATACTATTAATTTTTTAAATAATTATTTTACTCTCTAATTATTTGTGCTCATTGGTGTTCATTCGTGGTTTTTTACTTGTATTCCTGAGTTCTTAAGTTCCAAATTTTCACTCATTTGTTTTTTGTGCCTTTTGTGGCTATATCTTCTATACACCGCGAACTCCGTGTCTTCATGTAGAAATCTTTGTCGTTCTTTTCTTTTGACTCTACTCAAAACGGACTTCCTTAAGCTTGGGAGAACCGCATCCGTAAAGGGAAATGAAAGTCGCTTTGTACTGCAACCATCGGGACCTACTCGGGATGTTTGCTATGGATTCACCGGAAGTTTCATAATATGACTCCTCACCCTCGGGACCCATCCATGTGGCATCATCCAGTCCCGCTTGTGTTTCACTTTCTCTTAACTGGAATTTAATTCTCAAAAGATCGGTTTCTTCACTTATCCATTTAATGGCATTCACCTTTTCTTTGCCCAGTTCATATGGTGGTGAAATATAATTTTCTTCAGGTTTCCGCGTAAAAGCATTGCCGTGATCACGCTTGTACATCCCATGTGGTCCCAAACCAGGAATGCCAGTTCTCCTCGTAATGGAAAATCCATCCGGGCTATTCCAGTATATTAAAGAATCTAACTTGTGCGTGATATCATTTCGGTGATTACCCAAGACAATATCCGCCCAGCCATCGCGGTTTAAATCGAGCTGCATGATGGCATTGGCTCCGTAAGTATGAAGCCGATCTGGATTTTCAAAATCCAGTTTCGTCCCATCACCATGAAAAATCAGGGTGGGATATGACCGATGGACGGCATTGACACTGTCGCTGTAATAAACGGTGGCCGCGATATCCAGGTTCCCATCCTTATTAAAATCAGCAACGCCAATCGCCTTTGTCGTATACCCGGCTTCGAGTTGCTGTGTATTTTCTGGAAGGTAACCCTGGGGACTGCCATAAAAGACTTCCATCGTATCGCGAAAACGCATTCGTGTCGGGAATTTTGAAACCACAATATCCAACCAGCCGTCTTTATTCAGATCTGCCAGGTAAGGCATGGCCGAATCATAGATCGTATCGCAGGGAACTTTCCAAATATGATCTTCAGAGTATCCGTCATCACCTCCGAGGAAAATTAATAGATAATTCCATTTATCATGAAAAAGGATATCGAGATGACCGTCATTGTTTACATCTCCAAGGGTGGAGTAATTTCCATAATTATCCAGCCGTTTAATATTATTTTCTGAAAAACCGTCCTTCGAACCATAAAAAATAGTCGATGGTTTATGATCTTTCTTCATAATCATTTCACCCCTTTCAACGGCCAGTAGATCGAGATACCCGTCACGATTGAAATCAGCTACATCGAGATCAAAGTTGGGCGGATTGGCGGTGGGCAGAATTGAGAATTGACCCGGTATCGGTCCCTCCGGCGTTCCCTCGTAGATCTGAACACCCTTTTTCGCGGTAAAAATCGTCTCCGGATATCCATCGAGATTCAAATCACTGACAATCGCGACAACCCCGTGATCGGTCTGGAGCTCAAGACGATTTTCCGGTCCGTACTTTGCCTCTTTATTACCATAATAGATATAAGAGGGCGTTGATGCCACCGGTCCACTCATGTGATTATGGAAAATTACTTCACTTTGACCATCGCCATTCAGATCCCCGACCGTATTGCCTATCGCCCCTTCAGTGGAAATCCAACTGACGTTCTTTTCAGAGAAACCTGAGTGACTATTCCAGAATATGGGTGATTCAGATTCATACATCACTTCACCGTGGAACTTGCTGACAACGAGTTCCGGTAGCTTATCACCATTGAGGTCAGAGACTGTAATCCATCTTGCATTTTCTACAGCGAGAGTGGTTTTCACGGTAAGCAAATCGTCAACCGAGTGTATCTCTACACCATTATCGGTGGCCATAATCATATCCTTTACCTTATCACCATCAACATCAGCAAAAGTGATGTGTAATTGGCTTTTTGATCTACCCTCTTCTCCAGCTTTCCTCATTACTTCTATGATTAAGGGTTCGTCTGAATTGAACTTTCCATTTTCGTTCCAATAGATACACGCGTGCCCCCGACAGCTGAAGATGATATCTTTATCACCATCTCCATTGAGGTCTTCCAGGACAACCTGTCGCACCCCACTGGTGGGTAAATAATGGGGTGTCTTTGTATCGAATCCTTCCGCTGTACCCCAGTAAAGGACCGAATCTATACTTGTATCATATTCGCGTCTTAAATTGGCCAAAACGAGATCGCCATAGCCGTCATCATTCAAGTCAGCGATATCAACCGAGGTTGCCGCCATCCCCCACAAGTCATAGTACTCAGTGGCGAATTCAAATTGACGATCTTCCTGTTGAAGATAAACCTGAGCCAACAATGGCATACCGGGGTTGTGCGGGTCTTTCCACGCGGAGGGATAGACAACATCTAACCGCCCATCACGGTTGATATCGTAAACCGCGAAATCATAAGCGCCAATCGTTGGCAGGTCAGAGCGGTTGACCCCCAGTCCGTTCGGTCCACCCCAGTAAATGTATGATGGCACTTCACAAGTAACTTCATTATAGGAATTGGCGGTAACGAGATCCATGTATCCATCTTCATCCAGATCGATAATCCGGCTCATCCATAAACAGTAACTGCCGACAAACATTTGCTCACGTTTCCACTGATCCGAGGGTCCCTCATCGACGGTAAATACATGGGTGGGGCCCCACTCTGTTTTTCCATGCGCATTTGCCAGGATGATATCCGCATAGCCATCGTTGTTGACATCGAAATTATTGATCATCTCGATGATCCCGTTCGCATTCACGTAAAGGTTGGCTCCCCCATTTTCAAACCAGCCCTGGGAAAAATCTTCAAAACCTCCATGCACCCATGCCTTTTTGGCGATCAAAGAGAGTGGGAAGACAAAAACGAAGAGTGTTAATAGAAATATATGCGATAGGTAACAAGTTTTTATTTCCATTTTATAACCCATGATTGATGCGTATGATAGCTATACATTCATATGAAGAATAGTCACAAGAAACACTTCCGAGTCCCGCAGCTGCGGGACGACTTCTTCCAAAGACGCATAAAGATTAAGGGGAAAGGATTGCCAATTAAATTTCAATGACAATATAGAGTTAAAGAGGGATGAACTTTACAAATCAAATAAATAAGATATTCTCCACGATCAAGGAAATGATCGTCTTGAATATAAAACTCTAAGAATCGTACTAAAATGACTCCAGAAGAAAGATATTTATTTGATTTGAAAGGGTACCTTGTTATTCGGCAAGCGCTGCCAGAAGATCTGGTAAAAAGTTTAAATGAAGAGATCGATTTCATGGAAACACTTACCACAGAGGAAGTGACGGCAAGAGGAGTAATTCGACAGTACAATAACAAGAATGAAAATTACGATGTATCGCGACATAATTACAGCTGTAACCCTTTACCCATGGGCGGGTCTTTTGAGAAGCTGATCGACTGTCCGAGTACACTTCCCTACATCCGTGCCATGATCAACGAACCTGTTCGGCTCGATGCCTATTCATTTTTTTCAAGAAAACAGGGACAATGCAGCCCATTACATCATGGCTACGCAGAGCTTTTGGCCTATAGTGAATTTGCCATCGAAAACGGACAGTTTAAATGTGTCAGTGTGAAAGTGGCCTATGCTTTAACGGATGTCTCCGAAGAAAAAGGCTCATTCGTGGTTATACCGGGAAGCCATAAGAGTAATTTTGATAATCCGTTTAGCGGTAGCGTCCCCGATGAGAATCACCCATTAATTGAAACCTGTCCCTGTAAAGCAGGGGATGCCGTACTTTTTTCGGAAGACCTTACTCATGGAGCGTTGATTAACCAGAGCAATAACACACGCCGGACATTTTTTATATCTTATGCCCCGGCTTTTCAAACACCATGGGGTAAATTAGTAGATACCGCGGAAGGATTTGAAGAGAGAGCTACTCCCGGGCAATTGGAATTAATTAAGAGTCCTTCGCCTTTTGCAATCGCAGAAAGTTGACACTTGATTGATTTTTATCCCGTCACCTCCAACGGAGGGTAAAATGACAATGCGATTGTGCGTAAAAGCGTACCGAGGGCAAAGTCCGCCTGTCGTCCATAGCCTCGTGCGACGGTTGGGCATCCTCAAATGCTTGTATACGGTAATGTGGAAAGAATAAACCGCGGATGGACGCGGATTAATACGGATATAATATAAGAATAAGATTTAGAAATTTAGAACTCAGGAAATCAGGAAAAAAGAAGATAATATTACAAGTAGAATATAATTGAACCGCAAAGCCGCTGAGATCGCTTCGCTCGGGAAGGGGTTATTTCCTCATTCGACTTTCGACCTTTGACTTTAGACTCCTCTAAAACAAAATCCGCGCATATCCGCGTAATCCGCGGTTATTGATTCTTTATTTCCTGAGTTCATGAGTTCCAAATTTCACCTTAACCATTTTTCCAAAAACCGCAGGCCGGGTTCGATGACTACTTCATGGGTTCCTTCGTGGCAGAGAAATTCGACATTCTCCTTCAAGTCAAGCTTGTCATAGTGTTGGTATAACTTTTGAAATTCTTTTTCTTGTAAGGGCCACCAGCTGGTGGAATCTTTTTTACCTTCCGCTATCTGCAGTGCGCGTGGACAGACCATGCTCAATAGATTAGCGTCGGTAAATCCACCTTTAAACCAACCCGGTATGAGCAGGTGTTCTTCATGAGGGAGGAACCAACTACCGTAGTGTGGTGACTCTACGGTTATTTTTTCTAAGCGGTCCATAAAAAATGCACACATGATCGCCGCCTTTATCCTTTTGTCCAAAGCAGCTATGCACATCGTGTAGAGTCCGCCCAGTGATATTCCCCACATCCCTATTCGCTCCTCGTCAATCTCGGGCAAACTTAAAACATAATCCAACAATCTTCTTATTTTTCCCACCTCCAGACCAGTAATTGAACTGCCCACGAGCATACTCAATCGATGCACTCTGATCCGTGGAGTGGATTCGTTAATGCTTGCCGGCGCCAAGACAGCAAACCCCTTTTTTAATAACTCTCTTCCGTACCCATGATAGGCTTCTTCCTGCGAGTCTTTAAAGCCAAACACCACGGAGGGAGACCCCAGCATCCCATGCAGAGCGACAACGAGTGGCAAGGGACCTGTCTTATTCTTTGGCAGAGCCAACACCGCTTTCGCCGTTAAGTCAGATTGCACATTAATCGATACCCACTCAGCTATCGCATCATCATCTTCAAAAAAAGGTTCTTTTTCCGGATGAAATTCACTATCACAATTTATCTCCCCCATCGTATCACGCCAGCTATCTCTATAGGGATCCATACTTTTTTCATAGGCACCTGCGGATGTATAGTCCCACTCCCATTGAGAATTTTCTTCAAGTATCCTTTTACATTCAGAGACCACCCAGTTTTGATTTTCTTCAAGCAGTGAGGCCTGCAGTTCTTTATTCTGCTTTTGGATCTCGCTGTCGGAAATATTCATACTGTTATTCCGACTAGAGGATAAATTATTTTTAGCCATCGCAGGAATTAAAGAAAGTTAAATACGAATGAACACTAATAAACACGAAAACAATATTTCGAGAAAATTGAATAGCCACAAAAAGCACAAGAAAGAAAATTAAGAACTCAGGAATTTAAAAAAATAAACCACGGATAAACGCGGATGCAGTATTCTCTACTCTTTTCCTGATTTCCTGAGTCCTAAATTCCTAAATCTTCTCCTTATATCATATCCGTGTTTATCCGCGTCCATCCGCGGTTCATTCTTTCCCTTATCCGCAATCCGGAATTGATAGTCATTCAGTCATTCCACGAGGGGTAACCACTGAATATTCTTCAAATTCGCCCTTCTCCCAATTCCTTCAGGAGGTGAATAATTTCTGGCCAGGTAATCCAGGATAATAGTTTCATTATCACCCAGGTCCCAAAAATTCTGCGTTTCCTGCATCCACCGGATAGTACTTAACCAGCCGTCACGTGTTGCCCTATTTTGTGTGACGAGGAGAGATGAATGGCATCCCATGCAGTTCGCCCTGACTTCTTCGAAACCTGAATCGATAATAAAGCCAGTGGTATCATCAATCCCTGGTTCTGCTTTTTCCATCTCTGGAGAGGTACTTGTGTTAACGATCAACACTTTATTTTCTCCAGATGGGGGGGAGCTTGTACTATTTTTATCGGTGAGGGGCTGTTGAAATAAATTTTTAAAAAAAACACCGTTTGAGAAAATGATCGCAACAACAATTAATGTACCGAACAAAAGCTTGGTTTTACACATCGTTCGCTTATCCCGTTTGGGGTGAACTTAATTTACTCTTCGGATCGACGACTTTGAGCGCAATTCGATGACAGGCATTGTTCAAGTAACCTTTAGGATTCCAACCGGGCAGGACTATCGGTTGCATCACTCCTCTACTATCTGTTGCTCTTGCCCAAACTTCGTAGTAACCTTTACCATTTGGTAGAATCTCAGTTTGAAAATGTTGCCAGGCAAAGCGATTGATTGGTGATTTGAGATCACATTCCTGCCAGGTAGCGCCATAGTCTATGGACAGATGCATAGCCGCCACTTCAAAGTCTCCAGCCCAGGCATGCCCTCTTACCATCACTGCTTTACCTTTATTGATAATCGAGCCCGTTCGGGGATAGGTGATGAGCGATTTAACCGGCATCGATTCAATGATACGCATATCCTCTTTCGCTACTTCAGTTCCAGGTGCGACCGGATAGCGGGGCACACGGTAGGAATAGCCACCCATTTTTGTGCCGTCATGGACCTTGTTTCTAATATCAATCTGCTCCAACCATTTTCCTGATGTCGAGCCGGGCCAACCGCCAAAAATTAAACGCAAAGGATAACCATTCATCAGCGGCAGGGCCTCCCCGTTCATCGCCCAGGCGATTAGCGATTCATCCTCGAGAGCCTTGGACATGGGCACCCCCCGAGAGATAGGATCTTTATTCGGGTCTCCGCTTAAATGAGTATCCTTACCGTAATAACCGATATATACCGCATCGTCTTTAATGCCCGCGTACTCCAATACATCTCGCAATCTAACTCCTGTCCACTTGGGACAGCCCACCGCACCTAGCGTCCATTGATTGCCTTTAGCGGGGGGATTGAATTCACTGCGCCCGTTTCCCCCGCATTCTAAAGTCAATTGATAAGTGTGATGCGTAAATTCTGATTTTAATTCTTTTAATGTAAGAACTTTTTTATTTTTAACCGACTCTCCCCCGATTGTTAAAGTCCAGTTATCGACATCAATCTTTGTCGGGACGAGTCCATTATTCCTGACGAATAATTTATCCGCTGGGGTAATCTCATCATCTAAAAGGTGTGCGGGAGTTTCCGCATTCCACGGTCTATTATTTAAAATAGTCAGCCCGGGATGTTTCCCCTTCAAGATCATGGGTTCAATTTCTCCAGCAAAAGCAGAAGAGTTAATCATTGCCTGGACCTTGGGTGATAACACGAATTGTGATCCCAACGTCGCGCTTAGCGCGGCCCATAAGCTTTTTTTAATAAATCTTCGCCTCGAAGTGAGAACGCTTAACCAATGATTCTTCCTGTATTCATCCATTCTCATATCTACTTATAATTATTTAATGCCAATGATTTTAAAACGAGAAAAATCCATTTCCCATTCAAACTTAAAAAAGAAGAATTGCCACCAGTCGTCGTCCCGCAGTCGCGGGACTATGCCCGACAGGCATCGATCGATATGCGAAATGCAGGGTTCCCGTCTTCGCTTCGCTTCGCCGTGACAGGCAGGGTTCGGGGTTCGGGGTTTAGAGAAGATAGATATACGATTTCCGATATCCGATATGCGATATGCGATATTCGAAGTATCGATAAGGTTCAACCCCTCGCAAATCGAATATCGAATATCAAACGTCGGATATCATTTCCCTCGCATATCAAACATCAACTCCCCGTCTCCGTTCCTTCATCGAGCCAGGCGATAAACAATTTGTATCCCAGGGACAGGATTATTGCGCCGATAAACATGCCGACAAATCCCGAGGTAATGAATCCACCAATCGTTCCGAGAAATATGACTAGCATCGGCACGGGTGCTCCTTTTCCAAGGAGGATCGGCTTGAGGAAACTGTCCGAAATCATCACGATCACGAGGTATACAGTCCACAATATTGCCCCCAACAGTTCCATCGTAGAAAAGAGATAGATGATGACCGGAATGATCACCAGTCCCGGACCGATTTGGATGATGGCGAGGATCAGGCATATCAGCGCCATAGACCCGCATAGGGCACACCCGCCAGTATAAAACCTATACCGGCCAATGTGGATTGAATAAAAGCAACACCCAGGATACCCTTCGCCACATTCTTGATTGTGACATTGCTTATCTCGGCAAATTCATCTCCGCGCTCACCCACAATCTTACGAAAGAAATTTCTGGCGAATAGGGATCCCTTTTCGGATGTGGCTAATAAAATTCCTGCAATGATGATGGAAAGAATAAATTGCAATACCCCCAGCCCGGTTCCTAAGGCCGAATTAAGCATCATCTTACCAACAGCAGACAATTGTTTATCGTATTTCTCTAACGCCGCATCCAGGTTTTCAGAGGCAAGTTTCCATGCTTTATAGGTTTTTTCTCCTATCAGTGGCCAATCCGCCACCTTTTCACTTGGAAGCGGTAGATGGAATTCATTGTTTTCCAACTGCGTGCCAATGGTCCTCGTTCCGGAAACAAGAGAATCAAAGAAGACATAGCTGGCAAGGAGGACAATAGCTAACAGGACGATAGAAATTATCGTCGCACTCAATTTACCCCGCCCCCCAATACGGATTTTGAGTGTCTCATATAATGGCTTCAATATTACGGCAATGAGAAGCCCCCAAAGTACGGGCGTGAAAAAAGGAGTCAGGATCTGAAAGCACCAGGCAATCAGGGCCAATAAAAAACCAACACGGATAATTATGTCGACAACGGTTTGTGTGGTTGTGTCTGTTCGTGACTGATTCATATATGCATCGTCAGTTTGTCAACGAGTACGGAGAGGTCAATATTAAGATAGATATACGATGTTTGATATACGATATGCGATGTAAGCTATGCGATAATGCGTATAAGCGTGAATGAGGTAATGCGGATTTAACATCACTCAATCCGCCATCGAAAATCGGATATCGATAAGATAGATATGCGATATCCGAAGTAAGAAAGAAATCTCCAACCCTTCACAAATCGAACGTCGGATATCAAACGTCGGATATCAAATCCCTCGATACGCGGTCATGCATATATGCGTGAATGAGGTTATGGGGATTTAACATCACTCAATCCGCCATCGATAAGAAAGATATACGATTTAGGATATCAGATATATGATATTCGAAGTATGGATAAGGTTCAATCCCTCGCACATCGAATATCGGATATCAAACATCGGATATCAATTCCCTCGGATATCAAATCAATCGATAGACTCTCATGCACTCGTCGGATCGGCAACGACCATGTAAACCACGTCGCTGCCCGCGTAAAAGGGGCGATAATAGGTCTCTGCGTAGACAAAATATTCGGTGTCTTTGATCTTCTTGGTAACGGTCCCCTCGGGTAAGGTGTCGACCGTGGCGCCCACCGGGGGAGTTACAACTTCGTACGCAGGCACACCGCCTTCTTCTTCGGGGGGTTTTACATCGTAATAGGCTCCGTTCGAATAGCCGTATTGCTGGTCATTGACATAAACATTGGTAACCTGTGCAGGTGCGTTTTGCACCGTTGCGCCGACGGGTGGCGCAACGACTGTATAGCCGTCGCCAGTGGGTGCTGGTGAGTAATAGCTTCCATTGGAATAGTAGTAGGTATGGTTTTCTACAACTACGACCTCGTTCTTCTCGGGAATGGATGCGATGGCCGCACCGAGGACGAGCCCACCAAAGAAGGCCCAAGCCGCGTCGTCGTTGCCCCAATAGCCGCCATGGTGATGGTGACCCCAGTAGTTGCCGTAGTCGTTAAAGTTGCGGTAGTATTCCTCGCGCGACCCGGTGCGTGACTCCGTTCGGTCGCTTCGTCCATCCTGGCGCGAATCGGTGCGATCGGTGCTACCCTCCTGACGATTTCCCTGCCGCTCCGTGCGGTCGTCGCCACGTTCTGTACGATCACTCGAACTATTGGAACGGTTCTCCGAACGACCGCTCGTGCGTTCGCTGGAGGCTGCGCTCGAACGGCTAGAGCTTCCCTGCCCTTGCGCATTGCTCCTGCGGTCCTGGGAAGCACCTCCACTGAACCCGCCACCGGAAAACTGGCCCGACGTGTTATAACTGCGCTGCGACGATGACGATGCCCGGCTCGACGAACCGGAGCCGAACCGGCCCTGCACAGAGCTTCCACCTCCGCCGCTACGGGAGCCACCTCCGCCACTACGGCCGCCGCCTCCACCACCGCGCCGTTGCGCCTGGGCAAAATCCATCAGCGTCACCGACGCCGATACGATAAGAACAACGGTCGTTAACGTGATGCGCCATACTCTTTTTCTTCTCATCAATCCCAAAATCATGACGCCCTCCCTTTAATTTTTATCGGTTCGGCACGTACAGAGCCGGCGGGTAATTGCGCGGTGAAAAGAGCGTCCTCAAGCGGCGGGTTGGCCACAAATTCGGTTATTACGGTGGCATGTTGCGGTGCGCCTTCAAGCTCCTTATAAGTGACTACGATCTTACGCAGCACAGGATCGCCATCGGCGTCTATCCATAGTTGCCAGTCGACCGCATCGCCAACGAATAATAGGTGATGACAGGTGATTCCATCTGCATCATGGAGGCCCAGGTTACGTTGTTTGGATGAACCATCTTGAAAAACCTGGCTAGCGTTTTCGCGCAGCAAGCTCGCCAGTGGTAGAAATAATCCGTAATCGTTCTCCAGTTGCTTCAATGCATCCTGAATCCGTGGAGCCGCATCCATCTGCATGTAAACTTTCTTCAAATGGTCGAGGAAGGTAACGGTCTTGCCGTTATACCACATTTCCTTAGCGCTCAGATCGTCGCCATAGTCAATATGAATGCCGTCGGGACGGCGGATGGAAAGGGTCGCTGCTCCGGCGAACTGCACCTTTGCGCCGTCGGACAGGACGTCGTCGAACACCTTTTCCGTATAGAGTGTAAAGGAGTCTAACGATAGCAGGTACGCTGCCATGGACTCCAGCAACGCACCGGGGTCAACCGGAGCGCTCGATTCTCCGGGTGCAACTCTGACCATCAGGACGAGCGGTAGAACGATTAAAATAACAGTTAATTTTCTCATGGGCTGCCAGCTTGAATTCATCTAATGCGCCATAATCAATACGGCGATCCATTGCATGGCAAGGCGGAATTTTAACCCCTCGGAGATCGCAATAAATGATATATGATGTTTGATATTCGATATACGAAGTAAGCTATGCGATAATGCGTATAAGCGTGAATGGGGAAATGCGGATTTCTGGAAGATCGATGTGCGATGTATAAAGTAACCTAAACACATCGGATATCGAAAATCGCATATCAAACATCGTATATCAATTCCCTCGATCATCAAACATCGCAATGCGCTGCTGTTTGATCTCATTCATCCTCCCAATCAACAATCGGTAATCGATAATCATGTGTCATAACACGTTTTTACCGTTTAACTTCACCGTTAGAAATTTGTATTGCGTAGTGCATCATGACACATCATGTAAACATCTCGATAATAATTAACAGCAATCAAAGAGATCTTGTTTCATGAGGAATTCTAAATTTAAATGCATCGACTCCTATTTTAACCTGCCCACGTTGACGGTGTGTGCAGTTGTCTCAGCCATGGCTGTGGTTTCCATCGCCGCAGAACCTCCGCCTGAAGCGGCGAGTCTTGAGAAAGCATTTCAGGACGATAAGTTTTCTCCTTATGCCAATCGAAATTTTCCATCCAGGCCATTATTTGGTGATACGCACCTTCATACCTCTATTTCCATGGATGCCGGGGCGATTGGAAACCGGCTGGGGCCGGAAGAAGCCTATCGTTTTGCGCGTGGTGAAGAACTAAAATCCTCAACTGGTGTTCGGGCAAAGCTGTCCCGCCCCCTGGATTTCCTGGTTGTGTCTGATCACTCCGATAACATGGGCTTGTTCACCCTCCTGAATGACGCCGACCCCGTCTTGATAAGCAAGTCGAAGATCGCCAAGGAACTGTCAGACAAGATTCGAAAGGGTGGCAAGCACGGTATGGAAGCTGGGATGTACATCATCAATAACTTCGCGCAAGGCAAACTGGATAAGTCACTGGATATTCTTCCGGGTTCAAAACCCTTCAGTAGAACCTGGGACATCATCATCGACGCCGCGGAAAAATACAACGAGCCCGGCCGGTTTACCGCTTTCATCGGTTACGAGTGGACTTCCCTTATTATGGGGAATAACATGCATCGCAACGTCATCTACAGAGACGGGGCACAACAGGCACAACAGGTGGATCCGTACACGACAACCCCGCCCTATGGCAGCCCCAATCCTCGTGACCTGTGGAAATGGATGGCCGCGTACGAGGAAAAGACCGGGGGTGATGTTTTGGCTCTCGCCCACAACGGTAATCTGGCTAACGGCATCATGTTTCCAGACCAGGCACAGTACGACGGTACCAAGCTAGACAAGGAATACGTTCAGGAACGCATTAAATGGGAACCTCTCTATGAAGTCACGCAGATTAAGGGCGACGGGGAGACGCATCCTTTTCTGTCCCCCAACGACGAGTTCGCCGACTACGAGACCTGGGATAAAGCCAACCTGAATATGAGTGAACTTAAAAAAGACAGCATGCTTGCGGGCGAGTACGCTCGGGAAGCGCTGAAAATGGGGTTGAATCTCGAAGAGCAGTTCGGCACGAATCCCTACAAGTTCGGTCTGGTTGGGTCCACCGACAGCCACACCTCATTAGCCACCGCTCAGGAAGACAACTTTTTCGGCAAGCACTCCGGATCCGAACCTGGACCGAAACGATATGAACATATGGTTATCGAAATGGGTGACCAACAGATCATGGGTTGGGAACAGGTGGCTTCAGGATTGGCTGCGGTGTGGGCCAGGGAGAACACTCGGAAGTCGATCTACGACGCCATGGAGCGAAAGGAAACTTATGCCACAACCGGTTCACGCATGATGGTCCGTTTTTTCGGGGGCTGGGAATTCACTGACGAGGACGCGCTGGGACGCAGCCCCGCCTTTGCCGGGTATGAAAAAGGCGTGCCGATGGGCGGCGATTTGTCTGACGCACCGAATGGGAAATCTCCTACTTTCCTCGTGGCCGCTTTGAAAGACCTGTTAAGCGGAAACCTGGACCGCGTACAGATTATCAAGGGCTGGATGGATTCGAAGGGTAAGCTTCATGAAAAAATTTTTGACGTCGTTGTTTCGGATGGCCGAAAAATCGGCAAGGACGGACGCTGCAAAACCAAGGCTGGAAACACGGTGGATGTCGAGCGGGCCACCTGGACCAACAGCATCGGGGCCTCCGAACTCATCACAGTTTGGACGGATCCAGATTTCGATCCCGGGGAGCGGGCGGTTTATTACACACGAGTCATCGAGATTCCGACACCTCGTTGGACTGCCTACGAAGCGGTCAGATACGGTATAACGATGGATAAAGAAATTCCCATGACAACCCAGGAACGGGCCTATACCAGTCCAATCTGGTATACACCCTGAGCTTTGCGATAATGCGTATACGCCGAAATAAATGAAGAATTAAAAATGAAGAGTGAAAAATTAAAGATGAAAATAGCGTTCGAAAAAAAATCAGTTTTTCATTTTTCATTGTTAGTTTTTCACTTGGTCTCCCGCATCCAGAAATATTTTACCATCAATCACATAAACACTTTAGCAACTATGAAATCAATAAAATACCTGTTACTAAAGATCGTTGTTGCAACAACGTTTATGCTTGCACCGATCGCCTATGCCCAGAGTAAGCCGAACATCGTTCTCGTCTTCCTGGACAACTTCGGTTGGGGGGAACCTGGTTTCAATGGTGGAGGGATCATCAGGGGCGCAGCGACGCCTCGGCTTGACAAGTTGGCGAGCGAGGGTCTCCGCCTAACGAACTTTAATGTCGAAGTCCAATGCACGCCTTCTCGTTCCGCTATCATGACCGGTCGCTATGCGATTCGAAGCGGCAACGGCGTAGCGCCTCTTGCCGGAGGGGTCTATGGGCTCGTCGGATGGGAAGTCACCATGGCAGAGATGCTCTCAGATGCCGGATATAGTACCGGTATGTTTGGTAAATGGCACCTGGGTCGCACCAAGGGCCGATTCCCCACGGACCAGGGTTTCGATGAATGGTATGGAATCCAGAATTCCACCGACGAATCTGCCTATACCGAACTGCAGGGCTTCGCTGATAGCGGGGTGGAAGAAACATTCGTCCTCGAAGCGCTGAAAGATGAAAAACCGAAAAACGTGCGCCCGTGGAACCTGGAGTATCGCCCACTCATCGATGGCGATTTGACGGATAAGGCGATCGACTTCATGAAGCGCAAATCGAAGGGCAAGAAACCGTTCTTCCTATATCTTCCCTACACCGCGACCCACTACCCGACGCGCCCACATCCTGACTTTGTCGGCAAGACGGGCAACGGGAACTGGGCAGACCTCCTGCATCAGATCGACACCTACACCGGGAGGCTGCTGGATGCGATTGATGACCTCGGTATCCGTGAAAATACCATCTTCATCTTTACAGCCGACAACGGACCCGAGGCAACCCCCCATGGGACCAGCGCCCTTGAAGTCGTTACTCCCAGCCTGGGAATTGCCGGTCCCTGGCGCGGCACCCTGTTTACCGGTTTCGAAGGCGCCCTGAGGGTTCCATTTGCAATCCGGTGGCCGAACAAGATTCCGGCCGGCGCCGCCAGCAATGAAATCGTCCATGAGATGGATCTCTTTCCCACCTTCGCTCGAATTGCGGGTGGAAAAGTGCCCATGGACCGTGTCATCGATGGGGTAGACCAGACCGATTTCTTCCTCGGCAAACAGAAGAAGTCAAACCGCGAGGGCGTGATAGTCTACATGGGTAACGACATTTTTGGCGTCAAATGGCGCAACTGGAAAGTGAACTTCAAGGAACTGGACACGGTCTTCAGCGAGACGCGGAAGCTCGGAATGCCACGGGTCTATAATCTTCTCACCGATCCGCAAGAAAGCCAAAACGTTCTCTTCCCCAATACCTGGGTAACGAAGGCAGGACTTGTCCAGCTGGGGGAGCATGCGGCCTCGCTGAAAAAATACCCCCCGATCAAACCAGGAACGCTCGATCCCTACCAACCACCGCAATTACTGGATGAGTTTTGATCAAAATATCACTTGCATTAGCCGCGTCTATCAATAGCCCTGACAAAATGAAAGGTCATGGTGTTTGTCCTCACGATTTGCAACAATGATACAAATTCTGCGAACTTTCTCAAAAAACAACAGATAGGATAATTCAATGGAGTCGAAAGCTAAGATTAGAATGATGTTAATAATCCGGATATCAATATTTGTATCGATTATGCCAGTCGTGGCGTTCCCACAGGACGTCAATCCCGACAATGTGCTCGAGCGACCAAAGATCTACTCGCCCTATGTCGAAAGGACCGCCAGCGATGCCAACCTGGCCGAGGGTGTCTACTGGGGCGACACTCACCTGCACACCTCCTATTCCACCGATGCCGGCATGATGGGCAACACCCTCGGCCCCGAAGAGGCCTACCGCTTCGCGAGGGGCGAGGAAGTCCTTTCGGCAGCAGGGATGCGAGCCCGCCTGATCCGTCCCCTTGACTTTCTCGTGGTGGCGGACCACGCCGAGAACCTGGGGCTCGCCCCGATGATCGCAGAGTCCAACCCCGAGCTCCTCAAGAACGAGTGGGGCCGAATGGTCCACGACATGGTGAAAGCCGGTGACGGGCGGGGTGCGTTTCAGCAGTGGATTACGGATGCTGTAACCGCAGGTAGAGATCCGATCGACAATCCGAGGATGACACGGACAGTCTGGGAGCGAGAGATCGCTTTCGCCGAGAAGTACAACGAGCCTGGACGCTTTACAGCCTTTATCGGGTTTGAATGGACCTCGATAGCTACGCAAGAGACGCCAGGCAATCTGCACCGGGTCGTTATTTTCAAAGACGGCGCCAACAAGGCGGGCCAAGTTGTACCCTTTAGCGCCGCGCACTCGATCGATCCGGAGAAGCTATGGGATTACCTGGCAGCCTACGAGGACAAGACCGGCGGAACCGTTATCGCCATCGCCCACAACGGCAATGTCTCCAATGGGCAGATGTTCCCGCTCGAGAGGCTCAACGGCCAACCGATCGACCGGGCGTACGCCGAGACGCGCAACCGTTGGGAACCGCTTTACGAGGTCACCCAGATGAAGGGCGACGGCGAGGCCCACCCCTTCCTGTCTCCCAACGACGAGTTCGCCGATTACGGCACCTGGGACAAGGGCGACATTGTTGGCGCAAAGCCCAAAGAGGACTGGATGCTGCAACATGAATACGCACGCACTGCCCTGCAGTTGGGTCTCCAACTAGAGGAGAAGCTCGGTGTCAATCCCTACAAGATTGGCATGGTTGGGAGTACCGACGCACACACTTCACTGGCCACCACCCGGGACGAGAACAACTGGAGCAAAACCCCGACCATGGAACCGTCTGCCGATCGCTGGGAGCACGTTGTGATCGCGTCCCTCTCTGGCGACGAGTCGCTGACGACCTATTCATACGAAACGCTCGCCTCGGGGCTCGCTGCGGTCTGGGCTCGCGAGAACACCCGCGAGGCGCTCTTCGAAGCGATGCAGAAGAAAGAAACCTACGCAACGACCGGGACGCGAATCACGGTGCGTTTCTTCGGTGGTTGGGACTACGGCGAGGATGAAGTTTATCGTCCCGACGCTGTCTCAATCGGCTACCGAAAGGGTGTGCCGATGGGGGGGGGGGGATCTACCGAAGAAGCCTGCGAACAAGAAAGCCCCGGTGTTCATGGTCGGTGCCCTCAAGGATACGTGGTCCGGTAATTTGGATCGCATCCAGATCGTAAAGGGATGGCTCGACAAAAAAGGAAAGCGACGAGAGCGAATTTACGATATAGCGGTGTCCGATGGTCGTAAAATAAGCGCCGATGGTCGTTGTAAAACACCCGTGGGAAATACCGTGGATACTGCAGACGCTTCGTACCTCAACAACATTGGAGATGCCGAACTACGTGCCGTGTGGACTGATCCCGACTTCAACCCGGATCATCGCGCGGTCTATTACGCCCGGGTTCTCGAGATTCCGACCCCGACCTGGCAGGCCTATGATGCCAAGTTCTTTGATGTCAAGATGCCTGAACAGATACCGCTGAGCCACCAGGAACGTGCATATACCTCACCGATTTGGTATACGCCCTGAGCTTTACGATAATGCGATAATGCGATAATGCGATAATGCGATAATGCGTGAATGAGGTAATGCGATAATGCGATAATGCGTGAATGAGGTAATGCGGATATCGGGAAGATTGATGTGAGAATTTAGATGTGTGATGTTTGATATACGAAATGCGGGGTTCCCGTCTTCGCTTCGCTTCGCCGTGACAGGCAGGGTGGAAGATGTCGAGCTACGCTCTCGGTACAGGGTTCAGAGGTTCGATGTGCGATGTAGGATGTGGTTTTAATACCTCAAATATCAAACATCTGACATCTGACATCATTAGATATTGGTATGATGTGCGATTTTCGATGTATGATGTGTGATGTAAGCTATGCGATAATGTGTATAAGCGTGAATGAGGTAATGCGGATTTAAGATCACTCGATATACGAAAGACAGGGTTCAGACTGCACGATGCAAGCTCCATGATACTGAATAGTTCTATAGGTTTTTCCTGACCGCATTTCCGCGTCATCTCATTATCGCTTAATCGCGCGTTAGCGCTATACCCTTTCGACTTTCGACTTCCAACTCCACACGATCCGCAATCGCTACCGAGGGCAATGCCCGACATCCCTCAATCGACAATCGAAAATCATATCGGTTTGTCCCCCAACTCGGGAAAGACAGGTCCAGTATAAGGTCTGTTCGCCGCTACTTCCTCGTTCAACTCGACCCCCAGGCCAGGTGTGCTCGGTGGTATGATATAACCGTCCTCCCAACGAATGGGTTCCTTGAGAACCTCAGCATGAAAACTGCCAAAAGTCTCAATGCTTTCCTGGATTAAAAAATTGGGGCTGCAGGTTGCGATCTGTATATTCGCGGCGGCTTCGATCGGACCACAGTAAAGATGCGGGGCGATATGCGCGTAATGCGCTTCCGCCATCCCGGCAATCTTCTTAGCCTCGAGAATTCCTCCCACCCGCCCGAGAGCAGGTTGGAGTATAGCCGCAGCCTGCTTCTCCAGTAAATCTACAAACTCATATTTTGTTGATAGACGCTCACCGGTGGCGATGGGGATGCTGGTGGATTGGGCTACACGCGCCATTTCATTTGTATTTTCTGGCGGCACCGGCTCTTCAAACCACAAGGGGTCATAAGGCTCCATTCTTTTCGCAAGGCGGATCGCACTGGAGGTCGTCATTTGCCCGTGTGTTCCGATAAGTAAATCACACTTGCTGCCGACTGCTTCGCGTGTGTTTTTAATCACCAGCTCGGCATTATCCAATACCTCGAGTGAAAGCTGCCGCGGATCAAAGGCGGTCATCGGCATCACGGGGTCGAATTTTACGGCGGTGAATCCCTGCTCAACGTAGTCGGCAGCTCTTTGTGGTGTGAGTTCTGGATGGCCGAATACATCGGCTATTGACCAGGCATCTTTGGTCTCACTTTTCGGGTCCGGATAAAGGTAGGTATAAGAGCGAAGTTTTTCATGAACCTGGCCTCCAAGCAAATTATAGATCGGCTGGTTGAGCGCTTTCCCCAAAATGTC